>CP070727.1:1971945-2104504 GCA_020350885.1 bacterium | reverse complement strand
CTCACCCGGTGTACGATGGTCAGACCAGCCACCTTCATCGGCTGTTGCACCAAACCGACGTGGCGGGGGAGGCGTCCAACGCACCTGGGTATTTAGAGAGGGAACAGGCGAATGCGCCAAAAGCGCCCGCCGCAGTGCCCGTTGAACGGCGCTGAACATTTCCCCCGGCGTGGTAAAGCGCACTTCAGCCTTTGCCGGATGGACATTGACATCGATCTCGTCTGCGGGAACCTCGAGAAAGAGGGCGACGAGCGGGAACCGGTCGCCCGGTATGAGTGAACGGTACGCCTGGTGGATGGCGTGGATCAGCATCCGGTCCTTTACATACCGGTGGTTCACGAACAGGAATTGTAACGATCTGTTGCTCCGTGTGACGTCGGGGGTAGACACGAAGCCGTGAAGGTGGAGGCGCCCGAATCTCTTGTCAAACTGCTTCAGCTGTTTGGAGAGATCCGTGCCGAAGACAACACCAACCCGTTCGGCCGGTGAGGCGGCAGGATAGGACAGGATGTCCCTGGTATTCTCGATGAGTTGGAGGTGTACATCGGGGAAGGCGAGGGCGAAGCTCTGGATGATCGAGGTGATACGTCTGAGTTCCGAGGCTCCACTCGAGAGGAACTTCCTCCTGGCGGGAATGTTGAAGAAAAGATCCCTGACCTCTACCTCTGTACCGGGATTGCGGACACAGGGAGAATCCTTCAAGTTCGTTCCCCCGCTCCATTCCATCTCCCTGCCCACCTCCTCGTCCGTTGCCCGTGACCTGATCGTCAGGTTACTCACCGCACATATGCTGGCCAGCGCCTCCCCCCTGAATCCCAGGGTCCGCACATGGTTGATGTCACCGGCATCGGCGATCTTGCTCGTGGAGAAGTTCTCGACCGCCAGAGGGAGCTCCCCGGCCGGAATTCCCGAGCCATCGTCCTCGATCCGGATCAACCGCTTTCCGCCCTCCTGGAGGCTGCACACGATACGGTTCGCCGATGCGTCGAGAGCGTTTTCGACAAGCTCCTTGACGACGCTGCCCGGTCGCTCAATCACCTCACCGGCGGCGATCTTGCCCGCTACCTCTCTGGTGAGTTTCCGAATCGGTGACACCTGGTCCGCTCCTTCTTCCGTCATGTTTGGATTCTTCTATCAGGATGTCGATAGAGAGGCATACCGATGCCCACATCAACGTACAATACCATACGGCTGCTGTGGAGAGCAACGGGGAACAGGCACCGTCGGTCTTGTCGTCAGGGGAGCTTGTCCTTTGCCTCTTTGATCAGCTCGGCCGGTGTCTCGGACGCGCTGGGGAAAAGAACGTAACTGCTTGAAGGATAAAATGATATGGGATCGTATAAGTCTTTTTTCTTGAGAGCATTTTTGATGAAGTCGACGAGGCGCCCCTCGAGGTATCCGATTCGCTGGAAGCTTTCGAGCGATAGGACGGTGAAGATGTCCGTTTCGATCCACGAGAAGTAATCTGTCTTTCTGACCTGCTCACGGATTCCCAGACTGAGCTCATTGATAAGGTTCAACGCTTCTTGATAATTTCTCTTAAATAATTCCTTTAAGCCGATGATTTTGAATACGGTAAGAGTAAAACCGGTATGGTAGCGCTTTGCCCGGTCGATCTCACCCTCGATGTGTTCGGAGAGGATCCGCATATTCGATTTCAGCAGATCATCGAATGTCCACATCTCCTCCTTCTCCCCTTCCTTCGGCTTGCGTTGGAGTATCGGTTCGAGGACATGCTGAACCTTCGCCAGAAGCTCCAGCTCGTGCTTGCCGAATATGGAGGCGTTGAGTGGAGATGCCGCTACCTTGTCGTAACCGATGTATATGGCCGTTGTATCTTCTTGGCGGAAGATCGGATAGATGATGACCGATCTGTAGAGCGGTGGTGTGTCGTACATCTCGACGTCAATGGACATATAACTGATGCAGCTCGGTTCCCATGATGAGAGTGCGTGCTCGTAGAGTTCGAGATCGTACTCCGTCCGTTTGCTGCGCTCCTGAACATCGGTGGGAAACTGGAAATACGATGTATCCTGGAATTCGGGGCTATCGAAGTGAAAGCTGCCATGGGACGCATGTATCAAGGTCGATATCAATGTCGGGATCCTCTTGACCTTCGATGAGAGGCCGTTGAGAGACATCAATGCAGGTGTGAGTGCCGAGAGCTCTTCCAGGCTTTCCATACGCCTGAGCTGACGCAGCTCGCGGAGCTGCATGTAGGTGAATATGCTGACCTGGAAACGGAGGCTGTCCTTCATGCGGAAGAACCGCTCAAGCCTGTCCAGGCTCGAGAATTCGATGACCAACACACCGAGGGGCTCGTTGTGCACGAGGGGCATGTATATCGAGGTTATTGCTCCATCTTCCAGCCGTGGAGTGAGCCCGATCCCATTGGCGACCTCGGTCATGATGACCTCTTCACGATCGAGATAGGCCTTTGCCAGGCTCCCCTTTATACAGTGAACCCTCGGACTCTGTTCCTCGATGGAAACATGCTGGTCGCTGCCACCGAGTATCAGCCAGTCACCTTCGTCGGTTGCCGTGTATATCGTCACCATTTCGGCATGCAGCTTTTCGGCGATGGTCTTGCAGAGAAAAGTGAACTTGTCGTGAAAACCGATATCCTTATGGAGAAGCGACTCGAGGTAGTTGCGAATCTGGTATTCCGTTTCTCTTATTTCCTGCGCATCGATTCTGAGATGCTGGTCGAGGATGGGTGAAATCTGCGAGGCCAAAAGATCCGTTGTTTTCACGTCCTCCTTGCCGAGTATCTTCTCTCCCTTGTTCGTCGAGACGTTGATCACCCCGAGCAGTCGTCCCTTGTGAAGCAACGGTGATGAGATTGCACTCTGGATCTCCTGGCGGTCGCGTTCCTCGCCGTAGAGTGACGTATCTATGGTCTGCTTGATCAGGGTCGGTTCTCTATTCTGTGCCACCTTTCCCGCTATACCCTCGCCGAGCCGTTGTCTCGTCTTCTTGATGACTTCCTCGCTCAACCCAGAGGCGTAACCGATATAGAGCTCCTTGGTAGGCTCCGAGTAGAGCATGATCGATCCGCTCGAGGCCTCCACCGCACGGACGGATATCTCGAGAAGCCACTTGAGGAGTCTCTCGCGGTCGGTGATTCTATTGATATACTGAAGCGCCTCCTCGAGATGGGAGGGCCACGGAGAGGGTTCGGCCCGGTCGTACTCACGCCGCCCGACCAGATAGCTGACCGCCTCGGAGGGGTTGATGATCTGCTTACGGTCGCTTATCAGCAGATCGATTTCTTCCCGGAAACTGTCGCGTTTTTCAGTGACGATGATGTAGTCGGCGGTACGGAAGGCTTCGATGAACGACTTGTCGGAGTATGTGGGAACGCCGATGATCTCGGCGATCTCGATGGCGACCGCGCGGGGATCGCGATCGTAGATCGCAACAACATTGACACCCGGTGCGCGGTGGAACTCACTGAGTATACTGAGTTCTTCCTCACCCCCGCCCAGGATGGCGATCTTCGTATTATTCGTATGCACCGCTTCCTGCAATCGTGCCCTCGTTTCCATACTCGTCCGTTCATATTTTAGCAAAAGTTGAGCCAGGAAAAGTACCGTTTACCGATCTTTAGCGAGTTCCTGGAGATCGGCGAGGAGCCGAAGTGCGTCGAGCGGTGTAACTTCATTTATTTGTATAGACTTGAGGCGTTCGCGGATTTTATCGGTCTCGCTGAAGAAGGATGGTTGAGCGGCACGCGGCCTGATCGTGACTTTCGATTTATCTTCTTTTGCTTCAAGCGATTCGAGTATTTCTTCCGCACGATGAATGACGGCTGCCGGTAATCCGGCCAGCCGTGCCACGTGTATGCCGTAGCTCCTATCGCTCGCTCCGGGGCGGATCTTGTAGAGAAAGAGGATCGTATCTCCCCATTCCTTCACCTCGACACGCAGGTTCTCGATACGTGGGTGCCGTTTACAGAGGTGGGTGAGTTCGTGGTAGTGGGTGGCGAAGAGTGTCTTCGGTCGCCGTCTATCGTCCTCGAGGAGGTGCTCCGTAACGGCCCATGCCAGGCTGAGACCGTCGAGAGTGCTCGTACCCCTGCCGACTTCGTCGAGGAGTACGAGACTCCTGGATGTGCAGTTGTGGAGGATCTTGGCGGTTTCACTCATCTCCACGAGAAATGTGCTCTGGCCTTTAGCGAGGTTGTCGCTTGAGCCGACTCTGGTGAATATCCTGTCCATCAGGCCGACGACGGCACGTGAGGCGGGAACGTAACAGCCGGCGTGTGCGAGGAGGGCAATGATGGCGGCCTGCCGGATGAAGGTCGATTTTCCTCCCATGTTCGGGCCTGTGATGATGAGAACCTGTTTCTCCTCAGGGCGGATGACGAGATCGTTCGGTATGAAGCTCTTCGAGGCGATGAGTTCGACGACGGGGTGCCTGCCCTCCGTGATGATGAGATCGGTCGATTCTTGTATCTCCGGCCGGCAGTACCGTCGCTCGAGTGCGATCTCTGCCATGGAGGACAGGCAATCGAGGAGGGATACGGCGCCGGCAATTTCCTGCAGCCGTTTGCTCTCGTCGGCAATCCTCTCACACACCGAATAAAAGATATCCTTTTCGAGCCCGATACGCCGGGCTTCAGCGGCAACGATCCCCTCTTCCCGCTTTTTCAGCTCCTCCGTTACGTACCGTTGCGATGATACGAGTGTCTGCTTGCATATATAGCCGTCGGGGACCTTGCCGACGTGCACACGGGAGATCTCGATGTAGTAACCGAAGACCTTGTTGTAACCGACCTTCAACGTGGAGATTCCGGTCCGCCGCCGCTCCGTCTCCTGAAGTGAGGCGATCCATTTCTTTCCCTCCTCCGATTCCCGTATCAGCCGGTCGAGGGTTTCATCGAATCCCTTCCGAATTACCGAGCCTTCGCGCAGGTGCGGTGGGCTGGACGGGTCGATGCTGCTGTCGATGAGTGTCTTCACCTCCGTGTGCTTCATGAGCTGCTCGCTTGCTTGAGCGATCGTCCCGGCCTCGAGGGATCGCACGGTCGCACCGATGGCCGGAGCCCGTTCCAGAGCTTCTGCGAGCGAGAGCAGATCCCGGGGGCCGGCCTTTTTTGTCGTAATTCTGGCGAGGATCCGCTCTATATCCGGGAAACGGTTGAGCAGCTGCCTGATTCGGCGGATGGTCACCTGATCGGAGCAGAAAGCGCCTATGCCCTGGAGGCGGCTCTCGATCGTTTCGATTCGACGGGATGGATGCTCGATCCACTGCCGTAACAGACGCGCTCCGGCAGCTGTTCTGGTTCGGTCGAGATGGTGGATCAGGGTCGTCTCGGGTTCATTTCCCTGCAACGGTTCGAACAGCTCGAGGTTGCGTTTGGTCTCGGTATCGAGAAACAGGGTTTCATCCGGTATTACGAGCCGCACTCCGGTAATGTGTCGCAGCTCGTTCTGGCGGAGATTCTTGATGTAACCGAGCAGAGCACCAGCGGCGGCGGTTGCGAGCGGCCTTTTATCGAGTCCGAAGCATGCGAGGTTTTCGATCTGGAAGTGGCTACAGAGCGTCTGACGGCCGCTCTCCTCGCCGAATTCATGCGGCGCCAGCTCCTCGATCGTACACTGCGGATTGACGGTGCCCAGCATGCTCCCGAGCTGTGGCGACTCTTCCGGCACGATGGCCTCCCTGAATCTGTAGCCGGAGATGATGCTCTCGAGAGAGCCTGCGGGCTTCTCACCGGCGCTGAACTCACCCGTTGAGAGATCGAGAACGGCGAAACCCGCCTTCCGGTCGTCGGTGACCAGGGAGATGACATAGTTGTTCTCACCCTCGACGAGTGTCGCCGGTACGAGGGTTGTTCCGGGTGTGACGACATCGGTGACTTTCCGTTTGACGATACCTTTCGATTCGGCGGCATCCTCGACTTGGTCGCAGATCACGACCTTCCTGCCAGCCTGCAGGAGCTTGGTAATATAGGCTTGGGCGGCATGGATGGGTACACCGGCCAGAGGTACGGGGTTTTTCTTGTCTTTATCGCGTGTGGTCAGTGCGATGTTGAGGAGCCGTGCAATGTCCTTTGCATCATCATAGAACGTCTCGTAGAAATCGCCTACCTGGAAGAGAAGAATGCCGTCCTTGTACCGGTTCTTTATCTCCCGGTACTGACTCATCAGGGGCGTCAGCCGTGTACCCATTCTATCATCGAGGGAGGATTTTGCCGGTGTAACCGGTCTTGCGTTCGAGGAATTCAGCGTACCGCTCGGCTTCTTCTCTGTTCCGGTATCGACCGACGCGGACCCGGTGCCAGATCCGGCCGTCGCTTTCGATGCGCTCTACGCGAACATCATCGGTGATCTCTTCGATTTCCTTGGCCATCCGGATCGCATTCTCCCTCTCGCTGAACGCACCCAGTTGGATCGTGAAGGCGAACGGTACGGCTCCGTCGATTCGTGGTTCCTCTCCTGCTTCTTCCTCCTTCTCACCTCCTCGCGACGGTCTTCGGTCACGGCGGATCCTCCCCGCCGATTGTATCATCTGGATCTTTTCCCGCGCCTTTGGAGCTTCGAGCGATTTCGGAAAGTTCGAGGCCAGCGTCCGATATTCCTTGAGGGCCCTTTCCCGGTCCCCCTGGATCTCGTAGCATTCACCGAGTTTGAATCCGGCGATTGGATTAGAGTGTCCCCCTGCAATCATTTCGTACCGTTCGATGGCGTCCTCGATTTTACCCTCCACGATATCGATCTCGGCGAGTGTCATGTAACTCCAGTAGAGAAAATCACCCCTGTCGATGAGTTCCAGATCCGTTCGGGCCCTCGAGGTATCGCCGAGCTTCTTCCAGCAGAGTGCACGAAGAAAGATCGCTTCCCATCGATCACCCCGGTAACCCTTGCCGGCCAGTGTCGATAGTATGCGGGCTGCCCGCTCGTATTCGCCGGTGGCATAGAAGATCTTTGCGAGCTCGATCCGCGCCCTCAGGGCGTCCCGCGCCCTTCCGGACTCGATGATACGGCGGTATATCCGCTGGGCTTCCGATACATCTTTTGTAAGCCGTGCGAGGAGCAGCATTCCCTCGCTGCGCGACTTGCCCGAGAGCTTTGGGAGCTCCTCTTCGAGGGCGCGCCTGGCGCGTGCATACTCCTTTGCTCTGACCATCCGTCTGATAGATCTGAGGCTGGCCGCAGTGGGGCGCACACACATCATCAGTATGACGATAATGGTCACGGTTGTGAGCAGATTACACGGCGGCCGTCTCATGCGCTCTCGTGAAGGTGTTGAAGTTGAAGCAGCGTTCACAGTACAAAAGGGGGATATCTGAGCGGTTCCCGCACACGTCGCATGTGTACGCCATATTCCTCCTGGCCCTCAGATCGATCTCCTCCAGGATACGGCGGGCGTATTGCGGTTTCTCGGTTTCGAGGTATAGTGTTGCAAGTCTGGCGGATACGACGGGGTCCTCCTGGATCGACGTGCGTTCGTTCTCGAGAATGCTGATTGCCTTGTCCAGTTCTCCCTTCTTCTCGTAGAACGAGGCGAGCGCATTCAGAAGCCCAGGTCGGCGCGGGTAGCGTCGCAGGAGTTCGAGCAGTACCTTCTCGAGGTGCTGGAACTTGCCCGACTCGTAGAGTGTCTTCTCCAGGAGCGGTGCCACATCACCGAAGTAATTGATCTCGCTCTGAAGGAGGCGTTCCCACATCTTTGATGCCGTCGCGAGATCGTTCTCCTGCATCGCGAGCTGTGCGGTGAGGTAGAGAGCCGGGACCGAATTGCCGTCTTCCTTGCGGGCCCTGTCCAGGTATTTCTTTGCTTCTTCGATCCGTCGGTGTCGTATGAGCGTATCGGAGGCGGTTGCCAGGTAGGCGGCACGGTCCGATTTGCCTATGGAATGGCCGAGCCTGGAGAGGTCTTTCAACATTGCATATGCCTTCTCGTACGCACCGTTGCGATGGTAGAGCTTATGCAGTGAGAGTACGATATCGGGATCCTTCCTCTTCTGGTACACGGATTCGAGGGCCTGTATCGATCTATCGATCTTGCCGAGATCGGCGAGGTCTTCGGCCAGTGCCATCTGAATCGCCTTTTCTTCCTCGAAGCCGAGATCCCGACGAACCATGAGGCTCTTGTGGATCTGAAATGCCTTTTCCGGCATCTTTTTCTCTCTCAGCAAGTTTCCGAGCTGGAGATACGCGTCCACGTCCCCTTCACCGTTCTTGACCGCCATGGTGAGGAGTCTGAGTGCATCGTCCTTCCGGCCGTCGATGAGGGCATAGAGCGCATCGATATACGTGCTCCGGTGCGGTTTGCGTCTGCGCTTCCGTTGGAAGAGCAGGATGACCACGAGCAGTATTACGGCCGCTGCGAGGATCAGCAGCAGAATGAGCTTGATATTGATACCGTCCATGGGAGAATCGTATTATCCTTTCACCTACAATTCCCGTTCTTCGATAATCGGCTCCTCTTCGAGTGGAAGGTTGCGAAGGTCCGAGATCTCTTCTTGGAGTCTCCGGGCTTCGCGTCGCGCCTTTAAGAGCTGTAGGCGGAGCTGTGCCTCGCGGATCCATGAGCCGATGGCCCACACGAGCATGCCGGCAATAAAACTCAATACCAGTATCAAGTTCAGCTCAACGTCGATGAACGTTCTATTGAAGAAGTGAAATGTAGCTGTCGTTCCGGCATTCTTTGTGCCGAGCCATACGAGTGCGACGACCGCTGCGAGAAGAATGATGCTACGAATAACCCACACCTGACCTACCTCCTTATCGGCTCCTCGCCTATGAAGGTGAAGTTGAGCATACTCTTCAGCCTGACGGGCACTATGTCGCCCACTTCGTGTCGTTTACCGTTAACGAGCACATTTCTGAAATGGGGTGTACGCCCTTTCCAGAATTCATATTCCCCTTTTTGAACCCTGCCGTCAAGCAGGATTTCCGTTTCCGTGCCGAGCTGTTCGGAAAGCGTGTCCCTTCTGGCGTTTTCGATCGTTTCGTTCAGTATCCGGAGCCTTCGCCTCTTCTCCTCCGGCCCCACGTCGTCCTTCATGCCGGCGGCGGCTGTTCCCTCACGGGGGGAGTACTTGAAGGTGAACGCGGCGTCGAACCCGACTCGTTCCACCAGGTCGATCGTTTCCCGGAATTCGGCATCGGTCTCGGTCGGAAAACCGACGATTATATCCGTGGTCACCGCCAGGCCAGGGACGATCTCCCTCGCCCGGGCAACGATATCGATGTAGTGCTCGCGGCTGTACCCGCGGCCCATGAGGCCGAGGATCCTGTTGCTTCCCGCCTGGACCGGCAGGTGGATGTGCGGGCAGAGGCGTTCATCGTCCGCCATGAGGTGGAAGATCCTGTCCGTGAGATCCCGGGGATGGCTGGTGAGGAATCTCAAACGGAGGATGCCTGTCTCATTCAGCACCCGCCCGAGGAGCGATGGAAAATCGGTGTCGCCGAACCGGTATGCCATGACATTCTGCCCGAGCAGCGTTACCTCCCTCGTGCCGGAGGCCGTCATCTTCTGCACGGTCGCGACGACATTCGATGGATCCTTGCTCCGCACCTCTCCACGAAGGTAGGGGACGATACAGTACGTGCAGTAGTTGGCGCATCCCCTCGTGATGGAGAGGTACCTGCTGCAGGGGCCTGTATGCTCTATCCTTCTCATTGCGTAGGTCACGGTGTCGTCCCTGTCGAGTAACGCAATCTGCTCGCCACTCTCACGTGCTGCGGCGAGTATCTTCGGGAGTCGGTCGTAGGTGTCCGTCCCGGCGACGATCGCAAGGGAGGGAACGAGCTCGAAGAGCCTCTTCCCCATGCGTTGAGCCATACACCCGCAGACGACGAGAAGGGCATCCCGGTGCCGTGAGAGGTCGTTCAGGCGTCCGAGGGCGCGCCGTTCCGCATGCTCTCTGACGCTGCAGGTGTTGACGATGATGATATCGGCTTCATCGGGTGATGAAACCTCACGGTAGCCTTCCTCTGCCATGATGGAGGCGATGACCTCGGTGTCGAATGCATTCATCTGACAGCCGAAGCTCTCGTAGTAGACACCGCTGCTCTTCATCGGCCGCTTTCCTGGCGCTGTTGGGTGGAACTCATTGATTCACCGGTGGGCTGGCCGTACAACCTGCCGTGCAGGTAATGGCTGATGGTGATCGGCAGGAGCCTGCCATTCTGTTCCGGCGGACACCGGAGGTATACCTCGCAGTAGTTTCCCGTGAGCGAGCGGGAGAAGCGGGAGAAACGGTGCGTCGGTCCTTGGACCAGAGCTATCTCACGGGTGCCGATCCGGGAACGGAGAAACGTGCGCTTCTTTGCCTTTCCCAGCCGGATGAGCTTCCTGCTGCGGCGCTTCTTTGCTTCGGGAGAACATTGATGCGGCATCTTCGAAGCGATCGTATTCGGCCTGCTCGAAAAACTGAAGACGTGAAGATAGGTAACGGGCAGATCACGGACGAGATCGTACGTGCGGGTGAATCTCTCTTCGGTTTCGCCGGGGAATCCGACGATGATATCGGTGCCGATCGATACTCCGTCCCGCGCTTCGGCAGCCTCGAGGATCCGTTCCTTGAAAAGCTCCGAGCTGTACGGTCTGTTCATCGCTCTCAGTATCGAATCATCTCCACTCTGCAGGGGTATGTGGAGGTGAGGGGCGAATCGATTCGTCTGCCGCATGAGTGACAGGAGACCCCCCGTTACCTCGGTAACCTCGATACTGCTGAGACGAATGCGGAGATCCGCCGTGTCATCGAGTATCATGGAGACGAGTGTCTCGAGATTCACATCACCGAGGTCGACACCGTACCGTCCGATATGGGTGCCGGTAAGCACGATCTCCTGGTATCCGTTTGCGTGAAGGCGCCTCACCTGTCGGAGGACGGTCTCTGGATGAACGCTCCGGCTTTCCCCCCTCGCTCGCGGGATGATACAGTAGCTGCAGGAAGCGTTGCATCCTTCCTGTATCTTGATAAAGGGACGTGAATGATCGTGGAATTGTTCGATCACGGTCTCCTGATTCACCGGTACGATTTCGGGATGGATCGCCGCCGCTTCCGGCTTCCCGTGTACCCGTGCCGCGGCGATTCTTTCGAGGATCACTGGGATACTCTTCTTGAGTTGATTGCCGATCACCAGATCGACCTCGTCCATGCATTCGAGTCTCCCCGGCTGCGTTTCGGCGTAACAGCCCGTCACGATGATCGTTGCCTGCGGGGCTATCCGTCTGGCTCTTCTTACTATGTTCCTGCACCGGGAGTCGCTCTTGCCCGTGACGGTGCACGAGTTGATGATGAAGCAGTCGGCACCCTCCTCGAACCGCCGGTACAACCACTGGCGGTGTTCGAGATCCTGCCGTATGCACTCGGACTCGTACTGATTGAGCTTGCAGCCGATTGTGACTATCGAAAACGATCTTTCATCCATGGCTCAAAAAGAACGAGGGCGGTGCCCCGCCCTTGTTCCTCGCATCATGTATGTGACCCTCTTCCCTGGTCTCCTGCACGAGGCTAGTTCTGTTTCTCCTCGTCCTCTGTTCCAAGATGCTCCTCTGTATCTCCCGTTGGCTCGTCGGGTGGTCGCGCCGAATCGAGCTCACCAGGACCGGCCTCATCCGATGCATCGGCGGGTGTCCCACTCTCTGGGTGTTGTGTCTCGGTATCCGGTCCGGAGGGTTCGGCGGTCCGTTTGTCCGGTTCTTCGGCCGCTGCCGTCTCGCCCTCTTCGGATCCTGCCGGTGTGTCCTCCGATGTCGGTTCAACGGCCGCCTCGACATCCGCCTGCAGTCTCTCCTCTGTGTCGCCGGGTTCCTCCGGCGGAGCTTCCGTATCCATAGCATCCGTTTCGATGTCCTCGTATTCCGGATAGGTTTCGGAGACCTTCTCCTCTGGGCTTTCAGCTGTTTCTTCCGGAAGCGTCTCGGCGGGTGTCTTCTTGGTGAACCGTTTCATGAAGTCTTCGACCTCGTCCTTCGATTTTTCCTCGAGGTACGCCGTTATGCTCAGAACGATCCGCTTGTTTTGAGGATCCATCTTGATCACCTTCAGCGGTATATCGATTCCGGTTTCGAAGTACTCGGTCGGCTTCTTCAAACCATCGATGCCGAGGTGCGAGAGTGGAACGAATCCCTCGACGTCCTCTCTCAGTTCAACGACAGCACCACGGTCGAGAATGCGGGTGATTCTACCCGTGGTCACGGTACCGATCGTAAACTCCGCTGCGAGCTCTGCCCATGGATTCTCTCGAGTCTGCTTCATGCCGAGGCTGATACGCCGCTTATCGCTGTCAATCTCGAGAACGACGACTTCGACCTCATCGCCCTTCTTGACCATCTCGGATGGATGACGTACCCGTTTCGCCCATGACATGTCCGAAATGTGGACGAGACCGTCGATGCCGTCCTCGATCTCGACGAATGCACCGAAGTTGGTGAGGTTGCGGACCTTGCCCTTGAGTCGCGTGCCGGGCGGGTACTTGTTTTCAAGGGCCTTCCAGGGGTCCGGCTCGAGCTGCTTGAGCCCCAGCGATATCTTCTCGTGCTCCTTGTCCACGTTGAGAACGACGGCCTCGACTGAGTCGCCGATTGCCACGACCTTGGAAGGGTGCTTCACGTGGCGTGTCCAGGACATCTCGGAGATATGTATCAATCCCTCGATCCCCTTCTCGAGCTCGACAAAGGCTCCGTAATCGGTGATCGATACGACCTTGCCTCTCACCTTTGTCCCGATCGGATAGCGCTCCTCGATTCCCTCCCATGGGTACGGGGTAAGCTGCTTGAGGCCGAGCGAGATCCGCTCTCGTTCACGGTCGAAGTCGAGGATACGGACATTCATCTTGTCACCGATCGCAACGACCTCGGACGGGTGGCTGACCCGGCCCCAGGTGAGGTCGGTGAGGTGAAGCAGGCCGTCGATTCCCCCGAGATCCACGAAGGCGCCGAAGTCGGTGATGTTCTTGACCACACCTTCCCGATCCTGTCCGACCTCGAGTTCTTCGAGTAGTTTTTTCTTCTTCTGTTCCCGCTCCTCCTCCAGCACGACGCGTCGGGAAACGACGATGTTCCTCCGTCTCTTGTTGAGCTTGATGATCTTGCATTCCAGTTCCTGGCCGATGAGCTCGTCCAGGTTCGGTACCTGTCTGAGCGCGATCTGAGAGCCGGGGAGAAACGCATCGACTCCCATCAGTTTCACCACGAGACCGCCCTTGATCCTCCGATCGACGGCAGTGATAACGACCTTGCCGGTATCATAAGAATTCTTGATGTCGTTCCATGCCTTGAGAAAATCCGCCTTCTCCTTGGAGAGAACGATCAGACCGTCCTGGTTCTCCATCTTCTCGAGGAAGACGTCGAAGACATCCCCCTTGCTGACCTCGGTGCAGTTCGCGAATTCATCGATCGGGATCGTTCCTTCGCTCTTGAATCCGACATCGAGAATCACTTCTTTGTCGTTCACCGAGTATACGGTTCCCTTGACGATCTTGCCTTCCTGTAGGGCTTCCGAGGAGGTGTTCACCTCTTCGTACATCTCGGCCCACCGGTTGTCCTGTGTCTCCTCGTTCGCTAGCTCTTCCGGTGATACTTTCTCGAAGATATCGAGATATGAGCCTGTCTGTTTCCTGGGTTTCCCGGTACCGCCCTCCTCCTGAGATTCTGTCCCGGATAGACCGGGGTTATGCTCTTCTTCCTGAAACTTCTCTTCTAACATTAATCAAACTCCTCCTTCGCTTTGAAATTTAATAGCATATATGATAAGGACTTTGCATTGAATACGCAAGCTATTTTTATATCGCGCAAACCGCTCTATCCCTCATTGGATATCTCGTCCAGCCGTTTGAGTACATCCTCGATCACCCAATCCGGTGTGGAGGTGCCGGTCGTGAGTCCCACCGTACGGCAATCATCGAACCAGGTCGGGTCGATCTCGTCGGCGGTCTCTATGAAACGGGCGGGGATGCCGGCATCGACGCACATCTGGTATAGTCTTCTCGTGTTTGAACTTTCACGGCCGCCGATGACGAGCATCAGATCGACATCTTCGGCCAGTTCGAGTGTGGCCTCACGTCGTAGGACCGTCGCCTGGCATACCGTGTCATAGATACGGAGATCCCGTATCCGGCTGGTGAGGATGTCGATGATCTGCCGTGCCTTCTCACGGGAAAACGTCGTCTGGATCACGACGCCGCCTTTTTCGAGCTGTTCGAGTGCACGTGCCTCTTCGACCGTTTCGATGATGATCGCCTGATCACCCGCGTGGCCGCTGATACTCTGTACCTCGGGGTGCGTACCGTCTCCGATGATGATCACCCTGTACGACTCGTCGAGGAGCCGTTGTACGTACTTCTGGCTTCTCTGGACGAAGGGGCATGTCGCATCGATCAGGTGTATACCTAACCGTTTGGCCTCCCGGTAAAAATCCGGATGGACTCCATGAGCCCGTAGGATGAGCACCGCTCCCTTTTCGAGCTCGCCAACCGAGTTGACGGGCATGACACCGCGTGAACGCAGCCGTTCGACCTCCTGCGGATTATGTATCACCGCACCGAGCGTGTAGATCGGTACACCGTGTGCGGCAAGCCCCTGCTCGATCAACCGCATAGCGCGCTTCACCCCGAAACAGAATCCTGTGAACGGGGAACGAATCACATTAATTCTGCGCTTCATCCTTGAGTATCCTCAATGCCTGGCGCACCATCGAGCTCAGTATCGTGTTATCGTTCTTTCTGCTCTCTGCGCCGCCTTCAGCCCGAACCCGTATGGGCGGACCGATCCGGACCTCGAGTTTCTTCCTTCTGAGGAAGCACTGCTTCAGCTCGTTGGTACCCGATGCGTACACCGGAATAATCGTAGTGCCGGACAGCCGTGCAACGAAGCCAAGACCGCTTTTCAGCTCGCCCAGATCGCCGTCGAGAGACCTGGTACCCTCGGGGAACATGAGAACGGACATACCTTTCCGCAGTATGCCGAGGATCGTTTTGATCGATTTCCGGCTGATTTCCTCCCGGTCGATTTCGATTGCATGATAGGTCCTGATCAGCCACGCAAAGAGCCTGTTTTTGAAGAGCTCCTTCTTGGCGACAAACCAGACTTCACGATTCAAGGCGCACCCGACGATAGGAGGATCGGCATATGAGAGATGGTTGCTCGCAAAGAGTAAGTTTTCCTTGAATTCGAGGTTCTCGCTTCCGGTGATCCGTAGTCCGAAGATGAGCTTGAAGAACCACCGGACGAGAAAGTGTGAGATGCGATAGTAGAGGCTCATCGCACCGAAGGGGTTCTTCTCCCCCCTCCCTACCCGAAGATCAGCCAGGCGCTCGTTTTCATTCCTCACCTCGGTCTCGATCATCGATACCTGCTCGTCGATGGAGAGGTTCGAGGTGTCTACGAGGATCGATCCCACAGGCCTCACGAGCGGACTGTGGTCTCTGCTGGAATCTATTCTGTCCCGTTCGAGGATGTTCTCCGTTATCTCGTTTATATCTTGTTCGATACCGATCGTTTCGAGCTGCTTACGGCGCCGCAAGGCCCTCTCAGAGATCTCTGCGACGAGAAAGACCTTGATATGAGCAAACGGAAAGACGACCGAGCCGGTATCACGGCCCTCGACGACCACACCGCCGTCCTTGGTGATCATTCTCTGAAGTTTGACCATTGCTCGTCGGACACCCGGGTACCGGCTGACCGGGGATACATACCGTGAAACCTCGGAGCTCCTGATCTCCGTGTCGATATTCTTCCCTTCGAGAAAGAAGGTCGCCTTTCCGTTGATGGTGCGTAGTTCGAGTTCCATTGTTTCGGCAACGCGCGTTACATCGGTTTCCGATTCTGGATCGATACCTTGTTGCAGTACACTCCATGTGACCGCACGGTACATGGCCCCGGTATCCAGGTACTTCAATCCGAGACGGTCAGCGAGCATCGAGGCCGTCGTACTCTTTCCGGAACCGGCCGGGCCATCGATGGTCACGACCAGCCTCTCCAACGAATCACGTATCTTCTCATCCCTGTTCATGTGTGGAGAATACCGAAGAAACGTTTGCGGAATCAGGAGCGGTCCGGTGCACGGGGATTACCGTAGCTCTTTCAATTTATTTATGAATTTAACGTTTTCATCTCTTGTACCGATCGTGACCCGGAAGGTTCCGCCGCCGAGACCGAACGGCCGCATGCCTCGAACGATGATACCATGATCCATGAGTCGTTCGATGATATCACCTGAATCCGGGGGCGGTACCGCGAGGAGAAAGTTGGTCTGAGACGGCGGCACGGTGAACCCGAGCTTCTGCATTTCCTCGCGTACAAACGCCATCTGCTCGCGGTTCTCGCCGATTCGTGCCCGTATTTTATCGCTGTGTTTCAGCGCCTCGCGTGCGGCGATCTGTGCCATCCGATTCACATTGAACGGCTGCCTGACCTTGTGCAGGCAGGTTACGATCTCCTCGTGTGCGATCATATAGCCGATCCGCAATCCCGATAGTGAGTGGATCTTCGAGAAGGTACGCAGAATGATGATGTTGTCCCTGTTCTTCGTAAGATCTATCGTATTCGGAAAGTCCTCTGCAACTACATACTCATAGTATGCCTCGTCGAAGACGATGAGGATCTCCTGCCGGATCCCGTCCAGAAATGCCTCTACCTCGGCCTGGTTGACGTACGTCCCGGTAGGATTGTTGGGATTACATACGAATATCATCTTTGTATTATCGGTAATGCTTCGTTTCATCGCCGGTAAATCGAGCCGGTAATCCTGCAGGGGTACCTCGACGGCCTTCACCCCAGCCAACTGCGTTACGATCGGATATATGATGAAGCTCGGGAATGGATAGATGATCTCCTCGTTCGGACTTATAAAGGCCCGCACTAGCAAGTCGATGATCTCGTTGGATCCGTTCCCCACGAATAGCTTGTTGTGATCGAGATGATGGTATTCCGCCAAGTCACTGCAGAGATAGTAGCTTCCGGAGTTTGGATACCTGTTCAGATGGGCGATTTCGTTGGCAATGGCCTGCTTGACTTCTTCGAGCGGTGGATACGGATTCTCGTTCGAGGCGAGTTTGATAATCTCATCGAGGTGGTCTTTCTCACGGCGCAGCTCCTCGATAGGCTTACCCGGCACGTACGGTTTCACGTTTCGTAGATGGGGCTGCATGAGATCCTTGAATTTCATTGGTATATACTCCTTCATGCCAATTTTGCAAGACGGCGCAGGTGCCGTTCCTCCGCCGGCGTCAGCGGCCTGATATCGCCGATCTCCACATCACCGAATTCCATACCGCCGAGTGCTACCCTCTTGAGTTTGACCACCGTGTGGCCGTAGAGGCCGAACATGCGTTTGATCTGTCTTTTCATGCCTTCCTTCAGCCGAATGTCGAGCTCCGTAGTGTCCGATCCCCGTTTCAGTACACGAATGGTGCATGGTTGTGTAACGAAATCATCCGCCACCACACCGGTGACGAGATCATCTATCGTGCTCTGCGAAACCCTCCCTTCGACCGTGACGATATATCGTTTCTCGATCTTGAACCGTGGATGCATGAGCCGGTAGGCCAGCTCGCCATCATTGGTGATTATTATTATTCCTGACGTGTCGAGGTCGAGTCGCCCAACGGGAAACAAACGCTCGGTATACCCATGTTCCCGGGCCAAGTCGATAACCGTTTTTCTATTGAATGAATCCGATACGGTGCTCAGTACTCCTTCCGGTTTATTGAGTACGAGGATGATCTTTTTTTGGTTCCATGCGATTTTTTCCCCGTCGACCGTTATGACATCGTTATCGGGATCGACGAGTCGGGCAAGACGATCGACCTTCTGCCCGTTTACACATACGAGACCCGCCCTGATCAGATCCTCGCATTTCCTTCTCGAACCGAGCCCTGCCGCGGCAAGGAATCGGTTGATACGCACCTTCGAAGCCATGGCGTCTTCGGTGTATGATCGCCGCATCCCTAATCCGGATGCGGTTCGGTCTGAGAGAGCTCTTCGTCGTGCGCCGGCCGTTCCGTGACGTCCGCTGGCACGGCAACGGGACGGTTGACTTCTTCGAGACTGCGTTCGATCTCCTCCAAGCTCGGAAGATCTTTGAAGTCCTTCAGTCCGAGGTATTCGAGAAAAGTCTTTGTCGTTGCATACAGGTACGGCCTGCCCACACCCTCTCCTCTTCCCGAAATCGTAATCAAATCGCGATCGGTCAACGTCGAGAGCACGCCTTCGCAGTTGACACCCCGCAGCGCCTCGATCTCCATGCGGCTGATCGGTTGCTTGTAGGCCACGATGGCAAGGGTCTCGAGGGCCGGTTGGGACAGCCGGGATTTCCGTTTGCTCTTGAATAAACGGGATACCGCGCCCGAGAACTCGGGAAGAGTTGTAAGCTGATAACCACCGGCAACCTCGACGATGCAGAAGCTTCGTCTGTGCTCCTTGTAGAACTCCTTGAGCGAACCGATCGCCGTCTGGACCGCCCTCACGGAGGGGGCGTCGGCGAGTGAGACCAGTTTTCCCCTCGATAACGGTATATCCGAAGCGAACAGCAGTGCTTCGATCGTTCTCTCAATATGCTTTTCGGCTCTATCGTCTTTCTTCTCGAGCATCTTCTTTGTTGGTTTCTGACCGTTTCATCCGGTTCGCTTGAATATATGCCGTGTTACCAGGTCTGTAAAGCCAGATATCGGTGCCGATGGACATCTGGCGGGCCACGATTTCACCCAACCGGATGAGTTCGAGGATCGCAAGAAATGTAACGATCACATCCATCTTTCCCATGCCGGTATCGAAGAGTTCGCTAAAGAGAACCTCGGAGCGGTCCTCGACCCGGCGGCGTATGAGTCCGATCTTTTCCTCGATGGTTACAGATTCGCGATCGATCCGGTAGGATACCTGTTTCTTCAGGTCGTCGAGAACCTTGCGAAAGGCTCCGACGAGGTCGAAGAGTGTGACCTCGAGTGCGGGTACTTCAGCCGATTCAGATTCGAGCTTCAGCGGGGGCCTCGTAAAGACCTTTCGCCGGTCGTCCTCCCGTTCGGCGAGGTGCTGTGCGACCTCTTTGAATTTTTTATATTCGAGGAGATTGCGTACAAGCTCGTCCCTTGGATCTTCCTCCTCCTCTTCGGATGCCTGCCGAGGCAGGAGCATCTGGGCCTTGATCCTCATGAGGGTGGCAGCCATCACGAAGAACTCCCCCGCCACCTCGAGTTGGAGTTCCTGCATGATCTCGATGTAGGCGAGATATTCTCTCGTTATGTGGCTGATGGGGATATCGTAAATGTTGATTTTATCCCGGAAGATGAGATGGAGGAGAAGATCAAGAGGCCCTTCGAACTGTGAAAGCCTGACGTGGTATGTCATACAACCGCCTATCGAACACGCGGAAAACGGACCGGTACAGTGCGAATGTACGCGGCAGCATCTATTTGGCACAGTATGCTACGGTAAGGTATCCACGCTGTCAACTCTTTCCTGCACACTGTACAACTGTTTAGGATCGGGACGTATCGGGACTTCTTTCCTCAGACGGGTGCGGCGGGTGGGTCTCAATGCGTCCCGGTTCCCCCGGTGCCTACCCTCGGGGATGGAACGTCCGGTGCACCTCGATGAGATAGTCCATATCGAGTTTCGTATAGATCTGGGTTGTGGCGATGCTGGAATGGCCGAGGAGTTCCTGAACGACGCGAAGGTCGGCACCACCCTCTATGAGGTGCGTTGCGAACGAGTGGCGCAGTGTGTGGGGCGATACCTCACTTGGCAATCCTGCCATCGAAACGTATTTCTTGAGAATCTTCCAGAAGCCGACGCGGGTGATCGGCCTACCGGCGTAGTTGAGAAATACGGATGTCGATATCCCGTCCTTGAGAAGTATCGGTCGCGACCGGCTGAGATACTGCTCCAGGGCTTTGTGGGCCGCCGATCCGTACGGCACGAGTCGCTCCTTCCCGCCCTTCCCACGGACCCGCACGATCCGCCTCTTCTCGTCAATCCGCTCCAGCATGAGGCTGCATATCTCGGATACCCGCATTCCCGTGGAATAAGCCATCTCCAGCAGCGCCCTGTCGCGGATGCCGAGTGTGCTGTCGTCGGGTCGATCGAGGATCCGGACAATCTCATCCTGTGATAGAACAAACGGGATCGTGCGGAGGATCTTCGGGGAGGCGATCTCCTCGATCTCAACCCGTTCGATCGTGCCTTCCCTGAGTAGAAACCGGTGAAATCCCTTCACCGCACTCAGCGTGCGGGCCCGGGTCGCACGGCTTTTCGTCTTCTCGAGCTCTCGGGCGAACGAGAGGCTCGAATCGAAATCGATCTTGCCGGGTTCACGGATTCCGATCTGCTTCAAGTGCTTAATGTATTTTTTTTAAATCGGCGCTGTATGCCATTACCGTATTGGCACTTAACCCCTTCTCTATGGTAAGGTGGTCCAGGTAGAGGTCGATGAGGCGTTCAAGGGCTCCGGTTTCACCGCCGTCGACCGTGGAAGTATGAATAGATCTCTGCGGCAATCTTCTCTCCTATGCCCTGTATGGCTGCGATCTCGTCCCTGCCGGCCTTTTTCAGTGCTTCGACGCTGCCGAAGCTCGCGAGCAGTAGTATCTTTCTCCGCTCCCCGATACCGGGGATCCCGTCGAGCTCCGAATGCTCCAGCTCCCTGCTCCTGAGCTTCCTATGGTACTCGATCGCGAAGCGGTGGGCCTCGTTCCGAATGCGTTGCAGGAGACGAAGAACCTCGTTTCTGCGTGGAAGCCCGAGGGGATTCTTCTCCCCTTCACGGTAGATCTCCTCGTTCCTCTTAGCAAGGCCTATCAGCTCGATACCCTTGATTTCGAGCTCGTCCATGGCGCTGCGAGCTGCACGTAGCTGACCTGCACCGCCATCGACGACGATGAGATCGGGATGACGGTCCTTGCCCTCCCTGATATGACGAAGACGCCGTTTCAACACCTCCCGGATCATGGCAACGTCATCGATTCCCTCGACATCCCGTATCTTGTAGTGTCGGTATCCGGATTTCAGCGGGAGGCCGTTTTGGAAGGTGACCATTGAACCGACGGCCTGCGCGCCGTGGATATTCGAGATATCGAACGCCTCGATGCGGTGCGGTGTGGTTGTCAGTCCCAGGATCTTCTTGGCCTCTCGAAGCACCTCGCTGCTCTTCGGGCGAGATGCCTGTGCCGACAGGATCTTAAGGTGTGCGTTCCGGTAGGCGAGGTCGACGAGCTTCTTCTTCTCCCCCCGTTTGGGTACCCTCACGGTGGTCCGGCGGCCCGTTCGCCCGGTGAGCCATTGCTCGATGAGCCCGGCATCATTCGGCTTGGTTTGCACATGTATCGTCGGGGGAATATCGGTTGCCCTGTGGTAGTAGAGCTCGAGAAAGGCATCGAAGACGGACTCGTCGTTCCCGGATGCAGTCACGGAAAGGAAGAATGCCTCGGAGCCGAGCATCTTGCCTTCCCGTATCTTCATGACGACTCCACACGAGCTGTTCCCCTCCCGTGCGAGTGCTACGACGTCCTCGTTATCACCCAGCGGAGAGAGGGCGAGCTGTTTCTGCGCGATCGTGCCGAGGGCATCTATCTGGTCCCGGAGTATGGCCGCCTCCTCGTATCGTTTGAGATCCGAGAGGTGTTTCATGCGTCTGCGTAAGTGTTCGTACAGCTCCTCGTTCCGCCCCTTGAGGAAGAGCCTCACCTGCCCGACGATTTCACGATATTCTGTCTCTTTGATACGACCCGTGCAGGGGGCCCGGCACCGGTTGATGTGGAAGTTGAGGCACTCGCGCTGACTATCGGAGAAGGACCGTTGCTTGCATTTGCGCAGGGGGAATACGGTGCCGATAAGCCGGAGTGTCCGCCGGACCGCCCTGGAATCGGTGTAGGGTCCGAAATACTCCGCACCGTCCTTCTTCACAACCCGGGTGATGAGGAGCCTCGGAAAGCGCTCGTTCCGCGTCAGCTTGAGAAACGGGTACCGCTTGTCATCCTTGAGCCTGACGTTGTAGCGGGGACGGTACTCCTTTATGAGATTGCATTCGAGGACCAGCGCTTCCACCTCGCTCCCTGTTGCGATGAAATCGATCGAGGCAACCCTCTGCATAAGAGCCCTGGTCTTCGGGGGCATGCCGCCGGGCTTCTGGAGATAGCTTCGCACCCTGCTCGAGAGCTTCTTCGCCTTTCCAACGTAGATGGGGCGCCCCCGCTCGTTCTTCATGATGTAGACACCGGGAGAGGTGGGAATCGCTTTCGCCGTTTCTTTGAGTTTATCGACTTGGGTCCTTGACATCGGTTGGTCCTTCTAGTATGTTATCGCATCGTTGGAGGTGAAGCATCGATGCCGAATCACAAGTCAGCATGGAAACGGATGCGCCAGAACGAGCGCAGGCGTATTAAAAACAGGGCACAGCGTTCCTACCTTCGCAAAACGGTCAAATCGTTCAGTTCGCTCGACGATGCCGAATCGGCCAAGCAACAGTTTCCCGGTGCAGCGGCGGTTATCGATAAGGCGGCGAAGAAGAGGATCATCCACAAGCGGACGGCTGCTCGTATCAAGTCCAGACTGTCCAAGAGATTCACCAGCTCCTAAACTGCAAATCTCTCCATGATCGTTGCTTTTGCCCTGTCGAGGGGAACCTCCTCTATGTGGTGGGTCCCCCGGTGGAAAAGCTCCACTTTTCCTTCCTTCAGCTTTTTACCGATCGTAAGCCTGAGAGGAATGCCGATTAGGTCCGCATCCTTGAATTTGACACCGGGGCTGAGATCCCTGTCATCCAGGAGCACCTCGAGCCCGTGATCCTCGAGCTCCCGTTCGAAACGTGATGCCGTCTCGAAGATCTTCCGGTCGTTGACGTTCACGGGGAGAATCAATAACTGGAATGGTGTAATCGTTTCGGGCCAGATGATCCCGTCTCCGTCGTGGTGCTGCTCGATGGCTGCGGCGACCATACGGGAGACACCGAATCCGTAGCATCCCATGACGTACGGACGGCTCTCCCCCTTCTCATCGAGGAACACCGCATTCATACTCGCCGAGTACTTGGAACCGAGCTTGAAGATGTGTCCCACTTCGACACCGCTGTGAAGCGTCATGGATTTGTCACACAGTGGACAGAGATCCCCCTCCCTGGCCCACACGAAATCCTCGAAATGGTCGATCGAGAAATCCCTGCCTGCACGGACACCGGCCAGGTGGTGGTCGGCCTTGTTTGCGCCGACGATCATCTCGGTGTAGGTCTTTATCAGGTTATCCGCATAGATCACCGTTCCTCCCGGCAGCCCCACGGGACCCGAGAATCCGACGGGACCACCTGTCAGCGTTTCGATCTCCCGGGGTTCGAGGAACCTGATATCGGGATCGTCGATTACCCGTACGAGCTTGATATCGTTGACCTCCCGGTCACCGGGTACGAGAACAGCTATGTCGCGTTCACCGCTACGGTAGAGAAGTGTCTTCACCAGTGCGGCAGGCTCGACCTTGAGAAATGTCGAGACATCCTCGACGGTGGTCATACCGGGAGTTTCGACTTCACGGTAGGGTTGTTTACCGTTCCCGTCCCCCTCCGGTTCAGGTGGTCGGCGTGCGGCCGCCCGTTCGAGATTGACGGCGTAGCCGCACGTACAGCTCAGTATCTCGGACTCTCCGTTACCTGCGAGCACCATGAATTCGTGTGACTCGTCCCCCCCGATATAACCGGATTCCGCCTCGACCATCCGATAATTCAAACCGCAGCGTTCGATGATTTTGCTGTACGCCTTCGCCATGTCCCGGTAGGTCAGATCGAGTGATTCGTCGTCGACATGAAAGCTGTACGCATCCTTCATGATGAATTCACGTGCCCGTATCACACCGTAGCGCGGCCGTATCTCGTCCCTGAACTTGATGAGGATCTGATACATGCACTGGGGGAGATCGCGGTAGCTGCGCATCGTATCCCGTGCCACCATCGTTATGACCTCTTCGTGCGTTGGACCCAGGGCGAATGTGCGTTTCTTGCTGTCGGCGAGCTTGAAGAGCTCGGGACCGAAACTCTTGAGCCGACCGCTCTCCTCGTAGATGTCGGTCGGATGCAGGATCGGCATGAGGACTTCCTGGCACCCGATGGCGTCCATCTCTTCACGGACGATCCGTTCTATCTTCTTCAGCACTCTGAATCCGAGCGGCAGGAATGTATAGATGCCCGATGTCAGTTTCTTCACGAGACCCGCCCTGAGCATCAGGCGGTGGCTCGGGATCTCCGCCTCGTGCGGATTCTCCTTCAGGGTTGGTATGCAGCTCTTCGACCAGCGCATGGCAGCCTCTTTCTTACCGGTAATCTGATATGGGCCTTGCAAACATTATTGCATTCTCTGAAAATTACGATATATACTAAGGGACCGAATCTCAAGATGCAAGTTCAGAGTATGAGCTGCAGCGCGGTAGCGTGCACATCACGGAAATGATTGGATGGTTGCGATGTCCAACGATTTTTTAAGTATGCTTGACGAGGGTGTCGTACTCTTCGACGGGGCAATGGGCACCATGCTCTATGAGCGGGGCATCTTTATCAATATGTGCTTTGACGAGGCGAATCTCTCGAATCCATCGCTCGTTGAGGGGATACACCGTGAATACGTAGAAGCGGGCGCCGACGTCATCGAGACAAACACGTTCGGAGCAAACAGGCACAAGCTCAAACTTTTCGGTCTGGATGGTAAGCTAGCCGATATCAACAGGCAGGGTGCCGAGCTCGCCAGAAAGGCAGCTGGCACCGGTGTGCTTGTCGCTGGGGCGATCGGTCCGCTCGGCATCAAGATCGAGCCATGGGGACCGACATCGAACGAGGAGGCCGCAGAAGCCTTCCGGGAGCAGGCACAGGCGCTGAATGATGGCGGCGTCGATATCTTCGTCCTCGAAACGTTTGCAGATCTCAACGAAATCCATCAGGCGATCAGGGGCGTACGGACGGTATGCGACCTGCCGATCGTCGCACAGATGACTCTCCAGAACGACGGACTAGGGCTGTACGGCACGGAACCCGATGGATTCGCCCGGACGCTCATTCAATGGAACGTTGATGTGATCGGAGTGAATTGCTCCGTGGGACCGAAAGTGATGCTCGAGGCGGTGGAGAAGATGGCACGGGCCGTCGACGGGTATATCTCCGTACAGCCGAATGCGGGCATACCGCAGAATATCGAGGGCAGGAATATCTATCTCGTCTCCCCCGAGTATCTCGCCGAGTACGCCAGGCGGTTCGTACAGGTGGGTGCCAGGGTGATCGGTGGATGCTGCGGAACGACACCGGCGCACATCAGGGCTATCCGGGATGCGCTTCGCACCGTCCGTCCGGTCCGGGAGCCTGCTCCCGTAAAATCCGAACCCGAGAAGAGCGTCGTGGAGGCCGAGGCGGTCGAGACTCGTGACAAGTCGAGGCTCGCCTCGCGCATCTGTGAAGGGGAACCGGTCTGCGTCGTCGAGCTCGTTCCCCCCCGCGGGTGCGATCCGAGTAAGGTGCTCGAGGCCGCGCGGCATCTCTCGGAGGCGGGTGTCGATGCGATCAACATACCCGACAGCCCCCGTGCCACATCGCGTATGAGCCCTCTCGCGCTGGCGGTGCTGATCGAACAGCTGATCGGTGTCGAGACGATGCTCCATTACTGCTGTAGGGATAGGAACATCCTGGGAATGCAATCCGATCTTCTCGGCGCGCACGCACTCGGACTTCGCAACATCCTGATCATAACGGGAGATCCCATCAGAACAGGCGATTATCCGGATGCAACGGCGGTATTCGATATCGACTCGATCGGGCTCACCAATGTTGTGCACGAACTCAACTACGGCCGGGATATCGGCGGAAGACATCTCGGTGTTCCAACTGCCTTCCATATCGGTGTCGGTGTCAATCCCGGTGCAGTCAACTTCGAGGAAGAGATGCATAGGTTTTATTGGAAGGTCGATGCCGGTGCAGAGTTCGCCGTGACGCAGCCAATCTTCGATATTGCTCAGTTCGAACGGTTCCTCGAAGCGATCGATACGATGAGGATCCCGATCATCGCCGGGATCTGGCCGCTCACGAGTTACAAGAACGCGGAGTTCATGAACAATGAGCTTCCCGGTGTTACGGTACCGGACGGCATCATGCAGCGGATGCGTGAGGCCGGAAGCGGTGAGGAAGCGATGCGCGAGGGTATAGATATCGCGATCGAGCTGCTCCGGCAGCTCCTCCCCCATATCAACGGTGTGCAGATCAGCGCTCCCTTCAACAGGTACAACGTTGCAATCGAGGTATTCGAGAAAGGGACGAAAGGGAACTGAACGGCATTCACTAATAGTTGAAACCGATAAAGAAATCGACACGGGTATCATCGTCGATCTCTTTGAAATCGGTCAGCCTGCTGAAGTTTATCCGCACAACGGGCAGGTAGCCTAGATTCATCTCCACTCCGGTTCCGAAACTTCCCAGCCATCCCGTATCGTGTATGAATCCGTCCACCCTTCCGATATCGAAGAAGAGGGAACCTCTGAAGAAGGGGAAATCGATATGTCCGAAAGGGAATCTGAGCAGGAAACGGTCTATCAGCGGAAACCGTAGCTCGTTATTGATGAGAATGATCCGCTTGCCGAAAAATTCTCTGAAGTCGTACCCGCGCAAATCCCAGGCACCGCCGAGGTAGAAGAGCTGGAGGTCGCTTCCCCATGCGTTCCTGCTCACAAACCGCTGAGCGAATACAATCCGCTTGCTGATATTGATGTAATTACGGACATCGACATGTAGCGTTGTGCTCTCGTAATCCGTTCCTTTTAGATCCAGGGTATTCCCGAGTGCTATATTCAGCCGGTGGCCGGTGAGCGGCCCGCCGATGTACCAGACGATATTATCGGTGGTGAATGAAATGTAGTTCGAGATGAGCCAGCTGCTCCCCTCCTGCAACCCCAGATACGTTATGTCGTCGTCACGCTCCATACCCTTGAAGACCGTCGAGAGATCGACACGGGTGAATTTCGAGAATGGATAGCTGATCCCTCCGATTACTCCATAACGGCGTTCGAACCTGAGCGATTCGATATAAGAGCGCATATATGTCGCCAGATGGAATGCACCGACGGCGTAGTTCAGGCGGCTTGACTGGTTTACGTATGTCACTGCGACGTTGACATTGCGCCAGAAGTCGTCGAAGTCGTCGGAAGCGCTGCCGAAGAGAATCATCAACTGGTGGTTTCCCAGCAGATCGGTGAGGAAGAGCTGTGCACCGTTGCCCATGTATCCGAAATCCGGATCGACCGCAAAGGCGGCTCCGATGAAATCGAGGCCGAACCGGAGACGGTAATCCTTCTTTTTGAAATTTAATATGCTGTCCGGCGTGTGCGGCGTCCATGGCGGGGCGGTAACACTCGTGAACGACAGGGGTCTCGTTTCTCCATCGTCCTTGAGTGGCGCGCGGAATATCCGGTACGTTCCCCCGATGTAGGCGGCCATGAGAAACCGGGTTCCACCGCTGCACGGGTATGGATTGAACGCACCGCCCAGCACGTTCGTCTGGCGTATCACCCGTGCATCACGAAGGGTGTATATATCGTAGGTGCCGCTGCGGTCTGATGAAAAGATGACACCATCACCGTCCGGAAGCCAGCGGGGATCGGTGTCGTGGTACTTTCCATCGGTGATCGGAGCGAGCCGGGAAGTTTCGACATCGAATGTGTAAAGGGCGTATTTACCGTCGAGCCCGTCCTGGCAGCGATCCGAGCTGAAAACGAGGAGATCTTTAGAAGGATGCCAGTCGGGATGGAGATCGTGGTAATAATCGTTTGTGAGTCTTCGAAATGTCCGTGTGGCGAGATCGCCGGTAAAGAGATCCGATTTACCCGTGCCGTCGATTGCAGTGAAGGCTATGTGACGCCCATCGTGTGAGATGCAGGGCGAGCTCATGATCCGTGCGCCCTTGAATGATATCCTGTCGAGTACCTTCATCTCAGTGGCGTCATACAGATAGATAGCGTCCCGCTCGCCAACTTTTGCCACGAAGACGAGCGTGTCGCCCTTGATTGATATCCGGCTTCTCAGAATTGGAATCGATTCAAAGCGGGTAGATCGTCCTCCCCTGATAACGGTCTCCCTCCGGTGCCTCCCCCGTTTCCCCTCTTTCAATTCGAAGAGATCGATGCTTCCGAGTCCGAATCCGATGCAAAAGACCCGTTCGGTGTCGCCGTTTCTGATACAGACGGGATGCATCTCGAACGAACGTTCCTTGGGCGAGAGGCGTTCTGCGATCTCATCGATGCGCCTGCGATTGAGAATCGCCGGAAAGTAGCGTCTCTTCAGGTACTGCTGCCAGTCATTGTTCAGTTCGGCCACATCCATCCCGATCGTCTTCTTGAGCACTCCATCGAAGCTGTCGCTCTTCCACCAATTCTCCAGAATCAGGCGTATCGATTCCCTCCCGAAGCGCATGGAGATGTAGTGCAGTGCGCTTTCCCCCTCCTTGTACATCAGGTAGGTTCCCTCGATGCGGTACAGTTCCGTGAGGGGGAAGAAGGCCTCGCCCGTGATCGCATCCCGCATGAACATATGTGCCTCGCTGTCGGGACCACCATGGGCGAGATACTCCGCCAGTCCCTCTGTGAACCAGAGAGGCGGATGGCTGTAAGTGTAGCTCCGGTGCTTTTTGTTGACGATGCGGAGCTTCTCGAGCATGAATGCGTGTGCGAGCTCGTGCCTGAAGACACCCTCGAACTGTCCGTATGAGCCGATGAACGGTATGGCCACACGGCCCTTCATGAACTCCGTGAAACCGCCGGTACCCTCCGAGATGAAGTAGGGTATAACGTTTGTCTCCTTGAAATCGTGGTGTGTTCCGTAGAGGATGATCGGGATCTTGTGTTCGAACTCCAGCTTGTAGAAGTCCGAATATTCGTAGTAGACGTCTTCGCAGATGCCGGCGACGAATTCGGCTATTGCGATCTCCTCCGGGTAGTAGAAGATCTCGGTATGCGGGGTCTCGATGACTTTCCAGTCCTTGGGGGCGTACTGTATCTTATTCTTTCCGAAGGGATACTGCGCCGTGGTGGAGGCGGGAACGGTCAGTTGCAGGAGCAGGAGGGCGATGATTGTCCTGAATGGAAAGCGCATGACGATACTACATTCACCTCTATATGTAATGTGCCAAGGATCATGGTTTTTAGCAAGTTATAAAAGTGACGGGGGACCTCTGGTCCGGTGGTGCCCGCCGGTTGTCCGCTACACGGATCGGCCGGTCCGGTCACGGCCGGTAATCGGATTGCCGGAAGGTCCCTTCGAAGGCGACTTCGGCCGGTCCCTTGAGCATGCACCCCTCGGCGCCGCTACTCGTTTTTTCGAAGGTGACGGAAAGGAGATCGCCTCCCCCCGTTTCACATGATACCGGCGATTCGGTCATGCCGAGGTGCGACGTGACGACGGCGGAGGCGATGGCCCCGGTCCCGCAGGCGAGGGTTTCCCGCTCCACGCCTCGTTCATAGGTGCGGTAGGCGAGTCTGTTGCGGTCGATAACGGCGACGAGATTGACGTTGACTCCTTCCGGTGAGAAGGAGGCGTGGGATCGCACCGGCCGCGCCCATGTGACGAACGCCTCGGAGGAATAATCCCTCGTATTCTGCGTCAGCACGACTGCATGGGGTACACCGGCGAACGCCGTATGGATCTTGGACGGAAGCATATCGAGGTCGATCCCGAGCCTGAGGTCTCGAACCTTTCCGATATCCACATTGACACCGTCGTCGAGGATCTCGGCTTTGACGGGCCCCGAGCGCGCCTCGAACTGCATTGAGCGTCCGGTGATGCCGAGCCTGTATGCAAGAAGGGCTACGCACCTGGCTCCATTCCCGCAGAGCTCGGCCTCCCCCCCGTCGCTGTTGTAGTATTTCATCGAAAAGGCCGCCCGGTCACTCGGCCGCAGGATGATCAATCCATCGGCACCGATTCCCCGGTGGGATGCGCAGAGTGCGGCGATCATCGACCGGTCGGGATCGAAGCGGACGGCGAGATCCTCCACCATGATGAAGTCGTTTCCCGCCCCGTGCATCTTGACGAACGCCACCTCGTCCATCACGTTCACCTCATCTTTGTAATAGTACGGGCTCGAGCGTCTTCGATTCCCCCGGCCCGATGACAAGCGTGTCGGGCATCTCGAAGCACGGCTCCTGAAGTGTTGCCGTCGAATCCAAAGGGTCGGGGTAGCTCCCGCACACACTGTCAGGGGCGATATCGAGAAAAGCCGAAAAGAGATAGCCTCCGGGCCTGACCTTTATGAGCTTGAAATGACCCGTGGTATCCGCTACGGCGAGGAGCGGGGGCTCACCCGGCAGAAGCGGGTCGAACCGGATCATCGCAAGCTCGTCGATACCCGACTCGTTGATCACGCGCCCCTGGACCGATCCCGGCTCATTCGGATCGATCACATTGATCACGAGACCGTCGATCGTGGTTTTATCTGTGGTGAGAAGGAGGGTGTCCCCGAAGAGAAGCGAGAAATCCTTCCCGCTCGTGTATTTCCCATCACCTGTTTCATCCCTGAAGGCCCAGAGAAGGTAACGACTGCTGTCTGCCGGCAGTGCGCGGAGACGGAAGCTTCCGTCCCGTTCGGTGAACGCAATCCTCGATTCCTCTTGCTTGAAGACATTGATGGCCGTATCGGCCCGTATCTCGAAGGCCTTCACGACACTGATGGAATCGAGCTTGCTCTTGAAGAGAATATGACCCGAGAGCTGTCCCCGCTCGATGGAATCAGATGTTGCAAAATAGAATTGCTCGTTTCTCGAGCTCCTGACACCGTGGTGGTCCTTGAAACCGGCCGCCAGTAGCACGCAGAACGTGGTTTCGGGAAGGAGTTCCCGGAATCTGATCTCCAATCTGTTTCCTTTTACCGTGACACGGTCGAACTCGACCGGCGGGTAGAAACGGACTCTGTTCTTGAAACTCTCGCTATCGAGATCTTCGCTGAAGGCGATCCGGACCGAGGTCTCTCTCGAGACGCCGGTGGAATCGGGTCGCGGAGAATATTCGACGATGATCGGCGGCTCCGTATCCTCGGGTCCTCCGGTGGGGGGCTCGATAACGGCACACGTGGTAATTGCGAGAGCCAGAAGCACAACGAGTGGCCGAAAACGTTCGGCTGAGTGTCTCATGTTCGTATCCGGTATCTGCACGTTTCCTAGTTATTCTCACCCTGAATGAGAAGCGCCATGATCGCCCGCTGGATGTGTGTCCTGTTTTCCGCCTCGTCGAATACGACGGAATGCGGCCCGTCGATGACGCCATCGGTGACCTCGTCGCCTCGATGCGCCGGCAGGCAGTGCATGAAGAGACAGTCTCCGTTCGCCCGGCTCATGAGTTGTTCGTTCACCTGGTACCCGGCGAAGATCCTGCCACGAGCCTCCTTCACGTCCTCCTGGCCCATACTGGCCCATACATCGGTATAGACCACATCTGCGCCCGTGACCGCCTCCAGGGGATCTTGAATCCATCGGTAATCGGGACTTCCGTGGCCCTGCACCTCTTCGACAAAGGAGGCGTCGATCTCGTATCCGGCAGGTGCACTGAGAACGAAGCTGAACGGGAACCGGGCGGCGGCATTCAGCCAGCTGCGTGCCACGTTGTTGCCGTCACCGATGAATACTATTTTCTTGCCGTCGATGGAGCCGCGGTGCTCGATTATGGTGAAGATGTCGCCGAGAACCTGGCATGGGTGCAAAAGATCGGTCAGGCCGTTTATGATCGGCACGGTGGCATGTTCGGCAAGAGCCTCCACCAGCCCCTGGTCAAAGGTTCTGATCATGATACCGTCGACGTACCGCGAGAGGACATTTGCTACATCCTTTGGCGCCTCCCTGCTTCCGATGCCAATCTCCCTGTCGGTTATGTACAGGCTCGAGCCTCCAAGCTGCCGTATCGCGACCTCGAAACTGATTCTCGTCCTGAGGCTCGGCTTGTGGAATATACATGCGAGCACACGGCCCGGGTGAGTGGGTTCGAGGCGATGCTCTCGGGCGAGCGGTTTCTGTTTCTCGCACAGCGCGAGAATCGTCTCCAGCTCATCGCGTGAAAAGTCGCGGATGGAGAGGAAATCCTTGCGGTTCAGCTTCATGGCGGCTCCTTCCGGGCTGATTGATCCTGATCGCTCCGCTCATCGATATGCGGCAGGGATCGATTACAGGATGTATCTGGCGAGATCTTCGTCCTTGACTATTGATTCCAGCTTGTTCTTGACCATTTTGCTGCTTATGGAGATCGTCTTCGTCCGGTTGTTCGGTAGATCGAAGAGGATGTCCTCCAGAAGCGTCGTCATGATCGTGTGGAGTCTCCTCGCTCCGATGTTCTCCATCTTCTGATTCACACGGTACGCCATACGCGCGATCTCTCTGACGGCCCCGCTGGTGAATCGTATTGCGCAACCCTCCGATTCGATGAGAGCCGTGTACTGTTTGATGAGGGCATTCTCCGGCTCGAGCAGTATCCTCTCGAAGTCCTCGGCGGTCAGCGCCTTGAATTCCACACGGATGGGAAATCGGCCCTGGAGTTCGGGTATGAGATCCGACGGCTTGGAGGTGTGAAACGCTCCCGCCGATATGAAGAGGATATGATCGGTCTTGACCACGCCGTACTTCGTGTTCACACTCGATCCCTCGACGATCGGCAGGATGTCACGTTGTACCCCCTCCCGCGATACATCGGGACCGTGTGCGCTCCCGCTGCTCGTGATCTTGTCGATCTCGTCGATGAAGATGATACCAGTCTCCTCGACCGCCTTGACCGCCCGGGAGGTCACGCGGTCCATATCGACGAGCTTTTCCTTCTCCTCCTGAATCAGGATCTTTTTGGCTTCCTCGACCGTTACCTTCCTACCCTTTGTGCGTTTCGGCATAAGGTGGTCGAGCCCGTCGGGGAATTTCACTCCCATCTCCTCGAGGCCGGTACCCGAGAAGATCTCGATGAAGGGCTTGGATCGGTCCACCGTTTCGATCGTCACTTCACGGGAATCGAGATCTCCCTCTTCGAGTTTGTGCTTGAGCTTTTCCTTGGTCCTGTGGCGCCGTTCTTCGATCTCCTTGCCCTTCTCTTCTGTTGTCACCTTCGATGGAGGAATCAGGAGATCGAGGAGCCTGTAGAGGGCCTGTTCTTCCGCCTGCGCCTCGACCTGGGTGAAGGATTTTTCCTTCTCCATGTTGATGGCGATCTCGACGAGATCACGCACCATCGATTCGACATCCCGTCCGACGTAGCCCACCTCGGTGAACTTCGTTGCTTCGACCTTTATGAACGGCGCCTGTGCCAGCCGGGCGAGCCTCCGTGCCACCTCCGTCTTCCCGACACCGGTGGGGCCCATCATGATGATATTGTTCGGCAGGATCTCTTCCCGTATCGGTTCGTCGACCCTTTTACGCCGCCATCTGTTCCGGAGGGCTATCGCCACGGATTTCTTCGCCTCATCCTGGCCGATGATGTACTTATCCAGTTCGTGAACAATCTGTTTCGGCGTAAGCTCATTCATCTATCTACTCCCTCACAGGATCTCAACGGTGATATCGTCATTCGTATAAATACATATTTTTGATGTTATCGCAAGTGATTTTTTTACAATAGCTTCTGCGCCAAGCTTCGTGTTGTTTATGAGGGCTCTGGCCGCAGCGAGCGCGTACGGTCCGCCCGAGCCGATGGCGACGATACCGTCATCGGGTTCGACGACATCGCCCTTTCCGGAGATTATCAGGGAGTGTTCCCTGTCCATGACCGCAAGGAGGGCCTCGAGGGATTTCAGAATCTTGTCACTCCTCCATTCCTTGGCCATCTCCACCGCTGCCTTCGTGAGGTTGCCGCCGGATTCCTCGAGTTTGCCCTCGAACTTGGCGAACAGTGTCATCGCATCTGCGGTACTTCCGGCGAATCCGGCGAGTATACCTTTCTCACCGAGGGAACGCACCTTACGGGCACCGTGTTTCACAACCGTTTCCCCAAAGGTCACCTGTCCGTCACCGCCCATGGCGATCGCATCGCCCCGCCGGACACCGAGGATTGTAGTACTGCGTATCATATCCGTCCTCCACGTGAGTTTTTTCCTTACGACCATCGACGTTCGTATTGTCGGAGAGAATCGTTGTTCGGTCCGATTGTATATAGTACGGTAGTGCCGTAATATCAACCACAATATCGTTATGCCCTCGGATGGGCCTGATCGTAGACATCCCTGAGCCGTTCGGCGGTAACGTGTGTATAGTTCTGTGTAGTCGTGAGGCTGGCATGCCCCAGGAGCTCCTGCACGGCGCGTAGATCCGCACCGGCTTCGAGCAGATGTGTGGCGAAGGTATGGCGGAGTACATGTGGACTCATACGGGAGAGGGCAGCAACCTGCTCGAAGTATTTACGAACGATACGCTGGATCGTCCGTCTGCTGATCCTGCGCCCGCCCCGTCCGGCGAAGAGAGGATCGGTCATTCCCTCACCGAGGAATGCAACGTAGTCCTCACGACTGTTCCAGACTTCCTCGGGAACACCGTAGCGGTTCTGTAGATAGCTCTTGAGGCTTTCGGCCGCCATGCCCCCGAGTGGCAGTAACCGCTCTTTCCCCCTCTTTCCCAGCACCTTGATGGTGCCCCGGAGAAAATCGCAACGGTTGATGTCACAACCGACAAGCTCCGAGAGCCGCATACCTGTTCCGTAGAGAAGTTCCAGGACGGCTCTGTCACGCAATCCCTTCTTGGTATCGGGCGACGGGAGAGTCATCATTCGCTCGATCGTTTCCCTACCGGCGAAAACGGGGAGATCCCTTCCTGTCCTGGGCGATGAAAGAGCGGCAGACGGGTCCGCTTGCATGAACCCCCGTTTCATGCAGAATGTGCAGAAGCTCTTCAGAGAGGCGATCTTCCGTGCGATGCTTCTCGATGAATACCCGGCTCTCGACAGGTTTCCGAGATAGGACATAATAGCTATACCGTCGATGTCGGCAAAGCGCGGCCGCGCATCCAGCTCCCTCTTGAGGAAGTCTAGGAACTGGATGACATCGGCCTCGTAGGCGCGTATCGTCGCCTCCGAGGCCCCCTTCTCGAGCCCGATGTGGATCAGGAAATCCTTTACCGATTGTATAACCATTCGTATGTCCCTCGGTGTTGTTCAGTATCCCTGTCGGGCGGTACCCTTACCTATCGGTTGTCCGTCCCCGTATGTGGTTCATCATCGATTCAATGCGTTCCTACCGACTGTAGTAGGTAACGCGGAGCTGGGGAATGAAGGCCCCTTCCTCGACCACAGCTTCACTGTTCTTTTTTCCAACCGCTACCACGGCCTCGGAGAGCTGATACTTCATGCTCGGCCAGTGCGAGACTTCGACCTTTACCGTATACTTCCCGTTTTCGACCTCTTTCCCGTGACGGTCGCGAAGGTCCCAGATATATATGTGGTGGCCGATATCGATACTGGCACCTGTCACATCGTCTATATCCTGGAATTCGGATACCGCGGACCACACGGGGAGATTAATCTGTTTCTCCTTCGCATATCCGCTGAATCCGGAGACGTAGAGGGTCCGTATATGGTCGCCCTCGCTGTTCTCGATCCATACCGCCGTTTGCGGCGGCAGCTCGTCCTGGAATCCAAGCACGAAGTCTATGGCCATGACCGGCTTCTCATGCTTTATGGGATCGAAGTGCTGCACAACCGGGCGCATATCCTGGTAAACCAGATTGGTTGCATCGGTTTCCGGATATTCGGTTGCCACCTCCAGCCAGTAACGCATTCCCTTGCGTTGGTGTGCGACTCCCAGGTAGTAGAGGGCCTCGGCCTTCTGCGCTTCGGACGCATCACTCTCTACGACATACTCGAGATCCTCGACACCCTGGTCGTGCTTTCCAACGAAGAAGGGAAACATGATGCCGAAGATGCCTCGAATGAGACGTGTCTCGACATCATCCGGTGCGAGCTCTATGGCTCTATCCATATACGAGATCGCCTCGAAGGCGAGCCCCGAGCGGTAATCCGTGTCGCTGTAGATCGTTTCATCGTATCCGCGCCCGGCGATCTGAGCGACCGATATGCCGAGGAGCCGGTAGGCGGTTGGATTCGAGGTCTCGGTTCGTATATACTGTTTCAGCACCTCGACCGCCTCGTCGAAATCATCGGCGCTGTAGTATGCCTCGCCCAGCGCCAGCACGAGAGCTGTATTCTCGGGCTCCTGCTCTATCTTCTTCTTTAAGGAGGCGATTTCCTGGCGGTCGTCCTCGCGTACTGCAAGCGGGCTCCGCTCGGGCGCCTTCGGTGATGGAAGCTTTGCTATCTGCTCCTCGGCGAGTGTGGCCGCATCCGTGCCGGGTGCGATCTCTATGATCTTCTGAAGCACCTCTTTCGCTGCAGCGTGATCCTCGTTCTTCGTATGACCCTCGGCAAGCATCTGGTGTGCGTATATGAGAGACTCATTCGGCACGGTCTTGGGATCTTTTGCGTGGAGCGTAATAACCTGATTTAGAGCGGCGATGGCACCGTCCAGCCTCCCGAGGAACTTCGGGACCCGTACACCCAGAATGCCCCTGAACAGGTAGGCGGTGTGATTATTCGGATCCAGCGATACAGCCGTATCGAGCCTCTCGAAGGCAAGGAAACTCAGCCTTCCGGCTTCCATGTAATCACCCGCCTGGCCGGCGCTCATGCCGGTATAGAGCCCGAGATAGGCATAGATCTCCGAGCTCTCCGGGTATTCTGCAACCGCCTTCTCGAGCAGATCGACAGCCTCTGCAATTTTGCCTGCTTCCTGGAGTGACGTTGCATTCGATATGTACTCTTCGATACTCATCCCTTGAACTGAGGATGAAACGAGTATCGTTACGAGAAAAACAATACCGATTGCTGATGTTCTCATTTCGGTCTCCTTTCCCGTCTTCAATTTTGCTTCCAATGACTAGATGAAACCTGTTCGATGAATGCTTCCATGGATGCGCGTGATCTTTCAAGATAAATTTTCTTACGTTCTCGCTTGGCCGCGGCAGGTTGCGGCAGGATGCCGAAGTTCACGTTCATCGGCTGAAATGGTTCCTTTCCGAGAACAAGATGACGCTGCAATGCACCGATGAGTGTCTCTTCGGGAAAGAGCTCCGGGCGTCTTCCTCCCAGAAGTGACAAGAGATTGTATGCAACCACGAGCCCGTGCGCGATCGATTCCATGTAGCCTTCGACGCCGACGAGCTGTCCGCAGAAGAAGAGCCCTTCTCTCTTTCTCGACATCTGCATTTCGTCGAGCAGCCGCGGCGAGTCAATGTATGTATTCCGGTGAATCGCTCCCCAGCGCTGTATCTCGGCCCCTTCAAGGCCGGGGATGAGCTTGACAAGCTCGCGTTGTGCGGGCCTGGTGAGCCTCGTCTGGAATCCAACGAGACCCAGCAAGGTCTCGGCGACCGTTTCCTGCCGCAGCTGGAGCACGGCGTACGGCTCCCGGCCCGTTTGAGGATTGGGGAGCCCCTTCGGGCGCAGGGGTCCGAAGCGCATGGCGTCTTCGTCCCTATCGGCGAGGATCTCGATCGGCAGGCAAGCCTCGAAGCAACGTTTCTCCTCGAATCCATGTTTCACCGTCTTCGGTGCTTCGCGCAGGAAAGCAACTAACCGCCGATATTCTTCCTGCGAGATAGGGATGTTCCAATAATCGTCCCCCCCCTTCCCGTACCGTGACGCTCGATACATCCGCCTGCTGTCGATGGAATCGGCGCCGACCGAGATCGAAATCGCATCGTAGAAGTGCAGATGTTCATGTGAAAGATGTTCCCGTATGGCGCCGGCCAGATCGGTTGTGGTGAGTGGACCGGTTGCGATAACGCTTATCGGCGGGAGATCGAGGTCCCGCTGCTCGTTCCGTTCGAGCGATATACGGGGATCGCTTTCGATTGCCTCAGTCACGGTACGTGCAAACACATCCCGATCGACTGCGAGGGCGTGTCCTGCCGGTACGCTTGCCTCCCGTGCCAGGGAGAGAAGGCGACAGCCGAGAAGGCGCAATTCGTTTTTAAGCACTCCCGAAGCTGTGTGCGGATTTTCAGATTTGAGTGAGTTGCTGCATACGAGCTCGGCGAGATACGGTGTCGTGTGGGCTGGTGTCATCGACGTGGGGCGCATTTCGCGCAGCACTACAGCGACACCGCGGGAAGCGAGCTGCAAAGCCAGTTCGGAGCCGGCCAGTCCTCCTCCGACAACCGTCACGGTATGTTTCAAAGGGTAACCTCGAACTTACAGTGCGTGCATTTGAGGTAATGCCCCTTCTTTTTGGATTCTTTCTCTACCAGATAGGTTGTTCCGCATTCCGGGCAACGCTGGGAGGTCGGTTTATCCCAGCTTGCATAGCTGCACTTCGGGTATCTGCTGCACCCGTAAAAGATCTTCCCCCGTTTGGTTCTCCGCTCGATGATTTCCCCGTCGCACCCCTCGACGGGACACGGGACACCGAGTGTCACGGTTTCGGTGAACTTGCAGGTCGGGTAGTTCTGGCATGCGATGAACCGACCGAATCGGCCCCGCCGGTATGTGAGGCGGCCTCCACACTGCGGGCATTGGCGGTCGATCTGATCGTCGCCCTCGAGGGAGCGGGTGTAACGACATTCCGGAAATCCTGGACAGGCGAGGAAAGGGCCGTTCCTGCTCCATTTCTTCACGAGTTTTTTACCGCAGTTCTCGCAGATCTCCTCCGTTTCCTCCTGGATGAGCTGTTTGAAGCGGGTGTGCTTGCCCTTGATCTGTTCAAGGTCGGCCATGAGGGGCTTGTAGAAAAATGTAACGACGTCGCGCCAGTCCTCCTGTGCCTCCTCCACCTTGTCGAGCTCACTCTCCATCCTGACGGTGAAGTCTATCTCGAAGATATCCCTGAAGAGCTGCGCCAGCGTGTTCCATACCTTCTCACCGAGCTCGGTCGGGTAGAGCGTACCTCTCTCCTTCTTGACATAGTCGCGGGTCTGGATGATCGAGATGATATTGGCGTACGTGCTGGGCCGACCGATTCCCTTATCCTCGAGCTCCTTGATAAGTGATGCTTCCGTATAGCGCGGTGGCGGTTCCGTGAAGTGCTGTGATGAGTCGATGTGTATGATGGACAACGGGTCCCCCTTTTCGAGTTCCGGAAGCCAAACCTCCTTCTCGGATTTCTTGTCGGGAAGGATTTGCAGAAATCCGGCGAACTTGATTTTTCTCCCGCCCGCCCGTAACAGGAAACGGGTGCCGGCCGAGATATCGACCTCCTTCGTCTCGTACACGGCCGGTGCGGCGAGTGAAGCGAGAAAACGCCGCCATACGAGCTCGTAGAGCGCGAGTTGATCCTTGTTGAGGAACCGGCGGATCGAAGAAGGCTCCCGGTGGCAGTCGGTCGGACGGATCGCTTCGTGTGCGTCCTGCGACGATTTTGCCTTCTTGAAGCTCCGTTTTCCCTTGAAGCATGTCTCCTTGCCGTAATGGGTCTCAATATAGGAGCATCCCTGCCGGTATGCTTCATCACTCACCCTGGTCGAGTCCGTTCGCATGTAGCTGATGAGCCCCACCGATCCTTCGTCGCCGAGTACGACGCCTTCGTAGAGCTGCTGGGCGATCACCATTGTCTTCTTGGCGGAGAAACCGAGGCGGCTTGCGGCATCCCGCTGCATCGTGCTCGTGATGAACGGGGGCTGGGGATTCCGTTTCTTATCCTTGTGCCGGACCGCATCGACGGCGAGGGGCGCCTTGCGTATCTCGGCGAGCAGCTGCTTTGCCTCGGCTTCCGTTGCGATGTCGGGCTTCCGGTCGTCGACTTTGAAGAGCCTGGCCTCGAATTCCTCGCCTTTCTCTTTCGCCAGCCGTCCCTCGATGGTCCAGTATTCCTTTGGAACGAAGCTCCGTATTTCCTCTTCCCGCTCGTTGACAAGCCTGAGGCCGACACTCTGCACACGTCCTGCACTCAATCCCTTGTAGAATATCTTCCACAGGACCGGGCTCACCTTGTAGCCGACGAGCCGGTCCAGCACGCGGCGGGCGAGCTGCGCATTCACCTTGTTCATATCGATGTCCAGGGGATGGGCTATTGCCTCCTGTAGTGCTTTCTTCGTGATTTCATTGAAGATGATCCGCTTGATCGGAGGAGACGCCTCGTCGAAGACCTCCTGGAGATGCCAGGCGATGGCCTCGCCCTCCCTGTCCATGTCCGTGGCCAACAGGATCTCCGAGCTCCGTTTCACCTCTTTGCGCAGGTCGTTTATGACCTTGCTCTTTCCCCGGATGGTAACGAACGTCGGGGTAAATCCGTGCTCGACGTCGATGCCGAGTTCCCGTTTCGGAAGATCCCGGATATGGCCGATCGAGGCTTTGACCTTGTATCCGTCACCAAGGTACTTTTTGATTGTACGTGCCTTGGCAGGTGACTCTACTACGACGAGAACCTGTTCCAATCGGGCATCCTTCCTCAATGCAAGGGTCCGCTTCTTCGGGTCGAGTGTGATGGATCGTATTCGGGCAAATCTGGGATGTACCGGCTGGCGATTTCCTTGATTTCGAACAGCGAGAGCGGGGGCGAATATTCGAGGGAGGCGTTGTCCAGGATTACGCTGAGTTGTGTTTCGGAGATGTATCCCATACGAAGCATCGAAAGCAGATAGCCCTGTGCCGGGATCGACAGCAGACTTTTTTCCAATTCACCGAGAATCCTGTTCCGGGCGCGGTTCAAGCTGTCGGATGTATGATCTTCCGGGGACGAATCGAAATCAAGCATATCCAGCGCCCGGTTAATCTCTTCATGGGTGTACCCCATGTCTTCGAGTTCACCGTACAGGGTGGCCGGATCCCTGAGCGCACCCGATTCCGGGTCCATCAGTATGGCGATGATTTCCTTTATTCGATCTGTCAATACCAACTCTCGCTACTTCCGACATGCGTTTTCGTTGAACGGTTACATCTATAATGCTCAGCCGATATTCTTTCCGCAACATTTTTTATATTTTTTACCGCTCCCGCATGGGCATGGATCGTTTCTCCCCACCTTAGGAGTCGAGCGGATCTGCCGCGCCCTGGCGGGTGGTTTCGGGCCGGGAGCCCGGGCCTGGACCGCCTGTGGCGCAGAAGACGCTGCTGCCGGAGCCGGTTGCGGCCCGGCACCGTGGTATGCGCTTGCGACCTGGTGGACCGCCACACCTTTTTCGGCCTTGCGTTTTCTTGCCTCCCGGTCCTCGATGTCGAGGCGTGCGTGGAAAAGTCCCCAGAGGATCGACCGGTCGATGTCATCGATCATCTCGGAAAAGAGCCGGAAGGCCTCTTGTTTGTATTCGACCAGTGGATCCTTCTGTGCATAGGACCGCAGGTAGATACCCTCCCTGAGGTAGTCCAGTTCATAGAGGTGATCCATCCACTTTTCATCGATGCTCTGGAGCATGATCATCATCTCGAGCTGCCTCATGATCTCGGGCGGTATGGTGGATTTGCGGAGCTCGAAGGCATCATGGGCGCACTGTCTGAACAACGTGGAGACAGCATCGGGATCCATCCGTTCATCGCCGCCGAGCCCGCTCGGATCAAAAGGCACGAGAAAGATGCTCTCGAGCTCTCCCGAGGCGGCCTCGAGATCCCACTCCTCCGGCGGAATATCCAACGAGAGATATCGTTCGGTCACCGCTTCGACGACGTTTTCGATGAGACCGGTTATGGTCTCGTCGAGGTTCGTGCTTCCGAGGATCTCGTTGCGTCTTCCGTATATGACTTCCCGCTGTTTATTCATCACGTCGTCGTATTCGAGCAGTCTCTTCCGAATGCCGAAGTTGTACATCTCGACGCGTTTCTGGGCCTTCTCAATCGCCCTGGTTATGAACGTGTGTGTGATAACCTCCCCCTGCTCGACACCGAGTCTGTCCATGACGCCCGAAATCCGTTCTGAACCGAAGAGGCGCATCAGATCGTCTTCGAGAGAGATGAAGAACCGGGAGGCCCCGGGGTCCCCCTGCCGACCGGCACGGCCCCGCAGCTGGCGGTCGATGCGACGGCTTTCGTGCCGTTCGGTACCGACTATGTGCAGGCCGCACGGTACATCATCCATGCAATCGGTCCTCTTTCGATCGTTGGGGCAGTTGTCACATGCATCGGGCGTTTCGCAAAAGATGCAGCACCGTTCGCACTTCACCACCCCTTTGCCGAGTTTGATGTCGGTACCGCGTCCGGCCATGTTGGTTGCTATCGTCACGGCGCCGGGCTGCCCCGCGTACGCCACGATCTCAGCCTCGCGTTGGTGCTGCTTTGCATTCAGGACATTATGATTGATACCTTCGCGCTTGAGCATCCTACTGAGCGTCTCCGACACTTCCACAGAGACCGTCCCAACGAGGATCGGCAGACCATTATCGTGCAGGCGCTTGATCTCCCCGATGATGGCGCTGTACTTTTCGCGTTTCGTACGGAATATGAGATCATCGTAATCGATGCGCCGTACCGGTTTGTTTGTGGGTACCACGTTGACGTGGAGCTTGTAGATTTTGTGAAACTCCTCTTCCTCCGTCTCCGCGGTTCCCGTCATCCCGGCCAGTTTTTTATACATCCGGAAGTAATTCTGAAGTGTGATCGTCGCCAGTGTTTGTGTCTCTCCCTCGATCTTCACGCGTTCCTTTGCCTCGAGCGCCTGGTGCAGGCCTTCGCTGAAGCGCCTGCCCGGCATGAGCCGTCCCGTGAATTCGTCAACGATGATTACACGATCGTCCTGTACGACGTAATCGACATCCTTCTCGAAGAGGGTGTACGCTTTGAGGAGTTGCGAGAAATTGTGAATCACATCGCTCTTTTCGGCGTACCGCCTGTATGCCGTATCTTTTTTTCGGATCTTCTCCTTGAGATCGAGGGAGTTATCGGACTCGATCTGTTTGACCTGCAGGCTGAGATCCGGAAGCACGAAGAGTTCCTGGTCCTCCGGAGAGAGGTTCTGGCGCCCCTTCTCGGTGATATCGATCGTATTTGCTTTCTCATCGACGACGAAGTAGAGCTCCTCGTCGAGTTCGTGCAGGCGTTTTTCACGCATGAAGTCGGCCTCGCAGCGGAGCATGAGCTTTTCGAATCCCGGTTTCTTCCGCAACTTCATGAACCGGTTGTTCTTTGGATCCCCCCTGTTTGCCAGCAGGAGTTTCACACCGATATCGTCGTCCCCATCCCCCTCCTCGTTCTTCTCATCCCGCTCCACCTTGGTCATGAGGTCGTTTATCATCCGCTTTTGTTTTTTCACGAGACCCTCGACCTTGTTCCGCAGGTATGCGAAGTTGTCGGTCTGCGACGATCCCGACACCGGGCCCGAGATGATCAGGGGGGTTCTCGCTTCGTCGACAAGGACGCTGTCGACCTCATCGACGATTGCATAGTGGTGACCGCGCTGCACCTGGTGCTCACCGCTCAGTTTCATGTTGTCGCGCAGATAATCAAAACCGAATTCGTTGTTTGTGCCGTAGGTGATATCACAGGCGTAGATTTCTTTACGCTGGTCCGGACCCATGTCGTTCTGGAGGAATCCGACGTTGAGGCCGAGGAAACGGTAGATCTCTCCCATCCATTCGGCGTCACGCCTGGCCAGGTAATCGTTCACCGTCACCAGATGGGCGCCCTTCCCCTCGAGGGCATTGAGGTAGAGCGGCATGGTTGCCGCGAGGGTCTTTCCCTCCCCCGTGGCCATCTCCGATATCGTTCCCTCATGGAGAACGATTGCGCCGGCGATTTGTACATCGAACGGCACCATATCCCAGATCATTTCGTGCCCGACGACTGTAAAGGATCTTCCCACGAGGCGTCGGCATGTCTCATGGACTAGGCCGTACGCTTCCGGAAGGATGTCGTCGGTCGTCTCGCCGTTCTGTAACCGATCGATGAATTCCGCGGTCTTCTTCGGGAAATCAGCATCGTCCAGGTCTTGATAGGCGTCGGCGTTTTCCTTGACACGTTCGATCATCGCTGCCAGGCGATTGACCAGTCTCGTCTTACGATCGCCAAACAGCTTGTGAATCAATCCTTTAACCACAATCGGAACCTCCAGTCCGATTGAAACATAACAAAATTTCTATGCTGTTGCAAGATTGTGTGGTGTGTGCAGGGATATCGAACATGCCGGTGGATCGGTCCGCCGAACATTTCGGGCATCTCCCGAGAGCCTCCGCGGTATTCACAATAGACCGCCTGTCAACGCCTACGTTCCGTCACTGAACCGGTTGAGGGCGTAAAATATGTTGCCGTTCGAACCGAAATAGAGGCGTTCATCGTCGTGTGCGGGGGAAGAGTACACGGGTGATGTTGTTTTATACTCTGAGATGATCTCACCGGTCTTCCGTTCGAGGGCGGCCACGCGCGAACCGTAGGAGGTGATAAAGACCGTCTCGTCGACCACCAGAGGGCGCGAGAGAATGGCACCGCCCAGGTGCCGTTTCCAGAGGAGTCTGCCGGTGTTCGCCAAGGCGTAGAGGTTTCCGTCTTCGGAACCGACGAGGATGCGTTCGCCGTCAGATACCGGTGTGCCGTTGACCTCACCCTGTGTTACGAACCGCCACATCAGGTCTCCCCTGGAGAGGGAGTAGGCATAGATATAACGGTCCTTCGTCCCGAAGACGACGAGGTTTTCCCGGTCGAGGCACAGCGGGCTCGCCAGGATGCCGCCGCCCGGTTTGACCCTCCAGATGATGTTTCCGTCGTGATCGAACCGGATAAGCGAACCGTCCATGGTGGCGGCGATGATATAGTCCGTTCCGATCGACGAGGTTGCCCATATCGCATTCCCGATCCGCTGGTTCCACAGCAGTGATCCGTCTTTCAGCGTGATGGCGAAGATCCTTCCTTCCATCGTACCGACGATCACGAGATTCCGGTAGATACGGGGCGAGCTCACGATCTTCGAACCGGCGGAGAACACCCAAAGCTTGTGGCCGGTGACTGCATCGAGGCAGAAGACGTCTCCTTTGTAATCCGCGCATACCACCCGGTTGTCCATGCAGTAGGGTGATGCACCGATACCACCACCCGACTTGTACTTCCACTTCAACTGGCCGTCGGGTGTGAAGGCGTACAGATGGCTGTCCCTGCAGCCGAAATAGACCAATTCACGATAACAGGCAGGGGATGACGTTACCGGCGCCGTGAGGCTCTTTTTCCACGCCTCGGTGAGTTGTATACGCTTCTCCGTGGGATCTACCGCTGTGCCTGTTTCCCCGCTGCCGGGTACCGGTATCTCGTCGGTGCCGGTCCCCTCATCCACCGTCACCTCCGGTGTTGAGCTTCCCTCGTCCTGCGCGGACAGAAGCGGTGTTTGCTGCTCGGGGACCTTGGTGTTCCGTCCTTTCCTGAAGGGGCCGAAGACCAAGACGACCGCTACAACAGCCGTGACGATGCCGACGAAGGCCGGTATCGGGATACGCAGCAGCCGTCGTCCACGGATTGTCCTGACGGCCGGGATTGCGGTTTTAACGTTTGTGTTCCAGTGCAGCACGGGAAAGGAACGGCCGACATGCAGATCGATTCCAGGACCCGACGGAACCTCAAACGATGGAAAGAGGATGCTGTTTTTGAGTTCCCCGTGATATCGTTGGATGAATTCCTTAGACGGTGCAATGACGATTGCGTGTTCCCCCTCCGGTGCGACAAGGTAATGTAGGGTAAATTCGTCCTCGATCGCGTGCCTGAAGAGGTCGCCCTGCTCCTTTGGTTTGACGAGTAGCAACTCCCGTACACCTTTGATGGCCCCGAGGGGACCCTCGATTCCGGCCCCGGCGTCCCAATGGTGGAGGGCGGCGTCCTTGGTGTGGAAGAGGTAGAGTTCACGGCCCCGGCGTATCATGATTACAACAAGTACACCTATCAGTTTATCTGCTTTATCATCAATCTGTTGTACTGTTTCTTTAACATGATCTATGAAGTTCGAAAAGAAATGGATAGGGTGGCCGAGCCTTGAAGCCGATATGGCGTGCCGGTACAGGATCCGCTGTATCGGCTCCTGCTCAGGGCGCCCTGGTGACATGAAGACAAAGAACTCCTCGCCGAAATCCTTTCTCGGCAATTCGTGATAGACAAGGGATCCCTTCTCCCCTTCCGATCCGTAACATACAAATGCTGTTTTCTTCATTGTTATCACCCCTCGATGGGAGGGTAGTGCGGTGGGGAGAAAAAATCAATAATAAATAGCGTAAGTTGTTGTAGGTAACGGGTGGATGGAATAGTGGGGCAATTACACCGGCCGTGTATCTCGATGGTGTCAGATATTGACGAAGAACTTCTTGACACCGGAAACGATTTTATCTATCGGGCCTACCTCTCTGACGTGCTCGACACCGGAAAGCTGAATGAACTTCTTGGCAATCGAATTATCCGGATCCCACTTGAGGGCGCTGGTGAAGTGCTTTACCGCGAGATTCTTCAAGCCCGCCTTGAAGTAGACGAATCCGAGATTGGCGTGGTAGTCGGCATTGTAGAACTCCATTTGCACCGCTTTCTTGCACGCGTCCCTCGCTTCATGGAGCTTCGTGTTCAGCATGGCCAGACAGAAGCCGTACCAGCTATGGTAGGCGGGATTGCTGCCATCGTACTTGACTGCCGAATTAAGCAACAGGGCCGCTTTGTCGTACCTCCCGGTCCGCATGGCTTCCTTCGCCTGTGAGAACGCCAGGGATGCAGAGCGCCTGTCCTTCTCCTGGAGGGCGACGGCACCCTTGGAGCCATTTTTACTCTTTCTCAGGGATTCGTCGTACACCTGCCGGTTCTGGGGATTACTGAGGATGCTGAACGCCTCGTTGATGAGCTTGAACCGCTCGCGGTTCTCCGGCGTGTCCCCTGCAACATCCGGGTGATACAGCTTGGCGAGTCTGAAGTAGTTCTTCTTGATCTCTTCAGTCGAGGACGTCGGCCAAGCTTCGAGTATCGAATAGTAATCCGTCTTCACGTTTTCCTGCCTATTTTTCGAGAATTGGTTGCAGCTCGTTCATCAGATTGCGTGCCAGCTCGTTTTCAGGGTCCAGTTTGAGCACCTGTTTCAGCTGATCCATCGACTGATCCAGGGCTCCTTTCTCATAGAGTGTCAGTGCGATGTTCAAACGGGCCTTCAGGTAATTCGGGTGAAGCTTGAGTGCCGTTTCGAATTCCATCAGGGCGTCGTCGGTCATACCCTTGTTGGCATAGGCGATACCGAGAAGGTTGTGTAGATCCGGATAATTCGGATGCATTGAAATCGCCTTCTTCAATTCTACCAGAGCATAGTCGTAGTCCCCGTTCTGGATAGCCTCGAGGGCGATCTGTTTGCTCACCTGGGATGACGACGGTTTCTCCTCAAGCAGGAACCTGAAGATCTCCTCTCGTTCATTCTCCGCTGCGCTGCTCCGGATAAGTTCGATGAGCTTATGGACTTGTTCGAGATAGAATGTCGGCGCTGAGGAGAGGCAGGACTCGAGCTCCTTGATCGCCCGCTCGTCGTTATTGTCGATGCTATAGCTTCGTGCGATCATAACGTGGGCCCTGAAATAATTCGGATTGATCTCGAGCGCCTTCATGAAGGATTCCCGCGCCTGCTCCCGTTTACCCATTTTTTCGCGCAGGTCCCCCAGTGCGAAATGAACGTCAGCGTACCCTGGTTGCAGCTCTATCGCCTTCTCCAGGTATGCTGCTGCCTCTTCGTACTTTTCCTTCGATATGAGCTCCTTGGAGTATTCGACATATGACTCGACAATGTACATCCGTACCATTTCCTGTTCCTGTCCCTTCATACAGGAAGGGCTCTTCGAGAGGTACGCTTCGAACTCCTTGCATGCCTTTCTGTATTCACCTTTGTTGAAGAAGCCGAGCGCCTTCTTGAATCCACTCTTAGGAATAAATCGTACGAATCTGTCGATGAACATCTTCCCAGACCTTCCTTACTGGCTATCTAACTATTGATACATATGGTACATATAATCACAGAACCCTTCCGTTCGACTGGATGCAATTCGTGGGCCAAAAGATTGAATAATTACTTTGCCAGTGAAGAGGTTAAAGGGGTTGGGCAAGGATCGATGAAGTGTGTTCTTCTTGTCACCGAAAGGTAGGCCTTCGAGGAATAGGTTGGTTTTGCGATCGCGACGAGCCGCACTTTGCATTTTGCAAGAAGTTGGACCTTGTTACATGCTATTTCTATTCGACGTTTAAAGAATCCTGACGGAAGCATATAATCCGACACAATGTCGACGATCCTCTCCCCGTCCTCATTTTCGAGGTAGAGGGTTACAAATGAGTGCTCGGCGAGAAGGAAGGAGAGGTCTATGCGGCAGGTCTTCTTCTCCGTATCGAACATGAGCCGCTCCGCCGAGAGGCGCAAGAGATCGGTTCCGATCCAGTGGTATTGCGCTCCCGCCCGTTCCGAGACAAAGATCTGGCCGAACCGGCGGTAGATGCTGATACCACGGGGCTCATCGAACTGCCCCTCCCCCGTTCCCTTTTCCCCGATCGCCATGATATACTGGAAGTGCCTGTTGAACTTGTGGATTGTTCCATTGTGCGTGTCGGTCACATAGACATTCCCGTAATAGTCAATGGCGACATGGTTGAACCCGCCTGTATCGCCGATGGCCCGGTACCGGATCAGGTTACGCACCGTACCGTCGGGCGTAATCTTCCAGAGGCGCCCCCCCATGCTATCGACGACGGCGATGAAGTAGTCGCGGTAGTAGAACCATTCATCGTTGCTCGTTACAACCGCCACACGGTATGGCCGATAGAGACGGGCGCCCCGATACTCAGGTCTGTATTCTGCGGTGATGGTTCCATCCATGGTGACGAGGGCGATGCGATCGTTTCTCGTATCGGCCACGTAGAGGAGATCGCCACCGAGCGCTATCCCCGATGGACGATTGAACGGTTTGTCGTCGGGACCGGTGAACTCGTCGATCGGTAGCAGCTCGTCGTCTTCGTATCGAAGATGTACCAGCCGATCGTTACCCGTATCGGCGACGAAGACATCGCCATCACTGTTGCCGGTTACCGCCTGTGGCCTCTTGAATTCGAGCAGTCCCCTGCCGAGCCCTCCGACGATACCGATGGATGTCAGGCTCTTGTTGTAGATGAGCGTGTGTCTTCCGCTGTTGAGACCGAAGACGGTCAATTCGTCGTCGTCCTTCGGTGTCTGGGGATCATCTTCGCAATGCAACTTGGTGCAGAAGAGCCCCTGGGGATCATCGAACTTCTCCCGATATCCCGAGAATATGTCGAGGTGGAACTGGGTCACCTTGTTCAATCCCAGGCAGTGATTCCATGGAGGTGTCACGATTACGGTTCCCGATTTGCTCGTTACCGTGAGCAGCAGCAGAATGATGGCAAGGCCCAGCAAGATCGTCAACTGCCGTATACCTAGTCTTATTCGCACCGATCTCTCCCCATCATGCGGTAGGCGCTGTAACTATCCAGAACCCTGCGGACGTACGTGCGCGTCTCTTGAGGACCGATCATCTCTATGGCAACGAGCGGATCCTCCGAGGGACAGAAGTTCTTCCGCCATCGGGACATACGGGACGCTCCAGCATTATACGCTGCAAGGGCTGCAACAATCGAACCATCGAATCGGTTGAGAAGATGCCCGAGGTACCACATGCCCGCTTCTATATTGAAGGCCACGGAGAAGAGGTCGTCCGTCGAGAGCTCCGCCTTACCGAGCTTCCTCCCGATCCAGAGCCCCGTTGCAGGCATGAGCTGCATCAGGCCCCGTGCACCGGCCCTGGAGAGCGCTTTGGAATCGAATGCACTTTCTTCTCTGATAACGGCGAGGATGAGATCGGGTGGAAGTCCCCTCTGCTCCGAACACGGACCGATGATCCCGGAATACGCCACGGGGTATCGGAGTGTCCCCGTATCCACGCCCCCATCGGTTTCCCGGGGCACGGAGTTCAGAAGTGTGAGGCCGAGGGCCACACCTCCCTGTGAGCGAGTGTCACGGTATAACGCCATCATACGACCGGAATCGTGCTTGAACAGGATTTTCAAAAATGTGGCGCATTCGGCGGCTTCATCCAGGAAACCGTACCGGAGAAAATAATCGAACGCCAGGTGTGCAGGATGGTTGCGCAGTGTGTCATCTGTTGCGGGATCGTTCGTGATCGACTCGAATGCATGACGCTCCATCTTTTCCAAGCGTTTCAGGCACTCCGTGTATTTCCCGGTTTCCACCTGCCGTGTATCGAGAACGAGACCCCCCTCACCGTGCTCGAGAAGGAATGCATAGAAGGAATGCGGGCAGGTGCGTAGCAGCTCGTCTCGGTGGATCTTCCTCTTCTGCTGATCGCTGCATGTGAGCTGAAGCCAGTACAGGGCGGCGGCCCGCAGCGTGCCGTCGCAGCGAGGTGCAAGGAAAGAGAGGATACGATATGCGTGTTGTCGATGACCGAGTTTATAGTGGAGGGCCGCCTCGCTCAACGCCGCCTCATTCGACCGTGCAGTCCAGACATTCCGTTGGCGGATCTCTCTCCAGAGCGAGAGGGCTTGCGGCCATCTTCTTCGTGCGATCGCGATCCGCGCCGCCGTATCCAGCGCCATGGTGCTTCTCGGGTCATCGGGGTAGTATCGTCCGAATAGTGAATAGCTCTCGCCCGCCCGGCGGTATCGTTTCAGCCTGTACTCCATTGCGGCGATCTGGAGCAGCGATTCTTTCTTGAGGGATACCGGAGCGACTTTCGAACGGAAGATGCGACTGAACCGTTCGAGTGCCCTCCGGGGCTCTCCGGCGGCCGCCAGCCGCATTCCCTTGAGATAGCGGCTTTCGGGAGTTTGCGAATACAGCACGGTGAGCTGCTTGATGACGATGTCCGCCGCCTCTAGAGCACCGATCCGAATGGCGTATCGTGCAATCGCAACTAGCTCGGATTTGTCCAGCGATTTGAACCTTTCTTCGAGCGCCCGGACTGCATCGGTGAAGGGTGCTGCGGCGCCAGTGTCCGGGACGGCCGCGATACCCGCGAGGAGATATCCCCGGGCTGCATCCCACGATCCGTTTTCGGCTGCGTGGCGGGTGAGCAGAAAGAACGATTTGTCCGTCAGGGCATGTCGTGTAATTACGTGATTATTCCAAATACCGCCCGTCCGGGCAGAGAGGATACTTGCCTCGATCAGACAGTTTGCCGCCCGTTCCATAATCGGGTGCCGGATGATATCCGCCTGCTCACAGGTAGTATCGAGAAGAGCTTCCAGGTCACGCATTGAATCGGCGTAACGCCCGATCTCCATGAGACTTCTCGCCCGGTACAACAGGCGATAGCTGTCGAGGAATGCATTATGAGCTGGGATCTCGAGAAGCTTGATCGCATCTTCGAAGCGACCGCTCTTGAACGAGATCAATCCCCTCCTCATGGAATGTTCGGTATCGCCGAGAAGCCGTGAGGCCGAATCCAGATCGCCGGTCAGTGTGTACCATACTGCCCGATCGCTGCACTTCCCTATCTCCGTCGCCGCAAGTGCACGGGTATACTCCCCGCGCCAGATATGGTCGGATACACTGGTGGGGTGTGCTCCGGGAGCGGCACCTGGAGCGACGCAGATGAGATAGAGAAGCATATAGCACATCGCCCATACCATTCGCGCTAACCTCGCTGGCTCTACTGGTAAGATGTCGATGGTTCTAGTGAAAGGCAAGTTGAATGCCAGGATGGGCTGCCTGGGGGTGTATTTATTCCCACTCGATGGTACTGGGTGGTTTGGAGCTTATGTCATAGACGACACGGTTCACACCGTCCACCTTGTTTATGATCTCATTTGCAATTCGTTGGAGCACCTCTGAGGGAAGCCGTGCCCAGTCCGCCGTCATCCCGTCCGTGCTGGTGACGGCGCGCAGGGCAATGGCATTCTGGTATGTCCGTTCATCACCCATCACGCCGACACTCTTGACGGGGAGGAGCACCGAGAAGGCCTGCCATACACTGTCGTAGAGACCCTCGCGGTTGAGTGCCTCGATGAAGATCTTGTCCGCTTTCCGCAGTATTGCGAGTGATTCCCTCGTCACCTCGCCGGGGATCCTGACCGCCAGCCCTGGTCCCGGAAATGGATGTCGCTTGATCTGGCGCTCGGGCAGCCCCAGGGATCTGCCCACCTCCCGCACCTCGTCCTTGAAGAGGAGCGAGAGGGGCTCGATGAGCTTGAATTGGAGTGTATCGGGCAGGCCGCCGACGTTGTGATGGCTCTTTATCGTTGCCGAGGGCCCGACGGTCGATCTGCTCTCTATGACATCGGGGTAGAGCGTTCCCTGTGCTAAGAACTCGAAGGGCCCAAGCAGCTCGCTCTGCCGTTCGAAGACATCGATAAAGCACTCACCGATGGCCTTGCGCTTTTCCTCGGCATCGCTCATCCCCTTCAGGCGGTTCAGGAACTCCTCGGAGGCATCGATGAATACAAGTTCGGTCGAGAGATGATGAGACAGCAGCTCCTTCACCTCGTCCACCTCGCCCTGCCTGAGCAGTCCGTTGTCGACGAAGACCGGAACGAGCTGCTTCCCGATGGCACGGTCGACGAGGCACGCCATGACCGAGCTGTCTACGCCGCCGCTTACGGCGCAGAGAACGCGGGACGAGCCGACCCTCGTTCGGATCTTTCGAACCTCGAGATCGATGAACGATTGGGGATTCCAGTTCGGTTTGCAATCGCAGATACGGAAGAGGAAGTTGCTGAGTATTTCGCTTCCGTAATCCGTGTGAAAGACCTCTGGATGGAACTGAAGGCAGTAGATGTTGTCTGATTCGCTGGCTATGGCGGCATGCGGCGAGGCGGCGGATGATGCGATTACCCTGAAATCCTTCGGAATGCTCTTGACCGCATCGCCGTGGCTCATCCAGACACGCTGTTGCTTCGGTGTGTTGAAAAAGAGATCGTCACGGGTGTCCGCATCGATGATCGTATGCCCGTATTCACGGTGGTCGGAGCGTTCGATGAGACCACCCTTCGCCCGTGATATCAGCTGCATGCCGTAACAGATGCCGAGCAGCGGGATGCCGAGGTCGAAGATATCCGCAGCAAGGTCTGGTGAACCCGATGTCGTAACACTTGCGGGGCCGCCCGAGAGCACGATCCCGACCGGTTTGGCGGCCCGGATCTCTTCGAGGCCTGCGGTATTGGGAAGGATAACCGAGAAGACCCGCTCCGCGCGGATTCGGCGGGCGATGAGCTGTGTATATTGCGAACCGAAGTCCAGAATAACGATCGATTCACCTTCCCAATCGGTGTCCTGCACCATCTCCTCCTAGTGCCTGAAGTGACGCCTGCCCGTAAGAGCCATTGTGATGCCCAGCCGTTCGGCCGCCTCGATTACCTCCTTGTCCCGTATCGATCCGCCCGGTTGAATGACGGCACGCACGCCCGCCTCGGCCAGGACCTCTACCCCATCGGGGAACGGGAAGAATGCATCGGACGCCGCCGAGGCACCATCTATCGATAGTCCCTCCCGTTTCGCCTTATCGACGGCGATCCGGCAGGAATCCACACGGCTCATCTGGCCCGCACCGACACCGATCGTCCCCTCGTCATCACAGATCACGATGGCGTTCGATCTGATATGCTTGACGATACGCCATGCGATCCTGAGGGCGGTTTCCTCATTCGGTGCCGGTTTTCGGGCGGTGACGTAATCGAGCTGCTCGAGTTCCGGAAATCCCTCGTCCCTCTCCTGCATGAGGAGCAGGTCCCCGACCTCTCTCCCCGTCCACCCGGCGGGTGTGCCGTCCCACGCCTCGTTCCCAACGGTGATCAGGCGAAGGTTCTTCTTCTTTTTCAGGCTTGCCAGCGCATCATCGGAAAAGCTCCGAGCCATTACGACCTCGAGAAATATCTCCCGGCACGCCTCGGCCGTCCCGGCATCGACGTGACCGTTGAAGGAGACGACGCTCCCGAAGGCCGAGATCGGATCGGTCTTCTTCGCCCTGATGAAGCTCTCCAGGACCGTGCCGCATGCGGCGGCACCACACGGATTGGTATGCTTGATGATGGCGCATGCATGCTCGCCCAGGTCGCGGGCAAGAAGAAAGGCCGCGTACATATCGTGAATGTTGTTGTACGAAAGCTCCTTGCCCTGGAGCTGTTTGAAACCGCCGAACGCCTCCGTTGGGGATGCCATACGGTACAGTGCGCCTTTGCAGTGGGGGTTCTCGCCGTAGCGCAGCGAATGCACCTTCGTGAACGCCGAGAGTATTTCCTCCGGAGGATCGTTGCCCGGGGGCGGGGGCACCAGCCGCTTGAAGTATGCTGCTATTGCCGTATCGTATGAGGCGGTGTGGTGGAACGCCTTCGATGCGAACATCCGCCTGGTCTCATGAAGCACTTCACCGTTATTTCCGTCCATCTCATCGATTAGGCGATCATAGTCGTCGGGATCGACAACGACCGTGACCGCGTCGTAATTCTTCGCTGCGGCCCTGATGAGGGTCGGTCCTCCGATATCGATCGCCTCGACGACCTGGAGCTCGTCGAGATCGGGGTTATTCGCCGCCTCCCGGAAACGGTACAGGTTCACCACAACGAGATCGATCATCGAAACACCGAGATCCTCCGCCTGCTGGCGGTGCTTCTTCTTGCGGCGATCGGCAAGAATGCCGCCGTGTATCTTCGGATGCAGCGTCTTGATCCGCCCGTCCATAGCCTCGGGGAAACCGGTGATCTCGCTGATCTCTGTAACGTCTACCTGCACATCCTTGATTGCAGTGGCGGTCCCGCCTGAGGCGATGATTTCGACACCGCGGTCCGCCAGCGCCCGAGCGAGGATCTCGAGGTTCCGTTTGTCCGTGACACTGATCAGTGCTCTTTTAATCGGTTGCTTCATGTGAGATACCTTCCGATCTCTATGTCGGGGAATAGTCGTCGAGCGGCAAGTCGATATCGGTCTGCTGTCTTCTCCACGATGTCGGGAGGCAGCTGCGGGGCCGGTGGGCTATGGTCCCAACCGGTTTCATCCAGGTAATCGCGGACGAACTGCTTGTCGAGGCTGCGCTGTGGTTGTCCCGGCTCGTATTCCTCCTCGAGCCAGAAACGGGAGGAGTCCGGCGTTAGCACCTCGTCTATGAGGATAATTTCATCACCGAATGAGCCGAACTCGAATTTCGTATCAGCGATGATGATTCCCCGGGACGAGGCATACTCGCTCGCCCGTCTGTACAGTGTAAGGCTTCTTGTCCGTACGGTCTCGATAACTTCCCCTCCAACGATCGAGGCTGCCCGATCGAGTGTGATGTTCTCGTCGTGTCCCGATTCGGCCTTTGTCGACGGGGTGAAGATCGGCTCGGTGAGCTTCTCCGAGAGCTTCAACCCTGCGGGCAGCTTGATTCCGCAGATACTCCCGTCCTGCTGGTAATCCTTCCAACCCGCACCGGTGATGTAACCCCTGACAATACATTCGAGATCGATCCGCTCGGTCTTCTTCACGAGCATCGAACGCCCTGCGAGCTGCTCGGGGAACCGGTTGAACGGTTCGGGCAGATCATCGATCTCGGTGCTCAGAAGATGGTTTGGCATATCGCTGAAATGACGGAACCAGGCGGCGGAGATCTGGTTAAGGATGATACCTTTTCCGGGTATCGGAGTCGGGAGAATCGAATCGTATGCGGATATACGGTCCGAGGCAACGATGAGAAGCGTATCGCCGAGATCGTAGATATCACGTACCTTTCCCCGGTAAGCCGGCTCCATACCGGGCAGGGAGCCTGAGTCCTGCATGTAAGGTTTACGTTTCATCAAGGACACGAACCCTCCTTCCTTCGATCCGTAGCCTTCCCTCTGCAAAGAGCCGTACTGCTTCCGGGTAGGCCTTGTGTTCCTCCTTGAGTATACGGGCACTCAGACTTTCCTCGTCATCATCCTGGTGTACCGGGACAACCCGTTGCAGGATGATCGGCCCGGTATCGACACCGGGATCCACGAAATGAACGGAGCAGCCCGAATAGCGTACACCGTAGTCGAGCGCCTGCTTCTGGCCTTGGAGCCCCTTGAAGCTCGGCAGCAGTGCCGGGTGGATGTTGATCATCCGTCCCTGGTACTCGTCGAGCAGCCGGCCTTTGACGATACGCATGAAGCCGGCGAGACACACCAGTTCGATGTCACGTTCCGTGGCAAGCCGATACATCTCTTCGCTCGATTCCGGCGTCATCGATCCCCGTTTGGGGCCGCAGTCGACGATTGCAGTCTCTATGCCCATCTCCTCGGCGAGACGCAAAGCACCGGCGTCCGGATTGTCGACAATGAGAAGCCTGACCACGGCGGGGAAATTCTCGTTACGACACGCCTCGGCGATGGCCTTGAAGTTGCTGCCCCTTCCCGAAGCAAGCACCGCAACGTTGCATGAATGCCGCATGATCACTCCTCGTATACGGTAGAATCTATTAGGTATTGTGCGGATCAACGAGAACGCCGGCACGTCCGACTGAAATTTTTCCCGTGATGTGCTCCGGTGAAATCCGGTCCGTCACTAGACATGCGGCATGGTATCCCGTACATATGAGAAAGTCAAGCGGTGAGATTCGCCGGCCCTTTCACGAGATCTATCGGTGGACGGTGCGGCCTGCTCCGGCCTGCTGCACCTGGGTTCGAAGGACCTCCACAAGCCGGCCATCACCCCCTTGTGTGTATACGGTACAGCCGACGGCTGTCTCATCGACGGGCACGGCTTCCCGTGACGGAGGATAGACGGGAGCACTGACATCGATTACGTATGTGCCGCGCCGTATGATGAGCCCTCGCGATAGCGCGACGGTCGGCACGGTGGTTCGCACGGTACGAAAGACAGCAGATCCTCCGCGGTGGATGAGATACGGGCTGCAGAGAATCTCCCCTACCCTCATGCGACTGATGAGATGTTTCGTTCCCCGCAGACTGCCGTTCGATCCGTGAGCGAGAAGCAGGTGATCCACCGTGCGTATCCCGTACCCCCAGAGTGTCCTGACGACGCCGATGGCGTCTGCTGCGGAAAGGGGCTCCTCGACGAGAAGAACGACCGGATCCCCCCGTATCACCTGGCATGCGGTACCGCCTCGCCCGGTCCGTATCGTCTGCACCGAGGCCCTGCCGGTGAGTTGGTGCCCCGATTGCACCCGTTCGACGTACCTGATCGCCGGGGAGACAACGATGCAGAGGCAGGCAGCTCCTGCTACAAGTGACCGTTTGCCGGTTCCGCGTAACAACGATACGGATAGCAGTGCGATGCCGGTGCTGTGAATTATCGGATCGATTTCCCCGGCAAGACACGCTGGATGCGGGATCAGGGCCATCCGTGTCGGCACTTCCCACAGGAGGCGGCTAAGCAGGTCGAGGGGGTGGGAGAGGATCTCCCTTACGGGCTCGAACGGCATGACGATATATGCGATACCCAGGTATAGGAAAGCGGTGACCGGCAGAACCACGAGAAGGTTCACGAGTGGTGCAAGGAGCGATGCCCGCTTGAAGAGATGAAGGACCAGGGGGAGGGTGAAGAGCTGGATGGCGCCCGTTACTATGACAGGATAGAGAATGAATCTCACGGCTCTTCCGAGCCTCCCACCCGGGAGTACGGCATTCAGACACCTCGAGAGGGGTAGCCCGATCGATGCGATTCCGCATACTGCCAGAAACGAGAGCTGAAAACCTGCCCGTGTGACGACGCCGAAATCGATCAGGGCTATGACGAGGCCGCCGATGACCAGGGAGTGGAGCAGCGTGGTCTTGGTCCCCACCGTCCGGTGAGTGATGACGACCGCACAGAGTATGAAGGCCCTGATCAGAGACGGGGGGAATCCCACGACGGCGGTGTAGAGAAAGAGAAACGTAAGCAGCAGTGTATTGGTGAGCCACCGACGGAGACGGAGCGAAGCGATAAGAAAACCGACCGGTGCGGCAATGATACCGAGGTGCAATCCGCTCAACGCAAGTAAGTGGCCTATTCCTAAATAGTTATAGCTATCTCGTAACGTTAAGTCTAGATCGTATCGCCTGGCCAGGACGAGGGCGCAGAGGAGCTGTCTGTTGCGCCGGCCGATGTAGCTGTCGTTGTCGAGTGATCGTACAATCCGCTCTCGCAGACGTTCAGGCACAGGGAGCTCCCGCAGTGTATCGGATACCTGTATGTGATGGCCTGCGGGGCTGTCGAGCGTGCTATGAGCGGTACGGTGCGATTCTCTGGCCATATCGGCGTGATACCACAGAATGACTGCGGTCAGGAAGATGATCGCCTTTTGTGGGGGAATTGCACTATGCTGTGTCCGTGAATAGGCAAACGCTGAGAGCAGCAGTGCCGATACGATCGACGGTACGACCGGGCGGATAAGAGATCCCGAGGGAATGAATGCCCCACATACAAAGAAAACGGCCCACCACATCACCATCACAAACCTCCCACGCCGTTGTCTGGGGCACTACGGTACACCTGATCCTCGTACGGCAGGTGCCGCAGCGCGAGTTCATTTCATATCGTACGATTCGTAAAACGTTACCTTGTTTTTTCCGTCCCGCTTCGAGAGATAGAGCGCCTTGTCGGCAACCCTGAAGAGCTCGATCTCGTTCTGCGCATCATCGGGATACACGCATCCGCCGATGCTGATGGTTGCATGTACCTTGCTGCCGTCTTCGAGGGTATGTGCGGTGTGCTCCACAACCTCCCTGAGCCTCTCCGCTGTCCGCTCGGCATCTTCCCTACCGGCCCCGGGCAACAGGGCAATGAACTCCTCCCCCCCATACCTGATGAGGAGATCGATCTTACGCAAATGACTCCTGACCGTTTGAGCGATGATCCGGAGTACTCCATCGCCGACGTCGTGTCCGTACCGGTCGTTCACATTTTTAAAGTCATCGATGTCCATAATGAGAAAGGCCAGATTCTTCCTGTCACGGTTCGCCCGCTCGATCTCCAGCGGAAGTTGCGATTCGTAGTAATTCCGGTTGTGCACCTGTGTGAGCCTGTCGACCGAGACCATCTTCTGGAGATGTCTGTTGTTTTCCAGAATCCGGATGATTCCCTGTCCCAGTAGATAAAAATTGAAGAAACTTTCCCTGTCGAGTGCATCTTCCGTGAGGAAGTGGATTTCGAGGATACCCCATTTGGTATCCACGGATACGAGTGGCACCAATACGATCGACCGCGTGCCCTCTCGTATGGGAAAGAGATTGTTACCCCTGTAGTTCTTGCTCAGTCGGATAAAGGTATGGGATAGGCCGCTGGTCATGCTCGAGCGGTAAAACCTGTTTGTCGAGAGTTTGCTCCATGACGTGAATTTTATCAGATCCCTTCCCTGACCGCTGTCCAGGGGCAGCTCCTGGAGGAGTATGAGATGACCTTTGGAGGTGCTGTTTATCTGCCGGAGCAGTGCAAGAAGATCCTCGATCCTCTTCGAGAATGTCTTCGGAGAATCGTTCAGAGCCATGGAAGAGATGATTCCCGCGAATACGGAGGGCAGGATCCCTTCCACCGGGCGATCCTTTTCACCCGAGATGATCTCCCATTCGTCTCCCGTCATCTCCAGTGTGATTCGTGTTGGGTGTCCGACGCGTAGATACGAGAGGGCGACCGTGCTATCGGAGCGTTCAACGTCGTCTTTCCGGTAGGCACCCAGGCGCGTCAGCTCCTCGAGGGAGAGATACGCCTCCCTGATCATCTCGACCTTATTGTTGCCGGCCAGGGCATCTCGCAGGCTGCCCTGCCGGCTGGGGGAAAGGAGATTCCTCGGGATTATCCTCGAGATAAGAAAACGATAATTCTTCTCGTAACCCCGTTGCATGTTCGTTCAGCTCCTATAACTGCCTATTATTGTTTTCTTTAATAATTATACTATATTTAATACTCCATTTCCACCAAAACAACCCGGTGCTGTTTGGCACGAAGTGTGTATAGGAGAGGATAGGATCCCCTCGGTCCGGTGCGTATCGCCGGGCGCGGATCCGTTGAGGAGGCGGTAACGCAACATTATCTTGAATAGTAGAACGCTTTTATATATATTGACGCAAGTTGTGAAGGGCTGGAAGAGATGAGCAGCAGGTCTGTGATAGTACTTATCCTTCTTCCGCTCCTCCTCTCCTGTGGTTGCCGCGTCCCGAAACGGGGCACCACAGATGGAGCCGATCATGTCGGGATATCCGACTTCGATCACGAGGAGGAGATGTATCTTATTTATCCACAACTACATATCATTCAGGAGAAGCTCGATCGCGCCTATTCATACTTCTATTTCGGCGATCTAGAATCCTCCCTCTTTCTGAGCGAAGATCTTATCAAGACGATTCACGAGATGAAGGAGACGGTACCCGAGCCGGCGGTATGCGAGTTTCTCGAAACGCTCGAGGACAGGTCCCGATGCCTGCTCGAGCGGGTATCGTACGAGGAGCTCGAGCGTGACTCGAGGTTTCATATCACCGCCGTACTCGATTCTATTACGGCGAATCATGTCGTCGAGGACGAGATCGAGATCGTCTTCAACTGGCGGACAAAACACTGGATAAAATATTTCCAGGGAAGGGGGCGGCGGAACTTCCGCCGCTGGCTCCTCCGTGCCGAGAAATACCGAGAGTTGATCGAACCGATCCTGATAGAAGTCGGGATTCCCCGGGATCTTCTCTACCTGGCGGTCATCGAGAGCGGGCTCAATCTGAGGGCCCGGTCGCGAATGAAGGCGGTCGGGCCATGGCAGTTCATGGCCGGGACCGGTCGGCTCTTCGGATTGCGCATCAACTGGTGGATCGACGAACGGCGCGATATCATAGCATCCACGTATGCCGCCGCGCATTATCTCAAGCATCTTCACGATCTCTTCGGTTCGTGGCCCCTCGCGCTCGCCTCGTACAACGCAGGGGAGTACCGGGTAGCGCACGCGATTTCCCGCCAGAAGACCGACGACTACTGGAAGCTCCGTTTACCGAACCAGACAAAGTGGTTCGTACCGAAGTTCATGGCGGCCCTGACGATTGCGCGAGAGCCGTCGCGGTACGGCTTCAGGAAAACATCGGTGGAGCCCATACGGTTCGATATTATTACGATAGAACAATCCACCGACCTGCGGTTGATAGCCAAGAAGGCCGGGTGTACCCTGCGGACCCTCGAGGATTTGAATCCGGCGCTCAAGCGCTGGGCCACGCCGCCCGGCATGGTGATCGAGCTCAAAGTCCCCGAGGGTACGGGTGAACGGTGTCTGGAGGGGCTTGCCGAAATCCCACCCGGGGAACGTGTCTCATGGCACAAGCACAGGGTGAAGCGGGGCGAGGCACTCTCCCGTATCGCAGACCGTTACGAGATCTCGGTGAGCGAGATAAAGAGGATTAACGGGATCAGAAACGTCCATCGGATCAGGGAGGGGAAGATACTCCTGATCCCGGTCAAGGATGCGACACCTGCTGCAACGGCGTCCAGCCAGCCGGGGTACCGTACACCACCCAAGCTTCCCGACAAGATCACCATGAAACGGTATCGGGCGCCCTCGGGTTACAGGAAGATCGTCTACACCGTCAGGGACAACGACACGTTGAGCGAGATAGCCGAGCGGTTCAAGGTGCGACTGAGCCGCCTGCGCGCATGGAACAACCTCCGTTACACATCCCTGATCCATCCCGGCGACCGTTTGGTCATATACGTTCCCCCGGACAGGGCAATCACCGATCCCGCTCCTGAAGGTGTGATCGATGGCATCACGATGCAGGAAAAAAACAAGATTGTGCATATTGTCAGGCGGGGAGAGACGCTGAGCTCGATCAGCAGGCGGTACAACATAAGCATCGCCAGGATCCTTGCCTGGAACGAAGGGATCAATCGCGATAAGCTCTACCCCGGTGACCGAATTGCGATCTGGTTGGATTGAAATTAAAGACCCGAATCTCCCGCTACCGAATAGCCACCATCCCCGATGTCCTTTTTGGGGATCCGTCCGTGCGCGGGGCTGCCGCACACAAGGCAGTTCGTTCCGATATGCAAGCCGGCCGGGATATCGGTCTTCCGCCCGATGAGTGTGAGTCCGAAATCGAGATAGGACGGTTGGCGTTGATTGGGTATGGCCCTATTGCCGAGTCCGATCGTTGTATTCCGTCCGATGCGGCACTGTTTATCGATGATCGTATCCTTCACGAAGGCCCCCGGCTCGATGATACACTCGGAAAAAATGATGGACCGCTCAATCCGTGCATCCCGCCCCACCACCACACCGGGTGAGAGGATCGAGGAGGTCACATCACCACGGATCACACAGCCGTTACTGACGAGCGAACGGCGCACATTGGCCCGTGAATCCACCACGACAGGCGGATTATCGTCTGGAACGGTGAGGATGGGGTTTTCGGGGTCGTGGAGCTTGAGCCGTGGCCTGTCGGCGAGCAGCCCGAGGCTGGCGGAGAAGTAGCTCTTGAGGGTTCCGATATCCAGCCAGTAACCAGCGAAGCGATGTGCCGAGACCAGGCGGCGTTGCACCAGGCGGGGAATCACATGCTTTCCGAAATCGAGATCATCGTGGAAGCGCTTGAACTCGGCTAGGGTCCGTATCAAGAATGATCTGTCGAAGATATAGATGCCCATCGAAGCGAGATTGCTCTTTGACCGGACAGGCTTCTCCTGAAAACGCACGATCTTTGCGTGCGTACCGATCGTGGCGATTCCAAATTCCCTGCATAACGAGCGCGGCACCTCGACCACACCAACCGAAGCCGGGAGTCCGCATGCAACATGGAAATCGATGAATTCTCGGTAGTCCATCCGGTAGACGTGATCCCCCGAGAGGATCATGACGAGATCACAATCGAGCTCCCGCAGCACCGTGATATTCTGATAGATCGCATCCGCGGTACCCTGATACCAGTCCGCCGCCTGGTAACCGAGATGCGGATGGAGAAGGTGTACTCCACCATACGCCCTATCGAGGTCCCATGGCTTGCCGATACCGATATGGCGGGAGAGCGAGCGTGATATGTATTGCGTGAGGATGAATATGTTGTCGATTCCCGAGCGTACACAGTTCGTCATCGTGAAGTCGATGATACGGTAGCTGCCGGCGAACTGTACGGCCGGCTTCGCCCGGTACCGGGTGAGCAGGCTGAGCCGTTTCCCGATGCCGCCGGCTAGAATGAGCGCGACCGTTTTGACCGCTTGTTCCCTCACGAGGCATCCGTTCTTTTTACGGAGAAGTGTGGCTCGATGACTTCCCCCGCCCCGATCGAAGCACCCCGGGAGATACGGACCGACTTCCCGACGAGCGTGATCCCCGGAGTCCGCCGCTGTTTTCCCCGGCCGCGTTCTGTACGTCTGTGGCGTGCTGCTGTACCGCGGCCCGTGCCGATTCGTGATCCGGCACCGGCCGAGACCCACTTGTCGATAATCGCTCTGTTGATCCGGGCTCCATGCCCGACCTTCGTGAATGAGAAGATGATGCTATCCCTCACGACGGTTCCTTTTGCGATATGGACGCCGGGAAAGAGGATGCTGTTTGCGACATCACCCTCGATAGTGCAGCCATCGGCGATGATGGAGCGTTCGACCGACGAGCTCGCAGCGAACTTCGCCGGTGGCAGGTCGGCCCCCCTCGTAAATATCGGCCAGTGGCTGTCGGCGATCAGTGATCGTTGACCCAGAAGGCGTAACGAGGCACGGTAATAACTCGTGACGGAACCGAGATCGTCCCAGTATCCGTCGAACTCGTACCCGGCGACACGCCTCTTGGCAAGGAGGGGCATTACCAGATCGAAGACGATGTCGGTCTTCTCGGGTTCCAGGAGGTCGAGGAGAAATTCCCTGTCGAAGAGGTAGATCCCGAGTGATGCGTGCCGGTAGTTGGATGATGCCGGTTTCTCCCTGAATGCGGAGATAAGCCCGTCCTTCGTGTGCCGTACCATGCCGAATCGTGAGCGTTGGCTCGGGTGAACCTCTTTTATGGCGATCGTCACCGGCCTTCCGTGGCTGCGGTGATACTCCGCCATGCGCCGGTAGTCCATCAGGTAGACTTGGTCTCCGGAGAGGACCAGCACATGCTCGGCCTTCGAGTTGCGGATCACGTCGATATTCTGGTAGAGCGCCTCTGCGGTGCCGAGGTACCACTGGGCCACTTCACCGAGTAGGCTCGGTTGCAGTATGAAGACGCCGCCGCTCCTTCGGTCGAGGTCCCATGGTTTTCCCATCCTGATATGGTCGATGAGGGATCTCGGGGAGTACTGCGCCAGCACGGCGATCTCGCCAACACCTGAGTGGACGCAGTTGCTCAGACAGAAATCGATGATCCGGTACCGTCCCCCGAAGGGGAGAGCCGTCTTGGCCCGCTGCCGTGTAAGCACTGACAGCTCCTCACCGGTTCCTCCGGCAAGTATCATCGTGAACAATCTCAAGGGATTGATTAACCTCTGTATATAGACGCTATCCCGTGAAACAGCCGGTCCGGATCAGTGTGCAAGCAGGAGTGAAACTCGATGGGTCGTATCCAGTTTGTCATGGACCAGCAGCGCATAGTCAACCCCGACCGAGACGTGCCAGGGGCCGAAATCCCGTAAGACGAATCCCGCACCGGCGGTCGGACGCCCCATGTCGAGACCGCCCCGAAGGGCAACGAGCCTTCGGATGGTCAGCTCGGCTCCCAGATGGAAGTCGGCACTCGACCGTCCGATCCAGAACTGCGAGGCGGTCTGCCGGTCTTCGAATCGAAAATCCCCGTCCACGGCAAGGAGCAGGACACTCTCCATGCTCTTCAAGCGGAGCGGATATGCGAGCCCGACTTTCACCGCCGGATTTATGAACTCCTTCTCCCCCGTGCTCCAGCTGATATATGTCCCGGTGATATCCTGAAGCTTGACACCCACGATGAGATCCCGCACGACACCTTCTTTCAGGTAGCCGATATCGAGCCCCACGCCGAAACTCGTTACATCGGTTACCTGGTCATTCCGGATGAACTTCACCGAAGCGCCGAATGAGCCGAACCGCATGCGCTGGGCGTACGAGAGAAAGAGGGCGAAATCGTTCGCGCTCTCGAGTACTAAGTTCTCGTAATCGAAGTTGAGGTATTCATCGTCCCAGGGTTCGAACCTGTCGTCACCGTCGGAATTGCCGATCATGCCCGGCGACCAGGGGAAGATCGGAATATCATCGATCCCCATGTGAATGAATGTAACCCCCCAACCGGATTCGCCCCCGCGTAGCGGAAAGGCGGCGGAGACGAAGTGGTAGTCGATGAGATTTCCGAAGCGTGCGGATTTCATCAACGAGATCTCCCAGTTCTCGGGAGAGGCGAGCATCGAAGAGAAGCCCGCAAGACCGGCCGGATTCCAGAATGTGGTTGTCGCATCGTTGGCGATTGCGATGAAGGTCCCCCCCATACCCATGGCCCGGGCGCCGCCACCGAGCGCCATGAACTCTCCGGCGTACTTTTCTCCATGCGATTCCGAGGGTAGTGTGAGTGCAAGGATGCAGATAGATAAAATCAGAAACCGCATTTCATCCTCCGATTTCCCAGGGGATCATATAATCTGGCACAGTTCATCTATCTAAAGCAGGTGCGCAGGGATGCCTGAACTATCATTCATTATAATAATAACAGATCACCGATCTTGAGACAAATGTAAAAATACCGAGATGGGATATCTTTTATCCATTGGAATAACTAGAATTATAGAGAATCGGGGAAGCGGTTTCCCGCTCCCCCGCTTCATCAGAGGAGGCATATTGGACTACAGATATACCATCCCCTCGGTTTTATCGCAGCAGTACCATCTTTCGAATCGCCGAGAAGCTGCCTGCCTGCAGCTTGTAGAAATAGACACCGCTTGTCACTGCCATTCCGCTCTCATCTCTGGCTTCCCACTGGACCACCTTAGTGCCGGCTGCCTGGTGTGCGTCGACGAGCGTAGCGACCCTCTGTCCGAAAACGTTGTAGACCTCAAGGGTTACATGGCAGTCGACGGGGAGATCGTAGCTGATCTCGGTTATCGGATTGAATGGATTGGGATAGTTCTGGTCAAGCCTGAAAACGGCCGGTATGTCGTTCCCGCCACCAGGCGACACCAGAACCGGTCCGTGCACGGTGCTGGAGCCAGATAGGTCGACATCCTCGAGCCAGTAGTAATAAGTGCCGCTGTTGGTGACATTCTTGTCAGTGAAAGCATACGAGGCGCCCTCGATGGTGGATCCCTTGGCAGGGATCAGTTCATCGTTGATCTGCATGCGATCGCCGCCCCTGCTTGTGCTACGAAGTATGTTGAAGCCTGCAGCATTGGTCTCCGAGGCCGTTGACCAAGCGATCTGCATGGCGTGACCGTCAAAGTGTGCCTCGAAGTTCGAGAGACCGACATCGAGCGGCATGTAGTACTCGAGATCAATAACCCGCAGGCTCCAATCCCCGCCGATCACAGTGTCTGCCCAGACCATGCCCGTGTTGACGTTGAAATAGTATACGCCCCCAACGTAGGTCACGAAGCCGCCGTAGACACCGTCGTAGACGTATTCTACCGACTGCGCGCCGCTGATGGGGAAGTTTTGCACCGGGGGCGGTCCTGCGGCGGGAACGGTCACCGTGTTTACGAGAGCCCCTCCCGCTCCGCAGTAGTCGCCATCCGTCGAGATCGCCACCGTGTAGTAATCGTTGCCGGGTTCATCTGGCGTGGGTGTATATGTCCACTGTGGTATCCCATCGGCCGGTGCCCAGCCCGATAAGCCATCCTTCATGTGATTGAAGTAGACAAGGTTACAGCCGTTGTCGTCGCTGGAATCGTCGTTCACCGCGACACACGATTTTCCGTTTCGGGTGATATCGACACGTATATAATCCCCGCCCGACCACCGTGGGTTCGCATACGTCCAGATCACGAGACCGGTGTTATCGAAGAGATAGATCATGTCGTTGCGTGAGCTTGCAACGGTGTATCCCTCGTCCGATGTCATGACCCAGAAGGCGTCGATATTCACCGTCCAGAACGGCATGTTGCTGCGGATATTGTAGAAATCGACCCAACCGAAGTTGCAATCGCATGCGGCGATGTAATTGCCGTACTCGGAGAGTGACACGCAGGTCTCCTGGCCGTTGCTCTGCCAGTGGAGGGTGCCTGAGTTCGTGTAGACACGCAAGGCATCGCTACATGCCACGGCGATCCAGGCCCCGCTCGCCGAGATGCTCACCGATTTAGATTCCTTGCCTGCCCAGGCACCGCAAAAAGACTCGGATACGGTAATCGCCTTGGTCCATTTCTGAACGACGGAACCGCTGGATACCCTATCGAAGAGGTAGAGCGTGTCACGAGTAGCGGCGACGATATACCGTCCGTTACCGGATACATCGACGGCTATGACATCATCATAGAGGGTGTTTCTGTAAATGTAATTGCCGGCTTGGTCGGTCACATACAGTGTGTCATTGCCCCCGCCGAAGGCAACGGTTGTATTCTGGGCCAATGCGGACACCGGGAGGAGAAGTGCTCCCAAGAAGAGCAGGCATAAGCATGCCCTCATTCCCTTCTTATCCATTGTAGTCACCTACCTTCGTAAAGTGTGAGCTGCCGTTTGAACTATATCTGAGTGCTCGGGACCTCCCGGCATGGTTAACTCGTGATTTCCTCCTTTCTGGATTAAGCCCATAGAGAAGAATTGCATACCCAGCTTCTCCGAAACAACCAGCGGAGAATTATCCTCATACTCCCCTCGCGGTCGACGTATGCCGGAAGGACACCGTCTGTGAATAGGTATACAGACTAGCTGGGCTGGCGAGACTGGCTTGTTCCCCTAATAGATGATGATGTGTACTTTTTGAGCCGTATGCGCTATTAACGTCCCTTAATGGTGAAAATTTATACCAACTGAATAAATGTCAATATATAATTTGCCCATTATGCTCTACTTGAGCAGCACCATCTTTCTGGATCTGCTGAAATTCTTCGTCTCCATCTTGTAGAAGTAGATCCCACTCGTGACGTTCTTACCGAGATCGTTCCTGCCGTCCCACGGCTCGGCGTACGTGCCGGCTTTCCGCACCTCGTCGACCAGGGTGCGAACCAGCTGACCGGCGACGTTATAGATCCTCAGCGTTACGTGGCCCCGCTCGCGCATCGTGAATCTGATAGAGGTGGACGGATTGAACGGATTCGGGAAGTTCTGCTTGAGACTGTAAGCCGGAGGGGCATCACCATCATCCCCGGTAATGTCGGGATTGGTTATGTTCTCCATCCAATCGACGACCTTCTCCATGATGCTATTCCGGGCGATCGGCACCTGTCTATGCGCATCCCGAATGTATTGGAAACCCGAACCGAACCACATCGTTCGAACCGTATATTCGAAGTAATTGAGCCATTCCGACTGTATTGCGTAGTAGTATGGATTTGACTGGTAGGGCGGGTATTCCAAGGCGTAATCTCCGCTGCCCGTCTTCTCGAGGTAATCGAACCCGTTGATGTGGGGACAGTCGCCGTCGGCGATAAAGGTATCGGGGAGTTCGCCCGGGAGGTCGCCGGCAAAGATACTCGGCACCGGCGCTCCCGTAATGAGCGGTATCGGATCGCCGGCTCCGTCGATGCCGCCCGTGAGGGCGAAGTAGCTATCCCCCACGAAGATGGTCCCGCACGCCGCCAGGAGCGGGGCCGACAGGGGATCCGCCGCGAAATCATCACCGCAGATCCAGAGGCCGCAATCGTGCTCGGCGTAGTTCATCCATCCGATGAGAAGAGCGGTATCGCCGCACTTTGCATTCATGACGGTCCCTGCCTCCAGATCGCCGCTGTCCCAGAAGATCTTCTTGTATGCCCATTGGAGATGAGCGGGCTTTGCGGTGTGGCCGAGGCCGTTGGCGAAGCACGTGGTGGGGCTGTTTATATCGTATCGATCCGGGTAGTTATGGGAGGGGATGACCGTCAGGAAGCTCGGATTCCAGTACTGTTCGGCCATTCCCCAGGGGGTTCCCACGCCGTGGTATCCGTCCACGAATAGGATATCACTGAGCATCGTCGGCAGGCAGGTCCACTCGAAGATGTAGCTGACCTGCTTGTACGGGACGGTGCCGTACGCGCGCCCGGCGTTCCATTCTGCATACTGCGGCAGCGTTGAGCGCTGCCCCGAGTTGTCATACGCCTCGAAGTAGTACGATATCATGTACCCTCTCGTGAAGAGGGAATCGTTCAGATCGAACATGTACCTGCCTGGTACGGGGGTACCGGCGGGGGTTCTGACCGTCTCCGCCTGTATGATGGTCCACATCGTACCGTCGTCGCTATCGTAGTGACCGTAGGTACCTTCGAGGGTCGGACCGTAGAGGTACTGAGGTTTCGGACCCCACGGAGGATACGATGGGCCAATGTATTCGGCCTTGACGTGCATGTATACCTCCGGTCCCGAGGCGGTCTCCCGGAGACCGCCGCCGTGGGGGGAGGAGCAGGTCACGACGATGGAATCGCCCGGGCGGATGGCGGGCAAGGCCTGATCGAGATCGAGCGCCATGTCCGCCCGGCAGTAGCTCTCCAGATCGAACTCTTCACAGGGAAACTTGTCTTGGAAGAGATCGAAATCTCGGTAGCTCCATTGCGGTCCGTACGACTTGTACCGGAAGATCCGGACGTTGTCGAACCACGGCGCCGGAGTATGCGATTCACAGGTACAGTAGATATTGAAGTAGATGTCGCACATGTCCACGCACCCGAGGCGTACCTGTATGGCATCGGTCCAGACCAGGTCGCCGATCGGTTCGCTGGCGAAATGATACTCCGCCTTGTCTCCGTAGTATAACAGGTTGCGGTCCACCCACGGTCCCGGGCATCCGGTAGCATCGATGTTGCGCACGGACCAATAGTAGAAGACGCAGTTCGACATTGGCAGGTCCCTGTAGACCGTGAACCGGAGGTCGCCGCCGCGGAGCTGGTATAGATCGGCCGGAGGAATGCTCGCATCCTGGATATCGTCACACTGGCTCGAGTACTGGGTCATGTCGATGACCGGAGACACTATCGCCTCGTCGTGGCACGGCGCTTCGAGACCGTGGGAGCCAAGGCAAAATTCCGTATCGAAGAGTCCGGGATAGGTAGTGCTCGGTTCATCCGAACCTAAAAAGAAGACGATCTGGGAACTCGAGTTCAGAGAGCACGGATCCTTATCAATTAGACTGTTCTCTAACCATGAGTAGATGCCGAACGGTTCGGGAACACCGGCTTTCCAGAAACCGGAGTCGCTGACCTTGGCACCGAGCGGCTCATCTTCCCAATCCTCGAAATCGATTACACCCTCCAAATCACTGACTGTGATGCTGTCGACGATGAAGGCTCCGTCCGAATCCCAGCAAGCGTCTTGATCGCTACAGACACCGTCAGAGACGAAATGGAATCGGAGCTTCGTCCAGCGTTGAGCCATGTAGAGCGTGTGCACGGCGACGGTATCGACGACACCGTCGAAAGAGGCGAACGTATACCAGATATTGGGGTCGTATGGGTAACTGCAATCGATATATATATAGTCGTATCCCGTCTCCGAGTCGAAACGTCCGTGGTACGACAGGGTGACCGGCCCGACGAACGAGAACGGAATGGTTGCCAGCTCCTGGTCCCATTCGTTACCGTAACCTGGTGGTGCCTGCCATGAGCAGAGATAGGGGCTGGCAGGATTGGGGCGGGTGCCGCACCACATCGACTGTGTTCCCTCGATGGCCTCCAACCTGCCGAAGCTGCCGCCGCCGAGGCCGGAGAAATCGTCGACGTGTGAGAATGTATCGACCTGTGCGGTGTTATCTACCTGCGTCCAGCCCTGCCAGTTCATAATTTCGAAGTCGTATGAGACGATGCAGAAGGTGCAGACCTGTGCGCTGGTCATGAGCTCCGGTAAATCCTCAAAACCCTCTGGCGGAACGAATTCCTCGGGAGACCATGTCCGCGTGATGGCCCGGCCGGCTCTGTTACTATCCCGAGCCGCTACCGCACCGGATGCTGCGGCTACCACGCAGATGCATACGAATACCGTCACAAGTTCCCGCATACCAACACCTCTTTTCGCCTGACGAGCAGGTTTGGAAGATAGAAGGATATATGGTGCAAGATAACCCTAGAAGCGTTACATCAAATTGGAGAGGATTATACCTGTTACAGGTAATGATGTCAATGATAAATTCATCACAACTTGTTGAATCACAATCTGATAAGCAATGGCGCGCAATGCTCAGCCCAGGTTGTATTCTTTGAGGCGGCGGTAGAGGGTCCTCTCGGAGATGCCGAGCTGCTTGGCGGCACGGCGGCGATTCCCACCGTTTGCGACCAGGGCTTCCTTGATCGCCTCTCGCTCCATATCACTCAGATCCCTCGTCTCGGCGGATGTGGCTTCCTTCACCTCCACCCAGCGGCGCCAGCTGCCGGGCATCGGTACCCGTTCCCCCTTGAGCATGTAGAGGATCTCGCGCACGTCGTTGTGCAGGGAGAGGAGCGAGTTGAGTATCAGCTCACGTTCCATCTCCTCGCGCGTCTTCTCGACGTGTACGGGGAGATCGGGAAAGGTCTGGGTCGTCATGCGCTCCTGCAGCCGCCTCTCTATATCGGCGGCCCTGATCGTCGTGTCCTTGCTCAGTACCGTGAGGTTGTCCACCATATTTGCGAGCTCCCGCACGTTACCGGGCCATGGATACCGTAGCAGGAGATCCATTCCTTCTTTTTCGATACCCCGGATCTTCTTCCCGTGTGTCGTGCTTGATCGATCCAGAAAAAAGTTGACCAGAAGCGGTATATCCTCCGGACGTGACCTGAGCGGCGGGATTCGTATCTGAACGACCCTGAGACGGTAATAGAGGTCTTTACGGAAACGGCCTTCCTCGACGGCCGTCTCAAGCTCCCTGTTCGTGGCCGCTATGATCCTGACATCCGTATGGAGCCGTTCGGTACCCCCCACACGCATGAACTCTCCGGTATCGATCACCCTGAGGAGCCGTACCTGCATGTTGAGGGACATCTCGCCCACCTCGTCGAGAAAGAGCGTCCCTTTGTTCACCCGTTCGAAGAGTCCCTGCCGGCGCGCGACGGCGCCGGTGAAGGAGCCCTTCTCGTGTCCGAAGAGCTCGCTTTCGAGGACACCCTCTGCAAGTGCGCCGCAGTTGATCGCCTCGAAGGGTCTGTCCGCCCTCCGGCTTACTACGTGTATCGCCTTGGCGGTAAGCTCTTTGCCCGAGCCGCTCTCCCCCTGGATGAGCACCGAGACCTCGGTCGGTGCTACCTGGAGCACCGTCTCGAGCATGTCATGAAGGGCCTGCGATCTTCCGATGATCGAGGCGGTGCTCTTGAGCTGTCGGATGGATGCGAGGTGTGCCGCCTGCACGAAACCGTTCTCGACATCGATCGGCATGGGTACGTAGAGATCAACCCCGCTTTCCCGTTCCCGCTCGATGATCTCCGCCGGTTTTGCCTCTCCAAATACGATCACATCGAAGAGGAATAAGTTTTTTTGAAAGCGTTTGATGATGGTGAGGTAATTCTTGAACCTAGCGCTCGTGTCGATGGCGAGCAGGAATCCTCCATCGGGCGCTTCCGCATTGAGGGCTTCGGGGACGGTTCTGAATTTCCGCAGATGCAGCTTCTCCCGCACCGCCAAATCGGTGAGGAACAGGTCAACCGTTTCCTCATCGCTGAGCGCCCAGATTTCCGGATTCATCAATCGTGCCTCGTATCGGTATGATCGGTATCTCCAGGGAATCCCGCCCTTACGTGCGCGCGCCGGGGGCTATCCCCGTAGGCTCCGATCACCGGTCAGTCAAGTTTGTACAGCTTGGTCTTCTCTCTCAGTGTTTGCCTGCTGATCCCCAGAATTCGTGCCGCTTTCGACTTGTTGCCCCCAGTTTCCTCGAGGGTCTTGCGGATCAATACTTTCTCCATCTCCTTCAGGTTGATGGGATACAGATCGTTCAGGCTGTCCGTTCTCTGCTCGGTATCAGGTGTCTCGCCTCCCTTTGAAATCTCCGGCGGCAGGTGCTCGGCGAGCAGTTCATCTTCCGCCTCGAGGAGTATCGCCCGCTCGATGACATTCCGCAGCTCGCGTACGTTCCCCGGCCACGAGTAACCCTCCAGAAGCCCGGCAACCGCGCGGTTTACTTTCTTGATCTTCTTCTTGAACTCCTTGTTGAAGATCGAAATGAAGTGGTTCGCGAGCAGGACGATATCCTCCTTGCGTTCCTTCAGTGGCGGCAGGTAGATCGGTATCACCTGGAGCCGGTAATAGAGATCGCTGCGAAACGTACCCTCGGCGATGGCCTGCTTGAGGTCTCTATTCGTGGCTGATATCACCCGTGTATTGACCCGCAGGTCCTTGACCCCGCCCACGCGGCGGAAGGTCTTGTTCTCGATCACCCTGAGGAGGCGGCTCTGGAGGGTCACTCCCATCTCTCCTATCTCATCCAGGAAGATCGTACCCCCTTCGGCGAGCTCGAACAGCCCCTTCTTGCGGAACTTGGCATCGGTAAAGGCGCCTTTCTCGTGACCGAACAGCTCACTCTCGAGAAGGGTTTCAGGCAGCGCGGCGCAGTTGATCTCAAGGAATGGACGCGTGCCCACGTTCGAACACTCGTGTATGGCCCGGGCTACGAGCTCTTTGCCCGTTCCACTCTCACCCTGTATCAGGATCGTGCTCGCCTTGCTCTTGCCGATCTTCTTGACCTTGTTGAATACATCCTTCATGAGCTCACTCTTACCCAGGAAGTTCTCGAAGTTGTACGTTTCCCGTTCCTTCTTCTTGATATCCTGGAGTTCCGCCTTCATTCTGCTCGATTCGAGGGCGTTTCTCACCGCGACCTTGATCTTCTCGAGCTGGAACGGTTTGAGGAGGAAATCATAGGCCCCGCTCTTGAGTGCCTCGACCGCCGTTGTGACCTCGCCGTACGCGGTCATCATGATGACCGGCACGTCCTGATCGATGGCCTTGAGCTTTTTCAATACCGAAATACCATTGATATCGGGAAGCTTGAGATCTAGAATGACGAGGTCTGCAGGATCGTCCTTGAAGAGCTTGATGCCTTTCTTTCCCTTGTCTGCCTCCGAAAACTCATACCCCATGGTTTGCATGGCCTCGCCCAGAGACCACCGTATGGCTTTTTCGTCGTCGATAATCAGAATGCGTCTCGGCATAGAGAAACCCCTTTATGAAACCCCTGCCGTCTCCTCGCTACCCGTAGTCACCATCATCTTCCGTGGTAGATCGATGAAGAACGATGTCCCCTTGCCGGGCTCACTCTCGTGAGTGATGTGCCCACCGTGTCCTTCGACCATCTTTCTCGATATCGAGAGGCCGAGACCCGTTCCCTCGGAACGGGTCGTAAAGAAGGGATTGTAGATTTTACCCGCCATCTCCACCGGAATCCCCTCACCCGTATCCCTCATCTCGATCCGTACAAACGCGGGATCGTCCGGTTTGCGGATGGAGACGGCGAGCCTGCCACCCTTGCTGCATGCTTGGATCCCGTTCAGGGCAACATTGAGAACGATTTGTTTGATCTGGTCCCCGTCGAGGTAACAGCGATCGTTCTCGAGCTGATTCTCCAGGACGATCTCGACCCCCCGGTCACCCGCTTCATCCTCGATAAGGGCCAGGGTCCTCTCGAGGATCGTGCCGAGCGAGAGCTCGACCGGGTTCGGTGGGGTGGGCCGTGAGAAGATGAGCAGGTTCCGGATGATTTCGTCGAGACGGTTGATCTCCTCCTGGATGACGGCTAGGTATTTCACCTTGTCGTCCTCGCCGCTCAGTTTCTCCCGCAGCACCTGGGCGGTCGTCGCGATTCCCGTGAGCGGATTCCGGATTTCGTGTGCCACGCCGGCCGCAAGCTCTCCCAGTGATCTGAGCCGGTCTGCGCGACGCAGCTCCTCCTCCATCGCCTTGTGTTCTGTGAGATCCTCGAACACCGCCACGATCGTCTTTCCATGATACTCGTCGATCTCCACGACCCGGGCGTTCAACCTGACGGGCACGGTCATACCGGACGGCAGCCTGAGTGCCCCCTCGAGGAAGCAGTTGCGATCCCTCCCGGAAATCAGGTGGCGGAAGAGGCTTTCCCCTCCGAATGGGTTCTGGAAGAGTGAATCGAACCCGACAATACCCTCGGCGGCATCACCGAGGAACTCCTTCGCCTTGTCGTTGAGGAAGATAATGGTGCCGTTCCTGTCGGTCGTGAGTACCCCGCTGTTGATATTTTCGAGGACGGTCTCGTTAAACCTCGTCAGGTTACGCAACCGGCTGATATTGACCGCATTGGCAACCTCTTCGGTCAATATGGTCTGGATGGTGTTGATGAAATGATAGTCGTGCATGTAATCACGTCGCGAGCGATACTGTTTCTCGATGATGAGAAATCCCAGCCATCTCCCCTTATAGATCAGGGGTATGACCGTTTGCTCCCAGGGTTCCCTCATGCCGAGACAGGTTCTTGGGTTCTCGTCCCTGCAGCCTTCCAAATGAAACACTTCGGAGGGCAGCTTGTCCAATTGCTGTGCCTCGAGAAGTATCGATACGGCATGATCGATCAGCTCTGGTTTCATATGAAAGGATGTCCGTACCTTGAGACTCCTCCCGGCATCACTGAACATGAGGAGCGTGGTGCCCGACGCATCGAGGTATTTACACAGGGCCATGAGGAACCGATCGAGGGCATCGCTCCAGTTCTCGTTGGAGCTGATATCCCGCCCGATCTGGTAAAGCATCTTCAGGCGAGTCACATGTTTCTTGAGAGACTCGTTGGTCTCGGTGAGCCGTTCGTTCATGTCCAGGATGCGATCGTTCAGCTCTTTCTTGTTCTCCTCAAGCTGTTTGTTGGCCTGCTCGAGCCGCCGGAGCGTCTGTTCGTTCTCCCGTGAGAGCTGTATATGGCTGTACGCTGCCTCAACCACCTCCCCGACCCTGACGAGGTCGAACGGCTTCTCGATGTAGTCGGACACATTCAAACGCAGTGCTTCGATAGTACTCTCGAGCGTTGCAAATGCCGTCATGATAATACATTTCATATTGGGGTGGCGCGCATTGAAGCGGGATATAATGTCGAGACCGGAAATATCCGGGAGCTTTAGATCGATGAGTGCGACGTCGAACGCACTGTCTTCGAGTAGATTGAGCGCATGTGCACCCGTTCCGGCGGTGGTCACATCGAAACCCCGATCCGATAGGTACTGCCGCAGCATATCGAGAATGGATTCCTCGTCATCGACAACGAGAATGGTTCCCCTCTCAGACAAATGAACACCCCCCTGCCACGTACTGTCAGAATGCCCGATCGGTACGGCAGAGTTTTACCACAGGCGGTGTGGGACTGCAATAGGAAAGCCTGACATGTAATAAATTATCTATGAAGGGTATCCTGGTCTTCACGGCAGAACGTACGCTGTCCGTATAACGGAGCTTCGAATACGGTATCGCCCCCATAGGCATGTTCCAGGGCTCTACCACGTCTACACAGTGAGCCGGCGCCTGATATAGTTATCCAAGGTTTTCTGTGCGGATTCCGAGATATAGGTGAAGAAGATGGCTGCATGATATATAGAGACCGATGGATCTTCCTGTTCCGGGTCTACCCTCACGATGAGCCCGTCACACATGACCGGAGTTCCTTCTTTTTTTGGATCGGCTGGATCGGGAATAATGAGCTCCAGTTGCACCTTGGTAAGGGGCTCGATAAACCGTGATGACTTGAAGTATACACCGTTTGTGCTGATATTGAGTGTCTGCCCCATCGCCTCCCCCCGTCCCCCCGAAATACTGATGGCTAGCTTCGCTTCCACCCGCTGTGCTTTTCTTCGTTCTTTCATCTTCGTACAAGCTCCAATCTTGCGCTACCGTAGCACAGGGTATAATCCTTGATTTTTTGCTGTTACTGGCTTTATGTAAATGTAGGCAGCACGAACCTTGCCGCGACCGTTCGCTTCAGTGTGATCGATGAAAAAGGTCCGCGGCCCTTACCGTTTCTTCTTCTTGTGGCGGTCTTTACGCAGGCGTTTTTTCCTCTTGTGTGTAGCTATTTTCTTTCTTTTTCTCTTCTTGCCACTTGGCATTATATCATCCTACGAAGATGCAACGATCCGTTTTAAAGATCAAAGATAATATAGAAATCCGCTCGCACTATGCAAACGGATTTTTCTGAGATGTTACCGGTGCCCGGCTGTCCGGTATTACTTGTTTACCTTCGACTTCAGCTCGTTCGAGGCCTTGAAGTACGGCACCAGTTTTGCCGGAACGTCCACCGATGCTCCGGTTCGTGGATTTCTCGCCTTTCTCGGTTTTCTGCTCTTCACCTTGAAGCTGCCGAAGCCCCTCAGCTCGACCTTGTCGCCCTCGGCGAGAGCCTTGCAAATATTGTCAATGATAAGGTTGACAACGATGCTCGTGTCTTTTTTGCTTAGACCGGTATCTCTTGCGATTTCCTCGACAAGATCTGCCTTTGTCATCGTATCACCCCACTCGGTTAATGAGCCCCTTGTGTAACCTACCCAGTTTAATAACAGGCACTTCCAAGACCCAACCACAGAAACAGATTGAATGGTACACCCTTAGCATAGAGAGAAATTCTTGTCAAAGTAAAAATTGATATAAGTCACAATTTTTTCAGGAGAAAATATGAGGTGGCGTGGGTCATGCGGTGCCGTGCGCTCCAAAGCTATCACTTGTATCAAAGGTGTAAGGTATGATACAATATAATAAAGTTCCCCGTCAGGAACGTGTACCCCTGGACGCGAGCTTTCTACAACACGTGAGGATGAGAAACACGTCAGGGACAACCCACGAGCCAACAGGGAACTTTCCGCGTGCGTGCTTATGGGAAATCAAGAGTTATGCCATTTTCCCGCCTTTCAACCCTCGATACGTATCTGATTACATAATGATATGTTATGGATCTCCAGCTGTCGGGGATCGATCCTTGTCGGAATCGAAAGGTGATGTTAGGGATAGCAAAATGAGTCTATGGATCCACGAAAGGCGAATATGAAGGCGTCACGTGAGGATGCCGGAAAGCCGGTTTACCGTGAGCGGTACCAGCGAAGCAGCTCCCTGCAACCGGGATCGAGCCCGGTGAGCGCCTCTGATACTCTTAGTGTATCCATAAGCCTGGCATCCGTGGGATCGCAGATTACGGCTGTGAGTCCCCGTGCAACGGCCATGGCGAGAAAGGTCCTGTTGAGGAGTCTCCTCATCGGGAGACCGAACGAGACATTCGAGAGTCCACCTACCCGGTGGCACCCGGGAAATCTCTCCCGGAGGAGTGCGATCGTCTCGAGCACCACATGCAATCCGCCGTGCGAGGTGGCCAGCGGAGTGAAGACGGGATCGAGGAAGATATCGTTCCGGGCTATTCCATGCGTATCGGCCACGGAGACGGCAGACTCGGCGAGTGCGATCCGTCCCTCGGCCGTATCGGGTATGCCAGCCGTGCTTTTAAGCATGATGAAGATACCGGCCCCCGTTTCTGCCAGGGCCGGAAGTGCCCTGTCGAGTGTATCGGTGTCGCTCGTTAGGGAGTTACAGATAGCATCGCGTCCGAAGTGTGAGGCCATGCGCAGCAGGATCTCGATGTCCGGACTGTCGAAGGAGATCCGGACCTGAAATGTCTCCAAGAGCAACTGTGCCGCCCAGTGGAGCACCTCGGTCTCGGCATCCATCAACATCGATGCATTGAGATCGATGATCGTGGCACCTCCCGAGACCTGGTCGCGTGCCATTTCGAGCAGCGCGTCTGCGTTCCGGTCCTGGAGGATCTCCTTAGCCCCTCTGTTACTGCTGTTTATGCGTTCTCCGACGATTAGTAAGTTTGTCATCGCAAATCCTGTCATGTGGAGGTCGGTTAAATTGTATGGCCGCTCTGGCGGCAGAACCGGTAGAGTGTCTTGAAGAGCTCTCCGAGTTCGTTCGAGAACGGGATATTCCTCCGGTCCATCATGATCTTAGCCGTCTCGATTGCTTTATCCAGTTCGTATTCCACATACTCGGGTTCCAACGACCAGGTGAAGCTTGGAACGAACTTCGGGGGAAACCCCGTGGAGAGAACATTTGCATTGAATCCTACTACTGTACCTGTGTTGAGCCTCGTGTTGATCGCCAGCTTGGCATGGTCTGCGATCACCGCACCGAGAAAGCGCCGCCCCGTTTCCCTGACTACCCCCTTGCTCCATGCCCGTACGATACTGTAGTTGTTCTTGAGATCGCTGTTGCATGAGCCGGCCCCCAGATTGGTCCACGAACCGACATACGAGTGTCCCAGGAAACCCTCGTGCTGTTTGTTCGAATACGATGCGACGAGCGTCTCCTCGACCTCACCGCCTATCCGGCACTGCGTCCCGATGGATGTGCCGTGCCCGATCTTCGCTCCTCCCCTGATGATCGAACCATCGCCGATATAGCACGGTCCGTAGACGATTGCATTCGGCTCGATGCGTACCCTGTCCGCAATAATGATCGGACCTTCCGATGCGTCGAGTACCGTCCCTGAACGCACCTCCACATCCGAGCCGATGACGATGTCTTCCTCGTTGATCAGATCCACTCCCTTGAAGAGGTTCGCCTCGGGGGCGGTTCCCCTGAGTGGATTCTTCTTGAAATCGTCGATGATACAGGCGGGGTTCTCCCCGATGAGCTGCCAGTAGTGGGAGAGCAGCCGCACCTCGGTGGGCACTAGTGAGCAACCGTGCTGTTCGGCCCAGCCGGTGAGCGTCTCCTCGCGGGAACCCTCCCCCTCACTGTCGTTCAATCCCTTTTTCTTCTTACCGGTAGGAACTGCCATCTCCTTGATCCCCTGCACAATTCTCTGCATTTCTTCGTCGGACAGCGGGGTTGACAGATAGCCATAGAACGACTGCATCTGGTCGCCCGACAGGGAGGCCGCGACGGTAACACCCTTTTTGTGTATGATGGTGCCGGGGGTGAGTCCAGCCAGCAGTTCTCTCAATTCATCTCCGAATGTGAGCAGCCGGCCGTTGAGAAAGATTACTTCACCTTCATGCATGTCGTTGGCGATGAGTTCGATCTCGTTTTCCGCTTTACGGGAATCTGCCATCCGGCAGCCTGCCAGGTAGGGGCGATGGAGCAGTATGAGTCGCTCGGGTGTGAGCTCTGCCAGGAGGCGTCCGAGCACCGTCAGCGTTCCTATCCGGAGATCGAATACCGGATTGTCGAGTGAAAGGGGAAAGAAGTTGGGGAACCGTTCGTCTTCGAAGATACAGAGCGTCGAAGGCACAGCTTGCTCGTTCATTGCGCAACAACCTCCGTACCCACCCACCGGTCGAGCGATCCTCCCGGGTATCAGCGGGACCCGCTCTTCCATTCCTAAAAAATTGTGGAGCCGAAGGGGATCGAACCCTCGACCTCATGACTGCCAGTCATGCGCTCTCCCAGCTGAGCTACGGCCCCAAGGCATTTGATAGTAACAAACAGGATAGGTGCGTCAAGGGCAAAATTCGATGTACCTTTTGAACAACTTCTGTATAATATTAGTGTTTGTATAGTTGCTGCGACAGAGATACGGCCGGGAATCGTATTGACCTGGCAGGCCAAAACCAATACAGTCGATCAGGGGGTGATTTCATGATTACACGACGAAAAGCTGTTTTAGGCGTCATTGCGGTCGTAACACTCATGAGTATTCCCGTTCTCACCTTCGGGTACGAACGCGTCATGGTCATCCCCGTAACCGGTGAAATCCAGCTCGGCCTCTCCCCCTTCGTCGAGCGGAGTACCAAGGAAGCCGATGAGGAACGGTACGATCTCATCATATACGAAGTAAATACCTTCGGGGGCCGCCTCGATGCTGCGGTGATCATCCGGGATGCCATCATAAATGCGAACGTGCCGACTATTGCGTTCATCAACAAGCGGGCGATCTCGGCCGGTGTGCTGATCTCGCTGGCCGCGAACAAGATCTACATGCATCCGCAATCGACCATCGGGGCAGCCGAGCCCGTCTCGATGGGGATCGGCCTGCAGAAGGGTGAGGCTAACGAGAAGGTGGTCTCGTACTGGCGGACCGAGCTCCGTTCGACCGCCGAGAAGAACGACCGGCCAGGGGATATCGCAGAGGCCTTCGCCGACCGGAGCATCGAGATAGAGGGAGTCGTCGAGGAAGGTAAGCTCCTTACCCTTACCTCCACACAGGCGTTGGATCTCGGCATAGCCGATGCCTCGGCGGAGTCAATATCCGAGATCATCAAGCTCGAGAACCTGGAGGGGGCCGAGATCGTCGTCGCACGGATGAACATTGCGGAGAAGACGGCGGGATTTCTCACTCAGGCAATCGTGAGCAGCCTGTTGCTGACCATTGCCTTGATAGGGATATTCTTCGAGATACGTACACCGGGCTTCGGCGTTCCGGGGATCATAGCCCTCATCGCGTTCGCCCTCTTCTTCGGCAGCCATTACCTCGTCAACCTTGCCGGCTGGGGAGAGATCATCCTCTTCATTTTCGGAGTGATCATGCTCCTCGTAGAGATCTTTCTTATCCCCGGTTTCGGGATCGTGGGTACCCTGGGGATCATCGCCATCGTGGCGAGCCTCTATCTCAGCCTGGTGGGAAGGTTCATGCCGGTCACCGATTTCATTTCGGGAGCGAAGGTGCTGGCGATCGCATTCATCGCCTCATTCGTCGTCATATTGATTGCACTCCGGTACCTGCCGAAGTTCACACCGTTCCAGCGTCTTGTGCTGAAGACCACGGAGGCGGAGATCGAGGGCTACAGATCGTCGCCCGAGGCATACAACTCCCTCCTCGGTCAGGAGGGTGTGGCCCTGACCATGCTGAGGCCCGCCGGTACGGCGCTTATCGGTGACGAGAAGATCTCGGTCGTAACAGAGGGAAACTTCATAGAGAAGAATGTGAGAATACGTGTTATAAAGGTCGAAGGATATAGAGTCGTCGTAGACAAAGCATAGGGTAATACTTCATACAGGAAAGGCAGGTAACGACATGCCGGTCTCCGGTTTTGCACTCTTCTTTCTCGTTGTGGCGATCATTATCGTCGTCCTTCTCTTCTTCTACTTCGTACCGATCGGTCTCTGGATCACGGCATACTTCTCTGGCGTGCGCGTACGGATCTTCAAGGATCTGATCGGCATGCGGCTCCGGAAGGTACCGCCGCAGCAGATCATTCGCCCGAAGATCGCCGCAACCAAGGCGGGCATCAGGCTCGACATCGACAAGCTCGAGGCACACTATCTGGCGGGCGGTGATGTCTTCAAGGTCGTGACGGCACTCATCTCCGCCGATAAGGCGAACATCAACCTCACCTTCGAGCGGGCGACCGCCATCGACCTCGCCGGGCGTGACGTGCTGGAGGCCGTCAAGGTAAGTGTGAATCCGAAGGTGATACCCACTCCCATGATCGCTGCAGTCGCCATGGACGGTATCCAAGTCAAGGCGACGAGTCGTGTCACCGTGCGTGCGAATATCGACCGGCTCGTCGGAGGCGCCGGTGAGGAGACGATCATCGCACGTGTCGGCGAGGGGATCGTTACGACGATCGGCTCCGCCTCGACGCACAAGCAAGTGCTCGAGAATCCCGATACGATCTCCAAGGTAGTGCTCGAGAAGGGGCTGGATTCGGGGACCGCATTCGAGATCCTCTCGATCGATATCGCAGATGTCGATGTCGGTGCGAATATCGGAGCGAAGCTCCAGACGGATCAGGCGGAGGCCGATAAGCGGATCGCCCAGGCGAAGGCCGAGGAGCGCCGTGCCCTCGCCGTGGCGCGAGAGCAGGAGATGAAGGCGCTCACCCAGGAGATGCGCGCCAAGGTAGTCGAGGCAGAGGCGGAGGTGCCGCGGGCGATCTCCGAGGCATTCAGACAGGGGAACCTCGGTATCATGGACTATTACAACCTCAGGAACATTCAGGCCGATACCGACATGCGCAGCTCGATAGCCAAGCCGACACCGCCCCCCGAGAAAGGCAAGGGCAGTCAGTAATAGACCAGATGTGTGATGGGTAACCGCGTTGTAATGCAGAACGGAAACGGGAGAAGGTAGAGAGCTATGGAAGGGCTCATAGGCTTCATCATCATGATCATCATCATCAATGTTGCAAGCCGGCTCATAAAGTCTCTCTCGTCCGGTCAGGCGAAGCCGCAGAGAAAGAGACCCCGTGTGCAGGTACCGCCGGCTCCACAGGAGTCCAAGGGTCCCGGGCACCCATACCGAGAGATGGCAGCCCAACCCGAGCCGGCACGTATCGCCCGCGAGACGCCCCGGCCGGAGCAGGCCCCGCAACCGGAGGCGCATGAGGCAGCGGGATGGCGTGAAGACCGGTTCGAGGAAACACCGGAGGGTGTGGGTGAGGGATTCGAACGGTGGGACGAGGAGCGCTTCGAGAAGCGACGGGTAGAGTCGGAAGGGGATATCGCACAGTGGGCCGAGGACCGTTTCGAGGAGTTTGCCGAGGTATTCGGCTACAAACCGAAGAAGAAGCCGGAGCGCAGGCGTGTACGCGGGGCTGCCAAGATTCGGGTACAGCCTGTGGAGGCGCAGGAGGAAGCACCTGAAAAGCTACAGGCGGAGGAGCCGTCGGTCGAAATCTCGGCCATGCCTCCAGCTGCGTATCTCGAGACGTATCGGGAACCGCTGATCGGTGATCTCCGGGATATCGAGAAGGTGCGGAAGGCGATCGTTCTCTCTGCGATACTCGGCCCGTGTAAGGCCAGGCAGAGGCGCCGCCGGTAGCCCTTGACAGGCGGATTCCCGGAAATATCGTATTTCTTGTGCCGGAGTGGTGAAACTGGTAGACGCAGGGGACTCAAAATCCCCCGGAGTTATGCTCCATGCGGGTTCGACTCCCGCCTCCGGCACCAAAAATTTCACAAATAAATAAATGTAATCGAGTCCCGTGATCCCGCCTCCGGCACCAACTATTTCAATGAGTTATGCGTACGACGTGATCCAATTTATTATGTAGGTTGGAAGAAGAACAAGCCTGTAATGTTTTCTTAATCCCGGCAGGTACGATCAGGATGTTCGGACATGGTCCTGAGCCACATGTCCAGTGAAATGAATGCAAAGATATCAGTCCAGGACAGTTCTGCATCTCCCTGTTGATATTCCTTCCACAGGGCGGCGAGCGCACCAGGACGAAATATTCCCCTGTTACAGATATGATCGGGATCGAAAGCACGTGCAGCATCATCCGGTAAATGCGATCTCAGCCAATCATCGAATGGCATCGTAAACGGGTATTTCCCCCTGACAAAGTTGTGGTACCTCGAGGAGAGTTTCATTTCGAGATACCTGTACTGCCCTTTAAGGCTCTTCAAACGATGCGGAATGCTGAATCCGTATTCGACGATTCTACGATCCATCAAGGGAATTAATAATTCCACGTTGTTGCATCGGGCCAGCTCGTTGCATTTGCCGAGTATCTTGCTGCCTTCGAAGTTTTTCATTCGGGAATATGATACTCTATCGGCAAAATCGGTTGTTCTCGATTCGATATAATCGCACAAGTATCTATCGGTTATCGACGTGAAGTGCTGTGCATTACAACTGAAGAGGTTGCGAAGACGGTCTTCGGCAATCCTGGAGTTAAACCATCTGTTGATACCCATTCTCAGATCTACGTAAATTTTGAAAAGTATTCCTGGTGTTCCAAAGTTGCTCAGGGGCTTTGCACATCTACTCATCAAATTCAATAAAGCCTTCTGATGGTATTTTGACGGATCTAAGAACCTCAATAGAAAATGGATCCGCTCGAGATATTTAAAGAATCCTGGAATTCCAAAGACCAATTCCCCGCCGAAGCCGCTTATGATGCATTCGATATCATCTTTGGCAGCCGCTCCAGCTCCCAGGTAGACATGCCAGCCTCCAAATCCAGGTGTCGGATACGCTGAAATAATGCGGGAACAATGTTTCTTGAATACATGTTCGTCAAATGCCACGGTTGTGTGCTCGGTGCCGAAATAATCGACGGCTTTTTTGACATACGTATCATCCTCTTTACCGGTGGCAATGGATATCGAGTAGGTATGGATTGGCTTGTCGGTCAGTGTCTTAACCATGCTCAGCAAAAGCGTGGAGTCGACTCCGCCGCTGAAGAGTAAACCAATCTTCTGAAGATCTTTGATGTTTTCCTCCAGTACCTCACGCAGGAGGGAATCCGCCAGGTCGATTGCCTCTACCTCGTTCATGCTTTTCTTATGGATAGGTGTTATATAATACCTCTCCGTTCGTTGCTTGCCGGGGCTACACCGCAGGCATTCTCCCGGAAGTATACTCTTTATATGTTCATACGGTGTGTCCGGTGGGATGAATGATTTATCATAGAGAAAGTGAAATATCGCCTCGTGATTGAGTGAATCAGGAGAGATGCCTGTTCCGATCAAGGCACGGATATTAGAGGCGATTGCACAGGTGCCATCTTCTGCACTGGTATAAAAGAGCGGCAGGGATCCGACGTGATCCCGGAAAGCCACGAGTTGATTTTTCTCGCCATCCCAAATAATGAAGCTGAAATGGCCATACAACTGATCGATGCAGTCAACACCGGACTGCCGGTACAAACGCGCTACAAGTGCAGCGTAACCTTTCGGTAGTGGATCTTCACCCTCCCGATTGCACGCATCAACGATCTTGTGAAAATTACTGATCCTTCCGGAGAAAGCGACGGCAAGATTCTTGTCCCGATTCAAATAAAAGACATCACTTGCGGCTGTTCCGCTGGTGGCGATCCCGAAACGACCGGAATCATCCACGATCCACCGATCCCTCTGGAGACCGGTCCCTGCCTGGAGCTGCATCATCTTTTCCAGGAGATTTTGTACTTCACGAGGAGAATCGGCGACCACCGCACAGATTGTATTCATATTATTAATCGTTGGCTTTCATGGCATGCTGTTGTGTTGCTCGGGCATATGTTTCTTCACGCCCGCATTCTAATACTGCAACATGCTAGCACGGTGAGCATGGTATGTCAATTATAACTCACATGATATTAAAGAGTTAATATTATGTTTAAGTCCTGTGAATCCGTATCCGGCAATAGCTATATTTAAATTTACATGATATATGATTTCGTCAGGCTTGTACGGCTCCGAAGGCGTCCAATCATTTTTTCTGTTTTTTCTTGACAGCTATTTTGGTCACGTATTCATAAAAGCAGTGGATGAATAGGGCGCTATTCACTTTTATTTCGCTCCTTATGATTGCAAGCATCACTTCCGCGCAGCTCCCCCCAGTGGGATACATCGGTCTCACACTCGACGACTTTCAATTTCAGAACGGCTGTTCATCGGGTGTTGGCTTCTACCCGCTCGAGATCTGGATCTATTGCCTTCCGAGCGATGAGGGTATGATCTGTGCCAAGTTCATGATTGACTACCCGCCCAACGTCATCCAGAGCACGGTCACCACGAATCCCGCGGTTTCCGTGACACTCGGTACACTCGATACCGGTATGAGTGTGTGCTTTGCAGATTGCCATTGGAATTGGATATGGCCGTTCCACCAGGCACTCTATGTCACCGATTCGACACCGACAGAGGTCCTTATCGTGAAACATCCAGATCCGAACATCCTTTGCGTACAGTTTGCCAATTGCAATCCGGGTTACCCGACTGAATGTGTACGATAATTTAGCAGACTACTTATAAACCAGGAATGTCCACCCGGAATTTGGATCGGCACCAAGGAGGCCAGCTGGGGGGCAATCAAGAACATGTATAACGAATAATTACTTCTCGCGGGGCGCTCCGAAGGACATACACATATTATTGAGTATACTCAAAAGGAACAACCTCAACTCTATCGGCAATGACGCCGTATGCATACTCATTTCACCATTTTTTAGCTGTCACACTCGTCCATTGAATTTCATATTATATTCTATTATATATCGGGACGACTATTCGTCTGGAAATGCAATCCATTATCAAATGTAACTTTTCGCCCCTTCGTGCATAGTATATTCAGAGAATGCATATGATCGATTTCAAAACGTTATACGAGACCTATGTAACCGGTGTTTACCGCTTTGCCTTCTGGCTTGCCGGTAACAGTACGGAGGCTGAGGACATAACTTCCGAGACGTTCATACGCGTATGGACTAGAAAAGACGATATTCGCACCGAAACGCTCAAGGCGTATCTCTTCGCAATCGCTAGAAATGTGTATCTGGAACGCCAGAGGAAGAATAGGAACCAGGTCGTCCTCGAGGAAACGTATCCCGATCCCGCACCGGGACCCGACAGGCTGGTCGAATCCCAGCTCGAGTTATTAAGGGTCCAGACGCTTCTCCGGGCTTTGCCGGAGATAGACAGAACGGCCTTCATCTTGCGTGTCCGGCATGAACTGCCGTACGCCGAAATCGCCCGTATCCTCGGAATATCCCTGACGGCCGCAAAGGTCAAGGTGCACCGCGTCCGCAAGAAGTTGTTAATCGATCGTATCGAAAGGGAGGTCACGTGAGTATGTCAATTTCACGAAAGGTGATTCTCGATCTATTACCGCTGTACATAGCCGATGAAGCGAGCGAGGATACGAAGATTCTTGTAGAAAAGTACCTGGAAACCGATCCCGAGCTTGCAGATATCGCTAAGAGATTGGCAACGAAAGAACTGCCCGGAGAGTCTCCCGTGCCGTTGAACAAGGAGGATGAAATGGAGACCTACAAGGAGGCCAAGCGATTACTGTTCCAGCGTGTCATGGTTATTGCAGCGCTATTGGCCGCTTCCGTCGTGGCTGTACTTGTACTGGCGGCGATTATTTATTTTTTCTTTAAGGGATAGAGAGCCATGCTGCACTCTATGCTCCGGATCATCACTGGAACGGATTCTCGAGTATCTCCCCGAGCTCTTCAATAGAGACGGAATAGCAGATGTCTTCTATCACATCTGTATATGAAGCGTTGTGACTCAGCAGGGCGTCTTTTATCATGAGGACGTTGAATTCGCGGTCCATTGCTCCGAAGTAGGTTGCGAGCACGCATCCTGTGGCGCTGAGGCCGCATAGAAAAACGGTGTTACGATCCCCCTTGTGCAGCATCGCTTCCAGATCGGTCTTCGTGAAGGCGCTTGCATGGCCCTTGATGATCTTCGGATCGTCTGAAGTTACCGCGATCGATTCCGGGAATTCGAAGGGTGGTGTGCCCGGATTGGGGCCGTGCTGGGGATCGGAATGGTATACCCTGATGACGGGATGTCCGAATTTGCGGAACAAGGCGATCGATTCATTGATTGTATCAGGCGCAGAGTTTCTGTCCTCCTCGGCCATGCGAGGTATCCAGATGTTCTGAACGTCCATCACCAGGAGAACCGGCTTGATCTCTTTCTTCTCCGGCTTCTCCCCCGCACTGTACAGCGCCGTTATCGAGAGCATAAGCACTACCGGTAACAGAACTACTATGTTCTTCCTCATGTCGAAATCCTCCCTTTTGAATAACGACTTAGCCTTGCATCATACCAACGGTCGTTCTCGATGGTAGGGAAATTCTATATCCAGTTTACCAATCTACACATGGTTTAATTCTATAATTGAATGATCTTGTCCGCCTTTCCCATGATATCGACCGTCTGGGACATCGTACCGACAACACCGATTCGCAGCTGTTCCCTCTTCTTGTGATAATCGAGACATGTTCCACATGAGGTGATCCGGGTTCCCTTGGACTCGAGTACTTTGAGTAGGTCCAAAGCTTCACCATCTTCGGTGGTCAAGTTGATCCCGGAATTGACACAGCCGATCATGTCTATCTTCGTATCCGACACGGCCAGATACCTGAGATACGAAATGAGCAGCTTCCTGCCCAGTTCGTGATCTCCGATACCCATGGTGTCTTTGTTCAGATATAGGAATGTCATGTTGCCCTCCTGTTTTGATACCTAACAACGGAATCAATCGGAATGGCGTATCAAACCGAAGAACCTCCGGAGCCTGTACCGGAACAGCTTCCCTCGATAACTGCACCGGTGCATACCGATCATGTAGAAGTACCGGTTGTCCCGGATATCACCGTCAAGAAGCCCGACGTCGAACCTCTCCCGCCACGTAACGTAATTGAAACTCAATTGATCGCGCTTACTTCCCCCCTCTATCTCGGCCCACCACGACTCCATCACCCTTCGAACTGTTTCGTCGTTGTGCCGCCTGATCAGGACTCCGGTGCTTATGAGCCCGTTTTGCGGCGGGTATCCCTCCGCGCGGTATCGTTCTATCTGCGCCTTCATGACTTCCGGATCGTCTTTATACGATTCCGTTGCAGCCCCGAGGTCCAGAATGGCCTGCAATTCATCGTAGATGCAATTCCGGCGATCCACGGGAGTCTTGTCGTGATCGTAAGCGAGCATCTGTGTGTTGTTCATTCTATGATCGATCAACCGGCGGACATCCCCTACCACCATGATATTCCCGTCGATCCAGATGCTGATATCGTATTCAGGAAGGTAACGGTGCGGCAGTACCTTCACCAGCCTCGCATTCCGTACCGGATCCGTGTATACAGGGTCAATAACACGGACCTGCCACGTCTTCGATTTCATCGCCCTGTCGGTGAAACAGACGTAATCGGTCCCTTCGAGGCGCAGCTGCGGCAGCAACCCGTCATATCCTCCGAAGATGGCAGTGTAGATAACGATTCTCTTGCTATCCATTCCGTCCCGAATTCTTTGTTCAGTACCTGGGCGGTCCTCTCGATTACCGGACACCCACTTCGAATCGTTCTGCGGGTTCGAGTATGTCAGTGTACGATTACAGCGAAAACAGCTTAGTTAGTATGATGTGCGCTGTCAAAATATTATTCGATGGTGCGGTTGAACCTGGGCGGCCCGCTTGTATGGATGGTAGACTCCGCCTCCGGTCATGAAGGGATTTATGAAATAGCTTCCTCTTGTGCGATCCGGGCTTTTCCAGTACGATGATGCATCCAGTTTTGTGTGAGGGAGCTTGCAGAATCATGAACGACACGATATCCAGTCGATCGATCGCCCCCGCATATTTCCTTGCAGGTATTCTGCCGATTGTATACCGGCTAGGCATCGGGTCTCTCATGTGTGACGATGCATACATAACGATGAGATTTGCGCACAATCTCGCACACCACGGCCAGTTTGTCTTCAATCTCGGAAATCCCATATTCGCATGCACCACTTTGTCTTATGGCCTGCTCGTTGCAGGCCTGACCGCCCTGGGTATCTCAACCCTCACGGCGAGTTGGATCATTACGCTTGCCGCCGATGTCGCCGTGTGCATTCTACTCGTCCGTTCTGCTTCTCTTATCTCATCGAACGTCGGCCTCGCCTACGTCTCCCCTATTGCCTGGCTCCTCCACCCGATCACCGGCCTCAACACGGTAAGCGGTATGGAGACATCCATTGCCCTCGTCGCGTTCATCTGGCTCGCTATAGCATGTTACAAGGGTCGCTTCGGCATCGCATTGATACTCCTTTCAATCATGGTCTGGATACGAATCGATGCCGTTGTGGCGGCGCCTGTTCTCGTGTACTGCTGGTTGCGTTCGGGTCGGCCGCGCATCCACCTCTCTCCGGTCATTGTTGCAATACTCATCGGTGTCGTATACCTCATCGTCACGAAGTACACATACGGCACGGTGCTCCCGCAATCGGCGATTGCAAAGGCCCGCCATCAAGGGGGTGATCTTCCTGGTGCCATTATTGTTGCCCTGTCTTTTATTGTATCCGTATGCGGGATTAACCAGGCTTGGTTCTGGTACGTCGCCATCCACCTTCCTCTCTTGCCAGCTCTGGCGGTGGTATTCTATCGATGGAGAAGACTCCACCGGCTCGAGCAGATACTCCTGTTACTCGCAATCGCGCACGCCGCAGCGTTCATCTTATCTGGCCGCCGGAACACGGTAACCTATCTATGGTACTATGTCCCGTTTCCGACGTTACTCCTTGTTCCGGCGCTCCATGTCGTCAGCGATATGCAGCATCGCTTGGGAGCACATGTAAAACGGAACAGGGTGGTCGTCGTTGCTTCGGTGCTCTGCTTCGTGTGCGCCGTCTTCTGTGCGGTTGTTGGCGCCTTGAACATCGCCGATGCAGCCGTCATGCGCCTGCTCCCATCTGCTGTGCTCGAGAATCCACAACGGATAGAGCCTGCCATGCATGCCCTCAGGGCCAATGTGTGGCTGCTCTGCGGAATAACACTTTCGACCGCTGTGTGGCTCGCAGCTTTGTGTCGAAGGAATTGGTCCCGCAGGACAATGCTGGCGGCGGCATTTATTATCGCGCTTGCGACAGGCCTGTTTTCGCTGCATCTCAACCGCAGACGTCTTCTCGTGAAATATGAACGGAGGGAAGAGGCGTACCTCCAGATCGGAACGTGGGCAGCGGAGAATCTCAATGTAGGAGAATGGATCGCCGCCCATGAGATCGGGGCGATCGGCTGGGCGAGCCTCGGTCATCCACTGTTCGATGCGGCAGGGCTCGTTACTCCAGAAGCATTCGAGCTATCGATACACGAATGGGCTCCGAGATGGAATCCGGCACTGATCGCGCACATGAGCACTTCGGAACGCCGGGAACCGGACGACATAGACACGCCCGAAGGCTACACGCCATTTCTCTTTCCCCACAACCTCGTCCTGGTGAGAGACGATCTAGTGGAGAGGTGGCGTGCGTCCCCGCCCGAATTACGATGACTCATCCCTCTCAATCGATCCCGTGCTCCGTGCGCCGTATGATCTCGTCCTGGAGATCCTTCCCGAGATCGACGAAGTAGTCGCTGTAACCCGCCACCCTGACGATCAGGTCCTTGTACTTCTCCGGCTCCTGCTGCGCCTTCCGGAGGGTCTCCGCCGTCACGACATTGAACTGGATGTGATGGCCGTCAAGGGCGAAGTAGCCTCTGATGAGATGGGCGAGCTTTTCGATCCCACCGTCATCGGCGAGGATCTGGGGGGTGAACTTCTGATTGAGGAGCGTACCCCCCGTCTTCAGGTGGTCTATCTTCGACGCTGACTTGCAGACCGCCGTGGGACCCTTGCGGTCCGCTCCCTGGACGGGTGAGATCCCCTCCGAGAGCGGCTCGTGTGCACGCCGTCCATCCGGGAGTGCGCCGTTCACGCTGCCGAAGTAGACGTGACTGGTCGTCGGGAGCATATTGATCCGGAAATGGCCGCCCTTGGTGTTGGGCCTGCCGTCCACCGCATCGAAGAAGCTCTCGAAAACCTTTATCGCCTGGGCGTCCGGGTAGTCCTCGTCGTTTCCGTACTTGGGTGTCTCTTCGATGAGCATGTGCCGCAGATCGGCGAATCCATCGAAGTCAGCCTCCAGCGCGGCGACGAGATCGCCGAAGCTCAGTGTTTCCTTTTCGAAGACATGGTAGCGTAACGCAGTGAGTGAATCGGTGATAGAGCCCAGTCCCACACCCTGTATATAGGCGGTGTTGTAGCGGGCTCCGCCGTCGTTGTAGTCCTTCCCCGTCTCTATGCAGTCGTCTATCAGGAGCGACATGAAGGGCGCAGGGAGGTATCGTGCCCATAGCCGCTCGATGATCATATTCCCCTTGATCTTGATATCTATGAAATGCCTGAGCTGGCGCTCGAAGGCCCCGTAAAATCCGTCGAAGGTCCGGAATTCATCGACCGGTCCGGTTTCCAGGCCGATACATGTACCGGTCCGCGGATCGGTACCGTTGTGGAGGGTTATCTCGAGGATCTTGGGAAGGTTGAGATAGCCGGTGAGTATGTAGCTCTCCTTGCCGAAGGCACCGGTCTCGACGCATCCGCTCGAGCCGCCGTTCCGGGCATCGGTGATCGTCTTTCCCTGTCGTACGAGCTCCTGGATTATCGCCTCGGTGTTGAAGATCGACGGCTGTCCGTATCCTGTCCGTACGATCCTGAGCGCCCGCTCGAGGAAGGCCTGAGGACTCTTCCTGCTGATCTGCACCATCGAGCTCGGTTGCAGGAGCCGCATCTCCTCGATCACATCGAGGATCAGGTAGGTAAGCTCGTTTGTGGCCGCCTCTCCATCCTCTGTAACACCCCCGAGGTTTATGAGACAGAAATCGGTGTAGGTATTGCTCTCCAGTGCGGTCACGCCGACCTTCGGCGGCGCCGGCTGGTTGTTGAACTTCACCCAGAACGACTGGAGAAGCTCCCGCGCCCGCTCCTCCGTAAGCGTACCGTCTGCGATCCCCTTCCGGTAGAACGGCAGGAGGTGCCGGTCCAGGCGTCCCGGATTGAAGGAATCCCAGGTATTGAGCTCGGTGATCACACCGATATGTACGAACCAGTAGTACTGGAGCGCCTCCCAGAAGGTCTCCGGCGCATTCACCGGGATACGCCCGCAGATGCGGGCCATTTCGGTAAGCTCCGCTGCTCTAGACGGATTGGATTCTGCTGCCGCAAGATCCCTAAGCAACTCGGCATGCCGCCCTGCAAAGTCAATCAGGGCACCTGCGGCGATATCCATTGCCTTGAGCTCTTCACGCTTCTGTAATGCCGTCGGATCGTTATAGAAATCAAGCTGTTCCAATGTATGTTTAATCTTGTTTCTGAAGTCGTTAAACCCCATCCGGTATATCTTGTCGTCGAGTACCGTGTGCCCGGGCGCGCGCTGTTCCTGAAACTCGGTGAATATGCCTGCCTCGTAGGCATCCCTCCACGATCTGTCCACGTCCTCGAAGATACGATCACGTATCGATCTACCCGACCAGAATGGAATGATATCGTCCCGCTGGATTCTTCGAACCTCCTCGTCAACACCGAATGATATCTTCTCGCGGCTGTCCAGGATGTCGAAGTCCTCCATGCTATGGGTGCATATCTCTGGGTAGGTCGGTGTTGCCTTCGGTGCGGGACCGCGTTCGCCTACGATCAGCTCGTCCTCGTTCACGCAGAGCTTTTTATGCTCGAGTATATATTGGAATCCGAGCGCCCGTGCCACCGGCACCGACACCCTGCCCGGCACGCCGCTCCGATAGTACTCCGTAATCAGTGCCGCCCGTTCGATCGAAATGGTCGGACGTGCATCAAGGCTCTGCTGGCGTAGCCTCCGTATCCGTTCGTTCATCGCCTTCATCCTCCGATACTCACCTGGTATCCGTGTTGCTCGAATAGTCCAGCGATCCGCTCGAGCTCGTTCCCGTCCTGTGTGGTGCGTCTTCCCGGCTTGTACGTGATACCGAGACGTTCGAACTTGTCCTCCCCGATACGATTGTACGGTAGAAGGCCGATATGCTCGATCCGTTCGAAGGGTTCGAGGAATCGCACGATATCGTGCAGGTTGGAATCGGTATCCGTTATCCCCGGTATCAGAGGCACCCTGATCGTGATCTCCCCGCCGGCACCGCACAGCCTATGGAGATTTTCGAGTATCAGGCCGTTTGAGACACCGGTGTATTGTGTGTGCAACTCGTCGTCTATGAGTTTGATATCGTAGAGAAAAAGGGTTACGAGGGGGATGATCTCCTCGAGCTCCTCCCACGGTGCGTAACCCGAAGTATCGACGGCCGTGTCGATGCCGGAGGCCACACATCTGTCGAGAAGCTGGACGAGGAAATCATGTTGCATGAGCGGCTCTCCCCCCGACATCGTCACTCCACCACCCGACTCCATGTAGAAGACCGAATCCTTTCTGAGTTCCGCCATGAGGGTATCGACCGCAACGTTCGGTCCGATGACGTTTGTATCAAGCGGCAGGGAGAGATCGTACGCCTTGCGCCGATACTCTGCATCGGCACATTCGGCCTCCGCATTCATCCCTTCTGGATTGTGGCACCACCAGCACTCGAGGGGGCACCCCTTGAAGAAGACGGTTGTACGGATCCCGGGACCGTCGTGTATGGCGAACTTCTTCAGATCGAAGATATTTCCGGTAACCGGCATGATAATCCGCTCCGGAGGTTTTCTCTTGCGTTTCGACCCGACTAATACGGAATTATTATAAACGAGAGAGTCGTGCAATTCCAGTATATGTTACTCGGTCGTCTGTGATGTCCGGAATACGCAGCCGCCACGAGTCCCTGCATAAAGGTATCCGTCGGGATCCACGCATAAGCAGTTGATATCGATATTGGTCAGTCCGTCATCGAGCCGTTCCCAGTTCTCTCCGTTATCGATCGACCGGAACACACCACGCCAGTAGGTACCCGCAAAGAGATGCCCCTGCGCATTGAAGTCGAGCACTTTCACGTTCGCATTCATCATCCCGTTGCTTGCAAGCTCCCAACTGCCGCCGCCGTCCGCCGACCGGAAGATGCCACGGTCGCCCGTCCCGGCGAAGATCACTCCCTGCGGATCGACCATGATACTATTGATATTCGTACTCGTTAGACCCGTATTGGCCGCGGACCAGGTATCACCATTATTGAATGAGCGGAAGATGCCGCCCGAATTCGTGCCAGCGAGCAGGGCTCCGGCCGAATCGGCGGCAATGCTGTTGATGCGCAGGTCTGTGAGGTCGCCGCTTGCCTGCACCCAGCTCGTACCGTCGTTTTCAGAGCGATAGACGCCGTTGTCATTGGTGCCGGCGAAGATATCGCCTGAAGGGGCTACGAGAAGGCAGCGTACGTTTTGATCTGTCAATCCGGTGTTGACCTCAACCCAGGAATCACCATCTGTATAAGTCCGGAACACCCCTCCACCGTACGTTCCTGCGAATATCACGACGTTTTGCTTCTCGATGATGCACGTGAACTTCGGATAGGTGATGTCGTTATTAACCTGCTGCCATGTGTCCCCCCTGTCACCGGAACGGACGACTCCCGTCCCGTACGTTGCAGCACAGACACGGTTGCTCGAATCGATGACGAGACCCCTGACGAGTGAATTCATAAGTCCGCTGTTGATCACCGACCAGGTGGCGCCCCCGTCCGTCGAACGATAGACGCCACCGCCGTACGTGCCGGCGAAGATATGATCATCCGCGTTAACCGCGATGGACTCGATGAAGTAGTTCCAGAGACCGGTATCGGTTTTTTCCCAATTGTCTCCGTTATCCGTCGAACGGTAAGCACCGAGGTTATACGTCGATATGAACAGGTGATCGTGTGAATCGGAAGCGATACCGGTTACAAACATGCTGCTGATCCCGCCCCGTGCCTCGGTCCAGGTTTCACCGTTATTTGTGGAGCGATAGACTCCCCCGCCTCCGATGCCTGCAAAGAGGCGGCCGCTGTTATCGAATACCAGACATCGAACATTGAGATCGGTAAGACCCGTGTTCACTTCTGTCCAGGACGTTCCGTTGTCGATCGAGCGGAATACACCGTGCTCGGTACCCGCAAAGACGGTATCACCCTGATTGACGGCGAAACACGTGACATTCGTAGTATCACTCATTTTATTCCAGGTATCGCCGTTGTTCGTGCTGATATGTATTCCGTCGTCTGAGCCTGCATAGATAGTGCCGTTCGAGTCGATACCGAGGGCCTCGATGGCAGGATCGTTCAGGTTGACGTTGATCTGGATCCAGGTGTCCCCGCTATCAATCGATCGGAAGACACCGCCGCCGTAGGTAGCGGCGAAGATATGCCCGACCTGATTGATCGCCAGATCGTTTATCTCCTTAACCGTCAATCCATTCGTGACCTCATGCCAGGAATCACCGTTATTCCTGGATCTGAAGACGCCTCCCCAGTAGGCCGCTGCGAAGATATGCCCGTCCGTGTTGAATACGAAGTCTTTGATCCTTCCGCCAAGCGGTCCATTTGTACGCTTCCAGAAGCTCTCGTGGCCATTGCCGTTTGGTGAGACGGGGCCGTCCGACCCGCATCCGGTACAATTCAGTACGATTGAAATCGCTGTTGCTGTACACAGGGATCTCCATGTTGTGATTCCCATGATATGTTCCTCTCTGTCCCGGCCCGTGAGGTTGTATCCACCGTAATCGAAGGTGCATGTGTACAATGCTATGAATCTATCAAGATGGTGCGCGTGAGTCAAATGCTACCGGAGGGCAGCATGTGGTGCTGTACCCGGCATGATAACGAAACCGGATGTCGCCCCAGGGGCAGGCGGGCCATTCCGGTTGACGGCTGGTTGAATCGAATGGAAAATGCCGGCGGTCGATACGACCACCGGCATTGTGCAAGATCTCCAGGGATCTATTTCAGCTTACTTCTTCTTCACCACTGGCGTGCCGCTCTTTTCGAGCTCCGCCAGCTTCACGAGCATCTTCTTGCCGTTTTCGTTGTCCGGGTTGAGGGTCAGCGACTTTTTGTACAGCTTCCTGGACTTTTCGAACTTACCGGCTACCATGTAGGCCTCACCGAGACTGTCGTATACATTCCAGGAGTCCGGATACAGCTTGGTGTTGATCTTGAATACCTCGACAGCCTCCTTGACCTTGTCGTCCATCAGGAAGAGGTACCCGAGCATATTGAATTCCTCTTCCTTGAAGTAGTATTCATCGTTACCGGACTGTTTTATCTTATCGACCATCTTGAGGCCGGTACCCGGTCCTTCCTTTTTCAGGGTCATGCCGACGAGTAAGGCTGCGGAGTTCTCATTCTGTTTGATCTTCTCCCAACCGAGCTTGATCTTCTCCTCTTTGCTAATCTTCTTGGCCGCCTTCTTCTTCTCGAGCTCCATCTGTTTCTTCTTGCACTCTTCCTCGCTCAGCTTCTTCTCTTCGAGCTTCTCCTTCTTCGTCTTTTCCTTCTTATCCTGCGCCTTCGTCTCCCAGATACCGGATGTCGACAACGGGAGGATGAGAAGCCCGAGGAGGATACAGGAGACGATGAGGCTCCGGCGACCACCACGGTTTCTGTTTACGTTGCTGTCGAGAATACACATGATTCTGTCCTTTAGGTTAGAGCCTTGGGATATTGTCGATAGCTGCCAAACCGGCCGGGGGGAGGAACCCAGATCTGTTGCGATATCCATAAGAAGCATTGCATAGTCGGACGGTCGGGCGCCCGTATTGAGCACCGCATCATCACAGTCACGTTCCCGCTCAACCCGAAGGCGCCTGACCGCCAACCAGACCATAGGGTTGAACCAGTAGATACTCGTGACGATAAGCGCAACGATCTCGATGAGGCCGTCATAACGCTTCACGTGAGCGAGTTCGTGCGAGAGAATGAAACGGCGTCTCTCGGCGGACCAGGCTGCCGAACCCGACGGAACAACTATCACCGGATTGAGTGTTCCGATGGTTACCGCGGCCTTGACACAATCTGATTCCAGAAGCCTGACGCGCTTCTTCAGGCCGAGATCGATCGAGAGGTCATCGAGAAGCGAAAACCAGTGGTTTCCCGGGGGCTTAGACCTCTCGAGAATCCTGCGTCCGACGAGTCTCCCGACTGCAAGCCATAAGAGAAAAAGGAGAGCCCCGGCCGCCCAAGCTATCAGCGCCCATGGATGCCATCTAGCTTTCGTAGTTACAATAGGCTTCAGAGTCCCGGCCGCTCCCTTCCGTTCATTGGCATCGTCTGCATCTGACGGTTCGGGCAACCCTTTTTCCGGCACTTCAACGCCCGTGCCTATCGAGGAGCTCTCCCACCAGGTTTCGATACTCGGCAGGACCGGCAGGCGCCAAATCGGAGCAACGGTGTGCGATAATGGAAGAACAAGGAGCACGGCGAGTGCAAAGACCCATACCATGCTTCGAACGTAAGCCGATGACCGCCTCAAGAGTACCGTCATCATGCCCGCAAGTGCACAGATAATCCCAGCCTTGAGGGCGATGTCGACCACCAACTCGAGCGTCCGGCTCCAGGGTATGACAGCAAGCAGATCACTCAGCAACGTATTCATCTCACCGTCCCCCCTTCCGTGATTCCTCGATCAGCTCCAGAATCTTACTTCGCTCCTCATCAGTCAGCTCGGCGTCCTTTTTTTTCAGGATGGAGATCACTGCATCCGCCTCCGCCCCTCTGAAGAACGTATCGAGCACGTTCTCCAGGACGGTGTGCCTGGCGTACTTCAGGGAGATCGTCGGGAAATAGATGTACCTCCCCTTTTCGGTATCGTGGCTGAGATACCCCTTCTCCTCGAGTACGTTGAGCATCGTCCTGACGGTTGCGTTTACGGGCTTGCCCGGCAGCTTGTTCATAACATCGACTGCCGATGCCCTTCCGAGCTGGTAGATGATATCCATGATCTGCCGTTCCCTGCGTGTCAGATCGTTCAAATCAGGTTTTTTGGCCACGCTAACCTCCTGTGTTCTCATATGCCGGCACCGGGCGGTAGCCCGAGAGAGAACAGCGAACAGTTTAACATGTTAAACAAATCACATGTGAAATATTTAACATTGCTGTTGTGCTGTCAAGCAAAATATTGGAGGTATTCAATTTTTTTTTACGGGGAACAATCGGAGGACCTTCACCGTATCGGGGGATAGCTGATATTCCGGATCATCCCGGTGTGTGAAGCCGATTAGCTTGACTGGCGGACCGGCTCACTATTAAATTCTTAATTAAGTCATGATGAGATTCATTGCGTCCATATTGCGAAGAAAGTTGATTTGGGTGGCCGTATTGGCTCTGCTGAGCCACATGGGTGCGATCTCCGTTCCATCCACCTGTGCCCGTGTGGCGTTGCCCGATGAGATCGTCTTCGAGCATATTTCGATAGCGCAGGGCCTGAGCCAGAGTATCGTTGAATGCATCATCCAGGACAGCAGGGGTTTCATGTGGTTCGGTACCGAAGACGGGCTGAACCGCTACGACGGATACAACTTCACGGTGGTCCGTCACGATCCGGACGATCCCAACAGCTTGAGCAACAACAATATTCTCTCGATCTGCGAGGACAGGAACGGCTTTATCTGGATCGGCACGTTCAACGGCGGTCTCAACAGGTACGACCCTCGTACCGGCAGATTCGTCCGGTACGTGACGGATCCCGAAGATTCCCGGAGCATCAGTGATGATTTTATCAGTATAGTGTTTGTAGATAGGTCGGGTGTGATATGGATCGGAACGGACAACGGCCTTAACAAATACAACGGTGAGTCGGACGATTTCACGCACTTCAAAAACGATCCCGACGACCCAGGAAGCCTGAGTCACAACACGATTAGAGCGCTCGCCGAGGACACCGACGGGTATATCTGGGTCGGCACCGAGGGCGGTGGGCTGAACAGGTTCGATCCGACATCGGGGAGCTTCAAACGGTACACACACGATCCCAACGATCGGTCATCCCTGAGCCATAGTTCCGTCCGTGATCTTCTCGTCGATGGTTCCGGTACACTCTGGATCGGTACGATCGGCGGCGGTCTGAACCGGTATGATCACGATAACGATGCATTCACGCATTACGTACATGATCCCGAAGACCCGTCGAGCCTCGGACACGACAAGGTATACACGCTATACGAGGACAGCGATGACAACCTATGGATCGGAACGAACGGGGGCGGTCTCAATCTGTTCGACAGGGATTCCGGCAGGTTTATCCGGTTCCTTCACGATCCCAACGATCTGACCAGCATCGGGTATGATCAGCTCCGTGATATCTTCGAAGACCGCTCAGGTGTGATCTGGATCGGCACGTATGGAGCAGGAACCGACAAGTACGACAGGAAGCGCAGTAAGTTCAGGAATTATAGACCCGATCCAAACGATCCGAACAGCCTGAATGAGGGTATCGTCTGGGCAATACATGAGGATGAGGACGGCATTCTCTGGATCGGAACACATGGGGGCGGTATAAACAGGCTGGACCGGCGTACCGGCCGCTATACCTTTTACCGTCACGATCCGAGCGATCCCGCCAGTCTCAGCCATGATATCGTGCGGCTCATATTCGTGGATAGAGCCGGAACGTTCTGGATAGGCACTGATGGAGGCGGTATCAACAGGTTCGATCGCGATACGGGACGCTTTACCAGGTTCGTGCACGATCCAGAAGATGCAACAAGTATAAGCCACAATGAGATACGGTCGTTCTTCGAGGACAGCAAAGGCAGGCTCTGGATCGGCACCCACGGGGGGGGTCTCAACAGGTTCGATCGAACGACCGGTAGATTTTCATCGTACCGTTCGGACCCGGACGATCCATCGAGCCTGAGTAACAACTACGTGAGAATGATGCTCGAGGACGAGAATGGAATGCTGTGGATCGGCACCGAGGGTGGCGGGCTTCAACGCTTTGATCCCGAGACCGAGACGTTTGCACACTACCGGGCTATCCCGGGCGATACGACCAGCCTGGGATCAAACACCGTCTTTCAAATTTACCGGGACAGTTCGGGAAGAATCTGGATCGGCACCCACGGGGGCGGGCTGAACAGGTTCGATCCGACCACAGGAACGTTCAAGCACTATACCGAGAAGGACGGTCTTGCGAATAATCTGGTGTATGGAATGCTCGAGGATGACGATGGTAATCTCTGGCTCAGCACCAATTACGGATTATCGAGATTCAATCCCCGGTCCGAGACATTCAAGAATTACACCGAGGAGGATGGCCTCCAGAGCAACGAATTCAACGGCGGTTCATTTTTCAAGTCCCAGAGCGGCGAGATGTTCTTCGGGGGCATCAACGGTTTCAATTCGTTCTTCCCGGAGGAAATAAGGGATAATCCGCATGTTCCGAACATTGTGATAACAAAGTTTCTCAAGCTGAACCGGGAAGTGAAGCTGGACCGTCCGATATCCGAGATCAGCAAACTCGATCTTTCCTACAGAGACTATGTCTTCTCTTTCGAGTTTGCCGCTCTGGACTTCTCGGCTCCCGGCAAGAACCGGTATGCATACAAGATGGAGGGGCTCGATGAGGAATGGATATACACCGATTCCAAGCGACGTTTTGCGACCTATACGACGCTGGCACCGGGCTCGTACATCTTCAGGATCAATGGATCGAACAACGACGGACTGTGGAACGAAAAGGGCGCTTCTATCGAGATCGTGATCAGCCCTCCATTCTGGAACACTCTATGGTTCAGGGTGCTCGTTACCGTGTGTATCGTGACCGTTGTATTCATTCTTTATAGAAGAAGGCTGAAAAATGTCCGGGTGGTTGCGGAGCTGAACGCCGCACATGACGCCCAGATGTCGATCATGCCTCAGTACGATCCGGAGCTCAATGGATTCGATATATCCGGCACATGCCTTCCCGCCACCGAGGTGGGAGGTGATTTCTACGAGTACATGTGGCTCGATAGAGGAAAGACGAAATTCGGTGTGGCTGTTGGCGACGTTTCCGGTAAGGCGATGCAGGCGGCAATGATCGCAGTAATGTCGAGCAGTATGGTCTATCTCAAGGCGGACGAGACGGGGTCCACAGCCGAAATCCTGACGCAACTCAACCACCCGCTGTTCGCTAAGACCGATGATCGGATTTATACAGCACTGTGTTTCGTTTCACTCGATACTGCAACAAAGGAGCTGACCTTTTCGAACGCAGGATTCAACAGTCCTCTTATCAAGTCAAACGGAACCGTGGAGTCACTCGAGAGTGTTGGATCCCGCTTTCCGCTCGGAAGCATGAAGGATACAAGGTACCTCGAACGTACTATCCAGCTACGGCGAGGCGATGTAATCGTTCTCTTCTCTGATGGTGTCCCGGATGCCATGAACCAAGCAAAACAATTCTACGAGCATAAAAGACTCGAAGATCTTATCGGCAGACTGGATACGCCCTCCCTATCGGCACAGCAGATAAAGAACCACATCATCGGTGATGTGAAGCAGTTCACCGGCCGTGCGCCCCAGTACGACGACATGACCGTCGTTGTAATCAAATCCGTATAGCGTTTCCGCACTAACCCTTCATTTGTTGCCCGGTCCCCCCCAGCTGCCATAATCATTGACAGAAGATATTTAGTGCATGAGCGGTGATTTTTTATTGAACCTTTCCGGTTCCATTTTCGTATATTTAGAATGAGTCCCGGGCTGCTCCCCCTGGTAGTTCGCTATGGGGAGGAGTCATTATGGCTAACGGGTTGAACCTCATCCGCTCTCCCGGTCACGAGGCGTTCCCCTTCGCAAAGATAACCGTATTGATGTTGACGGTAGGCATCGGTATATGTTTTTCAACCCGGTGCCCGGCTCGCCAGAACACCTCCAAATTCGATAGGATATCACTCGAACACGGACTGTCACAGAGCACCGCCCGGTGCATATTGCAGGACACCCGTGGTTTTATCTGGATTGCCACCGAAGATGGACTCAACATGTACGACGGTTACACGTTTAAGATATTCAAACCGGTCCCCGACGACACCAACAGTATAAGCAGCAATTTCAATCGAATGATTATCCAGGATCGTTCCGGATTCCTTTGGATCGGAACGAACGGGGGGGGATTGAATCGGTATGACCGGTCTCGCGATCTATTCAAGCGTTATCTGCACGATCCGGAAAATGCAAACAGCCTGGGTAACAACTATGTGTGGTCGATTCTCGAGGACAGCACGTGTGTCCTGTGGATAGGCATGGACGGCGGCGGTCTCGACAGATTCGATCCACAGCAGGAGATATTCACACACTACCGCCACGATCCGAATGATCCTCAAAGCCTGAGTGATGATGGCGTATTGGTGATTTGCGAAGATCGTAGGGGAACGCTCTGGCTTGGAACGCGTGGGGGCGGCGTGAACAGCTTCGATCGTACGACCGGCCGATTCACCCGTTACGAACACGATCCGCATAATTCTAACAGTGTGAGCAGCATGTTTATCAGGGCGATTTGCGAGGATCAAGAAGGTCTGCTCTGGATCGGAACCAACGACGGCGGCCTCGACAGATATGATCCCGCAACGGGACGGTTCGTACACTACCGGCATGATCCCGACGATCCGAGCAGCTTGAGCAATAACAGCGTATGGGCACTCTATGTCGACCTGCATGGAGTTCTCTGGATCGGTACGGATGGAGGTGGTCTCAACAGGTACGACAGCGAGAACGACTGTTTCATTCACTATCGGAACGAACCGGATAATCCGTATAGCCTGAGCAACAACCATATCTATTCGATCTACGAGGACAGGCTCGGCGTATTATGGTTCGGCACCGAGGTGGGCGGTATCAATAAGCTCGACAGGGATAAGGAAAAATTCGTCCATTACCACGACAATTCAAGTGATCCGAATAACCTGAACAGTAATCATGTCTGGTCGATCTACGAGGACCGATCCGGCATACTCTGGATCGGGACACGCACAGGCGGTTTGAACAGATTCGATCGGATACGTAACCGGTTCACTCATTACCTACCGAAACAGAATGATCCGAACAGCCTTCCACATAATCACGTCAGGGCCATCTACGAGGCACCATTGGACCCGGATGTACTGTGGATCGGAACGGACCACGGCGGTCTGGCAAGATTCGATCCGCAGCGTGAACAATTCACGCGTTACCAGCATGAACCCGGTAATCCAAACAGCCTGAGCTGCAACCGTGTCTACTCTATAATAGAGGATCGTAGCGGCGTCTTCTGGATCGGGACACGGACCGGCGGCCTTAACAGGTTCGATCGAGCGACGGGACGATTCATACACTTCCGGCATGAACCCGCCGATACTACAACCATAAGTACCGACTTCATTTACAAGGTTTTCATTGATCGATCAGGGACCCTTTGGCTCGGCACGTTCTCGGGAGGCTTGAACAGGTATGACGTGGATCGGGATCGGTTCGTGCGTTATCAAAACGATCCCGATGATACCACCAGTCTGAGTAATGATTTCGTTCTGACCATCCACGAGGATCGATCGGGCGGATTTTGGATCGGCACTGGTGGCGGTGGACTCAATAAGCTGGATCGGCAGACGGGGGAATTCGAACACTACGACCTGAACGACGGATTACCGAATGAAGTTGTCTACGGCATACTCGAGGATGATCAGGGCAACCTCTGGATCAGCACTAATCAGGGTATCTCGAAGTTCGACCCGAGAACGGAAGTTTTTAATAACTATAATGTCAGCGATGGACTCCAGAGCGATGAATTCAACGGCGGCGCCTATTTTTGCAGCCCTTCGGGTGAGATGTTCTTTGGAGGTATTAACGGGTTGAACGCCTTCTATCCCGAGAACATCAAGGACAATCCGCATATACCACCGGTAGTCATTACATCCTTTCGAAAACTGAACAAGGAGATCTCACTCGAAAAACCGATCTCTGAAATCAAGGAGCTCAGGCTCTCCCACAAGGACTATGTATTTTCGTTCGAGTTCGCCGCACTCGATTTCACGGCTCCTTCCAAGAATATGTACGCGTACAAGATGGAAGGGCTCGACGATGATTGGATATATACCGATGCGGAGAAACGTTTCGCAAACTACACTACCCTCCCCCCGGGTCGCTACGTCTTCCGTGTAAAGGGTTCCAACAACGACGGTGTTTGGAACGAGATCGGCACGGCCGTGACCGTTATCATCGCGCCATCCTACCTGCAAACCTGGTGGTTCAGGGCCCTCGTGCTGTTGAGCATAATCGGCTTTGCATACGTGTGGTACAAGAGACGGCTCAAAAACATCCGTATGAAAATCGAGCTTCAAACAGCCCACAGCGCTCAGATGGCAATAATGCCGCAAGCCGATCCTGATGTAGAAGGTTTCGATATATCGGGAACCTGTATCCCTGCCAACGAGGTCGGTGGCGATTTCTTCGATTACATGTGGCTCGACAGCGAAAAGAAGAAGTACGGGATTGCAATCGGTGACGTATCCGGAAAATCGATGCAGGCAGCAATGATCGCCGTTATGTCGAGCGGAATGCTATGCACGAATGCGAATGGGACGAGCTCTACAAAGGAAATCATAACGAGGCTGAATCGCTCAATCTACTCAAAGACGAGCGAGAGAATGTTCACCACCCTCTGCCTCGTATCGCTCGATACGAACACGGGGGAGATCACATACTCGGTTGCCGGCATTAATGAGCCGTTTCTGAAATCGAACGGAGCGGTTGTGAATCTAGAAGGGCCCGGATCCTGTCTTCCCCTCGGGATTGTGCAGGATAACCGTTACGAAGAACGGACGCTACAGCTGGAACCGGATGACGTACTCGTCCTCTTCACCGATGGAATCCCGGATGCACGGAACCATTCAAAGGATTTTTACGAGAGCCAAAGATTACAGATGCTCCTTGCAACACTCGATACCGCTCATCTCTCGGCCAAGGAGATCAAACAGCGGATTATCGAAGACGTGACATCCTTTGTCGGAAACACACCGCAGAATGACGATATGACCGTGGTGGTGATCAAGAATGTGAGGCAGGGCATCGTATAAACAATACGGTGTCCCGTACGTCTTTCGAAATCCAGTGCCGAGCACACGAGCGAGATCAACACCTGCTTTGTAACTCCTTATAAATCAATATATTATTTTATGAGAAACATGGAGGCTAAGAGCATTGAATCCGGCATCGCTCCACCCGCACGGATCTCCTCATTCACCTATGAGCTTTACGAGGACACGCTTTTTCCGACGTCCGTCGAACTCCCCGTAGAATATCTGTTCCCAGGGTCCAAAATCGAGCCTTCCGCCTGTTATCGCCACTACAACCTCACGTCCCATCACCTGTCGCTTGAGGTGTGCATCACCGTTGTCCTCACCCGTTCTGTTATGACGGTAGCGGGATACAGGTTCGTGCGGCGCCAGCTTCTCCAGCCATTGCTCGTAGTCTTGGTGCAATCCGCTTTCGTCGTCGTTTATGAAGACGGATGCAGTGATGTGCATGGCATTGACGAGTACAAGCCCTTCCAGGATGCCGCTTTCCTCCAAGCATGCCTCGACCTGTGGAGTGATATTTATGAACGCCCGCCTGGTCGGTACATCGAACCAGAGCTCCTTGCGGTAACTTTTCATTGATGCACATTCCTTTCGGCTGATCCCGCAGATGACAGCGTTCGGTCATCCACGCAGCGTAATGTCACAGCCTGCCCCTGCCGGCCGGCGCTCTGCTAGATCTCATCGGTCAATTCCAGGAACCGTTTATAAGGTATCGCCATGAGACTCTCGGCCGTGAATGCCCCGTTTTGCAGGCTTATCATCGAAACCTTTGCAGCGGTCTCCTCGTCCGGCGCCTCATAGATATCGAGAAAATCGTAAGCGCCGAGAAGTGCGTAATGGGATAGGAATTTCACCTCGGGGCACTTCTCCCTGACCTGGTCCAACCAGGCGCGCCCGAGCTTGGCCCTGTCCTTGAGCTGTTTTGCCAGTTCCGGTGAGAGCTTGGTCAGAAGCACGTACGTTTGCATCCGGCACCTCCTATATTCAATGCCAAAGGTCCCGTTACGGCTGTTATCACGCTCAGATGAAATCCATCTTCATCGTTGACCGTCACGCAGCCATCCCCGATGCATATGCTAGCACAGACGGGTAGTGTGAGGAAGGATTTACTGTGCGCCCGCATGCTATTCTGGTATAGTACCGCCACAGCTATCAATCGAGCCCATGCATTCATGCAGGCGATTGACTCTGGTACAGAAAGGTCGATCCCATTGAAATTATCCCTGTTGTATCTATGTATCGTATTCATGACGGCCCTGAAGTCCTCGAGCGAGGCCGGCATACTGAGTGCCGAGCAGTCGGGTCCATTTGAAACACTGAAAGTCGGTGTCGAATACCTCTCGAATACGAACCGAAACCTGTTTCACGAGTTCTGGGATCCCGTGCGGGGCATTGATCTTTCGATTGCCACACCATTCTACGCAGGAACCATGAGAACGGGGATCAGCCTTTTCCCCGTTACGGCGAAGGATGTCGCCACTCCTGATTACTACCACATCTTCGTGCATGCCGGATGGGGCAAACACCTTCGATTGCCCGCAGACCTGAACCTCTTCGGGGGATTCAGTATCGGGTACAATACGTTCATCCTTGGCATTGAGGCGATAGAAGGGATCAGGTACGAGTCCGAACTCGGCCTGATGTTCTCACTGCGGATGAGCGTTCCGGTTTATGGGAACTGGCGGGCGGTGCTCGGCGGAAGCCATCTCACCGTTTTGACACACGAGCGGATTGAACTGGTTTTCCTTACCTTTGGCTTGAATTATTCCTTCGATTCCCCTTTGTGGTTCAGAAACTTTATGCAATGAGGATCGTTCGCACAGCATATCTGGTCGTGTTTATTCTGTCCTTTTATGGGGCCGAGGAAAGCATGTGCGCATCCGCCCCACCAGGCAGGCGCTGTATCGCTGCAGACGAACTGCAAACCTCAGGTGTAACGCGTTTGGGCGACATCCTTCAGCTGCTCGACGAGTGGACGGTGCAGACTACAGACGGATACTCGTGGCACGCGAGCGTCAATGGACTCAACTCGTATGCAGGTGAAGGATGGATCATTATGGTTGACGGGCACCAGCTGGCTCCATCACCAATGCTGTTCAAGGATATCAGTGCTATCCCGCTTGCCGTCGAGGTAATAGATTCGGTGGAGGTAATGAATACACCACAGCTTCACGGGGGGTACTTCGCAGGCAAGGGACTCATACACATTCATACATCGTCTCCAAAGAGGGGGATGATGCTTCATGTGGTCGGTCTTGTCGGAGACGAGACGGGCGACCCCGGACCGTACAGGTATACCGACTATCAGACTCCGAACGTGGACAGGATTGGACGGGAAGGCCTCTTCACCGTGGATTTCCACCCTGAGGGGACCTACGCACGTATTGCCGTACTCGCACGTGACCATACATTCACGGATATCAACATGAGGCACCGCATATTCGGCGCCCTGGACGAGGACAAATGGGCAAATATGAGCCAACTCTCCTCCTCGGTAGCCGTCGGCATCGATGGCGCACGGCATCACGGAGAGCTCTACCTAGCCCACGCCATGACCTCGAAATACCTCCTCTTCTTTCAACCCTTGGGACGGGAGGTTCCCGTGACGACCGTCTGGTCTCATGCAGGTGCGGCAGGGACAGTGACGGCGGGTGAACGGCACCGCGTGGACTATCGGGTCTTCTACGAGTCGAACGAGCTTCGAAGATACGACAATATGCTCGATTTCGATTTCGACTGGAAGATGCGTTCATACACCGGGAATACCGAGCTGGCGTATCTCGGGCGGACGGCACGGTTGTCAGTGGGTGCAGGATTTGAACGTAGGGAACTCGATACGGGGTATCGTCTCACTACGGATTCGTATCAGGTCGGATCTGTATATGGCTCCTGCGATAAATCGTACGGAGCGAGGCTCCGCCAGAGTGGCGGGATCATGGTTCGGTTCACCGCGAAAGAGGCCGCACTGAAAGCCTCGCTGCTACACGATGTGGCGATTACACGGGGATCAGGCGTCATGGCTTCCCTCTCATTTTCCCGGTACCTCCTCGGGGAGGGGAACGACCTCTGGTTCTGGGTCGGACGTGGCTACGGACTGCTTGATACGTATGGAATCGATTGTACCGTCCATGGGGCTTTTCAAAGAAGCACGAACGTGACATCGGATCTTTCATGGAGCTTCGATGGCGATGACTTCTCGGTGGATATCACGGGATCGTACCGGTATCTCGGACACGTTCAACTGGAACGGCAGGATCTCCTGTTGAATCCCCGTGACTGTTCCTTCGAAGGCCCCGTACATGTATTCCCCGATGAATCCGGTCACACCGCCATGGGTACACTCGCCCTGAGATATCACCCCTCGCCCGTATTCTCGCACCGATTGTTCTACAGCTACCAGGAGGCCGTCGCCGGAAGCGAGCGTTTCAGAGCTGCATGGGAATCTGTTCCGCACCATGCCGTTCATTACAGCATGTCGTACCGTCCCGTAGAGGACTTCTCACTATGGTCCTATTTCAGGTACAGTTCTTCGTCATACTGGAAAGACTATACGGAAGTCGATCGCACAATCTGTCAGCTGGATGATAGGACAAGTACGGTCTACAATGCACGCATACCGTCCGCGTACATACTGGATGTTCAGGTGCGAAAACGGTTCCTGGACGGGACAATGGTGGGGAGCCTGCTTGCGAGAAACCTATTCAACCGGGAACACCGCCTTCATCCTGCCGGCGCTTCCTTTGACCTAAGCTTTTATGTACAACTTCAAGTCAATCTACATACAAATTGAATTATTGATAGTTACGTGAGTGTAGAACCGGTCGAGAGGCGGTGGGAGCGGGCGGTGTAGATGCAGGTTTTTGCATGTACAGGAAGCCCCGGGAGCGACCATCTTGCACCCCCCTATTGCCGGGCGTGTTTGTTACGGTAGAAATCCATGATCCGGTCGTGTAACTCTTTATCGAACCTCTGCCGTGCTATCCTCTCGGCATCTGTGTGAGGGGTACCGCGATCCGATGGGGACTTCCCGCTCGATCTTGGGGAATCGATTGTACGCCCACCGGTATCTTCGGCCGGGCGTCGAGCGGCAGTCGGTCGGTCGTTTCCGGGGCAAGCGTTATCGTCGCAGTAGTGCGAGATGAGATGCTCGAAGAGTTCCACTCCCTTCATCAATCCCCTGCCGGTCTGTGCGAACATCGGCAGGAAATGGCCGGATCTACCCTCAGCGGGCGCTTCGGTGGTTGATATCCGGGCCATGAAATCGATTACAACCGCCTCCACGAACTCATGACGGGAGAGACCGAGCCGTTTCGAGTATTCGTCGATGCAGTCGAGGATCGGCCCCTCGAATTCAGTCGAGAGCATGATCTTGGCCCTTACGAGCTTGCTCGTTGTGAGCCCTTTTCTCATAGCCTCCCTGCGCAGATTTTCCCAGGTCTCCTCTGGTATCCTCACAGCCAGTGATCTGCTTCGCTTCATACGCTTCCCTTCTACGGCGTCTCTCTGATCTCGGTCTCGTTCGACTCTGGTAATGAATGTGCCTCTGATGGTGGAAAAGGTTTCCTTCACGGTAGAGGCATGCGACGCTGCAGCGTCGTACAATCAAGAATTATTATTGCACATTCTCCCGGAAATGTAAACAGAATATGTTTACATTTTATTATATTTTTATCAATAAGTTATATCACCGATCATTCCGTTTCAACGCTTGAAATCCGAGACGTCGGAGACGCTCTTTCTCTTCTTGTCGGGTGGAACGGATGCGGGGTAACCGAGTGTGATCATGGCGGTGACCTCCCATCCACGCGAGAGGCCGAGGAGGCGTTTTACGGCTTTCTTGTTGAACCAGCCTATCCAGCACGTACCGAGATCGAGTTCGGCTGCCTGCAATACGAAGTGCTCGCCCGCTATGCCGGTATCGATCATGTGATAATCGATCCCCTTGAGCCCCCCGCCGAGCCTGTGAGTGACGAGGTTCATGTCAACGGCTATTACGACGATGACTGGCGCCTGGAGCGCGAACCGGTTCGGCACTATCACCCCGCCCAGGGCTTCCTTGACGAGTCGGACCTTGAGCTCTCCCTCCACCACGATGAAGCGCCAGCTCTGGGTGTTGCATGCCGTGGGAGCGAATCTGGCAGCCTCGATACACAGCTCGATCTTCTCCCTGGGCACCGGCTCCGAACGGTAGCTCCGGATGCTCCTGCGTTTCCTGACGAGCTCTATGAATTCACCCATGGTACGATGTCTCGTATGTATTCCAGTATGTCGAAATGGTCTTCTCCGGGACTCCCGCCATCAATCATGTCCCGGACAGGATCGTGTTCTTCTGTTCGTCGAAGCCATCCTTTCCGCCGAGAAGCATTGTAGAGACTGGGAGTCGTTCGGCGGCAAGGCCACACATGATGTTCGAGAGGTTCCGTATCTCCCACTGTGCGTGACGGTCGCTCCTGAGGCGAGAGAAGTGATAGAGTTCACGAAGGTTGATTCCCACGAGGGCGCGTCTACGGTGCGCGTTCGAGAGGGCATATGCAGCCGCTGGACCCACCGGCATCTTCAATGAACTGAATAGCTTCTCGGAGCTCCGGACCGCCGTTCGGAAGAGGCGGACGGCTTTCGCCTTCCTTATCGATTCTGGGATCTTGATACCGAGCGAGAGATCGTACGGCTGTGTGATCAGGGTGGCCAAACGGTGGCGTTTCAGTTGGGCAAAGCAGGAGGCGGAGACAACAACCTCGAAGAGTAAATTGACACTCTCGAATTCGCGCCACACGCTGTCGTGCTTCTCGATGTGGCGGAGGGTCCGGGCCACGATCCTCTGCAGATCTTTCCGGGGCATCCGCCTGACCAGCCTCTCGGCCTCCTCCATGCTCATCCCTCCGACGGAGAAGAGAAGGCACGAGGCAAGACGCCGGTCCCCCCCATCCGTCACCTCGACCAGGCGTGCGACATCACCGGAACCTCCCCCTTTGTCCGTTCCCTTATCGGTATAGCTGTGCATGAACTCTTCCCTTGCGGGGTGCATATTTTCGAAATAGGGCGTCGTATCCGGGTACTTTACGAGTGACGGTGCGATCCCTGCGGCCGCCTCGCAGAGCTGTCCCGACAGTCGGCGCATCTCATCGAGCGGGTGGGAGGCGAGCCGTGCAATCATGTATTCCAGCTCGCGGGCATTGACCGTCATGCCGAGCTGGGCCGCCGTTGCCAGCGGCATAAGATACCGTGCATCCTCCTTCGCCACTCCTTCCTTCTCACCGGCTGCGAGCATCACCTCGAGCAGCTCTTCGTATGCATGATGCAGGCGCACCATAATAGCGCTGAATTCCGAGTCGAGATCACGTTCGCTTATTTCACGGGGAACGATGATATCCTTCCCGAGACGTATGTACCGCTGTGATTTCTCGGTGTATGAGGCGAGACGAAAATGCTCTACCTCCTCGACCGCGAGCCTCGATATTCCCATGATATCGAAGTTGAACACGGCGTGCTCGGCTATCGAGCGGTGACCGAATTTGTATACGATCCGCTCGTTCCTGTCTCGAGCAGTATCGACCGCTTTCCTGGCTTCACGCCGGAACGTCTCGAGCCGTCTGGGATCGCGTGTGACCCGTGCGTATGCCGCCGAAATCACCTCCGGTGTGTAGGTCTCTCCTGTCTCCCGGTTGAGGCGTTCGATGCCTTCAGCCTCGATGTTGTATCCCGCAAGGGTTACCTTCATCCGCGTACCTTCTCCCCTGTCTCCCTGCCGGTTATCAGAAGTTGAAGAAGATGCTCCCGTAGAACTTCCACTCCTTGCCTTCAGTGAACGATATTTCCGGGTTGAATGGATCGTTGTACCTGATCTCGTCGAGCCCGTAGGCTGTCTCGAAGGATGCGGCGAGCGGGTAGTTGTAGAACGTGAATCCCTTTATTCGTAACTCGAATCCGACGTCCCTCTTGAGGCGGTCGAATTCGAATCCACCCACATCCCATGCCCCTCCAGCTTCGGCGAAGAGCCCCCCGTAGATGGAACCGAGATAGAGTGTCAAGAACTGGCGGTTTATCCTTCTCAGGATCGGGAACCGGTAAGTGAGTCGTCCCATCCAGATATTCTTTCCCCCGAGGCTGTAGTACGTGTAACCTCGGAGCATGTCACGGCTGCCGAGATAGAGATAGAAAAAATCATCGATATTGGCCCCGTCGGCGTTGAAAGTTATACCGTTCATCATCATAAGAGAAAGTGCGGAGCCTGCGACGGGTACGGGAATGAACCGTTCGTATCTTTGAAGGACACGGATAAAATCGCTATTGCCGTATTTCGGCCGGAAGCCGTATTCGAACTGGCCGGCAAACAGCCTGCCCTTGACGTATGTGACCTCCAGGCTGAAGTCCTTGCCGCTTCGCGGATTGATACCGCCGTTTACCTCCTCACGTATCTTTTTGTAGCGGTAGATGAGCGAATACTCGTCGGCCTTGTAGTAGGTCCATCCCAGTTCAACGGGAACACATGAAAAGGCCTCGATATTCACACCGTATTCCCCATGGTTGATGCGCAGGTCCAGCTCGTTCCGGGAAAACAGCGCAGCCTTCTCGAATTCCAGACGGCAGCTAAGGTATACATCCCAGAGATCGAACCGGTCCTGTACCTCACCGCCGCACAAGTCATCCATGTATGTATAGTACTTTCGCACCCGGTAGACATCGAATATGAACGTTGGTTTGAACTGCCGGAGCTCGAAACTGAGATTCACATCGAACTCACCCTCTACGTTCATCGAAGCACCGGCAAACACGCTCTGCCTGTCGAGGATGTCCCTCGTGTCTATGAAGAGGCCGATCCTCGGTTTCTCTTCGTAGATGAGAAAACGCGGGAAGACGTAGATCGGTGTATACTTGAGTCCGAACTTCTCGCTGTCCATCGCTGCTGCGGTATCCTCGCCACGCCCGGATAGACCGGCATCCGCTGAAACGGAATCCGGGATTTGCCGCCGTGCAGGGCCGGCATGCACATCCCCTGCGGGGGCACCCGTTGTGCCCGACGGCCTGCCTTCGGCTTTCCCACCGATGCATACGAGCCGGTTCCGCATGAGATCGAGGTCGACGGAGGAAGGATCCACCGTTCGCATGCCGCCCCGCCAGTCCGGCAGGGACCTGATCTCATAGCCGTCGGCCCAGTAGGCGGAAAATACGCATTCCATGCCCGATACGGCGGGATGTAAAGCCCCTCCCGTTACGTTGGAAACCATGTAGTCGGCATCATTGTCGATTTGGTGAAAGTAGATATTGAATATCCCTGTCCGGTCACTTGCATAGAGAAACCCATCCCCCTCCTCTGTCCAGCATGGATCCCGTTCGTCGGCGGGTGTCTCGATCATCAGCCGCAGAGTACCGGTCGCCGGATCAACAAGGACGATATCCCTGCTCGTGCCATCGAAACGGGAGGCCAGGATGCCGCTTTTTCCCCATGAAAGACCGAAGTACTGCCTGCCATGTACCAGCTCCGTCAGGTATTCGTAACTTCCCGTATTCCGATCAACCAGGATTATCCGCTCGGAGCCGTCCCTGTTCACGACACAGGCGATACGGCTGCCGTCGGGGGACCAGGCGGGATCCGTTGCGCGAAGCGACTGCGTGAGACGCCGCTCTTTCTTCTCGGTGAGATCGTAGAGAAAGAGATCGTTGAGCTTGTAGCCGTATCTGTTTTTATTCGTCCTCTTGGTAAAGCAGAGATTCGTGCCGTCAGGTGAGATTGCAAAACGGGATCTCACCTTGTCGCTGATACCGGTGACCTTTCCCGTACTGGTGAGGCGCACGAGCTCCAGACCCGAAAAGTCGCCCCCCCTGTTCGACAGGTAGAAGAGGTCGCCCGTAACGCCGTTGCGTAGTGGGAAAAGGTTCATGAAGCCCTTTCCGGCTATGCGTTTCCCGGGAAGCGCCGTTGCCTCGATACTGGCGGCCTGTGCAGCGTATTGCCGGTCTATCGATTCACGCCATTTCCTGTAGAGTTCTTTCGACGATATTCCGAGCACTTCCTTGCAGGCGCCGTTGAAGCCCAGTCGATAGAACCGGGAAAGGGCACGCATGAGTTCGGCGACCTTGTCGTGCCCGTAGTGCTCTGCGATGAAACGCACCATCGAGAATCCCTGATTGTAGACCATTTCGGATTGTAGGGAATTCTTTCCGAAGACACCGAGCTCGTCGAGTGTGAGGAGGTTGCTATTCAGGGAGGCGGTCCTGAGCAGCATGTCCCTGTGCGAATCCCAGAAATCGTTCCGTGCGAGCCTGCACTGGTACTGGGCCGTTCCCTCGGTGAACCAGTTCGGAACAACCTCGCCGGAATAGAGCGGAACGGATGCCAGGAAATCCGGGTAACCCGTCAGGACGTCCGGCCGTTTCTCCCGTTCGAAGGAAATGACCTGGAAGTACACCGAGGGCATGATCATCGGCAGCTTCATGGCACGCTGGATCGAGACCATATGGGTGTACTCGTGTGTAATGACGTTTCGCAGCCAATCGGCACTGCCCCGGAGGTGGAAATCGAGATCCTCTGCGCTGATGTCTATTCTATTGAGGTAATAAAAGGTGGCGCCGGATGAGACATCCTCGATATCGGTTATGTTGATATGCACCGTTCCGGTCTCATAGCCGTAGTACCCGGTGATCGGCCCGAACACTTCCTCCACAATGGCGGCGGCCTGATGGGCGCTCCACTCGGCACCCGGATGGTAATGGATCTCGAAGTGAGCTGTCTTGATCGTTCTCCACTCGATCTCGGATTGATTCCACGCAAAAGAGGAGACTGGAACGACACAGATGAGGACAACAGCGGTTACAATCTCGGCCAGCCACGATGCCCGTTCACGGATGTATGACACAACGCTTCACCGGTCCTTTCCTGACTGGTATGTTGGTTCGATCTCAATATCGGATACGGGATCACTGTGTGTCTGTCGCGCGATGGTTCCTGCATATCTCGACCAGGCGTTCGATCGAGATGGCCTCGGAGCAGTGTCCCTTCCACCCGCACACCGTCTCGGCCCGCACGATTGAGTTCAGGATCGCTTCCTCCGTCGCTTCCTGTACGGCGAGAAAGAGGGGCGTGAGCTCACTGCCTGCAAGATCCTTGACCGCCCGAATCCTCCGTCCGTCGCCCGAGACGCGCAGTAGCGGATGCGTGCTGAATGCAATTGCATAGTCACCGCTACCGTTCGAGTAGATCGCACCCGTACGGGCCATGGCGTATATGGCTCGGCGCGCCATGCGTTCGAGCGGTCGCGAATCGACCGGCGCGTCCGTGGCCAGAACGATCATGCAGCTTCCCTTTCGGTCTGTGTGTAATGATGGACGCCTGCCGAGCACCTTCCCCACCGGCGCACCGTTTACGGTGAGGGTGCCGCCGAAGTTCGATTGTACTAGGACGCCGACCGTATACTCCCCGCCGCCCGTTTCGACCTTCCTCGATGCTGTGCCGATACCCCCCTTGAAGCCGAGGCATTGCGTGCCCCTCCCCGCACCGACGGAGCCCTCGGGAACGGGGCCCTCCCTGGCGGTTTGAACGGCGTCCAGGATATCCTCTTTGGTGACAGGTCGCAGCCTGATGTTGTTCAGGTAGCCGTCGTTTGTCTCGCCGACCACCGGATTCACCGATCGAACGGCCTCGTTTCCGGGCAGGCCGAGTGTATACTCCATGAGCGCGGCCATCGCCTCCGGAACGTTGAGGGTCGACGTGAGAATGATCGGTGTCTCGATCGTTCCGAGTTCCTGAACCTGACTGAGGCCCGCCAACTTCCCGAATCCGTTGCCCACGAAGACGGCGGCGGGCACCTTTTCCCTGAATACGTTCCCCCCGTGTGGGACGATCGCCGTCACACCCGTTCTGATCTCATCACCTCTGTTAATCGTCGTGTGGCCCACACGGACTCCCGGAACGTCCGTGATCGCATTGAATTTCCCAACCGGCAGGAAACCGATCGTGACGCCGATATCACGGAGCCGCGGCCGGCTCGCATTCTCCTCGCCCCCATATACACGAGCAAAAACGCACGGGTGCAATAACAGGACGAACCAGGCGATAAGGAGAACTGCCGGTCGATGAATAATCACTGTGCCTCCGGATCAGGGGTTCTGCCGGGTTTCAGTAGACGGCTACGTATCCTATTTCCCACGTATATTTTTCAAGTAGCGATAGATATCGCTCTCTGTCGTCAGTATCGCCCTGGAATTCTCCCCAACCATATCACGATAAATCTCCATGGTCTTCAGGAAGGAGTAGAATTCGGGATCGAGCTTGTAGGCGTCCGCGTATATTTTTGTTGCCTCTCCGTCGGCTTGACCGCGTATCTCCTGGGAACGCTTATAGGCCTCGGAATAAATCCTGTTGAGCTCCCGTTCCTTGGTACCGAGGATTTCGGCCTTCTTTCCTTCACCCTCCGAGCGGTACTTTGATGCGATCCGCTGCCGCTCCGAGATCATCCTCTCGAATACCTTCTTCTGTACATCCTCGATGTAGTTGAGACGCTTTACCTGCACATCGAGTAGCTCGATTCCGTATTGCGGTATAAGCTCCGATGCCCGTGCGAGTATCTCCTCGGTAAGCTTCTCCCTTCCCAGGCTGATTCGCTCGATCTCGACCTTGATATCCTCTTCTTCCTCTCCTTCGGTTCTCACAGTGTCGAGAAGACGGTTCGAGTTACGAACAACCTCTATCAGGGGGTGCCCCGAGACAACATCACGCGCTGCCGAATCTATGATATCGTCGAGCCGGGACTGTGCTCCCCTCTCGTTCCCGACGGACTGGTAGAAAGTGAGTGGATCGGTTATCTTCCAGCGGGCCGTCGTATCGAGCCAGATGTACTTTTTATCTGCCGTGGGTATCTGATCGGCGGAGCCGTCCCAAATCAGTATCCGCTTCTCGAACCGGTGCAGGGCTTGAATGAACGGGGCTTTCACGTGCAGGCCGGCGCGCATTATCGCTCCACCGATCGGCTTTCCGAACTGCGTTATGATCGCTTGTTCGGATTCGCTCAGGGTGTAGAATGTGCTGCCGATAACAACCAGGATCACTATAATACCGATTATGGTCACTGCAATCTTTCCGCTTCTCATTTTCCACCACCCCCCTTCCCTCTCCCGCCAAGTTCGAGGAGTGGGAGGATGGCCTGCTGCTTTTCATCGACGATATAGATCTCGTGGACTTTTGGCAGTACCTCGAGCATGGTCTCGAGATAGAGCCTTCTCCTCGTTACGTCGGGAGCCAGCCGGTACTCCCGGTAGACCTGTTTGAAGAGCGCCACATCGCCCATTGCACGGTTCACACGCTTTGTCGCATAGCCTTCCGCTTCCGCAATCATCTGTTCGGCCTCTCCCTGGGCGCGCGGTATCCGTTTGTTGTAGTCCTCGTATGCTTCGTTGATCATCTTCTCCTTGTCCTGTTTCGCGCGGTTGACCTCGTTGAATGCCGGGCGGACCTGCTCGGGTGGGTTGACGTCCTGCAGCTTCACCGTGACGATCTGAATGCCCGATTCGAATTGGTCGAGGAGCTCCTGGAGTCCGATCTCCATCTCCTTGGCGATCTCGATTCGTCCGATGGTGAGCACCTCGGTGACATTCCTGTCCCCGACAATACGTCTCATCACGGCCTCGGACATCGCATGAAGCGTTTCGACGGGGTCCTTGATCTTGAAGAGAAAATTGTACGAATCCTTGACCTTGTACTGCACGATCCACTCGACCTCGGCGACGTTGAGATCTCCCGAAAGCATGATCGACTCTTCATGAAAGCGTTTGGCGCTGTATTGAGTTCGGACTCCCGCCAACTTGGTCCTGAATCCGAACTCCTCTTTGAAGACCTTCTTCACCTTGACCTTCACCAGGCTCTCCACCCCGAAGGGGATCTTTATATGGAGGCCCGGCGAGGTCTGCCGCACATACTTACCGAAACGCTGTATGACGCCGACCTCGTCTGCACCGACCGAATAGAGCCCGGATGCAATTATGATAATGATGACTATGATGAGGACAATCCGGCCGATGCTTCTGCCTGAAAGGTTGAATGCCCGGTCACCAATGTACAACTGCATATACATCACCTCGCTGGAGATTGTGAAAGCGGGCACCGACGTGGCACCTGCTGATCGCAAGACCTTTTACATAAACGGTTACCAACTCGAAACACTTCACGTACCAATTACAATCGGATCGACTGAAAAATTCAATACTAAATATGTCTCAGCGAGCATTCTAACGTGAAACAACGATGGCTGCCTGCGATCATTCGAACACAAGTGTTATTCGATCGCTCTATGTTACCGGTCTGTATAGGTAACGGGCCCTGCATGTCCCCTCGCTCGAGACCATACAGGGGCCGTGCGGCCGGTACGGTGTACATCCCGTTCCGAAAAGCGGACATTCCTCGGGCTCGGAGTCGCCCAGAATCACCTGGTTGCAGATACAACCGGGTAACAGGTCGGCATCGTGTCCCCTCGCCTTGAGTCCCAGTTTCATCGCTGCATCCAGATGGTAGTATTCCGGCCGGAGAACGAGACCGGAAGATGGTATCGAGCCGATTCCCCGCCACTGGGAGTCACTCACGGTAAATACTTTGTCGATGGCCTCCTGGGCCAGCTTATTTCCCGTCTCACTCACGACCCGGCGATAGAGGTTGGCAACACGGTACGGAGGGTCCCCTTCTGCCTCGTGTATCAATTCGATTACCGCTTGCATTACATCGACGGATTCGAAACCGGCGATCACACACGGTACACCGTACTGCGATTCCAGGAACTGATACCCTGCCTTACCAATGATCACACTGACATGACCGGGAAGCACGAATCCGTCGACAGAGCCGCCGCCGCGATCGAGGAGAAACTTGAGTGCCGGGGGGATCAGGCGAATCGAGGCGACGATCGAGAAGTTGCGGGGTGGCCCGCTGAGCAGGGTCGCCGCTATGGGTGCCGCTGTTGTCTCGAAACCCACGGCCATGAACACAACCTCCCGGTCCGTATTCTCCTCGGCGATGCGAACGGCATCCATTGGTGAGTACACGATGCGGACATCTGCCCCCGAGGCCTTCATCTCCTCCAGGGAAGTCCGCGATGATGGTACCCGGAACATGTCACCGAACGTTGCGACGATCACATCATCCCTCTCGGTTGCTTGGATCGCCATTTCGATGTCGCCGGCCGGACATACGCAGACTGGGCATCCAGGCCCGGCGATGAGTCTCAAGCCATCGGGCAAAAAGGAACGGATACCCGCCTTGGCGATGGCATGTTCATGCGTGCCGCAGACATGCATGAGTCGTAAGGATTGTTTCAATCGGATGCGTCGAAGCTCTTCGGCGAGCCGCCGACCAATGGCTGGATCGTGAAACGAATCGAAAAGATCATCGGTCATCAAATATCACTTCGGATCTTTATCGGGGTGTTGTTTCGGATCGATATCCGTCTCGTCCACCACACCGGTCATACCGGCACGGTAGACATCCTTGATGAGTTCGAGTGTCTCGAGCGCCTCTTTCGGGTCGAGCTTCTCAATGGCAAAACCGGTATGGATTAAAATATAATCTCCTATATCAACGTCACTTACGAGGTCGAGCCGTACGTCTTTCCTGATTCCACCCGCCTCTGCGACCGCCGTGTCACCATCCCGTTTTATTACCTTCATGGGTATGCCAAGGCACATCATGTCACCTCGAGTCGCTTGCAGAATCGTTCGATCCATGAGATCCATGCATCGATGCCCTCTCCCGTCTTACAAGAGATATCGTGTATCTCTATATCTGGATTAATTTCCCGAGCTTCTCGCTTCGCCTTTTCGGTATCGAAATCGACCCAGGGAAGCAGGTCGATCTTGTTCATGAGGAGCAACCGGGATTCCCGGAACATGAGAGGATACTTTTTCGGTTTATCATCCCCCTCGGTTATGCTCAGCAACATAACACGGGCGTCTTCTCCCAGATCGAACTCGGCCGGACACACGAGATTGCCGACATTCTCGATGAGAAGAAGGTCGATCGCATCTAGCTCGAACCGGTGCAGGGCCGAGTGGACCATTGCTGCGTCGAGATGGCAGACACCACCGGTCTGGATCTGGAAAACATCCACGCCGAGAGATCCGACACGCTCGGCATCCGTGCTGGTCTGAAGGTCGCCTTCGACGACACCGATTCTGTATCTATCCTTGAGCCGGGGGATCGTATTGACGAGAAGCGAGGTCTTACCGGCCCCGGGTGCACTCATGAGGTTGAGCGTTACGATACCGTGTTTCTTCAGATGTTTCCTGTTCTCATGTGCGATTTCCCGGTTCCTATCTCTCAGATCCTCACCAACGTGAATCTCGTGCACAACTCCTACCTTCCTTCATAATGTGCACCATGGTGCCCCTCCCGCTCCTCTTCACCGCACTCATCGTCATCTACGAGAATATAATCAATTTCCAGTTCCCTGCCAGAGACGATTTCGATCTCGGCCGACTGGCAGGATGGGCACAGGAAGACGAAACCCTCGACGTGGGATTCCGATCCGCATGCACGGCATCGGATCATGAGCGGCACATGATCGATCTCCAGTCTTCCTTTTTCAGCGACCGTATCCTTCGAAAGAACCTCGAAGGCGAATTGGAGCGCATCGCTGTTGACACCGGACATCTCGCCGATCCTGAGGTGTATAACGTCCACGTGATCAGCTCCCTCGTCGGCGGCCACCCGCTCGACCGTCTCGAGAAGGTTTTTCATCAAGGATACTTCGTGCACCTTCCCCGTTCCTCCGCTTCGAGAGATCGATCGTCATGAGGTTACTCACGACCGGTCGAGTATGCATCGTAACAGGTGTTCCAGGGGATCTCGCCGTTGAGTTACAAGGCAGCCGATTCCAAGAGGATATGCCGCGTTCTCTATTAATTGAATGTCATGGTGTGCGCTATATCAATCTCTTTTTGCTGCGTCACGCCCATCTGCTTTTTTGTATCAGGGCTGCCCTTCGATCACAATTTCAGTAACAACGCGACGGGTAAAGAGAAGTATTTTCCCCTCCTCTTTCACCAGGCGAACCTCGAACTCCTTCTCGAGGTAATCCTTCTCCGCGTCCTTCGCCTTTTCCTCCGACTCGTATTCAATTCCATCCCACATGAACTTCTTGTCATCAATAATGCGTGATACTAGTGCCATGGTATCACTTCCTAATAAAGGTAAAAATTTCTACTGCCTGTATGGACTGGGCCCCAGTCCCCGTATGGTCTCGGTCATCTCGCGCATAACCTCGGCGAACCGTGGGCCTTCGGATGCGGATATCCATTCCAGCCTGAATCGTTCGGGTTCTAAGCCGAAATCCTCCAGCATGAGCTCTATCGCATCTTTCCGGCTTTCCGCCTTGAGATTGCCTTCGAGATAATGGCAGTCACCGGGATGACAACCGCATATCAGAACTCCGTCCGCTCCCTTGGTCAGTGCATCAATCACAAGGTTCGGATGTACCATCCCAGAACACATCACGCGAATTACAAGTATGTTCGGTGGATACTGCAATCGAGAAACGCCGGCAAGATCCGCACCTGCGTATGAACACCAGTTGCAGCAGAATGCGATGATACGCGGCTCAAAATTATCGTCTGCCATAATGATAGGCTCCTCTCTTATGCCTCCTCCAACGCAGCTTCCACCATCACGCCCAGCTGTTCTGGTTTGAATCCCCGGACGAATATACCCATCTTGGGGCATGTGGCCATGCATACGCCACAGCCCTTGCAGAGTGCTTCGTTCCTCTCGACTGTTTTCTTTACCTCGCCGTTGTACATATACTCTATCAGTGTCAGTGCAGCAAAGGGGCACGGATCGATACAGTACGCGCACCCATCGCAGTTGGCGTCTATGATCTCCGATATCGTCGCATCGAGCTCGAGTTCTACCTTGGACAGCAGCGTGGCGGCCCGCGATGCGGCCGCACTCGCCTGGGCTATGCTCTCCTCCACCGACTTGGGAGCATGAGCGATACCGCACATAAAAACACCGTCGGTGGCAAAATCGACCGGCCTCAACTTCATATGCGCCTCGAGGAAAAACCGATCCTGGTTCAACGGAACCTTATACAGCTTGCCGACTTCATCAGCGTCGCCACGGGGCACGATTGCAGGTGCGAGAACAATCAAGTCGCACTGAATATTGAGGTTGGTGTTCAAGATATGGTCGAGAACAGATACACGAAATCCGTTCTGACTCGGCGATACCTGAGGTTTCTGATCAACCTCGTAACGGATGAAACGCACTCCCTTCTCCCTTGCCTCACGGTAATGTCTTTCCAGAAAACCGTACGTTCGTATGTCACGATAGAGCACATATGCATCGGTTTCAGGGAGCCTGTCCTTCATGACAATGGCGTTCTTCACCGCCTGGGAACAACAGACACGGCTGCAATAGGGCCGTTCCTCCTCCCGTGATCCAACGCACTGGATCATCACCACGGATTTGATATTCCGGAGCTCTGGATTGTCGTCAGCGATCCACTCCTCCAGCGCATGTTGGGTGATGACACGGGGATTGTTACCATAGAGGTATTCGGTTGGTTCATATTCCGTAGCGCCTGTGGCCACGATAACGGCACCATGTGCTACCTCCGTTTTATCCCCATTGTGAGTAATCGTGGTCTCGAAATTGCCCACAGATCCCTTCGCTTCGGTTACTGTGCTTTCCAGATGGACGTCGATCAAGGGATGGGAATTAACCCTATCGATCGTTTCGGTCAGCCTCTGCCGGGGATCCGTCCCATTGAGCAGACTTCGTATATGGAGAAAATTGCCGCCCAGTTCCTTCTCTTTTTCCACGAGATGGACGTGAAATCCCTGGTCGGCCAAAAATAGCGATGCGGTCATCCCCGCCATACCACCGCCTATCACGAGGGCTTGATTGTTTACCTTCAGTCTTCCTCTGTACAGCGGATCCAAGAGCCTTGATTTCGCCACCGCAATTCTTACCAAGTCCTTCGCCATTTTTGTGGCTTTTTCCGGTTCACTCATATGTACCCAAGTGTTCTGGTCGCGGATATTGGCCATTTCAAAGAGATATTCATTGAGACCCGCTTCCCTGCAGGTATTCCGGAATAGAGGCTCATGCGTTCGAGGGCTGCACGATGCAACTATGACGCGGTTAAGATTGTGCTCTCCAATCATCTCCTTTATCATTTCCTGCGTGTCAGTGGAGCAGGTATAGAGGCTGTCAGCAGCGTAAACGACATTTGGTAATGTCCGTGCGTATTCGGCCACGGAAGGAACGTCCGCAACACCGCCGATATTCTTCCCGCAATGGCAGACGAAGACGCCGATGCGAGGTTCCTGCCCGCTCACATCCTTTTCCGGGGGATATTCTTTATGCGTAATAAGCGTCCCGCGAACCTCGCTCAGAAGCGTCATAGCACCGGCAGCGCTGGCAGACGCTTCCATTACCGTTTCCGGGATATCCTTAGGCTCGGAAAACGGTCCGCAAACATAGACTCCGTCCCGTGAAGTCTCAATCGGTGAGAACTCCCGGGTCGCGGCAAAGCCTTGTTCGTCGAGTTGGATTCCAAATGTTTCGGCTATTCTATTCACTTCTTCAGGGGGTCTTAATCCGGTGGAGAGAACTACCAGATCGAATTCCTCATTTACCAATTCATTATCACTTGCCTGGTAATTGATTCTAAGGTTATGCTTGTTCGGTACTTCTTTGATGGAAGAAGGACGGCATCGAATATACCTGATGCCAAGAGACTCAGCACGATTATAATATGCCTCGAACTCCTTTCCGTAGGCGCGTAGGTCGATATAAAATATGGTGCATTCGAGATCGGGCTCGTGCTCCTTTGCTATGATTGCCTGCTTCGTTGCATACATACAGCAGACAGAGGAGCAGTAGTCGTTCTCCTCATTCCGTGAACCGACACATTGTATAAAAGCCACCTTCTTGGGATGCTCACCGTCCGAAGGTCTGCAAATCTGTCCTAGATATGGACCACTGGCGGAAAGGATTCGCTCGAACTGCAAACTCGATACAACATTGGGATACCGCGCGTAACCGAGCTCCTTCTTGAGATCCGGATTGAATATCTCGTAGCCAGGTGCCAAGACGACGGCGCCGACTTCTAACTCCTTTATTTCTTCCTGCTGCTCGAAATCAAAAGCCCCAGCCTCACATACAGCCTCACACATCTTACATTTCCCCAATTGGAAATAGACACAGTTTTCCTTGTCAATAGTAGGCGTGTTGGGAACAGCTTGAGGGAAGGCAATACTAACAACGGGGCGTGGCCCCACACCGAGATCGAACTCAGAAGGCAGCATTGTGATGCCCCTCGTACAGAAATCCTTGGGGTTGATCGCACCGGTCGGACAAATAAATGCGCAAGCTCCACAACCCATGCAGATTTCTGATTCGGCATCAAAAGGTGGTATAACCTCGCGATTGATGCCCCTATTCGCAAAGCCGATCACCGATTTCCCCATGCGTTCTTCACACATGCGAACGCAGAGCCCGCACAGGATGCATTTTTCATCATGCACAGTGCTTTTCTTTATTCGTGTTTCCGTGACGCCGAGGTCTTTCGCTATTCGTTTGATCTCATCAGACTCCGGACAGCGGGCAAGTAGTAGCTCGAGAACTATCTTCCGTGCTTTGACGACTCTCTCGGTATCTGTTTCTACCTTGAGCCCTTCCTGTACCGGGTAAACGCACGAAGTCTGTATGCGCTTTTGGCGCCCATCGTCTAACTCGACGAGGCACAGTCGGCAACCTCCGTACGGGCTCAGTGCCTTATGGTAGCAGAGGGTTGGGATTTTTATGCCCAAAGCTTCGGTAGCCTCAAGAACGGTTGTCCCTTCTTCAACTTCCGCAATGTTGTCGTTTATGGTAAGCTTCACGGTCAATTCTAAACCCCCTCAAGAACTTTTCCATTGACAGACTACTTCGCCGTTCTTTCTGTGATCGAATACATACTGTACTTCCGGATGGCCAACTATAAGTGTAGCTAGAGTTTCAAGTATGTTTCCGAGTGGTTTGAGATCGGGATGGCTTAGTTGAAACGTCGCGCAGATTTTCGTACCTTTGCCCGGCTCGCTATGAATCTCAACCGCCCCACCTGCCTCCCTTGCAGCTTGGGCCAACAACGGAAGTCCAAGGCCGACACGCTTAGAATCCTTGGTCGTGTAAAAAGGATCCAGCGCCCTACTAATTGCCTCCTCATCCATTCCACTGCCGTTATCTTCGATCTCTATTCTCAATAGGTCCTCGCTCTGCATTTCAAAAATCCTGATCTCTATACGCTGGGCTCCCGCTGTGAGAGCATTCTCGGCCACATCCAACAGATGAAGAGAAATATCCTCCATGGCTCAAAGTACTACCTCTCTTCCATTCTCGCCGTGGAGAGCCCTGCTCAGTTCCTCCGCACATGGAGAAGTGCCCGTGAATGCAATCGAAACCCTTCCGATATCCTCCAGCCGGTGTGCGTCTGACGAGCGCACTATTGGATAATTGCTGATCTGTGGAATACTATCCCGTGACTCCGTAATCGAATGAAGTGTGGATATCTCACAGGCATCTATCTCCAACCCATCAGGTACAAAACCGAGTTGGCCGATCAGACTAAAAGCCTCGCGATCAACGTGTGAAGCGATAGCCAGGCCGCCGAAACGATGTATGTTTTCGACTATCTCCTCGACCGTGAGTTCGGTAGCACCGATGAGCATCCGATCTTCAAAACCGATGATATCATCACACTCGTTGCAGAGAAGTTGCTCACCGAAATATTCTGGATTGTTTTCGCCATGCAAATTCACGTCTATCAGTTGTTGCATTTGGTGCAAGCTTTCTTCCTCGTCGAAAAGAGCTAAAATGTGAACCTCTTCTTCTGAGCAGACCTCCACACCTCCGATAACGGCAACCTCCCCGTCCCCACAAGCCCTTCGGACGGCCGCAACGTTTCTCGTCGAGTTGTGATCGCAGATCCCGATGATGTCCAATCCTTTTCTCCTCGCCTCATTTACTATCGCTTTAGGCATCATCTCATTATCAGCACACGGTGAAAGACATGTATGCAGATGCAGGTCTGCACGGAATGTCACAAGCTTCATTTTTCACCCATAATTCCCATGTTGTTCAGCTTGCCTATAATCGCAAAAGCCGGCTGTTTGCTCACGAGAATCGGTATCCCCTCCTCATCCGCTTTTTTTACCGTTTCCTCTTCCGGTTGACGGCCGGAGATAAGAATAATCGCTGCGAGCTTGACGACAAGCGCGGCGGCCACAATGTTCGGATGCACATGCCAGGTGATCCACACATTTCCCTCTTCGGCATTTGCTATCACCGCGCTTATCAGATCGCCCGAATAACCGCCTGTTACCTCCGTATCCAGGCAATTCGCCGCCGCCTTAACCTCCAGATCGGCGCCTTGGATCATCTCCTTAACAGTCATCTCGAGCCTTTCTCAAATGGCTATTCTTGCTTCGAGACGCGTTCCATCATCCACACTGGAATCCAGGAACATTTCGTCGGAAACTTTCTTGATATTGCACAATCCCATGCCGGCGCCGAAACCGAGCTGCCGTACCCAATCCTCGGCCGTCGAGTAGCCCGGCGTGAGAGCGAGCTCTATGTTTTCTATACCGGGACCTTTATCCCTCGCCACGATCGTGATCATGCCGGGTTCCACTTTCGCGAAGAGGTCACCGCCGTCGGTGTAAATCACAATGTTCATCTCAGCTTCGTACGCGACAATGGCTGCCCGCCGGAGCACTTGCGGGTGAATCTCCAAACGGCTGAGCGTCTTTCTCAGGCGGCTCGTACCCGCCCCGGCCTGCTTGAAATCCTTACCTATCACTCGATACTCATATATGAGAGTTGTTTGATCCACGATAATGTCATCGAATATATTGCTTGCTTGATGACGGCGGATTTCCTCTTCATTATGCACTCTCTCCACTTTATGCAATAATCCCTCTATGATGTCTCCGTTTGTCACGAGACCAACGAGTTTCTTGCTGTCGCGATCGATGACAGGTAAACGGCCGTAACGGTAATGCTCTAATTTGCTGATTACCTGAGCCAGCGGCTCGTCATCGAATACAGTGATTACTTTCTCGGTCATGCATTGCTTCACCCTGGCCTTCTTGGAGCCCTTCTCCAACCAATTAATGAAATCCTCTATGCTGATAATGCCGACCAGAAAACCGCCCGAAACAACAGGTGTCCCCGAGATACGCTTGGAACGCAGAATATCACCAAACTTGCTCATGGAAGTCTTCGGTGTAACGGTCACCACATCCTTTGTCATTACCTCGGCAACTCTCATCTCGTAAATAAGTTCCTGACTTCGCATTAAGCGTGTTCGTTTGACCACTCGCTATTACCTCTCTGGGGAGCAACCCTGTAGATCACGGTTGTAAAGAAGCCCACAGGAATCATACATAAGCACAGGGGTGCAGAGGAGTGGAATGCCTTTTTCCCTTGCAAGCTCTATTGTTTCATCAGGTGGGCGCCTTCCCCTCACAAAGCAGACCGCCCTCAATTCCGCCACCTCGGCGGTGCGAACGGTCTGCGGGTTCGTGAGTCCGGTAAGCAATAGGGCACCGGGCTGAGAGAAGACAAGCGCCTCACTCATCAAATCCGTCACACATACCCGTTCGATTTCCATATCCAGTTTATCCTCGCCGACAAGGACTTCGGCATCTAATAGTTCCGCTATCTCCCTAAGCGTCATATCTCAGTTCTCCGTACTTCCTTGAACCCTGTTCCCTCATTCAACTATAACCGCCCCGAATTTACACGACTCTCGACACACACCACACTTGATACACCCTTCTTGATCAATTATCTGCGGTTCTTTAGGTTTCCCATGAATTACCTTTTCGGGACATTGCTTGTTACATAAGAAGCAGCCATTGCACTTCTCGGGATCTATCCGGAAACTGATCAATGCACGACAGACACCGGCCGGACATTTCTTTTCGTTAATGTGCGCGTCGTATTCATCCCGGAAGTATTGCAACGTGCTCAGCACAGGATTTGGCGCTGTACCGCCGAGCGCACACAGTGATGCATCTCTCACTGCTTCAGAAAGGTCTTTAAGCAGCTCGATGTCTTCGATTTTCCCTTCTCCGTTGCAGATGTCGGCGACAATATCATGCATTGCGGCGATTCCCTCACGGCATGTTGTACACTTGCCACAAGACTCACCCCTCAAGAAATCGAGAAAGTACCTCGCTACATCTACCATACATGTCTCTTCGTCCATTACGATCAATCCACCGGAGCCCATGATGGAGCCGGCTTCGGTCAGACGCTCGAAATCAATCGGCAGATCGATCTTCGATTCCGGGATGCACCCGCCAGAGGGACCACCGGTTTGGACTGCCTTGAAACGCTTGCCGCCGGGTATCCCACCGCCAATATCGTAGACGATTTCACGAAGAGTCGTTCCCATTGGAACCTCAACGAGACCGGTATTGTTCACCTTACCCACGACGGAGAATACTTTCGTACCCTTGCTTGTTTCCGTCCCGAGGGAAGTATACCAGGCGGATCCGCGATTAATGATTACAGGCACGTTCGCCCAGGTTTCCACGTTATTAATATTAGTCGGTTTCTCCCACACACCTGACTGTGCCGGGAATGGTGGACGGATTCGTGGTTCCGGTGTGCGCCCCTCAAGAGATCCGATAAGAGAGGTTTCCTCTCCACAAACGAATGCTCCGGCGCCGCGATGCACACTCACATCAAAGTTAAAGCCGGTGCCCAAGATGTCTTCCCCTAAAAGCCCGTAATCCCGAGCCTGATCGATTGCTATATGTAAGCGTTTCATTGCCAGAGGGTACTCCTCACGGATATAAATGTACCCGTGCGCGGCCCCGATAGCGAAAGCACCGATCGTCATACCCTCGAGTACTGAATGTGGATCGGATTCAATGATGCTTCGGTCCATGAAAGCGCCAGGGTCTCCTTCATCGGCATTACATATGATGTACTTCTCATCTCCCGGCGACTTCCTCGCGATTGCCCACTTCTGTCCCGTGGGGAAGCCCGCCCCACCCCTGCCGCGCAAGCCGGAACTTTTTACTTCATCAATAATTTGCTCGGGTGTCATAGTGGTCAAAGCTTTCGCGAGGGCTTGATATCCGTCACGAGCTATGTACTCGTCGATCTTCTCCGGATCGAGCAATCCACGATTCCTCAGTACGAGCAGGCGCTGCTTGTTGAAAAAATCTATATCCTCGAGTTTCGGGATAGGAGGTTCATCCACTGATGGAATGTACATGAGCTTCGGCACAGGCCTGCCCTTTACCAGGTGCTCCTCGACAAGATGCGAGATGTTTTCTTCGGTAAGCATCTGGTAAAAAATACCATCTGGCTGAAAGATCATGATCGGTCCTTGCGCACAGAAGCCCTGGCAACCGGTTGCTATTACCTGGACTTCGTCGGAAAGGCCGCGTTTTTGGATCTCTTCCACCAGAGCGTCACGGACCTTGAACGCCCGGTTGGATACGCAGCCCGTACCCGCACAGATGAGCAAGTGAGCCCGATAAGCCTTGTTTGCCTCTTTCTGTATAACCTCGTCAGGCATCATGAAATCCTCTCGCTGCCCTTTCCCAGGGCATAATCGGTTACGATTTTCCCGCCAATAATGTGATCGTGAAATATCTTGCGGGTCTTATCCTCGTCCAGATCAGCGTACTTGACCGGTGTGTGATCTTTTATTTCTACCGTCATCATAGGCTCGCGGCTGCACAGACCGGCACATCCTGAGGTTGTAAGGATTACGTCCTCCACGTTTTGCTCTTCAAACAGTGTTAGTAGAGTGCTCATGATCTTTCTCGCGCCGGCGGAAATGCCGCATGTTCCCATATGGACTGTTACCTTTGCACGGCCTGCACCCTCACGCAACAACGTCTGGCGTCGCATACGCTCTGCTATCTTGTTGAGATCCTCCGGTTTAATCTTTGGCATCAGAAACTCCTTCGCTTGCGATACCCACTGAGACCTCTTCTTCCCTGTATCTTTTGAGGATTTTAGGAAGTTTGGCCTGTGTTACCGAGCCGTACAAGTCCTCGTTGATGGTGATCACCGGCGCAAGCCCGCAACAACCGAGACATCGCACCTCCTCGAGACTGAAGTTCATGTCTTCCGTTGTGCCACCGACCGGTACATTCAGCATCCGCTCAAGTCCCTGAAGGATTTGATGCCCCCCCTGGACATGACAGGCCGTTCCCATGCATACTCGGATGACGTATTTACCCCTTGGTACAAGGCTGAATGCGTTATAGAACGTGGCGAGGCTGTATACCAGGCTCAACGGTACATTGAGAGCTGCCGCCACGTGGCGCAGGATATCATCAGGCAGGTAGCGGTAACGATTATTGATATCCTGTAACACTGCTATGATCGATTCACGGTTAATATCGTGTTGGGAAAGGATCTGCTGAAAAATCTGGCGATCCTCCTCTTTCAACTGTACCTTGCCGAGCTCGTCAACATCCTCAAAGTGGGCTATGTTGAGCACAGGACAGTTGGTCGTGCACGTTCCACAGCCGGTGCATTTGTCTTCATTGATGAAGCGGGGCTTTTTTCTGACGCGTATTCTGAAGTTTCCCGCCTCTCCTTCAATGGATTCGACTTCCGAGTAAGTCAGTTTTTCGATATTAAGGTGCCCCCCACAGTCGACCATCCGCGGTGCAAGGGTGCACATGGCACAATCATTGGTTGGAAAGGTTTTATCGAGCTGCGCCATGACTCCACCGATACTGGGCCCCTTCTCCACGAGGTACACATTGTAACCTGCCTCGGCCAGGTCGAGAGAGGCCTGCATTCCTCCCACACCCGCCCCGACGACGAGGACTGCACCTACTTTTTGATCGGTCTTTTTAATCATTGATTATTCCTTCCGCGAGGACGAAATGCTTCTGTAATCCCAGCTGTGTCGATGGTATTCCATACGCCAATCCCATTAGTTGCGTGAAGTAGAATATCGGCATGTTATATTTCGCATTGTATTCCTGTTCCACCTCGGCCTGCCGCGTATCCAGATTTGCATGGCAGAGAGGGCACGCAACTGCAATAGCATTTGCTCCGACCGCTTTCGCTTCTTCGAGTATATCGTGGACCAACTTACGGACAACATCTGTTTCCGTCAGCGAAAACGCACCGCCGCAGCAGTCGGTCTTGTACGACCAATCGAGTGTTTTTATACCCATGGAGCGAAGGAGCAGGTCCATACTCATTGGATATTCACATTCATCGAACTGCATCACCTTCGGTGGTCTGGTCAGCAAGCATCCATAGTAGCAGACCACATTCAAGCCGGAAAGTTCCTTGACCTGCGTGCCGGCAACATCGACTCCATTGGTAAAAATCTCGAGTGGGTGTAGAATCTTCACCGTTTTCGGTAATTGCCTGTCGAAGATTTCGTCCATCTGAGCAGCCAGCTCGGGATTGTGGGCAGTGTCGTGGACGGCAGTCTTCAAGCGGGTGAAACAGGCGGCGCAGGGTACGACAATCTCGCTCAGCCCCATTTCTTCCGCTGCGATGAGACTATGGATCGGACGCGCAGTAGAAAGAATTTGGGAATACGAATGGGCCGAAGAGGCGCCACAGCAGATCCAATCCTTGATTTCCTCGAGAGTTATGTCGAGTTTTTCGCAGACCGCCTTGAACGATATATCATACTCTGCTCCGGTAG
>CP070727.1:1921579-1971845 GCA_020350885.1 bacterium | reverse complement strand
GATGGTATCGTAGTCGCACGGCTCAACATCGCACGGTGCGGTGACTATGACATCCTGCCACCAGAGGTAGCCGGGATCAAGAATGAAGCAATCTCCGAATGGAGGATTACCCGTGACGGACCAGCCGGCGGTTTCCAGGATTACGTCGAAGCAGAAGGTGTCGGGATCAGGACATACCGAAACGAAACCGAAGTTTGCAGGTCCAAGTGTGTAGATGTTCGTGGCACCCGCGATGATCTCATCGGTATCCGTACCGAAATCCACGTATAGTCCCGGATCGCCATCCTTCGAGCAGATCTGCGCGGATGCAACGGCCGGTACCAACAGGGCAAAAAACGTCAGAGCTGTAATCTTATTCATCTGTGAGTAACAGCCGATTATTGCTCCATGGTAACATTAGGAAGTCAACGGAAAATCTGGTTCATCCCGCTATTCTGAGTATCCTGCGGGTTAGAACCTCTGGACTGGCCTAAAAATACAGGGTGCCCCATTGCCCTGTAACCAGGTGCCAGGAGCACCCCATATAGTGAGTCGTTATCTGTTTAACAACCCCTTTATTGCACTCCAGCTGCTTTCATCAACCGCGTTTGTGCAGTGGTTGATCTCTATCATGCTGATGGGGCTGACGCACTCGGTCGGATAACCGGGCTCACAGTTGGCGAACTGGATGCAAACGATATTTGGATCTGGATGTTTTTCGATGGTGATAACGCTCTCGGTCGCATCGGTAACCCAGAGTGTTTGATGGAACGGCCAGTTCCAATCCCATTCGCAGGCAAAGTAGCAGACGCTCATACCGGTGTCGAGCGTTCCGAGTGTCACGGAAACAATGGGATTCGTTGTGAGGGTGCTCTGAATGACATTTGCCGGGTATACACACATGAACTCGGCGCAGATCATGCCCCGCTCACTCGGCAGGCACCAGATCCACATCTCAAACGAGTAGAAGCCGGAACCTTCTGCACACCAGAAAGAATGGCTATCATCTACGAATAGACCTATGTAGCCTACCGGCTGTGCAAAAGCGGATCCATACACAAGCAGAAGTGCAACAATAATTAGCACTTTCTTCATTACTTTCACCTCCTTCGTTCTTTGAGAATTTGAATAGATTGCCTTACTTATCTAAAATCATCATATCATAACTACGAACCGTATTCAATGAAATTAAGCTATTGAATTCCTTGGAGTTGGGTGGTAGAATGGACAGGCTGCCAGAGAATTAGAACCAGGTGTCTTCGTATCCGTTGTTGCATCAGCAATTGCCGGGGGTAAATAGGGAGTAAACAATGTTGAGAAATATATTATCAGCACATACACGATGCATGTTCGTACCATTTTATATTTGTATAGGCATGATGCTAACCTGCTGTGCATCTTCGAGGATTCCGACGCTATCGCAACAACTAATATCGTCGTCTGTGAACCAGAGTGAAACAGGGTATTAATGAGGTAAACGATTCACGTCTTTTTACAGGAGGTGAGCGTATGAAAACATTGGCATTAGTTGCTTTGCTTACTGTAATCGGTGTTGCTGGCTGGAGTGTCGATAGCTTAAGCCAGTACAGTGTCTGCCCCGAACGGTTCTGCTATCTAGCCTGTCCATCGGGTGATGCCTCGTTTTGCTTCTGTATAAAGTACAACGATGAACCACTCCAGTTACATACCTCACAGGTGTATATGAAGATTGAATGCCTGAATGGAAGCCTTCATGTATGCACGGGGGAGACACTGGACAAAGCTGCATACCTCAGACAGGATACTTGCATAGTCGATCCGGGCTGCGGGGGGGAATACTGCTGGTATTTCCAAATCGGTGGTTGTTGCTTGGAGGCTCTACTCTCTCTCCACCTGAAAGATGATCCGACTCCGTTCTATCAAGAATTGGTTGTGATCAAGACGCCCGATGTCAGCGGCGATGGATTGGTGGATCTGGTGGATATGACGTTGCTCCTTGATGAGATGGGCGGCTCGAGCACCTGTTACGATCTCAACTGCGATGGCATTGTCGACGAACTGGATCTAGAAATCGTCGATTTGCACTTCAACCATTACTGCGAGCAAATGGTGGATACAGAAGAATCGAGTTGGGGATTGATCAAATCGATCTACAGGAAGTAGCCAGGTTCTACCAACGATCCGTTTATCCGAGAAGTCAGCGTAGCTTTCAAGTGTGGTTAAATACGTAGGGATCTTACGCTCTATTTCAGAAGTACTGAATTAGATAGGTCATCATGACAGGCCCATCCTATCGAATGAGAAACGCATGAGCGGGGCAGGTGCGTTCATGATAAGAAAACGTTTTTTACGTATGCTCTCGATTTTCTCATTTGTGCTGATTCTGGCTTCCGGTATGCAGGCGCAGTGGGTGGAGGGGGGCATCGTCATCAGTTCGTATTACGGGCGCGAAGCGGAGCTGGCTCCGGATAATGCAGGTGGTGTTATCATCACCTGGTTTCACTCGGTGTCTTCGTACTTTGGGACTATCTATGCCCAGAGGCTCAATCAAAATGGTGAGCCCCTCTGGGGTGCCGATGGGGTCATTGTGTATCACTCGACACTTGACGGCCAGACGAGTCCGCAGATCACGCCGGACGGTTACGGTGGGGCCATCATAGGGTGGGAGAACGACGAGCACAACAACATGATCTATGCGCAGAAGCTCGATCAGGACGGTAACGTCCTGTGGGGAAGTAATGGAGTTCTTATCTGCATGACACCGGGAAAGGACAATCATCGCTGCCGCCTCGCACCGGATGGATCGGGGGGTGCCGTTATCACGTGGTTTGATGGGGGCAGAACCTGTGTCCATGTACAGAGGGTCGATGCTAATGGCGATACCCTCTGGCAGGGGAACGGGCTTGGATGCTCGAGCAGCAGTGACGAGGGCATCTATCCCGAGATCGTATCGGACGGCTCGGGCGGGGCGATCGTTACATGGCACGAATTGACTTCGAACGGCGGTGATATCTATGTACAGAGGATCAGTGCCGGTGGTGATACCTTGTGGGGCCAGAATGGAGTCGCCGTCTGTGCGCTGCCGGGCGACCAGCGATATCCGCAAATCATACCGTACGCCGGTTCGGGTGCGATAATCGTATGGGAGGACCGGCGAAATCCCGGCCACGGAATGTACGCGCAGCGGCTCGATGCTGATGGCAATGCGGTCTGGCAGCCGAACGGAGTGGTTCTGTGTACAGCGGTGAGCGCAAAGCAGAATATAGATATAACGCCGGACGGCTCTGGCGGCGCCATTGTCACATGGCTGGATAATCGGGACTACAACAAGGATGTCTACGCTCAGAGGATCGATGCCGCCGGAGATACCCTCTGGCCGGCGAGCGCCGTCGCTCTCTGCACCGAGCCGACATATCAGAGCGATCCGCGTATCGCATCGGATGGCAGCGGCGGGGCCATAATTACATGGCTCGATATTCGAGGAACATCTGATGCCATCTACGCGCAGAGGGTCGATGCGAATGGCACCGTGAGATGGCAGGTAGATGGTGTGCGTATCTGCTCGGAGAATGGATACAACAGTTCGTATCCGAGGCTCATATCTGACAGCAGCTCGGGTGCGATCGTCTCATGGCAGGCCGCCAGCGGGACGGCGATCTATGGTGATATATATGCCCAGAGGATAAACTCGGATGGCGAGCCCGTGGCGACACTTTGTAAAGGCTACTCAGTATTCTTCGACGGATCCCGCGTTGCCATCACCTGGGAGCTGGCAGAATCCCTAGAGGGGATGCGGTATCATGTGATGAGAAGAGAGCTACCGGATGGTTCATACGAGGAACTGTTCACGGATAGTATCGAAGAAAATAGACTCGACTATGTATACGAGGATGGGAGCGTATCGCCTGGCGGGATGTACCGGTACCGGGTGGAGATCGGCGTGCGGGGAATGCGAAAGGTGCTATTTGAAAGCGAACCGGTATCGACACCATCCGTCCGGCTCGCCTTGTATCAGAACCATCCGAATCCGTTCAACCCCACTACCCTAATACGCTTTACAGTACCTCATGAAATCCATGTGCGGCTCGATATCTATGATATCTCAGGCAAGCATATCGACACGGTTGCCGATCGATTGGTGCAGGCCGGTAGGCACACGTTCATGTGGGATGGTCGTGACGGTACGGGTGTGCAGGCCGTAAGCGGCGTTTATTTCTATCGATTAAAAGCGGGGAAGCAGGTTCTTACGAGGAAGTGTGTTCTGCTGAGATAGTGATCGACTTTCTGGATCTATCCTTTTACGGCGAAATAAGATCAAAGCCTGATTCCGATTCCGGTGCTTATCTGGAACTGCGAGTAGGATAAACCGTAGTCGTCCAGTTCCCTTCCCTCTGCATCGAACCAGAGCGATTTCACATATCGAAATCCCATACTAGAGATGAAACAGTATCGTTTCCCGTGTGAGAGGGGAATCGATAGTTGTATCGATCCGGCAATGCCTGCGCCAATGCCAAACAGCCTGTCTATGAATTCTTTCTCTTTTAAATAGTAATCGATGTAATGCACAGTGATCTTTCTAATGTTACCGGTAAAAGACGGGCCGATACAAATATTCACATATCTATGCATGGACCAAGCGTACTGGATATCAACGGGAACGGCATGAAAGGATAGATCAATGGGCTTCTCGACGAAGTAGTCATTCCCCAGGGGATCCATTACATAATTTAAAAAACTGGTGGCCTTCTCGGTTACGGATCTGTGGTATCCGATCTGTAACAGAATTGAGTGTGAATGCTTGATATTGAACTGAAAACCTATGGTGGACCCGAATGAATCCTTGAGATTCTTCTCATTCGTGATATCGAGGTCGTTATCGGTGTGCTTCACGAACTGTCCATACGTGAATTCGGTAAAAAGCAGCTTTTGAGAATGCACATCGGTCCTTATACAGATAACAAATGCTGTAATCATGAGTATCTTCAAGAGTCTCATATCAATCCTCTATCACGAGGATTATCATCCTCTTTTCAGTCAGTTCTCCATCTACATACATGATGATATAATAGATCCCACTGATGATACCGTCGTCCCTTCTCAATCCGACTTTGTGAAATCCTTCCTGTTGGACTTCATCGACGAGAACTACCACGACGGTGTCGTAGCTATTCACGAGTATAATTCTCACATGGCTTTCTTCCGTCAAACTGTAAGAGATCAAGCTGATATTTCCCGTTGTTGATTCGAAGGTGTTCGAGCAGCCCGTCATGCATGCGATTATGCAAAGTATAAGGAGTATCGTGTGTTCCCGATAATTATGCATACCGCGTTCCCCTGATGGCTCTGATCCGTGTATATGCGGGATGAAAAATCTAACCTATATGAAAATGGGACATCAAAATTAAATTGTCAAATCATTCTGAAAAACACCTGTTGTATTTTGCTCATATGCATGCTACCATTTCGGCATCTAAGGGATATATGCATTTTCAATTAGAGAAGGTGTTTGTAATGAAGACAGTACTATGTATTGTAGTTGTACTTGTGCTGGTATCAAGTACATCTCTTGCAGTGCTCCCTCCGTACGGTTACATGGGTCTCTATATTGATGAACACGAAACCTATTGTACTTCGGGGGAGGGCTTCTACCCGGTGGAGATGTGGATCTGGTGCCTGCCGAGCGAGCGCGGCATGATCTGTGCGGAGTTCATGATTGTATACCCGGCAAATATCATACAGAGTACAGTCACCGTAAATCCTGAGGTTTCCGTAACACTCGGTACACTTGATACCGGTATGAGCGTGTGCTTCGTCGATTGCCAGTGGGATTGGCAATGGCCGTTCCATCAGGCACTCTGGGTAACCGATCCTACTCAAACTGAGATCGAGATCGAGAAGCATCCGGATCCTATGATTGAATGTGTCCAATTCGCCAACTGTGAGACCGGCTATCCGACAGAATGCTGTGTAGTACACACTCGTCTGTGTATTAACTATCCGGAATGCCCACCTTGGCCATGCATCGGAACTGAGGAGGCAAGCTGGGGCGCCATCAAGTCTATTATCGAAAAATAAGCAAGTAAGACCCTCTGGTTGAAGCATCTATTCTCCACTTGTGTATACTCTCCTCACCTGTGATACTATCGTACAACTGACTCTGTAATGACAGGGTATGCCTATGAGAAAGAGCTCTACCGGACACGATTGGGTGCATACTGAAGAGGCTTCGACGGGAGTCGAGCTCAGGGATGGCGACCATGTGGCGGTGATCGGGGGAGGGCCTGCAGGCACCTTTTTCAGCTACTTCTTCCTCGATATGGCCGAACGGGCAGGCCTGGAGGTGTCGGTCGATATCTACGAGTCGCGTGATTTCTCCGGGGTAGGCCCGGCGGCATGCAACATGTGCGGTGGGATCATTTCCGAGTCACTCGTGCAGCATCTTGCCACCGAAGGAATCATTCTGCCATCGACAGTGGTACAGAGGGGCATCGATTCCTATGTACTGCACATGGATGTGGGGAGCGTACGGCTCGAGACCCCCCTGCATGAGATGCGGATCGGGGCGGTACACAGGGCGAGCGGGCCACGGGATCTCGAGAAACCGACATGGGAGAGTTTCGATGGTTTTCTCCTGTCACTCGCCTGTAAGAGGGGGGCCCGTCTCGTACGGGAACGAGTGACCGGTTTTGATATCAGAGACGGTGTACCGGGGATTCAGACGAAGAGCTCGGAATACAAAGAGTACAACCTGATCGTTATCGCCACGGGAGTCAATTCTCGGATTCTGGAGCGCTGCCGGGAGTTGCTGTCGGATTACAATCCCCCCCGGACCACTGGTACATATATCTGCGAGTACCGTCTTGGGGCCGGAGTGATTACCGAATCGCTGGGTAACTCGATGCACGTCTTTCTCCAGAAAATACCTGGTTTGGAGTTCGCCGCAATCATACCCAAGGGGGATTACGCCTCTGTGTGTCTACTCGGCGATCGAATCGATGCCGACATGGTGCAGTCATTTCTCAATTCCCCCGAGGTACGGGGATGTATGCCGAACGATTGGCGACCGGACGATAGGAGCTGCCGTTGCTCACCGCTCATCAATATCGGCGGTTCGCCCAGGCCGTTCGGCGACAGGATCGTCTTTATCGGAGATGCCGGTGTATCAAGGCTATACAAGGATGGAATCGGTGCCGCATACCGCACGGCAAAGGCGGCGGCCTCGACCGCGGTATTCCAGGGTGTCTCAGCACGGGATTTCGAGAGGCATTACCTGCCTCTTTGCAGGGAGCTGAAGAAAGACAACGGCATCGGGAAACTCGTCTTTACCTTCACCAAACGGATAAAGGGGATCGGGATCTTCAGGCGGGCCATCTATCACATGATAGAGGGAGAGCAGGGCATGGCGGGGAAGAGCCGGCGGATGAGCATGGTCATGTGGGATTTATTCTCGGGTAGCGCACCATACAGGGAAATCTTGCTGCGTACCTTCCATCCTGCATTCCTCGTACGGCTTTTCTGGCATACCATACATTCGATCATGTATACTTCGAAGCACGGGTGACGGCTGTTCCTCCGGATCGACATGTCATGGGCGCACATTGTCTTACCGAACACCGATCTTTACGGGGCAGCCGATTTGATGTACCGTGATCGTGTTTTCGAACAAGGAGCTCGACATGAAATCTGCAAGTCTGGGAAAGGTGTACCGGGACGGCGAGAAGATCATAGCACAGGGTGAGCAGGGGGACTGCATGTATGTTGTCCAGGAAGGAGAGGTGGAGGTCTACGTGGAGAAGGGGGGGAGTGAGGTGCGTTTGGCGGTACGGCGAGAAGGGGATTTCATAGGAGAGATGGCGATCTTCGAGCGTGAGGTACGTTCGGCAAGCGTCCGAGCCCTGGGCTCCGCACGGATTCTCACTATCGACAAGAGGAATTTTCTCCGGAGGATACAGGAAGATCCCTCCCTGGCATTTCGCATCGTACAGACGATGTCCGGCCGGATCCGTGAATTGAGCGAGGAAGTCACACGGTTAAAATGTGGATCTTGAATCTCGATGGAGTGGCTGCTCTGTTGAGTACGAGAGAGCTGAAACGATGAAATGTCGGAAATGTAACGGCGAAAATCCCGATGGTGCGTTGTTTTGCATGAACTGTGGGGCGGACCTGAGAAGCGAGACCGTAACGACGTGCCCGCAATGCGGTGAAGGGATACCCGTGAATGCACGGTTTTGCCCTTCGTGCGGCTCTCAGATCGGCGGAGATCCGCAGGGGGAGCGTGTATCCGGCCGCGAACCCACACGGGAGAATATACTCCACCGTCTCGCTCCGAGGAAATATATCGAGCAGCTCATCGCCTCCAGCGGCCGCATGGCCGGTGATCGACGTGTCGTATCCATTCTATTTTTCGATATAAAGGGATCCACGGCGATGGCGGAGAAGCTCGATCCCGAAGATGTCATGGAGATCATGAACGATGCCTTCGAAACCCTCATAGAGCCTATCTATCGGTACGAGGGCACCGAAGCACGGATCATGGGTGATGCCGTCCTGGCGTTCTTCGGGGCGCCGATCTCCCACGAGGACGATGCAGCCCGTGCCTGCCACGCCGCGCTGGAGATCATCGATCGAAGCCGGGAGTATGCCGAAAGGCTCGATGCGGAACGTGGCATTCCGGGTTTCGATGTACGTGTCGGTATCAACACCGGTCTCGTCGTTGTCGGGGAGGTCGGTTCCGATCTTCGGGTCGAATATACGGCTATGGGAGATGCAGTCAATCTTGCGAAACGCATGGAGAGCGCGGCCGAGCCGGGCACCATCCTTATCACCCAGAGTACGAAAAAGCTTGTTTCGGATCTGTTTGATACCAAAAACCTCGGCCGGATCATTGTCAAGGGCAAGAAGGAGCCCGTTACCGTGTATCGCCTGGTTCATGTACGGACCGGGCAGGAGCATACAAAGGACACTGAGGTGGCCGAACCGCACATGATCGGCAGGGGGGATGAGCTGAGCCGGCTGCGATCCGGTCTCGATATGCTGCGGGAAGGGCAGGGGTGCACCTGTGCGATCGTCGGGGAGGCGGGACTCGGTAAGTCACGACTTATCAGGGAGGCTCGAAAGACCGTTTCTGATGAGGTGGTCTGGATCGAAGGGCGCTGCATGTCGTATGCACGGGATGTCGGATGCTGGATTGAGCGAGAGCTGCTTCAACAGCTTCTAGATACGGAGGACACTTCCTGTCGAGAAACGTCAGATACCATTCCACCCCCTCTCTTTGACATTCAGCCGAACGATGGTCAGACGATCCAAGACCATGAGCAGATCCGAAAGGGTATCCTGTCGTCCTTTTGTGATCACATCAAGGCCAGATCACGATCACAACCGTATGTACTGGTCTGGCGCGATCTGCAATGGATCGATCCATCCTCGCTGGAATTCCTCGAGATGCTCGTTCCGCTCACCGACGAGGTGCCGCTTGCTCTCATCCTGGTATTCCGGCCGGGTGAAGGAAGGATAAGGAATCTCCACGAACGCCTCAGGGAGGCAAAAGGGGAATGTTACGAGGTAATCGAGATGAAACCGCTCGCCAGAGAGGATGGTGCTCGTCTACTCGAACGCTTCCTCGACGGGAGAATGATACCCGAGCAGACATTCAATTTGATCCTGGATCATTCCGGGGGAAATGCTTTCTTCATGGAGGAGGTCGTCCGTTCCTTACAGGATTCCGGCCTGTTTGATCCGAAACGGGACGGGGATGTGACCGCCGGCAAGATCAAGGGGCTCGGCATACCGACAACGCTTCAGGGCGCCATCATGTCGCATATCGACCTGCTCCCCCCGCAGGATAAGCAGATACTCCAGACGGCATCCGTCCTCGGTCGCGTATTCGAACGCGGTGTTCTTGCACGGACACTCGATCCTCCCATCCTAGATATGCGGCTCGAAATATTCCTGTTCAACCTGTGCAGGCGCGGCTTTCTCGAGCTGCGAAGCGGTGATAACACCAACGGTGAATCCGAGCACGAGTCGATCCTGCCGCAGAACATCGCACTCTGGAGAACCCTGCCGGTCAATATACCCGACGGCAAGGCGAGGCCGCAGATCGGTCCCGCCGGTGCCAGGTACTACTTCAAGAATCCCGTGATGGCCGAAGTCAACTACAGCAGCCTGCTCAAATCGCAACGTGTCGATCTTCACAGAAGGGCCGGTGAAGCCATAGAGGCATTACATCCTGGGTGCGGGGATGAGCTGGCTCCCGTCCTCGCGTACCATTACGAAAAGGGAAAGGTGTACGATAAGGCCTTCACGTTCCTCGTCCGGGTCGCCCGGATGGCCGCATCTCTCAACGCGATCCCCGAGGCCATTACAGGATTTGGAAAGGCGATCACGATCGCCCGGGAGAACCTTGATGGTACTGCTGAGGACAAGGAGTTAGCAATCGACATGGGTACCATTCACGAGGAGTTTGGTGATCTTCTTCACGTGGCAGGGGAAAGCCAGGATGCCGTGGAGCAGTATGAGCAGGCCTGTGAGCTTGCCGCCGATTCCGTGATCCGAGAAAGGTTGGACGGTAAGATTGAACGGTCCCGCGAGAACCGTGGGAAATAGCCGTTGGTATGATAGCACCTGGAAACGGTTCTGAGAGAACGTGAAACAGCGAAAGATGCAACGATGGCTGATTAGACTGGAAGGAGATCGGATCAGGCGATGACAGTTTTTGAAAGTATGCTGGTGGCGCATTTGCTGGGAGATTGGCTCTTGCAGACAGAGTGGCAGGCGGTCAATAAAAAGGACAATTGGCATGCTCTCGTAACGCATGTTTTGATCTATCACGTTGTCCTCTATGCCGTGCTCGCCGCACGGTACGGTTTTTGGAATTCCCTTGTGTTTATCGTGGTGGCCCTGCTCGCCGTCACACACGCCATACTGGATCTGCGCCGTCCGGTGGAATGGTTCATACGAACATTCAGGCTGAGCATAAACCGGCACCCGTCGCAATGGCTCGTGATCGTTATAGATCAATCGATTCATATAATCCTGATTGGCCTCGCATCCCTTTGGTTATCTCATGGAATGGCGCCCTGACCGACATCGAGGCAGGAACACCGGTGTTATAGCACGCTGAAACAAAGGAGCAACTGCATGGATAGGAAGGCATTTCAGGACTATTACCCCGATGAGCTCAGTCACTGCTACGGCTGCGGCCGCTTGAACGAGCATGGATTGCATATAAGGAGCTATTGGGATGGGGAGGAGAGTGTCGCCATATTCCAGCCGAAACCCTATCATACAGCAGTTCCCGGTTATGTGTACGGTGGTTTGATTGCCTCACTGTTGGACTGCCATGGTACGGGCACCGCCGCGGCGGCAGACTACCGGGCCGATGGACGGGAGATGGGCACGAAGCTCGAATATCGCTATGTCACGGCCGGGTTGCGGGTGGACTACCTGAAGCCGACCCCGCTGGTGGCGTTGGAAGTGCGGGGATGGGTGACGGAGATCAAGGATCGCAAGGTGATTGTGGCAATGGAATTGAGAGCCGGAGGGGAGGTGTGCGCACAGGGAGAGGTTGTGGCGGTGCAGATGCCGGAGGATTGGGTACCTCGGTTGGATGAGAAATGAAGAATATACAGTTCAAAGACGGTCGTAACGAGTACGACATCGTAGTCGAGAACATCCGGCTCAACGTTCTATGCGATTTTAAACCGGATGCAAAGAATCTGATGATATTCCTCCACGGGCTTGCATGTTCACGTGATACGTTTCGAGATCTCTTTGCGCACGACTATTTTCAAGGTTATTCGATGCTTCTGCCGGACCTGGTCGGTTTTGGACGTTCCGACAAGCCCGATAGCTTTTCCTATACCATGGAGGCCCAGGCGGATCTTTGCGAACGTGTGATGAATCAGTTCCCCGACGTTACGATACAGGTTGTTGCCCATAGTATGGGCGGGGCGATAGGATTGTTATTCTCGGCAGAACAGGTCGAACGGATGGATGCATTTGTCAATATCGAAGGGAACCTGATAAGCGAGGATTGCGGAATGCTCAGCCGGGGCATCGCCGATGTTTCCCTTCGGGATTATCGTGAACGAATCTTCGAGGAGCACAGGGAGCGATTCTCGAACGATACCGTTCTGCAGTTCGATCAGACGACACCGGTGGCCGTGCACAGGAGCGCACGATCGATGGTCGAATGGTCGGATAACGGCGAGCTATTAAGGAGATTCAAGCAGTTACCGTGCAGGACGAGCTACTTCTGGGGCGAAAAAAACCATGACATGCCGATACTACAGAGACTGGAGGGGATAGAGAAATGCATGATTCACGACAGCGGACACGGTATGATGGTTGAGAATCCTCGAGAGTTCTACTCGAAGCTTGCAGAATTTCTAATGGCATAGGGGATGATCTATCGTATCCGTGGCTCCGAAACCGGATCAACTTTCAGTCAAGGTAGCCGAGGCCTCTCAACCGCTCTACAGCTTCATCGTCGAACTCCGGCCGGCGGTCCGACGGGCGGGCATGCTCAAAGCTATTCAGCCAGTCCTTCAAGCGTTTGTCGAGATCTGTGGCTATATCCGGCTGGTCGGTTATAATATTGTGCTCCTCACCTGGATCCGTTCGAATATCTAAGAGCTCGCAATCACCCTTTGAATTCCAAATGTACTTATAGCGTTCGGATCGGATCATCTTCAGGGCTGAATCGTATCTGGACACGTCTGCTTCCGGGAACTTATTAAACATCGTTGTGAAATTGGGGCGGGCCTGTTCCGCAAAGGTAAACTCTCGTTTGCTCGAAGAGAGCATGTCGATTCCCTGTAACGATTGATATATCTCGGACGAATTGTCTCCCAGCAGGGCCAGTATGGTGGGAAATAGATCCAGCGTCTGTACCTGATGTTCGATCCGCCCCGGCTGTGCAGTACCTGCCGGATACCGTACGATAAGCGGCACGTGGAGCAAGGTATCGTATAGGCAGTATTTATGCGATAACAATTGATGGTCTCCTATATTATCGCCGTGATCAGCCGTTAATGCAATCATCGTCCGGTCGAGCATGCCAAGCTCCTCGAGCCAGCCGAACAACGTACCGAGGCGGTTGTCCAGATAGGTGATTTCCCCGTCATAGAGGGCCGTCAGGATCTCGAAATCCCTTTCGTTCAGTATCGATGAATCGATGAGGTATTCCCATTGATCCTGTTTGACGTTCCTCGCTTTTCCGGGTGAGACGCCGGTGGGAAGGTAGCGGTTGTATTTTGCGGGTGGGCGATATGGTGCGTGAGGCTCGTCGTAATGGATGAACATGAAGAATGGACGATCCTCTGACTTCAGCTGGTGCAGTGCCGTACGTACCAGCCTGTTGATGAATCGGGCGCCGGAGTCACGCCGGCCCGTTAGTCGAGCAAGGCCATTGTCTATCTTGGTAAATATCCGGTTCAGGGAGGAGCGGATCCTGTTGAAATCAACATTGAACCATTCGAAACCGCGATCGGTGCCCGTGGATGAGCTTACATACGGATTGTAGCAGTAGGCATACGTGTTGTAGCCGAGACTACGCAGGTGCTCCGCTAGGGTGGGATATTCGGGGAGCAGGTACTGGTGCTGGTCGTGGGCACCGTGCCTGGATGGATACAGGCCCGTGAACATGGAGGCATGGGATGGAAGGGTCCAGCCCGCAGGTGAGATGGCCGTTTCATAGAGAACGCTGTGCTCGGCGAACCGCTCGAGGTTGGGGGTCGTGGGACGGGAATAGCCGTAGCAGGAAAGGTTCTTGGCCCGGGTGGCGTCCAAGACGATGAGAATGATATTTGGAAGTGTCGTAGATCTACTACTGGAGGACGAGTGATTCATTACTGGAACACTCCTTTGTCATGAAGTGTTGTACGATCCGGTCTTACAGGGCGACCCTTAAGTTTTGGTTCTCCAAAAGCTCCTTATACAGCTCCTCGGCAAGAATCCTGTGCCCCTCTTCGTTCAGATGTATGTAATCTACGTAGAGTTGCTTTTTTTGCAAGGTCAAAGTATCAATTTCTACGATGAATACATTTCTCTTTCCGGCCATCTCATACATGATCTCGACATAGGGATCGCTGAGATACACCGGTATGTTTCCATCGGTGCCCATCCATTCGATCTGCACCGGAACTGTCTCTATCATTCTTTCATCTCTGCCGTGGGCTTTGAGTATCTCGTTTGCCTTCCGTGCAACGATTATTCTGTATAGGGGTAGTGACTCCATGTTCTTGAATAGATTATATGATTCCTTGACCTTCCCCGCATCGGCAAGTGTGCTTGCCCGGTAGAGATCGGCAACGTGTGCCGGAGAATCCCTGAGCGGAATCAGAATGACCGGTATCGACCGCCCGCCTGAGAATTCAATGAGCTCCAGAAGGATCGTGCGGTACCGCTCGGGTTCGACACGGCAGTGCAGGCCATCCATCCGTATATGTTTATAATCGAACTCCCCGCTATCGATGAGCTCCTTCCGGGCGAGGTTGAAGTTATCGATAAGGATACGTCTCAGACCCCGATATAGGTAACTTCTGCTCAATATCTCCCTTGTTCTTAAGCTGTTATAGAACTTGCGATAATACTCCCCGCCGTCTTCGAATTCCCTGGAGAGAATATACCGCCTATCGTTGAAGTTCGTTTCCAGTACGATCAGATCCGGCTCGAATCGTATGCCGTCCCGCTTCAGGTAGGTGAAGGAGTTGTAGATCGAATAGCCCGGTATGCCGGCGTTTATGACATCGAAATGGACTGAATCAGTGCTCCTGTTCAGCATCGTCTCGAGCCGTTCCGTAAAGGTCTTCTCGAACGGGACGGCGAAACCCAGGACCGTCGAATCCCCGATAACAAGGATTCTGAAGGTGCGGGGCGGTTTTTCCAGTGGTATCTCCTGGTCCCTGAGCCCGTAGGAGTTTGTCCTGCACGGGACACCCCCGCGCATCGAGGAATGGTTCGGGATGAGAGCCCAGTTGAGATCCTTGTCCACGATCCAACCCTCACGGGCCCAGAGCTCTCTGACGCCAGGCTTACGGGCAAGCTCGGTGATGCCGAAAGCCGTAAGGATTCTCAGGATGAATTCGAGAAGCAATAGAAAGAGCACGAGAGCTGTACAAGAAAAGATAACGTTGCGCGGTGTTGTGCTCTTCATAGGCCTACTTCTCAGATGCCCTATATCGCGTCCCTGCACTACCTCGATCAGTATGCCTTATTGTAGTACTTGAATTCAATTATGTCACCTACTCAGCCGGCCCGGGAATGACTGGCCGGCAGTGCCGGCTAACAATTGTCATGCTCGGTAATGAATATTGGAATCTATATAAAACTACGCGGTATGTTCAAAGGGGACCGGCAACAAACCGGTCCCCTATTGAATGGTGGAGATAATAACCTGCTGTTTCCCTGAATCGTTTGTGTATGTATAGCCGCTTCACGATCAGATTTTTATACTTTGACGGCCTTGCAGGGAACGGGGGACGTTCGTGATGACATGCGACGGTGGGAAAAAATCGCCGGGTCACTCAAGATGAAATAACAGCATGCCTTGCAAATTGTATAACGTGTTAATTTCTATTGACCTTGCGGTTCCAGACTACTATCATGTACCTGTACAAATCCCGGAGATTCCACGGTCTATAGGCGGCAACAGAGCATCGGAAAATGGCAATAGGGAGGAGTTCGTCATGAAAACGTTGGCGATCCTTGTACTAGCTATCGTGCTTATTCCTTGTGCCGGTTACACGCATTACGGTGGCATCGCACTGTACGTGGATGAAACCGTTTCGGATTGCGATTATGACACTGAGCCGTTTCTCCCTGTTGAAATCAACCTCTACTACATGAGAGGGCAGGGGCCGGAAATCGGTAACAGCTATGAATTTAGGATACTCGTCTCTTCACCGCAGGTGGTCCTGTTGGAACCGATATGGCCGCCGACCGTCACCGTGACGCTCGGCACATTGGAATCCGGTATAACGGTGGCCCATTCGGAGTGTCTGGGAATCGGCCAGGATGTCACCTGGCTCGGAACGATACCGATCATGAGTGTAGGTGATGTCGATACGTTCATGGTAACCGTTGTGGGGGATCCAACCTCACTCTTTGATATACGGTGTCCGAGGGGTGGCATCTATATCACCCTGTGTGACAGATTCAATTCAATGCATGAGGTGATCGGCGGGTATTTCATGTTCAATGGTCCCTGCAATCCGGCCGATCCGTTCCCCGTGCATATCGATCCGCCCCCGCCGCCGGGTGTTCAGTGTCCGAACGATACCACGATTCCTCCCTTGTCATGGCACGACATGTTTCAATTGAACGGATTCGAGATTACGAATACGGCCGACATATGCCTGCAGTACTACTATCACCTTACAGCAGTCGGGACACTCGTTGTTGTCGATCCGGGCCAACCGGGATCACTCTCGGGTATTACACCTGTCCTCGTTCCGGGGGAGACGTATGCGCCGCCGGAGGCCCGTTTGCGGCTCGTAGTGCTGCGTGAGTGGACACAGGAGTTCGTCACCTATTATGCCACGACGCTCGGCTATCCGGGTATCTCTGATTCCTGTACCACGACGATCACAGTAGAACCGCCGCAGGAGCTGGCCGTGCTGATCACACATTTCGAGGCCATCGCAATCGAAGGTGGAGTCAATGTTACCTGGTCTATTGTTACAGATGAAGAATTGGCCGGATTTAACCTGTATCGTTCCACCGAACAGGGCAGTGTCGGTGAATGCATCAACCGGTACGGCTTGATTCCACCATCTGAGATGGAGTATATCGATACAAGTGCAAAAGCAGGCAAATCATACTACTATACGCTCGGCGTTATCGGTACCGGGGGCTCTGAGAAAAGGTCCGTTTCACATTGTGTGAAGGTGAGCCCGGTTCCACTGGCCCTTCATCAGAACTATCCCAATCCGTTCAATCCGGTGACATCCATCACATTCACCTTGCCGGTTGATTCTCATGTCATACTGTCTGTCTACGACGTCAAGGGTCGACTTCTGAAATGTCTCGTCAACAGGCGTCTCTCGAGCGGTTTGCAACGTATCGAATGGGACGGGAGGGACATGAATGGAGTCGATGTGGCGACCGGGATATATTTCTACAGGCTGAAGGTTGGCAAGGAGATGCTATCACGAAAGATGGTTCTCCTGAGGTGAGTCTGCGGTCACTATGTAGAAATTACTTAAAGTAATCTGCTTAACATATTGTGTTAGTAGTTGAATACGAGGATTATCCGCCATGTTGATGAGATATCGACATACATTCCGGAGAATGCTGGATGTTTCGTAATAGCAAGGTGGTACCGGTGGTCGCCTGTGCTGTTCTGTTGAGCGGGCTCTATGTAATTCTGCGGGATGTCAGATCATTTCGTTATAGCTGGGCGGCCATTCTGACGTGGAGTATTCAACCAAGATTTGCTCAGTACTACCTCTTCGTTGCCTTGATCCCGTCTCTCAAGATCATTGCGGGCATCGGCCTCTTTTGGTACCGGCCATGGGCACGGGCCCTGGCTGTTCCCGTTTGCGGTATCGATTTTATCTTCAGGTTCGTCGGAATGATAAAGGTGTTCCGATATGATCATGTTCATATGTCGATTCACGATGTCGAATCATGGAGAATAGTAAAAACATACTCACTGTGGCCTTCATATGTAATTGCAGCGGTTAGCATCGTTGCGCTGATCTTGCTCATCACTGTCCGGTTTGGAAGACATGCTGATCGCGGGGCTGAAATTCAGCAGTAAAAAAGGAGGGGACCATGGAATATGTAAGGAATCCTATCATGTGCGTCATTCCGCCCTACATGCTCGATTCGATCGTCGAGAAGGGTGCCGGCAAGGCGCGTGCCGCGGCTCTCAAAGCGATCAAGCAGTCCAACCATCTCCGTATTCAGCGCTCTGCGATTCAGGAACGCCCGCGGGGCGATTACGAGGTTCTCGTGTCGGGAATAACGGCTCATACATGTAAGATCACGAGAAGGGTGTATGACGCAGAGCATTCGGAGGACCTGCCTGGTTCACATGCCCGCGGTGAAGGCGATCCTCCGGTAAAGGATCCGTGTGTTGATGAAGCGTATGATGGAGCGGGTGATACGTGGGGTCTCTACCACGACGTCTACGGACGCTGTTCAATCGATGATCGTGGCATGGTGATCGATCAGACGGTTCATTTCGGGGAGGAGTTCGACAACGCTTTTTGGAACGGTGAACAGATGGTGTATGGCGACGGTGACGGTGAACTCTTCGCCCGTTTTACCATGGATCTGGACATCATCGCACACGAGCTCACGCACGGCGTGACACAGTATGAAGCCGCCCTGCGATATTGGTATCAGAGCGGCGCATTGAACGAGTCGTTTTCGGATGTATTCGCATCTCTGGTGAAACAGTACAAGTTGCACCAGGATGTGAAGAAGGCGGATTGGTTGATCGGAGCGAACGTGCTGATTGGGGAAGAGTATGCGCTGCGGTCGATGAAGGCCCCCGGCACCGCATTTCAGGGACACCCGGTAATCGGAGACGATCCACAGCCGGCCACGATGGACGATTACCAGGAACTGCCTCCGTGGCAGGATAATGGAGGTGTTCATATAAATTCCGGCATCCCCAACCAAGCATTCTACCTTGCGGCCATGGAGATCGGCGGGTATGCATGGGAGAAGACGGGATTGATCTGGTACCGGACGCTCTGTGACAAGCTGGGCAAGGATGCAAACTTCGTGCGCGCCGCTATGGCGACCATCCTTGTGGCAAAGGAGGAGTACGGCTCCGGAAGTCTGGAAGAAAAGGCTGTACAGAAAGCCTGGAAGGATGTAAAGGTCCTGTAGGTGTATCTGTAGGATGGAATGAAATGAAGATAGACTTCAAACAGACAGGTGGCTTTGCCGGCTTGACGAAGGCCGTTACCATCACGAATTCCGAGATCTCAGGCGAGGAAGAAGACGAGATCAACTCCATGGTCAACGAATCGGAGTTCTTCAGTATCCCTGAGCCGTCGGCTGATACGAATCCCGATGAAGAGCAATATTTCATATCGATCGAAATGGGGGGACAGACACGGAACATATACATGGCCAGATCTAAGGTTCCGAACGAGCTGAAACCGTTGATCAGTTTTCTCAAGAAACGTGCGAAGTATGAGAAACGATCGAAGTGATACCGCTGGATCGGGTAGAATCGAATGGGGTGGATCGTTACGAAGTATGATCATGCACGATGCGCCATCCCTCCTCATACCGGCGTAGTATCAACGTAAACAGCCCCTCACCGGATATTTCATCTCCCATAACGCGCCAATGACCTATAACGTATGCGGCTGTCTTCGACAGCACATGTATCTCGATGTCGGTAAACGTCAGGATTCCCCTTTCTCCACCATCGGCGAAATACTTCTTCTGGTACTTGTCGTACAGTGTCTGCCAGCCTTGGGTCCTGTTGTTACCGGACTGGAACGTGAAATCGCGAGAATTCCAGTAGTACCGCATGAAGCCGTCGAGGTCTCCCTTGTTCCAACGATCCACCTGGGAGGTGACGGTATCCCGTATCTCCTTTTCGATCGTATCGAACTCCCCGGCGCTCAGTGTGGAGGAGATACACATGATCAAGGCAAACGATATCAAGATTCTCATAGTGAATCCTTTCGATAGAGAGCTCATGAATGTCACTGCATACGGGTTGCAGTATAACGAGGAAACTCATTTCTTGACAACTACATTAAGGGATAATTATATTTATTAAGGGTGGGGTTTGTAACGTTACTATGCGGTGAGTTTACATGTGATCCTGTCTGTTCATTGATTCGTCGGTTCCCTGTTTCCATCCCTACCACAGCCCTTGAAGATGGGTTGCTATTCGCTTAGACGAGTATAGTGCTCTGTTCCCCACGGGGAGGAACCAATGAATAATCGAAGCATGTATTTGGTAATCCTCTGCATAGTATCCTTTATCGCGTCGGTTAGGCTTTCAGCCGAATGGGAGAAGGACGGCATTCCCGTATGCACAGCGCTGAGCATTCAGTACTATCCGGTAATCGTAACGGACAGCACGGGTGGGGCGATCGTGGTGTGGGATGATAATCGGGGAGCGGCACAGGATATCTATGGCCAGAGGATCTCGCCCGAAGGGGACCTGCTATGGTCTCCCGGCGGAGTCCCTGTCTGTCAAGAGGAGGGAAGTCAGCTTGCGCCGGAAGCCGTCTCGGATGGAGAGGGAGGTGCCATCGTATTCTGGCTGGAGAGTAAGGCTCCCGGCACCAACAACATAGATATCTATGCACAGAGGATCGACTCTCTCGGAAATCCCCTCTGGAGCGAGGGTGGTGTGGCGGTATGCACCGATACTTTCAGACAGCTCTACATAGAGGCTATCGCCGATCTGCACGGGGGTGCCATCGTTGTCTGGCGGGATGAACGCAACGGGCCCGAGGACCTGTATGCACAGAGGCTGGACCGGAACGGCACTATTCTCTGGCAGGAAAACGGTGTTGCCGTGTGTACAAAAGAAGATAGACAGATATGGCACACACTCGTTACGGACAGTGCGGGAGGGGTGTTTGTAGCATGGTGTGACTTCAGTGACGACTACAACCTGAATGCCCAACGAATCGATTCGGTCGGTTCGGCGAGGTGGGGCGCCGATGGGATCGTTATATGCGGTGCCGCGGGAAGCCAGACCTACCCTGTGGGTTGTCCGGGCGGAACGGGTGATGCCATATTTGCCTGGGAGGATTGGAGGGCCGGAGTCGATCACTATATCTATGCACAGCGGTTGGATTCGTCGGGTGCATCACTGTGGACAAACGACGGGATCCCTCTATGTGTGAGTCCTGACGGGCAGTATGCTCCCGAGATATGTAGCGATGGAGCGAGGGGCGCGATCGTGATATGGATCGATGATCGATATGCAACCGATGCTCTGTATGCACAGAGGATTAGTTCGGGAGGGATCACTCTGTGGGACGGCGATGGTGTCGAGTTGTGTACAGCCACCGGAAATATAAATTTACCCGTCATGACCCCTGACGGTGTGGGAGGGGCTGTTGTCGTTTGGATGGATATATTCGAAAGCCAATCGGATCTCTATGCACAGCGTGTCGACACGGACGGGAACGTTCTCTGGAAGGCGGACGGGATTGTTGTCTGCAACAGCCCCGGGTGGCAATTATATCCCGATATCACTACTAACTGCTCCGGGGGAGCACTCATAGCCTGGCAATGGACGACAGTCAGCTTGAGTAATTTTGTCTACTGCACCCGTGTTACGGCGGACGGGGATATCGTTGCCACCGAGCTTGTATCGTACGCCGCCCGGTATGAGGACGGGGATGTCGTAATCACATGGACGTTGAGGGAATGTAACGAAAGGGCGCGCTTCAACATACACCGGAAGAGTTGTGTCAACGGAGAGTCTCTTGTGCTTCCCCCGGATGGGATCGTGGGAGATGGAACGGTCTTCACCTACGTCGATCACGGTGCGGTGTCTGCGGGAACATTTCGCTATCGTGTCGAAGTGATCGAAGAGAAGAACACTCGAATGCTCTTCGAGACGGATCCCGTAACGATTCCCCGTCTGCGGCTCGCACTCGACCAGAACCACCCCAACCCCTTCAATCCGGTTACGACAATCGGGTATACACTGCCCGAACGGTGCCGTGTCCGCCTAGATATCTTCGATATCAGGGGGCGATTCGTCGTGAGGCTGCTTGACCGGCGAGACGATGCCGGAAGGCATGCAGTTACCTGGGATGGCCGGGATGCTGCGGGTGCGAATGTGGCCTCGGGTATCTATCTCTACCGGCTCAGGGCGGGCAAGAGCATCATGTCTCGCAAGATGATACTTCTCAGGTAATACGCCGTCTATCTGTACATGAATTTGATGGCACCCCATGAAGTGGTGGCGGTCGAAGTATGCTCCAAACATCCCGGCTCCGAAAACGCCCCCATGATGCCACAGGGCTGCTGAAAGACCTGGGAATTCACCGCCGGGGCAAAATCGTTTGTGTACACGTTACAGAAGTAAGGATCCACGGAGATATTTCCGTTCAAACCGGTTTGATCGGAAATCGTTCCGCCGTAGTTGGCGGTACCTCCCGGAGAGTTTGCCCAGACATCGTTACAGGAGATGTGGGCCGTTATTCCGACATCACCCATGATGCCCGAGAGCCGGTTCAATGCAACGATGTTGTGTGCAATGTGCTCTGTAAATGCACCGCCCCCTGCTGTCAGCTTGACACCGGACAATGTGTTCCTCGCTACTGTATTTTCTGTAATGGAGAAGGTCGCCTGTTCGATCACGATGCCATGATCTTCGTTGTCGTATATGACATTTCCAAGGATCTCTCCGTATGAGTTTGTGATCGATATGCCCGATTCGCCGTTGCCGTAGATTTCATTGTCACGGATACTCGTCTCTCCGCCGCTCAGCTCTGCCCGGATACCGTGATACGTATTTTCGCAGATAATATTTCCAACGATCTCCACATTCGAATAACGCCCCGCAGGACAGCTGATGATCGTACAACCGCAGTCGTTTGAGCCAGTGAGTATGCAGTCGGTTATGATCGTTCCGAGATTGCACGAAATGGAGGCGCCACCGTCGATGGTGAATCCCGTTACGACAATATGGTTGGAGTTATTGATCGTGATGTGTCCGGAGACAGTTGTCTCTTCCCTTCCGGTTTCACCGAGCAGTACGATGTTGGCCTTAGTGTCGAAGGTAACACCGGCCGGAGCATCATATGTGCCGGGGGCAACCAAAATCGTGTCGCCGTTTGTTGCATTATTGATGGCAGACTGTATGGTCGGGTACTGCGAAGGAACCTCCAAGATATCACCGAGAATTGTGGCAGGCACACAAAGGGAGAGGAAAAGAAGTGGTACGATGCTCATTTTCTTCGAACGCATTCGGGAAACATATTCACGTGTGGACCTGCCGATACCACACAACAGGATGGCTGTGTAGATGATCCAGTATGGTTCGAGATACGCGCGATACCGCAACGTGAACATCGAAAGTAGGATCACTGTAGCAATGTATCCGAGAATTAGCATTGTGATAGCCCTGTGCCTCTTCACGTAGTATCTCGCTAAACCTGCGAGTCCGCAAAGTGTGATGAATACGAAGAAATATATCTCGCTGTATCTCATGTTCAACACTTTTTTATCTATCTCTTCGGTGTTGCCGGTGAAGAATCCTTTTGTCAGGACGAGAGAGACGTCGTCGTATATCTTGTCCAGCGTTTCCCAACCGTCCTGGATTCTGTAGTATTTATGGAGATCGAAGTGGTATGCACTTTTATCGTATATGGGTACGGGCTTTCCGGCAACGATTGAATTACGAATCGTCCAGGGTAAACACATCAGTATGAGTATGATCATGAATGTGATTCTCCTTCTGATGTGAATCAGGAGCCCGGGGATGAAAAACAGAAAGACCGGCTTCAACAGAATCCCCAATCCAGCGAAGACGGCGGTGTACACGGCACGTTCTGTATCATTCAATTGCGAAGACAGAGTAAACATGAGAAAAACCACAAGGATAATGCCCCACGTCTCCGTGACGGTGGTGAGGTTATAGGCGATAAAGTTCGGGTACAAGGCACAGATGGTTGCGGCCGCAAGTCCGGCGGTCCGGCTGTGGAGTTTCGACGTGATCGCGTACACGAGCGGAACTACAAGTGTACTCACTATCGCCTGGATAACGAAGATTGCCCTCTGGTTGAAGGCACCGAACACACCATATATCGTTCGTACTATCATTGGGTAGAGCGGGGCGTCATCGGTGTCGATCAGCCCTTCGACGGCCATGCGGTTGTAGTAGGCAAGGTGGAGGCTGTGGGGAATGAGTTCCGCGGTACATGCAAAGTACAGGCGGAGTACCAGGGCAACGAGACATGCCGCGAACAGAATATACCGGTACTTTCTGGAATCGGGACCGATCTGCGGCTTCAGCCGTCCCGCCCCGTGCCTGAGGTATCTTGTAATGATCGAGCCTCGCATGAGCCGCCCGCCAGAAGGATGGCTGTGTACACAATAAGAGCCGGTTCGAAGAGCATGCGGTATCTGTGCTTGACAAACGTGAAGAAGATCACCAGAACGATATAGAGAAGAACCGGCAGCATGAACTGCCTGTGTTCCTTTCGGTAGAACCGGACCATTCCGATAAGACCGAGGATCAACACCACCGTGTAGGAATATTGTAAGAGACCTGTGTTGTTGTGCCTATTCTCGAAAAGCTTCGGCATATTCGGTTCGTCCCACGACTTCCGAAGTACGAACGATGTATTCGTGTATAACCTGTTGAAAAGGCCCAAGCTCTCTTTTGAAAATGTATATTTACTCAAATCTACCATGTAGGCTTTCGGCTGGTACAGGGGATACAAGGTGCGAGAGACCACTGCGTTTCTTGCCGTCCATGGGATCAATACGATGATGAGTGTTAGAAGGAAGAGAAGCCGTTTCTTCGTCGTCAGCGCGAGACCAGGCAGGAAGAAAAGAAATGTCGGTTTCGTGAGCATCCCCAATCCCATGAGGGCTCCGAGAAGAATGGATTTTTTCTTCTGGTTTATTTTTACAGATACAGATAATGCCATGATGCACACTGCAAGAAAGATCAAGAGAGATTCGGGGAATAGCGATATTTCAAAGATAATGAAAGCCGGATAGATTCCACATATCCCCGCCGACAGCAATGCGGCCCTACGATTACATACCTGAAGAACGAGCAGATAGATAACGATAACCATCAAGGATCCGATGAGTCCCTGTATGATAAGTGCCGACGTATGATTGCCTTCGCCGAAGATGGAGTAGATCACCTTTAGGAATAAAGGATAGATTGGAGCGTCGCTTTGGGTGAGTTTCCACTCGAGTGCCTTGGCAACGTTATTATGCATCTCGGAATTAAACTCGGGCATCTGCGTGGTTAGTGAAAAATACATCCGGATCACGAGAGCAAAAACGAATATGGATACGATTGGCCAATGTTCTTTAAAAAATATGATGATTTTTATGATTCGTGTATTCATGTTGAGTCTTTTATCCGGTGGAGCTTTGGAAACGAGCATTTGGCAGCGAGAAATATTGCAGCATACATGATCAGCAAGGGCTCGGCCAGCACCCTGTAACGGATTTTAAATATTGATAAAAGAACGTTAAGCACCAAGTAACTTGTTAGTGTAAATGCAATGACTCTGTTTTGTTTGTCGTACAGACGTAACATGCCAAGAAAGCCGAGTATCATAACGGGTATATACGCATAGAGCATGATGTGGACTCTTGCACTGTTGTAACCTACAAAATCTCTAAGGACATACAAATCGTAACCGCGTGATATGATAAGGGTTGCTTTTTTGTAGATAAGATCCAACGTTTTCCATTTGTTGTTCAGGATGAACTTCATTGCTTCCTTCAGGTACGTTCCGCTCGGCAAATCCCGGCTTCCCAATTCAGTCTCCTCTATCCTGTAATGCTTAATGCCCGTCGCCTTTGGATTGTACGATTTGTAGAAGCCCAGGGCTGCCCTGTTTGATCCTCCGCCAGCTACCGATGCATAGATGTACCATGGTCCGAGAACGGCCACGAGTGTGATAATGAGCACGAGCCGTCTTTTCACACCTCCGAGTGCACCGGGAAAAAAGAAGAGAAAGGCGGGTCTGATAAGATATCCGATACTCAAGACGATGGCCGCATAGATCGATTGCCGTTTCGTGGAGGACGGTAGTGTCATAGTGGCGGTCAGGAGTACTACGAGGAAAATGCCGAGCGTCTCGGTCATTGTTGTAACGGTATAGGCAATGAAATTCGGGTATATAGCAGCTATACCCCCGGCGATGAGTCCGGCTTCTCGATCGGCGACCTTGGTGACCGCGATGTAGATAAGATAAACGGTGAGGATACCGATCAATGTCTGGACGATGTAGACCGCCGTGTAATTGTATGCTCCGAACACGAAGTAGATCGTCCGCAGGAACAGTGGATAACCGGGTGGGGGAGAAGTCGGGATTCCTCCCGATAGGGCAAGCTCGTTGTATATAGCCATATCGCTGAAGTCCGGTTTCGCCTTGAATGTAAACGCATAGTAGAGGCGGAGGGCGGCAGCGACCGCTAAAATGACCAACAGTGTAATGTGAGCACTACTGGGACGTTTGAGTTTCATATCGAACAGCTTCGATTGTTTGTCTCTACGTACCCGCGTCGAAAGTTATCGAAACAGCATTGGTTATGAACGAATGTACAAATTTCGAAACCGTATGTAAACCTTGAAAATAAAAGAATTGCACTAATTATGAGCCGATAGTACAATTTCTACAGTATGTTAAAAGAAAAGAAGATATCGGTCATACTACCAGCTTACAACGAGGCGGCAACCATCGGTGATGTGATCGAGGCGATGCCGGACTATGTCGATCGCATAATCGTTGTCGATGACGGTTCGACGGATGAGACATTGGATATAGCCGAACGTAAGGGCGCGGAGGTCTGCAGGCATGCGACGAACAGGGGCGTAGGCGCCGCATTCAGCACTGGCATGCGGGCCGCATTGGCTGCACGAAGCGATATCACTGTCTCTATCGATGCCGACGGGCAGTTCGATCCACGGGACATCGGCAAGCTTATCGACCCTATCATTGACGGGCAGGTTGAATTTGTAACGGCGTCCCGGTTCAAGGATCGATCCCTTTACCCCGAGATGGGACGAGTAAAATTTTATGGCAATAAACTCATGTCATTCGTGATCAGTACCATGACGGGACAGAAGTTCTTCGACGTTTCGTGTGGTTTCAGAGCCTACTCGCGGAACGCACTGCTCAAGTTGAACCTCTTCAGCGATTTCACCTATACACAGGAAACGTTCTTGAATTTCGCTTTCAAACGGGTACCCATTATGGAGGTGCCGGTAATGGTCAAAGGGCGGAGGGAACATGGGAGTTCCAGGGTCGCTGGCAATCTCTTTCGATACGGGTATCAGACAGTAAAGATCATCATAAAAACGTTGCGTGATTATCGCCCGTTTCGATTGTTTGCCGCGGTCTCGCTCGCTCTCTTTATCGTCGGCTTGGCGTTCGCCGTATTCCTCGCAATCCACTACTCCAAGTCGGGGACGTTTACACCGCATAAGTGGGCGGGATTCACGGCTGGATTTCTATTTCTGCTTTCCGCTATGAGTTTTATACTTGGATTCATTCTCGATATGTTCGCCCGGATGCGCCTCAATCAGGAAGAGATCCTGTTTCATCTCGAGCGCCGGCGTGACTGAACCAGGCCCATCCAACAAACACACCCGCAAGGGCCATCTCTGCCAGTACCGTGACCAATCTGATCATGATTGCAGCTACGATGGCGCTTTCCCGGGGGACGAGGAGAGGGAGAACGAGAAAGAGTACGCCCTCACGGACACCGAGCCCGCCCGGTGCAAAGAATGCCGCCAGCCCGGCAAGGCTTGCAGCGTAGTACGATCCGGTAATCGCCAGGTAATGGCTTCCCGATACGGGGGAAAGTGCGTTGAGGAGGAAAAAGAGACCCAGACCGTGCACGAGCCCGGGAATCATATAGAGCCCAACAAGGGTGATATTTATTCTGAACGGCGTGAATTGCTCGATGGCGGGTCTTCGGGCCAGACGTAGTATCGAGTTGGTCACTGTTCTCAGTACCGGTGGCGAGAGGGCCGCAATGAGCGGTACGGTTGCAATGAGTGCCATCCAGCGCAGGTACGTGGGGAACTGAGCAGGTGAAGTTGCCAAGCCGATAAAGGCGAGCAGCAAGGCGGCCGACAGAGCGGCGATGAGCTCCATACCGGTTCCCATCACGACCTTCGCCGCCGGGTAGCCTTGATACGCTTCGACGCGCACGAGCGCAAGCCCTACCTTTCCGGGTATGTACCTCGCCAGAACGGAGAGGAAGTACGCCCTCCCGGCTTTCGGAAGGGGGGCTTCGAGCTCCAGATAGGAGGCCAGCCTGAGCCACACGCCAAAGCGCAGCAGGAACGCCACGGCAACCGAGAGGAATGAGAGAACGAGAAGGAGTGGTTTAAATTCGAAGCTGTACTGGAATACGAGCCGGTAGTTCCTGGAGATGAACCATGCGACAGCAGCGAGCGTGAGGGCGAAGAGTATCCACCGATAGATACGTCGTTTTGTCGAGATCTTCCTGTCCTGCGTTTCCAAAGACGGCTCCGTGGTTCGTACCTGCAGGGCTGCCTTGTCCGTATGGTGACGGATTCTACGGGCGATTCATATCCATTACGTATACACTCAACGGGCGCCGGAACGGTATTAAAAATTCGAAAATGCTTTTTGACCCAACATGTAGAGATAGGGCAGCGGCCAGGGAAGCCTGAGTAACAACGGCCGCAACCGGCTGCCATACGCCTTGTAGGCCGCCAGGACGAGAAACGCCGATATGTAGTCGTTCCACCGTGGTGAGATACCACAATCCCTGATATGCATGCCGAACAGCCTTCCCACTCTGTTCCTTCCGGCGCTGCCGTACGTGTGCCAAATAACAGCCCGTTTCTGTGCATCGACGGCCAACGTGGGATCGATCTCCTGGATGAAGGCGTCGCATTCTCCGGCGAGCCCTGCGATGGCCTCTGCTCCCCGGTCGCTGAAGGTGATCGCCATCGAATGCTTGACCGGTGAAGCCTTGAGCTCTCTCAGCCATGCATCGCCGAAGCTGACATCGGACCCAACGGCGAAATGATCGGTACAGCAGAAACATCTGAGTTTGCAATCGACGTAGAGGTTTTGCAGGAGACCGTAACCGGTCTTGAACGGAATGGTTTCGATGCGGCCGTCTTCATATTCGATAACCGTCTCTCCGCGCCAGTGCCCTTTCCGGTAGTAGAGGCGCTCCACGGACCCGGTGTCTATTCCCCTGATACGCAGAAAATCTTCGATGAGCCTGCGGTCCGTCGCATGACCACACCAGAGTCCGATCCCGAGGCCCAGCTTCCGTTTCAGGTCGGGATGCTTCTCCAGATATGAATTGATCATGCGCCACTGGCAGGGCAGGGCGACGACGGCGAATGTACCGTCTCGTTCCTGCAGTAACCGTATTACCGCCCGGGCATGATTAAAATCACTGTAGATGCTCGTACGGCAATCGAGAACGGACTGTTCATCTGTGCAGACATCGGATTCGAAGACAAGTGTTCCATTCTCGAGGACTGCCCGTGCGGCGATTGCACCAGTGATCGCGCCCGCGCGCAGCCGGTTGATGATGAGAGCAGAGACCAGGCCACCTGAGGCCGCATCGTCTCTGACACCGGCATTGGCACTGTAGCCTAGGAATGTGCCTCCGAATCGACCCATGTAGTACTCCCGGTACAGCTTCCGTGCCGTGGCGCCTGCCCGTGAGCGTGTCTTTGTCCTGCAGACGATGCCGGCGGTATATTCGATTTGCGACTCCGCTGATGCTATGACGTTCGGAAGAGCGGAACCGATCGAGCCTTTCAACGGTTCGGGATCGCTGATGATTTCCGTTGATCGGGCGAGGAGCTCGCCGGGATCGGTTCGGGCGATATCGAAAACAAACGTATCGAGCCCGAAATCGTTCATAACCTCGTGATATTTGTGACTCCAGGCGAGAACGATGGGGGGGACACCGGCACAGAGTGATGAGATCATGCTGTGAAAGCGGCAGGCGATGAAGCAGCGGCATAGGGAGATCAATGATCTGAGCTCGGAGGCACTCAGATCATCGACTATAAGGGTGGCATGAGATCGATGCCGCATATTCTCGTAGAGCTTACGGCAGATATGATAGTCGTTGTTCCGGGAGCGGCTCTCTGGACCGAGCATGCTGTGCGCCATAATGACGATGTGTGCTCCGGTACGTTCGTGGAGTGTGTCGAGTACCTCCGTGAGAACGGCGACAAGGTCTTTGTCTCTCCTGCTGTAGAGACGGGCCAGGACCTCACTCGGTGAGACACCGACGATGAGCTCCTTGCCGGCAAGCCCCGGATATCTGTCGATAGGGGGTGGGGGGATCGGTTGGTGCTCGTTCAGGATGAATGCAAGATCGGCCGCGGGTGAAATGTTGGTCAGGCCGAGCTGTCGGAGAAATTCATGTGTTTCGCTGCCGCGTGCGAATATTGTGTCGATGCGCCGTAAAATGAATCTCGCGGCCAGATTGTTGACCGGTCTTCTGAACGGCCCCAGTGCCTGTGAGAGCTTGATGAGAGGGATTCCGACGAGAAGCGCCGGTATGTTGCAGGCTATGTTGTAAACCAGCATCGGCTCACGGCCATCAACGTACGAAATGCCGGAGACGTCCAGTACGGCCGACGCCTCAACGATGGAACGAAGGGGAGGAAATGCAAGCAGGAACCCGGGTGGGATGTGCAGGAAGCGCAGGACGGCGTAACAGAGAGCGAAAAACGGAAGTAGAAGGACGAGCTTTACGGGCGGTGCAGGTACAATGCGAACATCCTCAGGGAGTTCGATCTGTCTGTCGCGCTTCGGATATACTGTTATGACATCGAAGACGAGAGGACGAGGTGAACGGTGGCGCAGGTTGGCGATGGCGCTCTCGAGCATTGCTGCTGCACCTTTGTTGCCGGAGAAGGTGCCGCCGATGATCGCCACCCGATTCGCATCGTGTATTGTGTGATTGACTCGAGAGTCGGCGCACACTGCAATCCCTCATCTATAATCAAACATGGCGGGTAGTATAAATATGGGATTCTAAAGGCTGGTATGGCCTCATTCAACGGTTTTATAGAGCAGGAAGGAATTATTGTGAAGAGGCGAAAGAGCCCTCGGTCCCTTTTCGCTCTATGCTTCCTTCCTGGAAGATCGCGGCGGTTTCTTCTTTCATGAGCACCCAGATCGTATAGATCCCTAGTATCGTTCCGAGCGGAATATTGATGAGATTGAGGAAGCCGAGTATCAGAACGAGGATCCTGGCCCAGTACTTACGTTTCAGGAGCCCGATACCGCCGATGATACCGGGGATCGAGATAATTATGAGAAAGAATGCGATCGAAGAACCGACGATCGATGTGATCGCAATGGCATCAGGGTCACCGGAAAGGAGACCGCCTCCCGCGATGACGGTGAAGACGATGATCGCAGCGACTATTCCCAGGACATTGAAAGCTATGTAGAGCGCTCCGAGAATTGTGATGTGGTCGTCCATACTCATTACTCCTGCAAGACATTACATAATGCACGTTTTATTGTATCAATACGGGGCGGGAGTGCGTTATGTTGCGTACCCGTACATAGCACGGCCGAATCTATATATAATCCATCTGCTTACAGATTATACCGTATACGGCTCGACGAGTATTATTCTGCTCTTTACCTGTATCGCTGTAATGCGAGCATTACGGGTGTAAAAGATACGTTTCATCAGGGCCATTTGATAGGGGGAAACTCTTCGCGCATATTAACTTCCGACTTGTCGTCCTTCCCTCTGATGCAGAGTTCGATCTTCTCGTCTTTCGGATCGATGACCTTGCCGTTCGTACGCTTGATACAGATGAAGAGTCCTTTCTGCTCGGGATCTTCCATTCCCTTGAGGATCTGGGTCAGTAGCCATTCAAACGAGATTAACCAGCCCGTTTCTTTTTGTGGCCAGATCGACTGACTGATACCGATCCACTTTCCTTCCGAAGGCATGGCCTCATCAGGCATGACCCCCTCCTTTCATTTAGATACCGTGGACTCGAGCCTACTAGGATCGAATCCTGACGACGATTGCAACATACTCACAAGCCTAATAATTAAAACTAATTATAAATCGTTATCTTCTAATATAGTTCTAACCTCGACGAGCGGCATGAAGTCTTCATCGGCTTCCTGCCACACCCGTTGGGCCGAATTCCAGAAGTTCACGGCCTCTTCACGCGCATCCGCTTCGTGGTGAATGCGGCCCAGAAGGCAGAGCAACTCACCGTCGTGCTCATTGAATTTCATGAGATTCAGGGCTTCGTGCACCGCCTGCTCGTTGTTCCCGGCGACCATGCAGCCCCGGACAAGTTCTTTTCCAAAGAAGATGAATTCTCTCGGCGAAGATTCTACCGCCGCCTCAAGCGAGGCGAGACCCTCGGTATCCTTTCCCTCGGAGATGAGGATCCAGCCTCGCAGGTTATGGTAGAATGAGACGACATCCTCATCGGTTACCGTATCCTTGTTCTCTTCGATGAACGACAGCTCACGTTTTGCCCCTTCGAGATCGTTTTCCACCAATAGCAGGATCAATCCCTGGAGCCAGTGGGCACGGATGGAGGAGGGATTTATCGTGAGTGCCTCGTCGAGTGCATCCTTCGCAGATTGGAAGTCATTCTGAAGAAGATGCATCTTGGCTATCAACACATATCCCCATGGCCGTTTCATTAAAGGGGCGTACTGTACATAGCGCTTGAATTCGCTTATCGCTTTGCGCCACTGTCCCGTCGCAAGATATGTCAAACCGAGTTCCTCGTAACTCTCGTAGTACGCGGGGGAGAGCAAAATGGCTTCGGAGAAATAGGATTCGGCACGTTCGTATTCGCCTCTGATGCGGTATACATCGCCGAGACTGTGGAGCGGATCGGGCCTGTTGGGTAGATGAGTCCGGTACCGTTCGAAGCATTCGATTGCCCTGTCAAACTGTCCGTCGAAGAAGTATGCATGTCCCAGAGAGTTGAGTGTCGGCCCGATTCGGCCGGAGAGGTTCATGTGGTCCAGTTCGAGTACGTGCTCGAGTTCAATGATCGATTTCTCGAATTCTTTCATACGGCGTGAGAGGATGTAGCCGAGGTTGATCCGCATATCGATATCGTTGGGCCATAACTCGAGATACTGCCTCATATATGCAATTGCTTGGTTCCAGTTTCTGCAGATCCTCGATTCTGCAATGACGGCTTCGAAAAAGGCGAGTGTATTGTTGTTGGCTTTGGCGATCTCTTTGGCTGATTTAGCACATGCGAGTGCTCTTGTGTCACCGATGTAGTTGTATAGAATAGCGAGTGCTATGTATGCATCGATGAATGAAGAATCTGTCGCAATGGCCTGTTCCAGGAAGGGAATCGGTTTGAGTGGATCGTTACCCTCGTATAGCTTGTATCCGGTCATGTAGAGCTCGTACGCATCGATGGATTTGGTTGTCGACTGAGCACTCCACGGCAGGCGGTCACTGGCTCTCTGAGGCAACAGTTTTAGCTCTGTGACGATTTCCCTGGAGAGTTGCTCGATGAGACCGATGAGTTGATCTTTGCCCTGACCGGTGGCGCGTTTTGCAAAAAGAGGTGTCGTGGAGTTGACGTCGTACACGAGGGCTTCGATTCGATAGGTGTCGCCGATCTTGATGATTCGGGGATGTATGATCGATTCGATCTGCTCTCGCCGGCAGATGTCGAAGCCGGAAGACAGTGTAAGCTCTTTTATTCCGCCCGAGCGTTGGAGCTCGAACATCCGATCCCTGCTGAGGATCTTGGTGTAGGGATTCTGGAATAGATCCGTGCGCAGAAGCTCTGCGAGTATCACCGCAAGTGTTGAATCTTGAGAGTGGTCGTCGAATTCCAGGACCGCAATAGACATAGGTGTAATGCCCGGTGAATACCTATGTGTACGTGTCAGTACCGCGATGAGCACGGCTGCGATGGCCAGAAATATGGCGAGAAATGCAAACCTGTTTCTCACTGAGACCGTCGTGCTCACACTCGTGTCTTCTGGGGGCCGTTTTGAATGGGTAAGTAGTCTCCACTGCAGTTTCTGCAGATCTTCCAGCATTATCTTGATGGAAGAATATCGCTTATTGATATCCTTATTCAGTGCCGTGGAGATGATCAGATCGAGTTCGGGTGGAATGGTGTTGTTCAATTCGATGGCTGGTACCGGATCTTCATTAACGATCGAATAAAGGATCGCGGCATCGTACTCACTCTTGAATGGGAGCTCTCCCGTTATGAGCTCGTACAGCATTACACCGAGGGACCAGATATCGGTGCTGTGGTCGACGGTCTCGCCCCTTACATGCTCCGGGGACATGTAGTGGATGGTACCTCTCGTTTCTCCCCGTTGAGTCGTCTTTGTGATTCCTGTCAGTCTTGCAAGCCCGAAATCGGTAATCTTCACGAGGCCGTCTGCCGTTAACATGACGTTCCCGGGCTTTATATCGCGATGGACGATTCCATTCCCGTGGGCCGCAAGCAGCCCTTCAGCGACCTGTATTGCAATATCGAGCGTCTCGGAGAGGCTCACGGTGCCGGATTCGATGCGCTTGCGGAGACTCTGTCCTTCACAGTAGGCCATCGCGATGAAGATATTTCCCTCAGCCTCTTCGATCTCGTGGATCGTACAGACGTTTGGATGGTCCAATTGTGCCTCTGCTTGTGCCTCTTGGAGGAGCCGTTTCTTCTCTTCTTCGTCGGCGAGTGCGTGGGGGGGGAGGAATTTCAAGGCGACAGTACGTTTCAGCCTTGTGTCTTCGGCCTTGTAGACGATCCCCATACCGCCTTCACCAAGCTTGGAGAGGATGCGGTAATGGGATATAGTACGACCGATCATTGAATACCGGATCGAATCTTTTTGAAGCCCGCTAATTACTCTATAACTTAATTAACCCGCATCAATAATAACAATTCAGAGATATTTTGTCAAAATATAAATATAATTAAAATTGTATAACATATTGTGAATTAATCTGTTGCGAGATAGTGGATCCGTTGCGTTTCGTCGATCTTATATACTCCGCTTGGGGGTTGGAGTCCCTGAAGGCATTCCGGAGCAGCATCAATAATACTATAAATACTGCATTTATTCTGTGCGTTTTACGATGATCAGGGTGATATCGTCCATCTGCTGGACACCAACCGTATGGTGCTGTACGGCCCCAATAATCTTCTCGATGATCTGCTCGACCGGATCGCCGCTGTACTTCTTAACCATCGAGATAAGCCGTTCCTCGCCGAACTCCTCATCCTTATCATCGAACGCTTCCGTTACACCATCCGAGTAGACGACCAGTATATCTCCGGTATCGAATGGAACATGCTCTTCCGGATAGGTGAAATCCTCTATGATACCGAGAACGATTCCGCCGGTCCCTAAACGGACGGGATCCTTCCCAGATTTGATAAGAAAGGGGGGATTGTGCCCGGCATTTGCGTACTGGAGCTCGTGTTTTTCACTATCGAGGACGCCGTAGAATAGGGTTGCGAATCGGAAAGGATCGGTGTTTCTGAACATGATTTTATTTGAATGTTCGAGGCATTTCTTTGGTGATAGTTGTTGTGTGATTTGACCGCGTAGGGTCGCCTGGAGGTTCGACATGAGAAGGGCCGCCGGCATTCCCTTGCCCGATACATCCCCGAGGCACAAGGCTAGATGCTTGGGATCGGCTTCGACGAAATCGAAATAATCGCCTCCAACCGACTTAGCCGGAAGGCTCTTACCAGCTATCTCGTAGCCGGCCACATCGGGTGCCGTCTTGGGCAGCAGGTCTGTCTGAATTTTGTATGCAAGCCGCATCTCCTCACGAATATGCATGAGTGTCTGTTCTTCTTCGTAAAGCCTTGCGTTCTCGATAATCTGTGCTGATTGCGATGCGATGATCGTAATCATGCGTTTGTCTTCTTCTGTGAATGCTTCATCGGTTTTTTTATTGAAAACGTTCAATGTACCGATCATCCGCCCCTTGAGAAGGAGTGGCACACTCAATAGGGACCGGATCGGATAGTTTTCCTTTTTTGCCTTCTGGAATCGATTATCGTTGGAAAAGTCATTGATAAGTAACGGTTTTTTATTTTTGAGCATCCACCCGGTAATTTGTGTGTCGAGATGGTATGGGAGAACGTATCGTGAGGTGTCCGCTCGCCGGACCATGGTTCTCAGGGCATCCTTGTTTTCATTGGTGTCGAGAAGGGTCACCGTGCCTTGCTCGACTTTCAGGTGTTTTATGCACTTACGAACCATGAGGTCGATAACCTCTTCGAGCGCAATGGTCGAGCCTATAGCCGTGGCGATGTCGTTTAAAACCGTGAGCTCGTCTATAGCGGTTCGAAGCCGCTGGTTCTCCTTTTCGAGCTTCGTTAATCTGTTTTCATTTTCTCGCTCAACCATTCTGTACACCTCTTTTATCGGTAATCTAAAACATAGTAACATGCTATGGCTTTGGCTTCAACAAGGTATGTTTGACCACATGAATATTTCACATTTTTTCTTGATAGCTATACATTTGTATAGTACTATGTTCAATGGGCATTCGATTCCCATTGATGACTCCATTGCAGGAGCCTGAATAATGGCCTACGTCCCTCTTCACGTGCATAGCGTGTACAGCCCGTATGAGGGGATGATCACGCCGGAGGAGCTCGTTGCGCGGGCTGCGTTCCTCAAGTTCCCTGCCGTCGGACTGACGGATCATTGGTCCACGTATGGGCACCACCAGTTCTACAGATTGGCAATTGAGAGCGGGCTCAAACCGATTCTGGGAGTGGAGCTGAGGCATCCATCCCTCGTCGGGGGAGATGGGCTCTACCACATCACGCTCCTGGCCGAGAACGACCGCGGGTACCACAACCTCGTAAGGCTGGTGAACCTTCATACACAGGGTAAGAGTGACGGCCACGTTACGGAGGATGAATTGGCCCGGCACAGCGAGGGAATGATAGCATTGACCGGCTGTACGAGGGGCGAGACCGCATATTCGATATTGCACGGCAACCTCGGGAGGGTTCGGGACATCGTTCAAAAGCTTCTAGCGATATACGGAGAAGATAATCTCTTCCTCGAGATCATGAACCACAATCTACCAGAGGAACGGCTCATCGTGGATCATCTCACCCTCATTTCGAAGAGGATCGGGGTGCCGCTCATCGCAACCAATAACGATAGGTACCTGAACAAGAGCGACGGAGAATATTGCAGTATACTCCGCATGATACGGGACAAGGAAGCGGCGAAGGAGGCCGATATCTCGCACGATGAATTTTACCTCAAACGAGGAAAGGAGCTCGAACCCTATTTCTATTCAATCCGTGATGCTTTGGACCAATCCGGTATCGTGGCAGAACGGTGTACCGTTACGCTTCCCGTGGAGGGGCGACTGAGGTTCTCGGCAGTGCAGGGATCGCAGGACAGGCTCAGGGAGCTGGCTCACCGGCGATTATTACTGCGGTTTCATGATAGATCGGCCGACGAGTCCGCACGGTTGAAGGAGCTGATGGAGAAGGAGCTCGCATGCTTGGAGCGTGAGGGACTTTCAGGTTTTATGATCTTTGTCAGGGAACTTACCGCGAAGGCCGCAAGGAAGGGAATATGGTTGGAGCTGATGAGTAGCAGCATACTGGAAAGCTTCCTGGCCTACCTGCTCGGCATCATCCCTCTGAATCCACTCGAGCATGATCTTTCACTTGAATCCTTCACCACAGCACGTCCCGGCACCCCGCCACCCGTAGAATTTATCACATCGGAGGGTAGCAGGGAGGCATTCATTACGATTTTAAAAGAGTTGCTTCCCGGCTACGATCCATTCTTTCAGATGACTCAGGAAGCGGTATCGTTCCAGATGTTGCTCAAGGAAGTGGGTGAGGTACTCGGGATGCCTCGGGAGGTGCAGGAGGAGCTGGGACGATTGTCGTCGGTCGAGAGAAGGCATCGCACGCTTGCGGCCATGCTCGAGAGTTCTGAGGCACTTCGGCATCTGTACAAGAGCGAGGAGGTTGTACGAAGAACGCTGCATGCAGCCGATGTCTTGCGGGGGAAGCTATTCAGGTTTCATATGAATTCATCGCGGCTTGTGATACTGCCGAAATCCTTGAAGGATGTGACATCATTCATCACGGGTCCAGCCGGCGAGCGGTTTGTGCAGATGAGCAATGCGACGATAGAAGTGATGGGAGGGTGGATCGTTGTAATTCAGCACTCGCATTTCCTCTCGGCACTGGAACGTGTTCTTATAGACCAGAGGAAAAAACGTAGTGAGATGCCGTCACTTTTTGGAAGAGATTCAGCAAAAAGCGGCAATTGGCTCCCGGAGATTCTCGACGATCCGAAGGTTTACGCACTTGTCTCATCCGGTAATACCGATGGTGTCTATCTTCTGGAGAGCCAGGGGATGCGTGATTTGCTCATGAAGGTTCAGCCGGATACCTTTGACGAACTGGTGAACGTGATATCCCTTTACAGGCCCGCGCCGCTCGAGGGGCGGCTCTGGCAAAGGTATCTGGAAAATGCGGAGAAGAAAGGAAAGGTGAAACTCCCGCATCATCTTCTTGCCGCTTCGCTCGAAAATACGCGGGGACTTCTCCTCTACAACGAACAGGTCAGGGAAATCCTGAATTACACCGCCGGGCTTGAGTGTGAACACACAGTGAGTGTGGAGAATGCCATCAGGAACAAAGACACCGGTGAGCTCTCTCAGGCGCGCCTCGAATACATGCGCGGCGCCATGGATAAAGGGCTCAACGAGGAAGAAGCCCAGCATATATTCGACTTTCTTTTGCATAATGTTGCATACACTCACAATAAAGTACTCAGTTGTTATCAGGCATATCTTTCGTACCGGACGGCTCTCTTAAAAGTCCATCTCTTCAATGAGTATTTCACTGCTCTTCTCAACAGTAACTTCGATGTACGGGACAGGCAGCGTAGGTACCTCGAGTATTTGGAGGATACCGGCGTAACGATTTTTCCTGTCGACGTCAATGCGAGTAATAACTGGTTTCTATTTGAAGAAGGTGGTATCAGGTTACCACTGCAATACGGGAGATCCATCGATAGGGGCGAGCTCGAGGATATCCTGCGGGAACGATCTGAACATGGCCCATTTGCATCCCTCATGGATTTTATGGAACGAACCTTCGAACGGATTGCGATGAAGACAGTGATTTCCCTGATAGAGGATGGCGTGTTCGACGCTGATGGATTGGAAAGGGGAGAGCTCATCGGTATCTGTGCGGATTTCTACGAAGGCGGGGGGAAGGTCGGATTTTTCACGAAGGTCCCGAAGAAACCTGTCGTGCAGCGTAAGCAGAAACCGCCTACGCCTCAGATATCGCTGTTTGATGAAGAGTAGGAGACGTACACACGGGCTACGGTATCACCTGGTGATTATGAGCTTGCACGAGGTTGTTGACGTATGAACGATTTGACAGCTCGACAGAAGCAGGTACTGGATTTTCTGGGCGGCTATCAAATGAGGTACGGCTACCCGCCTACCATCAGGGATATCAGGGAGGCGTTTGGGCTGAAATCGAATCGAGGTGTGGTCGACCATCTGAATGCCTTAGAAAGGAAGGGGTATATCAGGCGGGTCAGCAGAAGCTCCAGGGCGATCGAGATTCTGCGACCGAAGGGCATGCAGGGCGGTGAGGTTTCTGATAGGGGGACGGTGAATTACCCCGTTGCTGGTGATATCAAAGCGGGTGAACCGGCGCTGCCTGTTGAGGATATAAATGATTTTATATTATTAGATGAAAAGCTCTTTCGTCAACCAGGTGACTTTTTACTCGAAGTCAAGGGCGACAGCATGATCGATGACCACATTATGCCGGGCGATCTTCTCGTCGTGAGCAGGGATCCGGTTTGCCGTAGCGGAGATATCGTCGTGGCACTCGTAGACGGAGAGGCCACGGTGAAGCGATTAATAAAACGGGGTGATAGCATAATACTGAAACCGTCGAATAAGATGTACGAGCCTATAGTACTGAACAAAGACGAACTCGAAACATGCCGGATAGTAGGCACGGTGCTGGGTGTCATAAGACGCTACCAGGCAGGCAGGAAAACCATTTCAGGTTGACTTTGCACGATCCCATTGATACATTGCATGGATTGAAAAACACAGCGTGTTCGAGGCGTCCCCATCGTCTAGCCAGGACTAGGACACCGCCCTTTCACGGCGGCAACACGGGTTCGAATCCCGTTGGGGACGTTTTTTATAATCAAAACCGTGAATATTTAGGTCCCGTAGTCCCGTTGGGGACGCCAAAATGTATAATGTGAGTCCCGCGGTCCCGTTGGGGACTCTATTCTTTGGACTGGTTTGATATGGGACGCATAATGAAGCAATCCATTCACCGTCAGACCTTCACTACTAACCCGAAAGAGCCATCATGATGCCACTGAACAAACAGACATTCGTCCTGTTCCTGTTGACGGCTACTCTCCTGTGGTCATCCGTGGCAGGGGGTCAGCAAAAAACCGAGGACTACTCCCGTTACGTGGATCCGATGATCGGTACCCACAAGATGGGCCACACATTTCCCGGTGCAACGGTGCCCTTCGGCATGGTGCAGTTGAGTCCGGACACCAGACACCTGATGATGTACGACGCCCGGGGGCAGTACGTTCGGGAAGCCTACCGTTACTGCTCGGGCTACCAGTACGAGGACAGCACGATCTTCGGCTTCAGCCACACACATTTCAGCGGTACCGGCCATTCGGACCTGGGTGACATATCGCTAATGCCGACTACCGGAATCCTGGAATTGGATCACTCAGATACTGGACAAACCGGCACAAACCTCCACTCCCGGTTCAGGCATGACACGGAACGGGCCGAACCCGGTTATTACATGGTGACCCTGGACGATTTCGGCGTCGACGTGGAGCTGACCACCACCACCCGTGTCGGTTTGCACCGCTACACATTCGCCAAAGGCGGTGAGGCCCACGTCATACTGGATATGATGGCCAACATCTACAATTTCGAGGGCAAGAACGTGTGGACCTTTTTGCGCGTGGAAAACGACACGCTGGTGACCGGTTATCGCCAGACCACAGGCTGGGCACGCACCCGCACGGTCTATTTTGTTATGGCATTCAGCCAGCCAATGACGAGTTACGGGCACAGAAAATACGACGAAACCCCCTACAAAGGTTTCTACCGTCGCTTCGATCAGGAGTCCAGTTTTCCCGAGATGGCGGGACGGGAAATCCGTGCACATTTCGATTTCGATGTCCGGCCAAAAGATCCATTACTGGTGAAGGTAGCGCTCTCAAGTGTGAGCACGGCTGGCGCACTGAGGAACCTGCAGAGAGAGCTGCCGCACTGGGATTTCGACCGGATTCGCGGGGAGGCGAGGCAGCAGTGGAACCGGGAGCTCGGCCGGGTAGATGTGGAATCGCTTACCAGGGACCAGCAGATCGTGTTCTACACTGCACTGTATCACACCATGCTTGGACCGGTTGTGTATGAGGATGTGGATGGACAGTACCGTGGACTCGACCAGAATGTGCACACGTCCGATGGATTCACGAACTACACTATCTTCTCGCTGTGGGATACGTACCGGGCGCTACACCCCCTGTTCAACCTGATCCAGGTAGCTAGAAACACAGACATGATCAACAGCATGCTGGCCCACTACGACCAGAGCGTGCACCCCATGTTGCCGATTTGGAGCCACTACGCCAATGAGAACTGGTGCATGATCGGTTACCACGCGGTTTCGGTGATTGCCGACGCTGTAGCCAAGACCAACTGGGAAACGGGCCTGGATCGGGCACTGAAGGCCTGTGTAACCACATCGCGTATTCCCTACTTCGACGGCGTTGGAGAGTACATGGATCTGGGTTATGTGCCGGACGAGGCCAGTGGTTCATCGGTTAGCATTACACTGGAACTGGCCTACGACGACTGGTGCATCGCCCAGCTGGCGAGTCAGGCGGGAAACGACGCTCTGTACAACCGTTACATGGAGAGATCCCGAAGCTATAGAAACGTTTACGACCCGGATCTCGGTTTCATGCGGCCGAAAAAGAGGAATGGTACATGGCGGGAAGATTTCAATACGATGGAAACTCACGGTCAGGGTTTTATAGAGGGCAACGCATGGAACTACAGTCTCTACGTGCCGCATGACCCGGAGACCTTGGTGGAAACGATGGGTGGCCCTGAAAAATTCAGTCGGCACCTGGACGAGCTCTTCGAGATGGAACTACCTGACGAGTTCATTGCCCGCACCGAGGACATCACTCGCGACGGGATCATCGGTAACTATGTTCACGGCAACGAGCCGGGCCACCACATCGCCTATCTCTACAATTGGACCGACCGTCCCTGGCAGACACAAGCCAGGGTGCGTATGATTATGGATACGATGTATGGCCCTGGTGTAAATGGTCTTTGCGGGAACGACGACGCCGGACAGATGAGCGCCTGGTACATCTTCAGCGCGCTGGGCTTTTATACCGTGTGTCCCGGTTCGAGGCAGTACGCCATCGGCAGCCCGCTAGTCGCACGGGCGACCCTGAACCTGGAGAATGGGAACACGCTGGTGATCCGTGCAGAGGACCAGGACAGCGAAAATGTCTATGTGCAAAAGGTGGAAGTAAACGGTAAGGTGATCAACCGCCTCCACCTTGAACACGATGAACTTGTGTCCGGGGGGGAGATAGTCTTCTTCATGGGGCCGGAACCCAACCGAACCCACCGGTAATTGGTCCCGTTGGGGACGCCATTCCCTGATAACTACAAAGCCGAAGCACCTTTACAGGGGCCACCACGTTGTAGTATAATAAAATATATTTAGAAACATTCGATTTTGGAAAGTCCCTGCTGTAAGGGCAAGGAGGATGCTATGATCTCCCGATCCGTGGCGGCATGGCACCATGTAACACGCTTCGTCTTCCTAATATTTGTCTGTTTGGCGCTAAGCTCCATTTTCCCGCTCGAGGCACTTGCGCAGAACACCCCTCCTGTAGTTCAGGTTAACGCCGGCCTGACGCTGGATGAAGGGACGAGCGCCACAATAGGTCCAAGCCTTCTCTTGGTGACCGACGCAGAGCAAGGAGCCGATTCACTTAAGTACACAGTGGAGACGGGACCTACGAACGGTGTTCTGTCATCGAGCACGTTTACACAGGATGACATAGACAACTATCTTATTTCATATACGCATGACGGTAGTGAGACGACGATAGATTATTTTACATTCAGCGTCATCGATGGTGCAGGAGGAACGATCTCCTCAACGCCGTTCGTCATCTCGGTCACACCGGTGAGCGATGCCCCGATTCTATCGGTCAACAACGGTCTTACGTTGAATGAAGGGAGTTATGCCACGATCTGTGCCGGTGCACTCCAGGTGACCGATGTTGACAATTCGCCCTCTGAGCTCACCTATACGGTGACATCCACTCCCGGAGCTGATGGCGAGCTAACATTGTCAGGCAGCCCACTGACCGTATCGAGCACGTTTACGCAGGCTGACGTCGACGCCTGTTTGCTTTCTTATTCACATAATGGTGACGATCCTGTGTTGGATGATGCTTTCTCTTTCAATTTTCATGACGGTGAAACCACCATCCCCGGGAATACATTCACGATTACAGTCCAACCAGTCAACGATTCTCCGGTTCTGACGGTCAATAACGTTCTCACGCTGGACGAAGGAGGTAGCGCGCTGATTGACTCCGGTCTTCTCGAGGTGACCGACGCGGATAATACAATTGGTCAACTTACATACACGGTTTTGTCGGGACCCGCGAACGGTTTGCTGTCGATGACCATATTTACACAAGCTCAAATCAACTCAGGTTCCCTCTCCTACACGCACGACGAAAGCGAAACGGGTTCCGATCATTTCACATTCAGTGTCAACGATGGTGTTGGAGGCTCGGTGCAGGCCACCTTTGTCATCTCGATCACGCCGGCGAATGATGATCCGGTCCTGGCGGTCAACAACGGTCTTACGCTGAACGAGGGGAGCAGTGCTCCGATTGGCTCCGGCCTCCTCGAGGTAACCGACGCAGAGCAAACAGCAGCCCAACTTACATACACGGTAATATCGGGGCCAACGAGTGGCGTTCTGTCGCCGGGCACGTTTACACAGGATGACATCAACAATGATCTGGTTTCATATACGCACGACGGTAGCGAGACGGTATCTGACGATTTCACATTCAGTGTCAGCGATGGTGTGGGGGGTACCGTGCAGTCCACATTCGTCATCTCGATTACGCCGCTGAACGAGTCTCCGGTCCTGGCGGTTAACAACGGTCTCACATTGAATGAAGGAACCATTGCCACGATCTGCACAAGTGCGCTCCAGGTGACCGATGTTGATAATACACCCGACGAACTCACCTATATAGTGACAGGGATTCCTGGAAACGGTGTGCTGACATTATGCGGCAGTCCGCTGACTGTATCGAGCACCTTTACGCAGGCCGACGTCGACGCCTGTTTCCTTTCGTACGCCCACGACGGTGGAGAAACGCTGTCGGATGCATTCGCGTTCGATTTTAATGATGGCGAGACCACCATCCCCGGAAATACATTCGCAATATCGATCCAATCAGTCAATGATTCACCTGTCTTGACCGTCAACAACGGTCTTACGTTGGACGAAGGGAGCAGCGCCCCGATAGGCTCCGGCCTCCTCGAGGTAACCGACGCTGAGCAAACAGCAGCCCAACTTACATACACGGTGATACCAGGGCCAACGAGTGGTATTCTGTCACTGACCACGTTTACCCAAGCTCAAATCAACTCAGGTTCCCTCTCCTACGCGCACAATGGTAGCGAGACGGTATCTGACGATTTCTCGTTCAGTGTCAGTGATGGTGTGGGAGGTACCGTGCAGGCCACATTCGTCATCACGGTGACGCCGGCAGACGATCCGCCTACACTTACCGGGAGCAACAGCCTGTCTGTTGCGCGAGGAGGAACGGAGACAATAACGCGCGGTCAATTGGTAGCCGATGACCCGGACACACCTTCCACAGGTCTTCTTTACACGGTCACCTCACCGCCGTCCGTGGGATCACTCGTTCTTGATGGGTCTCCTGATCCATCGACATTTACACAGGATGACATCGACTATGGCAGGCTGAAATACGACCACAGCGGATCAAGTTCCACGATGGACGAATTCTCTTTCACTGTGTCAGATCAAACGACCACCACAGGATCGTACATATTCTCGATAACGGTACTGGGACCATCCGCGGATCCGCCGGTGATTTCTTCGATAGTGGATGTAGGGAATGACCAGGGCCGCTCTGTGCTGATTACCTTTCAGAAATGCGGCGCCGACACGTCGGGATCGTTGACGCCCGTGCTCGAGTATGGAGCGTTCAGAAGGATTGATCCATTGTCCTCCGCGGGTTTCGAAACGGCTAATTACATGCCATCATTCGAAGGATGGGTGTTTGTCGGGTCTGTTCCTGCAAACGGCGAATCAATCTACAATATCGTGGCACCGACACTTGCGGACTCCACCGTCGGTGGCGGCATTCACTGGTCGGTATTTATTATACGCGCCTTGACGGCCGAGCCGGCAACGTACTTCGATTCGGCGCCGGATTCAGGATACTCCATCGATAACCTGGCTCCCAGCATCCCGTTGAATCTCGCCTATAGTGTTCCCGGGATTCTCACATGGGATGACGTCCCCGATGCAGACTTCGATTTCTACACCATATACGGGTCGTCATCTGATATCTTCGATGAAACTGCTGAAGTCCTGGGTTATGAGATCGAACCAACCTTCGATGTCCAAGTGCACACACATGTTCACTTCTTTGTGACGGCGACGGACTTCAGCGGAAATGAGGGCGGTCCAGCCAGTATAGCGAACCCGACTGGTGTCGATGGACCACCGAGGGTACTGGAGGTGAGTGTATCAGCCTACCCGAATCCTTTCAATCCGACAACGACGATCCTTTACACCGTCAAGGACGTCGGTCCTGTTACGGTAGCAGTATATGATGCCGCCGGGAAACTTGTTGAAACGTTGCTGTATAACGAGTACCGGGAACCGAACGAGTACCGTTTAGAATACCGACCACGTGGAGCGTCGGGTGTCTACTTCGTGCGGCTGGAAACCGGCAGGATGGTACGGAACACGAAGATTATTCTTTTGAAATAGGATCATATGATCCCATCTTCGGTTCACTCCATTGACGCAACCCCATGGATCGAATCAAGAATCTGTCTACGGCCGGACCTATAGTATACTCGGGAGCGTTCCTTCTTTGAAGGTGCATTAATCACTGTACATACTTTTAATCGCTCCCCAACTCGATTCTTCAGTGCTAATCGCACCCCAGCACTGAGGGGGCTCCATGTTAATGCCGACTTTGCAGTAGTATATAGCACATGTCGGGGTATTGCCTGGATCACACCGCCTGGTCTGAATACAAGGAATTCCAGGATCGAGATGCTTTCTGATCTCCACCCAGGCAGGTGTTGGATCGTTCACCCATATGGTCTGATGGAAATACCAGACAATTGAATTCACGCAATCGGGAAAGCAAGCCATGACTCCTGTCTCGAGATCTCCATCCCAGACAGAAACCAATGGATTAATGGTGAGAGCGCCAGGTGTCACATTCGGAGGATATCCTATCCTGAATTCCACACAGATATGCTGACTAGGCCACCAGGAGCTGGGGACGGTATAGAACCATATCTCGACTTGATAGGGCACCAGCCCGGTAACACATCGATCCCAGGTCCACGGATCTTCTTCCGGTACAAGTAATACGTTTGGGCCCAGCGCGTAAGAGGTACTGGCCGTGATCAGACCAACAACCAAAATCAGAAACATTCGTTTCATGCTACCACCTCCATTAAGTTCAATGAGTGCTGACTATTACGTTGATTGATAGTGACACATTGTATCATCCCGGCTGAGTATATTCAATTAAAAAGACTTAGTGAAATTCTCTATTAATAGAAGGTCGCCATTTCTTTTTCAGAGAATTGACAATCCCTCTTGACATTATTCTTGCAATAGTGTATTCTGATTACGTTCGAACGGACGTTCGAACGAATATTGGTAATTGCTTATAAAGATGGCAGTTAACCGTACAAACATTGTAGAGACTGGGACGAGCCCATGGAGGGTGATCTTGGGGTCCCCGGTAAGAAATCTCAAAAAAACAGTCACATTTGAGACCAGAGGCAGCCAGCACCGAACGCCCCGCTACAATAAGAAACTCAGAAAGGTGCTCTCTGCCTCATCTGCGCTTTTCGCACGGAAAGGTTTTGAAAGGGCCACGATTCGCGATGTCTCTCAGGCGACAGGGATGAGCCTAGCCGGATTGTACTATTACTTCAGAAGCAAGGAAGAACTCCTCTTCCTGATACAGTTCACGACATTTGAGTCGCTCTGCGAAAAGCTCAAGGAGATAATCGAAAACGAGACGGATCCTCAAACATGCCTTCATAGTATGATCAATATGCATTTCGAATACTTCATCCGAAATATGAACGAGCTGAAAATCTGCTCCCGTGAGATCGAATCCCTCAAGGGGGATTTCTATCGGAAGGTTGCCGAGAAGAGGAAGAAATATTTCGATCTAACCCAATCCATCTTCGAAAAGATCAGTAACAAATCCGGCGGTTCGTCGGCGGAGAGCAGGCTTGCCGCTCTGTATTTGTTCGGTACCCTGAACTGGATCTACCAGTGGTACAGAACGGGACGGTATCCTGACGCCAAGGAGCTGGCAAGGCAACTCACGGCCATTTATCTGCAGGGTTTCCCGCGGAAGTCGAAGTAGCAGGATTATGAGAAGACAGACGGAACGAGTTAAACAATTAAAAAAGATGTTTTCCATCGAGGACGGAAGATTGCTGGGAGATCCCGGGTGGGAGAAACTTCCGTTCTTCTGGTTCATCTTGTTTCTGTCGTACAAGTGCACGAGAAGGTGCAGCTACTGTTATTCCTTTCAACAAGTCGGCAATGATACTGAAATGGAGATGGACGAAGATACATTTTCGAGATTACTGGAGTGGATTCCGGAAGTATGGAGAGTCAATAACGTCAAAGTGAACACCATTGGATTTCTCGGCGGGGAGCCTTTATTACGAACTGATAGAATCAGGCAGGTTATGGATGCTGTCTATGAGAATACCGATGGCATGCAAGGCTTTGTCTTTACCAATGGTGACCTGATAGACTCCGTGAATTGGGATGATCTCGAGGACATCCAATGGATATCGATAAACATCACGGATATAAACATCGAAGAGTTATCGAGAAGAATGAAGATAATAGGCGAGAGGTCGAATGTTATCGGTCAGACAGTAGTAGCGACCTTGGATGACTACAACTTGGATCGAGCTCTTGAAATAGCGCGATTCGGAGTAGAAAATGGTTATCGTTTGAGGTTTTACAGGAATCTATACAGAGGATTGGATACCGATTACAGGAAAAGACTGTTGAAGAAATATCATGAGATATGCGATCTATTGGAAAGCTGTATTGTAAAAGGGTACGATGTTCATACCACTTTTATGTTTGATACATTAATTCCTCTATGGAATCACGAGTCGTCTCCCTTTCAATGTGGACAGAGATGCGCAACAGTATTTCCGGATGGATCGATCGGGCCATGCATTAGAAACCATTCAATGAAAACCGGAACGATCTTCGACCCGGATCCTATGAGCAAGATTCAGTGTAAATCTTTTCAGTACGATCTCGCAAAACAAGACCTCCCGGATGAATGCAGGAAGTGTGAGTCAAGGACGACCTGCCAGGGACGATGCCCGAATGATAAATTGGTACTGACCGGTACTACATCAGGGAAGTCCATTGTCTGCGATATACATAAAGAGATTATTCCAAGGCTAAGATATTTGGAAAAAATGAAAAAGGAGAGAGCGGCAGGTACTGAGGCTTCGTCTGCTTTGTGATCGCTGTGCATCACAGGGCCTGCAGGGACTTGACGTGATCTAGAAGCGGAGTTGAAAATGAGATACGCAGAGACAGGATGTAATCTAGAGATCGATCTAGCCACGGGAAACATCGAAAGAGTAGAAACCGACCCGAGAATGACCGAACTTCATCTCGGAGGGCTGGGTACCAGTGTCAAGATACACTGGGACAGGGTTCCGCCTGAAACCAAGCCGTTTGATCCTGAGAATCTGCTGATATTCAGCACGGGCCTTCTGAATGCCACACCGGCATACAGCGCGAATCGTACGGTTGTTACATTCATCTCTCCCCAGTCGGAGTTGTTGGCGTATCCGATGATGGGAGGATTCTGGTCGGCGGAATTGAAGTACGCCGGTTACGACAAAGTGATCTTTCGCAACAAGTCTCCAAAGTGGGTATACATCTGGATAAAAGATGACAAAGTGGAAATACGTGATGCCTCCCATTTGGTGGGCAAAGGCGCCCTCGAGACTCAGGATCTTATTCGAGACGAGCTGAATGAGCCTCATGCCCAGGTGGCCGCTATCGGTCTAGCCGGTGAGAACCGGGTCTTCGTGGCATCCATCGAGCAGTCCAGATCAAGCGCCAGCCGGCTTGGCGGCGGCGCGGTTATGGGAGATAAGAGGATCAAGGCTGTGGCGGTTCGTGGAACGGGGGATGTGCACCTCGCCCGGGGCGAAGAGTTCATGGAGCTAATGAAGGAGGTCACGGAATATATCAACTTCCGAAATGAAAATCCAATTCCGGATGTAATGACCATTCTGTCCGGAATCGGCTCGCCCCAGGAGATGGTGCACACCGATGAGAAGTGGCACACCGAAAGTTTCGTATGGGGAAATGCACGACAGCGGCGAAGGGATTTCTGGACTGATGATATAGATAAGAGCTGGACGAATGCTCAACTCTCTGCGATAAAACGGCTGATCAGCTGCTATAACTGTCCGCAGCATTGCGGTGCATTGATTAACTTCCCGAATGTTCCGAGATACATGATGAAATGTTTCTCGAAGCTTACCTACGGAATGGCGGCTTACGTGGACAATCTGGATTTCGGTTTCAAGATCGTGCAGATTGCGCAGGAATATGGTGTCGACGGTTTTTCGACACCGCAGATACTGGCTTTCGCCGTCGAGCTACAAGAAGCCGGTATTCTGACCGACAAAGACTTTAAAGGATGCCCTTCCGACAAGGAGGGCAGGTTTTTCTGGCTGCTCGACAGGCTTGCCCGGCGGGAAGGGATTGGAGATTATCTTGCCGACGGTACGTATTGGGCGGCTAAAAGGATCGGCAAAGGCGCTGAGGAGTACGCTCACAATAATATCAAGAAGCATGAGCAGCTTCCAATCAAGCTGGGCATGCTCGATCCCCTCTATTTCCTTATGTATTCTACCAACGAGAAGATAAGCATTACTCAGATAGAAGGAAACTGGCCCCAGGCGGCGTTTCCCAAAAGAGAGCAAAGAGAGCGGTTCGTCGAGGACTGGCCGCAGCTTCCCGATGAAAAATTCAAACAGTACCTGCTGGACTGGGAGATACGGGGAGAAAAATCGATACCCCATTACCCGACACCACAGATGTGCAGTGAAATTGTGGATTGGATGGAAATGCTTCACAACATTGATGACGCCCTCGGGATATGTGCTGGTATGGCATCCTTCTGCTTGAAACCTCCCTATCACATAAACAATT
>CP070727.1:1897992-1921479 GCA_020350885.1 bacterium | reverse complement strand
TGGTGGGAGCTACAGGATTTGAACCTGTGACTTCTACCGTGTGAAGGTAGCACTCTGACCACTGAGTTAAGCTCCCACCGTGAAACAGATAACACTATAATGATTTTAGACTACGAGTGCAAGGTTTTCGAAAAGCATCGGTGCTGTGGGGTCTAGTAAATGGAGATGTCTCGCTTACTCCTTAAGGGTCTCGAATAGCAGCGGTGCCGTGGGGTTTAGTGAAGCGGGGATGTCGCGCCTATTCCTTTTTGCGGTATTCCTTCAGGATGACCTTCGCCCTCATGAAATCCCTCTTTCGAACCAATATCCGCACCTTCCCGAGACCATCGACCGTGAAGGGATGCACGCCCTGAGCGACATCGGACTTGACGAGCACCTTGATATCCTCACCCTCCAGGACCCCTCTGATGATCTCAGCCTCCATCTCCCCCTGGGCGGTTGTCAATTCGACGAGCTCCGTTGAGCTATCAGATTTCATATTTCCCTCTTTCACATTGGAGTCGTTATAGATAATAATACCTGCGCATTAAATATTACAAGGATTGACTCGTTACTATTCAATATCCCGTCATGCATCGAAGAAGGCAAACACGCACGTGACGATACGAACGCCGATTGCAGCATCAGCACCATCCCGGATTGAACCGAAAGCGAGACCAGCGAGACCATGAACCTCGGTGCGCACATGTCGATAGCAGGCGGCGTTCATCTCGCCCTCGAACGGGGACGCAGTATCGGATGCAACGCGATCCAGCTGTTTGTAAAGAGCCCGAGCCAATGGAGGGCTGCGAAGCTCGACGAGGAGGAGGTCGAGTGTTTCCGAGAGGATCTCCGTCTGTTCACGCCGGGATTTGTCCTCACTCACACGAGCTACCTCATCAACCTCGCTTCCCCCGATCGGGCCATTCTCGCCAGATCCAGGAAAGGATTCCTGGAAGAGGTACGGCGCTCGATACTACTCGGTATCCCGGCGATCGTTCTCCACCCCGGAAGCCACCGGGGGGCCGGTGAGGAAAGGGGCATCGCCACGATTGCAGAGAGCCTGAACCTCATTATCGATCAAACGGCGGATAGCCAGCTCACCATCCTGCTGGAGACAACGGCCGGCCAGGGAGATACGATCGGCCACCGCTTCGAACAGCTCGCACGGATCATCGATTTTGTGAAGGAGCCGAAACGGATCGGTATCTGCTACGATACGTGTCATTCCTTTGCAGCGGGCTACGACATCCGGACGAAACGTGCGTATCGGAAGACCTTCGAGGCCTTCGATTCGATTCTCGGTCTCGAGCGGTTGATGGCCTTTCACCTGAACGATTGCCTGAAGGGGCTCGGAAGCCGGGTGGACCGGCATACGCATATCGGTGCAGGTGAGCTCGGGCTTCCCGCATTCCGACTTCTCATGCGTGACGAGCGATTCTTCGACCGCCCCATGATCCTCGAAACACCCAAGGGACCCGACATGAAAGAGGATATCAAAAACCTCTCGATACTACGAAGTCTGCGAACGACTAAAAAGTCCGTACCACCGGATCTTCCCCGCTAGATGTGAAGCTCGATGACATCCCCATCCTGGAGGATATAGTCCCGCTGGACCGACTGGCCGTCGAACCTGGCCGATCCCCATACCCTGGCAAAGCGGAGGTTGTCGGCAAAATCTCGATGGATGGCACTGGCGAGATCCATGACGGTGCTCCCGCAGGGAAGCACGTATGGCGCATGCATATCGGGCTTCTTGCCCGGAATCTTGGTATATACGCGTACGACCTCGATGACGCCGTAGATCCGCTTCCGCAACTCGTCCATCCCCGTACCATCCGTCGTCGATACGGCGATCGCTTCGATGACACCGCCCGTTACTTCACGCACGGCCTCCATCGCCCCCCTCGCCTCGGCACCGTCGCACTTGTTCAATATGATGAGCATCCGTTTCCGAACCGATCCGAACGGTAGATCGTCCTCCTCCTTCAGGAAGGAATAAATCTTTCCCGCTTCGAGCTCCTCGAAGAGGAGCGTGATCTCGAGCTCCGGCTCCCCGGAACCGTCCAAGACGATCAGAAGCGCATCGGCTGTACGCAATAAGTTGTAAAACGGCAGCTTTCGCACATCATCACTGATCGGAGGGAGGTCTACGATCTGTATCTGTATGTCCTCGTACGGCATCATCCCGATATTGGGAATCCCCGTAGTGTACGGATAGTCGGCGATCTCAGGCGTCGCATTCGTCAGTGCCGCAAGGATCGACGACTTGCCCGTATTCGGTGAACCAACGAGAACAATCTGGGCCGCACCCTGCTTTTCGATGCTGAAGAGCGACCCACGCCTGGATTTGCTGCGGCTTTCGGCCTGCATCCGAAGCTGTGCCATCTTCCTGGTCAAACCCGCACGCAGCTTGTCCGTTCCCTTATGATGCGGCATGATCGCCAGCATCGCCTCGAGCGCGGCGATCTTCTCCGGGATCGTTTTGGCGTTCTTGTATTCCTTCTCGGCCGCGAAGTACTGAGGAGGCAGGTTTGCAGGCATGTAGTTCCTCCCGAACATGGTGAAAATAGCAGAAAAGGACACCCCGATCAATACCAGTTACCGGAGGAATGTGACGGATTGACGTGTTCGCTTAATGGACAGAGCACGTTCGAACGCCGTATTCGATCACTGTGGGTATGTACCCGGATGCCACCCGACGGACGATGCGATTTTCACTTGTATCGTCGGCGCTCCCCCCCTATAGTGCTAAGTTCCGGCATACGAAAAGACGGTAACCGGGAACCTGCATATCGTACCCGCCGTAAGAGGTATTATGAATCATCGGAGGCACGGGAATGTATGATGTTACGATAATCGGATCGGGACCTGCGGGGCTTACGGCCGCTATCTATACCTGCCGATCGGAGCTCAAGACGCTCGTTATCGAGGGCACAGCCGCCGGGGGGCAGCTCATGATCACCTCTGAGGTGGAGAACTTCCCCGGATTCCCCGAAGGCATCGAGGGACCTGAGCTCATGAGCAAAATGAGATCGCAGGCCGAGCGTTTCGGCGCCGAGTTCAAGGGAGGAGATGTGACGGGGGTGAAGCTCGAATCCCGGCCCTTCGAGGTCACGATCGGATCGGAAACGATCGAGACGAAGACGCTCATCATCGCCTCCGGCGCCCAGTCACGCTGGCTCGGGCTCGAGGCCGAAGAGAAGCTCCGCGGCAAGGGGGTCTCCGCGTGCGCGACCTGTGACGGCTTTTTCTTTACCGATCGCGAGGTGGCCGTCATCGGCGGCGGCGATGCGGCCATCGAAGAGGCCACGTTTCTGACGCGCTTTGCACGGAAGGTTACGATCGTACACCGGCGGGATGAGCTCCGTGCCGGAAAGGCGATGCAGAAGAAGGCGCTCGACAACGAGAAGATCGCATTCGAATGGAATTCGGTCCTCGAGGACATCCTCGATGTAAACGAGAACAAGGTGACCGCCGTCGTGCTCAAGAACGTCAAGACGGGCGAGAGCAAGGAACTCCCCGTCGACGGCGTCTTCATCGCCATCGGCCACGACCCCTCGACGTCGGTATTCAAGGGAAAGATCGAACTCGACGAGAAGGGTTACATCGTAACGAAAAATATCACAAGGACCTCGGTGCCGGGGGTCTTCGCAGCGGGCGATGTGCAGGACACCCGCTACCGCCAGGCCATAACGGCCGCCGGGAGCGGCTGTATGGCGGCGATCGATGCACTGAAGTTCCTCGAAGGCGAAGAGGTTTCCGCCGGCTGGTGATACCGTATGACCGACATGAAACGCTTTGATGGGAAACGCGCACTGATTACCGGCGGATCGAAGGGTATCGGGCGCGCCATCGCGCTCAGGCTCGCCTCGGAGGGTGCCGATTGCATTATCAACTTCGTCAAGGACGAACAGTCAGCGGCGGCCACCGCCTCCGAGATCGAGAAGCTCGGTGCGGGTGTGCTCCCGATCCAAGCGGATATATCCGAACCGAAGGAGATCAAGGCACTCTTCTCACGGATCAAGGATGAATTCGGCGGGTTGGACTGCTTCGTCTCCAATGCGGTCTCGGGTGTGCTCGGACCTGCGGAGCGGATCGGACGGTTCGGATGGGACCGGGCCCTCAACACGAATACGAGGGCATTCATGCTCGGCGTTCAACAGGCCATCAAGCTCTTCCCGGAAACGGGGGGCAAGATCGTCGCCGTCTCCTCCATCGGCAGCTTTTACTGCCTGCCAGGCTATTCGGCGGTGGGAGCCAGTAAGGCAGCACTGGAGACACTCGTACGCTACTTCGCCCGCGAGCTTGCCCCGCGGGGCATCAACGTGAACGCCGTCTCGGGCGGTCCCGTGAACACTTCGGCGCTCGAATACTTCCCCGATAGGGAGCAGCTCCTCGAGGCCTGGAAGGAGCGTTCACCGGTCCAACGGATCGCCGAGCCGGAAGAGATCGCCTCCGTGGTCGCATTCCTCCTCTCTGAGGATGCGGCATGGATTCAGGGGCACACTATCGTGGCGGACGGCGGGCTGACGCTCTAGCAGATGGTGGATCAATCGTACATTCTCATCGAATGTAGTTGCGTTTGAGGCCCAATGCGCCTCTCTATTCCCTGTCCACATCTCCCCCCTCCGATTCGGCGCATCGGTCATCACCAGTTGCTATTGGTAACTCCTACGTAACGTCCGTTCAACAACTCCTTTCGTCAGGTGGGATTATTTGCTCGATACCTTGACACGATGAGACGGCATCCGTATCTTTCAGTATTGTATAGGATTGTTACAACTACCAATGAAAGGAATAGATCATGGAACGAGAACAGGATTTGACTACCCTCGAGGTCTTGAGCGTTGCCATAAAATCCGAGATCGAAGCGATCAAGCTCTACATGCGAATGAAGGAACTGACAAAGAATCCCGATCTCTCGGGCAAGCTCGACTTTCTCATAGAGCAGGAAAAACGACACCAGGCTCTCCTGACGGAGGCGTACAAGAAACGCTTTCCCGACGTAGACCTCAAGCTCCCTCCAAAATCGCTCGTTCCGATAATCAGCGAAGTGCTCGCCGGCGAGGCCACCCTCAAGGTGCTTTTCGATGCCGCCATGGAGGCCGAAAAGATGTCGGAGGAGTTCTACTCAGACCTTGCAGGGAAAACCAGGGACTCGAACAGCAAGTCGATGCTCGAATACCTGGCGAGTATGGAACATACTCACTATTCGATCCTCGAGACCGAATACAGGCAACTCGAGATGGGTACCGATTACAACTCGGATGACTTCCTGAGGGGTGAGCGCCTCATGAACCTGGGGCCGTAGTATCGCCTGTCCCTTCGTAGATGCGTCATTGCGTATAGAAATCGATCATCCGCTCTATCGCCCGCCTACAGACCGGACAGAAATCGACCAGGCTCTTCGAGAACATCCTGCAATCGCGGTACGGCCGGTACAGCCCCTTCGCCGAGTAGCCGGCGCCCTCGAAGCAGCCGACGACGTCGTTATAGGTCGAATCATCGGGGGTCGGCACGGGTGTGTCGGGGGCGATCAGGTCACCCCACTTGACGCTCGTCGTATCGAGAAGGGCGGTAATGTTCGGTTCCCACGGCTCGACACCCCTCGGGTACATATCGTTGTAGGTCACTTCCGACGAGTAATACTCGTCCCCGAGACCCGCGAAGGCGTGCCCGAACTCGTGGACGAAGATATAGGCATCGAACTCGTTGTCGGAGATGCTGGTAGAATACAGCTTGAAGATACCGCCACCGCCGTACTTCTCACCGTTGGCGAGAATGATGATCTGGTCGTACGGCACGTTACCGGCGATATCACGTATGATCTTGTTCGATTTCGTAATCATATACCGGTCGATATCCAGCGAGTTGAATGAGAGACCGAGGAGGTTGCTCTTGTAGGAGCCGGCCCTGGGATTATCGACACCGGTGTCCTCGGAAATCGTCTCTATCAGTGTTACGTTGAAATCTCCGGTCCTGCTCTTGAACGGCTCCGTATTGAAAAAGTTTTTAATAAACCGCTTGGTGTCCTTTCTGAGCTTGTGTGCCTGGTCCTGCCGGTACCCGTCACCGATTATCACAAGATCGACCTTGTGGTGAGGCGGTCCATTCTCCTTGAGCCGCCGCACCCTGAAGAACCGGTAACGGGTATCCCTCCGGATGTGGTAATCCTCGGGATCGACAACGAGATCGTAGACATTCTTGAATATGTTTCGACGGTCACGGCGGTCGATCCGCACTTGGACCGGCTTCCGGGGATAGGGCATGCGGATTGTCTCGTGAAAGGTCCTGTGCACGCCCTCCAACGCCTCATCCGTCGTCACCCACTCACCGAAGATCGTACAGTACCCGCGTGAGAAGATGAGTGCGTTCGTCTCGAGATCGTATGCACGGAAGAGATATCCCCCGAGATTCATCGTGTCGATGAGCGTACTCGGATTGCCCGCCCAGTGCGGCTCCTCGACGAGCTCGTCCAGGGCGAAGACCTCCATCCCGGCCGTTCCGGTATGATGGAGATCGATCCTAAGCGCTTCATGTGTGAAGAAACGGTCGTAATCGATACCACCGGCCGCCAGGAGCGGTACGGCAACGAGTAGCATCGAAATAAGTAGTAGTACCTTTCGCATCGATGCCCCTTTCCTACCGAAAGACTCTATCAGTTATCATCGTTATTATCGAGGTGATCGACATGCCGGAAACCTGTCCCGCCACACCGCATGTGCAGCGTCGGCTATCGCATCCTCGTCACCCCCGTCTGCGCGCATACATCCGAGATTGTACACGTCGAACAGAACGGCGAGAGCGGCGTGCAGACCGAGCGTCCGAACTTCACGAGAAGTCCGTTGATTTCGATCCAGTACCTTCTGGGGAGGATCCGCCGCAAGGCAAACTCCGTCTCGGTTGGATTGGCCGTCCTCACTACACCCAACCTGTTCGAAATGCGGTGCACGTGTGTGTCCACGCAGATACCGGGTTTGCCGAAACCGGCGGTGAGCACGAGGTTGGCCGTCTTTCGACCGACACCGGGAAGGGTGAGAAGCTCCTCCATACGATCGGGCACATTCCCACCGTAATCGGTGAGTATCATGCGTGCAAGCGCACGGATCGTCTTTGCCTTGCTCCGGTAGAAGCCCGCCGGATATATACAATCGGCGATCTCCCGTTCCCGCATCGACGCAATATCCCGTGCACTTTTCGCCCGGGCGAAGAGGCGCCTGCTTGCCTCCATCGTAACATCCTCCTTGGTCCTGGCGCTGATAACAGTGGAAACGAGCACCTTGAAGGGTGACCGGGTTCTGCGGGCAATGACATTGACAGAAGGGTTCTCGGCCGCACTCACCACCTTCCGGATGCGTGGAACGATCCGCTGGAGTACCGCCCGGGGCTCTCTCTCACCGTGCGGAAACCAATCCGCCTTCGGCTCCATCGTTCGTATTTCCCCTCTCCGTCCATTGCCTCCACCATTCGATCCGGAGGATGCCGAACCCTATCACACCGCCCCACCCCGTTCAACTCATTTCACTTGACAGAGTCCTCGAGCCCTATCTATCCTACCAATCCTCAGGGCCTACCTGACATTCATGAGGAGGATCTTCAAAATGGATTTCACGTTCACCGATGAGCAGAATATGCTCAGGGAGATGGTCAAAAAGTTCGTCAACAACGAGGTCAAACCGATTGCCGAACGGATCGACCGGGAAGAGAGGATACCGCGCGATCTCATCGATAAGATCGGCGAGCTCGGTCTGCTCGGCGTATCCTTTCCAGAGGAATACGGCGGTGCGGGGATGGGTGAAATCGGTTACTGCATCGTCCAGGAAGAGATCGGTCGCGGGTGTGCATCGACCGCAACGTTTATCGGTGCACATCAGAGTATCGGAGCGGCCAGCATCTACATGTTCGGAACCGAGGAACAGAAGCAGAAGTACCTGGTGCCGCTCGCGCAGGGCACGAAGATAGGCGCCTATGCCCTTACCGAGCCGAATGCCGGCTCCGACGCCTTCGCCTGCGAAACCCTGGCCGAGGAAAAGGATGACCATTACCTCCTCAACGGACGGAAGATCTTCATTACAAACGGCAGCTTCGCCGACATATTCACGGTCTTCGCTAAGAACAAGGGCGGCAAGGTAGACGGTAAACTCTCGACATTTATCGCAGAGAAGGGATTTCCGGGTTTCTCGACCGGCAAGATCGAGAAGAAGATGGGAATCAAGGGATCCGAGACCGCCGAGCTCATCCTCGAGGACGTGAAGGTGCCGAAGGAGAACTTGCTCGGGAGGGCCGGACGGGGAATCCTGGTCGGTATGCGCGTACTCGCCTGCGGGCGCCTCGGCCTGGGGGCGGCGGCCCTCGGCGCGGCCAAGGAATGTCTCGCCCTGAGTGCAAACTATTCGAAAGAGCGTGTGCAGTTCGGGAAGAAGATCTCGCAGAACCAGGCGGTCCAGTGGATGCTCGCCGAGATGGCCGTCGAGGTCTACAACATGGAATCGATCCTCTACAGAACCGCCTGGCTGTTCGATCAGGGTAAAAACGTCACACGGGAATCCTCGATCGTCAAGCTCTACTGCTCGGAGGCCCTCGACCGTATCGTCGACAAGGCGATGCAGATCTATGGGGGGTATGGGTACATCAGCGAATTCCCGATCGAACGGATGTACCGGGACTCCCGTATCAACAGGATCTTCGAGGGTACGAGCGAGATCCAGAAGATGATCATCGCCCATGACGTTCTCCACTCGAGAAACCTGTAGCACATCGATATCACATCACAGCCGGATGCCTCGGCACACGATACTGTATGGCCTCGGCGACATGCCGGGGCTTTACCGTTTCACACATCTCGAGATCGGCAATCGTCAGAGCCACCTGGAGTATGTTGCGCCTGCTCCTTGCACTGAAGAGGAGTTTTCGCTGCGCCGACGAAAGAAGCTCCTCCGCTTTCCCGTCGAGGCTGCATAGCGCTTTGAACCGTGATACCGGCAGATCGGCGTTGCTTCGAATGTTACTCATGGTACCGTAACGATTCCGCTGGCGGCCCACCGCCTCGAGCACCCCTTTGCGCATCTCATCCGAATCCATACCATCTCCAGTGCCCTTGAAATCCAGATCGCCCGGATCGACCGCCCGAACTGAAATGTGGATAGCGATACGGTCGAGGAGCGGACCCGAGACTTTGGCGAGGTACCGTTTGATCTGGGGCGGTGAGCAGCGGCACACACGATCGGAACTTCCATGATACCCACACGGGCAGGGATTCATAGCGGCGACGAGCTGGAACCGCGCCGGATAGCTGATGTTGAGGTTGGCCCGTGAAATAACGATCCTCCCCTCCTCGACCGGCTGTCTGAGAGTCTCGAGTACGTTCCTGCGAAATTCCGTCAATTCGTCGAGAAAGAGGATTCCGTTATGTGCGAGGGTGATCTCTCCCGGCGAAGCGCCCCTCCCGCCGCCGACCAGACCGGCATCACTCGCAGAATGGTGCGGTGCCCTGAAGGGTCTCCGAAGCGTCATTACATCCCCATCCATTCCCCCGACCACACTTCTGATCTTGGCATTCTCGATAGCCTCCTCCTCATCGAGCGGCGAGAGAACGGTCGGGAGCCGGCGCGCCAGCATCGTCTTTCCCGATCCCGGCGGTCCTACCATCAATACATGATGACCGCCCGCAGCAGCAATTTGCAACGCACGCTTGGCAGCGTACTGCCCCAGAACCTGAGCGTAATCCAGCTCCTCCACATATCCGGTCCTCTCCGGACGCCGATCGGGCACCGCCCTGCGCTCCCCGCCCTCCAACACCGATACCGCCTCGGCCAGGTCACGGCACCCCGCCACTTCGACACCGCGCACGAGAGCAGCTTCGGCGGCATTGTCCTCCGGAACGATCGCCCGCACCTTCCCCGCCATCCGCCCGTAGTAGACAACCGGCAGCACACCCCGAACGGACTCGAGCTTGCCGTCGAGCGCCAGCTCACCCAGGATCAGCGTATCGTCGGGAACCGGACATGAAAGTTGACCGCTCGCCGAAAGAACACCGACGGCAATCGGGAGATCGAACGCCGCGCCCTCCTTACGAATATCGGCCGGAGCCAAGTTTACGGTAACCCGTCTCTGCGGTGGCCTGTACCCGTTGTTACGTATTGCCGCAGTAACACGCTCCCGGCTTTCCCGCACGGCGGCATTCGGAAGTCCTACAATGGTAAAGGAGGGAAGGCCCCTGGCAAGATCGATCTCGACGGTGACTCCGTACCCGTCTATCCCCACCACCGCACCCGACTGTACCTTCGCTATCATCCCAACCTCCCGGCATCAACCCGTATAGCGTTTGCATATATATCACATTACGGTGCCGAGGACAACCGCATTCAGTCGCAGAGTCTTGTTTCCGGAAGCGGCCCTCGATCGGCCGGTACCTGTCCGGTCCGACACGAGAAAGGCAACCGCCATACCACCCGTTGTCCTTACATACCGTGCCGCTTCTTCCCCTCCCGCCTGGTCATCACTGCTGCGGCAACGACCGGCAGTGCAATGGTCGCATCACAAAGTACCGTTGCATTCTGCGAATCTTCGGCTATCTTCCCCCACGAGACCGCTTCCTCGAAGGTGCACCCGCTCAACCCCCCCCACTGCGGCGCCGCAACGACCAACTGGATGGCATACTCGTGCCCGCGCACATTCCTGTTACGAACGATATTGGTGACCTCTGTCTGTTGTATGAAGTTCTTCGGTGTCCCACCACCCACATAAATGACCATAGAAGCCTTCTCCGCCGCAAGCCGTGCTGTCTCCTCGACATCACCGATCAGGTCGAACAGCACCTTGCGCTCCGTTTCGGCCAGGGCGATGCCGATCGATGAATCACCGATCGCCGGACAGAATACGGGAATGTCGAGTGCCGCAGCCGTCGAGAGAATCCCCTCTTCTCCCTTCGAATGTCTCGCAGCCTCCTCGCCGAGAAGCTTGAGAAACTCCCTCGTCGTGTATGGCCGCTCCTCGAGTGTCTCGACCGCCCACGCACCGATCAAATGGTCCTGCTCGATGAAGACCCGCTCGTCGGCAAAGGTATCGTATATACGATCGATCTTCGCTTCGCGCAGCTCCCTGTCATCAACATGGGGGGAGCCGATGTAGTGTGGAAATCCTACCGTCTCGACATAATCGTGATAGAGATTCGCACCCGTCGAGACGAGGATGTCGATCATTCCGTGTTTCATCAGTGCAACAACGAGTTTCCGCATACCGGCGGGTACCATGGCTCCTGCCAGGCCCAACCACACCCTGATATCCCTGTCGAGAGCCTCGGTCCATATCTTCGCCGCCCGTGCGAGCTGCCTCCCTTGAAAGCTACAGCCTTCCAGACCCTCGAGAAGCTCGCTGCACGTCATTCCCGCAACGATCTCGATCGGAGACGTGGGCGATTTGAGGAACCTGTTCTCCATATTAACCCCCCTTGCTCAAGAGTCTGGATATCGCCTCGAATAGGACCTTCGCCGCTATGAAGTTTGAAACCTCATCACTCTCCTTCGGACATAGCTCTACAGCATCCATACCAATTACCGTCTTTTCACTGAATACAAAGGTGAGAAGATCCATGAGTGTATCCCACTGCAATCCATCCGGTTCCGGTGTACCAACTGCCCTCAGTAGCGACGGATCGATCACATCGTAATCGATCGAGAGGTAGACCCGGTCCGGAAGTGCATACACCGCATCCCGTGCCCGTGCATCCCAATACGTGCATGCCACGATGCGGTCTGAGCCTGCCAGAAACGCACCCTCCTCCTTCGAGTAGCTCCGTACACCGACCTCCACGATCTGTCCGAAGGGGAGCGAATTACGTGCGGCGCATGCATGATTTTCCTTTTCCCCGAGATAGCTCTCACGCAGGTCGGCGTGTGCATCCAGCCAGACGATCCCGATGCGGTCAGGCCTGAGCGCCTCGAGAATCCATGGTGTTATCGAATGTTCCCCGCCGATAAAGCAGGGAAAAACCGACATGAGTTCCGGCCGATGCCGAGTGATAAAGGAGCTCAGTTCCTCCTTGCTCCCTATTTCCGGATCCAGGGTGGCGATGCCCGATCTCTCGAGATCGAGACCGAGAGTTTGATTGTACAGCTCAACCTGGCGCGAGGCCTCGAGGATCGCTGCCGGGGCGTGCGCGGTACCCTTCTGGTAGGACGTACTCCATTCAATTGGAACAGGGATCACGTACACGCGATCCCTGTCCGCTCCCGATACTTCAGGTCCAAGAAAATCGAAACTCTTCTTCATTTATATGCTCTTGTAACTACAGAATACGGCTGCGGCGACGACGCTCGTCCACAGCCCCTCCTTTCCAAGTGCGGTTTGCGTAATATTCGTCGTTCGGACGATCTGCCCGGCGATTTTCCATTCCTGCTTTCGCTCGTCCCATGCCTTATTAAGATCGATCTCGATCCCGAGAGTCGAAGCGAGCATGGACGCGGCGAGATCTTCAGTGTAGTCACCGAGCTGCTTCTGCTTCTTACCGAAATCGTGATGCTCGGAGATATACCCGTACCGTTTCCGGTCCTTCGGAATGGCGACACCCACGGTAGCCCCTATCAGCCGGCTCGGCTCGTCGGTGCTATTGCTGCTCAGCACGCAGTAGACGACCTCGCCATCATGGAGCGCCTGTACACCCCGCGAGCGGGGAATGAGAACGCAGTGTGGAGGAAATATGCTGGATACCTGAACGATGTTGAACTTGGCGATTCCAGCCGAGCGCAACGCGAGCTCGAAGCTCGTGAGCTTCTCCCTATGCCTTCCGACCCCTCTGGTTAGAAATACCTTGTTCGGTACCTTCTTCTCCACGTCGATTCTTCTCCTTACGATAGTGATGTATCCCTCACCGCTCGGCCTGTGGCGGCGTCGGAGCTCACCCAAACGGGCCAGAAAAATCCTGCGAAAACCTATCCCTATTATCCCGAATTGTCAACATATAAAAAACGGGAAAAGGATTCCCCTTTTCCCGTTTCGCGCATCAATTCGGAATACTATTACTAAGACTTGCTATTTTTTCTTCTTGCGCTTGGCCTTGGTCTTCCGCTTGGCCTTAGTTTTCCTTTTGGCCTTGACCTTGCGCTTGGCCTTGACCTTGCGCTTAGCCTTGCGTTTGGCCTTGGTCTTGCGCTTGGCTTTTACCTTGCGCTTGACTTTCCTCTTGACCTTGGCCTTGGTTTTCCTCTTGGCTTTGGCTTTCTTTTTGGCTTTCGTTTTGGTCTTGGCTTTTCTTCTCTTTACAGCCATCGTGCCCACCCCTTTGAAAAAGTTGAAAGCCTACCAACGCCGAATTGGCTTTCACCGTGATCTTCATTTGATCATCCGACACTGCACGATGAAAGCGTGATTTAATTCGAGCACATGTTATTCACTTAATAAAAAAAGTGTCAAGAATTATTTAAAATTTTTTTAAGAAAAATCAAAAAAAGTTTTTCACCTCCTCAACAACATAATCATTCGTTTCGGTACGTTGACAGACAGGCGATACATTGATATATTCACGCGCACCGATTCGAGGTGTCGTTCGATTCGAAATGAAAAGAGTTCAACAATGCAGAGAGATGTCGCGTTCATCAAGGAAGACGAAACGCTCTTCGCCTACTTGAAATCCACACTGCCGACGATATTTTCTACCGGAGAAAGAATCGCCGTGAAGCTCCATATGGGCGAGCCGGGCAATCAATACTTCTTGCAACATGCTTTCACAAAGGGAGTTATCGATGTGCTTAACTCGATCGGATGCAGCCCGTATATCTTCGATACACCGGTTGTTTACGGCAGTCCTCGTAACAATATCAAGGGCTACATGAAGACGGCAGCGGAACACGGCTACACGGAGCAGGCGATGGATGCGCCCATCATTATCTCCAACCGCAGTCGTACCGTGAACGGCAAGCACATGAAGTACGGACTCGCATCAGACCCGATCGAATCCGACGGCGTCTTCCTGCTGACCCACGTCAAAGGCCACATCGCATGTGGCATGGGCGGTGCAATAAAAAATATCGGTATGGGATGCATGGCGAAAGAAACGAAGGGTGCAATCCATAGCGGCGGGGAACCACACTATACCGGAGGATGCACACAGTGTGGGGCGTGCGTCGATAACTGTCCTACGGAGAATATCCGCCTCGACGGCGATCTTCCCCGTTTCGACAGTACATGGTGTTCGGGGTGCAGTAACTGCGTACTCGTTTGCCCTGAGAACTGCATATCACCAAGGATCGCAACGTTCGATGAACTTCTTGCGGAGGCTGCGGTCCTTGCACACGACCGCTTCAAGAAGGTATACGCAGTCAATGTCATGAAAAATATCACCAGGCTATGCGACTGCATTGCAAACTCGGGTCCGATAATCCAGGATGACATCGGTCACATATGTGCAACAAACATGCTCTCAGCGGACATTGCATCGCTGAATATGATCAGGGATGCTTCAGGTGAAGAAGACCTGTTCTACCTGCATACCAAACGGAGCCCGTGGGGACACGTTCGGCGTGCGGCGGAAATGATGGAGAGTACCATCGAGGTGCACGTGCGCACGATCGAGTGATTACCCAGCCAGGGGGTGAGGCTTGCATGACTCGAGCACGAAGGATACCGGCTCATTACCGCATTCTCCGCCCCCTTCTGGCCTCAGCCCTTCTGGCGTTCTCGGCAACCTCACTGCACGCAGCCCCACACGAACGGATCACCACCCTTACCGGCGTTCCTTTCTCCTATAGACCCCCCGAGGCCGTTCTCGAGCATATTATTCAACTCCCCGGTTCCGTCATGGTGGCGCTTGACGGTGAGACCGTTTTCGAAGGCAGACCCGTTCACCTCGCCGAGCAATCACTACACCTCACGATCACGAGCAGGGGATCTCATGAGATCGTCGTCTCGAGCGGCAGCACCTCATACACACAGGAGGTCTACACACTCACCGGAGCACTCTCGATCCTACCGCCGGTCGTAGCGATCGTCTTCGCCCTCGTTTTCAAACAGGTGGTTGTGGCACTTCTGGCAGGTGTCTGGCTCGGGTCTTTGTTCGTCAGTGGATTCCAACCGATCCCCTCGGTGTCGAGAATTATCGACCACTACGTTCTCGAAACGCTCGCCGGCAGCGAGGAAGGAGCCGATCACATATCGATCATCATCTTCACACTGCTCCTCGGCGGGATGGTCGGCATCACCTCCCGTATGGGCGGCATGCAGGGTATCGTAAACAAGGTGTCGCATCTGGCGACAACCGCCAAGAGGGGGCAGCTCGCGGTCTGGCTGATGGGTGTGATCATCTTCTTCGATGATTACACGAACACACTGATCGTCGGAAACTCGCTCCGCCCCTTGACCGACAAGCTCAGGATTTCGCGCGAGAAGCTCTCATACATCGTCGATTCGACGGCCGCCCCCATAACGGCACTTGCCGTAATCACGAGCTGGATCGGCTTCGAGATATCACTGATCGACCAATCGTTCAAGAGCCTGGGAGTGGAGCGGAATCCACTGGGAACGTTTGTCTCTTCGATCCCCTACAGCTACTATCCGATCCTCGCCATTCTCTTCGTACTGTTCATTATACTGACGGGGCGGGACTATTCACTGATGCACACGGCGGAGCGAAGGGCGAGGAGGTCGGGTAAGGTGAGCAGCGATACGGCACTGCCTCTCTCGCATATCGACTCAGAGGCCATCGCCGCCGCACCCGGTACGAGTCCCCGGTGGCTGAACGGGGTGATTCCCATCGCCGTGGTCATCGGGATCACCTTCTACGGTCTCATACACACGGGAAGATCGGCGATCGCCGAGGCGGGAGTTACGAGCCCCGGACTGCTCGAAGCGATAAAGGAATCGAACTCGTTCACCGCGCTCCTCTGGGGTTCATTCGCCGGATGCATCGCCGCCGCCGTTCTCGCCCTCTGCGAACGTCTCCTCTCCCTGACGGAGACGGTCTCCGCATGGATCAACGGTATCCGCTCCATGCTGAATGCGATTATCATCCTGGTGCTTGCATGGTGTATCGGAAAGGTATGCACAGAACTTCACACGGCCGACTACCTGGTCCATAACCTGGCTGATATCCTGAGTCCCCGGATGCTTCCAGCGATCGTCTTCCTCCTGGCAATGGGCATCTCGTTCTCGACCGGGACATCGTGGGGCACGATGTCCATCCTCATACCGATCGTTATCCCTCTTTGCTACGGCATCGGGGGAGCAGCCGGTCTCGGTGGAGGTGAATTCGAATCCGTGCTTCTTTCCTCGATTGCAGCCATACTCTCCGGCGCCGTCTTCGGCGATCACTGCTCGCCGATCTCGGACACGACGATCATGTCATCGATGGCTTCGGCCGCCGATCATATCGACCATGTACGCACCCAGCTTCCCTATGCCGTGACGGTCGGCGTCGCCTCTCTCATCTTCGGCTACCTCTTCACCGCATTGGGACTGGGCAGCGCAATCTCGCTGATCATCGGGTCGATCGCCCTGCTGGGATTCATCGTGATTATTGGGAAACCTGTCAATTCCCGGGCTTGACGCCAGGGGTCTGTAGCACCGGCACCTTGAACGGCTCGATCTCCTCCGGCTCCCTCTCACCTCTGAGGATCTCGAGGATCTGGTATTCCAGCTCGAAGACCTCACGTTGCCCGCGATTCGGCACGATCGATGTCGGCCCCATGACCGCCTGCGAAAAGATATGAAAATCGGTAAAGACGAAGAACCGGCCACTGCCGAGCTTCTCGTAGGCGAAGACCACTCTCCCGCCGGGCAATGTGAGCAGTGGGATACCGCCGCGAACGCTGGCGGCATTGATCGCGGTGCAGATCCGCTGCCCCTTGCGGTTCAAGATAGAGATGGTATCCTCGGCTGCCTGCTGCAAGCCCATGCGGAATATACCGAGAAAGTCATGGGCACCGGTCCCTCGGTTGGTGGGATCGACGATTAGGAGCATGTTGCCTCCGCTCCGGAGATAGTCGACCACCACATCCACCTCCTCGATCGAGAGCGGACGGGAGGGATTCGCCACCACGGCGATCGGAGAGGCTGCAAGGGCATCCTGCATGGTCGGGTGGAGCGAGGGTACCATGTCGAGCCGTTGTGTCCAGACATAGAAGGTATGAAGACTCCGCTCACGGCGGCGAACGAGGCTCGTGAGCGGCATATCGAAGCGAGAGGGATCCCGGTCGAAGGCGATCGTCGGTATCTCCCGCCTGGGCACCAGCTTGGGATACGCTCTCCGCTTCATCGCATCGAAGAGGTGAACCGCTATCAACAACCCTACCAGCAGTCCGAATAGAACCGCGCCGTATGCCTTTAGCGCTCCCGAATTCCTCAGTGATCTGACAGCACAGATGGCCACCAGCACACCCGCGGCGAACAGGATGATATTCAGCCGGTGCCACCGGTTGGTCCTGTTGAGCCAGTCGAGCGCGCCGAGGAAAACCTCCGGTTTGCCCGGGATGAACATAAAGAAATTCGAGAAGACCGTACTGTCGGTATGCCCGAGCACCCGTCCCTTACCGGCCTTCGCCCCCGCCATTTGCAGCACGAATCCGAATTCATACTCATTCTCTCCCTTATCGGGGAAGTAACTTTTGCGCGAGTAATCGAGCATGATGGTCCGCAGCCCGTACCCTATCTTCGCATGTTCCCCGAAGATGGGGGCATCCATCGAACAGGATGTGGCAAAGAAGAACTCCGGCATATGCAGAATAGAGGGATGCGCAACGAGCGGGGGCGGCATGAAGTACGACAACGACATGTTATGGAGCTGATAGGTCGAATCGTAATTGAAACGAAGCCCGAAGCGGGCTGCGAGGGGATTGAGATTCGTACTCGTGCCGAAGACGTTCGTATGATCACCGATGAGAAACAGCCCCCCGCCATTTCTCACGTAGTCCTCGATGATTTCGATCTCTTCCCGGGTGAACGGTGTTGTCGGTGTCTTGATCACAACAACGTCGTATCCGGCAAGATACTCCCGCGTGAACGGTTTGTTGCCCCGGTCGAGGTCATAGAAGTAATCGATATACTCGGCGAGGCTGTAGTAGTTATATCCCGATTTCGATCCGTACCACTCCCTGTCGTACTTCCTGTCCGACCACTCCCAATCGCTGTATTTCTCGTCGAATAGAACCCTCCCCGCTTTCATCCTCCCCGGATCGTGAAAGGTCAGTGAACCGACTATGAAAAAGACGGCAAGGGTCACGAGGGCGGCCGCCCCGATAGGCAGGCCGGCCCTTGTGCCGCGTGCACCGGCGGTGGCTTCCGGATGTGCCTCCCGGCGGTATGGTAGGACCCATGCGAGTATCACCGGGAAGAAAATAAGACTCAGGGTAATTGCTTTCGGTCTCCAGAACAGCCAGTCGGCGCCGGTCATGACGATGATAAAGAGCAGGAAGAGAAAACGCACGGCGGCGAATATAATAAAGGCGAGCAGCATTCTCCACAGGGATCGGGACAGGTCCCTGGCGAACAGGCGCGAGAGCCCTACACCGATGAAGAACAACGCCAGTGGGAGAAAGGCCAGTTTCTCGAACGAGACGCCGTATCCGTAGATATCCTCGACCGAGGAAACAAAGATCCTGCCGCTGTCGAGTGCCGCACCGGGATCGAAGAGCCGAACGAAGGGATAGAGGATATAGCCGAAGAGCGGCACCGTGTGAATGTGTGCCGAGACGACGGCGAGGATCGGTAGCAGAACTCCCTGAATGAGGAGGATCGAACCACCGAGCAGGCAACCGGTCACCGGCCTGAACCGTCCCGCCCCTTCACCCTGAACGATACCGACCAGTACTGAAAGGATCAGTACGATAAGTCCCGGCGCAAAGTAACGGGGCAACAGGAAGAGGGCGAGCAGCAGGGGAAGTAGAAGCACCACGGAAACGGCCGGAAAACGCCTTGCCCACCCGGCAGGAGTAGAAGACGGACCGCCCGCTCCCAATCCCTGAGTGGAAATCCCCTCCGGGTGGAGGTACCCGGTCACCAAACGGATCGGTCGCGGCGGGAAGGAGAGCAACACAAGCCCCACGATTAAGAGCGGGAGCCATGCAGAGCCGGGAGGCCGGTAGATCTGAAGCATCCAGAACCATGAGGACGAAAGAAAGAGGATTCCCAGATAATGAAGAAAACCCACTGTCAACCACCCCCGGTTCGAATAGCTCTCGTTTCCTCGGATGCCCGCTCTTCCCTCAAGCTTGAAAAGAGCCACCTGAGAAAATCGATGTTGCCGGCATAATACGTCTCCATTCCCTCGAGGTTCCTGTTGAGAAGGAAGGAGCTGTCTGCGATGAAGATCATACCGCCCCTTCCCTTCCTCACCCTGACGATAAATGGATACCCGTACTGTTCGGCCATGACTTCCGCATCCCCGTTCGTGACCTCGACCACCCACCCCTCGTTTACCCGTACATCGAACGTGTCAATTGTAGCGGTGAAATTGGTGAGCGGGATATCGAGCACCTCCAAACCGTGGCGCCCGAGATACCGGTGTGAGCCGCCCCGCTCCTCCGCCCCACACGTATACAGGATCCAACCGCCCCCTTCCATAAACCGGTCGAGTACCTCGCTCTCACCCTCCGTGAAAGGCTTGACCGGTGCAATAATCACAACGATATCGCTCCGTTCTATCTGTTCGGGATTGAAGCGTTGCGTGAGAAGAGGAAAGTAACCGGCACGCATGAGGTTGTATTGTAATCCGCCGGTGCAGTCGTCGTACCAGGTCAATTGGTCGAAGCGCTCGAAATGGGATAGATCGATAACGGCGTTCGGTATATCGAGCGCAACCGAACGCTCGATCCTGCGAGGACCCATTCCGATGATCATCCCGACCAGAAGTGCGGCGGAAACGATACCAGCCAGGGAGGCGTTCCCCCTGACAAGGACAAGGATTGCAATTGCGGCAATGACGATCGGAAGGATCAACTTCCCGACTAATCCTCTTGACGTTCCCGAGACAAGCCACGAGAGTACACGGACGACGAAACGGTGACTCGATACCATGGCGCTGTTCTGGAACGATGATGTATCGCCGAATACGAGCACCCGTCCCTTGCCGAAATCGGCACCTGCAACGAGGACGAGATCCCCGAGCTGTTCGCCGGGATCGTATATACGGTTTCCGAGATAGGCAAATTCGATCGCCCTGATGCTGCCGATATCGGAATACCCATACTTGGCCACGACGACGGGGTGTGCCGGTGGGCTGATCGATAGGCTCGCACCGACCCAGATATCCATCTCTGCAGGTGAATGGAGCCCGTGCGTGATCGGGTGCGGCCGCAGGACCGCCTCCTCCCCCCACCCCTTGGAAAAGAATGTGGCCGAATCGAAGATGAACTCGATATTGTACGGATCCAATAGATCGTTGAACGGCCCCCTGATTCCCTGAACCCCCGTGTGATCGCCGAGCGCCAGGAGCGCTCCACCATCACGGACGAACTCGGTGATCGCCTCCTTCTCGTCTTCACTGAAGTACTCGAGAACGTTTATAACGACCACGGCGTCTGCGCCAACGAGAGCGGTTCGATCAAGGCTATTAACCGTCTTCACACTGCATCCTGCTGCCCCGAGGATCTTCGGGAGATACCCGAACATTCCACCCGATTTGTGGCCGTATCTCCCGTATACGGGGGTCCGCCAGTTCATGTATCCCTTGTCATACAGGAGAACCGTTCCGCCGGGCGTGCCGGGAACCGATCGCAACGAGAGCAAGATCGCACACGCACAGGCGATACAGGCAAGGGCCAGCCCGGGACGAAGCACGGAAATGGACGGACGGATCCGGGGCTGCGGCGGCGTAACCATGAATGAGACTAGAAAAATCGCAGCAAAGAAGACCTCGGGATTGAGCAGCAACAGGTCCCAGGAGGGCCCCTTGAGCTGTATGAGCATCGCAAGCGGTGTGAGAAGGGCAAGCATGACCACCTGGAGAACAAGAAGCAGGATGAGCGTCTTTAGAAAATAACGGAATCCTCCCCCCGATGACATGATCCCGATCACGGCATGATACGAGAGATAACCGAGGAGGATCGGCACCCCTGTGGCCGTCTGTCCTAGGAGATAGTCCTGGCCGATCAGCCTCCCTGCAAACCTCGAGATGCCCAATCCCCACCAGTGAAAGAGGTACCATACGGCAGGCGAGTACATCGCAAGTATCGAAAGCGAAGCGAATAGAAAGCCGGCGAGCGCCAGAGCCTCCCGCTCCCATGCCGCATGATCCTCCCTGCCTGGAAGGAGCAGGAAGGATGCGGCCAGGAGAGGGAATGTCAGAACACCTTCACGTGCCCCCCGTGAAATGACTACCAGCGCGAGTACGAGGAGGAGTGCGGGTACGATGTGCACCCGACGTTTGAGGCGTTCACGCTCTGGCAACGAGAGCGCAACGAAGAGAAGTAAGGTGACGGCGGATGCGAGCACGCTGAGGCGCCTTCCCAGCAAACCCATATTGTAGAGAAAGAATTGTATCGAAAGGAAAAAGAGTAGAAGCCGGATAATTCTCATTCTGTGATTACCTTGCAGGTGCCTCAGGATTACTGAAATGCGCTATGCCCGTTGTTTCTAACATAGATACAAGAGCAGGGTCAAGGGAAATCATCCCTTCACCCTGCTCCCGTTCGTAAACGTGATCGGTTACTCGAATTGCTTTTTCAACCGACCCCCGCTCGTGCGCTTCGTGGCGCTCGTGCAGGTCAGAATAGAAAAGTGGGGCTCTCGAACATCGAGGCCCCACTTTTTCGTCACAACCGGTTATCCGGTCTACTTGAACTGGTTCTTCAGCTTACCCCAGCTCGTGCGCTCAGTGGCGTTGCAGCATTCAGGATTGGTCGGATCACAGGTATAGAAACCAGAACCCATACATGTGATCTCGTCGTCACAGGTCGGCCACTGCTCACAGGTGCTTCTGCATGTCAGGAGATCGTTGCAGGTCGCTGTGCCATCATACGTGATGCCGCATATCGGATTCGCCTGACATGTCGGCCAGACACCACAGGTGCTTACGCAGGTCGGTGACACCTCGTCGCAGGTCTGGGAGTTGTCGCACGTGAAGCCGCTGAGGCAGGTGATGTCGTTGCATCCCGGCCAACCACAACATGTGTTCTCGCATGTCGCCGTGCCGTCGCAGGTCTCTGCACCCGCACAGGTCACATCACACGTCGGCCAGCTCTCGCAGGTCTGATGACACGTCGCCGAGCCATTGCAGGTGTGCGTGCCGTCTACTGTGAAGTCACAGTTCGCGCCAGCATCACAGGTCGGCGTCGTGCCGTCGCACGTCTGGTTCGGCTCGGTGCAGGTGCTGTTCCAACACGTTGGGGACGCATCGCACGTCGACCCACCGTCGCATGTCACCCTGTTATCACAGGTGTATGCCCCGTGACACGTGGGAGTCACATCACAGGTCGGCGAGACATGATCACAGGTGGCCTCCGACTCGTCAAGCGTGTAACACTCACGGTCGTCGTATGTGAGCTCCTGGCACTCTGGAGCACCCGGCGTGCACGTGATCGGATCGGTCGTCAGATCCGCCGGAGCCGCTACCAGCTTCGGCGTTACGGCAGCCGTCACCCTGGCCGCGGCCCCCTCGAGCTGATTGACCGCACGGTCGAGAGCGACGGAGAATGCCGGCGAACTGTCATGATCGGCCTTGTCCGGTGCGAGATAGATAAGGCCGATGCACAGCGGAATGAGCAGTAAAACTATTGCACTTCGCTTCATTTCATTCACCTCCTTTCAAGCTGTTGATGTTCACTGAGACGTTCTAGCGGCAACTATATACACGTCTCCGATTACCCCTCACCGCCATGTAACAGGAATAGGCCGCAGAACGGAAAGTTGGATCCCCTACTTCGATATGATATATTTATTTCTAGTAAATAATCGTTTACATTTTATCAGCATCTCAATGAATCTTCAAGTATTTCCTGGACTAAGAGGGTTTATTTTTTTTAAAAAATGGGGAGAAATCTATAACAACTTATCAATAAAGGAGAAAGCGGGATCCTTCCTGGGAGGAAAGATCCCGCTTGGATTGCCAGGTTGATTGAAGGCAGGGCTACTTGAACTGGCTCTTCAGCTTGCCCCAGCTCGTGCGCTCGGTTGCGTTGCAGCATGCCGGATCGCACGGATCACACGTGTACGCACCGTAATCACAGCAGGTGACACTGGCATCGCATGTCGGCCATTCGCAGCACGTACGGGCGCACGTGAGCCCATCATCACATGTCGACGATCCATCATACGTGATGCCACACTCGGGACTGGCCTGGCATGTCGGCCAGACACCACATGTACTTACGCATGTCGGTGACACCGCGTCGCAGGTCTCGGAGCCGTCGCACGTGAAGCCGCTGAGGCAGGTGATGTCGTTACATCCCGGCCAACCACAACATGTGTTCTCGCATGTCGCCGTGCCGTCGCAGGTCTCTGCACCCGCACAGGTCACATCACACGTCGGCCAGCTCTCGCAGGTCTGATGACACGTCGCCGAGCCATTGCAGGTGTGCGTGC
>CP070727.1:1891912-1897892 GCA_020350885.1 bacterium | reverse complement strand
GACTCCATTGGTAAAAATCTCGAGTGGGTGTAGAATCTTCACCGTTTTCGGTAATTGCCTGTCGAAGATTTCGTCCATCTGAGCAGCCAGCTCGGGATTGTGGGCAGTGTCGTGGACGGCAGTCTTAAAGCGGGTGAAACAGGCGGCGCAGGGTACGACAATCTCGCTCAGCCCCATTTCTTCCGCTGCGATGAGACTATGGATCGGAAGCGCAGTAGAAAGAATATGGGAATACGAATGGGCCGAAGAGGCGCCACAGCAGATCCAATCCTTGATTTCCTCGAGAGTTATGTCGAGTTTTTCGCAGACCGCCTTGAACGATATATCATACTCTGCTCCGGTAGCATGGAGTGAGCAACCCGGGTAGTAACCATACTTCGTGGTCATAATCAGACGGCCTCCCTTCGACCGCGTTTCTCAATTCTTTTTACCCTGCTATAAATTCGTCTCGCTGTCCGTGCTCCCTTGAATCTGGGTACCATTTTGAGTTTGCCTTTCCGGAACATGGTCATCCCGAGTTCCGCATCCTTGAGAAACTCGCGTGTCTTGAGCTTCAGATTCATTATCATACCGAGCTCGAACATTCTTCCGAAATTCTTAATATGGTTCACCATAACCTTGTCGAATGTAGCCACTCGGGGGACCGCTGGTTTTTTCCCTTTACGCAATCCAATGATTTTTACGGCATCCATTACTTTTGCGATATCTACTTCCTGCGGGCATCGCGTGGAGCAGGTTTCACACGACGCACACATCCACATCGTTCGGCTATGAAATACTAAATCGTCCAGTCCGAGGCGGATTGCGTGTATGAGCTGGGCTGGCGGGTAGTCCATGGCATAGGAAACCGGGCAGCCAGCCGAACATTTTCTACACTGATAACAGAGGTTGACATTCTCGCCACACATGCGATTGATCTCGTCAGCCAGTTCCGACTGCGATGGGATCGTAAATGCGGTTTCCATTATTTCGCGTCTCCTTAATAATTAATAAGTATGGATTACATCAAATGTTGGAATAACTGTTTAATACTTTCTTCATTGAACAATTGGACTTGCTGGAAATGCTGATCACCAAATCCTTGCTGGGTAGCGAATTCCTTGATGTAGGGTAAGAATCTCTACTTGAGAAAGATTCTTGTTTGTAACCGTTAGTGCACTTATATCATTACATTACGTCTCTTCTATTCTGCTTTATCGTAATTTAACACAATTGCTTCTACTATACAACCACTTAAATGTCAACTTTTATTTATTTTTTATTATATAAGGGAAATATATTTCACATATAACAATATCTCACTAAATCAATATCGTAACGTCGAAAATACCATTCCACCATGGGACAGTAACAGGCATATGGTTCTTATTCTTTTATTATGAAACAAAATATAGGTGAAGTGTTTATCTTGTTAAGCGTAACGTACAACCAAAACACAAATTACGCGCGATCATGTAATTATAAATAATTTCAAATTTGACATTGACAATACTTTCTGAAATCCCGTAAAATTTCCTCCTGTATTAAGGGCCTGGACTTACCGTGCATCTTGCCCGTAGATACATTCTTAAGTCCGATGAAGGAGAGATTCCATACTCGGACATTAGAAGCACAAGAATAATCCTGGTTCTCTACCACGGTGTTGACTCGAGAGGAGGACGATCTATGGCTGTTAAGGTGTCGTCGGAGTGGCTCAATGCATGCTCCGGCTGTGAGATATCCATCCTCAACATAGGAGATGTGATAGTTGATCTGATACCGGATAAGATCGAACTAGTACACATCCCTGCTCTCGTCGACAGCAAGTACTTCGGTCCGCTCGGCGATGGTGACAAGCTTACCCTTCCAGAGGCAACGGTGGGTTTACTTTCCGGCGGCATCCGTAACGAGGAACATGCTGAAGTCGCCGAGGAGATGCGTAAAAAGGTAAACATCTTGATCGCTCTGGGGACCTGCGCAACCGACGGTGGGATCCCTGCGCAGGCCAATATGTGGAAGAACGAGGAAGTGCTCGCCAAGGTCTTTGGGGCCTGTCCAACCCACGAGCCCGCCTCCCCTCCTACCGAAATTATTCCTGGGTACACCGATAATGTGAAAGCCGTCGACGAAGTTGTCAATGTTGACATCTTCCTTCCGGGATGCCCCCCTCACCCCGATTGGATCGCCGATGCCATCCTGGCCCTCCTCGATGGTAAAACCGAGTGGGCGCTGGAGGAGAGAAGCGTATGCGATACCTGTCCAGTAATTCGTGAGAAGAAATCCGGGGCTGGAGCGGCGATCAAGAGACCTCTCGACAACTTCGAGTATAATCCTGACGAACCACTCGACAAAATGCGCTGCATCATGGAGCAGGGCTGGCTATGCCCCGGTGCTGTGACACGCGCCGGCTGTGCTGGGAAGAGCGGTGCACCGCGTTGCGTACAGGCTCGCCAGGCATGCCGCGGCTGCTTCGGTCCTATCCGCAAGGGTGCCCGTCCCTTGGTGGATATGATGGGCGCGCTATCCTCTATCGGTCAGGATTCAAAAACTCTAATCGATCGAAGGGCAATGCTTAATCGGTTCGTCGGCGCTCATAACAACCTGCGTCCGCTTCCAGGAAAGAAGTAACGGTAACCGATTTCAAATCGGCCTATTCAGATAGGTCTTCTCTCATGGAGGTTTAGCTTATGGCAAAAACGATCAACATTCAGCCTATCACCCGGATTGAAGGACACGCCCGAGTTGTCGTCCAGCTGGATGATGCAGGCAATGTTGACGATGCCAAGTTCCACGTCTTTGCCTTGCGCGGTTTCGAAAAATTCTGTGAAGGCAGACCCGTGGAGGAGATGCCGCGCATCGTCAACCGGATCTGTGGAATCTGTCCCTGGAATCACCATCTGGCATCGGTCAAGGCGACTGACAAGGTGTTTGGCGTAACACCCACCCCCACCGCTACGAAACTGCGACGGTTGGCTCAGCACCTGGCCTGGATCCCGGACAAGCTGCTGCACTTCTACTTCCTTGCAGCGCCCGATTTTGTTCTGGGACCCGATTGTGACCCGGCCACCCGGAACGTTGTCGGTATCATAGCGGCCAATCCCGATCTGGCAAAGAAGGTCGTTCACCTACGCCAGGAAGGGGCAATGGTTCTGGAAAAGTGGCTGGGCAAGGTCATTCACCCAGTCGCTGCCGTCCCCGGTGGTTTCACCAGACCTCTACTCGAGGAGGAACGCAAGACGTTCCTGGAAAAGACCAAAGAACAGCTGGAGTTCGCCAAGTTCACAATCAAGTTTGCCAAGGAAGAGGTGTTCCCTAAGTACCTCGACGCCGTGAAGATACTCGGCGTGATCAATACGGGCTTTATCGGGACGGTGACCGAAGACGGTACCCACGACATCTACGATGGGAAAATACGCCTGATGAAACCTGATGGCACGTACGACGACTTCACATACGACGAGTACACGGACCATCTCGGCGAAAAGATATATCCGTGGACCTATGTGAAGATGCCCTACGCCAAGAAATGGGAGAACGGGGAATTCTCGTTGGATCTTGACAACCCGAAGGGTATCTACCGTAGCAACGCCCTGGCACGTATCAACGTCTGTGACCGGATGAGCACACCGGAAGCTCAGAAAGAGCTGGAAGAGTTCCGTTCACAGTTCGACCGTCCCGCCCAGCTGACACTACTCTATCACTGGGCCCGCCTGATCGAACTCGTCAATAACTGTGAATCGGCGATTCAACTCCTCGAGGATCCGGAGATCACGGGCCGGGATATCCGCGCCGATGTTGCGATCAAGGGAGGTCGTGGAGTAGGCTGCGTTGAGGCTCCGCGTGGAACACTCATCCATGACTTCACCGGCGACGACAACGGCTTCATTACGAAGGTAAACCTGATTGTGGGTACCACCCACAATCAGGCACCGATTAATATGTCCGTTAAACAGGCGGCACAGGCAGTCATCAAAGACGGCACGTACGACCAGGGAGCTCTCAACAAAATTGAGATGGCCATACGTGCCTACGATCCTTGACTCAGCTGCGCAACTCACCGCCTGGATGGCGGTCTCGACATGGAAGTCAGCATCGTCGACACAAAAGGAAACGAGATCAACACGCTACGCAACTTCTAGAGAGTGATTCGGGGTGTAGACCCGAACTCCGTTGTAAACGGAAATATAGCGGGTTGAAACTTCGATACACCGGATAGAGGAGAGAAAGGCCACAGCAAGAGATATTCCTGTGGCCTTTCTGCTCGTTAGGAGGAGGATCAGGCCCGTGTTTCAAGAGATACTAACGAAAAAGGCATTGGTACTCGGCTGCGGAAATGTGCTGATGGGTGATGACGGCTTCGGTCCGGCTGTCATCAAGAGACTCAAGCAAAAACACGACCTGCCTGATCATGCGCATGCGGAGGATGTGGGAACGAGCATCCGGGATATTCTGTTCAATATCACGTTACTGGAAAAACACCCCGAGCATATCATTGTTCTCGACACGGTAGATAAACCAGGACGTAGAGGAGGAGAGGTATTCGAAATTTCCGTCGACGACATTCCGGAGCAGAAGATAGTTGACTATTCATTCCACCAGTATCCCACATCTAACATGCTCAAGGAAATACAGGAGCAATGCGGAATCAAGATCACCATCATTGTGGCACAGATCGCCAATAAGCTCGAAAGCGTCAATCCGGGATTGTCAAAGCCGATGCGCGCTGCAGTCCGGGAAGCAGCCGAAATGGTCGTGCAATTAGTAAACGGCAGCTGATCGCAAACCTTAACAACACCCCCCGTTCCCCCTTGGTTATTATTTCTTTTATAGTATAGGAACATTTTGTATTATACAGGTATCGGTCGGACAATCTTTTCACGAATCCATGAATCGAAAGGATCTTGTCATGAAGCATCCTTTGAAATCGAAATTCACTATGAACGTGTTACTTGCAGTACTCATACCGATGCTGCTCGTATCAGCTTGCGGTGGGGATAAAGCGGTTAAATACTACAACCTGGGTGTCGAGGCTGCGGATCGGGACGATATCGACGAAGCAATACGGTTGTGGCGGAAGGCGCTCCAGCATCGTCCCGACGATCCCGAAACACACTACAACCTCGGATTGGCCCTGATCATGAAAGAGAACTACGAGGAGGCGGAGAAGGAATTCCTTGCCGCCACCATAAACAATCCAGGCGATTATCAAGCGCACTACGGACTCGGTAAGAGCCTCGAGATGCAGGGGAAATACTCGGAAGCAAAACGTTCCTACGAGCGGTCTATGAATCTCAGTCCCGAGTATGTCCCCACACTCCTGGGGCTCGCCTCCTGCGCCTATAAAACCGAACAGTACCGATCGGCGGAAGGGTATGCAACACAAGCTCTCAAACTGGAACCGAGAAACATCGAGGGCAACCTCATACTGGCGAAGGCCTTCTATCAAAACGGGAACTACCAGGCTGCGTATGTACAATTAATCTCGGCCAGGAAGTTCACCCGGCAAGAACCGGATCTCTATCAATTGCTCGGCAAAGTGGCATACGAACGACACATGTACGACGATGCTCTCGAGGCACTCCTGGAAGCACGAGCAAAGGGTTTGGCAAATGCCGAACTCTTCCTCTACCTCGGGCGTACGTGCCTGGCCCTCGAACTCCTTGCAGATGCCGAGAAGTATTACCGGCTCGCCATCTTCAAGGAAAGAGACAATGCGGATTCCTGGAGGGGCCTCGGTCAGACGTATATCAAGATGGAGAAATGGGATGAAGCCCTCGAGGCCTTCAACGAAGGTGCTCGGATCAATCCGTCGAATCCGGAGATCATCTATTTGGCGACATCGGACGGTGTGTACAAAAGCACGGATAGAGGAAAATCATGGGCGGCAAAAAGAACCGGCATTGCCATAGTGCCAGTTAAAAATCTCGCTATGGATCCGGTGAACCGTCAAGTAATCTATGCGGCAACGAGAGCCGGCGTATACAAGTGCACTGATGGAGGG
>CP070727.1:1882001-1891812 GCA_020350885.1 bacterium | reverse complement strand
TCGTGCCGGCGGAGAGGAGTTGGAAAGTGATTTTGAGAGTCCGGCAGTTGTGGCGATTGTTGCCTATCTATTGGGGAGTGCGAGCGATGAGCAGGAACGGGTAGTGAGAGCAGCGCTTCTCAGGTCATCGGATTTTCGAAAAGAGATTCTTGAGCTGGCGCAAGATGTCGAAGCTATATCGACCTCGAAGCTACCTGAAAAAAAAAGGGGAGGGGAAGGTGTAAGTCCGGATTTCCGGGAATTTATTCAAACATACGGAGAGCTCGTCGGATATCGCAATGACGAGGGTTCCAAATGGACGAGAATCAGGGGGCTTCGAATCCTCCAGTCCGCCGCCGCCGTAGCTGTCGCAGCCGCGGCTATTTTACTATTAATACTGATCCCACCGTTTTCAAATGTCCATCAGGTATCGATGGTCATACGGGATGTCGACATTGACGCATTGAAAGCGCAAGCAGTGCGGAGAGTTACACCTACAATGGTCCATGAAACAGCCCAGAGTGCTGCGTTGATAATGATTGGAACGAGGATAGCCGCATTGGAATTGGAGCAGGAGGAATTTGAACTCGAACGATATGTGGAACAGGTGAAAGACGAGGAGCGATATCGTCGGATATCCTTATCCTTTGTAGATCAGTACGGTGAGATCATGAACGATTTCAAAGCATATGTTCCCAAATATAACGGGAGGGTCGCCGGACCGATAAATTTATATCTCCTCACCATCCCTTCCCGAACCCTGTATACGGTGAGCGTAAGCGACGATAGTGTAGCTGTCATGTGGAAAGAAGGTATGGAATCCCGCGGATTTTATACCATCACATACACCGTTGCGGGGGGCTATAGCGCCGTACCTGCATTTACCTTCAGTTTCGAATAGATATGCGTCCAGGATTTTAATATGAGCTATCGAGTTTGCAACGATTACAGGGAGGGATTTCATGAGACATCGGAAGGTGCGCACCAGCTGTCTCCTCGGTTTATCATTGCTGGTTGCATGTATCCTCTATAGCCCTGCAACGGCCGAAGAATGTCCGGAGGAGGATCCGCTCCAGCACTACACGGGCTCAGGCACCGTCGTGTGCCCGTGCTTCGAAGAAGGTGAGGAGGCTGGAGCGGTGTTCGACGCTCCCGCCGAGCACTACCCGATCCAGATTCTCCGGGTCGGAATCGGATGGGGATCGCAGTTCGGAGGTGCCCCCCAGCAGCTCGAGGAGGCGATACGTATTTACGGTGCCGGTCTGCCGAATCCCGGCACTCCCCTCTATTCCCTCCTGGGCCCGCAGCTCACGGACGGGGCGATCAACGAGTTCGATCTCGAGGCTCAGCTCGGCGAGGTCATCGTCGAGTCGGGGCCGTTCACCGTGACCATTGAGTTTCTCTGGGACAACGTCGGGGATCCGTACGCTCCGAGCGTAATCCATGACGGCAACGGCTGCCAGCCGGGAAAGAACGTCGTCTATGCCATGCCGGGCAGCTGGTACGATGCCTGCGCCCTCGGTGTCTCGGGCGATTGGATCTTCTATGTTATCTACAGGCAGGTCAACTGTGGCTCGACCGGCATCGAGGATGAACAGATATTGACGGCCGGTGTGCCGGCGCTGCTCAAGGCGCCGAGCCCGAATCCGTTCAATACGGGGGCCAACATCGGATTCGTCCTCTCGAAGGGTGGCCAGACCCAGATTTCGGTGTACGATGTCGCTGGTCGCAGGGTTGACCGTCTTGTGGATCGATACTACAAGAGGGGATTCCATTCGGTCTTCTGGAATGGAAGGAGCTCCAGTGGGGCTCGCCTTCCCTCAGGCGTATATTTTATCGAGCTCAGGGTCGGTGATTTCCGCTCCGTCTCGAAAGCGCTCATCGCACACTGAATCCAAAACGGGCTCTCAAATGAGGGAACTTTTGCACCGGCAAGTGGTTAAAATCCTTTGAAATTTGTTTTGGCGTGAATCGGGCGCAGACCTCGGGACTGTCGCGCCTGTGCCCGAAGGTTCGCCCTTGAAATGGGGGCGTGAATTTTGTATCGTTTTTCGTTAATCGCCCCGTGTGCGGAGGGGGCCCTCCGTAACTTTTTCATGTTTCATTCGTTATTGAAGGTATGTACTTCGTTGGCGAACAGGCGTAACGGATTAAAAAACGAGAGGTTGGAAGATGGCAATTGATGTCAAGCAGATCGGTGAGAAGGTCGAGCGGGAGAGCGCGGTCCTGGCCAAGGTCCGAAGCGAGATCGAAAAGGTGATCGTCGGGCAGGAGTACCTGATCGAGCGGCTCATGGCCGGGCTTCTCTGCAACAACCATGTCCTCATAGAGGGGGTGCCGGGCCTGGCGAAGACCCTCTCTGTCACGACCCTGGCCCGGACGATCCGGGCCTCCTTCCAGCGGATCCAGTTTACACCGGATCTCCTGCCGGCGGATCTTATCGGTACACTCATCTACAACCCCCGTTCCGGGGATTTCAGCACGAAGAAGGGACCGATCTTCGCCAATATCATTCTGGCGGACGAGATCAACCGTGCCCCGGCCAAGGTCCAGAGCGCGCTCCTCGAGGCGATGCAAGAGCGGCAGGTGACGATCGGCGAGGAGAGCCACCCGCTGGACGATCCGTTCATGGTGCTCGCCACACAGAACCCCATCGAGCAGGAGGGGACCTACCCGCTCCCCGAAGCACAGGTCGACCGCTTCATGCTGAAGCTCAAGGTGACCTATCCCTCGAAGGAGGAAGAGAAGGTCATCCTTCAGAAGATGGCGAGCTCCGCACCCAGGACCGATGTCGACGCCGTGATCGAGCCGACCGATATCCTGCGGTTAAGGGCGCTGGCCGATGAGATATACATGGATGAGAAGGTCGAGGATTATATTATTAATATTGTTCAGGCGACGAGAACACCGAAGGATTACGGGCTCGATATCGAGAGCCTCATCCTCTACGGCGCCTCGCCCCGCGCCTCGATCTACCTGGCGATGGCCTCGCGGGCCCATGCCCTGCTCCAGGGGCGTGGGTATGTGACACCGCAGGATGTAAAATCGATCGGAATGGATGTGCTGCGCCACCGGGTCATCATTACCTACGAGGCGGAGGCCGAGGAAAAGACCTCGGAGGATGTCGTCACCGCCATCTTCGATAACGTACCCGTGCCGTAACCGCCGCGCGTGGCAGGCCCGGGTATGCGGGAGCCGGCTTTGCGGTTTGTCGGCATCGCCGGCCGCAAACCGGGAACCATTTGCAATTTGTTTTATAACAACAGGTTAACAGAACAATGATATCTGAAGAGCTGGCCAAGAAGATCCGCATCATACAGATCACGACGCGGAAGGTCATAAACGACGTCCTCGCCGGCGAGTACGAGTCCGTATTCAAGGGCCGGGGGATGGAGTTTGATGAGGTGCGCGAGTACATGCCGGGCGACGATGTCCGCACGATCGACTGGAACGTGACCGCCCGGACGGGGCATCCCTACGTGAAGCGCTTCGTCGAGGAGCGCGAGCTCACCGTCATCTTCATCGTCGATCTCTCGGCCTCGGGTGAGTTCGGGAGCGTCGATAAGCTCAAGAACGAAGTCGCCGCGGAGTTCTGTGCGCTCTTGGCATTCTCCGCCGTCAAGAACAACGACAAGGTTGGGCTCATCGTCTTCACCGACCAGGTCGAGATGTTTATCCCGCCCAAGAAGGGAACGTCCCATGTGCTGCGGGTGATCCGGGAGCTTTTGAACTTCAAGCCCCGCCAGGCGCAGACCGATATCGTCGGCGCCCTCGATTTCTTGGGCAAGGTGACATCGAAGAAGGCGGTCGTCTTTCTCGTTTCCGATTTTCAGGCGGAGGGCTTCGAGAAGACGATGCGTGTCATTAGCAAGCGGCACGATCTCGTGGCGGTGACGATCGTCGATCCCCGTGAGGTGCGGCTCCCGAATGCGGGGCTCATCGAGCTGGAGGATGCGGAGACGGGCGAAATCGTGCTTATCGATACCGCCAGCGTCGGCGTGCGCGGCCGGTACGAACGGCTCGGAAGGGAGCAATCGGAGCGCTTCAAGCAGCTCTTTGCATCGATGGACGTGGATCAGATCGAGGTGATGACCGACCGCGACTACGTGCCGCGGCTCGTGCAGTTCTTCCGTACGCGCGAGCGGAGGTACTGACGGTGAGTGTAGGTTAAAACAGGGCGGCGGGAAGTGCACGGGAGGGCGCTGAATGCACGGGATGGCGGAAAGTGCATCCCGGCACACTCAACAGGCAACCATACATGGAGGAATCAATGTCTGAGGATCTCAAGCTGAGTCTCGAGCGGAAGCGGAAGAACAGGCGCCCCGTGGGCGGCACCTTCATCGTTCTGCTCATCCTGGTGCTCGCCGTGAGTGTCTTCAATCTCGTCTGGATGCTTCGGGGTGGCGGCGGTTCGAGGCAGGATGCCGGAGCGGGACTTTCGGCCGGCAAGCTCGAGGAGCTCGCACTCAAGCTCGAGAAGCAGCACCTGCCATCGGCGGCCGCAAGGGCGTGGACGGGCTACCTCGAGGCGGAGCGGCCCGGTGGGGAGGAGGCGGCCAGGATATGGTACAGGATCGGAAAGCTCTTCCAGGAGAATGGGGAGTACGAGCGGGCGCTCGAGGCCTACTACCGCTCGGAGGGCCTTGCCGGGATCGATGAGCTGGAGACGGAGATCGCCCGGCGCACCGCCGAATGCCTCGAAAGCCTCGGCAAGTTCGCCGCCCTTCAGCTCGAGCTCGAGAGCCGCACGGCCGTCCTCGGAATCGACACGACTGCCGGTGGCGGGGCGATCGTCGCCGAGATCGGCACCTGGAAGATCAGCCGCGCCGAGCTCGATATGATGATCGAGGACCAGATAGAGGCCTCGTTCAGCCAGATGGCGGGTGTCGCCACACCCGAACAGATACGGGAGCAGAAGGAGAAGATACTCCAGCAGGTCATCGCCGAGGGCGGGAGATCCGGCTATCTCGAGCAGTTCATCGCCGAGGAGCTCCTCTACCGGAAGGCCAGAGAGGAGCGGACCTACGAGAAGCCCGAGGTCCGCAAGCTAATGGAAAGAATTGAACGAACGGTACTGGCGTCTCAGTACCTCCAGACCAAGTTCGAGGGGATCACGGTCACCGAGGAGGAGCTTCAGGCCTACTTCGAGGCCCACAAAGCGGAATTCGAGAAGGATGGGGTACAGCAGAGCTTTGATGAGGTTCGCAATGCCGTGTGGGGAGCGGTGCGAAGGCAGAAGGAACAGGAGATTCAGCAGCGGGTGGTCGGAGAGCTCATGAACCTCTACGATGTGGTCATTCACCGGTCACAGCTTGGTGGGAAATGAGAAAGAGCATTCCAGTAATACTATTCCTGTGCGCGGTACTTCTCGCCTCATGCGGTGAGCGGGGCACGGAATCCCCCGGGGAAGCCACCTACAAGATCGACCGGAACTTCGTGCGCGGTCCCGTGACCTTCCGCGTTGCCGTGAGCGAGAGGGAAGTCACGATCGCCCAACGTGTGACGATGCTCCTCGAGACGAGGGCCAGCGAGGGCTACCAAGTGGAGCTTCCCCGTTTCGGTGAGAAGCTCCACGAGTTCGGCATCGTCGATTACACCAATCCGCCGCCCGAGCTCGCAAGCGATGGGGTTGTCGTCACCAGGCGCACCTACGAGCTCGAGCCCTTCCTCTCGGGTGAGTACCGGATCCCCCCGATGACCGTCACCTTCTGGGAGGAGGGTGATACGACACTCCACCGGGTCGAATCTGATACGATCACCGTGGCCGTGACCTCGATCCTCCCGGAGGATCAGGCGGGCCTCGATATAAAGGACATCGCAGGTCCGCTCTCCATTCCGAGAAATCCCTATCCGGTGCTCATCATCGCCGGCTGCATCATCGCCGCTGCACTCGCCGTTTTTCTCATATGGAGGCACCGGAAGCGGCGGGTGGAGGCCGCACCGATCATACCGCCCCACGAGATCGCCTACCGGAGGCTCGAAAACCTCCTGGCCTCGGGCCTCTTGGAGGAGAAACGGTACAAGGAATTCACAACCGAGGTCTCCGATATCCTCCGCCACTATATCGAGGACCGCTTCGGTCTCAGGGCACCCGAGCGCACAACGGAGGAGTTTCTTGCCGAGGCGGGGGCGGGGCTTCCGGTCGATAATGATCAGAAGAGGATCCTCGAGGCCTTCCTCGTCCATTGCGACATGGTGAAGTTCGCCGCCCACGAGCCCACGCAGGCGGAGGTCAAGCGTACCTTCGAGACCTGCCGTGATTTCGTCGACGAGACGGCAACGAAGGAGGAGGTGAGGGAGGAGGCCGCATAGCGGCCCGCCGGCATCATGCGTTTTGCAAGCCCCTGGGCATTCCTGGTTCTCATCGCCGTTCCCCTGATCCTGCTCTACCTCTCGCGCCGGAAGGGGCACGGGAGCGTACGGTTCTCCTCGCTCGTGAATGCACGCCGCTCCGGGCGGTCGCTCAGACAGCGGCTCGCCGCCCTGCCCGTTCTGCTCCGTGTGCTTGTTCTGGTGCTTCTCGCCGTTGCCCTGGCGCGTCCGCAGATGGGCCGCGAGAAGGTGCGCGACGTCACCAAAGGGATCGCCATCGAGATGATAGTGGACCGCTCAGGGAGCATGAAGGCGGAGATGGGCTTTTTCGGGCAGCGCTTCAACCGTCTCGAGGTCGTAAAGAAGGTCTTCAGAGAATTTCTCATGGGTAACGAAGAGAACCTCGAGGGGAGGCCGAACGATCTGGTCGGAATGATCGCATTCGCACGCTACGCCGATACGATGGCGCCGCTCACGCTCGGCCACGGCGCACTCCTGCGCTTTCTCGAAAGCGTACGTATTGTGACGCGGCGCGCCGAGGACGGTACCGCCATCGGGGATGCCATCGCCCTGGCGGCGGCCCGCCTCAAGACGGCCGAGGAGGATCTGGCACGCACTGCGGACGAATCGGGCGAGAAGGAATACGAGATCAAGAGCAAGATCATCATTCTACTCACGGACGGGCAGAACAACTTCGGCAAGCGCACGCCGCAGGCGGCCGCAGAGCTCGCCGCAGAGTGGGGTATCAAGATATACACGATCGGTGTCGGGAGCCGTGAGGGTGTGAGCACCGTCAAGACGCTCTTCGGCGACTTCAAAGTGCCGGTGGGCGGCGGCGTGGATCAGAAGACCCTCCAGCGTGTGGCGGATATCACCGGTGGCGTCTTCAGGATGGCGGAGAATGCCGAGGCCCTGCGTGAGGTCTACACCGAGATCGATGAGCTCGAGAAGAGCGAGATCGAATCGATCCGCTACATCGACTACAAGGAGCTCTTCGTACCGTTCGCACTGGCGGCCCTCTGCCTCATGATGCTCGAGGTCACGCTGGTGAACACGATCTTCAGGAGGATACCGTAACGAATCATGCATCTCGGTAATGTGAATATGCTCTCGCTTCTCTGGCTCGTGCCGGTCATCGTCGCACTCTTTGTCTGGGCGGCCTACCGGCGCGGGCAGGCGCTCAGGGTCTTTATCGAGGCGGACCTGCTGGACAGGATCGGGCTTACCCTGAATCCGGTCGGAAGGCGGTGGAAGGCGGTGCTGGTCGCGCTCGGCTTTACGGCGATCACGCTCGCACTAGCGCGCCCCGCATGGAACCCGAAGCCGCGGACCGTCGAGCGCCGCGGCCGCGATATCGTCTTCGTCCTGGATGTATCGAGAAGCATGCTCGCCGAGGACCTTGCCCCCAACCGCCTCGAGCGGGCGCGGCTCGCCATGAAGGATATGATCTCACGGCTCCGGGGCGACCGGGTGGGTCTCGTCGCCTTCGCCGGCACGGCGGTGCTCAAGTGCCCCCTCACCCTCGACTACGGCTTCTTCAACCTGATGCTCGACGATGTCGATGTGACGAGCATCTCGCGCGGCGGCACGATGATCGGCGATGCCGTGCGGAAGGCCCTCGATGAGGCGTTCGACGACCAGGAGAAGAAGTACAAGGATATCATCCTCATCACAGACGGCGAGGACCACGACTCCTTCCCGGTCGAGGCTGCCGAGGAGGCGGGTAAACGTGGAGTACGTATCATCGCCATCGGCCTCGGTGACGAGGATACCGGGAAACGGATCCCGGTAACCGACGAGCAGGGGAACATGACCTTCCTTACATATAAAGGACGGGAGGTCTGGAGCAAGCTCGATGCGGCGACATTGCGCAAGATGGTGAACGTCACCCCCGGCGGGAAGTACCTGAATGTGGCCACCGGCACGATCGACCTCGGCGATGTCTACATGAAGCTCATCGCCGGCGAGGAGAAGCGGGAGATGGAGTCGAAGACGGTCAAGCTCTACGAGGAGAAATTCCAGATCTTCGTCTCGATCGCATTTCTGCTCCTGGCGGTCGAGATGGTGGTTGGCGAGCGGAAAAGAAAGATCATATGAGAATGACAACGGCAACGGATACCGTAGCGAGATCTTTGACCGACTGCCGGAGAAGGCGGTTGAGCAGGCGGGCGGGATTGAGATATATATTATTAAACACTTTCATATGTATACTACTCGTGGTTACGGCCTCTGTAATCCTTGTCCCGGCACCGGCTCTGGCCGAATCCCCCCGCTCACTCGTCTCGAAGGGGAACCGCAGTCTCGAGCGGGGAGACTTCGACAAGGCGATCGAGCTCTACGAGAGGGCCTCCGTCCAGGCGTCCGAATCTCCCATCGTAACCTTCAACACGGGGGATGCGTACTACCGCAAGGAGGACTACGGAAAGGCACGCGAGCTCTTCGAGCAGGCAGCCCTCAAGGCCGAGGACCTCTCCATCGAGGCGAGCGCCTGGTACAACATGGGTAACTGCTCCTTCCGCCAGGGGCAGCGCCAGGTCGACAGCGACATGGAGAAGTCCCTCGAGTTCTTCCAGGAGAGCGTGCGTTCGTACATGACCGCCCTCGAGAAGGATCCGGAGCTTGCCGATGCCGCCCACAACCTGGAGGTCGCCCGCCTCGTCATCAAGGACCTGCTCGATAGGATAAACAAGCAGCAGGAGGCGATGAAGGAGCAGCAGGAGAAGATGAAGGAGATCGTCGACTCACTCCTGGCACTCATCGAACGGGAGGAGCGGGCGATCGCCCTGGGCGACTCACTCGAACGCGATCCTTCGAAGGGAACGAAGACCTGGACCGATGGTGTAAAAAGATTAGAAGGGAGCCAGGAGGGCATACGGCAGGGGACACTCGACGTTCAGGGGGCGCTCGACGGGCTCTTCCCTCCCGATCAGTCGCCGCAGCCGGTCCAGCAGGCACAGAGCCACCTGGACACGTCGGTTGTGAACCAGGATGACGCCCTCGAGGACCTCGGATCGAAGGAGCCGGGCGGTGCGGTCCCCGATCAGCAGCAGGCGGTCGAGCAGATGAAGAAGGCGCTCGAGCTCCTCGCCCAGGGGGAGCAGCAGCCGCAGCAGCAACAGCAGGGTGAACAGGAGCAGCAGGATCAGGCCCAGCAAGAGGAGCCGCAACAGGATCAGGAGCAGCAGGAACAGCAGCAGCCCCGTGACGAAAACGCACGTGCCATTATAGAGGAGGAAAAGGAGAACCGGAAAAAACGCCAGCAGCAGGCGATGGGCAAGTACCGCAAGGTCGATAAGGACTGGTAAGCGGGGGAGGCGTTTCCATTAAGAAGATTTTATAAAATGGTGCACATTACCGGGCAGATTATTTATACGTGGTACACATTCCCGGGCAGATTTTTTATACATGGTGCGCATTCCCGGAAGGACCGGCGGGATGAAAAAGAGATTTATAAATAATATATTGAATAACGGCTTCGGTTTCGCCGCTATCCTGTGCATCATCACGGCCGCATCCCTCG
>CP070727.1:1870400-1881901 GCA_020350885.1 bacterium | reverse complement strand
TTCGATGCTGACGGCAACCACCTCTGGAGCAAGCGCTTTGGTGATACAAGTCAACAGCAAGGTCATAGCGTCGCCTGTGACGGATCGGGGAATGTGGTCGTTACGGGGCACTTCGTGGGCTCCGTGGACTTTGGGGGTAGAGCACTTATGAGTGCAGGCGGTGCTGATATCTTTCTTGCGCGGTTCGATGCTGATGGTACCCACCTCTGGAGCAAGCGATATGGTGATGCAAGTACCCAGGTTGGTTATGGTGTCGCCTGTGACGGATCGGGGAATGTGGTTGTTACGGGGAACTTCGAGGGCAACGTGAACTTTGGGGGTGGACCGCTTACGAGTGCAGGTGGCTGGGATATCTTTCTTGCGCAGTTCGAGCCTTGATGAGGGCGTGTATATAGATCCTCGTTGATCTCTCAGAAGAACCTACATCTTCAATTATCTCCCAAGCCGATCTACGTTTGGTGGCCCGGTATACCTCTCCGGACTCCCCGGCTCGCAATATTATATTTATTCTATTATTCTTTTTATGGCTCCCCAGGTTGCCTCCTCAATAACACTATCCACCGGAACCTGCTCCCCCAAAAATCGATGCTCTACGGAATTGACTTGTAATCTGGTATGATCTATACTGCGTTTTGAGCGGATTTTTACTTACATAACAAGGAGGGTAGCAATGGCAAAGAAGTCGAAGGCATCGTTGTCGCCGATGAAGATCTCGAGCAAGTTCTGCAACCTCGCATGCACGAGGGTGCTGAAGTGGTGGAAGAACCGCGAGGTTTCTGCAAGCGTCGGAGTAAGCGATGGAGTGTACAAGCGGATAGATGGGTACCGGTATCTGCATATTTACGTTGAATTCACTCAGAAAAATGCTGACGAGGCGCCCGTTGACCTTGGGGTGATGTTCGCGTTCGATTCAAAGGGAACGATGGGAAGTCGGCGCTATATAAATCTCGAGGAGAATCTCTCGTCTCCACAGGGCTTGAATTTTATCTCGGTTTCTGGAGAGGGCTCCTGGCACGGCTCGCAAACGAAGGTTAGCAGATATATGGCGCGGTTTCCGGTGATGGGTCCGTACGTACAGGTGTTTCTCTACAACCGGGCACCCAAAAAGCGCAAGGTGAGCGTATGGGCGTACCTGGTTTCCTGAGCATACTGGCGGGCGCTATGGACTGTCTATCCGTTAGTATTGATATATGAAATAGAGGAACTACAAAGACGATATTGAGCAGAAAGCCATTAGAGCGGTAGCTAACATCATATAATACAAGCTACATAGATGGGGCGTTCTTTCATGGGATTTGATACCTGGAGCGCCCTATATCTAATTTTCTAGTTAATAAGCAGTCATACTACTATATTAAATCTGCGGTGGGTTTATCGAATAAACCTGAGGGGGTAAGCATGAAGTGTTATATCTATATCTCAGGTATAATTATATATCTTGTGCTGGCGCTATTTACTTCGGGCTGCAGTGACGATTCTACCGGCCCCGATGGGGAGTCGCCCTTTCATGAACTGAACCACCTCTGGAGCAAGCATTATGGTGATGCGAACGACCAGAGAGTCTATGGTGTTGCCTGTGACGGATCGGGGAATGTGGTAGTGACGGGATGCTTCATGGGAACCGTGAACTTTGGGGGGAGTGATCTCACCAGTGCAGGTGATTGGGATATCTTTCTGGCCAAGTTCGATGCCGACGGTGGTCACCTCTGGAGCAAGCGTTTTGGTAACAGTGATAACCAGATTGGTGCTAGCGTCGCCTGTGGCGAATCGGGGAATGTGGCAATCACGGGATATTACGAAGGAGACATGTCCTTTGGGGGGGGCGGAATGCATGGGTATTATGGTGGCTGGGATATCTTTGTAGCGCAGTTCGATGCTGATGGTGGTTACCTTTGGAGTAAGGCTTATGGCGATGAAGAAATCTCTCAGTACGGTCACGGTGTCGTCTTTGACGGATCGGGGAATGTGATATTCACGGGGGAATTCGAGGGCACATTGTACTTCGGAGTCGAAGGCGGATTCCTCACGAGTTCTGGAAGCAGTGACATTTTAATTGTGAAACTCGATCCTGATGGCGGCATCATCTGGAGAAAGCGTTTTGGTGATTCAGATTACCAGTGCAGCGTAAGTATCGCCAGCGACGGAATGGGGAATATGGCAATCACGGGGACCTTTCACGGCACCGTTGACTTTGGGGGCGGAGCGCTTATAAATGCTGGTTGCGAAGATATCTTTCTGGCGATGTTCGATCCTAACGGCAGCCACCTTTGGAGCAAGAGCTTTGGTGATGTAAGTGACCAGAGAGTCTCCAGTATCGCCTGTGACGAATCGGGGAAAGTGGCGGTTACTGGGGACTTCGAGGGATCCGTGGACTTTGGCGGTGGACCGCTCGCGAGTGCAGGAAATAGTGATATCTTTCTCGCGCAGTTCGATGAATATGGCAGTCACCTCTGGAGCAAGCGCTTCGGTGATGTAAGCTTCCAGCAGTGTCAAAGTGTCACCTGTGACGGATCGGGGAATGTTGTAGTAACAGGGGATTTCATGGGCAACGTGGACTTCGGAGGTAGTCCACTTACGAGTCCGGTTCGCAGAGACATCTTTCTAGCGATGTTCGATATGAACGGCGACCATATTTGGAGCAAACGCTTCGGTGATGATGAACAACAGTACGCGCGTGGTGTCACTTTTGACGAATCGGGTAATGTGGTGGTTACGGGGATCTTCTTTGGCGCCGTGTACTTCGGAGGTGAATGGCTCACGAGTGCAGGTGGTCAGGATATATTTTTGGCGAAGTTCGGACCTCAATGAGGGCATGCGTAATATTTTCTTAGCCATGGATTCGATATATTATCCCCTTCGGTAGTATTTCTTCATGAAATCAGCTCCATATTCTTGCTCGGCCGTCAACAGGTTGTGCTGTGCGCAGAGGAGTCTCAGGTTACCTGAAGAATTATCACCGCCTCTGGCGTACGGAACGATATGATCTATTTGAAGGTTCCAGTCTGAATTGCATCGCTTGCCGTCCTCGCCGACGAACGTACATCTACCGCCGTCACGCTCGAATACTGTATCTCTGATCGATTTCGGGATATACCGGGAATGATTTATAGACCGTGCTGTGTCGCCGGAATATGTGGACCGTGGTGGTTCGGTTCGAGCGGTAGATCTAATAATATCTTTTTGAGCTTTCTTTGCTTTAGATTGATCCCGCGCTCTTTTTTTATTTCTATTTTTTGGATCATGATGATAGAGGTATTCGTCCAGGAGTTCTTGAAAGAGCTGTTCAAGGTTAATCCCCTTCGGGTATTTCGAAGAGAGCAGTGATCTCACCCTCGCTAGCTTCTCTATGAATCCCGGATCGACGGCGAACTCGAGCTTGAACTTCTGTGTGATCAGTACCTGCTCGGCCGCGTTTTCGCCGGGGGCGTTTGGCGGGCTCTTCATGTAATTAGATGTCAAGCCAGCTTTACATTTACTCCCGGCGCCGGGAGTGATTGTCAAGCTTGCTTTACATTTGTTGCTGGTAGCAGCAGGGTGTAATTTATTATTAATACTTGAGTTATCTCCCCGGCCGGTATGCTCGGTCATGAAATATATAGATTTCACTCTATCCCGTAAAAAGTACCCTGGCCTGTGCCGTGAAACGAGCATCTCGGCATCACGGGTTGATTTGCCTCTGATCCACGAGAGTACCTCATCGGCGTTCTTTTTATTTAAAATATCCGAGATCATCGAGACGACCGAGAGTGTCAGCTCGCCCGTGCTGAGCATCTCGGCCACCTGGGGGAAGCGCTCGATGCAGCGGGCGGCGTGTATTCGTCGTCCTGCCGCAGAGCGGGAGTATTTCAGATGTCCGGTGCAGAACTCGAAGAGCGAGCCGTAGCCGTGGGGGAGATAGAGCCGCCGGCGGTCGACCTCACCGAGATGCCGCAGTATCTTGACGAGTACGGAACGCTCTGCACCCCGGAGCTTTTCGAGCCTGGCGAGCAGGGTGCTGTCGGAGAGCTTTCGGAGGTTGTTACATCGAGCCCGATTCTTAGGGCTCCCGGATGAATGCGATGATGAACGTGAAATGGTGCGGGTCATTGATGCTAGAATTTCGCCACGATCCGGAAATGAACGCGAACGATGTTGCGCAGCTCCTGAAAGTGTATGATCCGGCGAAGGATGCGAACCGGCTTGTATTCTGCCTGAAGCGACTGAAGAACTGATTTTCGAGGAATGAGTAATTACGCGAGCCATAGTACACCTCCCGTCGTCCCCCCAACGCACGTGTGTATTGTACCACATGCGAAAATCGCCACCTGACATCGCCGTGAAGGCGATAAAAATGGGATCAGAATAGAAAATGATGACTTGAGAGGAAAGCGCGACTCAGGGGAGGCGAACGCGTCTCAGGTGCAATCTTTACAGGTGAGCAGTGCTTTTCCGAAAAAAGGTAGAAAAAACGTGTCAATAAAAAAATCTAAAACAATGTGTTTTTTAATAATAAAATTCGTGTGAGTCAACTGTCTTACAGCTCAACTGCCCCTGAATTCGTTGAGAAACGAAAAATTTGATTCCAGGCTCACCCAACGCAGTAGCCAACCCGCGGAACGAACCAGAAAAAACTGGAAATACCGGCTGTTCTTACATACTATAGTTGGTTGCGTGCCGGGGTGGCGGAACTGGTAGACGCCGCGGACTTAAAATCCGCTGGAGCTTTAGCTCCGTGCGGGTTCAACTCCCGCCCTCGGCACTTATGAATATATATAATTATAAGGAAAGGGATACACAGCCAGGTATCAAATGCCGCCTAATCGAGTCTGCCGATCTTCCTCCCAGGAATGAAACTTGCAACTCTTCTCTCTATTAGGCTAAGCGGTTAAGGAGCATTGAGTTGGAGACAGCAGCATCCACGGCATCGATCGTTATCCCCGCCTATAACGAGGCCGAGGGTCTGGGGCGGACTCTCGACTGGCTGATGCCGAAGGCTTCCGAGCTTGGATGGGAGGTGATCGTCGTCGACGACGGCTCCACGGACCGCACCCGAGATGTCGCCGTCAGGAGCGGTGCCCGGGTGATTACGCACCCGGAGAACGGTGGATACGGCGCGGCGCTCAAGACCGGTATCAGGAATGCCTCGCACGAGATCATCTTAACGATGGATGCCGACGGGCAGCACGATCCATCCGATGTAGAGCGACTGCTCGACGGATTGAAGGAACACGACATGGTCGTCGGGGATAGGGGGAAGGCGAAGGGTGTCAGGGCACCGGGAAAGAAGCTCCTCTCGATTGTAGCAAATTACCTGAGCGGCATGAAGATCCCCGATCTCAACTCGGGATTTCGCGCATTCAGGAAGCAGACGATCAGGGAGTTCCTTCATTTCTGCCCGAACGGCTTTTCGTTCACCACAACGGTAACACTCGCATTCCTGCGAAGCGGATATCAAGTCGCCTACGTGCCGATCAAGGCCGAGCGGCGGATCGGACGGGCGAGCAATGTCCGGTTCTTTCGTGACGGATACAAGACACTCCTGCTGATCATACGTGTTATCGTGCTCTTCAATCCGCTCAAGGTCTTCGTGCCGTCTTCCATCATTCTCTTCATCGCCGGTGTCGCGTTCACGATCTACGGAATCGTGGTGTTCAGGCGGGCACCGAACACGGGAATATTAATAATACTCTCGAGCATCCTGCTCTTCTTCATGGGGATACTCGCCGATCAGATATCGGCGATACGGAGGGAGAGGCACCGGGACTGGTAGGTATTTATATAAAATAATCATGCAAGATGGTAGACACATGCGACTAGGACAACAGAACGACTACCCGAGGTAGAAATTCGCCCATGCAGGAGATGCAGGAAAGAACCCATACGACATTTACCGGGCTCTGGAAGGGCTTTCTGGGGCATGTGGCCTATTACGTGAGCTGGCCGCATTCGCTCGCATCCTTTCTACACAAGATCCGCGGTGTCAGGATCAACAGCTGCCGCAAGGTTCGCATTACCGCCAACGTTCTCATAGATACACTGTATCCCGAGCTGGTCGAGATCGAGGACGATGTCGGGATCTCGCGGGGTGCCGTGATCGTGGCGCATTTCGTGACCACCGATTTTCTGCGCGATCAACTCGGGGGCACGGTATTCAACCGGGTCGTCATCAAGCGCGGCGCCTATATCGGCGTCAATGCCATCATCCTGCCCGGAGTGACGGTCGGTGAGGGTGCGATTGTCGGCGCCGGTTCAGTCGTGACGAAGGATGTCCCGCCGTACACAATTGTTGCGGGTAACCCCGCACGCGTGACAAAGACGATCGAAGAATACAAGGAACAGCTAGGAAGATGAGCCGATTCGCCAGCCGTTTTACGATGGATGAGGTGAGGCGGTTCTGGGACGGAGTCGCCGGGGCGTACGAGCACGAGAATGTGAAGATCGATCGCGTGCACACACAGCGCTTCCGCGAGGCGCTCAGGCGACTGACGCTGCGATCGGGCATGCGCCTGCTCAATATCTGGTCTCGTATCGGCGGTGCGGTGCCCTACCTGCGGAAAGCCTGCGACGGGCTCGCGCTCGTTCATGCGGAGCTCTCCCTCGAGATGATTCGTCGAAGCCGCACGCGGTATCCGGATGAGGAGGTCGTTCAGACGTCACTTCACGAGCTACCGTTTCTGCCCGCCTCCTTCGATGCGGTTCTATCACTCGAAACGCTTGAGCACGTTCCCGATCCGCTCCTCTTCCTGCGGGAGGTCCGGAGGGTGCTCGTGCCGGGTGGGACGTTCGTCATGAGCCTTCCGCCTTCGACCGCCGAATGGACCAGCGTGCTGAACGGTCTTCTCAGGTTCCACCACGGAGAGGGGCCGCATCGTTTTCTTTCACCACGAACGGTGAAGAAGATGCTCTCCGAGGCCGGGCTCACACTCGATGAGCACCGGGGTACGCTCTTTCTTCCGTTCGGCGGAATGGTTTTCGAGGGAGCCGACCGGATGCTTACACGGCTCTTCCGTGACGGGCCGTTTGCCCAATTTGGATTGAGGCAGTTCTATGTCTGCACCGCTTCCATGTGAACAACTCAAGGAGCGGGTTATAGATACCGGACTCTGCACCCGCTGCGGTACATGTGTCGGTGCCTGCCCGGAGGGTAACCTCTCGATCCCCGAACCGCTCGGTGCATGCCTTCCGGCGATAGGCGGGGCCTGCACTGCCTGCGGTCTCTGCCTCGCCGCATGCCCCGGCGAGAGTGTGGAGTTCGAGCGGTTCGAGCGTGAGCTCTTCGGTGCCCCGTCGACGGATAACCTCCTCGGTACCGTCCGGCGTGCGTACCTCGCATACGCTACCGATGAGGGGTTGCGGAGGGCGGGATCGAGCGGGGGTGTCGTTACTGCCCTCCTGCTGGACTTGCTCCGCTCGTACGAGATCGATGGCTCGATTCTCTATACGGTGCACGAGGACGAGCCGTGGCGGGGTGAGGGGAGGATCGTATCCGATGAGGAGGGGATACGCAGATCGGTGCAGAGCCGCTACCATCTCAGCCCCATGAATACCGCGCTTCGTGATCTAAGCATGTGCGCGGGAAGCATTGCCTACGTCGGTCTCGGCTGCCACGTGCACGGGCTCAGGAAGCTGCTCTCCCGGGATTGGTCGCCGGGTGTGCGGATCGATCCGGTTATCGGCGTCTACTGCGGTAACAACCTCTACTTCGATGCGACACATACAATGTGCCGTAAACTCGGTGTGCGTGATATCGGAGGCATCGAGGCACTCTCGTACCGCGCAGGCCGCTGGCCCGGCTTCTTTGCGGTTCGAACGGCCGGCGGCGGTGTCAAGAGGATCTCGAAGCTCGAATTCAACCAGGCAATCCCCTTTTATATCAACCGCCGCTGTCTTTTCTGTATAGATCTCACCAATGAACTCACCGATATATCAGTCGGGGACGGATGGGCAAAGGAGCAGGCAAGAGACGGTGGATGGTCGGTCGTGCTCGAGCGGACGGAGCGCGGAGCCGAGGTTCTTAAGAATGCGGTGGAATCGGGCACCCTACACCTCGAGGAGATCGATCCCGCCATGGCCCGCTGCATGCATGCCCATGCCTTCGATCTCAAGAAGTGGGGTGCCTTTCACCGACTCGGTCTCTGGAGGCGGTGGGGATACCATGTACCCCGGTACGACAGGAAACCTCCCGATCTTTCGCCGGGTAGGAAACTGGCCGAATTCTTTGTCTCTCTCCAGTTTGTTTTCTGTTCTTCGTACTTCGGCCGGTTGCTATTTACGTTCCTGCCGCTCGGTCCCCTCGGCCGATTCTTCCGCTGGCTGCGAAGGGTCTGGATATACCGGGCCGGACGTGATATGAACTGATGCTGCTGATCCCACGTCTGGGATTGCACCTGGCACAGCACCGAGATCATAACAGGAGCGCATCCCACTGCACCCACACCGGCGCCGCTGCGAGATCACAACAGAACCGCATCCCATTGTACCCACACCGCTCTGATATCGTGACGAGGCTGCACCAGTACCAAACCGAGATCGCACAAGTGCCACACCTCCACCATAGAAGCAGCCGGCTCATACATCATATCCCGTTGACCGCCGGGCTTGCCGTCCGTTACCTTGTATGGGATGCCAGACAAGAAACACATAAAGCTGGGCAGGGACCTGCTCCCATGGGAGAGGGCAGTGCTCGATGCATGCGACCTCTACCTGGTGGGGGGTACCGTTCGGGATCAGCTGCTCGGGATCAGGGCCGAATCGCTCGACAGGGACTACCTCGCAACGAGGATCACGATGGACGATCTCGTCCCGATACTCGAACGATTCGGGAAACCGAGTCTCGTCGGCAAGTCGTTCGGTGTGATCAAATTCTACTCACCTGAAGGGGAGCAGATCGATATCTCACTGCCGCGCACGGAGCACTCAACGGGACCCGGACACCGGGATTTCGATGTCCGCTACGATCCGACCCTTCCGGTCGAGAAGGACCTCGAGCGGAGGGACTTCACGATCAACTCGATGGCACTCCATCTCGGGTCTCTACATCTCGTCGATCCTCTCCACGGCGAGCAGGATCTCAAGAGCCGTACGCTCCGTATAAACCATGAAGAATCCTTTCGTGAGGATCCGCTCAGGATCATCCGTGGTGTGCAGTTCATCGCTCGCTTCGATCTAGAGGTCGATGACGAGACGCTTCGAATCATGCACCGGGATAAAGACCTTCTGATTTCAGTATCCCCCGAGCGCATCCGTGAGGAGCTGAACAAGATGATGCTCCTGGCGAAGTGCCCCGGTGACGGCTACCTCTTCATGCACGAGCATGGGATCCTCCCACTCATCCTTCCCGAACTCGAGGCGGCCTTCGGCGTGGAGCAGAACGAGTTTCATCCGGACGACCTCTTCACACACAGCACCAAGAGTTGCAACGAGGCCGAGCCGACGCTCCATCTACGGTGGAGCGCGCTGCTGCACGATCTGGGCAAGAAGGATACGAAGCAGGAAGTGAAGGGGCGAATCGTCTTCTACCGCCACGAGAATGTGAGCGCCGAAATCACCCGGAATGTGCTGAACCGCCTGCGCTTTCCGAATGAGTTCGTCTCTAGGGTGGAGCATCTGGTCCGCCACCACATGTTTCTCATCACGGATGAATGGTCGGACTCCGCCGTTCGCCGGTTCATTGCACGGGTCGGACGGGAGAATGTCGACGATCTCCTCCTCCTGCGCCGTGCGGATGCCATCTCGAGAGGGGATCGTGAGGTCGATGCAAACGTGAGCTACATCAGGGAGCGGATAGAACGGGTCACCACGGCGGAGGCCGCATTCAAGCGGGAAGACCTCGCGATCAATGGAGCCGATGTCATACGTACACTCGGTATCGAACCGGGGCCTGAGGTCGGACGTATACTATCGGCCCTTCTCGAATATGTCCTCGAAGATCCATCCCTGAATGAGAGTGAGAAGCTTTTAGAATTGGCCAGAGAGATACACAGTGAGTCTTGATTTATAAATAAATAAATCTGGGTCAGACAGGTCTGGGAGATAGGCTATGAACAGAAAGAGGAAAGTTCCTGCATTGGTGTCAGGGGTACTCTTTACGATGGGATCATTGTGGGAAAGATACAGTTGATCCCATAAGCCAGTAAACAACCTGGGGCAAAGAAAGAATACAGGAACTTTCCCTGGAGGAAAGATAGGTATAACTACCTACGGTTGTCAATAAAATAATTAAAAATAATTATTTCCTGTATGAAAGTAACTAGCTGATTAAATACATATTAAATTATATATATTGGTAAAAGCTTTAAGTATGAATAATACTTGTGGCTAACAGCAGGTCACAGCCGGGAGGGAAATCGATGAGACGGCTTGAAAAGCTCATCAGGGATATGCGGAAGCAGCTCTTTCCATACCATCATGAACACGATATCGAGCGGGGGGGACAGCGATGGGATATCGATACCGGTGAGTACCTCTCATCGTGGATCGCCGAACAGCTGAGACACTGCCGTAACAGAACACGATGCTCACGCCGGGGACGATGTGCTTTTTACAGTTACAGCGATCTGGCGAAACGGAACTTCGAGATCTGCCAGGAGGTGCTGCTCCGGCTCGAGAACGGCGGTATACGATATTCATTCGAAGAGGTTGAAGGCGAGGGCGAGGATGATAAATAACATATAACCGTGCAAAGAGATACGGCGGGGAAAGCACGGACGATTGAAGTACGATGTGTAACTGGGGGGTGCTGGGAGTGGGGACATAGAAGGCTCAGAAAATAATAAAAAAATAGAATAATAAAGTAATACATAGCTGACATGATATGCCATTATGACGTATAATGGCAGAGATGGCTGTCCTTGGAAATAATCTACTCTTAGGGTGCATAAGGAGGCATCCCTAACTCTTTTATTTTTAATAAATTATAAAGATAAATATATAACCCCAATGGCACAGAACTTGTATTGCACATAACTGGTTTATAGTATTGAAATTAACGAAAGGGGTAAACGATGGCAAAGATCATCGGTATCGATTTGGGTACAACGAATTCGTGTGTGTCGGTCATCGAGGGTGGTGAACCGACGATCATTCCAAACCCGGAAGGTGGACGGACGACGCCAAGTGTCGTGGCCTTCAAGGATGGTGAAAAGCTCGTCGGCCTTCTCGCCAAGAGACAGGCGGTGACCAATCCTCAGAATACCGTCTATTCGATCAAGCGATTCATGGGCCGCAAGTTCTCGGAGGTGGGGACGGAGATTTCAGAGGCCCCCTTCAAGGTCGTGGAGGGACCGAACGGTGACGCCCGTGTAAAGATCGAGGACAAGGAATACCCGCCGCCCGAGATCTCGGCGATGGTCCTTCAGTACCTGAAGGAGGCCGCCGAGAAGTATCTCGGTGAGAAGGTCGTAAAGGCCGTGATCACTGTTCCGGCGTACTTCAACGACAGCCAGCGCCAGGCGACGAAGGATGCGGGACGGATCGCAGGCCTCGAGGTCGAGCGGATCATCAACGAGCCGACCGCAGCCGCG
>CP070727.1:1858856-1870300 GCA_020350885.1 bacterium | reverse complement strand
GCCTTGGAAAACCTCGCGCTCCGTCACCAACTCGAAGTCCTACAACGGAATACCAAAAGACCTCGCCTGACGAATCGGGATCGTACACTCTGGGTCGTCCTGTCGCGATTCTGGGCAGGTTGGAGAAAACCGTTAGCCCTGGTCCAACCTGAGACCGTTATCCGGTGGCACAGAAGAGGATTCCGGCTTTACTGGAAGTGAAAGAGCCGGCCGAGATGGCCAGGAAGACGGAGAGCTCCCAAGGAGCTCCGTGATCCTATCCGTAACATGTCACGGTTAAATCAACTGTGGGGAGCACCGAGGATTCATGGAGAGTTGCTCAAACTTGGCATTGAGGTCAGTCAAGCAACTGTTTCGAAGTATATGGCACGCCACCAGAAACCTCCCTCTCAAACCTGGCGAGCATTCCTGAAGAACCACGCCAAGGATATTGTATCGGTTGACTTCTTTACAGTGCCGACAGCGACCTTTAGTGTATTGTTCGTTTTTCTTATTATGAGCAATGCCCGGCGGAGAGTCGTTCATTTCAATGTGACCGAATCACCGACTGCCGCTTGGACAAGTCGGCAAATCATACAAGCTTTTCCCTGGGACACTGCCCCGAGATACTTACTCCGTGATCGGGATGGTAAATACGGAGAAGAGTTCAATCGTCGTGTTGAATCAATGGGTATTGAGCAAGTGCTGATCGCTGCTCGGTCGCCCTGGCAAAATCCATATGTCGAGCGATTGATCGGCTCAATCAGGCGGGAATGCCTGGATCATACGATCATTTTCAACGAGAAGCATCTCCGGCGAGTGCTCAAGCAATACTTTTGCTACTACCACGAGTGTCGCACCCATCTTGGTCTCGAGAAGGATTGTCCGAAACCGAGACAGATCGAGCCACCGGATCTCGGATCGATCAGCACGGAACCGATGGTTGGTGGATTGCATAATCGGTATTTTCGACGGGCTGCTTGAGGCGTAAGCACTCTCCATTGATATCCAATTACCAGCGGGGGATTCGTCTGTCCAGGAGCTATGCGAAATCTCCAAGACCATAACTTTTTTAAGTCTACTTCTTAATATCGCCTTTTCCTTAACGGTTACTATACTTGACTGGCCCGTCTTGATCATGATTTTTGACTCGGATGTAATTAATGGAAGGGACAAGAAAATCGACTAAGTGTAATAATATCGATGCATACGATATTCAGGAGCCACTACATGCGACAAAGTATCGCGCTTTCATAGCCACACAAATTGTGATATAATAATGAAGAGCTTCAATTCATATCGTAGGGGGTTTATATCGACTGAAAGTTAATGATCCAATCACAACATTCAATCGATCTCCTGCGACTATTCGATTCATAGCAGAGGAGCAATTATGATTAGAATAGCGCCGGTGTTGATGCTTTTGTTAATAATTTCGGCGATACCGCATTCAGCGGCGGAATCCGTTCCCAATACCACAATAGGGCTCTACAGCGACCAGACGAGATGCAGTTCCTGCGTCTATATTGATAATGACTTCGTGCCTTTCGATGTCTGGATCTACGTAAAACCGGGCGACGACGGTCTGATGTGCGCGGAATTCTCGCTCGAAGTTCCAAACTGGCTTATCCTTATGGGGCAGGAGGATAATCCGCTTCTCTCGACTGTTCTTGGCGATCCTGTAAGTGGAGTACATGCATGCTATTCCGATTGCCAGACCGGCTGGACATGGTTGTTCAAGTGTATGTTCTTTCCGATTCAAACCAATCCCTATGACTACATCATAATCGAAGATCATCCCGAATCGGGCGGCATTCTCGCGGCGAGCTGTTTGCCCGGGCAACCTACCAGCGAGATGACCGGCAACAGATACTTCGGCCTGAACGACTGCTGGAACTTTACTGATAATTTGCCGCCCAGGGTCGTATCGCTCGATGTTCTCGACGAGACGAGCCTGCGGGCAGTATTCGACGACTTGGTCGATTCGGAGACCGCACAACAGCCGGCTCATTATCTGATCGAAGACGTTGATATCCCCGGCGTCCTGCTGGTAATGGATGACGTCGTTCTGACAGCGGATTCTTCGGGCGTGACACTGATCATGGTCGATCCGTTCCAGGAGGGCGTCAAATACCGGATGTGTCTCGACGGGGTCTGTGATCGTTGTGGAAACTGCACGGTTTGTGAATCCTGGACATGGAAGGAATTCGGTGTTCTGGCCGAGCTGGTGGTGGAATCGCTCGGAGTCGAGCCGGATTCGATAGCTCCGAACGAGACGCATATGGAGGCCAGCTTTATTATCCGAAACACGGGGGATATCGATTCGGGGCCGTTCAGCGTGAAGTTAGAATTCAACGCCATGAACCACCCGAGCGGCGTCTCGACTGTCGATCAGTTCTCGCATCCTGGACTTGCCCCGGGGGAATCGGCCAGCCTGACGAGGGATTTTGACATACCGGAGGAGAAGGGCGAACATAACCAGCTGATCATTACGGTGGACGCCCTGGAAGAGGTGCCCGAGCTGAACGAGTATAATGTTATTAAGCCGTCTTTTTACACCCATCGCCCCGTCGTCGGTATCATGGATCCCTCGACGCTGGTCGTTTCACCGAGCGTCGTACGGGACTGTTGTGCTCACGTCGAGTTTTCGTTTTCGGTCGAGAATCATGGAACATGGCCGTCGGAGCCCGTTACAAAGTCTATCGGAGTTGGGCAGTACGGCGGTACTGTCACCTGGCTTTGCCCCTACTCTGTGCCCGCTCTGCAACCCGGTGATTCCATCACCATTACTACATCCGGTGTGATTACTCATGCTCTCGCGTGCGGTTATAACGAGCTGTGGTTCGACCATAATTGGGGATTGGTGTTTTCGAGCGACCGCATATATAACTACACACCGAGAATAGTGAGCATCGAAGATATCCCTGAAGATGGAGGGGGAGCCGTCACGATGACTTTTTACAGGTCGGCAGCCGATAATGACGAAGTTAGCGCCGGCGTGACGCATTACAGAATAATGCGCAGGATCTGTGATATCACCGGCGAGATCACCTTTAAACGGGCCGCCGTTTCCGATTCGAGCTGTTACTCCAGCGACGAATGGGAGCAGGTAGCCATAGTGGAAGCCGATCGTTCGAATACCTACACGGTGAACCTTGCCACATGCGCAGATTCGACAGTGGAGCACGGAATGTACTGGTCTGTCTACTATGTCATTGCCGACAGGCCGGCCACTTCGTATTATTCCTGTCCCGATTCGGGATATTCGAACGACGATACGACGGCGGTTGCAACCTTGCTCGAGTCGTTCGACGCGAAACTGAACGGCACGGTGATCGAGGTGAGATGGGATATCAGCGGAGAAGAACCGGAAGGCGGATTCATCGTTCTGAAGGCTCAAGGAAACGGTTTGTTCGAGAGGCCGGACCAGCAAATCAGCAGGGACGAAAACGGACCGTTTATATTTCGTGATAACATGATCGAATCTGGAAAGCAGTATCGATACAGGGTCGTCTATGACGAAGATGGAATAGAGCTGATCCTTTTCGAGACAGAGAAGATCAGAATACCGATGATCCCGACCTCCTTGTCGCAGAACTGGCCCAATCCATTCAATCCATCGACGACGATCGAATACTACATCTCTGCTCCGTCAACAGTCTCACTGAATATATTCGACGTCAACGGTCGACTTGTGAAAAAGCTTGTCGCCTCCACTATGCCTGCCGGCAAATACAGCGTGAAATGGGATGGGCTCACGGATAACGATTCACCCGCGGCGTCGGGGATCTACTTCTACCGGCTCAAAGCCGGCAAGGATACTTTTTCGAAGAAGATGATCCTGCTGAGATAGTATCTGTAAGATATCAGTGATCTTGCGAATATACAGGGCTCACCCTGATCAGAGAGCAAGAATGCGTTAACCGATGGAACCCCGGTTCCCACTCCGAATAAATGGCTCCCCAGACGTAACACTCTTCGGAAAGTACTCAGTTTTTCGGCGCACCCGAAATCACCCAAATGAGGCTAATTTGTGTTAACCGAGAGCGTCGCGGGCCGAAGAGACTGCAATATACGCCCGATTGAATTCGGCTGACGTACAGGACATTGAGGGGGCGTAACATTTTCATCGCCAGGCAGTTGCGAGCTTCGGAGCAGAAACCGAGAATCCGTGGACTACTATAGCCCAAAGAAAAACCCGGCTGCCAAGTCTTCGAATAACTCAACATCCGGGCTTTGCAACAACCCTATTCACTCAAAAGAGAGACGTACTACTTGAGCAGCACCATCTTCCTCGTCTGCACGAAATCACCGGCGACGAGGCGGTAGAAGTAAATGCCGCTGGTAACTGCTAGTCCTCTATTATCCTTTGCACTCCAAGAAACCTTTTTGTGGCCCTCGGTCATGTGTTGATTAACAAGAGAAGCAATGAGCTCGCCTTTGACATTGTAGATACACAGCTTCACATGCACCGAGTGAGGCAGATCGAACCTGATCGTCGTCGTCGGATTGAAGGGATTGGGAACGTTTTGATGAAGAGCGAATGCCTTGAGCACAGTAGGAACGTCATCCCCGCATGGCGACTTGAAGACGGCATGCAGCGAATGATCGTCGTCCATGAAAAGCGAACATGGGTTAACTGTTCCCATGCTGTCCCCATCCAGTGTCCAGTAGCTGAACCAGAAATCCGGGACCGCCTCGATTATGGTGTCAGCGTTGCACGGGCAGGGATATGTTCCGGGCATGGGAATAGTTGTTTGTCCTTCGGTTGCCGTAATCGTCAGGTTGAAGGTGGAAACCAGAGTGACGGGAACCGTCGGCCCGTCGTTGTCCTCCGTATTTATCTCGTTCGGCACATATGAGACGTATGCGCTCACCGTATGAGCGCCGAGCCCCACGCCCGCCGTCATCCATTCGAACGACACGATTTCGGTTGTCCAAGGCTCCATCTCGAATACAGACCTTTTAGCGATGGGCAGCGGTCCTCCCAGACCGAAGTGGGTCCATATGTCCAGGTCGTAATACATCATCATGTACATCCCCAGGATCGATAGGTCCTCGAGATCGACGATGTCATCTCCGCTCAGATCCGCGTACGGGACCCAGTTGCAATCTCCGGGGATAGATCCCAATGCGTACGCCATCAGGGCGACGTCGGCACTATCTATGAACCCCTCTCCATTTAAATCGCCCATTCCCCGAAATGTCTCGATCTGCTCGGGCGTCGGCTCGGCCAGGTTGTCGTAGTAGAGCACGCAGCTCAGCGAGATCGGCACCGAGCACGGCAGGCTGAGATTCTCGACCGTTACGTCGATCGAGATAGAGTCGCCCCGGCAGATGGCAGTTCTGGATAGGTTAACATCTGTTACGGCGACGTCAAACGCGGTGGGTTGTTCTCCGAGGGCATAAATATAATGAGACGACGACACGTAGACCACTGTATCGACGATAGCAGGAGAGGCGCCCACGAAGAAGTCGAGCGTGTTGCTCCAGATCAGATCTCCATCCATGGCGTCGAAGCAGAAGATGCCGCCGACATTGTTTCCCACCCAGACAACGCTGTCTGCGACGGCCGGTGAAGAGATGACCTGCCCGCCTGTCGGATAGACCCAGACAGGAGGATCGGGATACTCCGCATCGATACAATAGATATTGCCGTTACGCGATCCGACGTAGACATTGCCGTACGCGACAGCGGGGGATGACCATATCGAATCGCCCGTCGCATAGGCCCAGTTGACATACCCCGAGTCGGGTGTCAGGCAGTAAATGCTGCCGTCGAAAGACCCGACGTAGATCGCACTGTCGGTGACAGCGGGAGAAGAGAGGACGGCGGCGCCCGTCGGGAAGATCCAGATGGGAGGATCGGGATTCGTCGTATCGAGGCAGTAGACATTGCCGTCGGATGATCCGAAGTACACGCTGGTGTCCACAACGGCAGGGGTGGAGAGGACCGGGCCGCCCGTTGTGTAGCTCCAGTAGTAATAGCCGTAGTCTGCGTCCAGGCACAGGATGTCGCCATAATCCGTTCCGATATAGACCATGTATTGAAGAAGGTAAGGATCATAAGCTACGGTAGCGGAGGAGAAAGTTTCACCGCCCGCCGGGTAGGTCCAGTTAGGGCTTCCTGTCCCGGCGTCGAGGCATACAATGTCGCCGTCATACGTTCCTATATAGACCATCCCATTCGCGACGGCAGGGGAGGCAAGAGAAACACCCGGATAGTTCCAGATCCACTCTCCGGTTCCGGCATCGAGGCAGACGACATCTGGTAAAGCGGCATAGACCTTGCCGTCGTCCACCGTCGGCGATGAAAGGATGTTGAATCCGCACGGCAAGCACCATTTGTAGCAGCCCCGGTCCGGCGCATTGGTAGTCGAGTATCCGGTAGTGGTCGAGTCGTGGTGAAACATCGGCCACCAATCGGTCTGCGCGTGTGCCGGTACGGTCATCAGTATGACAGCGATCACGGCAGTCGCCAACCATACCTGGAATCTCGATTTCATGGTATATCCTTCTTGAAGTAATGTGTTCCGAACAGAGAATTACGAGGCTTGTGCCTCCTTAAAACTACGTCCTGATAACATCTTTGCACTAACGCTGATTCCCACATCAGCATTTCCAGCAGACTAACTGATCTTCAATGAATATCGTTAAATGAGAGTATTTATCCCTGTATGTATTGTAACAGATATTTCAATTTATTGCAAATGTATTATCCCTGTACTGGTCCACCGAATTCAGTGGCCTTGTTTGAAGTAGAAACGATGCCGTCGAGCAGCGCTTTGTAAAGTGAATGCTGGGCGATGCTCAAGGACGATCTGCGTGAAACCTGCCACACCTGCACACTCCTGCCTTACTGTTTTGCCCTCGCCGCAAACCTTCTAGATCATGCGGCCTTGCGAAGCTCAACGACGGACAAGTATCGTCTGCCGCCTACATAGTACACAACCAGAGACAACTTCGCTCTACACCTGCCTCTGATCAATGCCTGTGACAAGGCACAAGGCCCATTGTGTGGCTAGTTACTACGAAGCTCGAATCTCGGCCTAGTGTTCGCCGGTTTGAGATCGCCGTAGACTTCCCACGGCGTCCGTCCACCGAGGGCCTGATTCGGGCGATGCAGGATGTACCAGATGACGTAAGAGCCGATCTCACGACGCATTGCTCCCAACTGCAACGGAACCAGAATGCTGTCCCTTTTGTTTATTCCGCCCGCCTTACAATACTTGCACTTACCCTGATTCAAACATTATATACATCACATGCTATTGTACGTCGGCTGAATAATTTTACCCTACGGCCACCGTAAGATCGTGTCCGGGGTCACGATGGTGGCAATCTCAGACAACAACTTACGTCCCAGCAGCTTCCCCTTGACGGCCAAACGGCGGCGTTGATCGTTGTTGAGAAGGATTCGTTTCTTGTCGAGTTTCTCTCTAAGGATCTGATTCTCTGTGATCAGGTACTCGATCATATACTGCTGGTTGCGATTAACCCACCCGGCTATAGCGAGGAGAAATACATGCCAGGGCCGAATGATGAAGCTCATACCCTTCCCCCTGAAGTTTTAGATGAAAAGTGAGCATTATCATGTCTCAGGAACGTTCTGTCAACCGGCTGAGATCGGGATTTCTTAGGAGAGAGAACTAAAGGAAAGACAGCGAGTTGGATTTGGGCTGAATATTTTTACCCTACGGGCTTCTGGGAAATCCACTAAATGTAAGAATAGCAATGTGGACGGAATATTCAGAAGGCACAGCCTTATCATAGACGAGACAACAGGAAGGGACAGCTACTTATCTCACCTTTCTTCTGCACAATTACCGTAGAAGTACCATCTTCTTGATCCGCGTGAACGTACCGGCCTGCAGCTTGTAGAAGTACACTCCGCTGGAGACAACCGCATTATTCTCATTTTTGCCGTTCCAGCTAGCTATCTTGGTGCCATTATTCTGGTACTCATCTACAAGGGTGGCTACTCTCTGACCACGAATATTGTAAACCTCCAATCTCACATGGCAGTCCACGGACAAGTCATATCTAATCACCGTGATCGGATTGAACGGGTTTGGGTAGTTCTGAGCAAGCATGAAAGCAACCGGTGTTGTAGTCTCGCCCTCTGTTGCAAACGATGAAATAACGGGACCATTCAATGTAGTGCTGCCATCCAAATCAACACTCTCAAGCCAGTAATAGTAGGTAACACCATCTGCTACATCGGTGTCGATGTAGGAGTAGCTTGCCCCCCTAAACTCATTGCCCTGAGTGGGAATGAGCCCGTTGTTAATTTGGATTTTTTTACCGTCAACACTGAGAGCCCGATGGAGATTGAAACCAGCATTGTTAATCTCGCTCGCAGTCATCCAATTCACAATGAGGTAATTGTCATAAACAAATGTGGTAAATTCAGCGAGGGTAATAATAGCAGGCAGATTATATTCATATTCCCAGGCAATGTAATCCCAATGGGAGACAGCACCATAATTCCCGTGGAAGTCCCCAAAGGAAATATAATCCTCAGGGGTATCATTTCTTACTACTTCTCCTTGAAAAAGCAATAATCCATCTAAGTAAACTTTTAGATCAGGCCCCTGTAAGCAAATCCTATAGGTTCTTAAATAAGTATTATTAACTGGGTACCGTTCATGAATAGTCCCACCTCCAATATTAAACTGTGTTCTGTCTTTAAAAAAATATATCCTGAAATCCTTAGCTTCGTCCGAAAAGTATATCTCTGATGCTATGCGTATAGGCTCGCTGAAATCTGATTCTGTCTTTAAACTCGTTTCAAATGTCCATCCGTTGGAATTGTTTGGATCCCAATTATAGATGTAATTCCAAATAGCTTGCTCTGTACTCGTATCGAGTTGGAAAATCCCATCTGATGCAGTTGCCACACCTTCATCATTATTAAAGTTTTCGATGAGCGTCCACGGATGACTAGGATCTTCGTTTGGAACTACATCTCCTGAATAATAGAAATCCCAATTATTGGCAAACGCAAAACTCATTTGAGCTGAAAGCAGTAAGAACACAACTAGCATGACTCTACCAAGTAACGAATTCATATAATTAAATGTCATCTTTGATCGCATCTCCTTTCTTGAAATACCCGGCTAACCACAATAAATCAATCCGAATGAACGCTTCGGGTATTTTTCTAGATATTTTTTAAGTCCTCCTTCTATTAATACCCTTTATAATCAGCTTACAGCTGCCATCTTGCAACGGGAGCATAAGACCCTGTTATATTAGGAGAGTAGATTCTTTTAATCCCTTAGACCTAACTTAGTATGCATTATAACATAGAAATCAATATTGTTCAATTGCCAATTGCAGAAGTCGCCACTTCAGGTGTTTCTTCTATTTATTCCATCAGCCTTATAATACTTGCACTTACCCTGATTCAAACATTATTTACATCACATGCTATTGTACGTCGGCTGAATTACTTTACCCTACGCCTGCTCGCAGCTCTCCTCCTCAATATCAGTGTTGCATTGATAGATTCCCGGCATTCATCGTTTGTAGCGCATAACTTATAAATAATATCACTCGACGAACCGATCCGAGAAGTCGGTCTTGGGGTAATTCCATATTTTTATATTATCAATAACTGAATTCACTGGATCTACACCAGTACAATGAGCACCAACTGAAATATAAGATGTTTCTTTAGGCATCCATGACAGATTTTTATCTAAAGTTCCTACTTTTTCTCCATCTCGATATAGTTGTGCTCGCTCCATGCTATTATTTACATCCCAAACAAATGCCATATGAGTTGGAGTATCAATAGTCCAGTCAGCAGTCCATTTAACTACAGTAGAATACCCAGAACCACTATCATTAGTCGCCCAAAGTAAACCACCATCATATATAAAACAGAATATAGAAGCGTAACTTGGAGTAATCCCATGAAATAGAACGCGCCACCCTATATTCCAACCACTTTTAGGAACAACCCAGCATTCAAGGCATCCATTATTGTGATTAATATTAGGGAACATAAACTCAACCCAATTGTTTGTAGAAGTGTATAAGCCGTTATCAAATTTACCTGCCAAGAAAAGAGGAGAGCCATAAATAGTACCATCAGCACCTATTTCACTATTGGAAACCTCAGTAACAGAACCCAGCTTGTTCCACAAGATCAGCCCTCTTAACTGTTGCACGTCCGCAATAAAGTACATGGCCCAGTTTCCACGAACTGGCATTTCCTCAACACCGCGACCTGGCTTTCCGCCCTGCGGCCTCTGAATCTCGCCGTCTCTACCGGGCGGGATGAGCAAAAACTTCTCACCTTCACTCCATGCTCCCTCTGCTTGTAAAACCTCATCGGTGCTAGAGACCAACTGGACGTCGGCATGGGCGGCGATTAAGACTTCGTCAGCTTCATCTAAACCCAAAGAAGCCAAATCGATGGGATACCTGTACTCAGTCACGGCCGGTTGATGTGACCCTTTACATGGGAAGTGACCGACCCTGGGATTGCCTGACGGAGTGGTGGGAATTTCCTCGAGCGACGCTGCTACTGCCAGGTGCGTTTCGGCCAGAACCCATCCCCCCTCGTTGACATATTCCACATAGAGTGTGTCACCTTCTATCCAGCAAGTCACAGAGCCAATTTCGATCAATCGGCCAGCGATCAGTCTTACCGAGATGCCTCTCTCACAGTAGCCTGTGGAACCATTCGTGTATTCCGTTGAGTTGTTGCCAACTACACTGACCTCAAGGGGCTTTTGTGAATCCCCGCACCGCAGAAGAATCATAGTAGCAATTAGAATGATCAGAGCAGGGAGAGAAACCCGTTTCATGTCAGCACCTCCTTATCATTTGAGTTTAAAGGAGTAAATCCGATTACGGAGATGTAAGAGTCAGCTTCAATGATGAGTATTATTTTTGGAATGATGCGTTATTCCCCTGCGTTTTTTCTAAACCCAAAAATCTTCATTTGTCAAGTTCAAATTTCCTTATGTAAAAAGGAGCGGTGGCGCAAACTGATCTGCCCATAAGGTGAAAAAACTCAACCTACAGCCATACTCTTTGACTTGTGGCTTCTATATATTCCATCCCCATTGCAATACTTGCACTTACCCTGATTCAAACATTATGTTAATCGTTAATTGTACGTTAGTTGAATTTTTTTACCCCACGCCCTTTGGAGGTCTTCCAAACGGACTCCATTCGTCACCCTCCTCGGAACGGAGAACACAACAAAATCTCCAAGCCCGTAATCCCTTTGGAATTTCACATATATAAAGCCTCCATCCTCAAATAGAGAGCAGGAACTGCGTTAACCGCTGGAGCTTCAATTACTACTCCAAAGAAAATGGCTCCCCAGGTGAGATCATCTTCCTAACCACTCTCTGTTTTAAAGCTTTGTCGTTTGTTTCTGGGAAATCCGCTAAGTGCAAGAATAGCAATGCGAACGGAATAAAAAGAAGGCACAGGGTATATTT
>CP070727.1:1808357-1858756 GCA_020350885.1 bacterium | reverse complement strand
TCCATACCAAGTTACTCCTCAACCAGGATTGCCCGCCGGAGAGCCCTGTCGGCACCGAGGAGGCGAGCTGGGGAGCGATCAAGGACCTGGTTAAGTAAGCGAGGTTACTTAAACTTCATAGATTCCTCAATACCAGCTGAGGGGGCATGGTAGTGCCCCCTCAGCTTCCAGCATGGGGACATTAAAGTGACCTCCATGTGTTAAATTTTCCCCCTTTACAAGGACTTACCAATTATGATATACTATGTAAGGTGTCAGGAATACGCGACCGCTACAGGGTCAGCGGACACCGAGTGATTCTATTCGCACCATCAGGGTTTGCCGAATAAGTCACTAGAAATAAATAGGTTAGAGGAATTCTATGGATTAGCTTCTTCGCGCTGTCCATGATGAATTGGCTACTTGACTCCGAAGGGACAGTGAGAAGGAGGGAGGTGATAGCGAGAGCTAGAGCTTATGTTCTTGTTGCCCGCATCCCCCGTCAATCGGAAGCGGGCGGAGTAAATCGGTTTGACACCTTACAATCAGAAAGGACGGACGATGAAAAAGGGATTACTTCTCAGTCTCGCGCTGCTGCTCGTATCGGGCGTAGCCTTCGCCCAGCTCCCGCCGGTCGGATACATCGGCCTCTATACAGATACCGGAGCACCGCCGGATCCTTTAAGCAGCTGTGTGACAGGCACAGGATTCTATCCGGTCGAGATGTATATCTGGACCCTCCCGAGCGAGAACGGTATGATCTGCGCCGAGTTTATGATCACCTACCCGGCGAGCGTGATACAGAGCACTGTCACCACGAGCCCGGATGTTTCCGTAACGCTCGGAACGCTCGACACCGGAATGAGCGCATGCCTCCTCAACTGCTCCTGGACTTGGACCTGGTACTTCCACCAGACGATCTATGTGACTGATGATGCTACGCCGATGAGTTGCCAGATAGTCAAGCACCCCGATCTGGCCATCCTGTGCGTCCAGTTCGCCAACTGCGACCCGGGATACCCGACGGAGTGCTGTATCGTCCACACAGACCTGCTCATCAACCAGGAATGCCCACCGGAGGACCCGGTCGGCACCGAGGATGCGAGCTGGGGGGCGATCAAGGACCTGGTCAAGTAGGAGACAGACAGGTAGTAACAAGAACTCGGTTCACGTAATAGATGGGGGGTTCCCTGTACGGGGGACCCCTCTTTGTATCCACCCCCGGGATCCGGCTCTCTTATTTTGTCCGGTCTGCTTTTTTCTCATGCCAACCAGCGATCCCGGATAGGCTTTCTCCCGCATACAGAATTATAACGGAATAACTCTTGACATCTTTCGTGATTTCGCCTACAGGAATGGTGAGGAAGCCTACGGGGCTCCTCGCAAGGCAAGCCTATGCGGATACCGACCGTATAGACTTGCGACGAGCACGATCACGTCCCACTCCGCCGGACGTAGTGAATAGACCGATGGATCCGAAGGTCCTGCAACTGCGATGAACGGCGAGGGGGTGATAGGTCAGGAACTCAAGTGTTACAATTGATAGCCAATCGTCACGGCAGACGAACGCATCTTGTCGTCACACACAAAAAAAATTCAATGCAGGGGGAGGATACGAGTATGAAGATATCGATCGTCATTGTGGCCGCAATCGTTCTGATCGCGGGTGCTGCAACCGCCCAGCTCCCACCACAGGGCTACATTGGCCTCTTCACCGATGAAGCGCACACGACGTGGTGCGTGACCGGAACTCCGTTTTACAGCTTTGACATGTATATCTACTGCCTGCCAAGCGATCAGGGTATGATCTGCGCCGAGTTCGCCATCAGCTACCCGACAAACCTGATCCAGTCGACCGTCACACCGAGTGACAGCATCTCGGTAGCACTGGGGTCACTCCCCGACGGCATGAGTGCCTGTGTTCTCAACTGCCAGTGGGACTGGATATGGATATTCAAGCAGTTCCTTGTGGTGAATGCGGCCGATAAGACCCACTTAGAGATCATCAAGCATCCCGATCCATTGATCCCGGCGATACAGTTCGCCAACTGTAACCCCGGCTACCCCGAAGAACCGGTTGTTGTATTCACCAACCTCTATATCAACTACAACGCCGCCGAACCCGAATGCGGCGAGCCGGGAACGAAGAGCTCGACCTGGGGTGCGATAAAGAGCATGTACAGGGAGTAGCCGGCGCGACCGCACCACGGCGTCATGTACGATTCAACGAGGGGCTCCCGGCAACGTGGAGCCCCTATTTTCCTATATAAGACGATCCCGATCCGATCGCCCCGAGCCTCTCGAACGCCCTGTCTGCGATCTGCTCCTGGAGAGGTGGAGCGTCCGTGAATCCTGCTACGATTCCGAGCTTCCCGCCGTACCGGAAAACGAGCATCCTACCGCGGTACTGATCCTTACCGGCGCCGACGATATAGGTTCCGTGCAGTGTCTCCCGCTCGCTCGTTCCGGCATCGATGAGCCCCGAGTACCAGTCGAAGATCTCACGGGCGTGATCCTCACCGGCCGTCTGGAAGAGATAGAGCTTGCCCTCGGATCCTTCGATCCAGTAATCGGCGATGAACGCGGGCGGGAACTTGCCCCTCCCCAGCACCCCCTCGGTGACATAGATGATGCTCTTCTCCACGAGACCCTCCTCGGGAAAGCAGGAGAGCAGTGCCGGGAGCATGTCATCGGATTCGATCTTCCCCGCGACCGACCGGGCAAAGCCCTTCATCGCCTCGGCCATCTCGCCGTCCTCCTCGAAGATGTTGATCTTGACGAAGTACGGCCCCTTCCAGAGGTGGAGGGAGTACTCATCTCCGAAGGATTCCTTACCGATTTCGTAGAATTCATAGTCGGCGCTTCGAAACTGCGTGTAGATACCAAAGGCCATAAGGGTGCTCCGGTGTCTGTAGATCTCAACCTTGAGCCCCTTACCGTCCGTTGAGATGTAATCCTGTGCGGCGACGCTGTCGAATTCATAGGCAAGGAACTGTTCGGCGGCACCGTCGATGTATTCCCAGAGGTTCTCCGCCACATAGAAGAGGCGATCACCGTCACGTACCCACCCTGCGATCTCGTTCGATGCGGGAAGAAGACCGGTGACCGATGAACCGCCTATCCCAAGCATGCCCGTACCTGCACTCCCCGGCTGATCCGCGCCTTCACGGCACGAGGCGAGCACAAACACAAGAAGGATGACACCGAGTCGACAAGATCTCATATCCACACCACCTTTATCGTATGTGACACTCGATGTAGTATAACCGATCGTACACCCGCACCGCTCCTTAAATTTTTGCGGTTCCCCACCTATCATGGTATACTGCCCCACGGAAAGGAGGCCACGTGGGCTTTATCAAGAGGCTTCTCGGACTCGAGACGAGACCCGGCGAACCGAAGCCTGTTCACGACCGCTCGTTCGACGAAGAGGTCATGAGAGACGACCTTCCGAGCTTCGTCTACTTCTATCACCTGTGGTGCAGCTCGTGCCAGGTGATGGGTGGGCTCCTAAACGAGATCGGGCCTTTATTCACCAGTCGCGCGCGGTTCTTCAAGATCAATATCAACAAGGACCCGTCCGTCCCGCAGCGCCTGGGTGTCACGGGCGTGCCCACGATCGTTGTCCTGAAGAACGGCCGGGAGACCGACCGGCTCGTCGGCCTGACACCACTCAACCCGCTCAGGGAGTGGGTCGAGAGGCAGCTGGATACAGACCTCCTCGAGAGACAACTTGACAACGACCGCACCGGAAGACAGCCGGACACCGACCTCCCCGGGAGTCACGGAACATCCACCCCGGAGGCCGGCAATGATTGAGGTTACGATCGGCCGGACGACACTCCGGCTCGTACAGGGGGATATCACGACACAGGTTGTCGATGGAATCGTCAACGCCGCCAATTCTACCCTTCTCGGGGGAGGGGGCGTCGACGGAGCCATCCATCGCGGCGGCGGCCCGGCGATTCTTGCGGAATGCAGAGAGATACACGATCGACAGGGAGGGTGTCCCACCGGCGAGGCTGTGATCACGACGGCAGGCGCGCTGCGGGCGAAGAAGGTAATCCACACCGTGGGACCGGTCTGGTCGGGCGGCGGCAGGGGGGAGCCAGAGCTGCTGGCCCGATGCTACCGCAACAGCCTCGCCCTTGCCGAAGCGAACGGCCTCCGGACGGTGGCCTTTCCGAGCATCAGCACCGGTGCGTACCGGTATCCGGTCGGTAAGGCCGCACGGGTAGCACTCGGGACCGTCATCGAGGAGCTCGGTGAACGTGACCTCGACGAGGTGCGCTTCGTGCTATTCAGCCGCAACGACCTCGACGCGTATGCGGCGGCACTCGATGATATCGCTGGAGACCCGTAGGGTAGGGGAGGTGCAGCCGATGAGACGATTCCTGCAGGGCATTGCCGCTATGATACTGCTCGTTGCCCTGTGTGCAGCGGCAAACGGTGCGGAACAGGATAAGTTCTTCCTCAAGGCGAACGCCGGCTACAACATTCCCTTCCTCTCCAACCTCTCGGACGAGCTCGACCGGCAGGGGCTGGGAGAAACGGTGGATCCGGGGTACGGCCTGAGCCTCTCACTCGGCAGGACATTCGCGGGATTGAAATGGGCCGTCGAGGTGCAGTTCTCCGTCGCATTCTTTCCGGAATTCCAATATCAGAACGACTATGATCTGGAGGAGAAGAAGGAGGATTTCACGGGGAAACTCTCCCACTACAGCTACGCGGCCATACTGAAATATCGCCCGAGACCGACGGCGCGTTCGTTCGTTCCTTCGATCGGGGCCGGTCTCGGGTACAGCAATACATACCTGATATCCGGAGGCGGAAAGACCCACGCACTCGAGGGGATCGCCATTGCACAGGTCGAAACCGTCATACGTGATAATATCAGTCTTCTCTTCGAAGCCGCCTTCCACGCCGACATCACGGAGGACGAGTTCGATAATCCCTATCTCGAGAACGTACCGGGCGATGTCGTGTGGGACAGCAACGGGAATCCGCTCGCCGGCCGCTTCAACTCTATAGAGATCCATGCCGGAATCGTTGTGTGGCTCAAGCAGCTCACCGAGTTCTAACGTTTGCACGTGGGGGGATTGCCGGTTCTTTCCTGTATCCGGTATGAGTCGATGAGACATTGAGCGCAGGCGAGGTGGCGGGTGCAGGTGGAACGCTAAGTGCAGGCGCAGCACCGTGAACCCGTGGAGAATCGGGCGCCCGCCCTCTATTCGTTTCCTGCAAGCCAGCTAGGAACCGGTTTTGCCTTGAAGCGGGCCCCATAGACGATGTCGTCCCCCAGTACCAATCCCCTCCTCAGCCATGATTGATGCACCGCCAGCGAGGCCACGATCCTGTGAAAGGCATTCTGCGGCTTCGTCCAGGGGCAGACGACCTGGCAGATTCCACAGGTATAGCCGGTGCGCCCCCAGTAAAGGAGGCAGGCCTCCTCATCGAGCTTCCACTTCCATACACCGTGTACGAGTGTCTGGTCATCCCTCGGTATCGCCTGGGAGGGGCAGTTCGTTGCGCATTTCATGCACTTGTTGCAGAAGTCCTGCATCCCGATGTCGACCGGCGAATCATGGGCCAGCGGCAGATCGGTTGTCACGCAGGAGAGGCGGAAGTTAGCACCGAGTGTTCTGCTCACGACATAACCGGTCCGTGCGAGCTCGCCGATACCGGCATCGACGGCCACCGGCACGAGCATGACGAGGTAGTTCCGCAGGTGATGGGCCCGCGCCGGGAAGCCCAGGCTGCGGATGAAGCGGGCGAGCTGCACTGAAGCGAGCGCACCCTTTGCATAGATCCTTCCTACCTCGAAATCGACGGCACGTGTCGAGCCCGTTGCGATGAGATCCCTGTCCTGCCGGAAGGCCATCGAGACGGCATGTGCATGCGAAAGTGTTACGGGATCGCCGTAATGCGCACCCTGGTAGCCGTCTGGTATACCGGTGAAATACGGCGAATTCGTATAGCCCTCGTGGAAGAAGGGTCGCGAGCCCCTATGCGAATAGACCCACTCCTGTCTGAGCGGCCCGATACGGACATCGTCGGCCCCGAGCCGGCTGGCGTAATCCTTTATGCGATCCGACGCCTCCCGGGGCGGCCAGACCACCTCCACGGGGGCCGGCTCGCCGTCGACCATGTCGGGCAGGGCAAGGGCGGCAGGTGGTACGAAGAGTGATTCATAGACCGCCCGTCCGAGGCGATCGCCCGGTCCCAGGACGTCGGGACCGGCCTTCTCCGCTTCCTCCGTCTTCGCATTGATGAATGCGGCGAGCCTCCGGTCGACCTCGATCCGCTCCGGGTGACGCCTGTGGTATTCGACCTCGTTGGGGCTTCCCCAGACAAAGGCCTCGCGGGAAAAGACGGTGTCGCGCTCATCGAAGCGCTCGATCGCCCCCTCCGTCCTGTATGTGGGATGCTTACTCATTCGACCGGATCCCCGCCAAAGTACTAATCCCTTATAAACTAAAGGATTCCAGGCGATCATACCATCATTCTACCCGGTGATTCTAAGAATATTTAGTTGAATTTTTACGGTTTTTCTTTAAGCTTCTACGCGGTCATGTCGCTCTGTAGCACCTGGAAGAGTAACGGAGCCGCCGGGCAGATTTCCGGCGGCAGCCGCAACCAGCATTGCAAACGGTGCCGCCGATGGTATGATAGAGATGAGAACAAACCCTAAGAAGGAATCCACAATGAGCGACAACGCCGTAACGAACGTCCTGATCGTCGGCGTGGTGGACAGGGAGTGCTCCTCGCCAGCGAGATACTGGGCGAGGTGGCCCGTCTGCAGGAGCACGATGTGAAGAAGAGCGAGGTGCACAGGGTGGGCCAAAGGGGCGGCGCCGTCACGAGCCACGAAGCTCGGCAATACCTGTCTCGTCAACACGACACTGCTCGCTGTGCTCTCGCAGTCGCTCGATCTCGCCCGGGATAAGTAGCTCGAAGTGACAGAGCGCATGGCCCCCGAGGGCACCGGCAATCTCAACCGGAAGGCGTTTCTGGAGGGGAGGGGGCCGTGATGAGCGCCCCGAGACGCCGATGCGCCGGGAGAAGGTATAGTGCATGAACAGTGAGCGACGCAAGATCCTGCTCATCGAGCCCCCCTTCTACCGGCTGTTCAAGAGCAGATACTCGCTCGATAGATTTCCTCTCTCCCTCGGCTATCTGGCCGGTGCGATTAGAGGCTCGAAACGCTGGGATGTCATGGCGTACAATGCCGACTTCCATCCCCGGAGTGAATTGATGAAGGTCGGTTACCTCACCGGTCCCGGCTTCGAAAACTATCTGAACAGCCTGAAGGAGCCATCGGGAGAGATCTGGAGTGAGGTCCGGTCCGTCCTGGAGGAATATACCCCTTCGATTGTCGGTATCTCGGCGAAGTCGCAGAATTTCGCATCCGCCCGCATGGTGGCGAGACTGGTGAAAGAGATGGACGAGCGTATTGTTGTGGTTATGGGCGGTCCACATCCATCGATGCTCGGCGGCAAGCTGCTCGATTATCCCGAGATCGACATCGTGGTGCGGGGCGAGGGTGAAAAGACGATTACCGAGTTACTGGCTGCGATCGAGAAGCGGGATGCATTCGATGACGTCCGAGGCATCTCATTCAGAAAGGGCGGCCGTATCGTCGAGAACCCCCAGAGGGAATTCATCCAGGATCTGGACAAACTCGATTTCCCCCACACGATCGCTCCTGCAGTGTTGCGGGACTACTCGAGCTATCCATCCTCGGCGTTTCAGTTTGTCTTCGCAACGAGAGGGTGCCCCTATGACTGTTTCTTCTGCGGATCACGAAAGATATGGAGCAGGAAGGTCAGGTTCCGTAGCGTCGACAATGTAATCGGCGAGATAGAAAGCCTCCGGAAACTGGGCTTGCGATACATCCATTTCGACGACGACACGTTCGGTGTGACGAAAGCGTATATACGCAGCCTCTGCAATGTACTCATCGAACGCTGTCCTGGACTGAGATGGAGTTGCGAGGTGCACGGGAAACTGGTCGATGACGAAATCATGTCCCTCATGAAAGCGTCGGGTTGTTACTCCGTCCAGATCGGCATCGAGTCTGGTAACAACGAGATTCTCGCCGCAATGAAGAAGAATATCACGATCGAGGAGGCGTCCGCAGCATGCGAGATCATCAAGAAACACGGTATCTCGGTGGAGGCGTTCTTCATCGTCGGCTTTCCCCAGGAAACCGAAGAGACTCTACAGGATACCGTCAATGCCATGAAGGAGCTCCACTGCGACCGCCTGAGCTACAGCATATTCACTCCTTACCCCGGCACCGAGGCGTACGAATTCTGCAAGGAAAGAGGCCTGATCGACGAACGTTTCGACGAGTCCCTCTACTACCATCAGAGCCCGGCAAACTGTTTCTGCATGAATATATCCCCGGAACGATTTCGTGTACTGGCCGGTAGGATCGAGAGGCTGGTGGACAGAAAGAACAAGCTGAGCCGGATCAAGCGGATCTTCTCGGCGAATGTCTTCAAGAAGATAAGGGAGCGGGGTATAGCGGAGAGCATCAAGAGGGGCAAGAAGCTCCTGTGTGGCAGGTGACCGTTTCCCGCTTCACGTGTCAAGCTCCATCAGGTATCGACAGTATTGCATCTGCAAGCATCGAAACGCCCTTCTCCAACTCTTCAGACAATCCCTCACCGAGCGTGAGCCGTTTCGGTTGCACGCCGACGAGCAGCGCCTCGCCGTCCCACTCCTCCTGGAGGAACTTGATCACGTAATGAAGTGAAAGCCTGTGCGTGCTGCTCGCAGAGACCATGAGCTTCTCGAGCGGTATGACGCGAAACTCTCCCGGCTCACCGCCGAAGTCCACGGCATCGATGAAGACAACGCTCTCGAGGTCCTGCTTGACGACCCAGCCACCATAGTTCTCGGGCACCTCCGAGGCATCTACCATAGGGAGCGGGAAGCGCCCGGCAAGCCGCGCCACGACCGCCGGGCCGGCGCCGTCGTCGCCCCGCAGGACATTGCCCACGCCGACGACACCGAAGCGCTTGCCCCGCAGGCGCTCCTGGATCTCTCGAGAGGCGTCAGGCATCATCCACCTCGATCCGGCGGACTGCGGGCCTGGGGCCAGGCGGCGCAGCATTACCTGCCGACAGCGCGGGTAGATATCTCCCCTGCGGATCAATGCAACAAAAAAGGGGCCGAACGGCCCCCGTAAGCTTCGAACGCATAAACGATCTAGCTCTCACCCCATTCATCGGAGAGAATGTATGCGGCGCGGCAGTTCGGGCAGAGGATGCGCATATAGTCACTACGCTCGAGCGGACGCTCGGCGCGCGAGGTGATATCCTCTGTAAGCCCAAGCTCCTGGTAGCGGGCCACCGTTAGCGTCTGGTTGCCGAAGGCGAGCTCGCCGAGCTTGTCGGTGATCCAGCGGATATGATCCTTCGCCGTGATGACACTACCGCAGTGCTCGCAGAAGAGGAGCTCCTTGTCGTGCGTATCGATGAAGTTCGCCGTATCGGTGGTCGACTTCTCGAAATCCTTGTCAAGCTCGATGCCCTTGCCGGTGATACAGTACACGAAGCACTGGCTGCAAAAGATGCAGTTCCCCCAGTTCCGCTCGATCCGTCGCACCATCCGACCCTCGCTCTCGCGGTACTCGTCGGCGATCGTGATCGCCCCCGCCGGGCATACCTGGCCGCATGCGCCGCAGCCTACACATTCATCGGGCACGTAGGTCGGGGTACCCCGGAAGTGCTCCGGTACGGTCGGTGCAATCTTGGGAAACTTCGAGGTGTACGGCCCCTTGACGAGTGCCGTGATCGCTTCCCTGAGCTCTCTCAGTTTTGGTTTGCGCATCAGTACCTATAACCCCCGATGTCTCTCTCCTATGCTGTGTCCTCGGTGCCCTCTTTATCATCGGCGTACTTGTCCATGACACTGCCCACCCAGAGCCTGATGCCGGAGCGGTGGGCGGCACGCGCTATCGCATGAGCACTGGTCGGAGATGTTATCAGCACGAACCAGATACACAGGAGCGCCTTCACGCCGACCGAATTCAAGCCGACAAAGAAGAATACTGACAGCAGTATCATGCACGTGCCGAGTGTCACGCATTTTGTGGCCGCCTGGAGGCGATTGTAGATATCGGGCAGCCGCACCAGGCCGATGCACCCGACCAGGTCGAATGTGATCCCGATGATGATAAAAACCCATCCTGCCGCCTCACTCATCGAAGCTCCTCCCCTCGAGATATTTCGCCAGGGCCAGGGTTCCGATGAAGCTCACGAGCGCCCATGAGATCGCGATGTTCATGTAGAGATCCTTCTTCGTTATGATCGAGTACACCGCGCAGAATCCCACCACCAGGGTCCCGAGGATATCGATCGCAACGGTCCTGTCGGGCGCAGTCGGGCCTTTGCCCACACGGTACAGGCAGCAGAAGATGCAGAGCAGCAGGAGCACTAGTATTACGGTCACTCGAATATCCTTTCCAGCAGCTTCTCGAATCGTCTCACAATGATCTCGGTCTCCTTCTCCGGATCTTCCGAAACGATATTGATCCAGTGAATATAGAGATGGTCACCGACCATATCAACACTCAACGTGCCGGGCGTGAGGGTGATTGAATTCGCCAGGAAGGTGCGCGCCATATCGGTCTGGAGCTTCGTTCTCACCTTCACGATGCCCGGTTTGATCGGCATGTACAGGTTGAGCACCCGGTAGGCGACATCGAAGTTCGCCTTGATCACATAGAAGAAAAAGACCCATGTGTAGGTAAAGAGCCAAAAGAAACGCACCGGATTGAAGACTCGTACGACGCCGACCGGGAAGATATCACCGAGCAGTAGCTGGGCGATTAATGCGATGACCACTCCGACGACGAGATCCTGCCAGTGGAGCGACCACGTGAGCAGCAGCCATATGACGAGTAATATGAGAAAATACAAAAACCGTTTCATCGGCTACCTTTTCTATCCACCCATCAAGAGGTTCATGAAAGCTACCTTATCGAGTATCGCCTCCTGCGCCGCATAGAGCAGCTGGCGATCTACCAGAGGATATGCGATACCCAGTGCAACACAGAGGGCCGCCAAGATCACGAGCGGCAGCGTCATGGCGAACGGCGCCTCCCTCACACCCTCGAGCTTCTCGGGCAGGGGACCGAAGAGGGCCTCACGCTGCAGCTTGATGAAGTAGACGAGCGTGAGAAACCCGACCACGACGGCGATCGTCCCGTAGATCATGTACCCGCCCTGTATCAGGGCGATGATGATGATCAGCTTCGACCAGAAACCGTTGAACGGCGGTATCCCGGCTATCGCCAGCGACCCAATGGAACAGGTCGCACCCGTAACGGGCATCTTTCTGATGAGCCCGCCGAGCTTTCCCAGATCCCGCGTACCCGTCCGGTACTCGACGGAGCCAGAGCAGAGGAAGAGGAGCGACTTGAATACCGCGTGATTCACCAGATGGAAGATTGCACCGATGAGTGCAAGGGCTGCGACCGTGGTCGCCACGTTCGGATTAAGCGCCAATCCCAGGCCGATAAGCACATACCCCATCTGGCTGATCGACGAGTAGGCGAGCATTCGCTTGAAATCGTCCTGCCCGATCGCCAGAAGCCCCGCCACGACCATCGAGAGCGCGCCGAGGAACATCATGATCGACGCCACCAGCTCGTTCCGCCCGATCACGTGGAACATCATGCGCATGATCGCATAGACGCCGAGGGCCTTGATGAGCACGCCGGAAAGCATGGCCGAGATCGGCGCCGGTGCGCTCGGATGGGCATCCGGGAGCCAGGCGTGGAACGGCACCGCCGATGCCTTGAGCCCGAATCCCATGATGAAGAGGGCGATAACGAACGCCACCGCCCGCGTAATTCCGACGAGCTCGAGCTGCTGCGCCACATCCGGCATGTTGAGCGAGCCCGTGATTGAGTAGAGGAATGCGATCCCGAAGAGGACCGCAGTGCTCGCTATGCCCCCCAGAATTAGGTACTTGAAGGAGGCCTCCAGCTCCTCACGTTCACACCCGAACCCGACGAGTGCATACGAGGCGATGGAAGCGATCTCCAAAAATACGTACAGGTTGAACAGGTCTCCCGTGATCACGACACCGTTCATACCGGCGATCATCAGGAGGAAGAGACCGTAGTACTTTGGCTTGGCGGTGTATGTTGTCATGTACTTCAGGGAGAAGATGATCGCCAGGAAACTGATGACGTTGATCACAACGAGCAAAACTGCGCTCAACCCGTCGAAGGCGAGCATAATCCCCCACGGCGGCAACCAACCGCCGACCTTGTACATAAACGGGGATTCGAAGAGCATGAGGACGGACATAACGGCCAGGATCGCCGTTGCGAGAAACGCGACGACATCAGCCATCCTCTTGCCGATCTTGGACAGCAGCAGGCCGATGAACGTGGCCGCAAGCGGTATCGCCGTAAATAATGGATAGTATCCCTGCATGCTATCTCCCGTGTATCCTTTCTATCCTCGGAGCTCGTTGATCTCCGACATATCGAACGTCTTGTACTTCTCGTACAGCCTGAGACAGATCGCCACCATCAGCGCCAGCACCCCGAGACCGATTACGATCGAAGTCAGTACGAGCGCCTGCGGAAGTGGATCGACGCTGTGCAGTGCTATCTCCGATCTGGGCATCCCCTTGAGAAGTATCGGTGCGACACCGCCCGACCGGTAACCAAGAAGTATCAGAAAGAGGTTGATCGAGTACTCGGTAATCGTAATCCCGATTATCTTCTTGATGATATTCTTCTTCGCAACGAGGCAGTACAGCCCCATTACGAATAGAACTAATGCAAGAAAATACAGAATCATCGATCCGTTGCTCCTTCTTTCACTCCTCTTCCTCGACCAGCCGGGACATGAACCGTCCGAATATCGAAAGGGCCATGAATATTGCAAACAGTGACGATGTCACCTTGAACGCGATCGCAATATTACAGAGCGGAATGATCCCCGCGCTGAAGAGCCTGAACGTCTGTCCATGATCGATGAAGTTCAGGAAGAAATAGCCCCCTGTGAATCCCAGAAATCCAATAACGAGAAAAGCGAGCGCACCCGAGTTGTCGAGTATTGAAGCCGCCGTATCCCCCATCTTCCGGAGCGCCAGCTCCCGTCCGAAGGCGAGGGTCAGGGTGATGTATCCGCAGGCGAGGATCACGCCGCCCGCAAAACCACCGCCCGGTGTTAGGTGGCCATACAGAACTATGTAGGCGCCGAACATGATAACGATGCCGAGGACGAAGCGGACAATCGTCTTGACGATCGAGGTCATCCCCTTCGTCGGATCACCTACTTCATCAGGCAAATTTACCAACGCCTACCCTCCTAGAACCCTCTAAAATCCTTCTTAATGTCCTCATCCTGGAGAATGCCCACCTTCTCCCTGTCCATATCCTTTCTATGCTTCCTGCCCCTGCGGCGTAGTATGACGAAGGCACCGACGATGGAGGTGAAGAGCACTGTCGCCTCGCCGATGGTATCGTACGCTCGGAAGTCGAGAAGGATACCGGTGACGATGTTTGTTGCACCGCTTTTTTCCGGTCCCGTCTCGAGGTAGTCCGAGGAAACCCTCAGCAGCGGTTCTCCGAAACGTGGCAGCTCCTGGACCGCCAACCATGCAAAGACGAGAAAAAGCCCGAAGAAGATCAGGCTCGAGATGAACGAGAAGGTGTCCCAATGACGCTCGATGGCGGTATTGTCGGTCGTAATGGTCGCGCGGATCAGGATCACCAGGATAAGGATCTCTACCACCACCTGGGTAATGGCGATATCCGGCGCCCCCAGAATGAGAAAGGCGATACTGAGGCAGAATCCGACCACACCGACCGAGATCACGGCAGAAAGCAGGTTCTTCGTCTCGATCGCGATTATCGAGCCGACGATCATGAAGATGAGTATGATAAGTAACAAAAGTTCCATCTCGCTATACAACCGCCTCCGCTAACGGAACATGAGAATAAAGGCCAGAATACCCAATCCGATGACGGCCCAGGACAGGTAGGTAGAGAGTATACCGTTGTGCACCGTACGAAGTACATTCACGAGCCCCATACCGAGCCTTCCCCACACGTTGTAGAAGTCGAGGGCGCCCTGCTGTCCGTCCCTGAATCCCGCACTGAATACAGGATTAACCTCCTCGGAAATCGTTTTATAGAAATGGGTTCCGGGGATGCGTATCTCCTCCGAGTCCATGACATTCCCACCAACCCAGACATTCTCGTCTTCACGCACCTTTCTCGTACGCCCGAATGCATATATTATCAAGCCCACGACCACCCCGATGATGATCAGCGCGGTGGCCAATGTGGGGCTCCAGAAACCTTCCGTCGTGGCGATTTCGCCCCCGACCAGACCCACTTCACTCCCGCCTACAACAGGTATGATGAACCTTTCAAGGGGATACCGCGCGAAAACACCAAACAGCACACAGAGCAACGCCAGGAATACCATCGGAAGCTGCATCGAAAAATCGACTTCTCTCACCTTCTCCAAGCGCTGGGGACGGCGCCCCAAGAAGAGGGAATGAAGCACCTTAATGAACGATGCAAGTGTCAAGGCGCTGCCGAATATTGCGGCAACCAGGAATATCAGGTGTCCCCCTTCCAGCATTCCCTGATATACGAGCCACTTTGACACAAACCCGTTGAAGGGGGGGACTCCCGAAATCGAAAAAGCCGTTATGATCATTGTGACGAACGTGATAGGCATGAGCCTGGCAAGGCCCCCCAGTTCGTCCAGCTCGGTGGTTCCGGCCCGTTTCTCGACCGCTCCGGCACCGAGGAATAATCCGCTCTTGTATATGGCGTGGTTTAGCATATGGAAAAGGCCGCCGACTATCGCGATCGGTATGCCGCTCCCCACTCCGAGCACCATGTAGCCGACCTGGCTGATGGCATGAAATGAAAGAAGCTTCTTTAAATTGTGCTGCACAAGTGCCATCAAGACGGCAAATATGATTGTTGCCGATCCGATGATCATCATCATCATCGACAGGCCCGAGCCTGTCTGTATAACGAATATATCCAGCGATATCCTTGCAAGCAGATAGATGCCCAGAAGCTTATCCAGTGAAGCGGGAAGGAACGCTATGATCGAGGCGGGGGTAGGAACCGCCATTTCAGGGATCCATGAGTGGAGCGGCATTGCCCCGGCCTTGGCGATTGCCCCAATAAAGACAAGTACGAACGCTATCACCCCGAGAGGTGTTCCCGTGGAGACCTCCAGCGCCGACATCGTGAGCGTTCCCTGTGTGACCCAAATGAGGAGTACTCCGAGCAAAACGGCCGCATCACTGAATCCGAGCACTAGAAAGCACTTCGCGGCAGCCTTCTCGTGGCCCTCCGTCCCGAGGTTTACGAGGAAATAAAGAAGGGCCGTGAGGATCTCCCAGAATATGAGGAGCACGAGGAGGTTATCGGTGAGCACCGCTCCAACCGCTGCGGACAATGTCCAGAGAACGAACGAATAGTACGTGCTGGAGGTATCCCTTCCCCTCAGATACCCTAGGGAGTACAGAATGATCAGAACGCCGAATATCGCCGTAAACAGGATAATGAATGCACTGAAATGATAAAGCCTGAGAGTGAATTCAAAGGGGATACCCTCCCCGAGCGAGAAGAGGGTGACGCTGTAATTGAGCTCCCCGATACCGAAAAGACCGATCGAACGCCAGAGCAGCCACACCGCCGCCACCAGGCTGATGAGTCCCGCAAGCATCTTGCCCCTGCGGGGTATGAAGAGAGGAATTGCCCCCGCAATCGCTGGTATTACTATCGGATACAGAAGTTCATGCATATTACCGACTCCGAATTCGGAAGTCTATACGCCCAACCTGCTCCTTGCCAACCTTTTTCTAATCCGCTCCGTCTTCTCCTGTGAGAGCCGGATGAGATCAGCCTCCGTGAGGATGCTGCGGCTCCCGCTCTGGCTGTCAACTACCCCGACACGCTCGGTGCATGAGTAGCACGGATCGACGGCGGCAGTAATGAGTCCCGCATCGGCCACGGTATTACCCGGTACGCTTACCTCGTTCGTGAGGATGTTGTTGAAGCTCGGGGCCCTGATCTTGTGCCTCAGGGGGGTGTTCCCACCGTCCGAGCGGACGTAATGGAAGACCTCGCCCCGTGGGGCCTCGTACATACCGTGCCCCTCACCGGGTGGCACCTCGTGGATCTCGGTCCAGATGTCGCCCGGTTCCGTGTCCTTTATCTGCTCGAGGCACTGGCGTATGATCTTGATCGATTCGAAGTTCTCGAGCTGGCGTACAACCGCCTTGTCGAAGACGTCTCCGGTCTCGCAGACGATCACGTTGAAGTTGACCTTGTCGTAGGCGTCGATCGGGTGATCCCGGCGTCCGTCGATATCGTAGTGACCCGCCCGCGCCGTGGGGCCGAGTGCCCCGTACTCACGGCACTTGTTCCGCGGCAGGACGCCGACTCCCTTCGTACGCGCATGGATGACGGGATCGTCGAGAATCGCCTTCGTGAGCATGCTGTTTTTACTCTCGATCACTTCGAGCAGCTTCAGGATGTTCGGAATCTCCTCGGCCGGAAGATCGCGCCGCACACCGCCTACGCGGTAGGTGGCATAGTGGTTGCGGTTTCCGGTGACCGCCTCGATCACATCGAGGAGGGGCTCCCGGTACCGCCACGCCCACATGAAAACCGTATTGTAACCGATGAAGTGGCCAGCCAGCCCCGTCCAGAGCAGGTGGCTGTGCAGGCGCTCGAGCTCGGCCACAATCACTCTGATGAACTGGGCCCTGAGCGGCACCTCGATCCCGAGCAGATCCTCGACCGCCTTCACGTATGCATACGGATGCGATGCCGAGCAGATACCGCAGACGCGCTCCACGAGAAACGGTATTTGATCCCAGGTCTTGTGTTCGGACAGCAGCTCGATGCCGCGGTGGCTCCAACCGATCGTCATCTCGATGTCGACGACCCGCTCCCCGTCTACGATGAGCTCGAAGAACTCGGGTTCCTCGAGTATCGGGTGGTAGGGGCCGATCGGAATCTTTTTAACCATCGTTGTTCACCTTTCTCTATCAGCACGGCGCTGTGGCCGATCAATTCCTTACGGATTCTTGCCCTTGAGCGGTTTCCCGGCGACCTCGTCCGCCCTTGCCACGCCGTCATCTCGCCCCCGTGGAGTTTCGTGATCCTCTTTGATCTCCCTCTTGGCCGGGTAGAAATCTTCGGGACGCGTATCCGCCCGAAGTATGGGCCTCAAATCCGGGTGATTTCTGAAGTCGACCTCGTACATCTCGAAGATCTCCCGTTCGATCCACTTGGCGCCTGGGATGGCATTCGAGATCGAGTCGAGTGCGGGGTTCGGCTTTTGAGCAAATGTCTTAATGGTGATCGTGTAATTATCCCTGTCGAACTGCATGAAAAACATCACCTCGACCCCATCGCGATCGTCCACCGCTGCACCCGTATCGAACCGCCCGTCGAGGTCGTTGAATATGAACGAGGCGAGGTCGACCCAGACATCATTTTCGGCGTATACGTACACGCGCCTCGGCGATCGTTCGGCCACCTGCACGTTGCCCCCGAACCGTTCCGCTATTCTTTTCTTTGCCTCTTCGCGTTCCATTCCATTCTTTCCTTCGATGCCTCCGAAGCGTCTACAAGGTGCCGAGTACTTTCACGACACCCGCAATGATCGTTTCGGGTTTCGGCGGGCAACCCGGTATATAGGCATCCACCGGTATGTATTTGTCGACGGGGCCCACCGTATTGTATCCGTCACGGAAGATTCCACACTTGCACCCACAGGCACCGAACGCGATTACCTTGATCGGCTTGGGCGCCTGCTCGTAGAGCCGCTTCAGCCTCGGCAGGCAGTTTTTCGTGACCGGGCCGCTTATTAGTAGCACATCGGCATGCCTGATGCTGCCGACGAGAACGATGCCGAAACGCTCAACATCGAAACGGGGGGTGAGGCAATCGAGAATCTCGATGTCGCAGTTATTGCACGCTCCGGTGTTCACGTGGAACACCCAGGGTGACTTCTTCAACGCTTTCAGTGCCAGTGACATGAGCGATGCCTCCGGTGCCTACAATCCAAGCACGGCCAGAATCATGGCAACCACTGATAGTATGAACATCGGACCCCAGAAGAACCGTACGGCCTGGTCGATCCGGACCCGAGGGTTCGTATTCTTTATCAAGACAAAGATGACCACGATAGCTACGTACTTGAGGATCGAGGTCAGTATTCTCCAACCGGTAAAGGCGATGCCGCCCCAGAACAGTGTGATGATGAAGATCGGCAGCACGAAGAACATGAGCGCCATATTGAGCCTGACGACCGCCAGTGCTGCGCCTGAGTATTCGATATGCGAACCACCGGCGAGCTCCGTCTCCGCCTCGGGTATATCGAACGGAACGAAGGTGAGTTTTGCCTGTGCACATAATAAAATGACTATAAATGAAATGACTCCGGAAATGCTCCCGAGCATAATCCCTTCCTGCGCCTGATGCGCCAGGATGCTCTCCAGCGAGAAGCTGCCGGCCTTGTATACCGATGTGAGGACCGCCACGACGAGCGGCAATTCGTAGGCGAAGAGCAGCTTCATCTCGCGGCTCGCCCCGAGGATACCGAGCGGATTGGCCGAAGCGCTGGCCCCGAGGATCATCGAGATCGCCGGAATTGTCATAATGTATACGAGGACGATCGTATCGCCGATGAAGGAAGTTTCCGGGTTGAGATTTATCAACCAGAGCATGGTGGATGCCAGGGTGGCTGCGGCGAGCCCTACGAGCGGCATGAGCAGAAATCCCGTGCGCCTCGCACCGGCCGGCACCACGACCTCCTTGCCCAACAGCTTGACCGTGTCTGCAAACGGCTGGTACCACGGCGGCCCCATGCGCCACTGCACCCGCGCCGTCACCTTACGATCGACCCACGTCGTCAATAGCCCCACGATGGCCGAGAAGACGAATCCCGGGAATATCAGATAGTTCAACAAGTACTTGGCGATGTTCATTGTCCTGCTCCACTACCGCAGCAGCATAAAGCGGGTGAAGTAACGCCCGCCCTCGACCGCACGTTTCTGTTTCCTCTCGAGCTCCGTCAGTTCCTCGAATACCAGCGCACCGGAGGTGCAGGTCGCCACACACCGGGGCTCCTTGCCATCGTTGAGCCGGTCGTGGCAGAGATCGCACTTCGGTGATATATGCCACGTCGAATGAACCTGCATCACCCCGAAGGGACACGCCATGATACACGACTTGCATCCGACACAAAGGTGACTCATCCGGATGATCGTGTCGCTCTCGTCTTTTTTGATCGCCTCCTGCGGGCACACCTCGAGGCAGAGGGACGTATCGCAATGCCTGCAGTGCAGGGGCAGCAGCGCTGTTTCCTGAACCGGGCCGTGCTTGAGCAAGCCCTGCCCGTGATGCCCCTGAGCGCATGCGGCCGCGCACGAACGGCATCCGGTGCACAGATTCATGTTGATATATATCCGCTTCTCCATTGCTACGCCTTCTCCTGCTGCCGGCCGAGCTGCACCGGTATCGGAGCCAGTTCGATCTCACCGTATCTCTCGTCGAGCCTCCATGGAAAGAGCTTACGCACGGAGGGGAAATGGATCGTGGCCCCCACAACCTTTCCCGACAGCTTTCCCGTCCTCGCAACCGGCAGAACCACCTCGCCGCCTTCCGATGATACGGCGACTCTGTCCCCATTGTTCAACTTGAGTTCATCTGCGTAATCGTTCGAGATCATGAGCTTCGGTTCTGGGCATGTGATCTCCGACCAGTGGAAATTCCTGCTCAGTGAACCGTCCGCCACATGAACGGGTTCGCTCCACGGTATGAGCACCGTCTCGGCGGCATCGAGCACTGCGGCGGTCTCGGCATACGCATCCCATTCCTCTTTGATGCCCTCGCAGGAACCCCGCCCCTCCGTTCTCCGTTCGACCCCGGTCACGGGGGAGAGCTCCGTGCCCATCTCACCCGCCAGGGCGATGAGAAACTCCTCATCCGTGCGAGTACCGCCGAGTGGAGTGATGGTCTCCTCACGAACCAGGTCCTCGCCGAACGATGGTGAGACCGTCCCGCGCTTCTCGATGAGTGCGGCCGCCGGCAGGACGACATTCGCCCGCGAGGCAGTTTGGTTCCAGAAAAACTGGGTAGTCACGCTGAATTTCTTCTCACGGAGCGCCTTCTCGACAGGTGCGGCGGGATAGACAGAGAAGAGATCCAGACCGAGGAGGATCAACGCCTTGATCTCGGCACTGTCCAGCTTCTCCAGAACCTTTCTATTGCCCGCCCCGGCGAGCACCGAGTAAATACCCCATGTATTCTGCTGAACGAACTGAGGTTCGAACGTGCTCTCTCCCGGGCAGATCCTTGCGAGCGCCTCGGCGAAGAGGCTCGCAAGTGCAGGTGAGCCGATCCGTCCGAACAGATTAGACATGTATATCCGAACCCTTACCGCACCCAGAATCGATTTGGCGGCCCCCTCGATCGGATCCTCGTTGATCCCGCCGACGCGGTCGATGATGTTCCAGTCGATTCCGTTATACACCAGTGATGCGAGCTCCCCAGTGAGCTTCGCCCCGCTCTCCTTGATTGCGGCCTTGAGGAGCCCCAGGAGCACCGCCGCCTCGCCCCCCGGCTTGCAACGGAGGTGCCTGTCGGCGAACCATGCCGAATGGTTTCGCTCGGGACTGACGACGATCACCTCGCTTCCCCGTGTGCCGTACTTCGAGGGGAGGATATCCTTGGCGACACAGGGATGCTCCGCCATCGGATCACCAATGAGGAGACTGACCTCCCGGTCACCCGGTGGCTTCGGGCCTGCGGATTTCAGGGAGGAAAGATTGCAGCCGAGATATGCCCGGAAGACGGGGGCATCGTCAGGGGCGAAGAGTGCCACATTGTCGGTCCCCAGAACCTCTCTAGCAAATGTGACCGCGAGCGCAGCCTCCTCGTTCGTGAGGTTGTCCCCCAGTAGAATCCCGATGCTGTCGCCGCCCGATTCCTCCTTGATCGCCAGGAGATTCTTGGCCGCTTCCCCCACCGCCGCTTTGAAGGTGGTCCGTTCCCCGAGTACGAAGGGATAGTTCAACCGCTTCTGGTGCGTCAGGAATTCCACGGTTGCGTTCCCCCGCGCACAGAGGCTGCCATTGTATTTCGACTCATCCCGCGTGTCCCATTCGAGGGAGAGGATCGACCCGTCACCGAACAGCGGCCCCCTCTGCCCACCCCGCAACACCACGGGACAGGCGAGCGAGCAGAACGAACAGTTTGTCTGTATCTCTTTCATAATGCAACCGAACCATACGGACCCCACACCGGATGTCCGTATTTCTGTTTTATCCGAACACGTTCGGAACGTGCTTTATCTTGTCGTAGTTCATGTCGGGTCCATCCACACACAGGTAGTAGTGCCCGACGTTACACCGGCCGCACTTGCCCATTCCACACGACATCTTCCTGTTCATAGAGAGATATATTTGAATCGGTTTGTAACCGACCTCGAGTAGCTTGAGGGTTACGAACTTGAGCATGATCTCGGGGCCGCACGAAAGAGCGATACTCTGGTCTATATTGACATCGAGATCGTCGAGCAGCGTGGTCACGAGCCCCACCCGCCCGGTCCATCCCGGAGCCTCGACATCGATCGTATTGGTGAAATCGACGTTCGGCGCCACCTTGCTCCACTCCTCGTACTGCCGCCTGAAGCAGAGCTCATCGGGAAGCCGGGCGCCGTACTTGATCGATACCCGTTTGTACTTTGCCGGATTCTCCAGCAGGGCATAGATGAGTGAACGAAGTGGTGCAAGCCCCACACCGCCGCCGACGATGAGCACCTCCTTGCCCTCCAGCTTTTCGAGGGGATACCCCTTGCCGAAAGGCCCCCTGAGTCCCACCTTCGCCCCCGGCTTGAACTCGTGCAATGAATCGGTGACCTTTCCCGTCCTGAGGACCGTGATCTCCATGCGTTCCTTCACACTGGGCGACGAGCTCGGCGTAAACGGCGCCTCGCCCTCACCAGGGACGGTGAGCTGCATGAATTGACCGGCCCGAAACGGGATCGGCTTGGCCGGCTTGAGGACGAATGTCTTGATCGTGGGTGTCTCGGTGATGATGTCCTCGACAACGGTATCTATTGGGTAGTACGGATTCTTCATTCGGTCCAGAACCTCACTTGGCAACCGCTGCTTTCACCTTCCTGAAGGCATCACGCATGTCGATCCCGGCGGAACAGGTATCGATGCACCTGCCGCATCCGGTGCAGTAGACGGCTCCATGGCTCAGCACGAGATAGTCGTATTTATGGTGGTAGCGGTGCTTCACGCGATCCGTAAGCCGGGGGCGCGGATTGAGCATCCCGGCCATACGGGCATACCCGGTCACCTGACACGAATCCCAGCTTGCGATCCGCTGAAAATGCTCGCCGTCCACCTTCTGATCGTAGAGAAGGAAACAATAACAGGTGGGACAGATATTCGTACACGCACCGCATTCGACACACTTCGCTGCAATATCGTCCCATATATCGGCCGTGAGATGCTCCCGGATGAGCTCCGGCAACCCGTCGACCGAAGGGTAGTCCCCGTTGTTTTCTGCGAGCTTCTTGACAACCCGTTGCCTGTTCTCGTCCCGCGCCGCCACGAGACCCTCACGCGGCTCGGCAAAGAACTCCCCGTTGGTCTCGACGATCTTTTCGCCCTGCTCCGAACCCGCTACGATCAGGAATCCCCCACTCACCTTGGATATCGCAAGATCGTATCCCCGCTCCGGCCACGGGCCGTTGCCGAGCAGGTTGCAGAAGCAGCTCTCACCGCACTCGGTACAATCCGCAGCAATTATAAACATCTTCTCGCGCCTGATCTTGTAAAAGGGATCGACGAATTCTCCCTCTACCTGGACCTTGTCCACGAGTTCCAAGGCATAGATGTCACAGGCACGCGCTCCCACGATGACGAAGGCCGGCACCTTTTTGTCCTCCGGAAGCTCGTCGGTATCGGGGGAGGGGTATTCGGCCACAGGGTAGCGCAGGAGCTGCGCGAAGGCCTTGAGCGGCTCAACCATCCGGTAGCCTTCGAAGGTCACCAGCTCGGGAAGAGGAAAATCCTCGACGCGCTGCAGATGCAGCTTACCCGTCTCCTCCTCAGGAACAGGGATAAAAAGTTCTCCCTCGCTTGAGAGTTTCCTCAGAAGCCTCTCGAAATTTGTCGAATCGATAAACAGCATTAACTTTTTTGTAAATAAAGAAATGACCACTGAAGCATCGATTCCCGGTTGCGCACTGTCCAGCTACCTATTTTACCTCAGTGGCCCGGCTCCCAGGACAAAAAATCAAAGTGTAATTATCCACAGAAAAGTGCAAGTGTCAAGATAATTATTCAGAAAAACCGAAAATGGAGTGCAGCTACTCCTCGGCGATCAGCTTTGCTATCGCTGTGTGCAGCTCCTTGCCCCGTACGTTCTTATAGCGGATCTTCCCCTGCCGGTCGAGGAGATATGTCGCCGGGATCGAGTTGACGGCATAGAGCTGGCCGACCTCGCTCATCCAGCCCTTTCCGTCGTAGATCTGGGGCCAGGGCAGTTGCTGTGTGTCCACATAGCTATCAAATTTGTACTTTTTATCGTCCAGGGAGATGCCAATAATCTCGAATCCCTTGTCGTGAAAGTGGTTGTAAACTTTCTTCACATTGGGCATCTCATTCCGGCACGGTGCGCACCACGAGGCCCAGAAATCGAGCAGGACCACCTTGCCCTTATACGAGTCGAGTGTGATCTTCTCGCCTCCGGCCGACTGCATGCTGAAACCGATCGCCGGCAGGCCGATCCTGAGCTTTCGCAGCGTAGCGATACGGGCCACCTGCATCGAAGCCATCTGCCTCATGCGGTTGTCCTTCAATGCTCCGGACTTGAGGAGCTCTCGTAACAGTTTCTCGGCACCATCGAAATTCTCCATCGCAAGGTAGCTGTTAGCCAGGGCGAAACGGGCTGCCCCTTCCTCTTTCTGATCCTTCGGGACATCGGCTTGGAGGTACACATTGAGATGATCGATCGCCTCCTTGTTCCTGCCGATGCTCGAATAGATCTTGCCGAGGTTAAAATTGGCACCGGCGGCTTCCGGGCTGTCGGGGTATATCTTCAGAAAGCCGAGGAGGAGCCTTTCGGCTGTATCGATGAATTCATAGGTCGAAACGGTTCTCGACTTGCGCTGTAGCTCGTTTAATACCTTCTTGTACTCCGTGGCCGATTCGCTCTCCGCACCGAGCGCAAAGGAGACGTACGCGATCACAAGGGCTGCTACCATGCCTGCTGCAAGTCTCTTCATTATTGTATTCCTTTCAAAAACAAAGGTGCGCCGGTACTCAGCGCACGCAATCCGATACAATATGTTGATGTCGTCTTACCTCTTTGATCCAACCTGTTGCTTCGGTGTCCCCGCACGGACGACACCCTTGACGAAGACGTCAAGTTCTTCGTACCCGGGATAATTGGTGATGATCTTGAATGAACTGTTGTACCGCCCGACCATCTTGGGGGGTCTAACGCGAATGGTACCCTGGTAACTCTTTCCAGGATGTATCTCCTTGATGTTTATGGTGATATCCTCGGTATCGGGTATAACCCGGAGCACCTTCAGCGAATCCCCGCGCGTTGCTATTACCCTGAAAGTCCGGTCGAAGGAACGGGACGTCCCCTCGGGTACCATCATTTCGCCGAGATGCAGAGTCTTGGGATGTACCTCGACATCCGGTGTGATGGTTATACGTACCGGGATCGACTTCTCCTTCAGCCTGTCGAAATCGGTGGTAAGTACGAGGTCGGCCATGTAATGGCCGGGGGGGAGATCCTTCTTGTTCCACACCGTGATCTGGTACTTCTCGCCCTTCTTTACGGTCTTGAGCTTGAAGCCGATCCTCTCCTCGAATTCTTTGGTGCCCTTGCTCTTGACGCTCCAGCGTGCGTCTTTGATATGTATCTTCTCCGTGAGGAGATTGCTGACGATAGTCTCAAGCTTGAGCTTCTCGTCCTTGAAGCCCGAGATCGAGAGGGGTTTCGATACATCGAATACCTTCTTGATGTCACCCATGATCGAGAGAACGAGCCGGCTGTTTTCGGGATCGTTCGTCTTGACGGTATAAGCCTTGTTGAACCGCCCGGGACGAATCTTGTGACCGTGGATCTTTACGTCTATTTTCCCTTCCTGCCCGGGAAGGATGACCTTGTCGTAGTCGGCCACCGCGCAGCCTCACCCGGGGCGCACATTCAAGATGTGCAGCTCTCCCTTCCCCTGGTTTCTCACGACAAAGGTGTACGTAATATCAGCGCCCTCGTAGAAATCCCCCAGATCGACCTTTGTCTTCCTCACGAAGAACTTCGGCAGATCCTCCTCCTTCTCCCCGCTGAAGAGGGATGTGGCCAGAATCCCCAGGAGGAGCATTCCCAGTGTGAGTAAAACCACTGTCCTTTTCATAAATGTCACGTGTCTCCTTCCGTCAATAATCAGCATCCCACTGTCCTGTACACCCATGCGGCACCTATCCACAACCGCCACATGGTATTATATGAATAAACTGCCCCTTTTTCCCGTTGCTGCCTCCTCCGGCAATCCGTACAGGAGTCTGGGGTATCGTATCAGCCAACAACATATTATAAAAAATTAAGGCTTCCATGTTCCATAAAAAAATAGCACCTCTATGCTACTTTCACATCATACCGGAACGCCTTTTTTCATTGCACTCCAATCGGGAAACCTTAGATTATGTCTATTACCACTGCTTTCAACATCGGCACGGTCACGGTAATGCGGATTCTGCAGCGGTATTACCTGCTATACTGATGCAATAGGCGGTACACGGGATTGCGCAGCCGGACTGAGCCGTCACAGCCGGGATGATCATGGGCAAACCTTATCATACGCACGATACGCAAGCGTCCGGCGAGACATACCTTGATCATATAGCCGCCTCACCGGTGCGCGAAGAGGTACTCGAGGTGATGACGCCGTTGCTCGCCGACGGCTTCGGCAACCCACAGAGCGTGCACCGCCGTGGACAGAAAGCGGCGGAGGTTCTGGAGAGGGCCCGTGAACAGGTCGCCTCGCTCGTCGGCGCCCGACCCGAGGAGGTCGTCTTTACAGCAACGGGCTCGGAGGCAAATAACCTGGCGGTCAAGGGGATCGCACTGACCCGTATGAAACACTCCCGGCGGTTGATCGTATCGGCCATCGAGCACCTCTCCGTATTCAATCCGGCGAAACGTCTGGTCAAGGAGGGGTTCGAGTTCGAGGTTCTCCCGGTCGACCGGTACGGACTCGTCTCCGTCGAGGATCTCCGCGAGGCCCTGAAACCGGGTGCCGCCCTCGTCTCTATCATACACGCCAGCACCGAGATCGGCACGATATCGCCTATCGAAGAGCTCGGCACCGTCTGCCGGGAGGCCGGTGTGCCCCTGCACACGGATGCCTGGGGAACAGCGGGTTGCATACCACTCGACATGGCAGAGCTCGGTGCGAGCACCCTTGCCCTCGCCGGACAGAACTTCGGCGGCCCGCCGGGTGCGGCGGCCCTTGTAGTACGCAAGGGAACCAGGCTCTCGCCGCTCATCGAAGGGGGGATCCAGGAACGGAGCATCCGGTCCGGGCAGGAGAATATACCCGCGATCGCCGGCATGGGCGAAGCCGCCAGGCTCGCCGCCTCAGAGACCGAGCAACGCATTGCACACCTCACCCCGATCAGGGACGCTATCATCGAGCGACTACCCGCCGCGATCGAAAACCTGATCCGCACGGGGCATCCCGAAAAGCGTCTTCCGAATCATGCGAGTTTCTGTGTAGAATTCATCGAGGGGGAGGGGCTGCTCCTCTTCCTCGATCAAATGGGAGTCATGGCGGCGAGCGGCTCGGCCTGCACCTCGAAGGCGCTCAAGGCCAGCCATGTGCTCGAGGCGATAGGACTGGACGCTGCGACCGCCCAGGGATCGATCGTATTCACGCTCGGTATGGAAAATAGTATGGAAGATGTCGACAGGCTTGTTGCAGCCATGAAACCCGTCGTCTCACGGCTGCGTGAGATGTCACCACTCTACAAGAGGAAGGACGATGGCTCTGTACAGTGACAAGGTAATGGACCACTTCATGAATCCGAGAAACGTCGGCGAGCTCGAATCTCCCGACGGTGTTGGTGAGGTCGGAAATCCCGTGTGCGGGGACATGATGACCTTCATGATCACGGTGAAGGACGGCCGCATCGAGGACGTCAAGTTCAAGACATTCGGGTGCGGAGCGGCAATCGCCGTCTCGAGCATGGTAAGCGAAATGGCGAAGGGAAAGACCCTGGAAGAGGCGCTAAAGATCACAAATGCGATGGTCGCCGAGGAGCTCGACGGCCTGCCGAAGAACAAAATGCACTGTTCGAACCTCGGGGCCGACGCCCTGCACAAGGCGATCGAGGACTACCGAGAGCGTCAGAAGACGGGAGAGCCCGCCAAGGTGCCCGAACGGACCCACGAGCGCCTCTCGGTGATCAAGTGCCCTTACTGCGATCACATGATCGAGGACGAATCGATGCAGTGCAACGTCTGCCGGATCGCCTTTATCTCCTGCCCGGCGTGCGGAAAGCTCACCTCGACCAGCCTGAAGGTCTGCCCGCACTGCGGCGAGAAACTCCCCCATGAGGGGCAAATCAACCCCGAGAGCACATCCGTGGAATGAAGTGAGGGAGATACCGGTCGATGTCTGAGATCGATGTGATCGAACGGATCAAGCAACTACAGGCCGAGCGCGGGGCCGTCATCCTCGGCCACAACTACCAGGTACCGAAGATCCAGGACATCGCAGATCATCTCGGCGACTCGCTGGACCTCAGCCGCCTTGCCGCACGGCTTCCGAACGAAACGATCATCTTCTGCGGTGTGCACTTCATGGCGGAAACGGCAAGCATCCTCTCACCGGGAAAGAAGATAATCCTGCCGGAACCTGATGCCGGGTGCCCGATGGCCGATATGATCAACGTGGACGACCTGCTGTCGCTCAAGGGAAAACACACTGATGCTGTGGTTGTCATGTACGTGAACTCGACCGCCGCCGTCAAGGCGGAGACGGATATCTGCTGCACCTCGGCGAATGCGGTGAAGGTGATAGAATCGATTCCCGAGGGAAGAACAATCATATTCGGTCCCGACAGGTGCCTGGGCGGATGGGTCTCCGAGATGACCGGCAGGGAGCTCGTTATCTGGGACGGCTACTGCCCTCCCCACCAATTGATAATCCCCGAAGAGATACAAGCGCTCAGGGAGAAGTACCCGGGATCGAAGGTCATGGTGCACCCCGAGACGATCGCCGCCGTAAGGACCGAGGCCGATGCGGTTCTCGGGACCGGAGGTATGATCCGCTACGCCGGTGAGACGGATGCCGACACGTTCATCGTCGGAACCGAGGCCGGGATGTGCTACCGCCTCGAGAAGGAGTATCCCGAGAAACGATTCATCCCCGCCTCGAAGCGCGCCGTCTGCAGGAACATGAAGAAGATCACGCTCGAGAAGGTCCTCGCCTCACTCGAGACCCTCGAGCCGGTGACCAGGGTCCCAGCCGATACGGCCGACCGGGCGAGGGGTGCGATCCAGCGCATGATAGAGATCGGATAAGAGGGGATGGCACAGAGCGCGCGGAGCAGAGCGGCATTCATTTCAATCCTCACCATTCTCATCGCCCTACACCTCGTTCTCATCGCAACGACCCGTCTCTTTCCGTTCATAGACCTGCCCAATCATCTGGCCGCGGCCACCATTCACCGCCACCTCAACGAACCGGGAACCAACTTCGCCGCATACTACCTCCCCGATCTCTTCCCGAAGCCAAACGTCTTTCATGCCCTATTCTGCAGCATTCCACTCTTCCCCTCCGTCGAGAGTGCAAACCGGGCCTTCCTCGCCCTCTACGCGGTACTCCTGCCGTTGTCCCTGCTTCTTGTGATCGCAAGGCTCGGTGGCAACCGCTGGTTCTCGCTCCTCTCGTTCCCCCTCCTCTACAACTACAACCTGAGCTGGGGATTCGTAGGATTCGCCTTTTCGATACCGATCGTCTTCTTCTTTCTGTATCTGCTGATCGAGCACCTGCGGGACGGCAGCATATGGTACAGATACGTTGCCTCGATCCTCATGGTGTTCCTCTTTTTCGTTCACGCCCTGGCCGCGATCTTCGCTTCCGTGCTGCTCCTCGCCTGCATATTCCTTGCAGGGCGGAGATCCTTTTCATGGGCGGCACAAAGATGCGCAATGATACTGCCGGTATTGACGATGCTCATCGCCTGGTGGAAAGTGGAGGCATCACACTACGGGGGTCAGGGGACAGCCCGATTCCTCGGAACGTACTACCGGCAGGAATACTTCACCACATTCGTTGATCGTAGGAGTATTTTCTTTCTCGATAACAACCACCTCTTCGAGGGAAGTAACGGATATCTGATCGGTCTCGCCTTTTCACTCTGCATCATTCTTCCCGTGCTCGTACTTCTCATTCTCCGCAGAAGGCCCTGCAACCACTGGGGAAGCGTGGAGGGACGGTTCTCGCTCGCACTACTAATCCCGGCGCTCGCCTGCTTCATCATCCTTCCGAACCAGATACCGAGACAGGCAATCCTCTACCAGAGATTTTCCGTGCTCGTGTTGCTTTCCGTCATCGTGCTCGGGAGCACGCTGATGCGCCGCCCGCTTCGCATGCCCGCGGCAGCGGGAATAGTAGCCGCATGCCTCCTGCATTTTCTGCTGTGGGCCGGCTACTTCATCGATTTCAACAGAGAAAACGCCGGTTTCAGATCGTCCTTCCTGCCCGACGGCCGGCGGGGAGGGGTGCTCGCGGGTCTCGTCTACGATTACCGCTTCAGGGGTAAGCCTGTCTATATCCACTTCCCGAGTTACTACATCATCTGGCAGAGGGGTGTGGCGAGTACGAAGATCGTCGACTACCGTTTCGGCATCATCCGCCGAAAGGTGGGCCACCGTGAACTTCCACTGTACGAGGAATGGATCGGTGTGCTCCCGGAATACGACGGCAGGTACGAGAATGTGGACTTCCTGCTCGTCCGGGGCGATCCGACGCCCGGGCATACCGAAGACCTCGCGGGATTCACACCGCTCAGGGCGGAGGATGCGTGGACGCTGTATAAACGCATGAAATAGACAAAAGCCTCCCCACACCCTAAAATTCACCGCCGCGCCCACATTCCCACGTGATACCGATACACCTCTACCGGAGCAGGCAAAGCTTCCTGAGGCCAGGAATGTATTGACAACATATGCCGCTTTAATTACATAAGTAAGACAATTTCTGTAGTTCTATGATCTGTGAAAGACCACGGGAGGATACCATGAAGCGTTCGATCGTAATAATTACGGCGTTCGTCTCCGCGCTGATCCTTGTCTTCTCCGCCGCCCACGCATCAGATGCACCCGAAAAGAACGAGGATAGAAAGACGCATACACACGGCGGCTCGGATGAGGCCTGCAAGGGGGACTGCACCAAGTACTCATTCAAGTTCAGCGGCTACTTCAAGGCCGATCTTGCATACGACAACGACCGTATCTCGCCCGGCAACTACGCCATTCTGGTCAATCCGGGCAATAACGATGCGATGAACATCACTGCCCGGGAGACCCGCCTCGGGCTGGACTTCAAATGGAAAGAGGAGGATTTCGTCACCGATGCCAGGCTCGAGTTCGACTTCTATGGTCTCGGTGCGAAACCCTCCAGCTTTAACTCGATGGAGAACAAGGCCGCCCCGATGCTTCGCCACGCCTACCTCAAGGTCACGAGGGGTCACTGGTCGATCCTGGCGGGTCAGACGAGTGACGTCATCTCACCGCTGGTTCCGAAGACCGTCAACTACACGGTCGCGTGGGGACAGGGGAATATCGGCTACCGCAGGCCCCAGTTCAGGATCTCCGCCTGGATGGGATTCGGAGATGGGGCCAAGGTCACCTGCACCGTCGCCGCCACGCGCAACCTCGGCTCGAATCTGGATGACAATATCAGCAACACCATCGACGACGGGGCCGACTCCGCAATCCCGGCCGTTCAGGGACGGCTCGGGCTCAAAATGAAGTTCGGCGAGGGAGGCACGGCCGCCGTCGGTGTGTCGGGCCATTTCGGTGTGGAGGAATACTACGACAAGACCCTCACGGACGAGAACGTACCCGTAGGTGAGGCAGAGAACGAATCGTGGTCCCTGAACGCAGATGCCGCGATCACCCTGAACGAGTATGTCGCCCTCTCGGGTGAGTTTTTCACCGGCCAGAAACTCGGCACCTACTTCGGCGGGGTGCTTCAGAACGTCAATCCGTCGACACTGGAAGAGATCGGCGCCATGGGGGGGTGGGGGATGGTGCATCTCAAACCCTACAAAAGAATCGGCCTCAATATCGGCTACGCCTTCGACAATCCCGATAAGGAGGACTTCGAGGTCGCAGAAGGCGCAATGATCGATTTCATCGACAAGAACGATGTCGTAATGGGAAACATCATGTACAACCTCACGGGCACAGTCACCGCCATGCTCGAGGTCTCCTACCTCAGGACGGTGTACGCATTGATGGAAGGGGCTGAAATCATCGCCGAGGAAGAACTCGATGCTCTGCGTGTGCAGTTCGCCATGAAGGCAGCGATCAAGTAGTTTAAGTAGCGTGTTTCTAACGGACCTCTGCAATCACCTCTCTGGCCTCATAGGTATAGCCACCCTCGAGGCATTCGCCTCGGGCAATGTGCGATGTCACGTACTGGCCGCAGTTGCTTCCGATGTGGTTCTCTTCGAGCTCCCCGATGCTGAGGATCACCTCGTACCCCTGGGCCCGAAGCGCTTCGATCACATCGTAGCGTTCCCTGCCGGGAACGATATGGGAGGCGATTCCATTCTCCCTCGCCCGGAACGTGGGATTTATCGGCGTCATCTTGAGAATAAAGATATCCGGGGAGAAATGACGCCGTAGGACCTCGGGGCTCACGGGCATCCCTTCTGCGAGGGCGAAGTTCAGGGTCACCTTCCGGTCTCCCTCCTCGAACCACCGCTCTCCGTACTGCGCGATCCGTTCGGAATCCCATCTCTCGAGCGGCATGAGCCAGTTCCCGAGATCGACATCCGTCGTGTGTATCGAAAATTGGAGCTGGAACCTTCCATTGTAATGCTCCCGTTTTATCTCGAGCAGCCGCTCGAAGAAGTCCTCGGTTCCCCTCGGCGCCACCGTCGATACGGCCGGCATGAGACCGGGGGCATCGAGACGCCTCGGGAGCTCCTCGAGAACCTCGATAACGGCCCCGTTGAAGGCCGGTTCCCCCATCCGTGCAAACTGCACCTTGAATTTTTCCACGGGCACCTTCCGGTCGCCAAACCGCCGCCCGACCATGTAATCCACCTGCGCGAGAATCTCATCCCTCGTAAGCCTCCCCCGGTAGAACGATCCGGCGTCACAGAACCGGCATCCGCCGGGGCACCCGTGCAGGGTGGAGAGGATCAGTACCCACTTCCGGCGTCGGGGAATGGGCGGCTGTACGGATTCGACGAACTCGATCCACCCCCCATCCGCCGTCTCGGCCAGATAGACCGTTGCTACATCTTCCCTGCCCGTCTTCGCCAGGACTATCATCGCCGTATCCTTCATATCGTTTCCCTGCATGCCCCGTTCCCCTTCGTTACACATGCGTTCTCTCATGTCTGCAAATACACATTGCAGCGCGGACGCCGTCACCGACGCAGATGGCCGTCTGCCGGTAGATGTCGTTCTTTACATCTCCCACGAGGTGTAGTACGCCCTCATGGGCGAGGTCGCCGAGACGAGCCGCCGTCTCACTTCCCAGGAAATCGAGGCACGGTTCCCTTCCGATCGCAATGACCACATAGTCCGCCTCGTGCTCCCATCTCTCCCGCCCTCCACCGTCATCACACCCGAGCACCAATCCTTCTTCCGCCCGCACTACTTCCTCGAGTACGGTCCCTCCATGCCATGTGATATTCCCATCCGCATAGCAGCGCTCCCGGAGCACGGGGATACAGCGCGCCGCATCGCTTCTGCCGAGTATCGACACCTCGTTGTGCCTCGACAGGCTCAGCGCGTAATCGAATGCTGCATCACCTGCACCGACGATCGCTATTCTCTTGTTCCTCACCTCCCGTAATGGGTACACCTCGTAATACACCCTGCCTTGGGCACCGTCCGGGATGGTGATCCCCCCTAACCGTTTCGGTTTCGTTCCCGTCGCCACGACGGCGATTCGTGCACGAATGGTTTCGCTCCCCGTGCGCACGTGGAATCCGCCGTCCTTGTATGTAAGGTGCTCTACCTCATCCCGTAGCGTGTGTACGCCTGCATGGTCGAGCTGATGCGCGAAACGTTTCGCCAGCTCCGGCCCTTCGATACCGCAGGGGAATCCCGGATAGTTCTCCACCAGATTCGCATTCCTGAGGAGGCCGCCGACGGCATCACTCTCCACGAGGACCGGTTCGACTCCGCCGCGGCGAAGCTGTACCGCGCATGCAATCCCAGCCGGTCCGCCGCCAATGATTATGACCGCGCACTCACGCACGGTCCCGCTCCCCGATCGAGGCGATGAGATCGTCCACGAGAACCGGTACGGCGAAGCCGTGCGAGAGGTTGAGCAGGGCGGCGCGATGGAAATCCTCTCGATATGTCGCACTCCCATCGACAGGGAAGAACACGGCGAAGCCCCGCATGAACGCGGACCGGGCAGTCGTCTCACAGCAGAGATGTGTCATAACGCCCGTTATCACGAGCTGCTCGATCCCTGCCTCACGCAGCATTCCGTCGAGCTCCGTTTCGTGAAATGCGTCGTACTGGGACTTCTCTATGACCATCGCAGCGGGTCTGTTCAATTCCGGAACGATCTCGAAGAGCCCGCTTTCCGGTGATATCAGATCGCTCCACCAGTCGGCCATCATGCCAGCATCCGCTTCCGAATTCCGGTGGCGAGTGAAAACCACGGGTAGATCATGCATGAGAAAGGTGTCGGCCAGGGCGGCGATCCCCGGCACGATTGCTGGCGCGCTCGGTATGAATGCATGCGAATCCTCATCGAGAAAGTACCGCTGCATGTCGAGGACCAGGAGCGCGGCCCGGCGGGGGGTAAACCGCACGGGATGTCTCGCCCGAAGCCCCTCGAGCCCTTCGAGCATCCGGCGGGATTGTTCCCCTATGGAATCAGGTGTGAAATAGCCTTCTTTCATCTTCTTGCCACGGCTCCTTCGGTACATCGATGGGCGGCCCCGCCTGAGCTTCAGTTTCGGCGGGCCGTCACCGCCCGTATCGCTTTCAGGTGAACCGTTGTGTCCCTACGTTGCGCCCGGTAGCTTCTCCATACCGTATCGCGCCGCCTCCCGCTCCATGAGCTCGTTGAGATGAGCGACCGACTGCTCGTCAAGCGGCTCGGGTGTGTGATCCGCACTGAGCTTCTCCACCCGCTCGGCCGCCCTCATAACGGCATCCTTCCCGCCTCTGAGCTCCCATTCCTCGAGCGTGGCACGGTCGATCACGGAATCGGGGAAGTAGGCCTCCTCGCGATACCACTGCGTGGTGTGCGGGAGGGATAGGAACTCCTTCTTCTCAAGGCCCTGTGCGATGAGCGGAAGTGCTACGGGATGGTCCCGAAGCTCGATTCCCGCTGAAAGCCTCAGTGCCATCCCGCAGATCTCGTGATCGAGAACGAGCTTCTCGAGACTCTGGCAGGACTCGAAATCGAGCATCCCGGGACCGGAGATATTGTTGATACCGCTTGCGGCAGCAACCACCGCCCCCATCGCACTCTCCATTCCGGCCTGGTAGTCTACGAGCTTCGAGTCGCTGAGTCCCATGTATGCATGCGTTACAAGCCCGAGATGCTTGCCGATCTCAGCATTCGCACCGTCGATCATCATCGTCTCCACGGCCCCCATCGGTGTCGTACCTTTTCGCATATCGAAGCATGCGGGTGATCCGCCGTAGATGATCGGTGCTCCCTGTGAGGCAAGCTGGTGTATCACGATCCCGCTCAGGTTCTCGGCGCAGTGCTGCGTTACGGCGCCCGCGAGTGTGACCGGGGCGGTAGCACCGGTGAGAGGCATCGAGACCAGCTCCGCCGGTATCCCCGTCCGCGCACAGTCGATGAGCGCCTGGCAGGTGAGATCGCTCCACATCAGGGGAGGTGACGGGCAGCAATCGAAGACCGCCATCGGTTTCTCCTTGAGTGCATCCTGATCGCCAACGACCGTGGCGAGCATCTCGTGCATGACACGGAATGCATCGACCTTGAAGGTGCCGGTGACCACCGGCTTCGTGGAGTGCTGGAGCGCTATGTAGAGACGGTAGCGGTCTGCCACCTCCTCGGGCACATCACCCGAGACGAGCCCCGTGCTCTGGGCCGCGTAGTTCGGCAAGGCGTCGATCAATGTCGCAAACTTCCTGAGATCCGCCGTTTCGGGAGTCCGGGCCTTCCCCTGCCCGTAGTCGTAAATACGGAGTGCTGCGGAGCCGGGATTGAAATGGATACGGTCACCCCCCAGATCCATGACGGGCTCACCATGGCGATCGTAGACGACTATGCGCTTCGGGACCGTCTCGAGTGCCCGCTCGACCAGACTCGATTTGATGAATACCCGGCCCTTCTTCCTATCGACGAGGGCTCCGGCCCCGTCGAGGAGACCGAGCGCCTCCTCGTTCTCAACGAAGACACCGATTTCCTGAATGATACGAATCGCCTCGTCCACTATCTGTTTCCTGTCTTCCTCGGTGAACCAAGAGATGCGCGGGGTAACACTCATGAACGATTCCACCTTTCCCGTTCCACAAGGCCATAACGGTCGTTATCGCCTTTCCGATACATTCGTCGAAGCACCTCCTGCCGGATGCCCGGCACCTGCTATTCGAGTAACCGGTAGGGACAATCAGTTATGTCACAGTTCCGGCAGGAGTTCTCGCCTCGCATCCTTATCGGCTTCTTTGCGATATGGACGGCGAACGATACCGACTTGCGGGGGACCATCATGAAGCTTGGTGTCAGCCGCACACCGATCCGTCCGGTGGGAAGCAACTCGAAGATCGCCCCCTGCTCGCGTATCTCCCAGTCGCCGTACCCAGGACTCGCCCGGCACGAGGTCTTGAGACCCTCCCGGGCGGCTTCCCCCTGGATACGCCTGTCCATATAATCGGCCGTCGCTTCCGCCGCCACAGAGCCTACCGAATCGAGGACGACGGCCCTGAGAAGCTCACCACGGCCCGAGAGCGCGGTGACCTCCTCTTCGACGGCGGGACCGATCGTGCAGACGCAGAAGGCGACCCGCTCCAGCTCGTCGAAGTAGCTCGAGCCGGGTAGCTCCGTACCTGCGGTCACCGTGTAGATCCCCTTCGGGCTCACGAGCGCCCCCACCCGGGAGAGGGCCTCATGCACGGCCTCGTGGAGCCGCTCCCCAGAATCCCGCCCGGTCTCCGGCCGCTGGCCGAGGAGCCGGAGCACCTCACCGCGTTCGATCGTTATGTCGAATCCTTCGAGAACAACCGGTTCCATGGGATCTCCATACAATGGTGGCCCCGTACGGGACGGGGTTCCACCCGAGCTCGAAATCCGCACGTGATGCTTACCGCAGCCGTTCCCATGCGGGATCCCATTGCACCAACGAGCTACCTGCCGTGCGTGAGCCGGTCGTGCACGGCCCGTATGAAGTCGGGCGTCGTTCCACAGCAACCGCCCACTGCACTCGCCCCGGCGCGTACGATCTTCTCGATATCGTCCGCAAATTCCTGGGGGCGTTGCCTGTAGACCGGTATCCCGTGCTCCATGGCGGGATTCCCCGCATTCGGTTGGAAGAGGAGTGGGGCGTCGGTGACGAGCGTGAACTCCTCCACCAGGTCTATCATTTCACTGCTCGAGATGGTGCAGTTGGCGCCGATCATATCGGCCCCCGCCGCTAGGAGCGGTTCGGCGATCTTCTCGGGGGAATCCCCCATCATGGTGAAGTAGCCGGAAGGCTTTGTCTCGAAGGTGATCTCCACAAAGGCCGGGCGATCCGTGATCTCCCGAACCGCCCTAAGCGCTTCCATCGCTTCGCGTATATCGTACATCGTCTCTATGATGAAGCAATCGATACCGGCCCGTTCCAGTATCTGCGCCTGTTCCTTGAATGCCCTGTGTGCCTCCCGGGCGGTCAGCGTACCCACAGGCGGGAAGAACAGTCCCGTTGGCCCGATATCGCCGCCGAGAAAGCAGCCCTCTCCACCGTGCCTGTCGAGCGCCCGCCGTCCCAGCTCCACGGCCTTCTCGTTCACCTCGACCGGATCGAGCGCCCGGCCGGCATCGGATGATTCGAGCTTGAGCCGGCTCCCACCGAATGTGTTCGTCTGTACGATCTCGGCGCCTGCCTCGATAAATGCAGCGTGCATATCGATGATTGCCTCCGGATTGGTGATGTTCCATGCCTCGGGCACATCGTTCCTGCCGAGCCCCGCCGAGATGATCATGCTCCCCATCCCGCCGTCGAAGAGGAGCACCTTTTTACCGATCTCGTCACGTAGCGAATTCCTTTTCATCATTCAATCACCGGCTCTCCATCCAACTGTTATAATGGATCCGCATGTTCCACCATACGGTACATTCTTTTCATATAATCCGTCCCATACGGTTCTCCGCATCAAACGGCAACCTCCCCCACTACGCTTTCCCCGCGAGCCCCTTTGCAAGCGCAACGGCGGAGACCGCATCGCCCGCGTACCCATCCGCATCGATCTCTTTCGCCCACGCCTCGTTGCAGGGTGCCCCGCCGACCATGACCTTAACCTTGTCCCGCATCGAGCGTTTCACCAGTTCGTCGATGACACGTTTCTGGCCGTTCATCGTCGTCGTGAGGAGCGCCGAGATGGCGATACAGTCTGCATTCCTCGCCTCCGCCTCATCGATGAACCTCGCAACCGGTACATCGGTGCCCAGATCGGTGACCTCGAAACCGTTCGCAGAAAGCATCGTGGCAACAAGGGTCTTGCCGATATCGTGAATATCCCCCTCGATGGTTCCGATCACGATCCTCCCGAGCGATTCCTGCGCCTCATCGCTCCCTTCGAGCGCCGGTTGCAGAACGGTCATGGCCTTCTTCATCGCTTCGGCCCCCATGACGAGCTCGGGCAGGAATATCTCCCCTTCCTCCCACAGCCTGCCGACCTCCCTGATCCCCCTGACGAAACCTTCCTCTATGACCTGCAGCAGGGACAACCCGCTCCCGAGCGCCTCCCCGGCCAGCCTCTCCGCTCCGCCGCCGTCACCGGCGACGATCGCTTTGGCGCAGTTATCCAAGAACGCCTCCATGCCATTAACTCCTTGCTCAATCATTATGCGGTCGTATCGTTGCCCGCCGGATCCATTTCGATCGCGGTCATTGACAAGAACTATACTTATAGCAGATTTGGGCGGACAAATCAAAAGCTTGGGTGAAGAAAGGAATGTTTTTGTGATATAACATATTCGATGACAGGCCGATCGGCTATAACGAATATTCTCGTCACCGGCCCGCCGGGATGCGGGAAAAGCACGCTCGTCATGCGCCTCACCGGCTCCCTCCCTGTAACGGCAGGAGGCTTTACCACCGCAGAGATCCGTAGCAGCTCGGGCTCTCGTGAGGGATTCAAAATCACCACTCTCTACGGCACGGCCGGCATTCTTGCACACAAGAACCTGCGCAGCGGCCCGCGGGTCGGCAGGTACCGCGTCAACATCGAGGATCTCGAGACAATCGGCGCCGCAGAGATAGAGGAGGCCATCGAGGGAGCGGATATCCGGCTTATCGTCGTAGACGAGATCGCCCGGATGGAGCTCTTCTCTGAGCGCTTCCGCCGGGCGGTGCTCCGGGCACTCGACTCTCCGAAGCCGCTCCTCGGCACGATCCAGATCCGCCGCGATCCGTTTCTCGATGCGATCCGGTCACGCAGTGATACGATCATCATACACATGAGCCCGGGGAACCGCAGCGGGGCGGAGGATGAAACCACCGCACACCTCCGCCGCCTTCTATGTAAGTGAAAAGCACCTCAACGGCTTAAACGACAAATGGCACGCCCGGGCGGGCGCGCCTTCTCTCACGTACCCATCGCCTGTTTGATCGACACGCATAAAGGCCGGGTACCTTGGTATCCCAACACAAGATCACCTTACCCCCAAAGGCCGACCTTCTTAGGAGGCGGCACCCGGCCAAGACCACCCAGCCTGAATGAACATGCCGTTTCTATAGTTCCAGCGTGCCCTCCCGAGGATCCGGGAAGGCGCATTTACACTATTCTACTTTAAAGTATACTCCTTTTCCAATGCAAACCTTGGTTCGATATCGACGGGAATCGACTCGAGCCGTGCGAGTGATTCCTTCACATCATCGCCCATTTCACCGTAACGCTCGATGAGCTGCTTCGCACCCTCGTAATCACCGAGCGCCTGAATCATGAGTAGTGTGTGGGAGAGTTCACGTACGGCCCCGCCGATCGCCTCGAAATCGACCGACCAGAGACCGCTTGCGGTATCGTGTATGTAGGCGCCCTTCTCCTTGAAGTAGTTGAAAGCGATCATATTCGCCCTCCCGTGCGCCGCCTCGATACCGAAACGTACGGAGCGGAAGAAACCCGCAAGGTATGTAACCGCCGTCTCTTTCGACAGCTTCTCGGGGAAGAACCCCTCATTGATAAGATAATATAAATTGTACTGCCCCACAACATCCGCTTTTGCCTCTTCAATGGCGGAGTACGATTCCTTAAGCACCTTGTTCACCGTCGTTTCGGTGCCGTCCTCGAGTACGATCCTGCCCGGACCGAGACCGTGGCTGAACTCATGCAGCAGGATGTGATTGAAGTAGGCATCGAAGGTAACGTAACCACGCTGGTCCGCGACGACGAGCTCCCCGGCTATCGGCCTGAGGATCCCGTCGAACTTCGCCCGGCAGATGTTTCTGAGCATCACCTTCTTGCTTCCCTTCACCTCTCTTACACGCTCGTCGTTCGGCAGGTTGAATGCGATCGTCTGCACCCCCGCCTTGGTATCACCCGCCGAGAATATCAGATCTACTACGGAGATGGGAGACTCGGTGCCGCGCTCGAGGTTCTTGTGCCTGTCCTCGATGGGAAGGTTCTTTTCCATCTTCACGAGATAGCCCTTGAGCCCGTCCAGCTTCCTGCTCTCCTCGGGATCACGAACACAGAGGAAGGCCTCGAACGCCGCCTTGTAGTTCAAGAGGTTGTCCTCGTAGACCTCGTAGGGGCCGATGGTAACATCGAGGATATTGTCGGCGACATCCATCCATGCCATATCGCTCTCGAAGTAGTCGTCCGAGAGAAACGCCTTGGCCCGGAGCCTGAGGAAGTCCGCCAGCGTGCCGTTCTCGGTGAGCTCGGCCGCCTCCTCGAGATAACAGGCGGCTTCCTTCAGCAGATGATTGTATTCCTGCGAGTAGGGCACGGCCCGCAATGCGCCGTCATCCGCTCTTCGAACCACTGTGAAGTTGCTCTCGAAGGCCTCCCGGTCACCCGGATGCTCCTTCAGCCACGCCTCGAACTCCTCGACACTGATATCGGACGGGTAAAAATTCGCCCCGTCTGGTTTGGGATCCCCGCACAGGACAGGCTCGTCTGCTTCCAGCCTGTCCCACGGTCCGAAGTTGATACGGAAAAATCTGATCTGATCCAGATCACCGCGCTTCTCGACCTCCCGTCGCAACTCTGCGTTGCCCACCGAAACCTGTGTGAGGAAAAGCTCGTCCATAATGGCTGCAGCATTGTAAAGTTTGTCGAGGGCTGCCTTCTCGCTGTCCGGCAGCAGGTCCCAGGGGACCCCGATATCGATCGGCACGTACGCAGCCAAGCGTTCCCTGATCTGTGGCATCTCCATCGTTTCACCCTCTTTGTGCTCCTCACAACCAGCGGTAAACGCAATAAAAAAGCCAACCGCCAGAAATACCGTCACCCCTCGTATCATCAGCAACCGACCCCCTTTCAAGAAGACACGCGTTTATCCAGAATGGCCCGCACCTCTCGCGCCAGATCCCCAATGGAATATGGTTTTTGAATGAATCCGACACGCTCGTCCTCGAACAGCCCCTCGTCTATGGCGGCCTTATTGTACCCACTCGTCAGTAACACCTTCACCCCGGGCTTGATATCCCGTATCGTCCTCATTAAATCCCACCCGCTTGCACCGGGCATGATGATATCCAGTAAGATAAGATCCACCTCATCCTTGTTCCGTCGAAATATCTGCTCACCCTCACGGGCATCCGCAGCGGTGAGTGTCCGGTAGCCCAGACGGATGAGCATCTTCCGTGCAAGGTCTCTCACGATCTGCTCGTCATCGATGATGAGCACCCTCTCCTGCTCTCCGCGAGGTATTTCGGCCTTTGCCTCTTCGTGTGCAACCGGTTCGACCTCGGCCATCTGAGCGGGAAGATAGATATTGACGACCGTACCTTTTTCCTTCTCGCTGTAGACATTGACAAAGCCGCCGTGTCTGTCGATTATCCCGTAAACGACGTTGAGTCCCAGGCCGGTTCCCTCATCACGTTCCTTCGTAGTGAAGAACGGCTCGAATATCCTTCCCTTCGTCTCCTCATCCATCCCGACACCGGTGTCCGTTATCGAGAGCTTCACATAATTGCCGCTCTTCATTTTCCAGCTCATGCGGGGACACGTCTCGTCTATGACGACGTTTTCACTCGATACAAGGAGCTTCCCACCAGTTGGCATCGCATCCCGGGCATTGAGACACACGTTGAGAAAGGCCTGCTCTAACTGGCCGGATGATCCTTTGACGGGCTGCAGGTTCCTGTCAAGATTCAGTTCGATGACGATGCGTTTATCGATCGTCCGATCGATCAGTTTCGCTACCTCGCTCAGGAGGCCGTTGCAATTTACGGTTGCCTCCTCGCCACTCTTGCCGCCCGAAAAGGTAAGAAGCCGATCCGTGAGATTCGCCGCCTTCTTTGCCGACCGCTCGATGATCTCCAGGTACGATCTGAGCTCGTGGGATTCATCGATGAGATTCATCATAAACGATGTATAGCCGAGGATTCCCTCGAGGAGATTGTTGAAATCGTGAGCAATGCCTCCGGCCATTTCGCTGACGATCTCCATCCGCTGGGAATGGAGGAGAAGCCGCTGCAGGTGCTTCTTCTCCGAGTTGTCTATTAGGAATTGAACGTGCCCGTGTGGTTTGCCATCGACGAGGAGCCGACTCGACATGCCGAGAATTATTTCGCGCTCCGTTCCATCCTTGCAGAATAGATGCGTCTCCACACTATCCAGACTCGCATTCTCAGCCATACCCCGCCTGATTCTGGCTTGTATCTCTTTGGGAAAAAGACGTTCCGGGATCGGTCCTCCCAGGATCTCGTCACTACTGTAGCCGGTAAGGGTTTCTGCGGCCCTGTTAAAGACCCGGTAGATACCTTCCGAATCGAGGTATGCGATGCCGATGATGTCGTTCTGGAGAAATGCCCTGATTACTTCGAGGGATCCAATAGAATCGTTGCCGTTCCCTTTCGCGCCTCCTCGCAATTCGATCGACTCGTTCGTTTCACCTGATGCCACTGCGATTCACCTCGCTATATCCCTCGCCGCAACGGGTACGCACCCTCATTCTCGCAGTAACAGGCAGCCGTGTCAAGGCTATCACCGGGAGGTCGGTCAGAAGAGCGAAATTCCTTGACGATGCGGCAACTACGGTGCTAGTTTCGACTCTCGCACGAGCGAAATCGCACAGAAATAGTAACGGCACTCATCGGCTCTCTGAGGCGACAGGGAGCAAGACGGGAGGAGCTATGGATGCAGATCTCTTGAAAAAGATCTTTGATACAATAGAGGGTTACCGTGATCCAATAATCACACTTCAGACGGAGTTGACGGCGCTCCCGGCCCTGGGCCCCACGAACGAGGGCGAGGGAGAAGCGGCAAAGGCGGAGTATCTCAAGGGCTGGATGGAAAAGGAGATCGGCTTCGACAGCATCGAGGACTACAACGTCCCCGACGAGCGTGTGCCCGGCGGGTACCGGCCAAACATCGTCGCCATCATGAAAGGAAAGTCCGATAAACGCCGGATCTGGGTGATGGGCCATCTCGACATCGTACCCCCCGGCGACCTGAACCTCTGGGACAGCGATCCATACAAGGTAACCGAGAAGGACGGCAAGCTCTACGGTCGCGGCGTCGAGGACAACCAGCACGGGATCGTCACACCGCTCTTCGCCGTGAAAGCCTTGAAAGAGCTCGGCGTCGCCCCAGCCTACGACGTCGGTATCGTCCTCGTGGCCGACGAGGAGACGGGAAGCGAGTACGGGATCCAGCACCTCCTGAAGGAACACGACATCTTCAAGAAGGAAGATTTCATTCTCGTACCGGACTCCGGCTCCCCGGATGGAAGCATGATCGAGGTTGCGGAGAAATCGATCCTGTGGCTCAAATTCGAAACGAAGGGCAAGCAGTGCCACGCCTCGACACCCGCCGAGGGGATAAACGCCCACCGGGCTGCGGCACATCTCATCACTCGCCTGGGCAGGCTCTACGAGACATTCGATCAGCGTAACGAGGTCTTCGAGCCGCCGATCAGCACATTCGAACCGACGAAGAAGGAGGCTAACGTTCCGAATATCAACACGATACCCGGGGACGATGTCTTCTACCTCGATAGCCGCATCCTGCCCGAGATTCCGGTGAACGATGTCTGCGACGAGATCGCATCCATCGCCGGCGAGGTCGAGAAAGAGTTCGGCGTAACGATCACCACCTCGTCCCCGCAACGCGAGGATGCAGCACCTGCCACACCCTCGGATGCACCGGTCGTCGAGGCCCTCTCAGCCTCGATAAAGGGTGTCTACAATGTCGAATCGAAGGCGATCGGGATCGGCGGGGGAACGGTTGCGGCCTTTTTCCGCAGGGCGGGTTTTCACGCCGTCGTATGGTCGAGGATCGACGAGCTGGCGCACCAGCCGAACGAATATACGGTGATAGACAACATGGTGGGCGATACCAAGGTCTTTGCGCATCTCTTCATGCAGGAGTAGTGAACGGATATCCCGCAGGCCGCCTGCCGGGGGGAATGTATCTTCTCTCCGGAAACCCTACGTCCCCGGTGCAATCACCAGTAGACGCGGCTCGCACATTTCCCTGATCGCATATCGGAGCCCTTCACGGCCGGTGCCGGAGGCTTTGACCCCACCGTACGGCATCCGGTCGACACGGAAGGTCGGCACATCACCGGCGATAACACCCCCCACATCGAGCTCATCGAACGCCATGCAAACGAGATCGATGTCCTTCGTGTAGATCCCCGCCTGCAGGCCGAATCGCGAATCGTTCACTGCTTCGAGAGCTTCACCGAAGTCGCTGTAGGTGAAGATGCAGGTGACCGGTCCGAAGATCTCCTCGGCGGCTACCTTCATGCCGGGCAGCACCCCATCGAGGACGCTCGGCTCGTAGAACACGCCGTTACGTCTTCCTCCTATGAGGGCCCTGGCGCCGCCTGCGATCGCTTCATCGACCCACCGCTCGACACGCTCCGCCTCGGCTTCGGTGATCATCGGCCCGACATCGGTCTCCTCTGAGAGCGGATCACCAACGCGTAGCTCCTTAACCATACGGACGAATAGATCCACGAAACGTGCGGCTGAACGTTCATGGATGTAGATCCTCTGCACCGAAATGCAGACCTGTCCGGCAAAGGCATAGCCGCCCATGGTGATACGCCGCGCTGCACCCTCGAGGTCGGGCCAGTCCTCATGCACGATCACGGCAGCGTTCCCGCCGAGCTCGAGTGTTACCTTCTTGTCCCAGGCAGCTATTTTGAGCCGCCAACCAACATCGGCGCTCCCGGTGAAGGTCACCCTCTTGAATCCGGGGCGTCCGGCGAGCTTCTCGGTCACGTTACCGGCGAGCGGGAGAACGCTGAGCGACCCAGCCGGTAATCCCGCCTTATCGATGACATCCGCAAGTAGCAGCGAGGTAAGCGGCGCTTCACTCGACGGCTTGAGCACGACGGTGCAGCCGGCGGCGATTGCCGGGGCGAGCTTGTGTGCGACCAGGTTCAGGGGAAAATTGAAAGGCGTAATAGCCAGTACGGGGCCGAGGGGCATGAGCCTTGTAATGCCGACTCGCCCGGCGGAAGCGGCAGCGACATCGAGCGGTATTACCTCACCGTAGAGACGGCTGCACTCCTCCGCCGCCTCGTTGAATGTTTGCACGGCGCGCGAGACCTCGCCGCGGGCGGTACGGATCGGCTTTCCCACCTCCCGGGCGATCATTTCGGCGAATTCCGCCGACATTTGCTCTATACCGCCAGCGATCGCCCGCAGTATCTCGACCCTCCTGTAACAGGGAAGTGTCTCTTTCTCCATGAATGTGCCAACCGCCGCCTCGACTGCCTGTTCGACAGCCTCCTCGCCCGGGCGATACGTCGTCCCGACGACCTCGCCGCTTCCGGGCGAGCGTACCTCGAACGGCTCGCCATCGCGCCCCCATGTTCCTGCCAGGTAATACGGCTTATCCATCTCATTCTCCCTTTCCAAATTGGATATTCCCAACAATTTCAGATAATGCTATAATGTTTCTCCGAGCAAAATGGAAATTTACACGAACGAGGGCCCTCCTATGCCGTTCAAAAGCATCATCGCGCTGGTTGCGTTGGTCGCAGTCGGCTTTGCTTTCTTCGCCCTTGCCATCGACAACGGATTCTGGCACGGGGAGGACTTCCTCGCGCTCGAACACAGCCTCCGCATGCAGGAAGGATCGATCGGTATATTCGAGAGCGGACCCCCGTACAAGTTCCAACCCCTCGTATACGGTATCTACTACCTCCTGTTCAATCATGCCCAGTTCAACACGCAGTTCTATTTCATCTTCAACATATTATTACACGGCTTCAATTCCTTTCTCGTATATCTGCTGGTGAATACCCTGCTCAAGGACCGGACGGTAGCGCTTTTCTCCGGGTTTCTTTTCGTATTCACGGTGGGCAGCTACGGAAAATCCGTAATGATCGTTTCCGGACTCGAAGATCTGGTGATCACTACACTCACCTTGCTAACGATGTACTTCTACTTCAAGAACGAACTCGACGCCGAAGGAAAGTTGCATTCGCACTGGTTCTTCCTCACCCTGATCTTCTTCATCGCCTCCATGCTTACCCGGAGCACCAGTCTCTCGATCATCGGTGCCTTCCTGGCATTCAACCTCTTCTTTCGCGGTAGGGGAAACAGGCGCATATTCAGGCCTGATTTCTTCGTATTGCTCGCCATTGCCGTGGCGGCCCTCATCATCAAGACAACGGTCTTCCACTATACGCCTCTCTTCTATACCAGGGATCCCGGAGTCGCCCGCTATATCTACTATGCCCTCAAGAACATCATCAACTACCTCGTTCGAATGATCTTTCCGATACACACGACAAATCTCGTCGCTGAAGCAGGTGCCGCCGTACGCTTTGTATACAGCTTCGCGACCGAGATCCGTGTGTTGCTGGCACTCACCGTGCTTTCCTATTCGGTATTCGGTTTTGTTTTCGGCAACAGAACTATCCGTTTCTTCATTGCCTGGACGTACATCATGGTCCTCCCCTTCGCCTTCTTCCAGTTCCCGAACGACTGGCTCAATATCAGACACCTCTATCTCGTATCAGTTGGCTTCATCATGGTGATCTCCGCCGGGGCGGTCTACTGCTCGCGGCTGATCGCAAGCCACCGGTGGCGTCGGTTGGTTCCAATCCTCGTTCCAGTCTTTTTCGTCATCCTTGCACGCTTCATCGTAACCCAGCTCGATGGGAGCTACGAACTGAAGGCAAAAAGCCCCAAGGCCGGCTACTACCGTGAGGATCTTGCACGGAAGTTCCAGCGTGTCGTAGTGGAGGATGGACAACTCCGGATCGTCGAATAGGACAATGGTCAGCTCGGTCGGTGAGGGATGAGCTTCACGGCTCCGACACGTTCGAGAGCTGCAATATCCCGCCTGCGAATCCGCACTTCGAAGATCATGCTCCCGTCCACGATGCGACGGTCCCGCACGCTCGAGAGCTTCTCGATGGCGGCAATTGCCTTCCCGTCCTCGGGGGGGACCGCGACCTCTGCCTGCACGCTATCCCGCTCGATAAGCGATTCGATCCTGGCGAGAAGCGTCTCCGTCCCCTCGCCACGCGTAGCACTCAGCAGCACGGCTCCGTCGTGGTTGCGAAGCATACCCTCCCGCCTCGCCCGATCCTCGACGAGATCGATCTTGGTGAGAACAAGGAGAGTGGGAATCCTCGTTTCGCCATCGCGGCCTCCGGCTCCGCCGCCCAGTACATCCTCGAGAACCGTGTTCACTACGGTGATACGGTCCTCATAGCCGGGGTTCGATGCATCCACGAGCTGGAGCAGCAGATCGGCCTCCCGAACATCCATCAATGTCGCCCGAAAGCTTGCCACGAGGTGCGGGGGAAGCTTTCGAATGAAACCGATGGTGTCCGTGAGAAGAAAAGTGGTGCCTCCCGGACACCGCACCCGTCGGGTGGTCGAGTCGAGCGTTGAGAATAGGCGTCCGCTCTCGAGCACCCGGCTCCCCGCAAGCCGATTGAGAAGCGTGGACTTACCCGCATTCGTGTATCCCACGATCGTCACGTTGAAGAGGTCGCTGCGACGTTTTCTCCGCTCGCCGACGCCGCGGCTCACCTTCTCGAGCTCCTTGCGGAGGTGCGCGATCCGTTCCCGGACCCGTCTCCGGTCGACCTCGAGCTGCGTTTCCCCCGGTCCCCGCGTGCCTATCCCGCCCGCCTGGCGCGAGAGGTGCTGCCAGAGCCGCCTGAGCCGGGGAAGGGCATAGGTGAGCTGTGCGATCTCCACCTGTATCTTCGCCTGCCGGGTCCGTGCCCGTCGCGCGAAGATATCGAGGATGAGCTCGGTGCGATCGATAACATTCACATTAAGACGCTCTTCGACGTTTCTCGCCTGGGCAGGGGAAAGGTTATCGTCGAAGATGACGAGATTCACGTCCAACTCGTAGATCTTTCGGGCAAGCTCCTCGATCTTGCCCTCCCCGATGTACGTTGACCCGTCGATCCGTGTGCGGTTCTGAATCACATATCCAGCCACACCGGCACCGGCGGTTCTCGCCAGAAGGGCAAGCTCGCTGATATTCTCTAACTCGTCGGTGCGTTCTGATTTCGGTAGCGTGACACCGACGAGGAATGCACGTTCTTCTGGACTCTTCGATGGGGGAGTGTAGAGAGATCTAATCACCGTAGGAGGATCACCCTCTTCGTCATAGACCTGCTCCCGATCTGGAGCTTGCAGTAGTAGACGCCGGCGGCCACCTCCGCACCATCGCCGTCAAGACCGTCCCATGCAAGTGAATACTGTCCGGGATGCAGGAACTCCTCCTCGAGAACGGTCCGCACGAGACGACCCTGCACATCGTAAATCCTGACGGATGCCGTTCCGGGGGTTCCACCGTCGGCTTCCATACTCGAATAGGTCGTCGGCTCGATCACGTTGATGCTGATATTCAGAGAGGTCAGGAACGGATTCGGATAGAGCTGTATACTTTTCTCAGGAAGACACCCCGGCTGCTGGTCCGAACCGGTGTCGAACTTGCACAACAGTTCTCTGTCCAGTGTTGCGGTGAATATCGTGCCGTCGGTCAGCTGCCCCCCGATCGTGAGCGGCTCACCGGCCCCGACAAGCTCCGGATCGATCGTAACCAGGATCTTTGAACCGACCAGCTCGTACATAACGGTGCGTGCCCGACCGACCTTGAGCCATTCGACCTCCTCCGCCTCGAGATCCTGCGGAAGGGGGATCGCTACAGCCGGCTGCCTTCTCCCCTGCACCCAGACCGTTGCCAGCTGGACCTCGAGCTCCCGTCGGGCGGCTTTCCTGGCCGGTACCACCCAATGGTACGGGCGGCCCTCTTCGTCCTCAATGCCACGGTAGGTCTCTATCGCCCGGTGTACGTTTCGAAGGAGGACCTCCCCGGAGCGGCCGAACACGAGTGCCCAGTGAATACGCAACCGGTCACCGGGCTTGAACACCGGAATCGTCTCGAGCCCGTAGATTGCCGCGAGATCCCCCTCACGCTCCCCGCGGGGACTGCGCTCGTCCGTCGCCGATTGCACGGGGGGTTCATCGCCCGTATGCACGCCGGTCGCCTCGCCGGGGAGCACGACGATCCCTCTCCGCTGCCGCTCGATCTCTTCGAACGGTACCACGGCATTCCACAGGGAATCCGGCCCTCCCGCCGTATCGCCGATGAAGCCTCCCGCCCGCAGCTGCGAGCCATCGGGACCCTCGGCGGCAAGCAATACCACCGCTACAAACGCCCCATTCTCCTTACCGCCACCCGCCGAGATAAAACCGATCGGTCCCGTACTGGCAGGAGGATCCTTCAGGGTCCGCACATAGATATACCGGTCGTCTCCCCCGCGTTTGTCATCCTCGGGATCACCGATATCGAAATCGAGCACGAGGAGGGCACCAAAGTCGACGAGAGGCCGGGGGGCATCGTCCGCGACCGCGGGGTAACGGATCGTCGTCGTTATCCCTATGAAATCCCGTACGTGCCCGTAGGACCAGGCATAGCTACTCTGCAGGAGGATCAGGCCCACCGTCGGTTCGACAGCACGGACAACGTGCATCTCCTCGCCGATAGCGGCGAAATCCTCGTCAACGAGGCCGTCTCCGTCGTTGTCTATACCATCGGCCTGGTCCTCATCGACAAGACCGTCTCCGTCATCGTCGCACCCCACGTGCGGATAGCGCCTTCCTCCCCGGCATCCCTCGTGAAGTGAGCGCGGCTCGATCACTGCCTTGACGGCCTTGAAGGATCGAGGGGGTATCGAGATGAAGGGGCTGTTTGCGAAACCTCGATACCGCAAAAACATTCCGCCGAAACCAAGGAACTCGGTGCCTTCGGGTTCGGGCCATCGGATTCCGAACCGTTCCGCTTCATTGCGGCCCGGTGCAAGCGTGCCGTTCGACGGCAGATTCATGAGTATGCGGCCGACACGATGTACAGGTGCATACCGCCCGAGGTCATCCCATTGCCTGACCGCTCCCACGGTCGTGACGGCCAAGGCGGTTGTGACCAGTATAATGGCGAAGCCCGATATCCTGTATCCAGGGGTAGTCACTTCTTCTTCCTCTTACCCGATTTCGTGCCCCGGCTCTTCCCCTTCGGAGCACTCTTCGGTTTCCGCCCCCTACTCCGTGCCTTCGGTTTCCCTGCAGCCTTCTTCCCAGCAACCCGCTTCCCTGTAGCCTTCTTCCTCACAACCTTCTTCCCCGCAGCCTTCTTCCTCACAACCTTCTTTCCCGTAACCTTTTTCCCCACAACCTTTTTCCGGCCCCGCCTTGCTGCCCCCTTCGGCTGGACCGGTTCCTCTTCAGCCTCCGGAGTCTCCTCACGAGCC
>CP070727.1:1780559-1808257 GCA_020350885.1 bacterium | reverse complement strand
GGATTGAAAAATCGTTTGTCGAACATTTCCGGGTCCGGTACCCTTGCAGTACACGGGAATATCCATGGTCGATCATATACAAGAGACGGTACGTACGCTCTATATCGGGCCGGCGGGATGGTCCTACCAGGACTGGGTCGGCCCCGTATATCCGCCCGGGAAACGGATCGACCAGCTCCTCCTGATCGCCCGGTACTTCAACTGTATCGAGCTCAACAGCTCCTTCTACCGCGTACCGGGCAGAAAGCTCGTTGAGAGCTGGCTGAAACGTATTTCCACCGTTCCTGGTTTCATCTTCACCGTAAAGGTCTGGCAGCGCTTCACCCATGAACGGTCGGCGGACGAGGGTGAGGTGAGGGATTTCATACAGAGCTTCAGCCCCCTCATCGAGGATGGTCGCATCGGATCCTTTCTCCTCCAGTTCCCCTGGTCATTCAAGAATACGAAGGAAAGCAGGAGATACCTCCAGCGTCTCGGTATGTGGTTTGCCGGACAGCCTGTGGCCGTAGAGCTCAGGCATGGCTCATGGAACGACACGGAGACAGTCGAATTCCTCGCCGGCTGCCGTCTTGCATTCTGCAATATCGACCAGCCGCAGGTCGGTTACTCGCTCCCACCCACCGAGCATGTAACAAGCGAGGAAATAGGCTACATCCGCTTGCATGGACGCAACAAAAAGAACTGGTTCAGGGCTGATGCTGACCGGGATGCGCGCTACGATTACCTCTACAACGCGGGAGAGCTGGAAGAATGGCGGAAGCGGGCACGCAGCATACTCGCCAGGGTAAAGAATCTCTTCATCATCATGAACAATCACTACCGGGGACAGGCACTCGCCAATGCCGCACAACTCCGCTCCATGATCGATGCCCGGAAGATCGATCTTCCACCGAGACTCGTGCTCGCCTTCAACGGTCTCCGGGACATTGCATCGAACGCACCTGCACAGGGAGATCTACTGGAAAACGAGTGACAGGGTCGAATGGCTCCATCCGCTCAGCGGATCACGGTGAGAAAGAGGATTCCGACAAACAGGATGACGAGATAGAGGAGTAACCGGGCCGGAGGTATCGTGTAATGCTTCGTGGTACTCTTGAAAACCGACTTACCCGTATCGGTGCCCTTCACAGATGTCAAGCAGAAGTCACAGAACGTATCACCCTTCTTGAGCGGAAAACCGCACTTCGAGCAAGTGGACAGGCTGCCGGACTTAGCCCCCTGCGCGCCCCTACCCTCCGCGCCCACGGGAACCTCTTCCGCGACGATCCTCCCGACCCCCCCGGCCTCCTCGATCAACGAGAGGAGATGGAGGGCCCGTGATTTCGTCTGCCCCTTCCAGAGTGTTGCCGGAGTGGTCCGTGCAATATGCTTGATCTTGGAGACCGGTACGCGTGCGATTACGGAGAATTTGATTGCAAAGGATTCCGCAGTCTCTATCGATTTCTCGACACCTTCGAGAATAACGCTGTAGCAGGTGCGTGTCCTGGTTGCGGATTCGGTTGCATCCGAATCGTTTACCGTCTCCATACCTTTGGATTTTTCTTTACCAGACATACTCTTCCCCTTCAACGGGGCAACACTGCACGTTTCATGCCATCACAGGCGAGTATCGTTTGTACGGATTCGAGCTGTCGCCGGCGGGATGACTAGTCCGAGGCGCTCGGGACGAACTCGCACACGGTATCGGTCCGCCACCCCTCGAGTCCGATCACCGTATCGACAGCGGATACCTTGTAACAATACCAATTATTCCCAATGAGTTGCGAATGTATGTAGAATGTATCCTCGGTTGTGTCTATATACAGCAAACCGTAGAATTCAAGTTCTGTATACACCCTAAACTGTACCGGGCCCCGACTCTCTTCCGGGTAGTTCCAGGTTAACGTTGCCGTCTCGGCGCTCCCGTCCACCTCCAGGTCTTCGGGTGTCGGCGGCGGTTCGTAACGGAAACCGGCCGGGAGGTCTTTGTGTTCCTTGGTGCATGCACCAAGGAATATGAATCCGACGAGAACGGCGGTCACGATATAATTGCGTTTCATTCTCCTCCCCCGAATCAGAATGAAAAGGTCTTTGTCACCAGAAAGGCGTTTCCCTTGTATTCCAACGAGACGGGCATATTTTCCGGATCATCGCTTATGACCATATCGAGGATACCGAGCACCCAGACACCGACCGCCGCCCCCACGAGCACCTTCCTGTACGTGTCGAGTTTCTCCGCATCATCCCACTTCTTGAGCATGATATTGTAGTTCTCCGTTGCATCCCCGATGTAGTCGGCGTTCAGATAGTATGCCTTCGCACGCTCGTATTGCTCAACCGATCTGTCGTATTGAATGTCCGCGATCACGAGCCCCACGAGTGAGATCATTTCGGCACCCATGAGTAATGTACCCCTCCCGTATCGACCGGATTTTATCTGCCCAATACCGGGAAAGAGCACGGAGTACCAGACATCCCCACCACCCGATGCCTCCACAGCCGAGGTTGCCGCAAGAACGATGATCACCGCAAGAATTATCGTTTTCATCATACTCCTACTTTCAGGTTACGTTCTCCTTCCTTGATAATACACATTTTAGCGGCGGCATGTTTCACGAAATCTCATTTTGCTGTTGATTTGCTTCAAATCGATGCCACCCTGTCCTCCTCGAATTTCTCGCCCGTACCGTTGAAGCCGCTTTCGAGCTCCAACCGTTCCTTCCTGCCGAATTCGTGGAGGATCACGATACCGCCGGCGGCGACGGAGAGGTAGGTCGTAAACAGCCGCCACAGGATCACATAGAACGTGATAATCTGAGTGGGCACCACGGCGGCCATGAGTGCAGCGGCACTGAACTCGGCGGCACCGCTCCCACCCGGACTCGGAAAGAAGTAATTTATGAGTGTGATAACCACTTGGAGCAACAATATATCAAGCATCGATGCCTGAACGCCGAGCCCCAAGACGACAAGATAGGCGATGAGGAATTTCGTGAAGAAGAGCGCGCCGGTCAAGACGATTCCTAACAGGAAGGTCGGCCACTCCTTGCGCAGATAGAAGACGAGCTGCTGGTGACAGCGGTCCACTCCGTCGACAATGCTGCTAGCCCAGGTTCCGGATTTGAAGAAATCCTTTTTTCTTAGATGTGAGAGCAACCTGAAGAGAGACTCAAAGATCTTCCGGTACATGCCCGGAAAGACGAGTGCCAGCACGACCAGGAACCCGATGAAGAGAAAGAGAAAGATACCCCAGTTGAACAGGTGGGTGAGGAGATGGCCGAGAAGCGGGGCTCTCCCCTTGAAACCGAAAGTGAGTGCCGCAGCTATAATCAAGAAGAAGACGGTGCTCAGAAAGGTCATGAGGCTGGCCGAGGTCGCCTCGACCACCGGCACTCCATCCGAGTACATGATGTAGATCTGTACCGGTCCGCCGCCGGTCTGTGCGGGAGTCACCGCTGCCATGAAGTAATTTCCGAGGTTGGCGCGTACGCACGTCTTGAACCTGATGCCGGGATGGAGCACACGACCGAATATATAGATCCGGTACCCACCGCCGATCCAATCCACGACGATGAGACTGAGGGCCACCATGAGGTACAGGGGATTTATTCGGTGCAACGCCTGCGCCGTTTCACTCGATCTGGTGAGAAAGAAGATAACCAGGACGCTCGTAAAGCTGATGATCGAGAAGATCTGCAAACCCCGCTTGACCTTTTTTCTGGTGATCTGATACGGCAACGACACCTCTCCCCATGGTTATTAGGGCAATAATAGAGAAGGGGTAACGGCAGGTAAAGCAAATTTTATCTCCGGCAATTGACGGAGGGGTGTCAGCGGTCTTAGCAATTTTCATCTCCGGCAATTGACACGGTTGTCGAAAGGAATTAATGTATTGCAGGGCCGGTGTGTGAGTAAACGATCGGATCCCGGTGATGTTGGTTCCGGAGGAACGTTGTGATACGGGTGGAAAACCTCTCTAAGTTCTATGGAATTACCGTTGGTGTCCGCAATCTCAATTTCTCCGTCGAGCGGGGTGAGGTGCTCGGATTCCTCGGCCCGAACGGCGCCGGTAAGACGACCACGATGAAGATCCTGACCTGCTACCTCCCGCCCACTGCAGGAACGGCGAGGATCTGCGGTTACGATATCCTCGAAAACCCGATGGAAGTTCGAAAGCGTATCGGCTACCTGCCCGAAAAGAATCCGCTCTACATGGATATGCGAGTTACCGAGTATCTCGAATTCGTATCCCACCTCAAGGGAGTACCCACCCGGCGTATCGATGAGGAGATCGGGCGGACGATCGGCCGGTGCGGCCTCGAGGAGGTCCCGCACCGGACAATCGGGAAGCTCTCGAAGGGATACCAGCAGCGTATCGGTATCGCCCAGGCACTCATAGGTGATCCAGAGCTCCTGATACTCGACGAGCCGACTCTGGGGCTCGATCCCAAGCAGATCATCGAGATCAGGCAACTCATCAAGAACCTTGGAACCGAACGAACCGTGATCCTCAGCAGCCATATCCTGCCCGAGGTGAGCCAGGTCTGCACCAGGATCATCATTATCAATCAGGGTGAACTCGTGGCGGTGGACACCCCTGAAAATCTCCGCAAGAGGCTCAAGAAGGCATCGGTGATCCATGTGAAACTGAGGGAGAGCACCGAGGCACATCGTGCAGGCGATATCGTATCGGCGGTCGAGGGGATCATGATGGTGAAGGAGGCACCGTCCGAGGAGGGTACCATGCACATCATCATCGAAGCGGCCCCGGACCGTGATGTTCGCAACAAGGTGGCGTTCGCGATAGTGGAATCGGGTCTCCCCCTGCTCGAGATCTACAGTGAGGAGCTCTCTCTCGAGGATATCTTCCTCCAGCTCGTCATGGAAGAGGAGGCCCATTGAAAAAATTCACAGCCATTTACGGCAGAGAGCTAAAGTATTACTTTCAGTCAGTTACGGCCTATGTGACCATGGGCATCTTTCTGATCCTGTCTGGATATTTCTTCTACAGCATCTTCCGCGTCTACAACTTCCTCTCGTTCCAGGCCGCCCGGAACGCTCAATACGCTGAACAGCTCAACCTGATAGACGGTGTCATGAGACCACTTCTCAGTAATATCAGCATCGTGCTCCTGCTCGTGCTCCCGCTGCTCACGATGCGGCTTCTCGCAGAGGAAAAGAAACTGGGCACATTCGAATTGCTCCTCACCTACCCGGTAAGCGATGCGGCGGCCATCATGGGCAAGTTTCTCGCTGCCCTTACTACCTTCACCATCATGCTCCTCGGCACACTGCTATACCCGCTTCTGCTGGCCATCTTTTCCGATCCGGAGCCCGGGCCTGTCTTCACCGGATACCTCGGCCTCTTTCTGATGGGCTCGTCGTTCATCGCCATGGGGACCTTCTTCTCATCACTGACGAACAACCAGCTCGTGGCAGGGGTGACAACATTCGGCCTTGCACTCTTCTTCCTCATAATCGGCTGGGCGGCACCGTTCGTCGGGGAGACATTCTCGAAGATCCTCTCCCAGTTCTCGCTGCTCAAGCACTTCGACTCATTCTCCAAGGGTGTCATCGATACACAGGATATTACCTACTATGTGTTCCTAACACTCTTCTTCCTCTTCTTAACACTCAAATCGATCGAATCGACACGCTGGAGGAGCTGATGAGGGAGGCATTGAAAAAGATAGTGGGACCCATTGGCCTCGTGCTAATACTGGTCGGTGGTGTCACCTACGGTATACTCTTCAGGAGCGGCCCCCTGGCGATGCTGCCGCTGCTGGCAGGCCTCGTGTTGACCGCCTCAGCCATCATCATTCGCCTCCGTGAAGCACAGGACGAAGGGTATCGCCGCACAGCACGATTCTCGCTCAGTGCCGGTCTATCGGTTCTCTTCCTGACCGCAATACTCGTATTTCTACAAACCCTTTCGGTGAGACATAACAGCCGGCTCGATACGACACTCAACAGGCGGTTCTCGCTCTCGACACAGACGACCAAGATCCTCGACGGGCTCGATAGCGATGTTCTCTTCACGTGCTTCTACAAAGAGACGACCGTGGGCAAACAGGAGCTCGACGATCTTCTCTATGAATACAGCAACAGAACCCCCCGGATCAGCTACCGGTTCGTCGATCCCGACAAGGATCCGGTCATAGCAAGCAGATACGAGGAACCCGGCTACGGCATGATTGTGGTGGAAAGCGGCAAGCTCGATGAGCGAATCGCAGCCCCCACCGAAGAGATGATCACCAATGCCTTACTCAAGGTCACACGCCAGGAACGCAAGGTGCTCTACTTCATCACGGGTCACGGCGAGCGTTCGCTCCAGGACAAGGAGGAACGGGGACTGAGTGAGTTGCGGAGCTCGATCGAGGCCGAGAATTACGCGGTGAAGGAGCTTTTCACGCTCCGGCTGGACGAGATGCCGAAAGACTGTGAGATCATCGTGATTGCCGGGCCGCGCAAGGATATCTTCCCGGAAGAGCGTGAACTCATCGATGCATACCTCGCCGCCGGCGGAAACGCGCTCTTCCTCCTGGAACCGGTCGTCGAGATCCCCGAGATCACCACAACACTTACCGGGTACGGTATAGAGCCCGGTAACGACATCATTATCGACCGCTTCGGCCGGGTGCTGGCGGGTAACTATCTTACACCGATCGTGAACTCGTACGGTGACCACCCGATCACGAAAGGCTTTCGCTTCGCTACCTTCTTCCCTCGTTCGAGATCGATCAGGCCGCTCGGAACGCCACCGGACGGCGTTGTCAGACGGATGATCGCAAGAACGGGATCTTCGGCCTACGCGGAGACCGATATCGACACCCTGATAGAGATCGGAAAGACACAGTACGAGGGCGATAAGGACCAAGCCGGGCCGATCTATCTGTGCGCGGTCTCCACCCGGGATCTGTCCCTTCCGCAATCGAAGGAGAAACCGGATTCTTCACAAACGATCTTCAGCAGGATCGCCGTCTTCGGGGACAGCGATTTCACGAGCAACGCCTATTTGAAGATATCGGGAAATCTTGACCTCATCATGAATACGATAAACTGGCTGGCCGAGGAGGAGGATCTGATCGCCATCCGCCCGGCGGATCCCCTGAGCCAGCTCGTCATCCTCTCGAGCAGGCAGGGTGCCGTGGTCTTTTGGCTCCCCGTTGTCGGGCTTCCCTCCCTTGTTGCTTTGCTCGGCGTCATGGTTTCGATCCGCAAGCGAAGGAGTGCATGAGGAGAAGCCCCGTGAAGTTTAAGACGACATGGATCCTGTTCGCCGTTCTCGCCGCGATTGCCGCCTACTTCTTTCTGGTGGAAGAGAAACGGCGGAAGGCGGACGAGCGGGAACGTCTCCAGTCGAGGATAATGCTCCCCTACGAGGCGAGCGAGGTAGAACGGATCGTCCTCTTCAATCCCATGGGCGATCGAATCGAGATGAAACGAACGGATACCGGCTGGTCGATCATCGCCCCCGTCCGCACGAACGGCGCTGCCACCACGATCGAGCTGCTCCTCAAGCAGACCGTGCCGGGACAGATACTGGAGAGGATCACGGATGTCGCACACATGGCCGATTTCGGTCTCGCCGAGCCGTTCGCAACAGTCATCCTCTTCCCCACCGGAAAACCGCTCCCGGATACGATTCATATCGGAGATAAGACCCCCACGAGCAGCCGCTGTTATGTACGTCTGGGAGACTCCGATACGATACTCGTTACCAGGGATATGACGTACAATGTGATGAATAAGAGCCTCTACCACCTGCGGGACAAGTTCTTCATCGACCTGGACACCGAGACCGTGACCGATATCCATATCAAGACCGGTCCGGAGGTCATCCATCTGAGAAAGGATGGAAGGTACTGGTGGTTCACCGATCAAGGCGTGCGGGCGGACAGGATGAAGATCGAGCCCTATCTCACAAGACTTTCCGAGTCACTCATACAGGAATTCATAACGGAGGGAACGGAGGATCTCGGTAGGTACGATCTCGACGATCCCGAGCGGGTCTTGACCATCTCGACCCCCTCGGATGAATACCGTATCGCATTTGGAAACCATCCCGATCACAGCATCTTCGTACTCCGGAACGGCCTCGATAATGTTGTCGTCTTGACCGAGGACCTCTCGTATATCTTCGATCTCGGGAGGCGGGAGCTTCGCGCTGAGAACCTCTGCTTCTTTGATCCCTTCGGCGTACATATGATTCGCTACGAGTGGTCGGGCGCCGAAATCGTGCTCGAAGCCGCCGGGAACGACTGGAGCTTCGGGGGGGACGAATCAATTGTAATCCGCCGGTACCAGATCATCACCCTCCTGCGGACACTCGAGGCACTGCCCTTCGAGACGATACTCACGGAGCCGCTCGACGAGGGGGACGAAAGGCTCGAAGAGCCCTTGGTCAGAATGGATCTGTTCGATGAGGCGGGAGAGCGTATCGATCGCATAACGATCGCCGAGGAGGACGACTCACACTACATCGGAGCATCGCTCACGGCGAACGCGATCGGCCGTCTGAGGGGCGAAACACTCACCGATCTGTTACGAATGCTCGACTCGTTCGCCGCCGCACGTTGACGGGCTGATCCCATCCCCTACGACCGCCTCCTTGCTCCCCCGCCGGGCGAATGAAGGTTCCTGCACACCCCACCGCAGGTCTTGCAATGCACGAATGATCCGTAATACAATCGTTAAGAATCAGTTATAGTACCGGCCCGGCCTTGCAATCCATCAACGCATTGAGTATCTTTTCAGAAAGAGGAGTGATGAAGGATTGAAGTTTCTCTTGAGCCGCCGTGAGTTGTTCGCCGTACTCGCCGGTGCCGGGCTCTCAGCATCGATCCCCGTACGGATCCGTGCAGCATCATCAGATGCGTCGGGGCGCGTTGTGACCATACGGAACAGTGATCGAGGTGAACACGGGCACGCCCTACTGGGGGGCATGCTCGATACATCGATCACGGCCCTGACCGGAGCAGACACACCCGCAGAGGCGTGGACGAATCTTTTCTCCCCGGAAGATCATGTAGCGATCAAGGTGAACTGCCTCGGCGGACCGAATCTTTCGACGGGTCACAAGCTCGTACATGCCGTGGTCCAGCGGCTCAGGAATTGTGGTGTGAAGCCCCGACGGATCATCGTATGGGACCGTATGAGTCGAGAGCTCAAGGAGGCGGGTTTCACGCTATCGAAGGGGGGAGACAACGTACAGTGCTACGGCACGGACGAGGTCGGATATGCGCCCACCCTCTACGAACACGGTTCCGTAGCCAGCCTCTTCAGCCGGATCGTTACCGAACGCTGCAACAAGATCATCAACATGCCCATCCTCAAGGATCACGGCATATGCGGGATGACATTCGCCATGAAGAACCATTTCGGCGCCATTCACAATCCGAACAAGTTTCATCTGAACAGATGTGATCCGTATATCGCAGAACTCAACGCCATGAGCCTCATCAGGAAGCGGGAGGTCCTGATCATAGGAGACCTGACGCGCATCCAGGCGGAGGGAGGTCCGTCCTATAAAAAGCACTGGGCGGTTGCCTACGCCGGCGTCCTCATGGGAACGGACCCTGTAGCGGTCGATGCCGTTGCGCTCGGGATCCTCGAGGAAGCACGAAAAAGCCTGGGAAGGGAGGACCTGCGGGCGAAGGGACTCTACCCCGACTACATCGCAACCGCCCACCGTATGGGGGTCGGCGACATGGAAACGAGAGAGCACATAGCACTCACATCCTGACGGGAGTATGCGCACCACGATGAAATCGACGGGAAACACAAGCGAGCGGTCGGGAACCGAACGGGCGGCACCCACCCGGATTGCGGGATCCGGCATGACGCGCCGCACATTCCTCACCGGCTCGGCGGCCCTCGTAGCAGCCGCAGCAACGGGCATCCCGGTCCGCTCGGGCGGCGCCGGGGAGCAAGCCTTCGAAGCACGATACTACGAGAAACTCGAGCACGAGGAGATCCGGTGCCTCCTCTGTCCCAAGGAATGCCGGATCGGGGATAGAGAGCGCGGCTACTGCGGTGTCAGGGAAAACCGCGGCGGCCTCTACTACTCCCTCGTCTACGGACAGCCGTGCTCCCTGCATCTGGATCCCATCGAGAAAAAACCATTCTTCCATGTCCTGCCGGGGACCACGGCCCTCTCCCTCTCGACGGTCGGGTGCAACATGGAATGCAAGTTCTGCCAGAACTGGCAGATATCACAATCGAGGCCTGAGCAGGCGGCAACGCGGTACATGGCTCCCGAAGCCATCGTGGAGCAGGCGGTGTCCGTCCGCTCCCCCTCTATCGCCTACACGTACGGCGAACCGGTCGTATTCATCGAATACATGCAGGATATAGCCGCCGTTGCAACCGAGCACGGCATCAAGAATGTGGTGGTAACGAGCGGGTATATAACGGACAAACCGCTCCGGGACCTCTGCCGACAGGTCGATGCCATCAAGATCGACCTCAAGTCTTTCGATGATGCGTATTACCGCGATATCTGCAGCTCGGAGCTCCGCCCGGTGCTTGATGCGATCGAGCGCGTCCGCGCCGAAGGCGTCTGGCTCGAGATCGTCTACCTCATGGTCCCTACATTGAACGACAAACCCGAGCGGATCCGGGAGATGGCCAAGTGGCTCCTGGCACATGCAGGTCCGGATGTGCCGGTGCACTTCTCACGATTCTTTCCTCAGTACAGGCTCACCAACCTCCCCCCAACGCCGATCTCCTCACTCGAGCGGGCCTACGAAATCTGCAGGGATGCGGGGTTGCGGTTCGTGTATGTCGGAAACGTGCCCCAGCACAAAACCGAAAGCACCTATTGCCCCTCCTGCTCGAAAAGGGTAATATCGAGGAGGGGATATCGGATAACCGGAATCGATATCGTCAAGGGATTATGCCGCTTCTGTGGAACGAGAATCGCGGGAATATGGGAAGGAGTGTAACCTGAACGTATACCGGATACTGGTATCGGTCATTTTCCTCGTGACCCTTTCGATTCTCCGTGTTTCTGCGGAGAAGGACAGGAGTGCTATGGAACAGGTGGTACGGAAACCGGCCGTAGCGGGGCAATTCTATACCGACAATCCCACATCGCTCAGGGCCGAGATCCAGCGATATATCGACGCAGTGGGAACGCAGGATACGAGCGGTGATGTGATCGCCATCGTCTCACCGCACGCCGGCTATATGTACTCGGGAGGCGTTGCCGCCTACGGGTACAGCCTCGTGGCGGGCAAGGACTACGAGACCGTTGTCGTGATCGCACCGAGCCATGTCGAATACTTCGATTTCTGTTCAGTATTCCCGGGAAAGGCATACATCACACCACTCGGTGGGATACCGATTGATAAGGAACTGGTACAGGCGATCGCATCGAAAAGCGACCGCGTGCGCGCCGCAGGAGAGGGGCACCTCTTCGAAGCATACGGCCGGGGGGAGCACTCGCTCGAGGTCCAGCTTCCGTTTCTCCAGGTCGTCCTCGGCTCGTTCAAGTTGGTCGCCATCGTCATGGGCGACCAGCGAAGGGAAAACATCGAAGCGTTGGGCCGGGCCCTCGGCGAGGCCCTCGAGGGCAGAAACGCACTCATCGTCGCCAGTACCGACCTCTCGCATTTCCACAACGGAGAGACGGCCCGGCAACTCGACGGCATCTTCATGGAGGAACTCGGGAGCTTTGATGAGAACGGTCTCCTCCAGGCGCTTGCGAACAAGTACACCGAGGCGTGTGGCGGCGGACCGACCGGAGCGGCGATGATAGCCGCACGCATGTTGGGAGCCGACCGGTGCGAGATCCTCAACTACGCACACTCGGGTGACGTAACGGGTGATACCCGAAATGTCGTGGGCTACGTGTCGGCGGCCATGATCGATACCGGTGCCGGAGAGGCTGTCCCCGACAACGATGCACAGTCGAGGCTGAAGAAAAACAATCCTGGACCCTCCCACCCGATCGAGGGCGCTGGCCTCTCGGAGGAGGACAAGACATTCCTGCTCAGACTCGCGCGCCGCGTCATCGAAGCCGAATGTTCGGGCGATTCGGTCGCGGTCGAGACCCCGCCCAGCCCCATCATGCAGGAGAAACGCGGGGGATTCGTCACACTCAAGAAAAACGGACAACTGAGGGGCTGTATCGGTTACATCGAAGCCGTGAAACCGCTCGTCACAACGATCGAGGAGATGGCGAGGGCGGCGGCTTTCAGGGACTGGCGTTTCAAACCGGTTACGGCAGACGAGATCGACGCGCTGGAGATCGAGATCTCGATACTCAGTCCCATCCAGCCTATCGACGACCCGTCGGTCATCGAAGTGGGAAGGCACGGCATCATCATAACCCGCGGCACGAACCGCGGCCTCCTGCTCCCACAGGTTGCAACGGAATGGAAATGGGACCGCGAACAGTTCCTCGAACAGACGTGTGCAAAGGCTGGACTGCCTGCCGATGCCTGGAAGCGGGAAGGAACCCAGATCGAGATCTTTTCCGCAGAGATCTTCTCGGAGCGCGAGCTCGGCATCCGCTAATACCACTCACCAGCGGCCTACCACCAGTACCCCCGCCAGGGCATGGATCCCAGAGACAAGCAGGGCGGTCCCCGTAACCCCGGTGATCGGAAAGAGAACGATACCCCCGAGGAGTCCCGCCGCACATGCACCGAAGAGGTCCCACGCGTAGAATACCGCCGGCACGGCCCCGGGCTCCCGCGGTAGCGCCATCCGGACAACAACAGGGTAGTATGCACCGGTCAAGAATCCGCAGAGCCCCGAGAACACCATGAAGACGACGGATCCGGGCAGGAGAGAGGGTCCGAGAGGTCTGAGCGCGTGGAACCAGCCGATGAGCAGAAGCGTCAGGCCGATGAACGAGAGGTGGATCATCCGCAGATGATAGTGTCGCAGCCGATCTGATGCGCGGTGCGAGAGGAACGCCCCAGCCGCAGCCCCCGCCATGAAGAGCGCGGTGAGGATCACGATTGCATGGTAGAGGTGCCCGGAGAACGATTGGTATGCGAGCAACACCACGAGCTGAAAGAGAAAGCTCCCGAATCCCACCATCCATATGCTCATCCGGGCGGCGGCACCTCCCCGCACCACAAGACCGAACACGAGAATCACCCCGAATAGGGCAAGTGCCGGCATGACGGGCGGTAGTCCGATAAGAGCCTCGAACACTCCGATGATCGACGAGCCGGCCCTGCGACCCTCATGGAGCAGCTCATAGAATGTCAGCATCGGCCGTGCATCCGTATTGATGCCGACTGCACCCGCCCCCTCGAGGCTCGAATTGAGAAAATCGACGCGCTCGGGGGAGAAACGGAAGGGGAGAAAGTCCTCGTTGATATACCTCGTTTCAATGCCACGCTCGATCAACCTGGTGAGGATCGCCCCCCTGGAAAGCCGTTCGTTACCTGCTATGAAATGGGTGGTCGAGCCGGGGAGAAGAAGAACCTCCGTGAACACCCCCTCGAGGGTCAGCTCGATCGACCGAAGGACACGCGTAAGTGACGGTGAGAGGAAGTTCTCGGATGACGGATGGGTGAACGCAAGTACGCCTCCCGGACGCAGCGATCGCTTTGCCAGATCGAAGAACTCGCGTGTGTAGTACCTGTTCCACTGCATGTTGACGGGAGGCGGCGTACGGACGATGATAATGTCGTACGGTTCCGGTCCGCCCGTGAGGTGGAACCTGCCGTCCCCGATAACGAAACGCACGGCACATTTCCGATCGGTACGTACACCCGGACCGTTGCGGTCGCCTGCGGTACCTTCGGGCACGAGATCGATCGCAAGGGCCAGGAGCCGACCGTCGAGCTCGAGGCAATCGAGGTGTTCGAGTGATGGGTGTTTCACCGCTTCCTCCCACCCGCCGCCGAGCGATCCGCCGATGAGGAGCACCCGCCGAGGTTGAGGATGGAGGAGCATGGGTATATGGACAACCTCCTCCGCCACCTCGGGTTCGGGAACGGAGAAGAGCCTTCCACCACCGGAAAAAAACGATAGAAGCCCCTCGGTCGAGAGCGCCACGATCTCTCCGTACCGGGACGAAAGGTACCGTTCAATGGTGTATCCCGGGTACACCGCCTCGATGCTCCACCGGTCGATCCTCGCCGCGGACAGAACGATCGCTATTCCTATGAGAATGGTGACGGCGAGCCGCCATACGAATCCCAGTGTATGCGGTACGGAAACGAGTACAGCTGCGATAACGACGAAGGCTACCGCGAAGGCGGCCTGGAGTTGGGAGATCAGCGGGAGCAGTACGACCGAGAAGAGGACAGCGCCGGCGAGAGTCCCGGCAGCCTCCCAGATGTACACCCGCGCGATGCCGCCCGGCAGCCCCTTCATGGGCTCTGCTACGAGACGACTTGCAACGTTGTACAGCGTACCGTAGATCAGTCCGAACGGCGCTATTACGAAAATGGAGAAGAGGAGTGACGGTGCAAGCTTGGGCAATTCGCCGGGTGGACGTACGAGAATGCTGCGACCGATGCGGATCGCAACGGTGGTCAATGGAAGAAGACAGGCAACGGCTATGGCGAGCCACACGAATACGGTTCGGTCCTGCCGGGCGGCGGGTGCGACGATCCTCCCGCCGTATATCCCCCCCGCCCCAACCCAGAAGAGCCACGCTGCGATGAGTATGCCGACGACCAGCTCCGTTCCGGTAAAGAACGAGATGACCTCTCTCAAGAATATGGCCTGCGCCAGTAGCGCACAGACGCCGAGAACGAGGATGTGAATCGGTTTAATGGAATCGCCTTTCACGGGAAGTGAGAAGAACGTCACCGTTTGAAATAATCTTCCTCGAAGATCTTCCTGAAATCGTAGCCCACGGCGAAGTCCTCGATACAGTCCTGTTCGGTCTTGCTCAAGAGACCCGCATCGATGAGGTTGAAGACGATATTACCGAAGTCTTCCGTTGTCGTTATCCCCCAGAAGTTGAATACCTCCTTCGCCATAGGGCCGAACTGCCGTATGGCGTAATGCTTGATACCTTCGAGCAGCTCGGCTGCCGATACATGACGGACTTGAGACAGCTTGCTGATAGACTCTTCCAGGGCGGCCATGACAAAGGAGTATGCCTCTTCCTTGTACCGCGCATCCTTATCGATGATGGCCCTGATCTTCTTCCATGTTTCAGTGAGATGATCCATTGCTATTCCGTTTACCGGGGTGCAGTCTCCGTACCGTTGGATTCTAGAGCACCGTCCGGTATACTTCTATATATTTCTCGACGATCTTTTCACGGGAATAGTTCTGAACGGCGGTGCATCGTGCGTTCTTGCCGATGGACATACGCAGCGCATCGTCTCCGAGAAGCTCCACTGCCTTGCCGGCCATCCCGTCGATATCGTCCGGATCGAAGAGAAAGCCGTTGATTCCGTCCCTGATGAACTCCGGCATCCCACCGACGGAGGTTCCGATAACAGGAACGGCACAGCTCATTGCCTCGAGCGCGGCGAGACCGAACCCCTCATGCCTGCTGGGGAGGAGAAACAGATCGGCAACCGGGAAGATCTCATCCACGCTCTCGCTGCCGCCCAGGAAGACGACCCGATCACGTATCCCCAGTTCACCGACCATCCTATCGATAGCGGATATCTCCGGACCATCACCCATGAGCAGGAGGCGCACGGGCATTACCCGTGCGACCCTTTCGAACACGTGCACAACCGTCTCCGCACGTTTCACTGCCCTGAAGTTACTGGCATGCAGCAGGATCTTTTCGCCCGTGGCCGCGAAGATATCCCTCCTATGCGGTACATCGAGCGGTTTGAAGCGCCGCGTATCGACGAAGTTCGGGATGACAACAATCTCCCTGTTCAGATCGAATGTTTCAAGCGTTTTCCGCCGAAGAAACTCTGAGACCGTTGTGACGACATCGCTTCGCTCGATGGTGAACCGCGTGATATCGTAGAAGCTGGGACGGTTCCCCACGAGGGTGATATCGGTGCCATGGAGCGTCGTAATGAATCGTATACGCCCCGCACCCACTATCTCCCGTGCCAGGTAGGCCGATACCGCATGAGGAATGGCGTAATGAACGTGTAGGATATCGAGGTCCCTGCCTCTGGCCACCTCGGCCATCTTCACTGCAAGATTGAGTACGTATGGAGGTGATTGAAAGACAGGATAATTGTCGATGTTCACCTGATGGAAGACGATATTGCTCTTAAATGTCTTGAGCCGTATCGGTTGGGATGAGGTGATAAAGTGTACCTCGTGGCCGCGCGCCGCCAGCTCCATACCGAGCTCGGTGGCGACGATACCGCTCCCGCCGAGGAACGGATAACAGGTGATACCGATACGGAAGGAGTCGGCGCCTTTCACATCCCCTCCCCTGCGGGAAACAGCCACCCCCGTACATCGAGCGGCAGCGGTTCGGTGGCCAGGTAGCCCTCTCCACGTTCGACGCCGATCAGGGCGCCGAAGGAGCGTGCCCGCGCACCGAGCCGCTCAAGGAAGAGGGGCGAGTTCAAATGTGTCACCCTGTGCCCGCTCGACCGTCCCACCTGGCTCTCGAAGCACAATACCGATCTCTCCTTATCCTCATACACACCAGTGACATCCGCCACGAACGTCGGTGTGAACGTCCTGCGGCACGGATAGAAGAGCAGCACGGGCACGCGATACGGCTCGTCGCCCGGGAGAAAATTCACCAAGCCGGCTGTATATCGGGCACGCATCATCAGGTAACTGCCCTCGACATGATCGGGATGATCATCCACCCAGTAGGGAACGAGCAGGATGTCCGGCCTGATCTTTCTGAGATGACGCACGAGACAGGCGAGCTGCTCCGTATTGCATCTGTTGATACCGCAGTCAGGCAGGCGGCAGTTTATCCGCGCAGAGATTCCCAGCACATGAGCGGACCGTTGCGCCTCCTCCCGCCGCTCCTCGACGGTGCCGTTTGTCGACAGCTCCCCTTCGGTCAGGTCGAGGATGACCGTTTCATTACCGGAGCGGGCATGTACGAGCAAGAGACCTCCCGTCCCGAAATCAGCATCGTCGGGATGGATACCGATCGAGAGAACCTTCATAGCGCACCTCCGTGCGGGCCACGGGCGATAACGGCCCGCCATGTATCGAAACCGCAGGTTAGTCCATCATCGGTAGATCGACGAGATAGTGACCCGAACCCAATGACCGGAGACGTTCGAGGTGGGTAGATGCGAGCTCCGCGAGTGTTCCGGAAGAAACCGGCAACCCGGCGGCCAGGGGGACCAGTGAGGAAAGGATGCGTTCCTGCAGTAATCCTTTCGGCCTGAGAAATCTTCGCAGCCTTGCCGGTTTGAATCCCTGTTGCTCGAGCTCACCGAGACGAACCGCTCCACCCCGCCTCCTGAGTTTCCGTATAGATGTCTTAATCCTCTCGATGTCCCGTTCGAGCTCCCCACCCTTTCTGAAACCGGCTACAAGGCGCCGCCCGCGATCCTCGACGATTCCTGCCAGCTCGTCGATCCGCTCCGAAAACCCCTCCGGTAAACCGGCCTCGATATACTCACCGATGCACCGCTCCCATTCCAGGTAGAGCCCCGACCGTGTTACACCGATTGCTTCGGCGACGCCACGGAGCCCGGACGGCACGAGCGTGGCTGTGAAACGCGGCACACGGATCGGCTCCTCGATACCCAGCCCGTCGTACACCGGAGAGAGCTGTGGAAGGTATGCGGTCTCGCCGGGCCCCACGACAGAGGCGATGACCGGAAAGAGTGCGTCCTGAAGCGGTGCCCTGAGTGTTACATTCGGATTGAGACGTGAGGGCTCAGATCCGAGAATTCCCTCTATCCGCTGGCGGTCCCAGTCCGAAAATTTCCGTTTGATGCCTCCATCGATGTAGGTGAGCGGGATATCGATGGTCCGGGGTTGGATCGGAGGCACCACTCCGAGTGAGCGCATCTGTTCCTCCCGCTTCCGGAGCCCCGAGAGTATCGTATCCCTCCCCGCCACAAAACGCTCGATGAGCGGAGCCGCCTCGGTGCGCCAGATGCTGGATAGGGCATCGTAGACGAGCAGGGAGCCGTCGAAGATCGTAGTGAGCAGGCGTGAGAAGTGATCGCCCCACCGTCCGCTGGCCAGCGAATCCCCGATCAATCCCGCAATGCGCCCGCTGCCCTCCCCCCACAGTCCGAGGATGGTCCGGACCGGCCCGAGAACCGCACGCACCCGTTCGATGGGGATCCCGCCGACGCAGAGCCGCCCGTCATCCCCGTCCCTCTCGGCCGAGATCGTAAACAGATCGCCATCGGGTTGGGCGAGGGTGCACGAGCGCACCTCGTGGAAATCGTCGTCGTCTCCTGCATTCCAGAAGACGACCAGAACCGGTATACCGTACGACTCCTCGAGGGAGCGTGCGAGTGTTACCGCCGTGAGTGCCTTGAAGAGGGTGTAGAGGGGACCGCCGAAGAGGCCGGGTTGCTGACCCGCAATCACGACCCCGCCGGAGCCGGCGAAGATCCGCTCCGCCTTGGACAGGAGCGTGCGGGGCGCCCCGAGCTTCCGGTTGTACTCCACGAGATCGGCGCATAGGGCCTGCGGACCACCGTCCCGGCTGGATAAAGAATCGAGCCGCCGTTTCCAGTCGAAGCGGATCGAGGATTCGGGTAACAACCGGTGAGGCGACCTGTCGAGCAGTTCATTCCAGGGGGAGGCGAATTCTCCGATACGGGAAGGATCGATACACTCGAATTGGGAAAAGTCCATCTCCGGTACCTTGTTTCTCTGTCTACCGGATTGTGTAGGTGCAGTCGCCAGTCACGGGCTCTCCGTTCAATACCCGGACCCGTCTCCCAGACAGAGCCCCGTGTCACGCTCGAACGCAGGATCCGGATTCGGATAGTCTATCATGTAATGGAGCCCTCTCGATTCCTTTCTGGAGAGCGCCGATGTCACTACGAGACCGCTTACCAGCGCTATGTTCCGTAGCTCTACCATGTCCCCGGAGACACCGTACTCGTGATACAGCCGTTCGACGGTCTCCTGTATTTGTGCGATCCGTGCCCGGGCGATTCCCAGACGCTCCTCCGAACGGACGATCCCGACATAGTCCCACATCACACGTCTCGTTAGATCCCAGTCGTGATCGAGTATAACCGTCTCGAGCGTCTTCGGGTCGCCCACGAAGGGTTCATCCAATCCGTACACGCCTTCACGCCCCGTTACGCCGCCGCCCTGCTCGAGCCATGCGGCACACCGGTGACTTACCACGAGGGCCTCGAGAAGCGAATTGCTCGCCAGACGGTTGGCGCCATGAACGCCGGTGCATGCAGCCTCGCCGATCGCCAGAAGCCCGTCGAGATCGGTATGCCCGTTCATATCGACCCGAATACCGCCGCACATGTAGTGCGCGGCCGGCACGACTGGGATCGGTTGCCTGCCGATATCGATACCGTACTTCAGACAATTCTCGTAGATGAAGGGAAACCTCGATTTCAACCATGAGGGCCGGCGGTGGGATATGTCGAGGAGGACGTGTTTGTCACCGCTCTTTTTCATCTCCCGGTCTATCGCCCTGGCCACAATGTCCCGTGGGGCGAGCTCGGCCCGCTCGTCGTATTGCCTCATGAATTCCTCTCCGCCGAGATTTTTCAAGACCGCACCCTCGCCCCGCAAGGTCTCGGAGATCAGGAGGGATTTCGCATCCGGGTGATACAGGCACGTCGGATGGAACTGGACGAATTCGAGGTTCGTGATCGTGGCCCCCCCTCTGTATGCCATGGCGATGCCATCTCCCGTGGCGATATCGGGATTCGAGGTATACAGATAGATCTTACCCGCACCGCCGGTCGCGATGACGGTGTGGCGGGCGATATATTTCTTTACCTTTCCTCCTTCGCGGTCGAGCACGAAGCACCCATGAACCCGCTTCCGGTCATCAACAATGAGGTCGATCGCCATGTGATCGCTGCAGAGGGTGACACGTTCCGCCTCGTTGACGGCTCCGAGCAGGGAACTCTCCACCTCCTGGCCGGTGAGATCCCCGTAGTGTAAAATCCTGGGGGCCGAATGCCCTCCCTCGCGCCCGAGCTGAAATCCCTCTCCCCCTTCTTCACGATTGAACCGCACACCCAGCTCGATGAGCTCTCGCACCATCCCGGGGCCTTCCCGCACCATGATCTCTACCGAATCAAATTTGCACAGGCCCTGACCCGCGGCCATCGTATCGGCGATATGGAGGTCGAACGAGTCCGTACTGCCCATCACCGAAGCGATACCTCCCTGGGCATAGAAGGTATTGCTTTCGGCACTCATCTTCTTGGTGAGGACGATCACTTCGGCGAAACGGGAAACTTTGAGGGCCAGAAAGAGTCCGGCGATCCCGCTTCCGATCACGACGACATCTGTGCGGACTGTATCCACGAGGGGCCTCCCTAGACGGGATTCATCATAGGAGAAAGGGACATGCGTCCGCAATAGAAAGAAGTGCAATATGCACGGTGGCAGAGCGAAATTTCGAAGGCACTAGGGTTCCAATCATAACACATTGCAAATAAAAAGGTTACCTGCTTGTCCGGCAGGTATTTCTTGGCACAAACATTGCGATCATAACGGTGAAACGGACAACAGCCAGACACGCATGAGGAGGTTACCCGATGTCTGCAAAGAAGATTTCAGTCTTCACCCTTATCTCTTTGATCACTGTCGGAATACTGCTAATCGGTTGCGATGATGATAGCAGCTACGACCAGAGGACCGTTGTATACGTGAGTAATATCAACGACGGGGCACCATTCATAAGCGATGTGCTCGACCAGGGTGATTCACTGTGGACCGAGGACTACACCGCTTACAATACAAACGACGATTTTATCCAGGAGGATTGGATAACGGTCGAGTTCCACAACAGGCCGTACAGCTCCATTGTCGACGTTGGCAGCAGCTCGCTCGGTGACTTCCTGCTCACGAGCTACGACGTCCAGTTCGTACGGTACGACGGCGGTCCAACGCCCGTGCGGCCCTTCTCGGGGCAGACGAGCATCCTCGTTCCGTGCAATCAGAGGGTTGAAGCCGTCATCCTCCTCGTGCCTTACAACGACAAGCAGATACCGCCCCTGAGTGCCATAGCGTATGTCTGGGATGTCGAGATCCTGGCCTATGCGGTCATCACCTTCCACGGCCACGAGGTGCAGTCGGAGCGGGAGATCGATTTCACCGCCCAGCTCACCGTGAATTTCGGTGATCCGATCATAACCGACGAGAACGATTAGTAGGGAATACGGGTAACCGCTTATGCTCTCTCCTAGATCGGGGGCCCGCACATGTGCTGCGGGCCCTTGTACTATTCATACCGGCCCCCTTCACCCGAGTGCATCCCTCATTGATCGCCCATTGACATTGCAGTATCTCGAAGGATATTCTCGAGGCGGTACATAAAGATAAAACCGGTGCGGTACAATGGAGGGACACATGAAATCCAGCTTTATCTCGGTGATGACGGTATGTGTGATCCTGTGCAGCGCTTCAACCCCCATCTTCGGCCAATTCGAAACGGATACCTTCACAACCTCGCAGGGAGAGCTGCTGATAACCTTCATAGGTCATGGCTCCCTGATCTTCGACTTTGCGGGCATGACCATTCATATCGATCCATTCAGCAGGCTTGCCGACTATACGACTCTACCGAAGGCCGATATCGTAGCACTCACCCACGAACACCTCGACCATCTCGATCCGAAGGCCCTACGGGAGATCGTGACGGATGAGACCACCATCATATTGACCGAGTCGTGCACGGCGAAAGGCCAGACAGGAATTACCATGCACAACGGCGACACCGTGATGGTCCGCGGGCTGCGGATCGTGGCCGTACCGGCGTACAATATCGTTCACAAACGTACAAACGGCGAACCGTTTCATCCCAAGGGAAAGGGTAACGGATACGTCATGACATTCGGGGATTGCACGGTCTACATAGCGGGTGATACGGAAGTCATACCGGAGATGAAGGATCTGTCGGATATCGATATCGCCTTTCTACCGATGAACCTACCCTACACGATGACACCGGAGATGGTTTCAGAGGCCGCCCGCTCCTTCAGGCCCGCGATCCTCTACCCGTACCACTACGGGGACACCGATCCGAACAGGCTCGTAGAACTCCTCGCGAAGGAAACCGATATCGAGGTCCGCATCAGACGTATGCGATAGACCCCACAGGGCAGCGATCCAGGGTGGACTACACCATGCAGCGCAGGGGGGATGCACTGCCCCTGCACTCTTCCCTGATACCGGTAGGCTCCCTGCTGGAAGGGATACGCCATGCCCGTCTGTCCGATCTGCAACAGCGAATTCGAAGAGGGTGTGGGTGTCTGCACCGACTGCGGCGCCGAGCTCGTCGAACCATTAGATACCTGCAAGGATGAACTCCTCTGTGAGACATGCGGGAATTGCGTCGGCACGGATGACGAATACTGCCGGCATTGCGGCGCCGTCTTCGAAGAGGGGATCACCTGCACCGAGCATCCGGATACCGAAGCGGGATCCGTCTGCGTGATCTGCCGGAGGCCGCTCTGCGGGGAATGCACGGAAACGAAATCCGGTGTATCCTTCTGCCGCCAGCACAACGATTACAGCTTCTTCAACAACTGGGCCGTCGTGTATACGACCGGCACCGAATCGGACGCGCAGATGATCCAGGAGAGGTTGGAGGTCCACGATATCCCTTGTGTCGTCGATTCCCGGAAGGACAGTGTATGGGGGGTGACGTTCGGCCCACTTGCCGAGATCGGAATCCTCGTCCCGTTCGAGTACGTACTGCGTGCCGAGGAAAGCTTCAGGAAGCTGAACGGGAAGGGATAAGGCGCAGCAGATCCTCGATCCCATCGACCTCCATCACAATTCGGAGCATATAGATCTCAACTGTCCCGGGAAAGTATTCGGCGCTCTTCGCCCAATCCTTCTCGGTCGTCAGAAAGGGTGTACCGGCGGGAACCTGTGACGCGATCCACTCGATATCCCGCAGGTCGTAACGATGATGGTCGATGAAGCGGAATGAAGAATGCACGTTCGCCCCGAGCTCCCGTACGAGCCCCTCGAAGGAGGAGGGCCGTGCGATTCCCGAATAGAGGGCGACCTCCCGCCCGGTGAGTTCCGAGAGGGACAGTCGCTCATGGCTACGGGAGATCAGTTCGGCCGGGCGGTGCCGTGCGAAAAATACCGGTTTGCCCGTTACGAAAGGCATGGCGCCCGGCGGGATCCTCCCTGCGGCATCCCGCGTGAAGACGACGCAGTCGGCACGGCGAGCGGCCTGCGGGGGCTCCCGGAGTGAACCGAGGGGCACCAGCCGTCCGTCGCCGAAGGGTGCCGTGGCATCGAGAAGCAGGATATCGAGATCCTTGTGGAGATGCCGGTGCCCGAAGGCGTCGTCGAGGAGGATGTGTGTCGGACCGAAGAGCTCCTCGGCGAGACGGATCCCCCTCGATCGATTGCGATCGATGACCACCGGCACGCCTCTCGAACGGTAGAGGACGACCTCATCGCCGAGAATCCGTGCCATCTCCCGGAGCCCAGGGCCCTTGCCCGTGGAGGTGCGGTCCTCGAGGAGACTCCGGGCCGTGATATACTCGGTATCCGTTTCCCGAGGGTGCCAATCCGATACGGGGACAGCGACGGGCAGTCGCTCCCGCTCTGCCTCGCTCAGGTACCCCCGTGTAACGACGACCGGTCTCCCGCCGCCTTGTATGACCGACCCGCCGAGAGCGAGCGCAAGCGGTGTCTTGCCCCCACCTCCGACCTCGATATTGCCTATCGAGACGACCGCAGCCCGTTGCTGCATACCCGTGGAGGGAAGCCGTCTATTCCTGTGCGGTGCCGAACGCCTGCTCGAACGGCGTATAACAAGTGACAATCCGTAGAGCAGCGTACAGACGGCGCGGACCGGATAGAGAAGACGCCACACCCCCCTTCCTCGTGCAATCCGGAGCCTCATCGGGTAACTCTCAACGATCCTCATGCGGCCACACCTCCGACCCCCCGTAGCCGAGCTCCCTGTCCAGCGCTGCCGTTAGATCACGGAGGCGATCCTGGAGCAGCAACCGGTACCGCTCACGCTCGGCCGTATCGGCATGCCGGGGAACGAGAAACGGTTCGCCGTAGGAGACGATGACCCTGGCGAAGGGGTGGGGGAGCTGAAAACGGTCCCATGAGCCGAAGACCTTGCGGGGACGCGCGCTGTTTGAGACGGGTACGACGGCGACACCGCCCAGCCGACTGAGTTCGACGGCCCCCTGCTGCACCACACCCCTCGGACCCCTGGGCCCGTCGATCGTCAGGCCGATATCGAATCCGTCCCTCAGCAGGCGGGAGAGATCCCGCAACGCCCGTGCCCCGCCCCTCGTCGTCGAGCCCCTGACATGGCCGAAGCCGAGCCAGGTAATCGTCCGTCCCATGAGATCGCCATCGTAATGCTCCGAGGCGAGCACCTGTATCGACCTGGACCGGTGGGAGAAGCTCAGAACGAGTAAGCGGCCGTGCCAAAACGAGTAGACTACACGCCGCGAGAGCGTGCGTGCCCGCTCGAGGTGCTCGAGGCCGCGCCACTCGAGGCGCCACGAAAATCCGAGCGCTCTGATCACGTGAGAGCCGACGAAGCCGAGAACCGTTGGATTCGGTCGTAGCTGCAACTCCCTCTCCCTGACAGAATCGTTCCGCCGCCCGGGACGGCACCGTGCCTACGTTTCCACTATATCGTCGACGGACACCCCGCCTGCCATCTGTAGTGCGATCTCAGATACCCTTCGCATGCCCCCGTCCCCCCGCAATCGAGAGCGAAGCGCGAGGAGATCGGCGGAGACCTGCCGGTAACGATCCCCGTCGGTGAGAAGTGAGACGGCCTCCCCGGCGATCCGCTGCGGGGTTGCATCACCCTGGATCAGCTCGGGTATGGTACGCCGGCCCGAGAGGACGTTCGGCATGGCGATTGAATCCACCCGCACGAGCAGCTTTCCGAGCAGGTAGGTGAAGGGGGATGTTCTGTACAGCACCACTGCAGGTGTACCGGTCAGCGCGGTTTGAAGGGTCACCGTCCCCGAGGCCGCCAGAACGAGGGTGGCATCACTCAGCTCGGCGATACCGTTACCGGTGATGTCGAGATACGATTTCATATCGGGAGGGATCCGGATGGAACGCTCACGGATCAGAGGTGCAAGCCCGATCCTGAACGTCGCTTGGGGGAATCGCTCCTTGATGATCCGTATCGCTCCCAGCATGGGCGGAAGGATCCGTTCGACCTCCTGCCTGCGGCTCCCCGGGAAGCATACAACCTTGAATGCCTCGCCTCTCCTCGGGACCTCCTTGGGAGCGGCCGGAGCATCGATCTCATCGATGAGCGGATGACCCACGAAGGTGGCCGGGATCCCGGCACGGCGGTACAATTCCACCTCGAAGGGAAGGATCGCCACCATGAGGTCTATCGATTTGCGCATCGTACGCATGCGCCACATCCCCCACGCCCATACCTGGGGACTGATGAAGTACATCACCGGCGTACCTTTCCTGCGGGCATAGCCGGCCAATCGCAGATTCATGCCTGGATAATCAACGGGAATGAAGAGGTCGATACCGCCGGCGATCAACGCCCTGAGCCTTCGTTCTAGGGTTACGAACCGCGGCAGCTTCGTGAGAACCTCGAAAAAGCCCATGACGGCATACCGGTGCATGGGAAAGATGACATCGGCGCCCGCCTCCGCCAGCCGCTCGCCACCCATCGCCAGGATCCTGCATGAAGGATCCTGCTTCTTGATCTGCGAAACGAGGCGTGATGCATTATGCTCGCCGCTCGTTTCCCCGCATGTCAAAAGAATCGTCTTCACCTGCGGGTGACTCCCTCGATCGCTTCGAGCACCCTCTCGGCCACAACGAGCGCTTCGAGACCCTCCTCCCCCGGCACGGCAGCCCGCCGTCCCGACCCCACGGCATCCAGGAAGGAGACGATCTCCTTCTCGAGCGGTTCACGCCTGTCCACCGTCACCGGTACCGGTCTGATGCAGGACATCGGATCAATCGCAACGTCCTGTATTCCGGCTCCCGTCTTTTCAAATGCCTCTATCGTCTTCTGCCGGAGATCCAACGATACGTAGAGATGTTCCTGAAAGAAGCGGATCTTCCGCAGTGGTTCCCGTGATATCCTGCTGGCGGTGATATTCGCAACACAGCCGGATTCAAATTCGATCCGCGCATTGACGATATCCGGGGAATCCGTGATCACGGCGGTCCCGGAGGCCCTGAGCTCCCGTACGGCATCGTCCTTCAGTACCGTGAGAATCAGATCTATATCGTGGATCATGAGATCGACGACGACCGAAACATCGATTCCGCGGGGGGTGAAGGTTGCAAGACGGTGGGATTCGATGAACATCGGCTCGGTCAAGAGCGGTAGCGCCGCCTGAAACGCCCCGTTGAAACGCTCGATGTGCCCGACCTGCAAAACGAGGCCCGCCCGCACAGCCTCTTCGACCATGGTGCGTCCCTCGGCGGAGCTTTGGGCCAATGGTTTTTCGACCAGAACATGCACACCACGCTCGAACGCCAACCGGGCCGCATCGAAGTGATGCGTCGCAGGGGTACAGATGCTTACCACATCGCACGACTCGAGAAGGCCCTCGATGGTTGCGCTGGTCCGGGCACCGCAGGGCGCGGCAACCTCCTCGGCCCGTGAACCTTCCCGGTCGTAGAGCGTGAGCGAGCCGATACGATCCAATGAGGCGTAGATCCGGGCATGTTCCCGTCCGAGGCTTCCGATGCCGATTACGCCCGCCTTCAAGGGTCGATCGAATGCACTCATCCCGAGCCTCCGAAATGTGTACGAGAATGAAATTACTTGGTGATTCCCCGCTTTGAGGAGCGAATAAACTCTACGAGAACCTCGATCTCCGGTGTCGGTGGAATCTCCCGCTCGATCCGTTCGAGGGCCTGGGATACGTTCAATTCGCTGCGGTAGAGGATGCAGTACGCTTTCTTGATCAGTACCCGTTGCTCGATGGTGAATCCCCGCCGTTTGAGACCGATACTGTTGATTCCGCCGATTCGCGGTGGATTTCCCGCCACCTTTATATAGGGCGGTATGTCCTTGGGGATTCGACTGCCTCCGCCGATGAAGGAATGGGCCCCGATGGAGACGAATTGGTGCACCGGGGTTACCCCGCCGACGATGGCGTAGTCTTGGATGGTTACGTGGCCGGCAAGATTCACTGCATTGGCGAGGATCACGTTATCGCCGATACGGCAATTGTGCGCCACGTGCACGTAGGCCATGAGCAAATTTCCGTCGCCGATGATGGTGCTCTCCCCCTCGTTCGTGGCCGAGTTCACGGTCACGTACTCACGGAACACGTTCCCGCTGCCGATCTCGACAAAGGATGTGGCCCCTTTGTATTTCATGTCCTGTGGAATCGATCCGATACAGGCTCCATGGAAGATGCGGTTGTTGTTCCCGAGTATGGTGTGCCCGTCGACGAGAACACAACTCCCTATGACGCAGTTGTCCCCGATCCTCGCATGCTCACCGATGATCGAATATGGGCCTACCGTGACGTTCGCACCGAGCTCCGCCCCGGTGTGTATTATTGCAGCACTATCTACTTCGGTCGGCACCCTTCCTCCATTACCGGTTCACCATTGATGATGGTAACTCCGTCTCCGGCACCCTTCCTCCATTACCGGTTCACCATTGATGATGGTAACTCCGTCTCCGGCACCCTTCCTCCATTACCGGTTCACCATTG
>CP070727.1:1758899-1780459 GCA_020350885.1 bacterium | reverse complement strand
GCGCTGAAACCCTCGTCGCCGGTACCGGGTCGGCCGGTCTCGTGGTGGAGAAGGGAAGGAAGTACCAGACGATCCCTCTTATCCAGGTCATCAACCTGCCGCTGTTCGGAACCCAATACCAGCTTGCCGATATGAACCAGATGGAGGAGCGGCTCGGTGAGGTGATCGACGATGTAATCGATATCAACAAGAAGATCGGCTACCTTGTCGATCACGGGACGCTGCCGGTCTCGGCCGGCGGGGGGCTCCCCGGGCAGAATCCTCAGCTCGAGAACCTCACGAACTTCAACAGGATCGTCTCGGAGGATTACTCGTTTGTGAACGTGCGCCTCAAGGAGGAGGGGATCCCCGAGGGGATCGACTGCCTCGTCATAGCGGGCCCCAAGGAGCAGTTCTCCGACTATGCGCTCTTCCAGATCGACCAGTTCCTGATGAAGGGGAAGTCGCTGGCTATCTTCCTCGACTCCTTCAACGAAATCATACCTTCACAGGACCAGATGCGCAGGAGTTACAACCAGGGTCCGATCTACCTGCCGCTCAACACGGGCCTCGAGAAGCTCCTCGAGCACTACGGCGCCTCGGTCGAGAAGTCGTATGTGCTGGATGAAAACTGCTTCGAGCAGCGGATACCACAGGTCTACGGCGGCGGGAAGCGTGCCATCTACTTTGCCCCGATCATCAAGAACGAGTTCATCAATAGGGACCTCGGCTTTATGAGGGGGATCAAGGCACTCGTGACGGTGAAGAGCTCGCCTCTGGATCTCAAGGAGGATACGATCGAGCTACACGGTCTCGAGAGTGATGTGCTCTTCTCATCCTCATCCCGGTCCTGGATCATGAGCGGTCGGATCAGTCTCAATCCATGGGAGATGCGTCCTCCCGAGGACCAATCCTCAATGGAGAGCCATCCGCTGGCCGTATTGGTCCAGGGGGACTTTCCCAGCTACTTCGCTGGCAAGGAGATACCGGAGAAACCGGCTGAGGAGGAAGCCGAAGCGGAGGGAGAGGCCGATCCTGCCGAGGAAGCAGGTGAAACCGGTGAGGCCGGAGAACGGCCGGATGAATCCCAGCAGCAGATAACCGGTGAGGGGACGATAGTGGAGCGGGGAAGGGCGGGGAAGATCTTTTTGATCGGAACCGCCGAGGTACTCAAAAACAACGTCATCGATGAGAACGGTACTTCGCCCAATGCAACGTTCGTCATGAACCTTATTGATCATCTGAACGGGCGCGACGAATATGCGACCATGCGGAGCAAGATGCTCCGCTTCAATCCGCTACAGGAGACGAGCGGCGGGACGAAAACCTTCGTCAAGAGCTTCAATATCGCCGGGCTTCCCGTGATCGTCGTGGCCTTCGGCATCGCTGTCTGGTTCAGGCGGACAGCACGGAAGCGCGCCATCCAGATGATGTTCAGGCAGCGTTCGGGCTGACTCGATCCGCGCTCCCGGTGATAGTGGTGGAACTCGACAGAGTGCTATGCTGACCGGATACGGAAACAGGTGAATGATGGAGGATTGCCGACAATGAAGTTTAAACGTGAATATCTCTTTCTTGCCGTTATTATAGTGGCACTAGTAGTCTATCTGATTTTCAAGAATACCGACCGCACTCATTACAGTCTGCCGGAACTTCCGGGCGTGAATCAATCCGAGATAACGCGGATTGCAATTCAACGGGGAGACAGTATTGTGACTCTCGAGCGGCGGGACGAGCGCTGGCTCATCCAACCCCAGGGATATCCCGCCGACAAGGGAAAGGTAGACAAGATACTCGAAGCTGCGGCAGGTCTTTCGCTCTCCACACTGGTGTCCGAGTCGAAGAGCTACACGCAGTACGAGCTCACCGACGAGACCCGGATCGGCATCGAAGCCTTCAGGGATGATGTCTCGGTGCGTAAGTTCGATATCGGCAAGGTTGCATCGACCTACCGGCATACATTTGTCCGTCTGGAAGGCGATCACCGGGTGTATCAGGCAAGGGACGATATCCGCAGGCCCTTCGATTACACCATAGACAAGCTGCGTGATAATGTGGCGATGAAGTACGATCGCGACAGTGTCACCGGGATTACCGTGACCGGCACGGAGGGCTCCCTGACACTGACAAAGAACGATACCGCCATGCCGGTGACACCGCCTATCGGTGCTGATTCCATTCAATCGGAGCCCCCGCCGAAGTGGCAGGCAGCCGATGGACGGGCGGCCGACGAGCAAACCGTGGACCGGATAGTGATCTCGCTCTCCAACCTCACCTGTGATGGATATATCATTGGGAAGACAAAGGAAGACTTTTCTGAGCCCATCTATACGGTGACCGTGGGGGTCGCCGAGCCCGCTATTCTCTCGATCTTCGAGAAGGGGGAGGACGACAAGTATCCGGCGGTCTCAAACCAGAACGACTATCCGTTCTGGCTTCCCGAATGGCGGGTGAAGCAGATCATGAAGGAACCCGCCGAGATCATGGGTGAGAAGCCGGAGAAATAATTCAACCTACTTCTTCATGTATTTCGCCGCAAGGCCCGGGACCGGTCCGACCATTCCTCCCACCCCGAAGAGCTCCCAGCTACTCGGATTGAAGACAAGGGGCTGGAGCTTGGCCATATCGAGGTTACCCTCCTTATCGAGTATCTTTGGACTGACCTTCACGTCCTTGACCTCGGCGACGAACATCGTGTGGAGACCGAGCCGTACGACCTGGATCACGTGGCATTCCATGACCAGCGGGAACTCCTTGATGTAGGGGGCGTTGACCAGCTCGCTCTTGACGGGTGTCAGGCCCGTGGCGGCGAACTTGTCCACATCCCTCCCGGAGACCGTTCCGAAGTAGGCGGCCGCAGTTGCGTACTTCTCAGACGGGATGTTTACTGTATACGCGCCCATATTCATGATGTTTCCGAATGTATACGTGGCTTCCCGGAGTGAGATGGAAACGCATGGAGGCTTGGAGCAGCTTATGGTCACCCACGAGGCGGTCATGGCATTCGCCTTACCTTCACTGTCGTACGATCCAATCACCCAGACCGGCGACGGCAGGACCGTCTTTGCGCCGAGCGATTTCATTCCTCCGGCGGTGGCCTGCTCCTGGGCGTGCAGTGCAGGCGGGGCGATGAGGAGCAGGAAAGCCAGAGCTCCTGCCGTGAGACGAAGGTACTTCATGATGGCTGTCCTTTCTCAGGCCTGAAAAGCCCTGCATTGGAAATGTCGGCATTCGGCAGCCGTAAGCCCGCGGTGTGCGGACCCTCGCAATCCCCGGACCTCCGGTACAACCGTCTCATGCATACCGACATACAAGCCGTTCATGTGGAAAGAGCCATGCAACTCTAGTCTGGTAGTTTTCGACCCCCCTACGACGTACTATTGTACCCCTTGACCACAGCTTGTCAAGGGATTGTCCTGTCACCGTAGGGAAATGGCCATTGATAGTGGCGGATAGAAGTGATGCGAATTACAGAATAATCACCGCATCGACGAAGAGGTCGTATTCCTCGTCCTCGTTCAGGTCGTGGATCCGGACCTGTTCTACCTCACGGGCGCCACCGATACTGAGGAGCTTCGATTCGTAGAGGATCTTCACGGCCGATCGTTCCAGAGCCTTCCGCAGCTCACGTTCCAGCGACAGCGATTCGCCGGATGTCAGAAAGACTACACGGGGCGTGTGTTTCGTGAGCTCCACGGCGAGCTTTGCCGCTTCGTCTCCCGTGTCGACAACGAGAACCCGCATGTCCGCAAGTTCTGCGGGGTCCTTCACCCCGGCAAAGACACCCTTGCCGAGAAACTCTTCCTTTCCGGCGATCTCGGCCGGGGCTGCGGGTTCCTCGGTTTTCCCCTTCCTGGTGTCTCCCTGCTTCTCGCGGTAGCTCTCGATGGCGTTCTTCAATGCGTCGGCGGCAAGGTTCGAACAGTGCATCTTAACCGGTGGCAGTCCGTCCAGCTCGTCGGCTACGTCCTGGCGGGTAATCCGCTCGGCCTCTTCGAGTAATTTGCCCTTGGCGAGCTCGGTAATCATGCTCGCCGTCGCTATCGCAGAACCGCATCCAAACGTTTTGAACTTCACATCCTCGATCACATCGTTCTCCACCTTGATGTAGATCTCCATGAGATCACCGCAGACGGGATTTCCCACGCGCCCCACACCCACATCGTCACCCTCGAGAGTGCCGACGTTACGCGGGTCCTTGAAGTGATTGAGCACCTTGTCGGAATACTGGGTCGGTTTCATCTCTGTTCACCTGCCTGTTTCTTCTTCATTCGAAAGTATCTGTATCATCCGTGTCCGGTCTTTCACCGTACCTACTCCTTGTACAGCGGTGAGAGCTTGCGGAGCCCCTCGACGACTCCCGGGAGGGTATCCAGGACGTAGTTGATCTCTGTATCCGTCGTGAACCTCCCGCATGTGAGCTCCAGCGAACCGTGGGCCTCCTCGTGCAGCAGGCCGGTGGCGATAAGGGTGTGCGATGGCTCCAACGTTTTCGAGGTGCACGCGGAACCGGTCGATGCGGAGATGCCTGCGGCCTTGAGCCTGAGCAGCAATGCCTCACCCTCGATGCCGTCGAAACGGAAATGAGCGTTGTTGGGAAGCCTTTCTTTTGTATGTCCATTCAGGTAGCACCGGGGAATCCGTGACGGTATCTCCTCGATGAGACGATCCCGGAAGAGCGTGAAACGCCCGACCTCATCCGTCATCTCCTCGTGCAGGATCTCGACCGCCTTGGCCATCCCCGCGATGGCGGGGATGTTTTCGGTGCCCGATCGAAGCCCCCTCTCCTGGCCGCCGCCGATGACGAGGGGACTCAGCCTGACACCCTTACGTACGAACAAAACGCCCAATCCCTTCGGCCCGTAAATGTCGTTCGATGAGAGCGTCATGAGATCTATCCCGTCTTGTGCTGGATCGAGGGACAGGAGCCCCTCCGCTGCAACGGCATCCGTGTGAAAGGCGATGCCTCGTTCACGACAGTAAGCTCCGATCTCGGCGACGGGCTGTACGGTACCGATCTCGTTGCTCGCATAGCAGACCGAAACGAGGATGGTACGATCGGTTACACGGTCGGCGAGCTTCTGCAGGTGGATGCGGCCGTACCGGTCGACGGGAACCTTGGAGACGGTGAAGCCGTTCTTCTCCAGGTACTTGGCGATGTTATGGACCGAGATGTGATCCACCTCGGAGACGATGATGTGGTCGCCCTTCTTTTTATTCCGCAGCGCATAGCCGATGATGGCGAGGTTGTTCGATTCGGTGGCTCCAGAGGTAAATACGATCTCGTCCCCGTCCGCGTGTATCAGCCCCGCGATTGTCTCTCTGGAGTGCGTGAGGGCCTCGGTTGCAGCATCCCCCTCCGTATGCAGGGAGGAGGGATTCCCGAAGTTCTCGTGGAAGAATGGTACCATGGCCTCCACGACCCTGGGATCGACCGGCTTGGATGACTGGTAGTCGAGATAGACCTCCATGACGGAATCAACCCTTTCTTCGTTACAAACCGTTGTGGCACCTCAAGTGCCCGGTATCTCCGGTTGTCGAGCGGCCCCGGCTATGTGTCGCCTCGGTTCTGCAATCCGGGTGTTAAAACCACATCGTTGCCCCGGCTTCGAGCGAGAGATCGTTGAGGGTGCCGGCCCCGACGATCTTGACACCGGGGATCAACTCAACCGTGTCCCACCCGAGCATCTGTTTCGAGGCCTCGCATACGTATATCTCTATTCCCATATCGAGTGTCTTTTGTATCATCTCTGCAACGCTCGGAAAGGAACCAAGCTTGATCTTCTCCGCCTCACCGGGCAGAAGTATCTTGAGGCCCTGTCCGAGGTAATAGATCTTCGCATCGATATCCATCGCCTTTGCCGTCTGAGCGAGCACGAGGGGCGAGTACTGCCGCTCCGGTGCATCACTCGTCTGAACATAGAGGATCGAGTTTTCGTTTTTCATTGCCTATCTCCCTTTTTTGGTATCTGTAGTGTATGACCATAGTATGGTGACGCATTCCCCGAACGGGGAGCCGTACCACCCAATTTATTTCATTCTCCTGATGAGGAACCTGAGTGTCTCTCCGTTCCTCTCGAACTCGATGATCTCGTGACCGGTACGTTTGGCGAACCGTTTGAGGTCCTCCTCGGCGGCCGGGTCGTCGGCGAGCACCTCGAGAAGATCGCCTACCTCGATTGAATCGATCGCCTCCCTCGTCTGGAAGAGAGGCTGCGGGCAGTAGAGCCCGATACAATCCAACGTTCTCGCCGGCTTCATACCTTCGCTCATACCGTGCTTCCTCCGATCCATTCAGTATGATTTCTTATAGACATTCATACGTTCAAATATAATAAATTAGTAAATAACTGGGTAATTAATTTTGAATCACGGTGTAATTTTCCTATGAATTGACAATGTTATTCGTTCTCGACGGTCCTCGAACGTTCTCGCTTGAGCCGGGAGCGGTGTCTCTTGTCTCTGAGTCGTTTCTCGACGATGACCGAAGGTATGCGCGTTCGTTTCCGGGGCGGCGTCACTCTCAATGCTTCTTGCATCAAGACAACAAACCGCTCGGTCGCCGCCTCACGGTTGGCCCGCTGGCTACGGAAGCGCTGCGAGATCACACGCAGTACGCCCTCCCGGTTGATGCGGGTGGCGAGCCGCTCCATGATGCGGTCCCTCTGCTCGTCGGTCAGGCTCGGACTGTGCGCCACGTCGAAATGCAATGTGACCCGCGTGCTCACCTTGTTCACGTTTTGCCCGCCCGGACCGCTGCTGCGGGAGAAGGTGAATGAGAGCTCGTCTTCACCTATGGATGTATGCTCGTCGATGGAGATCATCGGTTTCCATAATAACGAAGCGCCCCTCCCGAGTCGAGGGACGCTTCGCTGTGTGAAATAAAAATCCACTTGGACCGTCGTCCGGTCCTGCCTACTCCTTGCTGAGAAGCTCCGTCGTGGCCGTGCCGCCGCCGGCCTGGGCCGGGAGCTGCATCGTTGCACGCACGACGGTACGCGGATCCTTCTCGCTCACGAACATCGTGCCGCCGCCGGACTCGCCGTCGATCGGCTTGATCTCGATCTTGTAGGCTTCGAACGAGCCGGCGGGAACCTCCACCGTCTCCATGCCGGTCACCTCGAGATGCATGAGCCTCGTCATCTGGGCGTTGACGTCGAAGATGCGGTAGGTCGTCTCGTATCCCTTCGCCAGCGGGAGGGATTCGATCACGATATCGAGTGCAGCGCCTTCGCCGAAGACAGGGGCATCGAGCGCGGCCTCGACCGGCATCTGAGTGGTACCGACATCGATCATTCCCGTAACTGTGCTCGTCGTGTACTCCAGCTTCACGACCGCCGGTCCCTGTGTCGCACTTCTCTTTATCGGAAGCAGTGTTGCATGATCCACGAGGAAGGTATCCGCCCCCGAAACCATGGGGCTCGACATCGTCGAGATAACCTGCCAGGCGGCCTTCCCATCGACCTTGGTCTTCTCGTATTTCCGCGTCATGTCGATCGGAATCTCCTGGCCCATCATGGCGATCGTCATCTTGAAGTTGTAGGTTACCGGCTTCACATGACTCACATCCACCTTTGGAAGCGGTGCGGTCTTCGCCTTCTCGGGATCTGCCGCAGGTTCCTCCAGGGTAACCGAGGCGACATCGACGGTGATCTCATCGAGGCGCTTCTTCGCCACCGGATCGATCTCTTCCTGGAAGCGGCCTCCGAGGTGCTTGGCAAGAAACTTCTCCATCGAAACGACCATCGCCTTGCGGTTCTCCTCGTTCAGGAAGCCGTGGCCCTCGTCTTCGGCCACGATGTACTCGACTTCACGGCCGAGATCCCGCATGGCGATCACGATCTGATCCGATTCGGGCTTCTTGACACGGGGATCGTTCTGGCCCTGAATCACCAGGAGCGGAGCGGTGATCTTGTCGGCCGCGAAGAGCGGCGACTGGCGCTTCAAGCGCTCCACGTCCTCGGGATTCTCGGGATCTCCCACATGCTCATTCAGGTACTTCCTCGCCGTCTCCCAGTATGGCGGGATCGACTTGAGGAAGGTGAGCAGGTTCGAGACGCCGACGTAGTCGACACCGGCGGCATAGAGGTCGGGTGTAAAGGCGAGCCCCGCCAGCGTCGCATACCCGCCGTATGAGCCGCCGAAGATAGCGACCTTGTCGGGATCGGCGATCCCCTTATCGATCAGGTGGTTGACGCCGTCGGTGATATCGTCCTGCATCTTGTCTCCCCACTGGCGCTTGCCGGCATTGAAGAAGGCCTTGCCGTAGCCGGTGGAGGCACGGAAGTTCGGCTGGAATACCGCATAGCCCCGGTTGGCCAGGAACTGGGCATAGGGGTCGTATCCCCAGGTGTCCCGGTACCACGGACCGCCGTGCGGGTGTACAACCACGGCGAGATTCTTCGCCTTGACACCCTTGGGAACCGTGAGGTAGCCGTTGATCTTGAGTCCATCACGGGACTTGTAGGTGATCGGCTTCATCTCTGCCAGGTGCTCCGTCGGCAGCTTCGGCCGCGGCCGGTAGAGGAATTCGACCTTGTTCGCTTCCATGTCATAAAGGTAGCGGGCGCCCGGATCGGTATCCTTGGTGACCGTTACCATCCAGTAGCGGTCATCGAGGGTCGCCGAGCCGAAATAGGTATCGCCCTCAGGAAGCTGCTTCTTGAGTTTCTTGTAGGCCTTCTCGAAATCCTTGTTCTTGAAGTAGACACGAAGGCGATCGCCCGTGTAGTAGGTTGCGATGAGCTCGTCGGTCGCGTTCGAGAAATCTGCTCCGCCGAAGTCGACCTCTTTCTTGGGATCCGATTCGACGAATTCATGCTTGCCGGTCTCCGGATTGAAGAGCACGAGACGGCTGAGATCGACGTCATCGCCGACATTGGTCACCATGTAGCAGCGCTTGCCGTCCTTGTGAAAGCGGTAGACGCCCGCCTGTTCCTCGTTGGTCGTGACGAGGACGGATGTGAGCTCGTCGTCGTCGACGCGCAGGATCTCCGTCCCCCCGTCGTCGGTGATCCGGGAGACGAGGCGCAGGTTACCGTCGAGATCGAAGGTGTAGGAGGTGAGGTTCTCGTTGTTCTCCCAGAGAAGTGTGCGTTTACCGGTCGAGATCTCGAGCTTGTAGAGGTCGTGATACCGCTCGTCACGGTCGTTGAGACCGATGTAGACGACATCCGGTGTCTTCTTCGATGCCCCGTAGAACTGTGCCCGTACGCCCTCGAACGGCGTGAGGTCCCGGGCCTCGGGAACATCCTGTCCGGGCGCGGGCTTGGCATATGGATCTACCGCGTAGACGTGATAGTTTTCATCGCCGCCTTTGTCCTGCACGTAAATGACGAAACGGCTGTCGAATGTCCACCCATACCCGGTCACGGACCGAACTGTATCGGCCGTGATGGGGCGGGCGTCATCGAACGGCTCGTCGACACCCTTGATCCATATATTCAGCCTGCCCTTGTACTGCTTCAGGAAGGTAATGAACTTCCCGTCGTATGAGATCTGCCCCCCTGCGATCTCGGGATCGCTGAAGAAGATCTCGCGATCGATCACCGGCGGGAGCTTGTGCATATAGTCGAGCTCCGCCGCTGTCGCACATGCCGCCAGAAGCAGGATGACGGCCAGTAATGCTGCTCTTCTCCTCATAGAGTATCCTCCTTTGCGTTGAAGAGCGGGGTGTGGGCTTGAGGGCTACCATAGATACTACAATAAACGCAGGAAATCTATTCAATGTTTCACAAAAAAGCAAGTGTATTGTATGATTGCCGGCAGCCAGCCCGGATACCGTATGCCTGAAGCGAGCGGAAATCGGATTTTTCGATTTTTCACGCACTGGGAACCGAGATGGGCCGCCTTCCGTGCCAGCCGGTAATCCCTCGATCATGGATGAAGCCCAGGGTGCCGGGATCGGTATATGTTTGTATGCAGTTCGGTCACCTATGCAGGATTTTCAATGCCGTATCCGAGACTTACGCTTTGCCGGAACCACCTGTCGAGAGCCCTGTTCGCTGCCGCTGCTGCGCTTATCGTGTGCCTGTTATGCGGCAGCGGTCTCGAAGCCGGCACACTCCGGGATAGTATAAACGGGCTGTGCGGCCCGTACTGTAACCTGCTGCTCGAGTGTGACGGGGTGGAGGAGAGTGACACCGTATCGGCCTGGCGGAGACCCTTCGGCGATCTGGGCGGGGCAGTCACCACCTTCACCTCCGATGCGATACACATCTATACCTCTCCCTTCAGGTTGAACAGGACGAGGGCACTGTGGGTCGGCGGCATCATCGCCACCACCTGTATCATCTATATCTATGACGAGGAGATCTACGACTGGTTCCAGAGGAACAAGAACGAGGATTTCTACGAGTGGTTTAATGACATCGGGGAATCGATAGAGGCGGTGGGGCATATGGGCAAGACAAACCGGTATTACTTCGGTGCACTGGTGCTCGGTTACGTCTTGAAGATCGAGCCGTTGACAACGATCTCGGCGCAGATCCTCGAATCCCATTTCATAGGGGGCGGCATCAAGAATCTCCTGAACGTCCTTGTCGGCCGTCACCGGCCGTACGAGGGGCTGGGATCAGATGCGTACGACTTCAACGACGGCACCTCGTTCCCCTCAGGTCACGCCTCGAATATCTTCCAGGTCGCCAATATCCTCTCCCATCATTTCCGTCACTGGCCGTTCAGGGTCCTCTTCTTCTCGCTCGCCACATCGATATGCCTCCAGCGAGTCGCTTCGAGCGAACACTGGCCCTCCGATGTCCTCATCGCCGCTGTCTTCGGCTACGCGGTCTCGCGGGAAGTACTCAGGCTGCACGAGGAGAGGCGGATTTCCCTGGGTCCCGCCGTTCCGGGAGGCGGGGGCGTGGGAATAGCGGTTCATTTCAAGTTTTAAGAGTCGGGGCGAATGCACCTTAGGTGCGGGGTTGTTTATGCTGTCGGATCGAATGCGGTTCGATACGGGGCTGTTTGTATGCCCCGGCATGTAGAGTTGCTTGTGCTGAAAGGATTACAACTCCCGCAGGGCCACCACCACGGGGAGCCGGGCTGCCCTCATGGCCGGTGGGAGGCCGCCGACAAGCCCCATGATAACGGCGAAGGCGAGACCGGCGATCAGGATAGCCGGCGTTACGCGGAAGGCGAAGGCGAGATGGGAGAAGGTCTGCCAGTTCATCGTTCCGGTAGTGAATCCGTTGAAAGGGAGTGAGACGAGGCAGCCGATTGCGCCGCCCACCAGGGCGATAATCACCGATTCGAGAAGAAACGATAAGAGAACGCTCGCCGGGCTGAAGCCGAGGGCCCGTAGCGTGGCGATCTCCCGGATACGTGCTGCCACCGCGGAGTACATCGTATTGAGGGCGGCGAAGACGGCACCGACCGCCATGATGAGCGCAAGGCTCACGCCGAGCTGCCTGATGACTGTCTGGATCGTGTTGGACTGCTGCTCGTAGTAGTCCCTCTCCCGGTAGACGTCGACGTTGAGCCGCGGGTCGGATGTGATGGCGTCCTTGAACTCCTGGTGTGCCTCGATCGAATTGAGGTGGACGGTGACCGACTGGAAGATGTTCTCGGGGCGCTTGTAGATCTGGTTCAGAACGGTTGCATCACACCAGACCTCCGAGTCGAACGAGCTTCCACCCGATTCGAAGATGCCGACTACCGTCCACGTGCCGCCGCCGAACTGCACCTCGGAACCGAGATCAAGCCCCTCGTAGTTCAGCGAGGCGTTCCGTCCGATAACGAGTTCGGCGAGCCCCGGCTGGAAAAACCGCCCCTCGACGAGATGGACGTTCGGGCGTACATCGAGTGCGAGTGCAGAGACGCCGCGCACCTGCACGTTGGCGTCGGTACCCGAGGAGCGAAGCGGGAAGGGAGCGATCACGACGACCTCACCGCTGTAGAGGGGGGTGCCGCCTACCTGGCGGGCTACTCCCGCCGCATCTCCGATCACTTTTGTCTCCTCGAGTGTGACGACACTCTCCATTTCCGAGTTCGCCCCCCCGCGCAGGACGATGGCGTTCTGGCTCGAGCCCGACGAAGCCAGGGTTGCCTTGAAGCCCTGTCCCATGGCAAGTACAACGATGAATACCGCAACGGTGCCCGCTATTCCGATGACGGCAACCAGCGCCGATGCCCAGCGCACAACGATGCTCCGTAGATTGTATTCGATCGGGATAGCCATTCTCACACTCTCCTTAGCGCATCAACGATCCTAAGCCGCATGGCATTGAGTCCGGGGATGAGCCCCGCAGCGATACCGACCACGAGTGAGAGGCCGAATCCGAGCGCCATATCGTCGAATCCGAGGTAGAACACCTGGAGTATGCCCCCGGTCGGGTCCCCGCCCAGGGTGACGAGCTTGGCCAGCCCCAAGCCGATCACACTGCCCAGTGCGGCTATGGTGAACGATTCCGCGATGATGAGCCCCAGGACGGAACCGTCCGAGAATCCGACCGTTTTCATGACGGCGATCTCCCCGAATCGCTCCCTGACGGAGATCGCCATCGTGTTGCCGGTCACAAGCAGCAGGGTAAAGAAGACAACGCTGCCAATCGAGATCATGAGCAGCCTGATGTTACCCATCTGGTTCACAAATCCGGCGATGAATGCTCTCTCAGTTTCCGTCTTCGTCTCGTAGGGGGAGTTTGCGAAGCGCTCGTCAATCGCGCCGGCCACATCGGCCGACATGGAAGGATCGGTGACACGGACCGTGTACCAGCCCGTGGTGCCCTTCAGGAAGGGCCGCTGCTCCTCGAGGTAATCGTAGTGGAACCAGAAGTCGCTGGTCGGAAGGTCCTTCGTGCTCACATCGTAGATGCCCCTGACGTTGAATTCCCACACTCCCTGCCAGATCGTCCCCTCGAGGGGCACACGATCCCCCACCTTCCAGCCGAACCGCTTGGCGAGATCCTTACCGACGAGTGCCGCCTGGCGGTCTTCCAGAAAGGTGTCCCATTGTTCGTCCGGAATCAGGTACTCTGGATAGACACGCCGCACGGTTTCTGGCTCTATCGTGTAGTTCGCGAAGAAATTCTTTGCGTCCTGGTACACCCCGCCGAACCAGACGAAGTGAGTCACTTCCTCTATACCTTCCATCTGCCGCATCCGTTCGGCATAGGAGATGGGGAGCGGCATGATGAGTGAGACCTTGTTCCGTATGACGAGGCGGTTTGCAGAGGCGACATCCAGGCCGCCGCTGAGTGAACTATCGATCGTAACCAGCATCCCGAAGAGAAAGAGTGCCACCATGAATGAGCCGATCGTAAGCACCGCACGGAGCTTCTTGCGTGTAAGGTTTCTGAGTATCAGATGCAGGTATTTCACGAGATCTCGCCCCTTCTCTCGGCTTCGACAAGGAGGCCCTTCTCGAGGTGCAGCTGGGAGTCGGCCTTCTCTGCGGCAAGTGGATCGTGCGTTACCATGAGTACCGTCTTCTCGTGCTCCTTCGAGAGCCTGTGGAGGATCTCTATGATCTCGTCCCCGGTTTCACGGTCGAGATCACCTGTCGGCTCGTCGCAGAGCAAAAGCGTAGGATCGGCGACGATGGCGCGGGCGATCGCTACGCGCTGCTCCTCGCCTCCGGAGAGCTGGCCGGGGTAATGCTTGGCACGGTCCGCAAGCCCAACGAGCTCCAGCGCTGTATGCACATGCCGGTCGCGCTCCGCCTTGGAGAGCCCAGTCAGCAGCAGCGGGAGCTGTACGTTCTGGTAGGCCGTGAGCACGGGGATCAGGTTGTACATCTGGAAGATGAAGCCCACGTGCCGGGCCCGCCATGACGTGAGCCGTCTGCCCGAGAGATCGTTGATCTCCTCTCCACCGACCGTGACCGTTCCGGAGGTGGGGGTGTCGAGGCCGCCGATGAGGTTTAGGAGCGTCGTCTTGCCCGAGCCCGAAGGGCCCATGAAGGCCACAAACTCTCCCGCCGAGACATCGAGGTTCAAGCCCCTGAGGACATCGATCACCTCGTTGCCCCGGTAATATTTTTTATCGAGGTTTCGAACCTGCACCAGGCAGTCAGTTCCAGAGCAGTCGACCCGTACCATCATTGTTCTCCTCTATCCATTTTGCAGTCTGATCCGTTTAATTCTGTTCAAGCCGGACTTCAATAGATCTATGTAACAGCTCTCTATAATGTAATGAGAGGGAATTCGCCAGCACATCCGAAGCATCGGTGCGGAATTCCCCGTTTCATCACTCCCTGGTAACGACACGCTGCCCGTCTCGCAGCGTCTTTCCTTTGGCGATAACGACACGCTCGCCGCCGCGAACGCCGGCAAGCACCTCCACATCGCTGCCGCGTATCCTGCCGGTACGTATGGCACGCCGTTCGAGCCTTCCGTTCTTCAGGACGTAAACGACGGTTGTTCCATCCTCCTCACGGACGGCGTCACTCGGTATATACGAGAGGGTTGGGGTCTCTTCGTCCGACGGTTCCTCGAGAAATGTAACCTTCACTCCCATGTCGGGGAGTATGCGCGGATCGAGCTCGTCGAAGACGATCCGTACCTTCACCGTCGCCTTCTGGCGGTCGGCGGTTGGGATCACGGTAAGGACGCTCGATGGTATCCGCCATTCTGGGTATGCGTCCAGAACCGCCTCGATCCGTTGGCCGGGTACGACACGGGCGATGTAGGATTCATTCACATCCACCTCGATCTCGAGGGAATTCATATCGACGATCGTGGCGATGCCGGTGCGCGTGTATCCTCCGCCGGCGGAGACCGGCGAGACCATCTCGCCCGGCTGGGCGTCCTTGGAGACCACGATACCCGCAAAGGGGGCGCGCACCGTGCAGTTTTCGACACTCCGCCGGGCAACCGCAACGCTTCGCTCCGCGGCCTCGACCTGGCTCCGGGCATGGACGAGCTGTGCTTCGAGGCTCGCCACGGCCGTCTCAGCGTTATCGAGCTCCTCCTGGCTGGCGTGGGCCTTGCTGTGGAGCTCGGTGATTCGCGTGAGTGTCTTGCGTGCGTTTGTAAGCTCCACCTCGAGCTGCTCGATCCGGGCCTTCGCCACACCATGCTCGGCCCTGGCCATCCGCAGCGTGGCCATCGCATCCGAGTCGTCGAGACGGGCGAGCACCTGGCCTTCCTCGACGGCCATCCCCTCCTCTATGAGGACTTCCTCGATCTTGCCGGTGATCTTCGCCGACACGGTTGCCCGCCTGCGGGGAGTGACGTAACCGCTCGCATTGAGCACCGCCGCTCCTGCGGCGGAGACGCCCCGTGCCGTGGCGACCTGAACAGTTGCCACGCGACCCCTGATCTGCCAGATGAAGAGAACTGCGAGGATGACAAACAGGACGATGATCGAGATGATCACGAGCTTCCTGTTCGGTCCACCTTTCCGGCGTGCGGACGGATCGATACGGAGTGCCGAGAGATCTTGTTCCATCAGTGCGTCGTCCTCCTTGCAACTCGAGGGGAGACGGCAGGTCCGAAAGGATTCCTGGAATAGTATGGCCGGCAAAGATCGGATTGTACACGATCTTTCTGGCAAAGGCAATGGGAAGAAATGTTAATATTCCATTTGAGCGCGGTGTGCGCTTCTCATCGAGTTTATGGTAGTTCAACCGCCGGACTCATTCCGCACCAGCTATCATGTGTTTTCTGCACTACCAGTTGTGCTTGATCCACATCCCCCGCCTGATTCTTTTAATATCCCCCACCTTTACATTTTGCCGTAATAGGAGTATATTTATAGTGTCTTCTCGTCATTATGTGGGGGCGAATGGATTCGACGGGGATGGAAGAGATACGGGAAGCGTGCCGAGGTGCCATCACCCTCGTTAAACAGGTGGCAAAACACAAATGCCAATAATGACTTGGCACTGGCCGCCTAAGAACTAGGCGACCCGTCCGCTCCGGCCGAGCTATCGGGGCCGGAACCCGGGCGTCGATGACTGATGGCTAGCTCGCGGCCTTGCTCCTAGAATGCGGGTGAAAACTCAAAGGAGCTAGTTTCATGACTCCTCTGCCTGTTGAGGAATCATGCGGCGAACGCAAATCGACAGGCTACGCACGTAGAAGCCCGTAAGGAAGCATCTTCGGACGCGGGTTCGATTCCCGCCGCCTCCACCATTTCAAAGAATTCGAACTATCATACGAAACGCCTCTTATTAATGAGCGACGTTTCCAGCATGCTATTAGAGCTGCAAAAAATATCCCCTGAATGATAATAGATCATCCAATCCGGTCATTCCTTTTTCAAGACGTATATGTTCACGCCGAAATCGTTGTTTTGGTCAAAGTTATCTTCGTAATGCACGTCGAAGGTGCCTAACACGATGTGTGTTGCCCCGCTGGGCACGGTAACAACAATAAGCCCCTCTTCAATCGTAAAATCCTGTGTAATGTCCGTTGGCAGATCGCAGTAATAGGTATGTAGGGTGACCCAATCATAATCGTCTCCGGCGTTTATCGCCCCGGGAATCCGGTAACGCTCGTCAGACGAAAGCACCTCATCGCTCGAACTGAACACTCCCAGGGCATGCCGCCATGGCCCACACCCATCGCCGCAGGAGAAATCCCCCACGATCTCGAACAGCAGCCGGTCGCCTGATTCGATATCGAGGGAATCTAGTGAGAAGACACTTGGATCCCACGGGTGGTCGCTGCAGGTACGGAGAAAGGTCTGCCGTGGATCCAGTTTGTGGAACATAATCGGCCGGGCGTAGTCATCACCGCAGAGCTTCGATTCGAACAGGCGGTTGCTGAAATTAAAATCATTGCCAACGACGTTCACGCTTACAACGTATCCATTGTCGGATGCCGGCACCGTGAAGATCTGCACTGGATCCGAGAGGGGACACTGCCGGTTTTCGATGACCGAATAGGTGGCCGCGTCCTGTATGTAGACCCTTGCCGATGTGCCCTCCATCAAGGGGATGACCGTTCCCAGATCCAGGGTGATATCGGCGGAGTTCAAAAGACCGGGCAAATCACCGGACGAATAGTTGGGATCGACAAACAGGGCTTGCAGGACCTCGAGGTCGGTGGCCTCGTAGTTTAAATACCCCGGCACCAGGTTTCTGGCCGTCCGGCTCATGATGCCGTCACCGTTGAAGTCACCGAGGGGGTAGACGTTCTCTTCGGCGGCCGTGCCGACCGTGTTGTCTCCATTTACATCCCGCTTGGGATGATCAGCCACCCCGTCCAGCGCCAGCCCCGTTGGTCCTTCGACTTGGTGCAGCCAGTCGCGCCAGCGCCTGAAGTCCGACATGTCTATATCCCCGTCCCCCCGATACCCGTCGGCACCGTCGGGTTGACCGTACTGGGAGCCATCCTCGTAATCGATCCGCTGATTGCCGTCGGGAGTCTGGTCATCGATATCACACAGCAGGGTTACGATCTTGCGGTCATTTCGTATGCGGTCGATGTCCAAGGCGCAGGCCCAGGCGTCGATCCGGGGAGCGCCGCCGGCAACTGGAACCGTATTGGACAATAGCAGAATGCGCAGGTCGGTGGTAGTCAGACCCGGGTCGAGGGCCAACAGATATCCCGCCAGTCCGGCAACGTGAGGCGCGGCGAACGAGGTGCCGCTCGCGCTTTGATAGGAAATTGATCCACCCGACGTTACCATGACGTCTCCGCCCGGCGCGGATAGGTGCCCTCCCATATTCGACTTGACCCACGTCGTTACTCGATCGGATAGCAGCGGCTCATACGAGAGTGCCTCGACGACCAGAATGCAGTCTACGCCGTGATCGATCGCGGCGTTCGTCATGGGGCTGCCAAACTCGGCCAGTTGTTCTCCGAACCCAGGATGGGCGTACGAATCGTTGCCCGAGGATACAGCTATGAGCGGCAGGGAACGGGTCGTTCCCAGGTAGTCCAGCGCCTGGGCCAGTATAGCGCCGTGTGTATTGGCGATCGTCTGAGCGTTTACGTCGAGCTTGGCATTGATTTGATGATGGTGCCAGCCATAACCCAGGCTCATGTTGACTACCCGGGCATCCGGGTGGAGGACCAACTGCGACAACAGGTCGTCGACAACTGACTGTAGAACGCTGGCCAGGGTGTCGTAGACCGATGTCGCTGGTGAGAGGGATGGATTTGAAAGGGAAACCGCTTTGGCTTTCATATCGGCGAACGGGTTTATTCCGTCGATGCCCCGGCCATTGTCATAGTCCGCCCCCAGCACTCCGGCAACTTCCGTGCCGTGGCCGGATGCGATGATGGCTGGAGTCAGATTGTGATAGTTGACATCTTCGTGGAACACATGAAATCCGGTGTCGAGGATCAGTGTCGGCGTCCGCTGCCCGGTCCTCCTGATGGCGTCGTTCAGGTTCCATAGCTGGGGAGCGCGAACACGTTCGAGGTTCCAGTTGGCGCCGGCCGGGTCGACCTGCCAGGTCCAATCGGCCGGATTGCCGCCGTTAGAGCCGGGAATGCAGTCCGCCCCCAACATTACATCTTGAACGGCGTATTGGACTTGGGGATCAGCGCGAAGAGTCGCCAGGTCCGTTTCCATGTCCGTGTGCGAGGCGCTCGGCAGCTGAAGCGTCAATAATCCCTGGTACACACCCGCCTGGCCCGTGATGCCGGCCGCGATACCGGCGCCGAGGCTTGAAATTATAGCGTTTGCCTGGGCTACCGTGGTGCCCGTCTCGAAAACCACGGCGGCGGTATTGTACGATATGTGCATCCCGGGAAGCGAGGGATGATCATTGCTGAAATTCCGCGGGTCGGCTACATAAGGCACATCTGGTATGCGGTCACATACCAGGTCGGATGGATTGCCGGTAATACTGTCAAGCAGTACGGTGAAGAACGTCGTACCTGACTTATTCGTCGCACTGGCCGTGATCCCGACCCGGCCGGCAGCCTGACTGATGGTCACATCGGAGCTGCCTATTCCGTCTGAGAGGGTCAAGGTCGCTGGGGTGATATCGCCGCTCGTCACGGATAGGCCGACGTTGCCGTTGAACTCCTCGAACGGGCTTGTGCCGTAATTGCCGACCGCCTGAATTGTTATCTGGAAAGGCTTACCATCACGCACCCAGACTGGAGTTGAAACGCTGAACCGGCTGAGAGTTTCGGGTTCGGGACCGGTGCCGTCATCGGAACAGCCGGTCACAAGCAGAATTGCGACAATTAGAGAGGGCACAGGCAAAAGACGCTTGCTCATAAAGTCTCCCTTTGTGAGTTTTTCTGCATACCTGATGTATATTATTATCTCTCTTCTTGATGGTGACATGCCATGCTGTATTATTTCCATTATATCAGACTGAAAGCTCTTTAATCCACCGAATTTCTTTGACTATCTGTAGGGTATTTTTGTCTAAGGCCTGAAATTACCACTCACTTCAACCTGCGGATTGCAGCGTTTCCAAAATATCTCCAAGACTGATGGGGGGACTCCGGGGGACTAGAGGGGATTCCAGGGGAAAAGAAATGGTCCGGTAAGTCACGCCTTTTAGCCGTTGGATCGATTCTCCAAGCGGTGAGACCACGCAACTGCTTTGGCCACCGTTTTGTCGGTGGCAGCGAGCCTTTTGGCAATCAATGAGTCACTCAGGCCTAACTGTTTAAAATTGAGTGCTTTATGCGCGATTTGTTGGTAGATCGGGGTACCACCAGTATCGAAGATTTCCGCCTCAAAAGGGATCTAAGCAAAGGTTCGAATTCTTTGCGACAGTGTCCACCAATTTATCGAGACAGCTGCGATCATACGTCGGCCCAGCCCCGCCTCCTCCACGAGCCACTCTCTTTCAATACGATAACGCCGCCTATGCAATTTGGAGAGTCTAATACAGATGATATCTCATGGCACGACGCACGTCGATTAGTGGAGGATTACAATCCTGCGCGCGGCCCGAGCCCCTGATGCTGTATCGAGACGCAGGAAGTAGGTACCCGACGGCAGGCTTGGAAGCACCCAGGTGGTCTTGTGCCGGCCGGCTTCCGTGATGAGTTCGGGAGCGCGGCGCCCCAATCGACGCCCTGCAACGTCATACAAACCTAATTCAACCACGTCCGGTGAAGGCAGATCGAAAGCAATGTTGACGACTGCATCCGTAAAAAGTGGATTCGGCCAGGGCGGCTCGATCGAAAGCGTCGGGATCAACGTCGGTCGGCTGGGAATGTCCGTGATTGTCGGCACGTCGTTTCCGATCGCGACGACATTCAGCTGGTTGATGGATCCGACGAAAGTCCAAATCGTTGCGTCGCTGGATACGGCTACCAGGCCCTCCTTCGTCACCGCAGCGAGCTGGCCTCCATGGGAGGTGAGGCCTGTCATATGTACCTGTGACACGGTACCGACCATGAACCAGCTGGTGCCGTTGTCGGTGCTCCGGGCCACATCCCCGGAGCCCATCAGTACGTACACAGTCTGACCAACGGTCCGAATATCGACGGCTTCCGACGTCGTGATGGTCCCGACTGTGACCCACGTTAAACCGAAGTCGGTACTTCGAGCCACTTCACCGGTCTTCGTCAACGCGTACATGTTACCCCCGCCTGCATCGCCGGTCAGACTCACATGATTAGACGCGGTCAGTGCGGAGACAGCGCTAAACGTCACTCCTCCATCCTGCGACTGCCACAACGTCCCTGTCTCCGTCAGCAGAAATACGTCGCCGTTGGTTCTTATCGCCATATCCACTAGGTCCGAAGAAGGTGTTGTACCCACAGCCGCCCAGTTGAGCCCGGCATCGCTCGATCGATACACGACTCCGGACTGTGTTGCCAGGTACAGCTCAGAATTCTCTTCTCCTGCCGCAATGGCTATTGCGTCAGACGCTGGCAGGGAGGCGACCACCGACCATGTGACTCCGCCGTCCTCCGATGAGAAGAACTCTCCCGTGTCGGTCAGGCCCAGCAGGTTCGCCGACCAGCTGGGGGCGACGCCCGCGGACACTGCCAGTATCCAAACAAAGAAGACAACCAGTGCTCTTTTCAGCGTGCTAAGCATGTATCTTTCCTCATCGAACCAGGATCACCTTCCGGGTGTGCACCGTCTGGCCGCTGTGCACACGGATGAAGTAGGTCCCGCTCGAGACCAAATAACCGTTTTGGTCCGTGCCATCCCATGCGACACGATGCGCCGATGAGTCGTAACGGCCCTGCGCTACGGTCTTTATTCTTCGACCGGTCACGTCGTAGATCGCGACCTCGGTAATCGCCGCTTCGCCGCCGACAACAGTAGTTGCGAACACAATGGATAGTTCGCCACCCCGGAAAGGAACGGGGTATGCAGCCAAGCCGTCGCGCAATGATGGGGTACGATCGCTGCTTGCTTCACCCAGAAAGAATTCCTCGCCCAAACCGTTGATAGCAAACAGTCGGTACGAATCACCAACGCGCCCATTAGCATCGTGGTAACTTGTCTCGGTCGTTCGGGAGACAAGAGGGAAGTAGTTATCTGCGTTTCGCCGTTTCTCCAAACGATAGCCATCAAGATCCTCAGGGCCGGGGTTCGTATTCCATTCAACCATTAGACCGGGGAGATCTTCCAGGTGGAAGACGAGAAGACTCAATAGCTCCACCGATGTTTCGATCGTAAAGAAGGAGTCGCTCTCGGCGGACGAGTGTGAGTACACGTACGAGCCAAAGTCGTTATCGGACTCGAATCTCTCTACG
>CP070727.1:1592305-1758799 GCA_020350885.1 bacterium | reverse complement strand
CTAAGTTCTATAATTACAACCACTTATGGCGAGGCGTGCTCGCTGTTCAATACCGTAATTAAATGAAATGCAATCATTTTGTGCAAAGTGCGTGCATGTCAAAAGTGCCCGATATACCACCCGAGCATCTCCGTGCCGTAGAAGATGCACAGAGCGGCGGCGGGAGCCAAAAACGATCCGAACGCCACAGCCGCCTTCCCACCCTTCCCCGAGCGCAGGAGCACGATGCCGTAGAGCGTGCCGGAAAGCGATGCAATTAGGATCACGGGAAGGACGAGCTTGATACCGAGAAACGCACCGATCATCGCCATAAGTTTCACATCACCGCCCCCCATACCCTCCGCATGCCGTACCAGCTTGTAGACGAAACCCACACCGTAGAGGACACCACCGCCTGCCAAGGCTCCCAGGAATGAATGAAGCGGATTTACACTTCCTCCCAAAAAGCTCCATACGAGACCTGCCAGTAGAAACGAAAGTGTGATTTCATCCGGGATGATCCGGTGATCCCAATCGATCAGGGTTACCGCTACCAAAGCCATAAGGAATGCATAGGCGACGATTGCATCATACGAGGTGCCGAATCGAAGAATTACCAGAACGGCGAGGGCTCCGCCGATCGCTTCAACGATCGGGTACCTCGCAGGAATGAGCGCACGGCACCCGCCACACCTTCTCCCGAGAACGAGATAACTGAGCACCGGGATATTCTCGTACCAGGGGATCGAACACCTGCACTGCGGACAGAACGACCGCGGCTTCACTACGGACAACCCTCGCGGCAGGCGATAGATGATGACATTGACAAAGCTGCCGACCGAAAGACCTACGAATACGGCGGCAACGATATACAGAGGGCTCGCACTCATTCGTCCCTCTCTTCCTGCAGTCGCTTCTTGAGCTTTTCTACATACCTCTGTGCCAGCTCTCGGATATACTGATTTTCGCTCGTACGGTGCAGCTCCTCCCACATGGCTATGCTCGTTTCGATATGTCCCGCCCTGGCAGCCATGAATGCTGCGAAACGCTTCGTGATCTCACCGGCTCCCGGCAGCTGCGAGGCCTGCTCGAAATACCGTGTGGCGGACTCGTAATCGTGTGCATCGACGTAATGGAGAAATCCCATCTCGAATGGGAGCCACCAATTCTCTGGATTGTGTCGCATCCCCTTTTCGAGAAATTTTATCCCTTCTTCGAAATAGCCGAGATCTTCGGCAATAATCATGGATCCGAAGATATAGGCGAATACGAACTGAGGGTCGAGGTCCGTGATGACATTCACGAGGTGGTTGAAGAGCGCCAGATCGTTCTCACCCATCCGGTAACTGCCGTAGTACTGAATCGTCTTGAACCAGAGAATGTCTGCAGCAAGGTTCTTGTAACCCAACGCGACCTCTCCCACAAACTGGCTCGATGGCAGGTACATCACTTCCAGGTTGTACCGCTTGTACGAGAGATCTTCGACGCCCTTCGCCGATAGGTACATGAGTCCTAGAAGAATGATCGATGTGATCGTGAAAAGGATTCGCCGCTTCATCTCCGATACCTCACAGGAACTCTCTCCTCCTGAAGATCATGTAGCTGAAAAAAAGGATCACAGAGCAGTACAGTGCAGCGTACAGGGAAGCGTTGAGCAGATCGATGCCGCGGAAGTGTAGATCATGCACAGCTTCGTGCCGGAGATTGAAAACCTGGAGATTCGGAAGAAGATAATAGAGTACTCCCGTCACGAGTTTCATCGCCTCTCCGCCGTATCTCTGTGCGAATATCCTGAGATCGTTACTCAGGCTTCCCATGACAAAGATCCCGAGAGAAAAGAGCATCGTGAGTATCGGCGTCGTAAAGGTGCTGAAAAAGATGACAACGGCACCCATCACTACTGTCTCGAGCAGGGCCCCGTACACCGCGGCAAAGACAGCCGGTGTGAGCTGGCCCCTCCCGGAGAGAATCATTACAACCATGACACCCGTCATGACGGCCATCATCGTAACGATGGCGATCACGAGACCGCAGTACTTGCCGATCAAATATTCGAGCCGGGAGATGGGGCGTGTGAGAATCATAAAGATCGCCTTCTTATCGACCTCTTTGTGAACGAGAGTGCTCCCGAGGAGCACCGCCGTGAGGACACCGAGGATCGAGATCGCTGCAAGCCCTACATCCATGATGATCTTCTGTTTCGCACCCACTGCGAGCGGCGACAGCGCATATGTGCTCACCATGAGGATGAATCCGAACAGCAAGGCGATAGAAAGCATCCGCTCCCTGATCGATTCCCTGAAGGTGTTGTGCGCAATACTCGCAATTCTCATCATGACCGCATTCCTAGAATCCGATAAAGGTGTGCTCCTCCTCCGGTGTCTTCACCCTACTCTGCTTAAACTCGCTGAGCATTTCATTCAGGAACACTTCTTCGAGGGATGGATGCTGATTGACAATCTTGAGTATCTCTCCACCCGAGTTATAAACAACCTGCACCACGGTGCGGACATAATCCTGTTTCTTGACGAGGAGAAAAAATTCATCACCCGTCGAATTCTTCGATTCGAGATAATCATCCAATGTATCGAAACACTCCGGCGGGCATCCCCGGACGATCATTTCGACCCTGCTCTCTCCGATCCGGATGAGATCGTCGATTCCCACGCACCGGACGATCAATCCCTCACGTATGATGCAGGTCCGGTCGCACATCGTCTCGACATCGGGGAGGATGTGCGAGGAGAAGAATATCGTTTTACCCTGGTTTCTGAGTCCGACGAGTATATCCCGCATCTTGATCCGTCCGAGGGGATCGAGGCCCGAGAAGGGCTCGTCAAGGATCAGGAGTTCGGGATCGTGAAGGATTGCTTGTGCCAGGCCGACTCGCTGTAGCTGCCCCTTCGAGTACGTTTTCAATCTCGCCCTACTGGATTCGAGGCCGACCATCCAGATCACCTCTTCGATACGCGCCCGGAGAACAGTCCCCCGCATCCCGGTCATATGACCGCAAAACTCCAGAAACTCTATGAGCGAAAGGTGTGGAAAGACATATGGATTCTCGGGGAGAAATCCGATCCTAGCCCTCACCGCCCGTTCGCCGGCGGGACGACCGAACAGCCTGACGTCACCGGAATCGGCCCGTAGAAGTCCGAGGATAATCTTGATCGTAGTCGTTTTTCCCGCACCGTTCGGTCCGAGGAAACCGAGTATCTCACCCGCAATTGCCTCGAACGAGACACCGTGAAGAACCTCACGCCGCCTCAAAGACATATCATGACGAAACGATTTCCTCAAATCCTCCACTCGCAACACGTCCATGGACCTGCCCCTGTCGAATTGAATCCGGCACTCACCCACCCGATCGCCCGGTGCAATTCGGCTGCTTTTTTACCAGTGCCTGCAAGAAATTAGCGTATCCTACAGGCATACTACGGGGTTACACACAGATTATGCAGAATCCGTACCCGAACGGTTTGAATCCGGATCTAAAAAACGGGCGATTCGGGAGAACCGCCCGTCTGCAAGTCGAAACCGGATTTGTTGTTACCGCCCGCCTTTCACGGTGATTACCACAATTCCGTTTCTACCCCCGCCGGTGATCGTATACCCTACTGGTATACCGTTATTCAACAAAGGGCTGTAGGCGATCTCCCCGGCATTTGCCGCCTGCACGGCCGTAATGGGTTCACTTTTGGCCTTGGTGAATGGATTCTCAAGGGGCTGCCCCCCCGGCAGCATATCGAGTATCGTATCTCCATCCGGTGTGACATCGGTATCGTGATCGCTGGCATACTTACCCAGATTGAGGACAGCGAAGTTCTCGGCCGCGAGCTGCACGGTATGGCAGTTCGATTTGACGGTTGCTTCCTTCGCCCTCAATTGCATGCTGATGAGGTTCGGAATGGCGGCAGCGGCGATGATACCGATTACAACAATTACGATCATGAGCTCGATGAGCGTCATGCCTCTTTTGTCCATCGGTTCCTATCTCATTGTTACCGAGAGGCTCGAATGCCTCACCGTTACAAGTTCTTATCCGAACAATCCAGCACCACAGCATCCCGCTGTTAAAAAAAAGGGCGGTCAAAGATGACCGCCCTCATAAGTTGTTCTCGCTTCGAGCCTACGTACTACTGACCGCTCGTCAGCGTGATAATTATGTTCGCATCCTTACCGGTACCGTCGATCTGGTAACCGACGTTCGTACCGGAAGCATCCTGGACCACCGTGTAAATCGTCTCACCGGCCGTATTCGCAGTAGCGTTGCGTGGCTCGGACGCAGCTTTGCTGAACGGATTCTCCAGGAGGACCGCACCGGGCAGCATTAGGACTATCGTGTCGCCGCCGGGCGTGACGTCTGTGTCGACATCGGAAGCGTAAACGCCGTCGTTCTGAACAGCGAAATCCTCGGCAGCCAGCTGAACCGTATGGCAGTTGGACTTGACCGAAGCCTCCTTGGCTCTCGCCTGCATGTTAATGAAGTTCGGGATGGCGATCGCTGCGAGGATTCCGATGATGACTACGACGATCATTAGCTCGATCAGGGTGAAACCCTTGTTATTCATCAGGCACCTCCTTCGTTTGCCTTGTTCAAAGCCACTGACAGCTTTGATTCTCGTTGTAAGGGGGTAACGATGCACATCTGTTCACTTTCTCGATGCGTCATCGGAACCCGCCAACTACAATTTTCGCAAGGACTATGCCAACCACTCCCTGCATGGATGATCGTATAATCACCTGATTTTCTATAACTTATACGTGCCTCCTTTCATGCCGATGAAATCGCACATTCGTGAAATGCAACCCCACCGTTCCGTATTGCAACAGGGCGCTCAGGAACGCTGTTTTACCTTATCCTGGCTCAATCCGTACCGCTGGATCTTGCGGTAGAGGGTTGATGCATTGATTCCCAGGATTGCACTGGCTCTCTTCTTCTGCCAGTTTGTCTCGTCGAGTACCGAAATGAGGTATTCCTTCTCGAGCTCCTCCAGGGTCATCTGTGGATTGTCCATGACGAGTTTCCGGCGTTCCCTGGTGTGGTGCCTGATTCTGTCCGGCAGGTCCGTGATGTGTATTTGATCGTGCTCCTGGAGAATAACCGCCCGCTCGATTACATTCTCGAGCTCTCGAACGTTCCCGGGCCAATCGTAGTCGACCAGCAGCTCGAGTGCCTCCTTGGCGATCGACTTCTGCATCCCGGATTTCTCGGAGGCGATCTTGAGAAAATGGTCCACGAGAAGGGGAATATCGTCATGGCGATCCCTCAGCGGCGGAATGACAATTGGGATCACATTGAGCCTGTAATAGAGATCCGCACGGAATGTCTCTCTCTGCACTGCTTTCTCGAGATCGGCGTTCGTAGCAGCGATGAGACGTACATCGACCTTTATGGGGGCGGTGCCGCCGACGGGGATGATCTCCCGCTCCTGAAGCACACGGAGGAGCTTGACCTGGATCGCTGGTGAGGTCTCCCCGACCTCGTCGAGAAAGAAGGTGCCGCCGCATGCAACCTTGAAAAGTCCTTCCTTGTCCTTGATCGCCCCGGTGAAGCTCCCCTTGACATGACCGAACAGCTCGCTCTCCAGAAGGTTCTCGGGTAACGCCCCGCAGTTGATGGAGACGAATGGATTGTTTGCCCTCCCGCTGCGGTAATGGATTGCCTTGGCGATAAGCTCCTTGCCGGTCCCGCTCTCACCGCAGATCAGGATCGTGCTGTCGGTGTCTGCGACCTTGTTGACCAGCATGAATACCTTCTGTATCTCTTCGCTGTTGCCGATGATCTCCTTGAAGTCGTCTTTCTTCTTGAGTTGTTTCTTCAGGAATGCATTCTCGTTCTTAACGCGATGCATAGCGAGGGCGTTGCGAATAACCATTTTGATTTCTTCGTTCTTCGCACGCTTGACCAGGTAATAGAACGCTCCGCTGTTGAGGGCTTCGATCGCCGTCCGCTGCGAGGCATACGCGGTCATGATAATCACCGGGATTGTTTGATCGATCTCTTTGATCGATTTAAGTACTTCGATTCCGTTCATACCTTCCATCTTGATATCGGTGATGACGAGATCGAAGTTGGAATCCTTGACCGCCGAGAGCGCCTTTTTGCCGTTGTTAACCGTTTTGACCTGATACCCTTCCTTCCTGAGCATGATCGAAAGGTACTGGCACATACTCTTTTCGTCATCAACGATCAGAATCTTTTCACTTGCCATGCAGCGCTACCCCCCGCGATTAAATGTCAAAAACTGATAAATGCTTCCTGAGTGTTTTCTTCCAGATCCCCCTCACTCAACGTGCAAAGGGGAAGAATCACTGAAAAAACAGTATTACCGTCCTTCGTGCTTTCGGCTCTGATCAAGCCAGCGTGGCTCTCCACGATCCTCGCGGCAACGGCCAGCCCGAGGCCCGTACCTTCATCCTTCGTCGTGTAAAATGGCTCGAATATGCGAGGTAGAACATCCTCCGGGATCGTCGGTCCGTCGTTTTCGAAATCTATCCAGATACACTCCTGGGCATCGCACCCTTCCCGCAAGGTCGTCGAGACACACTTCACATGGATACTCAGGATTCCACATTCACACATCGCCTGGCAGGCATTCAGCCCCAGGCTCAAAAAGACCTGCTTGATCTGCTCTTCATCGGCATTGATCACAGCCCCGGAGGCCTCGTTGACGATCTTCATCGAGATGGCTTCGCCTTCACTCAAGGAATGTTTGAGGAGCAGGAGAACCTCGTTGAGGCATTGCTCGATATCCAGAGGTTTGAGATCAGGCTGTCTGATCTTGGCGAATTCGAGGAAATCGGAAATGATTCGATCGAGCCGATCAGATTCCTTTACTATGAGCTGCATGAGCTTCGACTCGTCGCCCGTAAGCTCCAGCTCTCCCTCGAGCATCGCAACCGACCCGCAGATAGATGCCAGTGGAGCCCGTATCTCGTGGGCGATCGCAGCCGAGAGCTTGCCGATCGCCGCCATCTTGTCGGCCTGCCGGACCTTCTCTCGCATCATGTGGACCTCGGTAAGATCCTGGAAAAGCGCTATAACACCTTTCTTACCGCCGCCGTCTATCGTGAGAATAGAGATACTCAGACCGAGTGGAAGCACGCTCCCATCGGACTTTTTTACTTCGAGCTCATGCCGCTGCCGCGCTACGCCCGTCTGCAGCGCCATAGAGAACTCATTCAGAAGGATCGGCATATGCGGGATAACATCCTCGATGCGTTTACCCTTGCATTCCAATCCCTCATCGAGCCCCAGGATAGCGACCGCCGCCGCGTTCAGGGTGAGAATATCGCCCCGTACGTCGGTGACTACGAGACCGCTGCTCATGTTACCGATGATATTTTCCGTGCTCAGCTGTATCCGGCGAAGCTCGAGTTCTCTTTCGGCGAGCTCCTTTCCTTTCCGCTGGATATGTTTCGAGACGAACCCGCTCAAGACCCCCGTAAACACAAAAACCGCCATGTAGATATAACCGCGAAGGATCATACCGTAGGCACCATTCTGATCGATCGCCCATCTACCCAGCGGTGACTGCACATGCCCCTCGTACTCGAGAACACTGTAGATGATATACGCGGATGTGGCGAATATCGCGGTCAGAAGCCCGCCTGTTATTTGAAAGTAGATACCACCCGTGATGATCGAAAGGATGTACAGGATAGCAAAGAACGACGATGAACCCCCACTGTAGTGAACGATCATCGTCAGAATCACGAGATCCAGGGAGATCTGCGTCATGAGGAGCGGCCTGAACGGTACGCCGGCGCGAAAGGCTATATACGCCGAACCGGTGCTGAGGTAGATGACGCCGAGAAGGCTGTACAGGGCAACGATCGAGGTCGCCCTGTTGTGCAGCTGGAGAACCATGATCGCCGCGCCGACCACCAGGGTAGCAAACACCAGACGTATATATGTCAACTTCCTGAGTTTTCCCTCATCTTCCAGGGAAAACACACGCGATAGGAAGTTCATTTTGTTTACCCTCCAGAGACGACATTGATGAGCTTGAACATCGGCAGATACATCGCGATCAACATGCCACCCACGATCGTCCCCATAACAACGATCATCACCGGTTCGATGATTGACGTCAGGGCGCCCACGGCGGTATCGACCTCACTGTCGTAGAAATCGGCCACCTTATCGAGCATCTCGTCCAGCGCCCCCGTCTGCTCGCCCACCGCGATCATCTGAACGACCATCGGCGGGAATACCCCGCTAGCCTTGAGGGGATCGGCGATCGTGTTACCCTCACTGATACTCGTACGGGTTTCCATAACAGCCCCTTCAATCACCTTGTTACCGGCCGTCCGTGCGGTAATTTCGAGTGCGTTGAGAATGGGAACACCGCTGGCGATGAGTGTACCGAGTGTCCGCGTAAACCGGGCCACGGACCCTTTCCTGATAACCGCACCGAGAATGGGCAAATTGAGTATCATCTTGTCGATGCGGTACCTTCCGTGCTCCTGCTTGTAGTAATGCCTGAGGCCGATAATAATTCCAATAGCGGCTCCGAGCAGGAGATACCAGTTGGTCCGCAGAAAATCGCTCATGAGCATCACTATCTTCGTTGGCAGAGGAAGCTCACCACCGAAATCGCTGAACATCTTTGCAAAGGTCGGAATGATGAACATGAGCATGAAGATCGTTGCACCCATTGCAACGATGAATACGACGCTCGGGTATGTCATGGCACCCTTGATCTTGCGCTTCAATGCATCCGCCTTCTCCAGGTAGACCGCCAATCTGTTGAGAATGATATCGAGGATACCACCCGCCTCACCGGCCTCCACCATGTTGACGTACAGATCGGAGTAGCATGAGTGTTTGCGCAGCGCCTCAGCGAGCGTAGATCCCGATTCGACGTCGCTCATAACCTCGGTTACGATCTTCTTGAATGCTGGCTTCTCGAGCTGGCTCGAAAGAATATCGAGGCACTGTACCATTGGAAGACCCGCATTGATCATTGTCGCAAACTGACGGGTGAAGACACCGAGATCGCGTGTGGTGATCCGGTTCTTGAAACCGAAGTTTAAATCGATCTCCTTCGGCTTGTGCCGGATATGCGTAATGATGATCTTGCGCTTCCTGAGGTAACTCAGGAGTTCCTGCTTGCTCTCGGCGAGGTACTCCCCGGAGAGGATCTCTCCCGTCGGTGTCCTGCCCTTCCAGATGTACGTAATTGCCATTGAAAATCCCCCCTAGCGGCTATCGCTTACACTGGATATCCGATACTCCGGCTCGGTCCCCGAGCATCTGCTCGAGCTCCGTGGGATCGTTACTCCTGCGCATAGCCTCATCGAGTCCTATCAGACGGTTTACGTATCCTTGGAACAGGGACTGGTTCATCGTCTGCATGCCGTACTTGTGCCCTGCCTGCATCAGGCCATATATCTGGTGAATCTTATCGTCCCGAATCGTTGCCCGTATCGCTGGAGTGCACACCATCACCTCTGCAATGAGGGCACGGCCCCGACCCGATATGTGAGGTACGAGCTGTTGAGTGATGACGCCCTCGAGCACGAACGCAAGCTGAGCCCGTACCTGTCCCTGCTGGCTCGGTGGGAACGTATCCACGATCCGGTTGATCGACTCGAAGGTCGAATTGGTATGCAGGGTGGCAAGCGCCAGATGGCCCGTCTCTGCGATCGTGAGCGCTGCCTGCATCGTCTCGAGATCCCGCATCTCACCGATCAGAATGACGTCGGGATCCTGTCGCAGTACATGCTTGAGGGCGGAGGCGAAGTTTTCGGTGTCGGCCTTGACCTCCCGCTGGTTTACGATGCACTGCCTGTGCTGGTGTATGTACTCGATCGGGTCCTCTATCGTGATTACATGGGCCTGTCGTTCTGAGTTGATCTTGTCGATGATACTCGCGAGCGTCGTCGATTTACCACTTCCCGTCGGTCCTGTCACCAGAATGAGACCCTTCTGCTTGTGAGATAACTCCTCGACGACCGGCGGCAATCCCAGGCTCTTGAAATCGAGAATCTCGAACGGAATCTGGCGGATGGCGACGCTTGTAACGCCCCTCTGCTGGAAGACATTTGCCCGGAAACGTGAGAGTCCCTGTATTCCAAATGAAAAGTCGAGCTCTTTCTCGTTCTCGAAACGCTTTTGCTGATCCTCGGTCAGGACACTGTAGGCGATCTGCTTGCTGATCTCCGGTGTCATAACCGGATGGGAGGTCTTTTGCAGAACACCGTCCACACGTAACATGGGTGGCACCCCTGCAGTGATATGCAGGTCGCTCGCCTTCTTCTCGATCATCTCCTGAAGTAGATCCCTGAGATTTATCATCGTCTCCATAGCCCCCTTGTAAGTTACCTCCACTATCGATGCTACTTGCTGGTGGTCTCTCTGAGGACCTCCTCGAGCGAAGTGATACCGTCCCTCAACTTCACAATACCATCGGAGCGAAGGGTAAGCATTCCCTCCTTAACCGCCTGACTCTTGATCTCGCCGGCCGAACACCGGTTGAGAATCATCTCCCTGATCTCTTCAGAAATCGGCATCACCTCGTATAGTCCCAACCGCCCTGAGTATCCGGTACCGCTACAGCTCGTACATCCGACGGCCTCATAGATCTCGAACGACTCCTCGTTGCTAAGAGCGAGCTCGCGGAGTGCTTCGGGATGGATCGGTACATTTTTCTTGCACTTCTCGCAGAGCTTGCGCACGAGACGCTGTGCTAGGATCAGGTTGACCGAACTCGAGACCAGAAACGGCTCGATCCCCATATCGATCATCCTGTTGATCGTGCTCGGTGCATCATTCGTATGAAGCGTGCTGAGAACGAGGTGCCCGGTGAGAGCCGCCTTGACACCGATCGATGCCGTTTCGAGATCACGTATCTCACCGACCATGACGATGTTCGGGTCCTGACGGAGGAACGCCTTCAGTGCAGAGGCAAAGGTGAGTCCGATCTCCTCATGTACGTTCACCTGATTGATACCGTCGAGGTTGTACTCCACGGGATCCTCGGCCGTCATGATATTGTGGTGCGGCAGATTTATACGATTCAGTGCCGAATAGAGCGTAGTCGTTTTACCGCTGCCCGTCGGTCCCGTCACCAACACCATCCCGTACGGCGACTCGATCGCCTTGAGGAATTTATCGAGTGCCTCGGCCTGAAATCCGAGTTTCGTGAGATCTATCTGGAGGTTGCTCTGATCAAGAATTCGCATCACGACCTTCTCGCCGAAAATCGTGGGAAGTGTGCTTACACGAAGATCGATCTGCTTTCGGCCTATCCTGATCTTGATACGGCCGTCCTGCGGAACCCGTTTCTCTGCGATGTCGAGCTCGGCCATGATCTTGAGCCTCGAGATGATCGCCCCTTTCATCCTGAAAGGCGGGGACATCATCTCGTGGAGCATCCCGTCGATTCTGTACCGGACGCGAACCCTCTTCTCGAACGGCTCGATGTGAATATCGCTCGCACTCTTGTTTACTGCATCCGATATCAGCGAGTTGACCAGTTTGACTACAGGAGCGTCCTCGCTCTGAGCCTCAGCCAGGCCGAGATCCTCCTCCATCTCTTCGACGATCTCGAAGTCCTCCTCCATGTCGCGCATCACTTCCGCCAGCGCATCCGCCGATTCGTAGAACCTGTCAATCGCCCGTTTAATAGCTGTCTCCGTAGCAACAACCGGGCGGACTTCGAGACCGGTTATGAACTTGATATCGTCGATGGCGAATATGTTATCCGGATTAGCCATCGCCACGGTGAGAACACGTCCCTCGCGATTGATCGGAACGACCTGGAACTTCGTTGCCACTTCGGGTGGGATGAGTTCGACAGCGTTTTCCTCGGCCTCGACATCATCGAGATTGACCGCAGGAACCTGGTAGATCTGTGAGAGGAATTCGGAAAAAGCCTTCTCGGAGATGGCCCCCGTCTTCACCAGATTGTAACCGAGACTGCCACCCGTATTTCCCTGCTCCTGTAGAGCCAGCTCGAGCTGCTCCTGGCTTATCAAGCTCGACTCCAGGAGTTGATTGGCGATAGTTTCGTTCAAAAACTTCCTCCGCCTGGAAAGGTATTCCCAGGAATATGAAGCAAATTGTCATCCAGTTGGACCGAAGTCCTGTAATGAATATCGAGTATCCTACTGTACAAACTTCGTCAGAAGTCTCCTGTCCGCAATATCTATGCCATATACGGCAATCCAACGTAATGGATTACCCTACAAAGCAGTAGCCGTTAAAACGTCCGGAGAATACGGGACGAATGCTACCATGACCGGTCAGGTTGAGTCCGGACGGAAGACCATTTATCGCCAGTCAAATGGCGGTGAGAGTATGGAGGTGGACCACTGTGGAAATGGTTGTAACATGGTAAATCCTATGGCAGCTTGCAAAGGCAGTTGCACATTGCAAATGAGCCATGTGCACCCCTGAACGCAGGGTTTCGATAAGCCGCTTACACGAGGTGCGTGAATCCGTGTGCAGATCAGTCGAAGAGGGACCAGGTCATTCCAATGATGAAATACCGCCCGGACATAGAGAATCCCGGAACCGTTTCGTACGTCTCATCGAGAAGATTCCGTACCTGAAAACGAATCCGTGCACTCATGATGGTCATCCCGGCACTGAGATGCAGCACCTGGTATGGATCGAGCGCCATATCCTCCCAGATCCTATCGCCTGCGGCTTCGAAATCGAATCTGATGCTCAGTGTCTCGGTCTGCTTGAACAGTCTGCGCGAAAGGTACGTGCCTCCCCTGACCCGGTACTCGGGAATCCCGTTGGTGTATGCACTTCGTTTCCCGAACACCTCGAGCCCCATGTTTATACCGTAGTCGAATCCGAGAAAGCGTCCCCGTCTCGTAAAAATACCACTTCCACCGATCACTTCGGCTGCTCCCTCCGCCCGGAATTCGGCCGGATCGTACCCCCTGAGTTCAATTCTGAACCGCTCCCTTCGGAGGAAGAAGTTCGCTGTCAGAATGGAGAAAAGACGGGTTCCCAGTGATACCTCCTCCATGACCTCGGGCTCGAGATCGATCGCCCCTGATGTTGCAAACTCGATCCCGTCGAGCGTCTTCTCGAGCTCGGGCTGGAAGAGCTCCATCGCCGAGGGGAGGCGAAGCCGTCGAGCAACAGCAAGGGACTGTGAGAATCCATCCGACCTCCCGATCGATACTCCGGCCTCACCGCCGATGTAACCCTCGATCTCGCTGTGCCCACCACCGCAGAGCCCCGCACGCCAGGTGGTACCTGCAGGCCCAAAACCCCCGACGGTAATGCCGCCTTCGATCCGGTGGAACGAAGGATCGAAGGTAACTCCCCACAATCTGTTCTCGAAAACACTTCGCTCGCCCGAACAATATGTGCGTAGCTGAATCCCGCTGATGCGGCCCGAGTACCGCACAGATCCAACGGTCGCAAATCCTGTGATGCGACCGGCTCGACGCGTCTGCTCGAGATTTCGCTGACCGACCGATAGCACCAAACCGCTCCGCCGGTACCGAATCATCGAGTCGAAACCGTCGTACCGAATACCCTCTATTGCGGAGAGCGGCGTTCCGATGTACATATCATCGTACCGCTGAATCTTGCAACACAGGGACTGGACCGAATCCGGTTCGATCACGAGATCGATCAGGACCGATCTCGAATTGTAGTCCCCGAGCCTCCTGCCCCAAATGGCGGGATAAGACTCGAATGCATCCTGAAGGTATTCGTCGTATGCGATACTTGCGCTTATCGCATCCCCCGGGGTGGAGAACCACACGCGGCGGGCCCTTCTGTTGTTTCTCCCATACGTAAACTCGACTTCGGAAAGGGGACCGACACCGCCGGCCTCATCGACGATACAGTTGATAACACCATTCGAGGAGCAAACCCCCGTTACAAACGGTGAGCCCCCGAATAGCACCTCCACAGCCTTCACCCGTGACAGGGGGAGGAATCGCGCGAGCGGTTCGTAGGTATACGGATCATAAAAAGGCTCACCGTTCACGAGCAGAGTGATACCGGTATCACTCCTTCCCCCGATCGAGAATCCGCTTCGCGATCCCGGCGGACCTTCACGCCACCACGTGACGCCGAAAAGGAGCTCGAGTATATCCTCGAGTGTGTGGATGTTGTAGTGATCCAACTCCTCGGCTGTTACAACATACGCCTCCGTCGGAAAGAGGAGTGTATCGGCCGAAAAAACAGCACGTGAAGCCTCAGCCGGAACACCCGTTCCATACGCACATGCGCCGACCGCCAGAAAGGTGAGGATGCGTGCCTGTGTGTTCACTCACACCCCTCCCCGCTCCCATACACCCGCAACTCTCAGAATCGGTGTCACGGCAACACCGAATATAACGGTGTTCGATACAGCATGAATCGCCATGAATATCAGACCGGCGATAAAAACGCCGCCGAAACCCCGGAGAAATCCGCTTCCCCCGAGCGCTATAACGGCCGTTGCAACGGTCGTCAATAGATCGTAGACGAATGTAAGAAGGAGCCCGGCGCATGCACTGATCAGAACACTTTCGCGGTCCCCGGATATCCGCAATCGTTGCAGGGCGCCGCCGGTCCATCCCACCAACGCAAATCCGGCTGCTTGCGCGATTACCAACGGGGGTAGCGCCGGCCCGAATGGATTGAAGAGGGAGTAGATCAGGATGGATAGGCAACCGACAAGTGCCCCCAACCGTCGACCGAGGAAGATACCGCTGAGAAAGACGGTGAGCGTTATGAGCTCGACGTTGGGTACAGCCGCCAATAGGTACCCGAGCACGACACTCAAAACGGTAAAGAGCGCCGTGAGGATGAGTTTTCTGAGGTTGCTGCCGGTTCTCACCCGCCCTTCCCCTTCAGCGCAACGAGACCTCATCGGTATTCCGAATATATGCAGCCAGGTAACCTTCTGGCGACTGTAAGAGAGTCAAAGAGCGACGGTCAAGACAAATGTCCGGCTGTATCTTTGTTATCTGCCCGGCCCGTCGGCACATAGGACGGCATCGTCTTGAATCCACAATGTCGAACGGACATCCCGCTAGGCTGAATTATGTTTCGCGGCAGCCCGCCGTAATGACAGCACGGTGTCATACGGCACCGAGACCTCACCGATCTCCGCCTGCATGGCCTCGGGATAATGAAAATCAGACCCGCCCGTGCAAACGAGCCCTCTGCGAAGGGCGACCTCCGCAATCCGCCCTTCGATCGCCGGGGAATGGTTGGGATGGACCATCTCGATCCCCGTCAAACCCAACCCGCAGAGAGTATCAAGCAATCCCTCGTCGTTGATGTACTGTCCGGGATGGGCCCAGACCACCACCCCACCGGCTGAGGTGATGAGTGAAAAGATGCGTTCGAGTGGGATGACCTTCTTGGGCACGTAGCATGGAGCGCCGCCGCCGATGTAGCGGTTGAATGCCCCCTGAATGGAGGCAACAATCCCCCTCCGGTAGAGAATCTTCGCGATATGGGGCCTTCCCAAAGCCCCCCGTCCCGCCTCGGCACAAACCTCCTTGAACGGTATATCGATACCCAGCTTCCCGAGCTTCTCAACGATCAACCTGGCCCGTGAAATCCTCGCATCCCGAAGCACCTGAGTGTTTTTTTCAAGGGCCTCGTCGCGTGTTTCTATGCAATAACCGATAAGATGCAGACTCACTCCACCTTCACGTGCGCTCAACTCCAGCCCACTCACAAATTCGATACCGTAGCGCTGACATGTGGCCGAGACCTCGTCCTGTCCTGCGAGGGTATCGTGATCGGTAACGGCGATGGCTGCCAGGCCAGCCTCGTGTGAGCGTCGTACTAGCTCTTCAGGGGAGAAGGAACCATCGGAATAATATGAATGGAGGTGAAGGTCGCACCGGGCCTCTGAGCTGTTCATTCCGCTCCGCGCTATGGGATGGTACTGTATCTCTTCATCTTTTCGGCAACATCACGGAAGGTGACATCGACTATATAGACCTCTTCGTAATGCTCTCGCGCTTTATCCGGCTCGTTCAACATATCGTACGCCATGCCGAGGTTGTAATGTAGTCCGAGCTTGTCACCTCCGACGGATTTGGCAATCTCGAGCCCGCGAACGAGCTGCTTCACAGCGAGGCGGGGCTTGTTCATCTGGAGAAAACAGTATCCGATCATCTCCATGCTCTTGAGCTGGAGTTGCTCCGAACGTGCGGCGATCTGGTACTCCTTGACCGCCTCGGTGTACAGGGCCATCTCGAGGTAGGCCATTCCAAGATCGTAGTGGCTCTTGTGGTCGTTTGCCTCAATGTCACTCGTAATCTCCTGGGTGAGCTCGGCCACCTCGTCCGCATCTTCGCCCTCCTCGATCATGCTCGAGAAATCGGTTGACGCATCAGCCTGTTCAACCCCAACGGCTTCCGCCTCCGTCTCCGGGGAATCGCCGCCGCCGGCAACCTGTGTATCCGGAGCAGTACCCGAATCAGCCTCCACCGAAACACGCTTCCCGGCCGGCGGTATCACCTGGGTTTTATCCAGCGCCTCCTCCGGTTCCGGTTGCTGAACCTGCTGCTCTGCGACGGGGGGTGACTCGTTGATATCCATTGCGGCGATCATCTCTGATTCATCGAACTCTTCCGCCGGTGATTCAGCAGCCTCTTCCGGCACGTCACCCTCCTGCTTCACCTCTGCAGCTGGGCCAGCTTCAGGGCCTTCATGCATTGGGGCGGAACCCTCGGGTTGGGCGTCCGGACTTCCCTCGGGTGCGTGCTGGACATCTGCGGCGCCTGCTGCAAGATCACCATCCTCATCCGGGATGGCATCATCCCCATACGTCTCGGCCGGCCCACCGGCCGTTACGATATCACCTGTACTCGTATCCGGTTCACCTGCCGGTGTCCCGCTTTCCTCGCCCGCCGGATGTCTTTCTATGAGCCGATCCACTTCATCGAGTTCGTCCCGCGTCATGGCGGACCTCAGTGATTCGATCCGGACTTGGTAGAACTTCATCCTTTCAGAGTCACCACGCTCCCCGGCCGATACGATAAGGGCCGAGAGGAGCTCTGCAGCCTTGAGCTTCATTCCGATTCGGCTATAGGCGTCGGCGGCCTTGCTGTGAACTTCCTCGTTATCCGGAACGAGCTCGACCATCCGGTCTATTTTCCCCTGGATGTCCCCACCAATAACCTCGCTCCCCGAAAACGTTAGATCCATGAACTGTGAAAAGTAGTTCACGGCCTCACCAGCAAACTTTTGTTTCGCCTTGAGTTCACCGAGCTTGAAGATGGTCTCGACACGGTTCGGTACGATCCGCAAAATCTTTTTACATACCGCGACCGCGTTATTGTAGAGGGCGACTTTTTCATAATTTGTTACAGCCTTTTCGAAGCAGGAAACAGCCTGTTGACGATCATTAGCCTTCAGGTGTATGTCACCGAGCTCGTTATATAGGTTCGGGTTCTTGGATTCTACACTGAGAAGACGCCTGTACTCTTCGATCGCCTTAGGCAGATTGCCCTTCTTCAAGAAGCTCTGCGCCCGCTGACGTAACTGACTCGACTTGCTCAAAACCCGACCTCGCTTCTTGCCGCAACACCTTGAGACTCCCACACGACATGTCCCTCTTTGAGAACGATCATTGCCTGATTCTGACCGGCCCTCGATGGGATCTCCCGGTAATCCTCGATATCGTATACGACCATATCCGCCTTTTTCCCCACCTCGAGCGAACCGGCGTCCCGTTCTCGCCTGACCGCACACGCTGCATTTATCGTGGCCGCATTTATCGCTTCGGCCGGTGTCATGCCCATCTGTGAGCATGCCAATGCCACCGTCAGTTGCATGGAGCTGGACGGAGCACTACCGGGATTGAAGTCCGTCGCCAGCGCTACTGCGGCACCGGAATCGATGAGCGTGCGCGCCGGTGCATACGCCCGCAATCCCAGCCCAAAGATCGTTCCCGGAAGGAGTACCGCGATCGTCCGGCTCCTTGAAAGCATCTCGATCCCCCTGTCGGAAACTTTGATGAGATGCTCCGCCGAGACGGCCCCCATTTCAACGGCGAGCTCCGTCCCACCGAGAGAGTTTATCTCGTCGGCGTGTATCTTGAGGCCCAAGCCCCGGCGCTGACCCTCCTCGAAGATTCGTTTCGTATCCTCGAGGTCGAAGACACCGCTCTCGCAGAATACATCGATAAATTCCGCAAGGTGCCCCTCAACCACCGCCGGTATCATCTCTTCAATGACCGCATCAACATAGTCGGCGCTCCTGGCATATTCAGGGGGCGTGGAGTGCGCCCCAAGAAATGTGGGAACAACATCAAGCGGCATTTCCCTTCCGAGGCGGGCAATGACACGTAACATCTTGAGCTCGTTTTCTGTATCGAGCCCGTAACCACTTTTTATTTCAATGGTAGTGGTTCCCTGCTCCTGCATCTTCAGAAGCCGCCGGCGGCTCACCTCGAAAAGCTGGTCCTCGTCCATGTCGCGTACTTCACGGACGGTCCTGACGATACCTCCTCCCTTCCGGGCGATCTCCAGATAGGATTCACCCCGGATGCGCGCCTCGTATTCGTCGGGGCGGTACTTCGAGAAGACGGCGTGCGTATGGGGATCGACCCAGGCCGGCAGCACAACCCTGCCTTCGACATCAATGACGTTGGCGACGGTGGTATCCCCTATCGCCCGTTCTACCTCTCCCCGTCCACCGACGGCAAGGATCTTACCATCTACTACCGCAACGGCCGCATCTGTCTCTATACCGCAATTGGATAGAGCTGCTCCCCGCTTCGGTTCGCCATCTGAACTCCGGCAGGTGAGCAACTGCACGGCGCCTCGGAGCAGAAGATCGATGATCTCAGGCAAGCGCCACTCCTTGCAGAATGAAACAAACAGCTTGGTAAGCCCAAGCAAAATGCATGTCTACCTAATGCAAAGGAAGATCCTCAAAACCTCACCACCCCGCTGAATGCAGCCCCAGAATTAATCTTCCAGCATGGGGATGTGAAGCCCTGCATCCTTCGCTTTTTCAATGGCTATCTCGTAGCCAGCATCCGCATGTCTTGCAATCCCTGTGCCAGGGTCACAACACAGGCAACGGGCGAGTTTTTCCTGTCCCCTCCGGGTTCCATCGGCGACCACGGCGAGCCCCGCATGGATCGAGAGCCCCATACCGACTCCTCCTCCGTGATGCACCGAAATCCATGCAGCGCCGCTCACGGCATTCAGCAGGGCATTGAGGATCGGCCAATCCGCCACCGCGTCACTCCCGTCCCTCATTGCTTCGGTCTCGCGGAAGGGAGAGGCGACCGAGCCGCTGTCGAGGTGATCCCTCCCGATGACAATGGGAGCTTCTATCCTGCCCTCGGCCACGAGATCGTTCAACGCGAGGCCGAACCGCTCCCGCTCCCCGAATGAGAGCCAGCAGATCCGGGATGGAAGTCCCTGAAAAACGACCTTTTCACGGGCCATTGTTATCCAACGGCAAAGCGATTCGTTTTCGGGGAAAAGTTCGAGAACCAGATCATCGGTTCGGAAGATATCCTCTTTATTGCCCGAGAGGGCGATCCACCTGAAGGGGCCCTTGCCGATACAGAACATGGGACGGATAAAGGCCGGAACGAATCCGGGAAAAGCAAAGGCGTTCTCGAGGCCGCCCTTCTCTGCCTGTCCCCGGATGTTGTTGCCGTAATCGAAGACCACGGAACCCATACGTTGAAGATCGATCATCGCCCTTGTATGCACGACGATCGACTCCAGCGCTTCCTTGATGTAGCGATCAGGATCGGCTCGACGTAACCGTGCGGCCTGTTCGACATCGTAATTTCTTGGAATATAACCGTTTAATGCATCGTGAGCCGATGTCTGATCGGTTACTACATCGGGCACAATACCCTTCAGCACCAGCTCCGGATAGACATCGGCTGCATTGGCGTGAAGACCGATCGAATATGCACGTTTCTCCTTCACGGCCGTCTGCACCTTCTCGAGCGCTGCATCGAGATCCGTCTCCATTTCGTCACAGTACCCGGTCTCGAGACGACGCGTGATCCGTTCGGGATCCACCTCGACGGCAAGGCATACACCACCGTTCATGGTGATAGCGAGCGGCTGAGCCCCCCCCATGCCGCCGAGGCCGCCCGTGAGAACGAACCGCCCCCTAAGATCACCACCGAAGTGTTTCCGTGCGCACTCGGCGAAGGTCTCGTACGTGCCCTGCAGGATCCCCTGGGTTCCGATGTACATCCACGAACCGGCGGTCATCTGCCCGTACATCATGAGCCCTTTGCCCTCGAGCTCCCAGAAATGCTCCCAGGTCGCCCAGCGCGGAACGAGGAGCGAGTTAGCGATGAGAACACGCGGGGCGTCCTCATGGGTCTTGAAGACCGCAACCGGTTTGCCGGACTGGACCAGGAGTGTTTCGTCGTTTTCCAGCAGCTTCAATGTGTGTACGATCGCCTCGAAGCATTCCCAGTTCCTGGCGGCTTTTCCACGCCCGCCATAGACGACGAGTTCTTCGGGCTTCTCCGCAACATCGGGGTCCAGGTTGTTCATCAACATTCTGAGCGCCGCTTCCTGGAACCACCCTTTACAGCTCAAATCCCGCCCCCTCGGGGCCCTGATCACTCGTGAACTCATCGCAGTACTACCTCCGGCTCCGGGACCGCCGAAGCCAATCAGTGCCTTTTCTTCGAACTTTCCTTGCTCTTGTGGGTACCCCGTATGGCGCAGAAGATGCCGCACATCGAGCACAAGTCTTCCGAATCTCCGGTACTGGGATCGTAGAGACTGCGGGCCCGCTCGGGATCGATACTGTTGCTGAGGGCCTTCTCCCAATCCAGCTCAGCCCGGGCTCGTGACACCCTGTAATCCCACTCGTCAGCGCCGGGAACGCCTTTCGCTATGTCACCGGCATGTGCCGCGATCCGTGCCGCCAAGACACCCACGCGCACATCCTCGATCTTCGGCAACCGGAGATGCTCGGCCGGTGTTACGTAACAGAGAAAGTCGGCGCCATACCAGGCAGCGACGGCTCCACCGATTGCGGCGGTTATATGATCGTACCCCGCTGCAACATCGCTTACGAGGGGACCGAGTACGTAGAATGGAGCGTCGTGGCAGATACGCTTCTGGAGTGTTACATTTGCCGGTATCTCGTGCAGGGGCACGTGTCCGGGCCCTTCAACGATCACGCTCACGCCGCGCGTGCGGGCTCTCGTCACCAGATCGCCGATCACCAGCAGCTCGCCCATCTGGGCGCGATCTGTCGAATCCGCTATCGCACCGGGGCGTAGACCATCACCCAGGCTGAGGACGACATCGTACTTCTCGGCGATATCCAACAGACGGTCATAGTGCTCGAAGTACGGATTCTCCATCTCGTTATTCGTCATCCATTGCAGGAGGAAGCAGCCGCCCCTGCTTACCACACCCGCCGTTCGGGATGCGGCCACCTCCTGTGCGAGACGCCGGGTAACACCACAGTGGATGGTCATGAAATCGACACCATCGGCAGCCTGCCGCTCCACCACTTCGAAGAACTCCTCGACGGTGCAATCCGCTACATCACCACCCCGCTCCGTAACCTCCACGATCGCCTGGTAGATCGGAACGGTACCGACCGGAACGGTTGATGCGTCGAGAATTGCCCTCCGTACTTCATCGATACGGCTGCCCGTCGAGAGGTCCATCACCGTATCCGCCCCCGCATCGATCGACACCTTGAGTTTTTCCAGCTCGGTGTCCGTGCTGTCACGATCGGGGCTCGTCCCCAGGTTCGCATTGACCTTCGTCGTACAATGGCGGCCGATACCGATTACCCGGCAGTGTTCGCGGGCGGTACCCAGGATGACGGCTGTACCTTCCGCGATCAGGCGTCTGAGTCTTTCGGGCTCTAAGCTTTCGTCCTCGGCCACCTTCCTGCATGCGTCGCTCACTTCACCTGCGCATGCCTTTTGATACTCGGTCACGTTATCCGCCCCCTCTCTCGATTATCATCCTATTATACGTCTCCCAACGACCCATCGTCAAGAAGCTGAATGAGGAAGCTCTCCCGACACTACGAGGAGATCCTGGAAAACACTCAGAACCGCTCCTCAAGCGAAATATGGATACGAGTGCCCTCCAGGGAAAGGCGCTCACCGACGCCGAAGCTCAACACGACGATTCCCAGCGGCGAGGATGAGCGGAGACCGAAACCGGTCCCGTTCTTTACGGTCCAGCCCCCGTCGGGATGGTAGAATGCACCGGTATCGTCGAAGAGAAACAACCATCCCTCCACACCGAAACGGTACTCGATATTCGAAAAGACTATCCGTTCCCCCCTGAATTGATTCTCCCGGTACCCCCGCACGCTGCGCGCCCCTCCCAGTGTGAATCGCTCGGCAATGGGGATCTCCTGTGACGAGAAGACCGCCTCGGACACGAGGCGAAGATAGAGGCTCTGCCGCCTCAATACGGCAAGCTCCAGTGAGCCCTCGAAACCGTAGAGAAACTGTCCCACACCCACCGTGCGATCACCGCTGAGATAGTTCTTCTTGTAGGCACCATCGACGTGCAGCATCAGATGGAGACGGGAGCCACCCTCCTTGGAGAATCCCAGCCGGTAACGTTGCCTGATGCTCCTCTCGAGCTCGCCCTGTCCGGGCACGTTGCGGTCGGCCGCTGCCCCCGCCAGGATCGTGTACGTTGGATTGATCGGCAGCCGAACATAGAGCCCGGCCGAATGCCATGTATAGACCGTATCCTGGATAACCTGCTCTATCTCGGCGTCGAGATGCACGGGGAGGCGAAAGAGAAACGGTTCACGGTACCGGAACTCCACCCGAGAATATTTCTGACCGTCGTTGAGCCATGAGAAGTGTGTATTGCGACCGCTCCCTGCGATGTTGCGAAGATCGACCGTGACGGAGCCGTTGAGAATGTATCCGCCGCCATCCTTCCTAGAGAATCCCATGGCCCCCTGGAAACTGTTGCTGCGCTCCCTTTCCTTCACCGGGAGATGGAGATCGACGGCATCCGCACTCCTGCGTGAGACCCGTATCTCACCCACGGATTCGAACAGATCCGACGCCCTGAGATAGCCGGCGGCACGACGTACGTTCCGCTCGCTGTAGCGTGAACCCCTCTTCAGTCTCGTCGAACGGACCGCCAGTGCTGTATCGGTTTTCGAAAGCCCCTCGAAAACGATACCGGATATGACGGCTTCTCCGCCCTGCTGCACCGAGAAGATCAAGTCAGCCACATTGTCCCGTGCCCGGTAGTCGAATCCCGTGAGCCAAACTTGCGCGTACGGATATCCGGCGTCGTTGTAATGGTCGAGCAGACGCTGCATCGATCCTTCCAGCGTGAGGGGATCAAATGGATCGAACTCCCGAATATCCAGTATCCGTTCCGCTTCGGCAATCTCCACACCTACCGATCCGCCTACCGTGACCTTCCCGATCCTTGTCTGCTCTCCCTCCCTAACATCCAGCCGGATATCGACTCCTCCGCCTTGAACGAACGTATCGACCGTCACGACCGCACCGAGCCGTCCGTAGGAAAAGTACAATGAATCGATACGCCTGATCTCATGCTCGACGAGGGAGTCGGAATAGGCGCACCCCGTACAGAGCAGCGTTCCCTCACCGAGTGATTCGGCGGAGAGCAGTGATACACCGCGATAGGTCACCGCCCGAATCGGATCGCCGACAGAGGCTTGCGCTGCCAGCACAATCAGGATACAGCTAGAAGTAAGCCCTGCTTTCCATCTTGAGATCATGGATTGTCTTCATCTCCCCGAGAAAATTCTTTTCCCGCCTACCGATGTAGTTGACACCGAAGTTGATGTTCCTGGTAAACCGGTATTGCCCGATGATGCTCCAATCGTATCTGAGGCCCTCTTCGAGGAAGAAGAGCGGCTTTGCGAGATCAACCTCCGCATTCGTATAGGTGAATTTCACAAATGTTGTTACATGTACCTTCGTTCCGATCGAGGATACGAGAGAGGGGGTTACGGAGTAGGAGGTCTGTTTCGCCGCAGACACCTCGTCCTTACGGCGCTCGAAACCGAACTCGCTCGACAGCCGTGTCGATGGGCGAATGCGGTAATCGATGAGCTGCGATCCCATAAGTGCCTCGACACGGTAATCCTGACCCGAGGGACCCGCCGAATCCCGTTCCCTCAGCTTGGTACCGAGCTGCCAGGAGAGCGACAATGCCGAGCGCGGCGCCGATTCTGCCCGGATAATCACCTCTCTATTGAAACGTTCACTCGGGATCCCCTGGGACCTGTTGTCTTCCTCGTCTTCGCGTGTGAAGGTAACACGCAGATTGAACCGCTTGACGTCATTAAAGAAGCTCCATTCCTGACGCAGCTTGTTGACACCGTAGATGGTGACGTCATCCCGCTGGAGAAGCTCCGGCTTGAGGGTATAGAGGCCGACAAGATCGTCGGTTCGCGACCGCTCCGTCACTGAGAAGAAGTTGTCGAGCGAAACGTTTCGCCGGATCCACGAATACCAGCCGCTTCCCCCCTCTCCACCCTGCAGTCCCCGAAGACCGCGTCCGAAACTCAGGCGCCATGTGGCCTCGACCGTCCGTACTCTTTCCGTATCGCCACCCGGAAGGTAGAGGACCATGTAGTCTCCCCGTTTCTGCCCCACTTCCCTCCCCTCGGAATCGTAATCACCCTGGTTCTCACCGACAAAGATAACGGCCTTCTCGAGCCTCCTGTCCTCGCCTGCGCTGATGCGGTAACCGAGATCGGTTGTGACGCCGGCGCGCTCCCAGCTATCCCGGTATCTGAGCCGGGCAAGGTTGTACCACCCCGTTGCCCCCTCACGGACCTGCCGGTTCCTCCGGTGGGTGAGAAAGAGTTCGAGGATACGACCTCCGCCCGCATAGGCGCCGTCGAATCGGATCTCGTCATTCTCTCTGGCTCGGAACCATTCGGTCCCGTCGATCTCAAGGAAGTCAGTCCTCCGCAGGCGATAGGATGCCGTGCCGCTGAATGCACCCGTGTTTCGGCTGCCGAGCGTAACGGTACCCTGATAGTAGAAACGGCCCGTATCGGCCCCCTCTTCGACAAAGTTACGATACCGTTCCGCTTCCATGGATACCCTCGGCACGAGCCGCCAGAAGGAAAACACCGCCTCGCCGCTGGCGAAACGGCGGTCCCTGCTCGCTCCTGTTTCCGTATCGAACGTGCGAAACCGTACTCCCCTCGAGCCGAGATCCCCCAGGGATCCTGTGACTTCCCCCTTGCGGGCGGTAAGATCAGTCCCCCTCGAGAGATACTTGTAACTCCCCTCCAGATCCCACCGGTTCTCACTTCGCAAGTGGAGCGTCGCACCTCCGATATTCTCTCTCCCCTCCAGCGAAACATCTTCCAGATTCCAGTTACGGTAGAAATATGACTCCCGCCTCTTATCGGGCGAAGAGAACCGGCCTTCGAGCGTTGAGAATTCACCGACGAGGGAGAGCTTGGTCCCGGCGATCTCGGCATCCCTGAGACCCCCCTCGACCTTGAGCGCCCCGCCCCGGTTATCACCGTCATCCAGTTGGGAGAGAACGTTTTTATCCAGGAAGCTCATGCTCCCTTCGGTATCCATGAAGAGCCGACCTTTCTCGAAGGCCGCCCCGAGTGTGAAGAGGCGCTTGCGCTGGGGCAGGGAAAGCGGTCTCCCGATCGAGTAATCACCGCCCCCTTCCCCGGCAAAGGCATACTTGACCTCACCCCGCGTCGTAAAGCCATCACTCCGGTAGTCGCCGTTGCCGGGGCCGACCTCGTAGAAATTCAGAACATATTCGCCACCGGATTCAACAAAGACAAACCGCTCGGGGAGGGTATCTGCCGGAACCAGTATATAGTTTCCCCTGCCGGCTTCCACCTGTGTAATCCCACCCGCCACCGCTCGCCCTGCATCGTCTCCGGCTTCAGAGATCAGAAAACGTTCCTCCTCGGAAAGTCCACCACGGACCGGGCGGTCGGAATCGTCGGACTCCTGGAAGAAGAAGGCGCGCAGCGTAAGCGCTTCACCGACGCGTGGTGATATCCACCCTGCCGCGACAGTTGATCGCTCGTACTCGTCCTCACCGGTCTGGAAATCGATAACGATCTCAGCATCGTCGGTGACCGTCACCTTCTCGGTAAAGGTCACGGAACCTCTGTTGTAATCGATCGTGTATTCATTTTCACTACCCCGTTTGAGCAGTCGCCCATTGAAATAGACCAGCTCTGTTCCCGGCAATATAATGAGGCCGTTGAATCGACGGGCCGGAAGGAGCTCGTACGGTCCCTGCACACCTTCCCTCCCGAAGAAGTTCACCGTCTGGAACCTGCCCTTTGCGATCCCGCCTCCGGCGAAGAGGGTCTGCCCCTTGAGGCTGAGGCGTGTATGCACCCCCCTGAGCTCCCGCTGAAAGGAGGAGAAACGCGACCAGGAGAGACCCGTTGCGAAGTCACCGAGCTGAACCTGAGCATGCTTGCTTGCGATCTCGACGGAGACACGATCGAAGTGCTTCAGTTCCTCGGTGTTTCCCTCCGGCTGAACGGGAAGATTATCGTCGGTCAGAAACGCCTTGACCTCGAGATCCTTTGCGACCTTGCCGACCATAGAAACCTTGAGGCTTTGATCGATCCCGAGATCCTTGTTCGAACCAACCGAAAAACCGACGGTCTTGCTCCCGGAAAATCTCAACCGGTACGGGTCCCTGCGGCTCCGTTCCTCGGCCCTCGGAGTGGGTGCTCTGTGTACCGCCGGCGGATACGCACCCACACCCTCCAGAAACCGTGAGGCGAGGACCGGCGAAAACGAAAAGGGATAGCGCGAGAAGCCGATGACCAGTTTCTCTCCACCCAGCGCCGGTTGGACGAGAATAAGCGAACCCTTGAGTGTATTGATCCGGTATTCGTCTCCTCGGCGCAGCGCGTTCCCATCAACCGTAACGGTATCGGTTGCGGGAATGATAAAGGACCGTCCGATCTCGACACGTCTTTGCCCCGGCTCGAGTACGAATACACGATACTCTTTGAGCTCCCTCCGGGCCGCGACCCCATCCTTCACCCTTCCCGGCTCGGCGTGCAATGCACCGCAGATACCAAGAATAACTACTATCGAAAGGGAACCTGTCAGCGCGCGCATATCAGATCACGAGGGATAATGGAAATGGTATACGAGAGTTGTGTTCGCATTTTCTATTCCTCAAGGGTAATGGATGTCGTATACCAGGATAGATCGTGACACGAGGTCGGCGATGTACAGACGGTCGTTCCAACCCACGGTGAGGGAAGCGGGTGCTATCTCCGCATCCCCATAAGTTTCTATATTGAGAACGAATTCACCGCCCGCCGTGAAGACCACCACGCGACCCTCGCCGGAATCGGTAACATAGATGAAACCGTAGGAGTCAACCGTTACGGAACGTGGTGAACGGAACTGTTCGCCATCGGGCAATGTCAGGAGACGTTCGAAGCCCCCGGCAGGTGTGAAGAGCTGCACACGTCGATTGCCCGCATCGACAACAGCAATGCGATCATCGGGCAGCAACGCCGCCTTCGTGGGACGATCGAATTTCCCCGCAGACCATCCGTATTCCCCGACTGTGAGCTCCACATCGAGCAACGGTGTCCATACCGTCACCGTGTGGTGCTCGATATCGGTGGTTACGATACGGCCTCCCTCGCCTGCCGTCAACGAAGCAGGATGCACACGCTCCAGCTCGTTGAATGAAAGGAGTATATCGAGGTATGCCCCTTTCGTATCGTATCGGACGATTCTATTTTCCACATAATCGAGCACATATATGAACGTGCCATACGCGGCGAGGTCGATCGGGTAGAGTGAGGCGGTACGGGGCGGTTGCTCGAACTCCAAGGAGCCGCCGTCCTCACCGTAACGGAAGACCTTTCCCGTCATGGCGTCGGCCACGTAGACGAATCCCCTGGCATCGACAGCGAGACCGAGCGGTTCACGCAACTCGCCGGCACCGAGATACAGCCCAGCGGGTGTGATATTGAATCGCCCTGCGCTCCCCTCATCGACGACGGTGGACGTATCCGGAGCACGGCCACGGTTCGTGGCTTCACCGGTAGGGTTATGGTGAATGTCTGTCTCTGACTGGAGCGGTCCTCCGAGGAGGGAGACTGCCAACAATGCGACGGGAACAGCGCTTCTACCCATTTGACACCAGTCACCTTGATGAGTAGGGCCAATCAAAAGGCCTTTTTCAGCGACACGGAAAAGCCCCCGTGCTTATGCCCGATATCGATAGAAACCTTTCCCTTCCCCTCATTAACCGGGGAGCCGCCCATTGCCAGCTTGACTGCGTCGATGGTACTTACAACCCTGAGTGCGAGTGCAAAGATTCCTGCATAGAGGGCACGGCGGTAGGAAGTTCTGCTCCCCTCCCGGAGAATGCTATAGTGCTGGCGGGCCCCTTCCGTTTCCCATCGCCAGCTGAGGTCTCCCACTATCTTATTCGCGTCGTAGTATCCCTCCAAGGTCCGTTGATAGGCCTCCCAATCCCAATCGTCATCATCAATTTCGCTGGCTGCGATGTCCCGTGCTTCCCTTCGAACATCCTCGTTGTACCCACCGGGGCCGTCATTGCTTATGTATTCACCGATTATTCTGTAGTAGTCGTCGGTATGATCGGTTCCCCGGACACCGGCGAAGATGACGGCATACTCCTTGTACGCATCCTCTCGGACATGCCCTTGCCAGAGAAAGCTCCCGACGGCGATCCATGAGAGTCCCTCGAGACCGAAGTAGATCTTCGAACGCAGCGTTCTTCCCATCATCTGCTGGCCTAGACCCGGCAGGAGGAGGGAGGCGGCACCCATTTTAACGGGAGAGTGTGGACGGGACCATTCAGGAGACGACTCGTTTCTCACGCTCCACTCCTCGAGTATACAGGCAGCAACACCGATTCCGTATGATTTCTCGTGTGATGCAAGGTTCATGGCAGGCATTACCGCCTGCCCGCTATCGAGCACACACCCATCGATAGCCCCCCCCGTTAGGGGGGATACCGAACCTCCCGCAACAGGCGATGAGAAGCTAAATGCAATCACCAGTGAGATTACGAGTCGTTTCAAAACTATACCCCCTAGAAACTGTAGCGCACGGCAACCGATGCCACGGAGAATCGAGAGTCGAGCTCGATCGACCAGCCATCATCGTCACGCTCCCCCTTGCCCATCCGGTACGCCAGCCAGCCCGCATCGATTATGGAGATCACCCTGTTGACGAGCAGCAGCATCAGGTGTTGATCACCCTTCAGCAGGTAATCGTTGCTATCGACCCTCATCTGCCAGTATGTCTGCCTGTGTGGTGTCCAGTAATCCAATTGATTGTCCCAGTCGTCCCAGCCGAAGACAAAGGAGTCGTATTTACCGATATTCTCGTAATACTCCTCCCTGTCCACCTCTTTCGGAATGAAGAGGAAATAGAGCTCTCCACTGCAGATCTCGTTATACTCCTCGTAACTTTCACATCCGAACGGCGGCGAACAACACGGATGCTGATGGAGGAACCGATCGAGATCCCAGTGCGCATCTGCGTACTCCTCGTACTTGCGCTTGAGTTCCTCACCCCACGAGTGGTTGTGATGGTAACCGTACCAGAGGTATCCTTCCAGAGCCATGAAGACGGAAGCCCTGGCAAGCACCGATTTCTGCTTCGAATCCAAAAATAAGTAGAACTCGCCCGCCCCAGGGAGCAGCGCGGAAAAGAGTATTGAAAGCGCTATCCGTTTTCTTGAACCGCTACGAACCGGGACGGTGCCGTACCGTTCGAGCATCGCCTCGGATGCGGAGACGTGCGAATTCTCGAGTCGGCTCCCTGTGAGCTTCAGCGTCTCGAGTCTGACTGAATTCAGATCCGTAAGCCCGACATCCTTCCCAAATATTGTAGGGTACGCGTCTACGTTCGACTCCTGAGGGGCGGTCACGCTGGCGGCGCCCGTGCCGGACACCGATTGTGGTAATGCGAACAGCACAAAGATCAGTACCATTGCAAACGTTCTTCTCGGCATACAGTCCCTCCAAAGCTTATCGTACCAAGGCAAACTTCCTATAGGCTTCTGTCTCCTTACCACCTGATCGAACCACAAGGCGGCACAGGTAGATGCCCGATGCCTTGTCGCTCATGGAAACGACGAATTCATCCTGACCGCCGATGAGAATCTTACGTCGTTCGAGTACGAGTTCACCTGAGAGGGTCAGGACGGAAAGTTGCGCCTCACCCGATTCGGGTGCAGTGAAATGAAATCCCACGCGATGCCCATTCGACGGATTCGGATATACGACGAGATCTCGATCCAGGTTCAGCCAGTCGGATGCAGGGATTCCATCCAATGGGCGAGCCGGCACTGCAAATGCCGTCCTCGCACGATCACCCCAGGTACTGTGCCAGGAGTGGAAGCTCAATGCAAGACCGGTTTCGTCGGCGTTTTCGAACCGTCCGTATCTCCACCTGGAATATCCGCCGTCCATGAAGAATAGAATTCCATCCCCCCCATCGATCAGGATATCGAGTGCCGCTGCGAAGCCCCGTGCGATCTTCCACGGGTATCCCACCAGCTCTCCGAATCGGTCGAGGCGGTAGAGTAAACCCTGCCGGGTCCCGATGAGTACGATAGGTCCCGATTCTGTATGTGCAACCGTTACCGGTGCCGAAACGCCAACCTCACCCGGGAGCTGATAGAGATCCTCCGGACGGCGAGGCCAGCCGGTAAGGTTGGCACCTGACGGATTGATCGCATAGACGTACTCCCCGTCCGAAAAGATGAGATCGAGATAGGAATCACCGTTGAGATCGTAAAGGGCCGGGGTCGTCCTGATATACGTTTCCCTGTTCCGCTCCGCAAGGATCCTTCCGTTTCCACAGAGCAACACGCGTCCCGTAGTATGCAGTACCACGTACAGTTCGTCTCCCGTATGTAGCGGATCTACATTCCCGCCGACGAGGGAGATCCTCCCGTCGATCTCGGCAGCCGTGAGATCGACAAACTGCGGGTATCCGGCAAGCATTACGGGGCTCACACCTTGGTCGATACCCGAGATATCCCATCCCAGCAGCCATGCCCGCCGAGATGGTGCCGCACTCCCGGTCAGGAGGAAGAGTCCCGTCGTACGGTAGAGCGTATCCACCGAGACCACGATATTACCGAGAACGCGGTCCGGCTCCAATAATGCATGTGGTGAAAATCCCGGGAAATCCTCACCCGTATGATCGATAAGATAGAAGAAACCCGCATCATCGGCCGCCGTCACAAAATGGCCTTCCCCAGACGCTATTACCACCGGATGTGTGATCAGATTCCCCATGATGCCCTCGTAAGGCCACCCTTCCGGCTCGGTCCAGTCGCTATCCTGGAAGAGATGAATAACACCCTGCTGCTCACCGATAATGACCGCATCGATCCCCGGAGCGAATTCGGCCGCCATCGCAGGAGGCGTCATAATACGCTGGTGCAGGGAGAAGACGTATGATCCACTCCCCGCAATCCGACCCCTCCCGTACAAGTCGACCACGAGGGCCCTGTAGTCACCCGAAAGCGGCAGGATACCGTCCGGTGCCGGTGTGCCGAGGGACCCGATAAGCTTTGTGGCAAGCCGGTCACGCACGCCTGCGCCGAAGCTCATGAGCGTATCGCGGGATGAGACGTGCTCCACACGAACACCTGTCGGGACGTTCCAGTTGCTCCAGGAGGGTGGTAAAGTCGAATCGGAAAGGGTCTCATTGTTACCTTGGTAGTACGCATCGTCGAACCAACCCCAGCCGAACGGGGACGAGGGATCCCCGAGGTCGACCACCCCGCCCGCCTCGACGAGCCACACCCCGAACGGTTTGAACGTGTTGATGGTATTCTCTTCCCATCGCTGCTCGATCAGGCGTTCGTCGATGTGCCAGACGAGAAGGCCCGGACCGCCGTCGTACGATGGATCCTCCCGTTCGGTCGGGAGTAGTTTATCGTATCCGTTGACAAGCGGCCACTCGGGATCCGGAGGCGCTATATTGCCGGAGCAATCGATACAGTTCCGTGTGCCGATGATCACACCATTTTCGTCTCTTACGTATACGGTTTTGATGCCATCCAGCTCGGCGACCCTGTTCTCCAGCAACAGGTACTCGTCTTCCCCCATCTCGATCCGAACGACCCTGGCGGATTCTTTCTCCACGGCGGGGAGGGCCATAACGTTCGTGAAGGTTTTAACGGTATCGACCGTCGTCCATCCGAGGTAGGTTCTCGACCATGCGGAGAGACCACCCGGCATGAATCCCTCGACATAGTGTTCCTCCCCGTCACCGTCTTCGAACCAGGCCCCCAATAATCCCCCGCTGTCCATGAGACCCCATACACCTATCGTCGGATTACCGAAATTAATATTATAGAGATCGGGGAGCCCGAGCTGATGGCAAAACTCGTGGATCAGAACACCGGCAATACCGCCGTTGAATCCATCCTGTACCGCCGTCTCGGGGATGACGGAACCGTCCCAGATCGTATCGCCGCTGCTCACCTCGAATGCATCTTCGTCACCGAGTCCGGCAAAGAACGAGGGGATATCGTTCGGTGTGTCATAATCTATGTCGCTCTGGAGGTTCGCTCCAGCGTGGGCCACGATGATGGCATCGTAGTCACCCCACGGAAAGCTGAGCCCTTCCGCCGTATCCGCCTTACATATACTATCCTTGAAGAATTGAACGAGTTTCTCCGTCGTCCAGGACCCCGACTGCCCCGGACCGTAATCGGCTAGATCGGTGAGTTTGTAACTTTCATTCAACTCTTCAGGCAGCACGACCCATTCGAGCTCGACCTTTCCGCCCGATTGGAACCAGATATAGTTCCTGAGGCCTACCATATGCGAGTTGAAGTAACGACGATTGTGGGGAGGGGGATCGATTATAACGTCGTCGTGGCTGAGGTTGAAATTGCCGTCCGAAGCCAACGTGGAAAGCTCATCATCCCTGTCCGAAAGGAAGGAGATACGGATGAGCACGGCCCGGAGGGTATCGATCCCGGAGACGGTGGCCCCGAGGAAGGGACGTCTGCGCTCTATCTTCCTGAAGATCTGTCTCCGGGACGGCCGATCGAACGGGAACATACGTTGCCGGCGCCTTGCGGTGGAACGCATCGCGGTCGGAGAGAGAACCCCCCTCACGGAATAACCGGATTTTGTATGATACGGTGCCGGGATGGAGCCCCCCCGTGCGGGCATGGGGCTTGTCGTCCATGCCATCACTGAGAGTACGGTAGCCGCGATCGGAATATACGAACGGATCGCTCCCAATCCTTCTTATAACCTTTCCCAAGGGCTTAGAATGTGATGCCGACGGACCAGCGGTGAACCCTGCCGAGTTCTCTCGACTGTGGTACGCTTGCCCAATCGATCCGGTAGCGGTTATTGAATATGAATCCAAGTCCATATGTCGGATCCATGATATTTCCGTCATGATCATGCATGTAGCCGCCACGGACTGCAATCAGATCGATATACACAAACTCGCCGCCCATATGATAGGTGTTCGACCGGTCAAATTCGACGAGCGGCCTGTTGAAATCGGTTACGAGCGTGAGCCGCCCGAAATCCTTGAAGACGAGCGTATAGGCAACCCCCAGCCGAAGATTGCGGGGTAGCGGGGCGGCTTGGTTCTCGTCGATGAACACAACCGAAGGCCCTAGGTTTGTTATACTCAGACCGAGATTCAGTTGTTCTTCGTGGATTCCGAAGAGCTTGAACTTGCGGATCTTCCACAGCACACCGAGATCGACTGCAACCGAGTGCCCCTTTCCCGGCAATCTGTCCCGCGTGGCCCATTCCGGTGCGAGGCTCACGTATATGAACTTCAGGTTCATACCGACACCGATCGATTCCATGATCTTGATGGCTCCACTGATGGTCGGGGCCACCTCCCATGACTGGGCTGTTCCGATCGGCTCCGGGCTATCTTCCCCGGTAACCACCCATTCCCCGTACGTCAGATATACGAGGGCAAAACCGAGGGTGCCGATACCCTCCAACCGGTATGCTCCTCCCAAGTATTCGTAAAATACATCCGAGGCGAGATCAGGGACGAGTTGAGAATGCATGAGATCCATCGCGAGATTGACGAATGCCAGGCCGCCCGGATTCCACCAAATAGCAGTCGCATCATCACTTAAGGCGGAGAAGCTCAAACCCATGCCGCTTGCCCGGGCACTCGGCGGGATGATCAGGCAATCGGCTCCCGATTCTCCCTGCGCAGACAAGGTCCCCGCTGAGAGGAACAACAAGCTCAGTGTGATCGTAACTACCTTAATCCATTTGAACATATTTCATCCCTCCATCTACTATACAATGTAATAATTCGCAGTTTGACGGGTCAAGCGCTTTCGGATTTCACCTCGGGCGCCCGTATCAATCCACACCATCCTTCCCTAACGCAGCAAGACAACCTTTCCTTCAATTCGTTCCTCCCGATTTACAGTTTCCTCAGGATCTAAAGATTTTCTAAAATCCACCTCGAGGAGGTAGAGGTATGTTCCGTTTGCCAGTCGGTCACCTGCCAGATCCCGTCCATCCCAGTAGATACTGTTGAATCCCTCGCTTCCCGCCATCACCGCCGCCCAAACCACCACACCGGAGAGGGTGTAGATACGCAGAGTGACATCGGCCTCGCTGCTGAGCTGGAAAACAAAGTTGGTGCTCTCGGAGAATGGATTCGGAAAATTGAAGACATCGTCAACGGTGTAGACACGTTCCTCGACGATCTCGAAGGTAAGGGTATCACTCGACGATGCCCCGAGATTGTCGAAGGCCCTGATCACCACGGTGTGTTTCCCCGGTTCGAAGTCCGAGTGCAACGGATACTCGATCCGGCCCATACTGGAAGATCCGAAATCGTAATTGAAATAATCAGTTACGAATATGGGATATCCGCTGCTGTCGAAATCGAGGAAGATCGAGCTCTGCGGATCGGCACCGAGAATCGCAATCCCGTCCGGATCTGAGATCTCTGCGATGAGCCGTGCTCCGGGCTTGACCCTCGTGGCTTGCCCGCTGAAGTACATCCTGATTTCGGGTGCACCCGTATTGATCGGTATGGAATCCGAGGCTACAATGGTCAGTGTATCGCAGGCGCCAACGGCATCGGTCGATGTGGATGTCACGTAGCTGCGCAACCTCGCTGTCGAGCCCGTCCTGCAGCGTTTCGGTACGACGAAATCGACGCTGAACCTGCCTGCGGTCACCTCGACCATCCCCTTGAAGAGGATGTTGCCGGGCAGGCTGTAGCGGACATGCCAGTTGCTGTTATCGCGAACGACCCACTTGTCTATCCTTTCCTCTGCCTCCTGCACGATGACCTCGGCCACCCCGTTGTACCCGGTGAAGACCTGTCCCCCGAACATGACGGTCCCGTCGACATTGTAGCGATGTCCCTTTTCCATCGTATCGATCGAAGCGATATCGTGTTCTACTATGTAATCGGGTATTGCTAGCTTGAGTGCGGGATCCGATAGGAGTGCGAATTTCGAGTTGTTGCGTTCGTAATAATAGGTCTCTATCTTGGCGAGCTGCAGGGCATAACCGACAGGCTCGGAACCGGTGCTGTCTTTGGACGTAAAGAGCTTTTCGAAGATCGAGTTGTTGAGATCGTCATTGGGAAATCCGATCGTCGGTGCAACTGCGCAGATTGTGCCGATTGCGCCTCCCCCATCGAAGGTGACGAGGTTCTGCCCCATACTCCGCTGGTACGGCGATTCAAGATCCCCCACCGAGCATGAGAAGACGAGAAAGAACGGCCTTCTCGGCCCATTTGTGAGAGAGTAGATGTCGGAATTCAGCATTACCCGCTCGTCGGCCATCTGCTTGGGCGAGCCATGCCCCGCATAATTGACCAGCAACGCCCCGTCACTCCACTCCTTGAGCAGATCGTTCCGTGCACCGGTTTTCATATCCCCCACGAACGGGTAATGGTGGAGGTAAACCTTCTTCTTGTCGAAGTACCCCGGTAACGGTCCGTCGCGGCTGCATATCTCCTCGGCATCATGCATAAAGTAGAAATCGATGTTACGGCCCGTCGAGTATTCGTCATCTGCGACGAAGATCAACTTGTTCACCCACGGTCCGAGCTCGTGCTTCCCTTCGTAGTGAACGATCCTGTCGATCCATGCGTTCGCCTCACGTTCACTCAGGACCGACATCCTCCCGATCGCAACGTCGGGCATGACGTCCGGTATCGTATCAGGCTGGCCGTCGCCATCGCGATCGATCCAGAGAATGTAATCATCGAGCTTCGTGAGGAAATCCTCATCCTCGATACCCTCGTTTTCGTTGATATAGCGGATATTGAAATAATAGGGAACGAGGTCCAATCCCTTGTCGAGGATATCCTTGGGATCATACGTGCCGTTGCCGATGAGTAAGGCGTACCGGATGACGGGCTCGCCACCCTCCGTGAAGTTGTCGTAGAGAAACTTGAGATAGTTACGGATCGCTATCGGATCCTTCATCCCACCGGAGAAGTTGTTGTATACATCCCTGACATCGATCGCTTTTACAACGGGATTGTCGGCGTAGGGGAGTTTGGCCGCCCTGTGCTCTCTGATAGTCTGGGCGGCGCTCTGAAAACGGTCATGGTAGACGATGATCATATGAGGCGGCGGAAGTTCATCCCTGAGGGATGGTACAGCCCGAACGTCGTCGAGCGCGGGTTGCTGGAGCTGAGAAACCGAGACAGCCAAATAGTGGTTACCCCCCTCCCTGAATTCGTCCCCGAATATGAGATCTCCGCCGGACCGCTGGAATCCGGTGAGTATCACCGGTTCCTCGTGATGGGTGACGTGCAGAAGGAGTATCTCTCCCGCCGGGAATCCGCCTGCGGTATATATGTAGTAATTAGCTCCTTCCGGCCCGTGAAAATCGAGAAAACCGGCGGTCGCCATCAACTGCCGTGTGTAGAAGATCTCGTACCACAAGACGTACATCTGTTCGGTCTTGTCGTTGTCCGATTGATAATTCAACTGGATATTGAAGCTGTTTGTTCCGTTCTGAAGGTTGGTGACTGGCTGCTCGAGTATCTCCATGGCCTCGGGTACGTAGTACGAGCGGACATGCCAGCTCAAAGTCTCGATCTCGGTCCCGTTCAGGGAGAAGACCGCGCTGTTGTCGTTGTTCTGACCCGATTGGAACGGTCCGTATCCGATCGCCCTCACCATCCCGTCCGCTGAGGCGATATGACTCAGAATGAAGGAATGGGTAAACGATGCAGTGCTCCCCTCGAGAAGCCGCCGCCAGTACCACCTGTCGTCCGTGTATATGGGATCATAGAGGACATCCTCTTCGACATGGAGGCGCTCCTCATAGGATGTTACATCAACAACAGGTCCGGGTCCGGGGATCGGTTGGACGGTCCTTTCTGCCATTCGCTTGGGCTGCCCCTGAAAGCTCCCTCCCCAGGTCAGCCAGTATACATTCTCCGTCGCGTAGAGATGTTCGTACCGCTCGGTTCGTGATGCGTCGGGATCGATATCATCCCGCCAACCTTCGGTGCCGACCCCGTAGAAGATGATCGAATCTCCCTCCCACACACTGCTTCCCCGGTAGGTGATCGCATGCTCGGTGAGACGGTAATCGCTGAGGAAGCTCCCCCCATGCGGGACACTGTCCGGCTGCTGAACCGGTCCGCCGGAGAAGAGCCTGAGTGTTGTCGGATCGATGATGTGCGGATCGACACCCGCATTCATGAGATCACTGTAGGTGATGAGATAGACGCCCCGGCTCTCGACCCCGATCCGGATCCAGTTCGTCGACCGTGCAAACTCGAAGGGCGTTCGCTGGGAGGGGGCACGCTCCCCGTCCCACCCCCTCCAGAGGGCCGCCTGTTCCCGGTTGACGATCAGATGATCGATGGGTCGTACAGCGGCTGCTTTCCGCTCGGCTACCCGTGCCGGTGGGAAGGTGAGCCGGATGACTAGGCGTCGTGCATGCAGGAGCTTATCCGCTCCGGCACTCAAAATGATCGGGAACAGATCTACCTGGGCCAGGTAACGACGACGGTGCAGACCAACACCTGCGAATCGCACGAAACCGCCATCCTTCTCTTGATCCCACCCGTCGAGGACTCTCCGCTGCCGATCTCTCGAGCCGCCGCTCGTGAAGAAGACTTCGGGTAAGGTTCCCTCGATCGGTACTACATCCCGTTCAAGGATCTCGACATGTGTTCTGGGGGATGGTACTTCGAAGAGAAACCGCCGTATCGGAAGAATCGGCCTCCCCTCCCGCCTCAAACTGAAATATCCGGGAAGGTGGATGGTGCTCATCGGCCGAGAACCCTCGTCATCGAGCGGAATTATCAAAGGTTCCCCTGTCACAAACTCAACCGTTATGCTGCCTTCGTCCCACGTGAGCACGCGATAGGGTGCGGCGCGCAGAGATGAGGCGCACACAAGAATCAGGAATGCCGCCAGTGCCGACCGTTTCATGAACTCCTCCGGACAAGATAGATCACCACGAGGATCGAGAAGGCAACCTGCAAGAGTACGTTCTCAGGACCGGTTTCCCTACCGTGCGGTATGATCCCCGCATGACCCGGAAAAACCTTTCTCTCGTCGGTGATGATCCCTTTCCTCCATAGCAGATTCTCGAAATCCGGTAACGCTGCAAACAGGGATCCCAGCAAGATCGAGAGATCCAGCCCGTTTGCCGCTGCCACGATGGCGAGCATGACGATACCCAGCATCAGCTGGAGATTAACGCTCTCGAAATCGTAATGCGGTACGATATCGAGGGCCACGTGACTCCCCATGCCGAGCAGGGGAGCCCAGTAGGGGCTCGGAGCATGAGCCCCTACCAGCGCTCCGGCTGCGATGTGGGCAAACAGACACAAGAGGAACGACCTCCGTAACGACTAGTCAAGCTTCTCGGCCCGATCGATAAGCATGATCGGAATATCATCCTCGATAGGGTAACGTACCCGACACTGTTGACAGACGAGATAATTGCCGTCCTCACTCAGAGTCACCTTTTCCTTGCACTTGGGGCAGGCGAGGATGTCGAGAAGGTCCTCCTTAATCATACGAATCCTTCCCTCTAAACGAAAATCCCTGATTGACACGGAAAGATACACTTTCCCACCAGGGATCTGCAACACAGAACAACATACCTATGTAAGCTGGCTCTTACATTATAAGATGTCAGGCTGTTGAGGTCAAGGTAAAATCTACTAACCTGTAGCATTGAAATTGCTTGTATATTTCCTCGCATTCCAGGGGGCAGGACCGGCTACGGATCGCCTACGCCTCCTCAAAGATCCCCATCGAATCGAACTTCCGTCGCCGGCGTTCGATGAGCGTATCGATCGGCACCTCCATCAGCGAGTCGAGCTCTTCAATCAGTATCTCCTTGATTTTCTTAGCGTTACCGTCCGGATCGCGGTGCGATGCACCATGAACCTCCTCGACGAGCCGATCCACCACGCCGAGCTCGAAGCAGTCCCCGGCGGTCAACCGAAGCGCCTGTGCCGCCTCCGGTGCCCGTTCCTTGCTCTTCCAGAGTATCGCAGCGCACCCTTCCGGGGAGATAACCGAGTATATGGCATGCTCCATCATGATCACACGGTCTCCGATGGCGACGGCGAGCGCACCCCCGCTTCCACCCTCGCCGATAATGACGACGATGATAGGGCTCTTGACGAGAAAGAACTCCTTGAGGTTCTCCGCAATGGCCAGGGGTTGGCCGCGCTCCTCGGCACCGATCCCGGGATAGGCACCCGGTGTATCCACGAACGAGACTATCGGAAGGTTGAACTTCTCCCCCGTCTTCATAGCCCTGAGCGCCTTCCTGAATCCTTCGGGGCTGGTCATTCCGAAGTTTCGCGAGATCCTCTCCCTGGTCGTGCGCCCCTTCTCCTGGCTGATAACGACGAGAGACCGCCCGTCGATCTTCGCAATGCCGGCCACGACGGCCGGATCGTCCCTGAAGCGCCTGTCACCATGCAGCTCGAGAAAGTCGTCGAAGATCCTGGTTATGAAATCCTGGGACGTAGGGCGCTTTGGGTGACGGGCGAGCTGCACCCGTTCCCATGGTGAGAGGTTCTTATAGAGCCTTCCCTCGAGGTCGCTGAGCCTTGATCGCAGCCTGACGACCTCTTCCGACTCGTCCGTCAGACCTCCCCTCCTCAGTTCCTCGATCTTCTCTTCGAGCTCGCACACCGGTTGCTCGAAATCCAACCGCCCGATACTGTCGTGTACCGCAGACATGGAGTACATACCCCCGCTTAAAAATAGTTAATGTAAAATATCTCAATCGACCGGGCGACCCCTTTTTCCGGAATATAATTCCCGAGAAGGTCTTTGAACAGTATCTTGAGCCTGAGCTTATCCATATAATCGAAACGGACACCCGAATCGAGGTACCCCCGTCCGCGGGTCCAGCGTGTGCCCAGGTTCCTTTCGTTGTCGTCGAGGGCGGCATTGTAGTCGAGCAACAGGCTGAAGCCGGGGAAGAGCTCGAGGGAGCAGCCGCCGAAGAGATTCACACCCTCCTCGTCCCGCGTTTCGAGTGAATAGTTGATACCCCCGTGGACGGAGAAATCCCTGATCAGATGGTAGTTCTTGCTGACCACCGCATAGAAACCCTTCGACTTCCGTTCGTACCGTTCCCCATCCTCGTCGTACGAATCCTCACCCTGTGTATCGATCCCCAATGCAAGGGCCGGTCTGTTCTCCCATTCTTCGAGAAGACGCAGCCTGAGCTCGAATCCCGGTTTTTCGTTGAGATCGACCTCTCCCCGACCGATGAATTCCTGAAGCCCGAACGAGGCGCCAAGCAGTAGTCGCTCGCTGAACCCGATCTTGACCCCGAATAGGAGACTGCTCCGGGGCCCCACCGAGCCGTAGATGAGATAGCCTCCGTGAGGCAAGATCCCCGCTGTGGGACTGTCCACGAGATAAATCTCCTCGAAGACCTGCACCTCGTCGTAGCCCTGCCCCTCATCGTAGCCTTGCCCACACACGGAACTTCCGGCCAGGAGGATACAGGCGGCGATGAGCAACCGCACGTATCCGCTACAAAGAGATCTCGACATGTTCCACCCCCGCAATCTGCTTCAACTCCTTGAATAGCTCGAGACCGGGTGATACCTTGGCACCCCGGGCGCGTACGACGTACCGGTCGCGGCCGTTCTCCCGCCAGTGAAATACGATCTCCCGTTCGCCGGGATAGCGCTCGAAAACGCCCCGCAGGTGTACCAGTTCCTGCTCACCGAAGAGTTCGGAGCTCAGCGTCAGGTGCACCTTCCGCGGTAGAACGTCCAACGCCTCTTCTATCCCATAGAAGTTGTCCGCAATCACCTTGTTTCCACTTCGATCCTTGACGGAGACCTTACCGGTGATGACGACAATCGCCTCCTGCTGTATCTTCTTGCGGGACCCTTTGTAGCAATCCGAAAAGACGACTATCTCGTACGAGCCGTGAAAATCCTCGACGGTTACGAACGCCATCGGGTTCCCCTTACGATCGAGTATGATCTTGATGTCGCTCACAAGACCGGCCAGAACGACGGCCTCCCGTTCCTTCTTACTCGGTAAGGTGAGACTGTCGACGTTGATCAGTCGGCCGAGCATCTCACGATAGCGATCGAGCGGATGACCTGAGAAGTAGAATCCCAGCGATTCTCGCTCGCGGCGAAGCCGTTCGTTTTCATCCCACTCCGGGACATCTTCGAGCGGTGTCGAATCGGTGGCGGACGAACCGTCGAGAAATCCGAGAAAGGTCTGTCCCCGCTCGCGCTCACTCTGCCGCTTCTGGGCCTGAAGCAGAATACGATCGAGTGTCGCAATCTGTTGGGCGCGCCCGCCCGGCAGGCTTTCCATCGCCCCGCTCTGGATGAGGCTCTCGATCACCCGCTTGTTGACGAGACGGAGATCGACGCGGTCGCAGAAATCATACAGGTCGACGAACGGTGCACATTTGCGTTCGTCGATGATCGCCTGCATCGCCTGTACACCGACGTTCTTGATGGCGGCAAGTCCGTAGGTAATCTCACCACCCGCAAGTCCGAAATAGACATGGCTCGAATTGATATCAGGGGGACGCACGGCCAAGCCGAGGCTCCGGCATTCGTCGAGGAGTACCATGAGCCTGTTGGTATCGCTCATCTCGCACGACATGACGGCGGCCATGAATGCCCCCGGGTAGTGCGCCTTGAGGTACGCCGTCTGCATGGAGATGACGGCATAGGCGGCGGAATGCGATTTATTGAATCCGTACCCGGAGAAGAACGCCATAAGATCGAAGATCTTCCGTGCCTTTCCCTTTGAGATTTTATTCCCGACAGCCCCCTTGATGAACCGCTCCCGCTGCTTCTCCATCTTCTCCTTCTGCTTTTTCCCCATTGCGCGACGCAGGATATCCGCCTGTCCGAGCGAAAAGCCCGCCAGCTCACTGGCGATCTGCATGACCTGCTCCTGGTAGAGAATCACTCCGTACGTCTCCTTCAGGATCGGCTCGAGTATGGCATGTTCGTAGACTATTCTTTTTCGTCCGTGCTTGCACTCGATGAAGTCCGAGACCATGTCGCTTCCGAGCGGACCGGGACGATAGAGTGCGTTGACGGCGATGACGTCCTCGAAGACGGATGGCTCGATCCTGCGCAACAGATCCCGCATCCCCGCACTCTCGAGCTGGAACACGCTGATCGTCCGGCCGTGCCGTAGCAGCTCGAAGGCCTGCTCGTCATCGAGTGGAATGTCTTCCATCCTGAGCTCCCGTCCTTCGTGCTCCTTGATAAGCTCCAGCGTCTTGTCGATTTCGGAGAGGGTACGGAGGCCGAGAATGTCGATCTTGAGTATCCCGATCTTCTCAAGTACGGTCATCTCGTATTGCGTTGTTACCTCGCCGCGATTGGTTCGAAAGAGGGGAACATGATCGACCAGGCGCGAGGGTGTTATCACGATACCGGCCGCATGCGTCGAGGCGTGACGGGCAAGACCCTCGAGAGATAACGAGAGATCGATGAGCTTTTTGACATCTCCGTCCTGTTCATACTGCGTCTTGAGTTCCGGTACCGAGGAGAGCGCCCTGGTGAGGGTGGTGCCGGGCTGGGCGGGTATCATCTTTGCCAGCTTGTCTACATCCCCGTAAGGGATCTTGAGCACCCGCCCGACATCCCGGACGACCGCCCTGGCCGCCATCCTTCCGAAGGTTATTATCTGACACACGTTCTCCTTACCGTACTTATTCACAATGTACTCGATGATCTCCTGCCGACGGTCGTCACAGAAATCGACATCTATATCCGGCATGGAGACACGTTCCGGATTCAGGAGTCTCTCGAAGAGGAGACCGTGTTCGAGCGGATTGATCGATGTGATGCCGAGGGCATAGCAGACAAGGCTGCCCGCCGCCGAACCCCTTCCCGGCCCCACGGGGATACCCATCATACGGGCAGCGGAAACGATATCCCATACAACGAGAAAATACCCGGCGAAATCCATACGGGAGATCGTCTCGAGCTCGTAGCGGATACGCTCACGCACCGCCTCACTCACCTCGGGTACCCGCTGCGGAAGATTCTCCATCACGATGTGTTCGAGGTACTCACCGGCACTTTGATAGGGCTCCGGAATCGGAAAGCTGGGAAGGTGACTTTCGCTGTATTTCAGCTCGATATTGCATTTCTCCGCGACCTCGACGGTCGTATCAAGCGCTTCCGGATGATCAGGAAAGAGGACCGCCATCTCCTCGGGGGACTTGAAAAAGGTTTCTGGATTCGAACGAAGCATCCGGCTCGGATCATCGAGATCCTTGCCGGTCTGAAGGCAGAGGAGAACGTCGTGCGCCCGGTGATCCTCCGCCCGTACGAAGTGGCAGTCGTTTGTCGCCACCAGGGGCAGCTTGAGTTCCCGTGCAAGTGTTGAAATCTTGGAAATGACAGCGAGCTCTTCGGGAATACCGTGATTCTGGATCTCGAGGTAGAAATCGCCGGGCTCGAAGATCGAAGCGAGTCGCCCTGCGAGCTCCCTCGCCTCCTCCATCTTTCCGGCAATCAGCAGTCTGGGAATCCCCCCCTGGAGACATCCGCTCAGTGCCATGAGCCCCGCACTGTGGTCGGCCAGGATCTCGAGGTCGATACGCGGCTTGTAGTAGAAACCGTCGAGGTATGCTATCGAGGAGAGCTGTAGGATGTTGCGGTAGCCCTCCTCGTTCTTGACGAGAAGGGTCAAATGATCGTTCCGCACTATACGCCCGGACCTGCTCCGCTCGGCTATGCCGCCGCGGGCGATATACGTTTCCATGCCGAGAATCGGCTTGATCCCGGCGGCAGTGGCCTCGTTGTAGAACGGTACGGCTCCGAACAGGTTTCCATGATCGGTGAGGGCGACCGCGCTCATGCCCATCGCCTTCGCCGTGGCGACGAGGTCCTTGATCCTGATTGCCCCGTCGAGCAGGCTATACTCTGAATGGTTGTGAAGATGTATGAATCGCACGGTACTCACCCTCGCCATCCCTCATCACGGGGATCTATTGTATCACAAAGGTGAACTCGCCAACACTCGAATTTCCGGCCCGATCGCTGACCTCGACCCGCAACGAAACCGGACGGGGAACAATCGATGCGGGAATGGGAATTTCGATGCGTTCCCTGAATTCATCCCACTCGCATACGACTCTCTTCCCATCCAACAGCGCCCTGGACGAGTAGGGGTCTATTCCACTCCCCTGCTCTATGACGGGTACGTAATACCTGCGGCGCCTGAAGAAGCCGCTCCCGTGCCTCTCCTCGGTCACCTCCACCTGCTTCATATGGGGCGGGAGTCCGTCGAGGAAGAATGCGTAGACACCACTCAGATCGACCTTGGCATACCCACCCTCGCGTTCGGGAACGCCGACACATTCCCATTCTGTACCGTTCTTCAACCTGAACAGACCGACCCCCGGGCCGGGATCACAGTGCAGCTTCAGCGGCCTCGCAAGATACCGCTCGGATACGTCGATCCTGAAGGAGGCAGAGTGTACCTTCAACGCCGTCGTCACGATGCCGGTGGGCGGTACCTCACGTACCAGGCATACGACCGGCTGTCGCACCTGCACAGCCTCCAGCGTCACGGAGATGCTGTCCATGTTCCAGGCGACACGCTTGCCGGTTTCGAGAACGAAACACCTCAGTGCAGTGATGCTTGCCAGCGCATAGCCCCTGTAGTCGGTCCCCGATATCCTGAAGACATTTATGCCGTCCGTGAGTGTTGTATGTTCGAAGAAAACGGAATACTCCTGCGGTCCGAGTTGATATACGGCAGCGGTATCCGCCGATCCGGTGCCGATCCGCTCGACAACGGGGGGTGCGGACAGGAAACGATTCGTGAAGATACGCAGTACCAATGCTTCCCCGCCGCCTTCCGCTCTGCACTCGCAGAATACCTCCTGGCCCGCCCGAAGTGTACGCGGCGTGGCGAAGTAACGGAGTGCTACGGCTCCCTCATCGTCCTCGGCTTCGTACCGATATACGGGATCCTCCTCAAGACTGCCGAATCCCCGCATATACTTACCGAATGGATTGAGTTCTATCGCACGCCAGCTTCCGCCGCCATCGAGTGATTCGAACAGCCTTCCTCGAACCGTTCCCCCGTCGGGATCGTATGCCCCGAGCACCACCTCACGAGCCGCAGCGAGCTTCCGCATCGTCTGGACTTCCGGGTAGCTGTGGAGCACAAAGATGAATGAGGCACGGGATTCGTTACCCGAGGCGTCCGTAACGAGAATCTCGCCCCTGTGTTTGCCCGGACCGAGACGCATGTTACCCACGCCGTCACCCTCGTTGCGGATGGCACCCTGACCCTCCCGGCCCGGCACCGACTGAACAGCCTGTGGGTACAACAAGATGTAACGTCCCGCCACACCTTCGCCGAGGAGATCGTACTCCAAAGTGATCTGTCCGGTCTGGGCGTAGGAAAACGTGGTATTGGCGAGACGGTAGAGGCGCCTTCCGTCGATCGACAACTCGATCGAAAACGGAGCCATGTGGTAGCGGCCATAGCCCTGCTCGTCCCATGACGTCACTCCGAATCCGAACCTGCCGTCGAGGTGCAAGGTATCCTCGAGATGAAAGCGATTTCCGCTGGAGGCACGAAAGAGATGGCACGTACGATGCGGGCTGTTCTCCACGATGCTGCCCCGTTCGAGCGGAACGACCTCGAGTCCGGATATGATCGGAGGATATTCGTCCGGAACTGCATACAGCCTCTCGAGAGGATTGAAGGGCCGCTCACGTTCGTCCCGCAATTCGAAGTGCAGATGGGGAGCCGATGTGCCGGTCTCACCCGTATAACACAGGGTCTCTCCGACGGCAATCACGTACCGGCCTTCCGGAAACGTGATATCGCACCAGGAGGTCTCCCGTGCGAGACGATAGTCATAGGTGAGTGAATCCAGCAGCCGGTTGAAACTGTCTATATGCGCATACACCGCGGTCAGCCCGTCGTCTAACCTCAGGTAGACGGCCTTGCCGTAGCCGTATGGTGCGATCTTGATTCGGCTTACATACCCGTTCCCCACCGCCAGGCAGGGGAGCCCCACCCGCCCCCCGGTCCTGATATCGATTCCGGCGTGATAGTGCCCCCGGCGATACTCGCCGAAGGTGGAACTGAGTCGTCTCGCCCCATAAAGCGGCCAGAGGTATATCTCGGAGCGAGCAGCAGAGACGGAGACAAATAACAGCAGCAACAGGATCGGAAGCGGTCTTGCTTTCATGTCCCGTGCACAGTACCACCGGCTCTAAGCTGCTGTCAACGACTCTTAAAAAATTTGCATACATGCGGCCATTGTGATATGTTATCTAGGCCTTACGGTTGTTTTCACATGATAAAGTGGTTACTTTTGAAAGGGATATACAGGCATGCTGAAACAGATGAGAGAACGGACGAAGACGATCCTCTGGATCGTAGTCGTCGCGTTTGTCGTATCGATCTTTGCCGTATGGGGGATGAACCTTCGAACAGGCGAGGAAGGCCAGGACCCCGAGATAGTCGGTACTATTGAAGGTCAAAATATATACCGGAGAACATACTCAAACCTCTTCACCGAGCTCTACAACCAGATGAAGATGCAGCGGGGGGAGGATTACACCCTCAGCGAATCGGAATACCTCATGCTTGCGGAACAGGCGTGGGAAATGGTGATTCAGAAGTATCTGCTGTCGAAAGAGCTGACGCGACTCAACATCATCGTGACCGATAACGAACTGGTCTCCTTCCTCAGGCGCAACCCCCATCCATCGTTGCAGCAGGTCTTCACGAACGAGGAGGGTACGTTCGACTACCAGGCCTACCTCAAGGCCCTCGCGGATCCCGAAGCCGATTGGAGCCAGCTCGAACGTTGGGGCCGAAGCATTCTGCCGGAGCTGAAGTTCGAAGCGATGCTCGCTGCACAGGTCCACATCCCCGAACGCGAGGTGCTCGAAGAGTTCAAGAAGGAGAACGTTCAGATAAAGGCTTCCTATATAAAGATGCCCGTTCAGACGGAAGAGCCGCCGTACGAGCCGACCGATGACGAGATAGCACAGTATTACGAGGAACACAAAGACGACTACACAGAGCCCGTCATGCGCCAGATCACGGCCATAGAGATGAAGAAGGAACCGACCGCGGCGGATGAGGCGGAAGCCCTGGAGCGACTCCTCGAGATTCGGGAAGCGATACTCGCCGGTAAGGATTTCGCCGAAGCCGCACAGGACGAATCCGACGATAACCTCTCCGCCGAGCGGGGGGGGGATCTCGGATTCTTCGCCCGGGGGGAGATGGTCGAGGAGTTCGAGAACGTCGCCTTCACTCTGCCCGCAGGGGAGCTCAGCGAGCCGGTGCGGAGCCAGTATGGCTACCATCTCATCCGAGTCGAGGAGAAAAAGACCGAGGACGAGGTGGAGAAAGTACACGCACGCCACATCCTCATTAAGGTCGAACCGGGATACGAGACAATCGATTCCCTCGCCAGCGTACTCAGGGATCTACGGGACGCGATACAAAAAGAGGGATTCGAACAGGCAGCCGCAACCTTCGGCCTTACTATCAAGGAACCGTCCCCCTTCACTCGAGGTGCCTTTATCAAGGATCTCGGCTACTTGCCCCGCGTGATCAACTTTACATTCAACCACAAGCCGGGATCGATCAGCTCTGCAATCGAGACAAAGGATGCGATTTACTTCGTGAAGGTACTGAAGGAGATACCTGAACGCGCAAAGCCACTCGAGGATGTGCGCCTGCTCCTTGCGGACCGGATTCGAAGAGAGCACGAAGTCGAGGGGACCAGAACCATTGCCGAGGGGATACGCAAGGAAACGGTCTCCGGAGGGGATTTCAGCACCGTTGCACGTGCGCACGGATTCGAGGTCCAGGAAACGCCGCCATTCAGACGGAACGATGCAATACCGGGGGTCGGTGTGAACACGACGTTTGCCATGGCGGCACATGTACTTCCCGCCGGCGAGCTCAGCCCGCCCATACAGGAACGCGACTACTTCTACCTGCTCAGGGTCACCGAGAGAAGCGAGCCTGATATGAACGAATATGCAAACAGGAGAGTGGAGATTCTCAATAGACTCAGAGGCGAGCGGGCTTCGCGTATCATGGCGGGATGGTACGAGTCCGTCAGGAAAGATGTGGACGTCGTCGATATGCGTGAGCGGACTCTCGACTAGCCCTTCTTGTCTTCACCTTCCGTGATTTCATCCTTGGCGTGCGATTCGATCTCTTCCTTGATATCGCGCGAGGCCTTCTTGAACCTCTTGATCGACCTGCCGATCGCCTCGGCCACTTCGGGGAGCCGCCGGGGACCGAAGAACAGCAATACGAGAAACAGGATAATCAGAAGCTCCGACCAGCCGAGCGGACCGATCATCAATAATCGTGGTTGACTACAAACCGTCAGCAGATCAGCTATCATATGCTCGTCCCTCCATGCTAAACATACAATCGTAACAGGAACGCGACCAGCACGATCCCGAGAACACTCACGAGGTTTACCTTCAGTGAAAAACCAATCGTAAACCCGAACACGATCAAATCCACGGTTATGGGACCGACAACGAACTCCTTGCCGGAAACGAAAAGCTTCCTGATCATGTTGTCTTCGGGCAGGATGAGCCCGATCACCTCTCCCACGACACTCCCGAGCACGACACCGAGAAAGAACACGAGAGCGACGATTCCCATTCGTCTCTTCGCGGGCACCCAAACACCCCCTCGATTAGTATAGCAGGAAAACCTTCCTCTCGTAAATAGGCTACCTGCCGCCGATCTTCAGGTCACCGCTGTCTTCACCGACGATCAGCGTGGCGTCAACCAGAGGACGTTCCTGAATCTGCTGAAGCACGCGCGGGCAACCGATGAGCCGAGAGAGCTTTCGGACCAGTGCGGGATTACCCTTCCGGTCGATGAGTAGCGAATGCTCGAAATCGAAACTCTCGGCGTCGCCGACTATCAGCACATCGATCCCCATCCTTCGAAGCCCCGCGGCGGTCTGCATTGCCAGCCCGGATTCGCCGGTGCCGTTTAGAACCTCTATCTGAAGATGTACATCGCTTAACGTACGTTCCCGCTCGCCTAGAAAATATCTCACGTAAAGAGAAAATAGGATCGCACAACACATAATCGTCAGGACGATTCCGATACCCCGGTGCTTCCTCTCTGTACGCTTTCTTCCGCCCACCGTCCGTAAGCCTTTCCGAGACAACCGGTAAGGTGGATACACTGATCATTCAACGGCCCTACAGGCGGTCCTCGTCTTCGAAGTGCGGTTTGAGCTTCAGGTAGCTCGCCTCGAGATCTTCTGAGACGACCCTCGTCTCGGAAATCGCCGTCATGAAGTTCGTGTCCCCCGGCCATCTCGGACAGAGATGAAAGTGCAGATGGCCCACGACACCTGCCCCGGCGCTGACCCCCCTGTTGACCCCGATATTGAGCCCCTCTGGCCGATAGACTTCATCAATCGCCCGCTCGCTCACGGCGAGGAGCGAGACAAGTTCCGCTCCCTCCTCCGGCGTCATTTCACCGAGACGTTCGATGTGACGTACCGCCACAACCATGATGTGCCCATTCGTATAGGGAAAGATGTTCAAAACCACGTACCAATGTGCGCCACGTCTCAGGATCCCAATCTCCTCATCGCGCTCCGCCTGCTGAAGACGGCAGAAGAGGCAGCCCTCCTCGTGCGGCAACGAAAAATACTTACTCCTCCATGGTGCGTATATCCTGTCCATCGCCGATCATCGACCTCTCAGCAGCTTCGAGCTGTCCCGTATCGTTGATACCCAACACTTCTTCCTTCTGTTCGCTCCGGTAGATGGCCACCGGGGCACCCTGCTCCCGCAGGAGCTCAATAACATCCGTAATGTAGTATTCCCCCTGCACGTTTCTCCTGCTCAATTTCGGCAGCGTCTCAAAGAGCTCATCACTCTCGAAGCAGAAGATACCGCTATTGATCTCATTGATAGAACGCTGCGCCTCTGTAGCATCGCGATGCTCGACGATGCGAAGAAGCCGGCCACTATCATCACGCACGATGCGCCCGTACCCTTGCGGATCATCGAGGAGCGCCGAAAGTACCGTCGCCGATGCCGCCCGGTCCCAATGAAACTGCAGAAGGCCGTCCAGGGTTGCCGGCTTGAGAAGCGGTGTATCACCGTTGAGGGCGATGATGGTTCCCGAATACCCACGGAGCGCCGGTTCCGCCATCATCACCGCATGCCCCGTGCCGAGCCGTTCGGTCTGAATGACGAATTCGACCGCTTCTCCCGTGAGCTCTTCCCTCACGGCGTCGGCCTGATGCCCGACAACGACAAGGATCCGGGCGGGGGAAATCGAACGGACGGTATCCAGTACGTAACGGATCATCGGTCTCCCGCACACAGTATGGAGGACCTTCGCCAGCGGGGACTTCATCCTCGTCCCTTCGCCCGCCGCCAGGACCAACGCCACCAGATTCCGGTCACGAGTCATACATACTCCACTCGGGAAATTCCAACACCACTTCCCCGATCTCATCCCCATCGATCCTGAGTGCCATGTTATCGATGAGACGCGTACCCCCCAGCCGGCCGGCAACCGCCAGCAGTAATGTCCCCTCGATCCTGTCTTTCGGTTTCATAGTGGCCCCTTCGACTACATCGGCGTACTCCACGTCGATACCCGCCTCCGTCATAACACGGTGCATGGCAGCCCTGATCTTCACAGCGTCCCGCTCACCGGAGGTGATCATACGGCGGGCTTCGCCCAGCGCCCCGAAGAGCGCCATTGCCCGTTTCCGCTCGTCACCGCTCAGGAAACTGTTCCTCGAACTCATGGCAAGGCCATCGGGTTCACGTACCGTCGGTCCGATTACGATACGGATCGGGTAATCGAGATCTGCAGTCATCCGCTGAATGATCACGGCCTGCTGCGCATCCTTCTGGCCGAACACGGCCACATCGGGGCGGACGATGTTGAAGAGTTTGGCTACAACGAGTGCGACACCGTCGAAATGACCCGGTCTCGATTCTCCGCAAAGCGGCTCGGAGAGATCCGTTACATGAATTCTCGTTCTATCGGACACGGAGTACATGCACTCGACCGACGGAGCGAAGAGCACATCACAGCCGTTCGATGCAAGAACTTCGCTGTCACGGTCGATCTCACGCGGGTAGCGTGTATAATCCTCCCCCGGACCGAACTGCTTGGGATTGACGAAGACGGAGACGACAACCAGATCCGCCCTCGATCGTGCGAGGCGGACGAGGCTCAGATGCCCCTCGTGTAGCGCACCCATCGTCGGAACCAATCCGACCCGTTTCCCCTCACACCGCAACTCCGCAACGACCGCATGCACCTCAGCCGGCGTCTTCACCCATTTCATGCAGTTCCTTCGGATTGTCATTCTCGCCGGTCCCGGAGGAATAACTGTGTTCGGGCTCCGGAAACCGACCGTTCTTCACATCGTCCACATATGCCGAGACGGCTTTGCCGATACGCGATCCCATGTCCTCGTACTTCTTGACGAACCGGGGGAGGGGATGGACGTGTATCCCCAACATATCGTTGACGACAAGAACCTGGCCGTCGCAGTACGGACCCGCCCCGATTCCTATCGTCGGAATAGATACCGCCTCTGTGATTCGTTTTGCGAGCTGCCAAGGAATGCACTCGAGTACGATGGCGAAGCAACCGGCCCGTTCTAGACACAGGGCATCGTTGAAAAGCCGGTCGGCGGATGCCCTGTCCTTTCCCTGCACCTTGTATCCACCGAACTGGTGGAGTGACTGCGGGGTGAGTCCGAGATGGCCCAGCACGGGAATCGAGGCCTTCAGTATAGCCTCGATCACCGGAACGTACTGCTGCCCGCCCTCGAGCTTGACACTTTCCGCTCCCCCATCCTTTACCAGGCGGCCCGCATTACGGACCGCATCCTCGACACTCGCCTGGTAGGACATGAACGGCAGATCGCCGGCGACCATGGCCCCGGGCTTGGCTCGGGATACCGCCTTGAGGTGATGTATAATCTCCTCCATCGTGACCGGTAACGTATTGTCGTAACCAAGTATGACCATGCCAAGGGAGTCACCGACCAGGATGAGATCGACACCGCTCTCATCGATGATCTTGGTCGAAAGGAAGTCGTACGAGGTGATTGCGGCAATCTTCTCACCTCGCCGTTTCATATTGATCAGGGTGCTCTTCGTGATCTTCTTCCTCATCGCTGGTCATCCTCCCACGAGGGAACGTAATACCGTGTCCCTTCGAACTTCCGCGAGATCCTGGACAGGAGGTCCATGAGGTGCTCCCTGCTATCAGTAAAATCCAACCTGTCGGTATTCACGATCAGCAGTGGTGATTCATCGTAATGAAAGAAGAAATGATTGAACGCCTCGTTCAATCCCACCAGGTAATCGTCGGTGATAACCCGTTCAAAGCTCCTCCCCCGCTTCCTGATCCTGTCCAGAAGCACCTCGGGATTGGCCTGAAGATAGATGACGAGATCGGGACGGGTGATCTTTCCCTCGAGCAACGCGTGCAACCTGCTGTAGAGCACGAGCTCGTCATCCTCCAGGACGGCGTGCGCATATATGGAGTCCTTTGCAAAGAGGTAATCGGCCACGAGCAGATCGGTGAAGAGATCCTGCTGGGCAATGGTCATCTGCTGTCGGTAGCGGTTGAGTAGAAAGAAAATCTGAACCTGGAACGCATAACCGCGCATGTCTTCGTAGAATCGCTCTATGAAGGGATTGTCATCCACCTCTTCGAGGAAAAGCTTCGCGCCTGCAGATTCGGCGATGAGCCGCGAGAGGGTTGTCTTGCCGGCACCGATATTCCCCTCGATGGCTATGTATCTGATCCCGTTTGATATAAACGTTTTTTTAAGGTTTTCCATAGAATCAACGGTACTGGAATCGTCCGCCAGTGTCAATATCTATCAAACTTAACATAAGTTAAGAAGCCCATCCACGACGGAACGTGTGGAGATCTTACGCACCCAGAGGTTGCTCGAGAGTTCCTCCCGGATCTGGTGAATCCGCCTACCGTCCGGTGGCGCAGTCAGTTCGGGCGCCACCTCGAGGAGCGGTTCGAGGACAAAGGGGCGTTCCCTGAATCTCGGATGTGGAATGCGAAGATTCGGCACATCGATCACACGGTCTCCATAGAGTATGATATCGATATCGATCGTACGGTCCCCCACCCCCCCGTCCTGGCCCCGTCCCAGCGCCCGTTCGATCCGCATGCAGGCTTCGAGCAACGGCAGAGGCACACAAACCGTTTCGGCCAAGGCCACAGCATTCACGAACGGTCCGCTGTACCCCTCGCCCTGGGGTTCCGTCTCATACAGTGAACTGAGCTTGAGGGAATGAACCCCGCCGATGCCGCCGAGGAGCCGATACGCCTCCAGCACGTTCTCTTCCCTGGGTCCGATGTTCGCACCGAGAGAGAATACGACTAACGCACCAGATTCACCGTGCATGGCGTTCGACGACGACTTCGACGTGGGACAGGTTGTTCGGAAAGGGGAGGGTCAACTTTCGTATCGTTGTCTTGACGGCGCCGACCGGGAAGTTCTCCAAAACCGCCCTGCATATGGCATCGGCCAGGGTCTCGAGGAGATTGAACCGGTTCTGTTCCACCGTTTCCATTACCTTTGCGTATACGCGCTCGTAATTCACGGTGTCCTCGAGAGAGTCGGTCATACAAGCCTTCGTGAAATCGTGGTGGAATTCAATGTCCAGTTCGAGTTTCTGCCCGATCTCCCGTTCAACCGGTGATACCCCGTAGTATCCAAAAACCGTGATACCCTTGAGCACGATCTTCTCTTCGAGCACGCAATGACCTCCCTATGTCCTATTCAAAATATCATGAACCGATTCGAGCCTGCGTCCCGCCTCCTCGACCACCTCTGTTGCAGTGGTTAAGGAGAGTCTGAAGTAGCCCTCTCCATGCGGCCCGAAGCCCACACCCGGAGTGGCAACGATCCCCAACTCCTCGATCAGAAGCCTGCAGAAGGCGATGGAATCCATCCCCCCTGGCGTTCGAATCCAGAAATAGAACGTCGCCTCCGGTTGTGTGAAGGAGAGTCCTGCACGTTCAAGGTGACTCGCAAGGATGTCCCGCCGTTGGCGAAAGACCGATCTCGTCCTCGACACATACTCGTCGTAGGAATTCTCGAGGGCATCCGCAATCGCCCGCTGTATCGCTCCGAATACACCGCTGTCGATGTTGTCCTTGATCTTCGCCAGAGCTGAAATTACGTCTGGAGAGCCCACGGCAAAACCGATACGCCAGCCCGTTATGCAGAATGTTTTCGAGAAGGAGAAGAACTCGATGTAGGGGATTGCCGCCTCCCGGGCGATCGGAAATAGCGGGATCGCCGGATCTTCGAATGTTATCTCGCAATAGGCAGCGTCGTTCGCACAGGTGATCCCGTGCGCCGCGCAGAACCGTACAGCCTCGCTGAAGCTTCCCGCATCGGCCGTGGCCGCCGTCGGATTATTGGGATAGTTCAGATAGATCAGTTTTGCCCGCTCCAGGGAACGGACTTCGAATGCAGAAAAATCGGGCCAGTAGCGCCTCTCCTCGAGCAAGGGGAACCGGACACATTCTGCTTCTGCGAAGACCGCTGAAGATAGATATACGGGATAGCCGGGGTCCGGTATGAAGACGACATCACCTCGATCGACGACGGCCAGCGGCAGGTGCCCGATCGCCTCCTTGCTGCCGATCGTGATCAACACCTCCTCTGATTCGAGATCCACACCGTGCCGTTCGCCCGCCCAAGCCCGAATCGCCTCAATCAACACCGGCAGGCCGCGACCGGGTGGATACCTATCGTACGAGTGATCGCCGACACCGGAGGCAAGTGACAAAGCCAGCCCAGCCGGTGCTCCGATATCCGGATCACCTATCCCTAAATCGAGCACCGTCTTTCCTGAACGTATACAGGATTCCCTGAGCCGGTCGATTTCAACAAAGAGGTATGGGGGAAGCCGCTTGAGCCTCTCCGAATTCATCATGTTCAAAGAGCCCGAGGCAAAAGGTACTACTCGAATGAATGATAGATTTGAACGTACTCGTTCCTCTGCTCCGACGGTATCGGTGCATAGAATCCGCTACCATCGGGTTTGAATATCACCCTCATCCATGTGTAGTCGACGGAAGGTTCTTTGTCACTATCCCAATTTACGGTGGGTGTTGCGTAGTACCAATCGTCATTGTTAAAGGAGTAGATAACGATGGATGACCAGGAGTCGTCTACATTTTTACCTTTTCTCACAACCCTGAACGCGAGCTCCGGATCAACGGGATCCGATGACCAGTTGATGCCGACAATGTTGTCGCCCGGTCTTTCCTTCTGGAAGACCTGTGTAGGATTTCCTATCAGGTCGACGAGAGAGACTCCCGTTTCGGTTACCACCGCACATGAATCGCCGTTCGGAGACCATACGAACTCGAATACCTTGCCGATATTGTCTAGTTTGAGCACCGATTCGGCCACGTAGTCGAAATAGCAGAGGTAATCACTCCTGTCGATGAATCCGAGAAGCGTCGGTACCGTGGGATTCCACTGGAAGACCGTCTGTTCATTGATTCTTACTTCACCGAACGAGAATGTTTTGAGTGCTCGCATGTTGCTCGTATCGGGTCCACTCGCCTCTATCGGAATCAGGACGGGCTCGAACGTCCTCGTGGTGTCCCGGAAGAAGAGCACATGATCCTCCTGGGGAGTGATCATTGGAAGAATGTTGTCCCAATACACATACACCATGAATGTATCGACGAGGATCTGCTCAAAGGAGTCGACATTCGTCGTGAGTTGCATATCCAGATCATCCGACTGCCTGTAAAAGCGGATATTTATAAGATCGTCCGTTCCATCAGATAGCAAGCCGGAGATATTCTCCTGCCAGACGATCATGTCGAGATCTGCGCTTCCGTATGGATGTGTATGTTGGTTCTTTCTGCGGTGACTCGATGAACCTGAATCATCGGAAATGTTCACCGGCTGCTCGATCGCAGAGTAGAACGGAAAGATCAACGCATCCCTCTGCTGCCGTCTGAGTGTTGGACTGTAGTTTATCACCATCGATGCGAGCACCTTGTCTAGCTCTGGATAAAATAGGAAGTCCCCACCACCCAGATCGCAATTTTCTGTCCGGCATCTACTGACCAAGGAGATCCCCACGGAACCCTTCTGGTACACATGAAACCCGATGAAATCGGGATCGTTGGGCAAGAGGTCCGCGCCGACAAAGAAGAACTGGCCACCCCGAAGTACGGGTTTCATGCTCAACCGTTTTATCGTGTTGAGCTTCTCAAAATTTCCGATCAGAATGGTTCGCGAAAGTGTATCCCGGTCCGATCCGATCGATGCAATTACTTGTACCGAAACCGTACCGGTGGCATCGGGGACATGCCAGGGAACCGACAGGCCGTTCTCGACGACCAGTGAACCGGCAGACACACTCCAGTAGTAATCGGCCAGCTCGTCACCCCTCCCGGTTGATTGAATCGAAAGCTGCGCCTGTTCACCCGGTTCCGGTGCAAGCGGTTTACAGATGATAGTCAGGGCATCTACTTCGGGAGGTTCTTCTAAACTAACCGGTGTGTCCTCGCCGCACCCCGACAACACCAGTAACAAAAGTGCTGTTCCTCCTACAACTGCCCAAGCCGTGATTCGCCTCCACCGATTCAAGCGATACCTCCAAGGTTTACGAGAACGTATGTCTTTGCACTACCTTGAGTGCTTTCTTGAGAAGCTGTTGTTGCGGCCCACAGAAAAATAAACTATTTCCCTGCAATAAAATAGTAATAGCCAAGGGGAAATTCAAGTGAAAAGTAACCGGGGCGCCCGGCCCGAGCCTGCGGCGCCCCGTCAGTGATTTCTCGTGCCTTTCCTACTAGTACATGTTCGGTCCCATACCGCCCGGAGGCATCGGAGGCTCCTTCTCCTTCTCCGGCAACTCCGTCACCGTCGCCTCGGTCGTGAGCAGCAGTGCTGCGATGCTGGCGGCGTTCTGGAGGGCCGAACGGGCCACCTTGGTCGGATCGACGATACCGGAATCGAGCATGTTCTCGTAGACACCGGTCGATGCGTTGAATCCTTCCTCTGGCTTCATGCCCTTCAACGCCTCGATTACTACCGATCCTTCCTTGCCCGCGTTATGAGCGATCATCTTCGAAGGCTCCTCGAGTGACTTCATGACTATCTGGGCACCGATCAGCTCCTCGCCCTCGAGCTTGAGCTTCTCGATGGCGCTGGCCGCATGAAGTAACGTGACCCCGCCGCCGGGAACGATACCTTCCTCAACGGCGGCCCTCGTTGCGGCCAGGGCATCCTCTACACGAGCCTTTTTCTCCTTCATCTCGATCTCGGTCGCCGCACCCACCTTGATGACGGCGACACCACCGGCGAGCTTCGCCAGGCGCTCCTGGAGCTTTTCCCGGTCGTAATCCGAAGTCGTATCCTCGATCTGGACCTTGATCTGGTTGATCCGCTCCTTGACCTTCGGTGCCTTGCCCGCGCCCTCGATGAGGGTCGTGTTCTCCTTGTCGATCGTGATCCGTTTGGATCTGCCGAGATCGGTTACGGTGGCGTTCTCGAGCTTGAATCCCGCCTCCTCGGAGATCACACGACCGCCGGTGAGAATCGCGATATCCTCGAGCATCGCCTTACGGCGATCGCCGAAGCCCGGGGCCTTGACACCCGCCACCTGGAGGGTACCCCGCAGCTTGTTGACGACGAGCGTTGCCAGGGCCTCACCCTCGATGTCCTCGGCGATGATGAGCAGGGGCTTGTTGAGCTGTGCGATCTTCTCCAGTACCGGGAGCAGGTCTTTCATGGCACTGATCTTCTTGTCGTGGATAAGCACGTAGGCGTCCTCGAGGATCGTCTCCATCCTTTCTGCGTCGGTGACGAAGTAGGGGCTGAGATAGCCGCGATCAAACTGCATCCCCTCGACGACCTCGAGCGTCGTCTCCATGCTCTTGGCCTCCTCGACCGTGATGACGCCGTCCTTTCCGACCTTCTCCATCGAATCTGCGATGAGCTCGCCGATCTCCGGGTCGTTGTTCGACGAGATGGTGGCCACCGAGGCTATCTCCTCGCGCTTACGGACCTGCTTACTGCGTGTTTTGATATACTCGACGGCAGCCTCCACGGCTTTGTGAATACCCCGCTTGAGGAACATCGGATTCGCACCCGCAGTGACGTTCTTGAGTCCTTCCTTGATGATCGACTGGGCCAGGATCGTGGCGGTGGTGGTTCCGTCGCCGGCAACGTCCTGGGTTTTCGTGGCGACCTCCTTGACCATCTGGGCACCCATATTCTCCCAGGGATCCTTGAGCTCGATCTCCTTGGCGATCGTCACACCGTCGTTGGTGATTGTGGGAGCACCGAATTTTTTATCGAGAATGACGTTACGGCCCCTCGGACCGAGCGTGACCTTGACGGCGTTGGCGAGAATATCCACACCCGCCTTCAAGCGGTCACGGGCATCGACATCGAATTTAATCTGCTTTGCCATTCGCTTTCACTCCTTCCGGACATCTACTATATGACAGCCAGGATATCACTCTCTCTCAGTATCAGATACTCTATGTCGTCGATTGTGATCTCGGTTCCAGAATATTTTCCATACAGAACCCTGTCGCCCTTCTTGACCTCCATCTTGATCCGGTCGCCGGTCGTCTCGTTTAGACGACCCTTGCCCACGGCAACGATCTCCCCCTCCTGTGGCTTTTCTTTGGCCGTATCGGGAATGATGATCCCACCCTTTTTGACCTCCATGGGATCGGCAGGTTTTACCAGAACCCTGTCCGCAAGAGGCGTAATCTTCATGGTGGTCCTCCTTTCTCTAATAATTGCAGTGAATTAGCACTCGAGCCATAAGACTGCTAACGTATGAGACAATATATTTACCACCCTCGATTTTGGCAAAATCGATTATTGGATTCCTGGTGGATTTAATGGCAATAAAAGGCTTTTATAGGCTCTTTTTTGATGATTTTCTTAATAATTCTATGTATTTCTCCGATTTTCGACGTATTACAATCCTCGCCGCCATATTCGCCGTCACAATCCGGCATACATCACGGTGGTGAATCCGATACGTTGAGCCGGAAGCAGTAGTACAGGCCGCTCATAACGAGGTCGGGAACGACCGTCGCCTCGAGACCGAGGTGCCGGGCAACGAACTCCGCAGCTCCTCCGGTGATGAGCACCCGTGCATCCGCGCCGAGCGAGGAATACGACCTGGTTACAAGCTCCCTGACTGCCCCGACGAGACCCCAGTATACCCCCGATAGGATCGCCGACCTGGTTTCCCTTCCGGGGGGTTGCGGGGGATCGGCCTCGGCGGCTACAGGGGGCAGTACTGCCGTCCCCGTATGTAGTGCGTCGAGAAGGAGATCGACACCGGGGAAGATCGATCCGCCGCAGAATCCGTCACGAGAGAGGATATCGATAGTGACCGCTGTGCCGGCATCCACGATAACGGCCTCATATACTTCCATCGAGACGGCCCCGCATGCCGCGCACAGCCGATCCGGACCGAGAAGCTCCGGCTTGGCAACCAGCAACTCGAAGGGGAGCGTGATACCCGCCCCGACCTCCAGGACCCCACCCATACGTCGGCCTGCGAACTCCTGATGCGCCACACGGCTCCATTGGGGGACGACACTCGAGAAGACGACCCCGTGCGGGCTGCATGCATCGAGGATCGGGGCGATCTCACTGAGGTGATCCGTTGCCTGCAGCGTCCACCGCCGGCCGATCTTCCCATCCTCGAACAAGGCTGCCTTGAGCGTTCTATTGCCGCGGTCCATGGCGAGGACTGTCTTCATCCGTTCTCACCTCTCAACGATAGATCCCCGGCCGTACAGATCCGCTCCTCATTCCCGACCGCCAGACGGAGGTAACCCTCGTCTGTGATGCCCCGAAAGGATCCCCGCACCGTGCCCCTTCCACCATTGACGATCACCTCTTCTCCCCTGTAGAGCAGCCGTTCCTCGATAGCCTCAACGAAGACGGCAAGACCATCACGGCGCCATCGGCCATAGAGACGCTCGAAATTCTCGAGTGTCCGTGCAAGCACCGCACCTCTGTCTTGCATTGTACCCGTCTCGATCATGAGGGATGTTGCCGCCCTGTCTATTCCCTCGAGTTCGAGTGGGGTTTCATTGACATTCAAGCCCAATCCCATAACGACATGCTCCCCCCTGCGCTCGGCGAGGATACCTGCTGCTTTCTTTCCCCCTAAATAGAGGTCGTTCGGCCACTTGATCATGCAACCGGTTTTATAGATTCCGAGTGCCTCCAGCGCACCGAGCGCGAAGAGCATTGTAAGTCCCTCGCAAGCGCTTCCGGGACGCAGAATGATTGAGAAGACGAGGCTCTTCCCGGCGATCGAACTCCAACATCTCCCTTCCCGCCCCCGCCCTGCTGTCTGCTCCTCGGCGAGAAATAGGCTTCCCTCCGGGAATCCCGCCTCGGCGGCGGCCGCAGCCGCCGTGTTCGTCGATGCAATCCGTTCGAAGAGCACGATACACCGCCCGAAATGCTTCGACCGAAGTAGGGCGGAAATCCGTGCGGGATGCAGATCCCCACGGATCGATGGGACCGGACCCTCTCCCGCCCGTTTCATGGTTCCCACACCTCGTCCACGATGAGACTCAGATCGAGTGCGGCGGCGGATGCGGTCAGCGAACCAATGGATATGTAATCGACGCCCGGGATGGCGAATGACGCAACCGTCTCGAGTGTGATCCCGCCGGACACCTCGATCTCCGGGCGGGGGGAATCCCACTGTTCGAGCTCCGCTACGGCCGATCGGATCATATCGGGAGTGAAGTTATCCAGCATGACCATCGCCGGCGGCGAACCCTGCAGCATCCCTAGCTCGGCCAGGCAGGAAACCTCGATCTCCGCCTTTTGCAACCGCTCGGGGCCGATCCGCTCGAGAAGAGGGATCATCCCGCCGGCAGCGGTGATATGATTCTCCTTCACCAGTATCCGCTCCTGAAGATCGATGCGGTGGTTCCGCCCGCCCCCATGCCGCACGGCCTCCTTTTCCAGGATCCTCAAGCCGGGTGTCGTCTTCCGCGTATCGAGTATCACGACGCCACTTCCGGCCACATTTCCGACGTACCGTGCGGTGAGGGTTGCAATACCACAGAGACGCCCGAGGAAGTTGAGGGCCGTGCGTTCACCCGCAAGGATCGCCCGCAGGCGACCTTCGAGACGGGTAACGACACAATCCGCCTCCGCCCGCTCGCCATCACGGACGGCCGTCTCGTAGGACACCTCGCCATCGAGGGCCCGAAAGACGGCCTCCGCAACCCGTTGCCCCGATACCACCCCCGCCTCCCTCGCCTTTATGAACGCCCTCCCCATTTGAACAGGAGCGACGGCCAGCGCGGTCGTAACATCATTGCGGGCAGCGTCCTCATCGAGTGCCCGTTCGATACATGCCTTAATGTGTTCTCCGGTTTCCTCCACGCGCTTTCCTCCTGCGCACGTTCATGCGTATCTCCTCGATCCGGTCCCTGATACTTGCCGCCCGCTCGAAGTGGAGTGCCTCGGCTTCCCTCCACATCTCTTCCTCCAGCTTCCGGAGAAGGCCTGGATCATCCCATTGCTCTGGTAGGTAGACGACCTTGCGGGTCTCCTCGGGCTCCTCGCTCCTCTTCGCATCGGCGACAGAGGTGGCGATACGGACCTCGTCGACCGACTTGACGATCGAGCGGGGTGTGATGCCGTGGAGCTCGTTGTATTCGAGCTGCTTCATGCGCCGCCTGTTCGTCTCCTCGATCGCCCGCTGCATCGAACCCGTCATGCCGTCTGCGTAGAAGATCACCGTGCCCTCGACGTTTCGCGCGGCACGCCCCGCCGTCTGGATCAGCGATGTCCGTGACCTCAGGAATCCCTCCTTGTCCGCATCCAACACCGCAACGAGCGCCACCTCGGGCAGATCCAGCCCCTCACGGAGAAGGTTGATGCCAACGAGAACATCAAACTCGCCGAAGCGAAGATCGCGCAGGATCTCAACCCTGTCGAGGGCATGTATATCGCTGTGCAGGTAGCGGACGCGCACACCCAGATCGGATAGGTAGGAGGTGAGATCCTCCGCCATCCGCTTCGTCAATGTCGTTACGAGCACTCTCTGCTTTTTCTCCACCCGCGCCCGGATCTCGGCGAGCAGATCATCGATCTGGCCTTCTACGGGCCGAACATCGATAACCGGATCGACAAGCCCCGTCGGACGTACGACCTGCTCGACGATCTCGCCCCTGCTCCGCTCGATCTCGAAATCACTGGGTGTTGCAGAGACAAAGATAAAGCGGTCGATCAGGTCCTCGAACTCCCCGAATGTGAGCGGCCTGTTGTCCAATGCGGAGGGAAGGCGGAATCCATGCTCAACGAGCGTGAGTTTCCGGCTCCGGTCTCCCTCGTACATGCCCCGGATCTGGGGAATGGTAACATGCGATTCATCGATGATGACGAGGAAATCCCCATGGAAGTAGTCGATAAGGGTGGCCGGCCGCTCCCCGGGCTTCCTGCCGGAGAGGTGGCGGGAGTAGTTCTCGATTCCCGAGCAGTATCCCATCTCGCGCATCATCTCGATATCATACTTGGTGCGCATCTCGAGGCGTTTGGCCTCGAGGTCCTTACCCGCTTCCCTGAGCTCTGCGAGCCTACGGGTGAGCTCCTCCTCGATACCCCCGATGGCCGCTTCAATACCGGCCGGAGATGTTACGAAATGCGATGCCGGGAAGATGATCAGAGTATCGGTCCGCCTGATTACCTCCCCCGTGACCGGATGGATCACCGAGATTCGTTCGATCTCTTCATCGAACAGCTCTATGCGTACTGCCTCGCCCATATAGGCGGGCCTGAGCTCGATCGTATCGCCTCTGACCCTGAAGGTTCCCCTGGCGAAATCGAAGTCGTTCCTGGAATACTGGAGGGCGACGAGGCGCTCGAGTAGCCGTTCCCTGCCGATATTCTCCCCCTCCGACAGGGTAACCGTCATCTCCCTGAATTCATCGGGAGAGCCGAGGCCGTAGATACAGGAGACACTTGCGACAACGATGCAATCCCGCCTGGTCATGAGAGATCCGGTGGCCTTGAGCCGCAGCCTATCGATATCCTCGTTTATCGAGGCGTCCTTCTCGATGTACGTCTCCGTAGCTGGAATGAACGCCTCGGGCTGGTAGTAATCGTAATAGCTGATGAAGTACTCGACGGCGTTTTCGGGGAAGAGGCTCTTGAGTTCACCGTAGAGTTGGGCGGCGAGGGTTTTGTTATGTGATACTATCAATGCCGGAATGCCGCACCGTTCGATCACGTTCGCAATAGTAAAGGTTTTACCCGATCCGGTCACACCGAGCAGAGTCTGGTATCTTTTCGCTTCCTTCACGCCGCGCGCAAGCGCCTCCACCGCCTGCGGCTGATCACCGGTCAATGAATACTGCGAATGTAACGTGAAGACGGACATCTCTGCACCCGGGAGGAAGACACGGTCGTTGTGGAAGCTAATCGCTGGGCAGGTCCTCCTTCGTGAGCTTTATGTTGCGCACCACCCGACCCTTCTCTCCCAGCCTCGCCAGCCTCCGTCCATCGAGCTCGAGGTCGAATCCGCCGGCGTTACCTACCGTCCGAAGGACGAAGGCCTCTGTAGCCTCGAAGGAGCGGGACTCTCCGGGAAGCAGGATAAAGTCGTATGCGGTCGTCTCGGCCTTCTCGTCCACCGCCGAGATAGCGAGTAGATCGAACCAGACGCTATCGGCGGGGCCCGCGATGAGTTGTAACTTCATCGGCTCGAGCGGAATCACCGGTTCACTGACCGTCTCTTCGGCCGGTAACGTTTCTTGCGACTCACGGCTCTCTATCGGCTCGTCCTCCTGCTCGATCACCTGCTCCGAGACCGCAGGACGTGGAGGGGTAGGTGTCACCTCGGACTCTTTCCGCCCTGCGAATTTCCAAATCACGAGAACGATAATGGCGAGAAGTGCGACCGGTAAAACATACCGCTTCAGGATACTCGGTGAGAGAAGCTCCTCCTCGACCACTTCCGTCTCTATCTCCCAGAGATCCCCTTTGCTTGTATGTGTTTGCCCGGTTTGAACCTCGTACTTGTTGAGGATATAATCGATATCGAGCCCTAGAAAACTACCGTACGATCGGAGAAAGCCCTTTACATACACCTTGGCAGGTATCGCATCGAAATTATCGGTTTCCAGGTACTCCAGCATACTCTTGGGTACCTTTGTCTCCTGGCTCACTTCGTCGAGCGTGAGACCGGAGCGCTCCCGCGCCGCCAGCAGCACCTCGCCGACCGTCTCCTCTCCCCGGAGATAATCACCTCCGTTGCCTTCGTTGTGCGCATCCGAATCCGATTCGGTATTCACCCTAAATCCTCCAGGATCCGCTCGAGATGTCTCTTTCGGTCACCCATTTCGGCAAATCGTTCCCGTTCCTTTGATACGACGTTCGCCGGTGCACGCTCGAGAAAACGTGTATCGGCGAGCCGTAACCTCAGCTTTTCGTGCTCACCGGTGATCCTCGACAATTCCTTCCCGAGCCGCTCCCGTTCCCGATCTATGTCCAGGATGCCTTCGAGCGGCAGGTAGATCTCCATCGAGGCGAGCCCCGCCGCCGCAGAACCCTTGGGCCTAGCGACCCGCTCCGCTGCCTCGAGAAGTTCGACGCTCGCAAGGCTCCGCACCTGCTCACAATAGGGTCGAAGCCGATCGACGAGGCCGCTCCCCCCCTCACAGTTGATAACCACATTCACCCGCTGCACTGGGGGCACGTTGAAGCTCTGTCGGAGGTTGCGGATGCTCGTGACAATCTCTCTGAAGAGCTCGACATCACGCTCGAGGTCACGACTGATGAGCCCTCCGGGGAGTTTCACAGCGCGATAGCCCGCCAGCAGCGGAGCATCAGGGGTGAGCATGCTCCAGATCTCCTCCGAAATGAACGGCATGATCGGGTGCAGCATGAGCATAGATGCTCCAAGCACGAGCCTGGCTGTTACGATGGTACCCGTACTCCGCGACCCCTCCTGCCGGAGTGCGGGCTTGGCGAGCTCGAGATACCAGTCACAGAACTCGTGCCAAAAGAAATCATAAACCGTCCGGGCGGCCTCGTCAAACCTGAAGGCATCGATCCCGGCCTCGAACTCATCCATCCTGTTTACCAGTCGGCTTACTATCCACCCGTCCTCCCATCCCAGCTCCATAGCCCCCCCAGGTCTGGCGCCGAACAGTGTCGCAAAGGCCGCGGGTATCGGTTCATCGCCCGGATCCGTATCGGTGAATTCCGGACACCCCTGGCCGAGAACGAACCTGGCGGCATTCCAGATCTTGTTTGCGAAATGCTTCCCCACATCGACCTTCTTTTCATCGAAGAAGATATCCTGGCCCGGTGGGGAGAGCATCATCAAGGTAAACCTGAAGGCATCCGAGCCGTAACTTTCTATTATATCTATCGGATCGGGAGAATTGCCGAGCGATTTGCTCATCTTCCGTCCCTGCATATCTCGAACGATACCGGTTATATAGACGGTGGAGAACGGAACCTCGTTCATGAACGCAAGGGAAGCCATGATCATCCTCGCCACCCAGAAGAAGATGATATCTCCACCGGTGACGAGGACGCTGGTCGGATGAAACATTGCAAGATCCTCAGTCCGCTGGGGCCAGCCCATCGGACTGAATGTCCAGAGCCAGGACGAGAACCAGGTATCGAGCACATCCTCATCCTGCTCGAGTTTTCCGTGGTGGCACTTTGGACAGACCGTCGGGGTATCGATCGACGCTATCATCTCGTTACACTCCCGGCAGTACCAAACAGGAATCCTGTGCCCCCACCAGAGTTGCCGTGAGATGCACCAGTCTCGAATATTCCGCATCCATCCCAGATAGATATTCTTCCACCGCTCGGGGTAGAAGACGATCTCTCCGTTTTCGACGACCTCGATGCCGGGGGACGCAAGGGTCTCCATCCGAAGGAACCACTGTCGGGATATATACGGCTCGATCACCGTGCTGCATCGATCGTGCGTACCGACCGAGTGATCGTAATCCTCGATCTTTCTGAGCAGCCCCTCCTCCTCGAGTGCTTCGAGCACCCGCTCCCGTGCCTCGTCCCGGTCGAGGCCGGCGAATCGCCCGGCTTCCTCGTTCATCCTCCCGTCACGGTCGATGACTACCACCGGATCCAGGCCGCGCCGAAGCCCTATCTCGAAGTCGGTCGCATCATGCGCCGGGGTGACCTTGAGGAACCCGGTCCCGAAATCCGGATCTACAGCCTCGTCCAGGATAATGGGTATCTTCCGGCCGGTGAGCGGAAGCGTTACAACCTTTCCGTTGAATGCTTCCGCCCGTTCATCATGCGGGCTCATGGCAACGGCCGTATCGCCGAGCATCGTCTCGGGCCTCGTTGTGCCGACAACGATCTCACCGCCGCCATCGACGAATGGATAGGCAATGTAGTAGAGCTTGCCCCGGCGTTCGCCGAACTCGACCTCCTCGTCACTGATTGCGGTCCCGCAAGACGGGCACCAGTTGACGATGTAGCGTTCTCGGTAGATAAGCCCCTGTTCGAAGAGCCGCACGAAGACCTCTCGTACGGCCCGGGAAACGCCGGGATCGAGTGTGAAGGCCTCTCTCGTCCAATCGAGTGATGCACCGAGCGCCCCGAGTTGCCGAACGATGCTCTCGTGGTATTTCTCCTTCCATCTCCAGCATTCCTCGAGGAACTTCTCCCGCCCCAGTTCCTCCCTGCTCGTTCCCCTGCTCTCGAGCGATTGTTCGACCACCTTCTGTGTCGCGATTCCGGCATGGTCGGTCCCCGGGAGCCAGAGGGTATTGTGGCCCTGCAGCCGTTTCCACCGGACGAGGACATCCTGGACGGTCGTGCCGAGGGCGTGGCCCACCGTGAGCTTTCCGGTGATGTTCGGCGGCGGCAGTATAATGCAGTACGATGGGAGATCGGTTCCGACACCGGCAGTGAAGATCCGGTGCTTGCGCCAGACCTCGCTCCATTTCGCCTCGACATCGCCAGCCTGATATGTTTTATCCAGCATGGTGTTCCCTTCGGGACCGTCCTACCGATTCCCAGTATAGAATGTAAAACGTACCACAGGAACGGATAACGGTCAACCGCACACACCCACCCGCCGTCTACCTGTATATACACGGAAGCGGGGACGTACGGCGGCGTACAATCCCGGATGCTACCCGCTCTTTCGAGGTGTCCGGGGGTAGGTCCCGCAACAGCTCAGATCCCACCGGCGACCAGCGCCGCCCGCTTCCTAATGATGTACGTTGAAATATATGAATGCAACGGCGCCGAGCGGTATCAGGTAGTATGCAAATCGATGGAGGGCGCCGACACGAAGAACAAGCAGCAGCAGCCTGAGCGCCGCCCAACCCGATACGAACGCAACCGCGGCGGCAATCCCGAGGCCCAGCAGGGAGAGACCCTCCAGGGTCGCCGCATCCCCCCGTACGAGCTCGAGTGCGAGGGCGCCGACGATCGCCGGAATCGAGAGCAGAAACGAAAATTCCGCCGCCCGCTCGAATCCCAGACCGGCGATGAGTGCAACGGTGATGGTCCATCCACTTCTCGAGCACCCCGGCAGGATCGCCACCGCCTGGGCGGCCCCGATGAGCAGCACGATCCACCAGCAGAGGGTACGCTCACCGGTTCGGATCCGCGACGTAAGGAGAAAGAGACCCGTTACCACCAGCAGCACCGCCGTCGTACGGGGTGAATTGAATACCGCAGCCATCCGGTCGTGCAGAAAGAAGCCGACCACGGCCGCGGGAAGGGATCCGAGCAGGATCCATCCGATATAACCGACTTCTTCCCGGCTTTCATCGGCAGGCCTGAACCCTGCACGCACATATGCGGCGAGCCCCGCAAGCAGGTTTCGGATTGTGCGCCGGTATATCAGAAGTATCGCACCCAGGGTTCCGACGTGCACCGCCACCTCGAAGAGTACGCTCGTCCCGCCACCGCTCCCTCTGACTCCAAGGAGGTTCTCGGCGAGCACGAGATGGCCCGAGGAACTCACGGGAAGAAATTCGGTGAGGCCCTGAATGACCGCCAGAAGCACGATTATGGCAAGCCCGATCGCCATGGGGACTTCATCTCCTCACCGTTACGGCCGCCTTACACCGAGATAGAACGCCACGATTCCGAAAAACATCCCGATCTTGAGCAGTAGGCTTACGTGTGACGGGGAGCGGGCCGTAAGCGTAAGGACGATCGAGGCAACCAAGATCGGGATCACACCGAAGATCATGAGCAGGCCGTAGCCGGCACCGTAGTATCCGACGGCGTACGGAATGGGAAAACCGACAATGAGAAGCCCGAAGATGACGGCTGCAAACGTCAAGGCCCTGCCCTTCCCCGAGACTACGGGAACCGTTCTCGCGCCGCACATGCGATCCCCCTCGAGGTCCTCACAGTCCTTGACAAACTCCCTCCCCAGCACAAAGAAGAAGGTGAAGCACGCCGGGAGAAGACCCGATGCGATCCTACCGCCGGCCAGCGCACCGAGTAGAAAAGCCGACGCCGACACGATCGAGACGAATACATTCCCTGCGAGAAAGATCCGCTTCAATCGGGCCGAGTAGAGATGGAGCATCACGGCCCAGATGACGATCCATGCAGCCTGCAACCGTGGTAGATGAAATATCGAAACGACGAGGATACACAGGAAGGCGACGTAAAGTACCGTTGCGAGACGCACGGAGAGTATGCCCGAAGGCAACGGTCTCTTCGGTTTGTTGATACGGTCGATATCGACATCATAGATGTCGTTTATCACATTACCGGCTGCGGTCACCAGCGCCACGACGCCGAGAAGCATCCACGGCCAATTACCCGGGCTTGCGAGCGAGAACCCGACACCGGTCGAGAGAAGCGCCGCAGCGATATTATGCGGCCGGACAATAGCGATGCAATACAGGAAGACCTTCATCAGAAATCAACAATAAGCTCGAGGTACGCGTAGCCGTCTTCAGCATCGCCCCCGTCGACACCACCGGATCTGTATCTCATCCCACCGCCCGCCCGAACGTGCGAGCCCCCACCCAGATCGACGGCTCCCTCACCCGAGACCAACCGTTCCTTCAATACCGCCCCGCTCGGAAAAGGCGGATTGACATCATCCCCCTCGCGCCAACTAACGAGATCCCGCCCCTCACCGAACCGTTTGAGCTCCGCCCCGACGGCGAGGACGACCCGCCGGTGTACGGGCACAGCCGCCTTGAAACGCCAGCGATCCGCATCGGGGCCGAGAGGTGTGCCGATGAGATATTCGGTGGAGGCGCTCCCGCTTCCGGCGAGGTAGCTCGTGAGGGTATCCAGATGAGCATATGTGTATATATCGATTCTGGTATACCCCAAAGACAGTTCCAGCGGAACACCACCGACGTGAACCGCCGACTCCACGGTACAGTTGAATCCGAGACGGTTCGGGGCCGGCGGATCGCCCTCGTATTGGAAATCGTCTATCAGAAACTCGCCGTAACATATGCATCCCCGGCATACCGGGATCTTCCAATCGATTGACCAGAGGATGTTGTCGTTTCCGGCCTCATTGTACTGATTCGCATAGTACGATCCGAATGGAAGAAGATAGGCAAACTCGAGATCCCTTCCGGCATAGAGGACGGTCTCGGCAATGCCCACAAAGATGCCCCGGGGAAGCCGCACCGTGAAGCGGTGGCCGGCGAGCCGTCGCCGCCGTTGGGGATCCAGGAATGCCTGGAATGTGTGGAGTGCGAACCTGCCCATATGCACCGACGCCGTGATGTTATCCAGCGAGCCCGCCGTACGGGAAAGGATCAAACCCTCTTCCGGAGCGCTCCCCCACTGGAGATAATCTCGGCCGAAGCGAAGCCGCCACCGGGAACCCCTGAAAGCGATATAGGCGCGCTCGTACTCCGCCGTAAGGCCGCGAAAGCTCCGCTGCCGCGGTGCCGGCTGAAGCGCCCGGCGGTTGAGCTCGCGCTCGGGCGCCAGGGTAAGCCGGTAGGACGTCTCAAGTGTTGCCTTCCACCCGAGATCGACGAGTGCATTCCAAAAGAATAGCCCGTCAGCTTCACCCTTCACGCTGTCGACACGCTTCTGCACCACACCGCCGAGGGCACAATCGAAGGCCACGAACCTGCCACCCTCACGGTAGGTAATGATCGGTGGGTCCTCCCTCTCACCAGGCCGGTCCTCCTTCCCCTGAAACTCCCCCCTCAGCCTATCGAGGAGAAACGCGTAATGCGGGTGCAACCGGGTACCCTCGCGTCCTAGGTTCGATAGGATTCTGTCAACGTACGACGATATCTCGGTCCGGGCATACGGCAGGTGCGGCTCGAGGTGAATGAGGCCGAGAAGCTCGAATTTCCTCAGAGCGGTATAGACCCAGCTGTCGGGATGTATCATCTCATCGGATGCCTGCGCACAGCAGAAAAGTGTAAGCATAAAAAAACCGGAGAGGACTATTCCTTCCGGACCGAACAAGCGCCTGCTCAAACACCTCATCGACAACCCCGGATCCTATTCTGAGACCCGCACCCGATCATGCGGCCCCCTGTGCGACTTCACCGCCGCCAGCCGGTAGCATTCGCGGGCCTTCCTCTTATCATTCTGTTTCTCATACGTAATGCCGAGACTGAAGTACACCCTCGGATCGGCGGGATTGATCTCGGTGACCCTCTTGTAATACTCCATCGCCTTCTTCGGTTGTTCCAGCCTGTTGAAACACTCCCCGATGTAGTAGAGGATCGAGGAATTGCCTGGATTGAGACGCGATGCCTGCTGCAGGTATTTGAGTGACCTACTGTAGACACCCTTCCGGTAATACAGGAAACCCAGGTAGAAAAGGGCGTGCACATTGTCACTCTCGATCTTCAGGATCTTCTTGAACTCATCACTGGCATCTTCGTAACATCCCGCATTAATCAGGGCCACACCGAGATTATAGTGGCCTTCGACACTTCCCGGGTCTATCTCGAGACCGATGCGAAATTCCTTGATCGCCTGTTCCCGGTCACCACTCTCGCCGTAGAGTGCTCCGAGATTGAAGTGCGCTTCCGCACTCTTGGGATTGTGCTGTACGGCCTTCCTGAACTGCTGAAGAGCCGCGCTCCGTTTCCCACGAAGATCGAGAATGTAGCCCAGATTGGTATACGACTTCGAGTGCGTTGCATCAAGGGCGAGTGCTTTCCGGTACTGCTGCTCCGCTTCATCGTAGAGGTGATTCTTCGTGAAGGCAACCCCGAGCCGGTAGTAGCACTCCGGATTCTCCGGCTCCGTACGAATAGCATGCTGGTGCATTCCGATCGCCTCCTCGAGCTTACCCTGCCTCTCGAAGATCCTACCCATGCTGTAAAACGGGAATGCAAGATTCGGATTGTGTTCGGTCAACCGCTCGTACCCTTTGAGCGCAAGGTCGTAGCTCCCGATCCGTTCGAGGAGTTTGCAAGCCTCTTCAAGCACCGCCCTTTCAGCTCCCTCGTGCGAGATCAATACGTTCAGGACATCTTCCGTCTTTGTAACGCCTTTACCCTGAACGAGATGCCGGGCAAGTTCGAGAATCTCGTGGGGATCGGCCTCACCCCGATCGAACCGCCGCCGTAGGCGGGCAACCTCCCTGCTCTCGTCGGTGGTCTCACCTCTGGCGAGTTCCCACAACTTTTCCCAGCGTAACGCCATATGTATACCCCCCTCACGATGCTATGCACGCCATATCTACACCTCTCGGAGGCTAGACCACGATTATAGACGTGTCAAGAGTAATTTCAAATCTCTATGCAGTTGAGAAATAAGGAGTTAAGATGATTGTGCCGGCTTGCGGGTACCCATCCGGATCAGTATCTCCTGTAGGGATTGTAGTAGGGGTGCACACCCTGGCTGAATTGAAATCTCAATAAAAAATTCTTGTTCGGACGATAGGTGAGATCGACATTCGGCAGGAAGAATTCCGGGCTCTGCTCGCCGTCGGGGGAGGTCAGATTTGAGCGAAGCCCGATATCCCAGCGCAGGGTCAGCGATGAGCTCAAGCGAAGGCCGAAGTGGCCCATGTAGTACCCCATACCCACTGAGCCGTAGTGTTTCGACGACATGTATGAAAATCCCATCGAACTGTTGAATTCAAGACCGGGGATATGAAGAAAGCCCTGATTTTGCTCGGGATTGAGGTAATCGGAAAAGACGCTGACCGTCGAGCTCTCCTCCTGCCCCAGTGAAACAGCCGGAATCAACAGTAGCGAGAGAAAAAATATAATCACCTTTGATTTCATGCCTTACACCCCCCGCGGATGCCGTTTCCCAAGAAGTTCCTTGATCTTTGTCTTGAGCGGCATCAGATCCATCGATTTGACGATATATGCATCTGCCGCCCACGTTTGGAAGTTGTCCTTGTAGACAGAATATGCAGAATTGATGACAACGGGTAAGTCCTTGCGGCGCTCGACGATCTCAATCAGGCAATCGATGCCGCTCTCGTCTTCCAGCTTGATGTCGAGGACAATGAGATCGGGATTCTCCGTTTCCACCGCTTCGAGGGCCTCTGCGATGGTAGCGGCTGCTACCGTCTCGTACCCTTCCTGGCGCAGTTCTTCTCCATAGAGACGCCTGACGTTCACTTCGTCATCGACGATGAGTATTTTCGCCATAGCGTTCTCCAACTGCAACGAATCCTCACTCACGCATATACCCCATTTACATTCTTACTATTTAACAGGCACGGGTCAAGGGTTTTTTAGCAGTATCTCGATGCGAGAGATGTTAATAGAGCCGATCAACAGAATGACACCGTCGTCATGCACCTACTGGTATAAATGGATTGATGCAACGGGTAGAACTATGACGGGAGCAACAGTCTGGCAACCTGTCAGGATGATTCCACCGTGACCTCCAGAATCACTTTCACCGGTATCTCCTTGCCGATCTCCTCCTCGGAGATCGTAACGGGCACACGAACAGTCTTTTCCTCTATCCTTCGTGCTTTAGCCGGTGAGGGCTTCTCCACTTGCTGCTGTGCACCGGTTGCTGTTTCCTCGCCGAGCCTCTCGAGAGGATCGGAGATGATCGTACCTTCTTCGATTTCTTGCTCCGGCTCCTTCTCCTCCCCCTCACCAAGCTCGACAAGATGTCCATACTCCTCATACCCCTCCCTCGTCGCTCCCAGATCGATGCCCTCATCTGGCACGTCCCGCTCCCGCAGCACCGTATCGACGAACTCAGAGACAGACTCGTGCTCCTCTTCACTCTTCTCTGCGTAATTTAAAGACTCGCTCTCGCCTGCCTCTGAGTTTTGCTTACTCCCTTGTCCCTTCGCAACAACCTCGACAGCGATCTCCTGTGAGGAATCCTTGGCAGGCTCCGGTTCTGGCCTCTCCTGTCCCAATGTCTCCTGCACCCTTGTAAACACCAACCGTGCAATCGACTCGAACGTCTCATACACACCCTTACCGGTCGTGGCAACACCCTCGGAGGAAGGCACCTTGAGTGTGTTGAGCTTCTCCTCCATGACCGCACGATCCATGCAGCCTGCCAGATCCCGCTTGTTGAACTGGATGACCCACGGAATGCTGCGCAGGCTCAAACCGAGATCGTTTAAGTTATCCTCGAGGTTTTGCAAGCTTTCGATGTTGTCCGGCAACCTGTCGGGTGCAGAGTCGGCAACGAACACAACGGCATCCACACCCTTCAAAACGAGCTTACGCGTGGCGTTGTAATAGACCTGTCCCGGCACCGTATAGAGCAGGAACCGCACCTTCATCCCGTTGATTTCTCCCACGTCTATCGGCAGGAAATCGAAGAAGAGCGTCCTATCGGTACGGGTCTTCATTGACACCATCTTGCTCTTGGTGTCGCGAGGAAGCTTCGAATAGATATGTTCGAGGTTGGTCGTCTTGCCGCTTAGGCCGGGACCGTAGTAGACGACTTTCAGGTTGATCTCTCCACCGGCGTAATTGTAGACAGCCATTGTATGCGCTCCCTTTCCAAAAGCCGGGTTGGGGCACTTCCTCCCACTCTCACGATGCACAGACAAGGAAGCGGTTTCTGGATCAGGCTAACGTTCCTTGAGCTAGGGTGTTCCTATCGTTATAGCATACAGGAAGTTCCCACCCCGGCACGAACGTCATTCCGCAAAGACTGTGCCATCGGCTGAGTGGTGGTATCATTTTTATCGCACTATATTATATATAGTTACGAAAGGGGCGGGCGGTGATACAGAAAGCCCTCTTCCAAAACGAAAGAGGGCCGATGTATTGTGCAATGGACGACGAAAAGCCCCGGACGGGATTCTATTCCCCGAGGCTCACTGCCGATGTGTCCGAGCAGGTGTGTTCAGTGCAGTTGAGATCGATATACGTAAGGCTCCCGTCAGATACGGAAACCGTCGTGTCCCAACAGAAGAATTCGTTCGTCTCCCGTAGCACCGCGTTGCTTCGTGCATAGAGGGAATGCTCTCCCGCCGGAACCTCAAAGATCTTCGGTTCTTCGGTGGATGCTATGCCTTGATACTCACCATCGATGAACACCCAGATGACGAAAGAGAGGCAATCGGAAAATCCTACCCGTACGCCTGTCTGCTGGACCCCCGAGGTTTCCTCCTCGCATCCGTACAGAAAAGCAAGAACACATGCCAACGAGACCAACAGTATACCGATCCGCTTCATCAATACCTCCTTGCCCGACATACTCGAGTATGAGGATCGGCTTGTTTCCCGTAGTGAATGTAACAAATATGGGGTTGGCCCACAACTGAAAAATGTACGGTATGATGTACGACGATCAGAGAGCGCATCCACACCACGGGCAGTATCGATAGCTGCTGCTTATGAACCTGTTGCACGAGCACTGCTTTAGCGTTTCATGCACCTCTTTGCCGGGGTCGAATTCGATAGGGTGGCTACAGAGCTTCTTGAGCGTATCGTAAAGCTCCTGTCCCTTGGAGAGTACGAATTCATATTCACTTTCGGCATCGATCACAACCACTTTCGGGTGGAACGATCCGCCCTCGATCCTGATATCCCGTATCGTACAGATATCGACGGACAGGTCCCTAATACCGAACGATGCATCGAAGGGTGAGACCTGGAAGTTGAGGTTCCGGTCGGTGAGTTCGATGATTCCACGTGAAGCAATGAGTTTGCTCACGAAGTAAATCGCTTTTTGCATGAAAAGCGTTTTTTCAGCTACAACTTGCAATCCGACTTCTCCCGTTGAGCCGTATCGTGTAGCCCAGCTAGAAATGTGCCACTCCCTACATTCTTGACAATTAATCATACTGTGATTATGCTGGTTACGATCGTGGCTGGAATCGGTAAGCTGATCTTCACACTGGCTGCCCTTTTCCTCAACGCGGTACCCGGGGCGCTTAGGGATTGTATTGCCGGAACGGGGGCAACCATCTACTTCCTCGTCTCCCCAACATCGAGAAAGAACGTACGGAAAAACCTCGTCGGTATCGGAGCACGTGTATCGAACGGAGCGGTGCTCGGCATCCTGCATAATCATGTACGCAATATCCTGGAGATCTTTGCATCGAGCCGCTGGCACCCGAAACGGATCGAACAATGTGTCACATGTGAAGGGCGGGAGGCGCTTGAGTCGGCAATCCGTACGGGCAAAGGGGCGATTCTCGTAACCGCCCACGTAGGAAACTGGGAACTTGCGGCCCTCTACCTGCGTACCCTGGGGTACGGTATACATGTCGTGGCGGGTATCCAGATGAACCGGCTGCTCACTCGGGCGGTCAAGGAGGCAAAGGAGGCGAAGGGCATCACCGTTGTAGGACCCGATCGTTCGTACCGAAATCTCATAGAAGCACTCAACTCCAACAATCTCGTCGCCCTCCTCCTCGATGGGGATATCTATACAGGAGGTGAGGTGGTACCATTCTTCGGAAAAGAGGTCCCGCTGCCGAGGGGTCCGATTCAGCTCGGCAGACGAACGGGTTCGCCGATCGTGGGCGGATACTGCCGGCGTATCAACGGCGGGGCGTACCACCTTCATCTCGAGACGATCTTCGAGGCGGGCGAGCTCGAACACATGCCGGAGCCCCACGCCCTGCGGCGTCTCTACGCCCGAGTCGAAGGGTACATACGGGCCAACAACGACCAGTGGTGTATGCTGCGTGATTTCTGGAGGCCGGTGTAATGAGGATCGGAATCGTTACACAATCGTACTACCCGAAACCCGGTGGTGTCACAGAGGTCGCTCACTACACCGCTCTGGGATTGCGATCGCGGGGTCACCACGTAACCATTATCACCACGCGCTACTCCAGAAACGACAGGGGCGATTCGGGCATAATACGCATCGGCAGAAACATCATCGTCCCCGTCAACGGGGCATGGGTAAATGTAACTGCGGGGATAGGACTGAAACGGATGCTTGCAGGTATCTTCCGCCGGGAGGCTTTCGATATCATCCAGACCCACTGTCCCCTTGTGCCGACGCTTCCGCTCCTGACCCTCGAGGCAGCCACGGTGGACCAGAGAATCGTCGGCACCTTCCACGCCACCGCCGAGAGCAACATCGCCTACCGCCTGTTCCGGCGTGCACTCGATAGACGGGCGCAGCGACTGGACCTCAGGCTCGCAGTATCGGAGCCTGCGAGGCGTTTTGCTCATAAGTACTTTCCCGGTCGCTACACGGTTATTCCAAACGGCATCGACTGCGAGCGTTTCAATCCGAATCCCGCTCCCGTCTCAAATCCCGAAGATACCGCGATAGGTATCCTCTATGTCGGACGGATGGACAAAAGGAAGGGATTGCCCTACCTCCTTCGTGCGATCCCGATAGCTCAGAACAGACTCAAGCGGAAGATCAGACTCACGATCGTCGGCGAGGGCCGTCTTCGACGACTGCTCCTGCCAAAACCACTCGACCTCAGCGGTGCCGAGATACGATTTTGTGGGAGAGTCCATCCCCGAGATCTCCCGCAATACTATAGGAGTGCGGATATCTTTTGCTCTCCTGCCACGGGACAGGAGAGCTTCGGCATCGTGCTCCTCGAGGCAATGGCTTCGGGAGTGCCGGTTATCGCCTCGAACATCCCGGGATTCCGGATGGTCGTAACTCACAGGAAAGATGGTCTTCTCGTGACACCGAAATCGCCCACCGCAATAGCCGAGGCGATCGTAGAGCTCGCCGAGGACAACCGGCTGGCCGAGAACCTGCGCATACAGGGGCGAGAAACGGCGAAACGCTACGATTGGCCGGTCGTCATAGACGAGTTGGAACGTACCTTTCTACAACTTCTGGGTCAGGGGCTTGAGCGAAGGACCCGGGAGACGGCCCGACTGACAATGGCATGAATGGCTCAAGAAGCGACGGACGAGAGCTCCCACCTGCCCTGTTCACCATCTTCTGGGTGGCCCAGGCGATATCTCTCTTCGGTGATCGCCTCAATAATTTTTCACTCGTCGCGCTCATCAACCGCTTCTCCGATACTCCCGGTCTGACCCTATCGCAGATCTACCTCGCCATGTATCTGCCGATCTTCACCCTCGCACCGCTCATCGGCGTCGCCATCGACAGACTCCACAAACGGTGGATCCTCGTCGTGACCGATCTCTGCCGGGGCCTGCTGGTCATCAGTATCCCGCTTCTCTTCTCCTCGACGCAGAGCTTCCTGCCGGTCATGGCCGTCGTCTTTCTGCTGACGACGGGTAACCTCTTCTTCCTTCCCGCCAAATCAGGACTGATTCCCGAGCTCGTAACATCCGATCGTCTCATCAGGGTCAACTCCATCCTCTGGGCTGCCGGGATAGCAGGTGTCGCCGGAGGATTCCTCGGAGGCGGTCTGATTTTCGATTACCTCTCCTGGCAGGCATGCTTCTATATCGACGGAGCCACCTATCTTCTCTCGGCCGTCCTCCTCACGAGTATCGCGGTTCACGGCCGGAACAGGGGTGGCCCTCGGCCCTCCGCACCGATAGAACACCCTCCGCTCTTGGCGGCTGTCCGGGAGGGGCTGAGGGCGATAAAGGGATCTGTGGGGCTTCGCCGTTCGATGGGGGTCCAATCTATCGTCTTCTTCGGTGCCGGCGGGTTATCGGTGCTCGCTATCGTTCTGATCCGAGACGCTTCAACGCCGGGAAGCTCGATGGGACTGAGCTTTGCGGGACTTGCAATGGGGGTCGGGATGGGGGCGGGTTCACTCTTTGTCAACCGTATCACGCTCACCAGAGAGAAACGGAACAGGATGAAGATAATCCTCTTCTCCATGCTGTTTCCGGCCTTCCTGGCAATCGCTTCGGGTCTGGGAATCACCGTTATTGCGGTAGGCTGCGTACTAACAGGATTCGCCGCTGCACCGCTCGTGATCATCTCTGAATCCGAGCTGCAGCGCCAGACGCATGAAGCCGTGCGCGGGAGGGTATTCAGCGTGAGGGAAGTCTTGACCCGCAGCCTTTTTCTGGCATCGGCCTTTCTCATGAGCTGGCTGGGCGAACTGGTCGGCAAAGACACGCTGTGCATACTTCTTGGTCTCTTTCTTGCATGTATGGGTATCATTTGGATAGGACTGACGAAACACGGCCTTCGGGCTGAGACAGGAGAATGACGGGGGTCAGGATGCAGATCACAGAGAAGATCCTACGAGAGGTATTCCATCGCCTGTTGAACGTCGAACCGAAGCAGCACGTCATAGACAAGCTCCAAACGGTCATCGATGGTGTCATGGAGAAGTTACAGGATACCTTCGAACTCGATACGATACAACGCCAGAATACGTTCCGGGCGGTGGTATGCAGTATGCTCGTCCACGGGTGGGGCATAGGAATGCATCCCTACAACAGTCCCGAGAAGAACCTCGATGACAGGAGTATCGAGGTCCGGGTCAGCAAAGACATCCTGATACCGATCGAAAATATCAAGGCTCTCAGGTACGTCAAGAAGGACGAGTACGGGAGGGTAAAGAAGGTTCTCTTCGAACCGGACCAGAACGAGAAGATCCGCCACCAGATCGACAAACTGCTCGATAGGATTTCCAAAGAGAAGTGGGGTGAGGTACAGTAGTTACTGCGAACTGAGACTATTCTTCATTTCCATCTCTATGATCCTACCACCCTTCTTGAATAGAACTCCATCCATGAGCTCCCTGATGAGATAGATTCCGCGACCGGATGCCTTGAAGAGGTGCTCGTGGGTGGTTGGATCGATTTCACCGTTGGGAATGAATCCCTCTCCTTGATCCTCGACCTGGATACGGATCCGGCTAGAGCTGATATAGATGCGCACATGGACCTTGAGCTCCTCGTTCGCTTTGTTCCCATGGAGGATCGCATTTGTCAGGGCTTCGTCCATGACCAGAGGCAGATTCACCTTTGCATCCTCCGGAGGAAACCCGAACTCGGAAGTCAGGAACGAAACGAGACGGTTGACACCTAGAACACGCGAGAGCTTGCTCGGGATCATGAAGTCGAGGCGGACCTGACCCTCCTTGGCCAACTCGTGATTGCGCGGAAAAGGAATCTCGTCGATCATGCGACCGTTGAGCACCCGCTTGATATCGATCTGACTGAACGGCGGGTGGAACACTCCGCTGATGCCGATCGAGAGGTATGTGAGGTAATCACGTTCGCTGCATCCTCTCGCCACGATGTATATCGGTGCATCGAGGGCAGCCAGACGGATACGCCGCACCTTCTCATGCTCGAATGTATCATCGGGAATAAAGAGCAGGATGTTGACCACCGTTTCTGTGTCCGGTTGGAGCGATTTCATGAAACGACTGTATGTCTTGTATGATTTGACGGTGATATCGTTGGGAAGTTTCGTTTCCGCAAAAAATTCTCGCTGCAGATCCGGCTGCAGGTTCAGGATATGGAGATTAATCCCTTCCACATTCGACCCTAAAAAATCTTTTGACCGTCTGCGAGTATTTCGTTCAAGGCATCACGAAAGTAGTTGCTGGCTTCGACGAGCTCCGGACCGATCTTCTCCTTGTACGCTTCCCAGGATTTCTTGATCTCCGGCCCCAAGAGGGTCATGAGATCGCCGCCGGTGAGACCTTTTTCACATTTCTCGCGATTGTATACGAGAATGTCGCTCACAAAGACCCGTGCGAGCCTTTGGGCCCGCGCCTTTTTCTTGCGAAGCTCGGGACTGTCGGTGACCTCTTCGACTTCAGGAGACGGTGCCTCCTCCCCTATCTCGATTTCGCCGGGAGCGGTATCAACGGCAGGCTCCTCGGCTATTGCCGCCGCACCCGCTGCCATCACCTGGCGTGACTGCTCCGCCGACGACCAGCCGCCGCTTTGCATTTCAGAGACCGGTGCATCTACGGTAAAATCGTTTGTGGCCACCTCGAAGATCGACTCCTGTGCTGGCGGGGAGAGCCTCCAGACAAACCGGCACTTCGGGCATCTGACACGTATACCGATCTCAGGTATCTTCTCGTCGGCCAGCATGTACTTAGTGTGGCATTCGTTGCACGTGATGATCATGGGCTTGCTCCTCCCCGTGATCAGTGAGCCAGTTTGTTATAGCTCAAGCTCCTGCGCGATTTGCTTCATCGCTGCAATGGAGATCTCGAGAAAATCATGCAATTCGAGGCCCATATCACGACAGCTCGCTATGGCCTCCCGGTTCGCACCCGCAGCGAACCGTTTCTCTTTGAAACGGTTACCCACGAACCCGGCATCGACACCGGCCAGAGACTTCGTGGGATGCAACAGGGCTGATGCAACAATCAAGCCAGTTACCGGATCCGAACAGTACATCGCCTTATCAAGTAACGACGTACGGGCGACGTGGCCCGTGTGCGCCAGAATGGCGTTGCGCACCGACTCGGGTACATCCAATCCCTCGAGATAGTCCAGCGTCACATACCCGTGCCGTTCGGGTGCTTCGAAGGTCACCTCGTAATCGAGGTCGTGCAGTAGCCCGGCGATCGACCAGAGATGGGGATCCTCACCGAACCGCTCGGCCAAAGCCTTCATAATGCTCTCAACGGCAAGGACATGCTTAACGAGGTTCTTCTTTTTCAAGTAGTTATGTACGAGACCGAGGGCCTCTTCCCTAGAGAGCACCGAAACCTCTCCTTCCCCGCTCCATGCTCCTATCCGATCTCCGCAAGTTCCATCCTGGGGCTATAATACATTGCCAAATAGTCGGTGACAATACTGTTTTCGCGCCTCGTAAGTTCCGGGTCTTCACGTAACAGTCGCTCACTGACCTCCCAGGATTGTTGAACGATCTCGTTGTCGCTGAGAGGATTGATCAGGCGGAACGAGGGGTATCCGGATTGCCTGAAACCCCATATCTCCCCCGGGCCCCTGAGCTTGAGATCCTCCTCGGCCACCTTGAAACCATCATCCGTACGCGCGAAGAAGTGCAACCGTTTCAGGCTCCGCTCCGTGGCGCCCTCGCCGCATAGAAGGTAGCACACACCCTCCTTGCCCCCCCTGCCGACCCTGCCGCGTAGCTGATGGAGCTGAGCCAGACCGAACCGTTCCGGGTTGTTGATGAGCATGATCGAGGCATTCGGGATATCCACACCTACCTCGATCACCGTCGTGGTGACAAGGGAGGCGATCTCACCGCGTCTGAACATCTCGACCGCTTTTGCCTTCTCATCGAAGCTCATCTGGCCGTGGAGGAGTCCGAGCGGAAATTGCTCGAGCTCCTCGCCCTGAAGGCGCTCGAATGCTTCCGTGGCGGCGAGAAGATCGCTCCGTTCGCTCTCCTTGACGAGCGGATAGAGTATGAACGCCTGCTGCCCGCTCCGTAAGGACTGCCGCAGTGATTCGAACACCTGCTCCCGCCCCTTGTCGGTGATGAGCTCGGTTCGCACCCTTCTCCTGCCGAACGGCAGTTCATCGATCACGGCGAGATCGAGATCACCGTAGACGGTCTGTGCAAGGCTCCGGGGTATGGGTGTTGCCGTCATTACGAGGAAATGCGGCAGCAGCTTCCCGGTGCCGACCGTGGCACGCTGCTTGACTCCGAAGCGGTGCTGCTCGTCTATCACCGCCAGCCCGAGCTTCTGGAAATCTATCCCCTCCTGGATGAGTGCATGTGTGCCGACGACTAGATCTACCTCGCCCGCGGAGATCATCTGATGCATGCGATCCTTATCCCTGCGTGTCATCGAACCGATCAGGAGTGCGGTGCGTACATTGAGGCCCGAAAAATAACCGCATACCCGTTCGTACTGTTGCTGGGCGAGTATCTCGGTTGGGACCATCATCGCAGCCTGGTAGCCCTTACCGATGGCCATCGTCATTGCAGCGATCGCCACGACGGTCTTACCGGAGCCGACATCGCCCTGCAGAAGCAGATTGAGACCAGGTTTCCCCCTGACCGCATGCTCGATACGTTCGAGAACCCTGACCTGTGCCGGTGTGAACTCGAAGGGCAGGGCATCGAGAAAGGCCTCGAGGAGGGGATGCGGCCCCCCGATTGCCGGACGCTCCCTGGTACGTGTCAGATTTCTCCGCCGCCTTCTCAGCATGAGATGAAGGAAAAAGACCTCTTCGAACTTGAACCGCCTCGTCGCCTCTTTCAGGGATTGCCAGTCGTCGGGGTAGTGGATCTGCCCGAAGGCGTTCTCCCGTGACATGAAGCCGAGCTGTTCGATGACTCGTGTGGGAAGGTTTTCCGGGATGCGGTGCGTGCACTTCTCGAGCGCCGCCTTCACGATGCGGCGCATCATGCGATGAGAGACGCCGGCCGTCAGGGGATATACCGGCACGATCCTGCCCGCCGTCAACAGCGACTCATCAAGCTCTCCGGCGATGATCTCGAACTCCGGTGCGATCACCTGCTTCTGGCCGCGATAGGACGTAACCTCTCCATTTGCAATAAGTTTTGAGCCTTGCCGCAGGCTCTTCTCCAGGTACGGCTGGTTGAAGAAGACCAGGTGTAGAATGCCGGTCTCGTCCCCGACGGCAACGGTCAAGAGGTTGCGCCCCCTCCGTCCCCGCCGTTTCGAGACGGCCAACACACTGGCGACGAAGGTGGCCGACGTGCCCGGCACGAGGTGAGAGAGCTTGGAGAGGTTCCGTCTATCGTAATAGGTGCGTGGGAAGTGTGAAATCAGATCCTCGACACGTTCGATACCGAGCCTGGAGAGGCGTACCTGACGCGCCGGCCCTACCCCCTTCACGAACTGGCTGCTCTCGAGGAGCGGCCCTCCAGTATCCCTGCCCCGTGCCATAAATGACTTGCCAAACCCTCCGTTATCAATTACATTATATGTTCTTTCGAAATACGAGGAAGGACCACGATGAGTAAGCAATGCGCCCTATGCGGCAAAAGGCCGATGTCCGGACATAACGTGAGTCATGCTCACAACGTCACCAACCGACGCTGGCTGCCGAACCTCCAGAAGATCCGTGTCGAGATCGACGGCAAACCCCGCAAGGTCTATGTCTGTGCCGCATGTATCAAGAGCGGGGCGGCCAAAAAAGCCTTCTAATCCGCTGCCACACGATCATCAACCCCAACATCGCCCGTCGTCAACGGTAAAAAGCCATTCGCCCGGCTGTCTCTGCACCCTTCTCTCGTTTCCGCGCACGCGTGTACTGTTGCATCCAACGACGGTTGCAATCCTCAACCATCCACGGCCTGGCGGTACTTGACGAAACAATACCCCTTTTTCGTAGGGCCCTCGAGCTCATCCCAGGGAAAGACGAAACCTTCCTCCTTCGGCTCATGTATACACGTCGGCTCTATCCCGGCATCCCTGAGGGCCTTCCTCCACGATACGCCACCGGCGGCTACGGCCACGAGTGCCGGACCGACCTCTTCGCCGGCCAGTGAAAGAAGTGCCTGCCTGAGTGACGAACGCACGGATTTCACCTTGAATGAGAGGCCCAGCCCGCGGCAGATCGTGCGCAACGATTCAAATCTTCGAGCCAACTCATCCCTCCCCGGCACCGCATGAAACTGAAACGGCGTCCACGCCTTCGGTACGAGGGTATTGATATGGACGGAGTAGGATCGCCCACCGGCTGCCTTCTTGAAATCCGCCAGGAAGCGGGCCGTTTCCTGCACGGTAGACTCGTCTTCCCCGGGGCACCCCGCAAGGAGGTAGAGCGTAATCCTCTTGATACCCGCCCCGGTGAGAAGTGCCGCAACATGATAGTAGGTCTCATCCGTAATGCGCTTGCCCAGTTTGAACCTGAGACGTTCACTTCCCGTCTCCGGTGCAAGGCTGACGCTCTGCGTTCCCACCATTCGAAGCAGGCGCACCTTCTGCCGATCGAGATCTTCGGCACGAAGCGAGCTGAACGAGACACCCAGCCCCCGTGACGAGAGACGTTCTATCATCTCCCCGAAATCCGGGTGCGCCGCCACCGCGGTGCTCACGAGACCCACCTTTCTGACCTCCGGCGGAACGCTCTCCAGATACCGCTCGAATACACCGACCGGCAACGCACGGTAAGGCCGGTAGAGCGCGGTGGCCAGGCAAAAAGAGCACGATCCGGGACACCCACGTCCCGTCTCGATCAGCAACGTGTCCGCAAAGACCGTCTCGGACGTAACGATCACGGAGCGGGGAAACTCCTCGGCGTCCGCATCCGGGGCATAGGCCGATCCGCCGCCCGGGACACCTGGAACCATGATCCCCGGAATGGACGCCATAGCCCCGATCAACGCTTCACGCTCGAGCCCCCGCCGACGGATACAATCAATGATCCTCCCGAGCGGCCCCTCACCCTCACCGAGCGCAACGGCATCCACTATACCCGAGAGCGGAAACGGATTGGCGCTCACTGCGGGACCGCCGGCTATCACGATCGGCCGCCGGTTCCGCCGCCTCCTGAGGGGTTCGATACCGGAACGCAGCAGGATCCTCACGAGTGAAAGGTAATCCTCCTCGTAGGAAACCGAAAACAGCAGCACCGGTGCCGACGAGATCTGCGAACCTCCTTCGAGCGTAACGGGTGCGGTGTCCAGGAAAAACCGCTCGACCCTGAAATCGGGCACGCATCTAAGGCGTCCGAAGAGGAAGTGAAAGCCGAGGTTGGACATCCCAATTCGGTAGGGGGCGGGATAACCGATGAAAACGGGGAGCGCCCCCCTGCGCGGCGGGGGAAAACGTTCGAGGACAATCTCCCTGTCCAGCAGGGAATGAATATCGTTGTTACGGGGGTTTGTTATCGAGAATGCCTCTCTCGGTATCACGGTGTATCCAGGTCGAGCGGACCCGGTCCCAGAAGGTTGCGGGCCAGGACGTTCTTTGGATCGAGCTCCAGAAGATGGTGGAGCAGCCCGTCGGCCTCTTTGTTCTTGCCTTTCTTGCGCAGTGTCAGCGCCAGAGAGAGGGTAGCCTCCTCGTACTCGGCATTCACTCTCAGGCTCCGGCGATATGAGTCTTCGGCGGCATCCAGGTCACCGTTGTAGAATTTGATATCGCCTATTATCTTGTAGACATCCGCATACTCGTTTCCCGGATTATCGAGCAGGTGCTCCGCCTCGGCATACTCACGGCGTTTTACGAGAATGCCAGCGAGCTTTTCCTTGGCACGCAGGAAATCCGGATTCACATCGAGAGCTTTACGCAGAAACTGCTCGGCCTCCTCCATCTTTCCCATCTTGAGGTATACCTCACCGATGAAGTAGAGGATATCGGCTCTCTCCCCGCCCGCTTCGAGGATTTCACGCAGGACGGTCATCGCCTCTTCGAGGTGCTCCTCACGAAGGTGCGCCAGGGCCAGGCTCATGCTGGCATCCTCCACCCCATCCTCCCCATCCATCGCCCTTGTAAGTGATTCGATGGCTCTCGACGAATCGCCGAGCGAATAGAGGAGAAGTCCGTAGTAGTAATGTGCCTTTGTGTAATTCGGAGACAGTTCAAGCGCCCGCTCGAGTACCTTCCTGGCATTTTCCAGTTCCCCGAGAAAGAAATAGGTGGCGCCGAGATAGCATTGGATATCCGCGTAACCCGATTTTTCGACAGCTGCACGCTCGAAATGCGGCAGGGCTTGGGGATACATCCGCTGGTTGAGAAAGGTAATGCCGAGGTAGAACCTGGCCTCGGAGTAATTCGGATTGATATCGAGGGCAGCACCTAACTCGGTTTCCGCCTGTCCGTAGTCACTCCGCCTCAAGTGTGACAGACCGAGTTTGAATCGTATATCGGCATAGTCGGGGTGGATGTTCGAAGCCGATCGGAACGCGTCGACGGCCAGTTCGAAGTCTCCGGTATTGAATGCTTCGACGCCCTTCTTGACAAACGACTCGAACTCCGTGTCGTTGTAAATCAATTTCTTGATCGCCGCGAGCGGCTGGATATCCGTTTCCGTTCCGGAGAGGTGTGTGCTCAGGAACTTGCTTATCGGGCTCGGTATCTCCTTACCGATCTCGAGTGCACGGGCAAATACTCGATCGGCCTCCTCCTTTTCACCCTTCTCGAAGAGCACGATTCCAAGGTAGCAGACAGCTTCGAAGTAACTGTTGTTCAGCTCGATAGCCCTGCCGAGCATCACGATAGCTTCTTCGTTGCGGCCAAGCCGGTGCTGTATCACACCCATTCGGTAATACAGGTCGGGATAGGTGGGGTTCTCCTCTACGGCCTTCTCGAAGTGGACGAGTGCCTCCTCGAGTTCACCGGCGTGGAACTTCGCCGTACCGATATGGACGTGTGATTCGGCGGCGTAAAACCTGCCCAGGGCATAGAGCGGATCGCTTCGGCCGGTATTACCGACCGCCATCTCCAGCTCTTCGACGGCTTGCTCGTACTTCCCTTCGTTGAAGTACCGTATGCCGCGCTCGTAGTGTGGATTCTTATCGAGGCCGAAAATCTTGCCCCAGATCGACACAAGGAACTCCTCGCCTAATCCAGCTGCTTCCTGAGGAACGTCGGTATGTCGAGGTTTGTCTCGTGCAGGCAGCCGGCCCCCACGAGATTCTCCCGGGCCTCATCCCCCGTTTCCGGTTCCTCACATCTACCGCTGCCCTCGAGCCCCCGGATATCGAAAACCTCCGTATTTTCCAGGCGTGCCGTAAAGGACGGTACGATCTCCCGCTCCGTGCTCATGAACCCTGTGGCAATTACGGTCACGTTTATCTCATCAGTGCTCTTCTCGTTCACGACCGCCCCGAAGATGACATAGGCATCATCGCCCGCCTCCTCGCTGATGATCGCGGTCGCCTGGGATACCTCGTGCAGTGTCAACCGTTCATCGCCGGTAATGTTCACGAGCACACCCTTCGCACCCTTGATCGTGACATCGTCCAGGAGTGGGGAGCGAAGTGCCATCTGCGCCGCCTGTATCGCCCTGTTCTCACCACGTGCAACACCGCTTCCCATAAGGGCGTCACCCATCCCGCTCATAATAGAGCGAACATCGGCGAAGTCAAGATTTATAAGCCCTGGAATCATAATGAGATCGGAAATCCCCTTGGTAGCGTGGTGGAGAATCCCGTCCGCCTTCGAGAAGGCCTCGGTGAGCGGAGTTTCGGCAGGCACCAGTGAGAGAAGCCTGTCGTTCTGGATAACGATGAGGGTATCCACTTCCTGCTTGAGCTCAGCGATACCTTCGAGCGCTATCTTCTCCCGCCTGCGGCCCTCGAAGGAAAACGGGCGCGTGACGATCCCGACCGTCAGGGCTCCGTGCTCCCGTGCCATCCGTGCAATGATGGGACCGGCACCGGTCCCAGTCCCACCACCCATGCCGGCGGTGACAAAGACCATATCGGTGCCCTCGAGCACTTCCTTGACCAGGTCTCCATCCTCCTCGATGGCCCTCCGTCCGACCTCCGGATCGCCTCCGGAGCCAAGCCCCTTGGTCAGCCTGGCCCCGATCTGGAGCTTCTTGTGTGCCATCGAAAGCTCCAGAACCTGTGCATCGGTATTGACAGCGATAAACTCGACACCCTGTAATCCGGCGGAGATCATGCGGTTGACGGCGTTGCCGCCGGCACCACCGACTCCCACCACCTTGAGCCGTGCCAGCTCGTCAAACTCGTCGAACTCGAACCTCATACTGGACCCCCTTCCTGTTAACTTATCTCCCGTTCATGAAAGCTCAAAACAAACTCGCTATCTTTCTCAGTCGATCGAACATCCACCCGAACCGGTCACCGAGACCGGTGCGTCGTGTACGTCCCTCGAGACAGGCCTTCTCGTAGAGGAGGAGACCAGTGGCGGTGCTCCACGATTCGTCGCTGGCGATCTCGACGAGTCCATCGAGCCCGAACGGCCGCCCGATACGGACCGTCTGATCGAATACCTGTTCCGCCACGACATCCAATCCCTCGAGTTTTGCACCGCCTCCCGTGAGAACGATACCGCTACCGAGCATCCGGTAGTAACTTTCGGATGAGAGCTCTTTCTTGATGAGCGTGAAGATCTCCTCGCAGCGCGGTTCGATAATGGATGCTATGATCTGCCTTCTGATTTCCCGGTTGCTTTTGCTCCCGACGGCGGGCAATGTCACAACCTCGTCGCCGCCCGCCATCGATCCGACAGCCATACCATGTTTGCATTTGAGCTGCTCGGCGACTGAAACGGGCACCCGCAGGCCAATGGCTATGTCGTTCGTCACATTCCCGCCGCCCAGTGCGATACCGCCACTCTTCCGCAGGCATCCGCCCTGATAGAGCGCATAGCCCGCCACACCCCCTCCCATGTCCACGAGTACGCACCCCGATTCCATCTCGTCCTCGGTGAGTACGGCCTTTGCCGTGGCGACGGGTGCGAAAAAGAGATCGAGCAAATCCAGCTCTGCTTTCCTCAGTACCTTCACGAAGTTCTCGATGGACATGGTATGTCCCGTGATGAGATGCACTTCGGCCTCGAGCCTCATCGCCGACATTCCAACCGGATCCCGGATACCGCTCTCATTATCGACAACGAAATCCTGCGGAATCGCATGAAGAACCTCACGCTCCGAAGGGAGCGTTATATTGCCAGCGGCCTTCGTGACACGCTCCACGTCCTTCGTGGAGATCTCGCGGCGGTTCGTCGGGATCGCGATGACACCCCGGCTGTTGAAACTCTTAACATGGGGACCGGAGATACCCGCGCACACACCCTGAATCTCCAAGCCGGCCATCTTCTCCGCCTCCGCGATGGCCCTGCGCACACAGGCTGCGGCCCTCTCGATATTGACGACCATGCCGCGTTTCATTCCCTCGGACGGACTGGAACCGGCACCGACAATGCGGATCCCTTCACCCCCACCCACCTCACCGACGAGGACCGATACCCGTGTGGTTCCGACATCGATACTCACGATGAAATCCGGTGCCATTGTAGACATCACTCCTCCCTCTGCATCTGCCTCACCTGACAACGACCTGCCGGTCGAAACGCAGATCGATAAGCGCCGGAAAACGCTCACCTTCGTGCAATGTCCGGTAGACAGCCTTGAATTTTCTTATCTTTTCGATATATGGTTCATTACCTATCCTGATGAGGGTTCCCGTGCCCATCCAGATCAACATGATCTCATCGCCTTCACTATGGATCTCGGAGAGCTGATCCGCCGGGGAGAAACCGAAATCTTTGAGGAGCTCGAGAACCTCGACGGCCTTGCGAACCTTCGCTGCACCGCCTGGACTCTCCAATTCCCCCCGGGCAATCCCCGTTATAACGGGAAGATCCAGCTCGCAACCGCCGTTCCGTCTCAGGATCATCACTCCGTCGGCATCGACTTCGATAACGTCATCGGCGGCGAGGACGGCCACCGGCTCGCGACGCTGAAGGTAGCAATCGAGCTTGTGAAAGAACCGCTTTCTAAAGGTTACCTGGCGTATTTCCGGGATCCGAAGGAGTCGATCCCTAAGCATCGCGAGAGAGATCGTGAGCAGATTGCCGCCGATGAATCCCTGTTTCACCGCGTCCAGCGTATCGGCAGGTAGATGATAACATCCGAGAAAGTGTATCTCACGTATCGTGAAACAGTCCGTCCAGAGGCACAGGTACAGTGTTCCGCACAGTATCACGATCACCAGCAAGGGAATGACGCGCAGGATCGGGCGGCGGCGCACGGTTCTCTTTGTGACAACCATCTTCCTGCCAACCCGGTATTTCATTCTTTCCCCCTGCTTTCTACGAGTTCGCATAGCTCCTCCCCCAGCTTCCATATGTTACCGGCACCGAGCGTGAGAACGAGATCGCCCGGCTTGATGCTCGCCAGGACGGCCGCCCGGAGATCCTTCCATGCAGGGAAATAGCTCACCCTGCTCGCGCCTCCCTTCAGGACGGCCCGGTAGACCAGCTCTCCGTTGACACCGGGAATGGGGCGTTCTCCTGCCGGGTAAATTTCCGTTACAAACACCTCGTCCGCATCCTTGAAACTCTTCTCGAAGCGCTGGTGGAGGTCCCTCGTCCTTGTATAGCGGTGGGGTTGAAACACGACGATGAGACGGCGCCGGTAACTCTCGTGCACGGTCTCGACCGTCGCCTCGATCTCCGTGGGATGGTGACCGTAATCATCAACAAACAGGATGCCGCCTGCCTCGCCTTTTATCTCCAGGCGACGGGCCACACCCTCGAATCCCGAAAAGGCCGCCCTCATATCGGAAAACTTGATACCCAACTCCTCGGCAAGCGCACAGACACCGAGTGCGTTCTGCACGTTGTAACGGCCAGGCATCCGCAGAAAGAGTCTTCCCCGCCGCTTTCCTCCCACCATGAGGGTGAAGGCCGTGCCGGTCGGACCGGTTTCGGCGATCTCACCCTGCACGAACACATCGGGGTGGAATCCATATGTGAGTATGCGCCGGCCGATTCTCGGTAGTATCGCCTGGACATGCGGATTGTCCGCACAGCAGATCACGGCGCCGTAGAACGGGACGGTCCGAGCGAATTGCACGAAGGCGTCGTATATACGCTCCAGCCCGCCGTAGAAATCGAGGTGCTCCGCATCGATATTCGTGATAATTGCATAGACCGGTGAGAGCCGCACGAAGTTGCCGTCGCTCTCGTCGGCCTCCGCCACCAGGAATTCACCTTCTCCCAGGCGGGCGTTCGAACGAAGTCCTTTCACTCTGCCGCCGACCACCACGGTTGGATCGAGACCGGCCTCCTGGAGGACCGTCGCCGCCAGCGAGGTGGTCGTCGTCTTGCCATGGGCCCCCGCCACAGCCACACCGGTCCGCATGCGCATGAGCTCCGAGAGCATGTCCGTCCGGGGAATGACCGGAATTCCGAGCTCTTCGGCCGCGACGATTTCGGGATTGGCCGAGCTGATGGCGGATGAGACGACCACGACATCGCTTCCCCTTATGTTCCGGGCGCTGTGCCGGTACCGGATCCGTGCACCGATGGAAGCCAGACGCTCGGTAACCGTACTCCGCTCGATATCCGAGCCACTCACCGTGAAGCCGAGATTGACGAGCACCTCGGCAATACCGCTCATGCCGACGCCGCCGATTCCTACAAAGTGGACCCGTCTCGTCTTGCCCAGTAGCGTCCGAATTCCTTTTTTTCTCTGTTCGCTCCGAACCATCATGATCCCCCCCCCGCCTTCGTGGCATCCGCACCCCAGCCGCATAGGTGCTGTATATCATCGGCGATCCGCCCCGCCGCCTCACGCGATGCCACTGCCTCGAGCGCGTTCCTCATTCGCTCGAGCCGCCCGGTATCGGCCAGGAGAGGATCGAGCACGTCACCCAGGGTTCCCCCGTCCAACCGGTCGTCCTCGATCACGAGAGCGCCGCCGGCCTCGACGAGCAGAGTTGCGTTGTGCGCCTGATGATCGTCCGCCGCATACGGGTAGGGCACGAGAATGGCCGGGAGCCCGACCGCCGCCAGCTCCGACACGCTCAGGGCACCCGCCCTGGCAAGAGCTACATCCGCCGCTCCATAGGCGAGATGTATCTCCGAGATATAGGGGGATACGTACACACGATCTGCACATTGCTCCATTTCAGTGCGGACCCACGTATAGTCCCCGGTACCCGTTTGAAGAATGGCCTGCACGCGCTCGTGGCGCAGCAGGTAGTCGACGGCCGCCCTATTGAGATTCCGTGCACCCTGGCTGCCACCGAAGACGAGAAGTACCGGCATCTCATCCCCGAGACCGAACGCCTTCCGCGGCTCACCGGGGCACGGTTCGAGAAGTACGCTCCTGAGCGGATTCCCGGTCACTCTGACACCCGGATGATCCCGCAGGTAGCCGGCGGCCTTCTCAAATCCCAGGTATACCCGCTCGGCCCGTGGTGCCAGGAGCCTGTTCGTCAGGCCCGGCACGGAATTCTGTTCCTGGAGCACAACCTTGCGTCTCAGGAGCGAGGCGGCCATAACGACAGAGGCACTGGCGTATCCACCGGAGCCGAAGACGAGCCCGGGTTTGAAGCGCAGGAGGATCAGAAGCGCCTGTATGAATCCGATACACACGCTGGCGAGTGTGAGTGCCTTTCCTAGATAGCCGCGCCCCCTTACACCCCGTGCAACGATGAACTCGATCTCGTAACCCGCCTCCGGGACGACACTGGACTCGAGTCCCGATTTCGTGCCGACGAAGAGGGTTTTTAAATCGGGAAACCTCGAAGTCAGCACATCAGCGACAGAGAGGGCGGGATAGATATGTCCGCCGGTTCCTCCACCTGCACACACCATCTTCATCTCCATCAATGCCTCGTTGGTCTCGATGGACGGCGCGATCGCCGTGCATACACCTTTCGTCCGGGCCTCGAGTGTGCAACCCGTTCAGATACGCAAGCCCGCTTGGATCCCTGTGAAGATATATTCAAAAGGATCCCAACCGCTGCCAGGGAGGTAACGAGTGACGAACCTCCATAGCTGATGAACGGAAGGGGAAGCCCGGCGGTTGGGATAATACCGAGTGTCATAGCCATATTGATTACGGCGGTCAAGAAGATCGAGATGCCGATGCCGACGGCGAGGAGATATCCGAAGGCGTTGGGGGAGCGACGCGCGGCACGAACCGCCCTCATGAGAATAAAAGCGAAGAGCACGAGAACGGATATCGTACCGATGGCTCCCAGTTCCTCACCAATGATCGAGTAGATAAAATCCGTATGTGCATCCGGCAGGAAGCTGTACTTCTGATGCCCCCGCCCCGGCCCGCATCCGAAAAGGAATCCGGAACCGAGGGCGATGAGCGACTGTTCTACCTGCCAGTTCAAGCCCTTGAGATCGGTGCCGCGATTGAGGTACGCCTCGATGCGTCCATGCACGTGCGCAAACCGGTACACGAACGGAGCGGTGGCGGCGAGCATGCATGAGGCGACCGGGACCATGTGGATGAGCCTGCACCCGCCAATAAAGAGAACCGAGAAGGATACGAGGACGATCAAGCACGCGTTGCTGATGTTCGGTTGAAGGGCGACCAGCACCGCCATCAACATGACGACGGCCACCAGCGGTAGGAATCCCCGTTTGAAGTGCTTGATGCGTCTCTTCCATTCCGCGATCTTCGATGCGAGGAAGATCATGAGCGCAAGCTTCGCTATCTCTACGGGCTGGAGCATAAAGTTAAAGATCGAAAGCGAGCGGCTGGCCCCACGAATCTCACGGCCCCAGACGAATGTCGCCGCCAACAGGAGCAGCGAAACGAACAGAATCACAGTGGAGAAGCGCTGGAAGAGACCGAACGGTATCTTCATGAAGATAATGAGAAAGCACAGGCCTAGTGCAACACGGATCGCCTGTCCCTGGAGATAATAGAAAGGTGCTTTCAAACGTTCCTGGGCGATGACCTGCGTTGCGGAGGTGACCATGATAAGTCCCAGCGCGACGAGTAGAAGTGTTACACAGAAGAGCTGGAGATCGTATTTTTTGCCATCTATCATCTGCTACTCTTCACGAGTCCTTTCACACAGGTCTTGAACACGTCACCGCGGTGCTCGTAGTTTTCGAACATATCGAAGCTCGCACAGGCCGGAGAAAGTATGACGAGCTGTCCGTGTTCAGCGGTCCTTCCGGCGATCTCGACGGCCTCCTGCATCGAGGCGGCCCGGGCCACCGGCACGCGGGAGGCGACCGCTTCCTCGATAAGCGAACCCGCCTCACCGATCGTAACGACGGCCTTGATACGGTCGATGACCGAGAGGAGCTTCGTGAAATCGCCACCCTTGTCATAGCCACCCGCTATCAACACGACGGGTCTTTTGAGTCCCTTCAGGCTCATGACGGTCGCTTCGACGTTGGTCGCCTTCGAATCGTTGTAGTAGGTAATGCCGTCGATCGTCTCAACCGGCTCCATCCGGTGCGGCAGGCCTCGGAAACCGGAGAGCGCTGCACGGCAAGACTCGGCCGGTACATCCACACAGCGCACCGCGGCCACGGCGGCGAGGGCGTTCTCGATATTGTGCAGTCCGACCACCCCGAGCTCGTCCCGTGCGACGACCACCTCGACACTTCCGCCGCTGCGCCGCACCAATTGGTCACCGTCCAGGTAGGCGCCCTCCTCGACCGGAGCCCGTGATGAAAACGGTACCGATCTGCCGGGAAACGTCTCCGCCACGGCGGCACACCGCGGGTCGGCGGCGTTGTAGACGAAGAGATCGTCGGCGGTGCAGTTTCGAACAATCCGCACCTTTGCATCATAGTAATCACGTACGCTCTCGTAGCGGTCCAGATGATCGGGGGTCATATTGAGCAACACCGCCACCCGGGGGTGAAACGACGAGATCGCCTCGAGCTGGAAACTGCTCACCTCAAGGACGAAGTACCCCTCCTCGTCCAGCTCCCCCGCCACCGAGGTCAGGGGTAGACCAACGTTGCCCGCCACGATCGCCCGGTAGCCCGCCGCCTCGAGGATCGCACCTGCCATCGAAACGGTTGTTGATTTGCCGTTCGTCCCGGTTACCGCGATAATCCCCGCGCGTGTGAAGCGGTAACCGAGCTCGAGCTCGCTGATGACGGATATCCCCCGTTCCTGGGCCTCTACGAGGAAGGGGTGCCGGAGGGCTACACCCGGACTCAGTACCACCTCGTCACACCCGTCGAGGAGGCCGGGATCGAACCTGCCCAGATGCACGGGAACACCGTCCAGGTCGGCCGGCAGCGTTATGGCCGCGTTCTCATCGGCCCCGATCGGCGCGGAGCCACAGGCACGCAGAAGCCGCAGAGCGGCTATGCCGCTGCGTGCAAGGCCCAGCACCAGAATCCTCCTGCCGGTATACATCTCCTCCCATCCCTCGTTCATCTCGAACCTGTCTCCCTTGGTCTCCTGCAACGGTTCACCAACCTACTGCAGCTTCAGCGTGCTGATACTCAGCAGTGCCAGAAGCACCGCAATGATCCAAAACCGTACAACGACCTTGCTTTCGGGCCATCCCTTGAGCTCGAAGTGGTGGTGGAGCGGTGCCATCTTGAAGATCCGCCTGCCCCTGAGGCGGAAGAAAGCCACCTGAAGAATCACCGAGAAGGCCTCGGCGACGAATATTCCGCCGATAACGACGAGCAGCAGCTCCCGCTTGAGAAGAACCGCAATCGTTCCGAGCGCCCCGCCGAGGGCGAGTGAGCCCGTATCACCCATGAAGATCGACGCCGGGTGTGCATTGAACCAGAGGAAACCGAGTGCAGCGCCGACCACCGACATGCAGTAGATCGTGAGCTCACCGCAGCCCTCGAGATAGAGGATGTTCAGGTACTCGGCGAAGACCTTATGTCCGCTCAGATAGGCAAGCATGGCAAATGCGAAGAAGCAGAAGGCAGCAACCCCGGCGGCGAGTCCGTCGAGACCGTCGGTGAGATTCACCGCATTCGACGTCCCGGTGATGACGAGCATGACAAGGGGTATGTAGAAGACGCCCCAATCGATGTAGAGATCCTTGAGAAACGGTACCGAGGTACGCGTCACTCCCGCATCCACGAGCGGGTTGATATAGAGAAAGACTCCCAGAGCGGCGCCGAACATCAATTGCCAGAGAAGCTTATACCTGCCGACCAATCCCTTGTCCCGCTTCTTGATAACGCTGAGGTAGTCGTCCCAGAATCCGATCAATCCCGTCCATACCGTAACGACAAGGACGAGTTGTATGTACGGATTCCTGAGGTTCGCCCAGAGGAGTGTCGGGAGCACGATCGCGGCAATCATGAGGATACCACCCATCGTCGGTGTGCCGGCCTTGTCGTTGTGCATCGGTGGTACCTCACTCCTGATGCGTTGCCCGATCTGGTAGTTTGTGAGCCATCTGATGAGCCGGGGACCGAAAACAAACGAAATCAAGAGTGCCGTAACCGTGGCGTAGGCGGCACGGAATGTGATGTACCGAAAAACGTTAAATGCAAAGAAAAAGTCTCGTAACGGATAGAGCAGATGATACAGCATCAGTCCACTCTCCTCCTTGCGGTGCTGCGGAGCCGTTCCAGCTCCTCGATCACGCGCTCCATATGCATGCCGCGTGACCCCTTCACCAGGACCGCATCACCCTCCGATAGAAGGCCGTTCAGGTACTCGGCAAGTGTTTCGACACCCAGGAAGTGGCTGATCGCCCCCGGTGCCCTGCGCTGCGCCGCAGCGGCGCGGCTGAGCTCCACCGTCTCGGCACCGAGCGTGAAGATGCCGTCGACCCCCGCCCTGCCGCAGTGGACACCCACCTCGGCGTGCAGCTTGATACTGTGATCTCCGAGCTCGAGCATGTCGCCGATCACGAGCCACCGTTTTCCTGAAACCGGAATCTCCACGAAGCCATCGACGGCCGCCCTGATCGAGTCGGGATTGGCGTTGTAGGATTCGTCAGCAACCAGAATCCCGCCGACGTCATAGAGGATGCCTCTCCCGTCGGCGGCCCCGACACCGGCAAGCGCCTCAGCGACCGTCTCGGGAGGTACCTCGAGAAGGAACCCGACGGTCGCCGCAGCCGCTGCATTGAGTATATTATGCCTGCCGTAGCGGGCGATCCGCATGGGATGACTGCCGATTGTAAAACGGTACCCACCGCCGTTGCCGACCTCGATATCCCCGATCCTCCAGTCCGACGCCTCCGAGAGCCCGAAGGAGACGACACGCGCACTGGTGCGCTCCCTCAGGAAACAGAAAAATTCGTCATCCGCCGGCAGAACGGCCGTACCGGCGGGTGTGAGCGCCTCAACGAGCTCCGCCTTCGCTTCGGCGACCCCGGCGAGGCTGCCGAAAAACTCGAGATGGCACGGCCCGATGTTCGTTACAACGCCGATCTCCGGCTTGGCGATCGAGGCGAGACGGCTTATCTCGTTCTTGTGGTTTGCGCCCATCTCGGCCACCAAGACATCCTCCTCCCCCTCCATCCCGAGAAGGGTGAGCGGCAGGCCGATGTGGTTGTTCAGGTTGCCCGGCGTGGCGTGAACCTTGAACCTCCTTGCGAGTATCCCGGCGATCATATCCTTGGTACCCGTCTTTCCCGTGCTTCCCGTCACGGCAACGACCCGGGGGCCGACACGTTCCCGGTAAGAGGCCGCCAGGGCCTGGAGTCCCAGGAGCGTTTCGCCAACGCTGAACACGGGGAGCCCGCCAGCCGCCGATTCGGCCTCCGATCGCCTCTTCCGTGAAACGAGTAACGCAGCTGCACCCCTCTCGACCGCTTCGGTGAGATAACTATGACCGTCCGAACATTCACCCTTTAGAGCGACGAAGAGGGCCCCGGCACATCCGGACCTCGTATCTATCGACACTCCTTCGACACAACCCTCGCCCGGATCGTCGACATCTTCCCCGACGTTTTTCAGAGCTTCGGCAATCCATCGCAGTTCAACCCTGATTACCAACCTCCGCTCGTCTCAATGCGTCCATCGCCTCGTCCGCGTCACTGAAGGGAATACGGCGATCGGCGAGTATCTGTTCTTTCTCGTGACCCTTACCGGCTATCACCACAAGATCGCCCACGCCCGCATCCCGCACTACCCGGTGGATAGCCTCACGGCGGTCCCTGATGACAACCGGGGTCACCCCGTGGACGCCGGTGAGCACCTCACGCACGATAGTCTCGGGATCCTCCGTCCTCGGATTGTCGTCGGTGATGTAAACGGCGTCACTGAGCTCGGAGGCGATACGTCCCATCATCGGACGCTTCCCCCGGTCCCGGTCGCCTCCACACCCGAACACCGTCAGGATCCGCTTCGGCCCGAGCTCCCTGCAGAAGGTGAGCAGGCCCTCGAGGGCGTCCGGCGTATGGGCGTAATCGACGATGACCTTCGGTCCCACATCCGTGGAGATGACCTGGAACCTTCCCGGCACCTCGCTGACCGCCTCGAGACCGGCAACGATATCCTCCGGACCCGCACCGAGGGCATGTGCCGCAGTAGCGGCGGCAAGGGCGTTATGGGCGCTGAACGAGCCTAGTAGTTCCAAGCTGACCGGGAAGTGCATGCTTCCTATGAAAAGCTCGAAGCTAGTCCCACTCAGATCAGCGCCCAACCGCTCTGCACGTACATCGGCTTCCCGGGAAAAACCGTAGGATATGCTCATCCCCGAGAAGCGACCGGCGATCGAGACAACGCTCGGGTTGTCGAGGTTGTAGACGAGTGTTCCGTTCTCCCTGCACCGGTTCGGATCGATAAGGTTATGAGCCAGCATCTCCTTCGCGGCCACGTAGCGCTCGAATGTCCCGTGATAGTCGAGATGATCCCTCGTTATATTTGTGAACAGACCGACGTCGAATTCGAGACCGGTTATCCTCTTCTGGGTCAATGCATGTGAACTTACCTCCATCACCACCGCCCGGCACCCAGCCCCCCGGAACTCGGATATGATCCGGTACAGGTTCACCGAATCGGGTGTCGTGTGCGTTGCCTCTGCCAGCTCGATGGATGAGCCGAAGCCTACGGTTCCGATGATCCCCGTCTTCCCAACAGCCCTTTGCAGTATCGACCGCAGGAGAAATGAGGTCGATGTCTTCCCGTTCGTCCCGGTTATGCCGACGAGGGTGATGTCGGAGGAAGGATCCGAGAAGAACCGTTTTGCGCACAGTGCCGCCGCAGCCGTCGAATCCTTCACAACAACCACCGGTACGGTGGTCTCGATCCGCCGCTCTGCTACGAGGGCGGACGCCCCGCCCGCAACCGCCTGCGAGAGGAATTCATGGCCGTCGTACGTCTCACCGCGCACAGCCACGAAGAGGTCACCCTGTGCAATCGTCCTCGTATCCGTGGAGATGCCGGAAATCTCGACATCGGGACCGTTCAAGCTCCCGATACCTTCAATGCCGCCTATGAGATCCGAAAGCTTCAATACCGACCTCACCTGCGATGAGCGAGTTTCGTTCGTTGCACGACCGGACACGGCGAATTACATACGAGCATCACCGCGGATGCGGATTGTACGTAGAGCCCGGCCCTGGGACGCTGGCGGGCCACGATGCCGTAACCCTTCACCCGGCTCTTTAGCCCGCAGGAGAGGAGCATCCGCCGAGCCTCACGGATGGAGAGCCCCACAAGATCGGGAACGCGTACCTTCGCCTGTGCGCCGGCCCGAGACGGACCGAAGAGCAGCCGGATCGTCCGCCCTCGTTCCGACAGGGTCCCCGGACCCGGTGTCTGCGAATATACGAAGCCACGAGTGGAATTGCTCTCGACCGTGAAGCCGTTGCGTGAGGCAAGGGCTTCGGCATCCTCGTACGGGAGTCTCAAGAGTGAGGGTACGGTAACCCGCTCTACCCGTTCTACCCGTTCCTCCGGGACGGCGACCTCCCAGGTCGGCTCTCCGATAATGAGGTCCGTGGAGAGGTTGATCCCTTCTATGATATGACTGAATACGACCGCCGCCGATTCACCACCCCAATAGTAAGGGTATGTCGGTTCATCGAGGAGGACGAGACAGACGACCCGTGGTTTGGCGACCGGAGCAAATCCGATGAAGCTTGCGATATACTTGCCCGGCTCGTAACCGTTCGAGCCGGCCTTCTGGGAGGTGCCCGTCTTGCCGGCGACCGGTATGCCGTCGACCGCAGCCTTCTCTCCCGTCCCCTTGACCACAACCTCCCTGCAGAACTCCTTCAGCATCGCTGCGGTCTTCTCGGAGAATACCCGGCGGACCCGCACAACCGGCAGCTCCGTACGCGTGCATCCCTTCCCGTCATGGAATCCGATTGCGATCCGGGGAGAGAGCAGCTCTCCGCCGTTGGCGAGCGCACAATACGCCATCGCCATCTGGAGAACGGTAACACCGATCTCGTGCCCGATCGATATACTCGGCAGGGACCGCGCCGACCACTCCTTCGGGGGCCGCAGCGTACCTCCAGATTCGGCCGGCAGGCTTATGCCCGTCCTTCCCCCGAAACCGAAGTGCATGATATACCGGTAGAAATCGTAGGTATCACTGCCGCACACGGCCTTGATTGTGCAGATATTGCTCGAGTGGACAAAGGATTCCTTGAAGTTCAGCCACTCGTGGGGGTGATCATCCCTGAAGGTGCCGAAGTCGAATGCCGCCTTGCCCTTTTCCCCGTAGTAGACACTGTAGGGTGTCGCGATTCCATGCTCGAGAAGATAGGAATGGGTGACGAGCTTGAAGGTCGAACCCGGCTCGTAGATGCAACTCACGGAGTAGAGCGCAGTGGCGTCCGGCAGGTTCGATACACTCGCACCTGCGTCCGCATATCGCTCAGAGAGGGCCAGGATGTCGCCGGTGAAGGGGTCCAGGATCACCGCCACGCCGCGTCGCGCACCGTATCGCTCGACGGCCTGCTGGATTTCGAAATCAACGATAGACTGCACTCCGGAATCGATCGTGAGATAGACATCCCCTCCGTTGCGAGGCCTTCGTCCCGGGGCGTTGGCGAGATGGAATGTCGAATCTCTGGCATCCTTGTTGGCGAGCAGCCATCCGTTTGCACCGGCGAGATGCGATTGAAAGGCGAGCTCCACCCCCGCCACTCCCGAACCGGAATGGTTGATGCTGCCGATGAGTCGCTGCGGTACGGAGCCGAAAGGGTAGAGGCGGTCATGGTTCGAGTCGAGACGCACGCCGTGCAATGAAGAGAGCTGATGCACCTGATCTTCGGTAAGATGGAGGTCCCTGCTCAACGGTACATAGACTCTATCCTTAGGCAAGGTGGTACGTAGCCTCCTCGGTGAATGTCCCAGCAGATCGGCCACGTAATTGACCGCCTCTACATTCTCGAGGAAGTGACTGGGTGTCACACCAAGTGTATAAATCCGGTGTGTCACGGCAAGCGGCACACCGTTGCGATCGAATATACTTCCCCGCCGTGCAGGCCAGGTGATCTTCTCGTGCCATTGATCCTTGGCCCTCTGTAGGTACTCGTCGTGCCTGGTGATTTGAATCTGAACGATCCGGTAGAGAAGGATGCAGACTATGAGCGCGGCGAAGACGGATAGAAGGCGCAGGCGCCATTGTGGAAACTGACCGCTCATCTGCTCTCCGGTTCGATTAGAAAGATCTCTTCATCACTCTTTCGAGAACTGACACGTGCGATGCCGGCGGCCTCGGTCCGCTGAGGTGTTCCGTACTCATACAATGCAAACCTTTTCACTTCCTCGCCGGAGCCCGCCCTCAGCCCCATCCGCTCGACGAGGGGAATGATGCGTTCCGGGGCGATGAGATCGTTATAGATGGCGGTAAGCCGTGTATTCTGGTCCATCATCTCCGCCCGCCGCTCGCGATTCGTGGTGATATCCTTCGATATCGTGAAGAGGTATACATGGAGCGATATGTAGAGCAGAACGAGACTCGAGAAGAAGCCCAGAACGAGCATAAAATTCAGAGGGCTGATCCTTCCTTCGAGCGCCCTCTTTACGATCAGCGAAATACCCGATTGAAGATTCATATTCGTGCTCATCTCCGATCCTCTTCTTCCTGGGTTCTCAAGAGATCCGAGCGTCTACGCCTCTGTGTCGGATCTTCTCCTACCGACCATCGGTACACCCGGATACCGGTTCACGTGCATTACACCTATTGGCGCTTCTCCGCGGCCCTGAGCCGCGCACTTCTCGACCGCGGATTCACCGCGACCTCCTCCGGGGAGGGCCGGACCGGTCTGCGTGTCATGACCGCCAGCGTAGCCGCATGACCGCAACGGCACTGCGGGAAATCCGGGGGACAGATACAATCCCTCTCCTCCCGCCGAAAGTATCCTTTCACGATCCCATCCTCCAGCGAGTGGTAGCTGATGACGACCAGCCTCCCGCCGGTAGAGAGAAGGAGCACGGCTTGCGGTAGAAAGTCCCTGAGACACTCCAACTCCTCGTTGGCCCATATCCTGAATGCTTGAAACACCTTCGAGAGAATCTGCATGCGGCCGTGGACTGGAAGGACGCGCTCCACCGCCGCCCTGAGCTCCATGGTCCCGCCGAGCTGTCCCGCCGTGCGGGCCGTGAGGATCGCCCGCGTGAGGGTCCGGTGTCGCCTGACCTGGCCGAACTGCTTGAGAATTCCACTGATCTCCCCCTCGTCCCCCCGTTGAAGCAGTGTTGCGACGGAACGTCCGTTCGGCCCCATTGACATATCCAGCGGTCCGTCCCGCAGATAGCTGAATCCGCGGCCGGTATCTGCTAGCTGGAGCGAGGAGAGCCCGAGATCGGCGAAAATCCCGTCGAAGTCGCCATCCGGAACAATCCTCTTCACGTGACGAAAGTTGCCGACCGCCAATGAGACCCGTGACCCGAAGGCGGCGAGGCGGTGTCTGGCCACCTCGAGTGCGGCCGGATCCCGGTCGATGCCGACTACCGTGATATCCCCTCCTACCGCCTTCAGGAGATGCTCCGCATGCCCCCCGCCACCCATCGTCACATCCAGATAGCGACCACCCGGCTTCGGCGCGAGGAACTTCGTCACGGACTCGACCATAACGGGGGTATGTTGCGTGGATCCCATCTTTCATGCTACTGCTGTCCGATTGCACTGACGGGCGAGGATCCGAGGATTTTGCCCCGCTCGGCCATCAGGTACCGAAATGCCGTTCTCCAATCCGGGAACACCCGCAGGGTGTTTGTCATCCTGAATATCGCAAATATATCGAGAATATAGTCACTGAGACCGCTGATGAGGACGTGAGCATTGGATGGAAACCAATCCTCGAGAACCTTGAACGCCCGATAGTTGACGTGCTCGACCTGTTCGAAATCCAGGATCCAGCATCCACCGGTGCCGTTCGTATCTTTATGGAGCGTGCGGGAGAGGGTACGGGCGTCATCCAGACCTACGACACCCGAGAGTTTCCATATGACAATACCATCCTTCTCGGTCCTGTATATCCGCATCGCCGTCCCTAGTACTCCCAGTCGCCCTCGATGAATGCCTCATCCACTTCCTGCTGTGCCTTGTTATAATCCTCCGGAGCCCAGATCTCCATATAGTTGAGAATCCCCACAACCACCACCGTCTTGGGATTGCCGATCGCCTCCAGAAAGTGAGCGGGGATCGCGATCCGCCCCGCCTTGTCGATATTGAGAGTAAGGGACTTGGTGCTGAAGAACCGGATATACTTGCGTTTCTCAGGACCTGGAGGAAGCTCGTGCAGCTTGCTGAGTATTACTTCATCCCACTCCTTAATCGAGAAAAGGTTCAGGCACCTCTCCTTGCCCATGCTGATCACGTACACTCCGCCGGTATCACTTGAAACGAGGTGCCTGAACCGAGCCGGTATCATCAAACGACCCTTGGCATCTAACTTACATTCGAAATATCCGAGGTAGTTTTTCATACACCGTACATTCCAGTGTGGTTTGCCGATTACGTTTTTGATCCATGAACCTGATAGAGTGAAGCATATTATTCAGAGTATGGTATCCTTCTTACCCTTCTCTACCATTGGTCCCCACTTTATTCCACTTCCCCCCACCTGTCAAGAAAATTTTTACCCTATTCCAAATTAAATTGCATCATGTAACAACCTGTTTTATAAACAAATACAAGGGGTATATGAAAGAATGCCGGGGATGCCGAGCCGATATGCGTATTTCCCACACCTCCCCCCCCACACGGCTCGCACGGAAGAACAGGTGTCGTTTATTCTTGGATGTGTGCACAAATCTATGGTGAGATGGTAATTAACGGACCCTCGGCGCCACGATGCAACCTGCGGGAAGGAGCGTACACTATGGTGCAGGATCGGTACGAGAGAGGCTTGGAGAAAATGATACAGGTCGATGGTAAAGCGGGACTTAGAGCCATTGAGGACCTAAAGGAGATCGCACCGGAGCTGGGCCGCTACCTCGTCGAGTTCCCGTTCGGCGATATCTATTCGAGGGAGGGTCTCGATCTTCCAACGAGAGAGCTCCTTGCAATCGCCGCACTCACCGCCATGGGAAACGCAGAGCCGCAGTTGCGGGTTCATATCCATGCGGCGCTGAATGTCGGTTGCACCAGGGAGCAGGTCGTCGAGGTAATGCTTCAGATGATCGTATATGCCGGTTTTCCGCTGGCCATCAACGCCCTGTATACGGCGAAGGATGTCTTTGACAAGCGTGAAGGGAAGGGGAAACGCTGAGAGCCCGGATAGATCGAACGTGACTCAAACAAGAAATCGTAAAGTTCGGCCATAACCAGGAGGATGCCGCATCATGGAGATCCGTCTCAACGATAGAGTCGTACTCGTCACCGGTGGGAGCAGCGGTATCGGCGAGGCAATCTGCCGCTGTCTCGCCGAAGCCGGAGCCACGGTTGCGCTCCATTTCAGGAGCAGAAGGGAGCATGCGGAGGAACTGGTTGCCTCGTTCGGACGTGAATCGGAGGCCTTTCAGGCCGACTTCTCCGAGCCCCGAAACGCGACCGCGCTGTTCGACCGTGTCATCGAACGATACGGGGTTGTTGATGTTCTGGTGAACAATGCCGGCATATTCGTCGACTCGCCGGTCGAGCGCGAGAGCGACCTCTGGCTCGACGACTGGAACCGGACTCTGGCCGTCAACCTCACCGCTGCCGGGATGCTCTGCCGATCGGCCATCAACCACTTCAGGGAACGATCCGGCGGCCGTATCATACACATCGCCTCTCGGGCCGCATTCAGGGGGGAAACGGAGGAATACCTCGCCTACGCCGCCTCGAAGGGCGGTCTTGTATCGTTGAGCCGGTCGATCGCCCGCTCCTTCGGCCACCACAACATCACCTCCTTCGTCATAGCTCCGGGTTTCGTTCGAACCCCCATGACAGCCGACTACCTGGCCCGGAACGAGAAACGGATAATCGAGGGGGAGCTGGCCCTTCGGGAGCTCACGAGTCCCACAGACATCGCCCCCCTCGTGGCGTTTATTTCGGGCGGGATGATGGACCACGCTACCGGCTGCACGATCGACATCAACGCCGGAAGCTACATGCGATGAGAGGGCTCGGGAGGACCGCATTCTCTTATCCCGCATGCAGTGTATGTCCTCGAGGAATATCAGGGTGCAGTTGATACCGTCGGACCGTCTACCGATCCTTCCCGGCAGACACGATGAGCGTGCTTGCGAGAGCCCGGATCGGAGGGAGTGACTCCATCACACTCTCCAGGGCCCTGGTCACCTGAAAAAAGCGATCGGACACGTTCTTCGTGATAAAGAGAATCGCATCCATTGAGAAGACCCTAAGCCCCGCTGCAGTCAGCAGCGCCGTAAGCTCTTGCGGGTGCAGCGGCTTGTGGTAGCTATACGGATGATAATCGTTGCGCAACACATCACCCACCGGGTAGCACATCGTCGGAAAGAGGCTCTTCAGAACGGGAAGACGTACGATCATACGCTTCCCCCGCTCCACGAGCGATCCGTAATTGGGTGTCGAAAGTACGAAGGTGCCACCGGGCGCCAGGACACGGGCGATCTCCCGTGCCGCCCGTGGCCGGTCGGGCTCGAAGATGTGCTCGAAGGTCTCGACGGCGGTTACAGCGGCGAATGTGCCATCTGCGAACGGGAGCCTGCTGATATCGGCGCCGACGAGCGTAACCGGATAGCCGTTCGCCTCACCGATCCGACGAGCCGCAAAGAAATCGTTTTGAACGATATCGATTCCGTACGGATCGAATCCAGCCTCGTGCAGGAGATGCAGGTTGTATCCCCAGCCGCAACCCACATCGAGGGCCCGCTTCCCATCACCGGTTCCCACCAGAGATGTGACGGTCTCGAAACGCCGCACGCTGAGATAGCGGCGGGCCAGCGAGCCGAGGTACCAGTGACGCAAGAGATCGGGCGTTTGCTCGCTCGGGATATCTTCGGGTATGACGAGAGCCTTTCCCTTCACCTGGATCCCTCCGCCCCTTCGGCCCCGGGTATGAGCCGGTACAGGGTGTATACAACGGGGTAGGGTTTCCGTATTCCCAGATTCGGCACGGTTCCCTGCATGACCGGCTCGAACCGCACGCCCCGGATGATCATTCCGCCGAACCGAGCCGCTGTCTCGTGACGGTCGACGAGGTAGTCGGGTTGAAACCTGAGATACAATCCCTCCACGATGATTGTTTCCACGGGCGTATCCTGGCGCATCCTGTTTATCTCGGGGGTAACCAGACCGCCGAGGTCGAGGATCTCTCTCTGTGAGACGTAACCGATGGCGCCGATATCCGGCGTCGCCACGACGGCCGTATCGTCAGCGTTCTCGAAGAGCCACTCCCCCATCCCCACCAGTACCTCCTTCATGCCGCGCGAGAAGGCACGGGTCGAGGGAACTACGATCCCGGTGTAGACGATCACGTTCTGGGCCACGGCAACAACGAGGAAGGCTACGATCACCGCCCTGCGTACCGGTTTCCCGGTGTGACGGACCAGGCCCCACAGTGCGGTAGTTCCGAGAACGATTACGGGTGGAATCACGGGAAGCAGGTACCGCGAGAGCACCTGGAAATCGAATAGCACATAGACTACGGGAAGGGCGATGACCCAGAGAATCGCAAGGAGGATTCCAGCCCTGCGGGCCCCGTTCGTTTCGTGTCCGGATTCGAAGAAGTAGAAAATCGATCGGTGTTTGATGAGCCCGGCACATGCACCGACAAGCAGGGCACACCACGGCAGGACGTCTGTGATCCCCATGATCTTGATCGGCACGAGGGCGCGCCGCACGACGGCCGCCGTGAAGACGAGTCTCCCCTGTTTCGCCCCGGCCGTAAGCGGCATGAAGGCACCCGTATGACTCTTTATTACCAATAACCATACGGCGAAAAGAGGGAGAACGATCATAAGCCATTCCATACGACGGCCCGGCGTAGGAGGCCCAAAGCGGATGCTCACGAAGACGGCCAATGGGACGAGAAGCAGTGCCTCGGGTCTCGAGAGGATGGCGAGGAAAAGCATCGCTCCGAAGAGGAGCGAGCGGATGGCGGATCGGTGTGCGGATAGTGCTACGTAGATGGTTGCGAGGATCATGAAGACGGCGAATGATGTCTCCATACCGACGGCGCTCCACCGGACGAACCATGCCTCCGAGGCGAGCATCAATCCGGCCGCGGCGGCTACGAGCCGCGTACCGCTCAACTCCAGCGCCATTCGGTAGGCGAGCCGGACCGCCAGTATGCCGAAGAGCCAGGAGAGGATCTGACACCAGAGGAATATCTCACCGCCCATCCTATATATTATAGACAGAAGCGCCACCCAGAGCGGGCTTGTTGCGCCGTATGTCGGATGGCCGCGGTTAAAGGAGAGATCTCCGTCCTCGGCGAGATTTCGGGCGTACTGCAGGTGTATGTAGGTATCGTCAACAAGACTCCCGGCGAGTGGATAGAGCAGCAGGGCGAAAAGTGCCGTGCACGCCAAGACTGTAAACAGGTCTCTCGAACTCATCCTTCCTCCAGTAATTCATCGAGTATCTCAGCCAGGCGCTCCGTCTCGGTACGTCTCGAGTAGTGGGGAAGGGGATCCAGGAAGTATGCACTCTCGAAGGCGCCCTCCCGGTACAACCGGAACATCTTCAGGATCGCATCTGCTACCCTGCCGGGATCACCGATCCACGCTACCTCTCCGCGGTTATGCCTCGTGACAATATCGGCCGCCTCACCCTCCGGCACAACGGCGAGGATGGGCCGGCGGGCACCGATGTATTCGTATACCTTGCCAGGCACGAGACCACGGTACCGTTCGTCGTCATGCTTCACGAGAAGCAGCACATGGCTCTTCCTCTCGAGCTTTACACATTCATGGTGCGCTACATTGTCCATGAAGACGGCCACATCATCGAGACCGAGCCGTCGCACCCATGCCTCGTTCTCGGACTCACGCGCCCCGAGGAAGAGCACCCGTATCGAATCACGCACCCCGGGCTGCCTCCGGAAGACCTCGCGGAGCCCCTCAAGGACGGGCCGGGACGATCGCCCGAGTGTCAACATACCACAGTGCATGATCGTAAAGGGCTTCTGGGGGGGGCGGAGCTCATCGGTCCCTTCGAAATCGTCCTCGTCGTACCCGTTTTCGATCCGCTCCAGGCGGCAGGAGGGGAAGCGCCGGCGCATCATCTCCTCTTGCCACGCCGTTGTCACCAGGATCCGGTCCGCATCGGAAAGGCGGCTTTCCATCCGCTCATGCAGGCGCCGGTGCAGTGCGGTCGGGGGATCTCGGAGGTAGAGCGAAATCCACGGATCGCGGCAATCGGCCAGCCACGGCAGCGAGCGGCGCCGTGCAACGCTCCAAGCAGCCAGATGTGTGCTGTCGGGAGGGCTGGTCGAGTACAGGACATCGAAACGTTGTTCCGAACAGAGCCTCATGGCCGCACGCCGGGCAAAGGGGACCCACCCCACATAGGTGTCGGGAAGCATGCAGAACTCGCTCAAACGCCGGAGCCATTCGAACCGGCTCGATGAGCGTGCCGACCCCCTACCGGCCCGCCGCCCCCGTACGAGTGATAACATGCGAAACCCGGACAGCGACGGCGTCCTCACGATTGTCACCTCCCCGGGCACGGTGCCGGCGAGATCTGGATCGCTGATCCAGTACTCGCCCGGCCTGGGGGTGATGACGGTCACCTTCCACCCGAGCCGGACCAGGTATTTCACGAATCCGAGCGGACGGTACACGCCCCCGCCCCCGGCGGGCGGAAAGAAATTGATCATCATAAGAATCTTCTTCTCTCTCAATCATGCCCCCAATGAGAGAAGCCATGAGGTAGTGCGTTTTCCGAACGAGACCGGAACGAGCTCCACGATCCGCTCCTTCTCTTCCTCCCCGAAGACCGAGAGCCACTTGAGGAGATACTTGCAGATTATGGGAGATAGCAGAAGACACGCAGCCGATGCCGGTAGTCCGAACTGCCTCGTTAAAACGACACCCGTCGGTACCAGGAAGACGAGAGAGAGGAGTACCCTCCCGAGGTTCGTGCCCACCCCCCCGAAGAAACCTTCCCGTCTGGCGAGTAGCACGGCGGCCAGCAATTGACAGCAGGATGCTGTCACCTGGGCCACCGCCATACCGATCACACCCCACCACGAGACGAGGAAGAAGAAGGTGCCGAAATAGACGGCCATCCAAATGAAATCGCACAGCACCGCCCATTTCATGAAGTGTAACGACCGCATCGTTGCCAGGAGCGGCGCGATGACCGCCGCAATCGGAACCGTTACCAGCAGCACCAGGAGCACCCGGTACCCTGAAATGTAGCGGTCCCCCGAAAGCACGGTTATTATATCTCTGCCGGTAATGGTCATGAGAGCCGATACGAACAGGGAGGCGATTATCGTTCCCTTCGTGAAGAGACCGATCTTCCCTGCGAGCTCCTCCCACCGCCCTTCTTCGTAGATCCTCGTGATCTCCGGTTGTGCGGCGATCACTGGTATCCCGAGAAAACGACGTAGGAGATTGTTGATTCTCGAAGCGACATGGAAGATCGAGATGGCCGAGAGCGGCAGAACCGCACTCATGACGTACCTGTCAACATCGGTGAAGGCGAGAGACACGAAACTCAGAAGAATAGAACCGAGCCAGTACGGAACGAGCGGCGGGAGAATGAGGCCGCTGTCCCCGCCGGCCCCGCCTGCCGGGATCAGGCGCCTGGCGAGACGGACAAATACCGGCAGTCCCATGAGAAATACAAAGGTGTTCAGTACACAGATGATCTGGAAGAGCAATGTTACCCCGAGCCTGTGGCGTGCGGCGAATATAAAGACGGTAAGCAGTACATGGTAGAGGAGCTCGAGCACCATCTGCATCCGCATCTCGCGAAGGCCGTTGAATCCCCCGTACAGAAGCATCTTCATCGCCAGCATGACGGAGGCGAGTGTGACCCAGAGGGTCACTCTCGGGAATGCGACCAGCCCCCCGACATCCTCAGGCATCCACTCAGCCCAGACCGGTGAGCCGATGTGAATCAGGTAACCGAGCAATAGAACGAGCCCCGTTGATACCGTGAAGAGAATCAGTGCACGATCCCGCATTCCCCTGCTCTGATACGACGGCAGGAAACGTACCAGTACCTGCGGGAGGCCGATCAATACCACTGTGCCGAGCAGAAGGGAAAATCCCCTGAGTGCGACGAAGAGACCGAAGAGATCGCCCTCGAGCGATCTGCTCAGTATGGAGAGCTGTATGATGGCGAGAACGGCGCTCCCGGCCCCGCTTGCGGTGAGTGAGAGTGTATTTTCGGCGATCTTCGATCTCCGCTCCATTACCGTCTCCTCAGCCACCCCCACCAGCGTTTCCGCACGCTGGCCGCCAGGTAGTTGTACTCCTCCCCGCCGAGCGACTCTTTGAAGAACAACAGACCGCTATGCGGCCCGCTGCTGCCGAGATTGTAGACTTGCATCCCCCTTCTGAATGCCTCCTTCACCGCATGGATGACGAGCAATGAGCCCAGATCGTACTGATGTGACGCCGCCGATACCCCGGCCTGCCAGCCATGCGCCATCCCCCCGAAGTAGAGGTTGATATGACCTCCGAGTAGTTTGCCCTCCTTGAAACCCCCGAGTATCAGTACGCCTTCATCGCGCCGTCTGAAGAGCTCCATGAACAGCCTGAAGGGATAAGGATGCACTCCTCCCCACCCTTTCGAGCCGAGCCTGTAGATGCGGTAGAATTCCTCGACCTCTTTATCATCAAGCAGCACCCTGACCTCGATGCCGGCCTTCTCCGCCCTGTTGCACCCCTGCCTCCTTTTCTTGCTTATCTTCGTGCTCCAGTAATCTTCGAAGGTTCCTTCGAGACGAACAATGCGGCATTCCCGGTTGGTGACATCCACGTCAGCGGGGAGCTTCCGGTCCCCCGTTGCATCAAAGAGGTAGGCGCAACCTTCCAGGCACGAGCGGCTGCGTACTCTATCGAAGAAAGCGGTAAGGATCGCATCATAGATGGCGGGGTCCCGTGCGAGCGGATTCCCGTATGTGCCGAACGGCAGCGACCACAGCGATATAAAAGGACCCCGGCTGATCTCGATACACGGCATGATGCCGACGAGATCCGTCCCCTCGCGCGATGTCACCCAGCATGGTCGGAAGTGGGAAAAGGAGGCTGTGAGCGCCTCCATCCAGGTCGGAGTATGAAAGAAAGTCGCATGTGAAATGCGATTGATGAAACGTGTGATCTCTCCCGGGCGTAGATCCTTTTCGCACGCTACCTTCACCTGTCCTCCACTCCCCGGGAGCTTACACCGTGCGATGCGCCGAATCCAGGAACGACGGCAGCGAACAGCTCGATGATTCGAGACGGATCGCCTTCATTGGCCGCCGCTATCATCTCGTGCATTCTCTCGTCGAGGTCCCTGGGAATGGGCAACGAACTCTCGGCAAGCAGTATCTTTTCCTCGTCGAGCGGGATGAGTCTCTCGTCATCACCGATGAGTTCCTCGTGAAGCCTCTCTCCCTCGCGCAGGCCGGTTATCACGATTGGGATCTCAGTCTGCGATTCGTGACCCGTCAGCAGTATGATATCCTGTGCTATTTCGAGAATATTTATAGCTTCACCCATATCGAGAATGAATACCTCTCCACCCTTTCCTATGACCGCCGCACGTATGACGAGTAGGGATGCCTCCTTGACAGTCATGAAGTAACGGGTCGCCTTCGGGCTGCTCACGGTCACGGGCCCACCACGCTCGATCTGCTTGAGGAAGAGCGGTACCACACTCCCCTTACTGCCTATGACGTTCCCGAACCGCACCGTAATGTAGCGAACATCGCTCTTCCCGTGAAGGCTGCGGAGATAGAGCTCGATGATCCGCTTCGTCGCACCCATCACGCCACCGGGACTAGCGGCCTTATCGGTTGAGATAAAGATGAATCTCTCCGCCCTGACCGATTCTGCGGCCGCGATCGTGTTGAGGCTCCCCTCGATATTGTTGAGGACCGCCTCTTCCGGGTCCCGCTCCATGTAGTGGACATGCTTGTGGGCGGCCGTATGGAAGATAATCTGTGGCTCGAACTGCTTGAAGAGCCGCGTAACCCGCCGGCGGTTACGGAGGTCGCATATCACCGAACGGGGAGTGAAGAAGGGGTGTGTCGCACGCAGATCCTCCTCTATCTCGAAGATCCTGTTTTCTCCCCGTCCAAGCAGTACCAATTCTGCCGGCGCGACACGAATCAGCTGCCGGCAGAGCTCGCTGCCGATCGATCCGCCCGCCCCCGTAATGAGAATCCGCTTGCCCGAGAGCACCTCCTTCGCGGATTCAATGTCGAATTCGACCGTCTCCCTCCCGAGCAGATCTTCGACCCGCACATCGCGGATCTGTTCGATCTTGACCTCACCCCGGATAATCTCCATAACGCCCGGAACGATCTTGAACGGCACATCGGCCTGTTTGCAGCGTTTCACAATTCGCCGAACGAACCGCCCGGGTGCCGTTGGGATGGCGATGATTATCTCATCGATCCCCCGCTCTTGAACGATCAGCTCGAGCGCGTCGGTCCTGCCCAGGACCCGGACGGTATCTATTTCCGTGCCGACCAATTCGGGATTGTCATCGAGATAACCCTCTACCGAGGCACCAAACTCCTTGTCACCGCGTATCTCAGACGCCACCATGCGCGCCGCTTCCCCGGCGCCGACAATGAGAATCTTCTTGCGATCATCACGTTTCACCAATCCCCCTCATCGCATGTGGTCAAGAGAAGGCGATGCGCTCGGTGGGAACCCTGCAACCGTACGAATGTGCATCCACCCGCAACGCCGCTCTCCGGGCGGTGACTGTGCGATCACCTGATGAGTGCGATCTTTCTCGTTTCCGAGAACCGACCGTCGAACGACCTTACAACCACGATATAGATACCCGACTGTGCGATGTACCCGTTCAGGGTGAGCAAATCCCAGGCCACACTACCTTCCATCACTCCCATCACGTTATGTACCAGTTCACCCTCAAGGGTGTAAACCCGTATGCTCACGGGGACCGTGATGCCCCAGATTCGCAGGGCATCGTCTCCCCGTGAGGGGTATATCGGATTTGGATAGAGTATCAGCCCCGAGAGCGGGGCCTCTTCTCCGGACGGGGGCGATATATCCATTCGGGCCAGTCCGTTGTCGGTCCCTATCCATATCACATTTTCGTACACGTCGTATTCGAGCGCCTTGCAGATCGGAGAAGGCAGGGGCGATATGATCGTATTCGGATAGAGAAACTCCAGACCGCTGCTCCAGTAGTCTGCCGTTGTGTACGTTTCAACGATTTCGCCCTCTTCGTTGATCTTATCAAGCCCCCCGTCGGTCGCCACCCAGAGGTTCCCCTCGCCATCGAACTCGAGATCGTAGACGATTGCGCCGACAAGACCCTCCTGACCGGTAAATATCTTCTTCGTCAGAGAATCTATGACACCGCTACTGTATCGTACGAGACCGCCGGCGGTGCCCAACCATACGCTACCATCCTCATCGAGCGCGATCGAATGTATGATGGTGCTGGTCAGCTGGTCGGAATCGATGATCGTGAACCATACGTCGTCGTCGAGATCGCTGAGGTTATCCCAGTCGTAGTAGCCCGGAAACCAAACCTGTACTCCGTACCCACGCAGGCCGAGATACACCCTCCCATCCGGACCGAAGGCGCAGTCGAATACGCTGCCGCCTTCCATCTCCGGCACCGAATCGGGATTCACCGTGAGCCACTCGGTACCGGCGGCGTTCACGATATTTATACCCCATATACCGTTCTCGAACCCGTCATCATCGGAGAGAAACCAGCGGTTGCCAACCGGATCCTCCTTGGCCTTTACGAAGCGGTTCGAGGTGAGCGTGCCTTCTGCGAGTCCGTAATGTTCCCAGACATCGTCGGTTTTGCTCAGCGGATCATTCACCTCGATTCGATCGAGGTCTGCACTGGGTACGTTCACCCACAGATAGCCCTGCGAATCGTAGAGGAGCGCCAGATTATAGGCGAAGTACGAGAGTGCATCGTCGCCGACGTCTCCCCGATACCTTGTGTACGTTGACCACGTGCCCCCGTTCGAAAGGTAGCTGACACCGTAGCGCAGGGAGCTCATCCAGAGCCCCCTCTGCGGATCGAGACCGAGCTCGACCACCTCGTTTTGCGTGAGCTGAGTCGGGGCCTTGTTCACCCACTCTCCACCGATATAACCACTCAGGTACGCTCCCCTGTTTTCAACCTCCCGGATGCCGCCGACCCATGGAGTACCCCGGACATCCACGGCGATCGTGGTGAAGATATCGTATGAGGTCCAGATATAGTAGGTACGGCTGATGACGTACTTCAGGCTTCCAGGCGTATCTCTGTTGCCTGCAATATCGTCCCACTGCGACCCATCCCATCGGTACGCAACACCGGCGGTTACACAGGCGAGCACGCCCCCTCCCGAGGATATCGAGAGCGGCACACCAACGATCGTCCCCACCTGCTCCCAGCTCGGATCCCCCTCCGGCACGAACCGCTGTACACCGCCCGTGGTCGCAGCGTAGATCCGGCCCTCGTGTCTCGTGAGCGAGTTGACGCCCCCGATCGAGTACAGAGTGAACTGCAAGGTGCTCCGCTCGAAGAGCCCGGCTCCGTCTTCGGATGCGATCCAGAGCGAATCGCCGGCCAGGAGCAGATCGTACACGAAGGTTCCCTCGAGCTCGCTCGTCAGGCCCGTCTCGGGGGACGGGAGATTGTCGAAGAACTTCGCTACTCCGTTGCTGCCTCCGTAGTAGATATCGTCACCCGCCGCAACGATCGAGGTTATGCTGTCGCTCTGGATGAGATCGATTGCGGCACCGTAATGCTTGACGAACGGCTCCGAGTCGATGTGATCGATGCGGTCGATGCCGCTCGATACGTGGCCGATCCACAAGCTCTGGTTATCATCTACTGCAATGGCTGCAATGTGGCTCGATCGAAGGCCGATCCCGTCCATATACTGGGTAAAGGTCGAATCGTTCAGATCGAAGAGCAGGATGCCGCCGTTCGTCGCGCACCAGAGCGTATCACCCGAGGGTATGATCCTGTTCACAGAGCTCGCATTGAGAAATACGGTCCATTGATCATCAGCCCCCGCCGCAAAACCGGGAACAAGCAGTGTCACCAGGAGTAGTAATCCGAGCCGTTTCACGTGTCCCTCCCGTTCTCGAAGTACCAAGTCGGATATCGCCCTGACAATATCGCCGGTATGGATTGAATCAGAACCATCATCTCTCTTGTCAGCGACCACTGGTGCAGCTCGAGCGCCTCGTCGCTCAGAGCGGTGGAGTGATCACCAAACATCATGATACGCCACCGCCCTGTAATCCCCGGCCTTGTCTCCAGCAGCTCGCTTGCTGCATCGCTGACATCCCATGATGGATGGAGCGCGGGAGGTCCGACCAAGCTCAAGGTACCTGCAAGCAGCTGGAACAGAAGCCTGATCTTGACGCAATCGGAAGCCTCCCTACCCCTCCCTGTAATAGCTCTCGGCCATGCAAACCTCCTTCCGCCTTTCCCCAGGCGTATCTCCCCGTAGAATCTCACCTGTCCCGTTATCGTACCATACATAAAATACACGGCACAGAGTAATAACACAAACGGCAGCGATAGAACTGCAATGAGAATGTCTCCGAGTCGCTTGATACACCGCCTTGCAAGAAGAAATGCACCCCGCTCTACAGAGAAGAGATGCAATCCCTCCAGTTCCTCGATACGGACGTTGGTCCCGATGATGCGTGCAAGGGGGGAAACGATCCGGATCTGTATCATACGCTCCTTGAGTTGTATCAATACCGGAAGGATCTGCTCCTCCCCGAGCGATGAGGGAAAGAGAATTACCTCTTGTACCTTGAAGCGTTCGACGACATCGACCAGGTCATGTACGGTTCCGAGAGAATCGGGAGCATCACTGATGCTTCCCACAATATCGAATCCCATCTCCGGCGATTCCGAGAGCCTCCGGGCAAGGCTCTGAACCTCGCCGCCCGTTCCCACGAGGAGTACCCGTTTCAGGTCGAAGCTCGCCTTGACCAGCTCCCGGTGCAGACGCCGGATGATCTGGCGGAAACACGTTACGGCCAGAACGGTGAGGCCCGCATGCCCTATCAGGACTGCTCTCGAGAAGATGCGCACCCTCGTGAGATACGTGGATGCCATGAGGATCACAAGCCCGATGAAGACAGCGCGGGATAGCCGGAGAAATCCCTCGACCCTAGGTGTTTCGCGTCGGACACGGTACAGACCGCTGAACAGAAGTGTCAGGAAGTAGATGAAATTGGAAAAGATGATGAACGAACGATACCAATCGATGGGATAGAGCCTGTTCACGAAGAACGGCTGGAGCAGGTCCCTGAGGTAATAGGCCGCGAAGAAACCTACGTTGATGGCAATGATGTCCGAAAGCACCAAAGCGGTCGCCTTGAGCGCCGTGCGGTGCCTCCTGAAGAAGTAAAAGAACTGATTCCATTTCTCGTAGTACCTGAGCATGCTGAGCATATGGATCATGAACGGTCTGTTGAGCACTGATCGTGCGCTCGAGCGTTCATAGCTGTGTATCATGACGGAATCCGGAAGATAGTATACCGACCAACCTTGGTTTTTCATTCTAAAACACCAGTCGATGTCCTCAAAGTACAGGAAAAACCGTTCATCCATCTTCCCGACCCGTTCGATCGCCTCACGTCGGACCATCATGCACGCGCCGAGTACCCAATCCACAACGCGGACTTGTTCGTGATCATAGTCTTTCATGAGATGCCGGCGGAGGGATTTGGCGTTCGGGAACAGCCTGCCGAGAAAGGTTCGGCGAAGCAACAGTACTTTCAGGTTATAAAACGTCCTGCATGAGTACTGAAGCCTGCCGTCAGGGTAGATCAGCTTCGATGCCGTGATACCTGCATCCGGCCTCTTCTCCATCAACTCGATCAGCCGGTCGACCGCGCCGTCGGTGAGTATTATGTCGGGATTGAGGATCAGGATGAATGTCCCGCTGGATTGCTCGATTCCCTGATTGACGCCGCGCGAGTAGCCTCGATTATCCGTGTTCGCAATCACACGGACCTCGGGAAACCGTTCCTCGACAATCCGCGGCGTGCCGTCGCTGCTCGCATTATCGATAATGATTGTCTCGAAAGCCCTCGAAGGCGGATGTTCCCGGAGAGAGGCCAGACATTCCACAACGGGGGACGAACTGTTATGAGTGACGATAATGATCGAGAGATTCATAGTAACGAAACAGCGATAGGCTTACTTCCATCTGCTTGGGTGCATGAAGCGGAGACGCCAAACCATGCGGGCAGCCTCCCAGACGATCTTCCTCGACATCTTCGATATTCCGACACGCCTATCAACGAAGAGGATCGGTATCTCCGTTATGCGAAAGCCTTTCTTCCAGCAGAGAAAATTCACTTCGATCTGGAATGAGTAGCCGTCACTCCGTATCGTATCGAGCGGGAGCTGCTCGAGCACCTCACGCCGAAAGCATTTGAATCCCCCCGTGGAATCTTTGAGCGGCAATCCCGTCACGATCCTTGTGTAGATATTCGCGCCGTAGCTCAAGATCAATCTGCTGAGAGGCCAGTTCACAACCGTGACCCCATGGAGATAGCGGGAGCCGATCACGAGATCGTGGTTCTTGATCGATTCCAGAAAGTCGGGTATCGACTCGGGATCGTGTGAGAAATCGGCATCCATCTCAAATACGTAGCGGGCTTCGGTATTCGCCAGTGCCCACTTGAACCCTCTGATGTATGCCGAGCCCAGTCCAAGCTTTCCCTCACGGTGGATCACATGCACCCGACCGTCGGCGGACGCCATTGCATCCACGATCTGTCCGGTCCCGTCCGGCGAGTTGTCGTCAACGACGAGTACACCGACTCCGTCCGATACATTCAGTACCGCCCGAATGATATTTTCGATATTTTCCCGCTCGTTATAAGTTGGAATGATGATCAGGGCTTCCAAACGGATTACTCCTTTTCACGTGCCAACAGCCGAGACGCGATCGGCATGGCGGCGGCGACGGCAAACGCGATGATCGATACGATGAGTGAACGCCTGAGCATCCCGGACGCGAACACAAAACCGATTTCGTGGTCACCTGCCTCGAGGGGGACGGCCCGGAGACAGTAGTTCGCCGTCAGGACCTCCCCCCGCTCACCATCGACACTGACCTGCCAGTCGGGGTATGCGATTTCACTAACGACCATGATACACGGTTCTTCGACGTGGGCCTTAACCGTGAACGAATTCAAGCGGTAGTCACTGATCTCGGCGTGACTCCCCTCTGCGGATACAGGGGCTACCGCCGGCTCCCGTTCGAGGAGAACCTCTGCGGACGGATCGAAGTCCCGTTCCCCCAGGGTGTGAAGGATCCTATCCGGGGAGAGTACCCGGTAGGCGGACACGAAGAAGACTCGGGGAAGGACTCCCCTATTCTCGTAGATATATACCCTCCCCTGCTGCCACACGGTTGGAAAGTAAGAGCTCTCACGGAAAAGTGGAACAAGAGAGACGATATACTTCGCATTCAGCATGTTGAGAATGGAGATCGGAACACTTCCCTGTTTGAAGACGGTGAACATGCGGTCCATGACATCCTGGTAGTTCCTCAGTTTCGCCGCATGATATCCACCCATCGAAAAGATGCCGAACACCATGTAGCGGTTGTCACTGAATGGTGGCGTACTGTGCGACCAATTTGCAAGCGGGGCGGCTGGCGCAGGGAATATTCTAAAGTATGAGCTGTCCTGTTTCAAGAAATCTACAATCGGATCCGGCTTGAGATAATCCTCGCGATCCTCGATCCTGCGTATGATCCTGTATCCGTCGTTTTTCCATCCGCTCTCAGGATGTACGACCAGGCGGTCCACGACGAGAAGATCGACAAGGGAAACGACGAAGAGAACGATCATGAGATTACCGTGACGGAGCTTGCCCGCAACGAACAAAAAGACGGCGAGGGAGATAGCACCGAACATGACCACGGTCTTTATCAAATCCTTTGCGAAAGCATCGGCAGCGATGGGTACCATCTCACCGCTCACCTTCCCCGCCACCGCCGGACTTGTGGCGACTCCGTTCTCTATGCTGCCTCCGGAGATCAGCACAATGATGAAGACGACGGCGAGGGCGATCGTCAACCACTTCATCGAATCTGTGGATAGCTGTTTCGGGAGGGTGCCGTCACGATGTCGGGCGACGAGTGATTCGATCCCCATGGCCATGAGCACAACAAGAGAAAGTTGCTGGACGATAAGTATCATGACCGGTACCCTGAATTTGTTGAAAAACGGCAGCAACCTGAACATTGGATCGTAGAGTACCGGGAAGAAGCGGCCGAAGCTGATCAGCGTCGAGAGCACGGCCGCAACTATAAAGAACCATTTCCACCGATTTCGGACGATGAACACGGCAAGGACCGCAAAGAAAGCGGTTACCGCTCCGATGTAGTTCGGATAATCGGTGAACGGCATCTCCCCCCAGTAGGTCTTCTTTCCGAAGCCGAATGACCAGGCGAAGAGGAACGTCAGCATCTCCTTGGGATGGAGGCTCCATCCCGTGGCGTAGCCGTAATCGAGCCCTCCCCCACCGTCACCCCCCCGGATGGAGAGCGATGCGTATCCACGCACGGGGAAGATGAGTACCGAAGCGATGCCGACGGCAAGCGCGAAGGCGATTGCCGCAAAAACGAGATTGATACCGATAGCCCGCCGCTGGCCGCGCCGGAGCAGATGGATCGATTCGACGATAAAGAGCAGCGCGATGATCAGAAATGTGTAATACGATATCTGCACGTGCCCCCGGAGCATCTGGAATCCGAGTATAATCGCCAGGAAGGCCGTCATGGGAATTCGATGATAGCCCCGGAAGATGTTGCGGGCGAAGAGAATGGCCAGCGGCATGTATGCGATCGCCGACGCCTGCGATCCATGACCGTTGGCCCCCGCGGCCACGAAGTTCGGCATGATCATGAAGACGGCGCCGGCGAGCAGCGCCAGTATGGCACGCACCTCCAGGGAGCGCAGCAGCAGGTAGACGCCGATACCGGCGATCAGGTAGTGGACGAGCAGCCATGTCATCTCGGGAAACCGCATATAGGAATGCAGGACATGGGTGATGTACGAGACCGGGTATACGTACGGTGTATAGGCGAGGCTCGGATAGCTCGGCATCCCGCAGAAGAGATAGGGATTCCAGAGCGGATATGTGCCCGACTCGAGGGTCTCCCTGCCGACGGATGCGAAGCTGAGCGGCGCCTTCGAGTCGGGAACGAGGAAGATCCTGTTCTGAAAGATGAGCTCGGGCATGAGGATGCACAGTATGACTGCGAGGGTCAGGAAAACGATAAGTCCCCTTCTCCACGGCTGTGTCTCTTCGAGTCGATCGATGAGATCGATCCCCTTGTGTGCCCCTGCGGCGGGCCTATCCTTCTCCTTCAAACGGAACCTCCCAGTGCTCTCCTATAAAGGTAGCACGAACGCAGAAATGAGTAAACCGGTAAAATGGCATACATTAGAGAGTCAAGCACTTTTGAGTATTCGAGTTGCTCCCCGCCATGCACCCCGCAGGAGCCCCCATCGACCCATAGCCAGCAATGCGAACGAAAGGACGAGGAAGCCGCCCGCGTGCGCGGGGGCAAGAAAAATGCGCCACCATAAGGGCCGAAAACGCACGAAGAGGCGGAAGGTGCTTACCAGCCGGTTCTCGAGCTTGAATGGTGTCAATCCCCCTCCGCTGCTCGAGCTGACCTTATGCCACACCTTCGCCGACGGCTCGTAGAAGCAGCGCCACCCCGCGCGGAACGCCCTGAGACAGAAATCTACATCCTCGCAATAGATGAAATATCCGGGGTCGAGGAGACCGATCTCCTCGATGACCTCACGGCGTACGAGAAGCGCGCATCCGGAGACGTACCCCGTCTCCCCGCCCGATTCCTCGAAAGTGCCGTCGAGTTTCCTTATATTCCGGTGCCGCGGGATCCACACGAACGGATAGAAATCACCCCCGCCGTACCAGATGCGCTTCGGATCGTCGTAGTAGAAGATCTTGGGCCCTACGATCCCGACATCGGGGCGTTTTTCCAAGATCTCCAACATCCTCACGGCGAAATCCGGATCGACCTCCGTATCGTTATTGAGCAGCAAGAACAGTTCTCCGCCGTCCTCCATGGCACGGCGCAGGCCGACGTTGTTCCCCTCGGCGTACATAAGGTTCCCGTCGTTTCTGATCAGCTCCGTCTCGGGGAAGAGCCGCTTCACGATCTCGGGTGAAGCATCCGTTGAGGCGTTGTCGACGACTATGATACGCAGCGGGATACCCCTGACTGCGTGCAGGGAACGCAGGCAGGCCTCGATCACCCGCTCGCCGTTCCAGTTCAGGACAATTACGTGGAGCTGCCGTTCATTCAATGCGACGGGTCTCCTTCCGGCCTGTCGCCTCCAAGAGGCGCATGAGGGATGCAGCTACCTCCGACCACGAAAAGCGCCTTTTTTCCTCTGCGAAGAACGGCGCCATCTTCTCCCCCCACCCTTCCTCGAAGAACCGAATCACCGCTCCCGCGAGTGAACGGGAATCCTCGGGTGGAACGATAAAGCCCGTCTTCCCTTCCACAACCACCTCCGGTAATCCGCCCACACGTGTGACGACGACGGGACGATCGAAGGAGAGAGAGATCTGAACGATACCGCTTTGGGTAGCCGATACGTAGGGAAGAACAACCAGGTCACAAGCCATAAAGTATGATTCGACCTCCTCGTTACCAACGTAGCGATCCACAAAGGTTACGGTATCCTGTAATCCCGACTCTTCCACGAGTTCGCGATACGGTGTATCGTCCTCGTAGAACTCTCCGACGACCATGAGCCGGGCGCCCGTGCGCTCGTGAATGCGCGGCATCGCCTCCAACAGGTACCTGAGCCCTTTGTACGGCCGGATATATCCGAAGAAGAGGATTATCGGATTAGAATCCCCTCCGAACCGCTCACGTGCCTGTTGCCTCGTGAGTTCACCCCTCTTGAAGAAATCAAAGAGCGGAAGTGGATGCACTACGACCTGCGCCCCCCTCCGCAACCGGAGGAGATTGTCCCGGTCCTCCTCGGACTGCACGAGGAATCCATGGGCAACCGAGAAGGCGAGCCTCGAGAGTATGCGGTCGAGCACGGAGCGCTCATGAGGTACGACGTTGTGACAGACGAAGATGACCTTTCCCCGTCTCATCATCCTGAGGATCTGCCCGACCTTGAAGAGGGCCGGAGCGAAATAGGGATGCCACCACTGCATGATCACGGCGTCGGGATGGAAGCCGACGATATGAAATCCTGCCCTGACCCATGTGAAGGGATTCATAGAATCGATGAGACGAGCCGACTCTATCCGCATGGCGCTGTCGCTGTCGTCGTACTGAGTCTTCCCTGGAAAGAGGAATGCGGGATAGAGCCTGCTGTAGTTCACGATATGGACGTCATGCCGTCTCGTAAGCTCGCGCGCCAGGGAGGTATTGTAATGGGAAATGCCACCCCGGTAGGGATAGGCGGGACCTACGAGGCAAATGCGGAGCGCATGCTTCCCGTTCTCTTCAGTCATCGATCTGGTACTCGCGATAGGTGAAGATCCGCTCCGTCCTGGCGGAGAAGAGCTCGGCGAGTAGACCGAACGAACCGATCTGGATCGCGATGACGATCATGACCAGGCCGCCCACCATTATCGGACGGACGTGGAGCCCTCTACCCATGATCCAGAGTATCAGGAAGTAGAGGCAGATGGCACTCCCGATGGTAAAGAAGACTGCGGCGATCCGCCCGAAGAAGTGCAGCGGTGAAGCGGCGCGCCTGGTAACGAACATGACGGTCACGAGATCCAGGAAACCGTTGAGGAACCGGTTGACGCCGTACTTGCTCTTCCCGTATTTGCGGGGGCTGTGCTCCACCAGTTTCTCCGATATCCTGAATCCCTCCCACCCGGCCAGGACCGGTATGAACCGGTGCAACTCACCGTAGATGCAGATTCGTTTCACCACCTCGGCACGGTACACCTTCAGACCGCAGTTGAAATCGTGCAGCTTGATTCCGCTCACGACGGACGTGACGAAGTTAAAAAACTTTGACGGGAATGTCTTGCTGATCGGATCCTGCCTCTTTCGTTTCCAGCCGGATACGAGATCGTACCCCGTATCGAGTTTCTCGATCAAGGCCGGTATCTCTTCGGGATTGTCCTGCAGATCGGCGTCGATCGTTACGACGATATCCCCCTTCACGACCCGGAACGCTTCCGAGAGGGCGGCCGACTTCCCGTAGTTGCGCTGGAAGCTCAATATCCGGACCCTGCGATCCGTGCTGCGGAGCGTGCGCAGCATATCGAGGGAACCATCGGTCGAACCGTCGTCGACGAATATCAGCTCATGGCCGGCGGCGCTCGCCTCGAGCACGTCGGTCAACCGTCGGAAGAGCTCCTTGAGGCTCTCCCGTTCATTCAGGAGTGGAATAACGACGGAGACGATATAGCTTGTGCTGCCCGCCATGGAGTATCCTACCCTCCCTCCATGACTCGAAGGTGTGATCGGTACCAATCGATCTCAGCCTCCAATCCGGTCTCAAGCGAGACGGTCGGTTCGAATCCGAGCTCGGCACGGGCCCGGCCGGTATCGGCCCAGGTATCGAGTACATCGCCCTTCGCCGGTGCATCGAAACGGATCTCGAGCTTCTTCCCGATCAGCCGCTCAATGGTTGAGAGCACGTCGAGTATCGAGGAACGGTTGCCTCCTCCGATATTGAATACCCGCTGGGGACCGTCGTACAGCATGGCCTGCGCCGTCGCCGCCACGGCATCGGACACATACGTGAAGTCCCTTGTCTGTGTGCCTTCTCCGTATACCTCGACAGGCTCGTCCCCGAGCGAGGCGGTTATGAACCGGCTGAACGCCATATCCGGCCGCTGACGCGGTCCAAAGACGGTGAAGTATCGGAGCGCAACGTATCGGAGACCGAAATTGATGTGGTAGAGCTCGCACAGGTGCTCTGCGGAAAGCTTGGTTGCACCGTACGGGGAGACCGGCTTGAGCGATTGTCCCTCACGCATCGGTATCTCGCGTGTGTCCCCGTACACCGAGCTCGAACTGGCGAATACCAACGGAATTGATCCATGTCCCTTCAACACCTCGAGTAGCCGCTGCGTCGCCACGATGTTCGAAGATACGTAATGATTGAACTCGGATCCCCAACTGCCGCGCACACCCGCCTGTGCCGCCAGGTGAAATACGCATTCGGTCTCATCCAGAAGGGTCTCGATATCGCAATCGTTCAGGTCCTCTTCGACCAGTGTGAACCCTTTATGCCCGATCGCCTGCTTGATGTGTCCCCGTTTTCTCTCGGGGCTGTAGTAGTCGGTGAGGCTGTCGATCCCGATGACCCGGTATCCTTTATCCAGAAGGTGTTCGCACAGGTGGGAACCGATAAAGCCCGCCGCTCCGGTTACTATGACCTTCCCCGTCACGGTGTTTCCCCCCCGGCACCAGCCCCGGAATCCGGCTGTTGCCTGAGATAGTCGTCGATATTTTCGTTGAGCGCCTGGAACTCCTTGTCCTCGGGATGCCTCTCCAGCCATCGCCGAACGAAGTCCCGAACGACATCACCCTGTCCCAGTTGTGCGGCAATCTGGACACCGTACCCGTAGAGATCGCGGTAATCGGGCGCATTCTTCGTACCCTCCTGGATATTGAAGAGGGCAGCCGAAGGTTGTCCCATGATCTTGTAGACGTTCGCCAGGATGAGCCAGAACTCACCATTTCCCGGATTCCGTACGAGCTCCTGCTTGTAGAAATCGATCGCCTTCTGCGGCTCGCCGTTGTTCACGTAGTAGGTTCCCAGCAGCCGCTTCGGCCAATCGAATGTCGGATCGAGCTTCAGCGACAGCTTCATCCGCTCGATGGCCTCGTCGTACTTCTTCTGTTGGCCCTTGAGCTGGCCGAGCGTGAAGGCAGCAACCGAGAAGTTGGTGAACATGCCGCGGGTATCGTTGTCCTTGAATACCGATCGATCGACCTCACCGTCAGGTGTGATCACTCCGCGAAAGTTGAAGATCTGGTCAAAGTTGCGTTCCAGCATGAATTCATTGATCATCTGCTTGCCGCGTCTCGGAACAAGCCGCCGTGCCATCCCCTGCATCTCCAGAAAATCCGAGTACGGCTGCCACACCTCAGGTGGAGTCGTGACGGCGAAGTATATCGGTTTCTTCCAATTGGTCTCCCGTATGATATGCTGGATCGCCAGCTCGCTCTTCCACGCGATCCCCCCGCCCCTGAGTGCTATCGGTCGCAACCGTTCGATCTCATCGTCCGTGAGCGATATCGGAACCTTCGGTTCCTGATCCCTGAGCTGCTTTATGTACCACGGTGTATTGAGAAGACTCCGGTTGGCCACCCGCACGTCGGTCCGGAAATCCTCCACGGTCTGTATGTACCAGAGGGGAAAGGTGTCGTTGTCTCCGTTCGTGAAGATGATGGCATCCGGCTCCAGGCCGGCGAGCATGTTGTATGCGTAATCCCTGGCGATATAGTTCTGGGACCGGTTGTGCTGGAACCAGTGGTACCTGGCCGGCATGATAGAGCAGATCAGCAGGATCAGGCCGAGGGGAATGACCGACCGGCCAAGTTCCTCCCCCTTCTCTCTGGCGCTCTCCATCAGCATATGCAAGAATCCTGCGGCGCCGATTCCGATGAAGATCGCGAAGAAATAGAACGCCCCGCCGTAGAAGTAATCCCGCTCCCTCACCTCGTGGTCGCTGAAGTTGAGAAAGAGAATGAGTCCGATCGAGTTGAGCGCCAGATTCGTGAAGTTCATGACCCAGGTCCTGCGTTCGCGCTGGAAGTTCGCAAAGATGCCGTAGAGTCCCAGCGCGGTCGGAATCGCAATCGTGGCCTTCCCCAGGTTGAACGAGCCGATCATTACCCTCCCCAGCATCCGGAACTGCTCGGCAAAATAATTGCCGAAATGCGACAGCTGGAAGAGGAACGAGGCCTTCCGAACGAATACGTTTATGGGGGGGTACTGCTCCCGTCTGAGATGATAGTAGAGCGATTTCCAGGTTTCGGGATCGACTTCATCGATCGCCGGATCCAGTCCGGAGCGAATGTACAGATAGAGGTGGACCGATATCCCGAGTACGAAGAGTCCGGTGGCGGCGAGGGCGAACTTGCCCTCCGAGATCGTGGCCCAGATCACGAGGATGGCAAAGATCACGAGACCAAGGATCGTGAGCTGGGATTGCTTGTGAAGGGTCATGTCGGCAACGACGACGGCCAGCCCGAAGGTGAAGGCGATGAGCTCGAGATTACTGAATGCCTTCTTTTTCACCATGATAAAGAGCAGAAAGATACCGCCGAAGACGATGACGGTCCCCAGGTGGAATCCGATCCCCAGCGAGAGCATGTAGATGATGATATAGACGAGGTTCCGGGCACGGCTCCGTCCCTCCTCTTCACGTTCCCTGATAGCGGTGGCAAGCTCCTGCTTATTCAATGTCGCCGCTAGTTCCTTCTTCGTCTCGTCATCGACCTCACCCGAGGGATTCCGCAACCATTTGAGCGCCAGGAGAGTGCAGAATCCTATCACGAAGGCACTGAGGGAATAGACCTCGGCCTCGGTCGAGTCGATCCAGTAGGTATCGCTGAAGGTCAGGAAGAATGCACCCACGAGAGGCCCACCATAGTGAATGAAACGGGCCACGCCGCTCTTGGGCGAACCGTACATGAACCTGAGTACGGCAACCATGATGAGGTAGGCAACGACGACTCCGAGCGCTCCGAAGAGGACCGACATGAAGTTCACCTTCGCTGCCGTGGTCACCGGTATGGGGAGCATGGCAAAGACCCTGCCGACGAGAACGTAGAGCGGTGTCCCGGGGGAATGGGGTATCCCAAGGATGTACGATGTGGCGATGAACTCGCCCGCATCCCAGAACGGTGTCGTGCGCGGCATCGATAGAATGTATGTGATGATGCTCACCACAAATACAACTATTGCAAGGAAACGATATATCGCCTTATCTGACATATCCAGCTACCCCTGTATGAACGACATGTTGAACCCGTAAATGTAAAACCTACAATAATTCTGCTCCGATGGAAAGCACTTTCTACTCCGGGCCTCGCCTGAGGTGCCTGCCGAGGAATATGATGCCTCCGATGAGGCTTACGACAACCATCACAACGTATGTCAGGAACTCCATCAGGAGCGCCCGTTCCTCCGAAAAACCGATCCTCGTAAAGAGCAGGATTCCCGTCCCTTCCCGCACCCCGAGACCGTTGATGGAGATCGGCAGCACCATGATCAGTCCCAACAAAGGAATAAAAACATAAAAGTGAACGAAGTTCCAGGATGTTACCTCGATTCCGAGGGCCCTTCCCACGAAGATGTGGGTTGCCACACGCAGGAACTGTACCACGAGTGCCAGGAGCAACAGTCTCAGCAGGAGAGTCCGCAGATGCCGGAAGCTGCCCAGGTGCTCGAAGATCGCATTGAATCGTTCCCCGAGCCCCCATAACTTTATCATACCGAATAACTTGCGGACGCCGCGTGAGAGGCGCCTATTGAGGATCAACGCAAGCACCGGGGCGATGCAGCCGATAAAGATCAGCATGAATACGACCAGGTTCTCTGTGGCCCCGATTGGGATAAGGGAGACGGAGGCGGCAATCGCCAGCAGGCATAATCCCGTGATACCTATAATTCTGTCGAGGAGTGTTATGGCGAATACCTGGTAGGGATCGTTACCGACACGTACGACGTCGTAGATCTTCACGGCATCTCCGCCAACGTTGGCGGGGAGGAAATTGTTGAAGAAGAGCCCCACGAAGTAGAGCTTGAGGGCCCGGGGGAACGAGAGCTCAATCCCCCCCGTCCGGATCAGGATGTACCACTGAACCGCCCCGAGCAGGCTGCTCACGAAGAAGACGACGAGGGAAACGGCGATGAAGAGTGGATTCAAGGAGGCGAGGTGCGGGACGAGCTTGCCGGGTGAGATCTTTATCAGGAGAAAGATAATCAGCCCGAGGCTGACCACGATCTTCAGTAACTGCAGAAGGAATTTCTTCGGTTGCACCCAAGCTCCCCTTTTCGACGCTACCCGAGGGTGGATTCGAGGAACTCCTTGGTCTCGCTGGCACAGCGCTCCCACGTCAGTTCCCGCACACGGCGCAGCGCACCCTCGCGCAGCCGCCCGTGCAGCTCCCTATCCTCGAGGATCTCGACCGCTCTCGCGGCGAATGCCCTCTCGTCCCCGTATGGGACGAGGATCCCCGTCTCACCGTCCATCACGGAATCCCGAAGACCAGGCCGGTCGCTGGCGACGACCGGCACCCCGCATGCGTTGGCCTCAACGACCGTGAGACCCCACCCTTCCTTGGGGCTCGGATTCATCACGAGGTGGGTTCGATTCAGATATCGAACGAGCTCCTCGCTCTCCATGTATCCCTTGAACTCGACGGCTTCCGTCAGACCGAGCCTTTGCACCTCCCGCTCGAGTACCGCCTGATGGGGCCCGGTACCTATGATAACGAGGCGTGCTTCCGGTATCCGTTCCCGTATTCTAATCATGGCCCTTACGGCAACCTCGACGCTCTTGTATTTCCTGAGCCGGCCGAGATGTACGATCGTAGGCCTTTCGAAGCGTTCGAGATCGAGGTTTCGATACCGCTGGTGATCGAGACCGCACAGGATTACCTTGATACGCTCGGCCGGAACCCCGCGGGAGACGAGATCATCCCGCGTGCTCGGGCTGATCACCAAAAAAACGCTCTTCCGGTAGACGAGCGGAATGAACGACTCCCAAAACCATACGTACAATCCGAAGACGGCGTTCGTTTCCCTGAACACCGTCGTACCGAAGAGATGGGGCACGACCGGAACGACCGGCGTACGTGTCACCAGCGGCATATAGAACGGCACCTTGTTGATATCCTCGAGTATGATGTCGTATGAGTTCTTCGACAGATGCCTGCGGGCAAACTGCGGGATCGTGAAATTGGCATCGAACCAGTGCCCATGCCGGAGGATGCGGATCCCGTCGATCTCCTTCTCGGGCGTGCACCCGGGAAAGGCGGCACTGATCTGCGTGGCCTCATACCCCCACCGGACGAGGTGAGAGAGGATCTCATGCAGGTGGACTTCGGCTCCGCCAGCATCGGGATTTTCGATATCCCGCCAGTTGATGGCCAGTATCTTCATACGTCGCACTACCCTTTCTTCCGGGCGATCGTACCGATGACGAGCGTCGAATAGAGTGCCCACCGGTGACGCAATATGGAGGTCCTCACGCCCCCGAAGACCTTTCGAATCGCGGTGAAGAGTCTCGGGTACATCGGGAGCTTGATCCCCGTCGGCATCAGACCCTTTCGCAATATCCGGTACCAGATCGGCGGATTGAACCACTCGCCGTAGCTGGTGACGATCATCAGCGAGTGTCTCCGGAGCAGCCCCTCCAGCTCCCGTACGGAATACTCGCACTCCCAGCCTGCAAACCACGCACCGAGCGCGATGAAACAATGTTTTATAAGGGTATAGTAATGGTACCGCTGGGGCACGTCCACCAGGATATATCCCCCCGGTTTGAGCACGCGTACGTTCTCGGCTATCAGATCATCCGGATTTCTGAAATGTTCGAGCAGGCCCTGATGGAAGACGAGATCGAATGATTCGTCCCCGAAGGGAAGGGCGAAGGCATCACCGCAGCACAACGAGAGGGTATCATCCTCTTCGAGCTGCTCCCTGATCACCTGCAGGCTCGGAAGGCTGTAGTCGAGGGAGACAACTTCACCACCGGCACGCGAGAGGAGCAAGCCGTCCCTTCCCGAGCCGGCACCCACCTCGAGAATACGCATCCCCTCCGGGCGAATGAGCTTGAGCAGGCGCTCGGTGATCCTGCCCTCGTTTGCGTATACCTCCTCGATCCGGGACGAGCCTTTCCAGAAGCGGTCCCAATGATCCCGTTTCGATATCTTCCGTGATGCCATCGATACTACCCTCACGTACCGTGCAACAAACGTTCACCGAGAAACGCAGGTAAATTGGCACGGCGAAAATCATCCACTTCGGCCTTCACATCGTATTCACACCTATGAAACGTAATCGTTCCCTCGCTCGTATCGTACATGCAGCACGATGCCCTCGGATCAAGATCACGCGGTTGCCCAACGCTGCCGGGATTGATCAGGTACCGGTCGTTCGCATCGAGCCTGAAGGTCGCTTCTTCGACGATATCCACTGCACCCTTCTCGAAGCTGAAGATTACCGGGATATGGGTATGCCCGATGAAGCAGACGTGAAAATCCCTGCTGTAGAAGATCTCCCCGGCATCGATTTCACTCAAGATGTACGGCCACTCCTCGGGATGCACCGGCGAGCCGTGGGCGGCCAGGTAGTGTTGCGATTTGTATTCCATGGTGAAACGTTCGTGTATGCTTCGATCGAACTTGCCCATGAGCAATGATTCGGACCAATCAAGTGCCCTGGCGGCGAAGGAGTTCAGATGTATCCGTTCGCCACGGTGGATAAGAGCCCATTCATGATTGCCCATAACGTGATGCGCCTGCGGCAATGCAAGCACACGTTCGAGACAGGCATCCGGGTGCGGGCCGTAGCCTACGCAATCGCCGAGGTTCAGAAAAGAACAGGGCGCGCTACTCCGGTAGATTGCAAGAACCGCATCGAGCGCTCTGACGTTACCATGGATGTCCGAGCAGACGAAGATCTTCAATGATCACGGACCTCCTTCGCCAGCCGGTCGAGGATGCCGTTGATGAACCGACCGGCATCACGGGAGCTGAAGGCGTACGCAATCTCTATCGCCTCGTCGATAATGACCTTCGTGGGCGTCCGGGGTACGTAGAGAAGTTCGGCGAGCGCGATACGAAGTATCGTCCTGTCAACGATCGATACTCGATCGAGCGTCCAGTTCTCGAGGGTGTCCGATATCAGCGCGTCGAGATGGTCCTTGTTGGCGACGACGTGTTGTATCAACTCACCGGCGTACGTCACCGACTCGCCCGATGACCTGCGACGTTCGGCGTTCTCCTTGAGGGCCACCTTCCAGTCCGCACCCGAAACCTGCTCCGCATACAGCGTCTGAAGCGCCAGCTCCCGGGCCTTCCTCCGCCTGCTCATGGATAATCCCAACCTCGTTACGTCGCTAATTCCTTCCACAGACTGGCAAGCTCAATTGCCGACAAAGCCGCCTGCCAGCCCTTGTTACCGGCCTTGCTGCCGGCCCGCTCGAGCGCCTGTTCCTGCGTATCGGCGGTTATGATACCGAAGGTAACCGGCTTGCGGGATTCGAGAGCCACGCGGGAGATATCCTTTACAACCTGATTAGCAAGCACTTCGAAGTGAGGGGTATCACCCCTGATGAGCGCCCCCACACAGATTACGCCGTCCACATCCGTATCGGCGACGAGACGTGCGGCCTGCGGTATCTCGAAGGAGCCCGGAACCCAGTAGACGCTGACATCCTTTTCCGATACGTCATGCCGGGTCAGACAATCCATAACACCCCCGAGCAGGTTCTTGGTCACGATCTCGTTGAACCGTCCGATGACGACGCCGAAACGCTTGCCCGTTCCGAGCAGATTACCCGACTTTTCGACCACCATCATGCTCTCCTTTTTCCGAATAGTGCACTCTGTCTTCGCCTCCCTGTTCATCATCGAGCTCGCCGAACAGATGACCGAGCTTGTCGCGCTTTGCGGCGAGATACCCGACGTTCTGTTTATTCGGCGGAACCTCGATCGGCACGCGCTCGGTGATCTCGAGCCCGTAGGCCTTGAGTCCGATCACCTTGCGCGGATTGTTCGTCAGCAGCCTGATCTTGTGCAATCCGATATCGGCCAGGATCTGCGCACCGATGCCGTAATCTCGAAGATCGGCGGGAAATCCAAGCTCCTCATTCGCTTCGACCGTGTCCCTCCCCTCATCTTGAAGGGCGTACGCACGGATCTTGTTCACCAGCCCGATGCCGCGCCCCTCCTGTTGGATGTAGAGAAAAACGCCGGTTCCGTCGCGGGCGATCATTTCCAGGGCCTTCCCGAGCTGGTCGCCGCAGTCACAGCGGAGAGAACCGAAGACGTCGCCCGTAAGGCACTGCGAATGTACGCGTACCAGTATGTTCTCTTTCCCGACCGGATCTCCCATGACGAGCGCCACACTCGCCGACCGATCGATCGTTCCCTCGTATGCGATGAGGCGGAACTCTCCGTACTTCGTCGGTAGTACCGTTTCGGCAACCCGTCGCACCAGTTTGTCCTTCATGCGGCGGTACTCGATGAGATCACAGATCGTGACGATCCGCAGATCGAACCGCCTGGCGATCTCGGCGAGCTCGGGGATCCTCGCCATCGTCCCATCCTCGGCCATGATCTCGCAGAGCACGCCGGCGGGCTTGAGACCCGCGAGTCTCGCCAGATCGACCGCAGCCTCGGTGTGCCCGGCGCGGCGAAGAACTCCCCCGCGGGCCGCCTTGAGGGGAAAGATATGCCCGGGACGTGCAAGATCTTCGGGCGAGGTCCCGGGATCGACGAGAGCCTGAATCGTTACAGCGCGATCGTAGGCGGAGATACCCGTCGTGGTTCCGTGAATTGCATCGACCGATACGGTGAAGGGTGTTCCCATCTTCGCCGTGTTCTCCTTCACCATGGGCTCCAGCTGCAATTCATCGACACGATTCCTCTCAAGAGCCACGCAGATGAGCCCCCGTGCATGTCTGGCGATGAAATTGATACTCTCGGGTGTCACGCACTCGGCGGCCATAACGATGTCACCCTCGTTCTCGCGATCCTCGTCATCGACGACGATAACCATTCTTCCTTCTGCGATATCCCGTACCGCATCCTCAACAGAGCTGAAGACATTCACAAGCGCTCACCCCTTATCCATCTTTGTTGACTCCCACAAATCCGACCGTTATCTCAGATATACCGTTCAGTCAATCCAGAATCCGTTCAACCTTTCGGACATCACCCCGTCCGTGCGACGGTCACTTCGAAGCTGTGTCGATATGCCCTCCCTGTCGGAGGAAGGAATACACATACTTGCCCAGGATATCCACCTCGATATTCACCTTTGATCCCTCCCTCACCGCATGGAGATTCGTGTGCTCCCAAGTGAACGGAATGATAAAGACGGTGAAACGTCCATGCCCTAACTCGGGTCCTATCGTAAGACTTACCCCGTTGACCGCAACCGATCCTTTTGGAATCATAAACTGAAACATTTCACTATCGACGGCTATCTCGATGCTGAGCGGTCTTCGGCTGACGGCGGTGATCGTTCCCGTCCCGTCCACGTGACCGCTCACGAAGTGTCCTCCCATACGGTCGCCCGGACGCACGGCGCGCTCGAGGTTTACGAGCGAACCCGCCCTGAGCAGTCCCAGTGTGGTTGCCCGCATGGTCTCCTCCAGCAGATCACAGGAGAAGGTTCCCTTACCCTTCTTGGAGACGGTCTGGCATACACCGCTGACGGCGATACTCTCACCTTCGGTGAGATCCGCCAGTCCGGTTCTCACCGTTAGGCTTCCACCGCTCCGCACCCGCCGTAACGAAACGACCGTGCCGACCTCCTCAATCAGTCCTGTGAACAAGCCTATCCCCCCCCGTTACAAGCTCGAGGTATCGATCGATGTGCGAACGATCGTAGACCGCCATTACATCGTCGCCGATGAGCTCTTGCCGCTCGAGTACCAGCCCCCCGTTCTCGAACCACGGCGGCTCCTTCCTGTCCCCGAACCACAGTACTCCCCCCTGCCCCGAGATGACCGGAGCATAGAAGAGGACAAGGCGCTCGAAGCAACCCTCCCTGAGGATCGAAGTTGCAATCCGCCCTCCCCCCTCGACCATAACGGATGTGAAACCCCTCGAACTGATCTCCTCGATCCAATGCGTCAAGTCGACAAGCCCGTCCTTCTCCGGAAGAATCACAACCTCTGCATTCGCTGCCTCGAGTGCATGCCTGCGCCCTGGATCCGCGTTCCGGACGGCGTAGATGATCACCCGCTCTCCGTCGACCAGCCAGGGATAATCCAAAGGAAATCGCAGCTGTGGATCGAAAACCATCCGCACGGGAGGTGGCAGTTCCTCTTCGTGCAGCCTCCTGTCGAGGCGTGGCCGATCGTCGATGAGGGTTCCGATACCGACGGCGATCGCTTCCGTTTGGGCACGAAGGTCATGCACACGGGCTCGTGCCGGCGAACCCGTTAGCCACCTTCGTCCGACCGCCGTCAACCGTCCGTCGAGCGTCGAGGCGAGCTTCAGCATGACGAAGCACCTTCCCGTGACACTCCTGTGTATGTAGGGAAGGTTGAGCTCAAGGGCGTCGCGCTCCAGAACACCGGCACATACGTCGATCCCTTCCCCCTTCAGAATCCCGGCCCCCCGCCCCCGGACCCGTTCGTCCGGATCATAGATGCCGAAGACAACGCGCGCGATGCCCGCTTCACGGATGGCATCTGTACAAGGCGGCGTTCTCCCGTAATGGCAACACGGCTCGAGGTTGAGATAGATCGTCGATCCCCGGACACGATCACCCGCCATGGTGATTGCCTCGATCTCGGCATGGGGAAGACCTACCGCGCGGTGATACCCCTCCCCGATGATCTCACCGTCCGAAACGATTACCGCCCCGACGCGAGGGTTGGGGTACGTCGGGCCGGCCGGCCGACGCGCAAGCTCTAAGGCCCGCCGCATGTACCCCTCATCGTTGTGAAGTAGTTCTTTCATTCCGGCCACACCAGTACGCCTCGGTTACATCCAACTTTTCGGGGTTCTCTTCTGACGGGGAAGAACGATACCGCCTCAGAATGCGGCGATACGGAGTATGCGCACAGAAACCTTCTCCCATCCAGACTTTCACTGTCGGTCCCGGAATTCCACCGGGTCGGTGGGCCTGCAGGCCCATTCGCGGACTTTCACCGCCGGTGGGGACTTTCACCCCGCCCCGAAGGTTAATCCATTACTGGAGGGTCAATCTCCGTCCAGCATTACTAACATAAACCAGATATATCTAAACTGTCAAGCCCTGAATATCATGCCGGTCGATGATTTTCTCATCGTTCTACGAGTACACCTCATCACCAAGAAGGGCGGAGACGAATAGCCGGTGATCGAAGGGCTCCATATCCCCGATCCCCTCGCCGAGACCGACATAGAGAACGGGGATACGCAGTCCCGCTTGAATGGGGATCACCACACCGCCCTTGGCTGTGCTATCGAGCTTGGTGAGCACGATACCGGTGACGGGCAGGGAGGCGACGAACGCCTCTGCCTGGCGGATGGAGTTCTGCCCCGTATTGGCATCAAGGACGAGCCAGGCTTCACAGTTCGTCACTCCGGCCCGTTTCTCGAGTACCCTGAATATCTTTGAGAGTTCCTCCATGAGATTCGTCTTCGTATGAAGCCGCCCGGCTGTATCGATGATCACTATGTCCATTTCTTTTGCACGGGCGGATTGTACGGCGTCGAAGGCCACAGCAGCCGGATCGGCCCCCATCTTCTGTTGCACGACGGGAACGCCGGCCCTGTCGGCCCACAGCGCGAGCTGCTCGATCGCCGCTGCCCGGAACGTATCGCACGCCGCAAGGAGAACCCCCTTGCCCTCGCTCCTAAAGCGGTAGGCGAGCTTTCCGATCGTCGATGTCTTACCGACACCGTTGACCCCGATCACGACGATAACATGCGGCGATCCATCCCTCCGCACTGGGGGCGGCACCTCATCGATCATAGCCAGCAGTTCGTCACCGACGATCCTGAGATATTCTCCGGGTTTGCCGGCGCCGGCCCGTTCACGCAGCCGGTCGATGATGCGCTCCGCTGCATCTATACCCAGGTCGGCGGATAGCAGAACCGCCTCGATCTCATCGATCGATTCTCTATCGAGAACACTAGAAGCAAAGATCCCCTTCAGGGGACGGAACAGGCGGTCCTTCGTTTTCTTGAGTCCCCGGGTAAATCCAAGCATGATGATGCGTTTCCCGTCAATTCGGGGAAATTGTAGATTCCACTAACGTCTTTCCGGCAGGTTCCTTCTCCTGCAACACCCTCTCGACTTCTTCCAGGTCGACCGATACCAGGCTGGAAACACCATGCTCCTCCATGGTCACACCGTAGAGCGTGTTGGCCACCTCCATCGTGCGTTTGTTGTGCGTGATGATGATGAACTGTGTCTCATCCTGAAACCGCTCTAGCATCCGAACGAAACGCTTGATGTTTGCATCATCGAGAGGGGCGTCGACCTCATCGAAGATACAGAAGGGACTGGGTTTCGTCATATACAGGGCGAAGAGCAGGGCGAGGGCCGTGAGCGCCCGCTCACCACCCGAAAGTAGCGAGATGTCCTGTAACCTCTTCCCCTTCGGTCTGGCGGTTATGACGATATCGGCCTCGAGGGGATCACCACCGCCGGCAAGCGAGAGATCGGCCTCACCGCCCTCGAACAGGATCTGGAACGTTTTGGCAAAATTGGTGCGCACCCCCTCGAATGTCGCGAGGAACTTCTTCCGGGCCCGCCTGTTGATCTTCCGGATAGCCTCGTTGAGCTCCTCTTTGGCCCTGACGAGATCCTCCTTCTGGGAGACGAGAAATGAGAGACGCTCCTTTTTCTCCTCGTACTCCTGGGCAGCGGCGAGGTTTACAGGGCCCATCCCATCCAGTCTCCGTTTCTCCCTCTCCAGCATCTCGGGCGTGACCTCTCTCTCTTCTTCCGAGAGCGGGATCTCCTGTCCGTCGAGGTAACAGCTCAGATCCTCATTGTAATAGTTCCGTGCCCGGTCCACGAGATCGTTCATTCGTGTCTCCAGTGATGAGATGGCGATACGCACTTCGTTCTCTTTGGCTATTATGCGCTCCCTTTCGGTTTTCCTCTCCTTGAGCTCCTGTTCCCGCGACGCGATCCCCTGCCGCCTCTCCTCGAGCTCGCCGTGCATCTGATCGAGATCACTCTGATACGAGCGCTCCCGTTCGAGGAGTTCCGTGACGATTGCACGTTCCGTCTCGATCTCGCTGTTCAGCCGAACCGTCTCCTCGTCGGCCGAATCGATCTCACCGCTGCGTTGCGTGATGATGTCGTGGAAACTTTTCTCCATTTCCCTGAGGCCCTTGATCTCCTCGTGTTTTCGCTCGAGGTCGCCTCTGAGCGAGGCAAGCTCCACTTTCTGCTCCGTCAATTTCTCGTCGAGCTCTCCGCGTTGGTTATGAAGTGCGGCGAGTTCGTCCTCCAGCTCGCCGAGCCCGGAGATCTCCTCACCCCGCTCCTGCATCTGGAGCATCAATCTCGCCTCCTCGAGTTTCGAGAGTATCCCCACTCTGGAGTCCTCCATTTCTTCGAGCGCATTGAGCAGGTGCGAGCATCTCTCTTTCCGGGAGATGTAATTCCTTTCGATCTCCTGAAGCTCGTTCCGCTTCACCGAGCTCTCTTCCCTCAAACCGGCAATCTCGATCTCGAGCCCGTTCACATGCCGCTTGAGCTCCTGTACATCTCGACGCTGTTGCGCGCACGACTCCTTCATCAGACCGATATCATTCCGTAGAGCGGCGATGCGCTCCTCGACCTGTGCGATCTCTTCGGAGCGGCCGAGGAGCGTTCCTCCCTCGTCACTACCACCCGAAAAATAGATACCTTTTCCCCTGCAAAAATAGACACCCGAGAGCGTTACTGCACTGCTCTGCTTTCCCTGCTCACTCGATACGAAACGAAGCGCATCATCGACCGTCTCGAAGAGATAGTTGCGCGCAAGTAACTCATTCACCAGGGGTTCAAAAGCCTTATCAACCGAGACGAAGTCACTGAGCTCGCCCATCAGGCCCGGCGCTTCAGAGATCCGATCACTCTGGGATCCGTTTAGGCCGGTACGGACGAGGAAGCGTGCCCGGCCGAGATTCCGCCCGACCAGCTCGTTCGCAAGCTCGACAGCGCCGCCCACGTCCTCGACGACCACGCCGTCGAGCATTCCTCCCAGTACGGCCTCCATGGCGGGGCGGAAACGCGCATCTACCTGAATCTTTTCGACCAGAGGGCCGTGAACGCGGCCGTCACCTTTTTTCAGTACATACCGCGCCCCGCTCGGAAAACCCTCGAGATCTTCACGCATACGGATCAAGAGGTCGCGCCTGCTCCCCAGTTGGGCAAGCTCCGTCTTCATCTCCGAAAATCTCTCCTCGTTTGTACTGAGACGCGTTTCGATCTCTTCGATAGACTGCACGTCGCGTTCCCTTTTCCGTACCTTCGCCTGTTGAGCACTCTCGAGCTCCTGAAGCGAGACTTCGCGTTCCGCTTTCTCACCCGATATTCGCTTCGTTTCCTTCTCGAGCTCGAGTATCTGCTCCCGGGTTGTGGATGATCGTGAATCAAGCTCACCGAGCACCGTTTCGTAGTGCTCCAGACTACTCTTTACACGCACCTGGTCCTGCAGGAAATCGAGTTGGGTTTGTTTCAACTCCAGGAATTGCGATTTCCGGTTTTCAATGCAGTTTGCGATCTCACTGAACGCTTCTTCACCGACACCCATGGAAGTCTCGTTCGCCTCGATCCTTTCCCCAAGGGTGTTGCACTCGCCATCGATAGCAGTGATCCTCTCGGCGATTGTGGAAAGTCTTGCCTGGGCTTCCTCGATCTCGCGCCGTGCCCTCCCGGAGAGCCGCTGGGCTTCATTCTTCCGCTCCGTGAACTGGATGATCTTCTCCTCCGATGACTGCACCTGCCGGCGAACGTCATACCGAAGGTTTTGCAATTCGGTATTCCGTTTCTCGAGACCGATCAATTGCAGCTTTTCTTCCCCGACAACACGTTCGAGGTCGGCGAGTGAAACATCCTCCGTTTGCATACGGGTCTGTGCTTCTGCAAGCTCGCCTTCCGCTGCCCTTCGCTTTTCCCTGAGGTCCGATAGACTCATCCGAAGCTGGATGAGCTCCCAGAGGCGTATCCGCTCCTTGATCGTGTTGTAACGTTTGGCTTTACCCATCTGGTACCGGAGCGAACGAACCTGCTTGCCGAGTTCCTCGATGATATCCTCAATGCGCAGGAGGTCCGCATCGGTCAGTTTCAGTTTCCGCTTAGCCTCCTCGCGTCGCATCCGGTATTTGACGATGCCGGAGGCCTCCTCGAACATGTGGCGTCGCTCTCCATATGCATCGTCGAGAACGTAATCGATCATCTCCTGTTCGATCACGGCGTACGAATGGCTTCCCGTACCCGTATCGGCGAACAGTTCCTTGACATCCTTGAGCCGGCAAGGTGTCTTGTTGATGAAGTACTCGCTCACCCCCGAGCGGTAGACCTTTCTCGTGATACTGATCTCGGAGTAATCGAGCGGAAAGATTCCCCTTTCATTCTTGATGGTGAGGTTGACATGAGCGCATCCCATCGGCTTGTGTACCTCGGTCCCGTTGAAGATGATATTCTCCATTTTTGCACCGCGAAGCTGCCGGGCACTCTGCTCACCGAGAACCCAACGAACCGCATCGACGATGTTGGTCTTCCCGCACCCGTTCGGTCCGAGGATCGCCGTGATCCCTTCCTTGAAATCGAGGATAACCGGCGACATGAACGATTTAAATCCGACTAGCTCCAGTCTCGAAAGGCTCACGAGGTTCTCCCTCCTGAGAATTGTATGCTTCTAATCCTTCACTCGCCTTTGAGTTCGATTACCCTCGCATAGCTGATCCGCTTTAGGGTAAGCAATTCGAGCCGCACTTTGGATGCTTCGGACTCTGATGCATAATTCCCAACGAATACCCGGTACCATAACTGCCCTTTGACTTCAAATTCGACAACGCGCGACTCGAATTCCCGCTCCTTGAGGTACTCGGCCTCGATACCGGCGCGATTGACATTCCTGAAGGATGCGACGTGGATGGTGTATCTCGGGCCCCCGGGTACATCCACTGCCACGGCCTCCCGGGGCTTCTCTTGTATCGACTCCGGTCCTCTCGATCCACCTTCTTCCCGGACCGGTTCGTCTTCACCCGTGCCCGGCGGTACCGTCTCCTCTCCTTCATCCTGTATTTCGGAAGGCTCCCCTGTGACCACACCGCCGGCTGCTTCCTCATCGGCAGTCGTCCGCTCGGCCGCCTCCCGCACGTCCCGTTGCTTGTGTACGAGCTCCGTCATTTGCTGGCTCGTTTCCTCTTTCCGGATCGATCGGCTTATGAATACCCACCACGTAATAAAGACGATGATTATGACGGCGACGACGATCATTATCAAACGCGGAAGATTACTGCGCCTCTCGCCCTCTTCCTCCAGTTCCTCTGTCTTTTCCAGATAGCTCGGTTCGGGTTCCCGCTCACCAGCCTCCGGCTGCTCCTTAGCCGGGCCGGTCACTTCCTCACCGGCCGCCTCACCTTCGGCCGGAGGCTCACCCTGTGCCACTGAGACAAGTTCCTTCGCAGCGCAGTAGCAGACGAGATCAACGGGCGGCACATTGGACCCCAGATCGGACAGGCATTTCTGGAGCTGCCCCTCGTCCATCTCCTCGATGCGACAGCAGAGCACAATTCCGTCGACCAGCTTCCTGAGTGGATTCACACCCTGATCCTCGGTGTAGAGGGTAGAGCAATAGATAACGACGTCGCTTCGCTCCCTCAGGAAATCCCTGACCTTGCGGAACTCTCCCTGAGCAAATGGCATCGTCTTCGAAACCGGGAAGGAACCCGGTCCGGTGATGTTGACACCGTCGATTCCGATCGAACGCGACACGGATTTCAATGAGCTTCCATAGAGCAGCAGATCCAGAAATCCTAGGTCATCTGGGTCCTCTATCAGACCTCCCAAACCTGGTTCCAGAAAATCACAGTCGACGATCAAAACCCGCCTGCCGTGCTTGGCAAGAAGGTGGGCAAGTTGCAGTACAGTAAAGTCCCGTGGTGAGCGTTTCTCGGTCGCCGACAGCGCAAGGAGAGAAGACCCCGTACCCTCCTGCAGTCTTTTCTCGATCTGGGCACCGATCTCCTTGAAATGATCAAGTTGACGGGCGGAGGAGAAGTCACCTGACTCCATGAAGGAACCGATCGTTTCCTCGCCGAGGAAGATCGTATACCCCCCCTCCACAGAATCGCATCTCGTGCCCTTTTCCGTTCCCTTGCGAACATCGTTTCCCATAGCGATCACTCCCTCCCGTAGATATCCCCAATTCCCGCCACCACACCATCTACAAGCATGTCTTCTTCCGTCTCGAAGACCGATCTGAGATCTATTAGAACCGTATTACCCTTGATACGCACCAGGATGGCGGGGTCCTGCTTCCGAAGGGCGGCTACAACTGCTTCCGGTGTACCATCTTCGATGGTCAGCTCAACGAGAGCGGTAGGCAGAGGATTGATGGGGAAACTTCCCCCTCCGATTGATGATTCTCCCGTGATCACAGCCACCGACTTTATACCGGGCAGACGGGCACCTTCGAGCCTGCCGACCAATCGTTCGGCCCGTTCGGCGATCGACTGAACGGGTGTAGTGATCATCCTGAGCGCCGGAACGGATTCATATTCACCGAGCCAGAGATGCATAAGAACTTGCTCCAATCCAGCAATGGCGAGCTTATCAAGGCGCAGTGCCCGCGAGAGATGGTTACCGCGCATCTTCCCGACAAGGCTGCGGGGACCGATCAGCGCACCACCCTGAGTCGCCCCAAGCACCTTGTCCGTGCTGAAGCATACCAGATCGACTCCGCTTGCAAGTATGGTTTCGATTGAGGCCTCTCCCATGACTCCATCTCTATCGAGTGGGTAGAGTATCCCGCTTCCCTGATCGTACATGGTGACTACATTGTGCGCCTTGCCGAGCTCTGCAAGAGACTTCAGCGATACCTCGTTTGTATAACCGAGGATCCGGTAATTGCTCGCATGTACCTTGAGCAGAAGGGTTGCCCCCTCCTCGATGGCGCGTACGTAATCTTCGAGGTGCGTCCGATTTGTCGTTCCGACCTCGATGATCCGTCCCGCAGCGCTTGCGAGTATTTCCGGCAGGCGAAAACTCCCTCCTATCTCGACCAATTCGCCCCGTGATACCGCAACTGCGCCCTCAGCTGCAAATGTGTTGACTGCAAGGAGAACCGCTGCCGCATTGTTGTTGACCACCAGGGCATCCTCCGTCCCGGTGATGAGTGAAAGGAGGCGCTGCACCCGCCGGACGCGGCTCGTCCGCTTCCCCGTTTCCAGATCGACCTCGAGATCGACATACCCGGATGCGGCCCTGGCAATCGCCTCGCATGTCTGTGTCCCCAGAACGGCACGCCCCAGATTCGTATGCAGTATGACGCCCGTCGCATTAATGACCCTGCGTTGACCGGTCCCGCCCAGGCGGTCGAGCTCCAGTGCAATATCGTCGGCTATCAGGCGAAAAAGTGCTTGCCCGCCCTGCCTTCCAAGCTCACCGTCCAGTAAGCGCTTTCGGAACCGATCGATGCTCGCCCGTACGAGAGCCGTGATCCCCCGCCTGGAAAGGAGCCCGATGCGGGTGGCGATCCGTCCCTCCTCGAGGAGCTTCTCGACCGAGGGTAACTTCTTTAACGACGACTGAATATCCATCATGCCTTCAGTTAGGATTGTAACAAAACCTGCCATCTTCTACCATATGTGGTAGATACCGTCAACTATTTTCACAACATATTGTTCCCCGGTCAATACGAAAAGTGAGTGCATAGCCAGATGCCCGAATGCACCCCCGCCGGGACCCATGGGATTAATTGTCCCTTGATGGTACCGGACACTTCTGCTAAAGACCTTAATGGAAATGTAACAAGATTACGAAGGAGAGAGCTATGCGACGATACGGGGTTTCCATTTCGTTACTCTATATTGCCTGGGTCATCCTGGCAGGCTGTGCAGCCCAGCGTACTCCTTATGAGGTCCTCTACCGGCACCTGGAGGAGGAGGTCCCTACACTCGAGCAGAGCGTACTCGAGGGGCGGCGGATCGTCATCGATCCCGGCCACGGGGGATGTTTCGACGGTGCGCTGGGACTCGACAGCCTGAGTGAATCTGACGTGAACCTCGGGGTGGCCCTCTACCTGTGGGGTATGCTCGAAGAGGCCGGAGCGGAGGTGACCCTGACGAGGACAACCGACAAGGACTTTCTCCCCGCAGGAGCGACAGAATTGCGGGATGATCTCGAGGAGCGCATGCGTGAGGCGAACAGCATGAATCCAGAGGTCTTTATCTCGATCCATCACAACTCCAATATCTTTCTCGACAAGGAGATCAATAAGATCGAGATATACTACAAGGGTGACGATACCGGTCCCTCCCTCGAGCTCGCCAGGGACATACACCTCCATCTCGCCCGGAATCTGGGAATCGAGGAAACCGAGATAAAACCGGGCAACTATTTCGTCCTGCGAAGTTCAGAGGCGGGGGCCTCGATCCTCGGGGAAGCGAGCTACCTCTCACACCCAATTGTCGAGGATCGGTTGAAGCTTGCCGCCAAGCAGAGGCTTGAGGCGGAGGCATACTTTATCGGACTTGTCTCGTACTTCGGGAGAGGGGTCCCGAAGATCGAGCGTTTCATTCCGTCCGGCGACACGATCGATACCCCGGGTGAACTCGCCTTCCGCGTGAGAGGAAGCGCCGGCATACCCCTGGATCCCGCATCGGCAAGGATTACAATCGGAGATCATACATCGGTACCCCTCCACGATCCTTCCACCGGGATGCTGCGACACGTGCTCCCTGCGGATATACCGAACGGACCGTACCGCATACACTGCATGATACGGAGTACCGGCGGTGCAACAGCCACTAGCAAACCGTATACGTTGCTCATCAGCAGGCCTGCGGCATTCCTGCTTCCCCTGCCGGCCTTCCCCGAACCGGGGGATCGCACATCCCTGGGGGTGAAGGTACTCGACAGACTCGCCCAACCCGTTGCCGATGGAACACCGGTGACGGTCCGTGCCGTTCGAGGCGGTGAGACCGTCAGAGGCAGATGCCGGAAAGGCCGGTTCGGCTTCACGGTACGGGGCTTTGCACCGGATGACAGGTACGTGATCGAATCATCGGGAATACGTGACACGCTCGGCTTTCAGCTCGACGGTTTCACCGAGTGCCGTTCCATCATCGTCAGCGACCGAGAGACAGGGAAAACGATCGCCCACCCCCTCGCAACTCCTTTTCGAGAACGGGAACTGAACGCCGACGGGGCCGTGCGGGGAGGGAGTGACGGTCGTATCTACCTGCTATCCCGCCACGATGGAATGCTCCTGGTTTCCGCCAACGGATACCGGCCTGCGCTGATCACCCCCGATAGTCTCGAGTCCTCATCCGGTGGTGAGATCATAACGCTCACACCGGTCTTCAACGGAACACTGCACGGAAAGCGTATCGTACTCGATCCGGGAGGTGGCGGTGCAGATCCCGGCGGTCTCGGTGAAAGGAAGCGTCGCGGATCCACCATCAATCACGAGGTAGCCCGGCTGCTCAAGGACCGGCTCGTACGGGGCGGGGCGCATGTGCTGCTCACCCGGCCGGGAGAGGAGACGCTCTCACCCGTCGAGCGGGTCTATATCGTCAATAGGTTCAATCCCGATCTGGCCATCGGCATCCACCACGGGGCGGGCGGCGGTGACGAATCCTCACGCTGCAGCGTACATCATTACCCGGGAAGTACCAAGGGCATGGACCTGGCGGGTAAGCTCGCTACCGCTCTTTCGGGACTTCCCCCATGCGAAGTGTTCCGTGTGGATGAATCCATCACACCATTCATCCAGCAAACGAGCTGCACTGCATGCGAGATCCACTACGGCTTCATCGAGAATGAATCGGGCGAGAGGATACTCGAGAACAGGCGATTTGCGAATATGGAGGCCGAACGCATACTGTCGGCGATACTGCAGCATTTCGGTGGCGGCGATTGGCCCGTTACAAACAGAACCATCCGGGTTGTTGCCGACACGTACTACGTGCAGGGAGCGGCCGTCAGCATCGATCAGATATCCACCATGATAACGGATGAGGCCGGCTCCGTCGAATGTATGAATATCGGACCAGGCCGCCACCTGATCACGATCGAGACTCCTGAAGGCGTGGTGTATGGTTTCACGCATCTCTTCACGGAAGAAGTGGAACACCGGATTCATTTGGATGAGCATTACCCGATCCGCAAGGCTCAGATCCCATAAGAATGCTCCTTTGCTTGACAGAAAAAAGACTACGACAACATATTTATAATGAAGGGATCGGATCAGGACAATGGGTCGAATAGAAGAGTATGATCGTAAACGGAACAAGAGGTTGCTCATCTCGATCCCGATCGGCATAGCCGTACTCTCTGTTATTCTGTTCAGCCTCCACCGCTCCCAGGTAGTCGAAAAGGTCTTCCTCGTCGGCTACGAGGGGCCCATGCAGCTCATACCCGAGATACGGATTATCGACGAACGTGAGATCAAAGGCGAAACCTCGAAGCGGGAACAGCATACCCTCATCGCGCGCAACGTCGTGCTGGATACGGATGAACGGGAGAGAGATGAGAATCCCGATAGAACGACGAGTGAGGCGATCAAGCGGATACCCGAAAAACCATACTTCGACGATGTCGAGGGCGAGCAAAAAGTACGTTCCTACCCGTCACGGGCAGATGTCCCGTTCAGCGAGGACTATGTGCTCTTGAAGATGGTCGAACCGGTATATCCACCGGATGCCCTGGTGAAAGGGCTCGAAGGGTACGTACTCGTCGAGGTGTATGTCGGCACAGACGGGACGGTCATCGAGTCGTATGTGCGAAGCTCCTATGGACCGACAAGCTTTGAGAAGGCATCGCTCAAGGCCGTCCGACAGTTCCTCTTCAAACCGTCTATCCGGGAAGGCAAAGCGATACCCTTCTGGGTGAGCTTTCTCATACGTTTCGAGTACAGGCTCTAGGGATTCACTCTGAGGATCGTGTATTCTTCCAACCGCTCGTTTACAACGCGGTAAAAAGGGATTCCGCGTCCGAGATAGAGCTCCAAAAACGGATGACGCCTGTTGTCGAGGAGTCTCGCAAGCTCGTTCCTGAGAGCCTCACCGCCCTCCCCGCTCCGTTTCATGGCCTCGAGAACCGTCCGAACCCCCTTGTATCCACCAAGTATGAACGGATTGATATCACCCACCGGCTCTCCCGTCAGGGCAGCGGCGGCCTTGTAAAGCTCCTCATCGATACGGGATCGTACCACCGCCGGAAAGATCGCTCCCTCCATATCGCGGCCCACCATCCGCAGCAAACGCCCCGAGTTCCAACCGCTGGTACCCAGTAGCTGGGTACCGAACTCGTAAAACGACAGCTGCGGAAGAATAAGAATCAAGTCATCGGTGTCGGATGCGATGAACAACGCCTCGGGATCCGAGGCCCGAATCCGTTCGATATGCTCCTTGTAATCGGTGCTTCCCTCGGCATAGAACTCCGATATGGTCAATTCGCCACCTGAGCGCCGCACCTCAGCGCTGAATAGCCGCTCGATGTCCCTGAATCGAATATCGTCAGCGGCAAGAAACGCAATTCTCACAAGACCGAGATCGTCACAAACAAGCCGAGCCACCGCAACCACCTCGGCCTCCGCGTTATCGGTTGTCTGAAAAATCCATTCCCCAATTTCTGCTATGCCCGCCTCCGTGGCCACCGGTGAAAGGAGCACGGTCTCCTCGAAGTTCGCCACCTGTGCCGCCGCAATCGTCGATGTACTCAGTACCCCGCCGATAAGAGCACCGACATGCTCGTCCGTTACCAACCGCTCAGCAGCTTCCCTTGCACCGAGGGGATTCGCCCGGGAATCCGCCACGACGAGCTCGATATCGACAAGCCCTCCCCTGCGCGCCTCCTTCAACGCGAGAGACGCCCCCCGGAGAAAGGCCTCTCCGATGGCCGCAAACCGACCGCTGAGAGGGCACAGGAGGCCGATACGATACCTGGAGGAACGACCCGGCACCTTCGTGAAGATCGGTTCGACGGTCTCCGCTACGTAGGGTTCCGGATGAGCCATCTTCAAATCGATCTCTGAAAGCTTCGCGGTGAGGCGACGAACGGCAGCCGTGTCGTTCACGGCCTTTGAAAAAGCCAGGCTCGCATTGAGTATGATACCGATTCCCGGCGATGAGGCGTGCTCGATCTCCAAACGGTCGAGTTGCTGCCAGGATAGAAGCGTGCTGACATCCGAAAGCACCTCCAGGGCGTCCCTACGTCTCTGTGATTCGAGATCGGTCGAGAGCGCCTCCAGCAATCGCCCGGCCGAGGCGGGATAGAGCCCTTTTGATCTATCAACCTCGGCAAGAAGAATAAGAGCATGCCCTCGCAAGGGGCTTTCGGCAGCGTGGTCGGCGAGCGGCTCGAGTACCGACCGTGCCTCATCGAAAAATCCGAGCTCGATGTCGGCGGTTCCAAGAAGGATCCTCACCTCGTCCGCCCCGGGTGCCATAGCAAATTCCTCGAGATATTGCTTCCCGACCTTGCGAAGTTCACGGTAATGTTTGAGGTCCGCATATTCCTTCACTTCTTCGAGCATCATCTCACCCCTCCCCGCAAAGCTCGTGTCGCGCTCCACGGCGGGCGGCCTGACGCTGCACGAGAATGACACGATGAGAATGAAGAGACCGGCTCGTTTTAATCCCATTACCGACGTTACCTTAGATATCCAAATCCCCGAAACTGCCTGGATCGAGTTCCTCGAGTCTCTTCCGCACGTCGTTCTCCTCACCGTCCTTGCCGATGTGGATGTTCCGCTTGTACTTGCCAAAGAGTTCGCTATCGACGAAGATCGGTGCCTCTGCACGGAGCGCCAGCGCTATCGAGTCGCTCGGTCGTGCATCGATGTAAAATTCGTCCTTGCCCTGCTTTAATACAATCCTTGCAAAGTAAGTATCCTTGTGGATACCTGTGACCTCAATCCTTGACATTTCGGCACCGAGAACGTCGAGGATAATTCCCATCAGGTCATGGGTCATGGGGCGCTCGAACGACTTGCCGGTGAGAACAGTGTAGATCGCTGTCGCCTCGGCGGGGCCTATCCATATAGGAAGCACCGAATCGTCATCCGGTGATTGCCGTGATTTGAGAAGGACCACCGGATGCTCCCGCTCGCTGTCGACGGCGATACCCCGGACATATACCTCAACAAGTTCCATCTTCGATCCCTACTCCTTCCCCTCTGCCTTCATTTTCTTGTCCTCTTTCATCCGTTCCATCATCCCCTCTACGGACTCGAACTTGGGATGAGATTCATGCAGATTCTCTATCATCCACTTTGCCGACTCTACGACATCGCTGTCTGGGTATTTCCTAATCAGCTCATCGAAGGTGCGTCTCGCTTCGACAAGATCTTGCTTCTCTTCGGCCCACACAAATCCGATCATGAAGAGCGCCTGTGCTGCATATTTATGCTCGGGGTAGTTATCGACGAGTTCCCGGTAGTACTTAATCCGGGCCTGCGGATTTTCCTCAATCTGAGCCACTTCCCAGAGCTCTTCGGGTGTACGCTGGCGCAGCTCGAGCCGTTTTTGAACGAAGTTCTCCACATGATACTTCTGCTTAAGATCGGATAGTTTCTTCTGGTACGCTTCATTCGCCTTTAACGAGCGGAGCCTCTTGATTATCCGATTTCTCACCTCCGAGAGGGGTTCGACTTTCGACGGCGTCTTTTCGTTCACCCGTACGATCGAGTACCCGCGCTCGTGGGCAATGACATCACTTATTACACCGACCTCGAGCTCTTCGACAGCATCGCTGAATACCTGGGAATACCCGATACCCCTGATATATCCGCCGGGATTGAAGTAACCCATATTTCCCGCCTTGCTTGCGGTGAGATCGTCTTCGGACTCCCGGACGGCGATATCGCCGAACTTCTCTCCCGCATCCAGTCTCTTTTTTAATGCTACGGCCTTGAGACTATCCGACGTCAAGATATGTTGCGCTTTAACGAGCGACCTCGTCGTGAACTCCTCCTGACGGGATTCGTAATACTCCCTTACCTCCTCCTCGGGGATCTCCACCTTTCCGACGATCTCGTGCTTGTAATATCCACTCACCAGGATCGAGCGTCTCACTCGACCCAGATTCTCCTTGACTTCATCGATCTCATCAATCCCGACTGCAACTGCTTCTTTAAAGAGAAGCTCCTCCTCTATCAAGCGCTCGACAAAGTTAGCCCGCCCGTCTCCACCCTTGAAGTCCTCCTTCTGTTGATCGCTCAACGCTTCAAACCGCTCATCGATTTCATCGATTGTGATCTTCGTGTCATCGACCTGCGCCGCCAGGTTTGATTGAATCTTCAAATCACCTTCGTCACGCGAACAGCCGAGCAGCATCGCTGCAACACACAGCACAACCGCCATCGTCTTCACCGACACTCTCAACATTGAAACCTCCTTACACCCTTTTCTGCGATCACAACAGTTCCGCATCGCCCTTCGTCTCTATCGACTCGAGAAGATCGCGGACCCTCTCGCTTTGGCCTCGTTTACATACAAGCACCGTTTGACCCTCGACGACAACGATCAGATTGTCGACGCCAACAGCTGCCGTCACCCCGTCCGGGTTGAAGAATAGATTTCCCGAGGAATCGATGAGCTCCATCGTACCCGCACCGACATTGCCTTTCCCGTTGCTAGGCAAAATATCAAACAGGGCATCCCACGAGCCGACATCGTTCCAGCCGAGATTCGCCGGGCCGACGATCACATTATCAGCACGCTCCAGTATTCCGTAGTCAACCGAAATGGCGGGCATCTTCGGATACTGGGCCCGTACAACAGACTCCTGATCCGGTTGATCAAAAGCCCGGGCGATCCTTTCAAGCGGCCCGGCACCCTCCGGTAGGAAACGCCGCCACGATTCCAGGAACACGGAAGGACGCCAGAGAAATATTCCACTATTCCAATAGTAACCTCCCCGCTCGAGATACGATTCGGCCCGCACACCGTCCGGTTTTTCATGGAACTTCTTAACATAGTAAAAACGTTGACCTCCGCATTCTCCCATCTCACGGCCCGCTTCGATATAGCCGTATCCCGTGGCGGGGCGATCGGGTGTGATACCGAAGGTTATCAGCACATCGTCGCCGGCGGCGATGTCACCTGCCGCCGTGACCAGCGCACGGAATGCATCCGCATACTCGATGATATGATCCGCCGGGCAGCATAGCAACGGTTCGTCCCCACCTCTGTGCGCCACAAGCGCCGCCGCGACAGCCAACGAGGGGGCAGTGTTTCGGCCCTCCGGTTCGGCGAATATGTTCTGAGCGGGTAGATCCGGTAATTCATTGTGGACCAGTTCGACCTGCTCGGCAACGGTGAGAAGGAGTATCCGCTCGGGCGGCACAATCTCCCTGAGGCGCTGAAACGTCAGTGCGAGCATGCTGCCCGCACCCGTGATATCAAGAAACTGTTTCGGCTTCCTGGCCCGGCTGAACGGCCAGAACCGTTTGCCTTTTCCCCCGGCTAATATTACCGAGTACACCGTAACGCTCCCTTCGACGGCTCAACCCGTTTCAGGGTGTTCTTCCACCTTCGAGACACCCTCATCCCTGAAGCATGCTCGACACATCGGTGTATCGAGATAGTACATCGGCCATCTCCTGCTTGATCGCCAGTAAGGCCTTGTCGGTGCGAGCTTCGAATCGGAGAACGAGAACCGGCTGTGTGTTGGATGCACGGATCAACCCCCATCCGTCCCCGAACTTCACGCGTGCCCCGTCGATATCGATCACCTCGTATCTCTTCTTGAAATGCTCGGCGACCTTCTCGACGATATCGAACTTTACCGTATCGTCACAATCAATGCGAATTTCCGGCGTGCTCACGTACGGCGTCATATCGGTGAGCAGCTCGCTGAGTGGTCTCTCGTTCAGAGAAACGATCTCAAGCAGCCGGCATGCCGCATAGATGGCATCGTCGTATCCGTAGTATCGATCGGCGAAGAAGAGGTGACCGCTCATCTCGCCCGCCAGAAGCGCTCCTTCGTCGCGCATCTTCTTCTTGATGAGGGAATGCCCTGTTTTCCACATGACCGGTTGCCCGCCGTGCCGCAGGATATCCTCTTCAAGACCTTCCGAGCACTTGACCTCGAAGATCACAGTCGCTCCCGGATTCTCGGCCAGCACACTCCGAGCAAAGAGTGCAAGGAGCCTGTCACCCCAGAGTATACCTCCGCGGTCATCGATCACTCCGAGACGGTCGGTATCCCCGTCGAAACCTACGCCGAGCTCTAGTCCTTGCTCGATAACGGTCTTCTTGAGATCTGCGAGGTTTGTTTCTACGGTCGGATCTGGGTGGTGATTGGGATAGTTACCATCCGGCTCCATGTATAGGTAAACCGGATCACATTCCAACCGTTTAACCAGATCCGGCACCACGAGCCCCGCCGTGCCGTTTCCACCGTCGGCGGCGAATCGGACGTGGCGGGCAAGCTTGATGTCCCCGCAGATGTGTTCGATGTACTCGCCGTTTGCATCACGACGCTCCACTGTGCCGCTACCGCGCACGCCTGCAGACGCTATTGCGATCTCCCGCAGCTTGCGTATCTCCGCACCGTAGATCGTCCCTTCACCGTGTAACACCTTGAGTCCGTTGAATTCCGACGGATTATGACTTGCGGTGATCATCACTCCACCCTTGATATTCCACCGCTTGGCCGCAAAGTAGAAGACGGGTGTCGGTACCTCACCGATATCGACGACATCGACGCCACCCCCGTTCAAACCAGCAGCCACCGCTTCGAAAAACCTGCCACTGCTGAGGCGGATATCCCGCCCGACGACAGCGCGGGTGATACCATCACGGGTGAGTGTAGTTGCGACGGCAGAGCCGATCGCCTTCATCCCTTCATCGGTCAGGTCCTCATCGACTATCCCGCGGATGTCGTACTCCCTGAAGATATGTTCTGGGATATCGATTGCGCCCCCCTTTTCGAGAAACAGTTACTCTTTAACAACCCACACTTTAATCGGAACTTCGACCTCACGGTGGAGCCGTATCGGGACGGTGTAGACTCCGAGCTTCTTGATGGGCTCATTCAGGATCACCATCTTGTGGTCTATATCAAAGCCCTGTTCTTGTATCACCCTGGCGATATCATGCGTGCCGACCGAACCGTACAGCTTGTCCTCCTCACCCGCCTGCACTACTATGGTGCAGGAGAAATCCTTCATCTTCTCCGCCACCGCCTCTACACTGCGCTTTATCTTGTCGTCCCTGATGATACGCTGGCGACCCTCTTCCTCGAGAATCCTTTTCTGCGAGGCGGTCGCGGGGACGGCGAGATTCTTCGGTATGAGGAAGTTTCTCGCATACCCATCTTTTACCCGAACGATATCCCCGCGTTCCCCGAGGCCTTCAACCTTCTCTTTCAATATCAGCTCCATCGCTGCCCCCTAGCGGTAGTATTCTTTCACGAACGGTAGCAGGGCTATGGCCCTCGCTCGTTTGATAGCCTGCGCGAGCTGCCTCTGATGGCGGGCACAGGTACCCGTGATTCTGCGAGGCGTGATCTTGCCCCTGTCGGTCACGAATCGCCTCAACAAAGCGTCATTCTTGTAATCGATCTGGATCTTGTCCATGCAGAACCTGCACGGTTTCGAGCTTGTCGTTTTCTTTTCCTTTTTCTTTTTTCTACGCACCAGCGCTCACCTTCCTATTCCTTTGCCGGCTCCGCACTTCCCGCATGGCTTTCAACCGGCGGGTGTTCATCGATTACGATCATATGGCGCAGTACGGCATCATCGAACCTGAAAACCCTGTTCAGCTCGCTGAGGATCTCTCTCGTGCCCGAGAATTTCAGCACTGCGTAGATGCCCTCGTAGGTCTTCTCGATCGGGTAGGCTAGCTTCCTCTTGCCCCACTGTTCCACGTTAAAGACCGTGCCCTTCCGCGAGGTAATGATTTCGCCGACCCGATCAGCTTTTTCCTTTACCGCGTTGTCGTCGAGAGTTGGAGCGAGTATGAAAACACACTCGTAGAAACGCATTGGCGGGTTCCTCCCTTCGGACAATGATGACTTTCCCCTGCGATGCGTCTCGGAGAAAGTAGGGATACTGTTACTGCTGCATGGTACAAGTGGCCGTATAAAGAGGCCGAGCAGCAGTGTCGATCAATATAGCATATTGCCCCGATACGGTCAAGGAGATGATTGTGGTGGATCTTTTCGATTGAAGGTCTGCATGGCAGCTTCAAGCCCTTCCCTGATAATGAGTTCGAGGGCCAGAGCAGCGGTAGCGATCATCTGCTCCACATCCTCCCGTTCCTCGGCAAGAAATGGCGAGAGGACATAATCACTCCAGTCCTCCCCCGGAGGTGCAGGGCCGATCCCCATCCGCAGGCGGGGGAAATCGTCTGTACCGAGATGCATGGCAACCGATTCGATCCCCCGGTGGCCACCGCTTCCGCCCCTTTCCCGCAGGCGCAACCGTCCCAACGGCAGATTGATATCGTCGCAGATCACAAGGAGTGAACGGGAATCGATTGAGTCGTAGTGTCCTAGTGCCCTGCCCGATTCGTTCATATAGATGAGCGGCTTGACCAGAAGTACCACCCTGTCACCGATTTCGTAACGGGCCTCCACGCACGTGCCGGACACGGTGCTCCACGTGAGATCGTGTTTCGCCGCCAGTAGATCGAGTGTTCGTTTTCCGAGGTTGTGTCTCGTACCGGAATAGGAATCTCCGGGATTGCCAAGTCCTAATAGAAACGATACATCCGACATCCCGGGCTACGATTCCTCTCCTTCTCCCGCCTCCGCTTCCTCTTCCGGTGCGGCCTCGGCAGCCTCTCCCTCCTCGGCGACCTCGGCGGCCTCGACAGCGGCCACCTTCTTCGGAGGCGAGACATGCGCAAGGGTTACATGTGGATCATCGAGGAACTCGAGAAGCGGATACGCCTCGAGGAGATCGGATAAGTGGATCGAATCCCCGATCTCCATGTGTGTTACATCGATACGAAGGGTCTCCGGAATCTCTTTCGGCTTACACCGTACGGTGACCTCTCTGACACCATGGTCGAGAATGCCGCCGAACTCCTTCACCCCATGCGCCGTACCGACCAGTTCCACCGGGACTCCGACCTTGATCTTCTCATCCATCGAAATTCGCTGGAGATCGACGTGTAGGATATCGCCGGAGACCGGGTGGTGCTGAACATCACGAACCAGCGTCATCACTTCCCCGTTATCGATCCCCTCGATTGCGAGCTTCAGGATGAGGTGCTCGCTCGTGGCGTTGTGCAGGATATGCCATAACTCGTGTTCCGGAACCGCCAAGCTCAGCGGGTCCTCCTTGTGACCGTACAGGATAACCGGGATTTCACCCTGTGCACGCATCTTGTGGGCGGCCTTTTTTCCTGATCCCTGCCTGACGCGCGATTTCAGCAGTTGCTCCTTCATTGTTTCCTCCAGCGTTATACACGTTATATAAACAGGCTGCTCACGGACTCTCCGGTATGGATTCTCCGTATCGCCTCGCCGAGGAGTGGAGACACATCGAGTACAGTAACCTTCAAGGTGCCATCATGTTTCTCCACTGGAATGGAATTGGTAACAACGACCTCCTCGATCGGCGATTTCTCGAGTCTTTCGATAGCACCTCCAGAGAGGACCGGATGCGTCGCCGCCGCTATGATCCGTCCCGCACCGGCATCAGCGAGCGCTACCGCCGCTTGCGATATGGTCCCTGCGGTACTGATGATATCGTCCAGGATGATGATATCACCTCCGGCTATTTCACCGATGATGTTCATGAGCTCCGAGGCGTCTGCAGTCGTTCTCCGTTTGTCCACGATGGCAAGGTTGGCTCCGAGACGCTTGGCAAAAGCCCGCCCCATCTTGATACCCCCGACATCGGGGGATACAACGGTAAGGTTTTTGAAATTCTTCTTGTTAATATACTCGAGCAGTATCGGAGCCGCAAAAAGATTGTCCACCTGTATGTCGAAAAAGCCCTGGATCTGTGCTGCGTGTAGATCGAGGGCCAGAACACGGTGGGCCCCTGCGACTTGTATGAGGTTTGCAACGAGCTTCGCCGATATCGGAACCCTCGGCTGGTCTTTCCTATCCTGCCGTGCATAGCCGTAATAGGGTATGACGGCTGTGATCCGGTCTGCTGAAGCCCGGTTACAGGCATCTATCATGATCAGCAACTCGAGGAGATTGTCCGCCGGAGCCAGGGTCGGCTGGATGATGAATACATCCTTGCCTCGAATATTTTCACTGATGCGGACACGTATCTCCATATCGGAGAAGCGACCGATATCGACCTCACAGAGGGCAATCGACAGGTAAGTTGCGATTCTTTGAGATAGTTCTGGATTGGCCGTTCCCGAGATCAACGTCAGCTCGTCGTTCATGAAGCCCTCCTCCATAAAAAAGGTGACCGATCCGGCCACCGTCTCAACCCTGTTTCTTATTGGGGCGGGAGGATTCGAACCTCCGATCCAGGATCCAAAGTCCTGTGTCTTGCCACTTGACGACGCCCCAGTATCAGCAGCGTCTGTGCACCTCTACGTCACTCTCGCGTTACCTCTATCCCTGCTTCTGCTTCCAGCTTCTGACGTTCTCTATCGTAGGTGTCTATAATCTGTTTTTCCATCCAGCTTCGGGTCTCGTTATTGATTGGATGGGCTACATCTTGATACGTACCATCAGGTCGCTTTCGACTCGGCATGGCGACAAACATTCCCTTGGCACCCTCGATGATCTTGAGTCCCCGAATCACGAAACAATTATCGAGAGTTATGCTGGCAAACGCTTTCAACTTGTTGTCGTCACGTAATGATATCCGTATCTCGGTGATTTCCATGTGGTCCCCCTAGGCTTACCCACCTGTTACCGGGTGAGTACAATCGCCCTGCTCACCGGTCGTGCGATTCTGGTGAAAAGTCCCTCTTTCACAAATTGCCCGCGTGCCTCCTCCGCTCGGCTCGCTTCGCTGAACAACGCAAAACAGGCTGACCCGCTGCCACTCAGAGAACTGACGTCCGCTCCTGCTCCTCTAAGTACACGAAGGACCCTCCCGATTTCCGGATACTGCTCAACGACACCCTCTTCGAAGACATTGTACGTGTTGAGCTTCTTACCCGGAAACCCTCTCAGATCCTGCATTAGTAGTTTAAGTGTATCCCCGCTCCTACCCCTTGTCAACCTTAAATTAACATTCTCATAAGCCCATTGTGTTGAAATGGATATCGCAGGTTTGACGATCAATATCCACCCACCGGACAGCCCCTCCACCGCCTCTAGAATCTCCCCCCGGCCCTTCCCCAAAGCGGGCCTGCCCATAACAAAGAAGGGGATGTCGCTTCCCAGGCCGGCCCCCAGATCTCCGAGCTCGTTCGCAGAGAGCTCCAGGCCGAATAACTCGTTACACCCGATCAGGATTGCCGCTGCATCACTGCTCCCGCCCCCGAGGCCGGCGCCGGGAGGGATCTCCTTCTCGACCTCGATCCGAACCCCTCCCCGAAAACCCGTGTGGTCGAAGAGCGCCCGTGCGGACCGGACACACAGATTATCTTCATCCCAGGGGATCGCGGGATCGTCCCCCGAAATAACAACGCCCTCCTCGATGGGACTCAGCGTGATCCTGTCCCAGAGTGCGATCGGCTGATAGAGAGTCTCTATCTCGTGGTATCCGTCGTCCCTCCGGTAGAGGATGTCTAGATATAGGTTAATCTTGGCGGCACACTTGACGGTAAGAGCAATCACACCTGCACCACGGTTTCAGTGAAGGTTCCGGTACTGCTCCCAGAGGGTTCCCCACTTCGTCTTCATGAACTTCCGTATCTTGCTCCTGCCGATGGTTGGATACCAGAAGAAATCGTGATAGATGTTGGATGCGATCGGTGCCCAGACAACGAGCGGTGAATGGAGAGCGATGGTCTCGAGAAACCGCAAGGGACCGATCCTGAGCATCTGATCGCCCCAGATTACGAGGCTTTTTTTGGTTTGAAAATGGAAGTTCAACGGTCCGATGTCCTCTCCGGTGATCTCGATATTCTCGAGCCTGGCCTCACCGAGCCCCATCTCTGTCGAGAGACGAAGATAGGGGATCGACATCGGATCGAATCCCATTATCTTTGCCGCCACCGCATCGATCGCAACCGAATCGGCACTCGCAAGAAGCAGATCACCCTCGACGGGATCCATTGTACGGGGGCCCGCCCCGTTCCCGCACACCGTTCCATCCATTACAGAGAAGACGTTCGGATGGAGCTCACGCTGCATGAGCAGGAGATCGACCAGCACCTCGTGGATGTACTTGTGCGCGTAGTGACGCACCTCCTGAAGGAGACCCCCGAATGCGTTCTTTACGGCGCCGGTGGTAACCGAATGTCCGTGTGTCTTCACTGTCGGCAGGTGCAGGATATCCTTTCCGATGAAGATCTTCGGAATCCTGATCCCTTCCGGGAAGATCTGGTTGAGACGAAGGAGATCCGAACGGAACTCGTAGACGGTCCATTCGACATCGGGTAGCGCGATAAACGGAAGGCCGTACTTGTCGAGAATGGGCATCCAGAGGTTGTTCCGTGCGCCCTTGTGTGGATTGGTCACGACTGTTTTGTTCTCCAGCGGCATGATCTGCTCTTTCCCGTAGCCATGATCGAGGAGATACCGAACGACCCCCTCGAGCTGCCATGGCTGCGAGGAGCATGCGGGAAAATATTTCGTCCAGGAGAGGTTGAGCTTGAGAAGAAGATCGCGTTCGGCCGTGCAATACGTGCGGGCGCCGGCCATCTCCATCGCTCTGCCGATATCGTCGAGGACGCTCCCGGGAGACGTTCGTACAACAGCAACCTTCGATGTCAAAACGTGCTCTTCTTTCGATCAGGTCCAGATCAAGATCATGACCGTGGCCACCGCCCAGAGAAACACATCGATCAGGATGGCCTTCTCCATTAATAGAACACCCGAAGGATCGCCCCCCTCGTTCCGGCTGTAGACCAGGTATAGATACCTCATGATACCGAATACGACGAACGGGATCGTGTAGACCAAGTTCCGCGTCCCGAACTTCTCGACGGTATTCGGCCACACAGTATAAATCGAGTAGGAAATAAGCGCCGTCGCAGCGGAAAGACCGACGAGCTGGTCGAGAAACCGCACCGAGTATTCCCTCAGTGAGTTCCGGTGGCTCCCGGCTCTCTCCAAGGCACAGATCTCGTTTCGCCGTTTACAAAACCCCAGGAACAGGGAGAGAAAGAGCGTGCAGATGAGAAGCCATGGTGAGAGCTCCACATCGGGTGCCTTGGGCTTGAGTATCGCCACGCCAGCAGCGGCACGGATGAGGAAACTGAACGATATGGTAATCACGTCGAGAATGACCACCCCGCGAAGAAAAAGCGAATAAGCGATGTTGAGCACAACGAACGCTACGGTGAGCAGGAAGAATCCCAACCCGTAGAAGTACGAGATGGTGAATGCCACACAGAACAGCAGGACAACAACGGCAGTGGCGGGTGCTACCGGGATCTGTCCTGCGGCAATCGGTCGATTCCGCTTGCTCGGGTGCTCCCGGTCACGGGTACGATCGAACAGATCGTTCAGGACATACACGGCACCCGAGAAGATGCAGAAGAGAAAGAACCCCGCCACACTCCTGCGAATCAGCGGGGCATTCAGGAAATTCTCCGAAAAGACCACTCCGGCGAACAGGACGAAGTTCTTCGTCCATTGCTGGGGTCGCATAGAGACGATTATGTACCAGATTCTCCTCATGCTCCGTATCCTAACTTTTTTTCACTTCTAAAGCAACGAATTACACTTCCGTATGTGAATCCTCGGGATTGCACAGTTCATTCCCAGCATGATGTAGAACAAGGTTACCACCTCGGCGTCGCCGAAGTTCCACTCGAAGAGGCCGTTCACGATAAATCCCACGAGGGCACCAATCGAACCCGCAACCCAGGCGCGATCGGGTGGAGGAAGACCGAGACGGAGATTGGCGATCAGGAGACGGAAGCACGAGATGAGCAGATAACAGAAAGCGGCGAGCCCGACGATGCCGGTGGTCACCGCAACCTGGAGAAATATATTGTGCATATGACCGTATATATAGACGGCTTCGGGCGGTTTGTACCTCCTGTAAAGCTCCCCGAGATCGCGGGTGCCGACACCGAGCACCGGATAGTCATAGAAGATCTTGACCCCTCCCCGAAATAATTGCATCCGGTGGATGTTCGTACGGTACGTGGGATCCCAGATTGTCGACACGCGCTGCTGAAGTGCATCGGGAAGAACAAGGTAGAGGACGATCATGCATCCGATGAGCGGTATCAACCACCGCTTACGCAGGATGGAGAAGACAACGACAGCGGCGGCAACCATCCCGACCCACGAGCTCCTGGTGAAGGAGAGAAGGAGCGCAACCAATCCGATCGACACCATTGAGAGAGCCGGAAGACGCAGACGCCACTGCAGACTGCTGCCGATCGCCGGACCGAGGGCGAGGGAGCACAGAACCAGCATTACACCCCCGAAGGTCATCGCTATCGAGAAGGAGCCGGGGGTTCTCCCGAGCCCACCATCACCGTGACCCATTGCATATATTACGATGCCGTAGACTGCCGATGCCGTACCCGAGAGGAACAGGACTATGAGAAGGCGCCGCACCTCGGTCCTGTCCCGGACATTGAATGTGAAGAGGTACACCACACTGGCAAGGAGTAGATTCTTGAGACCGAGAATGCTGGCGTAGCGTTCGTCCGAGAAGATGGCGGCAGCGAGGGATGTAGCAATGAAAAGAAAAATGGGAAGATCGAGCATCGTCCCTGCAAAGCGAAACCTCTTGCTGACTAGGGCGATTACCAACCAGAGCAAGAAGGCCAGTGCCAAGGTAATCTGTGTGCCGGCGATGGAGAAGGTGGAAAAGAAGAGGATTGTGGCGAGGAGTATAAACAGAACGCTTCGTGCCCGTGAGCCGAATTGCCCGGTGGGATCAGCGCTCGCCTGTCCTGACTGTTGCTGTGTCATTAATCCTCGCAAGTACGTCACGTACCGGCTGCTCGCCTCCTGCACCGAGTTTCCGCACGAGCTCCAGAAAGAGCGAACCGGCTCCGGACGGCTCAGGCAGGGCAGAGATCCGGGTAATCAAGACCCTATTACCGGTTTCCCCGGTCTCGATCCGGTAGACGGAACCGCCCGAGGGGGGAAGTTCATGCAGGCCGCCCGCCCAGGCGGTGGCCGACATTCTCATTGGGGACCGGACGATCGTACAAGAATCTCTACCACTTGCGAACACCTCGCCGAGTATCTTCTCGAGGGCCAGGGGTGCACACTCGGCCCCGCTCCCTTCCGGATCCGCACACCGGACGATTGCAATAAACCGTACATCGCCTCCTTCCGCAGCGAGACGGGCCATCCTCTCCATAGGGATGATTACGGTCCTCACAAACCCCTCCATGGGATTACTGAGGCTGCCGGTACCCGTTGTGAAATCGGCAATGATGAGTTCCGGTCGATGTCGCTCGATGATCGCCGAGAGTGCCTCTCGATCGCCCAGCAAGCCGAGATATACGGATATCCCCTCGCCATGGGAGTGCGAAAGCGCGACGGATTCCCCCAGTACACGGGCCTCGTCCGAGATGACCGAGATCCCCCTTGCATCGGTGAAGATCGCTCCGGCACATTCGGCAAGCTCCCCGTTTCCGGCTACGAGGACCCTCATGCCTGCAAAGGGGGCCCTCTGCCGGCTGTCACTCCCTACGTCCGGTACCTCGGACGGATCGGAGACGACCCGGACCGTAACACCCGTTTTCTGGAGCGACAGCAACAACGGGGCTGGAAACCGGTCGAGCAGTGAACGAATACAAACGATTTCATCGATCTCGTGCTTCCGGACGATTCGCTCGATCTCCCCGGAGGGACCGAGAACCTCCATTCCGTGGATCATCCGCCCGATCATCTCCGACCGATCATCGAGGAACCCGACCGGTCGGCACCCACCGGTCTTCTTCAACTGTTGAACCACCAGCTCGGCCATCGGCCCCGTCCCTCCGATGAGGATCCTCTTGCCGGAGACCTCCTCTTTCTGTGGCAGTTCGTGGAACCAGCGGGTAGCGATACGGGAACCCGTTATGAAGACGGTAAGAATGAACCAGTCGATGATGAAGACCGATCTCGGGAAGGCCCTGAATCTGAACAGCAACGTGAATGAGACGATCATTATGAGTGAGCTGAGCGAGATAGCCTTCACTATTCGTGCGACATCGTCGAAGGTTGTGTACCGCCAGACGCTTCGATACAATCCATAGTAGTAGAAAACGACCGAGCGGATCACCAGAACAAGCGGGAGGCTCATGAGCATAGACGAGGCATGGGCCTCCGGAATGGAGAAGTTTAGCCGCAGGTAGTAGCTCAGAATGTAACTGGCTGCGATGAAAACGAGATCTCCAGCCGCCACGGCGACTGTGCGACCTTCCCAGAAGAGTCGTCCTCCGCGTTCCATGCTGCGTATCTTCGCCAGTGTAAGAAGAAAGAAGACGAGCCATGTCACCGAGAAGAAAGTGACGAAGAGGCGATCCCCCTTGAATGTGAAGAGTGCACTTACACCGAGCAGAGCGGCAACGAGGTACTCGAGCAGCGTTACCTGCTTGTGCGAGAGACCCAGAGATGTAAGACGCTGGTAGTAGTGTGTGCGGTGCGGGCTGAAGATACGCTCCCGTCTCGCTACACGCCTGGCGAGCGTGAGAGCCGCATCGCCGATGGCTGCTACCAGGAGAAGCAATGTTACAAAGGCGGGCACACCGGCCGCAGAACCCGCCACGGCAAGCACGGCGAAGACGAATCCCATAACGGTGCTTCCCATATCACCCATGAAGATCCGGGCTGGAGGGAAGTTGTAACGGAGGAATCCGAAGCTCGATCCCGCCAGAGCCGCATAACAGCCACCATAGGACGGCACGCCGCTCGCCTGGCCTATCAGGAGCAGAAAGACGGAGGCGATGAGCCCGACACCCGCCGCCAGTCCGTCGATGCCGTCGATGAAGTTGTAGAGGTTGATGAAACCGACGATCCACAGAATGGTAATCGGAACGGCAAGCGGTCCTAATTCCAGTGTGCCGACGAGGGGCAGTTTGAACTGTGTGAGGACGATTCCGGAATAGACCACGAAACCGCTTGCTGCAAGCTGTGTGACGAGCTTAACCGGCGCATTGAGCCCGTGGAGGTCGTCCGTGAGCCCCACGGCCGCAATCAGTGCCCCCCCCACACAGAACCCCACCGTTTGCAGGGTTGTAGGAAAGGGCCTCAATCCGAGCATCAGCATCGTTGCGAAGGTGACGCAGAAGGCGACGGTAATGGCGACACCGCCGAGGCGCGGTTTGGGTATGCTGTGTGAGCTTCTATCGTTCGGGATATCGAGTAGGCTCCGCTTCAGCGAGAATCGAAGGATCGCCCCCGTGAGCAAAAATGAGATCAGACCCGCCTCGAGAAATAGGATGAGTTCATGCATCTCGTTACACGCTTATCACTAATAATCCCCGCAGCAATTGAGAGATGATAATGAAAGAGTGTATCGAGAACAAGGAATTTCTCGGAAGATAGAGGATGCCGACGGATTCACCCCTTGATGAGTGTGTTGATACCATGAACCTGCTTCTCAAGCACGTTGTATTCGTTGAAATGCTCTTTGACCCTTCTCTTTCCAGCACGCCCCATCGATTGCCCCCTGTCTCCGGATGAGAGCAGCCTCTCGATCGCACGGGCGAGTGGCTCGTGCCGGCGGGGCGGCACGAGGTAGCCGGTGACACCGTCCTCGACCTCCTCCCTGCAGCCGCGAATATCGGATGCGACAACTGGCAGCCCTGCCGCCATCGCCTCCAGCAGCGCCCGGGGCATCCCTTCCCGATAGCTGGGAAGCACGAAGATATCGAAAACGGTCAGGATTGCTGGAACGTCTGTGCGGTATCCGGTGAGTACCATATCCGACGAGATGCCCAGTTCGTCACGAAGACGGTTTACCTCGACCCAGCAGCCGTCCCTGTCGCTGGCGAGCGGTGAGCCGACCAGAACGAACTTCGACCCGGGAAACGTGGCCTTGACTGAGGCCGCCGCCCGGACGAACTCGACAGCTCCCTTCTCCCGCACGATCCTTCCAACGAATCCTATGACCGGCCCGTAATCCACTCCGAGTTCGGCCCTGAGTTTTTCCGCCTCCTCTACATACCGCTGGGGCTCGAAGAGGGCCGGATCAACTCCGTTACCGATATGGATCATTTTGTCCTCGGTGGCGATCCTTTCCCGGAGCGCCTCCTTCCAATCCTCCCTGCTCTGTACGAAGATCAGATCGGAGAGGCGGGCCCCGAACCGCTCGAGGGCTAGAAAGAAACACCTGACAATCCCGTGCATACCCTCATGGAAATAGAAGCCATGGGCGGTATACACGATCCGCGGAACTCCAGCCAGTTTCGCAGCGACGCGACCGATGAGGCCGGCAACGGGGGTGTGGGCATGAACGATCTCGAAGCGGCGACGCCTGAGCAACCGGTAGAGTCTCACGAACGATATAATGTGCCGCAAGATGTTGTAGCTTCGATGGATAGGTATCGGCACCACATCGAAGCCCTCCGCCGCAAGTTTCTCCAACCCCTCCCCCGGCGAGCAGCAGAAGGTCACACGGTAGCCTGCATCACGCAGAGCCATTCCGAGGGGCCGCAGGAGATGGTACGCCGTGAAGTCCACTGCGCAGAGTTGAAGTACCGTTTCCGTGTGCACGATTGTTACTTCGATCGGGGAGCAAGGACAGCTTCCTCGACGAGCCCGCACAGGATGTGCCCGAGCACCATATGGACCTCCTGTATCCTGGCGAAGTCGTCGTGGGGAACGATAAGAGCCACGGTGGAAACCTCGGCGAGGCGCCCGCCACCCCGCCCAACGAAGGCGAGGGAGGTCATCCCGAGTGCATTCGCCGCCTGGGCGGCCTTCACCACATTCGGCGACATCCCGCTCGTCGAGAGCGAGAGCAGGACATCCCCCTCCTGACCCATGCTCTCGAGCTGACGCGAGAAGATCTCTTCGTACGAGTAGTCGTTCGCAAGGGCCGTCACGACCGAGCTGTTCGTTGTAAGTGCATGGGCCTTGTACCCCTTCACCTTCCGCCGGAAGCGGCCGACCAGCTCACCGGCGATATGTTGTGCATCTGCGGCGCTCCCGCCGTTTCCGCAGGTGAAGACGACGTTGCCGTCCCGCACCGCCTCTCCGATGATTCCGGCCATCCTGGTCAATTTCTCGGCCTCCTCCTGGGGAAACTCGGTGAGAAGCCTCCCGAGCTCGTTCATTTCGGTAAATACCTGCTTGAGTGTCCCGGTTATCCTCTTCATGGTCATCACTTGGTGAGCACTACGATCGTTACAACGACCGTGCCCAGCCTTATCAATCCGCTGAAGAACTCACCGAAGATCTTCGCCTTCGCACGTTTGACGATGATCACATCACCCCGTTTTGGATAACTCCGGCTGTCGGCCTTCCGCATTGTTCCATCCGGCGAATAGATAACGATCCTGTTGACACTGCCATCCTGTGTCGGCCCCCCGGCAAGACCGATATACTGGACGACCGTGAGATCGTTCTGGTACGGGTACTGCCCCGGCTCCTGGACCTCGCCACCAACTGAAACCTTACCCATGATGGCCGGGATGTGCAGTACATCCCCGTCCTCGAGAGAAAAGTGGGCGGGGGAGGTCGGTGTGAGGTACTCGCGGATGTTCAGCTTTATTATCGTCCCGTCCTTCCGCTCAAGGCTTACGTTATCGAGATCCGCGTAATCCTGTAACCGTCCGGTACGCACGAGGAGATCCGAAAGATCCTCTCCGGGAGCGAGGAAGAACCGTCCCGAGCGTTGGACCGCTCCGGCGACGTAGACCCGTCGGTTCGTCTTGAGTCCGTCGAAGGTATGGATCTCGTCGAGATCCCTGAGTTCCATCGTCTCATACTGATCGGCCGTCACCGCCATCGTGAAGACGATGTTATCACCCTCCACCCTGCTCAGCATGACGCTGTCCTCGAGCGCCTCCGCCATGAAACCTCCGGCGAGTTCGATCAGATCGCTTACGGTTTCTCCCAGTATGATCTCGTAGTGCCCGGGCTTCCAGACCAGACCGTATATTGAAGCATGAATGCCGCCTGCCGGTACATGTATCCGGTCACCGCTCATCAACAACGGATTGCGTTCGTAATCACCAAGGGTGAGGAATCGTACCAGGTCGATCATGATTACCGTACCCTCACGCTCCAGCCGGATCAGCCTGGCCGATGCAACATCTTTTGTCCCACCGGCTTTACCGATTGCATCCGACACCCGGTTAAAGGCCGAGATATTTACTGCACCGGGACGGTTTACCTCACCGGTGACAAAGACCCTGAAGACGCGTGGAACCTTAAGGTAGCAGTAGGTCGTGATATTCTTGAAGTACCGGTTCACCTTTTCCTCGAGGCGGCGGCTGAACTCGGCGAGCGTAAGTCCATCGGCATGGATTGTACCGATGCCGGGGAAAAAAACATCGCCCTCCGGAAGGACGAGGAGCGTGAAGTTCCTCGACTCGGGTCCGACAAGATTCACGAGCATTTGATCGTACGGCCCGAGGATATAGCGATCCGGGGCGATCGCCTTTTCGAGTGTCGGAACCGCGGCCGGCGCCACCATCTCCTCATGCTGTGCCAAAACGGGTCCAACGAAGAAAAGTGCACACACGCTCAACAACAGGGTGGTCCCTGCAATTTTCACGGAATGTTCATGCATTGCGATTCACCCGGCAAACGATGCCATCCTTCTCGAGAATTCCCAATACTATTTCCTAATTCTCTACATTATACAAGTGATAAATACTATCCGGACACAAGATCCCGTACGACATCCGGCAGGGATTTAAAAACGGTGTCCTCGTTTCCGGGGTCCTTCGTTCCGAGTTGTGCCATGTGCTTCTTTCCCCCCCCACCACCACCTGCAATCTTACCCAACCGTTTGACGAGCCGGTCGGCCGTGATACTGCCCTTCTCGATCAAATCGTCCGTAACCGCCACGACAAACTGGAGCTTCCCC
>CP070727.1:1563849-1592205 GCA_020350885.1 bacterium | reverse complement strand
GTGAGAGCCGATGGCAAACGGTCGGTGCTGGGAGTGAGTGTATCTTTAAGCGAAGCGGAAGTGCACTGGAGGGAGTTTTTAGCCTCTCTGCAGGAGAGAGGCATGCACGGCGTTCTATCGGTCACCAGTGACGATCACAAGGGGATACGGGAAGCGTTGAAGGCCAGGCTGACCGGCGTTAAATGGCAGCGGTGCCAGTTTCATCTTCAACGGAATGCTCAGAGTTATGTACCGAAGGTCTCGATGCGAGCGGAAGTGGCGTCTGCCATCAAGGACATCTTCGATGCACCGGACCGGCAGGAAGCGGAACATCGGTTGAGCCAAATGGTGGAGCGGTATCGCAAACGCGCTCCGGCGCTTGCCGAGTGGGCCGAGGAGAACATCCCCGAGGGATTAACCGTCTTTGATCTGCCGGCTTCGCATAGGCGGCGACTGCGTACTACGAACGGCTTGGAGCGGATCAGTGAGGAGATCAAACGAAGAACGAGAGTGGCGCGATTGTTCCCCAACGAATCATCGCTGCTGCGCTTGATTGGTGCTGTGTTGTCGGAAATCAGTGAGGAGTGGGAGACCGCAGGAGCATATTTGAACATGAAAAACGATCGACCCGCTACATCAATTTACAGAAAAGAGGTTGCTTGATCTCCGTCTTCGCTATGAACAACCGGTTTCCCTCTCTTCTCGGTCAGATGACAAACCATCCACCTTGCCCCCGGTATCACGAAGCCTCTCTTCGGCTCGTGTGAGCTTGCTCGAGAAGGTGCCTCTCTTGAAATCGGATGTCCAACGCTTGATTATGATCCAGCCGCCGAAGCGCAGGAGATTGTTGCGCCACGGGCGGTACCATTTTCGCCAGCCGATCTTGATGTCGAAGAGCGATAAGATTATGGCCGGGAAGCTCAGAACGTTGAATCCGATGGCAAACATCGACCTGAACCGGTAGAAGCGCCCCATGATTTTGCGTATGGCGGACTGCATGTCTTTGGCTGTCAGTGGTTCGTCAGGACGGAACAGCGGGAAGTTACCATCGTAGTATTCCCAGCCGATACAGTCTTGAGGGAAGATGCGGTTCTGGGCGGCGAGACGGTCGGCCAGTTCCGTTCCTGGAAGCGGGATGGGCAAAAGCACTTGTATCGTGTCCAGTCGAGCCTTCTTGATGAAGGTCCTGAAACGGCGTACACGCTCGGCCGGAGAGATCGACAGGCGCAGACCTTCAGGGAGTGGGTAACCAAAGATGAACATCCCGTGCACGAGGAAGCCGGCTTTATGATAGAGTCGTGTCATGTCTATCATATCCTCCGGCCTGATCCTCTTGTCCATAGCCTTTAGCTCCTCGGCTATGGGCGACTCGAAGCCGATGGCGACTATGTTGATGCCCGCCCTGCGCATGGCATGGAGGAGTTCCGTGTCCTTCGCCCGGTCAAGCCTGATCTGCACTGTGATGTCCAGCCGTGTGCCGACGGCCTTCTGATAGTCGGCAAGCATGGCGCAGAGCCGCAGGGTATCTTCGCGTTTGTGCCCGAACAAATCGTCCACGATGAAGAAATGCCGGGCATTGTGCGTTTCCAGCAGCGCGGCGATCTGCTCGACAACTCGTTCCACCGGAGCGGCGCGGGGTTTCCCTTTAACGGTGCAGAACTCGCAATTCATACCGCAGCCGCGAATCCAACCGACTGGATAGAGCTTGATCTTCGCATAGCGTATTAGTTCAAAGTCGGGAAGGGGCAATTCATCGAAATCGGCAATAGGGGCCTGTTCCCGAGTCCTGACCACCTGTCCGTTTCGCATGAACGCTATGCCGGCGACTTCATCGGGTTCGCGCCCTTCCCGGATCACCGCAAGAAGTTTTTGGATCGTGATTTCACCCTCGCCGATAACCACGAAATCGACGCCTTTCTCGAGCGCATTCCGGATATTGCCCCCCACGAAATGCTGCCCCCCTGCAATCACGGTGGCACCCTTGTCTTTGTAGAAGCGCACAAGCTCGCCGAGTCTCGGTATCGTGCTGCTGAGGCCACCATACAGCCCCACCACATCGGCGGGCCTGATTGCCTGGAGTGTGCTGTGATCCGGCCGTCCCCTTTCGTCCTTGGGACCAAACCTGTGGTAATTGTTTTCGTCGATGACCTCGACATCCCAATGCTTCATTCTGCTGACAATAGTCGCGACCATGAGGGGCCCTAAGGCTGTGGTTATCTTCGCGACCCTGGAGTAGATATTGAAGGTGGGATAGGCCGGGATAACCATTCTGAAACGCAGCCGTCTCAGATCTCCTCTTACGAGATGCGTCCTGAATGCTCTAATGCTTTCCATCTATTCCTTTTGCACCGCAATACGTGCACTTTCGCTCATTCGAGTATAGCATTGATTGATTCGCTGAAAGCCACCCTTTTTCTCGAACTCTCTTCTGGCAAGCTTGAACAGGACTTTCGGCAGCTTTGCGAATGTGTACAGCAAATCGAACACGGAGAATACTCGCACCGTGTAAACCTTTTGAGGATCTGACATATCTGACTGAAATCATAAAATCTTTTTCTAATCCTATTACGTATGCGCCTCAGGTCCTTCAGGCTATGCATGTCTGAATACACCGGGCTGTGGCTTCCAGAAATCCCGGTCGCCAGGGAATCGAACCCCGAACCAACTGATGAAACATCAGTTGAGCTAAAGGAGCTCAAGCTCCACAGTGTGCTTCAGCTTCGTATCCTCAGCGAGGTACACCACCCCCATGCCACCGCGGCCGAGTTCTTCGAGTATCTTGTAATGAGAGATGGTCTTGCCGATCATTTCTACCCCCACCGGTATACTGTAAAAGAACAATCCCGTATTGTAAATAGGAATCGTGGGTTAAGGCGATGCGTCGAATTGGATCGGCCTCGATCACTCTCTCCGGCTTCTGAGCTGTGCAATCCCGCAGGAGCGGTATGGGCCGGTGAGCGAGAATTAAGGATTAGGCTTGAAGAAATGCCAGGATTGTGGTATTGTAAATATGATGAAACAATATATTTGCATAAGCTGGTGGTGCACCTCCTTATAGGTGTACCTGCTTTGATAGGACAGCCGAAGAGGCAGGGACGCCAAAGCGTTTCTTGCCTCTTTTTTTATAGGGTCACGGAAACGCCGTGGCCCTCTTTGGTATGGAATGACAACGGAGGAGCGGTGCATCGACGCTGCATCGATTGTGTAAGAACAATGAAAGAAGGAGGATCTCGGTATGTTCTCATATAATGCCGGCACCAGTTGGTTCGGTATAATGTCGGACCTGGAGATAGGAAAGCTTCCTGCATTGCGTGTCATAGCGCTGGAGTCGCTCGTATTGCATGAGCGGCCGGACGAGGAGCGATGGAAAGATCTCTTGAGGCGCATCCGCTCGGACGGGTTGCTGAGGCATCCTCCCATTGCCGCCAGGGATCAAGGCGAGGCCGCCCATCTGCTTCTCGATGGGGTGAACAGGATCGAGGCCCTGCGCCGGCTCGGGGCCCGTTGGGCGCTCGTGCAGGAGGTGGATCTCAACGACGAAAGGGTGGTCCTCTCGACATGGCATCATGCCCTCGAAGGATTGGACGGCTTTAATCTGCTTGAGTGGATCCGCCGGTCCCATCGGGTCACTGAAGGCCAGAGCGAATTCGATCCCACGGGCGACTTCGTTCCTCATTACGAGGGTGACACCGTCTGTCTCATAGTGCTGCCCGACAGGAGCACGTATGCCGTACACGCCGAAAAGGACCTCACCGCGCGGCTCGAAACGGTATCGGAAATCGTCGATCTTGTGCACACCGCATCGAACCGTGATCGGGTGAGCTATACCAATGTCAACGATTTAAAAAAACACTATTGGAATTTCTCGACACTGGTTTGTTACAGAAGCTTCACCAAACAGGAGTTGCTCACGCTGTCTCTCCAGGGCCTGAAATTTCCGAGTGGTGTGACACGTTTCAGCGTACCGAAACGGGTTCTCTATTTCGATGTTCCCTTGTCCTTTCTGAAAGAGGGGGATTCCATCGAGGGCAAGAGGGCCGAGCTTGTTGAAATAATAGGAACGAAGATAAAAGAGAAAAAAATACGGTTCTACACGGAGCCGACGTTCATCTTCGACGATTGAGGGAATCGACAAATGAAGGAGAGATCAATGAAACGGACAAAATATTTCCTGGATGAGAGAGACATACCGAAGCAATGGTACAACATCGTGGCCGATCTCGATGGAACCCTCCTACCGGTGCTTCATCCGGGGACGGGCAAGCCGGTGGGGCCACAGGATCTAGTTCCCATCTTCCCGATGGCGCTGATCGAGCAGGAGGTATCACGGGATCGATTCATAGATATCCCCGAGGAGGTCATCGAGGCGTACACGCTGTGGCGCCCCACACCACTCTACAGAGCGCGGAATCTCGAAGCCCGCTTGAAGACCCCGGCCCGCATCTACTACAAGCACGAAGGGGTGAGTCCCACGGGCAGCCACAAGCCCAACACCGCGATCGCCCAGGCCTACTACAACAAGCGGGAGGGTATCAAGCGACTCACTACGGAGACGGGCGCCGGGCAGTGGGGGAGCGCTCTCAGCTTCGCATGCAATGCATTCGATCTGGAGTGCAAGGTCTACATGGTCAGGGTGAGTTACGAACAGAAACCCTATCGGAGAATCATGATGGAATCCTGGGGTGCCGCCGTAGTTCCCAGCCCGAGTACGGATACGACGGCCGGCAGAAAGATACTGGAGGCCGATCCCGAGACATCGGGGAGCCTGGGAATCGCGATCAGCGAGGCGGTAAACGACGCCGCTACCGACGAGAGCACAAAATACTCGTTGGGAAGCGTTCTGAATCACGTTCTCCTCCACCAGACCGTAATCGGGCTTGAGGCCCATAAGCAGATGGATATGGCGGGGGATTACCCGGATGTGGTTATCGGATGTGTGGGAGGAGGCTCAAACTTCTCGGGCCTTGTATTTCCCTTCCTCAGGGACAAGATCGAGGGGAGGCATGTCAGGGCCGTGGCCGTCGAGCCGGCGGCGTGTCCCACGCTCACCCGGGGCATATTCACGTATGACTTCGGGGATGCCGCCGAGCTCACACCCTTGATACCTATGTTCACCCTGGGGCATAAATTTGTTCCCGCCACGATCCATGCGGGGGGCCTGCGCTACCACGGTGACAGTCCGCTGCTCAGCGAGCTGGTGAGAAAGGGGCTCGCTGAGGCCAGGGCCTATCATCAGAACGAGGTGTTCGATGCGGCCTTGACCTTCGCCCGGACCGAAGGCATCCTGCCCGCACCGGAGACCGCCCACGCCATCAAGGCGGTCGTGGATGAGGCGTTGGTGGCCAAAGAGGAAGGCAGGGAGAAGGTCATACTTTTCAATCTCAGTGGGCATGGCCACTTCGATCTGGCGGCGTATGATGCCTATATACAGGGTGAGCTTGCCGACTATGAGTTGCCGGAAGCGGAGATAACGGGGGCCCTCGAAGATCTCGCGGGTCTTCCGAAGGTCGAATAGAAACGTGCAACCGTAGCAGCACCATCTTTTTCGTTTCGCTGAACGCGCCGGCCTCGAGCTTGTAGAAGTAGACGCCACTCGCCACATTACGGCCGCAGCCGTCCAGGCCATCCCACAGTACAATGTGGTATCCCGCATCGCGAGGCTCGCCCACGAGAACCCGCACCAGCCATCCCGCCGCATCGTAAATGCACAGACTCACCTCCTCCGGTGCCTGCAGCCCTATCCGTATCGTCATCGACGGATTGATAGGATTAGGATAGTTCTGCGCAAGATACATCGCAGCGGGCGTGGAGGGCACCTCGGCCCCCGTCACCTGATCCGGCCCGATGAGTATGTAGTCGCTCTCATTCCCATGAATATCAACCGCAGCCAGCTTGTACCAGTACCCGCTGTCCCAGCGCCAGAGCAACTCAAGGAAGGCGCAGTTCGGATGAATATCGAAACGAATTGCAGAGCGAGCGTTATTGTTGCTTTGCCGGTATCGGCTGCCGTAACAGCCATACAAGCCCCGCACCCGTTATAATCCCGAGAATTATTCCGGCGACAGCCGGACCCGCCATCCCGTTACGGAGTATGATCAAGACGGTGGGGAGATGACTATCGGTCGGTTGGATTGCGGTTCCGAGCACGCTCAAGGCCCAGCCGGCAGCGCTCACCGGCACCCACCATGCTGACCGGGCCAAGGAACGACGCAGTATCCGCTGCTGAGGCAGACCGACGAGTGCACCACCCAGCAAGTAGGCCAGCCCCCAACCCAGAATGCCCAGAGGCCATCCCATGTGGAAAGGCACCATCCAGACGAGGTGAACAATTCCGTACAATCCCAGTGAGACACCCAGACCGAGAGTACTCGCCAGCACCCACCAGCCGGATTGCCGGATGTAACGACGGAGCAAAAGCCATTGCAGCAGTCCTGTCACGGCGCCGGTGCCGATACCGATCATGACGTTCCCGAGCAGGAGATGCCCCAGGACGAAACCCGCAAGACATCCCACCGCATACCCCACACAAGAGACAAGCACCCATTGCAACCAGAAACGCCATCCGGGAACGGTATCCTCGGGAGCCATCGCTCTCCTCCTCTTAGAGGGTAGGAAACATCGTCGAAGAATTCATGCGGCGACGGTACCGCATAGCATTGAACATGTAAAGAAGGTAAGGGAGGTATCTATTGGATATTTCTGGTTTCTATCCCGTGAAATTCAAATTCTAGTCTGCCCCTCATTCCCTTCCAACGCCTTGAAGAATGAGGGCCAGAATGGGTCCTGCTGCGGAATGGACAAACGGACGACTTCACCGCTCCGGCGCCGTAATATCCGTTTCTCGGTATCCGCTGTGATCCGTCCGATAATGGATGCGTCTATCCCGGCACTTTTCAGTGTATTGATCACGGTGCCGGAGTGGGCGGACTCGGCCGTAATGAGAAGCGACCCTTCGGCAATCGCCGATAAAGGATCGATATCGAGCTCCTCGCATACTATTCTCACCTCTTCGGGATAGGGAAACGAGGGTTCATCTACTTCCATGCCAACATTGCTCGCATTTGCTATCTCGAAGAGACCTCCCATCACACCACCTTCGGTCGCATCATGCATTGCGGTTACCCCACCCGCTTTCATAGCGGTCAGCGCATCCTTTACTACGGTCATCTCCCTGCTCAGGGATTTTGCTTTTTCAACGAGCGCCCCGGGATATTTTTCACGCAGTACCTCTTCATAAAGCGCAGACAGTATCCCGGCCGTCTCAATAGCAGGTCCCTTTGTCAGGATAATATCATCTCCGGGCCAGGCACCTCCGGGCGTTACATATGCATTCTTGTCGGCGATAGCAAATACGGTGATCCCTCCAATGGTGGGTGCTGCGAATCCGGGATAATACCCCGTGTGACCGCCGACGATTGCTATATCGAGCTCGAGGGCCGCTCTATGAATCGAATCCACAATTGTTCGAAAATCCTTATCGCTGGTATGGGGAGGCATCAATAGAGTGTATGTCATGTACTCGGGTTTTACTCCCATGACAGCCACGTCGCTCGCCCCGATGTGTACGGTATACCAACCGAACATCTCCAATGATTGTTTCGGTACGGTAAAGATCGGATCTTCGGCGATGACGAGCACCTTGCCGTTACCGATGTCTATGACGGCCGCATCGACGCCTGTCAGGGGTGGTATGATAACCGAGCTGTTCTTCTTTCCCAGTTTGTTGAGCAGAAATCCTTCGAATGTATCGAGGTCTATTTTGCCAATCTTCCCGATCCCTTGGGTTGATTGGACATATAATTGTGCTATCGTACAGGCTTCATCTGCAACCTGGATGGGATCCTCTCCGACGAGTACGGATACAGGTTCCTTGCCGACGGCACCGGTTTCATAGAATATCTTTGGCACCCTGCCCCCCGCTGCACGTATTGCTTCCGAAATCTTCCAGGGCATCGATGCACATTCTTCTTCTTTTACATCCTCCGGCTCAAGAGATCGATCGATTACACTGAATATCCAATTATTCGATTCACAGTACTCTTTGAGCCAATTTACCAGATGTGGATCATTTGAAAAATTAATTCCCGCCCTGACAGATGGATCCACCTTGTTCAATTCTATTATCAATCGCGCCATGTGGCTCGATGCACCGAACTTGGGACGTCCGGCCGCATGAGGCATCCCGTCTATCACGGTAATCCTGCCGTCGATGCCCAGAACATCGTTCGTTCCCTGTGGTTCCTGTTTCGAATAGACGAGGTTCGTTCTCACCTCGGGAACGAGGGATGCAAACTCCTTGCACCCCATGATGTACTCGAGAGCGATACATACTTTCCCGAAAAGCTCGAACTCTTCATCTACTCTCATCTTCCCATCCATATGTTTTGATACATCCTTCTTTTCATTCATTCGGGTTTTCGAATTCATCACAAAGCGGAAACGGGAAAACTGCCGGATCGATTGTCATTAGGTTTTCCGTGTGAGATAATCAACGGAAGCGTGCCTTTCGGTCAGTGAAAGTGTCTCGTTCATACTGCCCATCCTGTAGCCCTGCAAATCGAGGGTAATGAATACGAATCCGATTTCCTTCAGTGCATGTGTAATTCGATCCCGCTCCGCCAAGATCCTACCGAAATCTTCGGGTTTTACCTCTATGCGTGCTGTATCTCCATGATGGCGAGTTCGGCACTGGAGGATACCAAGGGAGCTAAGGAAACCCTCCGCTTTGGCTACCTGTAACAGTTTCCTGAGAGTTATCGCTTCGTTATAAGGGAAACGTGATGCGAGGCATGCATACGATGGTTTGTCCCAGGTGGGTAGGCCGAATCGACGGCTCAACTCTCGTATCTCTTCCTTACCCAATCCTGCCTCGCGGAGTGGCGAACGTACGCCGATCTGCTCGATTGCGACCATACCGGGTCTGTAGTCCTCCGTGTCGTCGGCATTGGTACCGTCTGCAACATGTGGAATTCCCTCGATGTCGGCGATTGCCTTTAACTTGCAAAAGAGTTCCTTCTTGCAGTAGTAACAGCGATCAGGAGGGTTGTTGGAAAATTCCGGGATCTCCAGTTCCGAGGTCTTGATCACCCTGTAATTGAGGCCAAACCGTGCAGCGGTTTCCTGTGCCTCGATGAGTTCGCGTTCGGGGTAACTCTCGCTCGAAGCTATGACCGCCTGGGCGGTCTCCCCGAGGACCTCATTCGCAACATATGCGAGAAAAGTGCTGTCCACACCACCGGAGTAGGCGACGACAACGCCGCCCATCTCCCTGAGTATGCTTTTCAGGTGCTTGAGTTTATTATCCAGATCCATATCGGCCTTCCTCGAGCAGTGGTTCACTGCTCTCGAAATAGTTCCGTGCTGAGGTATCGTTCCCCGGTATCGGGAAAGATGACCACCACGCTCTTCCCACTATCCATTGTTGCAGCCGCTTGTAGCGCGGCAAAGCAGGCCGCACCGCAAGAGATCCCCACGAGAAGCCCTTCACTCCGTGCGAGTCTGCGTGAAGTGGCAGCCGCATCTTCGTCCGTCACCCGAACAACCTCGTCGATTACACTCAGATCCAAGACCTCCGGGATGAAGCCTGCACCGATCCCTTGTATCTTGTGCGGTCCCGGAGTGCCACCGGAAAGTACAGCGCTTGCGGCTGGCTCCACCGCGATGATTCGTACCCCGGGGCTCCGTTCCTTGAGGATCTGTCCCACACCTGTAATGGTGCCCCCCGTTCCTATACCGGCCACGAATGCATCAATCTCTCCACCCGTTTGAGATAGAATCTCCTCGGCTGTCCTCTGCCGGTGTATCTCAGGATTGGCGGGATTCTTGAACTGCTGGGGCATGAAGTGATTGGGTGTGGCAGCGATCCTTTCAGCCACCATTACCGCACCTTTCATGCCCATTTCACCCGGCGTCAGGACGAGCTCGGCTCCGAATGCCTTTAGCAGGGTACGCCGCTCCATCGACATCGTCTCAGGCATGGTGAGGATCAGTCTGTACCCTTTCACCGCACAGACCATGGCAAGACCGATACCGGTGTTACCGCTTGTAGGCTCGACCACGATTGTTTCCGGTTCGAGTACACCCTCGCGTTCGGCGGTATCGATCATGGATAGCGCGATCCTGTCCTTTACCGATCCCGCCGCATTGAACATCTCAAGCTTGGCCCAGACGGTTGCACCGCCCTTCGTTGGCAGTCGGTTCAATCGAACAAGGGGTGTATCGTTAACGAGTTCGAGAACATTGTCCGCCCTCTTTGCCATAACTGACTCCATTACAAGAAGTTATCAAGAAATTTGTTGCTCCTCATTGGCCTTGATCGGGTGTTCTGAAAGCACACCGCGAGATTTTACATATATAGTCTACAAAAATAGTAGATTAAACTACATTATAGAGGAATGGGATCATAAGTCAACAAAAATGCTTGAAGTAATGCTGAAAATTAATATACTATTTTAGTATATTATGGAGGTTGCCCGTGCGTTTATCGACGCTATCACGGTATGGACTGAGGGCGATGGTTACAATCGCCCGTAACCACCAAACACCCATTTCGAGTGATAAGGTGGCAGAGTACGAGGACGTGTCCAAGAAATACCTCGATGGGATCCTGAGCAAGCTGCGTACTGCGGGATTGCTCAAGAGCTTCAAGGGGCAGGGTGGGGGATATATCCTGGCCCGCCCGCCCGAGGAGATACGGGCGGGTGATGTAGTTCGTATCCTCGAGAGTGGATTTGCCGTTGTACCCTGTGTTGACGATCCTTCGAAGTGCGAGAAGGCCGGGAGGTGCCCGACCAGAGAGGTATGGTGCGCCGTTTCAGCGGCCGCAGGCGAGGTGCTCAACAGGATAACCCTCGCTGACCTTACCGCTTGGGAACCGGGCATGGAACCGCAGAGCCTGATGTATCACATCTGATCCATCGGCAAGAATGAGAGCTTACGGGATGCGCATGAAGGCACTCTGCCTATTTTCGGGCGGATTGGACAGCACGCTTGCTGCACGATTGATGCTAGATCTCGGTATAGACGTGGAGGCACTCCACTTCGTGACCGCCTTTTGTACCTGCACACCGAACCGCTGCGGCGGCTTCAGTAGGTCCCGAGCGAGGACCAGACAAGGAGGATAGAATTGAAGGAGAACCATCCCCTATTGCTTTTGACATCTGTCCTGTTGATCCCCTTTCTTTCTGTCCCCGCTACCGCCGATCTATCGCTTGGTCCCGAGGAGCTCGTCCAGGCTAACAGATCTGCCATACAGGTTCCGGGCTATTCCGTACCCTCGTTTGTCTTCTGGGATGGCGACAATCTTAAGGATCTCATCATCGGAGAGGGTGGGGGTGGTATCGCCGTGGGCAAAGTGCGGGTATACCTCAATACAGGTACGGAAACCTCTCCCCAGTTCGAAAGCTATTTCTATGCCCAGTCGGAAGGGTCGGATCTGGTCAGCCCCGAGGGAGGCTGACTCGGTGTTTTTCCACGCGTGGTCTACGCGGACGGCGATGGGCGAAAGGATCTGCTCCTGGGCCAGGCTGAAGGCAATCTCAAGCTCTATCTCAATGTGAATACAGACGATGATCCGCAGTTCGATGGAGGCACCGTTCTCCAGGTTGGAGAGCCGGGATTCAAGACGAATATCGATGTGGGGCAGCGGGCCACACCGGTTGTCGTGGACTGGAACGGCGACGGCAGGAGGGACATCGTAGCTGGGGCGAAGGATGGCTACCTGCGTCTATACATCAACGAGGGGACCGACTCCGCCTGGGATTTCCGCACCGAGCAGTTCGTACAGGAGGACGGTATCAACCTGATTGTTCCCACCCTGCGCTCGAGCCCGTATATTGCCGACCTGGATGACGACGGCAAGAAGGATCTCCTGACGGGCGACACCGAGGGACAGGTCCTCTTCTATAGTAACGTCGGTACCGATGAAGATCCCACATTCTCGAGCTATGTATTGATCGAAGCGGACAGCGTTCCGATAAATCTTGCGGGTCTCGCACGATCCCGGCCCTTCGTCTGTGACTGGACGAACGACGGATTGCCGGATATGCTTGTTGGCGGTAGCGACGGTTTGGTGCACCTGTATCAGGGTGTCAATGCAACGAGTGCCGTTCATGAGACGCTACCGCCGGCAAGCAGAGTGAAACTACTGGCGGCGTACCCCAACCCGTTCAATCCGATTGTCACCGTACCGTTTGTGCTGTCCGAGAGGCGACACGTCCGCATTTCCGTTTACGACATCAGTGGACGGCTCGCTGCCGTGTTGGTTGATGGTGTACTGCCGGAAGGGAGTCACCGTGTGATCTGGCGTGGTGTTGATTCTAGAGGGCGGCTCCTGCCCTCAGGCGTATATATGATAGGATTGAGTTCCGGTGGAACACTGTTAACCGAGAAGGTTGTTCTCATTCGTTGAGAATAAAACAGAACCGCAGGCCGGATATTCAGCAACAGTCGGCATCTTCGGAGCAGCCGCACGTCGGTTCCGTTCCGCGCACCGCACCGGTGATGACGGCCGATGCGCACCCCACCCCCGAATCGACCGACAGTGCACCCGGCGCACAGTTCATGGCGCAGGCGCCGCACTCCATGCAGGCGTCACGATCGACTATTCTCGCCTTCTTCTCGAAGATCTCGAAGACGGCGTGGGGGCAGACCTCGATGCAGTTCCCGCATCCCGTACATTTCGAGGCATCGAGCTCCAGCGTTACGACATCCTCGAGATAGCGTAGCCCGAACATGAGAATATCCCCTTTCACCTCACATGAACCTGCCGACAACCCAAACAACGATACCTGCGGCTGTCGCGGTAATTTGAGACGGCACCGCCACCCGCATCTCCCGGCGGACCCCGGAGAGTGAGGTATAGGTCGATGCACCGGTAAAGTTCATCGCCAGAAAGCTCGATATTGCCGGGACGAGGAGCAGCCAGCCGCCGGCCTCGAGCCAGTTGTCGAACACCCCAGGACCGGGCAATCCATATGCGATGAGGACCACGACCGCAGCCAATCCGATCCATGCCCCCTTAACCGAGAAGGCACGCCCCGGAATCCATGGCAGAAGCGCCGGGGAGAAAGCGGCCCCTGCGAGGTAGGCTATAAGGAGCATCAGTACGCTCCGTAATCCTACATCCTGGATCCGCTCCAGTGAATAGCCGCCTGTACCAAATCCCGAGAGAAGCAGAAATACGACGGAAGCAAGGACGAGGTACTTGAACCACTCCACGCACTCCAAGGGTATCAAGACCAGCCGGTTGGCCAGGGTGAATCGCACGCAGCGCATCTGCGGCGTCGCCTTCATGCCTGCATCGAGATATCGAGGGAGATCTTCGGAGCGTACGGGGCCGAATACGACACGCCAGCCGTTCCCTTTGCGTACGATGTGTGCGCTGACCCCCGTAGCACTCAGCTGCGGTAGGATCAGTGTGCGGTGGGACACGATCTCCTCAAGGCGTACCGCTTGAATCCGCCGCATGAGCTCTTCACTTCCGAAGGTACCCTTTCCGGCTGAGCACCACACGTTGACCCCCTTCGTATCGAGAACGAGGATCCAGGCGTGACGGCCCCAGAGCTGGGAGCGTAGCCTGTCGAAGCTCATCTTGTAATTCGCCGTGACAAAGACCGGTGATTGCTGTGTGGGGGAGCCGACCGCATAGAGCCCGGGAGTGATCTTGTATCTCATCCTCCTGATGCCCCAGTGTACCATCCAGGTCCCGAGATGATCGCGTGGAGTGAGCGTTGTCTTGACCCGGAGAATCCTGCCGGATGGCGTATCGATGCTGCCGTCACTCCAGTGCGGTGCCTCTTCGGGTTGACACGTACATTCCTGCTGTTCCCGTGCCTGTTCTACGGGCTTCTGTGTGCTGGATCCCTGGCAGCATTCGCCCGTATTTCGAGTCGATTCGTTCATGTCATCAATGCCATGTTCAAAAAACGACAGCCTTCTCCATCCATTTCTGGGGGCGCACCTTGTTCGTGTCACTTTCAATGTGCAACAGTTCTCTCCATCGATCGCCTATACGAATGTATGAGTACACGGACTGTCACCGTTGTAATTAACGGTTTGAGTGCAAGTGTGATTACAATGAGTGCCATGTAGAATCCCAGTATCGTGTTCAGCGGCCACGGCAGATGCAGAAAATCGGGAATGCCGAATGTATAGCCCTGCGATGCACTCAATATATCCCAACCTGTGATTGCACAAATAATCGGCACCAATATGAATGAAACCACCGGCAGGCAGGAGTAGAGTGATAGCAGGAGTGATAACTTCAACGCCTGTTCGGGTGTCGTACGTTTCCTCAGCCAAAAACCAAGGGATAGCCCCCATACGAGAGCTAGAGGGATACTGAATACCGGCGTTCCCATTCCCATAACGACTACAGCACATTCTATAAAATATATGAATACGCATAATCGAAAATAGTGATAGACGCTTTTTTGCGCATCGATAGTTCTGTGGGAGAATCGCGACAATGGCATGCCGAGCCCTATACCCAGTATGATATTCGTGATAATGAGTAAAAGCTCAGCAATTCCCATGTCGATACCTCACAGGCGTATTGCCCGATGAAGGCTCATTGGCGCAACATCAATATATTCAATTTCCTTCCTTAATATATACAATACAACCGCTCCCCTGTTTCGGATAGAATATGGATTCATTTATAAGTATCCATTAAATAATAGGTTATTCGGCAGCAGCGTTCCAGATAAATTTCTGAGAAAAAACCTGGGCAATTCTGGAACAATGAGTATATTCATATGTATAAATGTGCATGTGTTAATCGGGACTCTTGGTAGGGCGGGGAGATGGCGGATATTGCATCGATCAGGCTTTCATCAAGTGCAGGGAAAGACGTTACCTGAGAGAGGAGGACGGCAAATGAAGAGAAGCATTGTAATTGCAGTTGCTCTCGTGGCCCTTCTTGTGCCCGGTATGCTTTTGGCGCAGGGCAAAAGTGCGTCAGAGACGACGTGCAAGAAGGCCCCTGAGCTCAGTGAAGAGCAGCTGGCGAAACTGGAGGAGTTGAAGGTAGACCACAAGCTGGCGAACATCAAACTCGAAGCCGAGCTCAAGGTCCTCAAAATACAGATGGAACGAGAGCTCAAGAAGTACGATGCGAGCGCCAGGGAGCTGGAAAGTCTCGTATCGAAGATCGCGGCGGTAAAGGAGAAGATTCTGAAAAGCCGCATCGATCATCTGCTCCAGGTGAGAAAGGTACTGAAGCCCGAACAGTGGAAGCACATGTCAAAATGCTGCGGTGGCATGGGTGGCTGTTGCTCCATGGGGAAGGGTTGTGGAGGAAGTTGCTGCGGTGGTAAGGGTGGCTGCTGTTCCATGGGGAAGTGTTGTGGGGGAAGCTGCTGCGGTGGTAAGGGTGGCTGCTGCTCCATGGGGATGGGCCATGGAAAGGGCTGCTGCGGCGGACAAGGTGCTCATTCTATCATGATGGGGGGTCATGGCTGCTCGGGGCTCCATTCCATGGATAAGCATATCTTCGTAGGCAAGGGTGGCTCTTGCCCGTGCTGCGGCGGGAAGATGGGTGGAATTCACTGGGAGGCCGAATCCTGTCATCCCGAAGGGATGAAGGTAATTAAGCAAATGAAGGGATGTGCCGGCGGAGAGGGAGAAGGCAAGGAGATCAAGCGCAAGTGTATCAAGGTTGAATCCGGTAAATAGTCCCAGCGGTTCATAGTACTAAAAAGAAATCGGGGGAGGCACATTGTCTCCCCTTATTGTTTGAGGAGAACGCCGAGATTACGCGGGAGCACATTGAAGTACCGGGTCATATCGGCCAGTTTCAGTTTTCTCACCATTTCATCCGGGAGCCGATCCAGAGCCACACCACTGAGAATCAGTTCCGATTCCTCCTGAGAGAAGGCCGCTATCTCAAAGGTCCCCGGCTCTATCTCTTTATTCAGCGGGCAGACCCGCTGGCACTCGAGGCATCCGATGAGACAGGTATGCCAGGACGGATCAATCCACTCGGGGAAATCACCCGGCCGTTCATTGAGAAAGGTGATGCACCGTTCCGCCCGAAGCAGAAAACGGTCGGTGGGGATGGCACCGGTGGGACAGCTACGGATGCACGTTGTGCACTTCTGACACTTCTCCATCATCTGCGCTTCGGACCAGCCGTCCTCCTCTGGGGGAAGATCTGAGTAGAAGCTTACGAGCTGATGGTAACTTCCGAGGCCGGGAACATACGAGATATTGTTCTTTCCGTATCCACCGAGTCCGCTGTGTGATGCCAGGGTCTTCTCCGGCAGCGATGACGGGAAGACGTGATATCCCTCTGCGCTCAGGGTTGCTGCGACATCATCTCGTATCTCTTTGTAAACTTCTTTGTAGTGAAGGTATGTCGGTGGAACGACCGTCTGCACTTGCCGCTCGTTCCATGTGAAGGTGATGCGAACATGCGGCTGGGGCGCTGCGATGACGATTATGGACCGGCATTCCTGCGCATTTTCGGGTAGATCGAAGGTGAATCTAAAGTACTCACTGTAGAGTTCTTCATCGAGAAGACCATCCCGGTGGTATTTCTCGATCTCCTCCTGTATATCGGCAAGGTGGCGTGCAGCGATGATGCGTCCCTGCATGCGCTGTTTCGCTAATCGGGCGAAGAGCTTATTCGATATACTGCGTTCCATCTTAAACTAATCCACTGTTAAACAAGAGGATCCAGCCGTACCCTTGTAGTATAGTAAATAATGTAGTATATATGTCAATTTTTCTCTTGAACATGCCGTAATCTGCCCGTTTAATGAGATAACTTTTAATTGGAGGTGAGTTCCATGAAATTCTGTTTCTGCCGGTTTATACTCGCCATTGCGATTCTAGTGCTGGCTATAGTCTGGTGGCCTGCCTCCTGGGCAAAGATCGTCATTATCATCGCTTCTGCTATATTAGCCTTGATGAGCTTCTTCTATCACGTCTGTTGTTGCCGGAGAGAGAAGGACACTTGTAAAGAGACATCTTGAAGATCATCACGGGAGGGATACGAGTAGTACAAAAGTCATTGGATAACCGCGAATAGCGTTTAACATCTCGTCTGTTCCTTACCGCCACTGAAATGGCACTCGTTACAGTGCTATTTCCGGGGAATTATTTCCTCAAAATTGGGTTTAAAAATCTTTAGTATTTTTGTAAGCTTTTTCAGGTGTGATAAGTATCTTTTCATCGGTCTAAGAACGTTGAGTCCAACAGCGAACATTCGTATCACCGTTACATGATTGTGAATACGGAGGAATGTAATGTCATATAAGAGATGTATCAGCTTCTTCGTTTTCATATTCGGCTTAACTTTGTTATCTCTTGCTCGGGCTGGCGCTGAACTCCCTGTCGTACGTATAGGAATAATCGTCGACGGCACCTGGGAAAGGGATGAAGCACTCAGGGCACTTTTCGAAGGTGAAATACTTGCACTGACGCAGGGGGAGTTCGATGTGCGCTTTCCTCCGGAAAAACGGATCAATGCCGAATGGAGAATGGAGAGTACAAAGGAGGCGCTTGACAGGCTTCTGGCCGATCCCGAGGTCGACCTGATCCTGGCTAATGGTACCTTTGTTTCGTACGAGGCGAGCCGCCGAAAATATTTCCGAAAGCCTGTGATCGCACCCTTTGTTGTCGACGCTGAAATTCAGGGGATCCTCACAGATGAAGGAACCAGTGGTATCAAGAACCTCAACTACGTTTCGTTTCCGTCACCGACTAAGACCGACATATTGACATTCCACAGCATAGTGCCCTTTAGAAAGTTCGCCATGTTTATGAACCAGCCATATCATGAAATGATGCCGGATCTCATGAACCGTCTCACGTCACGTTTCAGGGAGGAGGGGCTGGATCCGGTTATAATCCCTGTCGGAGAATCGATTGACGAGGCATTCGCCAAGCTACCGGCGGATGTGGAAGCTGTGTATGTCACTCCACTCATTCAATTATCCAAGGAAGAGTTCGATAAATTAGTCAATGGATTGATCGAGCGAAAGCTTCCGAGCTATTCTTTCTTGGGAAGGGACGAGGTCGTGATGGGCATCATGGCTGGTTCCCAGATCGATTTCTTTCCAAAGATTGCCCGCAGGGTCGCGCTCAATGTACAACGGATACTACTCGGTGAAGATGCGGGATCGATTCCGGCACCTCTCTCCCCCAATACCCAGCTGACAATAAACATGGCTACCGCCCGTGAAATAGACATTTATCCACGATGGGACATCTTGACCGAGGCCGAGCTCGTAAGCGAGGAACGGGAGGAGATCGAGCGTCGGCTGGACATATACACGGTGGTACAAGAGGCTATCGCAGTAAATCTCGACCTTGCCGCCAAGGAACGGTTTGTTGCTGCCGGCGAGCAGAATGTGAAAGAGGCCTGGGCTCCCTTCCTCCCTCGAATAGATCTGTCAGGGACGGGAGTAATCATCGACGGAGATAGGGCGGAGGCGAGCTTCGGTCAGGTGGCCGAAAGAACTCTTTCCGGCTCGGTTACTGCGACCCAGATCATCTTCTCCGAGCCTGCTCTGGCTAACCTCTCCATTCAGAGGAACGTGCAGAGGACCCGTGAACAGGAACTCAGGCAACTGCGATTCGATATCATCCAGGCGGCGGTTACGGCATACCTCAATGTATTGAAGACCAAAACCTTCGAGAAGATACAAAAGGAAAATTTAAAGCGGACTCGTTCGAACCTGGAAATGGCCCAGGTGCGTGATGTGGTAGGTAGTGCCGGGCCGGCGGAGGTATATCGCTGGGAAAGCCAGATTGCCACCAATCGAAAGACGGTCATCGAAGCCAACTCACGGCGTAACCGTGCGGAGATAGAAATGAACAGACTGCTGCACCGCCCCGCTGAAGAATTCTTCCAGACGGAGGAATTTGATATTGCTGATCTGGCCCTCCTATCAGATAGAGAGAAGGTAGTCACCTTTCTCCGTGATCCACGCTCGTTCAGGTTGTTCCGTGACTTCATGGTGAAAGAAAGCCTTGTGAATTCACCTGAGCTTGCCGGATTCGACGCAGCGATCGCCGCTCAAAAGAGGGCGTTCGGTTCCGCTACGAACAGCTTCTGGTCTCCGACTATTGCGTTACAGGGAAGCATAAGTCACATATTCTTAGAAGATGGAAAGGGTTCGGAAGGTGGATTCGATATACCGTTGGATCAGTCGACAACCTTCTCCTTGCCGGAAGCGGACAATACAGATTGGAGCGTTGCCCTTAGTCTTTCGTATCCCCTCTTCAGTGGTGGAGAAAAGTTATCTAAAAGAGCGAGGGCACATGAGGAGCTTTTACAGCTCACGCTGGAACGAAAGGCCCTCCTCGAGAGGATAGAGCAGCGGGTTCGCTCCACCCTCCACAAAGTTGGTGCATCGTACGCTGGAATCGATCAGGCATACCTGGCTGCCGAGGCCGCGGATAAGTCCCTGAAGGTGGTAGAAGACGCCTATTCGAAGGGGGTTGTATCCATACTCGATTTACTCGATGCCCAGAACGCCGCACTCGTGGCGGACCTATCCGCAGCCAATGCAGTGTATGATTTTCTGATCGATCTCATAGCATTTCAACGAGCCGCAGGTAATTTCGATATGCTCATGACCAAGAAGGAACGGGAGGCTTTTTTAAACCGGGCTAGAGAATACTATAAAAAGCTTGGAGTAGATCTCGATCTATAATCTGTAACAGGAGGAAACATGATAAAAAGGATCACCTTCGCTTCGTTCTGCTATGTAATCACTGTTACGGCACTGCTCACCTCCTGCGGCAAGGAAGAGGAGCAGCCGGAGATCATCCGTCCTGTACGCTATATCCAGGTATTCGCAACTGGAGGAACGAGGGAGAGAACGTTTTCTGGTGTGACCCAGGCTGGTCTGGAATCACGTTTGAGCTTCAAGGTGCCGGGCACGGTAAGCCGCGTTGCAGTAAAGGTCGGGGATAAGGTGAGTGCAGGTGATTTGATCGCACGACTCGACCGAAGTGATTATCAGCTCAAGGTGCAGCAGGCTGAGGCGGCCCTCGAGAATGTAAAGGCACAGGCCCGCAATGCACAGGCGAACTATGACAGAGTGAGAGCCCTCTGGGAGAATAAAGGCGCCTCGAAGACTGATCTGGACGCAGCCCGCGCAGCAAGCGAATCGACTGAGGCCAGTGTTAAATCAGCCGAAAAGCAGCTCGAGCTGGCACAATTGCAGCTTCGCTACACGACGCTGACGGCACCGGTGAGTGGTGCCATAGCGCAGGCAAATGTGGAAGTAAATGAAAACGTCGGCGCCGGGAAAACTATTGTTGTTCTCACATCCGGATCACAGATCGAGGTGAAGATATCAGTGCCGGAGATCCTGATTTCACAGGTGCGTGAAGGGAGCGCGGCAACGGTTACCTGTGACGCGTATCCAGGAAAGGAACTTTCTGCGACGATAACGGAGGTCGGAGTTGCATCGACGGGGATGGTGACCACCTTCCCGGTTACGGTCAGATTGGATAAACCTGCTCCCGATATAAGACCGGGGATGGCGGCAACTGTGGCATTTCACTATGAATCGAAAGATCAGCGGGAACGTTTCCTCGTTCCATCGATTGCAGTCGGAGAGGATCGGGATGGCAGGTTCGTATATGTTGTGGAACCCCTAACAGAGGAGCCGGGTTTTGGTACGGTGCGCCGCAGAGCTGTCGCGATAGGAGAGCTGACCAGGGAAGGAATCGAGGTCTTCGAAGGTCTTGCAGATGGAGATCTTGTAATCACCGCCGGTATAAGCCGCATCATTGACGGGCAAAAAGTGAAGATATGACCAGGCCGAAATGTCACGGCAGTATTGGGAAAAGAAACGAGGAACTGAATCATGAGCATTACCCGCGCCGCCATCGAGAAAAATCGCGTTACAATAATTGCGCTGATCGTTATAGCAATTGCTGGTATTTTCGCTTTTCGTTCAATGCCCCGCGCCGAGGACCCCGGCTTTATAATTCGCGTAGCGATGGTTCTCACCTACTACCCCGGTGCGAGTCCTGAACGGATGGAACTGCTGGTAACGGATAAGCTCGAGAAGGCCATCCAGGAAATGCCGGAAGTCGATTACCTCATGAGCGAATCGAAGACCGGTGTTTCGGTGCTCTACGTCTTTATCAAGGAAAGCTATAAGGAGATGCGGCCCATATGGGATAGCCTTCGGCGTAAGGTTAATCGTGCCATACAAGAATTGCCCAGTGGTGTCATCGGTCCGTTTGTCAATGACGAGTTTGGGGATGTCTTCGGAACGGTTATAACGATTACCGGCGAGGGTTTCAATTACGCTGATCTGAAGGAAATTGCCGATGAGGTACGGGACGAGTTGCTTCTGGTAGATGAAGTCGCAAAGGTCGATGTCTACGGAGCCCAGGAAGAACGCATATTCATAGATTACAATAACGCCCGCCTGGCGGAACTGGGGCTCTCTGCAGGTCAGCTCATGGCTATTCTGCAAAGTCAAAATATCATAATCCCCGGTGGGGATATCACAGTCGGTCTTGAGCGCATAGTTTTGGAACCGACCGGCAGTTTCGAATCCGTTGCGGACCTGCGGAGAACACTCATCAGTATTCCGGGCCGGACAGGTTTGATATATCTGGAGGATCTTGCGGATGTCTATCGAGGTTACGTAGATCCTCCTCGATCGATAGTGACCTCATCTGGTGTACCCGCCCTCGCCCTTGCTATGAGCCTGCGGGAGGGTGGTAATATCATCGAGCTCGGCGAGAAAGTGAAGGCGACTATCAACAGGCTTCAGGGTCTATACCCTATCGGTGTCGAGTTCGACTTCGTGGCCTTACAGACCAAGCATGTCAATGAAAGAGTCATGAGCTTTGTGGGCAGCCTTCTTCAGGCCGTCGCCATTGTCCTTGTCGTTATGCTGATCTGTCTTGGCCTCAGGACTGGGTTTGTGGTGGCTTCCCTCGTGCCGATGGCCATGATTATGAGCCTTTTTATCATGTCGCTCTTTGATATCGGACTGGACCAGATGTCGCTCGCCTCGCTCATCATTGCGCTCGGGATGCTCGTGGACAACGCCATCGTGATGTCGGAGTCGATCATGGTGCAGATGTCGGCGGGGAAGACATCATTCAATGCGGCCATTGATTCCGCCGGTGAGCTGCGTACACCGATGTTGACATCGTCACTCACGACCGCCGCGGCATTCCTGCCGATATTTTTAGCGGAATCGGACGTCGGCGAGTACACAGCCCCCCTCTTTAAAGTGGTAACAATCACGTTGCTCTGTTCCTGGGTACTGGCGCTTACGATGACACCGCTACTCTGCGTTCGGTTTCTGAAGGTAAAGAAGAAAACGGATAAAAACACTTATGATTCGAAATTTTACAAATGGTACCGCCGGTTGCTGGCGCGTCTACTCAGGAGGCCAGTGCTTTCTATTATCATTGTCATTATTGTCTTCTTTGTAGTATTGCAGGGATTCAGGTTTATCCCGAACATCTTCTTCCCACCCAACGAAAAAGCCATTTATACGGCTGAATTCGAGCTGCCGGTTGGAACGCCTATAGAGCGTACACGTGAGGTTGTCGATGATATCGATACATTTATGCGAAGGGAGCTTATGGCAGGTCCTGGCCGCAGGGAGGGTATCATAAACTGGTCCACCTATATCGGGCAGGGAGCTCCCCGGTTTGTTCTCAATTACAATCCGGAGCCCTCAAAGCCGGAATACGCTGTCATGTTGGTTAACACGACATCGTCGGACGTGATCGATGAGCTCATACAGAAAACGGAAAACTACAGTATGGAACGGTATCCCGATCTGAGAACGGACATAAAGCGTCTGGTTTACGGACCCGCTTCGATTGCTCCCGTGGAGGTCAGGGTTTCAGGAAAAGACCTCGATAAGGTGTTCATGATTATCGATCGGGTGAAGGCAAAGCTCGCCTCGATGCCGGGTACGAAGAGTATTCGCGACGATTGGGGAATGCGCACGAAGAAACTTCTGGTGAAGATAAACCAGGCACGGGCAAAGCGTGCCGGCGTTACGAACAGAGACATCGCTATATCTCTGCAAACTGCACTAACAGGAATCGAGACAACACAGTACCGTGAGGGAGACAAGGTGATTCCTGTCACACTTCGCACGGTCGCAGCCGAGCGTCAGGATATCGGTACGTTGGAAGCGATTAATGTCTATTCGCAGGCCACGGGAAGGAACGTACCACTCAAGCAGGTGGCGGATATCGAGGTAGCCTGGGAATCTTCAAAGATTTTCCGGAGGAATCGCCTCAAAACGGTCACCGTCAAGTCGGATGTCACCGGCGGCATTACTCCTATTGCACTCAGTCGTGAGATCGATGCATGGCTGTCGACAGAGAGCAGGGAATGGGATGTCGGTTACAAGTATGAGCTTGGCGGCGAGCTGGAGAACTCGCAGCAGGCCAGTCAATCCATAATGGCGAAACTACCTATCGCAGGATTGATTATCATTCTCCTGCTGGTGGGACAGTTCAATTCAGTACGGCGTCCGGTCATTATCCTCGTCACGATTCCTCTGGGGCTCATAGGTGTTACCATCGGTCTCCTGATCACGCGGTCCTATTTCGGATTCATGACACTTCTCGGCGTTGTTTCGCTGGCCGGTATAGTGGTCAACAATGCAATCGTGTTGCTCGACAGAATCAAGATCGAGATCAATGAAAACGGCCTCGAGCCGCCGATAGCGGTGGTTGAGGCGGCTCAGAGACGGTTTAGGCCCATACTCCTTACGACTGCGACTACAATCGGCGGACTAATCCCCCTCTGGATCGGAGGCGGAGCGATGTGGGAACCGATGGCGATAGCGATAATCTTCGGTTTGTTATTCTCCACGGTGCTCACCTTGGGCGTCGTTCCAGTTCTCTATTCTATATTTTTCAAAGTCAGATTTACCGGCTCTGACCATCAGATGTTTGACCGCTACGGTCGGGTATAGTGATGGAGCCGATCATTGCCAACACCTATCGGAGTGATTCGAACCACAAGAGCCGCAGCATCACAGGTAGGTGCAAATTGCGGGGTATTGCCATGCATGTTACGGAGGATTTCGAATGTAGCGGGGATTGGACGCCCCGGTACTAGGCAGTCGGCCAGTGCTTGTATAATAGGATTAAAGGACTATTGTGAAGCGGCGAACAGACCTTCTAGGGTAATTCTTGGAAAAATCCCGGCTTGCTTACAGCATGGATAGTGTTGAATCATTCAGCCCGCCAATTCGGTACTGAACAATTCACATGGTAATGCAAAGCGAGTGGTTGGGCTGGTATGAGTATAACTCATAACCTTTGGGACCTATCCTGCGTTTCTGTACCACTCTGAGAGTTACACTGCCTCCTTGCTATCCCGCCCCGTTTTTCTAGACCACCTGGGTTCGGTTATGGATTCACGCCATTATTGCTTTGTTTACAATAGATTCGTGTCATAGCGACTTTATTCGATAATCCCTTCAAACTAAATATCACGCATTGGCAGCGAGGGCTGAGAGCACATTAATCGGGTTGATTCTTCTGAATTCCTGCCTGAAGTCCTGACCCTCAAGAAAATATCCAGTCGAAGCCAAATTCTAGCCAGATTTGCCGGGTGAGCGTGAATTCCCTTTTCGAAATTAAATAGGCCGCTTCATAACTTCATTAATTTAAATGGATTACGATTCTCGGTCCCGGACATGTTGCCGTCAGAATATCCCACAATGCTGGTATGTTTTATGCTAATCAAGAACTTTTATATATAGAAATAATCGTTTGTCATTGGGCAGCTTATTACTATTGACGCTACCTCATCCAGAAGAAACGGGTTGTGAAGGCCATTTTAGATACTGTTTCATGCAGATGGCGATCAGATTTCCGACGTAAGTCGGTTGCCTTTAGCCTGCTGCTTGTCTCTACGATTTCCGCCGTAGCAATAATCTATTTCCCTGCCCGGCAGGAGCAGCATGCAGTCGAGGTAATTCAGGAAAAAGCTGAGTATATCGCCGACATGACCGCTCAGGCCATCGGTTCCGCCATGTATTCCGAAAACATCGAAGACATTGAAAAAGCACTGCTGGTGGCGAGCCATAAAGAAGATCTCATCTATGTGTCGGTAATGGACATATCTGGACGATTGGTCGCTTCACGCAACAACAATCCAGACAACACAATAAATGTTACCGAGTTTTCAGATGATCCGATTTCAGCAAACGGGCATGTCTACAATGTTATGAGCCCCGTCATTGTAGATGATGAAGAGATCGGCCGCGTATATATGGGATTTTCTCTTGAAGAAATGAGACTAGAAATTTCAAGAAGCCGGACCTTCATTGCCCTCATTGTCTGCCTGATTTTGGTCATTCACATAGTGTCCGTATTGAGCATCAGCAAGGTGATAAATAATCATTTTGAAAAAGCAGCTGGCGATGCCAAGCAGATTGCAAAGGACGAGACGACTCCCCGATCTACCGTTTTTTCTAATGTTAAAGAAGGCTACCGAGAAAGATCGAGTGATCAAATTATTGACAGCATAGAGTTGATGAAGCATGTAACAGAAGGTCACGGTCAAATCCTGAGTAAGACAACCGAGCAATTGAAACAGGAAATAGCCTTACGGAAGGAGATGGAATCCAATCTCCTCACCGCAATGGAAGTGGCTGATGAAACGGTTGCAGCCAAGGTGGAATTTTTAAGAAACATAAGTCATGAGCTTCGAACCCCCATGACAACAGTTATTAGCTCGACGGAGTTGTTGCTGAAAACTAGGATCAATGCCGAGCAGAGGGAACTGCTCGATATACTGAAAACTGCCTCGGCTTCCATGATGTTGTTAATCACCAACTTGCTGGACATGGCAAAGATTGTTGCGCAGGAACTGATTCTCGAACTCTCCGTATTCAGATTACGTGGAAACATCGAGAATTGTCTCAGAGCATTCGATTCTGACGCTCATAAGAAAGATATCAAACTGTCGTGTGACATTCACCCCTCAGTACCCGACTGGGTGATAGGTGATGATTATCGGTTGCTTCAAGTCCTGAACAATCTCATTAGCAATGCCATTAAATTCACGGAACAGGGTGAAGTAAGGTTGCGCGTGATCGAAGAACATGGAGAAAGCGAAAGCCCTGACGTTGATTCCGACCGGGTCCGTTTGCATTTCTCGGTTAGTGATACAGGCATCGGATTGTCGCCCAGCAAGGTCGATCAAATATTCGACTCTTTTCACCAGTCAGAGGGCTCAATGGTTCATGATGTCGCCGGCGTTGGCCTAGGCCTGGCGATTACCAAGAAATTGATTGAGCTAATGGATGGACGTATTTGGGTTGAAAGCCAAAAAGGAAAAGGTAGCACATTCCACTTTATAGTGAATTTCAAACGTTTTGAATCCATTGGAGAGGAGAAAAATCTTGAGTCACCAACCGACTCACAACTCTCCAGTGAGAGTGTATCTTTGCGACATCAACTGTTACAAGACGGCAGACCGTCATTACGTGAGGATCAAAAAATCAAAGTACTCTTGACCGAAAACGACCCTGAGAAACAAGAGTTGATTTCTGTTATGTTAAAACAACACGGATATTTAGTTGAAATTGCGAGTACCAGTATTGAAGCGGTTGAGGCACTCGATAGTAACAAATACGACGTCGTTTTAATCGACATCCAGATGTCCGAATTGGACGGACGGGAGACTCTAAAAATCATTCAGCAGAATGAAAAACAATATGGAGGTCGTGTACCAATCATTGCGTTAGGGGCTCGATCAATAGTCACCGATCGAAAGCAGTGTTATAGGATGCAGATGGACGATTATGTCGGTATGCCGGTGCAACCCGAGGAACTATGCAATGTAATCGAGAGTGTTCTTGCTCTCTCGAGAACGAAATGATCGATGGTCGTTAAAATAGTGTGTCTGCTCGAACGGTACGTGAAGCAGAAGATGTTTTTTAGAAGTAAGGAATACCAGAAATGAGATCATCGAGCAGAGAGCGAAAATCCAAAATCCGTGGCTTCAGAGCATGGGTGTCCATTTCTCTGCTGGTTGTCTTTATGAGCTTGCCGGTCTGTACCTCGGCTGCCTGGTACGATATACACTGGCAATACCGCAAGGAGATCGCAATTGATTCTAGCAAAGTAACCGCCGATCTTACAAGTTTTCCTGTATTGTTCTATCTTTTAGATCCGGATCTCGATGACGATGCTCAGTTTGATGGTGATGACATCTTGTTTACTGCTGCCGACGGCACAACGAAATTAAGCCACGAAATTGAGCAGTTCAATGGAACGACGGGCAGGCTCGTTGCCTGGGTCAAGATTCCCAATCTGTCGTCAAGCGTCAGCACAAAGTTCTACATCTACTACGGTAACCTTATTACATCTAATCAGGAGGATGCGGCAAACGTCTGGGATGCCAATTTCAGGGGGGTGTGGCATCTTCACGACGATTTCCTCGATTCGACCCCAAACGCAAACAATGGCTTGAATAGCGGTTCGACCGATAATGCGGCCAAGATCGCGGACGGCCAGGACTTTGATGGATGGAATGATTATGTAGATGTCGGATCGGATCCGAGTATCGACAACGTATTTACCGGTGGCGGCACCTTCTCAGCGTGGATCTACCCTCAGGGTTGGGGAGAGGTTGGCTTGGGCCGGATTGGAGACAAGTCATTTGACGCCAGCGTTACAGGGGGATGGTCGCTTCAGCTGGACAACGATATACCCGCAAGTGTAAGGACGATTAAATTCGAGCAGGGCTTCTCTTTTCATGAGGGGGATTGGGAAGCTTCCACGGACGCGATAAGCCTCAACACATGGCAGTATGTTGTCGTTACCTATAATGATGGTGACGCATTGAACGATCCCTCTATGTACGTCAATGGAATCTCACAGCCAATCACGGAAACAGAGATCCCTGCGGGGATCAGACAATCCGATGCTTTCTATGGGTTGCGGATAGGCAATCGTTCAGGCAGCACGGACAGGACATTCAATGGGCTCATAGACGAAGTTCGCATCTCCGCTAATGAACGATCCAGTGACTGGATTCAAACCGAGTATAACAACCAGAACGATCCGGCGAGTTTCTACATCATTAGTGTCGAGGAGATAGGCAACTACGATCCGACGATCGCAGCGGCGATAGCTGATACGACTGTTGCGGAGGACTCGCCACCTGTAGATAACTACCGTGATTTGAATGCAGTCTTCACCGATATCGAGGAGGGAGGTGCGCTGAGCTTCACGGTTACGGGCAACTCGAATCCTGCGCTGGTGAATGTAGCTATAGATGCGGACAGTGCGTTGGATTTGAGCTTCGTACCTGATCAGAACGGCAGTGCGACGATTGTTATCAGGGCGACCGACTCGGGTGCGCTTTCTGTGGAGGACACTTTTACCGTAACGGTGACA
>CP070727.1:1524043-1563749 GCA_020350885.1 bacterium | reverse complement strand
ATGGCGGCACTCTTACTGACTATCCTGAATGGAGTTCCGTACCAATCAATTATTCATATTGCGTGGAATGGATCGACTACGACGGGGACGGTGACCTCGATCTGGCCTGCGGCAATTACGATCAGCCGAACACGATCTACCTGAACGAGAATAGCAGATTGAAGACAACTCCTACCTGGTCTTCGGCGCCCTCCAACAAGACAGGCGGCATGGATTGCGGGGATTTTGATGGGGACGGGGATATGGATCTCGCCTTTTCAAATTACTGGGACAATAGCATTGTCATATATCTCAACAAGGATATCTGGGCTCCGTCGCCGGTTATTGATCTTGCCGTTGTCTCTACCGCCGATACCAGCGTAACCCTCTCGTGGACCGCAACGGGAGATGACTCGACGGTCGGCACGGCGAGTTTTTATGATATCCGCTACTCGAATTTACTCATTACGGCCGGCAACTTCTATGATGCCGACACTGTTGCGGCGGAGCCGCCTCCGCAGGGAGTCGGCTCGCCGGAGACATTCGAGGTGACGGGGCTTGTATCGGGTCTCAAATACTACTTCGCATTGAAAGCAGGCGATGTGGATAACAACTGGTCCGATATCTCGAACTGTGTAAGTGCATTCACCGACCTCGGTTCTCCCGAGGTCACTTCGGTGAAGGATATCCCCAACGATCAGGGAAAGAGAGTGGTCGTTTCCTGGAATCGTTCGGAGACCGATTACAATCACGGTGTGGAAGAACAGTACATAGTAACGGAGTACTCGCTCTGGAGGATGATCGATGATTTGTCCATGATGAGCCCGCGGGAGCGGAGCAGGCTGCTGCGAGAGATCAAGGGGATCCAAGAAAATGCGCCGGAAAAAGAGACCAGGACCGTCGAACCAGCCGTTGAGAAATTCCCGGCTGCAAAGACTGATAAACAACGGATTGTCGAGCACCCGATCGATACAGGAAAGGATACAGCTCCACGGATTTTAAAGTTGGAACAGGAGTTCACATCATGGTATCCAGTACGGTTCAATGCACCGCTGGTCGATATCCGATTCGAGGGTCTTCTGTTACCCGGCACATGGCTCTATATGGGTTCGACCCCGGCGTTGCAGTTCGAATCGTATGCATTGGAGGCCTCTACATACGCCGATTCGACAGGCCAGGGCATCCCGTATTTCACATTCATGGTATCGGCGATGACCGATGATCCGTTCAACCATGCCGAGTCGGTGCCTGACTCGGGATACTCGGTGGACAATCTCAGCCCTTGCCCGCCGCAGAATCTCATACTCGTAGAACCGAACACCATCTCATGGGATCCGAATGTAGAGGAAGACCTGGACTACTACTCGATCTACGCGGGTACCGAGAGCGGTTTCGATCCGAGTCCCGAGAGCCTTTTCGGTAGTACGTCCGATACGACGTATACCATGCCCGATTCGCTCGACGGTTATTACGTATTTGTGACGGCGATCGATTTCAACGGAAACGAGAGCGGGCCGTCAAATGAGATCCAGTACGTCACAGGTATAGAAGAAGATCCCATTCCCCTGGCATTTGCTCTTTATCAGAACATGCCGAACCCATTCAACCCGACGACCGTAATAAGGTTCGATCTACCGCGGCCGGTGCATGTCCGACTCTCTATCTACAACGTGAAGGGCGAGCTTGTCACGACGGTTGTGGACAGGCACATGGAGGAGGGCCGGAAAGAGGTACGCTGGACAGCGAGGGATGACAGGGGAAGGGCTGTTTCAAGCGGCATATACTTCTATCGCCTCAGAGCGGGCGATTTCGTGCAGACGAAAAAGATGGTACTGCTGAAGTAGTACGTACTTCCACCTCGTTCAGTTATTTGATCTCCAGTGTCAGCGGATCGCGCAGGGGCAGGATCGTGCTTTCGCCGAAGTCGGAGAAACGCTCGTCATGCTTGTCCGATCCTTTCTGCACGGCTTCAGGGTCGCCGACCACCAAAAAGACCAGCTTGTCCGGATGCAGGTATTTCTGCGCGACGGCTAGAACATCGTCCGGTGTTACGGCTTTCATGTTTTTCGTGTAGTCCTGCCAGTAACCGTCCGGCCGGCCGGTATAATCGTCGTCTGCGAACGTGTTGACGATTCTGTTCTTGCTGCTGAACGGATTGACCACGTTGCTGATGAAGCTGGCCTTGGCGTTTTCGACGATCTCCTCGTCGCATTTCTCGGTACGGATGCGAAGTATCTCGTCGACGATGAGCCTCGTGCCGAAAGCTCCGGTGGCATGCTTGGTCTGGAACCATGCCCGGAACGTACCGGGGTACAGGACCGGACGATCGAATCTGCTGCCGGTACTGTACGCAAGGCCTTCGTCCGAACGCACCCGGCGGACGATACGCGAGGTGAAACCACCGCCTCCGAGAATATCGTTCATCACCATCAAGGCAAACTGATCGGGGATATCCCGCTTTACACCAATGTGTCCCACACGGATGCGGGACTGGTTGACATCCTCTTTCTTGATCATGTACACACCCGGTCTCGGGCTGGGAACCTGTTCGGGAATTGCCGGGAGATCGAGTCGCTGGTCGGACCATCCGGCCAGCATGTCATTGAGCTTGGATAAGATTTCCTTGGTCTTGAAATCTCCGGACACGGCGAAGATGAAGTTCTTCGGGAAAAAGTATTTTCTATGGAAAGCAATCAGATCTTCCCGTGTAATCGAATCGATTGACTGCTCCGTGCGGCGGTATGGAATGGTGCACGGATGGTCACTATACATCAAGAACTGCCACTCGCGCGACTCGATGGCCGATGTGGATGCGTTACGCTGCTCCAGCTCCGAAAGGATATCCGCCCGATACCGGTCGAGGGCTTCCTGTTCGAATACCGGAGTACGAAGGATCTTCTTCAGCAGCTCCAAACCCTCGTCTATATCTTTGGACAGGCAAAAGAGGGTAGCCGTACCCCTTGAATCACGGATATTGATGGAAATTTCACCGGCCAGGAAGGCGAGTCGTTCGTCCAGCTCCTTGGCGGTCAACCCCTCCACACCGCCGTTTCGCATCAGGTGCCCGGTCATATCCGCCACTCCGGCTTTTTCCATCGGTTCATAGATCGAGCCGGTGCGAACAAGAACTGCTAATTCAAATGTTGGAACTTCCCGGTTCTCCGCGATGTAGGCGGTGGCACCGCATTTCAATGTATGCCGGTAATCATCAGGTTTGGGCGGCCGATATTTCAATTCCTTGAATTTTAATTTATCCGGATGATCGACGATATCGCCCGCAAGAACAATGGTGTTGCAGACCAGTAGTGAGGTTAGTGCCAGGATCGTCACCAGTGCTGCCGGCCGCCCGGCCGACATATTAGATAATCTTCTCATTCCCGTTTCTCCTTTGATTTGTGCCTTACTCAGCGGCTTTGAGTTCTTTGAGACGTTCATTTGCGATCTTCAGCAATTTCTCCATTCGTGTTTTCTGCTCGGGGTCTTCGGTTTGATCGAGACGCATGGAAAACATGCCGATCATTTGCTCCAACCGGCCTGCGTCTTTCATCGATTTGATCATTTGAACCGCTCGGATGAATCTCGGATCCTCGCTGTCTCCTCCTTCACCCTTAGGGCCACCTTTTGTGTTGATTGTCATCACGTTCCGCTGATCGTTCGCGAAGTAGCTGTTGGCCACGCGCTGGACATCCTCGGCGCTTACCAGATCACACATCTTCGGATTGTTGTTCGCCTCGGTCCAGTCTCCCTTTGCTGCATTCTGTCCGAGGTAGAACAGGATGCCGATCCCCGACATAATGTCCATGAACCGGATCTTCTGTACACGCAGCTGGTTTTTTACCTTCTGTAACTCCTCTTCTGGAACAGGATTTTTCTTCAGGTTCTCGATCACTTCGTACATCGCCTCTTCCAGTTGCTCGGCCCGCACATCGGAGATCCCTTCAGCCGATATCATGAACGCACCGGCGTACCTCTTGGAATCCTGTCTGGCTCTGACCGCCAGGCCTCCACCACCAAACATGCGCCTTCTGCGGCCGGCGGTGCTCTTGGCTATGCCCTTTTCCTCGACCAGCTTCTTGTATAACCGTCCGGTCTTGCCGCTCATGATCCCGGCGAGGATTTCCAGCGCATAACTGTCCGGGTGTTTCCAGGCCACGGTATGGTACCAGATTTCGGCCTTCGGATTGGTCTCCGCCTCTGCGATCAACCGCCGTTCGCCGTGCTGTTTCTCTTCGAGGGTCACCACATCCGGTGGATCTGTTGCACCCCGTGGAATACGTTCGAAGTATTTCTTTACCAGTTTGATCAGCTTGTCTGGTTTGAGATCGCCGACCAGGATCATCGTCAGGTTGTTCGGCGCGTAGTAGGTATCATAATACGCATCGGCCTGCTCGCGTGTAATGCTGCCCAGATCGGAGGGCCAGCCGATGACATCCCAGTGATACGATGATGATTTCCAGAACATGGCCCGGAAATCCTCCTCTATCAATCCCGTCGGTGTCGACTCGACCCCAAGGCGCCTTTCCTCGCGCACAACATCACGCTCGGAGTAGAATTCCCGGAATACGGGATTAATGAAACGGTCGGATTCCAGCCACATGAACAACTCTATCTTGTTTTTCGGCAGACGGACAAAGTACATGGTCATGTCGTCCGAGGTCATGGCATTCAGGAAGGATCCGCCGTGCTTGGAGTACTGCTCGTCGAGCTGATCCTTGATAATCAACTGGCGCTGTTCGACGATAAGACTATCGAAAACAGTGTCGAGCTCCCGGTAACGCGGGGTCTTGGCCTCCGGATCCATCATGTCCTTGATTTCCCCGCGGTGTAGTTTTTCACGCATGGTCCGTTCCTCGGCCCGCATAAGGGTCCGGAGCGAATCGAGTTGCGCCATGATCCGGCGGTCGCGCTTGATATCCTTGGTCCCGATAGTTTCGGTTCCTTTGAACATCATGTGCTCGAAGAGATGGGAAATGCCCGTAATACCGGTGGTTTCGTTGGACGAGCCGACACGCGCGAATATCGATGCCATGATTGTGGGAGCCTCATGCCGCTCGACCATTAAAACCTGCATACCGTTATCGAGCCAGTATTCTTTAACGTCGATTTCTTGTCCGGCCGCCGGAAGCGCGGCGATGAGCATCATCACCGTACAGACGGCGACCACATGCTTGCTGTATCTATTCATCGGTCCTCCTTGTAAGATTTTATTTTTACTGATCAATAACTCAAATGTGCATTCACTTGCGGATTTCAGTGAAGCACAATAATAGTATATCTCGGCTTTGGAATCAAGTGACAAGATCAGGGTTCGGATCCTGGGTTTGTTCAGGGCATTGGTTGATGATTTCAGGATAAGGGATTCTCGGGATGGATCGGAAGAGAAGATCCAGTTTATTTATATAGCGACTTGATCGCTCCCCATGTTTGTTGTTCTACCGGCACAACGGCCCCATGGGCGCATAGTTGGTGGCAGTGGAGGCAGCAATTGGTCTCCTCCTCGCAATCGCCACAGGACAACCATTGATGGTCATGATCACAATCTTCATAGGCAAACATGTACATCCCGATACACCCGCTCCATTCGATCGATTTTGTCATCGTGTCTGAATAGTACGTACCTGTGGGCGTAACAACCGGTGTCGATACCACAAGGTCGCCAAGAAATACCCTGTAGGGAGGACCGGTAACCTGTTCCCCATCGATGGTTATTGTCGGGGAGCAATCTTGCGGAATAGGTATGAAGATCAGCTTTATTTCGCTACGGGTTGTAGGGTAAATACTCCACCCATCGATAACGATATCGAATGAGATACCGGTGAAGTAGAATCCAGAATAGTAGGATGCTGCATGAAAGCCGGTCAGATTGGGGGCCTGGTAGATCTCGTATGCGATTCTATCGGGGTACCATGTTCGATCCCTGATCAGCACCTCTCCACCGCGATCGTAGACAGGGTCGTATAGAGGATGGCCTGCTGTCACTGTGTAGTACTTTGATGGATTGTAATGGTAAGTGGTAGGATGCGTTGGGTACACAAGGAGGCAGGGATCACAACTACATCCACATGCTGAGACATCCAAAGGAAGCAGGAGACTGGTGAAGATAAAGGTGAAAAGAAGCAAAAACATCACATAGCTCTTACACATATCTAGTCTCCTTTCAGTTGTACGAGTACATTGCGCGATAAGCATCTATACAATCACTTCGGCTAGTGCTGGTACAATTCCCCTAGAATATTGATTAAGCCATCCCTGTATCAGTATTTTATTATACAACAATTTCAATAGATAATTCATCTTCGAAACATTCTTTACAATGCAAATGGCACCGAGCATTTCTGAGAGTTACTGCACCGTTCTGCAATCACATGAATGGTCGGGCTCGGCGGCAGTGATGCCCATTTAAAGGTCGGTAAGCCTCCGGGTGTGTGTATATCAGGAGAGATTCATCCATAGGGCGACACGCCTCTCCTCCCTGAGCACACCCACGCGATCGCACGAGCATTATTGAACGGGGAACAATAGGCGCAGGCGCCCGATGAGGTTGCATGTTTACCGGTACCGGGAACGAGGGGATGGTGCTTCTAGTGTCATGACACTCTAGAGGCCTGCTACCGGAGGAGCACCATCTTCCTCAGAAGCGAGTTCGAATGGGCTTCGAGGCGGTAGAAGTAGACTCCGCTCGATACCCTACCCCCCCGATTGTTGAAGCCGTTCCATATCGCTTCGTGGGGACCGGCGGTATCGTGGTAACGGTCCACCAGTGTACGTACGAGCTTGCCCTCTAATGTGAAGATCTGTAACCTTGCCTGGCCCTCTTGACCCAATGAGTACCGTATCACCGTCGAAGGATTGAACGGGTTCGGGTAGTTCTGATCGAGCCGCATTCTGGGAATCGAATGATCGTCGACACCCGTGATGATCCTCACGGTGCCGTCCTGGGTCAGGGCGCATGGCTCCCCTTCGTTGAAGAGCACGTTCTCGAAATAGATATGTATCCAGTACCCTTCATAACCGGGCAGCCCCTCGATATTGAGAATGAAGAACGGTAATGACCCTGCCAGAGGTGTGGAGCCGGCGTTCACGATTGTTATGTACCCGGGGACCGAGGTGTTGATGGTGGGTGTACCCCATCCTTCGGAGAGGGTTCCCAGGATCGTGACGCTCTCGATCTCGATGGCGTCGTCATTGAAGGAAAAGGTCATTTCGTAGCTGTATATTCCCAATCCGGTGACATCGCGGTCCGGGGAGATCGGCACCGCATCGGGGAATACCGTATGCACCGTCTCGTCGGGAGCCACCACATACAGGTCGCAGATGTAAATGGTACTTGTGGTATCCGTAGCTCCGACATCGTCGACCACAAATACACGTGTCGCTCCCGAGGAGAGTGCGGTGAGGTTTCCGGTAGCGTCTATATCGGCTAGGGCCGGTTCCGTGACCCCCCAGTTGAGCGGAGGGGTGGTGGAACCCGAGACGCTGAACTGGAGCTCGTCTCCGACTACGATCGTCTTCGTATCGGGCGTGATGCTGATCGTCGGAAGGGCCGTGGCGTAAATGTTGCCGTTCACGTGCACGGGAGGGTAAACCTCGTTGAACATACCTTCGGTGGTGTACAGGGTCACGTTTTTGTTGTAGGAAATGTCATCGATGAGGAACTCGATGTATACGAGTACACCCGGGCCGGCGAGATCGGTCGTGCCTGCCATCGATACATCGATCCTACCGTCGGAGACATTGTAGACGGAGCTCGACCACCCGGCCGCCTCTGCGATCGTACCCGCATCGGAAGTGCCGATGGCCGTCAGATCGTTTTCATTATAGGTGACGGTGAACTCCGCCGATTTTATGCCAAAGGTGCTGGGATCGGTGATCGTCATCGGAACGAGGACCGTGTTGCCCTCTGTGCCCGATTCATTACCGGCAGTGAGCTTCAGCGCCCGTACGTATATCTGGCTCGTGGTCGTATCGGTTATGCCGTTGTCGTCCTCGACGAAGGCGTATACGGCACCGGGTGAGATGCCCTTTAAATGATCCGTGCCGGTGAAATCCCCTATTGCCTCATCGGTAGTGCCGTATGTGTATGGCGGCGTTCCGTAGGCGGTGGAAAACTCGAGACTGTCTCCGACCGCAACCTCTCCGGAATTTGGATTAATACTTATGGAGGGCGCAGCGCTTATGTAGAGGTATCCGTTGGAAAGGGTATCGGCGGGATCCCCCTCGTTGAACATGAAATTATCGAAGCTCAGGTTCGCGTTGGCAGCAGTGGGGCCGAGGATAAATTGCAGGTATATCAGGGTTCCTGCGCCTGCAAGGGGTGAGGTCCCTGCAGAAGCCACGTCGATCCTGCCGGGTTGACTGTTGACCGTTGGTGCTCCCCACGGTTCCGTGATGGTCCCGGATACCGGAGCATCGATGACCGTCGCACGGTCCGCATACCAAGTGATCGTGAGCTCGTAGGAGTACACATTCAAACCGGTGAGATCCTCCGTCGTGATCTCGACGAGTACCGTATCTCCCACTATCCCCGATGCCTCGCCGATATCGAGGTCAACGGCTTGTGCCGTTTGGGCCATTGGACCGATGAGCAGCCCGAGAACGAGAACGGGCACCAGGAAGACCATAGGCCGGCAAGAGGTAGCGTTCCTTCCGGGATCGTATGGGGAGGTGTTGAAACCACCCATCCCTGTCTTCTGAATGAATCTGATCACTGCGGCTAGCATGACAATCTCCTTTCTCAAGGGTTCAAACACGGCGCTAACCGCGCGCTACCTCAAAAGGACCATTTTGTGTATACGCTTAAAAGCGCCTGCCTCTATGCGATAGAAGTACATGCCGCTTCCCGCCGGATTGCCGTTGTTGTCGAGGCCGTCCCATGCGACTTCCTTGATTCCGGGGGTCTCATCCCGGGAAACGAGGGTTCGTACCAGCCGGCCGGCGACATCGAATATCTTGAGACTCACGTGCACACTCTTCCCCACATCAGGCGGGATCGCATAGCGTATCCTGGTACTCGGGTTGAACGGATTGGGATAGTTCTGGTCGAGCCTGAACGATGAAGGCATCTCCCGACCCGAGCGGTTTCCACCCTCGGAGGCGGCGGTGCCGGTCAGATCCTGCTCGTTGAGGAGAACGTGTGTGAAGGAGAATGGTATCTCTTCTTCTTTATCCAGTGTGCCGTTCGCACGCACGGTGATCTCAACGGCCGCTTCGACGGGCATGAGCTCTACCGAGGCCAGTGCGATCCTGAGTTCCTTCTCGTTGACCACATGCCATACGAGATCCGCACCTGCGGCCGCCTCGGTCAGCCGGACATCCTCGATGGAGATCTGATCGGGATCGAAGACGATTCCGTATTCGTGACCGAGCAGCTCCCCGCTTCCGGAGATCTCGATCGGGAGTGTTACGGTCCCTCCGGGATCGAGTGTAAAGGCCGGGATCCTGACCTGGAAATCATACTGTTCGAGCCCCGGGAAGTAATCGTTCATCGCCAGCGGGGCCGGACACGTCACGATGCTGTCGAAGGCGCACGGGAAATGGGAGATCAGACCTGCCACGTAGCGGAGGATATAGGAAGCATCCAGCGCAGAGAGGTTTCCGTTGCAGGTCACATCACCCACCTCCTGCTGGAGCGGGCTGAGCGTGATGAGGAGTGCGACGTGCTGGAGAACAAGCGATGCGTCGTATGCCCGGATGTACCCGTTGAGGCTGACATCACCGAGGAGGTAGTTCTGGACCCCGTCGGTCTGCCAGTTCGAGTAGTCGACCATGTCGGTTACGGGGTCCCCCAGGCCGCCGGGATTGTAGAAGCCGCCCGATCCCGTATCATCCGATGGATCGTACGGGCCGGTGCTGTGGCCCCACCAGCAGTTCTGCGCCCATACGGTGAAGCTCATGCCGGTGTTCTTTATGCCGTAGTTTATGTTCCCGTAGATATCGCATTCCTCGACCTTCCCCTTCGTCGAATCGCCGGCGGCACCGTTGTAGTTGATCCCGACGGCGTTCTGGCTGAAGATACTGTGACGTATCTGGGGATTTGCGTTTGTAATATTCAGGGCCCCGTAGCTTGAATTACTCGTCGCATACCGGAATACGCAGTAGTCGAACCGGGTGCTGTCGTCGATCGCCTCGTTATCGACCTGTATAAAATCCCAACGCTGATCTGTGCCGTCGGTATAGGTGCTGTCGTTATTGGTATCCCCGCCATAGTAATCGTCGTTGGCGGATGTGAAGACGATGAGGCTCTCGGGATCGGCCTTACCCTCGGCGATCAGCCCCCTCTTTACGGTGATTCTCACGCTGCTGAGCGGCTTGATCACGATACCCGGTTCGATTCTCAGAATGGAGCTCAGGCCGGCCGTAAGATTGGTGAGGAGAACGTATGGAATATTCTCCGTCTGAGCGACATTTCGTCTCTTCCACATGACATCCTGCGCCAATGTCTCGCCGAGGATCCCTATGGCCGAATATGCGTTGGAGGCGAGGAACTGGTTGCCGCTGAAGGAGGGGTCACTCAGCAGTGACATCGCAACCGGTGTTCGCTGGTGGTTCGAGAAGGTGCACGTGTCGATCGATGGAAAGCTCGTGCCGGTCATCATGATACCGTAGTAATAGTTATCGTCGAAAGTGCACTGCGAGATGGCCGGAGAGGAGGTGATGATATTCATGGCGCCGTTATTCGAAGCGCCTCCGTAACGCAGAATGCAGTGCCTGAACGAGTTGAGGGAGTCCGTGCTGACATCATTGAACTGAATCATGGTCCAGTCGCCGTATCTCGGCTCGGTCAGGGCACCGTCGTTGTTGGTATCGAGCGGATTGCCGTATTCGTCATCGAGAAACGAGGTAAAGACTATCGGCTCGACCTCTGTTCCGACCGCCTCGATGGCGCCGTCTATATAGATATTCTTAGCGAACCAGTTGTACGGATACCGTGCCCCCATCTTGATGACGACACCTGGCTCAATGATCAGCTTCGATCCCAGATTCACCTCCAGGGTTGCATAGACGAGGATTCGTGTTATGTTCGTGTATCCGGCGATATCCCATTTCCTCACCGTCAGATCCTGAGCGATGTCCTCGCCGATGAGGCCGAGTGCCGTGAATCCATTGTTGTCGTACGTGTTTCCTGAGAATGTCGGCTCGGCCAGGACCGATTTCGAGATCGGCAGGAAGGTGATGAGTCTGAACATGTTGTCCTCGATGACCGGGTCCGAGGCGTTCTGTATCCAGAGCCCCCAGGTGTTGATCTCGAATTCACTGTTCCGTATGGTCGGGCTGGCCGACTGGCATTCGATGATCTTGTAGCTGGATGACCCGCCGAACCTGAAGAGGCAGTAATCGATGATTGCATCGGCATCCATCGTCGTGCTGTTGAAACGTATCCCGCCCCAGTCGCCTGCAGCGGGCGAGGTAGCTGATCCGTCGACGTTGGAATCGCCCCCGTAGGAATCGTCCAGTATCGAGGTATACACGATCAGGCTGTCCGGATCGGATTTGCCGATCATCCTCAGTCCCCCATCAACATCGATTGCCCACCCGCTGGTATTTTTCACGACGATGCCCGGCTCGATCGTGAGGATCGCACCGGAGCTGATCGTCAATTCGCCGAGATGGAGGTAGGGGAAGTATTCGGCAAACTGGGGCGGACCACCGACCTCGATCCTCTCCAGGGTGGCATTTTCCGCCAGTGTCTCGGAGAGAATACCCACAGCATGATAGTTGTTCTGGTTGAAGGTGTTGCCTATATATTCGGGGTCCGATACCACCGATGTGGCCAGTGGGATATATGTATGGTTGAAGAAATCGTTGTCCTCTATCAGTGGCGCCGAGTTGCCGTCCGTTCGTATCCCCGTCCTGTTGGTGCTGAACTGGCAGTTGGTGATGGTCGGAGAGGCGCTGTTACACCAGATCGCACCCCTGTAGTTGTCTGTCGAGTGGTATCCCCCGTATGATACTATGCAGTAGTCCAGTATGCACACGGAGTCGAAGGATGTAGAGGCGAACTTGATTCGTGACCAGTCGGCTGTAGCGGGAGTTGTGGCCGTTCCGTTGCCCTCCGTATCGGCGGGATTTCCGACGTCATCGTCGTACTGGGAGGTGAAGGCGATCATGCTATCGGCCGTGGCGTCCGCCTTCAAGCCTCCCTCGATGATGATGTATGGCCGCGTGCTTCTGAATTTCAGCACCACGCCAGGCTCGATCCTCAAGGTCGCACCGATGGACATAGTCAGGTTGTCCTCAAGCCATTATGTTATGTTGTCATAACCTGCGACACTGCGGATCTTGAGCAGTGAATTCACGCCGACGGTTTCCCCGATGATGCCGAGCGCCGTGACGCCGTTGTTTGTAAATGTATTCGAAGCGAACATGGGATCGGCCGATACGGACATCAGGATCGGTGTATAGATGCAGTTGCTGAAAGAGTTGTTGAGTATGAGCGAGCCGCTGAGCCCCCCTTGTTCTACTCCGAAGTTCGCATCAGAGATCTCGTTGTTCATGATAACCGGACTCGAGTTGTAGCATCTGATCATCCCTTCGTAAGCAGTTCCGCCGAATCTGCACACCGACCAGGTCACGGAACCGATGCTTCCGTCGCCGAACTCGATCTGTCCCCAGTCGCCGACCGCCGGTGAGGTTATGGAGCCGTCGTTGTTCGTGTCGTTCGGGTTGCCGTAGTTGTCGTCCTTGAAGGATGTGAAGACGATCTGGCTGTCGGGATCGGAGGTGCCGTCCATCGTCAGTGTCCCGTTGACAAAGAGATCGGTGCCGGATTTCGGCTTCACGACGACGCCTGGCTGGATCGTCAGGCTGCCGCCTCCACTGATCGTCACGTCCTGGAGAAGGATATATACCAGGTTATCAATCGGTACCGCTCCGAGGGTGGCACCTCTGATGCTCAGGCGGTTCGATCCCGAGAGTGTTCCACCGATGATGCCGAGTGCATCGAAGCCGTTGTCCGAGACGGATTCGAAGGCGAGATTATCGAAGACCGGATTTGCTGAGATCTCTATCGCCACCGGGACATCCTCCATCGCATTGATCGAGGTGTTCCGGAGAACCGGTTCGGATTCACCCCTGCAGAGGACACCGTAATACGCTGCGAAGAGGTCGCAGTCCTCGATCGTTGGGCTGGCGTCATTACAGACGACCGCACCGCTGTATGAACTACCGCCGTATTTTACGGAACAGTACTGGAGTTTGCTCAAATCACTGGCGTTGTCGTTGAATACTATCGAATTCCAGTCATTGTTATCGGGGACAGTTGCAGCGCCATCGCCGTTCGTATCATCCCCGGGAGGAGGTACGTTGTCGTCCTTTATCGAGGTGAACCAGATGAGTGAATCTGGATCGTTCTTCCCGATGGCTGTCAATGTGCCGTCACTGATCGCGAGATACCTTCCGCTGTGAAACTTCAGCACGACGCCTGGATTGATCGTGAGAACGGCCCCGCTCGACACCGTAACATTGCCGGTCACCTCGTAGATACGACCGCCGAATGTCGTCAGGGTCGTATTTGTGTTGATCGTGCCATAAAGCTCCTTTGCGGCGAAGGCCGTGCGGGGCAGGATACCCACGACAAGAACGAGTACACATGTCAGTACCAATTTAGCGCGATTCATAACCTCGCCTCCCTTAACGAGTTAAACAGAATACCGGTTACCCGGTGCCTCTACAAAAAACCATCGTTGTTTACTCAGACATCCTTCGATCCCGAAATGACACAAAAAAAGAATATTTTATTGGAGTTATATCCGGCGTTGTATGGGGAGATAGTGTGTCATGGAGTGAGAGGTGAGGGAGATGGTATCCGGTTCGGTGTGTGGGGCTGTCATGGGAAGGCGGTATAATCCGGCTACCTGAATGCAGGTATTTCTAGGAGCTGTTGTCCAATGGTCAACTGATGCATCTGTGCGGTGCCGCCGAGGATTGTCGCGGTGATCGCATCCTGGTAGTGGTGTCCGACCGGAAAATCATCGAAGGTGCCGAAGGAGCCGTGTACCTTGACCGCTTGGGTGGCGACCCACAGGGCTGTCTCGGTGGCGAAATACTTCGCATACGACATTTCCTTGATGTGGCGGATGTTTCGGTCCTTGAGATCTGCGGCACGGTAGGTCAGCCACCGGGCGGCTTCGATCCGGGTGGCCATGTCGGCGATAATCCCCTGAATCAGCTGATGCCCGCCGATGGGCTTTCCGAACTGAACCCTCTCCTGGGCGTATTTGATGCTGGCATCGAGGCATCCCTGGGCGAGCCCGACGGCGCCCGCGGCGAGGAACAGCCGGGCCGTATCGATTCCCCGCAGGGCATCACGGAGTGCCCGCCCGGTCTCTCCGATCTGGTTTTCCAACGGCAGCTCCAGATCGGTAAAGCTCAGGGAACCCTCACTGCCCCCCCTCCAGCTGATCTTCCCCTTCATCGGTGTGCTGGAAAAGCCCGGAGTGTCTCTCTCGACGATGAAGCTGGCGAGCCCCTTGAGCCCCTTGCTCTTATCGGTCTGAGCGATAAACAGAACGACATCCGCAATCTCACCGTTTGTGATGAAGATATTGCTGCCGTTTATGATCCAGCGGTCCCCCTTGCGAACGGCTGTTGTCTCGATCATGGAGGAATCGCTGCCTGCGTTTGGTTCGACCACGGCGCCGGAGAGGATCAGCTCACCGCTGCAAACGGGGGGAAGATACTTCTTTTTCTGTTCCTCGCTTCCTGCGTCCAGCAGATTCGTCGCTGGCTGGATGGGGCCGCTGACAGCCGCCTGTGTTACCGCCAGGCTGACGCTGCAGAGCGACTCCCAGATAATCGACGAGGTTACGTAATCGAGTCCGAGACCTCCGTATTCTTTCGGTAAATGAGGCGCCAGCAGTCCCTGGTCGGCCATCTTCTTGATGATGGAGGAGTCGAATCTCTCCTGGCGTATAGTCTCCCTGAGATCCGGCATGATCTCCTGCTCGGCGAATTTCCGGGCTGTATCCCGCATCATTCTCTGCTCTTCGGTGAGTTCGAAATCCATCCGTTATCCTCCGGATATTCGTAACATTCGTGTGGGTTCTGGATCCTCTATTTGTTCTTTTCCACAAGCTCGACGAGCATACCGTGGGTTCCGCGGGGATGCAGAAAGACGGATAGTCCCTCGATTCCCTCTGTCGGTTCCCCGATGACTTCGATCCCCTTGGCTTTGAGCGATTCGACCTCTGCCGTCATGTCATCCACCTCGTAACAGATGTGGTGGAATCCCTCGCCTCGTTTCTCCAAAAACTTCGCCATCACGCCTTCGCTCCCGAGAGGCTGCAGGAGCTCTATAACGGCGTTGCCGATCTCGACCAGACTCCCCTGCATCCGGCCGTCCTCGCTCATTATCGGTTCGGAAGATTGAAGACCCAGGACCGACCGGTAAAATTCCCTCGCCGCTTCGAGATCCTTCACCGCCACTCCGAGATGGCTGATCTGCTTGATCATCTATTGCCTCCAGTATGAAGATTCGCACAAGAGAGGATACCGGAAGAAGGTATAACACAGCGGGAATTTGATGTCAAAAATACAATTTGCACTGGCATTTTATGCATGTTTTCCGCATAATCCACCGATGTTTCCATGGGTTGCGGCTGCTTGGCCGGCCGTGATCGAGCCCTACGGCGTACCGTTGGAGACGGTGTAACGGATCACTACACGTTCAAGGTGGATTGTATAGATGGCGGCGAAATCGAAAACACAAGAAGAAACCAGGATACTACTTGGAAATGCCGCCATTGGACGGGGAATCGTCGAAGCCGGCTGTCATGTGATGACATCGTATCCCGGGACACCGAGTTCCGAGATCCTTCCTGCGGTCGTTGCATTCAAGAAAGAGCTGGGTCTCGATACCTACATCGAGTGGTCGGCGAACGAAAAGGTCGCGTTCGACAACGCCCTCGCTGCAAGCATGTCGGGAAAACGGGCCGCCGTCGCCATGAAGCAGGTGGGGCTCAATGTCGCCTCCGACTCGCTCATGAGCTCCGCCTACACCGGGGTGATCGGGGGGCTCGTCATTATAAGCTGCGACGATCCCGGACCTCACAGCTCGCAGACCGAGCAGGATTCGCGCTTCTTCGGTATGTTCGCCAAGGTGCCGGTGTATGACCCGTCCACACCGCAGGAAGCGAAGGAGATGGTGAAAGAGGCGTTCGAGCTCTCCGAGACGTTTCAGATCCCCGTCATTTTGCGCCCCTCGATCAGGATTTCTCACGCCAGGCAGAACGTGAAGCTCACCCCAGTCGAGAAGCTCGACCGGCCTGCGGACTTCGAGAAGGACCCAGCACGGTGGGCGGCGACTCCGAGATACAGACTTGTGCTGCACAGAAGGTTGAATGAAACGCTCAAACAGATACAGGAGCGGTTCGAAAAGGATACGAGATGGAACTATCTGGTTGAAGACGGCGACGGCTCGTCCCTCGGAATCATCACGTGCAGCATGAGCTTCGCCGCACTCATGGATATCCTCGAGGAATCGGACCTGAAGGGGATCGTCGATGTCTTGAAGATTGGGACCCCGTATCCGCTCCCGCAGAGGAGGGTCGCCGATTTTACCAGGGAGCATGAAAAGGTGCTCGTGATTGAGGAGACGGATACCGTTATCGAGTCCCAGATCATCGATAAGAGCAATGTCCTCGGGCGGCTGACCGGTCATGTCCCCCAGGAGGGAGAGCTCCTGCCAAGCGTGATTCACAATATCCTGGCGGATTTCCTGCGTGAGAACGGTGCGGCTCACCTGGAAAAGATATCGGATACCGGGCTCGCAGACCGCATCGACGAACTGGAGCTTCCCATCCGGAGGCCGACGCTATGCCCGGGCTGCCCGGAGCGGGCGGCGTTCTATGCGATCAGAAAGGCGTTGCCGAAAGCGATCTACACGAGTGATATCGGGTGTTACACACTCGGAATCAACCTCCAAGCGGTGGACACCGTTCTCGACATGGGGGCGGGTATCACGCTGGCGAGCGGATTCTACCAGGCGTACCATCAGGATGGTAACGATATCCCGATCGTTGCGACGATGGGTGATTCCACCTTTTACCATTCCGGCACATCCTCGCTTCTGAGCGCCGTCTACAACAACGCGAGATTCATACTGGTCATTCTGGATAACGAAATAACCGCCATGACGGGGATGCAGCCGACGCCGGGCCTCGGTGTCACGGCCGACGGGGGAGAAGGGAAAAAGGTTCCTATCGAGGGATTGATTCGGGGGTGTGGGGTGACGTGGATCCGGACCATAGATTCGTATGAAGTGGAGGAGTTGATTGAGCTCCTCAAGGAGGCGAGGGAGTATACGCTGGACCCCGATGGCGGGATCGCCGTGATCGTCGCACGGCACCCGTGCCTGATACAGTACCCGGAGGCCCGCCGTGAGATCTCCATCAGGGTGGAGGTCACGGAAGATTGCAACGGCTGTAGGTACTGCATCGATTACTTCGAGTGTCCGGCCCTTCGCCTGATCGAGGAGGAGGAACGGATCGAGATCGATCGCAAGTACTGCATCGACTGCGGCGTCTGCATCAACGTCTGCCCGAGGGGTGCGATCGTCGAGGCCGTGGATTGAAAGCCTATGAAAAACGTGCAGATCATACTGGCGGGAATCGGTGGACAGGGGATCCTGTTCTCTTCGAGGCTCATCGCCGAGTGGGGGCTGAGATCGGGATTGGATATCATGGGATCCGAGACGCACGGCATGAGCCAGCGGGGCGGTTCGGTCACCGCCCATCTGAAGCTCGGCTCCTTTCGCAGCCCGGTGATCAGGGAGGAAACGGCGGATATCCTCTATTCGTTCGAGGAGAACGAGACTTACAAGAGCCTGAAATTTATAAAAAGCGGAGGGATCTGTTTCGCCAACCTCGAGAACGAGAACCGTTTCGATAGAAAGGTTCTCGATCTGCTGGAGCAAAAGGAGATCACATTCAGGACGTTCGATGCGAGCGGGACGGCACTAAAGATCGGTTCGGTCATGTCTGCGAATATCATACTGATCGGTTATTCTGTGGGAACGGGATTGGTCCCCTTCGAATACGATGATCTGAAAACTGTCCTGGAATCCATAACCAAGAAGGCACATCTCGAAACAAATCTGAAGGCCTTCGAGATCGGCTACAAGGCGGGCAGGGGTTGAGAGTAGCGGTCCGCTGGTAGGTGGCGCCGATGGGCAAAGCAGCGGGTGGCGCCGGGCGGGCACGCACCTGGTGGCGCCGATGGGCAAAGCAGCGAGTGGCGCCGGGCGGGGCCCCCACCGCGCGGAGCGATAGCGAGCACGGTGGGGTAGGCCGGCGGCAGGACCCGCTGCGGTGCAGCACCTACTTCTTATTGAGTGCGGCGAGTATCTTTTCCGGTGTTATAGGCAGGTCATGGACACGCACGCCAACGGCGTCGTAGATCGCGTTGGCGATTGCCGGTGCCGTGGGTACGAGGCCCGGCTCGCCGACCCCCTTGGAGCCGAATGGGCCGTATTCGTCGTCGGTCTCGATGAATTCGAGGTCGATAGGGAAGTTCATGTCCAGCGTCCCCGGTATCTTGTAATCCCGGAAGTCCGGATTCAGTATCCGTCCCTCGTGTGACTGTATCTCCTCGTACAGCGCGTATCCGACACCCTGGGCGAGCGCACCGTAGATCTGCCCCTTCAGTGTCTGGGGATTGAGAACCTTGCCGACATCGTGGGCCGCCGCCATCCGTATGATCTCGACTTCACCCGTCTCGGTATCTACCTCCACCTCCGCACCCTGGGCGCCGTATGCATAGGTGGCGGAGATATTGCCGTACCCCTTCTCGAAGTCGGGGAGCTCGTTGGGGGGATCGTAGAAGACATCGGCTGTCAGCATCTGGCCCTGATTGCGGAAGTGTATCGCCCGCAGCAATCTTCCCAGTTCCACGCGCATGTAGCCTTCCGCCGGTGCATCCTTGATGAAGATGAATCCATCCTTCAACTCGAAGCGGTCGCGTTTTGCCGCGGCCGCCACATCGAAATCGGGCGCCTTGAAATCAGGATCTTTCTTCTGCAATTTCTTGATGTTCTTTGCGACCTCTTTGGGGAAGAGCTCTTCTGCGAATTCGAAGATACGCCTGCGAAGCTTTTCAGCTGCGAGTATGGCCGTGTTACCGGCCATGAATGCACCGCGGCTCGCATGTGTTCCCACATCCCAGGGGCAGGTCCCGGTATCGGTGGGATTGATGATGACATTCTCGGGACGTATACCGAGCGCTTCGGCAACGGCCTGTGTCAGAAAGGTATGCAGCCCCTGTCCCATCTCGATACCGCCGTAGTAGACGTTCGCGTTACCGAAGTCATCGAGCTTTATGATGAGACCGCTCGCATCCGACCGGTAGATACGGCCGGAGCCACCGACATGCATGAGCGATGCCATGCCGACACCACGGCGCTTCCCCTTGCCGTGCTTTTTCTTCCAATCGAGCTTCTCCGCCACGCTCTCCAGGCATTCCTTGAGACCGCAGGTGCTGACCTTGAGCCCCATGGGTGTCGTCTCACCCGGCTCGTTGCAGTTGATCATACGGAAGTCGGCGGGATCGATCCCTGCCTCCCCGGCGAGCTCGTCCATGTTGCTCTCCAGAGCCCAAGTGAGCTCGGGATTGCCGTACCCCCGCATGGCCTGGCAGTAGGTGTTGTTCGTGTATACCAGTTTGGAATCGAAGTAGACATTGGGAACGCGGTAGAGGGAAGTGGCCGGCAGCATCATGACAGACGGGTATGTGGCACCCCAGGAGGTATAGGCGCCGTTGTCCTGAAGCACCTCGACATGCCGGAAGGTGAGCCTACCCTCGGAGTCGCACCCCTGGATGATTCTCGTATGTGTCGACTGCCGCGGGGAGAGAAATGCGAACTCCTCGTCCCGTGTGTAGACGATCTTCACCGGGCGGCCCGTCTGAAAGGCGAGGAGGATTGCGATGTATTCGTAGGTGTGCGTATCGAGGCCCGAACCGAAGCCGCCACCGAGTGTGGGCACGATGACGCGTGTGTTCCTGCCGCCGAGCCCCATGTCCGAGAGGGCCCGGTTGAAATCACGCTGGGCGAGAAAGGGGATCTGTGTCTTGGCCCATATGGTGAGGTTGTTACTCATACTGAACTCTGCAATGCAGCCGGCCGTTCCCATGCAGCATTGCTGGACCAGTGGCGTGGAAAACTCTCCCTCGGCCGAATGGCTGGCTGCGCTCCTGCCGACCTCGAGATCGCCCGACTCGTGATGGAACCTGAGTGGCAGCACGTTGTCGCTCCTTGCGCGGCCCCGCGCATCGGTCTCGTGCACGAGGGGGGCTCCATCCTTCAGCGCATCGTGGGGGCTGAAGATGCCCGGAAGCGGTTCATACTCGACCGTGATCAGTCGGATCGCCTCTTCGGCAGTTTCCGGATCAGTGGCGGCGACCGCTGCAACCTCGTCCCGGTACTGCCGCACCTTGTCTTTCTTGAGAGCGAAATTATCACGCAGGAAGCCGATGCGGAGTTCGGGCGTGTTGTAAGCCGTGATCACCGCCTTGACACCGGGGAGCCGTTCGGCCCTCGAGATATCGATATTCTTTATATGCGCATGCGGGTGTTCACTGAATTTGATCTTCCCGAACAGCATCCCGGGGCGCACGAGGTCATGGATGTAATGAGCCTTGCCTGCGGCCTTGTCGGGCCCCGCCGGACGTTTGGTCTCTTTCCCTATATAGTGAAAATCTGTCATCACATATCCTTCAGCCGAGATGTCTGTTTGACAGTAATACCGGACACGTTCATGGCTTATCCCTCAACTGGACGGCCGCCTGTCTCACCGCCTCTACGATCTGTACGTAGCCGGTGCAGCGGCAGAGGTTACCCAGAAGTGCACTACGGATCTCCTCCTCGGTCGGATCGGGATTGGAATCGAGGAGCGCCTTGGCGGACATGATCATGCCCGGCGTGCAGAAGCCGCATTGGATCGCCCCCTGGTCGACAAAGGCCTGCTGGACGGTGGAGAGCTCGTTATTCGGACCCCGCAGACCCTCGATGGTGGTAACGCTTCTGCCCTCGGCTTCGAGGGCCGGGTAGAGGCATGCGTTGACGGCCCGGCCGTCGACAAGGACCGAGCAGGCACCGCACTCACCCTTTCCGCAGCCCTCCTTGGTTCCAGTAAGGCCGAGCTGGTCTCTCAGCACATCGATGAGACGGTGGTGTCCCTCGACTTCGACGACGACCTCCGATCCATTGAGCATGAAAGAGATGTTGATTCTCACGCCTCGTTTCCCTCCCGGGATCCCTCTATCGAATGGATGTACACAGCCCTCACACCATTACAAAATCACTTCTTTAGTAATCTCTCGATGCCCCGTCTCACATATATGCCGACGATTCGACGGCGGTACTCCTCGGTGGCACGAATATCGGTGATGGGGGAGACGGTCTCAGATGAGATTTCTCGTGCCCGATCAAGGAGCTCGGAAGAGATGATGTTTCCCTCGAGCAGCTCTTCCACTTGGGATAGACGAAGAGGCACCGGGGCGACCGAGCCGGCGGCGAGACGGGCCCTGCGGCACGTGTTCTTTTCCATCTCCAAAAGCACGGCTACACTCGCCGTTGCAAGGTCCATGTGGACACGGCCCTTCTTCATGAAGACCGCCCTCGCCTCACGCTGCGGTGGATCCAGTAGTATGTCGGTCAGGATCTCACTAGAGGAGAGACACGTCTCCCCGGGCCCTTTGAAGAATTCCTCGATCGGTATCTCCCGGCTTCCCTCGATGCTCCGGAGCCGGACCTTTGCATCCAGTACGAGCAGGGGGGTGGCCGTATCGGCGCACGGGGAGCAGTTGCAGAGGTTTCCCCCGATAGTGGCGACGTTTCTGATCTGGGGACCTGAGTGTCTTCTCGCCGCTTCGATCAGCACCGGATACCTCTTATGTAATTTCGGGTGTTCGATCAACTCGCTGATCGTGGTCATCGATCCTATGCGTGTGGATCCGTTCTCCTTGATTCCGGAAAGCTCCGGGATAGACCGAAGTGAGATCAGTGCCGACGGCTCGATGTCGCCGTTTACGATCTTGACCATTACATCCGTCCCCCCGGCTATGAAGAGGGCGCCGGGTATCTTATCATGTAACGCCAGCGCATCATCGAGGGAGAGCGGTTTGTAATAGTTATAACGGCCCATGCAAACTACTCCAGTGAATCCCCGGTGTGTCGCAGGATGTGACGATCCCTGTACGGTATAGAACGGTCCCGGCAATGCGTGTGACGATCCCTGTATGGCGCAAAACGGTCCCGGTAATGCATGTGACAATCCCGGCACCTCATGCTATTACACCCTTCTCCCTGAGCGATGCAATCTCGGAGGCGGATATGCCGATCTCGTTCAGTATGGCGTCGGTGTGCTCACCGTACGCAGGCGCAAAGGGGAGCTCCCCGCCCAGCTCTTCGAGGTAATCCGTGGATAGGGCGGGTGGAGGCAAGCGCACGGCGCGACCGTCCGGTGCGGTGGTCTTGAGGGCCGTGGATGCGACGAAGGGAAGGTCGGGCACCTCCTCGATGGGTGTTATAGGCGAATGTGGTATGGTGGCTTCGATCAGCACCTCGCTGACCTTCTTCGAGGGATGCTGCCGCGTGATCTCTTCGATAGAGGCGTGCAGCTCCTTCCGGTCCTTGCGACGCCCTTCGTTGTGGCCGTAACGTTCCTGATCGAGAGATGCGAACATCGGCTGCCTGACGAACCGGTGCCATTGGGCATCGCTGCCGATCGCCATGTAAATATATCCATCCTTCGTCCGGTAGGCATTCACCGGGATGAACTGGCGATGTTCGTTGCCAGAACGCTTGAGCTCCTTCGGAGGGGATCCCATATCGAGCATCGGCAGGAATGTATGCAGCCAAGAGACCGCCACCTGAGCCATTGAGATATCGATCATCTTGCTCTTTCCGGTTTCGCTTCGCTCCATGAGAGCCAGGACAACCTGCACGAAAGCCTCGTCTCCCGCCTTGAGATCTATGAGCGGCGGCCCGCACTGGAGCGGCGGTCCGTCGGGATGGCCTGTGAGATCCATGTAGCCGCAGAGCGCCTGGAATACCGGATCGTAGCCCGGGACATCCGGATACCTTGTTCCCATCGCCGAAATACTGCACCAGACAAGATCGTCACGCACCGCACGGAGGGTCTCGTAGTCGAAACCGAGCTGCGGGTGGCGTGCCGGCATCGTATTAGTACAGAATACATCCACCTCGAGACCGGAGATCATCTTGTGGAGGAGGGCCTGTCCCTCCGCCTCCTTCAGGTTGATGGCCACGGCCTCCTTTCCGAGGTTGGGGGAGATGAAGTAGCTGTGCCGGTCCTCGCCCGCAACCGGGCGCCCGATATAGCGGTTGGGATCGCCCTTGGATTTTCTTCCCGGCACCGGCGTCGGCTCTATGCGTATCACGCGCCAGCCGAGATGCACCATGCGTAGCGTCGCATATGTCATGGTGAGTGCCTGTTCAACGCTGAGTACCGTTCTCGTCTTCACGTAGATTACTCCTTCTACTGCAAGTTCAGTCCCACAACCATAACCGAGGAAAAATCTCGTGTCAATTCAGTATCGGGAATGAATGAGGGAAAGGGCTTACCGGATTGAACGCGAACCAAACAGTCCAAAAGGTGGATATCCTATCTGCACACTGAGTCGGCATGTTCCCCTGGTAAAACAAAAGGGTGGAGATCGCACATATACTCAATCTCCACCCTCCATCAACGCGAACCTCGGGCTGTAAAGTCTCAACCCGAAAACACTCTCATTCCGAATCGATCACTCTATTCCTTGAACCGATCCGAGAAATCGGTCTTGGGGTAGTTCCAGATCTTGATGTTGTCGATGATCCCCTCGGAGCCCTCCCAGTGATGGCGGTTCCAATCCCCACCTGACAATCGAGAGCCGAGCCGAAGGATTGCGTCTGCTGGCCAGTTGCTGAAGGTTGGGTCGCCACTAATATGGTAACTGCCTATCGGATTGCCGTTGATGAACATCTTTACCCTGTCCTGCTGGTCGGGTGCAATACCATCCCACATGAAGGCCATGTGGAACGGCTCAGCGGTGGTCCATCCTGGAGTTGCTGAAGGACGATACGTTAACCATGCTTGATTAGACGAGTCTTGCAGTCCTTGGTAAGCATTGAAGTTGGCTAAGTCCTGCCAGTCATTGTAGCCAGTCATTAGTACCTGTAAATACTCGGGCCAATAAGAAGGCAATCCATAGTAAAACAGGCCAACAACGCACCCAACATGCGAGTCTATCCAGTCTGGATGATACCAGAATTCGATGCAGCCCTGCTGTCCCAGATTCAAGCCATAAAAATCGATGAAGTTATCGGGGATGTTGCGATCGCCCGTCCGCTCCAGCGGCTTGAATCCGTTGCCGTGCTGGCAAGGAAGGTATTCGATATCCCCCACGATGACACCGTCGGGACCGACCCTGCTGTGTGTCACCTCGTGCTCCGAACCGAGCTTGTTCCACAGTATCAGCCCTTTCAGTTTCTTGACGTTCACCGTGAAGTACATCGCCCAGTTCCCTCGGCCTTGCCCCGGATGATCCGTGATTTTCGTGAAGGCGTCCTTGGATGGATCGTCCGGTCTCTCGATCTGATGGGGGTCTTCAGGCACAGTCTCAGAAAACGATTCTCCCATCCCCCAGGCTCCTTCTTCCCGGAGAACGGCTCCCTCTCCCGAGAGCACCTCGACGTCGGCATGGGCGGCGATGATGAGCTCCTCGGCCTCACCGAATCCCCACGCTTCCAAGTCCAGCGAGTCGGTGTGCTCCGTGGTGAACGGATCGTGCTCCTTCTTCAGCGGAAAGTGACCCACCTTTGGATTCTCAGATGGTGTGGCGGGTATATCCTCCAGTGATTCAACAACCGCACAATGTGTCTCCGCCAGGCTCCAGCCTCCCTCGGTCATGTACTGGATGAACAGAAAGTCACCGTTTATCCAGCATGTGACCGAGCCGATATCCTCGGTCTGCGCGGCGATGAGATCGACGGTCTCCGTCGCTCCGATAGGTGGCGATGCGCCCGTCAACGGCTTTATCGTGGGGTCGCTCGACTGCGGCAATTCGAGGGGTTCCTCGAGTTGCCCGCATGCAGAGATCAATCCCACGAGAAGCACAATAACCAGTGTGGCATTCATGAAATATTTCATGACATTGCCTCCAGTAAATAGGATGTGCTGAGGGAAGAGCGCTGACTGACTTCTCTCCCCAGACCGTTGTAAGTATAGAGTTAGATTTCCCCCAAGAGCATACTATTAAATAAGTTACTTTTTGTCAATCCGATTATGTACCATTTTTATTTCATTGAAACAATATCCTTAAATAATGCAGAATATCCTCTTTATACGTGATATCACATATCTTTTTTTTCAGATGCCCGATTAACTAAATATATGCAACGGTAGCCATGGATTGACTGTGATATGTAAATCAGTGAATCCCTCGTCTTGCAAATTAACCGTTTTTCGGATAGTCTTTGCCCGTTGAAGTGAGCGGGAGGCGGAACAACCAGCTCGTTATCAAAAAGCCCAGAAGCGTATATCAGAAGGAGGACACTAGTGTTACCGGGAGTAAAGAAATACCCTCATATCTTCAGCCCCATTCAGATTGGTAAGGTCTGGGTGAAAAATCGAATCAAGTATGCATCGACCGAGACGAACTACAACTACAGCGACGGTTTCGTATCCGAAAAGGAGCTTGCATATATCGAGGCGCACGCCCGGGGCGGTTCGGGTATCGTGACGACGCAGGGCGCCTACACCGATCCGAGGGGCGAGGGACAGGGGTATGTGGGGATGATGGGGATATGGGACGACAAGTTCATCCCGGGCCTGAAGAAGATGGCCGACATCATACACCAGGGCGACGCCGTGGCCTGCCTTCAGCTCATGCACTGCGGCCGCGTCGGAGGTATCAATCTCCACTATACCGTGGGTCCGTCCGAGGTCCCGCAGCGGTTGCGCCGGTTCCGTCCCGTGAAAGCGATGACCGTCGAGGAGATAGAGGCGTGCATACAGGAGCATATCGACGGAGCACGGAGGGCCGTCGAGGCGGGATACGAGATCATCGAGATCTCCGGTATCGTGGGCTACCTCATATCAAACTATATCTCGAAATATACGAACAAGAGAACGGACGAGTACGGCGGCGAGATCGACGGCCGGTGCACGATGCCGAGAAAGATCATCGAAGGGATCCGCAGGGAGGCCGGCGACGACGTTGCCGTCGGCATCCGCCTCTGCGGCTGGGAGCTCCTGGACGATGTCGGTGGGAATACCGAGGAGGAGAGCCTGAGATCGATCAAGATCGCCGAGGAGGCAGGGAGTGATTATATCAGTGTCACGGTCGGCTGGCAGGAGTCGCTCGGATCAGTCATCTCGAGGGATATACCGATGGGCAAGTGGCTCTACGTAGCCGAACGGACCAAGAAGGCCATCAATATCCCCGTGAGCATGGCCTACCGGCTCTTCACCCCGGAGCTGCCCGAGAAGGCGATCGCCGAAGGCAACCTCGATATCTGGGAGGCCTGCCGGCCTATGATCGCAGATCCTGCACTGCCCAACAAGATCATATGGGACAGGCAGGAGGAGATCATCCCGTGTGTCGCCTGTCAGGTCTGCCTCGCACGGCTCTTCCGCGATGCGCCGGTTACCTGCACGGTCCGCCCCTCCTGTGGTCACGAGGGGGAGCGCGAATGGGGCTACTACGGCTTCCCCGAGGCTGAAGTAAAGAGAAAGATCATGGTCGCTGGAGCCGGCATTGCCGGTCTTCAGGCGGCACGGATCGCCGCCGAGAAGGGCCACGATGTGACCGTCTACGAAAAAACCGGCAATATCGGCGGCCAGTGGTACTACGCATCCCGTAACCCGTGGGGGGAGGATTCTGACAAGTATTGGGACGACGAGGAGTTCATGCGCTGGATCAACAACACGCAGGTCCTCTGCGACAAGTTCGGTGTCAGGTTCGTCCTCGACACCCCAGTGACCAAAGAGCTCATCGAGAAGGAAAAGCCGGACTCACTCGTCATCGCAACCGGCGCCGTGCCGGAGATCCCCGATATCCCCGGAGTCGATAAGAAACAAGTAGTGAATATGTTTGACATCTTCACCGGCAAGGTGAAACCGGGCAGGAACGTCGTCATTCTCGGCGGGTCGGGTGCAGCGATATCGCTCACGCTCTTTGTAATCGATGCAATGGAGCGGGATGGAGTCAAAGACGGCCAGATAGCGATCATCGATCCCGTCCCCCGTTTCGGCAGGGATGTGAATCCTTCGTACATCTGGCGCTACCGGCTGAGGCTCAAACAGGCGAAGGTCCAGCAGCTGACCAACGGCAAGGTCAAGGAGATCACCGACACCGGTGTGGTGGCGGACTGGATGATCGTGGACAGGAAGACGAAGGAGAAGAAAAAGTACGAAAACGAGACGGTTCCGGCGGATACCGTCATCCTGGCAACACTCGTGCCCAACAAGGAGCTGGGCTACGGTTCCTTTAAGGGGGATACGGCCATGATCGGTGACTGCGTGTGGGTGCGGCGCGGCATCGATGCCATCCAGGACGGCTACCGCTTGGGAATGAGATTCTAGGTTTTGTGAGTAATAATACGATCATGTAACAAGAAGGAGAACGGTATGCTTCTAAACGAAATCCCGAGTGCCAAGCCTCACATACCCGGCACGAAGATGAGCGTGTATCCGAGCTCAACTTCCGATCATGGGGGGTTGTATCCGTGGATCGACGCCTTCCGGTGCACGGGGTGTGGATCGTGTGCCAAGGCGTGCCCGCCGGGTATCATCGGCATCCACAAGAAAAAGGCGGCGATCGTCCTCGATCTCTGCCTGCAGTGCGGGGAATGCTTCGAGGCCTGCCCGGTCGAGGGGGCGATCATATTCAAGCTTCCTCCCGGCTCGCCGGAAACGGGGAATATACCGTTCCTTTCGCGAAAATAGGGATTGGTTTTCCCCGCTAGGTTTACTCAGACTGTTTGAAAAGGAGAGAACGAGATGGCCGAAACACTGAAAACAAACTACGTGGACCATATCTGCATTGCGGTGAAGGATGTGGAGCAGGCGGAGAAGGATTATATCGATGCCTTCGGCTGGGAAGTGGCATACCGTTATGTCGACGAGCCGGAGAAGATCCGGGTGACCGGGTTCATGGTGGGTCCGACGGCAATAGAGATCATGGAAGACCTGGACGGCACCGGAGAAGTGGCCAAGTTCATCAAGAGGGCCGGCGAGGGTGTAATGCTCATAAGCTACAACGTGGACAACTGCGGGGAATCCCTCGAACTTCTCAAGAGAAACAACGTGAGGCTGATAGATCAGAAGCCGCGGTTTTTCGCCGAATACAAGAGGAACTTCGCATTCATCCACCCCGCAGCAACACACGGGGTCTTGACCGAGATCATCGACGGCAAGTACTGATTGGAATCGGACCATGAAGAAGGACGGACCCGCCCGGGGAAAAAAGATCAGGGTCGTGATTGCCAAACCGGGGCTCGACGGGCACGATACCGGTGCGAAGGTGGTCGTTCATGCCCTCAAGGAAGCGGGAATGGAGGTCATCTACACCGGACTTCATAGGACGATCGACGAGATCGTGACGACAGCCGTGGAGGAGGATGTGAATGTGATCGGGCTTTCCATTTACTCCGGTTCCCATCTCCCGTTGAGCAGGAAGTTGATGGAGCAGGTGAAAGCGAAGGGTCTCACCGATAAACTGGTGCTGGTAGGCGGGAATATTCCATACAGGGATATCGATGAGCTCAAAAGCTACGGTGTGTCCGAGGTCTTTCCCGTTGGATCGAAGCTCGGCGAGATCGTTCAATTCATACAAGACAAGGTTGAACTGTAGGATGAAGAAATCCAAATCGGACGAGCTGAAGGACGTTGTTCTCGAATCCGGCATAAAGGTAAAATCCGTATACGGTCCCGACGATGTAAAGGACCTCGATCCGGACCAGGAGATCGGTCAACCGGGTGAATACCCCTTCACCCGTGGCATCCATCCCTTCATGTACCGCAAGCGCCCCTGGACGATGCGCCAGTACTCGGGATTCGGGACCGCCAGGGAGACGAATCAGAGATTCAAATGGCTCCTGGAACAGGGGCAGACGGCGCTCAATGTCGCCTTCGATCTGCCGACGCAGCTGGGCCTCGATTCCGACGATCCATTCGCCGAGGAAGAGGTCGGGCGTGTGGGTATGGCCATCGATACGCTCAAGGATCTCGAGGATGCGTTCGCCGGTATCCCCATCGACAGGATCAGCACCTCGCTGACCATTAACCCCGTCGCCTCGGTCATGCTCGCTATGTATCTGGCGCTGGCAGAGCAGCAGGGTATCCCCTGGGATCAGGTGCGGGGAACGACACAAAACGACATCCTGAAGGAATACATCGGGAGGGGAACCTGGATCTTCCCCGTCAAACCATCCATACGTCTCATAGGCGATATGGTCGAGTTCTGTTCAAGGAACGTTCCCAAGTTCAATCCGTTCAGCGTCTGCGGCTACCATATCAGGGAATCGGGCGCCACGCCGGTTCAGGAGATGGCGTACGCCTTCGAGATAGCGATCACCTATATCGAGGAGGTGCTCTCGCGCGGCATCGCCATAGACGATTTTGCGGGAAGGATCGCGTTCAACTTCGACATCCACGGTAACCTCTGGGAGCAGGTGGCGAAGTTCAGGGCCGGAAGGAAGCTCTGGGCGAAGATCATAAAGGAGCGCTTCGGCGCCGGCAGCCCCCGGTCGATGGTCCTGCGGATGATCGCCGGTGGCGGGGGCGGGGGGCTCACGATCCAGCAGCCCGAAAACAACATCGTGCGCGGTGCGTATTACGCATTGATCTCGGCGCTCTCGGGTACACAGACGATGGCCCTCTGCTCCTTTGACGAGGCGTACACGATCCCCTCGAAGAGGGCGGCACTCCTGAGCCTCAGGACGATGCAGATCCTGGCCGATGAGATGGGCCTTACGGATACGGTCGATCCTCTCGGTGGCTCCTACTACATCGAATGGCTGACGAAAGAGATGGAGAGGAAGATCACCGAATGCATGGAGGACGTCGAGAAGATGGGCGGCATGATTGAAGCGGTGGAGAGCGGATATATACAGAGGGAGGTCAGTCGGCAGGCCTATATCCGTACGAAGAGGATAGAGTCGGGTGAGATTGTCAAGGTCGGCGTGAACAAGTATGTCATGGAGGACGAGAAGACCGATATCGAATTTCATCCCTTCAATCAGAAGGTCGCCGAGGAGCAGAAGAAGAGGCTGGATGAGGTCAAACGTCAGCGGGACGGGGAGAACGTGAAGAAGGCGTTGGCCGGGCTCGAGAAGGCGGCGAGAACCGGTGAGAACGTGATGCCTCCCATACTCGAGGCCGTGAAATGTTACGCAACGCTGGGAGAGATCACAAAGGTCTTCAAGGAAGTATTCGGCGAATTCAAGGAGCCGATCGGATTGTAGCAACTTAGAACGAACAATAGCACTCATTCTATTGTATCCCGACTGCTTTATTCCGGGTAGAAACGTATGGAATACAAGATAGGCATCGATGTCGGCGGGACCTTCACCGATTTCCTGCTGACCTCCGAGGACAGAAATCCCGAGATCTATAAAGTCCTGTCGACGCCGGACGATCCCTCGGTCGGGCTGATGAACGGCCTGGCGGAGATGGCCGGAGCCCATGGCATGGATATCGGGGATTTCATAAAGAACGTGACGACCATCGTGCACGGCACGACGGTGACGACGAATGCGGTCCTGACCCGCAAGGGTGCCAGAACGGGGCTCTTGACCACGAAGGGACTGCGGGATGCCCTGGAGATGAGAAGGGGCATCCGGGAGGAGCAGTACAACAACCGCTACACAAACGTGGAGCCACTTGTCCCGCGATACCTGCGGTATCCCGTCGAAGAGAGGCTCGATTACAAAGGGGAGGTCGTCTCGGATCTCGACACGGCGGATCTCCTCGATGCGGCGGAGCTGTTCCGGAAGGAAGGCGTCGAGGCGATTGCGATCTGCTTCATGAACTCCTTCGCCGACGACAGGCACGAATCGGTTGCCGCCGGCGTCATGAAGGAACAGTTCCCGGACGCCTACCTGACTGTCTCCTCGGTCTTTCTGCCGAGCATCAGGTTCTACGACCGCATATCGACAACCGTGCTGAACTCCTATGTCGGCCCCATACTGAAACGCTACCTGACGAGCCTCATCGAAAAGTTGGATGCCGTTGGATTCGAGGGGATCCTGCTCATCATGCAGTCCAACGGAGGGGTCGTATCCCCGCAGATCGCCATGGATAATGCGGCCGTAACACTCCTGTCGGGACCCGCGGCCGGACCGGTGGCCGGCATTGAGTATACGTCGATACAGGGGTACACCGACTGCATAACGGTGGACATGGGGGGAACGAGTTTCGATGCGGCGCTCATAAAGGACAAAACGCCCCTCGTCACGACCGAGGGGGAGATCAACCGGTTGCGGCTCTCCCTTCCCATGCTAGACATCGTCACGATCGGTGCCGGAGGTGGCAGCATCGGCTGGGTGGACGAGGGGGGGCTCCTGCGGATGGGACCACAGAGCGCCGGCTCGAAACCGGGCCCTGCCTGTTACGATCTGGGCGGAGTGCTGCCCACGTGCACCGATGCCGATCTCTTGCTCGGGCTCCTGGACAAGGATTTCTTTGCCGGGGGAAAGATTCCGCTCGACTACGACCGGGCCGTGCAGGCCGTCAAGGAGAAGATCGCAGATCCCCTCGGCATGGATCCGATCGAAGCCGCCGCTGGAATGTACCGGGTGATCAACGTCAACATGGCGTCCGGTGTGCGCGAGGTCAGCGTGAAGCGCGGTCACGACCCGCGGGAATTCCCCCTCGTAGCCGCGGGCGGTGCGGGGCCCGTTCATGCCTGCATGATTGCACTGGAGCTCGAGATCCCCGTCATCATGATCCCGAAGGAATCGTCCATCTTCTGTGCGGCGGGAATGCTGATGTCCGACCTGAAGCACAACTTCGTGAGAACGTACTCCACCCGCCTGAACGATATCGATGCGAAAAAGTTCAAATCGATCTTTCTCGATATGGAACGGGAGGCCACGAAGCTCCTCAAGTCGGAACATATACCGAGAGATGCGATCCAGCATATCTATTCTCTTGATTTGAGGTACGTGAAGCAGTATCACGAGGTGAACGTGAGGATCACGCGGGATGAGTTCGAGGGCGCCGATGTGTCCGCAATAGTCGACCGGTTCCACCCCGAGCACAACAGGCTCTTCGGCTATTCTCTGGAGGAGGAGGGAACACCGATCGAGCTGATCAATCTTCGTCTGTTGAGTATCGGGAAGACGGCGAAGCCAAAATTCGTGCAGGAGCAGTACGACGGAGAGGATCCCCTGAATGCCTTCAAGAAGAGGAGGAAGGTCTACCTGCCTCTGGCGAAGACCTTCGAGATGGTGCCCGTGTACGACGGGCACAAGTTGAAGTTCGGTAACAAGGTCGAGGGCCCGGCTATCATAGAGCAGGTGAACACGACCACCTTCGTCACTCCAGAATACACCGTGCTGTGCGACAGGTACGGAAGCTACACGATGTTCGTGAAGGACAGGGAAGACGAGATCAAGAGGAAGATAGGAATCTGAGAGAGCCATGAAGATCGATAAGATACTGGTATCCGTATTGCAGCGAAGGTTCAAATCGATCACGGAGGAGATGAGCATCGTTCTCACCAAGACGACGAGGTCGCCGATACTCTGCGAGGCGAAAGACTTCGTGACCGGCCTCTATGACGGCAAGGGAAAGATGCTCGAACAGACGGAGAATCTCCCCATCCTCTCCTTCTCCCTCGGACCCGTGTGCGAGTACATCGTGGACTACTTCGGTGACGAGATCTATCCGGGCGATGTCATATTCCACAACGATGTCTTCTCCATGGGAAATCAGAACAACGACGTGGCCGTGTACAAACCGATCTTCTTCGAGGACAGGCTCGTTGCCTGGGCCGCAGCCAAAGGGCACCAGGCCGATGTCGGCGGCGCCGTCGCCGGCGGATACAACCCAAAGGCAACGGAGGTGTGGCAGGAAACGCTCCGGATCCCGCCGGTGAAGGTGTACGAACGCGGCAAGCTCAGAAAGGACGTGTGGGATCTCATATTCGCCAATATCCGGTTCGAAATAGTCGCTGCCGACATGAGGGCCCAGATCGGTTCATGTGTGGTCGGTGAGAGGGGGATCCTGAAGCTACTCGAGAAGTACGGGCTCGATGTGTTCGAGACGCACAAGGAATACCTGTACGAATCGACGGAGAAGATGATGCGGGCCGAGATCGCAACGATACCGAACGGCACGTATCGCGGAGAGGCAACCGTCTACTATGACGGGAGGACACCCGGATCGAAGTACAAGATACGGGTCACGATCACAGTCGATGACGAGGAGATAACCTTCGATTATTCGGATACGGATCCCCAGACGGACGGTTTCGTGAACGGTACCTATACCTCCTCTGCGAGCGCCACCCTCCTGACATTCCTGCAGATGGTCAATCCGGATATCCCGCATAACGACGGGATGGTGAGACCCGTCAAAATCCTCATCCCGGAAGGCACGATCCTGAATGCTCGCTACCCCGCCGCGACGACCTTCGGCAATCATCTCTGTCCCCCGAACGCCGATGCCATTATCAGGGCCCTTTCCAGGGCGATCCCCGAACGTGTTACGGCTGGATGGAATCAGCTCCTGTGCTATCTCACGAGCGGGTACGATACCAGGAAGAACGACAACTACGTGGATATAGGTTTCCTGGGATTGAAGGGCGGCTCGGGGGGGACAAAGGGAGTCGACGGATACGACCACATCGGAATGATCGATGCCTCCGGGGGAGTGCTCGATCAGGATTACGAGATGTTCGAACAGCAGACACCCCATCTGTTGTTGCAGCACGAGTACTGGCCCGATTCCGCCGGGGCTGGTGAACAGAGGGGCGGGCTCGGTGTCGAGACCCGCTTCGAGATAGGCGGCAGGAACACGAAGGTCGTAACCTTCGGAGACGGCGATGTCGAGCCCGCATTCGGACTGTTCGGCGGAAGGGATGCGACGCTGAACAGGATCGAGCTTCACTATCCGGACGGTACGGTCTACAAGACAACGACCAAGGATCTCGTAGAGGACGTCCCCGCCGGGACGGTTCTCTTTCAGCAGGCAGGCGGTGGTGGGGGATACGGCGATCCCTATCTCAGGGATCCGGCCAGGGTCGCCCGGGAGGTCAGAAACGGCATTGTCAGCGTTGAACGGGCGGAGGAGGAGTACGGTGTGGTGATCGATCCCGAGACCCGTGAAGTGAAGCAGAAAGAGACCGAAAGAATGAGGGCAAAGAGGCACGTATAGCGATACCGGTGAAACCGAAAGCAGGAGTGCCTGCCGTACGCTCAGCAGCACATTATCCTTTATTATTTATTTCAAGAGGAATGATACACAGGGAGAAGGCGTGCGATTTGTTCAATATGGACGATTTGCTGTCACCGCACTTGTTCCGCTTTTTGCATGTACCAGTGTAGTATTAGCACAAACGAATAGTCGATCTGATTCTTTACAACAGAAACGCAGCAGTCTGGTCGCGCTGCCGTATGCATATTATTCACCCGAGACAAAGATTGCCTTCGGAGTCGGAACTATCTATTCCTTTCGTCCCAAAGGCGGTTCTCCGGAGGATCGGCCCTCGAACATCAGAATAGCCCTGACATATACCCAGTTGAAACAGGGCATAATCGGTTTTCTGCCTGAATTGTATTTCAGAAACGAGAGTTACTATATTACTGGATACTATGGATTCTACAGGTATCCCGATAAATTTTGGGGAATTGGAAATGATACCCCCGACAGCGCCGAAGAGGCATATAAGCCGGTCTATTTTAAGTCCTACACCTCGCTGCAAAGGCGGATCGTACCCGGCCTGTATATCGGAATACGTTCTCAGTATGAATATATCGATTTGAGAGAAACGAGCGAAGACGGCGCATTGCAGAGTGGCACAATCCCTGGAAGCGAGGGAGGCTCTGCATTGGGCCTCGGTGTTATTGTCAATCACGACACCCGTAATCATATTTATCAACCGTCAACGGGATTCTTTAATCAGATTTACGCAGTGTTCTTCGGGAAGGCAATCGCAAGTGATTATACATTCAATGTACTGAGCATCGACCTGCGTAAGTACTTTTCAGTCTTCGGTACCCATGTGATCGCCTTACAGACGTATGATAGCTTCATCTCCGGCAAGCCACCTTTCCAGATGTTGAACATGCTCGGGGGTTCGAGCTGGATGCGCGGCTACTATCTCGGGCGCTACCGGGATAAGAATATGATCACATTTCAGGCCGAATATAGATTTCCGGTATATTGGAGATTGGGAGCTGTTGGGTTTGTTGGATTCGGAGATGTGAGCAACGATGCCAGGAAATTTCAAATGGATGAGCTCAAGTATAGTCTCGGCTTTGGCATTCGCTTTATGTTCGACAGGCAAGAGAGAATCAATGCGCGACTCGACTTTGGATTTGGGAGAGGGGGAAAGAGGGGAATGTATGCATTCGTAACCGAGGCTTTTTAATAGTATAAAGTTATTGCTGGTATCAGGCCGGCGGGTACAATCTCTATAACATCATTGAGAACACAACATTGGGGGGTACTTTACTATAAGATATTTACCTGGGGGAACATACGATGAAAAAAGTGTCTTTGTTGGTTTTGTCTGTACTAATTTTGTCGAGTGGTACTGCATCTGCGCAGGATTACAGGCATGAAGTTTCCTTTTCTGTCGGAGTAGGATCGGTACCGGCTATTCTGGAAGAATTCAGGGATGTTGCTATGTTTTTAATTTTCCCTCCACTTGCTTCACTTATTCGTGAAGATTCTGAGATGGCAGTACCGACACTCAGCTTGAGTTATAGACACCATCTGCGCAAATGGCTTAGTTTAGGCGGCACATTTGCTTACGAACAAATGGAGAGGACATATTATTTCAGAGATCAAGAAACAGGCACAACTGATATAAGTTACTACACGTTGATGGGACGCATAGATTTCACATATGTGAGGCTGCGATTGTATCAAATGTACTCCGGTGCGGCGCTCGGCATATCGTTTTCGACCGAAAGGGCAGAGAACGATGAGTCACAAGGCGAGAATTACTTTGCGTTTCAGGTCAATGCCGTCGGCCTGCGTGTAGGAGAGAGGGTTGCGGGGTTTCTGGAACTGGGACTTGGATTCAACGGTATTGTGTGCGCGGGAATGACAGGCACATTCTAGCCTGCCAGATCCCGTCCTAGAAATCCTGTAATATCCGGACGGTGGCCTCTGGTTCTATATACCGTAGCCCGCCATGAAGGCGAATCCGAAATTCTTGAAGTCATCCTCGTCGATCGTCTGCGTGGAGCCGTCGATTTCGAAATCACCGCTCAGTATGACATTCGTAAATCCGATCTGAAACCGGGTATCGAATACAAGCACACCTTTACCGAGGGCATAGTCGAAACCGGCTCCTGCAACGAGGCCGAAATCCGTGACGTGGGTTAGATCGGAGAAATCAATCTCGGTGGATAGCAGCAATGCCGAAACCTCCAGCTCGGAGCTGACCGTGGCGGCGAAACTCGGTCCCGCATATATATACGGCTTGAAACTCTCCTTCCAGGTGAAGGTGTATTTCGCCAGTACGGGCAGCTCGATGTAATCGAAACTGGCGGTCAGGTCGATGGTGATAAATCCATCGTACAGGTTGTCTTTTACACCCTTCTGGGTGTAGAGGAGCTCGGGCTGGATGCTGAAATTCTCGTTGAATGCGTAGTTCAGGTAGACTCCGCCCATGAAACCCACCTTGAAGGATTTGGTCTGTTCCCATTCTTTCGGGGTTTGGGTGATATTGGCCGTGATCATGCCAACCTTGGCGCCGAGGGATATATCACCGGCGATGGCGGCGTTACCGATCAGCGTTGCAAGCACGGTGGATGCAACAATGAGGCACAGGCGTTTCACGATTCGCTCCCTTTCTTTCATGTTTGTGTTTCGGTTAACGGGATACGTATTGAATCCCGGATAACTCTCCTGCTAAAATCTGTATCCCACACCGATGGTTACGGACATGAAATTCATGCTTCCTATGCCGAAGAGACCGTTGTTGCACACGATGCCCTCTATACCGGGAGGCAGGACGGAAAAATCCATCTCTCCGAAATCGATATAATGGAGGCTGGTGCCCAGACTCCATGATTTCTTGATATAGTAATCCAGACCGATTTTCAGTCCCAGGGCGATATCCTTGCTGACGTCTATATCGGTGCCCAATCCGGTTGCCACGACCCCGAGGCAGCATATCGGACCGCCATAGATGTCCTTGTGTGCATCGGTCAATATATGGTAGTTCAGCCCCAGTATCGGCATTATGAAATTCGGACTTCCCTTTATAGTAATCCCAGTTGCTTCGAAGTATATATCTATTATGTTGTTCCAGTATGCCAGGCTGATCTCGAACCCGTATCTCCGCTTAATTACATATTCAAAGCTCGCAATGGCGCCTCCGGCCGTTTTTGCGTCAATCGTGCTATAAAAATTCAGGAAATCGAACCATCCGGGATCACATATATTCCAGCCTTCGACATGGTTATCCCCTAGTGGTACTATCAAAACCCCCTGCACCCTGGCTTTCCCCCAGTGGGTTCTGGTTTTCTCGTTCCTATCCACCCCTGTATCGGAGCAGTGAACGATGGTGCTGAAGACTGCGACGAGGACCATAGCGATGCATCCGGTCAACAAGATTTTCAATGTGAAGCTCTTTCTCTGTGTGGTTTTCATGATTGTTGTTTCGTTTCCTGACGCTGTCACGGTGGCATTGCCAAGCCCGAGGTATCGGCGAGAACCATCATTCCGTTCCGGTAGCCCGGATAAAGGTTTGATACAACGAACCAGACCAGTGTAAGGTAGTGGCCGTCGGAAAAGCAACACTTAAGTTACATGTAATGTAGTTTCGTAGTGTTCGAGAGACCGGCGGCCGCGAAGAAGGTGAGGATTAAGCCATGCTGAGGTGCACGATGTTTCGTTTTCTGGTACTGGTTGTTATCACTGCCATCATTGTGTTGTTACCGGAATCTACCTTGACTGCCGAGACATCCTTCGACACCGGGGAGCGGCCGAAGATCGGGCTCGCACTCAGCGGTGGTGGCGCACGCGGTGCGGCGCATGTCGGGGTGCTCAAGGTGCTGGAGCAGCACCGCATCCCCGTAGACTACATCGCCGGAACCAGCATGGGATCGATCGTCGGCGGCCTGTACGCTTCCGGCATGTCACCTGCGGAGCTCGAGGCGCTGATCTCACGCATCGACTGGATATATACATTCATCGACCGTATACCGCGGAAGGATCGGTCGTTCCGCCGCAAGCGTGACGACGATCTTTACCTGGTCAAGCACAAGCCGGGCTTCGTCGGCGGCAGGCTCAGGTTCCCACCGGGCATTCTCGATGGCCAGAAGATAGACCTGCTCCTGAAGAAATATTCGCTGCCGGTTGTTGCCGTTCGTGATTTCGATGATCTGGGTATTCCGTATCGCGCCGTTGCGACCGACATCGTGACCGGTGACACCGTCGTGATAGATCACGGCGATCTGGCGCTTGCGATGCGGGCCAGTATGTCCATCCCGGCGGTGTTCGCACCTCGAGAGATCGACGGCAGACTGCTCGTCGATGGCGGCGTGAGCAGCAATCTCCCCATAGATGTCGTCCGTAGTATGGGCGCCGACGTGGTCATCGCGATTGACATCAGCACTCCCTTACTGAGGCGGGAGCAGCTCCACTCGATGCTGGATGTCACCCACCAGATTTCCAATATCCTTACGAGGCGCAATTCCGATCTGCAGATCGCAACGCTTACTGCAGAGGACGTATTCATCCGTCCCGATCTCGGAGATATCTCATCGGCCTCTTTCGATCGCACCGCCGAGGCGATCCCGGTCGGTGTCGGGGCAGCAGAGGCGGCCATCGGCGAACTCTTGCGGCTCTCGGTATCGGAAGAGGAATTCCGTGCGCATTTGGCCAAACGCGGAGAGCGCAGGCGACCTGTCACGCGGCCTCTCATCGATGAGGTGCGGATCATTAACCGGTCGCGGCTGACAGACGGCGTTATCACCACACGTATCAGCGCCGAAGCCGGCAAACCGCTCGATATCGACAGGCTCGAGAGGGATCTTGCCCAGCTCTATGGGCTGGAGCTCTTCGAATCGGTCTATTACGACATTACCTACGAATCGGACCGCACCGTCCTGACGGTTGCCGTCCAGGAGGCGTCATGGGGCCCGAATTACCTGCAATTCGGTGTGGCGGTATTCGAGGATTTCGAGGGTCCCAACTTCAATCTCGCCATTGCATACACACGCACCGCCATAAATCGTTTGAACGGTGAGTGGCGGACGGGTATACAGATCGGTCAGGAACCGGGAGTGTTCACGGAGCTCTACCAGCCGTTTGGGTATTCACTTCGCAATTTCATTCACCTTCAGGCATCGTTCAGCGAGCAGGCGGAGAGTGTGTTCGATGCCGATGGTAACAACCTCTCGGAATTCAACGTGACACGTTACGGTGCCGGCCTGGCCGGCGGGCGTGAGCTGGGAACGTGGGGTGAGATCCGGGCCGGTATCATTCGCGAGGCCGGCGAATATAAAATGCAGGTCGGTGATCCCAACGTGCCGGATACCGGATTC
>CP070727.1:1371148-1523943 GCA_020350885.1 bacterium | reverse complement strand
CACATCTTTGCAATCGAAGGCGATTACGGGTCTCCACTTACCTTCAAGGAATTTGTAGATGAGGCTCACGGGCTGGGAATTGCTGTCATTATGGATGTCGTCTACAATCACCTTGGCCCTACCGACCTTGATCTCTGGCGGTTCGATGGCTGGAGTGAGAACGACAGGGGTGGTATCTATTTCTACAACGACTGGCGGGCAGAAACACCATGGGGCGCAACTCGTCCGGATTACGGGCGAAAGGAGGTCCGGGACTATCTTCGGGATAACGCCCTGATGTGGTTTCGAGAGTATGGCATAGACGGCCTGCGCTGGGATGCGACAGCCTTCATTAATAACGTGCATGGGCGTAATAACGATCCGGGAAGCGATTTGCCTGATGGCTGGAGTCTGATGCAGTGGGTTAACAAGGAGATCAGGAAGGTCAGACCCTCCGCTTTCACCATCGCCGAAGACCTGCGGAACAATGCGTATCTGACCAAGGCCGAGAAGGATGGAGGAGCAGGGTTCAGCACGCAATGGTCCGCATCATTTGTGCATGCCGTCCGGGCGGCGCTGATAGGAGCCGAGGACTCAACCCGGGACATGGATGCCGTCCGCAATGCGATTCTGCAGCGCTACTACCTCAATGCCTTCGAGCGGGTGATCTATACGGAATCGCACGATGAAGTGGCGAATGGTAAAGCGCGCATACCCGAAGAAGTCGATCCCGGACAGGCCTCGTCATGGGTGGCCAAGAAGAAGTCTGCACTGGGTGCTGTGATTGTCTTCACTGCGCCGGGCATTCCGATGATCTTCCAAGGTCAGGAGTTTCTTGAAGACGACTGGTTCCACGATCGAGATCCCATCGACTGGACAAAAAAAGATCGTTTTGCAGGGATTCTGCAACTATACAAGGACTTGATCTCCCTTAGCCTGAATTGCGACGGTCATACAAAGGGGCTCACTGGGCAAGAGGTAAACGTGTATCACGTGAACAATGATGACAAAATCATCGCCTATCATCGATGGGAATCAGGAGGAGTTGATGACAGCGTTGTCGTAGTGGCGAATTTTTCGTTTAATCCATGCGAGGAGTATACGATTCCTCTGCCTGCCACTGGCAAGTGGATCGTTAGATTCAATAGCGACAGCAGATATTATGACTCAGACTTCGGGGATTTCGGCAACTCCGTGGTCCAGGCAGAAGCGACCGAGAAGGACGGCTTACCAGCACAGGCCAGAGTCAGTGTTGCTCCCTACAGTGCACTTATACTATCGCAGGAAGAAGAATGAGCTAACAACCGGTTGCGGCGGACGTGGCTAACCCCGACCGCTGAACCAGAGCGCTAGATGGAATTGGATGGATTTCGACAAGAAGGATTAACCTGTAGAAAGGAGGAGTATTATGGCTAGTATCAGGATTACGAAACTGGATTTTGTGCCAAAGCGTGGTCGTAGTTATAACATCAATTGGCCAGGGCCGCCGCGACGGCTACTGAGATACGCCGATGTCAAACACTTCAAACCACTTATCGAGTTGAAGACAAAGGCTCCTATTGGATTCTTACTAATGATCAACGTTAAGGAGTATCGCGAAGCCTGGGGCGTCGATGAATTGGTGTCGGACATCGAGCTGACCTATTTCACGGCGCGTTTCGAGGTTGGCAAGAGAATCCCAACCGAGATTAAAATGGTTAATCACATCAAGGGACCACCAAGAGATCCGGGGGGATCGCCGCGATATACTTTTGGATCTTTTTGGCTCGGTGCTTCCAAGCGCGGCAGAATAAGGGGTAATATTGGGACCGGGGATGACCGACACGCTAGAGTTTATCTCGAACTGTTCTCGCTTTGGGTTCCGGAAGTCCGTGGTTATCAACTGACTGGAAAAAAGAAATCCCGTAAGTACAGAGTCAGGGCAATATAGTTCTACTAACGTCATCTAACAACAGCTTCAACCGGACTGCGGGGCAGTGGCATAATTTTCATGATGGTGATATTCCCAATGTCTCGTCTTCGATCAACCGTGATCGCGCCCCACAGCCGGTTGAGCTGGCGTTAGGAAAGCAAAAAGCTTAAGGTTATAAGTCCTGCTTGATATCTTCGTGTGACATCCTTATAAACATGCTAAATTATAACTATTGAAAACATCTAATGATTGATGTATTTTATCTTTTAAGGACTCTTATCAAAATGGAGGGCGAAATGGCTAGGAAAAAGACGGTTCCTGTAAAGAGGCATAAAAGAACACCGCCTTCGGCACCAGCTCATAAGGGGCCGGGAAAGAAGCGTGGACCAAAAACCGTCGATGTTGGCAGGCACAAACGATCGAAGCCTTCTAAGTAGTTTAAGAGGATTGTGATACAATTATTGGGCTTCCTAACTCCAGCATGCAGCTGGCGGATCTTCGACGTCACGGCTCTTGCGGAGTAACAGCCGCACCACCTCCCCGCAGCTGATGCTGAAACGTTAGCCGGCTCGCCAGAACCCAATACCCGAATGAAAAGGTCTTGGGTTGAGGCTGAATAGTACTTTCTGAGTGTTATGAACAAATTAACGATGGAGGAAAGTCTTATGTCAAATGGGTTGAACAATTCATTAAGCGCAAATACTTTGATTTTTCTTCAAAACCATGCAGTAACAACGGCACTTCTTGGAGCTCACCACCCTCGACTTGGTGTTTCTAATTGGGATCTCATGCGCAGCGAAAATTATCCCGCTGATCAGGGTGCTATTTTACTTCCTGTCCCTGCCGGCGGAGTTACATTGGAAGACCCAGCACTTGAAGCCTATTGGTTACCTCAAGGTGGCCACATTGAGGTCCCGATAAATAATCCCGCGGCTCCGTTTATTTTTACGCCAGAATTTTCCGGCTGTAAGCTTTATGTTGATAAAGTTTGGGCACAACCATATTATCGGATTTTCCATATTCAATGCGATCACGAAGCGGCCGAATACCCTGCAAATATGCGCGGTGACCGTTTAGCCACAATCGATTCAAGAGATTATGGAGAGGCACCCTCAGTCGATGGCCCGGCATATCCGCACCGGATAGGGGTAATAAGGTGTACGGTGCTCATGTATTTTGTAGGAGGTGCCGGTTGGTCAATTTATTTGCAAGGACTTACCGGGATCGGACCAGGCATCAGTGATGGCCGTCTAGTATATCCCCCAGGCCCTGCACAGAATGTTTCCGGAGTTGTTGTCAAGCAGGTGCCTTGAAGAAATGAGCATATTACGAACACGACTAACCAAAAACTGCAGTGGATCTCTCATTCGCTCGGCCACTGAGTTTGGTCGTTAGGAATAGTGTGGTGAAGATGCGAAGCGTGGTAGTTTTTGCGTTCATCGGCCTCGCTGTGGTTCTCGGCTGTAGCGACAGTACGGGGCCAGAGCCCGAACCCATTCCGTCAACAATCGGCGAGATCCGGTACCACGGTGAAACGTACCAGTTCGATACCATCGAATGCCGTGTTTTCTGCACGGATGGTGGCGATCCCGTCTACTCGTTGGAGATCGAGTTCATCGATACCGAGAATAGGTCGATTGAGTTCGCGATACAGGATCCAGGGAACAATCCGGCGAATCTCGTAACACCTGGTGAGCACCGCGCTACCGGGCAGCATTGGGACGCGGTTCGCAGCAGAATGCAACCGTCAACGTTCACGATCAACTACCTCGGTTCGGACAGCCTGTCGGTGAACTGGGAAGAGATTGAATTAAAGGGTCATGCGTTCTCCGGCCGGGGCTTTATTGAAGTCCATCAGCGCCTGGAGCTAGTCTGTGCTGATAGCATATGGGTCGGTGGAGAGTTTGCGTATCCAGGCGATCCCGCGTACGAAGAGTACTTCGAGAGGTACTGCGAGCCTGGGTACTTCTATCCTGCGCAGAAAATCTGGTTTGAGTGTGAGGATGGCATTTATGGTCCGTAAGTGTGACCATTCCTAACGAGTCGTTCGAGTTGACGAACGACGCTGGCACGGCCCTGGCAAGGGCCAGGCCCGCGCCAACGCCGCCCGCAGCTGATGCTGATACGTTAGGCAGCCAAGCTCATGAATGCATACAACGTTTCAATTCGAGAAGCTACAGATTCTGATTCTGGGCTCATAGCTGCCTTTGGCGCGCGAACATTCGAGGATTCGTTTGGCTTCTTTAATAAGCAAGAAGATATGGAAGAGTATCTTTCTTCACATTTCTCTGAAGAAAGCATTCGTTCTCAATTAGCTGACGGATTGTCAACGTTCCTCCTTGCTTTCGAGGATGATCAGGTTGTTGGCTATTCAATGTTATACGCAGGAAACCATCCCGATTCCATAATTGGCTCTAATCCAGTAGAACTTGTAAGAATCTACGTTGACAGGCATCGCATAGGTAAGGGATATGGTTCAAAGCTTATGGAAGTTTGTCTTCAGAAAGCAAAAATTTCCGGGCATGATAAAATATGGCTGGGTGTTTGGGAGAAGAACGTGAAGGCTATTACCTTTTACGAGAAATGGGGGTTCAAGAGGATTGGCATGAAGGAATTTGTGATAGGCAGCGATGTACAGCATGACTTTATCATGGAGAGATCGACCAATCAGGCTGCCTAACCACTCGCTGGAGGCGACCGTGGATGCTGGGAGAGAAGGTGATCTAGCGAACCCCGGCGCCTCAGCTCGAGCCCGTTAGACGAGTTTAAATTAAAGTAGTGGTGCAACTAGAAGCCCAAAATACTTTTGGTGTATTTGTGGTTGCAAACATTTGTCGTTTTTTGAAAGGAGGCCTAAAATGCCTAGCGTTGGCGATTTAGCACCCAATTTCTCGGGTTATGATATTATTAATGGTGAAACTTTCGATCTTGCAGATCAAGAGCATGATGGCAAGATCATTCTGCTCAGTTTTTTAAGTATGGGGTGAGGTTGGTGTTCCACGGAGTTACCGTGTTTGCAGTGGTTGTGGGCTGAACGTTCATTTCTCTATGCACCTTTTCTGGTAATAGCAGTGCATGTGGGAAATCAGGATGAAGAAGATGTGATAGAATGGTTTGAAAACCATGGTGTCACCTTTCCGGCTATTAAAGAGGAGCCTCCTTTTCCAATTATGCGCTCTTATGTTGATCCTGATGAAGGTCTACTTGTTCCGCACAACTATATCATCGGGCGCGATAGGGTTATCAAAAAGGATTTGCTTAGTGCGCCGGATTGCACAGAATTAGAAAACCATGTGGCTGACGTAGCATCTATGTATGATTATGATTATGTTGTTGTTGAACCGAGTCTTTTTGATTGGGACAGAGTTTTTGCTATCTCCTATTGGGTCAAGAACCACTGGGATCTTATCTTTCCTCATGATCCCACAGATCCTATCCCGGAACCACATCCCAAATTTCACTACTCCTTCTCGGCAGATTGGTGTCCCGAAAAACTACCGTCTTATTTATCAAAAATGTTTAGGATTGGGTTTGATATTATAAGTCAATCAGAACGTACGGAATTTGCTGAGAAATCGATTCTGCGCATTATAGAGTTATTAGAGGAAATCCCTGCTGGGCTAAGGTTTACGAAGCCTATGCGACAGTCCACACTTAAATCTCTTAAAGAATTCAAGGATTCAAAAGGAGGCATAACTTTCCCTGCTGGTAAATTGCTTGAGTCAATAAATGCTATTGATCTTGATTGGCGCATTCCTCCCCTACCTAAAAAGGTAAAAAGTGGTAAAAAAATCACGATTGGCTTCGAAGGTGTTTCTTGTATTACCTTTAGAAATATTGATGAAGCAGGTAGGTGTGTTTTAAGGGTAGAAGGAAGGATTCCAGCTTTGGCCAAGGGATTTGAATCGGGTTGGCCGATTGCCAGTTATCATTTTGATCACAAAGGCAAGCTGTCAGAGAACGTGGAAATAAGTTTCTACATAGGAGGTATTCACTTCCCTGGGCAGTCTTTTTCGCCCCGACTACTAGAATGGAATGGCAAGTCCTACAAGGATATAACGACAGATGTAGATCTTCAGCGAAAGGTTATATATGGAAGAACAAACGAGCTTTCAACCTATGTAATTATGAATGCTATTTAAAATGGTGTAAAAATAAAATCTGGAAAGCATAGAAATTGATTCTTGAGGATGCACAATTTTTAAAAAGATATATTTCGTGTTATAAGTACTTTTCTATCCACTATCATCGTGCCACTACAATGCAATGGCACTAAGACCTGTATTAACGGAGGCCTATATAGGACGTCTCTGTGGTTGTTTAAAGAATGACGCCTAACACGCAAGTGCAGTCGACGCTAAGCAACGCGACTGATTTAAGCGTTAGATACTAAGTATTCATGTACATAAGGAGATTAATCTTGAAAACAAAATTATTTTGGATTTTTGGGATACTTCAAAACATGACCTTAGGAATTATAATATTTCTAATATTTAGGTCGTTAAATACGATAAAAGGAGAGAGTGTTATTGGATTGGATACTCAGATTTTGTTGAGCGTTGCCTTTCCTTTGTTTTTATTAATTGTTGAATATATTATCTACTCGAAAAGATAATAGCCCACATATTGCTGATAAGGGTGTAAAGAGATAAAACTATGTTATGTCTAGCCAGCGGTTGCTTCTGACCTCCTTGATTCAGCAGTTCTTTTTATTATTGAGGGACACGGCAGGTGAACCGCAGACCGTTAGGCGGGCGCATAGGCCGGGCGGCGACGAACCGAAATGAGTAGTCAGAATGCGAGTTTTCCGAATCATAATTGGCGTGATTTGCTTTCCCGCAGCCCTGCTATTGCCCGCAGGTCGCGTCGACTGGCTAGAGGGTTGGGCTTTCCTGATCGTGTTCTTTTCGGCTATGGTGATCTTGCGTATGTGGGTTGCACGGCGTCATCCCGGGCTCCTAAAGGAACGGTTCCACCATGCGCCGGACGTGGAGAAATGGGACACGATCCTGATGGGAGTCTATACCTGTCTCTTACTGGGCATGTTCGTGGTTTCGGCCCTGGATTCAGGTCGATATGGATGGTCTTCCATGCCGATTGGTGTACGGATCGTTGGTTGGATTGGAATTGGGATTGCACTGGCCATAGTCTGGTGGGTGATGTCGGTGAATCCGTTTGCGTCGCGCTGGGTGCGTATTCAGAAGGACCGGGGGCAAGAGGTCATCACAGTGGGGCCCTACAGGTACGTCCGCCATCCGATGTACGTGGGTTCCATCATCTCCGTGATCTGTATTCCCATGATCTTAGGCTCGTGGTGGGGCATTCTCCCCGGGGCTTCGGCGGGGCTCATATTCGTATTCCGTACCGCCCTGGAAGATAGAACGCTTCTCGACAAGCTGCCAGGCTACCAGGACTATGCCAGTCGTGTGCGGTATCGACTTCTACCTGGGATTTGGTAGCGTTTTTTGAGGGACAGGAGCGAGGAGATTGGCCGCATAAAACGCCGGTGCAGACAGACGAGGCGCTTTGCGCCGCGCTGTTGACCGGCATGCCGCTAGGCTCACCGCTGTTGAATGGAGGATCGAATGAGCATGTACGAGACACGGGAAGTGGCGACATTCGGGGCGCTCGCAGATGGTCTGCTAGAGCTTGATGGAGGGCAGTTGTGGTCGTTCCGTGGTCAGAGAAAGGACATATGGCCACTCGGAGTCCACGATCTGCCTGCTAGCGATCGTGTGCTCCAGACCCGGATGAAGATTTTCAAGAGGCGTTGCATGGAGTTCTCCAAGCCGGACTACATCAGCGAGGAAGACCACTGGCGGTGGCATTTCTACGCTCAGCATCACCGTTTGAAGACTCGCCTGCTTGACTGGACCACCAATCCGCTCGTGGCCATATACTTCGCCGTGGAGAACGTCCTCTCGCGGGGTGACGACGAGAACGACTTCGGAACCGTCTGGGCTATCCACGTCAACGCGGAACACTTCCTAACGCCGGACGAGGTTGGCGGAGCACCGGAGACAGTGCGCGAGTGGATCATGATCAATCCCCCGCCTGTTACGGACAGACTTGTGAGGCAATCCGGAAAATTCTCGTATCACCCTCCATCCCACAAGCAGCCGATCAGCGAGCAGCTGCGTCCAGGAGAGCAGCTCGTCAAGTTCGTTCTGCGGCGCTCAGATAGGAGTAATCCGGCGTCCGAGATTCGTGACCATCTGTGCACAATGAACATACACCACGCGTTTATGTTTCCGGGGCCTGATGGGGTGGCAGCGTTCGTGAATCACGAGTGGCCCTACCGAAAGCTGATGCGATCGATAGAATGTACGTAGCAAAAGGATTTGCACGGCTAACCCAACTGTTCGTTGAAGTTGGCGAACTTCGGTGTTACGGCTCTTGTGAGGCAAGATCCCCTGCCACCTCGTTCGCAGCTGGGCTCAAGACCGTTAGGCAACAATGCAAGGGCTGATACAGTATGCGTAGATCGGCAGTTATACTGTTTACTATTTCAATTCTCTTAGCATGTGCTCTATGGCAGGATGATTCCAAATCTGAGGAGAAGGGGAGACTTGTAATCGATACAATGTATGCTCGACTCACCGTCGGATACATCGAGGAAAGACCCTGCAGATCAATTTGTACAGTGTGTGATTTGATAATACAGTACCATTTCGGTACATATCCCGGTTCAATTCCTAGTATCCTTATCAAAGTGCTGGAGGGTGAAATAGTATGCAGTGTTAATCGAAATATTATAGGATCCACTCCAATAGAAATGCAGAAAATAGACAGCATTCGCACTTATTTTCCGGATACATATAAAGGTGTAGACACGGCACATGTTGAAGTATCACTGTTCGGATCGTTCGATGACTATGTTGGAGAAGGAGATTCAAGGAAAAAGATTTCATATGGAACAATTGAGTACATTGATACTTTATTTGTACCCATTCAAAGGATTAAATAGATTTATAATGGTTGTTGCCCAACCCTCGATTGCGGCTGGCGGCTTAAGTCTGTCAAGCCGGAGCGGAGTATCCGCCGCGCCGGTCACGACCCCCAGCTAAAACGAATAGCGTTAAACGGACTGATGGAATTCATTGGTTGTAGGCATCATAGAAAGGATGAATTATGAAGAAATTATTATTAATCGTTGCCATAGTATGCGGTGTCGCGTATGGCTCTACATCGTCTGCCGAGGAGTCAAAGGGTGTCGAGTTCTTGAATTCGGGTAAAGTGCTTCCTACAAACCTTCCCTTCTCGGAAGCGGTACGTGTTGGCAACACGTTGTACCTCTCCGGGCAGGTTGGAATTGTGCCTGGCACGTTGGAGCTTGTGCCGGGCGGTCTGAAAGAAGAGGCGAAGCAAACGATGGAGAACATCAAGACATCTCTCGAGGCGCATGGATATTCGATGAACGACATCGTAAAGTGCACGGTCATGTTGGCGGACATATCCGAGTGGGCAGCATTCAATGATGTCTACAAGTTTTTCTTTGCTGACCACTATCCGGCTAGGACTGCCCTTGGTGTGAACGGACTCGCGCTTGGCGCTCGGGTGGAGGTCGAGTGCATCGCTGTTCTGAGCAAGTGAGATTAACCAAGCTCCATAATACGCCGCTGCAGGTGAAAGCGCCGTGGCGATCGAGCTGATTTGAAGTGAAAGGAAGCCGCTGCAGGTGAGCGATAAGGCGTTAAGCATATTGGATAGGAAATGGCTATTCTAAAGATAATTGCCTCGATATTTCTTCTCATCGCCTTGGGCAGGTTACCATACAAGTATTACATTGCGCTTCGTTGGATCGTTTTAACAGTATCAGCCGTTTCTGCATTTGAGGCATTCAGCAACGATAAGGCTGGCTGGGCATGGTTATTTGTTGCGATAGCAGTATTTTTTAATCCAATATATCCGATTTATTTGACTAGGTCTATCTGGGCTCCGATAGATATCGCCGCCGCAATAATATTTCTTGCGTCGATTGGAGCTATGAAGAGTAAATGATTTACATGCAAACTAACAGCAAAGCAGAAGAAAAAATAAAAAAAAGAAATGTCATGATAATTTTTAAAATTCTTGAAATCGGGCAAATTGTATTTACGAGGTTGACAATTCTTATTTTCCTAATCACCGGTTTATCTATTCACAATTCAACTCACGCCTGTATCTTTGTGTCGATGTCGAGTAACGACAGTATATTTGTAGGTTTTAATGAAGATGGTCAAGACTTACGAGCGAAAGTTTGGATTTTCCCAGCAACTGACAAGACCTATGGTAGAGCATTTTGGGGTTTTGCTAGGTCTTTATATGCTTATCAGGGAGGAATGAATGATCAAGGTCTTTGTGTTGATATAAACACATGTGATTATACAGGATGGGCAGATGATCCAAAGAAACCAAACTGGGATACGGAAATTGATATTATTGACTATATACTCAGTAATATAGCAACGGTTGATGAGGCAATATATTTATTCAATAAATATGATATCGATTTAAGTGGTACAATGTGGGTTTTTGCGGACGCTGATGGCAAATCAGTGATTTTTGAATGGGTGAATGATCAACTTCAAATACTAAGGAAAAATCAAGGCTATCAGATTTGCACCAATACTATTCAATCAAATATCGACATACCAAAAAAGTATCCTTGTTCACGCTGGAGAATTGCAGACCAAATGATTCGAAATCAAAATACTCCATCGGTGAATTTAATGCGGCGCATTCTCTCAGCTATGTGTATGCAGTCTTATTATTGCGCAACTGCATACTCAACGATTTGTGATTTGGTAAATAAGAAAATATATCTGTATTACTATCATAATTTTGAAGAAGTAGTAGTATTCGACCTGATGGAAGAGCTTGCAAAAGGAGGATCGAACTATTCATTACAGGAACTATTTGAGGTAGAACCTTATAGTTTATTAACACAAAAATATATTGGTATACAATGGGGAGATGCGCAATTAATTAAAAACATAAACGAAAAGAGAATTAAAGAAGGACTCAACACTTTCCAAGCATTGAAAGATGAAACTCAAACATATAATAAGTTTCTATTTCAAGAGTGGGTTCTTGAGAATACAGGACTTCACCTTATGTCTAATGGTAAAATTGAGGAAGCTATAGAGATATTCAAAATCAATGTAAACGAGTATCCTGAATCATTCAAGGTTTATTATCGACTTGCTGAAGCTTACAGAAGAAACAATAATATTGAATTGGCAATAGAGAATTATCAAAAAGCATTAGATAAAGATCCAGACAATTAAATGATAGAAGAAATACTCAGTGTCCTTAAAACTAAGCATTAACTGTTAGCCTGTCTGAATCAACATTGTCAGCGGAGATATTGTGGGGCAGAATGATAGCCGATTCTCAAGCACAGAACGAGCTGAGAAGAAATTCCGCTTCATGGATCATCCCTGGATATCCCTGGTAACATTCTTGGTTGTGTCAGTGCTGGTACTTGGACTGACTGGCACCGTTTTAATCCGAGTGCTCGGCCTTCCTGGCGAGTCCAGATTCACGGGATTCCTCAACGCGTCCATTTCCCACGTGGTCATTCTCTTTCTCATTGTGCCGTTTCTTCTGAAGCTTCCCAAAGGTACGCGTTCGTTCAAACGATACCTGAACGATATCGGTTTGACAAAGAACCGGCCATTAACGCGTCTCCTGTTGCTTGCTATTTCATGCTATGCTATCCTGGCACTGTCTCAGGCTGCTGCTTCGATAATCTACCGGCTTACTGAAAATCTTCCCATCACATCAGCATTTCTGCGCAGGGTCTTCGACATATCCGGAGACTTACCGCCCCAGTCGTTGAGCCCCTTCCTATCTCTTCCCTCCGCCTTTGAGGAGATCGGATTCCGTGGTGTCATTCTCACACTTTTCTTGGCCAGATACGCGCGAAACAAGTCCATTGTGATTGCCGCGAGTGCTTTTGCTCTACTCCATCTTCTGAATCTCCTAAGTGGCCGCGAGACGGTATGGGTGATCGGACAGCTCGGCTGGTCCTTCTTCATGGGCGTATTCTATGGCTATCTGTTCGTGAAGACGGGCAGCTTGCTTCCTCCAATGTTGGTCCACTACCTGGGTAATGTGTTCATAGGTTCTTTTACAGGGTACATGCAGGAGTTGGCTCCTGCCGGTGTTCAGGCTGTGTACGGTTTAACATTCTCCTTGGGGGTCGTCCCGGTTACCCTAATGCTGCTCTGGGTGAGATTCTTCGCAAGAAGATGGCCCTTCCCGCACAAACTGGTAGTGAGGGAACCTATTCACCGTGTAGGAGGGAAGGCGAGCAATCTATCCAGCGCGTAAATTTGTCGGCCGCCGCCCGATTTCACCGGGAAAGCAGTGCGCCCACAGGATCACTCGCAAGCAATGGAGGGTCGACCGCAAGTTACGCATAGCCCGTTAGGCAGATTTTACTAACTTCTGGTTCTTGAATGTGATATATTCCATTGGGGGTGAGATCATGAAGACTGTTCTGAAAGTCCCCACAGTCGTAGCATTGTATCTCTTATCCTTCTTTCTTCTCGGTTGTTCCGGCGACAATCCCTCATGCCCTGGCGATTCGAGTGTCTCTATCGTCACCGGGATCGTTGTGGCTATCGAGAATTTAGTGCCTGTGAATGGCGGCGTCACCATAGATCTTAGCTGCCTCGGCGGTCGATCAGAACGCCTCCTGCTCCCGTCCTTCTTTAGGAATCCACCGCCATCCGAAGACCAATTGGAGCTCTATCAAGTGATTCTGCTACTTGAGATCGGTGATCTAGTGCAAGCAGGGGGAACGAGAGCCGAGAACGGTATCGAGTTGGATCGTTTGAAAATATTGCTTAGATTGTAAAATTGTACGACACTACATGCAGCTGACGGCGTGCGCTTGATACCTTGAGACTATCAGCACGACGGCTTCGCGATCGCCGTCACTGATGATCGTGTTAGCCAATGGAAAAAGGAGTAATCCTGAAAATATGTAAACTAGACATGCATCAAAAATCTAACAATTCACTCTTTTTCGTTACGATAATATCTGTAATACTATTTGCCAAGCCAATCTGTTTAAATGCTGATTCTATTAATGAGAAGGTTCGCATTAAAACTGCAGACACTGAACTGTATGCTGACATAAAGGGTAATGATAGGAATGCACCGATATTACTGTATTTACATGGTGGACCGGCAAATCCGTTTGGAATTCTGACATTCTTAGCCTATTCGGGTCCTCAACTAGAAGAGCACTTTGTGGTCGTATATCTACAGCAAAGAGGGATAATGAAATCCGCAGCTATACCGGATAGTGCTCATACGCTGAAGAATTATGTCTCGGACACTCATAATGTCGTTCAATATATAAAAAAACGTTTTATTAATCAGGAAATTTATCTTTTCGGGCATTCCTGGGGTGGATTACTGGCTTATCTCTACTTGTTGGAACATGATGGGGACGTCATGAAACTTGTAACGGCATGTGCACCATTTAGTGTCAGGAGAATAATGATATCGCGTTACGAAATGACTTTACAGTGGGCAAAAGAAACCGATAACAAAGAAGCGATCAAAGAATTATCAGATATAAATATATTAGAAGTTAGCGAGAGCAAAAATGTGTTTGAAGTAATGAGCAAATGGTCCTCCGAAGCATACGGAGGTATGATGCGTAGCATATCTCGAAAAAGAATTGATGATGCAATCGATGATGAACATCTTATTATAAAATGGTTGAATGAATCTAAAATTGTTGGCGATATCATGTTCGAAACATTGATGAACATTGATATAACTGAGAAGGTAAAAAATCTACAAACACCATTACTCGTAATTGCGGGAGAATATGATGTTGATAGCCCGTGGGAGGAATTGAAAAAAGATATTGAAAATTATGGAGGAGAAAAGACGTTTTTACTTTTAAAGAACAGTCACCATTTAGTGTACGTAGACCAAGAGAAGCAATTTGTTGAGGCTGTAGTATCGTTTTTAACGAATAAAGACCTTGAAAATTTTGATTGATTGTCTGACTGTCGCATGCAGATGACGAACTTCTGCTTTACGGCCCTTGCGGGGGTAAGATCTGAGGCCACCTTTCCCGCAGCTGATGCGAGAGGTTAGGCCCGTTTTGGCAGAAAGAATAACTCTTATGAATACATTGACTTCGTTAGGTTTTGCACTATTAATCTTGGCAATCGTCTGCATCATATTCATTCGGATATCAAGAAAAGCACGGCGAGGTGGATCGGGTGCGACAATTACAACTCTTGGATCTCTGTATGATCTACATAACAAGGATGGCAGACGTGCAATCGAGACGATTGTCGAGGTTAAGGCCGGAAAAAAGCTTGAAGAACAGGAATCATCAGATAATCTAGGATGAATGCAGCATGATTTGACCTTGACGATCTAACTGTTCGCTGAAGCTTGCGGTTCTGGCATGTCACACCGGTTGCTGAGCACCCGCCGGATCAGACTCAGCCCGAAGCGTAGTTCAAGGATGTTAGGTGCTTTAAGTACAGATTAGCCTTGAAAGGGGGTACATTATGCCAGAATGTGAGAAATTGAAAGATTGCCCATTTTTCAATGACAGACTGGCTGATATGCCTGCAATGGCAAACATGCTTAAAAACAGATATTGTCATAAGGAAAAGATGAAATGTGCACGATATATGGTTGCAATTTCCTTGGGCAAGGAAAAAGTTCCATCAGACTTGTTTCCCAATATGCATGACAGAGCGAAGGAGATTTTAGGGCGAGAATTAGGATCTCATAAAGAATGAGAACTGCATCTAACTTCCGCTGAAGCTGTCGGTCTTCGACGTCACGCCGCCTGCTGATTAAATGGGCGCAACGGAAGGTCGATAAACTCTAACGACGGGATTCTCTATTGAATGTATCTAATACATGCTTCGCAGTGGCCGCCGTCGTAGGGGCAATTCTGTCAGTATGTCTTTCTGCGGATCAGACGCTTGCAGCGTCCAACGGAGATTCCCTATTCGATCCTCGCGCCGCGATTGCAGCTTCGCGAGCGATAGCGCCAGATGGAATCGATGAACTAAAAGCCGTCGAGATCGGCGGCATTGAACAATGGGTAAGCGTTCGCGGCAGCGATCCAGCGAATCCGATACTGCTCTTCATCCACGGCGGTCCCGGGTCCCCGATGATGCCTGTGAGCTGGACGTTCCAGCGTCCGTGGGAAGATTTCTTCACCGTGGTGCAATGGGATCAGCGAGGGGCTGGAAAGACATTCTCTTCCGCCAAACGACAGCCGGATACATCGATGTCGATTGATCAGATGCAGGCAGACACGGAGGAGTTGATTGATATACTTCGGCGCACGTTTGGCAAAGACAAGATCTTTCTGATGGGACACTCATGGGGAAGCATACTCGGGATCAGGGTCGCCCAACACCGGCCTGAGTGGCTTCATGCTTACATTGGAGTGGGGCAAGTCGTCAATGGAAAGCGCAATGAAGTCGTCAGTTACCAAGAGACCCTGGCTCAAGCGGAGGCAGCCGGTAACAACCTGGCGATCAAAGAGCTGAAAGCTATAGCGCCATACCCGAGCTCGTACGGTGCAACTCCCCTAGCGAAAACAATGGTCGAGCGAAAATGGGTCATCGCCCTGGGCGGAATGTTGTATGGGAAGACGAATGTTGATGAGTCCATATTTCGTGCGTTGAGTCCCGACTACAACGATTACGATGTCGGATCTACGGAACTTGGTGAGTTGAGTTCCATAGAAATATTGTTACCTCAAGCCGAGGCCGTGAACTTCGATGATATCACGGTATTCAAGTGTCCCATCTACTTCTTCGCTGGAGCACACGACCGAACGACACCTACGAGTATCGTTGTGGAATTCTTTAACCGCATTGAGGCACCTCAAAAGGATCTCTTCATCATCGACCGTGCTGCGCATTATGTCGTGAATGAATCTCCTGGGGAGGTGTTGTTATATCTCGTGCGGCATGTCCGTCCCCTTTCTCGTAATAATGGCAACTATTGAAAATAGAATTGGCGAACTATTTTTGACACGGGCGGTCTAACTCTCAGAGTTGTACAAATCCCGGGGGCACCCATAACCGTGTGCGTCAAGTTTTTATTCAATGCGCATGAAGGGGATTACCATTTCTATGCAATGCGTGAGGTCCATGAGCATTTCGATCGTGGCGTCTGGGCGACGGTGCGGTCGCGGAGGTTGAACTGGTGTTTCTTTTCTGTGGTGGCTTCACGAGTTGCAAGGATTGCTGGTTAACACGTACGTACAGCTGTTACGTTGCGGCGGCGCGCGGGCTCTAGGGCACGCCGAGCGCCACCTTTCCCGCAGTTGATGCGACGAACGTTAGACAGGAGGAGGAACATTGGGGACTGTGAAAAGCATTCTCGGTCTGGTGGGCTGGCTGTTTGCCTCTTTCGCCGCCGGCTGGATCGGCTCCCGGTACATGCCCGGCGAATGGTACGCATCACTCGCCAAGCCTGCGTGGACTCCGCCGGACGCGATCTTCGCCCCGGTGTGGACTGTGCTCTATGTGCTGATGGGTGTGGCCGCATGGCTTGTATGGCGGCGCGCAGGTTTCAGCGGCGCAGGCGCGGCACTGGTCTTGTTCATCATCCAGCTGATCCTCAACGCGCTGTGGTCGTACCTATTCTTCGGAATTCATCGAGCTGACATTGCGTTCTTCGATATTGTGGTTTTATGGGTCGTGATTCTGGCCGTCGTGGTGTTGTTTTGGCGTGAGGATAAGCGCGCCGGTGCACTGATGATGCCCTACCTTGTCTGGGTCGGGTTCGCATCGTGCCTGAACTTCGCATTGTGGCGACTGAATGTGGGGCCCGTTGCCTGACTGGCGTTTGGAACAGACGCTTTCGCTCTGTCACGGTTCTTACCCGGTAAGAATGCGTGCCCTCGCTGCAGCGCGGCTCAAACTCAGTTATTAAGCGCTATTCGAGAATTCGTTGAGGAGGTTTCAACATGGGACGTCTACAGACCATTCCCCATCGTCGAGCACATGGGATGTGTCCCGTTAATGGCATCCGTGACCTGGTTCACTGGCGTTCCGGTCAAGACTGGTCAAATGAGTTTCTGTACGGCCTGGGGCAGGGAGGGGGCTTTGCCTACCTGCGGTTCAAAGCAGCCGATCCGCCACGCCAGGTGTACTGGGGCATTGCGGGTCCCCGCCAGCACAAGTACCTGGCTGAGCTACTCGATGCCGAGTACACCGACTTTGAGAACCGGGCTTTCAAGTTTTCCTGGAACAAGGCTCGGGAGGCAATGGACGCGGGGACGCCGCCGGTGCTTGGGCCACTGGACATGTTCCATTTGCACTTCTACGAGGATATCTATCACAAACGTCACATCCCAATTCATTATGTGCTACTGGTGGGCTACAAGGAGGAACAGGCGTACGTTCACGATACCGACAAGGAGGATATTCAAGAAATATCGCTGGATGAACTGCAACTGGCCTGGGATGTGAACGTGCCTGGCTTGGGCAAGCGGAATCGGTTGGTTGTCTTAGACATTTCTCAACACCTGCCGCCTGTAGATATGCTGATACGAAGATCCATTGCCGATGAGTGTCAAACAATGCTGCATCCTCCTGTCAGTATGGTGGGCATTTCGGCGATGGAGAAGGTGGCGAGCGAGATTGCACGCTGGCCGGAGGAGTTGGGAAAGGACACAGCAACTCAATGTTTGCGACAGGTGCGTGAGTACCTGAACTCACCTCCCGATCTCGAGGGGGATCATCTGACGGCCGGACGCGACCTGTACATCACGTTTCTGCAGGAGGCTGGTGAAATGGCGGAGTTGGATTTCTCTGAGGCGATCGGTCGGCTGCGTGAATCGATAGCGGCCATTCCTGAGCTTGCTGAGGCCATTCGTCGAAACCGGCTTGAGGAAGCAGCGGCCTGCTTTCAGCGTATCGCAGAGGTAGAAGCAGAAACCTACACGAAGCTGAGCGAGATCGTAGGCTCAGCAACATAGAGACCACAAAGTACTATTGGACTATTCAATATAATAAAAGAAGGAGATGAGCGATGGAAAAAATAAGAACGGAATGGAAATTGCCGCCCCTATCTTTGCCTGTGGCTCTTTTGGGAGCAACCGTTAATGGAAAACCAAACTTCTTTACCATCTCGTGGTTCAACATGCTACAGGATGATCCCCCACTCATCAGTGCGGGCATGAGCAAGACGCACTACACAAGGCAAGGCATACATGACAATAAGACCTTCAGCATCAACATTCCATCTTCACACATGGCAGAGATTGTTGACTACTGTGGACTCTACTCAGGTTCGAATGTGGACAAATCGTCTCTCTTCGATGTCTTCTACGGCGAACTCGAGACCGCGCCCATGGTGAAGGAATGCACACTCAACATTGAGTGCAGGCTTGTAGATTCCAAAGAGTTGAATACAACGGAACTGATCATAGGAGAGATTGTCGAGGTATACTGTGAGGAGAAGTATCTCTCTGAGGATAAACCTGATTATAGGAAAATGGACCCAATGATGTTCTTCATGCCAGAAGGACCATACTTTAAAGCAGGAGATGTTATCGCCAAGGCCTTCGAGGTGGGAAAAGACTATGAAAAATAAAGGAAAACTAGTATAATGTAGTCGAGACGAGGATCGGATTGAAAGAGGGGGACCTGACATACCCCCGAGGTAGATGGGGCACAACTGTTTTTAACACATAGACTAATCGCGGGGGACGCCTCGCCGCTTGGGGGTGACGTTAGGCAATTCAGCGGAGGTGAATCATGAAAACTGCTATATATGTGCTCCTTATGCTGGTGGCTATTCCCCATCCCATAATGGCCCAATACGTTTACTTATCTCCTACAGGCGGATGTTCAATTGATGGTATTGGGTGTATGGACGGATTCTCCGAATTCTACATCTTCATTCATACAGAGGTTGTTACGAATGCGATTGGAACAAGTTTCTATATCGAAGGTGATGAAAACTCGCAGTTCGGAATTGAAAACATTCTCAATGTACAGACCCATGAAGATGTAGTAATCGAGTCCGGGGATTTGTTTTCAGGCATTACGCTATCTTGGCCAGAGGGGCAATACATTTATGATACTCTGCTGACGGTGGAGTTTGACCCAGATAATCCACCAATCTTCAGTTGGATGGTTTTTACCAGGGATATCGAACTCTACAGAGCATCAGGTGACACCTTGCATTTAGATGATTTTATGTTTTACTGTAGTCATTGTACAGGTATGGCTGAGGGAACAATATGGTGGCAACATCCGGATACTATTAAGGCGGAAATTGGAAAGCAGTCTGTTATAGATATACCTTGCATAGGAAACTCTAGCGGTGGACTGTCAGGGACCTACCTGGATGCTTTTGATGATCTTGGCTGGATTGATGAGTGTACGCATTGTGGCGTAGGAATAGACTGCGGACCGTGTCCCTGGGACGTACAGCATGTATTGTTAACGATTTCAATTCCCAGTGATGTTGAAAAAGGGACGACAAATAAAGTACGTTTAATTCCATCAGGCCCGTGTTGCTTAGATGATTCCACTTCACTCTATGTGACAGCCCTTCCAACAATTGGAACAGAGAAAACATCCTGGGGAACAATAAAGAAACTATTAAATAATAATTAATTGCTTAATAGTTTCGCTCAAGCTTTCGGATACAGCCAATTACGCCGGCTGACGAGCAACCGGTAGTATCAAATTCGACCCGCAGATGAAGTGCATATCGTTAAGCCACAGTAGAGGAGTGGATTATGTCGGAACCTAAGAACGTCCGGATCTATGTGTCCGAGAAGGACCTCTCGTGGCGGGCGCGGGAGTACGATCAACACTTCCAGCGTATTCATCATCGCCTTTCGGTCAAAAATGCCAAGGAGCTTGTGGAAAGCATCCTCTCGGTATTGAAGCCGGGGCAGTACATCGAGTACCTTTACATCGACGGCCATGGGGAATGGGAGGATGAGAAGGGTACGTCCGTCGTCGGTATGGCGATAGGACCGAAGAGCTCCGCCCTCTCATACAAGCTCCACACGATCCGTCCTGGTGAAACACTCTCGGGATTGGCACTTCGCTATTATGGTAACGGTAATCGATGGCGCGCCATCTATGAGCGCAATCGCGATCGCATTGGACCCGATCCAAACCGCATTATGGCAGGAGACAAGGTGATCATACCTAATCTCCCTCCGATTGAGCATGTAGAGGAACTCAGGCGACTCCGATCGCGATTTGCCGCTGGAGCCAGTGTATTTCTCGGGGGCTGCCGGGTTGGCAAGAATGCAGAATTGATCAAGGAGCTTTCTGGATTGTGGGGTGTCCATGTTCGTGCCGGGCTGGCCGACCAGTGGTCTCTACCCGGGGCGGAGGGAAGGGTTCTGCATTGCTTCATCCGGAAGTGCAACGTGGAGCCACATACGTTCTGGGGAGTCCGTGAGGGACCCTGAGGCCACAGAGTCTGACAAGCGGATGCAGCTTTTATCCTATTGTTTGTTATTGGTGATCTAGTCGGCAACATTGTGAGCTGACGTATCCGGCCCACAGCGTAGCAATAGGACGTTGGACAATAAGTCTTCATGGAGCTTAGGAGTTAAGAATGAAAGACAAGACATTGAGGGATCAGCTAGTCGTGCTCCTTCGTGGAGGTGAGGCGCACACTCCAGTGGAGAATGCGATCCGAGGATTTCCGTCGGCGTTGGCTCAGTCCCGAGTTGGAGCCATCCCTCATACACCATGGCGACTTCTTGAACACATGCGGATAGCCCAGTGGGACATTCTCGAGTTCTGTCGTAATCCAGATCATGTCTCCCCCAAATTCCCGGATGGGTATTGGCCCTCGGGAGATGCACCTCCGACTGATAGTTCATGGGATGAATCGGTAGCAGCATTCTGTTCTGATCTTATCGCAATGCAGCGGCTGGTGGAGGACCCTGAGGATGACCTATATGCTCCGATTCCCCACGGGGACGGTCAGACACTACTCCGAGAGGCACTGCTCGTGGCGGATCATAACTCGTATCATTTGGGTCAACTCATGGCGATCCGGCGTGGGCTGGAGAAATAGTTAGTACCGATTCTTAATTTGCTAACAATTTACTATGTCGCATTCTCGAATTGGCGTACTGTCAGGCTGGCATAACTAGGGTGCAGTACAAATGGGAGTGAACGAGATGCACCTCCTAGTACGAGTAGTAGAGATCAAGGGCCGCTGCCCTGTTTATAAGGTGGGTGATAGTTTCAAACTAGAGGATGGGTACAGGCTGGTCTCGGAAATCCCTCTCTGCATGCACTCTCTCGCAGCACTCCTGCCCTATTACAATGCGCTCCGGGTATCAGAGCCGGAGGAATTGGGCTTGGCTGGAAGGGAAGACGAGACAAAATCATATGTTCAATGCCTAGATGCCGCGTCATATACTGATGGCGGCACTGCCATTTTTGAAATAAGTAAAGTTGACGGGCCGTAGGCGTCGACCTTAACCACGCCATGCATTTATTCCACACACATTGAGGCTGTGTATGGAATCATTATCGAAGAATTCGAGGTTGGACCAGTTGCCGGATATGCACAATCTGAAGATGACATGCACTATATGATTGGCATTCATTTGGGCAAAGTATTTTAAGTTATGAGAGCAGCAATGTATAGAGAATTCGGAAAACCATTGAGTATCCAAATTGTGCCCGACCCAACTCCATCAGATGGTGGTGTTGTCATTCGGGTGAAAGCAACCGGCCTTTGCCGGAGTGATTGGCACGGATGGATGGGGCATGATCCATTAATTACCTTGCCCCATGTTCCGGGGCATGAGCTTGCCGGGATCATTGAAGCGGTTGGAAAAGACGTCGTCCGATGGAATATCGGCGACAGGGTAACACTTCCATTTGTATGTGGGTGTGGGACGTGCCCGCAATGTGCCTCGGGAAACCATCAAGTATGTGATCGGCAGTTCCAGCCGGGTTTCACGCATTGGGGCTCTTTTGCCGAATATGTCGCGGTCAATTACGCGGATATAAATCTGGTACGGCTACCGGATGCAATCGATTACGTTGCGGCAGCGAGTCTGGGTTGCCGTTTTGTTACATCCTTCCGGGCAATAGTAGATCAGGGCAAGGTCTCTGCCGGACAGTGGGTCGCAGTACATGGCTGCGGAGGTATCGGATTATCGGCAATCATGATTGCCAACGCACTGGGCGCAAATGTTGTTGGAGTCGATATTAGTGACGAGAAGCTCGATTTCGCCCGGTCGGTGGGTGCGGTTGCAACCGTCAATGCTGCAAAGACAGAAGATGTTGCCAAAAACATACTGGATATCACACAGGGTGGTGCTCATGTTTCTATCGATGCGCTTGGCGATCCTGTTACTTGTTTCAACTCGATAGCCAATTTGAGAAAGCGCGGCAGGCATGTTCAAGTCGGACTGATGGTGGCGGACTACAGCCATCCAGCCATACCGATGGATAAAGTCATCGCTAATGAGCTCGAAATTGTGGGAAGCCACGGCATGCAAGCGTATAGGTATTCCTTGTTGTTAGATATGATACAGGCTGGCAAGTTGTTACCGCAGAAATTGATTGGAAAGACGATACGTCTGGAGGAATCGTTAGAAGAGCTCGTTAATATGGATAGCTTCAGTGGAATAGGGGTAACCGTAATTAACGAGTTCTGAGGATGCCTTGGACGCTGTCGTACATGTCTTTCAACTTTTAAAACAGCGAGACCGGCCATCCACCATGCCGGTGAGGTTTGCGATAGCCTCAGGCGTCCGCAGCTTATCGGCAGAAACGGTAGATGGCATTCGAAAGGAGTGTAGGTATGGAGAGGTATTGTAATTCCTGTGGCTCACCGCTATGGATGGAGCAGTTCAAGGGTCCAGCCGATGACTATTGCAAATATTGCACGGATGAAAACGGAAATCTCAAGACCAGAAAAGAGATACTGCAAGGTTGTGCCAACTGGTTGAAAAGTTGGTCACCCGATCTGGATGAAGCCACTGCGATAAAACGAGCCGAGTATTATATGCGATCCATGCCAGAGTGGGCAGACAAATAATATTGATGACCCAACCGTGGCATGAATCCGGCGGGTAGGTATCGACACACTTCATACATTGAATAAGGTCGTGGGTGCGCTCAACACGAAGCGCCGCCGCCCAAAATATATACCAATAACGTTAAGCTGCCAGATTCGAGAAAGGGGATACGTCGAGTGATCAATCTCAACGTAAGACTTGCTGCCGTACTGATCTTTATAGGCCTTTCAGGGGCAATGCCTTTTACAGCAGATACAAGCGGCAATTCCAATAAAAGTACTGATGTAGAAGGGATTCGTATCAGCGCAGGAGCTGATTCCCTGATTAAAATGCTTCCGGACTTCGTCGGTGCCGCGTTCCGGGAGAGTGGGCTGCCAAGTCTGTCGATCGCCGTAGTCTACGACCGCCACATAGTCTATAGCCAGGCGTTCGGCTTCGCGGATCTTGCAAAGCGGACGCCCGTCACAACAAGAACTGTCTATCCAATCGGTTCTATTACCAAGGTGTTTGTTGCCACCATGCTTGTTAAACTGGCGGAGGAGGGAGTTGTAACACTGGATACTCACGTGGAGACGTATCTTCCGGAATACCAGGTGAAGTCACCATATAAGGGAACACGGCAGACAACACTCCATCAGCTTATCACGCACACATCGGGCTTGCCGAAAGATGCCAATGTGAACTTCTGGAGCGACTACTCAGCGTTGAACTGGTTGCTTTCGGGAGGCGCTTCTGAGATGGAGTGGTACGCTTCAACAGAGGAAGTTCTGGCATCGTTGCCTCACATCAAGCTGGAATATCCGCCAAATTCCCGCTACTCCTATTCGAATCTGGGAGTGACACTGCTCGGTATTGCCCTTGAACGTGCAGCCAACAAACCCTTCACGGATTATATCGAGGAGCATATTCTCGAGCCGCTCGGCATGAACGACAGCGGTTTCCAGTCAAAGATGCGGCGATCTTCTCTTATACCTCAAGGGTATGTATACACAGAGCCGGGATCCGAACCTTTGGTAGCGCCTGAATGGAAGTTGGGGTCTGCGCAGTACTCGGGCGGCCTGTATTCAACCGCAGAAGATATGGCTCGTTTTCTTTCCCTGCAATTCCAGACCGACGAACCGGGTGGCGCACAGATCATAAGTGCAGATGGATTGCGGGTGATGCATATCGAGAGCCTTGGATGGGGATACGTGTGGGATCCTACGTACAAAGGAATAGAGCACAGTGGTGGGCACTTGGGTTTTCATGCCTATGTCCGTGCATATCCTGGGCTCAAGATAGGAATCGTTGCCCTGACCAACTCCAACAATCCAATGACGGAACAGCGCCTCTCTGAGGAGATCGCTCAAGCGGTGCTTGGCGAGCTCAAGAAGGTAATGCTGGCGCAGGCTGTCTTCGATCCTGGGCAGGTTGACTTGAGCAAGTATGTGGGTGTATATATCCTTCCTGGCGCCGGAGCGGAAATGAGCATCGAACTCCGGGATGGCCGTTTACACGCTAAACTTCTGCGGGATACCAGATTCGATTATGAGATCAATCCAGTGGGGGTGCACGAGTTCTGAGTCGAGGGCGATCCTGAGCCCTGGCTGTTCTTTGTTGAGGATGATACGTACAGAGTCCAGAGTCTCAGATTCATGGGATTCACGTTTGAGAGGATTTGCTAGATCGCGGATCAGGAGGTCGCTAAATCACGGCGCGAGTCCGATGACCGTCCCTATCACGTCGCCATACAAGCAGGGGATCGCGCCATAGTCACCCAGGTTGCGCATACATTGGATGGACGAATCGGGAGGTTGTTCTTACGTATGCTTTGGCGGGCAATCATAATATGGTTGATTCTTGTTGTATTGGCCGTGATAAATGGAATTACTAGAAATGCATTGATCAGTCCTCGATTTGGAGAACATTCGGGTCACATCATCAGCACAATTATCCTTTGTGTTGCAATTTTTGTAGTATCTATAATATCAATTCGATGGATTGCACCAAAGGCTGAACGTGATGCATTGCTGATTGGTATTCTCTGGGTGCTTTTAACCGTTGCATTTGAATTCATTGCCGGGCATTATCTCTTTGGTAATTCTTGGGAAAAGCTCTTTGCGGATTACAATATACTTCGTGGACGAATTTGGGTGCTTGTTCTGATTGCGAGCTTAATATCGCCGCTGTTGGCTGCCAAGGTAAAGGGATTATCGTAGTTGGCTGCTCAACGCCGGCATGCAGTCGAAGAAACTACAGTGTTATAGTCGTTGTGGAGCGACGGACGCATTACCTCGCCCGCAGCGGAGGCGAGGATTGTAGAATCGATAACAAGAAAAGAGAACTATGATAGATCCCGGGTTGAAAAACAAGGTTGCTCTAGTAACCGGGGGCAATAATCCTTTTGGAATTGGTGCTGCTATCGCGCGCTCATTTGCTGCCCATGGTGCCAAGGCATTCATTCATTACTTTCGTCAGACTGCCGGGCTATTGGATGAAGACCGGAAGGATCATGGGCAACAAGATCCTGGATTGACGTTCTTTTTCAAACAACAAGCAAAAACGGCCGATGAGGTGCTTGCATCAATTCGTGAATCCGGCGGTACTGCGGTATCCTGGGAGGGAGATCTCCGCGAGCCCGAGAATATTGACCGCTTGTTTGAACAGGCGGAGAAGGCGTTTGGGCACGTTGATATCTTGGTGAATAATGCGGCGGAGTACACCGCGGACACTTTCCTTCCTCCCGTTGGTACCGGGGAGCGGGAGACAGTATGGGAAGGAGGGCCTGCCATATCGATGATCGACCTGGCGAGCCATGATCGTCATTTTGCGGTGAATTCCCGGGCCGCTGCCCTCCTCATGCGTAAGTTCGCAGGCCAAATCATTACCAGGCAGAAGGGGTGGGGGAGGATTATCAATATAAGTGCGGACTGTGCATGGGGATGCCCGAAAGAGGTTTCTTATCGAGCGAGCAAATATGCCCTGGAGTCGTACAGCCGAAGTGCCGCCGCAGAGTTGGGTCCTTACGGTATCACGGTCAATATCGTATCACCCGGGCCGGTGCAATCCGGATATATCGCCTCGGAGGCGGAAGAAGCTCTCATTGCAGATATACCGTTACGGAGAGTCGGCCTGCCTGAAGACATTGCGAATGCCGTTATATTCTTTGCCTCTGAACAAGCTGGTTGGATTACCGGCCAGTTGCTGTTCGTTCATGGCGGTCATCGGATGGCATTAGGCCAGCTATGAAATAATGAAATTTTAGAGTATGCTCCAGCCGGCAGCCCAAAGGCGGCGGCTGAGCTCAGCTGTAGGGCAGAATCGGAGCTTCGATGATGATTACAGAACTGATCCACACGTTTGAAAGCACCGTGAAGTATGTAGAACAGTCAGTGGCCGATCTTTCAGAACAGCAGATGGTCGAGCAGCCGAGTGGGGTGCCGAACCACGGCACGTGGACGCTCGGCCATATCATACACAGTTGCCAGGGTGTAGCGGCCGAGCTGGGTGCCGAGAATTGGTTGCCGGATGACTGGGAATCGGTTTTCGGTTACGGCAGCACACCGTCCTCGGATCTTTCGAGTTACCCGGAAAAATCTGAAATGCTCACGCTACTTACCGATGCCGCGAATCGTCTTCGCCGGATTATCCTCGCATCGAATGACTCCGTCTTGAGTAAATCACTGCCTGATGATACGCTGCCGACAATGGGTCATCTGTTGATGCAGGTAGTTGTAGCACACACTGCCTATCACGCAGGTCAGTTGACCGTGTGGCGCCGGGCGATCGGAAAGCAGTCGGTTGCAGTCTTCATCTAGCACCACCTTCCAGATCATTGAATCTGATGAACTTCATTATAATGGCTCTTGCTGCTGATGCTCGGTTGCTTCTTTGATGCAAGCACCCTATTGACGAGAAGAAACGGGATGGATATATTTTTCATGCAGCTAAGGCCGCAGCCGAATGAACAATCCCATCCCCTGGGAAAGGATTTCCCGACATGATTTAACGTGCATTACGCGCGTTCGCGCCGCAGCGCCACACCACCGTATTGTTGCTGTTTACTCTCATGGTACTCTCGGTAGCCGGCGGTCAAGCACCCCTCTCCGCTCAATCTTTATAAGGCAACTGGAGCGATAGGCTCGGCATCGATCTGGGCTCACTGATCTCGACGCGCTCCTTGCTGATCCTCGCCGCCGCAGGCACGGCCGCCGCATTATGCTTGGAGGAGATCGACGAGCACCACGACTCAGCTCGACTCTCCCTGGATGGATTCTTCATGGACCCGGCCCTGGATATCGGTGACGTCTACGGCAGCGGCTGGGTGGTAGGCGGTGGCTCACTATCGCTGCTGGCCGTGGGGCGGCTCACCGGGAGTGAACAATTGAAAAGCTTTGGCTCCGACCTGTGCCGATCCTTTGTGTACGCGGGCCTCATGACCGGTGCACTCAAGTATGGGATCAACCGCCGGCGTCCCTCGGGTGGACCCCCTGTCTTTCCCCTCGGGGCACACCACATCGGCTTTCAGCACGGTACCCGTGATCTGGCACCACCTGGGCTGGCAGGCGGGTGTGGGCGCGAGTGTGCTTGCCGTCTCGACAGGTTTTGGCCGCATGGAAGAGAACCGACATTATCTATCGGACATCCTCGTCGGCGCCGCAATAGGACTCGTGGTGGGCAAGGCGGTTATCGGTCAGAGGTATCGGGACGGCTGGCTGGATCATGTTGTCGTGTCGGGCCGGCAGATGGGTTTCGCCTGGAATTTTTAATCCTGGTGTTGTGGCTGCAGGTGAGCTTTACTGTTAGGTGGCCAGGCCGAGAATGGGAGTTAAGTGATGTTTCAAATCGAACCGATCTTGTGGTTGCAGTCATTTGAGTCACCCGTCGTGACTTGGGTGCTGTCAGCAATCACAAAGCTCGGCTACACACCTGTGTACATAGCACTGGTTATCTGTCTGGTTTTTGGTCTACGCCTGCGCCCCGGTCTCTCAGTGCTTCTTGCACTGCTGATTGCGGGGATCCTGACCGATGGCCTCAAGAGCGGATTGACGTTACCTCGCCCGAGTGACATCGACGCTCGGGTCGTCGAGCCAGGCCATGGTCCGTCCGCGCCGCTGCTGGATAGTGGAGGTGCTTCAAGCTTCTGGGCACTGCCGCCGCCAGAGGCCATCTCGGCTGTTCGAGCACAATCTGAATGGAGCTATGGATTCCCCTCAGGCCACGTTGGCACAGCCGCTGCATTCTTTCTCGGGCTTGCGCTTTTCTTTCGCTCGAGAGGTGTCCTCTTGTTCTCGGTCTTTTGGATTCCGCTGATGGCCTTATCCAGGATGTATCTAGGCCGGCATTTCGTTGCCGATGTGCTCGCAGGTCTGGCAGTTGGTGCTTTCGCTGTTGTAGCAGCCGCTCTGCTTGTTCACCCCCTTAACGTTGAACGCCCATCGAAGTTAAGTGTGAGAGATCTGTTACCGCTTACCGGAATTGTGCTACCCCTTGTCATTCTGACACCGTTCATTGCATTGCTAGATGCCGAGAATGTGGGACGACTCCTCGGTCTCCTGGTTGCCTACTCGCTCATTCTCTTGAAGGGACTGCCTTCGAACGATGGAAAGATCTGGCAACGATTGGTGCGCGTTCTCACGGCAATTATCTTGTACATCGCGATGAGTCGCATGATCGATCTTTTAATGGATTCAACTGGCTGGGAAGATAGACGTCTTGGTGCGCTGGCGGCAGCATTTCTACTCACCTGTGTGACTCTTGCCGGCACGGTCGCAATCTGTCGCCGGCTTCGATGTTATGTGACCGCGTGACATATTCGCGGTCGGCGACTCAAGCGCTCTGGAGATCAGTAAGTCCGTGGCGGTGTGGACGTGCCGCCTGAATAGTATTTTCCTAAGAGCAGACATGCTATCCAAGCTTTCAAGGTTATTTCATTCCTGGGCCAGAGGCTGGATTATTCTGGCGCTTTTCGCGGTGTTTGTGGTTTTCGTGGCCGTTACAATGCCGCTCTTACGGGCTGCCCCCGGGGGTAGCGTAGTGTCGTTAGACGCGCAATTTTTCTATACGCCAGAGCAGGCGTTTTCGACAGTGGCTTCCTATGGCGATGCAGGGCGTTTCTGGATCCGCATCTACCTGACGTGGGATATTGCCAATCCCATCCTGTATACATTGGCATTCAGCTTACTCATTTCGTGGCTTGTTCAGCGTGTCTACATGCCCGGGAGCAAGCTGCAAAGACTGAATGTGTTGCCTGTCGGTGCTGGGCTCTTCGACGTGCTTGAGAATATCTGTATCGTGACTTTGCTTGCGGTCTATCCTGCTCGACCTGCACTTGTGGCCTGGCTAGGGACAGTCTGTACGATGAGCAAGATGATCTTTTTGGGCATGAGCACTTTGCTGATTTTGGCTGGGCTGGTCAAGGCAATAACGGATAGATTCAAGAAGCAGTGACGATTGATTGTAAGAAGTCTCAAGATACTGGGAGTGATTTAATATATTCTGACACGCCGGGTTACGAATACGAACGTAATGATTCAATTTGAAAGAATTCAACCGCTCAATGACAAACCGGTACGGGAGAACAACTACGTTCTCTACTGGATGCAGGCCTCCCAGCGTGCAGAATATAACCATGCGCTGGAGTATGCGATCCACAAGGCCAATGAACTGAATCTTCCTGTTGTGACGTTCTTCGGTATCACCGATCGCTTCCCCGATGCGAATGAGCGGCATTACCATTTCATGCTGGAAGGTTTGCAGGAGGTAGAATCTACGCTGAAGCGACGGGGCATTCGCTTCGTGATACGCAGTGAATCGCCCGAGCGCGGAGTTCTCCCACTTGCCCGTAAAGCCGCCCTCCTCGTCACCGATCGAGGCTACCTGAGGATTCAGAAACGGTGGCGCTCCTCCGTGGCCCGGAGTGTATCGTGTGCAATGGTGCAGGTCGAGACAGATGTCGTCGTACCGGTCGAGGAGGCCTCAGGCAAGGAGGAGTATGCAGCGGCAACCCTGCGGCCGAAGATTCATCGTCTGATCGAACGGTACCTCATACCGCTCAGCCATGCACGCACGCGACATTCCTCGCTCGATATGAAGTTCAGGTCGATCGATATAGGCACACCCGGGCGTATATTATCAAGCATGCGTATAGACCGGAGTGTGGGGAAGGTGAACACATTCATCGGGGGGACCGGCCGGGCAAAGCTTCGGCTGCGGCGTTTTATGAGGGAAAGGCTCGATCGATATGAGGGTGAGGGTAATGACCCAACCTTGAACATTCGCTCAGGCCTCAGCCCATATCTCCACTTCGGCCAGATATCGCCGCTCTATGTGGCGCTCCAGGTACAGAAGACGGAGAGCCCCGGGGCTGCGGCGTTTCTCGAGCAGCTCATCGTGCGGCGCGAACTGAGCATGAACTTCGTCTACTACAACAGAAACTACGATATCTATGAGTGTCTGCCCGAATGGGCACAGGCGAGTCTCGCATTGCACAGTAGGGACCGGCGACCCTATACCTATTCGTTCGATGAGCTCGAGGATTCACGTACACACGATCCCTACTGGAACGCGGCGCAGGACGAGATGCGGATCACCGGTTCGATGCATGGATATATGCGTATGTACTGGGGCAAAAAGATACTCGAATGGGCGCCCGATCCAAAGACTGCCTTCACGTGGGCGCTTGCACTCAACAACAAGTATGAGCTCGATGGACGTGATCCAAACGGCTTTGCAGGAGTCGCCTGGTGCTTCGGCAAGCACGACCGGCCATGGAAAGAGCGGGAGGTTTTCGGCAAGGTTAGATACATGAATGACAGTGGTCTTAAAAGGAAGTTCAATATCGGCAGGTATGTCGAGATGATACAAAAGATGAAAATCCGTAATTAAATATCAGCACAAAAATATATCCACAATCCGCAGTAGCATATAGTGCTCATGCAAGGGAATATTTCTATTCAGGAAATCGGAGTGAATGTTTCAAGAGTATCAAGAAGGCGCGTGATGTGGTCATGTGGGTCACTCAAGATGCTTTTGATAAGGGGCTTGATGATTTACTGTTGAAAACATTAAAGAATTGGCTTAGAACCGATTGGCCTTTCAACAGAGTATTGTTCCCGGGGCGAGACATTGAATGGAAAAAGATATACGATCGTCTCAGCGAACAAGACAAAAATCTACACTAATATAATCGATCTCTACAATTGTCGATGTCTATAAAGCGGCTATAAATGAACGGCTTGGATGTAGCTTCACATTATTGGGTTGGAAGGATTTTGTAATTTTCCGTAGTATATCTGGTAGTGTACCCGAAACTTGCTTGCTTCTGAGACGTATCATTATCTGAGAGTTACTTTTTTTGGAGTCAGGGTTATGGCAGGTTACAGTATAATTACCGTTGATTCCAGAAATGTAGAGGAATTCGGATTCTTCTGTGTGAAAAACAGAAAACATCCTGGTTATATCGCCAAGCTGCCATGGTTGCAGCAACGCTTCGAAGAAGGTTTGCGGATTAAGTTGATTCTGACAACCGAGGATAAACAAGCCGGTCTTCTGGAATACATGCCGGGAGAACATGCGTGGCGGATTATCGAGGCACCAGAGTATTTTGTGATCCACTGCATCTGGGTGGCTTCAAATAAGTTTCCTTATAAGGGCATGGCATCTGCATTGTTGGAAGAATGTCTGAAAGATGCCGACTCGAGTGACAAGTTGGGTGTGGCAGTTGTGACCAGCGATGGCAGCTGGATGGCAAGTAAGAACTTTTTTATCAAAAACGGCTTTGAACAGGTTGATGAAGCCAAACCACATTTTCAGTTGTTGGTTAAACCACGAAAGGAGGGACCGTTGCCCGCTTTCCCCAGGAATTGGGATGAGCGGTTGAGTAAATTTCAAGGTCTGCAATTGATCTACACTAACCAGTGCCCCTATATCGGCAAAGCCGTTAAGGAATTACCTCCGGTAGCGGAACAATATGGTATCCGTCTCAACTTGGTCGAATTGAAAAATGCCAGGGAAACTCGAAGAATAATGCCTTCGCCTTATGGGGTTATCAGTTTGCTATACAACGGTCGGCTTCTGGCGGATCATCCGATCAGTGCAACCAGGTTAAGAAATATTTTAGAGAGAGATTTAAAGCTGGAAAAGAAAAGTTGATTATAATGCAGAATGACAATAAACATTTTTTTGCAAACTATCCGCCTAATTAGGATTTCAGGAGTATACATGAAAAATAAATACCTCATAGCGGCCTCGTTGTTAGTGCTACTAGTAGCTCAACCATTCAATGTCGTTTCGGCACAAGAGACGAAAAAATCCCGGTTCATGATAGAGCTCGAGTTGGGATCAGTTTGGCAAAGCCGAAACAATGTACAAATACCTAATAATCAAAACGGCACACGTTTTTCGTTGGTGGAACTTGTTGGAAATGGTCCCTATCCGGCGGCTCGCGTTTATTTCTCCTGGAATATTAGTGAAAGGCATGGATTGCGTTTTCTATTGGCACCACTCTCATTTAATGAGAAGGGAAGGTTCACGCAACCTGTGGCGTTTTCGGGTGGGAGTTTTGACCCTGATGTTCAGACCAATGCGACCTATAAGTTCAACTCTTGGCGTTTGACCTACCGGTACCTGCTTTTTGATAGACACCGGTGGTATGGATGGATAGGTTTTACAGCAAAGATACGCGATGCAAAGATCCAACTCGAACAACAATCCGTATCAGCAAAGGAAGAAGATTTGGGTTTCGTTCCTCTCCTCCATTTGAGCTTTGTTTATCAATTAAAACAACGCTTGCAATTATTGTTTGATCTCGATGCATTAGCAGGTGGACCTGGTCGTGCAGAAGATCTTGCATTAAAATTGGGTTACAAGCTGAACAAAAGGTTGAACATTTCAGTAGGGTATCGAACCCTTGAAGGTGGTGCGGACGTTGATCGGGTATATAACTTTGCGTGGCTTCATTTTGCTACGGTCTCAGTATCTTATGAGTTTTAGGATACCATAATTATTATGCTTTTATAAAACGAAGAGGGTACGGCATACGTTCAAAGGAGGAATACGAATGAGAAATGTCATCGTAGTTGCAGCCATAGCGATTATCCATCTTGTGCTCGCTTTGGGATCGGCCATGGCAACGTTCGAGGTGGCTGGATTCTTTTTCGGTGTGTATCCGCAGCCCAGCGATGGGATACTCCATACTGCTCTCAAAATGGTGCACACAATACTGATGCTTCCACTTGGGCTTGTTGCGTTGTCTCTTGGCCCAAGCGCTCGATTTCTCGCCTGGCCCTTGATGGTGCTCAACAGCCTGCTGTGGGGGATATTAATATATTATTTGGCAACCCATTTGTCCGAGATTAGAAAAGCGAAATGGATGCCGCTTGGTAACCAGTAAGATTTGTGGCCGTAATGCGGATGATCAGCACGTAATCTAATCATGCCACCTGTTATGGCATCAAACCACAGGCCCTTTCCTCACCGGGTCTTTGGATATAAGCATAATATTCGCGGAGAGAGAATCCATTGAACCATACGGTCGGACGAAGGGTAACTAACATGTCTTTCGTAAAAAATTATTTTCGATCGTGTTGTGAGATATTTGCGGTCCTGATCCTTGCTTGCTCGTGCGAGGAGCAAGGCAGGTGGAGCAAAAAGTGGGAAGAAAAATTCGAATCCTTCCAGCCGTCTGGTAAAATCATGGACGTGATCGGAGTTCAACCTGGGATGCACGTTGGCGAGATTGGAGCCGGCAATGGACGCTTTGCCGTGAAAGTTGCAGCGAGAGTGGGGCATGCCGGTATGGTCTACGCAAACGATATCGATCCCAAGGCCGTTCGATTCATGGAGAGACGCTGTAAGAGAGAGCAGATCACGAACATGATCGTGATTCAAAGCGGTGAGGTACAGCCTCGCTTTCCCGAAGGCAAGCTCGACTTGGTCTATCTAGTAAACACGTTTGATCACCTCTCGGATCCGGTGACACTGCTCGGAAACACGCTCAAAAGTCTCAAGCCCGGAGGCAGATTGGCGGTAATAGCCTATGATCCCGGTAAGCTGCCGGATCACGGGGGTCATGCTGTCTCGAAAGAAACTGTGATTGAACAGTGCCGGCAGGCCGGTTTCGAGCTTGAGAGTATTGACACTACATTCATATACGATAATGTCTACGTGTTCAGAATACAGGTACCAATGCAATAGGATCGATTGAGGTAAGAGGGACTATTGCCGTATGAACACATTTCGTTTTACCAGGATTCACCTATTCGTTTTACCGATCATTCTTTTTCAATTCACCACACACTGCTATTCACAGACAGCCGCTGTGCAACAAAATGCACAAAGAGTTATTCTAGCTATTGATGAATTACAAACCGAAATTGATAGCTTGTTGACAAGATATACAATCCCCGGCGCAAGCATTGCGATAGTTACGGAAGATTCGGTCGTCTATGCTGGTGGTTTGGGCTATGCCGATGTTGAATCGAAGACAAAGGTCAATGAGCATACACACTTTCGCGCAGGCTCCATCACAAAAAGCTTTGTGGCATTGGGTATTCTAAAACTTGTAGAAGATGGGAGAATCGATCTGCAGGATCCGGTAAAACAAATAGTTCCAGATCTTTCAATTGATAATCCCTGGGAAGCTACCGATCCCGTACGTATTGTTCATCTGCTCGAGCATACGGCAGGTTTCAACGATCCTCATTTCAACGATTATTATCTTGATGGTGATCCGGATATCCCTTTGATGGATGGATTGAAAGTCAGCGAACACTATCTGAACGTCAAATGGAAGCCAGGCGCATATAGATCATATTCCAGCGCAGGATACATGGTGGCAGGTATTATTATAGAAAAAGTAACCGGAGAAAGATTCGAAGATTATTTGAAAAGTGAAATTTTGGATCCGCTTGGCATGACCACCTCCACGTTCAGGTTTACATCGGAAACCGAGCAATTGCTCGCCCAGGGTTACAAGGCCAGCTATCAGCCAAGTCAATACTGGCACACATATTCGAGACCTGCCGGATCTCTGAATTCTTCAGCATATGAAATGGCAAGATATCTACAGTTTATGTTGAATAAAGGGAGGATCGGGGAAAGACAGATCATTGCCGAGTCAACAATAGACAGGATGGAAAGATCAACAACCGATCCGGCGGCAAAAGCAGGATTGGAAAGCCGTGTCGGTTTAGGTGTAGGTATCGGGTATTATAAAGGATTCAAATGGTATACCCACTACGGTTCGATAATGGGTTTCTGCGGAGCGTATGGATACTGTCGGGATCTTGGAATCGGCTGCGCACTTTTCACGAATCAATGGGATATCGATTTCGAGGCTGGAATAACCAGGATCTGGGGCACACTGAGAAGTTATCTCGTAAAGGATATGGGATACGAGCCTCAAACGCCTCCCGAACCCGAAATATCCAGGGAAACATTACAATCATACGCAGGGTACTACAAATGGTGCAATCCACCTCAACGGCTTTCAGCCTGGATCGATCTGATATTAAATTATCGAATAATGAAATCAGAAAATAACCGTTTATATTATAAAAATGTTTTCTTTGGATCATGGGAATCTCTGATTCCTGTTACGGAAAAATCCTTCAGGGGCGAAGAAGAATTTCGTGCCAGTATGGTTTTTATCAAAACAACAGATAACGAACCAGCATATATATACGGGGGCAGTTTTTACAAGAAAACATCGTGGTTCAAGGCGTGGCTGCATGGGGTTCTATTTTTCCTGTCCTGGGTTATCATGTTATCCAGTATTTTTGTTGCTATCGTGTGGGTCCCCATTGAGCTCTACAAACGCATCACCAAGAAGAATAAACGAACACAATATCTGCGTATCCGCGTTATTCCTTTGTTGGCGGTAATAATTATTTTGCTCTCATTTATTCTTGTCGGGATGCAGGTTAATCGATCATTGGCATATATCGGTCAGAAAACTCCCGTAAACATATTTTTCTATCTCTCGACATTGGGCTTTGCCGTCCTTTCTTTTGTGAGTTTGTTTTTTGCGGTGAGGAGCTTTCAAGAGCCCGTGAAAACGATGGAACGAATATATGCGCTCATTCTTTCTCTCTCCTGTGTCGGTACGACGATCTATTGGGGATACTGGGGAATCATCGGACTGAAGCTGTGGTCATATTGATTGATCTGACATTTCGGTTGGGTATGATGTGGATATTACATTTGACCATGCACTACGAAAGAGATCTAGGTCAGATAACCTGAAGAAACCCTATATTATAAGGAACAGTTCGATTCTCAGGGGGTAAAGAGTAATGTGTACATTTCGATTGCTCTCTGGTGTCGTTCTTTTAGTTGTGCTCACATTCCTTGTTGCTCCGACGGTTGAAGCCGGGGAGGAGCTGTCCCGCGATGAGTACACAATCCTTAGGATCTGCGAAGGCGTGGTGCGGCTTTTCGAGCGTAAGGCCGAAGCTATATGGCCTGGGTACTCGCTGGCCGAGCAGTCTTTCCTCGTGTACGTACCCGAGAGGTGGGCACTTCTTTTCAACTCGGATACCGCGGTAAATGGGTTTGAGACCTGCCCCAGAGATTGGCCGGATCTGGATGCGAACGTTCTGTATCATGAGGGCACGTATGGCGAGCTTGTCGGGCAGCTGGTGTTCGACCTTTCTCTGGGTGAGATCACAACGGTGGCGTTAGGCATTCCTGAGGATTTCTCCAAGCGGATTGAAAATCCGGAGGTGGAAGCCTTCGCATACATTGTTCATGAAGCCTTTCACCAGTACCAACGCGGTGCGTTCGGTGAGGTACCCTGGGCCCGCGAGGAGAAATACCCGGTCTCCGACTTGAACAACGCTGCGTTGGCCTGGCTGGAGATGCGTATCTTGCAGGATGCCCTCGAGGCAGCTGTATCTAATGATCCCAAGCAGTGCCGGCGGAGCGTGGAGGAGTTCGTGGCAGTTCGGTACAACCGCTGGGACAGGTGTGATCCGTTCGTCGGTGAGTACGAGCAGGGCAAGGAGCTGAATGAGGGCACGGCGAAGTATGTCGAGCTCAGGTGTGTCGAGTTCATGCCCGGCGTGGACTACGTATCCTCTCTTGACGGCGCAACCAGCCCGCTTGCCGGATTGTTCACGCATGCAGCGATGCCCGAGTTGCTGCTTCGGGAACTGAGGGAAAGGATGGGAGAGGGCTGTCTGAGGCCCGAAGACATACCGAGGAACAGGATCTACGCCGTTGCGGGCACCCAGGGTTTCTTGCTGGACTACTTCGGCATCGATTGGAAAGGGCTCGCCCAGGATGCGGGGCCTGAGTTCACGTTCTTCGGGCTCCTCCGGACTCACCTCGGTGTGGGGGAGAGCGGACTCGCTGAGCTTGTTGAGCGTGCGAAGAATAAATACGGCTACGGGAAGATTCTGAGCTCTACGACCGAGGCGGCCGAGGGGTACGAGCAAGCCTATGCCCGTGAGCTCGAGATCTTCGAGGCTCAGGGTGGGTTGCGTTTTGAAATTGTCGTATCCTCTTCGAATCTCTCTCGATCCCGGGTCAGCAGGGCGAAGAAGTGGCTCATGGGGGATGGACGATCTTGCCTGTGCAGCCACTTCAAGGTCTACACCCTGCGGGGCGGTGACTGGAAGCTCGAGCTACACGATGCCGGACTGCTCGAGCTGAACGATTGGGATGCGCAGCGCAAGGAGGTTATTTTCTACGATCCCGGCGTCGGTTCCGTCTCGTTGAATGGCGAACCGGCTTCCCCGCTCGCTCCCGGCACCAGGATATTTGAGTCGCTCGAGCTCACGGGGGATCATTTCACCTTCAGCAGCAAGCAGCCTGGGAAACTCGTTGTTACCGGGGATACGGTCAGGTTACTGTTCGACTCGAATTAGACCGGACGCGTTGCAGGGGCGCTGTAGAAGGCCCTTGGTCGAACGAATCATAGAAAGAATACGTGAGCCATGGAAAAGGTGAACATTAAACAAAAGCTCGATATGATTTCCGAGTATTGGAAACCCCACATTGTTGGAGAACTGAATGGACAGGAAGTCAAGCTCTCCAAGTTCAAGGGGGAATTCATTTGGCATCACCATAAGGAGGAGGACGAGCTGTTTCTGGTGCTCAAGGGAAGAATGTCGATGCATCTTCGTGATACAATAGTCGACCTCGAGGAGGGGGAATTTTTTATCGTTCCCAGGGGGGTGGAGCACAAGCCTGTGTCGGAAGAAGAGGTTCATCTTATGCTTTTCGAGCCTGCATCGACCTTGAATACGGGGAATGTACGGGATGAAAAGACCCTGGATCATCTCAAACGGATCTGATCAAATCTGAATCTGTTAAGTTGTTCAAGGCAGATAGAATTTGTAAGTGAAAGGAATGGGATGAGATTTCGAAGCCTGATAGTGCTGGCAGGAGCGGTATCATTGCTCATCGCCGGGACGGCCTGTTGTGGGAAAGAAGAATCTACACCTTCTCAGAGCAGGTATTTTGGATTGAAACCTCCCGGGATGAAACCGGAAGTATTTGCACCGGGTGTCGTGTCCACAGAGGCGTGGGAGGCTTCCGGGACATTTTCGCCCGATCTGAAAGAGTACTTCTTCACAAGACGGCCGGATTTCGAAGGTACCGATAACAGGCTAATGTATATGAGATATGAAGACGGCGAATGGACTGAGCCCCAATTAGCTCCGTTTGCAAAAGACTACATGGAGTTCGAACCATTCATCATGCCGGACGGGAACAGGCTCTATTTCAATTCAAAACGCCCTGATCCTGAAAGCGGAAGCACGAAAGATAGGATATGGTATGCGGATAAAACGAAAGACGGGTGGAGCGAGGCAAACCTCATGGACAAGGTGATAAACAGTGGTTGGGCTATGTATGTGACCGGGACTCGAGACGGCACCTTGTACTTCACGGGCATGTACGACAAGCGATACGGGATATTCCGATCTCGCCTGGTCGAAGGAAGATACAAAGAACCGGAATATCTACCCAAGGAGATCAATGGTGTGTACGGGGCATCACATCCTTTTGTGGCCCCGGACGAGAGCTATGTCATGTTTGATGGGCAACCCGGCGGACCGGGGAAAACGGATCTCTATATAAGTTTTAGAAGTGAAAACGACAAGTGGAGTAAAGCGAGAAAACTCGGCCCTGAAATCAACGCGACAAAAACCGAGAACTGCGCCAGTGTCTCCCCGGACGGCAAGTACATGTTCTTTTACCGTGACAGTGATATTTATTGGGTTGACGCGGCCGTAATAGAAGAAGCAAAGAACGAGAAGAATGACTAAGCCGCTGAATAATCGAAAAGGATCTATCGGCGCTGAGGAGGAAGTTTTTTGAATCGCAGAACGTTATATCGATCATTTATCGTTATATTGCTTTCTATGGTCATTACGACAGGGATATCGGCCAAGAAAGATGTGGATTACGTTAAGAAAGCGCTTGAAGACACCACGTTCACATGGAGGTCAGCCGAAGCAAAAGGAGTGCGTATTTACTACCAACTGGATTCGTTCGCCGAAAAGCATCGGGCGATGCTATTTCGCAGTGTCACAACTGCTGTCGATGAGGCGTTGGAATGCCTTGGCGAATCCGGCTATGAAAGAACACTTCACGTATTCTACCTCGAGTCACGCAAAGAGATGGACCGTATTGTCGGTCGTACGTATTCCGGTTTCGCCAACTGGACGGCGAGTGGTGTTTTTGTAGTATTCAACCCGGAATGGCGCTCTTTTGAAAAGCATGAGATCACACATGTACTTACTATGGAGCTGTGGGGGACGCCTGACGCCACCAGTAATTGGATGATCGAAGGAATCGCAGTCTATTGTGATGGGTGGTGCCGAGAGTACTCCGTTGACGAGATCGCATTTCATTATCTCTCACGCGGACAGTTACCGCCACTCCGGGAATTATTCGATAATTTTGCGACACTGGGTGAGATCCGCGCAGGATTTTATGCTGCAAGCTTAATTGGGTTCATCCGGCACACGTACGGTGCTGAAGCTCTGCGTAGCCTATGGCATAACAGCAACGGGGCACTGACGGAATTACTGGGCGTCGATGTCGATAAACTTGAGACTTCATGGAAGAACTATCTGAAGTCGAACGTGAAAAAAGGAACCACGGTTGATTTGGAAACCATTAAGGATAAGGGGTGTGGATAGCCGCTGAGCGTATGCAGTTAGCACGCGGATGCCCTGATTCCGTTTCACTCATGTACTGACAGAATAATGATGGAGGGGATTTATGGCTCTAAGCGTGTTCGACGATAAAAAAGAGAAACCGAGCAGGAAACAGTTGCATGACGAACTCGGGCGAAGTTCGATCCTGTGGGAGGATATCACGAAATGGTTGTCTGAAAGATATCATCCGCTGGATAAGGAGTGGGTGTTCTCTGGGCAGAATTGGGGATGGTCGCAAAGACTAAAGCAAAAGAAGAGGACTATCCTGTACCTGACGCCATGCAAAAAATATTTCCATGTTGGCTTCGTCCTCGGCGAAAGAGCTGTTTCCACCGCACTCGGAATGGATCTACCTGAGGAAGTTATTGATACAATCAAAGCGGCAAAAAAATATGCGGAGGGACGCGCTGTCCGCCTGGAAATCAGATACAAGAAGCATATACAGACGGTAAAGTACCTGGCGGAAGCCAAAATGTCCACCTGAGGACGTAAAGCTCCGTTTTGTGGCATGCGTCTGACAAGCCTACAGGAGGATCGATGTGGGATTTCTCGCATGGCTCCTGAGCCAGTGCAGACGGCCGAGAGGATGTGTCGGGCGTTTCTTGGCACGGGGCATGAACCGTGAGCATGCTCCAATGACGGATTGGGCACTATCACAGGTTTCGATACGGGACTCACGGTGCGTGCTCGACGTCGGCTGTGGGGGAGGTGCGGCACTAATGAAACTAGCCAATCTTCTACCACGTGCCGAGCTCCATGGGATCGACTACTCCCCAGAATCCTTAAAAATCGCAGCCAGGACGAACAGACACCTCATCCGGGAGGGCCGGATTTTTATTCGTGAGGCGAATGTATCTCAGCTTCCGTACGAAAACGAGCATTTCGATCTCATCATAGCGATTGAGTCCCATTATTTCTGGCCCGACCTGAAGGAGGATCTCGCCGAATTACGGCGCGTCATGCGTCACGGGGGAAAAGTGATTCTGGTTGGGGGCGTGTACTTTGGGGGCAAGTCTGATTCCCGCAACCGGAAATTGGCGGCGATCGGTAGCATGAACTGCCAGACACTCGCCGAGCTTCGCGAAACCTTGTGCGAAGCTGAGTATGCGGACGTTGAGGTGCATGAGGAATGGAAAAAAGGATGGTTTTGTATTGTCGGCCATAAGCCTCCCCGTGGGGAGGTCGATTACACACCAGATGCGTAACAGGATGGTAGGGAGTATCGCAATGAAGTACGCTTTCATGGTAACCGGCAAATCGGGAAACATGGTCCTGATGATTCTTGTATTGTCGTTAACTTGCGTTGTCTTGCCGGGCATGATATGCGCTATGCAGCCGGCAGGTGCCGTGTCCGATTTCACCGCGGAACGCGACACCCTCGCACCGGTTCTCGAAGGCTTGCCGGACCGTATTATGGCCGCCGTTACCGAGGATCGGCTCATCAGCGTTGCACTGGCCGTTGTGCTGGATCGCGATATCATCTTTTGCCGGGCTTTCGGATATGCCGATCTCGAGCGGGAGAGTGCGGCGACAACCAGGACCATATACCCGATAGCCTCGATCACAAAGGTCTTTACCGCCATGATGCTGGCACGCTTGGTAGAGCAGGGCGTGATCGGTCTCGAGGATCCCGTTCAGAAGTATCTTCCCGAATACCGGCCTGCATCGCCATTCGAAGGAACATTACCGACGACACTGCGTCAGCTGGCCGCCCATACCTCAGGGCTGCCGAAGGATGCTCCGGTCAATTTCTGGTGCAATTTCGCCGGATTCTCATGGGTAGTGACCGGAGGTTCGTCGCCGATGACATGGTTTGTCGATTGCGATTCGCTGTTAGCGAGCCTTGGTGACCTCGAACTGGTCCATCCACCCGATATTTATGCTCATTACTCCAACCTGAACATGCAGATCCTGGGGCTGGCACTGGAACGAGCAGCTGGCGAACCATTCGTAGAATACGTGGAGAACGAGATACTCGCACCTCTCGGTATGAATAATAGTGGGTTCATGCTCGACGAGGAAAGACGCAAGCTTCTGGCAACGGGGTACATGTGCACGGGACCAACAGTCACTCCCTTGAAGGCTCCGGAATACGAGCTTGGTTGCGCCCTCTACTCAGGCGGTCTCTTCACGACGGTAGAGGACCTGGCCCGCTTCGTGATCAGCCAGCTTGAGGACAGGCAGACAGGTACATCCTCTGTCCTCGAGGTAGGAACCCTGCGCCGCATGCGGACTCCGCAGTCGATACACCGGCCCAGTATTCATGGCTGCTACGGCCTGGGCTGGGGGATCGTACAGATCGGGCCATACGATGCGATCGAGCACAATGGCTCCTTGATAGGGTATCACGCCCATGTCAGCGCAATTCCCGAGCTCCGGCTCGGCATCGTTGCTCTGAGCAATTCCAAGAATTCTATGTGGCGCCCCCAAGCCTGCAAGGATCTGGCCCGGGCAATCCTGGTGGATCTCAGCGATGCGCTTGTCGAAAAGTCGAAGGATGATGTATTCGATCCCGCCACCATGGAGTTTACAACATTTGCCGGCCGGTACGCCCTGCCGGGCGACGTGGCCCGGTTGGAGATTAATGCCACAACCGATGGATTACTCGTTACCCTGAAAGATGTGCCAGATTTTTCGGAAGAGTTCCTGCCCGTCGGTCCATATGCTTTCTGTTTCGCAGCCGACCCAGGGCGGAAACCGATGCTCTTTTTTAAGCAGAATGAGACCAGTGGGATCGATAGAGTTACGTTTCTATCTCACACATTCAAGCGCATGGCCACTGATTGGTAATTCCATTTATGGCGCCGAAATTTCAGTAGTTGTGGTAGCGTTGACTATCTTCAAAAGGTATAGTAGAATTCAAATTCAGCGGTTATTAGGGTGATTATTTATGTAACCTTTATCGTTATGCAATAAAGTACAATAAGAAATTGAGAATATGGATAGAATAAAGAGTTACATTGTTAATCATCAGCTGATATCCTTTTTCTTATTGGCTTATTTATTTACCTGGATTTTATGGATAATATTTGCACCTCTTGCCTATTCAGGTGGTAGAGCTTATCATGCTCCCTGGCTTATTATTCACCTTTCAGTTCCTTTGACGATTTATGGTGTGTTTGGTCCTGCTATTGCAGCGATAATTATTTCCTTTATTGTCAATCCCGGGAAAATTCAACGAAGAACATTACGTTTCTGGTACGTTTTTATTATTGGTTTAATCGTTATAGGGTTATTGTACAGGCATAACAGACAACAACTACATAACATTAATTTGTATTCAGTATTAATATGTTTAATCACGGCTGCACCAGCTGCATTTGTAATATCGTCAATATTTTCTAGAGTTTCTGGAATTAAGTCGTTGCTTCAGACACTAATAACACCAAAGGGACCAATTTTGGCTTATATCGTTGCACTATTTTTATTGCCTGTAATGAGAGTGACAGGCATTTTAATAAACCTAATATTAGGTAGGGAGATTCCACAACCTGAACAATCAGGTGATGGATTTGAATTAATTGGAATGATAATGTTTTTTATCGCCTATTCAATTATTCATAATATCTTCGGTGAAGAGATAGGCTGGCGTGGTTTCGCTCTCCCGAGATTTCAATCAAGATTTAATCCTTTGATTTCAACTAGTATCCTTGGGGTTCTATGGTTGGCTTGGCACCTTCCCCTTCACTATGCAGAATATGGAACAAATATTTTGGATTTTGTTTATCCGTTCTATATAAACATATTTTTTTGGGGATTCATTATCACATGGATTTATAATTGGAGTAAAGGAAGCATACTTGCAGTAGGTCTCATGCATGTTTCATATAGTCAAGTGTATGATTTCTTGCCTTATACTGAATCATGGGATTTTTTAATGATTGCAGTCGGCATTTTCGTGATAATCGGTCAACGAATGTGGAAGAAATTACCGGACAATTCTCCATCTGTATACAGAAATGCTGCACCTGACTGGCGGGCGATGACGTAATTTTGACACCTTAGGAATCGTGGTCTTCTGGGACATAAGGACATTCAACTGCTCAGGCGTTGGAGCGGTGATGACTTTGAACGTATGACTACAATGAGATCCGGTTCATTGGATGCAGTACGTGCACTCGTTGAGTTAGACTGATAAGGAGATAAAGCTCCATGACAACTCTGGAAGTTGCCGAAGCTTTTGTCGAAGCCATCAATTCTAGCGATGTAAATCATATGACGGGCCTGATGACCTCGAACCACATGTTTGTCGACGCCGACGGCTCAGAGCATGTGGGCAAGGATCAGATGAGCTTGGGGTGGCAGAACTACTTTGCCTTGGTGCCTGATTTTCAGATCGAGATCATCGATAGGTTCGAACGTGAGGATACCGTTGTTCTGCTGGGCTGGGCCAGTGGAACAATCATGCAGAAAGGAGAACTGAAACCAAAGAACCAATGGCGTGTTCCGGCGGCATGGCGGGTTGTCATAGAATCGGACCATGTAGCTGTGTGGCAACTTTATACGAATCAGCACGAAATGCATGAGATTCTGAAACGGATAAATGCGGATTAATTCTTGCGGCTGTCGATTCTTTCTTTTACGGGCCCAACAAGTAGCAGGACCTACGCAAGGGTAACCTGCAGCTGAGGAGAAGGATGTTAGGCATCAGAAACGGAGCAAGAAGGTGCTGATAAAGTGTTCGACCTGCGGTACACGAATCTCAAAAGCATGGCTATTCTTGGGATTACCATGGGGAAAATATACATGTACTCAATGCGGTTCAATATTTACAGGTACAGTTGTACGATTCGTTTTCAATACCATTGCGGTTGGAGTTGTTGGATTTTTCTTGATTCGGGTTCTAAAAGGCAGAATGTCCTATCTTCTTTTGTTACCAATGATTGGGCTAGCCCTCGCGTTATTTTTGTTTAATCTACCGTGGCAGATTAAAAAAGTTGGAGATGCGATTGGATCAGGAAGCACGCCTACCTTGTGATATCGTCGTGCGACATCCTGATTGTTTGTTCAGCTTTTAACGAAGGGGGTAAAATGGGATTTCTTTGGGAGATCGTGCAGTCAGGATTCATATATCATCAGAAGAAGAAGGCTGATTCCATTCAAGACCGTGTATCTTATCTGGAAGATCAACTTCACAGGACACAAGATACGATTCGTGAATTAGTAAAAAAGATCGAAGAGATTCACGGATTAGATGTAAATGGGAATGGACGAATCGGATGATCTACACTTGATCGTCTAACGGCTGAGTGCAATTAAATTATTACTAATAACACAAAAGATATTCTGGTAAATCTGCATCCGGCACTGTAATGAAAAAGAGATTAATCATTATCCCCTCTTGCCTAATTGGTATTATTCTAATTTCAGTTCTAATAAAGATTTCATGTTATCCCACCTTGCAACAGCGCCTCATGTCGCATCAAGTTTCGACAGAGACATATGAAGATTTAATAGGTACCAAGGTGGCACTATATTTTGGCCACGGAATGGATGGGCATAGTGCACTAGCCATAGGGCGAGCTTTGCAATGGATGGGATGCCACGTTGAAGTCATTAATGCAGATGGTATCAAGAGAGGATTCATCAATAGTTACGATATACTTGCATGTCCCGGAGGGGAGAGCAATCCGGATCCTTGGGGTGAACTAGGTCTCGAGGGTAAATCGAAGATACAGGAATTTATCAAGAGCGGTGGCGGATACATTGGAATATGCCTTGGAGCATTATATGCCTGTGAGTCTTGCGATTTCTGGGGTGTTCATTTGGCGGGAAAGGAGTTATACCTCGATCTATTTCCCGGTGTAGCTTATTGCGGGCAAGAAGAAATATCTCCTCAGGGTGTTTGGCCTCTTATGACCTGGTTGAATGTGCCTAACGAAATGCACCCTATCACTAGCTCAATGCCGAAGCGGCTAAAGATTGTCTACTACCCAAGTAGTCCATACTTTCGAGTAAACGAAAACGCAAAAGTAGCTGTTGTTGCCACATACGAGATTTCAGGAAATCCAGCAATGGTAGCGTTTGAATATGGAAAAGGCAGGGTGTTTTTAAGCGGTCCCCATCCCGAAATAGAGGTAGATAGTGATAGGGACGGCTCAGATAGATTCAATGATTTGGAGGATGAAGGCTCAGAGTGGCCTCTGTTATTAGCAGTAGTGAGGTGGCTGACCCAAAAATAAAAATATATTTTTATAGTAATTATTTGCGGGACCACAAGGCTTCTATAATGACGATAATCCTCTGGTTAAAAAGTAATTGGAAATGTGGAGATTGTGAGGTAGTCTAAGTAATAACGCAACGCAACAAGCACCTAAGATCGAATATACAAGGAATATTGGATGGGAGTAGGTAAGGCGGACTTTTACAAAGTGGGTATATGATGAGCGATGTATTCTTTGCATTAGCTATCCTGAGTGTTGTGTGGGGTATCGTATCCTCTATTGTTATCGCCTCATTTTTATCCAATCGTGGTATAGACATCAATCTGCTGTTCTTCAGGGTCTTGGTCCTTAAGTACATATATCAATACCATAAAATTACCGTGGGGGAGAACGGAAAGCCAGGACCGTGGTTTTACTCCTACATCGTATCGATGAATCTTGCCCTGGTGTTTGCCATCGTTGGGGGAGTGCTCAAGAGGATCTGAGAGTTCTAGAGGCAAAGGTTCAATCCGCAGCTCGCCCGGCGAGTGGACCGGATGGGATTGGCTGCCGTGTAGTTAAGGATACGCATCATGAGGATATCTATTCTTGCCGGACTGGTCATTGTATTCGTTTTTTTCTCCTGCTCATCAAGAGATACCAGCAATGATGCCGATAAGAAATTACAGATTGCTATTAATTCCCATAAAATTGATGATATCGACGCTTTCATTCTAAACAAGGTTGATTCCTGCCAAATCGTACTCTTGGGTGAACACAGGCACCACCAACATATTTATTACCAGATGGTCATACAATTTTTGGAGTATTGGCTGGAACTGGCTGACAGCGGAAAGGAATCTCCAAGAAATATTGTATTGATCCTGGAAGGCTCACAATATTTTGGAGATAAATTGAACTTGTATTTTCATGACGGTGATGTATCCCGGTTAGCATTCGACCCGCAATTTTTATTAAATGTATCGGCTGCGGATTTAGAGTTTTATCATGATCTGAAGTTATTGTTTGAACGAATAGAGGAACTGAATAATGGGAAGAAGAAAGCGGAACTGCTGGATTTCAAAGTTGCGTGTATTGAGAAGTACATATCAACATTGGTTAGCAGAGAGGTGAGGGACGAATATTTCAGGACGGAACGTGATATTTACGCCGCTCTAAAGATAGAAGAAATGATCCGGCAGCTCCCGGATCACAAGTTTCTCGGAATATTCGGCGGAAACCACGTTATGAAAAAGAGAGATCCCAAGAATAATATTCCCAGATTAGCGGAGCAATTGATAGAAAGAGGGATTAAGACGTACTCTATTTACCGTTCGCTCTTATCCGAGAACCGATTCAGGATTGCTTATACAAGGAAACAAAAGGATTTCTTGTTGCCATTAGAAGTTATTGATGAGTTCGAATTAGCTTTTTCAAGTGATATGGTGGATGCATGGATATTTTATAATGAAGCATACTTCGATGATATCGTTGTAAAAAATATACCGTCGGTCAATTTGGTACAAAACGCAATAGACTACGCAAAACAATATCCAAATACACATTCAACTCCACTAATTTGGTTATGGTATAGAATTACAGGAGAGATGATTCCCAGAACGGAAAATGTAATAGATTACATCGAAAAAAGGCTACACATAGTAAACACAATAGAGATCGTCGATAATATGGCCCTATTTGAGAATTTGTTTAGAACGTTTGAAAGGGCAAAGGTGCCGGCTCCTGAAATTATGAAAATCATGGCTAATTTAACGGGTCATCCGCCATATGATGAAACGTTCTTCAAGCAAGACGATTCAAACGCAATTGACTACTGGAAGGAATTTATCAGTGATAATAGAGATAGAATTAAAGCACGCCTGTTGACTTCTATTTTGTATTATGGAACAGAAACCGAACAATCCAGAGCTATGGAAAAACTCGAGCAGCTGGCCCGTAAGGGATTTAAGACAAAAAAAGAATGGTTGAGCTGGTACCGGAGATCCGAACATTAACCGAGGTATCAATATGGATAAGCTAAAGCAAATTGCCAGGAGAAGGAAAGAGGCGCATTCTGAGCTCATGAAGCTCGATTCCAAGGTGTACCGGGCGTTTCTCGAAATGGAGCGGTTGACCTATTCGGATGGAGCGTTACCCAAGAAGACGAAGGAATTGATAGCCGTTGGTATTTCGGTAACGATCAACTGTGAGTCGTGTATGCAATGGCATATCGAGCAGGCAGCTAAATCAGGTGCAACCAAGGAAGACATCCTGGAGGCGGTAGAGGTTGGAATAGAGATGGGGGGTGGGCCGGCAACGGTATCGTCGAGGTTTGCTCTTGAAGTTATGAAAAGTGTTTTCGGGGAATGAGAGAAGAGTAAAGCTAAGGTAGAGTGAAATGAAGAAAGTACGGGCGAAGGTTTCGGGCCTCGTGCAGGGGGTCTGGTTCAGGGCAACCACTCGAGACAAGGCAAGGGAGCTGGGTCTCCACGGCTACGTAAGGAATCTTGCCAATGGTAATGTCGAGTTCGTTGCCGAAGGTGAGGACGCCAAGGTGGATGAGCTGGTCGAGTGGGCCAAGAAGGGCCCTCCCATGGCCAATGTTCAGGACGTAAAGGTTGATGTGCTGGAGTATAATAATGAGTACTCTGACTTCGAGATCGCATACTGAAGTTCCCGGCGGCTCGCCAGTGTGGATCAAAACCGCCCCGCAAACGGGATGCTTGATTCGATGACGCTATCAGGATGGTAACAATGAAACTGTACCTGGTGAGACACGGCGAGGCAAAAAGCAAATCGGAGGATCCAACCCGCCCATTGAATGGGATGGGGCTCAGGAATGCCAATACAATGGCCGCATGGATGCGGAAAGCCGGGGAGAGTGCAGCAGAGATCAGGCATAGTGGCAAGAAGCGGGCCGAGCAAACCGCAGAGATTTTCGGCAATCACCTGTCACCTCCACATGGCGTACTATCCACACCGGGATTGAAGCCGAATGATGATATTCTTCCTGCCGTTGATATGCTCGATGGGCTGCAGGATCCTTTGATGATCGTCGGACACCTGCCGTTCCTGAGCAAGCTCACAAGCTATCTGGTTACCGGAGAACAAGATACCGAGGTTGTGAGGTTTCAAAACGCCGGGGTTGTATGCCTCGTTGGGGAGCAGGGGCACTGGTCGGTTGCATGGGTGGTGGCGCCCTCTCTCATTATGCCTGAGAGCCGGAAATAAACGGATACTTCCCATCCACGGCGAGACGTATGGAGGGGGGAGTGATACTATAATGAAAAAGAAATCCCTTTTTGTGTTTTGTCTTTTATCGGTGACAATAATTTCGTCGTGTGACGGGGGCCGGGTGTCTCGCCCAACAATCAAGATAGAATATGGACCTACCGAGACGCTGATAACCAGGTATAGAACTGATGGATCATCATATACAAGCCCGTTTGCCCCGGACATAGCTGGAAAAAAGAAGGTGCATCTCGTGGTCACCTTCAGGCGGCCTGGTGAACTCGTTTCAGTCCTTCTTACCTACTGGCAGGCCGGGGCCAGATCGACCGAGGAAACGATCGAGAGGGTATACAACCAAACCTTCCAACCTCCTACCGGCGGGCAGTCAATCCCGGTGGGGATAGAGATACCCGGCTCGGAAAACTTAGGGTTATGCGATGGAATGTATCACATGTGGACTGTTAACTACAAAAAGGAAGACGGTGAGCCGGCCGTATACATCGGTCAACCGCAGTCTATTCTTGTCACGAAGAAGCTGTTGTCGAGTGGACAGATCCAACAGGCAACATGCCCTGAGCAGCCTGGTCCCGGTGAATAATGGCTCAACCAGCCATATTTTCAACGAGATGCTTCGAAAACTTCCTAGTCCCGATATGATTCAATGACGTTAGATTGCCGGAGGGAATAAGTGTGAACATCCTGCGGAGAGGATCCAGAGGACGGCTTGTTCGTTTTCTTCAAATTGCACTCAACACTCATCTTAATCCACAGCCGAGAATTAAAGTGGATGGACTCTTCGGACCGAAGACCGAGAAGGCGGTTCTTGATTTCCAGGTGTTTGCTGGCTTGGATACAGACGGGATTGTCGGCCCGAAAACCTGGAATGCTCTCCTTGAGCCTGCAAAGGTTCCAGTAGCAAATCTGAAAAAGTTCAAATCACAACTTGGGACCGTCGCTGACTTCGCCAATCATCTTCAAAAGCTGGAACTGACTTTTCGTGATCCCAAATCGCTTTTAAAAGCTGTTTCGAACTTCACAATGACCGCTAATGGTGCACGTTATCTGCTCATCGGGCAAGATCCTCGTGTTATCGACTTCCGTCACTTCTTTGCTGCGGCCAGCGAGGCTTACGGTGGCTCACTCTCACGAAAATCAAAAATCCCAATCGGCGGGAGCAGAGGTGAAGCATTGCTGCTCGGTGTGGCCAACGAGATTGGGCAGTGTGTAGACGAAGGATTGAAATTGAAGTTGAATTCATGTTTTTCCAGGGAAGATCTTGGATCGAATCGGTTAGGTGCGGAGTTCGGAAGGACACTTTTAATTGCTCGATCAGAAGCTAATCAGATGCGGGTACACCAGCAGCTGAGAGTATTTCTCGCGAAGCTTGCTCCTAAGCCGCCAAAAGCGATTGGCAACACGGAACTGCCGGGACCGTTTAGTATAGTGTCCGAAAGTGTAACGGCATTGGTCATAGGGATCATCGATGTACTGATTCCAGATGCGTATTAAATGAAACGAAACTCATGAATAAATCTTGATGCATTTGAGGAGGAGGAAATTGAAATGAAGAGGCTGCTTTACATCGTGGTTTCCACAGGGATACTTCTTTTGAGTATATCCTTCGCATTCGCTCAAGATGACCTTCCCTACTATCTGAAAGACAGGGGACGGGGAGTTCCTTTGTCGATGTTCGGCACATACATCGAAAAGGGAGAATTTATAATCTATCCCTATTATGAATATTACTACGATCAGGATGCAGAGTACGCCCCGATTGAATTCGGGTATGGCCTGGACGAAGACTTTCGGGGCCGTTACAGAGCCCATGAGGGTTTGATATTTTTGGGATACGGAATAACGGAAAGAGTGGCTGTTGAATTCGAAGCTGCGGTCATAACTGCAAAACAATATAGATCAAAGGATGATCCGACAGATATGCCGGAAGTAATAGAGGAATCCGGCCTGGGGGATGTGGAATCCCAGATCCGGTGGCGCTGGTCACAGGAAACCACGGGCCGTCCCGAGATATTCAGCTACTTCGAGACGGTTTTCCCGTTTCAAAAGGAAAAATTGCTGATAGGTACGAAGGATTGGGAATTGAAATTGGGTTCGGGTGTAACCAAGGGTTTTTCGTGGGGAACATGGACCCTGCGCCTGGCTGTTGAATATACCGCCGAAGAGAATAAGATGGAATTGGGTGAATATGCAGTCGAATATCTGAAACGCTTATCGAGATGGTTCCGGTTTTATGTCGGTGTAGAGGGATCGCAGGATGAGATCGAGTTGATCACCGATCTGCAATTCCATATCATTCCGAATGCATTTGTCAGAATCAACAATGCATTCGGTGTTACATCGAAGGCGACTGATTATGCACCCGAGGTCGGCGTGCTATTTCATTTTAGACTATAGATATATTAAACTTAATATATATTCGGTTGTCGCACTCCTTTATTTGAGCAGGATCATCTTTTTGATCTCCGTGTGACTCCCCGCCCGCAGCCTGTAGAAGTAGATACCACTGGATACCTCTATGCCTTCCTCATTCCTGCCATCCCAATTCACCGACTTGTAGCCGGATCCCTGGTGCTCATTCACGAGTGTCTTCACCTTCTGGCCCATGAGGTTGTAGATGGTCAGGGTAACGTCACAATCCACAGGCAGTCCGTAGGTGATCACTGTTGTTGCGTTGAATGGATTGGGGTAATTATCGAGGCTAAAGGCATTGGGGATCGGTTCTTCCTTCTGGCCGGTCGTTGCCGGGATCGGTCCATGCAAGGTGCTTCTTCCGTCGAGGCTTACGTCCTCCAGCCAGTAGTAATAGGTGACGCTGCCGGCTACGTCATCGTCGATGAAGGAATAGGATGCTCCCTGAAGCTCGTCTCCTCGGGTACGTATCAACTCCTCATTGAGTAGGGATTGCGGGGTCTCCCTATCCAGGCTTCGGTAGATGTTGAAGCCGGCGCTACCGATCTCGGTGGCGGTTTTCCAATCTACCTGAATGTGATCATCAAAGCCTGTGGCGGTGAATGAGGATAGCTCTACTGCTGTAAACTTATACCATACATAAGAGATTGAAAGCTGCTCACAGGGATAGTCATTTTGAACTATGAGTTCTAGGGTTTCTGTAGGATCGAAGCAGCATATATCTCTCCAGTCTATGTAAATCATATTGCCTGAAACAGTTTTTGTGGGATAAGGGCAACCGGGAGGATTGTTTGTCACAGTGCAATTGCGTAGGGATCCGCCGCTTCCAGAAACAGTGAAATAAACAAAACTCGCGCTACCAGCATCATTGGTGACTGATAAAGGACAGGTAAAATGCCCTCCTGTGCAGGTAACGTCACTGCAGGCGGAATGCCCTGTCTCTATTGTGCAATCGTGTGTTCCAGGAGAAACGGGTTCAAAACGTACCGTTACAACCAATGATTCGCCAAGGGCCAGGCTATAGGGTCCTCCACCTGATTCTATACTATAATGGATACACGACTCCGTTACACTCCCAATGAGTGTATCGGTATGATAGTTTGTAATGGTGAAAGTCGTATCAAGATAGCAACCAACACACACTCCGTTAAAGTCAAAATAGGTTGGATTTACGTTGCAGTAGGTGCCCAAGCAATACAGATGCCCGTCCATTGAACCAACGTAAGTTCCTCCATTCGGCCCGATAGCGGGTGAAGAATAAATAGCCCCATCGGTTTTGTAAGACCATTTGAGTGCGCCTGAGGAATCGATTGCATAGAGCCTGTGATTTTTTGATCCAACATAGATTGTGCCGTCCGCTCCAATTGCAGGTGAAGAATATATATCCCCACCCGTTGTGTAACGCCATTTCTCCGATCCATCGGGATTCACTGCATACAGATTGTTATCGTAAGAGCCGACATATATCGTCCCATCAGCGCCAATCGCCGGACAACCTACTATATGATCGCCTGTAGTGAAACTCCATTCGAAATTGAGATCGAAATTGTAAGCCCAGAGCTTATTGCCGGTGTCTTGACTGTTACCAAAATATATCCTTTGCCTGGCCGCATCTATGGCAGCAGAAGATTTTATATCATATCCTACAGTTACCTGATCATGTACGGAGCAGTTCTCGGGATTGATAGCCCACATGATTCCGTCTGGATTGTTGTAATCCCCAATAATTATCTTTCCGTCACCCCGTATAGCCGGAGAGGCAGGCATCCAACCATCATCACCAGGATTAAATGAACACTTGTATGTTCCGTCGGGATTGATTGCATAGAACCTGCCGCCCCAGGGAATCTGACGGGCTCCCCCTACATAGATTACACCGGATACGGGATCTATCACCGGGGAGGATTCAATATCCAGTATATACCCTGTCGGCGGATATCGCCATTTCAGTGTGCCATTAGGATTTATAGCATAAACGGCGCCCTTACCATGGTCCATGTTGTCACGCCATAGTCCTACGTAAATAGTGCCGCCCGAATCGATGGCAGGGGAAGAATATACAGCACCTCCGATCGGGTACGTCCAATATATAGTACCGTCGGGATGAACTGCATACAGGTTACCGTCATTGGCACCGATATAGATAGTTCCATCCTCCGCTATTGCGGGTGAAGAGGAATATACGCCGTCTCCTAACTCGCATCTCCATCTCAAGCTGGAATTCTGTGCTCCGATGTAGGGGCTTCTGCCCGTGTGTTCGATATCGTGACGGTACATGGGCCAGATATGATCGGCCGCCTCGGCCGCCTGAAGGATGAGTGCGAGCGCCGTTATACAGATAAACGACGCCATAAGGGCTTTGTATGTAATTGCTTTCATCTCTTCCACCTCCTTTTGTATCAAGAGATGAGCAAAACCCATGGAGTTGAGCTTTTGGTTTGTATTAATATGCTGCAAACCGCAAAGATAGTGTATCTTATATTTATACGCGAGTCAATGACAAATCTGGCCGATAATGGTTTAAATTGTTGGGCCGACTAGTACTGTGAACCTAAGGAGAAGTGGGATATGAAAAAATCTATCATTAACTTGCATGATATCGAAGGAAAAGAGGTTGTCTCCGGGTTGACCGGTCGATTCGTACATTCCGATCATATGACTGTTGCCTATTGGGATTTCGATCCGGATGTTGAGGTTTTGGATCATTCGCACGAGCATGAACAGATAGTAAATGTCATTGAAGGTACGTTGGATTTGACGGTCGAGGGCGAGACAACCCGCCTCGAAAAGGATTCCGTAGTGACCATACCCCCGAATGCGGCGCATTCGGGGCGGTCGGTTACACGCTGTAGGGTCATCGATATCTTTTATCCTTCAAGGGAAGATTTCAAGTAGACGAGTGGGATTCGCCACTGTGAGTAATTGCATACCGGAAGCATTGCAGCAAAAGGGATATTATCCTTGCACGGATGTCAATGCCATAGTAAGGTCGATTCTGTCGGGTGTCTAACCTCTTAAAGGAGAAGGGAAATGGATAAATTCTGTCATTCATGCGCGGCACCATTGAATATGCCCGATTTTCAGGGACCGGCTGAGAATTACTGTAAATACTGTACGGATGAATCGGGCAATCTCAAACCAAGGGAAGAGATTCTGAATGGTGTCATGGCCTGGTTGAAAAGCTGGTCACCGGATCTCGACGATGAGAGGGCCCGAACCAGAGCTGAATGCTATATGAAGTCGATGCCCGCATGGGCTGAATAGGGTCCCGGTACTTTGTGAGCTACCGGTGCTATACAAGCCCCGTAAGGCTCATAATGCATAAAAAGATAAATGAAATTTTCTAATCTCACCATTTCTACGTTCTTCTCGTTTATCCTCATCGCGATAATTGTATCTGGCTGCACACAAAAAGAGGTTGAAAACGGGACCGGGTCCGTTCTGACGTGGATGAAGGAGCATGCACGTCCCATCAAGACGATTGATCCAAACAGCAGCAATGAAGATCTATCACCTCTTATCGATATCGTCGGTAATGCCCGGGTGGTATGCCTCGGTGATAGCCGGCATGATGCGCATGAGCAGTATGTCTTGAAACACCGTATCATTCGGTTTCTTGTAGAAGAGATGGGATTCTCGCTTTTGGCGCTCGAGGAGAGTTTTCCCGACTCTGATGTCATTAACGACTTCATATTGAAGGGAGATGGTGATCCGGAGGATGCGCTCAATAAGATGGGGGCCTGGTATATCTGGAATACAGAAGAGATAGTTGCGCTCGTTGAATGGATGAGAGATTACAACGGCGATCCTAATACCGGCAGAAAGATCAAGTTCTATGGAATCGATATCACCAATCCATTACCGGCGTTGCAAAGTACACTCTCTTATTTGGAGCAGGTCGATAAGGAATATTTTGTCACCATGAATGGAGAACGCGCCGGCCTCGATCTGTTTCGGGCGCGATTCTGGGGACAAATCATGCAGAAGTACTACTCCATCCCTCCTCGAGATGTGGATAGCCTGACGAATTTGTATGATGGGATGCTGTCGAGGTTTCAGAATAAACGGGCGGAATATATCAAGAATTCTTCACAACAACGATTCGAATGGATTAACCAGCAGCTCGTGACCGTCAGGCAAGCGCATGAGTTGTTTACGAAGGGAGTACGGGCAACATTCCAGGAAGCGGGAGACGTAAGAGAAAAAGCCATGGTGGATAATATCAAATGGATATTGAACCATAACACTGACAGGCGGCTTATCGTATGGGCCCACAACTTTCACGTTGCCAGGGATTCACTCGATTTGAACATACCAAACAGGCCACCTACCAAAGGGATGGTGCCTATGGCTCATTACCTGAGCAATGAGATCGGGGAAGATGTTGTTACCATCGGATTTTCATTCTATGAGAGTGATTACCGGGAGCCGCTTCCCCCAACGCAGACTGATATGATCGACGCTTACTTCTCACGTGTGGGCCATTCGATTTTTATGATCGATCTTCGTTCCGCGCCGAAGGACGGGCCGGTATACGAGTGGCTCAATAGGAAACAAAAGATGAGGGGTGAGGGGGGTGTTGCAGAATTCGTACCGGCTAATGCATATGACGCATTCATTTTTATAAGAAAGATTACTCATACTATTCCAACGCAAAGCGCCATCCTGAGATTTGAAACACTGCAATAAATAACAGTATATTGTATTGATGTTGCTGCATGAGAGAACTGTCCTTTTATATGCTGATTATATGCTGACCTTGGGGCGATCATACAGAGTATGAGCGAACATGAAACTACGTGAGCTATTATACGTATTCGGGCTACGGCCGAAAGCAAGGACCTATCCTTACGAAATCAGGACGTTCGAGTTACCCAAGGATGGTCAGGTGAGGTATGCGCAGTGGCTGCATCCTCGTGAGACAGAAAAGATCATACGCCAGGAAGTCATTGACGAGCTGCGGAATTTCATCAAGCCGGGTGATGTCGCAATCGACATTGGCGCCCACACCGGTGATTCGACGATTCCAATCGCTCTCGCTGCCGGAAGGGAGGGGTGTGTGCTGGCCTTGGAACCGAATCCATATGTCTTTCCGGTTCTCAAGAAGAATTCGGAACTCAATGCTGATAAGTACACCATCATCCCTCTGATGTTCGCGGCGACGCCCGAGTCGGGTGAGTACGAGTTCGAATACTCGGATCCCGGATACTGCAATGGAGGGTTACACGAAGGTATAAGCAAGTGGCGTCATGGGCATGCGTTCAAGCTCAAGGTCCGGGGAGAGAATCTGCAATCGTATATCAACGGCAATCACAAGGATCTTTCCCCGCGTATCCGGTTCTTGAAGATCGATACGGAAGGGTATGACCATGCGGTACTCGTTTCGCTGAAGGACCTGATCTCGACGCATAAGCCATTCATCAAGGTAGAGTTCTACAAGCGGTTGAATCGCTCGCAGCGTGAACGTTTGTATGATCTCCTGGTTGATTTCGGATACGAAGTGTATCGAATCGAAGGTGAGACGAGCTATCTCGGCTCGAAGCTCGAAAAACGAGATTTGATGGAATGGACTCATTACGACGCATTCTGTGTCCCCCGTAAAGGAGCTCTAAATGAAAACGGATCAAGCACCTCCTGATGTGCAACTCATGAAATTCATCGTTGGAAAATGGATCAGCAAGCCGATATATGCCGCTGCCGAGCTCGGAATATCCGACCAGCTGACCGACGGTCCCATGTCCATCGAGGAGCTTGCGGGGAAGTGCGGTGCACATGCACCGTCCCTCTATAGGATGATGAGGGCGTTGGCGAGCGTCGGTATCTATCACGAAATGGAGGACGGGAGGTTCGGACTCACACCGATGGCGGAGCTCCTCCGTTCCGGTGCCATGAATTCTGTCGCACGTCTTTTCAACGTCCAGTGGAACGACGAGGCTTGGATCTATTTTCTCGATGGTGTTCGATCGGGGAAAAGCCCTTTCATAGCGGCCCACGGGAGACCGATATTCGAGTGGCTGAAAGAACATCCGCAGGAGGAGAGGGTGTTGATGGAAGCGAATGCGGTAAAAGCCGCTGTCTCACATAGTGTGATTATCGATGCCTACGATTTCTCAGGTTTAGGAACCTTGGTGGATGTCGGCGGTGGAAACGGATCGCTCATGGCCGAGATCCTGGCGGCCAATCCGAATATGAAGGGAATAGTGGCCGATATATCCCCGGTAATCGATGAGGCCGGTGAACTGATTCGCACGAGGGAGTTGGAAGACCGGTGCACGGCACTGGAGTGCAATTTCTTCGAGAGCATACCACGGGGTGGGGATGCGGTTATCCTGTCAAATGTGCTCCATGACTGGGATGATAAACGGTGCGGAATAATTCTTCGTACATGTGCCCGTGCACAGAAGCCGGGTGACATACTCCTTGTCGTCGAATCGATCATTCCGCCCGGGAATGAACCATCGATTGCGAAGCTGCTTGATCTGGAGATGTTCGTCATTACGGGCGGCATGGAGCGAACGGAATCGGAGTACCGATCGCTGCTCGAATCGTCGGGATACGATTTATCGAGGGTTGTTCACACAAAGGGAACCGTTTCCATTCTCGAAGGTACCCGGTCGGAAACGTAGAGACAGATAAGGCATCCGGCAGGTCCCGACATATCAGAACATTGAATCGAAAGGGAATAGAAGATGGCTGAAACGGAATCGTACCTGCAAAGGCTGTTGGCAGCAAGTCCTCTTCAGGAGCAGATCCATTCTTCTGCCATCCGTGCGCTGCATCTCCCCGCGGGGAGCCGGGGGCTTGATGCGGGTTGTGGAATCGGCCTCCAGGCAATGCAACTGGCAGAGACAGTGGGCTCCGCCGGGCATGTCATAGGACTCGATTCGTCTCCCGAGTTTCTGCACTATGCTGAGGAGAATGTGAGGACATACGACCTGTCGAAACAGATCTCCTTCAAGAAGGGGGATGTGAGGGATCTTCCCTTTGAAGATGATACATTCGACTGGGCGTGGAGCGCGAGCTGCATTGGATATGCTCCCATAGATCCTCTGCCACCGATGAAGGAACTTATTCGGGTTGTAAAACCTGCCGGCATTGTGGCCATCATAGCGTGGTCATCGGAGCAGTTGCTTCCGGGATATCCCTTGCTGGAAGCACGACTGAGTGCCACGGCAGCGGGGATCGCCCCGTATGTGCATGGGATGGATCCTCGGAGACACTTCCTGCGGGCGCTGGACTGGTATCGGGAGCTCGGCATGGAGGAAATAAAGGCTCAAGTATTTGCAGACAGCGTTTATGCCCCATTGAGCGAGGAGAAACGCCGTGCCCTCATATCGCTGTTTGCCATGCGGTGGGAGGGTGCGGAGTCGGAACTGGCACCGGATGACCGAGAGGAGTTCCGGCGTCTCTGCAGTCCGGATTCTCCGGACTTCATCCTGAACCTTCCCGACTACTATGCATTTTTCACCTATTCGATGTTCTGGGGCGAGGTCCCCGGGTGAATCTTTCGAGTGGATTAAAAACGGTCCGAGGAGATGGCAGTACCTTTTGAATTGTCCATAGACGACGTTTGTTGAGAAAGGAGGAATTGTAATGAAGTCAGAGAATGGTGCACGATCGCTGGTTTCATTGATATTTTTTATCGTTTTTCTCTCTTTTCTGTGTTCGAGCGTGTTTGCAGGGGAATCCGGGAAGGAGAATGTGCGTGAGAATTCGCTCCACCCGGGTTCCTGGTCGCTACAGTTTCAGATCGAGGATGATCTCGTGTTGAAGAAATTCGGCGGTATGATCATCTCCGTGAAGAGACACCTATCACGACATTCGGCCTTCCGTGTGGGCTTGGATCTCGATATCGAATTCGATGATGAAACGAGGGAGGACATCACGGAAGTTGCGGATACGATTGCATCGAGGCGCGAGATCACGGCTGAGGCGAGCAGACAGACGGTACAGCTGGATTTTCTGTATATGAATTATCCACGACCCGATGCAAACATCAATTTGTTTTGGGGAGCTGGACCGCTCTTCAAGATCCAAAGGTCCAAGAAGAAGACACAAAATATACTCGTTTCCGGAGGTCCGCCGGGAGATACAAAAATGTATAGTTACCTGCTGTCCTGGAGCATCGGCGTTCTTGGCATTGGCGGCGTCGAGTGGTTTGCCACAAAGAATATCAGTTTCCATGCTGAGTATCGTGCTTCCCTGGTATATACGAATGGAGAAATCGATAACAGTCGCACAACGTACGGCACCGACGTTCGCAAACAGAGGGATATCCGGGATTACGACGAGTGGCGGTTTGATGGATTGTCGGTCATAATGGGAATCAGTGTATACTTCTGAAATACGACGAGTGTAAGGTGCATTGGTTCGAATACGGAATCATCGCCATGGAGAAATATATCAAGAAGAGCAAGTTCCTCTGCTGGGTGCTCCGTCATGAACCGGATAAGATCGGTCTTTCCCTCGATCCTCATGGATGGGCGCACATCTCCGAGCTCATAGAGGCCGCGCGAGACCGTGGGGTCAATCTGACACGTGAGGAGATCTACGAGATCACCGAGACGGATGCGAAGGGGAGATACCAGATCAGTGCGGATCTCGAGCGCATCAGGGCATTGTACGGCCATTCCGTTCCGGTCGATCTCGGGGTAGAGCCTGCGGAGCCCCCGAAGATCCTATACCATGGAACTGCCCGAAAGTACCTCGGATCGATAGCAAAGCACGGGCTCGGTCCCGGGAGGCGCCAGTTCGTGCATCTCTCGTCCGATGCGGAATCGGCCTCGAGTGTCGGGGGAAGGCACGGACGGGCGGTCGTCCTCGAGATCGATGCCGGGCGTCTGCACGCAGATGGGCACGAGCTGTTTCAGATCTCGAGGGATACATGGCTGACACGGGCGGTACCCGCAGAGTATATTCGTTTCGAACCGGATACATAGAGGCAACACGCACCGGGATGGATATCTGAAAGGTGTGATGTCGGATTTACCTTTTAGGAGAAACGATTGAATAAGCAACAGGTATATATTTGGGTTCTCGTTGTGGGGACGCTTACGCAGGCGTTTGGTGCTGGAACGCATACGGTCTTCGCTGAATCCAGCGGGGAATCCGCCGTTTCGAAGATAGTACTCTTGGGAACGGGGACGCCCGTGGCCGATCCTGATCATTCCGGCCCTGCCGTAGCCATAATCGTCAATGATGTTCCCTATCTTGTGGATTTCGGGCCCGGAGTGGTGCGAAGAGCCGCCGCCGCACGGCGGAAAGGGATAGAGGCGCTTCGAGTGTCGAATATCAGGCGGGTCTTTGTGACGCATCTGCATTCCGATCATACGGCGGGATACCCCGATTTGATATTCACTCCGTGGGTCCTCGGGCGCAACACGCCCCTGGAGGTCTACGGTCCCGAGGGGATCAAATGGATGACGGATCGTATCCTTGCAGCATATCAGGAAGATATATACATGCGGCTCTTCGGCCTCGAACCTGCGAATACGGAAGGCTATAAGGTGAATGTGCACGAGATTGTTCCGGGTGTGATTTACGAAGATTCGAATGTCACCGTAGAGGCGTTTCCCGTGCGGCACGGATCATGGCATCGTGCATACGGGTTCAAGTTCTATACATCCGATAGAGTTATTGTAATCTCGGGGGATACGGCGCCGTGTGACACGTTGATCGAGGCGGCAAAGGGGTGTGACGTTCTCATTCATGAGGTCTATTGCCAGTCGCGGTTCGAGGAACGTTCTCCGGAATGGAAGAGGTATCATTCGAGCTTTCATACGTCGACGAAGGAATTGGCGAAGACAGCGAGGATCGTTAATCCCAGGTTGCTTATTCTCTACCATCAATTGTTCTGGGGGGCTTCAGAGGAGGAGCTGCTGAAGGAAATTCGGGAAGAGTATGACGGAGCGGTGGTCTCGGGCGGCGATTTGGATATCTTTTAAATAGAAACAAAGCATAGCTACATTCCCATCGATTCGGTTTCAAAGGTTATTCCCGCCGTGGCCTGAGAAGGCACGGTTCTCACCGGGAGGAGAGATTCGGGTATGGAGAGAACGATATCCGATTATCTTATGGCACCGTGGACGATCGGTGTTGTCTTTGCCGCCATTCGACTGAAGCTGTTTACGATTCTTTCCGATGGGGAAATGCCCGCAGAAGAGATTTCCGGGCAATGCCGGGCGAATCCCCGCTTTCTGAGACCGCTCCTAGATGCGTGTGTAGCCTTGGGGCTCATGAATTCGCAAGGCAATAACTATACAAATTCGGATTTCAGCAGGATCTATTTCGTCGAAGGGCGGGAGTCATATGTCGGGGATTTCCTTGACCTGCTGAACGATGAATCGGCTCGATGGTACGATATGCCTGAAATAATCAGGGGCACACACGAGGCGGGCCTCGTCAAAGCATACCTGCAAACAGATTATGGAACGTTCATCAGGGCCATGGATAACATCGGCAGGTTGGGCGAGGCGGCGGCATTGAGGGATGCTGTCGATCTTTCGGGCAGGAGGGAGATGGTCGATGCTGGAGGCGGATCCGGGCTGTATTCAATCACGCTCTGCCGTAAATATCCTGATCTGCATTCAACCATTTTGGATAGAGGTGAAGTGCTCGCAGTCACGAGGGAGATGATCGCGGACTGCGCCGTAAAAGATCGAATCACGTTGCGTGAAACCGATCTGGTGGAGGATTCATATGGTGAGGGTATAGGTGTTGTCCTTCTATCGGATGTCATCTACGAGGAGACGTCGGCGCTGCGTGTCTTGGAGAACGCCTGGAATTGCCTGCGTCCGGAAGGGCTTCTCCTCATCCGGGGCTACTATGCGGATCCTGAAGGAACCAGACCACTCTTCGGGGCCCTCTTTGCCGTAAAAGAATTAGTAGACGATGCACAGAGAACGATTATGACCGTTTCGGCTCTCGAGAAGAATGTCAGGAATGTCGGATTTGCGATCTCGAGGATGTCTCCCCTGACCGAGTATTCATTCCTATTGGTCGGCAGGAAATGAGGCAGCTGCCGAGGATTCGGATATGGATACTGCAAGGTATTACGTAGCCCTTGGGATGGTGGTCGCGACCATGCCTATCCTGTTCTCGTGGTTCTTGGTCCATCCCTTCATCGAGATGTGGCGACGGGTCGGACTCTGGGGTACATATGTGGTGATCATCGGCTTCATAGCCATCGGTATAATGGCGCTCTGGTCGACGCGCAACCTGTTTCTTACGGTCGATTTCGGATTCAATGTCCCCCTGTCCGTCCTGGCCGCCGTGCTGCTATGTGGTGCCATGATAATTCGTACGGGATGGAGGAAGGTCCTCCGGCCGGGGACCGTTCTCGGAATTCCCGAGATTTCGGGACGGCGTGATCGAAATGAGCTCGTGACCGATGGGATCTACTCGGTCATCCGGCATCCGCGCTACGTCGAGGTCGGCCTGGGCCTCTTGGCAGCAGCCTTATTCAGTAACTATCTGGCATCTTATGTTGTCGTGCTGGGCTACGTCGTTTTCGTATATCTCGTCGTTCTGCTGGAGGAGCGGGAGCTGAGGAAGCGTTTCGGGAAGGAGTATGAAGACTACTGCTCCAGGGTACCTCGCTTTATACCGAGGATGAGATCGCGCTCCCCCAAACGGGATGGTGGGAAATAGGCTCGGATCGTCTATGATCCCCTCCCGAGTGTGATCCGGCACCGGCTGCCGGAGCCTTCCATATCGATGAACTCGATGCGGCCGTTGTTGGCCTCTACGGCCCAGCGGGCTATGGCGAGTCCAAGTCCCGCACCGCCTGCTTCCCGTGAGCGGGCCTTGTCGATCCGGTAGAAGCGTTCGAATACCTTCTCCCGTTGATCAGGCGCTATCCCCGGTCCGTCGTCGATGATATCGATTACAGCAGACCCGTCGTCGATCGTTTCGAGCCGCACCTCGATATGTCCGCCTTCCTGTGCGTATGTGATCGAGTTGTGCAGGACATTGCTTACGGCAAGCCTGATCGTATCCTCATCGGCCATAACGTTAAGCACCGGTGGTCTCTTCAATGTCAGTTCCTGACCCTTCTCCTCCGCCAGAATACGGAGGTCGTCGATTACGGTCCCTACGAGAGAGCTCATGTTCATCGAACGGGGAACGATCTGAGCCTTCCCGCTGTCGCCGCGGGCCAGCGTGAGCAGGTTGTCCACGAGGCGGGTGAGACGTTCGACCTCCTCGAGCATGCTTCCGATCGCTTCGCGACCTGCATCCCGGTCGAAGGGACCCTGCAGGGCGACCTCGCCGACGCTCCGTATCGATGTCAGGGGAGTTCTGAGCTCGTGGGAGGCATCGGCCGTAAAGCGGCGGAGCCGCTCGAAGGAGTCCTCCAGCCGGGCCAGCGTGTCGTTGAATACGGTCGTCAGCCGGCCGATCTCATCGTTGGGATTCGGAACCGGCAGACGCTCCGAGAGCCGATCGGCCCTGATCTCCCTGGCTTTGCGTGTGACCTCCTTGATCGGCTAGAGGGCCCGACCGGCGAGGAAATGCCCCCCGGCGAGGGCCAGTATGATGGCTGCCGGGATCGCAGCGAGAAGGATGGCACCCAGGTTCCTGATGCTTTCCCTGGTCGAGGTGACATCGTTTGCGTAGGAGAGATCGAAATCAAACTCGGGGACCATACCAACCCTCACCATGAAGTGCCTGCCGCCAGGAGCCTGCCACGGATGGTACGTCTGTGGCGGTGCACCCTCCGCTGCATCTTCCAGACCGGCATCCGTCCAGGTGTTCGTAACGTAAAGGATCTTTCCTTTCTGCTGCACGCGGAACATGGAGCCGTGCCCGAGGTGATAGACGTCGAAGATATCACCGCCACTGTTCTTGAGAACTGCCTCGACGGTGGTATAGCCGTCGTCGAGATTGCCGAGCGCCATTGACTCCAGTTTGCTGCGCATGTGGAGATAGATGCCGACGAATGCGATACCGAGGATGACCAGCATTGCGGCTGCATACCAGATCGTGAGACGGAGGCGGATGCTCACGTTCCTCGCATTCATTCCTCCTCCTCGGTTAAGGAGAACCCAACACCGCGGATCGTCTTGAGCAGTTTTCTCTCGAAGGGCTCGTCCATCTTTCTACGCAGCCGTGTGATGTGAACGTCGATGACATTATCGAGTGGTGTGGCGCGGTCACTCACCTTCCAAACATCGTGGGCGAGCATCTCCCGGGAGACGACGTGCCCCTGATGACGCATCAGATATTCGAGAAGCTCGTGCTCCTTCGCCGTGAGCGAGATCTCCTGCATACCGCGAATAACCTTCCGGGTAACGCAGTCCAGTTCCAGATCGGCGAGCTTGAGGCGAAGTGTCTGGTCTGTCCGTCCCCTTCTCGTGAGTGCCCGTATGCGGGCGAGGAGCTCGGGAAAGGCGAACGGCTTCACCAAATAGTCATCCGTGCCGGTATCGAGCCCCTCCACACGATCCTCGACTGCATCACGAGCCGTGAGCACCAGAACGGGGGTCTGGATGTCCTGCTCGCGTAGCGCCGCCAGAATCTCCAGTCCGTGGCGTCCCGGCAGCATAAGATCGAGAATGATGAGATCGAAGGACTGTGTCGTGGCGAGAAAGTAGCCCTCCTCGCCGGTTGCCGCAACGGTGACATCGTAGTGTTCGGCCTTGAGACCCTTTTTCACTGCCCGTGCTACCTTTGTTTCGTCTTCGACCACGAGAATGTGCATACCCGCTCCCTCTGGGCTGTTAGTTTGTTCCGCCGACGAATTCAACACCTACCATAGCATTGAGTCCATCGGTACCCAAGTGCAACCCGTTTGGTGTGCATTTCACAACCGCAGTGGCTTCACTGCGCCCTGCGTATCGTTTTGCATTTTCAAGTATAGCTTCACGTGGATCCGTGTGCCACTTAATCATTTCTGAATATATTGTAAGAATTCGTGTCCTTGTGATACACTTATTCCGGACTCTTTATACGTGGCCCGGCAGGGACTTGCTACTGTATAACGCATCCGGGATGCGTGGCTCGTCAAATCACCTATTGATAATCACTATGAAAAGGAGGGGATAGATATGCCTGACAAGGAACAGGCCGAGATCAAGCAGCTTCTCTCGCAGGCCGCGAGAGACGAGGCCGAAAGAAACAAGTATGAGATCGAGACACAGGAGATACAGCGGAGGATAAAACAGAAGTGGTACAGGGGGAGACCTCTCATTCAGGCGTTGATAGGAGGTGTCGTCGGGTCCGCCCTTATTGCAGCCTGGCTTATTGGGTATTTCAGACCGCTTCTCTCCGCCGATCAAGAGCTTGCGGAACGGAGAAATGCACTGGCGGCGGAAGAGATAAGACAGCTTCGATTCGATCTCGAAGCTGAGAAACGTAAAAATGCTCTCGAGCGCAGGAGTCTCGAAAATCAGGTGTCCCAATATCAGAAACAGCTGGAGGATCTGAAGAGGCAGAACGAGGAGTTTCAGGAAACCGTAGCCCAGGCCGAGGCACGGTCAAAGGCCGTACAGGAAAGACTGCAGCAGACACTCGATTCATACCGGGAGGAGCTCGCTCCTACTTCATCCGACGCCGAAAGGGAAAAGATCGATAGACTATCCAGAACTGCAAATGCCGAGATTCGGCAACTGGATACTACAATCGATGAATTCAAGAACGTACGGCAGGCGACCGAACAGCGTTCAACGCAGATCGATAAAAGACTGAAAGGTATCGGTAATATTAAATTCGTCGTGAGCCTGTTCAGTTTGAATGTGGATAGAAAAAGGCACGAGGCAATGAGGGAGTATTTCATAGATGGTGGCTATGCGTTTGATGACGACTGGGTTCTTCCTGAGCGGTATTCATGGGTGGCGCTGGAATCCACCGTGTTCTACTACCATGATGATGTCGCTGCGAAAGCGAGAGAAATCGCATCCGATCTCGAAAGGATAACCCAGACCTCCTTCAAGGTGGCGAGGGGTGCCGGCTTAGGGGTGAGCAAAGGCCAGGAACGCTGGACCTTCTATGTACATTACATTGCAGAACGGTAAGATGCTGTAATCTAACGCACTTCCGCTTTGTACCTTGCGATTGTAGCACGGATCATTGCGTGTTATCATTTCTCGAAGCAGTGAGGGGGGGCGGCGGTGGCAGTGGTGGTGGCCGCTTGGTCGATTGCCGTTATCTGTATTACGCTTGCGGGTGACCGCCGGGCGTATATGGAGGAATGCCGTTGAAAGCTATGGTTTTGAATTCGATTTGCACGATCGATAATGAGAGGAATCCTCTGAAATATGTCGAGTTGCCGGAACCTGAACCGGCCGAGGGGGAGATCCTTGTCGAGATCTCCGCATCCGGAGTTTGTCATACGGAGCTCGATGAGATCGAGGGCCGTACGCCACCACCTAGGCTGCCGGTCGTGCTCGGTCACCAGGTAGTCGGCAGGGTCGCATCGCTTGGTACAGACGCCGGCAGGTTCGAGAAAGGCGACCGGGTCGGGATCGCCTGGATCTATTCGGCATGCGGTACATGCAGGTTCTGCCTTTCAGGTAATGAGAACCTTTGCCCGGATTTTATGGCGACGGGCCGGGATGCGGACGGCGGCTATGCGGAGTACATGACCGTATCTGAGCGTTTCGCCTACCCCATTCCGGATCTCTTTACCGACATCGAGGCCGCTCCGCTACTGTGCGCCGGGGCGATCGGGTATCGCTCACTCAGGCTTGCGAATATCGAGGACGGGGCAAACCTGGGCCTCACGGGTTTCGGGGCCTCGGGGCATCTGGTGCTCAAGATGGTGCAGTTCCGCTTTCCCAACACCAAGGTTTTCGTCTTTGCCCGGAGTTCGAAGGAGCGGGATTTCGCCAAAGAGCTCGGCGCCGTGTGGGCGGGGGACACGGCGGAGGAGGCGCCCGAGCGGTGCAATTGCATTATCGATACCACGCCGGTCTGGAAACCGGTGGTCGAGGCCCTTAAAAATCTCGAGCCCTGTGGACGCCTTGTCATTAATGCGATACGCAAGGAAGAGATCGACAAGGAGTATCTGCTGCACCTCGATTACCCTTCGCACCTCTGGATGGAGAAGGAGATCAAGAGTGTGGCCAATGTGACCCGGTTCGATGTACGGGAGTTCCTCCGGCTTGCCGCCGAGATCCCGCTCAGACCGGAGATACAGACATACGATCTCGAGGATGCGAATACGGCGCTCGTCGAGCTCAAGGAGCGGAAGATTCGCGGGGCGAAGGTATTGAAGATCATTTGACGTTGCTATCCGTTGGATTTTCCTATAGAATGAGTTGGTAAGTGGGACTCGTCGATTTTTACATGCTATACCCCGATCCGTTGTAAATACCATGTAATTACATTAGTGGTGGCAGGACCGTTCTTTTCCCGAAGGAGGATACAGAAAGGAGGAACCAGATGCGTATGTGCATACGAAGTCTATACCCCGTCATGGTGGTAACGGTGACCTTGGCCATGGCGGTGGTTCCGGGATGTGTATTCAACTACGAGGCCGAGAATGTTCCGTCGTATTGCCAGATAGCGTCACACAGGTGCGGTGCGGCGTGTGCCCAGATGCTCATCCAGTACAGCTGTGACCGGCAATCGCCCCCCGTTGTGCCCGATTGGTACGGTCCACTCGAATTCAACCAGATCTATATCTACGGATGGATCGAGGAGTATCAAACGGGACGCGGTATTCCCGAGCCATACAAGTATCCCGAGGCCGTGAAGGAGGCTATCCTGGGACTCAAGGTCGCCCCTGCACATTTTATTCTCGTACACGGACCGGACAAGGCAGAGGTCATGCACGAGATGTTGTACTGGATGAAAAAGAGTGATTATCCGAGTGCAACCATGAAAGGTGGAGGCCACTGGGTTTTACCGTACAAATATGAAACCGACACGGAACCGGAGCCCGGCAACACGGTGACACTCAATTCGATTTCGGTTTACGATCCGGCCTGCTTTCCCTGTTCGGATCCGGGTAGTGGCGCCCTGATAGTGGATGATATCAGTTCTGAAGGATGGGACGCCTCCTACTGGAATCAGGGTGTCTCGTTCTGGTCCGGCCAGCCGCTTCACGGTGAGTACGTCGCCATCGTGGAGCCGCCGGAATCGAGGGGGATGGTGAAGATCAAGAAAGCTTACATCGGGAGCAAGCAGGAGATCCTGACGGTGGGTGAAGCGGTAAAGAGAGCGGGTGCATATGTACGTGAACGCAAGCTCGCCGGACGGAAGGTACTCAGCTTTCTTGCTGATGCCATGCCGCAGACCGCATTCCTCGTAGAACGCCCGGACCGTAACATGCACTACTATCTCATCCCCTTTGTGTCCGGGAAAGCGGAACCGGCCAGAGCCGTGATGATTATCAATGCGTACAATGGTAACTTTTTCGAGTGCGGATATCTGTGCGGACCGTTACGGTACATTGCGAAGACCGATGCGGTCAAGGTTGCCCTGGAAAAGGCAGGCATCGAAAGATACGAGACCGCAGCAGCGACATTGAAATTCGTCGACTCCAATATTTCAAGCAGCCATTACTACCCATTCTGGGAGGTCATTGTCGACTCGGAAACATTCTATGTCGACATGCAGATGAATCTGCACCGGGAGTTGAAACTTCACAGGATGGAGCCGTGATACACGTACGCTTCCCGTTCCGTCGATACCTTTTATGTTGCACCTGCTTTATGCAGCCTAGACGACGAACTCGTCCGGTACTAGTTGGAGTCGCGCGATATCTTCGATTTTCGCCCGCACATCGAAGCCCATCGAGCATGTAACGGCGCATGTTCCGCAGCCGTTGCAGGGAGCGGTAGGGAGATCGACCGAGGCGAGTGCCTCCTTGGCGGAGGCGAGATTCCGGTAGCCATAGACGTACATGTAGCTCCGCATGAGGATCGGGATATCGAGATCCTCCCGGCACTGCGTCTTACACTCGCCGCACTGTCGGCAGTAGAGGCCCGGCACACCGAGCCGTGCGCCGAGCTGAAGATCTTTTTTGTCCACTGGAGTGAGCTCCAGCTCCTCCATGACCGACATGTCCTCTTCGAGCTGGTCGAAGGTGGCCATGGTGGGAATTGATGTGTGCACGTACTCCTTTCGGAGAGCCCACTTGAGTGCGGCCTTCATATTGATCTGATTTTGACGCTCAGGGTCCCAGAAGACGCCGGCCTGTGTCTTCATGGCGACGATGCCCAGCCCCGCCTTTGCAGCTTCGGCCATCGCCTTCTCGACCTCTGCGACGTGCGGCTGGCGGAAGTTGTAGGCGGTGAGCACGACGTCGTGAACCTTGCTTTCTGCCGCCGCCCGTATGACCTCCGGCTCGTTCGCGTGCGTGGAGACGCCGAGGAAACGTACCTTGCCTTCCTTCTTGAGCTTCAGCATAGCTGAGAGGAACGGTTCGTACACGACACTCTCTTTCCGAACGACACTGTGGATATAGAGTATGTCGACATAATCGAGACCCAGCCTCCCGAGGCTCGTTTCGAATTTCTCGCGGAACATCTCGGAGGTAGCTTCCTTTCTGAAGAGGCCGGTCCGGCGGTCCTCGGCTCCCGTTACCTTCGTAGCAATAACGAAGGAGTCACGCGGCCTTCCCTTGATGATCTCGCCGATCATCTCCTCGTTTCTGCCGCGACCGTAGCTGTTGGCCGTATCGAGCATCTTCACCCCTGCATCGAGTGCCGCCTTGACCAGCTCCGGATTTTGCACGTTCCCTACACCCAGGCTCACGATCGGTAGCTCGAGTCCCGTCCTTCCGAGTGTACGCGTTATGATTTTCCTCTTTTTTAGTTTTTGCTCTTCCTGTGCCATTACGTCGCGCTGCATGACGGATGGAAGGATGGCGATTCCGGCAAGACCTGAAACACTCTTCTTGAGAAATGCTCTTCTGCTGTTCTTCGTGTCTTTATGTTTCATTGCAATCCTCCTGAAATTGAATGTTGTGCGGACAGGATGCGGGACATAAATCTTAACCACCCCTCAGGTCCCCTATACCGAGCTGCGCCTTTTTGGTGAAACCTGCAGGGATTGCGTAAACGCCGGCTGGCGGATCCTTCTCGAGAATCTCTACCACCCGGTCGAACGACTTTACGCTGAATCCCTTGACAAACCTGCTTTCCTCCGAGAGGAGGGGATATCCTTTGATCTTGTTCATTTCATCGATGAATGTGGATTTGTAGTTCTGCAACTGGAGGCGATGACCGATCGACATCTCGTACAACTCGAGGTTGAAAGGAACATCGGAGGTTACCCAGACAGTAGCATCTGTTTCGTATACCCGCCCGCCTTCGTACGGGATCCAGGTGCACATCGTATAGCCCATGCATTTCCTGTCCAGCACCTTCTTCTTTCCATCGGTCTTCGATATCTCGCCGACCGTCTGGTACATGAGAACCCGCGCCGTATCCTGGGGCACAAGCAGCTTCGTCCACTCGAAAGGAATCGGTGATACGACGTAGGTTGAATCCTCAAGATTGACGAATGTCATAATACTTTTGTCCAGGTCGAAGAGAACCGACCTGCGCTCGTGCATGTAAGCAATTTTCCCCGTACCGAACCAAACCTCGTACTCGCGGTCTACGGGAGGATTCACCCGCCCGCCGTAGTAGTAGCCATCCGTGTGCACCTGGTGTCTCACGCAGGTATCCGCGAAAAGAATGGATACTGCGATGCACAGAATGAAAATCAGCATCACGAGTGCCTTCATTGCTTCCTCCTTTTTAGTTCATGGTCATATCGCAAGTATTGACCGAATGGATTCGGCAGATCTCTTGTGTTGGTATGCGGCGAGGACCCATGGTAGCATAAAAAGCTATAAATAATGTATGTTTTTTTGATGTTCCGCATCATCATGCATTTGAAAATCGTGGTTTGCTGTTCCAGTATACTGGCGGAATGACCCACTGAGCGTTTGTACCGGAAAATCATTTCATGTAAAAAGCTCCCTTCTGGAGAAAGAAGGGAGCCTGAATTGCAGGCGACCGGCTATACCCAAGCCCTTACACACCGCGCTAACCGCGCCTGCAATCCATCTAGAGCACTTCTTGATCCTGGCGCCGCTGTTTCATGGGCAGATCCTGTCGTGTTTCCTCGATTCTCTGTATGGTTTTCCCAGTATAACCACCATATATAGTAATACTAACTCCATCCGATTAAGTTTCATCATAGTAGCGTTCTTTCTTCGGTTTGGTAACTGCATGACGGTGATCGTAATGGCCGATCGAATCTGTATATACATGTCTGCACATATAAGTTATACCATTCCTGTCCTTCCTTGCTTGACATGAAGCTATCTTTGTGGTATTATTTGGGTTAGCCTGAGTACTGCAAGGTGCCACTTGTTCGATCTCCGGAAGGAGCTGCACAGTATCGCCCGATAGCTACCAGCTGTATGCCGGAATATTTCCAGAGTACAAGAGAACATAGCAATCCGAGGAGGATACACGCATGGGTAAGACGGTAACCTTGATTCTAGCATTTGCATCTTTGCTACCTTTTGTGGCCGGCACCGCCACGGGTACTACATTGTCGATACAACTCGACCACGATCCTTCACTCGTTCGGTTCGAGGAGCGGGGCGGCGAACGTGTGGCTGTCGCTGTAGAAGGCTACCGGCACACGAACTTCCTGGATCTTCCTTCTTTGCCGTACCGTGTGGTTGCGGTACTACTGCCGCAGGGAGAGATGGTTTCATCATATAGGGCACGGATAGTCGAGCGGATCGAGCTCGACGCTTCCGTAGAGCTGGCCCGCTTCGACGGTGATTATCGTGACGATGGTGCAAAGATTGGTATGCATATCGACCGGACGAAGGTCGTAGGCCCCGATGCGGTATTTCCCCGGTGGCGTGTCAGACACCTGGGATCACACTTCCTCAAGGGATACCGGATCGCTGCATTTGCCGTATACCCGTTCCGGTACAATGTGGATTCCGGTCTGCTGGAGCTCGACAGCGAGCTCGAGCTCCTCATAGAAACCGAGCCGGAGACGGTTCCGCTCGATTATCTCGAACGTAAACGGCACGTCGACGGATTCCGGGACGAGAACCGCCGGCTCGTCGAATCGATCGTCGTCAATCCCTATGAGGTTGCCCGGTATACATTCAACGACATCGTCGTTGATAGAAACGACACAGGTTTCCTGCCCAGTTACTTCCCCAGCATGGAAGGAAGCGAGGTTGCCTATCTCATTGTCACGAACGAGGATATGGCACCGGCATTCGAAACGCTCGCCGATTGGAAGACAAGGAAGGGAATCCCCGCGGTTGTACGGACGATCGAATGGATAGGACAGAACTACCGGAGCGGTGCCGATCTCGGCGAATCGGTCCGGATCTTTATACAGGAGGCTTTTGCCAAGTGGGGGGTCGAGTGGGTGGTCCTGGGCGGTGACACCGATATCATCCCTGCACGATTCTGCTACGTTGACTTTTACGGCGGCGAACTCATTCCAACGGATATGTATTACTCGTGCCTCGACGGTAACTGGAACAACGACGGCGATTCTCTATGGGGTGAGGCGTATCATACAGCACAGGATCCCGGTGATATGACCGATATGTATTCCGAGGTATACGTAGGGAGGATAACGGTTTCAACACACAGTGAGGCGGAGCTCCTGGTGAATAAGACGATATCGTACGCCGCGCCGGTTGACACGTCATCGAAGGAAAAGTTTCTATTCCTTGCCGAGGTGCTCTACCCGGAAATTTACATACCGGGTGGCGACCTCTATATGGACGGCGCCGAGTTCGCACAGGAAATCTACGAGCTCTACCTCGAATTTAACATAAATGTCGTCACCTCCCGTCTCTACGAGACATGCGCCCTCTATCCGGGATCGATCTGTCTGACAAAAGAAGCGTCCCTCGACTCACTCAGTGCCGGAACGAACCACGTGGTCCACGTCGGACACGGCTCACGCTATAACATGTCTGTCGGAAACGGCACAATACTGAATTACGATGCGGATAACCTCTCGAACGGGGACGCGCTCTACACCATGTACCTCATGAACTGTACCAATGTCGCCTTCGACACCGACTGCCTGGCCGAGCATTTCCTCTTGAATGATCAGGGTGGCGCGATGGCCGTTACAGGGTCGAGCCGCTCGGCGTTTCCAAGCATCTCGAAGCCCTATATGGACGAGTACTTCGAACTGCTATTCGATCACGACATCGTCCAGCTCGGCAAGCTTCACGTGAATTCCCGCCTTCCGTTTACACCCCTTTCCTTCGGTGAGAACGTCGATAGATGGACGCATTTCATATACAACTTTCTCGGCGATCCCGAGTTGAATGTCTTTCAGCAGCAGGCGAAGGTATTTGCCGTGACGGTGCCGGCGACGGCTGATTTCGGACCGAACAGCATCACGGTCCAGGTTCAGAGTGATGGATCGCCGTATGATTCGGCACGGGTCTGCCTCTACAAGGAAGGCGACAATTATGCCTTCGATTTTACTGGACCAACGGGTGAAGTGGTCTTCGATGATTACCTCTGCAAGACCGGCGGATATATCTACGTTACGGTCACAGGCCGGAATCACTGCCGGTATACAGATTCGATACAGGTGCTCGCTGAGGCCGGTCCCTACCTGCGTCTCGAGGATAAGGCTCTCTATGACGATGTCGTTGGGAATAACGACGGGGTGCTCGATGCCGGGGAATGGGTGACTCTCTTCGGCAAGCTTCACAACACAGGCCAGGGGAATGGCGAAAAGCTCTATGCGATCCTTCGTTCGGATGACCTGCAGGTGACGGTGACGGACAGTACCGCACTCTATCCGGATATTCCCTCCGGAGGGAAGGCGTGGGGGCATGACGGATGGCGGTTCAGTATCGATTCCGGCGTAGGTGACGAGGAGGCTGTCGAGTTCACGATCGAAATTCACGACTCGATGGGTGGCTTCTGGTCCGAACCATTCGCTTACGAAGTTCATGCACCGGAACTCACGATATACGTCAGTACGAAGAGCGACACCCTTCCCTACGGGAACAACAACGGGATAATCGAGCCTGGTGAGGATTTCCTGCTTCAGATAGGGATGAGGAACTACGGTACGGGCGCTGCATACGGTCTGCAGGGTATAATAACAACATCCGATATCGATCTCACGATCACCGACAGCGTCTCGGTCTATGACGAGATTACGCCGCTCGGCACCGGCTACGGGGATGGATTTGTCCTCTCTGAGGCCAATATGACAAAGATCAATTACTACTTCTTCGAGCTCACAGATGCCTACGGAAGGACTTTTTCGAAACAGATGGAATTGCGTAGACCTGGTCCGCCGACAGGCGTCGTTCTCAACTCCAGCTACGGGCCCACGGAGATCCATGTGACCTGGCATCCGCCCGATTCGCTGGAACAATACCGGTACCAGCTGTACAACGCGACGGTACAGGGTGGGCCCTACGCGCTCACGAACGGTGATCCGGTATGGTATACCTTGTTCCGGGATTACGAACTGCTAACGAACACGGTGTACTACTATACCGTAACCGCCTTGGATTCCTGCGGAAACGAGGGTTTGCCGAGCACCGAGGTCTCTATTTCGACCAATCCGTCCCAGCTTCCCGGCTGGCCCAATGCGGTAGATCGTGAATCCTCGAGCAGCCCGAAGATCGCCGACGTGGACGGTGATACATATCTCGATATCGTCGTTGGATCGGAATACATCTATGCATGGCATGCCGATGGGTTCGAGCTCAGGGACGGTGACAACAGGCCGGTGACCCTCGGCATTTTCAACGAGTACGGTGACAACTTCCAATCGACCGTCGCACTAGCCGATCTGGATGGTGTGCCTGGTGCGGAGATCATCGCCTCGTCCTGGAATACGAGTGAGATCTACGTCTTCAACAAGGACGGGGATACGCTTCCCAACTGGCCGAAGAACACGATCGACTTTTGCTGGGCGAGTCCCGTTATCGGTGATCTCGACGACGACGGGGATTTCGAGATCGTCGCCTACGATGTCGACGGCATCGTGTATGCGTGGCATCACGACGGGACCGAAGTCCGTGACGGCGACAGCAATCCGGCAACCGACGGTGTTTTCTTCCTGACCGATTTTGCGGGCAGCGCACCCTGGCACATTTCGACACCCGCACTCGCCGATTTCGATGGTGACGGCGTTGTGGAGATTCTCGTTGTTTCTCCCGACACGGACTCGCCGGGAATCCAGGACAGCATCTACTGCCTGAACGTCGATGGAACGAACGTCCTCGGTTGGCCGGTACCTCTCGAGGATGACAATGCGATTATCTCGGCATCTCCCGCCGTCGGCGATATCGATGACGACGGATACCTCGAGATGATCGTGCAGAGCACCGCCGCGAGGATTTACGGCCTGAACCACGACGGCACCTGGATGAGCGGCTGGCCGAGATGGGTCTACAGCAACTCGACGCCGGCCGGCTCGCCGGCACTGGCTGACCTCACCGGGGACGGAAAGCTCGAGGTCATTGTTCCCGGAATGGACAGCTACTGCTACATATTCCGATACAACGGACAACCGCTCCAGAACCATAATCCGAGTTACGACTGGCCGCAGGCCTACGCCTCGTCGGGCGTTACCGAGTCATCTCCGACGATCGCCGACATCGATAATGACGGAAGCTTCGAGATCATCCTGTGCTGCGAGAGCGGAGTGATGAACGCCTGGAACATCTTCGGTCAAGCGATCCCGGGCTTCCCGATCTGGGTGTACTCCTACATGCGCGGAACACCGATGGTACGGGATCTCGACTATGACGGCGATCTCGAGCTTGTGGGTACGGCGTGGGACAAGAACGTCTACGTATGGGATCTCGAGGGGGAGCGTTACTACGGATTCGCACCGTGGAACGGCTTCCATGCCAATGTCTACAATACAGGCTGGTTGGAGTTCGATGGTGTGACCGCAGTTGATGATATTACATGGGCTTATCACCTTATCGGGAGCATGATCGAGCTCGCCTGGTCGGTCGGCCGGCAAGAGTATTCTTGGGATCTCTACAGACAACGGAGCGCGGATAGCTACGAGCTACTCAGGAAGGGGCTCTCACCCGATGGGACGGGGAGGATCCAGTATATCGACAGGAGTGTCGAGGAGGGGCTTACCTACCGTTACCGGCTCGAGGCCGCAGGCCGGCCGGAGCTATTCATCGAGACCGATCACATAGAGGTGCCTGTGGCAACCGTCCGGCTCTACCAGAACTATCCGAATCCCTTCAATCCGGTGACCAGTATTCCATTTACCGTGCCCTGCCGGGCCGGTGAGAAACGTAATGTGTTTCTGGCGGTGTACAATGTCGCCGGTGCGCGCGTCTCTACACTCGTCAATACTGCACTCCCGGGCGGGAGGCACGAAGCCCGGTGGAACGGTGTGAACAGCCTCGGTGCACCAGTCACAAGCGGGATCTACTTCGTGCACCTCAATGTGGATGGTCACCGGGCAACGAGAAAGATCGTGCTGATTCGGTAGGGAGCTCCCCCCTGCGATGACCTGTGCTCGTCGTTTCCATGGACCCTGTAAGCGATGCGAGCCGTTGCGGCATGAGCTGCCGTCATAGGGTAGGCCTATCTATTTACATCGCATTGGATTCTGTTCCCTGCTTCGTGCGGGCGGTGATGTAGATTGCAACGAGAAGCGCCAGGAAGGCGGCGAGACCGATCCAGTTACCGGCCGGACCCTCGTTGGCCAGATCCGGGATGATTGTCCGACCCGACTGCGATTCAAGCCACTTGATAAGAGAGCTTATAACTCCCATAAGTGCTCCCCCGGCGATGAGGCCCGAGGCGATGAGGGTGCCGCGGTCCTGCTGGCCCTCGTTGTGTCCCTGTTCCGCATGGCCGCGCTTCACGAACCATGCGACCAACGCGCCCGCCAGGATCGGGGCGTTGAGCTCGATCGGTATATACATCCCGAGCGCAAATGCGAGCCCGGAGATGCCGACGAGCTCGACGATCACGGCAATGATCCCACCCATTGCATAGAGAAACCATGGTGTCTCCGCTGATACCATGAGGCTCTTGATCACGGCGGCCATGGCATTGGGCTGCGGCGCCGGCAGGGGGTTCGGGTGATCCGGGCCCGGTGCGAATCCGTACACCTTATCAAGCAGGACGATCACGAGGCTCACGACGACCGCCGCCACGGCGGCCCCGGCTATATTCGCCCATTGGATCTTCTTCGGTGTCGCACCAAGCCAGTATCCGACCTTGAATTCGGTGACCAGTGTCGCCGTCGTTGAGAGCGCGGTACAGACGACACCGCCGATCAGGAGGGCGGCGAGCATTCCATGCTGGCCGGTGAGTCCGGCCCTGACCATGATGAGCGAAGCGACGACGAGTGTCATGAGCGTCATTCCCGAGATCGGAGTGACACCGATCATGGCGACCGCCTGTGCCGAGACGCTGGCGAACAGGAAGGAGATAACAACGGTCACCAGCAGTGCGAGGAGGCTCAGCGCGGTCGGATTGACCTGTCCCTGAAGAACGGAGAATCGGAAGTATATCCAGATGAGAGCGATCACGACGAGTGTCAGGATGGTGACGAGCGACATCGGAATGTCGGTGTCGGTCCGTGTCGAGACGACGTCGCCTGCATGAGCCCGGCGGCTTGCGATGAGGTCCCGGATGCCCCGGCTCATTGCGTTGGCGATCACCTTCGAGAGCTTGAGGATGCCGATGAGGCCAGCAACGAAGATACCACCGATACCGATATAGCGAACCTGGTCGTAGAAGACATCCTCGGCGCCCATCGTGCTCTGTCCCGATTCGAGCGGTCTGACCGCCATAGGTCCCTCGATGCCGAGATGGGCGAAGAGGGGCACCAGGACAAACCACGAGAGCATCGAACCAGCGAAGATAATTGTCGCGTACCGCACACCGATGATGTAGCCGAGCCCGGCGATCGCAGCACTCGTATTCATGCTGAAGACGAGCTTCACCCTGTGTGTGAGCGTTCCGAGCGGTTCGATGAGGGCCGTCGTGAAGTTTTCCCGCCAGAGGTGAATTGAGATGATGAGGAAGTCATAGATCCCGCCGACGATCATCGCGGCTACGAGAAAGATCGCCTGACGGCCTCCTTTCTCACCCGTGACGAGGATTTCGGTCGTGGCCGTGGCCTCGGGGAACGGGAGTTTACCGTGCATATCCTCGACGAAGTAGCGCCTGAATGGAATGAGAAAGAGAACACCGAGGGCGGCGCCGAGGAATGCGACGATGAAGAGTTGGAAAAGGCTCGAGAGGTGATCGATCCCCAGCACGAAGAGGGCAGGCAGGGTGAAGACCGCGCCGCCGACGATGATCCCCGATGTCGCACCGAAGGCCATCGTGTTTACGTTCTCGAGTAAGGCCCCCCTTCGCTTCAATGCGGCGGTGATGCCGACGGCCAGAATGGCGATCGGGATGGCGGTCTCGATGCCCTGACCGAGTTTGAGGGCTATGTAGGCTGCCGACATCGAGAAGATTACATTCATCACGAGGCCGACGGTAAAGGAGCGAATCGTGGCCTCCGGGATCGAGGCCTCGGCGGGGATGACCGGCCGGTACTCCTCGCCGGGCTCCAGCTCTCTGAATGCGTTCTCCGGAAGCTGTATCGTTTCTCTCTCGTTCATTACACGCCTTTCCTCTTACTTCTCAGGGAACTCTGGCGGGATGAGCGACGGGGGCGGACTCTCGTCGAGCTTCTCCATGATGAGTTCGATAGCTTTCTCGAGCTGTGCATCCTTTCCCTCGAGGATGTCGGCGGGATCGTTGAAGATGTAGATATCAGGCACTGCACCTCTGTTCTCGACGATCCAATCGCCTCGAAGGTTGGCGAAGCCGACGTTCGACTGCGTTACCATGCCACCGTCCGTGAGCGGTATCATGTTGATGATCCCGATAAGGCCGCCCCAGGTGGGTGTGCCGATAACGGTACCCCTTCCGAGATCCTTGAAGTGTTGGGTGAAGACCTCTCCATCGCTGCCCGTGTCCTCGTTACAGAGCAATACGATCGGCCCTGCATGAACGCCGTGCGGGTAACGCATCGGCTTGAAATCACGGGTCACGGTGAGGAATTTGAGCTCTCGATCGAGCTTGTCAATCAAGAACCACGAAACGAAGCCGCCACCATTGAAGCGAACATCGATAATGAGGCCGTCCCGGTAACGCTCCGCCCTGAAAGCCTGCTCGAACTGCTTGATTCCCGTGTCCATCATGTCGAGCAGATGCATGTATCCGATACGTCCGTCCGTCGCCTCACGCACCTTGCGATAATTCTTTTCTTTCCAGTCGTGGTACCGTTGCAGCCACTCGTTATGCAGAGTTTTGATCCGGTATGTGCGTCCCTTCCCGGTATCCGGTGCCGAACCGACCGTGATCCGTATCTCCTCGCCCGCTTTGTTCTCGAGATAGAGGAGATAATTTTCTTCGGTTGTGATCTCTCTGTCGTCAATTGCGAGGAGGTAGTCACCTTCAGTCAGTTCGATATGCGGTGCGTTGAGGGGGCTCTTGTAATCATCGTGCCATTGAGAGCCCTTAAGGATGTTCGTAAACCGATAACGTCCGGTGGCGTCCGGTTTGAGATCAGCGCCCAGGAGCCCGACATTCGACCGGGAGTAATAGGTGCGCGGGGGACCCCCGCGTCCGACAATGTACTCATGTGAGGCGGATAGCTCGCCTATCATATGACCGATGATGTAATTCATGTCGGCCCTCGTAGCAACGTACGGTATGAGCTCCTTGTATTTCAGGTAGACGGTCTCCCAGTTCTTTCCGTGGAGCCGGGGATCGTAGAAGAAGTCCCTGATCTGACGCCAGACATCCCGGTAGATCTGAGGGTACTCCTTGAATACATCGACCTTCTGCTGTAGACCGCCCCACTCGAGTATCCCATCACCGACGCTGGAGGTCTCTTCCGTCTTCACGATACCCACCAGGCCGGAACTCATGTAGGCGGCCTTACTCCCGTCACCCGAGAGCGTGTAGAATCCGATGCCCTCGATAACGACTTTGTCTTTTTTCTCCTTGGTATCGAATGAATGGAGGGTGTAATAGGACACGCTGTTCGGATCAAAGAACTCCCGTAGGGTAGGAAAGCCATAGTGCGTGCGGGAAAGGTACGTCAGATGGTCCTTGTAGGTGGAGAGCTGCTTGAAGGTTCCGGGAGGGATCGGTACCGTGAATATACGATCGGTGATTCCGTCCAGATCGATCGTGATCGAATCCTCGGGACTCGTCGCCTTGGAATCGGCGACCTCTGTACCCTCCTCGTCTTCCTGCTCGATCTCGTAGAATGGCGGCTGTTTTCCTGCCTGAAGCTGTACCACCATCACGTGCGACATGTCCGTGTTCACGTTGTTGTCCATGAACCAATCGAGCAGGGGTGTGAAGTTACGAAGCGATAGAAAATATATGTACTTACCCGAGGGATCGAAACAGGGGCTGTAGTCGTCGTAGCGGTCGTCTGTGATACGTATCTTCTCACCGGTGTCGAGTGAGAACAGGAAGATACAGCTGTTCAGATTCTCGTCGACCAGCGAGTAGACAACCCAGCGGCTGTCGGAGGACCATCGGTAATCACTCACCTCCCAGAATATCTCGTTGTCTTTGAGGTGGTACCCACGGTCTATCGTCGTGACGGTCTTTGTTTCGATGTCGGCAACGTAGATTGTGTAGTCCTTGTCGCCGAAAAGGATCTTTTTCCCGTCGGGGGACCAGTGCAGATGATAGTAGTAGGTATGCGGCGTATCGGCGATCCTAATCCATTCGCCGCCGTGCGTTGCCGGTTTGATGTAGAGCTCGTATTCACCGTTTCTGTCCGAGAGGAAAGCGACGGTATCGCCCTTTGGCGAGATGGCAGGGTGGAGCTCTCTCGTCCCGGGAGTTCGTGTAATGTTCACGGCCCGCTTTTTATCGGTATCGAGCATATAGATGTCCCCCCGGGCCTGCACGATGCATTTCGTGCCGTCACCGTTCAAACTGATCTCCTGCACGTAGTTAGCGGGGAGGATGTACATATCCCGCATCTGCCACCTGTCGGATGGTATCTCGATCTCCAGGCGCTCGGAACTGGCGGCGAGGATGTCGTAGATCCAGAGATAGCCCTGGCATGCATAGACGATCCGATCCTCGCCGATGGCGGGAAATTCCACGTCCCATTCCGTATGCTGCGTGCAGCGCGTAATCCGTCCGCTCTCGGTGTCGTAGACGTATATGTTCATCCGGCCGTCTTCACGGTCGGAGTTGAAGTAGATCTGCTTCCCGCGCCACATCGGGAAGTTGTCGTAACCCCCCCAGTCTGTAATCCGGGTGAACGACTTACCTCCAATGTCTGCAATCCAGATATCCTGCTGCTCGCCGCCTTTGTACCCTTACCAGTTCATCCGGTCCGAGTTGAAGCGGTTGATAGCAGCTCTCTTGCCGTCGGGTGAAAGCGATGCGTATGAGACGCGATCGAGAGGTATCTTCCTGGGGAAACCGCCCGACAGATCGGCCGCGTGGAGCTCGTCGTACAGCGCCCGCCGGGAGACAAAGAGGATGGATGTTCCATCCGGTGACCACCCGACCACGCGGTCGTAGGAAGGATGGTAGGTAAGCCGCTTCGGTTCACCGCCGGTCGCCGGGATAACGTATACGTCATAGCCCCCGTCGTAACTGCCCGTGAATGCGATCCACCTGCCGTCGGGTGAGAAGGAGGCATGGCGTTCGATGCCAGGATGTGAGGTGATTCGGGATGCGAGGCCTCCGGCGATCGAGGCAAGCCAGAGATCGTCCTCGTAGGTGAAGACGAGTTGCTCGCCGTGCATGTCGGGGTAGCGCATCAGCCGCCCCTCGATCGCCTCGGCCGAAGAGGTGAAGATGCTGATCGTAAGTACGGCGATCGCTATATGGATCGAAGCTTTGTACATGGTACATCCTTTCGTTGCCGGTGCCTCCCGTTATATGTTCCGGTCTGTACGTATATGATCGGCACCGCTCGAGACGATCTTCAGGGTACGAATATTCGATCTGTCCCCTTCGATGCGGTCTCCGGGTCACTAAGACAGATTATTCTAAGTACATAAGGTGGAGTAAGGCAAGGTGAAACCCCTTTGCGTTTCTTGGGAGCATACGGTAGCATGCTCACGAGGTTTATTTAAGGTGAGGTGATGGTTATGACAAAAGGACAGCGAGTTCTCGTTATTGTTCTGTGTGTCGTAATCGGCATTGTCGTTATCGCGAGTGCAGCGCTCAGGATCATTCTCACTGAGGACCGCTTGCGGGACCTGGTCGTGCCGCGTGTTGAAAAAGCCATCGATGCGACGATCGTCTTCGACGAGATCGGTGTCCGTTTTCCGTTTGGATTCGGGATCGATATCGGGAAACTCAGGTTCGAGAAGTCACTACCCGAAGAAAAGCAACTGACCTTCTCGTCCGATAAGGTGGTTGTTCGGGCATCGCTTGTATCGCTCATCAGGAAGCGTCCCGAGATACAGACGGTTGATGTGCGAGGTGGGAGATTGTCGCTGCAGGATGACCGGAAACGGGTCGGCTTTACACTCGCCGGCCTCGGTGCCAGTCTTTCGATAAAACCGGTCCGGGAGCTGTTGCATATCAGTGCCGAAACATCCGCCGATACGGTATTCATAACCAGGGAAAAAGGCAGGCCGGTGCCCCTCGGGGGTGTGGATCTGCGAGCGGAGGCGACGAGTGATATGGCCTTTTCCACACTCGATATCGAGAAGGCTGCACTCGAGTGGAACGATGTATTGCGGATGGATATCTCGGGATCCATTACGGACTTGACCGGGCGTCGGCAGTTCACACTCGATATACAGTCCGCCGATACCGACTGTGCATCCCTGGTGGCACAGGCTCTCGCTCTGCCCCTGGATGAGCTGGTTCCCTCTCCGGAGGGGGGGGCGAAGAGGATGGGGCTGCCTGTCGAAATCGCAGGCGGCACCGTTGCGTTCACGGCACGGGTCGAGGGAAGCGGCAAGTCGCCTGCCGGGATGCGGATCGCAGGCGATGCCAGCTTCAAGGATATTGCGATAGCGCACCCTGCATTCAAGGACGCCATAACAGTTGCAGGCACGGTGGCCTTTTCCAACGCAGGTGCCGAGACGGATAATCTCTCTGCTTCATTCGGACGCTCAACGGCGAGCATCGATTTCGCGCTCTCCATAAACGAGAAGCGCAGGCTCGAAACGGTTCGGTTTGCCGCCGACAGCGAGGTAGAGCTCGGCGATCTGTTGAATCGGGTTGGCACGGGTTCGATGTCCGCCGCCGGCCGCCTTACGGCCAAGGTGCGGGGGGCGGGTACCCCAGGCACGCTGGCGGGCCTCTTCCCGACGGCCGGCAAAAAGGTTTCCCCGGAGGGGATCGCAACCGCATGGAAGGCCGTTTCCCTTTCGGGCTCGGTGGGGATCGAAGATGCATCCTTCGCTCCGGCGGGTAGCCCGCTGCGGGTCTCCTCGCTCGAGGCTTCGGCAGCCATCGAGGGGGCTGATATCAAGACGATGGATGCGGCGTTCACGATAAACGGAAGCCCGTTCGAGTGCATGGCCTCGTGGAAGGGTGTAATGCCCGCCATGGCCGAGCTCATGCAGCGGACGGGTGGGAAGGAGGCAGTCCGGGAGGATGCCGACCTCGGATTCCTGCTCGATTCCATCACCAACGCACCTGCACTCTCCGTGAATCTCAAAGGACGCTCATTCGATGCACGTATCTTCGAGCAGCCGGAGGAGAATGGCGGTCCGACACCGGCGCAGCAACGCACGGATACGAGGATGAAAGACCCAGTCGCAGCATTTACCCGAAATCCTGCGGCGCTCCTTATACTGAAGAATACGGCATTTACCACAAAGCTCGACTCGGTGATCGCCGAGAAGGCGATCCTGACCGATATCCGTGCCGAGGGACGGATCCGAAACGGCCTCATGAGAGTTGAGCCGCTGGCGCTCCGTTATGCCGATGGTGCCGGACATGGGACCGTAGATGTCAATCTGAGGGATCCTGAGAGGGTGGAGACCACGGTTGACATCGTGTTTGACGGTATTCAGGCCGGCAAGGCACTCGGCGGCATGCGCATCGGTGTGGGAGAGCTGCTGGAGGGTGAATTCGATTTCAAAACGAAGGGGATGCTGCTGAACGGGCCGGATCTGAATCCCTTGAATACCCTGAGCGCCTCGGGCTCCGCCATATCATACAACGGGAGGGTTAACTTCAGACGTTTCATAGCTCCCCTCACGGCACTGACAGGATTCGATCTGGCCGGCTACGAGGCATTCGATTTCCATGATTGGTCCGGCAGCTTCACCGTTCGAGGCGGGCGGTTATTCACCGAGGATTGGGCGATTAAATCGAAGCGGGGTGACTGGGTCATCCAAGGATCATTCGGTTTCGATGGAACGCTCGATTATACCGCTAGTCTCTTGATTCCACCAAATGTGCAGAAGGGGATGAAGGATCTCAGTAAGTATCGTGATCTCGCAGATCTCCTCAGGGACACGGACGGCAATCTGATCATCGATTTCGGACTGGGAGGCAGCGTGAAATCGCCGAAGGTTTCCTTCGATCTCGAGCGGGCGAAGCGGAGGGCCGGTGAGAAGATGATCGACGGGGTCAAGAAAAAGATCCAGGACTTGCTGAAAAAGAAATAGCGCCGGGTCCGGCCGCCGGGAGCCGGGAGACCGCACACAACAGGGAGTTACGGAAAAACCCCTCGGGATCAGCGGAAGGCTCCGCTTTCTCCCGAGGGGTCACTTAATCAGTATGTTTCGATCCTCAACCGCCGTGCCTAGTAGTTGATGGCAGCCTCACGCCCACTGACCTCGACGATGGTCTTGTCCTCGTCGCAGCCGGCGATGGCCAGGTAACCACCCGGATTCGCATCGAACTTGAACGACAGCTGATCGATATCCTCCAGCAGCATCAGAGCGAAGCTGGCGATATGGATCGGTGTCGGTCCAAACATCGGCCTGTTGAACGAGATGGCGATACCGTCGAACATTTCTCCCATCGTAATGGAAACATGCGGAGGATACGCCACGTTGATGATACCGAAGTCGGTACCGGCCTCGAGATCAACACCTTCGACATCAGTCAGGCGCAGCATGAACTCGGTTGCCCAACAGCACGACTCTTCACCTGCATCCAGCATGATGAAGACGTAGGAGTCGAGCATGCTCCACGCCTCGGTGGCTGAGCAGCATATGCTCGCTTCGTTGTCGAAGAAAACGGCGAGTGAAGGATTGGCAGGCTCCTGAATATTCCATGTGTATTGCATGGTAGCCATCTGTGGAGTCGACGAGTTGTCCATTACCTGAACGGTGAAGGTGTACTCGCCCGGACTATCCATGACACCCCAGATCCTACCATCTTCAGTCATGGTTGCACCCTCCGGCAGATTGCCGGCGGTGATGGACCAGGTGTATGGCTGAAATCCACCAGAAACCTCTAATTCCATACTGTACGGTGTACATGTGTGCCCGACCGGAAGCGTGAGTGTCGTAATCTCGAACTCCGGAGGTTCCGGCGGGGTGACGGGCTTACCCGAATCCTCAGAACAGGAAACTAATGCAAAACTGAGGACGAGACCCATCAGGACCGCTAAGACCTTCCTCATGATGAGACCTCCTTCTTTCCGAAGAGTGAATCCTGGTGTCCCCTCGGAGAGAGCGGTGCAGCAAGCTATGTGCCACATGTTCTGGGGGCTCCGTCTATGCGCATAATTCATTGTTACGTAATAAGTTGTGCAGTAATCGGGAGGAAATATTTGGTTTCTGGACGCTTCTCCGAGATTCTCATTATGCCATGAGGGGGGCTATCGGGGCTTTCTATTCTGTTTTTTGCCTGGGAGTTGCTATTTGTCCCCTTCGGTGCGTTTTTCAACCTCACGGCGCATAGTGCATATTGCCTATACCGGATTTGTAAGCTCCAGAGATTCCAGGGCCTTGATGATATCTCGAAGTATCGCATCGGGGGAGTGGGTGGCATCGACGGGGACCAGCCGGTTGGAGCGGCGATAGTGATCGAGAACCGGTGCGGATTCCTCGCGAAATATCTCGAGGCGGCGCTCGACCGTCTCGTGGCGGTCGTCGATTCGATGCACGAGCTCACTGCCGCATCCGTCACACCGCCCCTCCCGCTCGGGGAGCAGTTCGCGAACGTTATAGACACGGCCGCACGCCGTACACGTGAGCCTGTTCGGTAGCCGGCTGAAGATCGTCTCATCCGGCAGTGTAAGCAGGATGCACAGAGAGGGGCTGAAGCGGCGATCGAGCTCCCTTGCCTGATAGATCGTTCTCGGAAATCCGTCGAGAACGAAACCTTTGCCGTATTTTTTACGTTCGATAAATTCGAGGATCACAGAGGTGATGAGGCGTTCGGGACCTATCTCACCTCTGCGTACGTACTCCTGGACTTCCTTCCCGAAGGCCGTCGCATTGCGGATTTCCGCGCGGAGGATCTCGCCACTCGAGAGGTGAGGAATATTCATCCGGTCGGACAGCAGGGCCGCCTGCGTACCCTTACCGGACCCCGGTTTTCCAGCGATAACAATTCGCATGACACCCATGATGTAAAGAACAGTTATGAGACAAACTTCGTGCTATAATGATTTAAAAAAGCCTTCAGGTCAATTTGTAATTCCGGTACCATGGGGAACAACCGTGCTATTCCTGCAACGGGGACATAAGCCTGGAATGCGATTCCCCATGCGTCGCCACGGGTTTGGAGCTAACTGACGGAGGTTGTTTATGGTTGGCATAGTCATTCTTGTCATTATCGTCGTACTCGTTTTGATCTTCATCGGATTGTACAATACACTCGTACGCATGCGGCGACGGTGCGACAACGGGTGGGCGCAGATAGATGTTCAACTTAAGAGGCGATACGATCTCATTCCGAATCTCGTCGAAACGGCGAAGGGGTACCTCAAGCATGAGCGCGAGGTTCTGGAGAACGTTACCAAGGCGCGACAGCAGGCAATCGATGCATCCGGTGTTGTCGATCAGGCCCGGGCGGAAAACTTTCTACCCCAGACGCTCCGCTCGCTCTTTGCGGTGGTGGAGAACTACCCGGACCTCAAGGCGAATCAGAATATGATAGCGCTTCATGAGGAGCTCGTCTCGACCGAGAACAAGATCTCTTTCGCACGGCAGCACTACAACGATTGTGTCATGGATTACAATACAAAGACGGAAACGATACCCGCGAACGTGGTTGCATCGATGTTCAATTTCGGCCCGCGTGAATTCTTTGAGCTGGAGGATGAAGCACAGCGGGAGGCGCCGAAGGTCGATTTCACTTCGTGATTACAGTAGGAAATGTATCAGGAGATTGAGGCAAATAAGCGAAATTCGTGGATACTTGTCGCCGTTGTGACCTCGGTTCTCATTCTGCTCGGTTACATCCTGGGAAGCTACTGGGGCAGCTATTACGGCGGTATCATTCTCGCAGTTCTCATCGCGCTCATCGCTTCCCTTTCGGCTTACTACAGCGGAGATAAGATGATCCTTGCTTTCAGCAAGGCACGGCGTATCGAGAAGAGGGATTATCCCCAGCTCTTCAATGTCGTAGAGGAGCTGACAATCGCGGCAGGACTTCCCATGCCGGCGATTTACGTGATCGACGATAGCGCACCGAACGCTTTTGCGACCGGCAGGAATCCCGAACACGCATCCATAGCGATCACGACCGGTCTCATGGATAAGCTCGGACGTGACGAGCTTCAGGGTGTGATGGCCCATGAGATGTCACACGTAGCAAATCGTGATATCCTCTTTGCCATGATGGTGGGCATCATGGTGGGTTCGATTGTACTGCTGAGCGATTTTTTCCTCCGGAGCCTCTGGTGGTCCGGTGGTCGCCGGAGGCGAAAGAGCGGCTCCGGTAAGGGGGATGCAGTTATCATGCTGGTGGCCATTGTACTTGCCATCCTCGCGCCCATCTTTGCAAAGCTCTTGCAGATGGCCGTCTCTCGCCAGCGGGAGTACCTGGCGGATGCCTCGGCGGCGAAGCTGACGCGCTATCCCGAGGGCCTGGCTTCTGCACTGGAGAAGATCGCGCATGACCGCGAGGTGCTCGAGGTCGCTAACAGGGCGACCCAGCATCTCTATATCGTGAATCCCATAAAGCCGTTTGAAAAACGGGCGAAGAATCTTTTCAGCACACATCCCCCGATCGAGGACCGTGTTGAGCGGTTGCGTGCCATGTAGGATTGGGGTCGCCCGGCCTGCGTCGATCGAGGACCGTGTTGAGCGGTTGCGTGCCATGTAGGATTGGGGTCGCCCGGCCTACCCGATCAGGAGCTTTCCCTTTTTCATGACAACGGTACCGTCGAGCTCGACCGTCGGATCTTTTACAATGCCGTCGAGATGCAGGGGTACATCGACCGTGCCTCCCATCGACATGTTGTTGCCGAGTGCGATATGGATCGTCCCCATCACCTTCTCGTCCTCGAGGATATTTCCGATGATCCTCGCTGCATCGTTGGTACCTACACCGAATTCAGCGATGTTGCGGGCTGGCTGGCCGAGGGGCAGGAGCTTCTCCTCGAGGAGATCGGCCTCGGGACCCCCGCTGATCTCTGTTGCGTGGCCCTTCTCGACTCTTATCGTGATGGGGATTTTTCCTGCGAGGTCCCCGATTCCGGCCATCGAGCCATCGACGACAAAGACCCCCTCCGAGGCTCCCTCGACGGGCATCAGATACGATTCGCCCGAGGGGAGGTTTCCGAAGGAGCCTGGACCGTGCATCAGGCCGGTGGAGGCGATTGCATCTATCCCCTCGAGTGGAAGGGTGATGTCGGTTCCGGCGGCCGATGTGACCCGTGCAACCTTTGCGGTGTTCAAGAGCTCCGTTACCCGTTTTGTACGCTCTGCAATCGCATAGTAGTCTGCGTTGAGCCCGCGGATCATCGTCTCCCGCAGTATACCGGGCATCGTCGCCACGCGGGTTCCGGCAGCGCAGGCATTACGCCGGGCGGTGGTGTGTGTGAGAGACTTCGCCGTCGGTGCGATGACGACATCGCTGTGGACCATCGCCTGAACGACGTTCTCGGGCGGCTCCTCACCGTTTCGGCTACGGGGGAGTATCTTCAACATACTGACTTCCGCCTCCAGTGTCCGGCCCGCCTCCATGAGCGATTCACCGATTTCAACGAGGTCCGTGTCGGTCACCACGAGAAACAGCTCACCCTTCTGCACCTTCATGCAATCCCTGGCAGCGATGAGTGCTGCATTCAGTAGGTCCTTGTCCATGATACACCTTCCCTTTTTCATTATCGCTGGTCTGCCATCACGTGAGTGTCGATGCTAGCAAATGGTTTGAGCCGGCGGTAGATTTATTTCTTTTATCGTGTAGGGGCGTCATGCAGATATTCGGCGATCTCCTCCGGCGGCGATGCCTCGATCTCGATCGGCCGGCCGTCACGCGGATGGGGAAAGGTGATACGCCAGGCGTGCAACAAAAAGCCTCCCTCACGGCGTGTTCGTGCACCGTAGTACCTGTCGCCGGCCAGGGGATGCCCGATCGCCGACAGATGGGCCCTGATCTGATGGGTGCGCCCAGTCTCGATGGTGACGGAAACGAGCGCCCGGTCACCGGGCAGGCGCTTCAGGAGCCGGTATCTGGTCAGAGCCTCCTTACCCGTAGCGTCCGAGCGCGTTCGTGACCTTGTACCCTTCCTGGTGCGAAGGGGAATGGCTATGGTTCCCTGTTTTCGACCGGGTATCCCTTCGATGACCGCCAGGTATTCCTTCTCGACGCCGCTTGATGCGAATGCGGCGGCTAGTGTCCTGGCCGCCGCCCTTCCCTTTGCCACAACCAGCGCCCCGGTGGTACGCATGTCGAGGCGGTGTACGGGCGAGTAGGGAAACGGAGTGTCCGCAGGTTGTTTAATCCGCCGCCGGTAGACTTCCAGGAGATCGAGGATCGAACCGCGTTCCTTGCGGTTTCCCGGCTGCACAACGATGCCGGCTGGCTTATTGATCACGAGGCAGTCTTCGTCCTCGTAGATGATCTCGATCCTGTCTCCGATCCACCCGGGTGCCCCGGCCACGCGAACCGTCCTGCCGGCTGGTACGCCTTCCGGTTCCGGCATGTCGACGGTAACGGTATCGCCTACAGAAAGACGCCTCTTTCCCTCCACCCGTTTTCCATTCAGCAGGATGCGGCCTTTTCGCAGCAGCATCTGGATCGCATGAAAGGGGATGCCGGGCCGGACCGTGCGTACGAAGCGATCGATCCTCGCCCCCGACCACTCCTCCGTTATGATGAATTCCCGCATGGTGTGTTATTCCAGCATTTCGAACCGCATTTGATTTTGCATATAGGATATATAGAGACACGGCCGCCACCACATGGCCTCGTCCCTGCCTCCCGTGATCTCGACGACCTTCCAGGTCGGCTGAACGAGACTGAGTGCCTCCCGCATATAGGGAAAGGCGAGGAGGGGATTCTCCATAGCGATTGTCGATGCTCCGTGACGACGTGTTTCTCTCGTGACGACGGTGACCACTTCTCTGTACATGCCGGTGAATTCTGCCCATTTCTTCTCGAGACGGTCGACCCTGTGAATGTATCCGATGCAAAGGATCAGGAAGAGAACGGTGCAGGTGACGGTCCGGATCCGTGATCTACCGGACCACAGGACCGAAAGGAGTACGGCGATCATGCATACCGATCCGACGGAGGAAAGGTAGTAGTAGCGGTTCTGCGTAATGGATACGGTCGAGAAGAACCGGTACCTGAACGGCGAGGCTGGCAGCAGTGCCAGAAGCGTCCAGCCGATTGAGAGGGCGAACGTGCGCAACCGCTTCGTCCTCGCACCGATCAAGAGAAGCACGAGGATGAGCGGCACGACAAGCACCTCGGGTATGATCGGATGCACCGGTTCGGGGATTCTGGTAGCTGGCACATAGAAGAGCGAGAAAAAGGGCCAGGGATAGAACTGGTAAAGAAAGCCGCCGGCGAGGTTTCTGACCGCGTGCGCCCCGGGCCCCCAGTTGGCCTGCACGAATCCTCCCATTACCGCTTTCCTGATCACGAGATAGGCGATGGCTACCACCTCGAAGGCGATGACGGTTCTCTTTGCGATCCCCGGAACCTCCCGCTTGTGCCGGTCGAGCAGGTAGATAAGCAGGACGAGCGGCAGCCCAGCTATTGCGGTCTCCTTTGCAGCCAGAGCCATAATGAAGAGTACTACCGCCGCAGCCGTCCGTGCCGGTGTTTCTTTTCCTCCTGACGCCGCCACCGTCAGGGAGGCGAGGACGAAGAGGGTCGAGAGCAGTGTTGTCCGTGCGCTGATCCAGAAGACCGCACCCGTATGCAGGCTCGTTACTGCAAAGAGAACGGCGGCCGCCATTGCGGTCTGTCTCTTCTTCAGGAGTGCCGTGAGAAGGTGGAAGACCAGGATGGTGTTTATGAAATGCAGTGCGAGGTTGAGTGTGGCATTGAAACGGATGTTGGCCGGGGCGACACGTTCCATGACGAAAAAAGACAGGTTTATGAGCGGTCTAAAGAAATTCACCACCCGATAGGTGAGAAGGTTGGCCGGATTCATTCCATATCGGGCCGCCGAGAGCCATGAGAAATCGTCGTTGAAGAGGTAGTTGTCTGTGATTCCGTGAAAGGTAAGCAGGCAGAGGAGAAAGAGCACTACGTAGAAAGCGAGCTGCGTCCAGGTACTCCATGGCACAGGCCCGAAGGATGCGGGATGCTTGTGTGGAGTATGCCCGGTGGATTGTGACATCTTTCTCTTGATAGCGGTTTTGGACGATGCAGTCAACCGATTAGCCGTATAAATATTCATGAGATTTCTTGATAGTTAACTATTGAAAACGGCTCTTCATTCATGGTATCTATTTCTTTTCTGTATTTCCGGAAGACCTGTAGCTGCAACGGCACGAGACCTCACAGAGAGCGGAGGTAGTGGGATGAGCGGACTCTTCGGCGTTGTTTCGGAACATGATTGCACGAAATCTCTTTTCTATGGCACCGATTACCATTCGCACCTCGGGACCCAGTTCGGCGGGCTCGCGGTTCTCGGCGAGAGCTTCAAGCGCCAGATTCACAACATCAGCGAGAGCCAGTTCAAGTCGAAGTTCTTCGAGGATCTCGATCGGCTTCGCGGCAACAAGGGTATCGGCGTGATCAGCGCACTCAACGAACAACCGATATATCTAAACTCGAAATTCGGCCCTTTCTGCATAGCGACGGATGGATTCATCGACAATGCACGTGAGCTGGCCCGGAATCTCCTCAGTGACGGTGTCACTTTCAGCGAGGTCGGTGACGGTATGGTGAACCTCACCGAGCTCTCAGCGAAATTGATCACGCAAGGCAGTGATCTCATCAAGGGGATCGAGAGGATGTTCGATGTTATCGACGGCTCCTGCTCCCTGCTGTTGCTCCATAATGAAGGGATCTACGCCGCCAGGGACCGCCTGGGTTACTCACCGTTGGCCGTCGGCAAACGCAGCGATGCCTGGGCCGTGACCTCCGAGACAAGTGCATTTCTCAACACGGATTTCGAGGTGGTAAAGTACCTCGAGCCCGGAGAGATCGTCCTCGTAAACGAGAACGGCATGATGCAGCATCGGAAGGGCGGTGCCTTGAATCAGATCTGTGCGTTTCTCTGGATCTACACCGGGTTTCCCACCTCACACTACGAGGGCATCAATGTCGAGACGGTTCGGGAACGTTGCGGTGCTTGCCTTGCACGGAGGGACAGGGATATTGAGGTCGACGTCGTCTCCGGAATCCCCGATTCGGGAATTGCCCATGCCATAGGGTATTCCATGGAGTCCGGCAAACCATACCGCCGGCCGCTCGTCAAGTATACACCCGGGTACGGCAGGAGTTATATACCGCCATCGCAGGAAAAGCGCGATCACATCGCAAAGATGAAACTCGTACCCAACAAAGAGATCATACGGGGCAACCGGATCGTAGTCTGTGAGGATTCGATCGTGCGGGGCACCCAGCTCAAGAACTACACGATCAAAAAGCTCTGGGAGGGTGGTGCCAAGGAGATTCATGTCCGGCCCGCCTGTCCGCCCCTCATGTTCCCCTGCCGTTTCAATCTCTCGACGAGGGAGATTCACGAGCTCGCCGCCAGGAAAGCCATCCGCGCCATCGAGGGAGAGGACATCGAGGACGTCTCCGGATATATCGATCACACCTCGCCCCGGTACATGAAGATGGTCGAATGGATCGCGGATAATCTCGGAGTTACATCCCTCAGGTACCAGAACCTCGATGACATGGTGGCGGCGATCGGGCTCCCCAGGGAGAAGCTCTGCCTCTATTGCTGGAACGGGGAGTATCCTCATCGCGAGCGGAAGGCGGAAGCCGGTGAGGTGAGGAAGGCCGAAGAACTGATCGATTCGGCTCAGTGAGCCGGTGCTGCGTCAGCGGGGGATCGGACAATGGCGGTCAGGAAGATACTACTGCTCGGCAATCCGGCACTCTTCGAGATATGTGATGACGTGAGGCGCGAGGAGCTGGATTTGATGCGCGAGGCCGTGGGCGATTTGCACGATACGATGATGAACTTCAGGTCGCGTTACGGTTTCGGCCGGGCGATCGCGGCACCGCAGATCGGAGTAAAGAAGCGGCTCGTGTATATGCACATCGACAGGCCCACACCGTTCGTGAATCCCCGTCTCGTCGACAAGAGCGACGAGATGATCACCATCTGGGACAATTGCATGAGCTTTCCCGATCTCCTCGTACGGATCCGGCGCCATAAGAGTTGTGCGATCGAGTACCGGGATCTCGAGTGGAATGAGAAACGCATGCCGCTCGAAGGCGAGCTCAGCGAGCTCCTCCAGCACGAGTGCGACCATCTTGACGGCATACTCGCCGTCATGAGGGCGATCGACGGAAAGAGTTTTGCACTGAAAAGCCAGGAAAAGCTGTTGCGGTGAGGCGATCACGCATCCGCCCCGCACTGGCCGTCAATCCCCGGGGGTGGGTGGAACTGGATCTTGATACCCCATATCACCGTGTCATCCCGATTCACTCGTTCTCCTCGTCGTAGCGCTCCAGGGCGCTCACGAAGGCATCCACCATCTCCTTGGCTCTATCGACGAGATTGATGCTCCCGATCGATTTCGCCTCGTGCGACCGTATCGCTTCAATGATCGCCTGTGCCGATGAATCCGGTGCCAGCCCGCCGACGCCGGTCCCCATCCCCGGCACGGTGACTGTTTCGAGTTCCAGCTCCTCACCGAGTGCGAGCGCGGCAGAAACAGCGGCCTGCACCCTGTCCGGGGTGCTTGTGCCGCCGGGCTCGTCGCCCGACGGGGCATGGATGATAAAGAGAGTGGGAAGTTTCCCGGCGCCGGTTGCAACGGCGGTACCCGGCGTTATGGGTGCCTGTGCGACCGCATTCTCCTCGATTGTCTCTCCGCCCGCATTCTTGAGGGCGGCGGCGAGACCTGTCGCCATCGAGCCGTCCGGGCTTGCGGGATTGACGATCGCATCGGTGAAGACCTCGATGCAATCGCCCTGGCGTACCTTGACAGCGATATCACCGATCTCCGTGATGTACTTGTTCTCGTCCATGGCGATCCCGGCAAGTATCACATCGGGGCGTTTCTTGAAGTCGCCTTCGATCTTATCGCCCTGCTTGGCGACATAGTGGGCGGTTCTGAAGATTTCCCCGGCTTCGGCCTCACCCTTTACAAAAGATTGTATCTTCTGGGAGAGCGGCTCGATCAACGCCCGGCACTTCTTGTCCTTTATCGCAGCAATGAATGTTCGTTTCCGTTCGTCACGCGCTTCTTCAGATTCCTTCGGCATTACGATCCTCCGTTTCTCCGCATCGTTTTCTTTGTTATACAGCATCGAACGGACTCAGTGCCAGGGTGAAATTGCCGCTTTGAATAAGAGGGTCATTTCGGGTACACTGGAATTTCACTTCCCGATACTACATGTGATCGGTCCGGAAAGCGAAAGGAGCGACATGACCAGGAAGACCTTGATCGTTATCGCACTCATGGCTGCAGTGTGTATTGTGGCCGGTGCAGCCGTTCAGGCCGCAGGGAAGAAGCCGTGGACGCCCGATGAGCTTGCGAAGCTCAAACGGGTTGCCGATCCACAGCTCTCGCCGGACGGCAGGTGGATCGCCTATGTTGTTACGGTTATCGATTTCGAGGAGGACCGCGGGAACTCCGATATCTGGCTCATCCCATCGGAGGGTGGGAAGCCCCGCAGGATGACGACGAGCGAGAAGAGCGACAACCACCCCCGGTGGTCGCCCGACGGCACGAAGCTGGCGCTGCTCTCCTCGAGGGACGGGGAGCAGCAGATCTATCTCCTGCCGGTCGACGGCGGTGAGGCGAAGAAGCTCACCGATTTTCCCGGTGGTGTGGGCGATATGATGTGGAGCCATGACGGGAGCGGATTCATCTTCACCGGCAGAGTCTACCCGGACTGCCCGGACCTTGATTGTGTTACGGAGCGTGATGAGGAGAAGGAGAAAGAGAAGGTCACGGCCCTGGTTCACAAGCACCTCCTCTACCGTCACTGGGACAGCTACGAGGACGGCAAGGTCGACCATCTCTTCTATATCCCCGCAGAGGGAGGGGAGCCGAGAGACCTCACCCCCGGTCTCGAGTACGATGCGCTCACCTACTGGCTGGCATCGGCCGGGCGAGACTTCGACCTCACGCCCGACGGATCGGTGCTCTACTTCTCGGGCAAGCAGGACGAGGACCAGGCGGTCTCCTACAACGAGGAGATCTGGCGTGTTCCGCTCTCGGGAGGGGAGGTCGAGCGCGTGACCTCCAATCCTGCCGCCGATGGATACCCGCGCATCTCGCCAGACGGTAAGTTCCTTGCGTACCGGGCGACACGGCGCCCCGGCTACGAGTCCGACCGGTACGAGCTCATGATCATGAAACTCCCCGGCGGCGAGCCCAAAAGCCTCACGCCCGATTTCGACCGGAGTGTCGGCACTCTGTTCTGGTCACACAACGGCAAGGATATCTTCTTCGGGGCGGAGGACAGGGGGGACGTGAATCTGTTCAAGGTTTCGGTAAAGGGCGGGGAGCCGAAAGTAATCGTGGGCGGGGACGGCCCGTCGGGACACGGGTACCATTTCAACATCCAGGCAGGCCCGAAGGACAAATTCTTCATCTACCGGTATCGCCCGATGACACATTACTACGAGATCTTTCGCTGCAACAGCAAGGGCAAGGATGTCAGGCAGCTTACATTCGAGAACAGGGAGACGTACGAGACCTTCCACTTCCCCGATGGCGAGGAGATCTGGTTCAAGGGGGCGGAGAATGCCGACGTGCACGGTTTTCTTATAAAACCGATCGACTTCGATCCCGGCAAGCGTTATCCGATGATGGTACGCGTTCACGGCGGGCCGCAACAGATGTTCGGCTACGCGTGGCGTCCCGAGTACTCGATCTTCTCAGGTGCTGGGTATGCGGTGTTCTTCTGCAACCCGCGAGGCTCGACCGGCTACGGTCAGTTATTCACGGACCAGATCCGCGGCGACTGGGGCGGGAAGGTAATAGAGGATATCGTGAGCGGAGTGCGTTACGTCCTCGATCATTACGACTGGATCGACCCAAAGGGCATAGGCGCCTGGGGCGGTTCCTACGGTGGATTCGTCTGCAACTGGCTCCAGGGTCACAACGAGGACGGATTGTTCTCGGTACTCGTCTCTCACGCCGGCGAGGCGGACCAGTGGAGCTCGTATGGCTCGACGGAAGAGCTCTGGTTCCCGGAGTGGGAGCTTCTGGGTGCACCCTGGGAGAATCCCGGGCTCTACGACGAGCTCTCGCCTATCCGGTACGCCGAGAACTTCTCCACGCCGCATCTCATCATCCACGGCGAGCTGGACTTTAGGGTGCCGATCACGGGTGGTGAGCAGATGTTTACGGCACTCCAGCGCTTGGGTGTACCGTCAAAGATGATCCGGTTCCCCGATGAGGATCATTGGATACTGAAGCCGCATAACGCACGGTTCTGGTACGCCTCGATCCTCGACTGGTTCGACCAGTGGCTGAAGCGGGGAGGGAGCGAGAAAGAAACGGAGGAAGAAAAGAAGGAGGAGACGGGGTAATACCGCGATTCACCTGCCCGTCCCTGGCGCCGTCCGGGTTGCGGGATCAGCCTTTAGCTGAATCGAATGGTACCGGTATCATGCGTTCCGGCCGAGCTCGGCTGTCTCTTGATCCGTCGCTCCATTCCCGGCGGTTCACTCCGATGTAATGAGGCGTAATGCCCGCCTCGCATCCCCGTTCTGCGGGAACACGTCCACGGCCTCTCTGTACACCTCGACGGCCGCTGCCGTATCACCCCGGGCAATGTAGGCATTCCCGAGACGCGTGAGGTTTTTCGAGATACCGAATGGCGTATCAATAGCTACCGTCATGTTGATGAAGTAGAAGAGGAGCCCCAGGGCGATTCCGACGAGTATGAGCTCGCCGATCTGCTTCTTTGTTATGAGTGAAATCAGTTCGGTGATACACGCACCGGTGAACGGCAGGAGAAAGACGACGACGGGCAGACGGTACCGTGCCAGAACGTAGAAGGCGAGCCCCGCAAGGCAATAGGAGATAATCCCGCCGTAGAGCAGCCACAGAAAGCGCATGCGGCTTCGCATCAGGAAGATCCCGACAACGGCGAACGGGGCGATGATGCCGAACACGAACAGGGGAAGCTGCAGGATACCGGTTATCCTTCGGTGAAGCGGAAGGCTTTCGACATTCGCCCGCTCGTAGTTATTCCAGAAGAGGAGGAGTTTCTGCCACGTTCGCCGTACGAACGCGCCGGGATTATCCCTGTTGTATTCCAGTCCTCGTCTCAGCCAGAAGTTCGAGACCTCACGGGGCGAGAGTGTCCGTCCGGTTTCTGCTGAAGCGAGATCGTACATCTTTTTCTGCTGTTCCTCCGGTGTCCCGCCGATCGGCTGGCCCTTGTAGAACGGGACGGAGTAGAATCCCGTGGCCTCGGGATTGTTACCGATATAGAAGTTGATTCCTCCACCTGTTGTCAGCGGCACGAACTCATGTGTCAGAACGGCATTTCGTATCGTGAGCGGCGCTATTGCGATAACGACTCCGGCCGAAAAGACGAGAAGGTGACGGAGGCTGTGCATCGATCGTCTCCCGCCCGTCCCTTTCCCCTGGGGATCCCTGTCTTTTTCCCGTTCATGTCCCCCCGGCGTCTCACCGGGTGAGGATTCCGTACCCCGGGCCCTACCCGTGCGGAGTAGGATGTGGAGAAAGGCGAACGGCCACAACAGGATCGCAATGGGTTTGGCGACGACTGAGAGCCCCAGGACGACACCGGCGAGGAGGAGGCGGCCGTTCCCCGGCACCGTATCGCCCGGCTCGAGTAATTGCACGAGGAGCAGATTCAGGAATACTATGAGCGTTACCGGTAGGAGAATCCCTTCGTAGAAGATGAGCGGCAGATAGAGAGCCGCCACCGCCCCTGCGATGATCGATGCTGCGGTCGAGCGGAAGAGCTTTCTCGTAATGAGGACGATGAGGAGGGTAGAGGCCGTTCCCAAGAGCGCCTGGACGAGACGGACGGCCGTAAGGTTCACTCCGGCGAAGCGGTAGATGAGCGAGAGGAACCAGGGATAGAGGGGTGCCTGCATGAGACGTGTCGGCCCTATCTCGCCGCCCAGGACGAGTACCCTCGCCCACCGGTCGTAAATGGCGGCGTCGAGTTGTAGATACGCCGCAAGGGGATTGAACCGGGTGGTAAAGAAGAGATGCAGGAGACGCACGGCACAGGCGACGGCCAGCACGGACAGTGTGAGGGTCTTGTGGATTGGTGGTGTGCGATCTGTGCTCATGCAACTCTTTGTCATTCCGGACGTGATCATGTATAATCGACGTGTATCATTCTTTACGAAAATCGCTTCCCGCACAAGCTCGAATTCGGGTGCAGGGATCGGATTGAGGAATAGACGGATCGGGGAGGTACCGCAGTGTCTCACGGACCGTACGTTGCGAAGTATATGGTAGGTATCGTTATGCTGGTTCTCATTTCGGCACTTGCCGGTCTATCCGTCCCGAGTGGTTCGGCGCCGGGAACGGATTCTGCCGGGATGCGGATTGAGAAGGAGGGTTGGATGGCTGCTTCACGGGGAAAGAGAGAGATCGTCAAGCTACCGGCCCCGCCGGAAAAAGGTGCGGTTTCGGTGGAGGAAGCGATCTGGCGGAGGCGCTCCATCAGGGATTTCACGAAGGAACGGCTATCGCCGGAGACCGTCTCGACCCTCCTCTGGGCGGCGCAGGGGATCACGGACGAGGGGGCGGAGCTGAGGGCCGCCCCTTCGGCCGGGGCAACATACCCGCTGGAACTGTATTGTGCGACCGCCGAGTACGTCGCCCGGTATCTACCCGGGCGGCATTGCCTGGAGGTGACGAAGCGGGGTGATGTGCGGTCGCAACTGGCGGGTGCAGCGCTGTATCAATCCTGGGTAGAGGAAGCGCCTGCGGTCTTCGTCTTTGTTGCCGATCCGCCAAGGACTGCAATACGCTACGGCGAACGTGCCACACTCTACATTCATATCGAAGTCGGATGCGCATCGGAGAACCTAATGCTGCAGGCAGCGGCCATGGGATTGGGGAGTGTTCCCGTCGGGGCGTTCGAGGAGGACGAGGTGGCCGAGGTGCTGGATCTTCCAAAAGGCTGGATCCCCTATCTCATCGTGCCCGTCGGTGTGCCGGCCGGGCGGGAAGAGTGACATGCAGCGGCCTGTTCAGTGATGGTTGCATGGAGACGCCCGTTCGACGACAAAGAGCTTTCCGATCTCCTCGTTCAGTAATCTCTCACCGGCCGCCTTCACGCCGTGTACATCGACCAGCCGGGTGATGCGGGTCTCGATCGCGGGGAGCAGGCGGATGGTTACGGTCTCCCCGCCCTCACTGCTGAAGACGGCATACGCCGGACCGTCGTATCCGTGAATCTCGATGTTACGCTTTCCCAGCGTGCAGCCGCTGCCGAGCTGGATGCCGTCAATGAGACAGGAGCGCGGCGGCTCCAGCACCGAGTGGACCGAGGCGGAGATCCCGAAGTGGCCGCGTGAGCCGAGTGATTCGAGGGCAAGCTGTCCCATCCGGTAGCCGAGAACGACGTAGGGGCCGAGATGGCCGTGGAAGGTCTCGATGAGCACTCCGGCGGGGATGCCGTTATCGGTACCGTCCGGGTGGTGGTCATGCGGGCCTACCGGCCGGCTCCAGAGTGCGGTAAGGAGCTGCACCGACAGTGCCGGATCCGTGATCGCGGCCACACGCACGTTTCCTTCACTATCGGGCCGTAACCGATACGTGCCGCCGTCGCTCGTGATGCTGAAACGGCGCCCGCCGGGCTTTCGGAGCGAGGGCCGCCCGGCGGCGACGGCCGCGATCTCGTCGAAGATTGCGAGGTGCGCCGGGGACCGGCCGATGCATGAGACGTGTCGTCCGATCCAGCGGGAGGCGGGGGTAGTCCCCTCGACAGTGGAAAGGATTTCCACGGCATCCACTTCCGCGGCCTCCGTGAGGTCAATGAGCACGATGCGTTCGGCTCCGGCGAAGACCCGCTCCGTGGACACCGTGTCGAATGTGAGGTTCCAGCACCTGATCTCATCGCCCGTTATCCTTACGGGGATCAGTATCGTATGGATGGATCGTCCGGCCGATTCCGCCGACAGCAGCCGGGCGAGGTTGCCGAGCGGTCCCAGGGCGAGGTACCACACCTCACCCCCGGCCTCTTCGAGCCGTCTCTCCAGCGCTCCAAGGCCGTTCGGAACGGGGGAGGCCGTGCGGGGCGGGGGGAATGCGGCACCGCCGAGAGCATTTGCGGTCTCCCGCCAGGGCGGCGGCTCGAGGTCCGGCGAGGCGGTTCCCCGGCACACGGGGATCCGTTCGGCATGCATACTCTCCAGAAGCCCGAGAAGGTTATCGAGGCCCTTACCGCCCGAGGCCGAACCCTCCACCGTCACGATGCCGGAGATCTCGACCGTGGTATCTGCGAGGAGGGCGAGCACGGCTCGAACGTCATCGAGCCCCATGTCGGTGTCGACGATGAGATCGATATGGGACCGATCGCCGCTCGTCTCCGCATCTTCGTACCCGGGCGCCCGAAGCGGTGCCAGCACCAGCGCGAGAACCGACAGGGCGGCGGCGAGTGATCCGGTGCGGATTTTCATATACTTCCTTTCCGTGTGATGATCGAGCCGTTCCGCTGTAACACCAATTTCAAATTAGTAACACAACATGGTATCTGTCAAGGATACATTGCCATTGGATGGGGTATTGTGTTCGGGGGGTCTCCCTGCTTCAGCTACCGTTGGATAATCGCTCGTATGGTTTCCTGTAATTGCATGGGATATCGCATCCGGAGGATCTGCCTGCTTGTGTATCCCGGGCGAAAAGCCCGTTCCGGTAACAACGGTACGCCACTAGGCGGTCCGTACCTGCCTTACTCGAGGCTCTCGGGGTAATCCTCCTCTATGATTTCCTCCATCCGTCTCTCGTCCTCCTTCGTGCGGATGAGTTGGAGAACGTGCCTGAACTCCTTCTCGATCCCCTCGCTGAACTCCTCGACGATGCGTTTTGTTCTCTTGCCGCTTGTAAGCCGCGTGAACCGGAGCTTGCGAAGGAGCGACTCGTACGGTTCATTGGACGTGTATCCGGTGAGTGTGTAGCGGGCGATGTATTCACCGCACCTATCGCACTGGACGTAGACCTTGACCCGTTTTCCCTTGCAGAAGTAGACGTTGTTCCTGACCGCGGTCGAGTTGCACTTCGGGCAGTGCTCCAACCGCGCGCTCTCGTAATCCTGGACGTTGTCGTTCATCATTCCGTTCCTCCCCGCGAGGCATCCCGCTCGCCGGATCCGGGATTGTTCTATGGTTACGTCAATTCATTCCACATCATTTTGCACAGCCACAGCAATCGGGTCGGTGACCGGCCGTCAGAAGAGCAGGTATATGAACAGTGAGATGAATACGACCGAAATGACGGTCACGACGGTGCCGGCACGCATCATGTCCTTCTTCTCAATGTATCCCGAACCATAGGCGATGGCGTTCGGTGGCGTACTGATCGGGAGTATCATCGCCGAGGACGAGGCCAACGCGACGACGACGGCACTCGTTTCCGGCGCCACGGCCGACACACCGACCACGATCGGGATCAACAGGTTGGCGGTTGCACTGTTTGAGATGAAAGTCGTCATCGCCGCTGCCGCACCGGCGAATATGAAGAGGATTACGAGGAGTCCCAGGCCGGTGAACGGGATCTGATTCACGATCCAGGCGCTGAGGCCGCTCTCACGCATTGCCACTCCGAGGCTCATACCCCCGCCGACGACGAAGAGGATCCCCCAGCCGAGCTCGCGAAGATCCTCGTCCTCCAGGAGGCGCAGGCCGAAGAAGGCGACGAGCGGGATAAGGGAGACGATCAACGACGGCACACCGTGCCATTTCGAGGTGAGCCACAGGCCGACCACCGAGGCGAAGACAACCAGGATAAACTTCGATTGCCGGTCCATTCTCGTCTCTTTTCCCAGCTCCAGCGGAACCTTCTCGATCCCCGGCGGGAAGAGACGGCACAGGAGGAGCCAGCAGGCGATAATGAGCACTACGACTACGGGGACTCCCCGGAACATCCATTCGATGAATGTGATGCCGCGGCCGAGGCTGCCGAGGATGCCGAGGGCGATCGCATTCGGCGGCGTCCCGATCGGCGTACCGATCCCGCCTATGTTGCAGGCGAAGGGTATCCCGAGGATGATGGCCTTTCTGAAGGGTTCTCCCGGTGGGAACGAGCGTATGATCGGTATCGCCACGGCGATCATGAGGGCCGTGGTGGCGGTGTTCGAGATCCACATGGAGAGGAATGCGGACGTTGCCATTATGGCCAGCAGCAGTATCCTCGGCCTGGAGCCAACCCTCCGGAGGATCCTCCGTGTGATCCGTTCATCGAGCCCGTAGCGTTTCACGGCCTGCGCCATCACGAAACCGCCGAGTAGAAGGACCACGACCGAATCGAAGAATGGATTAAGAAAGATCCTGTAATCCCTGCCGTCCATAGCGAGCGGTCCATCGGGTCGCCCGAGGAGAATCACCTCGAGGATGACGATAACGAAGGATGTAACATACAGCGGGAAGGGCTCGACGATCCACAGGATGGCTGCGACCGTGAAGATGCCCAATGTGATTCGTCCCGCCTCACCGAGACCGGGAAACCCGATCGAGCTGACAGCGAAACCTGCAGCCAGTGCCACTGCGAGGACCAACAACGTTCTGATATTGCGTTTCGTCAGTAAGAGCGGATACACACGTTCCTCCCGGCCGGGGTATCGTCGGACGAAAGATATATGGGATGGGAGGGGAATTAAAGCAGAATCCCCGTGTAATTCCTTTCACCTTGACAGGGCGACTGATCAATACGTAGCATCGAGATACCGTCATGTACGGTTTACATACGGAAAGAGAAGTATTAATTATCGATCGATGGTGTTACTGAGGGGGTTGCGATATGCCCGCCGTCAAAAAAGTCCTGTTCCCGACGGATTTCTCTGAACTCGCGAATCATGCGCTACCGTATGCGATCAAATTTGCGAAGATCTTCAACGCCGAGCTCATCATGCTACACGCAGTAACGCTCTACGAACACGATCCGAATGATCCCGAACATCACTTTCCATCCCTGCAATCCTATTGCAGTGAGGTCAGGGGAGCGGCCGACAACGGTTTCATGGTATGCATCGAGCAGATCGGGGACGCCGGTGTGAAGGTCGTCAAGGTAATCGTGCAGGGGATCTCGCCGCATGCGGCAATACTCGATTATCTCAACGATGAGAACGATATCGGGATGATCGTGATGTCGACCCACGGCCGGAGCGGGCTTTCCCACGTGCTGCTCGGGAGTGTAACCGAGAACGTTATCCGTTATGCACATTGCCCCGTGCTCGTCGTGAAGCAACCGGAGCACGAATTCATCGATCCCGAAACCGGTGAGGTTCATCTCAAGAAGATCCTCTTTCCGCTCGATTTCTCCAAGGATTCACTCAAGCCGATCGATCTTCTCCGTGAGATCGCAGGGATGCACGACTCCGAGATCATCGTCTTCCATGCCGTTGATGTCGAGATTCCCCCTATCTACTACACGACCGGGATCGAGTCTATCCTCCAGCTCGATCCGGACCTGAACGAGCGTGTCGCAAGGAAGATGGAGGCGATGGTCGGCGAGAAACTCGAGGGGCTCAACCTGCGGTACGAGGTCACCGAGGGGCGTGCCGTCGATCGTATTCGCGAACTTGCCTCCGGGGAGAATATCGATCTCATCATTATGGGTACGGCGGGCTCGCACGGTATAGGCGATTTCCTCTTCGGGAGTACGGCGGCACGTGTGATCCAGAAGACCGTCTGTCCGGTGCTCGCCGTCTAGCCGGATTCATCACGGGAAATGAATGGTGTACGACGGTGGTGTGTGACGGGGTTCCGTAGCACCCATTACGGGCGTTGTGTTTCTCCTGGATCCTTTCCGGTATCCTGCCTTGTTACAAGACGGCCGAAGATGAGGTAGGCGGGGTAGGCAAGGGCGGCGCCGAGGGCCATTCCATAGAGCATATCGGATAGCCAGTGTACACCGATGTAGATCCTCGAGTAGGATACGAGGACCGCCACGGCCATGAGGGGGATGAGAACCTTGCGGTAGGCGAGTCCCAGGAAGAGCATCGAGGCGGTAATGTTTGCGGCATGGCTCGAGGGGAACGAGAAGGAGGCTTTGTAACTCTTCGTTACGACATCCGGTGTTACGATCCATGCCTCGCCGTTCCATAGATGAACGCCGCCGAGCACCTCACAGGGGCGCATACGCTCGACCAACGGCTTTATGAGGTGGCTCGATATCTGATCGGAGGCAACCAAGAGGGGTATCAGCATGAAGGCCGCCCATCGCCCCTTCGTGCCTCCGAAGAGCACCAGGGCGCACCAGACCAGAATGAGAATGACCCGGGACCGCCGGAGGTTGGTGATCACCGGCATTATTGCATCGAAGACCGGATTGGCGGCTTTGCCGTTCAGGATACGGAAGGCCCGGACCTCGAGTGATGAGTGATCCACGGGCGCGGTCACCCTCTCCGATTCTCCAGGAGTGGCGGCGGCGAAAAGAACCGCAAGAAGGAGAAGAGGAACAAGAATCCGTTTCATCGAACCTGCTACCATCGGAGTGTTGATATGAGGGCGACCGTGGCCGGGGAGGACACATACATGATACCGTCTTCGATGCGTATTACTCCCATGGGGTGATTCAACACTCTATCCATGGAAAATGCAACGATAATATAGGCTTACCCTCTGTGCGACGAATCGGTTCGCGCATGTATTACTTGAAGGTAGGGCGTCGGCCAGTTCTGGATACTCGGGCACAGTGTCCGGCGACCGTTGCGTAATGTCTCCGTGCCGGCCTCACGAGGGCACTGGTGTAGATAGTGCGCTCCAAAGATGGCGAGGTCCGACAGGTTGACTATGAAATCATCGTCGAAGTCGCAGCAATCGTTGTAGTCCGGCGTGCCCGGCTGTTTGTTGTAGCTTGTCGTGAACGGGATACGGATGTACACTCCGTGTTGGTAATAAAAGAACATTTCGTATCGTTCGAACGGTATGCACTGCTTGAGATAGGGTAGGATGACCGGAAGAATCGATCGCCGTAACGCACTGCTTGTTCGGGATGTCTCTATCTTCGCTGGTATCGGTGTACTCCTGATCGTGCTCCTCGAAATCGTTCTGAGGCTTTTCATACCCCAGACGGTACGGTACACAAGCATAAACGGTCTGACACTGGGTAAACCCGACAGTCTTATCGGACATGTGAACATGCCTACGGCGCATGTGACCGTCGAGGGACCGGAGTATGCGGTGGAATACCGGGTAAGCGAAGAAGGGCTGCGGGACGAGTCGCAGCACGCAATACCGAAACCCACTGGACTTGCGCGAATACTTCTTCTCGGGGATTCCTTCACCTTCGGTGACGGTGGCAATTACAGCGATATCTGGCCGGTCGTCTTCGAGGGAATGCTTCGAAGAGAGGGTTACGATATCGATGTCGTTAAGGCGGGCGTGAACGGATACGATACCAGTGCAGAGGTCCTCTACCTCGAGCGTCTCTTACCGGAGTACGATCCCGATTTCGTCGTTCTCGCGTTCCTGCCGAACGATCTCTTCACGAACGACCCTGTCTCGGGCGAAAGCCCTATGGGAACGATTCCCGGGCGTCGTCCGGTGGATGTCGAAGCAATGGCTGGGGCGTCCCAAGGAATCGACCTGCACTGCGTACGTCTCGCCAAACGGCTCGTCATACGAAACGACCGTCTCTACGCCGGGCTGTATCTTATTACCGCCCGTAAAGAATTCTTCACGGTTCCGTGGAGTAATGAGCTTGCAATGCGGATCGATGTCACGAAGGATCTGCTGAAACGTGCGCACGCGTTCTGCATGGTGCACGGAGTTGAGTTTATAGTTCTTTCGATACCGCAACAGTTTCAGGTACTCGTTGCGGCGAACGGGTACGAGCTCGACGGAATCGATGTCTTCTTTGTCGACGAGCTCTTCTCGCGATTCGCTGCCGAGCAGGGCTTCGACTGGATCACGACGATGCCCGATCTCATTGAGACGTACCGCTCGGAGAGTACCGATCTCTACTACCGCTTTGACGGTCATCTCAATCCTGCGGGGAACCGATGTGTAGGGGAATCCTTCTTCCGGCAGTTCCGTCGGCTCTTCGATGATCGTCTCTAGGCAGTGGTGTGTTCCGGTGCGTGATAACCGTCAAGACCCTCGATCAGCCGCTTCGAGATCTGGAATCCCCCGACCTTGCTTACCAGGTATGCCCCCTGCCGGACGAACGGGAACTCTATGAGCTGGGGTCTGCCGACGGGTGTCAGGTGGATCTTCTCGAGCAGATCCCCGTATGACTGGATCGAGTCCGGAAGAATTGCAAGGAAGATGAAATCCATGAGGGAAACGGCTTCATCGGCCTGCATGGCGCAGAGCACGCCGCCGCCCCGGTCACCGGATTTCTCGACACCGAAGGTCGGCTGCAGCTTCGTGAGCAGCCGGCCTATCTTCAGATAGGCATATGTATTGAAAGAGAGGAAGGCTGGAACGTAGACGAAGAAGCGCCCCTTTTCCTCGAGGCGCCCGATTAGGTGGTTGAATTCGGCCGATGAGGGGAACTTCCTCTTCTTGCTCGCTTCGACCAGGAATTGCGCTTTGAGAAGCCCCTTGTCGATCCCGGGTTTCCCTTGCGGGAGTATTTCGAATTCGGGTTCCTCCTGCTCCGGTGTGATCCTGGTCTGAAGGATCGTTTGCGCTGAGACACAGAGCTCCTCGAACGAGCTTTCCATCGAGCTGCGAAGCTTTCCCAGGTCCACCTCGATCACCCAGAAGGGTAAAAGCGAAACGTCTTCCTGGGACTTCGATTCGTAGCTCACGCGGAATATATGGACCGGTTTCAATCCGTCCGATGTCAGCACCCAGTGGTTGAAGCAGGTGCCGCACTGGAAGGCGACAAACCTGCCCATAACCGGCAGCTCCTTTCCGCAGTGATTGCACCTGAGCGGCCTTACTATGAATCCCTCCACCATCTAGCGATCACCTCCGAACCATTGGCTCAGGCGCCAGAACAGCCAGCGATGCGGCGGTAGTAAACCCTCTCCCCGTAACAGGTCGTAGGCGTATACGGCTCCCAGAGCGATGAGGGCGAGTGGGAAATATGTACCTGTGAGGAATGCAAAGACGGCAGGTACGAAGAAGATCCCCTTTGCGTTCATCCGCTGGAGCTCGGGTGTCTCGCCGCGCACCACGTTTCCGTCACCACCGTCGATGGTGATGGTATAGATCCTTCCGCCGTGGCGGTACCTGAGGAAGTAGACGGGGTAGTAATAGAGTGAGAAGTTACTGTCGAAGAGATGAAAGCGGTTCGCGCATACGGTTGAATGTGCAGGTGTCGCGAGTCTCGTCAGATAGTTGTATGCGTCCTCCTGGGCGTGTTTGATGGTTTTCATCGGTAGCGCGAAGATCTGTTTTGTACGCATGTGGTAGTCGAAGACCTCCCAGTCGAGAAAATGTGTTCTCAGGGAAATTCCCTGGAGGCCCAGATAGCGCAGGGCACACGCAGGCGAGCTCCAGTCCACACTCTTGAACACCATCTTCGAGTACGGCGCACGCTCCTCCCTCGTCGTCTTGACGACACCACGCCCCTGCGGATCGGGAGATGGTACCTCCACGGTCTTGAGCTGGACGGACTCGCCGCACACCCACCCCATGAGCCGTCCCCGCATCCTCCAGAAGGGGACATGTACGAGCTGTACGTCCACGATCGCCGCGTGCCGGGCCTTTACACGGCCGCCCGTTTTCTCCGAAAGGTGCCGGAGGGCGGTGAACTTTGCCTTACCGGATGTTACCCGCGGCGTCATCATAAAGCTTCGAACACCGCGAGGCCTGAGAACAAAGAGCGCAGAACTGCAGTACTCGCACCGGATGCTCCGATCACCCTCCTTGATGCGCAGCGATCCTCCGCATGTGGGGCAGGTGATTCCAAAGGTTTCCGCCGGTCCCCGTTGCTGGTTGTAACAGATGGCGGTTTCTCCGGCTTCGGGCTCCTCCTCGATCGATTCGAGGATCTCCTCGGTCATCTGTGCTTCACCAGCCTTTCACGCAGGGTGTATGCGGTGAAACCGGTCGTCGAAACAAGCAGGAGGACCACGAGCCTCGCCGGCCAGTGTGATATCAACTTGCCGATAACAAGGAAAACGAGGAATAGGCCAGCTGCGAGCAGCAGGTACGTCGTGTTGAGCGTAAAGGACCCCTCCTGGGGGAGTTCATCTGCAAATATCTGCCAGCTTTCTCCCATCACCGTCGCCTCCCATTCATCGCCGCCTACCGAGTAGGTGATACGGTAGAGCGGGAGATGGAGGATACGGATGGTTCCATCTTCGGATCGGTCCGCGGGCACCACCTTTTCGTCCCCGGCGAGCTGCTCGTCGAAGAAATGGTAGTTGCCCGCCGGCGGGTTCGGGATGGAATCGATAAACGACGCGCGCTTCGACGCCGACGCGGTCTTCATCCGCCCCTTCTCGTCCTCCATCATGAGGAAGGGGAGATATCCGAACTCGATCTCTTGAATGTTGGGTTTTCCCCTGTTTCTGCTGAGGAGAAATGATTGCAGCGCATCCTGTGCGTACCTGTCGTTGCGCGTATGGGGAAGGATCAGGTGCTCCGGCGTGGAGGCGTCCTCGATTGCGAGGGCGGAGCCGCAGTACGAGCAGGCAAGAATCTGCTGTCCGGGCTGTACTTCGTTTTCTCCGCCGCAGAGGCCGCACCTAGTGAGCATCGTCATCCTTCTCCGTTCTCTCGCCGCAGTTCGTGCAGAACTTCGTCCCGGGCGGAAGCTTCATTCCACAATGCGGGCATGCGTGATCCTCACCGAGCTTCCGGCCGCAGCTCGAACAGAACTTGGCCTCGGCGGGAAGTTCCGTCTGGCACTCCGGGCACCGGTTCAGGATCACGAGCTGGGCGCCGCAGTTGGGGCAGAAACGGGTGCCCGTGATCACCTCGTTATGGCACTTCGGGCACTGGAGCTTCTCCTGGACGGTCGTCGAACCGCCCTTAATATTCTGTGCCAGCATGCTCGGTATCATCATGCCGAGCCCGGCACCGACTCCGATACCCATTCCGCCGGCGGCGGCAGCTCCGGCACCACCGGGACCGGCGCTCGTGGCGGCATCTCCCATTGCCTTGGCCGCTTTGAACTTGAAGAAGCTGTCGAGGTCGCCGACGGCCTGGAGTCCGCTCCGCTCGTCGATCATCTTCTGGACCTCGGCCGGCGGCGTGATCGAATTGATGAAGAAGTCGATGAGTTCCATGCCGTACTTACCGAAGTCACCGATGAGCCGCTCCTTGATCATCACGGCGAGCTCGTCGTAGTACTGGGGGAGATTGAAGATGGTGTCGAGCTCCTCGCCGAAGAGGTCGTTGATCCTGGAGACGATCACGTCACGCAGGTAATTGTTTATCATGTCACTCGTATAGATGCCCTGGGTTCCGACGACCGTGTTGATGAAGAGGACCGGCTCGACGATCTTCATTGTATAGATTCCGAAGGCCCTGAGGCGCACGAGACCGAGCTTGCTGTCTTTGAATGCCACGGGATCCTTCGTCCCCCACTTCTGGTCCAGAAATGTCTTCATGTTTACGAAGTAGACCTCCGCCCTGAAGGGGCTCTTGAATCCCCACGGCAGTGACAGGACCTTGGTGAGGATCGGGAGGTTCTTGGTCGTGAGCGTGTGCCGGCCCGGCCCGAAGACATCCAATCCCTTCCCATCCTTGAAGAAGACGGCCATCTGGTTGTCGCGGACAACGAGCTGGGCGCCCATCTTGATCTCCGCCGATCCTTCCGGGGGGATACGATGCACGATCTCCTCGCCGCTGAGATCGAACCACTCGAGAACTTCCATGAACTGCGACATCGGTGCCTCCATTCTTTCCAGTGCATCCGGTAGCAGGACGAAATTCATTCAATTATCACGAGATGTGGTATTCCGATGCTTGATTTGCAAGGTGGGTGCCAAACGGGAAAATAACTGGATCGATCGAGATCAAGCCGGTACACTGTGAGCTGTGAGCGTTGTGGACAAAGGAGTTATGATATGATCGATCAAGGTCGCACAGGTGTGATCAATTCCTTGAGAGCGGCTTTCCTGTTGCTTGGGCTGATGGTGAACGCCGTTGCCGCCATCCTGCCTCCACCGCCCGCAGCGGCCCGGCCGACCCTCTCTGCGGAACGCACCGGTACCAATCATGTTTCGAGAAGGGCGGCCATCGTACCCGGTGTTTCCCGCGGACTCGCACGCGAGCGCGCGATGCTTCTTTCCGCCGTGGAGTACGATCTCCGTTTCACAATCGGCGACACGGGGATGATCGAGGGTGAGGCAGCCCTTTCATTCGTTCTCGAGAGAGCGGATAGGCCGCTCCAGATCGATTTTGCCGGCAGGGAGGTCCTTTCGGTCTCAAGCGGCGCCGTTGTGCCGTTCCGTTTCAAAGAGGAACATATCTTGATAGAGGCGCGGTATCTCTCGGCCGGGAAGAACTCGCTGCGAATAGTATTCATTCCCGATGAGGGTCCGCTTCACCGTGAGAAGGACCACCTCTATTCCCTCTTTGTCCCCGCCAAGGCACGCTACGTGTTTCCCTGCTTCGATCAACCCGATATGAAGGCCCGTTTCCGCCTCACGCTCGAAATGCCGGGAGAGTGGACGGCAGTATCCAATGCACCCGTTGCGCGCGATACGGTGGCTGGTGGGCGCCGGTTCGTTTCGTTTACGGAAACGGAACCGCTCGCCACCTATGTCTTTTCCTTCGCCGCAGGAAGGTTCCGGGTCGAGACGGACCGGAGCAGCGACCGGCCGATGCATTGCTATCATCTCGAAGACGACGCCGAAAAGGTGGAGCGGAATATCAAAACGATATTCGAGCTGCACGCAACGGCGCTCGAATGGATGGAACGCTACACGGGAATCCCCTATCCGTACGGCAAATTCGACTTCGTTCTCATTCCTTCGTTTCCCTATAGCGGCATGGAGCATGCCGGGGCGATCCTATACCGGGCCGAGCGGCTCTTTCTCGAGGAGAATGCGACCGAGCGGGAGCGCTTGAAGAGGGCCTCGGTGATCAGTCATGAGACCGCGCACATGTGGTTTGGCGATCTCGTGACGATGACCTGGTTCGACGATGTTTGGCTCAAGGAAGCCTTTGCACAGTTCATGGCCGACAGGATAGTCCAGCCGGCATTTCCCGATGTCAACCACCGGCTTCTCTTCGTCTCCTCGCACTTCGATCCGTTGCATGCAGTCGAACGTACGGCCGGAACGCACCCGATACGGCAGCACCTCAGGAATCTGAACGTTGCAGGGTCTCTCTACGGCAATATCATCTACCACAAGCCGCCCGTGATGCTGAATCAGCTCGAAGCGCTGATGGGGGAGAAGGCGTTGCAGGAGGGATTGAGGCGGTACCTCCGGCGGTTCGGTCACGGCAATGCCCGGTGGGAGGATCTCGTTACGATACTCGACGGGCTCACCGACCAAGATCTCGAGACCTGGAGCTGTACGTGGGTCATGGAGGGCGGTAGACCGAAGATCACGGTGACCCGGCCATCGGGTGCAGGCTGTACAGCCCTGATCGTCCACCAGGATGATCCCGGGGGAAGGGGGCTCCTCTGGCCGCAGTACTTCGAGCTGTCGATCCTGCACGGGGGGGAGGAGCGGATCGTTCCCGTCTTCATGAAGGGACAGGCTGCATGCATCGAGGGCGTCCCGGTTCCGGACGGCGCCTTTATCCTCCCGAACAGCGGGGGGCACGGGTTCGGCTATTTCGTGCTCGATAGGGATAGCAGGGCACTCCTCAAGACGGCCTCCCCGCACTTCGACGATCCACTCAGGAGGGCCGTCTTCGCCCAGGTTCTCAGGGAGAACTTCCTCGAGGGAGCATTCACCGATCCCGTCCGCTACCTTGCGATACTCATCCGTGAGATCGAGCGGGAAACGGTGGAGCTCAATCTGCAGACGCTGCTCGATTATCTCGTTGAAACATTCTGGAGCTTTCTTCCGGATACCATGAGGGAGGAGCATGCCGGGCGGATCGAGAAGCTTCGACTGGAGAAGCTTTCGGCCGTGGAGACGGTATCGATGAAATCCACCTGCTTCAAGGCCTTTCGATCCGTAGTCACGACGGCGGAAGGAGTTGCATTTATGAAGGGCATCTGGGGGCGGGAAGCCGGGATCGAGGGGCTGCCGCTCTCGGAGCGTGATTACTGTACACTGGCGCTCGAGCTAGCGGCGCGTGCGGTTCGGGGCTGGCCGGAGATCCTCGATATGCAGGCGGGGCGTACAACGGATGCAGTGCTCGAAGAACGGTTCGCCTTCGTCCGCCGTGCGGCCTCGCCCGACAATATAGAGCGGCGTTCCTTCTTCGACGGGCTCTCCGAGGCCTCGAACAGGCGGCATGAGCCGTGGGTGCTCGAGGCGGTGTACTACCTGCACCACCCGGCGCGCATCAGGGACGGCGAGGTGTGTGCCGGGCAGAGCCTCGAGATGCTGGAAGAGATTCGCAGGACGGGGGATATCTTCTTCCCCCGTGACTGGGCTGCGGCCACGCTCCGCTATCATACGTCGGACGCAGTGGTATTGTATGTAAAACGTTTTCTCGTTAAGCATCCGAGGTACCCGGAGCGGCTGCGGCTCGTCGTCCTGCAGGCGGCGGACCGGCTCTTCCGTGCGAACCGCATACGTCGTTCATACGCACCGGCGAACCGGACGCGACCGTAGGACCTGCTCACGATAGAGGAGGTAATCGATGTCGATCTTCATGGGTTTTGGTGTGGGGATAATCTTCGTCTTCATCTTCGCCGTCGTTATCGGTGCATTCTTCATGTGGATCGCCGCTAAGATCGCCCGTGTCGAGCGGTCGAGCTTCGGCAGGGCGATAGTCGCCGCGATCGGATCCTCGTTTGTTTCCCTCCTCGTGGCTTTCCTATTCCACTGGATCCCCCTTCTGGGCAACCTCATCGGTTTTATCGTCGGGCTCTTCCTCTCGATCCTCGTCATCAAGGCCGCATTCGATACGAGCTTCGGCAAGGCGCTGCTTGTATGGACGTTCGATATCATCGCCAAGATCGTCTCGGTCATTATCGGTACGATACTCGTTGCGAGCTCATTCGCCTTCCTGTCGCTACTCTAGCGATCGCCTGCCGGACGATCCACGCTGGAGGTTGGTATCGATCGAGTTACGCCGAGAGGAATTGGGGTTGACGTGTACACCAAAACGATATACATTTATTATGGTTAGGGGAGAGATACGCAGCAGTAGTTCAACGGTCCCCATGTTTGACGACCGGTACCTGAATAGTGTGAAAACAGTGCCTGTGTGATACCCGAAATGGTTGTCCCACCGTTATGGAGGTGGAATCATGAATCGCCCGGATTCTCTCGACCGGCTTCCATTCGAACTCGCATATCTTGCACTTCTCACCACTGAGAAGCTCAAACCGCTCAGCCGCTGGGAATCTTCCCTGGAGCAGGAGCAGATCGATGTATTGCGGGGGTGTGGTCTCGATGTTATGACGATCGATCGTTCCACCATGCTCAGGAGGCTGGTCCCTCGGGTGATTTTCTCGACGAGCCGCCGGCTTCTCGAAGCCTATCACGGTCGGTTCAACGGGCGTCGCTTGCGGCATTCTCCCGGTATCACGAAGGTCGAGGGATGGTTCTTCGGTTATCCATCGTGCTGCGTGGAGCGGTTTGTCGAAAAGCCGTATACTCCAAACGGCCTGAGCCCCGGGGATCAACGGATACTGTTTCACTGGGCCTGTCCGGGCTGTCATGAAACGGAGCTGTTGCTGCGTGACTACCGTTCTCTCTACCGCGAGTGTGTGGCTATGTTCGGCGGCTCGGCTTACGCGGAAGAGCTCGAATGTCGCTTTACCGCCCGTCCACGTTACGGCCGCATCGTTCGCACTGCAATTCCCTGGGCCGCTTCCCTTGCGGCCCTTGCAGTACTTCCCGGTCTGGGCGGTGCCCTCCAGAACGATCCGCACTGGCTCCCCGCCCCGGACGATATTGATGGCGATGGGCTCGCGTATGCCGAGGAAATCCTCTTCGGGCGAACCCCGTCGATCTCCGATTCCGACAACAACGGTGTCATCGACGGTGTGGACGAGGGTTTGGCCCTCAGCGCACTCATCGCCGCCCTTCCCCGCACACCGCAGGTCGGAACTCCCTACGCGATCGAGTACCTCATGGACGGGGTGGAGCAGTGCACTGTCTGCAGCACATCTGTGAACATGGGCTATCTGAGCATCATCCATCCGGATCGGGGTGTCATGGTCGATGTCCCCTTCATCGCACTGCACTACCTCGAGCACGGCAGCATCGGGTACGACGGCACACTCCATGTAGGCAGGGTCGACATCGACCGCCTCAAGCGTATCCTCTTTCCCGAGAATCCCGCCCATTTCGTCCTGAACGCCGTCGTGGACAGTGACGGCGACCAGCTCGAGGATCTCGAGGAACCGCTTCTTTCCTGTCTCCCATCGGTTCCCGATACGGACGGGGACGGACTGTTCGACGGTCCCCAGGTCTGCGAGCGACTGCTCAAGGCCCTGAGCACGCTTCCGAGAGAGCCCCATCCGGACGAAGCCTATCTCATCGAGCATCTCGCCTTTGGTTTTGAAACATGCAACCTCTGCGGCGAACAGACGAATATGGGATTCGCCGAGATCGTAAATCCCATCGAGGAGATCACCATGGAGCTCCCGTTCATAGCTCTGCACTACCTGGCACACGGCAGCCTCGGCTACGACGGGGATATCCACTCCGGCAGGACCCTGCCGGTGATACTGGATGCCGTGCTGAGGGGGGATGGCGGTGCACATCATGTCTCTGTGGCGGTCCCCGATACCGACGGCGACGGCCTCACGGACTACGAGGAGATGCAGCTCGGGCTCGAGTACGATAATCCGGACTCGGACGGGGATGGTATCCACGATGGCCCGGACGTCTCAATGGTTCTCTACGATGTGATAGAAAGGCTTCCCGAGGGGCCTCTTGCGGATGAAGTCTACAAGATTCACACACCGATGCGGGGCGACTACCAGTGCCTCGTCTGCGGCGAGCAGATCAACATGGGATACATGGAGATCGTCAATCCCGTGGCCGGTACGAGCACGCCGGTGAGTTATTACAACCATCATTTCTTGAAAAACGGATGCTGTTCGACGGATCGCCCCTTCTTCTTTCCGAGACTGGACATACTCGAACTCGTGGATGTGCTCGGTGTGACCATCGCCGACGCGGAGACGACCCCGCGCGCGAGTCTGCTCGTGAACGCACCGAATCCATTCGAGTCGAATACCGAGATATCCTTCAGCCTGCCTGAAGAGCAGGATGTGGTCATCAAGGTGTTCGACGTCGCCGGCCGGAAGGTTCAAACGATCTATACGGGCCAGGCCACGAGGGGTCGCAACACGTACGTGTGGGACGGCAGAGATTCGGCGGGCAAACAGGTGGCATCCGGTGTCTATTTCTGCACACTCGAGACCGGCTCGTTTCTCTTGAAACGCAAGATACTGAAGCTGCGATAGTGAGCCGATTCCGCAACGAGTTGTCTTTTAAGTGAATATCCCTACAATGATTATGTAAATATTAATATATCGCCCACCCGAATTTATTTAAAATTTTTGTTGCAAAATAATCGATTAATGCTAGTGTTTTGGAAAATTACCTTGACCCGTGCAGTTACAGGTACGGATCGGGAAAGATGCAGTAATCGTTTCGGTGTTATAACAAAGCTACTCAGGAGTTGCTCATAGACGCGTATTGCCCGAGACGAGTGAGCTGGAAAGGAGATGGTGGGTATGATTGTGGGTACCATGTATTGAGTATTATCTCTACGGAACGTAATGGTAAACGAAGTTACATTGATGGAGGGATGAAATGAAGAAGGTATCGGCAATACTCGTTCTGATGGTTGCATTGGTCTTCGCGGCGTCGGCCGTCTCGGCACAGGGTATGATGGAGAAGATGTCGTTCGGCGTGAAGGGCGGACTCAGCCTGGCAAAGGGGTACGGGGATGATTCGGCTATGGGAACCGTAGATGCCTCGTTCCGGATGGCCGGCATCTTCGGCGCCTTCATGAATTACGAGATCAGCGAGATGTTCGCCATCCAGCCCGAGGTCCTCTACGCAATGAAGGGGAACAAGTGGGAAGAGGGCGATGCCAAGATCATCTTTCAGATGGACTACGTCGACATTGCTCTTCTCGGTAAGGTCTTAATCCCGATGGAAGGGATGGTCAAGCCGAACATCTATGTCGGTCCGTATGTCGCTTTCAATATCAAGGAAGATTACAAAGCAGTGGCAGGTGATGAAGAGGAGACGGGATCGATTGAGGAGGGATTTGGTGTCACTACAAAGGGCACCGACTTCGGCCTCGTTGTGGGTGCCGGCGCCGATTTCGCAGTGGGCGAGGTGGGTTCCATCATCATCGACATCCGCTTTGAGATGGGTTTCGTCAATCTCTTCGACCCGCCGGAGGGCGAGGAAGATATTGAATTCAAGAACCAGGCGCTCTTCTTCATGGCGGGATTCGGATTCTAGAGAACGGTTGAACGTAACCGTTCTATGACGTAAAATCGTACGTGCGATGGCCGGCCGCCGGTCGAGAACCGGTGGAGCCGGCCATCGCATATTTTATACATTATGTGTTGGCACGCCGCCCCTTCCACCGTTACATTTTAATTAATACTGTAATGAAACGTCACTATCTGGTATTGATAGGCAGGGGGTATCGATCCTCGCAGGGCGCCGTACATCGGTGAGGGGAACGGTCATTGTTCGCGAACCTGGTAAATATCCGTGATATTCCTCTATTGGTTGAAAAGATCAGGCAGGGACAGCTCAGGAAGATCCTTTCCAAGTTATTCAGGGGAAGGGCCGGGCGCCTCATCAATTCCTGGAATCACGTCGAGATTCCTCCCAAGCACTGGTGGGATATCCCAGAAGTCATGGAGCGGTGGAACTCGATGCTCTCCGGCGATCCCGGTGTCGATTACTTCACATTCTTCTTGAATACGTACTTCGCCGGCCGCGATGGGCTGCATGCGCTCACGCTGGGGTGCGGGACCGGATACCGGGAGATCCTGCTCTCGCGTCTCGGGAAATTCGAGTGCATCGATGCGATCGATATCTCGCGTGCACGCATCGAGCATGCACGGCGGAAAGCGGACGAGGGCGGGTGCGGGGGCGAGATCAACTATATCGTCGGGGATGTCTTCGATTACCGGGAGAGAAACGGCCGCTACGATATGGTGCTGGTGGAGCAGTCGCTCCATCACTTTTCACCGCTGGAGAAGATCCTCCGCCGGATCAATAGATTCCTGAAGGAGGATGGCTACTTCATCTTCAATGAGTTTGTGGGGCCGTCGCGCTTTCAGTGGACACAGCGACAGATGGACATCGTGAACGGCCTCCTCTCCGTTCTACCGAAGCGGTACCGCAGACGCTGGAAGAGCGGAACGATCAAGCGGCGGGTACACCGGAGGGGAAGGCTCGGTATGATCCTCTACGATCACACCGAGGCGGTCGAATCCGACCACATCCTTCCGCTTATCGAGAAGATCTTCAACGTGGTCGAGATCAGGGGGTACGGCGGCAGTGTACTCCAGCTCCTCTTCGCTGATATCGCGCACAACTTCAGATCGAAGGACCCGGATACAGAGCGCCTGCTGCGGCTGTGCTTCGAGCTGGAGGATCTGCTGCTCGAGAGTGGGGAGCTCCAGCACGACTTCGTCGTCGGCATCTGCAAGAAGGGTGATTAGGATCGGGCAGTGCGGGAACGTAGCCGGCACGCAACCGGCACAGACTTACGGGATGAGCCCCCTCTCACCCGAGAATCGCTCGTATTCTTTCCCATCGATGATTTCCCTGAGGTGGTGTACGAGCTGCCACACCTCTCCGTATGTGTTGTAGAGCGCAACGGGGGCGATCCGGATGATGTTGGGCGGCCTGAAATCGGGGATTACCCCGCGGGCCTTGAGTGCTTCGTTGATGCGCATGGCCTCAGATCCCCGTTCCAGGGCGACATGTCCGCCCCGGCGCCCCGGTTCGCGCGGCGTGCCGATTGAGAAACCGTACGGCGCCCCGGTGAGCATCGAGTCGACGAGATGGATGAGATAGGAGGTCATGGCCAGCGATTTCGAGCGGATATTCTCTAACCCGGCTTCAATAATGAGGTTGAGCGCACCCTCGACTGCTGTCGAGCCGAGGATACTCGGGGATGATATCTGCCAGCCGCCGGCGGAACGGGCATGCTCGAACTCCAGCGACATGTCGAACTGACGCTCCTTTACGTAGCCGAACCAACCCGCCAGGGCGGGTTCACGACCGAAATGCCTTTTGTTCAGGTAGAGGAAGGCTGGGCTCCCGGGCCCGCCGTTCAGGTACTTGTAGCTGCACCAGACGGCGAAGTCTACGTCATCGTCGTCGAAACGATGCGGTACGGCACCGACGGAGTGCGAGCAGTCGAAACCGATGCAGATGCCCCGCCGACGGGCCTCTCCGGTGAGACGGCCGATATCCAGGAGCTGGCCGCTGCGGTAGAGCACCGAGGGAAGGAGTATCAGGGCTATCTCATCGGTCATGAGGGAGACGATCGTCTCTTCATCGATCAAGCGCCCGTCGCTGGAGGGGACGAGCACGAGATGATCCGTGCTGTCGAGCCCTCTCAGCTCGATCTGGCTCTTCAATGCGTAGATATCGGTCGGAAAGTCGAGGGCGCCGGCGAGAATCTTCGTTCGTCCTCCCTCCGGCCGGTAGAGGGTGCCCACGAGTGCATGGATATTGAGCGTCGTTGTCCCCGTTGCCACCACCTCTTCCGGCAGGGCGCCGACGAGCCCGGCGGCTGTCTCGCCGAGCCGCTCGGCGAAGTAGAACCAGGGAGGAGTACCTTCGAGCCAGCCCCGTATACCGAGGGTGCGCCATTCACCGAGCACCCTGTGAAGCGTCCGTTCGGTATCATGTGAGAGGAGCCCGAGCGAATTGCCGTCCAGGTAGATCGTATCGGTGGGAATGTGGAATCGAGAGCGGAACGAACGGAGCGGATCTTCCCGGTCGAGCTTCTCGGCATATTCCCGGTCGGTTTCGAAGCGGCGCTGCCTCATGTCGTCTCCCCCGGTGTGTAGAGAATTTACTTGATGTGTATAACCATATGGAAATAGTATCCTTGTTTTTTGATTGCTTTGGTAGCACGAATCGTGCATCGTGCGCGGGTTTTGATGGAATAACGAGCCCAACGAGCCCGGATTTTTCCAGGGAATGAGTCGGTGGACAATTACATCAAGAGGCTTCGTGTCTGCATCTTGTTGCCTAAGTTGCAGATAGGCGGAGCCGAGGTTCAGGTACTGCATCTCGTGAAGAACCTCGACCGGTCGCGTTTCGAGGTTTCATTGTGCTGCCTCCAGAGGGGGGAGGGGGAGATGGAGCGCGAGGCCGAGGCGGCCGTCTCATCCCTTACATGGATAGACTTCAGGTGGCGATATTTCCCGGTATCGTTCATCCGTCTCGTACGGTACCTCAGGCGGGGACGGTTCGACATTCTCCATGCACACCTTGCCCTTGCCGACTCCCTCGGGAGGATTGCCGGTCGGCTGGCAGGGGTGCCTGTTCTTCTGACCACCGAGCACGGTAAACACCTCTGGAAGGGACGGCCGCACCTTCTTCTCGAACGGATGCTTCTGGGTATCACCGACAAGAGGATCTGCGTGAGTCGCGATATCTATGAGATCAGGAGGTCTCGTGAGGGGACACCCGATGAGAAGCTCGAGTATATTCCAAACGCAGTCGATACGGCCGATTTCGAGCGGCCCGGGAGGGGGCGGGCCTCGATCATGGCCGAGTTCGGATGGGATCCGGCCGATCCACTTGTCGTCTCGATCGGGAGGCTGGTCTCTGCGAAGGACTATCCGATTCTCGTGGATGCGCTACACCTCGTCCAGCGGCGCTTTGCCGACGTGAGGGCGCTGATCGTCGGTGAGGGTGATTGCCGCCCGCAGATCGCCGCCCGGATCGGGTTACATGAATTGGAGGGTGCGGTAAAGCTTACGGGCTCTCGGCGGGACACGCGCGATCTTCTTGCGGCGGCGGATCTCTTCGTTCTATCGTCCGTCCGTGAGGGGCTTCCGGTCTCTCTCCTCGAGGCGATGGCCTCCCGGAAGGCGATCGTGGCGACGGCGGTGGGAGGCATCCCGGATGCCGTTACCGACGGGAAGAACGGAATACTTGTTCCTCCTGGCAGTCCCGAGGCACTCGCCGGTGCCATCGAGACGCTGCTCGAAGATGCCGATGCCCGGCGTACGCTGGGCAGAGCGGCGGAGGATGAAGTAGAGCATCGGTTTAGTATCAGGATTACGGCCGATCGCATCGGTGAGATATATAGAGACCTCTACAGGAGAAAGAGGGGGCCTGTCGGGCTGTGAATGAGGCCTATGTATCGAGCGGACACGGTGCCGCCGGGGCCGGTCGGATTATGAGATCAGGTCCCGGAATCGCTATATCGAAGGGGTGAACGAGTGAAGACTCGGGGTGTGCCGATTGTCATGTATCACGGAACGGGCCCGTACCATCCGGGCTGGCCGTGGGGCCACCTGCGCACCCCCCTCGATGTATTCGAGGGGCAGATGCGTGCATTGGCCGAAGAAGGGTGGACGACCATCTCCCTGGACACGCTCTATGCCCATCTCGCCGACAATGCGTCACTACCCGAGAAGCCTGTGGTACTCACTTTCGACGATGGGTATCTGGACAACTGGGTGAATGCCTATCCCATCCTCAGGAGGTACGGCCACCGCGCGGTGATCTGGATGAGCACGGACTTCGTTGATCCCTGTAACGAGCCCCGTCCTACGCTCGACGATCTCGATACGGGCCGAATCGGGGAGAGTGATCTCAATGACATGGGTTACCTATCCTGGACCGAGATGCGGCGGATGGTCGAGAGCGGTCACTTCGAGATCCAGAGCCATGGGATGACGCATACCTGGTACTTCAAGGGCCCCGAGATCATCGACTTCCACCGCCCGAGCGGTGTCGACGGTTATGTGCGTCCGCCCTGGCTCGCCTGGAACCTCTTCCCCGAATGCAAGCACGTGCATCCCCTTACAGTTCCCGATGATCGGATTCCCTACGGCACACCGATTTACACCTTCGGAAAGTCCCTGGTGACGAGGCGGTACTTCGAGGATCCCGGACTTACGGCCCGGCTCGTGGGGAGGGTGGCGGCGGGTGGGGGTGCGGCCTTCTTTGAGAGGGCCGGATGGCGGGACGAGTTGCTCGGTGTCGTACGGAAACATCCGCCGTGCGAGGACCGGATCGAGTCCGAGGAGGAGTACGAAGCCCGCGTAAAAAATGAGCTTGCAGTGTCGATGCGGCTCATCGAGGAGGCGCTCGGAAGCAAGGTCCGTTACCTCTGCTGGCCGGGAGGGGGACGGACCCCTAAGACGCTTCGGATCGCCCAGGAGGTCGGGTACCGCTCGACCACCACGCACTATCTCGATCCGGATCGGCGCAACACCTACGGGCAGAATCCCCATGAGTTCAACCGTATCGGATGTGCATCCCCCTGGGTTTGGCGGGGGCGCAGGTTCTACCGAACCGATCCGGGGTACTTCATCGCCTTTCTCGAATACTTTGCAGGTCAAAAAAATTCGATTTGGACGATCCGCCGGTATAAACTACACTATGTCCTCCGGTACTATCTGCGTGGAATCAGTTGATGAGGCAGGGATAGGATCGTTATGCTGCCACCGATCTTCCCGATATTCGTGAGAAACGTTATTTATCCTATTTACAGGGGATTGCGTGGAGACGACCTCCTCTCCGTCCTCGAGGAGCTGGAGCGCAGCCAGTGGCTCTCTCCTACCGAACTCGAAGAGATCCAGTGGCAACGCCTCGAAGGCTTGCTCCGGCAGGCCGTGACACACGTTCCGTACTACCGTGACCTCTTCCGCGAGGCGGGCGTGATGGTGGAGGATATTCAGGGTCCCGCCGATCTTCGAGCGGTACCGCTTCTCACGAAGGAGATCATCAGGCAGAACTCGAGCCGGCTCGTCTCGAGGGATCCGCTCAAGAAGGGAGAGGCGTCCAGCACGGGGGGATCGACCGGCGAGCCGCTCTACTTCTACTGCGATCGGGCATCCGGTCCGGTCAGAAGGGCCAATACGCTCCGTGCGATTCGATGGACGGGTGCCGATATCGGTGACAGGCAGATCTTCTTCTGGGGGTTTCACCTGGATATGTCGTTGAAGGAGCGTTTGGTGGATACCGTGAAGAGTTACTTTAACAACATCGCCTACCTCTCGACGTTCGATATGTCCGAACCGTCCATGCGCCGCTACGCTTCGAGGCTGCGTCGGTACCGACCCGGACTCGTAGTAGGCTACCCGTCGGCACTTGCACTCTTCTGCGAGTTCTGCAAGAAACAGCGGATACCCGTCTATCATCCGAGGGCGGTCATAACGAGCGGTGAACGGACCTTTCAGCATCAGCGTGAAATCATCGAGGAGGTATTCAGGGCGTCTGCATTCGATCGGTACGGAACCCGAGAATTCGCCAATATTGCGCATGAATGTGAAGAGCACAGCGGCTTGCATCTGTTCAACGATCTCTTTTTCGTCGAGATTATCGATGAAAAGGGAGATCAGGTCCCGCATGGTGGGGTGGGGGAGATGGTGGTGACGGACCTTTCAAATTTCTATATGCCCTTCATACGGTACCGGACGGGAGATCTGGCCGTCTCTTCCGGAAGGGTCTGTTCCTGCGGGCGGGGGCTCCCGCTCATCGAGCGGATCGAGGGTAGGAGTTTCGATACGATCATCACACCCAGAGGCAAATCGGTTGGTGGTTTCTTCTGGACATGGCTTTCGCGTGCGGTACCGGGGATCGAACGGTTTCAGATCGAGCAGCGTGAACGGAGTGGTATCATCTTCCGGATCGTGCCGGGGCCGGAGTGGAAGGAAGAATACCGGGATCAGCTCAGTGAAAGGATACGGGACAACTGCGGACAGGATTTTCGCGTGACGTTCGCAATCGTGGAGGATATTCCCTTGACACCATCCGGGAAATCGAGATTCATCGTCTCGAATATTGAAGAAAGGCTCGTGATCAAGTCGAAGATTCACAAGGCGCGGATCACCGGTGAGAATCCCGGAGGCGTCGACAGCATCATGGTTGACATGAAGCTTCTCGAGCTGGCGGGAATCGCCCCATACGAGAAGGTGCTGATCGTCGATAATACCAATGGATCACGCATCGAGACCGTCATGCTACCGGGTGATCGGGAGGGCGGTCGCGTCGTAGCCGGCGGAGCCACGGTAAACCATATCCACACCGGTGACGAGATCAGCATCATGGCATTTACATGGTCTTCGGATACCAGGGAGCTCTTCAAGAATATTCTCGTTGACGAGCACAACCGGTTCGTCAGGTACCTGAAGGAAGTCGCCGGCGAAACAATATAGCCGGCGGTGCACTTGGGACTTTATTGTTTCTCATCATTTTGTTATATTCCCCGTGTTCGGGAAGGGCTCATTGTAGCGTTTCCACCGGAGCATGTGATGAAGCGTTTTCTACTCAAATCGATGATCCTCAAAGCGACCGTGAAGCAGGCTGACCTGCGTTACGTCGGCAGTATCACGATCGATGAGGATCTTATGGAAAAGGCCAACCTCAGCGAGAATGAACATGTCCTCGTCGTCGATAGAGCGAACGGCCAGAGACTGACGACCTATGTGATCAGGGGCGAGCGGGGGAGCGGGATGATCGGCATGAACGGAGCTGCCGCCCACCTTATCGGCGAAGGCGACCGTGTCGACATCATGGCCTTTATCTGGTCGACCGAGGCTGTTCACCCTCTCTTCTTGGAAGTCAACGAGAACAACCGGTTCGTACGGTACGTTGACGAGGGTAGATTCTAGTCGCCCCTCTTTTACGTGACTCCGCGAAAGGAGAATCGATGATCCGCAGGAACATCAGCCTGTTCAAGTTGTGGGGGATACCTGTCGAGTTGAATCTGAGCTGGCTCCTGGTCCTCGTGCTGATCACATGGACGTTTGCCACGGGCTACTACCCTTCCAACTTCCCCGGCCTCTTCACTATCAGACAGCTATGGGTCCTGGGATTTTTCACCGCGATCCTGCTCTTCGTCTCCATTCTCCTCCACGAGTTCAGCCATTCGCTCGTGGCTACGCGAAACGGGTTACCGATCCGTAAGATAACACTCTTCATGTTCGGTGGAGTTGCCCAGATGGACCGGGATGTCGAAGATCCTGTTCTCGAGCTCAAAATGGCGGCGGCAGGTCCCCTGATGTCGCTTCTGCTCGCGGCCGTCTTCTACGGCCTAGCCGCTCCTTTCGGACAGGTTCTCTTCATTTCTGCGATCCTGCGATCTCTTGCGAAAATAAATCTCGCCGTGCTCATCTTCAACATGGTGCCTGGATTTCCTCTCGATGGAGGCAGGATACTGAGAGCGGCCCTCTGGTACAAGACGAAGGATATCAAGCGTGCCACGAGGATCGCGAGCAGAATCGGAACGATCTTCGCCACGATACTGATGGTACTGGGCTTTGTATATTTCATCTTTTTCAGGAGCTTTATCGGTGGGCTGTGGCTTGTCTTCATCGGTTTCTTCCTGAGACAGGCGGCCCAATCAGGCTACCTCATTGTCGCTTTCCGGCAGGCACTCGGTCACCTCAGGGTCGGTGACATGATGAGAACCGGTGTCGTGACAACGGATGCATCGACCGATCTCATGACTCTCGTCGATGAGTACTTCCTGAAATACCACTACGGTTCCTTTCCCGTACTCAAGAACGGCACGCTCATCGGTATGATTTCCCTCAAGGATGTGAAGCAGGTGCCACGAGAGTTATGGCCGAAATCGGTAGTGGAGGATATCGTTGACAGGGAGGTGGCAGGGCTCGTGTTACACCCGATGGATTCGGCGGATAAGTTACTGAATATGATTATGCGCAAAGGTCACGGCCGACTTCCGGTAGTCGATGATCAAGGAAATATAGTCGGCATCGTCACCAGACGTGATCTCATGGAGGTCATCAGAATGATGACCGCGCTCGAGGAGTGATGTTACTACCGCTCTTCCTCTTCCAAGCCTTCCATCTGCTCGTCGATGTATGTTTTGACCGCACCGTACTTCTTTGTTCTTCGGTCCAGATCTGCGCTGTTGTTTCTCCTTCTGCGCCCGGAATCCGAATCGTGTCGTTGGTTCTTCTTACGATGATGTGGCCTTCGTTTCAAGGGACGGATTCTCCTTTCTCAATTTAAGTGGGTATTTCCCCGGTGGGATAGGAAGAGATACTGGTTTGCTCCCGGATAACACGGGTGATACCATCTCTTACAGCCTGATTCTCCATGTCTCGGTTGGATACGACGTGCATTCCTGTGATTTCCCAGTGTAACGCTGTCCAGGTCGGATTTCAAGCAAGAAACATGACAATCCAAACCGCTCCATTTCAGCAGTTATCGATGCTCCACCTGATCGATTGTACGATGGACTGCCAGTCATCATCTTTCCATGCCCTATCGTAGATCGTTTTTACCTGTTGTGCGTAGTCGAGGAGTCCTTCCTTCAATTGCCGGAGACTTGCCTCCTCGCCCGGTATGTAGGATGTCGGGTGAAAGATATCGAGTGTCCTGAAGAAGAAGCGCGGGCGGTCAAGCATTATGCAACACCGCAGGGCGTTCCCCTCGAAGGGAATCGTTTTTCTGAACGTCGTCAGATACGGGCTCTTGAGCGCCTCCGTCAACGACTTTGTTTTGATATTATCGGTTGAGAAGTTGCAGTACACGCAGGGCACCACATCGCCTGATGAAAGGATGTGAATGTAATACCTTCCTGCGCCCGTGCATCCTCCGGTCAGCGGGCCGTCGTTGAGTACGTCTATGAGGAAGATCGGTTTTTCATTCCGCCAGCGGTACACGTTCCGTCTCGAGCGGTCCCGCTGGGCCGGTGTGGGGAGCAGCGAGATGTCTGGTTTGCTACCGACAGGCATGTAGTTGAAGTAATATCCGAGGCGGCAGCCGTTTTCCAGGGCCCATTCTACGAACCGCTCTCCCGTAACGATATCGCTGTTACGCCGCGTCGTCATGACGGAGTATCCGTAGGGTATCCCTGCGTCATGGAGGCGCTGCATGGCCTCCACGGTCGAGCGAAAGACACTGTTACTCCGTCTTGTATCCGTGGGTTCCTCGAATCCCTCCAGGCTCAGCATGATAAGGGCGTTTCCGCACTCTGCCAGCCGTTCGACAGTGCCCGCGTCCAACAGCGTCCCGTTCGTGAAGAACTGGAAGTAACAGTCGGGAAACATCCCGACGATATCGACGATGTGTTCATAGACGAACGGTTCACCGCCCGTTAATATGAAGAAGTGTACTCCCATCTCATCCCGTGCCTCCCGAAGGATGCGGACGAATAGCTCGGCATCGAGATCGGTGCTCTCCTGTCCCGATGCGCTGCAGTGGTGACATTTCAGATTACACCGTGATGTTGGGGCGATCGAGACCGTGAAAGGAGGAAAAAATCCTTCCCGTTTCTTGAAGGCCCGCCTCGCATCCCTGCTCGCAAGCCATGCCTGTACGATAAGGTTGGAGAGTAGTTGCTTTCTGCATACCGGTGAGAGCTCGTTGTTCAACCGCTCGAGAAGGACGGGAAGGGGATGGTCGGATTTCAGAAGCGTATGCAGCGCTTCGATGTGCTGACGCCAGCCGGAGAATCCGGCGGTAAGGTGCTCCAGGAGGGCAACGGCATAGAGCATCTTGTTGCGCGAGGAGCGCAACAAGAGGTCGAGTAGCAGCGTAAAGGCAGCGCTTCGTATGTTTGTGAGAGCTCCCATGGTCGAGATGACACAAGGCTGGATTTCTATATGCTCCGTTCGCTCACATACAGTATAGCAGGGATTATCCGAACATTCCACCCGAAAGCAGCATCGGTCAGCTCTCCTCATCGGGAATAGGAGGCCGGTCCTCCTCGAAGATGGTCTCGTCGATTTTCGCATCCAGCTTGATCTCGTCCCAGATATGATCCCCGTGAAGGGCGCCGTTCCGGTAGACCTTCAGGTGGAAGGGAAGAGTGAGCCCCTTCACCTTGCGATAGTCGCTGAAGAGAGTAATCTCCGCTCCGCCATCCTCGATCATCCTGAGCGGGGTGTGATCCTTTCTGCTCAGATCGAACAGTACCGTATCACCTTCGTGGATGCATCCGACGCGTTCGAACTCGGAAGCGGCCAGCAGCGAGTCGTCCGGAACTTCCTCCATAAGGAAGAAACTGTCGCATTCGGTGTAGTAGTAGGCGACCCCATCTATAGTTTCCATGAAATTCTCGAGATTCTCGGTGACGCGCGGGCTCTGGCGCACCATGAGGTTCACCACCATCCACGCCTGACCGCAGTTGTAGTAGTATGTGTAGAAAAAAGGGTGGTCGTATGCGCTGAAGTCATTGTCTATCTTGCATTTGTCTGGTTTCTTCACGAACTGGCTGACGTTTGCTTTGAGCTTGCCCCAGCCGGGATAGTACGCCGTCATGATTCCCTTCGCCACCCTGCTGTTCCACCCACGAGCGTTCTTCTCGCCGCCGATCGCCTCGACGGACTTGCCCAGAATCTGCTTGGCCTTGTCCGCCTCACCCTGCGAATAGACCGCATGTGCAAGGAAGAGCAGTGTGAGAACCGAGACTACAATAACCGTTTTCCAGAGATCCGTGCCGAAGGCGTTCCTTCGTTTCATCGAATACCTCCCCTTCTGTGCTATATCATCAACTCTGAATGTGCCTGGGTCAACTTGCTCCGTATGGCCAGGTGGTGCGGGCATAATGCCTCGCACGGGCCGATGCAGGATCTGCACTGTGATGCGTTGCACTTCTCCGAGAGCCCTGCATACAGGCTCATTGCATACTTCTCCCGGCCGTAGTTGTTGAAGTAGAGCCGGTATCGAAGGATGTCGTGGATCGGGACGTTGTGCGGACATGCATGCAAGCAGTGGTCGCAGCCCGGCCGGCAGTAATCGCAATCGAGCAGCATCCCGTATCCCTTGAGCGCTTTCTTCTCCTTCGGTGTGAGGTTTGGGCGTCCCGAAATCGCAACGTACTCGTCGACGTCCTCGTAGGTGCGCATCGTGATGGAGATCGTGTCGATATCCGGTTGTGCCAGCATCCACTTCAGCAGCGCCTGACGCACCGTACGCCCCTCTTTCATGTATTTCGAGTAATCTATCTTGCGGGCGGCGGAGAGGCTTTTCATGGCGACAACGGCGACTCCTTTTTTCTTCGCCTTTGCCAGAACAGGTTCGAGACCGCGAGTCATCAAGTTCATGCCGGGCATGATCAGGTCGATGCCGGTATTATCGATGAGCCAGTTGAAGTCCCTGATCATCTTCGGGCCGTGGGCACTCGCCCCCCAGAACTTGATCTTGCCCGCCTTCCTGGCCTTCTCGAACGCCTCTGAGACGTTCGGGTTCTTGATCCGATCGAGCTCGCCGAGATTCGGGTCACCAACGGAATGGATAAGGCAGCAGTCTATGTAATCGGTGTTGAGACGCTCGAGGCTCTCGTCGATGCCTTTCGTGATATCATCCACGGAAACTTCCGCCGTGATCAGCTCCGGCAGGAGCTTCGTGCTAACAAAGACCTTGTCGCGCTTGGCCGGAAAGATCTTTCCAACGACGACCTCCATGTCATAGTACTGACGGGCCGTGTCGACGTAGTTGATGCCCCGTTCGATGGCATATTCGAGCAGCGATGGTTCCTGCATCATGGCGTTTCCGAAACCGAAGTCGGAGACCTTCCAACCGGTTTTTCCCAAGTCACGGTAGCCTTTGATCTTCGGCTTGTCCTCGTCGCCGCTCTCGGCTTCTGCGGTGGTGGTGCTCTGTGCAACGGCGCATGCTGTAAGACCGCTGATACCCAATCCGGCTCCGACGATCGAGGCCGCACCGCGACCGAGAAAGGATCTTCTCGAAATCCGCTCGTCCTTCACTTTCATCGTGTACCTCGCTTTCAATACGGTTTTATCCGATCTTACATAGTTTTGAATACGATTTTCCGCTCGTAATGATTCATCCTATCGAGCACTATTCCTTCGTGCATGAGGCGTGCATCCCGCCCGTGTGTCACCTCTGTGAGTTGTTCTCCGGTTTGGGAAGAGCTACGGTCTGCGTTATTCCTGCTCTTCCTGCTCGTCCAGTTCCAGGCCGTAGTACCCGCTGATATCGAGCGGCGGCATCGGACCCTCGAGGAGCTGTTTATCATACACATACCAATCGTACCACTGAAGCTGACGGTACAGCACATCGATCCTGCCGGGCTGCTTCCTGTTGCCGTGTCCCTCACCGGGATACTTCACGTACCTGACGGCCGGATGATCGTTCATCTTGAGCCTGCGGTAGAACTCGAGACTCTGGGATGGGTGCACGCGGGTGTCGGCGGTGCCCCCGAGGATCAGAACCGCCGTCTCGCTCTGATGCGCCCAGTAGATCGGGCTCCGTTCGAGGCTCTTCTTCCAGGTCTTCTCGAGCTTCGTTCCCGAGTGCACGTAGAGCTCTTCATACGGGATATCCGTGGTGCTCCGTTTGCTGATGAGATCGCTGATTCCGACGAACATGCAGACTGCGCGGACGAGCTTTGTGTAGTAGGAAGCGAACCATGCTGCGGCAAAGCCGCCGTATGAGCCTCCCCCCAGTCCCACGCGCTCCGGGTCGGCTATCCCTCGCTCGATCAGGTACTCGATGCCGTCGGCAACGTCGTCGAATTCCTTTCCGGCCGCATCCTCGTATCCCTCGAGTGCGAACTCGACACCGTAGCCGGTGCTCGCCCGGTAGTTCGGATAGAAGACCGCGTATCCCCTGCCGGCAAGCACCTGAGCCGAGTTGAAGTAACCGGTGAGCCACCGGTTCGTATAGTGCGACTCGGGGCCGCCGTGGACGCAGACAATGAGCGGATAGCGTTCCCCATCCCGGTAGTCGACGGGGTAGACGAGGATCCCTTCAATCTCGAGTTTGTCGCGTGCCGGATAGCGGATGATCTCCTGCTTCCCGAGTCGCCGGTCGGCGATCCAGGGATTGAGGGTCGTAAGCCTCGTCATCTTCTTTGCGCCCCGCTTCCAGTAATAGACGTCACCCGGCACGTCCGGAGCCGTACCGATGAAGGCGAAGTGCTTGAAGTCGTCCGTATAGCTCGGAGTGTAGAAGATCACTCCTGTTTTCTTCGAGTGGAGGATGACCTTTCGCTCCCCGCCCTTTGCGGATACGGTGCTCAGTGTGTTCCAGGCCCCCTCGCCAGCGAAGTAGAGGATCGTCTTCTTGTCCTTCCACCGTGCCCAGCTCACGTGACCGGCGAAGTCCGGCTCGGTGAGGTTGCGCGGCGTGCCGCCCCCTGCATCGATCACATAGACCTGGCTCACCGCATGGTCCTTACGCTCGGAAGCAGCGCAGTAGACGAGCCTTTCGGAATCGGGGCTGAATGCGAATGAGCCCAGCTTGCCGGGATTGTCCGTGAGTTGCGTCAGCTCCTTGGATTCGAGATCGAGGAGATAAATCTTCTGGAACATGTAGCGGTGGTCGATGAGGTTTTCGGGGGAGACGGCTGCGGCGAGCATTGTTCCATCGGGACTGAATTCGAAGTTCCATACGGTCACACCTTCGGTGAGCTGCTCTGCCTCGTGTGTGCCGCCGTCCAGATCGACACCAATATGGTAGAGGTTTCTGTGTTTGAGGTTTTCCTCGAAGAAGATGAAGCCGTAGCCTTTCTCGTCCAGCTCTTTCTCGTGCTTCGTCTTCGGGATTGTCGCCACGTAAGCGATGCTCTTTCCATCCGGATGCCACCGGAATGTCGAGACGGCGGTCTTGGAATGGGTAACCTGTACCGCCTCCCCGCCGTGTGCCGGTATTATCCAGACCTGCCGTTTTGCATCTTTGCCGCGCTGCATGAGAAAGGCGAGCATGGAACCGTCGGAACTGAACTGCACACCGCTCACGTTCACCTCACCGGTGATAAAGGGGCGGATATCGCCCGTCTTCACGGAGACCAGATAGAGCTCGCCGTAGGCTCCGCCGGGCTTCTCGTCCGTCTTCCGGGGGACGGAGACGGTATAGGCGATCCATGCTCCGTCCGGGCTCATTCTCGCCTGGCTCGCACGCATGTAGGAGAGGGCATCGGCGGCCGTGAAAACCTCCGCCTCTGCCGCGTAGGCAGGTATGAGCCAACTGGTAAGGATTACGATAAGCGATACAAGAAAACAGATACTCGTACTTTTCACTGTCTGCGTGATCGTATGCATCGCGATGTTGCTCCCTTCTCGTACTCGTTTTCGTTCATATATCGATCAAGCGGTATTGTGCCCTATATCGAATCGCTTTGTAAATTGTATTCTTTATCCGCTCCTGCATCCCTTGTACCCGATTCCCTTTGACCCCTATCTGTAATGATGCTAAGGTGAACCGGTCGCATCCGGGTAGGTGGGATTTTCCGCCTCGTTTTGACCGCTTGCGGGGGGTGGATCTGCTCAGTCCGCCTTGGTCATATCCGTGAGGTGCGGATCTTTCCACCTCATTGTGCGCTTACCGGATCCTGCGATCTTTCGGAGTGTCTAGCACGTGTCGAGGGGAAAGAAAGGATCAACTATGGTTGAGGTACCGACAAAGCTTCCTCCGGAGGCATACAGGGAGCTCGGGGAGGGAGAGGCATACCATCCGATCGTTCCTGCGAGCGCGTCACCGTTCGAAGTGACGATGCGCTCGGTAGTTATAGGTCTCGTGATGGCGATGATCTTCTCGCTCGCCTCGGCATACCTGGCGCTCAAGACGGGGCAGGGGATGGAGGCGGCGATCCCGATCGCCATCCTGGCGATTGGGTTTGCCAACATCTTCGCCCGAAAAAGCACCATCCTGGAGAATGTAATCATTCAGTCGATCGGTGCCGCTTCATCCGCCGTAGTCGCCGGTGCCGTCTTCACGATCCCGGCACTGTACATGCTCGGCCTCGACGTCTCGTTCTGGCATATATTCCTCACGGCCTTTCTCGGGGGATGTCTCGGTGTTCTCTTCCTGATTCCTCTTCGGTATTACCTGATGGTGAAGGAGCACGGAAAGCTCCCGTTCCCCGAGGCGATGGCGACGACGGAGATCCTCGTGGCCGGCGAAAGTGCGGGACAACAGGCGATCACCCTCGTCTGGAGCGCGCTTGTCGCCTTTGTATACGACTTCGTGATACTTGCCTTTGGGCTCTGGCGGGAGATCATTCGGTTCCATTCGATCTGGATCGGACGATGGCTGGAGCGCAGGTACAGCATGGCCGTGCGTGTCGATGCCCTCTCGGCGATTATCGGACTGGGCTATATCGTCGGCATCAAGTACGCATCGATCATAGCTGCGGGAAGCCTCCTCTCCTTTCTCGTTCTCATACCGCTCGTCCACTACCTCGGGGCGCATCTCAGCGGGATCATCCCGCCGGGGGAGATACCGATCGCCGATATGAGCGTCGACGAGATCTTCATCAACTACGTGCGTCTCATCGGTATCGGCGGCATCGCCGGTGCAGGAATCATGGGCGTGCTCAAGGGTCTGCCGTCGATCGGGCGTTCATTCATGCTCGGGATCAGGGGGATCGTCGCTACGAGGGGGGAGGAACACGATGAGCTCCGGACGGAGCGGAACATCAATATGCGGGATGTTCTCCTGGGGATCGCCGCCTGTGCGGTCTGCCTCTGGATCTTCTTCCGGGCGGATCTCACCGGGTCGGGCATGAGCCTCATCGGGGTGCTGCTTGCACTTTTGATATCCTTTGTCTTCACGATGGTCGCCGCCCGGGCGATCGGTCTGATCGGTGTGAATCCCGTCTCGGGAATGACACTCGTCACGCTGATATTCACGAGTGTCGTCTTCACCAAGATCGGTCTTTCGGGCGAAACCGGTATGTTTGTCGCCCTCATCGTCGGTGGAGTGGTATGCACCTCGCTCGCCGTCGCCGGCGCATTCGCCACAGATCTCAAGATCGGTTACTGGATCGGGGCGACGCCACGCAACCAGCAAGCCTACAAGTTCCTCGGGGTCGCCATCTCGGCGGTCTTCTGCGGCTTTGCCATGATGCTCCTGGCGAAGGCCTACACCCTGGGATCTTTGGAGATGCCGGCACCGCAGGCATCGGCGATGCGTGAGATCATCTTCGGGCTCATGGGGGCCGAGGCGGGCGTGCAGTGGATCCTCTTCTCGTTCGGCGTGATCATCTCGGTGATCCTCGCCATGAGCGGCGTTCCGGCGCTCGCGTTCGCGCTCGGGATGTACCTGCCGATTCAGCTCAACTCGGCGCTTCTCCTCGGCGGTTTCATCTCCTATCTCGTGGGCCGCAGTAGCAGGGACGAGACGATTGCCCGGGAGCGTAAGGAGCGGGGTGTGCTCGTGGCCTCCGGATTTATTGCCGGCGGCTCGATCGCGGGTGTATTTGCCGCCGTGCTTGCCGTCCTCGGCTGGGACGAGCGCCTGCAAGTAAGTTACGGCGAAAATGCCGGTGAGATCGTATCGATCGTGATGGTCGTGGCACTCTCGCTGTTCATGTACCAGTACTCGAAGCGGATCGCAAAGAGCAGGTAGTACCGGCTTGGTAATCAGATGCGATCAAAACGCCGGTTTTTGACCGCCGGTACCGGTTGTAGTATGTGTGTCGGCTGGTGGCACGGTCCGTAAGGGGACTTCATGGAACGGGATCGGGAGAATATCACATACATCCACTCGATCGAGACACTCTATTCACCGCAGGGATTCGCATTCCAGCGGGAGAAGTACCTGCCGAAGATCACATTCCTCGAGAAAAGATTCGGGGACCGCTTTCCCGAAGTCAGCGTGCTGGATGTCGGCATCGGGTACGGTGTCTTTCTCCATATTCTCGAGCACGAATTCGGCCTCGAACACCTCTTCGGCATGGATCCCTTCCCGGGCTCGATCGAGAAGGCCGCTCGTTTTACCTCAGCGGATATCCGGCAGGGCGATATCATGGACGAGCGGTGGCCCTTCAATGAGCATTCGTTCGATGTCGTCACCTGTTTCGATGTCGTCGAGCACCTGGAGGAACCCGCCGTCTTCTTTGCGCATGTGAAGCGTTTCATGCGTGAAGGGAGCATCCTCGTCATGACCACGCCCAACAAGGATCTTCCCTACCGTATGCGTTCCGTTCCGCTTCTGGGGATCCCCGATCCCAATCCGACCCACATCAATGTCAGGCCGTCCGCATACTGGAAACGGCTCGCAACCTCCCAGGATTTCCGGATCGTCGATGCGTGGAAGGGGGAACACCTGACACACATCCGGTTCGTACCCAAGGTACTTTCGGCCCTCTGCAGGCTCTTGCGGTTAGACCACCGCCGGATCCCGCTCGTACGAACCTTTGAGCAGTCGTTCTGCATGGTGCTCGAAATTACCCGAGGATGAATCGATGAATGTGCAGGTATGGCCTGCTCCGTGTGGTTCCCGGATAGTGGCGCGTCCGGTGCTACCTGTTCAGATCGACGCACCTGCCGTGGCGGCAGCCCAGCCGGGGCGGAGGCACGACAGAGCAGTCGGAGGCGATGCCGTGGCGGTGATTGATCACGCGGTTGAAGGCGTTGTAGAGACAAACCATCTCACGCAGGTGATCGGCATCGACCGTCTCATGGGAGAAGATCAGGTATCTCCAGGGGCCACCGCAGGGTTTGGCTCCGAAGGGGAAGGCGTCACATTCTCCATTGCCCGAACATACGGGTATTCCCACATATTCCGTGATCACCTCGTTCATAGCTCTCAGACGTTCTAAATCCTCCTCGAGCGTTCCACTTCCGCCGATGGACCACGGGTAGCTGTCCCGCCCGACGCAGAAGCTACAGGACGGGTACGCCTCGAGATCGATGCGGCATGTGAGCGGTTCGTCGCTGGCCGTAACGTAGAGTTCCTCGATCCTGAGATGGTAGGTACCCTGTGGGAGGTTTCGTATCTCGTATTCGACGTCGAAGAGACAGAGGCAGAGGCATCCCGACTCGGTTTCGCCCTCGACGATCGTGATCGTGTCGTTCGAGATCGTGATGTCCGCGATGATCTCGCCCGGGCAGCAGTTGAATCCTGCATTGACGTGCGTGAGCCTGAGCACGCCGGTCCATGAGTAGTCGTACACGATGCAATCCATGTCGGACGTTATATCGAAGGGATCGGAGGGCGGGGGCCCCCCCTTGCAGTCGGTGTATCCGATCACGAATCCCACCGGCCCGTCTGGTGTGGTGTCGACATCCCACGGGTAATGGTTCCGTTCCACGCAGTGACTGCCCGATGTCGTACCATCGAGCTCCACCGTGAATTCGAGCACTTCGTCTTCACCGCGCCGGTACGGTTCGATGAACGTTATCGTGTATGTGCCCGGCGGCAGGTCGTCTATGCGGTAGTGCACATCGAAGAGACAGAGGCAGTCGCACGCCGACTCGGTCTCGCCCTCGGAGATCGTGATGGTACTGCCGTCAATGGTGATATCTGCGACGATCTCCCCGGGGCAGCAGTTGAATCCTGCATTGATATGATCGAGAAAGAGGGTACCGCTTCCGTCGTAACGGTATGCAACGCAATCAAAGATCATTTCGAGCCTGCGACCGGACTCGGATTCGTGTAACTCCTTGCACCCGGTGTATCCGACGACAGTGAGCCTCAGGCCGGTGGCCTCCCGGCGTATAGTTACCCGTTCTTCACAGCCGAGCATGACGATCAGTGCGCCCAGGCAGGATACCAGTATGCAGCGTACAAGGCCGCGTCGTACTATGCGCCTATTCATGATTTCACCCCCGCCCAAAGGGTGGTTACACGGAATAACGTGGGAAGTATTTGGCTTTTTGCGCGCATATTGATCCCCCGGTTTTAAAGCCGACACTATAATAGTAATTCTTTCGGGCAGCGAAGTCAAATTCGATAGAGGGGATTCCGGTAATGCGGTTTACGTGTCACCCCTCGTCTTCTCGGGGGGCCGTCGTTCGGGAACGTAGGCGTGCGGGGCCGCATTCTCGTTCCATTCCTTCGATACGTAGAGGTTGCAGTAGCAGCTTCCGAACTCGGCGACATCGGGTTCGCGATACACGCACGGGCATATGATATCCTTGTCCCGTTCACGGTCTTTTACTGCGAGTCTGCACGGGCAGGCCATGTATCCGTAACGCTCCTTGTTTACCAGGAGCGCTTTGAGAAGCTCGAAGGTCCTCCCCTTGTCTTTGTTGAAGAAGTAGCCCTTTGCCTCTTGCGCCTTCTTCAGGGCCTCGTAGAAGCGTGTAATATCTGCGTCCTCCTGTTCGGACGCCTCCCCTGCAGCAGTTGCCGCACCGGTTTTGTCGAGTTCGAGCGCAGCCTTGATTCTTTCTTCCTTGAAACCGACGATAACCGTATCCCCTATGAGAATCGTCGGGTAGGAACGCCGGGGATTGTATTTCTCGACCTCTTTGAGAATATTCCTCTTCTCGTCCCTCGGGAGGAGATCGACATCGGTGAATTCAAACTCCACACCATGTTCCCGGAGGAATCTCTTGGCCGCCTTGCAGTGGCTGCACGTGCTGATTGTAAACATTCGTATCTTTTTCTCCTCGCTCATTTTCGGTCCTCCCTGATCGATTCATTCGTAGAATAGGGTCCCGGTCGTTTGCTTGTTCTCACCGGTCGCATGTTCACAGCCGGTAGTATCAATAAAGAGGACGGCATTGTCGCACACGGCCAGATAATGCGCAACCGGATTTTACACTTGGCGATGGTCGGCGATCTCTCGGGAAAAGGATTGTGCAGACACGTGCGTCCCTGCTGTATAATGCATGGCGAGTCGCTGGGAGGCATGAATTACGGGCTCGGCGCCTCCTACAAATGGAGGGTACGGTGGCATGATACGTTTTTACCACAATCCACATGGAACCGATCGAATCGATCTTCCCGCACCCTCGAGGGAGCCGCATGTGTTCCACCGGAAGCTACCGGGCTACGCACCGACGCCGCTGGTAGAGGCGCCTTCCATCGCTCGCACGCTCGACGTCGAAAGAATCCTCGTGAAGGACGAGTCAGACAGGCTCGGTCTTCCCTCATTCAAGATCCTCGGTGCATCCTGGGCTGCCTACCGGGCCGTGGAGGAGCGGGTGGGTGTGCGGTTGGATGCATGGGACAGCCTTGAAGAGCTCCGGGGGCTTCTGAGACCTCTATCCGGCCTGACTTTCGTCACGGCCACCGATGGCAACCACGGCCGGGCCGTCTCCCGCACCGCCTCCTGGTTCGGGTTGCAATCCAAGGTCTTCGTACCGGCGGGTACGGTTGCGGCCCGTATCGAGGCGATCGAATCGGAGGGGGCCGAGGTGACCACGGTCGATGGTGATTACGATGCGGCGGTCGCCGTAGCGGCGGCTGAAGCAGGAGAGGACACCTGGCTGATACAGGATACCGCCTGGCCGGGGTATGAGGTTGTCCCTGGATGGATTGTCGAGGGATACTCAACGATGTTCTGGGAGGTCGAGGAGCAGCTCGTCCGTTTGGGGTATCCGCACCCCACCCTCGTCATCGTGCAGATCGGCGTCGGGAGCCTGGCAGCGGCAGCAGTCCGCTTCTACCGGGCACGAGGGCGGGAGTCCGTTCCCTACTTACTCGGAGTCGAGCCCGAGGGTGCCGCATGTGTGTTCGAATCCGTCCGTGCCGGCAAACGGATCACCATTCCGGGCCCTCACCGGTCGGTTATGGCCGGGCTGAACTGCGGTACTGCCTCGAGTATCGCCCTACCGCTCCTCATGCAGGGCATCGATGCGTTCACCGTCGTGGACGACGAGGGAGCCTTCGAGGCGATGCACCACATGGCCGCCGACGGCATCGTATCGGGGGAGTCGGGCTCGGCCGGTCTGGCGGGACTCCTCCACCTGCACGCCTTCTTGGAGCAGGCGGCGGATCTACCTCCCCTATATGAAAACGGCACCGTTTTGATCATCTCGACGGAGGGTATTACTGATCCGGAGCTCTATCGCCGGGTGGTGCCGGAGTGATATCTGGTGCCGAAGTGATATCTGGTGCCGGAGTAATATCGGGTACCGGGCTGATATCGGGCGCCGGTGTGATGTCCTATGCCTGTGAAAGACTGTATCGCACCGCACTCTCGGCATGTATCCGCGTTGTGTTGAGAAACGGCACTTCGCCGGCCTCCTCGGTGATGATGAGCGGGAGTTCGGTGCATCCGAGAACGACCCCCTCTATCCCCTGCTCATCGATCATCCGTCGTATGATTTCCAGGAGCCGCTGCCGTGTCGAGTCGACGATGTGTCCGAGACCGATCTCGTCAATGAGCTTGGTGTGGATGTAGTCCTGCTCCTCGGTCGAGGGGACGACCACCTCGATGCCGTCGCGGGAAAAGACGTTCTGATAAAAGGTGGCCTGCATCGTGAACCTCGTCCCGAGGAGACCGACCTTCGCAAGCTTCAGTTCCCGTGCGGCACGGCATGTCTCCTCGACGATGCTGATGAGTGGAATACGGGCGGCCTCCCGCACCTCGTCGAAGACGATGTGGGGTGTGTTGGCGGAGATAAAGGCGAAGGCGGCCCCGGCCTTTTCGAGGACCGACACGCCGCCGCTCAACCACTCCGCCAGCTCGCTCCATTGCCCCGCTTCGGCCATCCTCAAGGCCTTGCGAACATCCATGCTGTAGATAACCATTTCGGGATAGGCCGAACCGGACTGCCTTTCATGGAAGGTCTCGGTAATGATGCGGTAATACTCGAGGGTTGCTTCCGGTCCGAGCCCCCCGATCATGCCGATTCTCTTCATAATGGCGCCTCCGAAAGTTAAGCCCTCTCGAATTGTACATTCGTGAATCTATCTCGATAGGTGGCAACCTTTGCTATTGTAATCTATCTCGACGAGTAGCAACCTCTGCTACCGTTCGATCCCGATGCTCGATGGGGAAGGATCCCGTGCACTGCACTACAGGTGCGGCTTGATTAGGACCTTGATCGATTCGGCGCCCTCGGCGACGAGCCGGAACCCCTCGCCGGTCCGTTCGAGCGGCAGGCGGTGGGTGATCATGTCGTTCACCTCGATCCGTTTGGAGTGGATAAGCTCGATCGCCGCCTCGATATCGACCTGGCAGCCGGCGTACGTCGATACGATCCTGATCTGGTCCCGCCAGATCTCGAAGATCGGGAGCGAGACGTTCGTGCCCGGCTCGAGTGGTGCAAAGAGCAGCACGGTTGCTCCCCTGTCGACGCTGCGGAAAGCCTGTCGTATCACGCTTGCAGTGCCGGCGCAGGTAACGACCAGGTCGAAGAGCCTGCCGCCGTTGATCTCACGCAGTCTCTCAGGGGTGGCATCATTGGCCTTCAGGGAAGCGCTTGCCCCGTACCGTCGTGCGGCCGAGAGCCTCGAGTCCTCGATATCGGTCGTTACGGTCAGGCCTGCCCCGAGAGCATCCAGCGCCTTCACGAAGAGGAGGCCCGAGATGCCGCTCCCGAGTATGCATACGCTGGCTCCCGGCTCGAATCCGGCGAGGCGGATACCCCGCAGCACGCAGGCCAGCGGCTCCACAAAGGCCCCCTCGTCGAAGGAAACGGAGGCCGGGAGCAGGTAGGTTCCCCGATCGACATTGATCTCGGGAACCCTGATGAACTCCGAGAAGCCGCCGGGATCGAAGTTCGTCGTGCGGAGGGTGTCGCAGAGCGAGTGCTGGCCCGCCAGGCAGTACCGGCATGTATTGCACGGGACATGATGCGAGACAAAGACACGGTCCCCGACCTTGAAATCTTTCACTCCGTCGCCCTTCCTGTGGATCGTGCCCGCAATCTCGTGCCCGAGTACCAGCGGCGCCTTCTTTATGCGGTACCATTCCATGACGTCGCTGCCGCAGATTCCGCTCGATTCCACCTTCACGAGGAGCTCGGCCGGCCCTATCTCGGGAACGGGACGTTCCTCGATGCGGATATCGTTGTTGCTGTAATAGACAGCGACACGCATGGTCTTCTCCGTCTGTGTCATTGTGTAGTAGTGCGGCTCCGCCGGATGATTACGCCTTGACGGTCTGCCCGCTCTCGAAGAGTTCCATCGCCTCGTCGACCGTCGCGTTCTCGTGCACGATCGCTCGGACGGCGCGGATCGCAGCCACCGGGTGCTCCGACTGCCAGATGTTGCGCCCCATGTCGACACCCACCGCCCCGCGGGCGATCGCATCACTCACAAGCTGCAGTGTGTCTTTGAAGGTCTCGAGCTTCGGCCCGCCCGCGATCACAACCGGCACCGGGCACCCACCAACAACCTTTTCGAAGTCGTCGCAGTAATACGTTTTTACGAAGTGGGCTCCGAGCTCGGCAGCGATCCGGCAGCAGAGTGAGAGGAAGCGGTGATCGCGCTTTTCGAGTTCCTTGCCGACTGCTGTGACGGCAAGTACCGGGATGCCGAATTTCTCGCCCTCGCTCACGAGGTCGGCGAGGCTGAGAAGCGTCTGTTTCTCGAATTCCGTGCCGATGAATATGGAGAGGGCGACCGCCGTGACATTCAGCCGCATCGCTTCCTCGAAGGTTGTTGTTATCCCCTCATCGGCAAGCGACGGGCCGACGATGCTCGTTCCGCCCGAGACCCTGAGCACGACCGGCGTGTCCGATGTCGGATCGACCGATGTCCTCAGAATACCGCGGGTGAGCATTACGGCGTCGGCGTAGGGGAGTAGCGGTGTAATCGTTTCACGGGGAACCTCCAGTTTTCTGGTGGGTCCGAGAAAGTATCCGTGATCGACGGCGAGCATCAGTGCGTGCCCCGTCTCGGGTTTGATGATGCGTGAAAGCCTGTTTTGTATTCCCCAATCCATGTGATCGACTCCTTCCGTTGAGCATTAAATACTGGTGCCGGGACCGGCTCTGCCGGAAAGCCTCTGTGAATGTGTACGGCGGTAGCGGTACAAGAAAACATTATAGGAGCCCCGGAAAAGCAGCGTCAAGAGCGATTTCCGGCAGGCGGTCCGGTGGAAATCGATCCGGTTTCGCTGGTGCGGGCACTCACGCATTATCACCGGGACGTGTTCTAACCGGTCACGATATCCTTCGGACGTGCCGCCGCCGGTACTGGTCCGTAGCGTATCTTTCCCTTCGAGAGGATGTATGCCATGTAGAGGGTGATGAGACACGTTGCACTCCCGAGCATCAGGAAAGGGGTGTGGATGCCGAAGGCATCCGAAAGGAGACCGGCGATAAAGGAAAATACGGAGTTGCCGATGATCTGGAAATTGGCAACAGTGCTGAAGGTCGCCGTCCGGTTCTTGGCTTCGACGCTGCTCCCGATGAAGGAGAGTATCGCCGGGTAGATGATGAACATCGACATCCCGTAGAGGATGAATGCGGCCACCGTGAGGGCGATGATACCGCTGAATCCGAGGGTGAAGGCGGTGACGATCGTGACTGCATAGGCGATCATGATCGTCCGGGGTCGTCCGAGCTTCTCTGATACGCGACCGTACGAGAGGGAGGCCAGTGCCCCGGCCGCCATCCAGGCGCCGAGGATGATGCCGGTGTTCTTCATGGAGATGCCGAGCTTGTGATTCAGGAGGCTCGGTGCGTACCCCAGCGTTATACCCCAGGCCATGCCGCCGAGGATCAGGAGTGGTATGAAGTGACGGACCCCGCGTATCGTTTCCTTCCAGGACACACCGGCCGATTCCTCCCGTACGGCCGGTGGATCGGCGGTTCCGCGGGATATCGACAGTCCCGTTGCGAGCACGACGATGTTCACCGAACCCCAGAGGAAGAGCGGCGCCTTCCATCCGAAGCTCTCGGTGAGAAAGCCCGTGGTGGCGAATGCGGCCAGAACGCCGATGTCGCCGAAGGCGCTCTGGAAGCCCATCGCCCGGTCTATCGACTTGCCGGTGAAGGTCTTCGAGATCCACGATATTCCGACGGGATGATAGATGCTGGTGCCGAGCCGGACACCGATGAAGAAGAGGAAGAGCATCAGGTAGTTCCGCGAAAGGGTCATCAGCAGCAACGAGATCCCGACAACGAGCGTGTCGAGGGCCAGGAAGTACCGGTAGTGTCGTCCCTTCACCTTGTGCCCTATGACGAACTGCGAGAGCACGGCAACCAGGAGACCGACGAGCATCAGCGTGCCGATATCGGAATAGCGCTTTATGAGGACCTTCTGCGTGTAGAGAAGAGGGAAGATGGCGGGGAGCGCGACGACCGATGCATCGTTACAGGCGTGGTGGAGCGAAACGGCACCGAGTACTTTCCGCTGTAGTGTCTTCACGCTTCAGACCTTCCACGTTTTCCGTCTCTGTTGCCGATCCCGCTCGATCGGTGGTGCCCTCCTCCGGACCGGAAGTCACTGTCCGGTCTGTTCCAGCCTTCGGAGGAGATACCGGATCACACCGGATTATCGGTAAAGAGGAATATATTTTCTCACGATGAAAAAGTTAAGAACTTTCGATTGCTCCGGCGGTTAATTCTTCATTAGAGTGGGTATGCGAGGCGGTGCACCTCTCAAGGGTGGATCGGTGCATGGTGAAAGAAACCGGGGGACCAGGTGCAGCGGGAAAGGAGGCGAGAATGGGAACGGGATGCAGAGTACCGGTCGTGGTATCGCTTTTGGGATCACTTCTCGTATGTGCAATGTGCAGTCTTGCCGGGGGCGAGGAGTTTGCACCGCCCCTCAGGATGCCGGTCGATACCATCGGGTACGCAGTGACGGTGCGGCAAATCGAGGCTGTGGTGGCATTCGGCGATTCGGCCGAGCGTAAGCGGTTCGTCAAAAACGAGAACAGCTTTCCCGTAACGGCCGCACGGGAGATGATCGGAGCCATCTGCCCGCACGACGATTATCTGTATGCCGGTCCCGTCTATCTCCATGCCATGCGGAACATCCGGGCCCCGCTCGTCGTTCTCTTCGGCGTCTCCCACTCCGCACGGAGACGCAATGTTCAGGGCAAGCTTATCTTCGACCGGTTCCGCGCCTGGAAGGGACCGTACGGCGATACACCGGTCTCTCCGTTGCGTGAGGCGGTCATAGCCTCGCTTCCCCGGGAGTTGGTCCTCGTCAGCGATGAGATACATGGCGAGGAGCATTCACTCGAGGCCTTTATCCCGTTTCTCCAGTTCTACGAGCGGTATCACCGGGAACGGATCTTCGGTGGTGCCTCGAAGGATGCGCAACCTCGGATCGAGATCCTGCCGATTCTCGTCTCCAGGCTGCCGGGCGCTCTCTTCGAAGCTGCCGTAGATACGCTTGCCGCGGTGCTTCTTACTCAGATCGATGCGCAAAGCCTGAAGCTCGGCCGTGACGTGATGGTACTGATCTCGGCAGACTGTGTGCACTATGGTGACGAGAAGTGGGGGGGACGCAACTATGCACCATTCGGTGTCGGCGAGAAGGGATACGAGAGAGGGGTCGAACAGGATCTCGATATAATCCGTACCTCTCTCACTGGGGTAGTGGGAGGGGATCGTATTGCGAGCTTCCGAACAACGGTCGAGCGTGATGATTTCCATTGGCCGTATAAGGTCACATGGTGCGGTGTCTATTCTATCCCCTTTGGCCTGAGCGTTCTCTCAAGGATGTGCGAGCTCTACGGGAGGGAGCCGCCGGAGGGTTTCCTGCTCCGCTATGCCACGAGCATTGATCCGGGAAGGCTCCCGCTCGATTGGACCGGCCTCGGGGTTACGAATATCAACACGCTTCGACACTGGGTGGGATACGCTGCTATTGGGTACTGGTGACGTGGTGACCGCCTCACGCTGAGCGGGATGGGTGATGATCGGGTGCCGGCGGTGTGACGACGGCACCATGGCGGGTATGAGACACGGCGATTCTTCAGTGGTTCTGTGGAACCTGACTCTAGCTCGGGTCGAGATCGAGGACATCGCCTTTCTTCGTGCCGCTTTTCTGTATCGTCCGGGGGGGAAGCTCGAGCACGCTGGCGGCATTTGTTGAGGCGGTAGCGAGACAGTTCGGTGGGAAATTACTTAAGACCTTCACGACAACTCCGCTGCGGTCGATAAATACGATATCGATGGGACCCTTGAGTCCCACCGTGAAGATCGATTGACACGGACTGATCCAGAGCGCGCAGCCGTTCGGTATGCCCCTCCGATTCAGGTGCCCGAGTGTTTCTCGGTAGTATGGATTGAAATTCAGAAGCGTATTCGCCAGGTATGTATTGCGTGTTCTGTTTCGTACAGCCATCTCGCCATCACCAACCCTCAGGGGATACCGATCAACAATACAGCGAGAGAGGCGAGAGCCAGTTTTGCCCGCCACGGGAGCAATCCCCAGTCGGGATCACCTTCATATACGGATCCTTCTTGATATGTCCGGTCGTGTGACCTGATCGGATTCATGAGGTCCATGTTGTCTTCGCTCAGTATCCTTCCCGCTTCTATCTCTGCCAGTGTGGGTTTTTCGTTCCTGCAAAGGATACGACAATCTTGCGAAGATTGGGCATTGGGGAAGAAATGCATTGCAGGAGCGGCCTCCGCACGCAGTATGTACTGAGCGGCGAGGAGGATGCATGCTATCGCGAATGCCACCGCATAGCCGACGGGGCCGAGTATGGTTCCTATGACAATTGAGATGAGGAGTTCCGTTTCGGTGATCCGTTTCGCATGATACAGACCATAGGTGAGGATGAAGGCCGCACCGCCGCCCGCGATGCATAGAACGAAACCCATGATACCGCTGCATAGCATATGAAAGGTCGTTGTAATGATGTAGACCGGAACGATAATCCCCCAGAGACGCTTCCTCTCATGCGGCCGGATGATGATCCCTGCGAGTATGAAGAGGGAAGCGATGACCCGCAGTATCAGTCTTTCTATTACCAGCTCCTCCATGATTCCATTTCTCGTCTCGAGGCCGATCGGCACTTCGGAGAGAACATCACCTGCCTCTCACGTTGCATATCCCTGAATCGGTGCATCCAGCGAGAAGCTTCTTACAACGGGCGCACCTCTACCGGATGCAAACTCCTTCAATACATAATCTCTACAAGTACCGTTCCACCGGCCGGCGGAAGGGTAGCCATCGATGTGCCGGTGCTCCGCTCCAGATAAACGCTGATGTAACTCGTTATTTAACAATGCATTATACGGTTATATGCGGAAGCTTTGTCCCCGGTCGTGGGATGCGCCGTTGTTTCGAACAGCTACCGATCCATCTCATGCCGGGTATTTATACCCAGTTTTCTGGCTGTAATGAACCGGTGCTGGTTAACTATTCCTCCCCATTGAGTTCGCCGGGATTCCCGTTACCTCTTGCATCCGATCGGTTCTCGATGTTTCCCGTTATGGCGTAGATGTACCTCTCCGCTGCCACCGCCGGGAGCCGGGGAGTATCCTATCCATACCATGCACGGGGTGCTGTCAGCTGCTCGATGTGGAGTAGAATTCGTACACCGTTCTGGCCCGGAAGAGGATGAATGAGAGAATGCCGCCGAAGACAGCGGGCATGATGTACTGTGTACCGAATATACGGGCGGTTATGATGATTGCTGCGATGGGGATATTCATTGAACCGCCCAGTACCGCGGCGAGGGCGCAGGCGAGGAATCCGAAGTATGCTGGCGATCCGGGATCGATGCCGATGAGAGAGGTCATGAAGGCCCCGGAGCCGAGGCCGATGATAATGAGTGGACCCGTAAAGCCGCCGCTCAGGCCCGAGCTGACGGTGAATGATGTGGCGAGCATCTTGACAATGACGACCGTCAGGAAGAACACGGGTGCTTGGCTTTCGAGTGAAGCGGAGAGCTGCAGCGGTGTGATATCACCGCTGCCGATTGCGGCGAAGAGGGGCATCGAGGTGTTGAGGATCCATTTCGCATTCAGTAGCCACACGAGGCAAATCAAGGCGCCGCCTATTACGGCTGCGGCGGGCTGTTTGCCCGGTACTTCCCTGAAAAGCCGGTAGATTTTTTCGAATATAATGATGAAGGTCATCCCGAAGCCGCCTGCGATGATGACGACGAGCGGCAGCCACACGATGAGCTTTCCCGGTACGGGGAGAGACGGTGTCTCGACGCTGAAGATCGGAGACTGGTGCAGGAGGAAGAAAGAGGTGAGGTAGGCGGCGCAGCCCGAAAGGATGGAAGGGAAAAGGTCGGTGTAACGCATGGTATCCTTGCGGAGTATCTCTACTGCGAAGATGCCGCCGCCCAGCGGAGCGTGAAAGATCGCACTCACGGCACCGCCGACACCACATATAGCCGCTGTCCGAACATACCCGGTTTCATCGGATTTGAACGGGCGGGTGATCCATCTGACAAGCAAGCTTGAAAGACCTGCATTGATCCGTGCGAGCGGGCCGACGATACCTCCGCTTCCGTGAAATCCGAGTGTCACGATGGTGGCGGGAAATTTCAACACGGTGGACACCGGATCGAACCGGCCCCAATCCCGGTTGACACCGATGATATAGGAAGGAATGCCTTCACCTCCCGATCCTGGTTTCCACCGCAGGAAAAGAATCCCGACCAGGAAGGCGCCGACGATCGGGATCAGGTAAGGGGCTCGAGGCAGAAGCGCCGGTGATCGGGCGATTACATATTTGAGGATACTGTTGAAGGCCGCAACGACGAGTGCGCTCGGTATCCCTGCTACGGCGGCGATACCGATCCACCTGATCAGGACGGTGAAATATTCTCTAATGTTATCTTCCTTCATCGATCGTGGCCCAACTCAGTCTGTTGTGGTGAGTCTCCGGAATGCCGTCTCGAGACGTTCCAGATTCGGGCGCCACCGGCCGCGGTTCGTAATGATCTCGAGGTTTCTCTTGTGGGATGACCGGGCCAGTGAGTCGTCTCGAATCATAGTGACGATGGCCCGGGCTAGCTCTTCCCGATCATCCGATTCGAAAAGTAATCCGTTGACGCCGTCTTCGATCCACTCCCGGTTCGCGGGGATGTCCGTTACGACTGGTGGGATGCCGGAGGCCATCGCTTCCAATAGGGAAACGGAGGTGGAGTCCGATCGGGAGGTCGAAACGTAGAGATCTGCCTCCCGTAGCCGGGCTGCGAGGTCGGCGGGATTCAGCATACCCGTGAAGGTGAACCGCTCGCCGAGTCCCCAGCGGTCCACCTTCCGTTCGAGGTGTGCATGCATCGGTCCGTCTCCGCAGAGAATGAAGCGGGCTTCCTCTTGCTCGAGTATGAGCGGCGCCGCCTCGACGAGGAGATCCAGGTTGTATATGGGATAGTGGTTTCTGGTGCTGATGATCGTCACCGGCCGTATCCCCTCCTTCCCGTGATGATCGGATGCTGTCGGATGGAATATCCGCTCGTCGACCCCGAAGTAGATGGTGAGGATCCTCTCGCTCTCTACACCGGTAGAGGAGACGATCCGGGCGAGGATGTCCGCATCGGTCGTTACGAGATCGGCACGGGTGAGCGTATACCGCGCCTGCATCCGGTGGATTGCATGCGACGGGTAGTCGACGAGAAGGTCTGAACCGAGGGCCGTAACGGCGAGGGGACGGATCCCGCTCATGGCCCCAATGAGACCGTACCCGGTCACATTGAGTGCGTTCACGAGGTCGGGTCCGAATGCCGCAAGCTCCCTCCGCACTGCCGGGAGTGCTCCCAGGTATCCGAGCAGCTTGGTCGGTAGGCGCTTGTGTAGCCTGCGGGCCGGAAAGGGGCAGTCGTCCGTACGCTCGAAGCTTACGAGCAGCACCTCGTGACCTTGATCCGCGAAGTATCCCACCCACCGGCGTATGTGATCGAGTGACCCGTCTCCCAGGAATGCGATGCGCATTCTCGAATCCTTTTGCGTTTGTATCACTTGCAGGGTATCACGAACGTGAGGGAGTATCTGTGATTTTGCAACCGTTCTTCAAGGTTAAAATTGTGGAGCTGCCGGATGCGGATGGTAATGTTGCTGGGTGGGCGGATCATGCCGTCGGATGCGGTGGGCCGGCCGTATTTAGTTGCACTTACATCGTGCCTGCTGCAAGATGGATGCAATCGTCATAAGCCTGTGGACCGATCACATCCCTGTTACCGAGCGTGTTTGCCCGATAACGGATTTTTACAATGAGGGGGTGCCTGAATGATGAGATCCTTCCATATCTCGTGTATGGTCTCGTTCGTAATAGGGCTTCTCGCGTGTGTGTGGATGTCCGATGCCGCTAGCGGACCGGTAAGCCCCATCGGACGGCCCGTCCATACCTATTCCATCGTTGCCAGGGATTCGGTGAACGGGGATCTCGGCGTGGCGGTACAGTCCCACTGGTTCTCCGTCGGGCCAATCGTTCCCTGGGCGCGGGCCGGTGTCGGGGCGGTTGCCACACAGAGTCTGGTTCTCGTCTCGTACGGTCCCCGTGGCCTTGATCTCATGGAGGAGGGCTGCACCGCTGGGGAGTCGCTGGACCGCCTCGTATCCGAGGACCGGCATGCTGCAGTTCGGCAGGTGGCAATGATCGATGCCGCAGGTAATGTCGCCGCTCATACGGGGGATTCATGCATCTCATATGCATCACATCATATTGGCAGCGGTTACTCGGTACAGGCGAACATGATGCTCACCGAAGATGTCGTCGGTGCCATGTCGTCGGCCTATGAGGCGTCGAAAGGTGATCTCGCCGAGCGGATGCTGGCAGCCCTCCGGGCCGCCGAGGAAGCCGGTGGCGACATACGGGGAAGACAGTCGGCGGCAATCATGATTGTACGGGGGGTATCCACGGGCGAGCCGTGGTCGGACGTCATCATGGAGCTCAGGGTCGAGGATCACCCTGAACCGGTACAGGAGCTCGAGCGTCTCGTTACTCTCAATCGGGCGTATACGTACGAGAACAAAGGAGACGAGGCGATGGCCGAAGGAGATCTCACCGGTGCGCTCGAGGCGTACGGCATGGCTGCGAGGCTCGCGCCGGAGAATATCGAGCTCCGGTTCTGGCAGGGCGTTTCCCTTCTCAATACGGGACACGAGGCTGATGCCATGAAGCTATTCGAATTCATATTCAAGGCCGATCCCAACTGGAAGGAACTTCTGATGCGTCTTCCTGCGAGCGGTCTCGTACGGGTCCCCCCCGAAGAGCTCGAGCGTTTGTTCTCAGGCCACTAGGCCGGGAAGGCCGGTGGGGAGGTTCGGCGATGAGTATCTTCAACGGAAAGCGACTCACGAACGAAGCATTCAAGCTCGATATCGAGCGGATGCGGCGGGGCTGGTACTCCGACAAATACTTCGAGAACAGCGCTCGGATGTACACCGAGCTTGCAGCCGAAGGGTACCGTTTCGGCGGTACATCCCCCGGGCTCTCGGCCGAAGGTTTCGAGCTCTTGGCCGTACCGACGGGTGATATCAAAATCGAGATGCAATGGTTCACACGCCGGGTCCCGTTCACACTCGTTGCAGGTGTCGATAAGGCACTATCCATGCTCAGGCACTGCGCAGGATACTTCGATCGTGACGGTCGGTTCCACGAGACGTACGAGCAGCTCGATGTCGAGGCGGTCGAGGATGGGGTAATAGTATACCATGAAGGTGATCCGCTGCATGTCAGCCCCGTCATCAAGGTTCGGGGGCGCTATCGTGACTTTGCCATACTCGAGACCCCCACACTCGGGACACTCACCCGCGCAAGCCGCATCGCAACGAATGTCTATCAGGTCTTGGTCGCTGCGAGGGGCAAGCCTGTCCTCTTTTTTCCCGCACGCTTCGATGCACACGAGATCCAGGCCGCCGACGGGTACGCCTATGATATCGCCGTCCGCCGGTACGCGATGGATACGGGTAGGGAGGTCGGTTCCTTCGTATCCACCGATGCGCAGGGGGATTGGTGGGGAGGGGCGGGAGGGGGGACGGTCGCGCATGCGGCGATCGCATCCTTTCTCGGTGATACGGCCGAATTGATGCTCGCTTTCGCCCGAACCCAGCCGAAAGGTATTCCGCGGATCGCACTGGTCGATTTTCACAACGACTCGGTGGGTGACTCGCTTTCGACCCTGCGGGCGATGTTCGGTGGCTACCGGGAGCTCGTCGAGCAGGGAAACCGTGAGGAGGCCGCAAAGTACCGCCTCTACGGTGTACGGCTCGATACGAGCGGCACGCTCCGGGATAAGTCGGTACCGGAGATGGAAGATCCGGCCTCGAGCCGCGGTGTCACCCCGGAGCTCGTCCGGATCGTACGCACGGCTCTCGATCACGCTTACGAGGGCTGGGATCTTCCTGCCGCATGGCGGGAGGAGGCCAGGCGGTACTGTGAGGCGGTCAAGATCGTTGTTACCGGCGGGCTGCATCCCGGCGGGATCGAGCGGTTCGAGAGTGAAGGAGTGCCGGCCGATATCTACGGCGTCGGTTCCTGGCTCCTCTCATCCTGCAAGACCTGCGGGACCAACAACGATTTCACGGCCGATGCCGTACGGGTCGAGATAGAGGGTCGGTGGGTACCCATGGTGAAGGTAGGGAGGAGACCGGGTGAAAATCCAGACCTCAAACCCGTTATCTGGGCGGAGTGAGCGAACCCGGGTACTCCGCTCCATGTGGCACGAGAATAACATCGGAGCGGCATCGATCTGAATTTGGTGGAGGTGCTGAATGAAGGAGACACCGTTCGGGGAATCGACTGGTAACTTCCTGCACTGGCTCTCGGGCTGGCGGGCGTCATTGGCGGAAATGCCTGCTCCGGAGGCGTTCGGCAAGCCCGATCGCACGGCCGTCATGTCTGTTGATTTGATCAAGGGATTCTGTTACGAGGGGCCGCTCGCAAGCCCGCGGGTTGCTGCGATCGTTCCGGCGGTCGTAACGCTGTTCGAGCGGGCGTACGGCCACGGGATCGAACGGTTCGTGTTATTCCAGGATACACACGACGAGGAAGCGCCGGAGTTCGATGCATTCGGGCCGCATTGCGTTGCAGGTTCCACGGAATCCGAGACGATAGATGAGTTGGCGGCACTCCCCTTTGCGAATCTCTTCACCGTCATGCCGAAGAACTCCCTATCGGCGGCGATCGGCACAGGGCTGGACGGTTGGCTTGCATCGAATGCCGACGTCGACCGTTTCATCGTAGTCGGCGATTGTACCGACCTCTGTGTCTACCAGCTCGCCATGTATCTCCGCCTTACCGCAAATACCACCGGTATGGAGCGCTCCGTCATCGTACCCGCCGACTGTGTCGACACCTACGATATGCCGGTCGGTCGGGCGGCCGGGCTCGGCGCACTACCACACGACGGCGATCTGCTGCATACCCTCTTCCTCTATCATATGGCGCTGAACGGGATCGAAGTGGTGGCCGGGATAGCCGGTTGATTCACGATCCTTGTACGCAGCGGATCAGTGTGCAGGAGTGTATGTCCGCGGCAAGTTCCGCAGCGGATCAGTGTGCAGGAGTGTATGTCCGCGGCAAGTTCCGCAGCGGATCAGTGTGCAGGAGTGTATATCC
>CP070727.1:1275018-1371048 GCA_020350885.1 bacterium | reverse complement strand
AGCCCGATTCGCGGTACCCGTTAGTCATGTTTCTGCATGGGGGTCGGGGGGCCGGAAACGACAACGTCAGCCATATCTCCAGAAGCAATTGGAGCGGATCGCACGTGTGGATACAGCTCGATAGCCAAACGAAACATAATGCTTTTGTGGTAGCGCCCCAGCTTCCGGGTCTACATAGATGGGATTATATGGATTCAGATGAGCTATCAATATATGGGGAACTGGCCATTGAACTTATAGCGGAGCTCCAGGATACATATCCAATCGACCGGGATCGAATTTATCTTACGGGACAATCCCGTGGGGGCTGGGGTGTTTGGGATCTCATTGCCAAGCGGCCGGAGCTGTTTGCTGCTGCCATACCAGTATGCGGTGGTGGCAATCCAAGCGCCGTCTCTTCTATGCGAGATGTCTCTATATGGGTGTTTCACGGAGCGCGGGATCGAGAGGTGAACGTAGAGCGATCCCGGGAGATGGTGGAGGCGCTCAGGGCTGTAGGCTCAAACGTCAAGTATACTGAGTATCGGTTCTCCGGTCATTCGATCTGGGATCGGGCCTATTTTGAAGATGGTTTGATTGAATGGTTATTTGCACAGCGAAAGCAGCGTTGAGGAAAGCAGTCTCACCCCGGTTAAAATCTCCTCCGGTTATATTTTTTTATAAATGTGGCTCCGTATTCCCGCTCCGCCACCGGCACTCCCGGTCATTCCCTCCGGCAAAAGCGATCCATGTATCCTCAGCCGTTCGGGTATTTCGAAGAGAGAAGGGATTTAACTCTCGCAAGCTTCTCCATGAACCCCGGATCGACGGCAAATTCGAGCTTGAACTTCTGTGTGATCAGGACCTGTTCGATTCTATTCTTACTGGATGCGTTGGCAGGCGTATCAGCTTGACCGCCCATGCCGGGAGTCTCTCCATCGTTGCTACTTTCAACAGCCTCCGGCAATCCGCCCTTAATATTGAAATCGGATGTCAAGCCTGCTTTACATTTAGTCCCAACGTTGGGAGTAAATGTTAAGCTTGCTTTACGTTTGGTCCCAATGCCGGTAGCGGTTTCCCCGGGAAGCTTCTTGTCCCGATCTGGGCCTGTTCCTACCTTCGTTATGCCATCAGCACATTCTTGTATAATACACACCGGCTTCACCCGGTCACGGAGCATCCGTTCCGGCCGGTGCCGGGAGACCAGGAGCTCTACCTCCCGGAACGACCTGCCCTTGATCCAGCTCAAGGTCTCTCCCGCATTCTCTCTCGTGAGTATCCCCGACACCAGAGACAGCACGCAGAGATCGATCTCCCCCGAGAGCAGTATGCCCGCCACCTTGGGAAACCGGGCCAGGTGCCGGGCTGCCCTGATCCTTTTCCCCGCCGCCGAGCGGGAATACTTGAGATATCCCGTGCAGAACTCGAAGAGTGAGCTGTAGCCCCGGGGGAGATAGAGCCGACGGCGGTCGACCTCCCAGAGGTATCGTAAGATCTTGACGAGCACCGAGCTCTCTGCACCCCGGAGCTTCTCGAGCCGGTGGAGTAGATCACTGTCGGAGAGCTTTCTCAGGGAATCAGGTCGAGTCTGGTTCTTCGAGCGGCAGGCCGTATGCGTTGGTAATTGTGAACCGTGGTGATTCGGTGTAGAGTGCGATAGTAATCGTGAACCGAGGTGATTCGGTGTCGACTGTGATAGTAATCGTGAACCGAGGTGATTCGGTGTCGACTGCGATTCGGTTCTCCTGTTGCCGGAATCAAACCGAAGAACTGGTTTTCGAGGAATTGGAAATAGAAATAGCCATCGTACACCTCCCGTCGTTCCCCAACACGCAAAATTATTATAGCATACGTTTCAAACGCCCTTGGAGATCGCCGTGCAGGCATGATGTGGGATGAAGAGAATAAAAAAATCGATTCGATGAGAGAACACCTGCCAGGAGAGCTTATGGAGCCACAGGCGAGGTCTTCATGGGGTGGCAGTGTTTTCCCGAAAAAGTGTAATAGAAAGCTGTCAACAAAAAAATTCGAACGACGGGTATTATTCAAAAAAAATTCATAATCGCGCTCCGAAGGTATCCCGGCCGTTACGCTGTAAACCCTCATGGTACTTACGTTACCCCGTAAGCCCTGATAGTAATTTCATTACACCGTGAGCCACCATAGTTCTTTCATTACACAGTAAGCCCACACAGTACATTCATTCATTGTAAGCTCTCATAGTATTTTCACTATCCTGCATACCGCCAACCAGAAAAGATCATGTTAGAAAGACGGATACCGCATGCCGAAGCGGTGCTTGTAGTAGAGGCGGGTAAGGAGGATCACGACCGCGAGAAACGGGATGTAGAGCCTGAATATGAAGCCGGCGGCGATGGAGAAGATAAGCGTTGCCGTCTTGGTCGGCAGCAGTATGCTCGACGGTGAAGCTGGCCCTTCGTTCGATCGCGCCGGCAGGAGGAAGAACGGGAGCGAGAAGAGGGATGCGTATAATGCAAGACGGTTTCCGATGAGATGGGCGATCCCGACCGCTGCGGCCATGAGGCATGTCGAAAGCACTATTCCCCAGCGCTTTCCAAGATACATCCCGCTTGTTCTGAGCCCGCCGCTTCGATCGCCTTCGATATCGGCGAGTGTCGTGGTGAGGTGTACCGAGGCGACCGCAAGCGGGTAGGGTAAAAGAACCTTCCATTCACCGAGCGCTGCACCGGCCGCCACCCAGCCGGCGAGCGTATTCAGGATACCGTTCCCAACGGCGTTGGAGAGGACATCGAGAATTACCCGTCCCTTGAAGCGTACCGGTTCGACCGAGTATGCGAAGCCGAGTACCAAGCTTATCGCGATAATTATTATATAGCTGGTCGGTAGGTAGAAAATCCCGATTACTAACGAGACCACGATCAGCAGGGTCGCCTCGATCCATGCCGTCCTGACCTGGATGATTCCGTGTGAAATGAAAAAAAGCTTCTCGTTGGCGCGATCGATTTTCCGGTCGGAGATCTGGTTTACGATGTAGATGGCTCCGAGGAGTGCCGTGAACGAGACGCCTCCCAGGAGGAGACGGCGCCAGTCCATGGATGCACCCGCCGCTGCGTTTCCATGGTATGCACCGAGGAGATAGAACGTCCAGACCGGTATGAGAATCATCGGGCGCAGGAGAAAGAGATAGTCCAGGGGACGGGCGGGGCCGGATGGCGCCACCGAAGAACCGTCGGATTTTGTTGTGTGTGTGTCCCGAGGACGGGCGGGGCCGGATGGCGTCACCGAAGAACCGTCGGTTTTCGTTGTGTGTGTGTCTCGACGGCGGGCAGGATCTGATGGAGGTCTTGATGAACCATCGGATTTCATATGGGATCTGCCTCGAAGGGGTGCCGGACGTTCGGGGTCTATTCCGTTATCCATGTCACCAGGTGGCGTTTCACCTTGCGGGTGGTTGTCTTGGGGAGTTCCTCGTCTCTGAACTGGAATTCGACGATGCGTTTGAAGTTCGAGACCTCCGCATTGACCTTCTCGATCTCGGCGGTGAGTACAGCCCTGATATTTTCCTCGGTGAGCCTCTCCTTGAGCTCCGGCGATGTTCCGAGGACATCGTAATCGGGAACGATGACGGCGGCGATGCGGGGATTGCCGTACGAATCCTGTATGGGGAGCACCACGCTCTCCAGGATGAACGGGCTTTCGTTGAGGAGTATCTCGAGCTCGTCGGGGAAGACGTTCTTGCCGCCCGCCGTCACGATTACAGACTTCTTCCTGCCGTGGATCGTGATATAGCCCTCGCTGTCCATATGACCGAGGTCGCCCGTATAGAGCCAGCCGTCCCGGAGCACATCGGCCGTCGCCTCGGAATTCTTGAAGTATTCCTTCATTACGTTCGGTCCCCTGACAATGATCTCACCGATGCCCGACTCGTCGGGGCTATCGATCCGTACCTCAACTCCCGGGATTGCGGTGCCGACGGTGCCGTGCCTTGTCTTCTCGAGCGGATTTACGGCAATGACCGGGGAGGCCTCGGTCATCCCGTAGCCCTGGAGGATGGGGAGTCCCAGAGCGAAGAGAACTTCTTCGACATCAGGCCGCAAGGCCGCCGCACCACTGATGAGTAGCTTGAGGCTTCCGAGCCCGCTCGCTGTGAGCTGTTTCTTGAATATCGCACGGCTGACATTCCGGCGAAGGAGGCGGCTGAGACCGGCCGCAAGGCCCTTGAGAAAGCGAGCAAGGAGGCGCTTGGCCTTTGGTGCATCCTGGAGGCGCCGACGCATTGCAGCGACCATATGTTCGAACAGGAGAGGAACGCCAACGAGGATCGTTACCTCTTCCCGTTGTATGTCTTCACGGATGTCACGTGACTTCATCGAGCGGCCGTAGACGATCGTGCATCCGCCGTATAACGGGGCCAGGAGGTTGCATGTCGTCGAGAAGGTGTGATGAAGCGGCAGGAGATTCAGGAACACATCGCCCTGCCTGAACGGTATCCTGAGCTTGCATGCCTCGACATTCGAGACGATGTTGCGGTGCAGCAGGACTGCCCCCTTCGGTGTGCCGGTGGTTCCCGAGGTGTAGCAGACCGCTGCCGTATCCTCGGGAGTTATACTGGCCCTCCGGCGGAAAAACTCCTGTTCGCCGCTGTTGATCTTCTCCTTGCCGAGTGAAACAATCTCAGCGAGTGTTGTCGTATCTTCTTTCGATTCGTCCTCGCCGATTACGATTATATCTATCTCCTCGAGGTGCATACTCTCGATCCGCTCGCGTAGGATGCGCTGCGAGGTCACCAGGTACCGGGCTTCGGAGTGCATGAGGAGGTGCCGGATCTCGTTTTCCTTGATCTGGGTGTCGAGGGGAACGATCGTGGCGCCGCACGAGGTGACCGCCGCATAGACCATCGCCCACTCGGGGCTGTTCTCTGCTATGAGTGCGACGCGTTCCCCGCGTCCGAGTCCCCGGGCGGTAAGTCCGGTGCCGAGGGAGGCGTAGAGGCTGTCGAATTCCGAGAAGGTGATAGACTGGAATCCCCAGGGGTACTGGCTCTTCATCGCCACGTGCGCAGCAAAGCTCTTAGCCGCAAAGTCGAGGAGGGCCGGAAGTGTCTGGACACTCAGCTGGCTCACTACTTCAGGATCGACGATATCTGTGTGGTTCGGCATCACTCGATACCTCGGGGTGTTGTATTTGTTAGAGACATTGCGTTACAGATACCATCACTGTAGCAGGTTAACATGATGCGTTCAAATGCTTTTTTAGAAGTAGGGCTTATCGAGTCTGTACAGGCCTGCAGCCTTCGCCATATCCACCGCATCCTTCCACTCCGTAGTAGAAAGGGAACGGTCGAGCGGCGGGAACTGATACGCACGGTAGCAGGGGTGATACTGTCGCATGACATTCACGTAGGTGTCCCTGGAGATGTCGTCGGCGAGGAACTTCATGATTCTGTCTGTGTCCTCGAGCAGTCCCGGCATAACGAGGTGTCGCACGAGGAGCCCCCGGACAGCGACACCGTCCGTACCGATCTCGAGGTCGCCTACCTGGCGGTGCATCTCCCGCATAACCTCCCGTATCACATCGGGGTAATCTGGAGCCTTCGAGTATCGTTCGGCAGCTTCACTGGAGAGGTACTTGATATCAGGCATGTAGATGTCGACGATTCCATCGAGGAGCCTGATTACCTCGATGGAGTCGTAGCCGCCGGTGTTGTAGACGATGGGAAGATCGAAGCCATGCCCGACGGCGACCTCAAGGGCCTCGAGTACCTGTGGCACGATATGCGTCGGTGTGACGAGATTGAGGTTGTGACAGCCCAGATGCCTGATCCTGCGCATGATATCCGAAAGCCCCTCGGCATCCACCTCGACTCCGGACGCATTCTGGCTGATCTCGTAGTTCTGGCAGAAGAGACACTTGAGGTTGCAGCCGGAAAAGAAGACTGTACCCGATCCCTTGCGGCCGACAAGGGGACTCTCCTCGCCGAAGTGGGGATGAACGCTTGAGACGACTGCCTTTCTTCCCACGCCGCAGGTGCCGCGCTCATCCTCGAGGCGGTTGACCGCACAACGGCGTGGGCAGAGGGTGCAGGATTCGAGGATCGCGAGGAGCTCATTGCACCGCTGCTCGAACTCACCGTTCTCGATGAGATCGAGGTATGCCGGATAGGATCTACTGCTTTTACGGGGTCTTGAGGGCATGACTGCCTCGATTCGTTTCATCGTTCGGGGATTTCAAGGAGATGTTCTTTGATATAGCGGGCCTCTATCTCGGCGACCAGCGCCAGGCCCTCCTCGCTGTAATGCAGGCCGTCCCCGGTGAAGAGTGCCTGTACATCGTCACGGTCACTGATCATGGCATCGAGGTCGATCAGGTGCCAGCCATCGTGTCCGCCTGCCACCTCACGCACGATATCGTTGTACCGGCCGAGCAGTACCAGGGAAGCTTCCTTGTTCTTTGCATACTTACTGATTACGACATAATCCGGCACACCGTACCGTTCATGTGCGCTCGGCTCGGTTGCGAAGATCACCGGTATGCCCCTGTTTGTGCACTCCCGGCCGATCGTCTCGAGGTTGGCGCGGAAATGGTCCGGCGGCACGCGGCTCTGATCCAATGGCTCGATCGCACCAAAGATGGGAGAGAAAACCTTGCGCAGGAATTGCAGGAACCGCCAGTTCGAATTGATCGCCCGCACCGCCCTCGCCGTCGTGCCCTGCGATACCGTAACAACTTTATCCTCGTCGACCGTACCGTAGGCGAGCCATCGGTCGTTCCAGCCGAAGGATACCACGAGGATATCCGGTTCGAGCTCGTCGAGGTAGCTCCGAACGATCACCTTGCCCTGGTAACTGGTGTAGCCCGGATTGGCGAAGTTCAGACACTCGATCCCCGGGTCTTTCTCGCGCAGGATCCGTTCGATCTCTTTCGGATGGCCCTGGTACGTGCAGGAGTTACCAATGAAGATGATACGGAATGTCCCCGGCGGCTTGGGCCGTTCAATCTCGCTTTCCCTGAAGCCGTAGGAGTTGATACCCGGCTGCCCCGGCGGAAACCTCCAGAAGAGCTTCTCGTTGGATTCGAAGACGGTAAACTGATACGGGCGGGGGTAACCGAACTGGATACCTGATTCGTACCGGAAGCCCCTGAGCCGCAGAATGGCCTCGGCGGGGACGAGGATCAGGTTCAGGATCGATACGAGAAGAATCAAGCCGGCAAGACGCCTGTGCTTGTCGAAGAAAAAGCCAATACTGATATAGCCAAGGACGAGGATCGCCCCGAACAGGCAGCTTGCAGCAATATACGATCGCAGCGGCAGGCGCACCGCCAGCAGGACGAGTGTGATCGTTGAAATGAGAAAGGAAGCCGTGAAGATGTATTTCGTTACCCGTTGCTCGGACTTGCTGTTCATGCCGTTGCTCTCTCCTCGGGTGGGGTGTCGTATTGCACCGTTTGAGTGGTTGTCCGGTCTTTGCAGGCTGCTGCCGGATGCCAATGCTGCTGCGGGGCTCCGTACCGGTCTCGAGGCACTCCTTCGTTATGATTCTACTTCGGTCTTTTCCCAGAATTGGTTCGCCGACGGCAGCCCTCGAACATTTCTCGAGGACTTCCTCCGTGTCTTGCGGAGGCGTCCGCCGTACTCGAGCAGCTTCCTGCCGATCTTGGCATGAAGTGTCTGGATCGGATCCTTTGCCCGCCGGCACTCGTAGAGGGTATGGGTATAGTGGCGGGGGAACCGGCGCATCATCTCGAATATGAAGTCATGCGAATCGAAGCGTTTCTCCATATGGTCGAGCACCGTCTCGAATACCTCGTCCCTGAACAGATCCTTCATGCCCAATGTCTGGGATCGGACTTTTCGTTTTACCATCTTACCAGCTTTCCCTATGGACTCTCGTTTTGTCGTACTGTGTTCTCGGTTCCTTCTCCTCGGCCGGGTGGCCGATGGAGATAAGACTGAGGATGCTCACATGCTCTGGGATGCCCAGTATCCCCCGGAATGTTGCGATTCTCTCCGCGCGGGGATGACACGCGAGCCATACCGCCCCGAGGCCGAGTTCAGCCACGGCGATCAGGATATTCTCGGTTGCAGCGGAGCAGTCCTGCACCCAGTAGTCTGGGGAGATCTCTGTGTCGCCACACACGGCGATGGCGGCCGCCGCCCCGTACAACATCTTCCCGTGCGGGTGCTCATCGGCGAGCTTCCCGAGTGTTTCCCGGTCCCGGATCACAATAAAGTGCCAGGGCTTACGGTTACTCGATGAGGGGGCCGCCATGCCGGCTTCGAGCAGCTTCGTAATATCGTCTTCGCCGATGCCTTGGTCGGTGTATTTACGGATGCTCCGCCGTGCGAAGATCGTCTCGAGTGACATACAGCCTTCCTTTCTGCTCAGTGTGTAGAGATTACAGTATACACGAAACGGTGCCGGCCGGGTACACAGAATTGGACATTCTGTCGGGCCGGGCAGGGGGTATGCAGTGGCGAGCATGTATTTGGATACGAAGCTTATGGGGCTCTCCGCTGACGCAGGGCCTCGTAGAGGATGATCGATGCCGATACGGAGACGTTCAGCGAATCCGCCTGCCCCTGCATCGGTATCCTGACACGTACGTCCGATGCCTCTAACCAAATCGTTCCGGCGCCCGTATCCTCGCTACCCACGACGATGGCGCAGGGCGAATGCAGGTCGGCATCGGTGTATGGAACGGCATCCCCGGCCGGAGTTGTTGTAACGATCGCTATTCCCTTGTCTTTCAGCCACTTGACAGCCTCGGCCGCCGGAGATTGCACCCACGGGACGGTGAAGACGGTCCCCAGGCTCGCCCGTACGACATTGGGATTCGTAAGATCCGTTCGGGGATTGCTCACGATGAGGCCGGTCACGCCGGCTGCATCGGCCGTTCTCAGGATCGCTCCGAGGTTGCCCGGCTTCTCCACTGCATCGACCACGAGGATCAGCGGATTTGTGCCGGTGGCGAGTCCCTCGAGCATGCGTTCGGGTCTTTCGGCCACCGCCACGAAGCCGCCCGTGCCCTCCCGGTAGGCGAGCTTCGCAAAGGCACGCCGTGCGACACGGACACAATCGATGTTGCGGCCTGCGAGCTCGTGCAGGAGCCCGTGCTCCTCGTCCGTCTTGAAGAGTTCGGGACAGAAGAAGGTCTCCCGGACCGATACCCCGGCCCTGACGGCGAGGCGAAGCTCCCTGATCCCTTCGATGAGCATACGGCCGGTACGGTCCCGTTCGGACCTCTTCCTCAGCAGTACCGCCGCTCGTATCCGCGGGTTCCGGGGGCTCGAGACGGCCGGTCCCCATTCGTCCGTGCCTCCGGACGGTACAGGGGATCGTAACGCTTTCCTGTTCGATGATTTCATGAGTCGTCTTCTGTGGCACCGCCCCTGGTGCGGTCCCATGTTCTGTTCCGCCGCCCTACGAAGAACTCGCAGACCGCCATGAGGATCGCCGCGTTCGTCAAAACGAGGAAAGCAGGCACGTAGAGTTCGCGGCACCCGGAAGTGATGCCTATGAACGCCGAACAGTAGAACGCGAGCTGGATGATAAAGGTAAAGACGAAGAACGGATGCCGGGGCAGAAAGAAGTTCACGACGAAGATGGCGATCAGGCAAAACGGCACGAGCCACTTGAAGATCTTGTGTGAGATGAGCTCCAACGACAGCATCGGATACCTGAACGGATTGAGAAGCCCCGAGACATAACTGAGGCTCTGGATGCCCCGAAGCACTACCCGTTTCTTCGCCTGGAACTCAGCGGCTACGTTATGCTCTGCGATGTCCTCCTCCACGCTTACCGCCTCGTCTTCGTAGCGGAGCGCGTATCCCTTTCGATACGCGAGCAGGGGCTCGATGAAGTCGTCATCGACCTCCGGGGGAATCTCTTCGTAGAGGGAGCGCCGGATAGCATAGATCGAACCGTTCGCCCCGATTATCGAGTGCGTGCGGTCCTCGAAACGCTTGATCCATTTTTCATACTGCCAGTATAGGTTTTCCCGGCCACCTTCACCGGTAAGGGTGAGGTTGCCGCACACCGCTCCCACTTTCTCGTCTGCGAAGTGGCGCGCGAGCTTGCGCAACGCATCCGGCTTGTACATGCCGTTCGCATCACTCATAACAACGATCTCGGCCTCGGCATTCGCAACGGCCCGGTTGCGTGCCACGGTCTTGCCCTGCCGTCCCTCGACGCGAAGGAGTGTAACACCTCTGTCCCGGTAACTCTCTACCATCGAGTCGGTGCCGTCGGTGGAACCATCCGAGACAACAACGACCGAGAGCTTCCCGGCGGGGTAGTCGAGATCGAGCGCATTTCGGATTTTTCGAGCGATGATTGCTTCCTCGTTGTAGGCGGCGATGAGCAGTGCCACCGTCGGCAGCTCGTCTTCGGCAAGATCGGCGGGCGGCTCGCGCAGGGGCCTGCCCCTACCGATGGCTGTGAGAAGTACCGCATAGCCGAAATAGGCGTATAGCGCACAGAAGATCAGAAGGAAGAAGATGATCACGAGTCCCATGAACGCCGCCAAATCCTTTTTACGCGCCCCTGCCGCTGCGAAGATGTCGGGATGAAACTGAGGGTGCGCCGTTATGAGTCTTCGGGGCAAGCGCCCGCTTTTCTGTCTATTCTCCCAAGCTGTAGAACAGGGATATTCTATGGAAATTGCCGAGATCCCCGTAGGGTGTCCATGCGTAGTCGATTGTTAACCGTTCGAGGACCCTGACGCCGCCTCCGACGGTAAGTCCGTCGGAAGCCCTGTCTTTTTCACCCGTAAAGCCGGCCCGCAGGCTGAAGATATCCCGTATGCTTACCTCTCCTCCGAACGCCCCGTAGGTTTGTTCATGTTTTGGTCGTACGATCTCTGCCGCTATCGTGATTCCGATCACATTCGTGATTGACGGGAAGCGATAGCTGCCACCGAGCCGGTATGTGAGGGGCAGTTCCTCTTCATTCGAGAGGAAGGTTACGTTCGGACCCAGGTTCTGCACGACTGCGCCGACAGAGATCTCGGGGAACGGCAGGGAGCACATGACTCCGATATCCGCGCCGAATCCCCTGGCCGCCACATCGGCGATCTTTTCCTGGAAGAACTTGAAATTCACGCCGGCGCTCACGGATTCGATGGGAGTGAAGCCTATCCCGATGATCGTCTGAAAGCTGTTGTGTTTCAGCTCTCCGGTCGGGTCTCCGATATCGTTGTAGCCCTGGATGTCCGGAGTCCCCATGTACGTCAGCCCGATACCGAGTGTTACCAGATTGATCAATTGATCCCGGTAGAAGATGTTGTCGTAGTATGTATCGACGGCCCACTGGCTGTGGAAGACGCCGATTCCGCTCCCGGCCGATTTCAGTGGGGCGCCTGGATTGGAGAGCCAGTGGAATGGATCATCCGGCAGGGCCGAAGAGATTTCGCCCATCGAGATGGAATGGCTTCCCACAGGTAGGTTGAGATAGGTGGCCCCCGTTGCACCCGGTCCTTCTTGGGCTGATACCGGCTGGGATAGTGGGAGGGCAGCGATGAGGATGCTAATGCCTATGAGGTTTGTGATGCGTTTTTTGTTACCGGTGATGTGAGTCATTTTCGGCATACCTCTTGAGTGGTAATGATATATATTTTTGCGACTCGATCAATCATTTTTTGGAGTTAAGTTGTTTCCGGTCCTTTCCTGTAATGTCCTATTGAACCCCTCTTGTCACGTTGGAATGTGTGCGTTATTGTTGCCGCAACTAGCATGCCATCTATGTGAATGCATTGAGGTTATGAATTTTTTTCTTGAATACATAGGCAGCAGGGGGAATACTTCGTTCTCGAGCTCAGGGATCATCGGTCCCGCCCTGTGGTGAGGATGCTGATGTAGGGCGTTGCAGGTAAGGGATGACATTCTGAGGGGCACTGTCGATGCCGTACGGGCATGTATACAGGACACTCATCTTTCCGTTCTACGATAAGGTGATCAAACGGAGGAATATCTACAACTATTACCGCAGTATCTCCGGGGCCCCCTGGCTGCCCATCGATGAGCTCCTTGCGATGCAGAGGAGGAAGTTGAACGAGATGCTGGTGAACTGTTACGAGAATGTGCCGTTTTACCGGGACTTGTTCGATAAGCGTGGTCTCGATGTGAGCGGTGTCGATGATGTTGGTATACTCAGGGAGCATGGGATCTTTACATCCAAAGAGATAGTGCGCTCAGCGGGTGATGCGATCCTGTCCCGGGAATACGATAAGGGAAAGCTTCATGACAGTGCGACGAGTGGATCGACCGGCAATCCGGTCTATTTTTATATGAGCCTTGACAACTGGTGTCTGAGAATGGCCCTGAAATACCGCTCCGAGGACTGGATGGGCAAGCCGATCGGGACACCGGCGGCGATGCTCTGGGGGCATTTTCCTAACATGAGCACATTCGAGAGGGTGAAGTATTCCCTCTACTGGAGGTTTCAGAACTATCTTTTCTTATCGGCATTTCATATCGGTGAGGAGGATCTCATTCGGTACGTACGTGCCATCAAGCGGCACAGGATCAGATTTATCGAGTCCTATGTGACTGCTGTGTATTTGATGGCGCGGGCGGTAGAGAAGCATGGCATCACGCCCCCGAGGCTTGATGGTGTCATCATTGGTGCGGAGAGGCTATTCGATTATCAGAAGGAGAAGATTGAAGGGGTGTTCGGCTGTCCGGTCTATAACCGGTACGGGAGTACGGAGTTTTCGAATGTTGCCTCGGAATGCACCGAGAGAGAGGGTCTGCACATCAATATTGATAATTTCTGTGTCGAGGTAGTGGATCAGGATGACCGGCCGCTGCTTGGCGAGGTTGGTGATCTTGTTATTACCGATCTCAACAACTTTGCCATGCCGCTGATTCGCTATCGGATCGGTGACAAGGGGATCATGACGGATCGGGCGTGCCGGTGTGGGAGGACCTTTCCCATGCTCAAGGACGTGGTTGGCAGGGTTTCCGAGACGCTCAAGACCAAGGATGGCAAGGAATTCCATGATATGTACTTTCTGTGGAAGCTTTCCCGGGCACCGGGGCTGGTCAAGTTTCAGGTTGTTCAGAAATCACTCGAGCAGATTCTGGTCAAGATCGAGCATGACGGATCGGTCGGCAGGGAGGAGACATCGGACTTCATTCGGAATGCTCTGGATGAGCTCGATCAGCATGGAATATCGACGACGATAGAGTACGTTGATAAGATCCCTCTCACGAGGGTGGGTAAGATGAGGTCTTTTATTTCGGAGATTCCAGGTACGGGTGAGGGATCTGAAGTCTAGAGTGGAACATCGATGCTGGAATGATTGACGAAGGAGTGGGACCGTTAAAAAAATCCTAAGCTCCTCGGATTTTTGGAAAGAGAATGCGGGGAGGATTGGAGAGGTGCTAAGGAGAAACGGTCGATGTTCACTAGATCTCATAGTGGAACAGCATTTGCATTCTCAACGATAATGAAATATTCTTAAGATTATTATTTGTGGTAACGCCAACAAGGTGATAACAAAGAGAGATTATGGGGGTTTTAGGGGCACTTCGCGAAAGGACTGGATACGATTGTCACTCGCGTGATTGCGAACAGTATATATTCGACTGGTGGAGCAGGGTTGGAAAATAGCAAGGAGTGTTGCAAATATATGGATCGACGCAGTCGGAATTGACAAATAGTAAGAACAAGGTTATTTTTTTGAATTATGAAAGGGAAAACGATGAGAAGCCTGAAATTATTATCCAGCATCTGCTTGATCCTCTTATTCGGGACTTGCCTTGCTTTTTCTCAGGAATCGGTTTCCTATAAGATTAGTTGGTATCCTGTTTCCGATCCAAGTGTGGATTTAGTTCTCATATACAGGTCACTCACTGTTTCTATTACGGATTATGTGCTCATTGATTCGGTCAGCACTTCGAATAATCACTACATTGATGAAGGTATGCTGGATTACGGTGTCCGCTATTACTACCGTCTTAAATCTAAAAGCACGGCCAGTGGAATCAGCAGTTATTCTGCTCAAGTATCGGGTTTGACACTTCATGAGAGTTCTCCTAATGAATTGAAAAATCTGTGCAAGATTGATTCGGTGAGATCGGTAGATAGTAATACATTTCAGGTCTATTGGTCGACCGAGTGGACTTCGACTGGTGTGGTCGAGTATTGGCGATCGGATGAACAGGCACAAGTGACTACGCGTTCTTTGGAGTCGGGAACACGGCACATTACAACACTGAGTGGATTGGAGGTGGATGATATATATTTTGCTCGAGCTAAGGCATATGACAGCCAAATGAACATGACGATTTCTTGTGTATTTCCTTTTTCGACGGAGCCACAGGGACCCGGTAATGAGGATATCTATTTTGTGGTCAGCACCGACTCAGTATATATCTTGGAAAATGAAACATCTGATATTGGAATAAAACTCAGTGCGCAACCGGACGAGAACGTGGAGGTTTCGGTATTTCGGACTATTGGGGATCAAGATATAACGGTAATGGGCAGCGGTTCACTAACGTTTACGACGGGTAATTGGGACCAGTACCAATTTGTGACGCTTTCCGCAGCAGAGGATGCAGATATCGAAAACGGTGATGCTGTGATTTTCATTCGTGCGGAATCCGAACCTCTTATCCCTGATGAAATTGTAATTGCCACTGAAGTCGACAATGATGCGTTGAATTTTCTGACAAGCTCAGCTTCTGTCTCTATCCCGGAGGGAGGAACTGCGGAAATAGGTGTAAGGCTCAGTAAGATACCGATTGAAGATATCGAAGTTTCTGTCGAGTACTTGAGCGGGGATCAGGATTTATCAATTATTGACGGTGGTTCCCTGACATTTACATCGACCAATTGGAATGTTTATCATACGGTGACTATTGCAGCTGCGGAGGACCCGGACAATATAGACGGGGAAGCTGTGATTCGCATTCACGGGGTATCGGGAGGTATTGTTCCGGACAGGGATTTTATCGCTGTAGAAATCGACAATGATGAGGATGATCCTTATCCAGATCTTGGATCAGAGCCCATTACATTCTATCCAAATCCCTATAGAATAGAGTATGGTGTTCTGAAAGTTAAAAATCTTCCATCGGATGGTAGTCTCGAAATCTATGATCTGAGAGGACGTAGAGCCTGGGACATCTCGTGGAGCGGGCAAAATAACATTGAATGGGATGGATCTAATAAAAATGCGACCTATGTGAGTAGTGGTAGGTACTTTGTTGTAATCAAAGACGGCTCCGGCAACGTGATCGATAAAAGGGCTATATTAGTGCTGAGATAAGAACGACCATCCTATCTGGAGGGGCACATCACCGAATTGATTTGAGCCGGTAATCCTTGAGCTCTGAGATAGGGCCAAGGACGCCGTCGTTGAATGCCAGGACGATATTCGCCATTTCCCTCGCCGTCACGTAGTAGAGCCTGAATCGGTTACCGTCGTTGAATTCCCGCTCCAGCAACTCGAATCCCCTTGCGAGCTCTTCACCGACCAGGTAGTCGACGAGCGCCGACTTGAGGCCGTGGGTATGCAGTTTTACAAAGACAACATCCTCCACGCCCGGTACCAGGATTCTCTGGTCAATCCAGAGCTTGATGCGCTGCTGTGTCACGGGATTTGTACCGTTGATGTCTGCATTCTCGATACGGGGGACGATACCGCGTATCCTGCTGTTCCAGTTGAGTGCGAGCGGTCCCTGTATCATGAGGAGATCCCCGTCCGTCTTTCCGCCGAAGGTGACATCGACTCCGGTATCATGCGATTTGGGTCGTACGGGATCGTCGATGGCGAAGTATATCGAATTGATCTTAGTTGTCTGACATTCCGAAGGTGCGCTCGGAAGTGTGAAATCCGCATAGCATCCGGTATCTCTCAGGAGTGTGATTTCGTTGTTGAGGCCGCACCAACGGCCGTCCCGGCGTGAGTTATCGAGTGACCAGTTACCGTGCACAAAACCGTACTTGACTCGATTTTCGGTACTGTCGCGACAGAGCAGTCCGTGTTCGGCGAGCCGGTCCCGGAAGACATTCATCTTTTCCCTGAAAGCATCTTCTGCATCATAGTCATGATGGATATGTATCTCTACCTCGCCGAATCCCCTTGCGCAGTGTTCGGCCAACGGTTCGACCGTCTCCGGTGCGTACTGCTCCTCCGGAAAGAAATAGGTGTGCACGGGTGGACGTCCGGTGCAGTCCTTGAAGCCCGTGTAGCGTTTCTCGTAGCGCGTTATCCAGTCATGGACCCGTTTGATCTGGAGTTCGAGCGGATCACCGGGTTTCTGCTCCGGTTCGAAGTGATCGGCGATCGCCAGAAGGATCCTGAGCGGATAGCGGAGCCTTCGCCGCCGCAACCGCCCGGCGATGTATGACCAGAGCCAGATATGTGAGTTCTTGAGCAAGGCGGTGCTCCCGTTCGTTAAAAACTCACAAAGAGTCTAACGAGCATAACCAGGATGACCATGGTCACCAGCACCCGTGTCAGGGTTTTGAGCGAGAAAAACGGGATCTTGTACCCATGGTCTCTACGCGTGAAATACGAGAAGAGTGTGCATAGTGCAATGATTATATATATAATCTCGTTGTAGGTTCGCGAGAGAAAAAAGGCGGCGGCCATGAATCCGACAATGGTCATTTGCAGTGTTTCGGCGTAACCACTCAGCTCGGTACCCTGAGTGTACTTTTCGGCGACTATCATCTCGCGGAACGACGTGACGATCATGGACAACCAGACAAAGAGTCCCACAAGTCCCAGCTCCGTCATACAGAGTACGACCGAGTTGTGGGCGGTCAGGTGATGGAATTCCGTGAAACGGCCATATCCGACACCGAGAATCGGGCGCCGTATAGTCAATCTCAATCCCGTAATCCAGGCATCTATCCGGCCGCTGGCGGAGGCCTCCCTGACGTTGATATCCTCGAGTCTGCTCGGACCGATCAAGTAGAGTCCGGCGGTCAGGGCGATACCGATGAGGCCCCCTCTAATAACACCCAGGCGTTTTATCAGGAAATAGAATAGCACGACGAGGAGGCCTATGAAGGTTCCTCGCGAATTGGTGAGATAGAGTGCGTAGAGCAAAGCACCCAGGATGAGGATCCAGAGGATGCGTAGGAGCAGAGGCTTGTACCGTTCTAAGAGCTTGAGCAAGGCGAACGGCATAAATACCAGTATCGTGAGTCCGAGGTCGTTGGGATCGTCGAAGATACCGACCCAGCGTATCCTTCCATCGACCGTCGTCGTGCGTCCGGCGATATCGAGCCCCCTGTGGTATTGCAGGATCCCGTTCAATGAAATGAAGAGCGTCATGAAGAGCAGGAGGTAGAAGGTCTTTTTCAATTGATTCATATCCGTTATCAGATTGATGATCATGAAGAACATCAAGAAGGTGGGTAGAAATTCCTGAAAACCCAACTTTGCCCCCGTCAGGTAGAATCGCTGCAGCTGACTGAGAGGAATGAGCAATAAAAAGACGATCATGAAGATGGCCTGGCGCATATTGAATATGACGAACGGTTTTCGCTGGATCACGTTGTGTATGATGAGTGTTCCGAGTACAACGAACGCCATCGCGAGCATGAGGGGCTGATTCTTGAGGGCGGAAACGAATTCCTGGGGTCTCAGATACAGCATGAAGAGATAGATCAGCAATCCCCAGAAGGGTTTGAAAAAAACGATGGTTACGATGATTCCACCGCAGAAGAGAACGATGGCGGCCTTGATGGAGACGAGCAGAAGGAGGATGATAAAGAGTGCGAACTCTATTGCCAGGATAGGTATTATAAGTTTACCCTTCATCGTTGGAAGAGTCTATTTAATTCATCCAATAGTCGCAATCTATATTTATTCCCGAAGGGGTGTCCGCTCTGTCGCGGCGTTTTTGGTACCCAATTTGCAAACTATCCGTATTGCGACACTGTTTCGGATGCCATGCGGTATCGTAACCTAAGAATGTGATGCAGGTGGGCACTGTAGTGGAAGAGAAGGCATTCTTCTTTCGGACACACGACAGGCCGCTCTACGGAATGCTGTTCAGTCCCGGCGGTAACGGCATGCCTCCCGTCCGGAACGGCCCCGTTCGTGGAGTCGTGGTCTGCGATTCCCTCTTCGAGGAAAAGTTCTGGTGTGAACGGGTCGTTGCCAATATGGGGCGGTATCTCGCCGAACGGGGGGTGCCGGTGCTCTCGTTCGATTACTTCGGGTGCGGAAACAGCACCGGTTCCAGTGAAGATGTCGATGTGCACGGTCTCGAACGTGATGTCGATGCTGCGTGTGATCTCCTTCGCGGTACCGGTGTCGATCGGATTACCCTTCTGGGTATTCGCTGGGGTGCAGCCCTTGCCTGCACCACCGCAGTCCGCAGGGGGGACATCGACAGCCTTGTGCTCGTACAACCGGTGCAATCCTGGCGGCGGGAGCTGATGAAGGCCCTGCGTGCAAATGTGGCGGGGCAGTACGCCATCTTCAAGAAGGCGGCCATGACCCGGGAAAGAATCATCGAGGCACTCGAATCGAACTGTGATTGCACCTATGCCGGGTATCGAATGAACAACAATGACGGGTACCTCGTATCGAATGGATTCTACGATCAGATGCAGGCATGCGAGCTTCCGCTGCGGCTCCCCTCATCCGTCGCTGCGGTGACGATCATCTCGATCCCGGTACGCAAAACAGCCGTCCCACCGGATGATAGTGATCTCGTGGAGGCGATCCGTTCCAACAATATCCCGTGCGAGGGATGCACGGTCACGGAGGATAACGCCTTCTGGGTCAATAACCAGATATTCACATCCCTGGCACCCAACCTGTACAGGAGCGTGCATGGCTTCCTCGAGTCGCTTCCGGCTGGCGAACGGCGGATTCGTTCGGGTGGGGGAGGGACGGCCGGGAACGGGGTGGAAGGGATTCCAGGTGATGGGGGGAAGGGACCTGCAGGGGAGGAGGGAGATGCTGCCGGAAATGGGCGGGTGACGGATACCCGGCCGGTAGGTTCCGGTACGGATTCATTCCGTGCGAACGGAATCGTTGAGCGGATCGTCTCGTTCCGATCGACCACGGGGGACCGTCTGAACGGGGTCCTATACCTTCCGGATGCAGAGCAGAGGGAGAACACTGCGTTTATCTTCACCCATGGCGGCCTGATAGGCATGAACGGCGCCTTCAGGTTCAATACGCGTGCAGCAAGGCGCTTCGCCGGGGCCGGGTATCCGAGCCTTTGCTGCGACACGCAGGGGATGGGAAGATCATCGGGAGCGATAGGAAATATCGATCAGCGGGTACTCTTCCGCAAGATCCAGGACGGTCTCTTTGCCGGGGATGTCGCAGCTGCTGCTGATTTTCTCCGGGAGCAGATAGGCGTTACGAGGGTCGTGCTCTTCGGTGTCTGCGGCGGGGCGATCACGAACATCATCACACACGCACGGTTCGAATCGATCAACGGCTCGGTATTGCTCAGCATTCCGGTGATGCTCTCGGGGCTCTCACACGAGCAGGTTCGTATGAGTGAGGGTTTCGCGCGATTCTACCTCGGTATGTATCTACGGAAAGTCTTCAATCCTGTTGCCTGGTGGCGGTTTCTAACATTACAAAGTGATTACAAGATGATCTTCAAATCGCTGGAAATCTCAGGTTCCGGTGTGTGCGGCCGCCTCCTCGGCGGCAAACGGAAGGCAGCCCGGCCGGGGAGTAGGAAAGGCAAACCTACCGGTACCCGAGTAACGGCCGCCGTGAACGGGCGGCGGTGTGCCTGTGACGGCACTGCGGCTGCGTCGGCCGGGTCGAGGGGTCTGGATGGGGCGGCTACCCGTGCGCTGGACAAGACCTCGGCGGTCACCGGCAGCAGCATTGAGTTCAACTTTGAATACCTCGATTCCTACCGGTCGATTGTGGAACGTGGTGATAAGGTACTTTTCATATTCGGTGAGAACGACAACTTCAAGTGGGAATTCAACAGCGAGTTCGCCGAGCGGTATCCCGAAGATCTCGAGATGGCGAAGGGGCTCATACGCTTCGAAGAAGTCCAGCACGCCAACCACATGTATACACTCCGGGAGTGGCAGGACGAGATCATCGGGCGCGTTCTTGCATGGATAGAGCGAACAGATCTCTCCCGCGCATAATCCGCGATCGATTTGCATCCACGTGAATATTCCGAATGAACGGATACGTCTAGTCGAGTGAGCTCAGTTGCGGGATGGGCGGCAGGGAACGCAGCGGCTCCGTGGCGTCCCGCTTCCGCTCGAGATCCCGCCATGCCCGTTTGAGGCTCTCGATCTCGATGTCGAGCGCTTCGGAAGTCTCTTCTATCGAGACGCCGTGCTCCATTGCATAGAGGATGAGATCTACCGTATCGTAGGGGATACAGAAGTAGAAGTCCTTGTCACTCACCTCGAAGCTGTAGGTATCCGGGCTCGGTGTGCGTGCCAGCACCTCTTCGGGCGCTCCCAGGTACCGCCCGAGCTGGTATACCTGGCTCTTGTAGAGGGGTGCCAGCGGCTCGATATCGACGCCGCCGTCTCCGAACTTGACGAAAAAACCCTGCTGGGTCTCCGCTTTGTTCGTCGTACCGCAGACGATGCAGTAACGCCGTTCCGCCTCGTAATAGAGATGAATCATCCTCATCCGTTGTTTGATGTCATTCGCCGCCATCATCTCGAGGTAATCGTCGTGCGAAAGGCGGGCGGTAAGCAACGAGCCGTTCTCACTCTTGACCTCGAGATGGTAAACGTTGATCCTGTCGCGCTCCAGAAGATCCTGGGGAAGGGTCAACCTGAAGGCGTAGTTCCCCGCAAGATCGGGAAAGTATTTACCGACGACCGCGTCCCGTTTCTCGTAGACCCCGAGACCCTCCAGGGCGGAGGTAATGTCGTATTCCGTGTACTCGATCCCGAGTGATTCGGCTGTCTTGATTCCATACTCCCTGCTCTTCGGGTTCGAGTCACGCTCCGGAAGTATCAGGCCGTGGACGCGCTTCTGTCCGAGTGCCCGGACGGAGAGCGCGGCTGCGACGGTCGAATCGATTCCGCCGCTCAGGCCGATGACGATACCTTTCCGCTTGAAGTAATTCTTGACCGTGTCACGTATGAATCCTTCGATCTCCGTCGCCACACGTTCTGCGTCGATCGATAATACAGCCTTGGAAAATTCCATCCGCCCGTCCTTTCTGGCAATTGTATGCATGATATCCTGTCACGGTTTTTTTGCGCCTTTTCGGCCATGACTACTATGCTGCGACACGTTCACCGTCGGTTCCCTCAGATGGATCTATGCCAGTCCCTTCTTCGTAATCTTACCCGATGATGTTTTCGGGAGGGAAGTTCTGAGTTCCACGATCTTCGGTACCATGAAGTCTTCGAGGTTCCTGGAGCAGTGGGCGAGGATCTTCTTCTCAGTGAGGGCGGAGCCCTCCTTGAGTACCACGTATGCCTTGATGGCCTCGCCCAGCACATCGTCCTGGACGCCGACGACCGCCGCTTCGAGCACCCCCTCCAGGGAGTACAGCACATTCTCGACCTCTTTCGGGCTCACCTTCTCACCGCGGCTTTTTATGATATCGTCCTTGCGGGCCACGAAGTAGAGATACCCGTCCTCGTCCATGCGGAAGAGATCGCCGGTGTAGAGAACCCGTTCCCACTGGAATCGCCCCGGTTTGAGCATCTCGGCGGTTTCCTCCGGAAGCTCCCAATATCCCTTCATTACATTCGCCCCCCGTACGACGAGCTCTCCGATCACTCCGGATTCGGTGATGATCCGGTCTTCCTCATCGACGAGGTAAACCTGTTCGTTCGGCATCCCCCTGCCCACCGAGGTAGGCCGTCGGTCGATCTCCGCCGGGGGGAGGTAGCTGACTCGCTTGCATTCGGTAAGTCCGTACATCGAGTATAGCTGCACGCCGGGAAACAGCTGCTTGAGTCCTTCGATGTGACTCACCGGCAGGGCCGCCGCAGTGTTCGTGAGGTACCGGAGGTGCGGGAACCGTTCCTTAGCGAGATCCTTCATCTGGAGAATTATCGCTGATATCGTCGGCACGATTGGAAATCCGGTCGCGTGCTCCTTCTTGAGCCGGTCGATGATCGCATACGGATACGCAAATGACCGCTCGAGAATCACCGTGCCGCCGAACTGGGCCGCCATGAGTACCTGATAGAGGCCGTAATCGAACGAGAGTGGAAGAACGTTCAGAATAATGTCCTCCTCGACATTCTCGAGGTATGTTGTGATCGATGTCGAAGCGGATACGATGTTCCGGTGCGTCAGCATGACCCCCTTCGGGTGTCCGGTCGTTCCGGATGTATAGATCAATGCTGCGAGATCGATGTCGATGGTCTTCCGCTCCGGTGCGGTCTCCGGTTGCGCCTCGAGCTCCTCGTTCCAGCCGAACAGCGGCGCCCCGGTGCCGTCAGATGTATCCGGCTTCGACTTCCCGGTGAGGAGCACCGCCTTGAGCGACTGCGTTCGATTGATCGCCTCGCGGGCTGTCTGCCATTTTTCACCCTGTGTGATGAGGGCAGTCGCGCGGCAGTTGTTCAGGATATAGGTGATCTTGTTCGCCTTTGTGGTCGGGTTGATTACGAAAAAGACTGCGTCGGCCTTGAGGGCACCCCATATGGATATGACGGCCTCCGCCGTGTTATCGAGCAGAATGCCGACCCGGTCGCCGTAGCATACACCGCGGTTTCTGAGGGCATGCGCGAGTCGATTCGCTGCTGCGTCGATTTCACCGAATGTGAGGCGTGTGGAGCCGGCAACTATCGATTCCTTGCCGGGAAATCGGATTGCGCTTCTTTCCAGAAATTCATGAACGAGCATGTGGTTCGAGAGACGAAACGGACGCAGATAATCTCAGTGTATTTTATTCATTTTATTATTGATATACCCGACGAGCTTACCGACGGAGTCGAAGTTATCCGGAATCAGCTCCTCATCCTTCACCTCGATATCGAATCGCTCCTCGACGAACGAGACGAGCTCCAGTATGCCGGTGGAATCTATGATACCGGATTCCAGAAACGATTCGTCATCGCCGAACGGGGCATCCGATGACCCGAAGAGGAAGTTCTCTATTATGAAGTCCCGAATTTGCTGTTTGCATTCCAATGGTTTTCCCCTTCTTTTCACGCCGGCTCCGGCGTGGTTGCTCCACGGTGGAAGACCGTTCGCTCATACGTAAGACCAAGCGAAAGGGGTTAGTAGCAAGAAAAAGACCAAAAGTATGAATGGAAGCGGGGGCTTACTACAGGAGCTCGTTTATAAACGGATTCGCATGCCGCTCCCCGCCGATCGTGGTATCCGGCCCGTGACCGCAGTAGACGAGTGTCTCGTCCGGCAGGGGGAGCAGTTCCGTACGTATGGAATGGAGAAGGGTTTTGAGATCTCCCCCCTCCAGGTCGGTCCGGCCGATAGAGCCGGCGAAGATGGTGTCTCCAACGAGCACCGATCCCTTGAAATACAACGATACATGCCCGGGGGTGTGGCCCGGGGTATGGAGCACCGTTCCGGAAACCTTTCCGAAGCTGATCGTCTCCCCGGCGGTGATCGTTCGGGTGATCACGGGCTCTTCGATTCTGTGATGGCCCCAGAGGGGCGCCTCACGAACGGAGAGCTTCACGATCCTGCGGTCCGATTCATGCAGGGCGAAGCCGATTCCGAAGTAACGGCACAGGGGTGCCACTGCTGCTATGTGGTCACTGTGTCCATGTGTACAGACTATCTCGACCGGCTCGAGCTGCATCTCTCCGACGAATGCGACGATGACATCGGGATCACCACCCGGATCGACGATGATCGATGCAAGTGTGTCGGGACAGGAGAGGATGTAACAATTGGTGGCCAACGGGCCGACGACCTTCTGTGCAATCCGTACCTGGTTCATCTTTACCGGGAATCGGGACACCGAAGTGCTCCGGTGGGACAAACTATGGCCGCCTGCCCGCAGGGGCGGCAGCGCTCGGGAATGACCACGAGTATCATCCCCTCGACAATGAGCGCTTCGCTCGGGCAGACGGCCGAACACGCACCGCATGCGATACACGCCATGCGATCGATCTCGATCAAATCTCTGTGGCTTGCGGGTGTCACAGCTTCTACGACGCTCCAACCGGTATCGATGTTGCTGTGATAGAGATGCGGCCCGATGCAATCAACGAGAGAAGCGTGTCCCCGACCGCTATCAATATAACGGTTGTAACAGTCTGCCTGCAACCGATTTCAGAACTTTGACCAGGAGTGACGGCTCCGCCGCCACGAGGCTCATGACCATCCGCACGGGTTTAATGCCCTTTTCATCGAATACGCCCGGAACCTTTACAACCCGTCGCATGATGCGGTCCATTTCCGCATCACTCAGCTCGAAAAAGATCCGGGCGGCGAGATAAAAGGCTCCATTCGCCCTGCCGACCGACCGTCTCCATGCCCTCGTGTAGGGGGCGAGGCTACGGGCGGAGGTATCCCCGTTTCGCAGGGCAGCGACGATCGTCTCGGCGGCCATTTCCGCCCCTTCCAGGGCGTTGATGATTCCGCCGCCAGAGAAGGGGTTGTTCTGACGGGCGGCCTCGCCGACGGTCACGTAGCCGTTTGTTGCGAGTGCCGGAAGCCCCCGTGCCACATCGCATCCGCCGATCACGAGGCGGGTGCGTGTTCCACCGGGGCACCGGTGTGCTATGAAAGTGTCGAGAAAATCGACGGCCCGTTTACCTCGCGCCTCGAGCGGATTGAATCCGACACCTACGTTGGCCGTATCCATCCCCTTGGGGAAGACCCAGGCATACCCACCGGGTGCGAAACGTGAACCGAGGTGGAATTCTATATGCGGCTTTGTAATCTCGATCCCCGTGATAAGCTCCTGTGCGCACGAGAAGATCTCATCCGGTTTGAACGATCCCGCAAGCCCCGCCCACCGGGGGGAAAGGGCCTCTACACCGTCCGCTCCGACGACCACCGATGCCTTCGAGGCGTACTCGAGCCCGGTTCCGAGCTCTTTCACGCGCAGCCCCGTAATTGCACCGTCTCTGTTCGTGAGACCCATCGCCTGGTGTCCCGTGCGAAGTACCGCACCGCTCTGCTGGGCCGCTTCAGCGAGACGCCGATCGAAGAGCTCCCGGTCGATGGTGAATCCGATTCCCGGCATCCGTTTCTCGAAACGCTGACCGCCGGGAGCGACGATCAGGAAGCCGTCGACAGGAGAGGAGATGAGATCCCGGCCGAGGGGGATGAAACGTTCGACATCTATCCTGGGTCCCACGGCTTCCGCGCATCGCACCGGATATCCGATGCGGTCACGCTTCTCCAGGAGTAGTACGCGGTAGCCGCGGTCGGCAATGCGGCGGGCGGTCCATGAGCCTGCCGGCCCTGCGCCGATAACGGCGGCGTCGAATCTCTCTGTTTCCATTAGAAGTGGTAGTTGAAGTTCATCGAGAGAGTGAATCCGGCGTAATCGATGACCGAGTTACCACCATGCGTGTAAAACGTGCTCTGGGACATCTGGTAGCGCCCCTCGAGCCCGGCCGAATACCGGTTCGTGATGTAATAGAGAAGGCCGAACTCACCATGGATTCCTGCCTGGAAGCTGTTTCGGGATACGTTCTCGCCCGGATTGGGAAACGGTTCACCGGTTTCGTGTATGGAACTTTCGGTGTCGAGACGTGCAAGCGGGACAACCGCCGCGAAACCTACACCCACATACGGTGTAGCCTGGCGTACCTCAGGCTGCAGGAAGTAGTAGGAGAAACCCCCCTCCATCGAGAAGAGATAGACTTTGAACGTACGCCGTATATCCAGATCGTAATTCTCCAAGTCACCTATGGAGACGTAGCGGCCGATGCTTGTTGCCTCGAGATAGCCGAAGGTGATGCTCGTACGCATGAAGTAGTTGGGAGTGAGCTGGCGCTCGTAGCCGACCCGTGCGAAAGGTGAGGTTGAGAACAGTTCGAAATAGTCGTAGCCGTTTCTACCTTCGGTGGCGGCCCAGTTGTCGAGATCCTCGGCGAGCAGTTCCATGTCGGGGCCGTCGAGAAAGCCGACGGATACGCTTATGGTATTGAACGGGATCGGCCCGAAGTACTTCTTCTGTTTGAAGAGTGTCTGTGCAAGTGCGGACTCCGCAATCATTACGCAACACAGGGAAAATACAGCCACGCAACACTTCCGTTTCATCTCTTCTCCAATCCGATAAAACTAATCACGTCCCCTTTTATGCACTGTCTATAAGTTACATGGTATCATTCGCTTTGTCAAATGTAACGTATGAATAATGAATGGGTTTCTCGCATAGTTGCCGGGCGTTGACACTTTGCCCTAAAGGTTACCGGTACCGGCGTTATGTCCGGGCATGCAGGATAAGAGCCGTTCCACCGAAGCGGGTCTTGGCATCCTACTTGGCAGGCACGATACAGAGAAATTGCAGATTCCCTTCACCCGTATTGAGAAACGAGTGCTCGGTCCCTTCCGGAACGAGTATGAATTGCCCGTCCGTGAACGCATGTTCCTTGCCCTCGAAGATCAATGTGCCGCTGCCCTTCAGGATAAAGACCTCGTGTTCCCATTCGTGTGTGTGGAGGGGTGTCTTTCCGCCCGGTTCCAGCTCGAATAGACGCAGGTGGAACCGTTCGGCTCCATCCTGCTGCGATATCAACCACCTGATCGTCGCTTTCTCCGCCCCCTCGGTGGTTACCTTTCTCGGCTCGACACTCAGGGCGTCGGCAATCTTGAGTCCTGCCATAACCGGCTCCTTTCGTGATGCTTTGCATACCGGATTTCCGGTTCCCGAAGGTTTACGGGGAGTACCTGTTGCATCGCCGCCGGGAACCGGTAGGGATACGTTTCTTCTATCTGACGATACCTGATACCATATAGCAGTACGGTCTGCCTACACAAGCAGTTTTGCAGGATTCCGGAACGGCGGGGAGCGGGCCCGGATTCAGCGGCGCGGTACCGCGGCGTACCAGCGCCCGAGGAGACATCGCACGCTTCAGCTTGACACCGGATACGCCTTACCCATATTGTAGAACCTCCCGAGAATAGGAGTGGGATGCCGTGCGCGGAGAGCCCCGGCATGTCCACCCAGCCCGATACGCGTGGTAGCTATGAAACGGATACTTTTCATCTGTACCGGTAATGTCTGCCGGAGCCCCATGGCGGAGGCGCTCACGAAAGAGAGGATTCCGGCAATGTGGAAGGATGAACTCGAGATATCATCGGCCGGTACATATGCATGGGCCGGTCAGCCCGCCTCCTCGCTCGCCATCGAGGTCATGCAGGAACAGGGGATCGATATCGGCGGGCACCGGGCGAGGGAGCTCTCGAGGGAGCTGATCGAGGGGGCCGACGTGATCTTCGTCATGGAGCGGGCTCACCGGGACGAGATCGAGCGGATCGCTCCGGAGGAGGTCTACAAGATCGTTGTAATGGGGGAGCTCGATCCCAAGCGGAGTAATCCCGATATCATGGATCCGATCGGCGGTGACCGGGGAACCTACATGCGGACCCGGGACGAGATCGAACGGCTGATCTTCTTTACAATCGATTATATCGCTGATAAATTTAAACTTACGAAGTAATTCAGGCAGTCGATAAATGCCCTCTCGTCCGTTGCATTCGATGCAGCCGGGCGGATCATTCCCTGCCTGTACGAATTTTCAGACATTTTGGATTTTTCTGCGGAAACAGAATTTATCGGTTGCCTGCATCTCCGACAATAACTATAATGTGTATCGTCCAAGACAAGGCGAATGGGATGATTAGGGCCGCCGCGCGAGGTGGAGCGGGACCGTATCGGGTGCATTAGGATACAAGGAGTATTGCGATGCCGTTGAAGAAATCCAAAAAAATATGGATGGATGGAACGTTCGTCGATTGGGATGATGCGAGGATTCATGTCTGTGCGCACGTAGTGCATTACGGTACGGCGGTTTTCGAGGGGATCCGGTGTTACAAGACGAGGAAGGGTGCCGCCATATTCCGCCTCGAACCACATATCAAGCGCCTCTATAACTCCTCCAAGATGTACCGGATGGAACCGGAGATACCGATAGACAAGTTCGTGGAAGCCTGCATAGAGACGGTCAGGCTCAACGAGATGGAGGAATGCTACATCCGCCCTGTCGTGTATCGGGGCTATTACGAGCTCGGTGTAAATCCGCTGAACAATCCGATCAACTCCTTCATCGTTGTATGGGAGTGGGGGAAGTATCTCGGGCCCGAGGCACTCAATGAGGGGGTCGATGTCTGTGTATCGAGCTGGGATCGGATCGCCCCGAACACCCTGCCTGCGCTGGCGAAGACCGGCGCCAACTATATGAATTCGCAGCTTATAAAGATGGAAGCCATCCTGAACGGTTACTCGGAGGGGATCGCCCTTGATGTGAGCGGGTACGTGAGCGAGGGGAGCGGCGAGAACCTCTTCCTGGTGTTGGAAGACAAGCTCTATACCACCCCTCTCGGGGCGAGTGTCCTGCCGGGCATCACACGCGATACGGTGATCATGCTGGCAGAAGAGCTCAAGTTGGAGCTCGTCGAGCAGCTCATTCCGCGTGAGATGCTCTACATTGCCGAGGAGCTCTTCTTCACGGGAACCGCCGCGGAGATAACACCGATACGAAGTGTTGACAAAATCAAGATAGGGAAGGGAAAACGCGGACCGGTCACGAAGGAGCTGCAGGATCTCTTTTTCAGATACGTCAATGCTGAGGTGAAGGATCGTTACAACTGGTTGACATTCTTACATCAGAAGTGACCTTTCGCTCTGGAGGGTGTCTTGAAGATCGCCATAGGCTCTGATCATCGAGGCTTCCCCCTGAAAGAACATCTGGTAGCGGTGCTCGCACGGGGCGGCCACGAGGTAATCGACCTGGGCTGCACGGGTACCGTTTCTGTGGACTACCCCGATTATGCTTTCCCCGTAGCCGAAAAGGTGGCGCAGGGGGAGGTAGAGCGGGGTATTCTAATATGCGCAAGCGGGATCGGGATGTCGATCGCCGCCAACAAAGTCAAGGGTGTACGGGCGGCCCTGTGCCGGACGGTAGATGATGCACGAATGACCCGGCTCCACAACGATTCCAATGTTCTGACACTCTCGGTCGAGAGCTTGCAGGATAGCGACATCGACCGTCTCGTCGAGGTGTGGCTCGAGACACCGTTCGAGGGAAACCGGCATCAGAGGCGGTTGGATCAGATAGCACGGTACGAGGACAGTCACTAGCGGTTTCGTGCACCGAGGCGGGGGCGCCCGCCGATGCGAATCGCTTTTTTTAGTATTCGGTCTAGAACATTTACAGTATAATAGCTTAATAGTGATATATTAAATAAATTAGAACGATACACTCGATACGTGGAGTGGGGGAGTGGGAGGATGACGGTTCAATTGATTCTGGATCCTGAACGGTGGGGTGATCGGGGAAAGTAGACGATGTCGAAAGGACGGGTCGATACCGATGCTGTACGATGAGAGCCTGTTTCACTATCTAGCGGAGACCGATCCCGAGATCATGGAAGCGATGCAGGGGGAGCTCGATCGCCAGCAAGGCCAGCTCGAGATGATCGCAAGCGAGAACTTCGCCAGCAAGGCGGTCCTCGCTGCCCTCAGTAATCCGATGCAGAACAAGTATGCGGAGGGGTATCCCAAGAAGCGTTACTACGGCGGCTGCACCTATGTAGACATGGCCGAACATCTCGCCCGTGAGAGGGCGAAGGAGCTCTTCGGAGCCGAGCACGCCAACGTCCAGCCACATTCAGGGACACAGGCGAATATCTCGGCCTACCTGGCCTTCATCCAGCCGGGGGATAAGATCATGGGGATGAGCCTCTCACACGGCGGGCACCTCTCGCACGGGCACCCAGTCAACTTTTCCGGTATGTTCTTCGAGGTCGCCCACTACGAGGTCGACCGCCAAACGCGCCAGCTCGATTACGATGCGCTCGAGAAGCAGGTGCTCGCGGAGAAACCGAAGCTCCTTGTCGCCGGCGCAAGCGCCTATCCGAGGATCATCGATTTTCCACGGCTCAGGGAGATCTGCGACAGGGTTGGAGCTGTTCTCATGGTCGATATCGCCCACATCGCCGGGCTCGTGGCCGCTGGTATCCATCCGAGCCCCGTTCCGTATGCGGATGTCGTAACCTCGACGACGCACAAAACACTCCGTGGACCCCGCGGAGGATTGATCCTCTGCCCCGAGAGGTTTGCGAAGGCGGTTGACAAGTTCAACTTCCCCGGCACGCAGGGCGGACCCTTCATGCACGTGATAGCCGCCAAGGCGGTATGCTTCAAGGAAGCGATGACGGAGGAGTTCAAGGCCTACCAGCGACAGATCGTGGCCAACGCCAGGAAGCTGGCCGCAGTTCTCATGGAAAGCGGTTTCGATGTCGTAAGCGGCGGCACCGACACACACCTCTTCCTCGTCGATCTCTCGGGCCGCTCCCTTACCGGCAAGGTCGCCGAAAAGGCCTTAGAGAAGGCGGGTATAACGGTCAACAAGAACACCGTTCCCTTCGACGAGCAGAGCCCGTTCGTGACCTCGGGCATCAGGGTGGGCACGCCGGCGCTGACGACCCGCGGCATGAAAGAGCCCGAGATGGAGGAGGTCGGAACCTTGATGGTCAAGGTTCTCGAGCATATAGAGGACGATGCGGTAATCGCAGAGGTGCGTGAGGCGACATCCGATCTCGCCAGGCGGTTTCCGCTGTACGAGTGATGGATTGCCCCGGGGGTGCCGGGATCTCCACCGGGTGAGCGAACCGCTGCATATGCAGGATCAGACGATGACGAGACCCTCCTGGGATGAATATTTCATGAAGATAACGCGACTTGTCGCCGAGCGCTCGACCTGCCTTCGTCGCAAGGTCGGGGCGATCATCGTCAAGGACAAACGTATCATCTCGACCGGGTACAACGGTGCGCCGAGGGGGCTGGCACATTGCCTCGATATAGGGTGTTTGCGTGAGCGACTCGGTATTCCATCAGGTGAACGGCACGAGCTTTGCCGGGGAGCCCATGCAGAGCAGAATGCGATTATTCAAGCGGCGGGCAGCGGCATGGGTATGGAGGGGGCGACGATGTACTGCACGACCGCGCCATGCTCGGCCTGCACCAAGATGATCATCAACGCGGGTATCAAACGTCTCGTGCTGGGAGATCGGTATCCGGACGAGCTCGGTGAGGAGCTTGTCACCGAGGCCGGGATCGAGACGGTGTTCCTCGCAGTGGAACCGGTCATCGACGGTGACTGAATGAAAGGGGGCACATCGTGCGGTGTCCCGTATGCGGCCATGATGAAGACCGGGTTGTCGACAGTCGGGCCACAAAGGACAACTCGGCGGTGCGCAGGCGCCGGGAATGCATGAAATGCAACCACCGGTTCACCACCTATGAGTATGTCGAGCACAGGCCGCTCATGGTGGTCAAGAAAGACGGGAGGCGCGAACATTACAGCCGGGAAAAGATCCTGAACGGATTGCTTCGCGCCTGCGAGAAGCGGCCCGTCCCAATGGAGACCCTGGAACGACTGGTTGACGAGGTCGAGAAGGCGACCTGTAACCGTATCAGGGACGAGATACCGACACAGGAGATCGGTAACGAAATCATGCTGCGGCTGGCCGAGATCGACCAGGTGGCGTATGTGCGTTTCGCTTCGGTATACCGTGATTTCAAGGACGTCACGCAGTTTCTGGACGAACTTAGAGGGTTGCTGGAGGGTAAAGGATAGGTTGCGTAGGTATTCTCGAAGAGATCGGTAGCGGTACGAACTGCTCACGATGAACGTGGTTTGAAAATCCGTCAGGAGGTGGATCATGGTTCGTGTCACGCGCACGCGTTCTTCTATCAAGCCGGGTGTAGCGCTTCTCGCTGTTGTCTTCGCTATGGCATGCATCGCCGGGCTCTCGTTCGGCAAGGATGAGCAGAAGGTCAAGCTTTCATTCGCCTTCCCGCAGGTCGAGATTCTGAAGTACAAGGCATCAAATCAGACCGACGTCGTCTATTCCGGTGTGGATATGATTATGAGCATGTCAGTGGAGGTCGAGGCCTCATGTGATTCGATGACGGAGGACGGCAACAGTATGGTGAACCTTGCTTTTTCTAACATCAAGTCGAGCCTGGTCAGAGACGATGAGATCATGGACTGGGAGTTTCCCATCAAACTCGATGGTAAGACCGTGTTACTCACTATCAACCGGAAGGGTGAAATAGTTGATACGAGAACGGGGAGCCATATCCCGGGGGTCTCGAGCAATGAAGAGCTCGGAGAGTTGCTTGAGGATTTCTTCGTCGAGCTTCCGGATTCGGAGGTAACGGTCGGTACGAGTTGGGGCGAGGATATCTTCGAGAAGGGGAAGGAAGGCGAGCCGCCCAAGATGAAGGGCAGGGTAGAATACAAATTGAAGAAAATCGAGAAGAAGAAAGGGATCGAAACAGCCCTTATCGAATGGAAAGTTGAAGCGGTAACCTACGTGAGGACCGCCAATGCCCGTGTGGAGAGTGAGTTCGAGGGTAACGGCAAGGCGAATGTTGCGCTCGAGGGAGGTTATGTCATCGACCTCAAGTGGCAGGTAGACGACAAGAAGAAGATCTTCGAGGAGGATCCGTTAACGGGACAAGAAAGGGAGATGGAAGCGGCGGAAACCCATTATTACGAAATGAAACTCGAAAAGTAGCGTTGGTTGGACGTGCCGGAGGAACAAAAAGAGAAGCTCAAGGAGATGAGTTTCCTCGATCACCTCGAGGAACTGCGATCGATCATCATTACATCACTCATCGCATGGCTCGGCACATCGGTCGTTCTCTGGTTCTTCTCCCGTCATGTTCTTGATTTCCTGCTGGCAGATCTCCCGGTGAAGAATCTCTACTTCCATGCACCGGTCGAAGCCTTCATGATCCGTTTGAAGCTCAGTTTCATACTGGGCTTTCTCGTGTCATTCCCTGTTATTTTATTCAAGGTGTGGTCGTTCGTCTCACCGGGGCTTTTCTCCCGTGAAAGAAAGGTGGTGGTGCCGCTCGTCTTCTGCTCCACCGCACTCTTCTATATCGGAGTGGTATTTGCTTATTGGATCTTGATCCCGATCGTCCTCAAATTCCTCGTCGGTTTCGGGACCGAGACACTCCTGCCGTTGCTGTCGGTCGATCGGTACTTCGGCTTTGTGGCACGTCTCTGCTTTGCCTTCGGCCTCGTCTTCCAGCTTCCCCTCGTGGTCGTGTTTCTCACCTCGATCGGCGTCATCTCGGCGCGCTCGTTGCTCAGAAAGTGGCGATGGGCAATTCTGATTATCTTCGTAACAGCGGCCATTCTGACTCCGCCGGATCCCACATCACAGCTCCTCATGGCCGTTCCTCTCGTTGTACTCTTCCTGGGAAGCGTCGTGCTCTCCATCTTTATAGAAAAGCGTATGGAAAGGGAGGACGAGGAAGACTGAAGGTGTTTGTGAATGATGTTGCTTGATCGGGGGAAGTGTAGTAGTGGTTACGATCCGGCACCTTGACAGGGTACCATTCGAATGCTAATTTATAGCGTCTAGAAAGGCATTCTCGTGCATGTACACGGTCACGGAGTGTAGTCAAGGACGTCGATACCTTTCCGAGATGGATGCGGCTCATCCAACGACCGAAACACAACTGTACGTCATCGGTTCTGAATAATGCGAGGGTAGCGGATGGATGAACGGGAAGCGCTCTTCTACGAAAAACTCGGGGATGGCAAGGTGCGATGCCGTCTCTGCCCCCACACCTGCGGAATATCCGATGGTGACAGGGGGAAGTGCAACCTCAGGGAAAACCGCGGGGGGACACTCGTAGCACTATCCTACGGCAGAACGGTAACCGCCAATATCGATCCGATCGAAAAGAAGCCGCTCTACCATTTCATGCCCGGCAGATTGATTCTCTCTATCGGACCGAACGGATGTACCTTCGCATGTAAGAACTGCCAGAACTGGAACATTTCGCAGGAATCCGCGCCGACCAGGTATATCGATCCCGAAGAGCTGCTGAAGCTGGCGACGCGCGGAGGTTCGATCGGTGTGGCTTTTACCTACACCGAACCCCTTCTCTGGTTCGAGTACCTCAAGGATGTTGCGCCGTTACTGCGGGAGCACGGTCTCAAGTCCGTGCTCGTGACGAACGGCTTTCTGAACGAGGAACCGGCACGTGAGCTTATACCGCTCGTCGACGGCTTCAATGTGGATCTCAAGAGCATTCGTGATGATTTCTATTCCGAGTATTGCGACGGAAAGGTCGGACCGGTTCAGCGATTCATCGAGATAGCCGCCAAGGTTTCACATGTGGAGATCACCAACCTCATTATCCCGGGCCTCAACGATTCCGACAAGGACATAACCGAGCTCGTACACTGGGTTGCCGGGGTATCACCCCGGATTCCCATCCACTTCTCACGATTCTTTCCCCATTTCAGGATGAACGACAGGCCGCCCACACCCTCGCAGACGTTGAGAAAGGCGTACGAGATAGCGAAGCGGCATCTCGATCATGTGTACCTGGGAAATATCATCATCGAAGGCACCGAGCATACATACTGCGCGAAGTGCGGTGAAGCAGTGATTCGGCGTGCAGGGTACTCGACCGAGGTACTCGGGGAAGATGGCCGATGTCCGGCATGCGGCACTCCGGTAGAGGGGGTATGGGCGTAATTGACGATGATTGCACCGAAGGCATTGGCGAAAAAGATCATTCGTTTGATTGGAAAAAAGAAAGCAGAGGAGATCGTTCTTCTCGATCTGAAAAAACTTTCGAGCGTTACAGATTATTTCGTGATCTGCTCCGTCGGCAGCGACATCCAGGCGAGAGTCATTGCCGATGCTGTTATGGAGGGGCTTTCGGGGAAGGATGTGATATCGCATGTCGAAGGGTACGAGACGGCGCGCTGGATCCTCATCGATTGCTACAGCGTTCTCCTCCATATCTTCCGCCCCGAGGTGAGGGAGTTTTACGGGCTCGAACGGCTCTGGGGAGATGCGCCCAGGGAGGAGTATCCGGATGAGTCGTGATGACGGCATCACACGCAAGAGGAAGGGTTCGAGCGGCAGGGGCACGGATCCGGCCGGTGGAAACAAGGGTTCGAGCGGCAGGGGCACGGATCCGGCCGGCGGAAACAAGGATTCGGCCGGCAAGGGGAGAGATCCGGCCGGCGGGGGAACGGATTCCACCCGCAGGGGAATGAATTCCGCCCGCAGCAGGGTTGTGGCCGGGATCGCGGATGCATTGGGGCGGCTGGAACTCTCCGAATATGCGAAGGAGATCGGTATCGAGCGGCCGAACGATCCCGAACACGGAGATCTCAGCAGTAACATCGCCCTTGTAACGGCTGGAAAGATAGGCCGGAAACCCCGTGAGCTCGCTGAAGAGATCGCCGGAAAGGTTACATTCGATCCTGCATTCATCGACCGCGTCGAGGTCGCCGGCCCGGGTTTCATTAATTTTGCCTTCTCACGCACCTACTTGACGGAACAGGTGGCGCTGATCAACGAGGTCGGTGACTCATACGGCGACTCGGATCTGGGGGCCGGTATAAAGCTCCAGATAGAGTTCGTCTCGGCGAATCCGACAGGCCCCCTCGTCATTGTATCGGCACGGTCTGCGGCGGTGGGCGCCTCGCTGGTGAACATCTTTCGCAAGGTGGGGTACGAGGTCGGGGCGGAGTACTACATAAACGACACCGGTGCTCAGGTCGCCAAGCTCGGCCGATCGCTTCTCATACGATTCAGGCAGCACCGCGGTGAGGATATACCGTTTCCCGACGACGGCTATCCCGGTGACTACCTGAAGCTGATAGCGGCGGATATTCCCACGGACCGTGGTGAGCGGTGGCTCAAGATGGGTGATGAGGAGGCGCTCTCCACCTTCGGCTCATATGCGATAGAGAGACTCATTCATGCAATCAAGAATGATCTCATGGGTTTCGGTATCGTTTTCGATGTCTTCTTCAGGGAATCGGATCTCTACGGCAGTGACAAGGAGATCGAGGAGGCACAGGAGATACTGCAAAGCCGAGGATCGACCTACGAGCAGGACGGAGCGCTCTGGTTCCGGTCGAGCGATTTCGGCGACGAGAAGGATCGGGTGCTCGTTCGAAGTGACGGCACCCCCACCTATTTTCTTGCCGACTCCGCCTATCATCTCAACAAGTTCCGGCGTGGTTTCAAGCATGTAATCGATATCTGGGGGCCCGATCACCACGGCCATGTCAAGCGTCTCCAGGCGGCCTCGACGGTGCTGGGAGCGCCTGAGGGGTGGCTCGAAGTGTTGATCGTCCAGTGGGTCCGTCTGGTCGAGGAGGGGAAGCAGATCAGCATGTCGAAGAGGGGCGGAGAATATGTAACCCTCAAGGATCTCGTGATGGATGTGGGTATCGATGCAGCCAAGTTCTTTTTCCTTATGAGGAAAACCAACGCCCATCTCGATTTCAATCTGACACTGGCACGGAAGGAATCCGAGGAAAACCCCGTGTACTACGTGCAGTACGCACATGCAAGGATTAGTAGCGTCATATCATACGCCACCGAACAGGGCGTCGAGTTTCCGAAGGACAGCTCCTGCGTGGATCTCCTCGTCGAGCCGGAGGAGATCGATCTCATGCGCAGGCTCGTAATCTTCCCACAGCTCATCGAGGGGGCAGCGATCATGCGGGAACCGCACAGGCTGACAACCTTTGCCCAGCAGCTCGCCGCTTCCTTTCATCACTTCTACCATATCTGCCGGATCGTCTCGGGTGACCGGCGGCTGAGCGAGGCGAGATTACTCCTGGCCGAGGCGACAAGGATCGTTCTCAGAGAGACACTCAGGATCCTAGGCGTTTATGCGCCGGAGCGGATGTAGAAGGGCCGCAGCCATGATAACGGGATTCCGCCCGGTGCACGGTGCAGATGGTGTATGCGGCCGATCGGATTGGATACGGAAAAGAGAACGAGGAGGATTTCATTGAGCATCGTGGTAGTCGGTTCCGTTGCTTTCGATACCATCGAGACACCGGAGGGGCGGGTCGAGCGGGCAATCGGCGGATCGGCGACATACTTCTCGATGGCGGCAAGCTACTTCGTTCCCGTCAAGCTCGTGGCCGTCGCCGGCGAGGACTTCGGTGATGAGCATAAAAGCATCCTGAGGGAGCGGGGTGTCGACCTCGACGGATTGACAATCGTCGAAGGTGGTAAGACCTTTTTCTGGGAAGGCAGGTACGGTAAGGATCCGAACGAGCGTCTGACGGTTGCGACGGAGCTCAACGTTTTCGAGGGATTCCAACCGGTGCTGCCGCAACAGTACCGTGATACCGATTGGATCTTTCTGGGGAATATCGATCCTGTCATACAGAGCCAAGTGCTGGATCAGGCATCGGGTAGACCCCATGTCGGATGCGATACGATGAACTTCTGGATCGAACGGAAATCCGATGAACTCCGGGATGTGCTGCGTCGGGTCGATATCCTCTTTATCAACGACGAGGAAGCCAAACAACTCAGCGGCGAGTTCAATCTCGTACAGGCCGGTCAGGCGCTTCTTGAAATGGGGCCGGAGGTAATCGTTATCAAGAAGGGCGAGCATGGGGCATTCCTGATCACAGAGGAGTTCAGATTCGTGTCCCCTGCCTATCCGCTTCGCGATGTTGTCGATCCAACCGGTGCCGGTGACAGCTTTGCCGGCGGTTTCATGGGGTATCTTGCGGGAACATCGAGGATGGATCAACCGCACCTGCGTCGTGCGATGCTCTACGGTACGGCCACAGCGAGCTTCACATGCGAGAGGTACTCGGTCGAGCGGTTACAGGAACTGACCAGGGATGCGATAGCCGATCGCTTCGATGAACTCGTGGGTATCACGTCTGTCGAACGGGATCAGAACGGATAATCGATACAACCACAACATTTTTGTTAACAACAAATTGTTGCTGGTTGCGGTGGGAGGGGCAGGAGTCAATCCAGTCGAATCGCAATTTTTTTAAGGAAAAATGCGATATTTTGCCGGTTTAGGCATATAAAATGCGACTTGAGATAAATTTGTGTTCGTGTTATAATTTCTTTTTTAGTACATGGTTATTAATAATCGAGGGAGCGGTATTTGCTCGAGGCATCCGGTAGGGAGATAATTGAACGTGCCGAGGACCTGATCATGCGTCTTCGGGACGTGCACTCGTGCCGTATCTCGACCGATGAAACAGGTGCGATTACCGAGGTGCACGTCGTTGCCTCTTCGGACAGGCCTGCGAAGATGATTGCCCGGGATGTCGAAACCTGCCTCATGGCGGAGCTCGGGTTGTCACTCGATTACCGCAAAATCGGCGTGGTGCTCATCGATGCGATGAAGGATACCGGCTTAAAGGATCGGTATTCTTCTGAGAGTAAGGACGATGCTGAAAAAGAGCGGATTCCCATCGAGGAGATAGCGGAGAAGGTGGATGCAATTGGTGAAGGGGTTGGGGCGGAGCCTCTCGATGTGCCGCACGATATACCAGCCTTGGTAGAGACCGAGGCCAAGCTCGAGTTCCTCGAGGACGATGTGCGGGTTCGTTTCAAGGGGCTGCACCTCGATATCGAGCAGGACAAGGTCAACGCCGAGGTGATGCTCGAAAAAAACGGCCTGGAGGTCACCGGTTGCCTCGGTGGTGTAAGGAAAGGGGGACCGTTATACGAGACGATAGGGGGCGCAACACTCCATGCACTCACGGAACTGCTTGACGAGAATTTCCATCTATGTTTATCTGCTATTGAGATGGTCGAGATTGCTGGCCGTACCATCCTCGTTGCAGTGGTCGAGGTGGTCGAGGGACGCAACGTAAACAGGTACTGCGGTTGTGTCCTGACCGGGAGGGATCCCAACGAAGCGGCGGTTCTGGCCGTTTTGGATGCGATGAACCGGCCCCTCGGTAGATGGAGAGCATGCAAAGAAATACATTACACTATCCGCTGATCCCGATTCCGGGCGTGGTTCCATTATTCAGCAAAAACACACGGTCATATTCAACGGGTCGAAAAGCGTCCTCGTGGAGGTCGCAGTAGGATATCTTGGCATAAAAGCTGCTTATTCAATAGGCTGAACGCTCCAGTAGCCGGTTACAGATGAAAATAGGTAAATCACCCTATACGATGTCACAGGTGCACCTTGTTTGATGATTTCGGAAAGACCGGATGGGTTTTCAAGCTCTACTATGTCCTCTATATCATCGCGGGGCTCGGTCTCTTTGTATATTTCTTACAGTACCTGCCGGGAGATCACTGGCGTGATATCTTTCTCTTCGTAGCCCTCGTTGTTATCGCAGATTCCGTTCAGATCACGCTGCCGCGAGGTGGTGCATCGATCTATGCATCCTCGCCGATCGATCTGGCGGGGATCATTCTCTTCGGCCCGGCTGTCATGGCGGTGGTCGAGTCGATCGCCACTGTCATCACGGAGGGAGTTCTCCAGCGGAGGCCGCTCATCAAGGTACTTTTCAATGTTCCGCTTCTGGTGATGACGGTCGGCATCTCAGGGATCGTCTATCGCGCCTTCGGAAGCCTGGGAACCCTCGACTCACCCGTTTTCCTCATTCCGCTCTTCGTAACCGGTGTCGTCTATTATATGCTCAACACCTGGTCGGTAAGCTTCGTGATAGCGCTGGCTGACTCGCGTAACCCGCTTCATGTCTGGAAACAGAACTACATGTGGAACTTCTTTCACATCCTCGCTTTCCTCCCCGTCGGTGCGGTTATTGCACTGCTCTACGCCAACTCCGGCGTCTGGACGATCGCGCTTTTCATCATTCCGCTCTTCCTGGCACGATACTCGTTCCAGCTCTACCTCGATATGCGCGAGGCGCACATCAATACGGTCGCCGCGCTCACGTCAGCGATCGATGCCTCCGATCCGTTTACCCATGGTCACTCCTTCAGAGTTTCCCGGTATGCTCTGCGGATCGCCCGGGCGCTTGGAATGTCCTCGCGTGACATGGAAATGCTCGAGTATGCGGCACTCCTTCACGATATCGGCAAGATCGCAATCCAGAACGATGTGCTCCTCAAGGTGGGGCCGCTGACGGACGAGGAATGGAAATCACTCAAGTCACATCCGAACATCGGTGCTGATATCGTGGAGCAGCTCAAATTCCTCAAGGAAGCTGCAGAGATCATCAGGGCGCACCACGAGCGGCCCGACGGGAGCGGGTATCCGCGGGGATTGCATGGAGAGCAGGTACCTCTAGGTGCACGGATCCTCAATGTCGTCGATGCCTTTGATGCCATGTCCTCGGATCGTCCCTACCGCAAAGCCCTCCCGATCGAGCGGGTGCTCGAAGAGTTGGAGACATACAAGGGAACCCAGTTCGATACGCGGGTTACCGAAATCCTCATCGATCTGCACTGGAATGGGGAGTTTCCGATCATCGTCGAGTCGGATGCGACGACGGAGATCTACAACTCCCTCGTCGAGCATGTGCAGGTGTGATCCCCCAGCCGTAATAAATATATGATCATCGGGTGCAATTCCGGTATAATGCCGCCGTGGGGATAGGTACGGATCGACGGTACCCCCACGGGCGTATTCATAAAGGAGGGAACGGTGCAGCCGAGATACAGGGAGTCGGGCGTAGACATCGATGCCGCAAACCTCGCCATGGGGCGGATCGGAGAGCTCGTAAGCGGCACCTGGGGCTCCGAAGTTCTCTCTCGTGTGGGAAACTTCGGGGGACTCTATGCGATGCCGGACGGTCTCGAGAGCCCCGTGCTCGTATCGAGCGTCGACGGGGTGGGGACAAAGCTCAAAGTTGCATTCATGGCGGACAGGCACGATACGGTCGGTGAGGATCTCGTCAACCACTGTATCAACGACATCCTCGTCCAGGGCGCCGAGCCGCTCTTCTTCCTCGATTATATCGCCTGCGGCAAACTCCACCCCGACGTGATCGTCGATATTGTGAGGGGTCTATCGAAAGGGTGCCGTGAGAACGGCTGCGCCCTTATCGGAGGAGAGACGGCGGAGATGCCGGGATTCTATGCCGAAGGGGAGTACGACCTCGTCGGTTGTGTCGTCGGGGTCGTTGAGCGGAAGCGCATCATAGACGGCTCTTCAATCGTCCCGGGTGATTCGGTATGGGCCTTTCCATCGAACGGTCTCCACACCAACGGTTACTCGCTGGCGCGCAAGATCCTCTTCGAGGAGCAGGGACTCACGGTGTCGGACACGTTGGCGGGTACGGCATCCACAGTGGGAGAGGTGCTCCTCGCCGTGCATCGCAGCTATCTGCCGGAGGTCCGGAGTATGGCCGGCGCTCTGACGGTCAAGGGTCTTGCGCATATTACCGGTGGAGGATTGCTGGAGAATATTCCGCGTATCCTTCCCGACGGGTGCGCCGCCGAGATCGATACAACACTGTGGAAAGCGCCTCCCGTCTTCGAATACTTGGAGAAGTACGGACGCATCGAACGCCTCGAGATGTTCCGCGTCTTCAATATGGGGGTGGGTATGGTGTGTGTCGTGGGATCTGAAGACGATCGCACAATCGGTACAGGCGACTACCGCTGGAAGCCGTTCCGTATCGGTACGATTGTACCGGGTGAACGGGATGTACGGCTCCTCGGGATCGATTGAAGGGGTACACCGGGTCGGTATCGATGGCGTTTCCGGTTTTTCCGATCATACGTACGGCCGACAGGGACAAGTCTCAGGAAAGGGAAGCACAATGGTTGGAACGCTGAGCGGGGAGCTCCTGCATGCCGTGCTCGATGCGATCCCGGTCGAAATCACGGTTATCGACGGGGATGACCGGATAGTGTCGTGGAACAGGCACGAGAGCAGGGTCTTCAAACGAAGTGAAGAGATCGTCGGCCGGGACATCCGGGACTGCCATTCGGAAAAGAGCATGGATACCCTTGAACGCATGCTTGCCGGCATGAAGCAGGGTGATCTGGACTCGGCGACGTTCTGGTACGACGAGTCAATCGTCGAGGGTGAACCGCCGCACAAGATACTCATCGAGTACCGCGCACTCAGGAACGCCGGTGGGAAGTACATCGGATGCCTAGCGGCCACTCAGGATATCGAAAAGATGCGAACGCTGGATGGTGAAAAACGGGATCTGGATTGAATCATAGTAAATGAATGAATTGTGAATGTCATTTCCCGGGAACCGGACGGTGACCGGAAAGCGGTCTAGCCGAGGGGGCGGACATGCTGTTTGAGCGGATCATATCCGAGGGGCTGGCGCACTACTCCTACCTGATCGGTGAAGGCGTTGGGGCGCTCGTCATCGACCCGCGTCGCGACTGCGCCGTTTACGAGGAGGTTGCATCCAAACACGGGTACCGCATCGAGCACATTCTCGAGACGCATCGCAACGAGGATTACGTGATCGGTTCGGTGGAGCTCGCCTCACGCACCGGGGCCGAGATCTGGCATGCCGATCCACAACTCGCCTATAAATACGGTCAATCCGTAAAGGACGGGCAGACCTGGAAGATCGGCCGTTTCAAGATCCAGGCGATCCATTCTCCGGGTCACACTCCGGGAAGTATGAGCTACCTGCTTTTCGATCGCGGCGGGGAGCCGTGGGTCATATTCACCGGTGATGCGCTCTTTGCCGGTGATGTCGGGCGGGTGGACCTGCCCGGCGTGGAACGAACCGAGGAGATGGCCGGGCTACTATTCGACACGCTCTTCAACAAGCTTCTGCCGCTCGGCGACGATGTGATTGTCTGCCCCGGGCACGGAGCCGGATCTGTGTGCGGGGCTTCGATCGCAGACAAGCCCTGGACGACGATCGGACTCGAGAAACGGCTCAATCCGAAGCTGCAGTTCACCGATCGTGACGAGTTCGTCCTGCAAACGGCGCAGATTCTCGAGCGACCGCCCTATTTCAGGCAAATGGAGATTCTCAACATCGAGGGGGCACCGCTTCTCGGAGCCCTCCCCGTACCAATCCCGCTGTCGCCGGGTGATTTCGACGATGCGATCGAAGGATTGCACGTGCTCGATACCAGAATGGAGTTGGGTTTCAGCACGGCCCACGTGCCGGGTGCGCTATCGATCTGGCTCGAGGGGCTGCCGGGCTTTGCGGGATGGTTTCTCCATCACGAGCGGCCGATCTTTCTCGTAAACGAAACGGACGATTCGACACTAGCGGTTCGGTACCTCGTGAGGCTCGGATTTGACGAGCTCGCCGGCGTTCTGTCCGGAGGGATGCTCGCATGGCATACGGCCGGCATGAGGAGCGCTTCCGTAGAGACCGTGACCGTGCACGAGCTCTGCCGCCTCCTCGATAGGGGCGAGAAGGTCACGATCCTCGATGTGCGTGGCGAAGAGGAGATTGATAGTGCTGGGAGAATCGCCGGTGCCGTGCACATCCATATCACGCAGCTTCCGTACTCGCTCGACGAGGTTCCGAAGAAAGAGCGTGTATTCATCTTCTGCGGTAGCGGTCTGCGCTCGATGATCGCCGCCAGTATTCTCAAGATGGAAGGATTGGCGGAGCCGGTCGTTATTCTCGGCGGACTCTCCGGATGGAGCTCGACCGTCTGTCCCGTGCAGATAAGGGAGGAGTAACCTTTCCATGGCCGATCGAAAAGGGCGGACATTCGAGAAACCCAGAGTGGTCGTGAGCAGGTGTCTGGAGTTCGAAAGCTGCCGGTACAACGGCCTCATGATTTCTTCGGACGTGGTGAAGGGGCTCGTCCCGTTCGTAGAATTTTTACCAGTCTGTCCCGAGGTGGAGATCGGGCTCGGCGTGCCACGCCCACCCATCCGCGTCATCAGAAAGGGACAGGGCCTCCGTCTTGTCCAACCGGAAACGAAACGGGATATCACCATAGCAATGGTGCGCTTCGCCGGTGAGTTTCTCGATTCCGTCGGGGAGGTTGATGGATTCATCCTGAAGAGCCGGTCACCGTCATGTGGCATCAAGGAGGTCAAGGTATATCCGGGCCCCGAGGCCGTCTCGCCGGCAGCAAAGAAGAGCGGTTTCTTCGGCGCCGCCGTGATTGAACGATTCTTCTTCCTCCCGATCGAAGACGAAGGACGGCTAACGAACTTTACCATTCGGGAAAACTTCCTTACCAGAATCTTCACTTTTGCTGCTTTTCGCCGCGTGAAGGCTTCAATGAGGATGAGGGACCTCGTCGCGTTTCAGGCCGAGAACAAGTTTCTTCTCATGGCCTACAACCAGAAGGAGCTACGGGAGCTCGGCCGCATTGTGGCGAATCTGGACAAAAAGCCCATTGCTGATGTGCTCTATAGTTACGAGGATCATCTGCGCAGCGCATTCGCCCGGGCGCCGCGGTTTACGTCCAACATAAACGTGCTGATGCATGCCCTCGGTTTCTTCTCCGATGAGCTCTTGGCCGGCGAGAAGGCGTTTTTCCTCGATGCCCTCGAACAGTACCGGACCGGAAGGATTCCGCTCAGTGCAGTAACGGCGATAACGAGATCGTGGATCGTCCGGTTCTCCACCGATTACCTCGTGAACCAGACCTTCTTCGAGCCGTATCCCGCCGAGCTCGTCAAGATCACCGATTCGGGCAAAGGAAGGAAGCTCTGAGCTTGCATTTCCCGTTCGTGGACACGGAGGTCGATGCATATGGCAAAGCGTGTCATCGTAACCGGTGGAACCGGGTTCATCGGTAGGGCGCTGTGCCGGCGGCTCGTCGAGAAGGACTACGAGGTGGTAGTGCTCTCACGCAACGCCTCGCATGTGAAGGAGATCCTCGGAGAGACCGTCAGAGGTGTCCGCTGGGACGGGCGGAGCGCCGATGGCTGGTCGGAGTACGCTGAGGGTGCGTACGGCATCGTGAACCTCGCCGGCGCCAACATCGCCGCCGGCAGATGGACTGCTGGGCTTAAAACCAGGATTCTCGAAAGCCGGCTCGACGCCGGGCGGGCCGTAACCGGGGCGGTGGCCCGGGCCTCGAAGAAGCCGCGCGTTCTCGTGCAGGCTTCCGCCACCGGGTACTACGGTAATCGGGGGGAAGAGGTTCTCACTGAGTCCTCTACAGGGGGAACGGGATTTCTCGCCGATGTCGCCCACCACTGGGAACGCTCCACCGAGAATGTCGTCGCACATGGCGTCCGGCGTGTCGTAGTCCGGACGGCAGTTGTAGTCGGGAGGGATGGTGGTCTTCTCGGGCGCATCCTCCCGCCGTTTCAGGCATTTCTCGGCGGTCCGATGGGGAGCGGCAGGCAGTGGTTCCCGTGGATCCATCTTGCGGACGAGGTGGAGGCGATCTGTTTTCTCCTCGAGCATGAGGACCTCCACGGACCCTTCAACCTGGCCGCCCCGCAGCAGCTACGTTCACGGGGGTTCTACGGAGCACTCGGGCATGCTATCGGAAGGCCATCCTGGCTGCGCATGCCCGGTTCCGTGCTTCGGCTCGTACTCGGAGAGATGGCCGACGAGCTGATACTGGTCAGTCAAAAGGTGATTCCCGAGCGACTCCTGAAAAATGGCTTCTCGTTCCGTTTTACCGAGATAGGGGATGCGTTCGGGGAGATTTTCGGAGGGGTTTCCCGCTGAAAGCGTTTGCATGCGCAGGTTCGATTCGACTGTTTATGTCCGTAGGAATGGAACCTTGAAAGTTCCGGCTCAGGATTCGAGCACTTCACGCACCTTCACAGAGAGCTGTTTCAGATTGAACGGTTTCTGGATGAATCCCTTGCAGCCCTGCTCGAGAATTTCTGCGGCCCGCCCGTCGGCGCTGTAGCCGCTTGATAGGAGAACCTTGACCCCGGGATCTATTCTTTTTAACTGCTCGAACGTCATGCCGCCTCCCATCTCCGGCATGATCATATCCAGAAGAACCATGTCGATCGTCTCCCCCTTTTCCCGGAATAGCTCGACCGCCTCCCTGCCGCTTCGTGCAAAAAGGACGTTGTAGCCGAGCTGCTCGAGCATCCGTTTACCAATATTGATAATCATCTCCTCATCGTCCACGAGGAGCACCGTACCGCTTCCCTTCCGGAGCTCTTCCGGCATCTTCCTTTCACGCATGACGGGAGTTTCGGATGCGGGCAGGTAGATATTGAATACCGCTCCCTTGTTTTTTTCACTGTAGACATTAATGATCCCCTTGTGATTCTTGATAATCCCGTACGCTGCGGCGAGGCCCAATCCCGCACCACCGCCCATGTCCTTGGTCGTGAAGAACGGCTCGAAGATCCTTGCCTTGACGGTTTCGTCGATACCGATACCCGTATCCGCCACAGAGATCCTTACATAGTTACCCGGTGCTGTACCGAAAGGATTTACGAACTGCTCGTTAAGCATCACGTTCTCGGTCTGGAGGTAGACCGTTCCTCCGTCGGGCATCGCCTGCCAGGCGTTTACGTAGAGGTTCAAGAGAACCTGCTCGATTTGACCCTCGTCTGCAACGATCGCCCATACATCTTCTGCCAGCTTCCGCTGGACATCTAACTCCCGTTTCGTACGGCCGAACATCTCGGAACTTCTGGATACGAGGTCGTTCGGATCGAGCGGTTTTGGTTCGTACTTGCCACCCCGTGCGAAGCCGAGAAGCTGTCTGGTGAGATTGACGGCGCTCCTGACGACTTCTTCGATCCCCGAGAGATCCTCATAGTGAGGGCTTGCCGGATTGGCACCGGCCATGATCATCGAGACATGGCCCTGGATGGCCATGAGCAGGTTGTTGAAATCGTGTGCGATGCCACCTGCAAGCGTGCCGATGGCTTCCATCTTCTGTGCCTGCTGAAACTGCGCCTCGAGCTGTTTCCGTGCCGTGATATCCTCGTACATGACGAGCCTGTGACCTGTTTCCAGCCTTGCCCCGCGGAATTCGATCGTCTTTTGCGATCCGTCCTTGCATGTGATAGCGTAGGTGCGGAATGGAATCATGTCGTGGGTCTGCGTCGAGAAGTCCTCTTCCCAGGCCGCGGTGACCTCCCGCCTGAGTGTCTCGTCCGGAAAGGCCCTATCGAACCAGGTCTGGCTGGTCGGAACGTCGTCGAGCCTGTAGCCGAAGATCTCGGTGAACTTCGGATTGACGTACAGATTCTTGCCTTCCTCATCGATCAGGGAGATCCCAAGCGGTGATTGCTCGATAACCGTGCTGAACCTTGCCTGTTCCTGATGGAGGGCCGCCTCGGCCTTTTTCCGTTCATCGATATCCTGGTGGGTACCGATCATACGTACCGTTCTACCTTCCTCATTCCGTTCGACCACCTCGCCCCGTCCGAGGATCCATCTGTAGTCTCCCGATTTTGTTCTGAGACGGAACTCGACGCGGAAATTCGGGCGTTCGAGCCGCAATGCATCACCGACATGCTTCTCGGTAGCCTCACGGTCGTCGGGGTGGAGGAGGTTTGCCCAGGTCTCGTAGGAGGGCGGAAGCTCGAACGGATCGTAGCCCAGCATCGTGTAGTAGCTAGGGCTGAAAAAAACCTCCCCCGTCTTCACGTTCCAGTCCCAGAGGCCGTCACGTGTCGCCTTCAGCGCGAGCGCCAGGCGTTCCTCGCTCTTGCGAAGCTCCTCCTCGGCCTCCACGCGTTCCGTTATGTCGGTAATGAAACCTTCGAGTGCCTCGAGTTCGCCTGATTCCGAGAAAACTCCCCGCCCTTTTTCCCACAGCCATTTGTCACTCCCCGTTTGGGGTGTTATCCGGTAGACGAGCTGGAACGGCTGTTTCTTGCCCAGTGCCTGCTGGACACTGTCCCAGACGTACTCCTGGTCCTCCGGGTGTATCAGATCGGCATAGGCGATTGATTTGTTTTCTATGAGTTCCTCGGGCCGGTACCCGGTGAGCGGGATGCATCCCTCGCTGATGAATTCCATGGTCCAGGATCGGTCGTTTCGGCAACGATAGGCCATGCCGGGAAGGTTTCCCATCAGTGTCTGAAGTGCCCGCCTGCTCTCTTTCAGCTCCTTTTCGGCGGCTTTCCGTTTCGTGATATCCCTGCCAATGGATACGAGGTACTCCCTGTCTCCGATTTGCACGGACTGAATATGCATCTCGATCCAGAACGGAACACCAGCCTTGTTTCGCGCGTGCCACTCGAGAAACTGCGGTTCCCCGGCTGCGGCCTTCATGACCCATCGCATGGCTTCTTCACCGGTATATTGCCCTTCCCCGGAGCTGATATCATTGAGATCGATGCTGTTGACCTCCTCGGGGCCGTACCCCGTCATCTCGCAGAACCGTTTGTTCACGTTCAGGATGGCGCCTGTATCCTTATCATGAATAATGATACCTTCTTGCGCCGCATCAAAGATCGCCTCGTAGCGCTCGTACGATTCCTTCAGTTTTTGCTCCGTTTCCTCCCGCTCCTCTATCTCTTTTTTCATTCTCTCGAGTGTATCCGTGAGCTCCCCGGCTCTCTCCTCCACGAGTTGCTCTAGCTTGCGGTGGTACCGTCTTAGCTGCTTTTGCGATTCTTCCCTGATCAGGGTGTTTCCGATGAAGCCGGCAACCGCCTCGTAGACGCCTGCCGGATGTTTTGGGATCGCCTTCGTCTGTCTGTGCCCGACCATCATGACGATCGTCTCCCTATCGAGACACCTGGCCGGCAGGCAGATGATCCTGAGCGGTTCGGGCGTGTGAAGGAGGCGTGAAACAGCCGAGCCTTTCTCGATTGTCGTATCGACGATGCCGGCGATGTCATCCTTTGGTATAGTCGCCACAGTCAGGCCATTCGGTGCCCGCCAATGCTCGAGAGTGGTCGTTCCCGCCTCGTCCCTTCGAAAGGCAGCGACCAGCACGGCCTCAAATGAATGTGAGATAAACTTGCTGATATGCAACCACTTGGCCGATATGGATGCGGCTTCGGTTACACCCTTGGCCATTTCGAGGAAGGCATCGAGCTCGCTCTTCTTATGCCTCTTCTTCTGGGCCATGTGTGCCGTGCCACCGAGGATAGGAGAAGGGGGTAAGCGTAGGAGTCACCTCTGTATAAGACTACTGGAAATACACATCGAATTCAACAATAAGCTGGCAACCGTCAGTGGTAACCCGATATCCAGGTTAATTCATTTATACCGGCGAAGCGCGCTCACATCTCTTGACAGGCAATAGGTTGAGTGCTACGATACCGGCGCAAGTGATTTTCCGTTTGTTTGTATGCCGGAGAGATTTTATTATTATTGCAGCAGAATCAATCGTAATCGGTAGAGTCAAAGAGAGGAGTCCGGTATGCTGAACATCACGAGCCGTGACAGTGGCGGTGTGATGGTACTCGACCTTACAGGCCAGATTGACGGAGGACCGAAATCCCAGCAGATTCAAGAGGTTATCAAGGAAAACCTGGAGAAAGGGCAGAGAAAATTCGTCCTCAACATGAAGAACGTCAAGTGGTTAAACTCTCTCGGCGCCGGGGTACTCATTGCGACGTACGCATCAGCGAAGAGAGAAGAAGCATATCTCAAGCTTCTCGGTGTTTCGGACCGGGTGGAGACGGTTCTTAAGACATGCGGGCTCATTCCCGAAGTCTTCGAGGTTTACGAGGATGAACAAGACGTCATAGACAGCTTTTAGTTAGAATATCCAGAATTGGTTAGGCAACTTAGGAGAGGGAAGAAGGTATGAAGATCAAGAAGCGAGAGGTTGATGGGGCAACGATACTAGACCTTTCCGGAGAGATGTACGGTGGTCCCGATAATATGCAGCTTGTCGACATCGTATCCGAGCTCGCAAAGGATAGGAAGCTGGATCTCGTCATCAATCTGGCGAAGGTCAGGTGGATTTCCAGTACCGGCCTCGGTATCCTCGTCTCGGCTCGATCGCGCTATGCCAAGGAGGGCGGTGTAATCAAGATCTGTAATCCGAATGACAGAGTGCTCGGTATTCTCCAGGTTACCAGATTGAACCTGATCTTCGATGTCTTCGGGTCGGAGCAGGAGGCTCTGGAAAGCCTGAAAAAGTGAGAAAGCAGCCGATACCTCGCTTCGAATGTATCCGCTCGAATGGATATTACACGTAACGCCCGAGAGAGGGCCGGCAGAGAAATAGACGATCAGAAGCTCGGTATACCGGGCTTTTTTTTATACACGAACAATGACTTAATCGATTGTACTATCAGAGGTTGTGTAATACAGCAGGGAGGTTTCGTATGATACGCAGGGTCATGATGTCGTGCTGTCTGCTCGTTCTCGTTGCCTCCGTCTGTGGGGCCGAGGAGGTGTTGACCGTTGACCGGTTCGTTCGAATGACGAGATGCACCGATCCCCAGATCTCCCCGAACGGAAAATGGGTGGCCTTTACGGTCTCCCTGCCGGATCTGGAGGCGAACCGGAGTGATACGGATATATGGCTCGTTCCGCTCAGGGGGGGCGAACCGGTCCGGCTCACCCGAAGCGGTGGAGCGGATTACCATCCCCGCTGGTCGCCGGACGGCGGGCGTATTGCGTTCATCTCGACCAGGGGAGGCTCACCGCAGATCTGGATCATCCGCACAGATGGGGGTGAGGCCGTGCGTCTCACCGATATCTCCACCGGTGCCCACGATCCCACCTGGTCGCCGGCGGGTGATCGGATAGCGTTTTATTCCTTCGTGTATCCCGATTGTCCGGGCGATTCCTGTAATGCGGCCCGTACAGAGGAGCGTGAATCCAATCAGGTGAAGGCAAAGGTGATAGATCAACTTCTGTACCGGCACTGGGACCGATGGAAGAATGGAATGCGGAATCACCTGTTCGTGGTCGATCTCGAGACCGAGGAGGTACGTGATCTCACCCCCATGGAGGAAAACGACTATCCGCCGTTTCCCTGGGGCGGCTCCGGCGACTATGCATTCTCACCGCAGGGGGAGGAGATATGCTGCGTTTCCAAGGTCGTAGAGGAAGAGGCTATCTCCACGAACACGGACCTCTTTCTCATCGATACTCGCTCCGGCACCAGGCGCAAACTCACCGGGAACGAAGCCGCCGATGAAAGCCCCTCTTACAGTCCCGACGGACGCTACATCGCCTACCGTGCCCAGGAGCGTCCGGGCTTTGAATCGGACCGGTGGCGGCTGATGCTCTATGACCGCCATACGGGCGAGCACCGGGAGGTCACCACCGGTTTCGACCGCTGGGTTTCCGAGTTTTCCTGGTCGCCCGATTCGAGAAAGATCTACTTCACTGCCGGTGACGACGGACATAAGGGGCTCTTCTCCCTCGATCCCGGGAAGGGTGGAATCACGAAGATCCTGGCATCCGCCAACAACTCCTCACCACAGGTGTCGCCCGACGGCGAGCGGTTGGTCTTCATGCGGAGGAGTTTCGATTTCCCCCATTCCATCTGGACCATCTCTACAAACGGCAAGGGGCTCCGGCGCCTGACCGCATTCAACCAGGAAGTTCTTTCCACCCTTACCCTTCATTCGGCAGAGGATGTACGGTACGAGGGTGCGGAAGGAGCGACGATTCAAGCGTTTCTCATAAAGCCTCCCGGCTTCGATCCCTCACACAGGTGGCCGGCGATCATGCTGATCCATGGGGGACCGCAGATCGCCTTCATCGATTCATGGTATACAAACTGGAACGCCCAGACCTTTGCCTCAGCAGGCTACGTGATCTTCATCCCGAACTTCCACGGGAGCGACGGTTTCGGTCAGAAGTTCGTCGATGCGATCAGCCAGGACTGGGGCGGCAGGTGCTACGAGGATATCATGAAAGGCTTCGAGTACCTCACATCCCTTCCTTACGTAGATGCCGGGCGCATCGGTGCCGCCGGGGCCTCGTACGGCGGCTACATGATCAACTGGATCGCCGGTAATACCGACCGGTTCGCCTGCCTTGTCTCGATGGCGGGGGCTTTCAATCTCATGAGCAAGTACGGTGTCACCGAGGAGCTCTGGTTCACCGAATGGGAGTTCGCCGGAACCCCCTATGAAAATCCCGAGGGGTATGAGAAGTGGAGCCCACACAGGTTGGCACACCGTTTCGAAACGCCGTGTATGGTGGTGCACGGCGAGCATGATTTCCGGGTCCCCATCGGTGAGGGATTGCAGATGTTCACGGCGCTCCAGCGCCGGGGTGTTCCCTCGAAGCTCCTCTATTTTCCGGATGAGGGGCACTGGATCCTGAAACCGCAGAATATCGTATTCTACTACGAGCAGTTCATCGACTGGATGGACCGGTATCTGAAACAGTAGGCGTTACGGTATCGCATCGATGCCGTAACGTTCGTCCGTGCTCGAGACGGTCGAGAAGGCCTTGTCCTCGACGAACTTATCGAGTTCGCCGGTGTCGGTGAAGACGCCGAGGCGGTCGTTCAGTGTATCGATGAGGTAGAGCTTCCCTGTCAGGTAGGCGATATCCCCCCATCTCGCGTTTCCACCGATTGCGAAGAGATCAATGAATTCGTCATCGACGGTGCCGTCGTACGATACCTTAACGATACGCTGGTAGGTGTCGTCGCCGCTCACGGTGATGTATTTCGTCCCCGTCGAGTCGATGCACATACCCTTCGGGAATGCCTGGCGCACACCCGTTATTGAGGTATGCAGGATGAGGAAGGAGGCATGGAACCGTCCGTCCCAGGGCATCCGGTAGATGAGAAAGGTCGGGGGGCCCTGCCCCGTAATGAGGTAGAGGTGCCGTGTAACCGGGTGCTCGGCGAGGTTCTCGGGCAGGACATACTGCAGGCTTACCGGTAGCGAGATCTGAACGATGCCGGTGGATGGACAGTCGACAAAGAAGGGCCCGTTGACCGAGACACCTGATAGGATACCCCCGGTGTTCGGTTTGAGCTCCACCGGCCCTGCGGCGGGATAGGTGCCGAACGCCTCCTCCTCTAGGGCTTTTGTACCGTGATCGACCTTGAAGACCTCCAGATCGGTCGTCACATACATTTCACCCCGTGGAGAGAAGGATATATCGATGAGCAATTTCGTCGTCTCGAGCACCTCTACGATAGCGCCCGATCCGGGATCGTAATCGATAACGACGGAGCCGGTCCCATGGAGCAGCGAGGAGTGGCTCGTCGTGATATAGATATGATTCTCCGGCCAGAGGGTAAATCCACTCGGTTCCTCCTCGGGGCAATCGAAATCTTCCGCGGTGATGGTAAATGTCGTGCTGTCCTCGGCAATGAGGGCTTTCACATGCTGTTCCCCTGGCTCCGTGCCCAATCTGAACTGGCACGAAGCGAGTCCGGAGGCATCGGTGGCTGCTTCCGGTGGATTCACCTCAGCATTGAGGTCATCCGTACTGAAGGTGACCATTATACCCATCATGGGATCACCGATCTGGTTGCTCACCTTGACAACGAGGGGCTCGGGAAGGTGTGCGGTGATGCGATCGATCTGGTTGTTACCCGATTCGATTTCTATACGCTGGGGGGGCAGACCGGATTTCGTCGGATCCTCTTCACAGGCCGGCATCAGAAGGATTACAGTGAATGCGATTACCACCGAGAAGCATGCCCGGATGACTGTCGGCACTTTCATCCTCATCTCCTTCGCACTGGGACACATGGTACTGTTCGCCGATATCGCACATATGCTAGGTGAAAGCATCGACCGAGTCAATGGGGGAAACGCTCGAAGCAACCGCCAAAGGAACCCTGGCCCCGAAAGCGGGTACGGCCTTCCGGCCGTGATTTGCCTGCTATTCTCACTGGAAAAGCTCTGGTGCATCTGCTACCGTATGGTTCTTGATAGCCCCTTCGAGGAGGTTTCTTCACGGTGGGTGAAAAGACGCATTATCCATGGATCGTTAAACGTGATATAGACGGTTTCTTCGGGCTTGCTATAGACAACCTCATACAATTCCTGCTGATAGCCACCCTGTGCCCGGCCCTGGCGGGGATTCCGGCCGCCTTCGTCTTCTCGAGGATCCTTCCCGGTGCCGCACTCTCCGTGGTCTTCGGCAACCTCTTCTATTCCTGGCAGGCACGCCGTCTCGCCATGCGGGAGGGACGGCGCGATGTCACGGCCCTTCCCTATGGTATCAATACGGTGAGTCTCTTTGCATACCTGATCTTCATCATGGGGCCCGTCTACCGGCAGACCGGCAGCTACGAGATGGCATGGAAGGTTGGGCTCCTGGCCTGCTTCGGGAGCGGTGTAATCGAGTTCGGCGGCGCATTCGTGGTCGATATCCTGCGGCGGATCACGCCGCGGGCGGCACTGCTGGCTACGCTCGCCGGCATCGCCATCACATTCATATCGATGGACTTCGCATTCCAGACGTTCGAGAAGCCGCTCATCGCAATGCTTCCACTGGCGATCATACTGATACAGTACTTTTCGAAGATCCGATTTCCATTCGGCGTCCCCGGTGGGATGGTCGCCATCGTTGCGGGCACAATCCTGGCATGGTCATTCGGGATCATGGATGTCGGCGCCGTCAAGGAAGCGGCTTCGGAGATGGGATTCAATCCGCCGCGGTTCTCCGGGATCGCGCTCTTCGAGGTGATCAGGAGTCCCTACCTTTTCCGTTATTTCTCGATCATAATCCCAATGGCCCTCTTCAATGTACTCGGCTCGCTTCAGAACCTCGAGAGTGCCGAGGCGGCGGGGGACCGATACGAGACGGTACCATCATTGGCGGTCGACGGGTTAGGCACACTCCTGGCATCCTTCTTCGGCTCGTGCTTCCCGACGACGATGTACATCGGTCATCCGGGCTGGAAAGGCCTCGGTGCAAGAACCGGGTATTCGATACTCAACGGCTTCTTCTTTGTGATCGTCGCACTCTTCGGCTGCGTCAGGCTCATCAACACAATCGTTCCGATGGAGGCGGGTATCGCTATTGTTCTCTGGATCGGGATCGTCATCTCGGCCCAGGCCTACCAGGCGACACCCCGGGCGCACGCACCGGCGGTAGTCGTCGGTCTCTTCCCGTCGTTCGCCGCCTGGGGAATCAACCTCCTCAAACAGGGATACATGGGGGCGGGGGTGACCATAACCGATCAGGCGGCGAAAGGTGTGCCCATAAACGGCTTCCTCGGTATCGTGGCCCTCGAGCAGGGCTTTATCTTTACCTCGATGATCCTGGCCGCAATCAGTGTCTTCCTCATCGAACGCGACTTCCTCAAGGCCGCCTTTTGGTCCCTGGCCGCATCGATCCTCTCCTTCTTCGGTGTGATCCACACGTTTCAGTTCGTCGGAAACGAAACACTCGGGATGGTCGGCTGGAACGTCGGCGGCACATTCGCTTTCGGGTACCTCTGCTTCACGGCGATCTTCGTAGTTTTCGGTGTATGGCAACGGTGGCGGCGGAGCAGGGGACTTACCGAGGAGCTCGTGGACGAATGAGGATTCTGCCGAGATTCACTTCTTGACGAGAACGAAAAACGATCCCTTCCGGAGAACTCCATTTGAAGATTGAATACCCGCAGGATTCCTACAGGCCCCTATCTCCAATCCCCTGCGACACTTCGGAAGGGATCGCCTGGAAATTTCGTGCAGCAGCTAAATAAAAAGGGGATGATGTAAAGCAGTGTACGTTGACCCCCATCCCTTTTCATCGCATGCCGGATTTTAACAAACTAATTATACCATAAAATACCGTCCACTTTCAATAAGAAAGTATTCATAATCGGTTTCAGTTTAGATACTTACAATTTTTATCAGATATTGATTCTATCTCCCCCTTTGTTCCTATCTTCTAGTATTGACCTTACGTATAATAGCATGTATACTCTTTTCCAGTTACATACGACAAACCGGAATCGCCGGTTCCAGCCCGGAGGGGATCGATATGACACAGGCCCCGAGTGAGCTGGAGGGGTGGTACCGCCTGTACTTGCACGGTAGGGGGGACGTTGTCGATCCCCTTTTTTCTTGCCTCAGGGGCGATCGGAACGAGCGGACCGGAAAAAGAGCCTGGGCGGCACTGGTCCTCTCACGCATCTATATTCTCAGAGGCAGTATGAGCCTTGCAGGCTCATACATTGCACTTTCATCTCGCCTCTTCAATGAAGCCGGCAGCGGGAAACGTCCGCTCGGCCTGCTGGTGAACCGTGCGCTGATCCTCAAGAACCAGGGCAGTCTTGACAGGGCGGAAAACCTTCTCAGACGTATCTTTTCCCTCTCGATACAAGCGAGCGATATCCACTCGGCGGCCAAGGCCGCCTCGAACCTCTCTGTGGTTCTCATTCATCGGGAGCGTGCGGACGAGGCGGATTCGTATCTCACATTCGCACGGGAAGCGTACCGGGAACTCGGCCTCGAGCGTGAGTATGCCCTGACCGGTCTTACGGAGGCGATCCTTGTAGCTCGCCGTGAAGGCGGCGAGGCAGCAATCGACCGGTTGAGCGTCTGCATTACCGAATGTGATGCTGCGGACTTCGGGCGGGAGGGGCTCATCGGCAGGCTGCTCATGGCCGGGCAGTGGATCGGGCTCGGTGATTGCAAGCGTGCCGGGATCGTGCTGGATGCCGCCAGGGCAACCGGTGCTTCGTGCCTCGAACGGTTCCGGCCGCTGGATCTCGCTTCCCGCCACCTTCAGCGTATCGTGGTCGAACGGCAGGCCTGTGCGCCGGTCTATCGGCTGGGGGTGGAATCCCGGGGTTTCGGACGTACGGAAGAGGCGTTTGTTCCCTTTTCACTCTGTCCGAGGGAGACGGCGGATGAGGTATCCGTCCATGCAATCGGGCCTGGTGCCGCTTCGTTTATCACCGGCGATCCCTGCTGCCGCTCGCTCCTCGACGAAATGAAACGATCCGCACCGCTGCTGCTACCCGTTCTCATCGAGGGCGAATCCGGTGTCGGAAAGGAACTGCTCGCCCGTCTGATGCACCGGTGGAGCGGGCGGGGTGAAAGACCGTTCATGCCGGTTAATGTCGCAGCACTCCCACGGGAGCTCTTCGAGAGTGCGCTTTTCGGGCACCGGCGCGGCGCCTTCACGGGAGCCGTAGCTGCCCGGCCCGGCCTCATCGAGGCCGCCGGGGATGGAACGTTATTCCTCGATGAGATCGGTGAGCTCGATCCGTCGCTTCAGGCGAAGCTCCTGCGTACACTGGACAGGAATGAGTATATACCCGTCGGGGGGACGGACATCAGGCGCTGCCGCGCACGGATCGTCGCCGCCACCAACAGCGATCTCGAGGCCGCCGTCGCATCGGGCGGCTTTCGAAAGGATCTATTCCACCGGCTTTCCGTTCTCTCGTTCCGAGTGCCGCCGCTGCGCGAGCGTCGGTCCGATATCCTTCTGCTGGCCGTTGATATCCTCGGGCGTATAACCGCGCGCTATCGCTTCGGGCCGATCCGCCTGGGTGAGGGGGCCGCCGCCATCCTGGAGCGGTATGACTGGCCGGGTAACGTTCGTGAGCTCGAGCACGAGCTCACGAGGGCGGTGGTGCGCGTGCGGCGCGGTGTGCTGCGTGTATTCCACCTGTCGGCACATCTCGTCTCGGCGCTGGGCTCCCCGGTGCGGCCTCGGCGGCCGGCCACCCTCGATGAGAGGATGTGGGAGCTCCAGAGGCGGGAGATCATCACCGCACTCAAATGCACGGCCGGTAACATCGCGCGGGCGGCCGATTCACTCGGCATCAAGCGGACAACTCTCATTTACAGAATGAAGCGTTTGGGTATAGAATAGATAGAGGGAGCGTTGTCGTTGGCTGTGGATACGTATCCGCGCCACCGGATCAGAGCTACGGCTGTGATTGATCTCTCAACGGGTACTGCGTATGATCGAACCGATGGTCGAGAAGGAGATCCAAACGGCAAAGGGAAAGGTTCTGCTCGTACGGAACCTTGCCGCGGGCCGCCTCTCCCGTTTGCATATGGAGGAAGGATTGGGGATATTCTTTCACTACCGGTACGAGGAGGCGAAGAAGACGAAGGAGGTGCTCTCCGCCATCTCCAACGAGGAGAGTAGCGGTGTCGTCGGGGCCATCAGGGACGAGACATTGCTTGCCTATCTCACCATCGTCTCATCAACTACCGGTACCAGGTGGAGTGAGATCAATGCCGCCCTCGTTGCAAGCTCCGATGCGCTCACCGATCCGGTCCTTCTCGAGCTGGGCTCGATCGAGGTCAGCACGGCATGGCGCTCGATCGGTCTCGCTCACAGTCTCTTTGAATTCGCCTTCGAGGATCCCCTTCTCGAAGAAAAGATCGTCTTCTCGCGCGAGCTCTCGTGGCACTGGGATCTCCGCTCGAGCAAGCTCGACCGCTACCGCTACCGCACGATGCTGATGAAACTCTTCGAAGGCGCCGGCTTTCGGTACTGCGAGACCGACGACGAGGAGATCCGCTATGCGGGCGAGAATGTGTTCATGGCGCGGGTCGGTGTGCGGGTCCCACCCGAAACCGCCATGCTCTTTCACCGCTCACTCTGCCGTTCAGAACCCCGGGGATGGGGGTGGGGATAGAGGGTTGTCTTTCCGCAGCGTTAACGTAACTTCTTGATCACGGTATAGACGATAGAGATTATGAAATAAAGAGGGATCACGATAACGGCGAGAAGGAAAAATACCGGTTCATCGCCTCCGGTCCTGCGAAAGTAGTCGATGAAGAGACCATAAATGGCGTTGTGGAGAAGAATCGACACGACCCACGCGGCTATGATCAGGAGGACCCGCTTCCAGCTCAGCAGGAACAGTCTGTCGGCGCGCGACCGTTGTACGGTCTCACCACCTGTGGATTCATTATTGTCCAATCGGACGCCTATCTTTCTGCATCGTCGCCGACCGTTATGTTCCGTATCGCATCGGCCACTACGAAGATACGATCATTATTGCTCTGAGGATCGAGAGGGGTGATGAAGAACCCCTTCTTTCCCTTCTGATAGTTGAGGCTTATCCCCCTGATGATCTCGCCGTCGTAGAATTCGACCTTGATCTTCATTCCTATCAGGCGTGACGTGTCGACCTCTTCGTATCTATTTTTCTCGGCGTAGCTACTATCCCCTTCGAGTGTCTTTACAAAGAAGAGGGCTTTCAAGTCGGCGGTTTTCACCTCGAGGGTATTGCCGGTTTCTTGTCCCTGTTCCACCGTGAGGTGAAACACATCCTTCTTGGGTGTGAAGTCGTGGGTGTAGCCCTTGAGGAGCCTGTTGTCCCTGAAATGGGCTACGATCTGATTCCGTGTGCTTTTTATATCAGCGTACATCTCTACACCTTGGTTGCCGACGATAGTATCAAGACACTATTATACTTGTCAAATTATTAGGGAACCTTTCTATCTGTATTTTTTAACAGGTTACCACGGCATTATATCTATTGACTCTCGAGTCACTACAGCTTGTACCCGAACTTTCTGAGCAGGCCATGACGCCACTGTTTCCCTTCGTCGTCCTCGACACCCTTGGGCTTCTCACCGTCGACGACACCGAGTATGCCGCGTCCTTGATCCGTCTCGGCGATTACGGCCTTCACCTCGTTCGCCGTTGCACAGAAGATCCGGCATACCTCTGGCACAGCCTTGATGGCTCCGAGGAGGTTGATCGGGTAGGCGTCGAGGATGAAGATGACGAAGGAGTGACCTGCAGCGATCTCTTTGGCGTTCCTTGTGGCGAGTTCGATCATTGTTTCATCGTTTCCCGAGTAGCGGATGAGACACGCCCCCGAGGCCTCGCAGAAGGCGAGGCCGAACTTGATGCCCGGTACCGCCGAGACCATCGCCTCGTGCAAGTCCTCGACCGTCTTTATGAAGTGTGACTGGCCGAGGATCATGTTCACTTCGGCCGGTTTCTGGATCTGTACCATCTTGAGTTCCATCGAGTGTCCTCCCTGGATTGGACGGTATCTTAGGTTCTTCGGCAGGTGCCCCGCAACCGGCGATGTATCTTTACTGGAACACGTTCCAAAACGGCTTCAGTAGCAGCATCAGCTCGTCCAGCGTCCGGCGCATCGATTCGTGCATCATCGCCTGCTCGCGCCCCGAGATCCTCTTCATCTTTTCGGGAATGCTGAGCTCCATCGGCTCATCCAGGAGCCCCCGTATGATCGCAAGCCACCCCTCAGTCACATAGGGACCGTAACCGCTCAGGAAGATATCCAAAAGTGGCACGTTGAGCTCTTTTGCCCTGCCGGCGATCCGTCGGTTGAGTCTGGTGAGCGAATCGAGGTCGAGCCCCAGATTCGTGAGGATATCGGTGTAGAGTGGATCGCCGCCGCCGTTACGGATGATGAGCTGCGGCTTGAAGCCTTGTATCAATGGATCGACGATCTCATCCATCGCCATCTCGTAGAGGGGCCATCCGGCGAGCATCGGCATCGGTATGTTGGCGGTAAAGCCCTTGCCCTTGCCTGCGCCGATCTCGTAGACGAAGCCTCTGCCCGGATACAGTGTTCTCGGGTCCTGGTGGAGGGAGATGAAGAGCACGCGGGAATCCTCGTAAAAGATGTCCATCGTGCCGTTTCCCTGGTGTGCGTCCGTATCGAGGATGAGGACCCGTTCGAGACCGTCCTCGAGCACCGTTGCGGCAGCTACTGCTACATCGTTGAAGATGCAAAATCCCTCGCCGTAGTTCGGGCCGGCATGGTGGAGCCCCCCGAAGCCGGCGGCGAGGCTGTCCGCGAGCGCCGCCCTGGCACCGGCCACGCTGGCCCCGACTACCAGGCGGGCGGCCTCCACGGAGCCTGGAAGTACCTGCGTGTCGAGCGAGAGAAAACCGCGGCGTTTCTCGAGCGAGTCGACCCGCTCGAGGTAGGAGCGGGTGTGTGCGAGAAGAAGGAGCTCGTCGCTCGCCCGCTCCGGCGTCCGGAGATCCAATCTTCCAAATACATCGGGGAAACGCTCTTCAAGGCTTCGTATAAAGCTATCGAAGCGATCCCCCCTGAAGGGATGGTTCGCCCCAAAATCGTACCCTGCAAAGTCCGGGTGATAGAAAAACGCTATACCCGTTCCCTCGCCGTGGCTCATCGAACTCCATCCGAAAAACCGGGAAACTTGCGTAACAGTACGTCTAGGGCATCTTAATATTGTACTGCTTGATCTTATTATGGAGATGTTGGCGGGTCACATCAAGGATTTCTGCCGCCTTTGTGACCTTGTAGTTCGTTTTTTCGAGGGTCTCGATAACGATCTTCCTCTCCATGGCCCGGAGCTTATCCTTAAGCGACTTCTTCCGTTCGAGCTGCTGGAAGATACCGATATCGGATTCGAGCTGTGGGAAGTGCTCGGGTGTGAGCACCATTGATTCGCCGCAGAGGGCGAGGGCCCGCTCGATAGAGTTCTCGAGCTCGCGAACGTTACCCGGCCAGGGGCTTGCCAGGAGCAGCTTCATCGCTTCCGGCACGATCCGTACCCGCTCCTTCTCCATCTTTTGTGCGAATTTCTCGAGGAAGTGGTCGACGAGGGGAATGATATCCTCCGCCCGCTCCCTGAGGGGCGGGATATGAATGGGTACGACGTTGAGGCGGTAGAAGAGGTCCTCACGGAATCGCCCGGCTTTCACCAGGTCGATGAGCTCCTTGTTCGTGGCGGCGATAACTCGCACATCGACCTCCCGTATCACATTATCACCTACACGGCGGATCTCACCCTCCTGGAGGGCCCGCAACAGTTTTACCTGTAGTGAGGCGGGCGTCTCGCCGATCTCATCGAGGAAAATCGTACCCCCGCTCGCGGTCTCCATGAGCCCCGCCTTGTCGCTCGTCGCCCCGGTGAACGAGCCCTTCCTGTGGCCGAAGAGCTCGCTCTCGAAGAGCTGCTCGGGCATGGCGCCGCAGTTTATGGCGACCATCTTCTTGTCCTTGCGCGGGCTTTGATAGTGGATCGCATTGGCGATGAGCTCCTTGCCGGTACCGTTCTCCCCCTGAATAAGCACAGTCGACTGGAGGGGTGCGATCTTCATGATCATGGCGAAGATCTCCTGCATCGCCTTGCTCTTGCCGATGATCCCTGAGAACTCGTACTTCTCGGAGAGCTCTTGCTTGAGCTCGATGTTCTCCCGTGTGAGGTTCTCCCTGCTGAGAATGAGCTCGCCGTGTAGCCGGGCGTTCTCGATGGCGATGGCCGCCTGGGAGGCGAAGGCGGCGATGATCGAGATGTCGTCCGTTGTGAGCTCCTGCGTCAGGCGACTCGCATCGGTGTAGATTACACCGATCACGTCCATATCGCTGATGAGCGGCACGCATACGGCGGTGCGGAGCTGAAGGTCCAGCACGCTCTTCTGGTCCTTGAAGCGGCCGTTCTCGAGGGCGTTTGGGATGAAGAGCGGCTCGCCCCTGCGGGCGACGTCATTAACGATACTGCGGCTTACGGTGAAGTCGTTCTCCTCGAGAGTGTTCTCTTTGCGGTCACGGGCGATCCGGAACTCGAGTTCACCGTTCCGGTCTGCCAGCATCAGAAATCCCCGATCCGTGTCGGCGAGCTTTATAACGGAGTCGATGATCCGGGCCAGCAGCTCGTTGAGGTTGAGTGTGGAGTTGAGGGAGCGGGTGATGTTGGTCAGCATCTCGAGCTTTTCGAGGCGGTGCTCCGCCTTCTCGAGCTGCCCGGCGAGGGACTCGCTCCGCTTTACGGCCTCTGACCTTTCAGCTACCTGGAGATCGGCTTCGGCCTCGGCGAAGATCTCCGCAGCGCTCCTTGGCTTCTTCGGCGTATCTCCCCTCCGCTCCTTATTTCCGTCAAGCATTGGTGACCACTCCTCTCTTGGTACCGGACGGTTTGCAGATGTGTGAACACATGTTGTAACCACTGGTGAACAGGAAGGACGATCCAACCGTTACCCTCTCATCGGGTCGTTTCGCCGAAGCCATTTCCAAATCAACGGATTGGATATCATCTCTCTTTCGGCACCCGCCCCACCTCGCCGGGTATGCTTCTTGATGTCTCTCCGGTTGGAGGTGAAAACGCAGTGCCCATACCAATCGATCCCGAGGATCCGTTTCACAACTAATTTCAGGCGGGAAGTGTCGTTCCCCGACACTGCCGCCGCCGATAATCCGATCGCATGCTGTGACATCGTACTGTATACGATATGACGTCTCGTACTGCGGTGGGCTGGTGATGCTGTCCTGGCGGGAGGCCCCTCTGCGTGCAGCTCTCCCTGAAATGGAGGTGATGAGCGGCATACAAGGCCATGCCGCTCTCCCGGGCCAGTCCCCGGAAACCTTTATTATATCATACCCATGCGGATATTGACTATGCATTCCGAGATTCTCTACGTGTCCTTCCAGCTCGGCTCCCCCTCCTTCAGGCCCTGTATAATCTTTCAGAGGACGAGCAGCACAATGGATTATACAGGAACCTTCAGTTCGAGACCTTCAAGCCACATAAAGAATCTAACTCTCCCATCGGTTTCCCCGGTCCTTGCGGTTACTTAGGGACTTGGCTTCGAGCATCACCTCCTTTAGGAAGCGAACTTTAGCGGGCTCGTCATGCCAGCACTCATTGCGCTGACACAGGCCACATACCGCAAGGGTTGTTCCAAATAGAGATATCCATATACTTCTATGTAACTCGACGCTATGGTGCTAGATACGCCATATGCTCCTGAAATAAATATTTACACTGAGCCTCAGTATGTCAAATATTTTTTACAAACAACAACTTGTTTTCTTTTATCTTATTATATATCAATGTGATGTTAAAGGTAAAATAATTTTTACGGGCGTAACGTTCTGTTGCTGTTTCAGGGTGCGATCTCGGCTCCGAGGCGCAGGGGGCTCTGGGGAATGAAATGAAAGGGGCCGTGCTGCACCATGATCTAATCGAAGCGCAACCCTGCTGACCTGGACGGGTTTTATAAATAGCCATGCATAAATCGATGGTATATGATTGAAAAGCTGTGTTATCGTGGATCTTGGCCTTGAATCCCTTTTTTTATGGGGTGTTATAAAATTTGCTATTGTGAGCGCCATTCCGACGAAAGGAGATCGTGAATATTGAATGAACACACACCGTATGTGCCGGCTGAAACTACATTAAAGGACTTCAATCCCAAAACGGTGATCCTGGGCGTGCTGCTGGGAGCGGTTTTCGGCAGTGCGAATGCCTATCTCGGATTGCGCGTGGGACTGACCATCAGCACAGCCATCCCCCTGGCGGTTGTCTCGGTGGCAATCCTCACCATCCTGACCCCTCTATTCGGGAAACCCTCCATCCTGGAATGCAATATCTCCCAGACCGCCGGCTCGGCCAGCTCGTCACTGGCCTCCGGATTGATCTTCACGATACCCGCCCTGTACCTCTGGAATTACGATGCACCGCTGTTGCAGATAACACTACTGGCCATGTGTGGAGGTCTGCTGGGCGTTCTCTTCATGATTCCCCTGAGGAACTTCCTGATCGTCAAGGAGCACCATACCCTACCGTATCCGGAGGGAACGGCGAGCGCGGAGGTGCTGATTGCGGCAACGGGCGGTGGCGGCGCCTCGGCCAAAAGCGTCTTCAAGGGACTCGGTATCGGCGCCCTCTACACGAGCTTGATTTCGTTCCTCTACATCTGGCCGTCGAAGGTCCAGATGAAGCTTCCCCTGTTAAGAAAAGCGGTTGTCGGTGTTTCCACCACACCGGCTCTGCTCGGTGTCGGATACATACTCGGCAGGCGCATCGGGGCCATCATGGTGGGTGGAGGATTGATCTCATGGGTGCTGATCATTCCATTCATCGCATGGAAATTCGGTGATAAGGAGATCTGGCCGAATACACTGATCTATCTCCAATCCAAGGGACTCGATGCCTCAATCACCACCATCGGCGGGCTCTCGGCCCAGCAGATCTGGGACGGGTACATCCGCATCATCGGCGCCGGTGCGGTGGCGGCGGCGGGGCTCATAACCGTGGCCAAGTCGATCCCGACGATGGTGAACTCGCTGAAGATCGGCGTGAAGGAATTGCGTTCCAGTGCGGCATCACTCGATGCGGGCAGGCTTCGCACGGAACGGGATCTCTCGATCAAATATGTGATCCTCGGCGTGGCCCTGGTGGTCCTGGTGGTAACGTTCATCCCCGGCATCATTGGAAACAACACACACATCCTTATGCGGCTGTGCAGCGCCGTCGCGATCGCCATCTTCGCCTTCTGTTTCGTGACCGTCTCCTCACGGATCGTGGGGATGATCGGTGTCTCCTCCAATCCGACCTCCGGGATGGCCATCGTCACACTGCTCGGGACGGGATTGATCTTCAAGTTTCTCGGCTGGACGGATCTGACGGGTAAGATAACGGCGCTCACGATCGGGACGATCGTGTGCATCTCGGCCTCGATAGCCGGGGATATCTCGCAGGATCTGAAGACCGGCTTCATCGTCGGCGCCACACCGAGAAAACAGCAGATCAGCGAGATCATCGGAGCCCTGGGATCGGCGTTTTTCGTATGTCTCGCCGTTTTCTATCTGGGGAAGGCATACGGATTCGGAACGGAGCAACTACCCGCACCCCAGGCCACCTTGATGAAAACCGTCTTGGATGGTGTGCTGGATGGAAACCTCAGGTGGGACCTCGTAGGAATCGGGGCGGCGTTCTCTATTGTCATAATGCTGTTCAGAATTCCCCCGTTGCCCTTTGCCGTCGGCGTCTATCTTCCGCTCCATACCATGACACCGGTTTTTATCGGCGGAGTCATTCGCCACATGGTGGATGCACGATCCAAGAGAGGCAGGGAGGATGTCGACCTGGCCGGAGATGACGGCATTCTGCTGGGTTCCGGTCTGATCGCCGGTGAAGGGCTGCTCGGTGTTGTGATCGCTATCATCGCCGTGATCATAGCCCGAACACCCAAGTTTCTCGAGATCCCCTATTCTCCAGCCTGGGTGGGCCAGGTGATCTCGGCTCTTATCTTCTGCGGGCTGGGTTGGTATCTGTACCGTGTCGCTTTGAAGTCGAAGGGAGCACAACTATAGATATCGTCTTGTAGCTGTGTCGGTGATGTGAAGAGAAGGATATTCGAAGGTTTCATGGGCAAGAAAACCGAATCATCCGATGACAGAGAGCTATTCGAATCCTACGGGCGCTTGATTAATCCTTCCTACCCCTCTTTCCTGGCCAAATTAGGATTGGGCAACGTGGCTGCGAGAGCCCAGGGTGCCACGATCACCGACTCGCAGGGCAGGACCTTCATAGACTGTATCGGGGGTTACGGTTTATTCAACGTTGGTCACAATAATCCGGAAATCGTCCAGGCCCTTACCGATCAGTTGCGAGAGCAACAACTGTTCACAAAACCATTTATCACCGAAGTGCAGGTCAGGGCTGCCGAGTGTATCGAGGAGATCGCTCCCGGTGCGCTTACGTGTTCCTTTATTCTGAATAGCGGCTCCGAGGCCATAGATTGCGCCATCAAGTTGGTGAGGCTTCACAGGGGCGGGAAAACAATCATTACGGCACAGAGGTCGTTTTTCGGTCATACGTTCGGTGCGCTTTCGGCCTCGGGCATTCCTTCCTTCAACAGATCCTTTCGCCCGCTTCTGCCGGGTTTTATCAACGTACCGTTCGGCGATGCCGAAGCCCTGGAACGGTCGATAACGGAGGAAACCGCAGCCGTTATGATCGAGCCGGTTCAACACGAGGCGGGAGTGGTCGTGCCGCCGGATGGATACCTCCAGGAGGTTCGCAACCTGTGCGACCGGCACAACCTCATCCTGATTCTGGATGAAATAAAGACGGGTATCGGTAAAACAGGCCGCATGTTTGCATGCGAACACTTCGGTATCGTTCCTGATATACTTGTGCTGGGCAAATCCTTGGGAGGCGGACTCGTACCGATCGGAGCCGTGGTTGCAAAGGAATCTCTATGGAAGCGGTTTGGCATGAGTTTTCCGATGTCCGCCTCATCCTATGCGGGGAATGTACTGGCGTGCCGTGCCGCGCTGTCGACGATACGGTTTATCACCGGGAGTGGTGTAATGGAGGAGTGTGCACGGAAGGGCGAGTTGCTGCTGGGCGCATTCAGGCAGTGTGTGGGTGAGTATCCCGATATACTTCGATCTGCCGATGGCTTGGGCCTGCTGATCGGGATAGAGACACAGGGTGGCAAGGTTACCCTCGAATTGGCGCAGGAGATGATCAAACAGGGGGTGTTGACTGTTCCGGCGTACGGTAATTCTTCGGTCCTGATGGTGGAGCCGCCGTTGGTCATATCCGTTGAGCAAATCCGTACTGTTGTGGACTCGTTCACAGCGGCGTGTGCAAAGGTGGATCATACCGGAAGGAAGTAGGTGATAATGCCATGCAGGTATGTCTGAAGTGTGTGCTGAATGAGCATTTTCTCGGAATCCGGTTTGACGAAAACGGGATTTGCAACTTCTGCTCCTCCGCCGATAGTACGGACAAGCAGCGCTCCATCAGGAGCAAACATGAGGAAAGATTCAAGCAACTGGTTCAGGAGCACAAGGGCAGAGGAAGTTATGATTGTCTGGCTGCCTATAGCGGAGGCAAGGACAGCACGTACACACTTCACCTGCTGATGGAGCGGTATGATCTGAGGATCCTTACATACTCTTACGATAACTGGTTTCAGTCGGATACGGCCAAGCGGAATATCCGGGCCGTACTGCGAAACGCCAATGTGGATCATCTGACCGTGACGCCCAGTTTCGAAAGCATAAAAAGTATTGTACTGACCTCCCTGTCGGATGATATATACCCGCCGAAGGCACTAACACGGGCATCCAGTATATGCACGAGTTGTATTTCGCTCGTACGATTCGCCGGATTCCGCATCGCCATCGATCAGGACATTCCATTTCTCGTGTTCGGCATGTCACCTGGTCAGGCTCCGATGGCCACCGCCGTGGTCAAGACCAATCCGCGGATGATAAAAACCATGCAGGCGGCCCTGCTGCGGCCCCTCACCGAAAAATTGGGTGATACCGTCAGGCCGTTTTTCCTGGAGCAGAGGCATTTTGATAAGGCGGAGTCCTTTCCATACAGTATCAATCCGCTGGCGTTCGCCGAATACAACGAGGAAGTAATCTATAAGACCATAGCCGAATATGGATGGAGGAAACCCGATGATACCGATGCGAACTCCACCAACTGTTTGCTGAACGCACTGGCCAACCAGGTTCACCTGGATAAGTATGGATTCAATCCGTATGCCTACGAGATAGCCGAGTTGGTGCGCATCGGATGCATGGCGAGAGAGGAAGGGTTGGCCAGGCTCGGAGAGCCCTTCCCGGCCGATCAGATCGAAGAGGTGAAGAAGAAACTCGGAATAGTCTGATCAATGAAGCTCGGAATATTTTCAGAATTAAGGATTATGAAGGCAAACTAGTGATTGTAGTTGAGATACTTATGTAACTCGGCACGGCGGCATGCGGTGATAATACGAGTAGACCTCGAGACCATTGAGTAAGTGACGGCATATCATATTGTTGGTTAATTTATAAAATTGGTATACGTGAGATATTCGATTTCTTCAAGGTACCCATCCTGTTGATGTCATCCGATTCACAACTCAAAGCATAAGTGCACCTTTCAGAATGTGATATACGGCCGGTAGATGCAGGTCCGTCCCTTGGCATAGTAAATGCACCTGTTGCTTCCCGAATCCTTTCATACATATGTGCATAGTGCGTCTGGCTTGTTTTAGCGCATTGGAAGAAGGAGGTAGAAAAAGCATGAAGAAGTCGACGAAATTCGTTTTTCCCATCTTTGGTATTCTGTTGTTACTGGTGAATTGTAGTCAATCGGGTCCCACAATAACCGATGATGAAGTCATCGTAAAAACGAGTAGTATGGACGTTCATTTTTCACGTGGTAGATCGTTTGGAAATACGTATATGATCTTCGGTGGCACCGAGATCACTCATGGTAACGCCTTCAGCAAGATCACCCTTTCCGGGTTGGACATAAACACTGCAAAAAATATCTATTCCATGTATCCGGATTTCCATCTGTGCAAGTCGCCTGGAGCACCCATGGCTCAGAGGGCGGTAGTCGATTTCGATATCGTACCGGCCAACTCGAAGACGATGAAGAATCTGAGAAAGACGCTCAAGAAGTACCAGGCGAGCATTCACAACGGTGGCGATAGAGTGTGTGTCAAACTCGAAGGGGAAGTGTTGAGACTCACCTCCGTACTGGTAAGGGAACTGAACAAGGACATCACACATGAGCTTCCCCCGCAAGTTCACCACGACTACTTTTTGGTAACGTCAGCGGAGCTTCACGGCTTCAAAGAAATCCTGGAAGGTAAAATGTAGTAGGCAAAAAAGGAGGGATACAATGAGAACGACGGCACTCGTTATGGCATTTGCTGTGCTGCTTGTGATGCTCACAGGCTGCAGCGGTGGTGGGGATACGGCAATCGTTGTTGCTGGTAAATTCTGGGATGCACTCGAAGACCAAGATCTTGAGAAGGCACGATCGTACTGCACGAAGGAGACGGCAGAATCGTTGACATTGAATGAAGACACAAAAGATCAGGATGTGTCCATCGAATTCGGCAATGTGGATATCACACAGGAATGCGCACAGATCGAGACAATCATGCGCTCCACCTCGGGGGATGTTGAGAACAAGATCGAGCTGACGACGGTCCTCGTCCGTGAGGACCGGGAGTGGAAGGTCGACGTATCGCAGACGATGATGTCGATGTTCGGCGGTGCCATGGGGGAGATGATGGAGAGTATGTCGAAGACGATGGAAGATGCGATGGAAGAGATGAGTGAAAAGATGGCCGAGGAGATGCAGAAGAACATGGAGGATATGACCAGCTCGATGTCAGGAGAATAGCAGTCACATCCATTGATTTGATCTCATCCTTCTCTACAAAGAAACTTGTTATTACATGATAAGATATAAATGTAATTAACAGGCTGTTAAGTAAATAATTTCTGGCATAATAGGCCATTTTGTGACATTATATATTTCAAGGTGCGATCAGTGCTGTGTCGAAGGATCGGACACTGCGTTGACCTCATTGTCTGTCATCAAACCGTTTATTCCCCCGGTAGGCATTGAATCATATACACCTCCTAGGATCGAGTTCCGTAAAAGGGATTAAGCTTCTGCTCATGTTACGAATGTGACTGCCTCACGACGGAGTGGAGTGGACCTGCATGATGTCAATTCCGTCGGTCCAATTCTTTGGAATCTGGGGAAGTTCGAACAGCAATATCTTCGCAGTCGGCAACAACAACATGTCGGCATCAGACGGCAGGATCTACCACTACAATGGGGCAGTTTGGAGCATGGAGCTCGATACGAACACCTCCCTGAAGGCGGTTTGGGGTGGTGGGGCAAATGACGTATTCGCCGCCGGTTTCTACGGCATCGTTCTGCACTACAACGGGGACGTATGGACGCAGATCAGGAGTAATCAGTGCGTGCCCGATCCCGGATGGTTATGTAGGGAGATTATCTATGGAATCTGGGGCGTCAGCGGAGATGACTTCTATATTGCAGGGACCACGCGTCGACAAGTAGACGATCCGCATGTCGAAGTTTATAATTATGATCCGCTCGTTCAACGCTGCATCGGCCATCAGTATTGGCTCGAGGAGATGTCTATGCCCGAGTCGCCTGGGTACGACAGCCTCATATGTGACGCAATCTGGGGAACATCGGGGACGGATATATTCGTCGCAGCACGGGACATATCAAGTGGTTCTGTGATGTATCACTACGACGGCACCGGCTGGACAATAATTGGTAACGGGATGGGAGCCGATATCTGGGGTGCATCGAGCACCGAGGTCTACGCGATAGGTGGAACGGGTGTTTTATATTAAGACGGCGATTCATGGACCGAAATTCCGATCGGAACCGCATACTCGCGCCGTGCTATTTGGGGCGATACAACGACATCGACAACGGGAGTGGAGACTCCCGAAGCAGTCTTCACGCTGCAGCAGAATTATCCCAATCCCTTCAATCCCGTCACAACGATCGGATACTCCCTGCCTTCCAAGATGCATGTCACACTATGCATTTACGACGTCTCCGGCGCCCACGTCGTCACACTCGTCGACGGTGTCAAGACAATGGGAAGCCACTTCGTCCAATGGTACGGCCGCGACACGAAAGGCCGGACGGTACCGTCGGGTATCTACTGCCTTCGCCTCGTCGCTGGTGATTTCGTCCAGACGAAGAAGATGGTTTTACTGAAGTGATGATGCACGCGCAACCGGGATACGTTAATACAACAAATTGATACGTGACCTCATCCCACTGTACTGATCCACCTAAGATATTGGTTTTCTAGTAAATATGCACCTGGGGTTCATCGGCTGAACGTTCGGTCACCCTTATGAAGCTTTCATTTCACTCTTTTTAGGAGCCCGTTGATCCTGTCTGCAAGGGGGCTCGCGCCGTGATCGATGTTTGAGAGCACTGCCACGATATACCCTGTGTCTACGAATATATCCAGTTTTCCGTTGATACCGGCAAAACCGCCGCTGTGGCCGACGATCTTACCGAAGGACCCCTCCTCGATGCCAAATCCATAACCGTAGTGTTCGCCCCCCTGGACCTTCCACATGATCTCGAGAGATTCCTTTGAAACGAGCTTCCCACTCAGGATGGCGAGTGCAAACCTGTGCAGATCGCCGACGGTTGAGAAGCCATCGCCGGCGGGTCCGCCCTTGATGGAATGCTTGAAATAATTATTCTGCCAGCCGTATTCGCTTTCCGGTGCCGGGCTGTAACCGATGGCGAGGTTCTCCACCGGGTAGTCCATCTCGTAGCTGTCGCTGTTCTTCATTCCTGCAGTTTCATAGATATTTTTTCGAATGTAATCGAAGTAGCTCTCTCCGGTAACGCTCTCGATCACGACACCGAGCAGGAGCATGCCGGTGTTGCTGTAGCGCCAGCGCTCGCCGGGCTCGAACTCCGGTTCTTCATCCTTTACGAGTGGTTTGAAGTCGTCGATGTCACGGTATAGTGTTCGCGATCCATTCATGAAGGCCTCGTTGAAATAGCTGCCAAGCCCCGACGTATGGGTGAGAAGGTGATGGATCGTGATCTTGGATGTAATCTTCTTGGGAAGCCAAGATTCGTCCACATATTTATTGATCGGGTCTTCGAAGGAGAGCATCCCTTTTTCCTCGAGCTGAACGATTGCTGTGGCCGTGAACATTTTATTCATCGAGCCGAGGTTGAACTTCGTATCGATCTTGTTCGGCACGTGGAATCGCTTGCTCGCTTCGCCACCGGTGAGCTCGAGTAAAACCTTATCGCCTTTGGCAACGAGCACGGCTCCCGAGAAGACATCACGCTGGATCACCCGATCCATTATTTCTTTGACCTGAGTGATGACCTGATCCTCGGTGAGTGCGCCCTCTTTGACGTTCGTAGGTGTGCGGGCGCCGGTGAAATTAAGCCCGGCAACGAGAAAATTCTTCTCGTCCTCGAACTTTATGATGAGGCCATGCCAGCCCCCGTAATTGCGATCTTTCAGTATAACGATGGTTTCTTCTTTTCTCTCCGGAACATAGGTGCGAATGCTGTGGAAATCGAGCCCGCCTGTTTCTATATACACGCTATGCCAAACTGAGACGTGCCGTTCCATCGGTGCGAAATCCCGGAATTTCTCGGTGCATTCCTCATTCATGAAACGGCGTATCCGTTCGGGATCGTTCGAATTGGTTGTGTTGATGATCGATCGGATCCGTTCTCCCTTCTTGCCTTCGGGCATGATCGATTCGTCATGGTAGCTGATCTCGCCGGGAGCCTGCGCGATGGCGATCTGGAAGACGAATGCACACAGAACAATGGCGATTGCACGTACTTTTCTCATGAGAGACCTCTTGTTAAAGAAACGATGTGAAGATGGGACTCATTTGCATGACTGTACTGACAGAAGTGTATTTCAGTTTATTTCTGAATGTAATTACGAATACGGCTCTGTTATGTGGAAGGTTTCCACTATATTGATCTCCAACGGACGCCGCTTTCTTGATCTGATTTCCCTCGAAAAGGTATCATATTGTCACCGTTCTCTTTCCATTTCACTGCATCATCAGCTAAAAAAGTACTCATTTACGGGTACAGGTAGAATTTTGTTTAAATATTTGCATGTTTTATGCAATTGAGACGTTTAATTAATTGAGAGGGAAAACAACAAGGAGGTCGATCATGTTCATTGAACGATTCCAAAGGTTGTCGAAGAACATGTGGATGCCGCCTCTCGGATTGGTTGCCTTGGTTATGCTGTTTCTAACCGGTTGCGCCGCAACAATACACGAACAATACAGGGGCGACCAGATGTACGTTGACAATGTTCAATATCTGTCAGCCTATGGCGAATGGGTGGATTACCCGCCGTACGGTGTGGTCTGGCTGCCCGATGTTGTTTCGGGCTGGGAGCCGTTTTATTATGGCCACTGGATCTGGACGGGTGATGGATGGGCATGGACTTCCTACGAACCGTACGGATGGTTGGTCTATCACTACGGTTATTGGGGGTATGAGCCCGGATTCGGATGGTTCTGGGTTCCGGGGGATACATGGTGGCCTGCACGTGTCCAATGGTACACCTTCGGAAATTACACGGCCTGGGCGCCAATACCTCCACCGAACATCGTATGGCCTGATCCCTGGGCCCCGTACGATGTCAATGTATGGATAATCGTTGATATCGATAATTTTACAGATGAGAACATCGGCAGGCACAGGATCGTGAAGCCGATTCGCCGAGACATTGTGCCGCAGCGGACAGTTGTCAGGCGTCCCCCGGATCATAATACGATCGAAAGGATTACCCGGAGGGCCGTGCGCAAGATACGGATTCGTGAGGAAGAGACGAAGGTCAAACCACGAGTGGTTTCGAAACAATCGGCAACAGCCCAACGCAGGGAGTCCGGACTGAAAAGGATGGTTTTGCCGAAGACCGAAGAGCGAAAAGTCGAAAAACATGTATCCCGGGTCGTGCGCGAGGTTCTCAAGCCCAGGAAAAAATCCTCGGAGAAGCAGAGAAGTACACGGGAAAGCTCGGAGAAACAGAGGAGTACACGGGACAGGAACACCGATACGAAGCGCAGGAGGAAGTAGATCTCAAAAACAAGAGGCAGGTCCTGCTTACCCCAGCACGTTCTCAAACGATTCGCATGTCCAGAGGATCAGGGGGCATGAACCGCTTCCGGACTGTATGCGTGTAGCACCACGCGGTTTGGGCCACTCCCTGAGTGGACTGATCGGTATCTATCAGTTTTCTAGCGACAAATCATGTAAGCAACAGTTATACTAAGGATATCTGTTTTTAACAGCGGAACGGACGTAATGCCAAGATCGGTGAAAAGAGATAAGATCATATATACGAAGATGTTCGTAACTCCTGATCCGGGTTATCACACGAAAGCAGTCGCATGAAAAGATGGTTTATTATCGTCATCGGCGGTCTCGTTATCTTCTTTCTGGCATTCAGGGTGACACTATTGGTGATGAAGGGGACGGGTGGCGGGCAGTTGCGGGACCAGCGTCCCGCCGTCGCCGTCGAAGTCGCCGCCGTACGATTCGGACCGATCAGGGAGATCCGTAAATTCACGGGTACCGTATATCCATACAACCGGTATGTCGTTGCCCCGAAGGTCTCCGGCAGGGTCATACAGATCACTAAACGGATAGGGGATCCGGTTCGAGAAGGTGAGTTGATCGCGAGGATCGACGACGCAGAGTACCAGCAGGCGGTGCGTGAGTCCGAGGCCAGTCTGAAGATCGCAAAGGCGTCGCTGGCCGAATCGCGCAGCCAGTTTGAGCTGGCTCGTCAGGAGAAGGAGCGGGTGGGATCCCTTGAGGCCAGGGGGCTGGCCACAACTGCCGAGCTGGAGGCTGCCCTCACCAATTACGAAGCCCGGGAAGCGCGATACAGACTCGCTCTGGCCCAGGTGGAGCAGCGTGAGGCAGCCCTCGCCTCCTCGAGAATACGGCTCGGCTACACGCGCCTAACCGCTTCCGGTGCGGGATTTATCGGCGAGCGTTTCGTCGACGAGGGTGCGTTGCTTGCGCCCAACATGGCTGTTGTGCTGGTTGTCAGGATCGATTCGGTGATCGTGAGGACAACGATCACCGAGCGTGATTACAGGTATATCAGACCGGATCAACCGGTCGAGGTACTGGTGGATGCTTTTCCGGACAGACGCTTTTCGGGCACCGTGGCACGGATCGCACCGATGATGCAGGAAACCTCCCGGATGGCGGAGATGGAAGTGGAAGTCGGCAACCAATTACATATGCTGAAGCCGGGGATGTTCGCCCGGATTGAAGTAGTGACGGCCGAGAAGGATAACACACAGCTCGTGCCGAGTACGGCGGTAGTCGAGCGCGGGGGATCGGGTTTGTTCGTGGTCCCGGAGGGCGAGACAGTCGCCCGCTACGAACGCGTGACGACCGGGATTGTTACCCCCGATGTGACCGAGATACTGGAACCCCTACTCCAGGGACGTGTGGTGACTCTGGGCCAGCACCTGCTCGATGACGGAAGTCCGATTATGCTGCCGGCAGAAACACCGGGCGCATCTGGCGAACCGGATACCGCTGGAGGAGAAAAGAACAACCGATGATAATCGCAAAGGGACCAGTTCACCGCCCTGTCCTTACGACCATCATATTTCTCGTTGTCATAACGCTGGGTCTCGTCTCCTTCAGCCGCCTGTCGATCGATCTCATGCCGGAGATCACCTTCCCTACTATTTCCGTGATCACCGACTACACCAATGTTGGTCCGCAAGAGATCGAGGAATCGGTGTCCCGCCTGATCGAGGAAGCTCTGGCTGCAGTGCAGGGAGTCGAAGAGATTACATCGACATCCACCGAAGGGCGAAGCCGGGTGCGTGTCGCCTTCACATGGGGCACCGATCTCGATGTGGCCGCCAACGATATCCGCGATCGCATCGACCGCGTCATGGCACGGTTGCCCGAGGATATAGAGCGCCCGATGATCCGCAAGTTCGATCTCTCCGCATTTCCCGTGATGTTTCTCGGGGTCTCGAGCAATCTAAATCCACTCGATCTGCGGCAGATCGTCGAGGACCAGGTCAAGTACCGGCTGGAACGGGTGCCCGGTGTGGCGGCGATCGATATACGTGGCGGGTTGAACAGGGAGATCCATGTCGATTTACATGCAGCCGAGCTCAAGGCACTGGGTATATCGACCGACGCCATACTTGCAGCCCTAAGTAGCGAGAACCGAAACGTGCCGGCGGGTCTGTACGAACGGGGTAATCTAGAGGTGCTGGTTCGCACTCAGGGCGAGTACCGCAGCCTTGAGGAGATACGCAACACCGTCATAGCCGTCCGTGAAGGATCCCCGATTCAGATCAGGGATGTGGCGGACGTGTTGGATTCATGGGAGGAAGTCCGTCAGGTCGTACGTATCAACGGGAATCCCGGGCTGCGCATCTCGGTCAGAAAGCAATCCGGGGCGAATACGGTGAATGTCGCCCGAGGGGTTCAGGCCGAAATGGAACGGATCAACCGGGACATACCGCAGCTCCGTTTGATTGCCCTCATGGACACTTCCAGGTACATCAAGCGATCGATCAGCAACATGGGCTATGCCATAATGTTGGGAGGCATACTGGCCATCATAATTCTGTTTCTCTTTCTACGCAACGTCTCCAGTACGCTGATTATCGCAACAGCCATACCCATCTCGATCATTGCTACATTCGGGCTGATGTATTTCGGGGGTTTTACACTCAACATCATAACATTCGGTGGTCTGGCCCTCGGAATCGGGATGCTCGTAGACAATGCAATCGTTGTGCTGGAGAATATCTACCGGCATCGAGAGACCGGGGAATCCTACGTGCAGAGCGCTCTGGGTGGCACATCCGAGGTCTGGTCGGCGATCCTGGCCAGCACGCTGACCACACTCGCCGTGTTCATTCCGGTGATCTTCGTCCGTGGTATGTCCGGGATCATGTTCCGTCAGATGGCCTACGTGGTGAGTTTCGCGCTGCTCTGCTCCCTTATTGTCGCACTCACCTTGATACCGATGCTGGCCTCACGGTTCCTCAGGTTCCAGACTTCGGAACATTACAAGAACGAGAGCACCGTACACCGGATCTATGCCTGGAGCGAGGATGTGTTTCGGCGCATCGAGGTGCGATACTCCCGGCTTCTGGCATCGGCGCTCGGCCACAAGAAAACGGTGATCATAACGGTTGTCGGATTGCTGATCGCTTCGCTCATACTGATCAGGTTTGTCGGAGTGGAGCTAATGCCCGCCACCGATGAGGGGGAAGTGCGGATCAGCCTCGAGATGGCGGTTGGCACCAAGCTGAATGTTGTGGACCAGACGGCGCGTGCGGTTGAGGAGATCGTTGAGTCAAATGTGCCCGAAGCGATGTCTGTGCTGTCCTACATCGGCAGCGGCGGGTGGCGTGCCCGTGGAGGCCACACGGCTGAGATACGGATAAGCCTGGTCCCCCGGCGCGAGCGGCGCCGCAGCAGCGAGCAGATCGCCAATGATCTACGGACGGTGCTCGGCAAGCTTCCTGGCGTGACCTGCCGGACCCGTGCCGGGCAGGGGCTGTTCATTCTTCGAATGGGCGCTTCGTCGGAGAGTGCTATCAACGTGGAGATCCGCGGGTACGATCTGGAGACCGCTCACATGCTCGCCCAACGGGTCGATGAGGCGATTAGGTCGATTCCAAGCATCACAGACACGAGGATCAGCAGGGAGGAGGGCAGTCCCGAACAGATCATCCGGATCGATAGAAAGAAAGCGGCTGACCTCGACCTGGGAGTGTCGCGCATCGGGGATGCGCTCGAAACGGCGGTCGGCGGAAAGCGGGCGACATTTTACCGTGAGGGGGGTAAACAGTATCCCATAGTCGTGCGGCTGAGCGAGGAGGATCGCAGGGACCTCGATGAGTTACTCGACCTGACCGTGATCAATAACCGCGGGGCACCGGTCGTGCTGCGCAACGTCGTGCAAACGGTGCGGGAGGAGGGACCGGTCCGTATCGAACGTAAGGATCAGGAGCGTATCATCACGATCGAAGCGAATTTCACCGGGACGGATATGGGAACGGTGATCGAAGAAATCCGTAAACAGTTTCGCTTTATACCGGTCCCTAAGGATTTCGCCATACTGTTCGGCGGTGATTACGAGGAACAGCAGAAAGCGTTCAGGGAGCTGCTCCTGGGTCTCATTCTGGCAATCTTCCTCGTCTACATGGTGATGGCGGGGCAGTTCGAATCGTTCCGGGATCCGTTTGTGGTCCTCTTCTCCATCCCCATGGCGATCATCGGCGTCGTGCTGACCATGATAATCACCGGTACGATCTTCAGCATGCAAGCCTTCATCGGCTGCATCATCCTGACGGGAATCGTCGTGAACAACGCCATCCTGCTTGTCCATCACACGAACCAGCTACGCCGCGACGGCGGCATGGGACTCATCGAGGCGGTCCGGCGTGCGGGTTCCCATCGGCTGCGTCCCATTCTCATGACGAGCATGACCACCGCACTCGGCCTGCTACCGCTCGCCATCGGCTTCGGCGAGGGGGGAGAAGCACAGGCGCCGCTGGCGCGGGTCGTGATCGGCGGCTTGCTCAGCTCGACATTGATCACCCTGGTCCTCATTCCGGTGGTCTATACGATATTCGAACGCACGAGAACGGAAGAGAATCCTGACGTGCCCCGGAGTTAGGTGTTCTCGCTCATATCGAGTAGCCGATACACCTTTCCTACTTTCCGCCCGTTGAAAGCTTCGATCCGTGGTTGGCAAGAAAGAGTGTGAGCAGTGTGGTTCTCTCGGCGAGGCTCGGGATGAGGATCCGCTCTCTCGGCGTGTGGTCTCCCTCACAGACGGGGCCGAAGCCGTCGAGTGTGGGTACGCCGGATGATCCGAAATAGTTCGCATCGGAGGTTCCACGCCGGTGCTCCCTTCCGATAGTGATACCGAGGAGACCGGCCGTCCGCTCGAGGGCATCAAACATCCTTTCGGTCCCCTCATGCAATGGCATCGCCGGCCTATGGTTCAGGACGGTGAGCCGGCATCTGGAGAGCGGTAGCAGCGTGTCACGTGCGAAACCGTGAACCTTCTCGAGCAGATCATCGTAGTGCTTTTCATCCCGCCACCGCAGATCGACAAGGCAGCTCGCATGGCCGGGCACGGTGCTCGGCCCGAGCCCTCCTTCCACGGATCCCACATTGACGGTAACCTCCGGATGGTAGTCGTTGAGTGATTCGAGCGCGATGATCTTGTGGGCCATCTCGAGAACGGCGCTGGTCTTTTCGCCAGAGACGTTCCCGACATGGCATTCCTCGCCGTCGCAGTCCAGGCGCACACCGGCTTTCCCGTTACGGGATACCACGACCTCACCGTTGGGGCCTGCACATTCTGCGGTCAGGCAGGCGATCGCTTTTTTCCGTTCCCGCTTGTAGAGTGTGTGAGACATCGCCGAACCGATCTCCTCATCGGTGCCGAGAATCAGTGTTATATCGAGACGGTCCATGGCGCCGCATTCCTGTAAGGCTTTGAGCGCGTACACGAGTACCGCGAGCCCGCCTTTCATGTCACCGGTGCCGGGTCCCGTAAGCCAATCACCCTCTGCTGTGCATGTCTGGAAAGGGTGGTCGGGAGGGAAGACGGTATCCAGATGACCCAGGAGATATATCGCCTTGGAGCCGGTTCTGCTTCGCAGTATGTGGTGATTTCCCACTTCGGTCTCATCGATGACCTCGTGATGCGGGAAGAGGCCGCCAGCGGTATCGAGCACCATTTCGGCCGCCCGGTTTGTTCCTTCGGGATTGTAGGTATAGCTGTTCTCGTTACAGAGGGCCGTAACAAACTCCAGCTGCTCCTCTGCGTGCTCTTTCACAAATGATACAATCCGGTCTTTCGAGGATGGATCCATGCGTTTGCATCCCGGTCACGGCCGCCAGTCGAGAAGCTCGTCCTCGTATTCGCATACATATCCGGCCCACGTCCTGAAGATCAGCTTGCCGTTCCGGTTGTAGTTGAGGAGATATGTGGGTGCCATGGGCGTTTTACCCTTGCCTTCGGGTGCGGTGATAATGAATGTGGGTACGGCGAGCCCCGACGTGTGGCCGCGCAGATTCTCCATGATGTTGAGCCCATCAGCGACGGGTGCCCTGAAATGCCGTATTCCTTCTAGTTTCTTACAGTTGAAGATGTAGTACGGTCTCACCCTGATTCTGAGGAGTTCATGAACGAGCTTCTTCATAACGTGCACATCGTTGTTGATCCCCCTTAGGAGAACCGATTGATTTCCGACGAGGACGCCCGCCTCGATCAGGCGGTCGACGGCGCCTTCGGAGTCCGGCGTGATCTCGAGCGGATGATTGAACTGAGTATTGAGATAGACTGGCTTGTGGCGGGCGAGTACATCGCATAGCTCCGGCGTCACCCGCTGGGGGAGGGTTGCGATCATGCGGGATCCCAGCCGTTTGATCTCTACATGATCGATTGTATCCAGTTCGCCGAGAATCCAGTCGATGTAGTCGTCGGAGAGTACCAGGGCATCACCGCCTGTGAGGAGCACATCTCTGATCTCGGGGCATTGGGCGACATACCGGAGGGCTGCCTCGACATCCTCCCTGGGATAGATCATATCCTTCTGGGAAATGTCTTTCTTGCGCAGGCAGTGGCGGCAGAACATGGCACACATATTGGTGACATTGATGATGATGCGGTCGGCATAGAGCCGGGTGACAAGTGGAGCAGGCGAATTATAGACTATGGCATAGTGATCCTCGGCATCCTCGCTGATGTACTCCTGTATTGTCGGTATGGATTGTTTGAAAATGGGGCAGTTTCGGTCTTCCGGATGCATGAGGCTCGCATAGTACGGTGAGACCTGCCAGCGGTAACGGGTCGAAGTTTTCTCGATCTCCTCGATCTCCTGCGGGGAGAGCCGGATTATCTTTGAAAGCGTTTCCGTATCGCTTATGGCGTGCCCGAAATGCCACCGGTAGTCGTTCCAATCGTCAGCACCACCACCGAGAATTTCCAGTATCCGGCTCCTGTTCTCGCTTATTCTCTTCCATTCCTTCGTACCGGTCGGAATCCGATCGCGCACGTCGAGATAGCCGGATATCAGCTTCACATGTTCCCGGGCCCGCTCACGGGCGATCTCCCTGTTCTCTTCGGGAACGTACATGGGGGATTTCGGATCATTCACAGTCGACATGATTTATTCCTTCGGCTCGACTTTCACCCGTTTATTGTTTTTCTTTGCACCCTTCTTATGTTCGGTAGTGGCTTGATGCTCGTTGTTGAAATAGTCGGGTTCTTCCGCTGCGTATCGCTCGCAGGCGACTTCAACGATCCGGTTTATGAGGCGTGCGTAACTGTAGCCGGCTTTTGACGCCTCATGCACGAACGACGAATTCGGATTGAGGCTGGCCATGGAGTTGACCTCGAGTATGAAGGGTCTGTTGTACCTGTCGAGCCTGAAATCTACCCGAGCGAAGTCGTAGATATTGAGTGACTCGAAAGCCTGAACAGCCAGATCTTGGAGAAGGGCGGTGGTCTCGGGCGGCAGATCCGCAGGGCACACCTTCTCGGCGCTCTTCCGTGCGGACTTGGCAAACTTCGCTTCATGGGAATAGATGCCGTCGTTGAATTTTTCCAGGATCAGCTCGAGCACGGGCAGCGCCTCGGGCGGATTGTTGCCCAGAATACCTACACTGATCTCGCGGCCATTGATGAATTCCTCAACCAGGGCGGTTTGCTTATAGTTCATGAGGATTCTATCTACGGCTACTTTCAGCTCTTCCTCATCCCTTGCGATTCTGAGGCCGAAGCTCGCTGCCTCACCCCGGGGTTTTACGATCAGTGGAAACTGGAGGTACATCAGTCTCTGATCGGGATTCGAGAAGACCTGGTGATTGGGGGTGGGGAGTCCCGATGCTATGAATACCTGCTTGGCGATGACCTTGTCGAGGGCCAGAATGTGCCCCATGGGGCTCGAGCCCGTGTAGGGAATCCCGGCCGCCTCCAGTATCGCTGGCACATGCGTATACCGGCACTTACCCTGAATGCCAAGAGCCATATTCAATACGATGCCATTTGCCCGCCGCTTGGATAGATTGGGGAGAAACTTCTTGAGCTTGGTGAGCAGAAACCTGTCTCCGGGAATCAACTCGACCTCATGTCCTCCCTTCTCGAGTGCCCGGACTGCCTTTTGGATCGTCTCTTTCGGATACCATTCCCTATTCTGAATGCCGAAGACGTTAATGATACCCTTTGCATCCGGATTATAGACTACCGCCACCTTCAATCGCATTCACCTCGCAAACAGGTTGTCGTCCGGAAATGGTGTAAGAATTTGAGTTTTATTGTCATTACGATACTACTCCGTCCGCAGATACAGGTGTTTGTTTCAGATCATCCAGCCAGCCGGCGTCGGGAACCAACTTGCGTTTGAAGAACCTGCCGATATTCTTGGGATCGCGAGCCTGATGATACTTGAAATAGATTTCATTCCCCATGATCCCGATAATCTCGATCTTGCCATTGCGGTGAGACATCACATATCGGAACCTCTTGCTCGGCCCATCGAGCATCGATTTCGTTTTCTCAACGATCCGGTAACCTTCCGCAAGCGGAATCTGGAACCGCCTCTTCACCCTCTTTACGGACCTGCACTGAAATACATAGTACGGACAGACACCGATCTTCGTCAGTTTGTGAAGGAGATCGGCCAGGGTATCCGGATCGTCATTCACGCCCCGGAGTAGCACCGTCTGATTGATGATGGCCGTCCCCGCGTCTCTGAGCTTGTTGACCGCCGCAACGGAAGGTTCCGTTATCTCCGCCGGATGATTGTACTGGGTGACGACATACAAACGTTTCCACATTGATGTGTGTTTCCTGAGAAGCTCCACCAGGCTGCCGTCCTTGAGAATCCTGTCAGGAAAGCTGACAGGGGATCTCGTTCCTATTCGAACGTATGCGAGATGCGGGATGCCCAGGAGTTTATTTAAAAAATTTCGGAGAATGGCAGTGGACAGCATCAATGGATCCCCGCCGCTGATGAGTACATTGTTGATCTCCCTGTGTTGCTCAATGTAGCGCGCCGCATCCGCAAACCGTTGTAACACTTCCTCAGTCGGCAGACCTACCAGGCGTTTCCTGAAACAGTGGCGGCAGTATTGCGGACACCGGCTGGTGGCCAGGATCAGGGCCGTCTCCCTGTATTTGTGCTGGAGCCCCCGCATTTTCGTGCTGAGACTCTCGCCGCTCGTGACGTAGGAGCCCGACAGGTTCATTTCACCGGTATCGGGCACAACCATTCTCATGAGCGGATCGGATGGATTGGTCCAGTCTATCAGTGAGGCATAGTAGCGTGTTATTCTCATCGGATGCCGCTTGATTATCTGTTTCAGGTGGGCCTCCTGTCTTCGCGATAGGCTCATAAGATCTTTGAGCCGTTCGACATCGCAGATGCTGCGCTGCAGTTCTTCTTGCCATTCCATTCTCGCCATCATCAGTATTGTTCAATCGGTGTGGACCGCACCTTCCCCCGGGACCGATGCATTCGTCGTGCCAAACCTCTTTGTCATTTTAGCACTTGTGCTTCAAGCAGCACAAAAATTCGAACTATCTTCGACACTTTTTGCATAGTTATTCGATTACCTTACGATTAGTGCTAATCTGGAATTAATTTTAAATGTCCTACCTCAAGTAACATCTTTCGCTTCGCTTCAGAGCATGTCCAATTCGCATATGATAAAATTGAAGTAACACAGCCAGGTAATGCTCGTAATATACATTATCTCGAGATGATAATTCGAATGAGTGGATCTCTACACTATTGGACAGGCACCCAAAACAGAGAGGAAAAACAATGAGAGCCTCTAGAGTCAAATATATGGTGCTGGTTCTGATTATAATACTACTCCATAGCTCTGCGCTATTCGGTCAGGCTGTAGATCCGGCTGTTGCCCGGAACGGTATGGTTGTCAGTACCGACCGGTTAGCCTCAAAAGCTGGTCTCGAGATTTTAAAGAAGGGCGGTAATGCGATCGATGCGGCGATAGCGACTGCATTTGCTATGGCAGTGACATATCCATCATGCGGAAACATAGGGGGTGAAGGATTCCTGCTCTATTATGGAAATGACGGCGTCGTATCGGCAATTGACTTTCGAACTCAAGCTCCGGCAGCCGCCACTCAAAAGATGTTCTTGAATGAAAAAGGAACGGGATACAAAAAATCACACATCAAGGGTCTCCATATAACCGACAGCCCAGTATCAGTCGGTATTCCCGGAACGGTAGCCGGGCTTGCTTTGGCGCACAGAAAATTCGGCCGTTTGCCCTGGTCGGATTTAATCGAGCCGGCTGTGGAATTAGCGGTGAAAGGGTTCCCTGTCAGCGAACGGTTGCACAATGAGATGAAGGATTCGAGGAAGTATTTTTTAAAATATACTTCATCTACCAAGTTTTTTCTAAAGGAGAACAAGAAAGTATACGAAGCCGGTGAAATCTGGAGGCAACCCGATCTTGCCGAAACATTAAAAAGGATACAGGAGCATGGGGAGGGTGAATTTTATACAGGCCAGACTGCCGAGCTGATTGCTGCCAGCATGAAAGAACATGGTGGCTTGATAACAGTGGAGGATCTGAAAAACTATAGAGCAATCGAACGAGAAGCCGAACATAGCACGTACCGTGGGTATGATATCTATGCAATGCCCCTTCCGAGCTCCGGCGGAATCACACAGACTGAGATACTAAACATATTAGAGGGCTACAACGTAGAGGAGAAGGGACACAATTCCGCCCTTTATTTGCATGTGCTCGCTGAGGCAATGCGCAGGGCATATTGGGATCGAGCGCTGCATCTGGGCGACCCGGATTTCAATTCGGATATTCCGGAAGAACGTTTGAAATCGAAGGAATATGCGGGCTTCTTGAGAACGACTATCGATCTCGAGCACGCTTCCAAGAGTAAAGAGTTGGAAAACACATTGAAATCCCACGGAAGCAGGGAAACCACGCACTTCTCTGTAGTTGATTCGGGGGGGAACGCCGTTTCTATAACCTATACGTTGAACGGGGATTTCGGGGCCTATCTTGTCGCTGAAGGAACAGGCATCGTCTTGAATAATTAAATGCCCGATTTCAACTCTACCGTCAGGGAAGGCGGTTTCGGGAAAGCGAATTTGATCGAGCCGGGGAAAAGGCCGTTGTCAAGTATGACCCCGACTATCGTAGCAAAAGACGGCAAACCGGTCTGGGTTATCGGGAATCCCGGTGGAACGACCATCATTGCGACAAACGTTCAGATCATACTCAATCTTATTGATTTCAAGATGGACATAGCAGAGGCAGTGGACGCTCCGAGGATATTCCACGGCTGGTCTCCGGACGAGACTTGTTTTCAGAAAGGAGGGGTGACAACGAAAGAAGCCAGGAAAGAATATACGTCAATGGGTTATAAAGTGAAGGATTTCAATTGGACATTCGGTCCGGCGATGTGCATACACATTGATCGTACCAATAAACTCTTCTATGGAGCAGCAGACCGGAGAAGTCCCGATGCACTCGCTGCAGGGTATTGATCGATTGCATTACAATAAAAAAATGTCGCCGAGACCTGCCTCCGCGAATTCACCCTCCGCTAATACTCCACGGTTCTCCTCATAGCGTATGTATGATTTTATTGAGTACGTTTGCGTAGAGATGGATCAAAAAAGCGGGCCACAAGGAATTCGTTCTGTATGCCAGGTAACCGAGATACGTACCCGAGAGGATGCATCCTATCGTTTCGATCTCAGGTTTTCCGATGTGAAGGATTGCGAATGGGATCATTTGGATCAGTATGGCACCTTCTTTAAACTGCTTCTTGACTCCGAAGAGGAGAAAGCCTCGGAAGAAGAACTCGATGGAGAATATTATTATTATCCTCTCCAGGATATAATTAAAAAAATTTGCTTTGCTTTGGGTGTAATACAGATGAACCGCCGGCAGTCGGGACGCGGCATATATGAATCCCGTACATACTATGCATACAATCACGACATGTTTTATCCAGAGTTTACAATTACCGGCCTTCAGGCCGAAATTGAGAATGTTCTCTCTAAGAATGACCGTGATCGTCAAAGCGGGGAGGGCCGTGAGAAAGACAAGATGACGCTGCCATCCGGGTTCGAAACGATGATACCGGTACAGAACGAGGTAGAGGGTCGCAAGACATACTATCAGTATCTCACGTCCGTTCCTTCTGACATACTGTAACAGCGCTCGAAGCTCCTCGCGTATCGAGAGGTGCATCTTATGCTCCTTTGTTCATGCTCGTATCACAACCGAAGTCTGATCGAGAGGAGACGTACGGTTCCAGCCGATATTCGCCGGCACGCGCTGGTGCTTCAAACACTATATTGCGTCAGCCGGGTCGGTTCCATGCTTCAGGGGCCGGGCTATGCATGTGCGCAATTCTTCGAGCCAGTCCTCATCCTGGACTCCCTCCCAGGTGTCCGGTCCCATCGCCGGATGAACGATCATGCGGATTGCACCCGGGTGGATCTTCCTTGTAAAGGGAGGATTGACCTCGTTGCTGCCGACGATCGTCACGGGGACGACGGGAACACCCGCCTCCCGCGATATCCGTAGGATCCCCTTTTTAAACGGGCGCATCCGGCCCTCCCGATCGCCCCAGGTACCCTCCGGGAAGATGACGATGCTGTGCCCATTTTTCAACGTATCTATCCCTTGCTCCCAGGCGAGGCGGTTACGGGCGTGGCTGTCGCGGTAGACAGGGATCCCCTTCATGCTTCGAAGCGCTCTTCCGATGAAAGGCCATGAGAAAAGATCTTCCCTGCTCATCCATCGGAACGGCGCAGGCAGGAGAGCATGAAAAAGCGGAATATCGAAGATGCTCTGATGGTTGGAAGCAAAGACGACTGCATCATTCCGTGGGATGTTGCCGGTCCCTTCAATCGTGTATCGATTGCCGAGCAGAAACCACGAACCCCAGAAGCGCATCAACTCCGTATAGAGATGGAACTTCCTTGATCGGGGTACCAAGGCTGTGCGCAGCTCGCAGTAGCTGATGCAGGTGATTGTCACTAGTGCGATACGCATCCAACGCCAGTGGTTTAGGAGTGATTTCATGCGATTCCGTATGCTCATGCCGGGGTGGCGGCCGTTACCGTGCCTTGTCCACTACTACTGTGTCGTGTTCAATGATAACCGCGGGCCGAAATAAAATCCAGAATTGGCAGGGCCTCGTTCCCTGAAATCAGCGATACAAAACGTTACCGTATGCCACTGCGCCCATAGCCGGGTCGGCCCCAGCGCATGCCTTGCGGGCACGGCAGGTCGTTACGGCATGGTATTCGTTGCACAGTGGCCGTGAATGCCGTACCATTGTTACGGGTCGACGCCATGACAGCCCAACGTTGCATACGCAAACCCTTGTTTTTATTTCACTTCTATTGCGTGATCCTGTTGCCGATCGTGTGTTTTCTTTCACCTGGTGCGGTTTGTGGCCAGAGCGGGAGCTTAATCGAGCTCGTCACCCTGGAGCCCGGAGATGTCGTATGGTCGATCTTTGGCCATATCGGGATCCGGGTCCTGGACGGCGAGGGACGCAGCGACATGTTCTACGATTACGGACATGCACGCTTCAAGGATTGGAGCTTCACCGTCAACTACCTGCAGGGCGACTGCCGTTTCTATCTCGCCGAGCGTCCGTGGAGCGAGGTCGTATCAACATACCGCGATCGCAATCGTACCATAGTCCGCCAGCGTATAAACCTTACCGGAGAACAGGAGAGGCGCTTGATATTGCATCTTAGACAGGAAGCACTCCCGGAGAACAGGGAGTACGTCTATGATCAGCTCCTTCACAATTGCTCGACACGGCTGCGGGATCTCCTGGATGATATCACCGGCGGCTCACTCCGGCAGGCCGCCGCCGAAGGTGTACCCGGCCGCCGGTACCGCGACTATTTGCTGGGGTACACCTCCGGTAGCCTCCTCTGGCAGCTCGTGCTCGACATCCTGATCGGCCCGAATCATGACCGGGAGGTCGGGAGTTGGGAGAGCATGTATCTACCCCTGAATCTTCGGCAAACGGCGAGCTGGGCCGTAACCACCATCGATGGCTCTGTCGTTCCGCTCCTCTCGGAGCCGGTGATCGAATACGAGCGAAGCGGTGCGCCTCGGAATTCGGGGCGCCGGTACCGAGGCCGGTATCTCTTTCTGTCCGCCTGTTTTGCAATTGGCGTATTCCTCGGGCTCCACTCAAGACTGGAGCGCATCTCGTCATCACGCCTTCCCCGGATTCTCGACCGGGCGGCGGCTCTCGCATTTATCTGCGTCGGGATTCTATTCGGCACCGCCGGTGTACTTGTTCTCTTCTCCGTTTTGACCTCGTCTGTATCGGATTACCGCTGGAACCATAATATATTCGTGTTCGTTTCCCTGGACTTCGTCTTCACCGCCATCGGCATTCATTGGCTCATACGAGGCCGCCCGTGGACCGGCTGGGTTGTAATGATGTACTTGATCGTTCGCCTGACCGCCCTTGCATCCGTAACGGTATTCAAACTGACGGGAATCTTCTCATTCCAGGACAACTGGGTATTCATGGCCAGCTCAGCGATCATTTTCATAGGTATATGTAAATTCTATTATTACCGGAAACGCATGGTATGCTAGTATTCTTATGAGCACGCTTGATCATGTAATCATCTATTCGGGAAGTTACTAGACATGAAAACCGTTAGCAGCCTCATCCTCCTTGTTGTTTTTGTGTTTATTCTCGTATTCTCCTGTGAGCTCGAGAAGGACGATAGTCCGGAGCCTTCCTCTTGTCGTCTGACGGATTGTCCTCTCGATTTCGGAAGCGTGATATTCGGCAATGCAAGAGATATGTATTTCGAAATGGAGAACCGTTCGGATGGAACGAAGTCCTGGGAACTGAAACTTGATTGCGATGACTTCAATTTTATCGATGTCGGGCCGGATACGATAATCGATACCCTGTTCGTCACCCTCGCATCTCATGCACGAACCCAGTGCTATGTGCGCTTCGAGCCGCAGGAGCTGGGCGAGAGGTCCTGCGAATTGACTATCGCTGATTGTGGGGTTTGCTCATTTTCAGGGATCGGTATCTTCGAAATCGAAGGTTTCTGGAGCCAGGAGCCCAGCGGCGTATCCGTCGATCTGTATGACGTGTGGGGTTGCGGCGAAGCCGTCCATGCCTGCGGTGATTCAGGGACGGTTCTCGTGCAGGAAACTCCCCTCTCGAATTGGGAGGTCCTGGCCTCCCATGCATTCGACGATATTCCACTGCGGAGCGTATGGTACAACTGCATGGGGATACTGTGGGTTGCGGGTGGGGACTGGTATGCAGGCGGCGGTAAGGTTTTGAAGTTTCGGGAAAACATGTGGACGACCGAGGATGAAGATTACATGATGACCCGCTACAATGTAATCTGGGGCCACTATACGGGGGAACACTACTTCCTGGGCCTCGGAATGGTGAGCACGGGTGGTTACAACGGTAAGTATTATGACTTTTATTACTGGAACCTCGTCGAGATCGATACGGGCTTGAGCGAGATCACAGGCGTATTCGGCAGTTTGACCGGTGATAGATGGGTGGTGCTGAACCAGTCGTGGAACAACCTCTATTACGGTGAAGGTACGACGTGGGAAAATAGAACCGAGCCCTGGATGGATCAAAACCTACAGGATGTATGGGTTCATGCGCAGGGACAGGCATTCGCCGTCGGAACGAACGGGGCGATCTACTATTACGACGGTGCTTCCTGGAATGAAGAATCGATCGCGGGGCTTGCGCGGACATTCTACGGTGTCTGGGGTTACGGCTCGTCACAATCACTGGTCGTGTTCGCTGTCGGGGAAGGCGCCCTCATTTATTGCCGCCGGGACGGTAACTGGGAGGAGCACGAGGCTCCGTCAGGTGTGACAGAGGACCTTTACTCGGTTTCCGGTCGATCGTACAGCGATGTCCATGCGGTCGGTGCAAACGGCACCATCATCCGCTACCAGGTCTATGATTACGGGTCACCCAGATGATTCTTTGTTGTATTGCAGGTGCACTCGACGAAGGAGGTTTGTCATGCGCATGCAACATAAATCCATCGTTCTTGCGTGTTTTATTGTGCTCCTCTTCGGAATCGTGATTCTCAACGCGCAGTGGGTTGAAGACGGGGTTCCCGTGTGCATTGAAGTTGAAAATCAGCAAGACCCACAGATCATCGCCGATGGCAAGGGAGGGGCGATCATCGCCTGGGCGGATGATCGTAACTATAATTATGATATCTTTGCGCAAAGATTAAACGATGGAGGCTACGCACAGTGGGCCTTTAATGGCACTGCTGTCTGCACCCTCATTAACGGGCAAAGTGACCCTCGAATGATTCCTGATGATGACGGTGGGGCGATCATTACGTGGGAGGATGATCGTTCGGGTGTGATAAGCATTTATGCGCAGCGGATAGACTCGAGTGGTATAGCACAATGGACGGGAAACGGTATCGTGGTATGTACATTGGCTACCGATGTATATGAGCCTCGCATCACGACGGACGGGTTCGGTGGTGCGATCATCGCGTGGGAGGATTACCGCAACGGCAGTTACGACATCTATGCACAGCGGATAGATGCCGACAGCAACTCGATTTGGACCACCAATGGCGTTGCCGTCTGCACCGCTATCGAGGACCAGCAAGATCATGAAATAATCTCGGATGGCGCAGGGGGGGTGATACTCGCATGGCTTGATGGCCGTGTGAATGAAGACGAGATTTATGCCCAGAGGATCGACGGAAGCGGTGCCGTTCAATGGACTGCCGATGGCATAGCGGTCTGCACCGTAGTGGACTACAAGTATGATCTACGCATGGTTCCGGATGGTTCCGGCGGTGCGGTTATCGCCTGGCGGGATGGCCGCGATGGAGACCCCGATATCTATATACAACGGATAAGCATGGATGGCGTCACGCAGTGGACATCCGATGGCGTGGCTGTTACCAATACGGATCTTTTCGAGTTTTATCCTCAACTCATACTCACCAGCAACAACGATATCATCATTACATGGGATCAGCAGGGACCGGAGATAGATGATATGACCTTTCTGGTTCAGAGAGTGAGTCTCGACGGGCAGCTTCTGTGGCCGGGTGGCGGCATCGATGTAAAGCCTACTTCGGGCCCGAAGGGGTATACTCATATTGTTACAGATGGTGTCGGTGGGGCTATTGCCGTTTACTTCGAGGCTATAGATTTACTAAGGACGGGCATCTCGGCGCAAAGGATCAATGCAAACGGCGATGTCATGTGGCAGGCCCAGGGCGTGCCGGTTTACAGGGAGAATTTTGAACCTGACTATCCGGCGGTGGCTCCTGATGGCGAGGGTGGAGTGCTAATAACGTGGTGTGACGCAAGAAATAGCCTGGAGTATGACATCTATGCCCTCAAGCTGAATCGCGCCGGTTTTATCGGCAATTTCTACCCGGCACCATGGTTCACCACCATCGAAGATGTCCCGAAGGACCAGGGCGGAAAGCTCGGCCTTCGGTGGCATCGCAGCGAGATCGATTCATTCCCAGGTGCGGGAATCACGCATTACTCCCTATGGCGCTTGCTGCCGGATATGGGAGCGAGCCCGCTCGCCGCTCAAGAGATCAGGTCACTCAAGGAGCTCGGAATAACAGAAGATTTCGAAGGCGCGGCGACCCGGTACCTGCCGCTCACTCAGGGATATGCCTGGGAATGGCTGGTCAACGTTCCCGCCCGGCAGGCAGAGCTCTATGCCCGCACCGTCGAGAGCCTCTACGACTCGATCGGAACGGATCCCGGATGGCAGTACTTCATCGTCACCGCGCATACGGCCGATCCGATTATCTTTTTCGATTCCCCGGTGGACAGCGGTTATTCGGTGGACAACCTATCGCCTGCGCAGCCGACGGGATTCGCCGGCATACAGAGTCTCGCACCTCAAGGTCTCCGGCTTTCATGGCTGCCGAATACGGAGAGTGATCTCTCGCACTATTCGATTCACCGCGGTGATAACGAGTTCTTCGTGCCCGATGGTTCCAATCAGATAGGCACGACGCTGGACACCGTGCTGATCGACACCGACTGGATTGCGACGGATTATTACTTCTACAAGATGTTGGCGGTCGATGTACACGGCAATGCTGGCCCCGATGCACTGCTGAGACCCGAGGATATAAAGGTGGGGACACTGCTTCAAAGCTATGCGGCGGTGCTCGTGGGCGAACGGATAGAGGTGTCGTGGACGTTGTCGGAAGCGGGAGAGGGGATGGCGTTCTTTGTTCTCAAGGCACGAGGTGCGGCTGGGCCGCTTACGGAGCTCTCAGAGCCTTCGATAATGAAAAAGGAGCTATCATACACCTTCACAGACGATGATACGGAGCCGGGAGAGACATACCGGTACCGTGTGGAAGTGGAAGATGCGGAGGGACGCAGGGCGCTCTTCGAGACCAAGCCGGTGACAACGCCCGCTCTGCCGCTGACGCTCTATCAGAACCACCCGAACCCGTTCAATCCGACGACCGTGATCAGGTACTACCTGCCGGAACGCAGCCATGTTGTTCTCGATGTCTATGGTATATCGGGCGGACGGATCGTTCGTCTCGTCGATCGGATGCTCGAGAGGGGGATGCACCATATCGACTGGAACGGGATCGATGCGCAGGGGATATCGGTGGCTTCGGGTGTGTATTTTTATCGACTCTCCATCGGCAAGGAGACGAAGTCAAAGAAGATGATTCTTCTGCGGTAGTGCGTGTCTCTTTAGAGTAAGTACGGATTCTCCGAAGCCGGTCTGGTCAAAAAACTGAGAGGATGACCTTCAGTAATCTCAGGGTCATCCTCTCAATACTGGACAAATGAGAAACGCGTTTTCGATCGCCCGATACGATATCAGCAATTACCGGTAGATCATCTTTATTGTTCCCCAACTCGATTCTTCGGTCCCGATCTCAATGCATTCGGGGCCAAGGATCTCAACCGGGTTGGTGCATCCCTCTTCCCACGTTGATGCCCGCAGGTGCGACTGTTTTGGATAGCCGTCTTGCCGTCTCACAAACAAGCCGCTGGACCAGTCGCCGGGGGTGGTGCAGTACAAGATCGGCAGTGTGCACCAGGCGTTCTCCGGCAGAGTGAAGTCGAATTGGTAAACACCCGTCGAAACAAAAGTCGCAACAAGGTCGATATACTCATAGCCTGGAATCGAGCTGTTCACCCTCACGTTGAGCAATGCATCGGTTCCCCCGTTGGCGCATTCCGTGACGTTGTCGATCAGGAGGGTGTAGGTATATTCGGGTTGTATGTCCCACGACCACACACTGAGGGCAGTGCCGGTCGGGCCGGACACACAACCCCCATCCACCGGTGTAACGCTGATCAGCCGGGCGCCGCCCAGATCGATTCCGTACGCAATCACCGGCAGGGTTAAAAGAATAAACCCAGCGGCAAAGAACGTGGCTATTTTCAATGGTTTCAAATTCCCCTCCTTTGTGTAAACGAAATTTTCCATTCCCTCCCTGGCGAAGGATCGCTTGTATTTTCTCGGCATCCGTATACCGTAAAACTTGTTAAATTGCAAGCATTATAATTTAAGAACGTTATTTAAGACCATGCAGAGACCCGGTAGCCATAACATGACATGCTCAAAAGCTCCAGAGTCTTCACGGCCAGCACGGCGAAGATCAAAAATCTGTCTATTGATGAATTCATATGTGTAACTTGTTTATTTGTAAGAAGTTGTATCAGAAGTGTTTTAAAGGTTTCCCGCTGGGAACCCCTGACGCGTTTAAATTATACGTCAGATCAACGATTGATAACGCTTCTAGAACGCCTGACCGTATCGAATTATCCAGTCATACAGTCGATCCCAGCGATGTTCCAGGGTATCCGCGGGGGGAGCGTATGTCGTTCCCCCGTTTTTTCTAACTGGCTCGGATTATCCTCTATTCGATAGCGAAGCTAAGGAAATCTACGAGCTACCAACCGTAGCCGATCAATAGCGACAATCGCTCATTGGTATGTCCCTCGTGTTCATATCTACTGAACCAACTGTGTGTGGGAGAATGCAGAAGGATATGGTGGGGATACCAATGGTGCACTTTTTCTTGGTCCGATTTCTCCCGTAATAGCTGAAATTTTTTTAGGTTGCAGGTCATTAGCTTAATGCATCAATCTAAATGTCTTCATTATGTCTAAAAGATCATCACTTCTATAAGTTAATTCCCAATCTCCCGTTCGCTTAACACCCGGATGTAATGACTTCTCATGGACTAACTCTTCATTTTTATATTTTACAACCAAAGTATATGGTGAAGTAATCTTATACGGTTTGAATTTTTCTAAATTCAACAAAGCGTTTTTAACACCTTCTCGTATTCTCTCTCTCGACACCTCAGGATGCAAACTCAGCGCTGCATTACCTAGTCCCTCTTTAACAGCAAACGTCTCAACATTTCCTAACAATCGTTTTACATGATCACATAAAGCTTTTTCTCCCGCTACAAATACTACAGGCACATCATAATAACCGGCTATTAATGCGTTGAGACCAGCTTCAGGCAAAGAAACATTATTAACCGAAATATCAAGTATATTTGCGCTACTCATGGTATGTTCTAGGATGGCATTTGGGGTCCCTGCTTTTGCGTGATAACCAATAAAAATAACAGCATCAAATGTTCTATCTATACCTTCCATCATGCTCATAAAGCCACCCGACCAGTCACGGATGAGTTTTGAGTTTTTATGTAGCATTTCGGGGAGAATATTGCGGGCACTACCATGCGAATCCCTTACAATGATTTCAGTAGCGCCAGCCTCCAATGCACCTTCAATTGCAGCATTTGTTTCTTTGGTCATTATTTGTCGAAAATATTCATAATCCTTACCATTTCTCCTTACATCCTCCCAATTCACAACTCCAGTTATTCCTTCCATGTCAACCGATATAAATATCTTTAACTTCTTATGACCTTGTGTAAATACTGAATTAGCAATACAAATGAGAGCCAAGAAAATCATCAATTGTCTTTTCATGATAATCCCCACATTTTTAAGGTTGTAAAAATTCATATACTATATAGTAACTTATCTGTTCATTTTTAAAAAGATATTAGCACAGATATTCGATAAGGTTAAGAATTCTCATAGAATTACGTATATAAACTATCGGCCTGACTCATCGGCGGCGGTTAGCCGCTCTGATATGCCCCTATAGTTGAGTCCGGCTCGTGCCTCATCATGGTTGTCCTTGTCCAGCACGTCACAGGTAGCACATAGGTGGATTATTTCTAACTGTAGTGGAGGTAGTATTTTATTGGGAGGTTTACTATTCCGTTCCCTGAGAATTTCGTTCTATTCGTACGCCGTCAGACTGACCTGCCCCCGCACTTTGTACAGCCCTGAGACTCAAACTGCTCGATCCATGGTAGAAGGTTTGATTGCCTCCGGCGCCGGCGGTCTATATCCCAGAGAACTGTGTGGACGAATCCGATTGTACTCCTTTCTCCAGCGTTCCACAAGAACCTTGGCTTCCCGTAACGTATAGAAGATCTCCCTATTCAGAAGTTCGTCTCTCAGCTTACCATTGAATGACTCGTTGTATCCGTTCTCCCAGGGGCTACCCGGTTCGATGAACAGCGTCTTGACTCCGAGACGCTTCAGCCAATCCCGTAACGCCTTCGCCGTCAGTTCCGGTCCGTTATCGGAACGGATATAGTCCGGCGTTCCTCTTTGTATAAACAACCTCGCCAACGTCATCAGGACATCCCTCGAGCTGAATCTCCTCTCGACACGAATAGCTAAGCACTCCCTGCTGTACTCATCGATAATCGTCAGCATCCGCAGAGGCCTGCCGTCATGCGTGCGCTCATGGACAAAGTCATAGGACCAGACATGATCTCGGTACTCCGGCCTGAGACGTATACAGGATCCATCGGTGAGCCATAACCTCCCCCGTTTCGGTTGCCGCTTCGGCACCTTTAGACCCTCCTGCCGCCAGATCCGCTCTACCCGCTTGTGATTCACCCGCCAGCCCTCCGCTCTCAGTAATGCCGTTATCCGTCGATAGCCATAGCGGCCATACTGCGTTGCCAATGAAACAATCCGTTCTACGAGCAGTGCCTCATCATCGGCTACCCGCGGCTTGTACCGCTGTGTCGATCGTGGCTGATTCAATACCTTACATGCCCGGTTCTCGGAGACTGAGAGCTCGCTGCAAACATGCTCCACTGCCCGGCGACGACGCGCCGGACTCAGAAATTTCCCCGGTTCGCCTCCTTCAAGATCGCTATATCCAGAGCCTGATCAGCAACCAGCTTCTTCAGCCGTGCGTTCTCCTTCTCGAGCTCCTTGAGCCGCTTGGCCTGCTTGATATCCAGACCGCCATACTCCTTACGCCACCGATAGTA
>CP070727.1:1246415-1274918 GCA_020350885.1 bacterium | reverse complement strand
CCCCCCCGCACTCGCACGCACCCACTTGTCCTCCGCCACCGTCGATCGAACACGGCCAACCGCTACACCATCCACACCCGTCAGACCCGGCTGATCGTATACATTGCCTCCCCCCGTATCCGTCGCCGACAGCACCACCGTGCTGCTATCGATACCGTTGCCGAACGTATCGGCTGCTGTCACCGTCACCTCTACCTCATCCACTCCATTCGCCACCACCGTGTCCGTATCCACGGCAAGATCCGACACGAATACGCTGAGTACGTTATGATCGATCGTGATCAATGCGATGGAAGTCTCGAGTGCGGGAGGACTCCCATCGGTGTCCATGAAGAAGAGCTGGTACCCACTCAGGTCCTTGACCGTACCCCTGTAGTAGACCTCTCTGTATTGCTCGCCGGACCGTATCATGACGGTGTCCGTCTGGGTCGTATCGGCTACCCTGTAGAAAGAGCCGGCACCGAAAGAGACGAGAGAAACCTCCACATCTGACTGTACGGGGCTCGGATTTCCATAGGCATCCTCGATCGAGATCCCGTAGAGCACGTATTCACCGGCGTCAACGAGTGTGTCTCCGGGCGAGGCCACCAGTCTGAAGGGTTCGGCCGCCTCAACGATAATCTGCTGCGCATCACTCCATGGCTGCCCGGCAGCATCCGCGGTGATCGTATGTATTCCGGCCTTCGTGTCGCGGTAGTAGAACGAGACGGTATCTTCACCGGCGAGAATCGTAACAGAATCGGTCTCACTGAAGTCCCCCCCGCCGAGATGAGAGAACTGGCCGTCCGTCGAGCTCGATTGGAGGCCGATCTCCTGGTTGCTGTCGACGGCCTTCGGATTACCGAATGCATCCTCGGTTCTTACCACCATGACATCACTCTCACCACCTGCAGTGAACATACGCAGCGGCGTAATGAAGACGATGTCGTCAATCTGGGCTGCAACCACGCGCAGTGCCGGCGAAGCGGCTATCGGAAGTGCGGCAGCTCCGAGCGGATCGGATCGAACCTCGAAGACGACACTCTCCTGCGCCAGTGTCTGTGCGGTTGCACGGCCTGTCGACGCGCCGGAGGTGTCGCCGTATACCACCGTCACCGTATCTCCTATGCTCATCGTATCCACCGATACCGTTATCACCATCGCAGCGATGGAAATGCCCAGCGTATCGGGCACCACACTCACATAGCCGGCGGCTGCCGCATCACCCTGCTGTGGGGGGGTCCAATCATCGGCGATTACGAGCTCCATTGTTCCTCCACTGAAGGGCTCATCGGCTATGTACAGGAATGACCATGTTCCCTGGGAACCGGCAACAACATCATCGGATGGAAGGACGACGGCGGTTCCGCTTCCGGCGCCCGCAAGCGCTGAACCGGAAAGAACCACCACGGCGAAGGCAATTGCGAGTGTAATCGACGATACTCGGCCGCGCCGATGGCGCCCCGGGCACCGGGCAAAAACAGGACAGGTATGCAGAAATCGTATATTCATCACTGTCGTACGCGGCAAGGCGTATGCCAAGGGTATATGTGTATCAGGGAGGAAGGATGCTCATAACCAGGGTGCGGTCGGCGTGTCCGAGTCGATTCCGCTGGGTGTTATGCGATGGCCTGTAGGCCGGTGTAACCTTTTGATTAAAAAGATAGATAAAGAAAATCCTCCGCCTCTGTGCCTTCAAGAGCCGCCCTCCGGGGTGAACCCAGTTAACACCTCTCCCCTTCCGGATTCCCCGATTGCTATTACGGCACCTTGCCTGTTACCTAAAAAAATAGCATACTTTCAAGCAAATTGCAATACCGGCGGAGTTGCTAACATTTTGAAACAATTGGCATTAACATTAAACGGTCATCTCGGGGAATCACTCCTGTCCCCCGGGTACCGTAAGAACCGAATTCAAGCCCTGAAAACCGTCGTCGACAACCTCGGGATTTCCGGGATCGGGGATCCATTTCTCACTGTCGATCAGAAACTTGTACTCGTAGCGGCCGGGAGGAAGCGGTATGACGATCGTCCACACCCCCTCACCCTCACGGTTGAACAGCGGATCTGCCGTCGTAGACCAATTGTTGAAATCACCCACGAGTGTCACCCGTGCCGCTTTCGGTGCATAGATTGAAAACTGTACCCCTCTCTCAAGGAACTGAGGACCTATATCCTTGTCACTCCCCCTCCGCCACTCGGGTAACCCGGTCCCGCAACCGATACAACCGACTAAGATCGTGAAAGCAATACAGAGTGCGCCCGTTCTGTTCATCATCTTTTACGGTATGATCAAAAGGCTTACCTTCCCTCCCTTCATATCTTCCACCACTCTCGGATTGTTCGGATCGAGCACATAATGGACTTCGTCTACAAGAAACCGGTACCGGTATCGTCCCGGTCCCAACTCCACGGTTAGTTCCCATATCCCGTTCTGCGGATCCCTCTTCATCAATCCGACGAGCACTTCGCCGGTCTCCGCATCCCCGGCAGCCCAGTTATTCCAGTCACCGGCAACCTGAACGGTGCGAGCGGAAGGGCTCTTCAGGCGGAAGGTCACGTACTTCTCACCGATAATGGGAGAATCGATGGCCTCTTCGAGAAGGCGCCCGCACGAAACTGATATTGCCACGCCGAGTATGGAAAGGACGGCGAAGATGGTGCGGTGTACTGTCAATGCCTCATACACGCAGGGCCGCCTTCTTCCTGTAAAGACCCGTTCCCGGCCCGAATCGTATCAGAATTCCATACCCGCTTCAAACGTAATTCCCAACTCATCAGACAGGGCTTCTTCTGCTTCTCGGAGAATTTCCATTATATCTTCGCTCTCCACGGCATCGAAAACCCCTTTCGCCAGCAGGTACCTCTCCCTGCCTTGATCCGCAAAGGCATAGTACCAGCGATCGAAGACCCGGGGATTGACGCCCACACCGAGTGTACACCAGAATGCACCGAACATCCTGCCTTTCAGACCCAAGAAGGTATTCAGGAAGTCATTACCGCCGCTCCACTCGTGATGCCCGTATGAGACAAAACGGAGGTCGCAGAGGATGCTCATCCACCGAGTGAGCGGTATCGAAGATCCCAGCACCAGTTCGGTCACGTGTGGATCCCTTCCGGCCTGTGTTCCTCGATGAAGCACGGTTGCCCGAAGACCCATCTCATTCGCATCATCCGGGTAGTTCAAAGCTAGTTCACATCGTACATCGTAGACCGTCCGCTCATATAGAAACGGGATGCGGGAGATGGTGAGTGCATCTCCATCCAACCAGAAGTTACGCCGTTGCACCCAGAAGACATCGCCCGTATTCCCGCTCGAGAAAGATTCGATTGACGCACCGACAGCTACGGTGATGTCGCCCGCCGAGAGGCTGGCATCCGCATCGAAAGCCGTAGCATCCGCCGGGGGGCGTCCCTCCCTGAGAGCACGGGCTCCTTTGAGCACCGTCCGTCTCAAACCGAGTGAGAGAGCGGTCCGCTCCGTGGTGACCGATACACCGGCAAACAACCGGTAACTCCTCTCCCAATCGTAATCGACCTCGAATCCTTCGAATTCCACTCCGGATACCGGACCGCGCTCGAGAGCTGCGAGACGACTCCTTCCGCGCAGATACTCTGCATCGAGACGCAAACCGTGATCATCCTCAAGGGACAGGCAGAAGCCGTGGATACTGAGCGACTCGAATCCCTTGAAGATCCGATCTTCGATATACGGGACACTCCACGTGCCTTCCTTCGCCCGCCGGTCCCGCCGGTAAAGATAGCTATACCTCAGCCGTCTCCACCTCCCGCTTGCTTTTACTCCGATGAGGTCCGAATCGGTGAGATCCCTACTGCCGAAAACGCCTGTACCGCCGGTGCCGGTCTGGTCAAATGTCTCCAGACCCGAACGGTACCCGTTGATTCTGCTCGCATAGAAAGCCCGGCCCTTGGTACCGAAGAGCAGTGTGCCGTCGAAGAGTATTCCCCTCGAGAAGAGACCGAGGGGATAACCGAATGGCCCTATGCGCCCGAAGAGGCCGAGCGGGTCCCCCAGGTCGAGCTCGTCCAACCGGTTAAACGCTTTGATCGAGCGATCTCCAATGCGGTACAGCGCCGAACCGCGCACGAGATATGCTCTTCCCCGGGCATCTCCTTCCCACCGCGTCGTGAAATCGTATCCGAAGTCCAGACCCGCTTCGGCATACTTGTCCAGCCTGCCGTGCAGATCGCATCCGACAAAGACGGAAGCGCTATCGGAGCCGGTAATCGCCGTAACGCCTCCCGAGAGTGTGGCAACTAACGCCTCGATGCCGTACTCCGGTCCCTCGCTCTCACGGTATACGATCTCGTACCCCCTCCGTGTCTCCCTCAGTATAAAGTACGAATTCGCCTCCGTATCCCGGTAGGGATTATCGGGATCGGGCATCGAGACACCATCGACGAGAAAGCGGTACCGGTATCTTCCGGGCAACAGATAGAGCCGTATCTCGAATCTACCATCGAGCTCGACCAACTTGTCGATTGTTGGATTCCATCCGTTGAAGTCGCCGACGAGAAAGACACTCTTCGCGCTTGGTGCGACAAGGCGGAACACCATCTCCTCCCCGTCGAGGGTGATCGAAGCGATGGCCGTCCCGCTCGCACACAGTGCAACGAGAATCAGGGCTGCCGTCTTCCCTGCGTACCTTCCCATAGCTTATATCTCCCCGAACCAGATACGGGCAAGGACAGAGACACGCCGCTCCCTGAGCGGGGGCTCATGCTCGAATTCATGCCGCAACTGTAATCCCTCATCCAGCGGGACGTACGAGCCGGCCGAGATCACACAGAGAAACCGCGGACCCGGACGATACTCGCAGGCGACGTTGTAATAGCTCTCAACGGATCGGTACAGGTACAGCGTGCTTCGAAATGAGAATGATCGTGCGAAATTCATGGAGCCCGTCACCAGAAAGGACAAATCGTTCTTTCCGCCAAGGTCGTCGAGCCTGGCGGTAGCCGCAAGCCTCGTCAACTTGTTTTCATCGAGGAGCGAGAGGAAGCAGGACGGTTTGTCATGTTCCCGCACGAGAACGCCGTTCTCCACTTCGAATCCGCCCCGCAGCCGTGCACGAATTAATCCTCGCAGATGATCGCGATCGACTCCATCTTCGTAGCGGTACCGCCGGACGGCCTCGAGCATGGAGAAGAGATCGTAGACAGGGTGCCTCCACCAGGATGTCAATGATGTTTCGATAACACCGTCCGGCAACTCTCCGACACGATCGACGAACTCCCTGCCGATATATCTGTAGCCAGGTATAAGGCCGACGGTTCCAAGGGAGCTGTTCCCAATCTCGAGACCTGCTGCCTCGGCGGCGAAAACCGTCTTACCTGAGAACACGGCGCTCACCCGGTTGGGTCGGAACTTTCGCGGGTCGATGCCAAAGAGCACGCCCTTTTCGAGGTCGCTCCATGCCCCCGGTTGCATTCTGGCGAGTTCCGCCACAAGCGTGATCCTGCGTATCCGGATATCGAGATCCGTTCCGACAGCGACCATGTCACCAAGGCGTTGCGAGCGGATCTCAGAGAGCAGCATCCCCGTACGTACACCACCGAGTCCGAGCGTCAGGCGGAGAAATCTGAATATATCGCCACCACCATCGAGAGGAGAAAAACCACCATATTTTTTATAACTCTCCTCACTCCGGAGAACCGATTCCGTGTATAGGAGCCCGAACCGCCTACCGTAGCCGGCCGCTATCCGTATACCTTCCCCCCCCCGGCCGACATTCCGTGAATCGTTCGAAATGAAATACAGCAGCTTGTGATCCGTGCGGAACACCCGCTCCTTCAGAAAAATCCTCCCTGCAAGCGATCCCGATCGCGTGGTTGCACAGACATGCCCCTGTTCGAGGATGAAGCGATTACCCGGGACACCATCCTCGATCTTCCTGATACCCGTTGCGCCCTTGCAAAAAATCCTAAACGACAGAGATGGTACATATTCTACAAGCACCGCCGCACGATCGCTGATGTGTGACGATTCTTCCCTGTCATTCCACGGAAACGGCTCTGAACGGCGGGCCAGCTCTATACGGTTTTGGTAGAGGAACGACCACCGGAAATGCCCGATCGAATCGGGGTGGGAATCCGAAGCCGCCATGCATGGACCGGCCAGGAAGATCAGGAATGAGAGTGTAAAAAACCGAATGCGCAACATCCTCTCCCGCTCACTGTTTCAGTCTGTTTCTCGATCCGGCACCGGCCGGCAGTTCCAATCCGAAGCGTGTGGTCACCCCGAGATCACGGTCACCCGAAAATACGATCGACGCCCGGAAGCGCTCGTGTACCCAACGGAGGCCGCCACCAACGGTACCCTCGGAGAACCCGGCCATCACCTCGAGCGGGATCGCGGTTCGAAGCGCAAAACCGTACTGCCGGTTGGTGCGATCCGGCAGATGCTCCTGTTCGAACGAGACAACGACCTTATTTTCCCAAAAATACGTGATCCCCCATCTGTGGACGCGGCGCCACCTTGACGGCATCCCACCGACTTCGAATTCTACTTCGCGGAGAGTCTCGATCGCGTATCCGACAGAGATCACGGGTAACGGTCTGAGTATCAGACCGAGATCGCCGGTCACATCCGAAACGGCGCCCCTGGAGTCCGGGCAATCACAATCCCTGTCGTATGCGATCCTACCAATGCGAGCACTTCCACCTACCGATAGAAACGATCCCTGGGTACCTTCCAGTATCCTGCGGGCGACTCCCAGAACGAGCAGGTTCTCCACAGTCCCATGCCCAAAACCAGCCCGGTACCAACCAACACCGAAGACGGTACCCCCTGCGGGAAGTAGCGCATCGAGTCTCGCCTCAGAGAGCGCCTCCCGGTCGGGCGGCTCTGCGTAGTCACCGTAGAATGTAACGATCTCGGTCGTGACCATCCCGGCCGGATTGATAAAGAGGGCGGACCCGTCATCCGCCAGGGCCACAAACGCCCCCCCCATGGCTTGGGATCTCGCCCCAACGGATGCGTTCTCGAAATGAGCAGAAAGGGATACCGGTCTACAAACGATACATACAAGTCCGAGCAGAAGGATTCGTTTCATTCGAAATCCCAGGGAGATGCTTAATGCTTCAGATATCTCCACTCTATGGCAGCATGGTGCGGCATGACGATCCTTTCCGGAAAGCACAGCTGGGAGAGCTGACCGCCTCAATCAGCCTCTTCCTCGTCCAGCCTCTTCAGGCCTTCCAGAATCAGGTAGTCGAGCTTGATATCGAGGAGGATGTCCTCATCCTCGGGCTGCACCCCGTTGAAGAATATAAAGTGTCCCTGCTTCCACTTTAAAACCTCGTATACGACCTCCTTCATTTGCTCCTGAATGGCAGCAGCGAGGGAGTCGTAATCCAAATAGCCCTTGTTGATAAGGATGTTGCCGATGCGCTCGGAACCTTCATTCGAGAGGAAGTGCCGGAGGGCGCCCTTGAGCTGTTTCTCCGTGATCCAGCCCTTCTCTATGAGGATGTTTCCGATCTTCTTTTTCCTCGTATCAATCGTTGCATATAGCAGTTCCCCTTCCTTGAAGTAGAAACTGGCAACATTTTCGGGCGTAATGAACTTGAGCATTCCCGTAAGCCTCGATACGCTGAATATCTGAAAAACCATCGATGGCTCGAGTACCAAAAGATCGCCACCAAAATCCATTTACTACCTCCTGCTATCGATTCGATGACACAGTCAACCTGTGAAGCGCCTTAATACCGATTACGGTCTGCGAGACTATTACAGACGCAAAGGCAATTCCGAGAACGGGAAACAGATATTGTAACGCGTCGTTTTGCAGTGCGCCCCCACGATACCACTTCGCACCAATAAGAATAACAATTCCGGTCGCCTGTATTACTCCGACGACCTTTCCTGCCATTGTCGCCCGCAGCTCCGGCTCAACCTTCAGCAGCCTGAGCACAGCCAGACCGACAAAGAATTGCACATACCGTACCATCAAGATGATAAATAACCAGAACGGCACCTCCTCGGTGAGCCAGAAGAAAGTAAAAACCGTGCCGGTGATAAGGATATCACCGACAGGGTCGAGTAGCACACCCAAAACAGTCACCTGACGGAAGCGGCGCGCAACAAGGCCGTCGAATATATCCGTTACGGCGCCGAGGAGGTAAACCGCAAGAGCCCATAGCCAGTACCGTTCGATAAGAAGAACGAGCACTGGAACAACCATGAAGATCCTCAGTGCCGTGAGTATATTCGCCAGTTGTATCCTCTCCTTGAGCTCACCTGCCGGATCGCGGATCAGCGAGATATGGGAAAGCACGAAACCGGCGTATACGACAATAACGGGAAGTGTCGCGAGAAAGAGTACCAGTCCGAACCTGGGTTCATGGAAAACAGCGATGACGAGGGAGACGAGAGCGAGCACGCCGAAGCTTATCCAGACCATACTGCACACCGAGCGCCTCAGAGAAGCCCGCCGCTTATGCGAATACATGCCCAGCTTTCCGATCCATGCAAGTGGATTCTTCTGGTACCGGCTAATCAGCCTGATCCCCGAGTGCCGATTGTGCCGCTGAAAGAATGGCTATCGGCACCCTGAACGGGGAACAGCTCACATAGTCGAATCCCTGGCGGTGACAGAACTCTATAGAGGAGGGTTCGCCTCCGTGCTCGCCGCATATCCCTATCTTGAGATCCGGCTTGACCTTCCTGCCTTCTTCGACTCCGATCCCGACGAGAGCACCGACGCCATCCCGATCAAGCCGCTGGAACGGATCGCTGGGCCAGATACCCTTACCGAGATATTCGCCGAGGAACTTGCCTGCATCATCCCGGCTCACACCGAAGGTAGTTTGTGTCAGATCATTGGTTCCGAATGAGAAGAACTCGGCCACCGCGGCAATCTTACCGGCGGTCAGTGCCGCCCTGGGGATCTCGATCATCGTCCCAACCAGGTAATCAACCGTGATCCCTTGTTCCCGCTGCACTTCCTCGGCCACGCGATGAACAACCTCCGCCTGGAGCTCGAGCTCCTTCACATCCCCGACAAGCGGGATCATGATCTCGGGTCTGGGTTTGTCACCCTTCCCGCTCAGCTCACAAGCCGCCTCGAAGATTGCCCGGGCCTGCATCTCGGTGATTTCCGGATAGACGATACCGAGCCTGCATCCCCGGTGCCCCAGCATCGGATTTGCCTCCTTGAGCGCATTGATTTTTTCGACGAGCCTGGCCCGATCGATGCCCATTGTGTTTGTTAGCTCATCTATCTCCTGCTCTTCATGTGGCAGGAACTCGTGGAGTGGCGGATCGAGTGTCCTGATCGTCACCGGCCTGTCCCCCATTGCCTCGAATATCCCCTTGAAGTCCTCCTTCTGCATCGGCAGTATCTTGGCCAGCGCCCTCTTACGCCCCTCCTCGTCGGCCGCCAGTATCATCTCCCGCACGGCAGCGATCCGTTCCTCCTCGAAGAACATATGCTCGGTCCGGCAGAGCCCGATTCCCTCCGCACCGAATGAGACTGCTTGCGCCGCCTGATCGGGACGGTCCGCGTTCGCCCGCACCCCGAGCGTTCGGATCTCGTTTGCCCACGACATCAGCTCCTCGAAATCCCCGTATATGTGCGATTGCTCCTTCTTCAGCGTCCGGTCGATCAGGACCTGGAGAACCTCCGACGGGCGCGTCGAAATCTCACCCCGCATAACCTCCCCGGTCATACCATCTATCGATATGAAATCGCCCTCTCGAAGCGTCTGGTCGTTAACCTGAATCGACCGCTTCTTGTAGTCGATACCGAGATCTTTTGCACCGACGACGCACACCTTTCCCATCTGTCGGGCAACGAGGGCGGCATGGGAAGTAGCACCGCCGGCGGACGTAAGGATCCCCGTAGCGGCGCTCATGCCCCTGATATCCTCGGGACTCGTCTCGATCCGTACGAGAATGACCGTTTCACCCCTGGCGGTCCACTGCTCAGCATCGATCGCGTTGAAGACTATCTTGCCGGTTGCAGCTCCCGGTCCGGCATTGATCCCGCGCGCTATGAGCCTCCCCTCACGGATTGCACTCTCCTTCTCCCCCGCATCGAAGACCGGTCTGAGAAACTGGTTGAGCTGCTCGGGTTCGAGCCTTGCGATCGCCTGTTCCTTCGATATCAGACCCTCACGTACCATATCGATTGCGATCCGGATTGCAGCGAAACCGGTGCGCTTCCCGGCCCTGGTCTGAAGAATCCACAGCCGGCCGTTCTGAATCGTAAACTCGAGATCCTGCATATCAGCGTAATGTCTCTCCAGGCGGTTCCTCACATCCTCGAGCTGGTCGTATATCTCCGGTATCTCCTCCTCGAGAGAAATCATGCTGTCATCGCTCTTTCCCTGCGTGTTTATCGGCTGCGGCGTTCGGATACCTGCCACGACATCCTCGCCCTGTGCCCTCATGAGATATTCACCATAGAACACGTTCTCACCGGTGGCCGGATTCCGTGTAAAGGCGACGCCGGTCCCGGAGTCGTTCCCCAGGTTGCCGAAGACCATCGACTGGACATTGACCGCCGTCCCCCAGCTGTCAGGTATGTCGTTGAGCTTTCTATAGGCCTTTGCCCGGTCGTTGTGCCACGAATTGAAGACCGCTCCGATCGCTTCCCAGAGCTGAACTCCGGGATCCTCTGGAAATTCCATTCCAAGCCGTTCCCCGACTATCTTCCTGTACCGTGCGACAAGATCCTTGAGATCCTCGACATTCAGATCGATATCCCGATCCGCTCCGACCTCACGCTTCTTCTGCGCCAGAATCTCCTCGAAGGGATCGATATCGTCCTTCTTCTCGGGTTTGAGTCCGAGCACAACATCACCGTACATCTGGATAAACCGTCGGTAGCAATCGAATGCGAATCTCTCGTCCCCCGTCTTTTCTGCGAGCCCTCCGACCGTCTTCCCGTTGAGTCCGAGATTGAGAACCGTGTCCATCATCCCCGGCATGCTCACCCGCGCACCGGACCGGATGGAGAGCAGAAGGGGATTACCGGGATCACCGAAGGTTGTCCCCATCTCTTCCTCTATCCGCCCGAGGCTGGCCGAGACCTCCTCCTTGAGCCCCTCCGGATAGCTGCCACCGTTCTGATAGAAGAAGTTGCACACTTCGGTGGAGATCGTGAATCCGGCCGGTACCGGTATACCGATATTACTCATTTCGGCCAGATTGGCGCCCTTCCCCCCAAGCAGATCCCGCATGCCTGCATTGCCGTCGGACGTACCGCCACCGAAGAAGTAGACGTGTTTCGATACCACGGGCAACCTCCTATAATTATTATTTTCAATATATTATAAATCCTAACCTCGGTGCGGCCTGCACCGATATCCCATTGTATATATCCGATAAGAGGAATGTTGGCAAGGCATTTATCCGGGGCGAATGGAGGGGGTGCATGCCGCTGCCGCGCCGGGACGGCACAGCCACGGCCGGTATCCAGGGCCGCTTTGCAGGTGCCGATGTGCTAGCGGATTCTAACCAGCTTGTAGGTCTTTCTGAATCCCGAGGAAATAAAATCTAGAAAATAGACGCCGGATACGACCTGACGTCCCTCATCGTTGGTACCGTCCCATGTAACGGTCCACATGCGGTCCTTGAGACTATTGTCGTCGAGTGTTCTGACAAGTGCGCCCCGGCAATCGTAGATCCGCATCGTTACCGGTCGCGGTGTGGGAAAGTAAAACTGGAAGCTCATCTGCTCGCTGAAGGGATTCGGAATGCCGTCGCAGAAGAAGATTTCTTCAAAATCGAATCCCGAAGCCGCCATACCTCTCGGCAGACCGTAGCCATAGGTATTATCGGGGTTCCCGCTCCGCGAGGCGGTAAAAAGCAGCGCCTGCCGCATCTCGACCGGACTCCATTCGGGGTGGATCTCGAGTATCTGTGCGCAGAGCCCCGCTACGAGGGGGGCCGAAAACGAGGTACCGGCATATGATGAATACCCGTCCGTGGTTCCCTTTAGCACCGATCGCACCTCCATCCCCATCGCTACGAGCTCGGGTTTGATACGCCCGTCGAACGTCGGTCCCCTGGAGCTGAAGAACGTTATATAACCGTAACGGTCGACGGCACCGACGGCGATGACGCTGTCACCGTCGGCGGGGGCTATGAGGCTGTCCCTCTGGTTGCCTGCCGAATTTACGACGATGATCCCCCTGGAGACGGCCCGGTCGGCCGCCCGGGTACAGAGTGGTTTATTCCCGTCCAGATCTTCCCATGTATACCAGTCGATGTATCCCAGCGAGCTGGTTACGATATCGGCACCGCAGCTATCAGCCCATTCGATACCCGCCACCCAGTAGTCCTCCTCGATCCTTACATCGGGGGGATTCATGAACTCCGTCTTCGCCAGAAGGTAGTCGGCCCCCCATGCGGGTCCGATGAGATCCCCCTCATGATAGCCTGCGATCGTACCGAGGACGGTCGTACCGTGCTTATCCTGGTTGGCTGCATCACCGGGCTCGTTCGATGTCACCGAATCTCCCTGTATGAAGTCCCGCTGTGCAACGACCGAAAGGTGGGAGAAGGCCTCGTGCGTGAGATCGAAACCGGTATCCATGACACAGACGAGAACGGGCTCGAGCCCCTTGTTGGACCCCGAGCCGTTATATCCGAGATCGAGCAGCCTCGTCGCCTCGATCTGGTTGAGCTGTGTGTAGCTTCCCCCGTACCGGTCGGACTGGACTGTTCCTCCTTGCACGGATGAGGCAGGCTCATCCCGCCTCCCAGGTCCGGGATCGACACCCCGACGGTAGGTGCCGACGAGATCCAGCCGTTTCACGAACGGGAAACTGCAAATGGTAGAGATCTTCCGTACCTCGACCTCTGCGCTCACGGCATTGAAATAGCGTGACCGGTACCGTACACGCTCCACGTGGGGTCGCAGCCGTTCGATATAGGGCCGCCAGGGCGGCAGAAGACCGTATTCCTCCCGGGATAGCGATGTACGCATACTCAATCGCCGTGCGGCCCGCCGTGAAACCGGAACCCGCCTTGTGGAAGTTATGCCCGCATGACGATCTCCCCCTCCGTGATCAATGAAAAATATCCACACATTCACTTTTTTCTCGGGGGAGCGCGAAGTAATCAAACGGACGAGCCGATCGCTGCATATACGACGGACATCCTGCCCATCCCTGATCGGAGACGGATCCGGTGAAGCATACACAATCGCCGCGCAGGCAATCGGTACAGCAATCATAACACAGAGTGTGCGTGAATAGAGGTGTCGAGCGGGGTTCCGTACACACATGATGAGTATATTACACGATTTTCAATTGCGTAGCTACGATGTTTCCGAGTTCCATAAAGACTATATCGCGCACTATGACCGTCTTTGTGAGCGTTGAATTCTATCTTCCCCTGCGTCTACGTGAAACGGTGCGCCGGCGGTGCCGTCCGATCAACAACAACCGTGCAATGTTCGCATCCGGCTCTATCTTCGGGACGATCAGCTTCTTGGCGGTCGTCATGACCACGGTCACTCCCGGTCCATGTCCGCTGGTGACGCAGGAGGCATGAACGACAATGCCGATCGACATTGCACCGAGACGAACGGATCTGCCGAATCGGCAATCGGCATCACCGATAGCGATGATATCCCCGAGCCGAAGGCTCTGGATACCGTATTTCTGTATGACCTCGCTGTCGGCAATCTGTATGTCGTAATCACCGCTGAAGCTATGACGCGATCCGACGCCGGATCCCATGATTGATGCGGGAATCATATGGGTAACCGGTACCAATAGCTGGCCGTTGCCGTGCATGCCCGCCATCTTTTGCACAAGACGCGGATCTACGTTCATCACCTGAATGTCAGGAAAGTTTTTCAATTTGAGCCCCTGCCCGACCGCCCGTATCTGTACACGATCACCGATTGCAAGCTTCGCGAGGACTGCGGGCGGGAAATCGACCAAGACATGCTCTACGCCGCCATGCTTACCGGTCACTATACCCTTGGCACCGGCTGCAAGCCCACTAACAACCCTCGCCTCGTTTCCGATACAGCTCAGGACATTCAGGCCGCCCAACGCAAGCCTATCCCGGTCATTCTCACCGAACGAGATGCTGGCACCGGGCTCGACATGATCCCCGGCGATCTCGAGCGCAGAGTCTCCAACAGCAATGTTGTACGTTATTCCACCGGTTCCCGGGAGGACATGCGCCTGTCCGGAGGAATCGACAATGTAGGGATTCTTGAGCTGTACCCTTGGATGTACGATGGCACCCTGAACGGAGATCTCGACACAATTTTTTTCATTCGTTCTCAGCATAATCGATCCTTACTCCGCAGCTCTCCTTTCACATCGGAGGTCCCTGAAACACGTCGATGCGGGCTTGATGCCGTTGGCCGGCCGATAGAGATTAAACCATAGCATAAAACGGGGGAAACAACAACGCAAATATTCTAGACAAGTAAACAGGAATGTAACAATCAACTTTTACAAGCCGTATGATGCCAAGACTGCACTGCCATACGCCTTACCGCTCCGATCCATGCTCCTTCAACACGGCCTGGAGATACCTGCGTGCGGCCGCATGGCTCGGATCGATCTTGAGCGCTTTCTCAAGAGATGTGATGCCGCTGAGTGTGTCCCCCGCCTGTACCTGAAGAACGCCGATCGATGCATAAATATCACAGGTCCGAATCCCAAGCTCCAGTGCCGAAGTCAAATACTGAAATGCAGCCTCTGCATCTCCCTGACGGAGCAAGTCATTACTCCTGGCGATAAAATGCGAATTTAAAGCATCGCCGGCGAAATGGAATGTTTCGATATCTCCCGGCGTTATCCTGAGCTGTTTAATGAACTCATCGACCGCACGGTTGTGCATGCCCTTTTGGAAGTAGAGACGAGCACGGGCGGCATGCAAACGAGCTTCGAAGATGTCAGCGAGCACCACGTCTTGAATCCTGTCGATCGATTCGGTTCCGAAGATTGTTTTATACGGATTACCCTTCGCGTACCGAATCAAATTTTCCATATTCTGTACCCACGTATCCGTACCGAAGAATCTCGCCTCTGCATATTCGAGTATTGGATGGTTGTCGGTATTCACATCCTCGACTCCCGAGATCAGCGATCGAACCTGGTCTTCCCCCAGTACAAGATGACCGAGAAATCCGCCGAGACCGTCGATCTTGCATCTGAGGAGATCTTCCCTGACGGACGCTTCGTCGATACGCCGCCCGAGCTCTTCAGGATCAAGCATCAACCGATCCTTCGAACCTACGATTACCCCATGATACGATGCCAACCAGACGGTTGTGTGGGGAAAAACGGAACTGAATGTCTTCAACAAAATTGCGAGATCGTATGGGCTCAACTGATGAAATGGAAGATATTGAACAATGATCCCGCCGTTGTTGAGCTTTCGTCTGCACTCGCGGTAATAATCATCCGTATAGAGGGCCGGGCTTCCGAAGGCGGGATGGATCGGATCACACGAGATTACGTCGTACGTTCGATCGATCCCGAAGAGGTAACTCCGTCCATCGTCGATTACAATGTTCAGGCGCGGCTCTTCGAGTATGTTATCGTTCAATTCGTGGAAGAAGCGAGCTGCTCTGAGAATCTCAGGAACGATTTCGACACAATCGATCCGTTCGACCGGGTGCTTGGCGATGGAGGAGGCGGTCTTACCCATTCCGAATCCGATAACGAGAACATCTTTTGGATTCCGGCACAAGAGTGTTGGAATATGTCCAAGAAGGGAGACGGTCTGAAGACTCTCGAAGTTGGTATCGATCGCAAGGATACCATCCGTATACAGACGCTTCGCCTTCGTTTCAACATTTTCGAGAAGGTACACCGATGCATTGGCACCTTCATCGAGATAGGCCACGGTGATTTTCTCATCCGGGCGCTTGAGCTTACCGACGAAGACCATCCTTGGATTGGCGTAAATCGAAACAATTACAAGCAATATGCCTATACCGGCGATCCCGTGTTTCATCCGGTGTCCCGAACGAACGAGACAGAGCAATCCGGCACAGAGATTCAGGAACACAATCGCCAGTAAACCCCAGTACGTTCCCAGAGCCGGAATAATAAAGAATCCCGACAGGAAGGCGCCGAGAACGGCGGCAATGGTATTAACGGAATAAACCTGGCCGACGCGCATTCCGATCCGCTTTATCTCTAGCCGTCTGAATTTCATTACCAGCGGGAATGTCGCACCAGAAAGACCGGCGGTTCCGAGAATTATAATGAACGAGACGGTAAATCGCGTCACAGTGTAACCACCCCATCCCATCCCACCGAACGCGGTGTAGAGCTTGTTGAGAATCCAGAGTGAGTTGAATACGATTGGAATCGTCCACACGGCGATAATCCCAAGAACGAGCTGTATCATGCCGATGGTGAACGCACCATCCTTGATCCGATCTGCAAACCGGGCTATAACGAAGCTCCCCAGGGCAATGCCGGCAAGAAAGGCAACGAGTATGATCGTGAACGCATAAACGGTGTTGCTGAAGACCAGTCGGAGGAGTCTCGTGTATATAACTTCGTACGATAGAGAAGAAAATCCGGCGATGCCTGCGACAACGAGCAGCAATGTTCCCGGTACCGTTGCCCGTTGCTTCTGTCCCGTACGCCTGCCATCGTCGCGCCGCCCCCCGGCCGGCCGGGATACTATTTCCTCTGCCGGTTTCGTCCCCAGGGCGTATCTGTAGGCCACGTACGCTATCACGGCTGTGACGGCGTTGAGAATAAATGCTGTAACGGTACTGAGCCGGACACCGAGTGCCGGTAATATGAAAAATCCGACGCAGAGTGCTCCAGTCATAGCCCCGACGGTATTCACTGCATAGAGGCGTCCGACGAATAGTCCAAAGAATTTTTCCTTTTGAACAAGCCCCTTCGTAAGAACAGGCAAGGTACCCCCCATGAGAATCGTCGGGATGATGAGCACGACAAAACAGAGAAGAAACCGCACAATATTCCTGAGATACGTATGCGTAATGAGTGAAGGGTAGAGTGAGTAATATATCCGGTTCACCAGGGGAAGTATGATCAGGATGAGTATACCGAACACTCCGATCCCGAGCTCCAGAAGGGCAAAGATCGCAATCGGATTTCTGCCGCTTCTGTCGATGTATTTCCCGAACAGGTAACTTCCGATCGCCAATCCGGCCATGTAGGATGCCAGCACGGTGCTTACCGCAAAGGCCGTTGCACCGAATATCAATATGAGCTCCTTGGCCCATATGACCTCATAGACACCACCCGCCGCACCCGAAATGAAAAAGATGGGAAGGATGACCGGGAGCAGAGATATCGATCGGTTCTTCAAGTTACCGTTATCCTCTCATCCGAAGCGCCTAAACAGCGGACCGCATGCCGATTCACCCGCTCGTTGAGACCACATCGATCCGTATTCGACCTTCAACTCTAACAACACGATATCATAACTGTCAAACAATATCGATCCGGTGAAATATCCGGGATTCACTGTTCATCGATATTTTCTGGCATATTCCGTTCAAGCATGAACCACCCCTGCGACAAAAAAAGCCGCCTCGAAACAAGGCGGCTTCATTGTTACTGTCGTTACTATCTGCGCCGTCACCGTATGACTATGATCCTTCCGTATACATCCTCGCCGTTCTGACCCTCGCTACGGAAGATATAGAGGCCCGAGCTTACTTCCTGACCGCGTTGATTCTTCGTATCCCAGCTTACGACACCGCTCTCTTCCTCTCCCCCCTGTGACCCTACCCAGATCAGATCGCCGGCAACGGTGTATATCTTGATGGTCGCATTCAATGGGACATTGTAGAATTTTATAACGTTACCGGGAAAATTATCGTAAAAGGGTGATGTCTCGGCCGATGTCCCGGTTCGGAAAGGATTCGGAACCGCGTAGATCGCATTGAAATCGGTTCCTATATCAACCGACATTGTTATCTCTTGGGCGAATGGCCTGCAGAATACCGTCGTATCACAATCACATATTTCATCGTCCGGAATATCATTGCATATATCACCGCACAGATCGTGGCAGATGAAGTTATCCTTCTTGTTGTACTTGAAGAAACCCTTGAAGTACCCCCGATCATATGTCGTTACATGGTAGTAGTACGTGAAACCAACAAAAACATTTTCATCAGTCCATTCGTAATACTGTCTTCCCTGTGCATCGACCATCGGCCACTCTTCGAAGTAGATCGAATCCCAGTCCACACCCTTGAATGCATCCTCCTTCGATATCTCGGTAATCACGACCATAGAAGAAGGAAAGGGATCGAGACCGCGCCAGATGTGAAATCCCTCGAAATCCTGTAGATCGATTTCGAAATATGCTGCATCTATCCCGCCGAATGCAGTGTCGACGATCCCTGCACTGAACGCGACACTGACGCCGACATCAAGAATTTCCCCACCCTCTTCTCCCACCAGAACAATCGGCAACATCTCACCCGGTGTGTAGTAATTCGTCCCGATGTTGATCTCAGCGGTATACGTTTCGAAGGGATCGTCCGTCACAATGTTCAGCTCTATGGTCGTATCGACACCGACAACCACCCGATCGAGATCGGTTTTCTGAAAAGTAATGGTACGATCAATATCACCTGTATACGCTCCGGAGAAGGAGACCTCGACGCGATCCTGAGGCGAGTGATTGACATACCAGTTATTGAAATCCCTCGATCCGACTACGGCACTGAGAGAATCGGGAGCAGGGTACCACCCTATAGTGACATTGCCGCCATCCCGCCTGACATATATGGAATCGGGCCGGAGGGGAACCAGTTCCATGACCTGTAGGGCATCCTGTGCGGAAGCTATCCCACAACATCCGATAACGACGAGCAGTCCAAATATTATAACCTTGACCGGTTGACTTAGATACACCATGCCTCCTTCTCGCACTTTTTTGTATTCAGATCGTTTGGTTTATGGGGTCTCCAGAATCTGCCATTCGTTGAACACAATTCTCGCAATTCTATTCACATCCGTCCGGTCGAAGAACCAGAGCGGGAAACCGAAGTGCACGCTCCGAGCTGCTACTTGGATGCCGGATTTTACATCCGGCTCTACATCTTCGTATTTCGTCAACCACAATGCAACTGTCTGTAGATCGATTGCGGACCGGGTGCTTCTCGCTCTCATCCTGTACATCGGATGGAAGCAGGGCTGTGAGTCGACAAAATTCAGATCCATCCAATAGAACGGATCGTAAACCTCCACGTACGTGAAACCACCAGGTGCGTGGTTCGGATTGAAATAGTAGATATCCAGCTCGGTGACTTCATCCGCAAGTTCGAGACTGTCGGGCAGACCCGGATACTCGTTCGTCACCGGATCCAGTGTATCCTTATATGCATATGCCATTGCGTCACGGAAGTCAACTTCGCGGGTGGGCATACCCTCATCGGTTCTGAAGACCCCCTTGACCTTATCAAGCATCGTGATACAGTAATCCTTGTAGGCCATACAGTTGACACCGCTCGTATCACCCTCGCAACCCTCACTGTTGCCCGTGATCTCACATCTGAGATTCATGGGAAAGTTCTGCGCATTCTGGGCCAGGATGGCCGCCAATCCCCCTCCGCGCTCGGAGCGGCCGAGCGTCCAGAGATGACCACCCTTGGCGAGGAACAGCGAGAGGTAGTTCACCGTCAACTGGCTCCCCTGCCCGATCCGGCTCTCGGGAGTAAAGTAGACAATGGTCCTCCATGCATCGTTCGCCGATGAAAATGTCCATATTATGTTTTTATATTGACCTATGAGTGTGATGTCAGGAGGGGTAAGATTGTTCGCCTGGCAGTCGTAGATATCTTCAGTTGTCCAGTCGGTCGCCTGATCGCAGATATCCTCCCAGAATGCGTCGTGCTCGTACTCCGGCGGATGTGATTTGTCCTCTATATCTGTATTGAGTGAATAGAAGTCATCCACCCAGAGGAGATTTTTCTCCATGGTGAACGGCACGACATTGATCTCAACCGTGCCACGGGTCAGGGTGCCGGCGTTGTCCATCACCTCGACCGAGAACCGGTGCACACCGATATAGAGCTTGCGTTCCGGCGCACTGGTTATATACGGACTCGGCAATACATCCCACGCTTCGGGATTGGTCACCTCATCCACATCCCACCCGTACCGGTAGCTCTTTATCTCGCCTCCATAGCTGCTCGCATCCGCCCGCCACCTGAAGTTCAGGGGAATACCCGGCGGCAAGTCACGCTTCTCGTCCCTCAGGTTCGTCCCCAGGAACCGAAAACCCCCCAGGAACGGCTCGGTGATAAGCAGCAACGGACCCGCCTGCTTGGAAACAATAAACATGCGGAGATTTCCATCGCGCTCGAAAATCTGAGTGACGGCCCCTGCTTCATCCTTCGCCTGCACGGCGAAGATATGCCTTTTATTAATCTCGAGAATTTCATCATCTCCGAGAATCGTTACCCTGCCGGAATCACCTTCAGCCCGGTACCAGATCCAATTCGACCAGTTTTCTCGCTCCTCGTAGCGCCACGGGTTCCTGTTCAGATCCCTGACGATATCGAAGGTATCACTATAGACACCCTCCGTATCGACTACTTGACTCCATAGGTACCGGATCGAATCGGGATCCTGACTGTTGGCGGGACTATCAATCGGATCCCTGGCATCCCATCCGAAGGTGATGACACGACTCAACACCTGGAGTCCTCCACCGGAGACAGGTCGATTGATATGTGCCTCTGGGGCAAATGTCCATGCTGTAAACGAGCGCCTTGCCGGAATAGAGGGTTTGCCTTCTAGATCAATGGCACGGATGAAGAATGTATGAGCTCTATTGAACCTGCTGTACACATTTGCGTTGATCGTATCGTTCCCGGCGTATTCATCCGCTGTGACCCTGAATAGGCTGTCATGGACTACGGTCCGGTACCATTTATCGGAACCGGTTGTGTCCTCCGGATTGAAGCCGTAATTGAGATCCGTCGCATCGACGACAACGAATTCGAAATGAGAAATTTCACCATCTGGATCCCACCCGCTCCAGTAGAAATGTACCTGATACCCGGTCGTGTCCCGTTCGATCGGCCCGCTCGAAAGCCAGATTTCAGGTGCCTCATTCTTATCGGGGGTTCCGACATAGAGATCCTCGGAGCAACCGAGAAGGAGGATCAGGCCGCAAAAAATGCTTAGTGCTGAAACGAGTATCGTTATCTTAGGCATGCCCCTTCAAACCTCCTCTATCCCATTCCAGCGGTGGGTACAGGAACGGGTAACCCTAAAAAACCATCTTGATATACAGGTTGGTTCGAAATGTATCTCTTCTGGCGTAATTCGCAAGCTGATAATCCAATTTGATCCAACCACCCGGTGCATAGAGGGTATCACCCCTGAATTGCGGGCTGATGCCCCTTATTCCCTCCTCAAAAATTTCGTTGTCACGTATATCGATCCCTACCACTTCAAGGAGCTGGGCTCCGAAATAGAATGGAGGATCATTGACGATCGAATCTGACAATGCGTGGGCGAATGGAACGTTGAAAACGATCGGGATTTCATGCACCATCGCGTTGGTCTCGAAATCAAAGAGCCAATCACGCTCTTTTCTCATCGTGAACTGTCGCTCCGGGGGATTGTCGATCGCGGTCATGTGATACTGCCACCCCTTGACTCCGGACGGCTCGGGATCGATTGGATCGCGTTCATCGTCATGGCCGCTCCCCAAGAGCACGAACCGGAAATACTTCGAAATGGTTTCCGTGTCGAGGTTCGTTATAAAGGTATCCAATGAACATGTGTCGCCGCGTTCTTCCTTTATCGTCAATCCTCTCCATCCGATATATAACGTGTCGCCCTCAATCTCACGGAATACCTTCCTGCCCATCTGTCTGAATTGTGTTGGATCCCAGAATCCGATCTTCACATCGTCTACAGTCGGATGGTAGTTACCCACGAATCGTACCGTATCGGGTGTTCCGTCGGATCGATACTGCTCGTCGAAGGACCGCACGATGAACATATAATCGAAGGTGCCAACTCGAATTGTCGTCGAATCGATGTCCCGTCTCTCATCCTCCAGATCGGCGAATGGATTCGTATCCTCGGCCCCGCCGATCGGATACCAGGGTGATAGCTTGGTTGCGAGCCCTGCTGCTGTACTGCGCTTGAACCTGAACTGGAATCGGATGGGCCGGGGAGGATTCTGGTACTGGAGTGTAGGTATATCGTCCGGATCGTCCCAGCCTAGATACTCGAACCACACAAGCGAGTTGTAGGGCATGGTGTCCGGCAGCCCATCGTAGAAATCGATCTCCCGGCTCTCCCATTCACCCGAGGAGAGCGGTTTGTAGTAGTTGATCGCTCTGAGTACCCGTGTATCCGGATCGTGATTCAGCACAACGTTACAGATACCCTCACCCGTTATTATATTTGCTTCGGACAATGCTCCAGCCTCATCCCGGGCTATGACCCTGAAGTAAAAGTCACCGTCGGGAAGTGCCTCGTCTCCCGTATTCGAGAGATCCACCTGTACAGTCTCCGGAGGATCCAACACCGGGACGTGCCAATCGGCAACGCCGTCGTTGTTGAAGTCCGGATACACCGTACCCTCGTAAATCCAACGGTAACCTGTGATATAGTTATTTACCGTATGTGCAGAAAATCTAATGGAAAAAGGCGTGAACATTGGAATGGTATCTAAGTCGTTTGGATCGAAGGGCTTCTCTACTCCGTCGATGATAGTCCAGAATCCCACTTCAGGAACCCCCTTCACCCTGGCAAGGAACTGGAGTCTGGCTGGATTCGGATCGATCTTGCCGCCGTCATCTATAGCGGCGATGTGGAATGCCTGCCTGTTCACCAGTGCTCCGGTCCTCGCCTCGTATCCTGTAAAGATGAATATGGAGTCGGTCTTCTCGGTGAATCTCCCAACAAGGTAATCGGAGATCCTCTCGGCCGGATTCCAGTCGAGGAGCTCCTGCTCGGGCTCATTCTCGGGATCCAACGTCAGAAGTGTATCCGATATGTACCATATGTAGCGTGTCACGATACCATCATTGTCCACACCTCTCCAGTAGAGATGCACCCGGTAATCCGTCTCCGTCGTGTCCGGGGGTGAGCTCGTGAGATATGTCTCAGGAGCTTTGTTCCTATCGAGCGGCTCTGCTTCCCTTCTGCATGCCGGTAGGAACAGGAGCAGTATCATTGCTGAGATAATAAAAAAGCCGATGATATTCATAGACTTACGAGACTTCATTGTAGCCCTTCTCTTAATATCCCTTCTCACTAATAACCTCTAAATCCACATATAATATATGTATTTGGAAATTTACATGTCAATGAAAATCCATCCCCGATGAAAACGTCTACCTGCTAATTTTCCAGATTGTTAGGGAGAAAATACAAAGAGGCCGGGGCTCTCAAGCCCCGGCCTCTTATAACCTCGGTCAGACCGAGAAAGGGGGGTTCTGGTTACCTCAGGAGAACCATCTTTCTCGTCTGGACGAAGTTCTTGGTGTCCATCTTGTAGAAGTACACACCGCTGGCAACACTCTTGCCCAAATCGTTCCGACCCTTCCAATCGATCGAATGAGGACCGGCATCCCGGACCTCGTTGACCAAGGTACGCACAAGCTGGCCCGCAACGTTGTAGATCTTGATCGTCACGTGACCCTTCTCGCGCATGTTGAACTTGATCGTCGTGTTCGGGTTGAACGGGTTCGGGAAGTTCTGTGCAAGACTGAACGCCTTCGGCGTCTCATCCACATCCGTGATGTCGATGTTCGTGACGTTCTCGAACCAGTCGACAACCTTCTTCATCAGAATGTTCCGGATCGGCGGCGATGCGGCTACCTTGTCACGGACATACTGGAAGCTCGATCCCCACCACATCGTACGAACCAAGAAGTTCGACGCGTTCGTATCGATCGCCTGGATACCGTAGTAGTACGGATCACCCTGGTAGGGCGGATACTCCAGCGCATAGTCACCGTTGGCGGTCTTCTCAAGAACATCAAACTGATTGATGATGAAGCAACCGCCATCGGCGTAGAAGGTGTCTGGCGCCGGCTGCGGCGGAGAACCGAAGATGCTCGGCGGAGCGGATCCAACGATCTCGGGAATCGCGATACCACCGGCGTCACGGCCACCCGTCAGCTCGAAGTAGCTTCCAGCATTGGGGTCGCTGTGAAGTGTGACACCGCACCAGGTGCTCTTGAGCGCCAAGGCTATCGGCGCAGCACCCGCACCTGAGAGATCCTGAGCAATATCGTCACCGCAGACCCAGAGTCCGCACTCGTGCTCTGTCAGGTTCATCCAGTTCACGAGCATCTGACAGTCGTTGCTCTTGTCACTGTAAACCGTACCCTCGGTGATCGTACCCGACTCGAGGTTACCGCTGTCCCAGAACATCTTGTAGTAGACATTCAGATGGCCTATCTGTGCAACATGACCGGGACCGTTGGATATCAACGACGACGGGTTGTTCACGTCGTAGCGGTCCGGACGGTTCGTTTCGGGGAACACCGCCAGGAACGAAGGATTCCAGTACTGCTCGACGTTACCCCAGAGGGTACCGCGACCATGGAAGTCATCGATGAACAGCGCATCACTCAGACCCGTCGGTAGGCAGGTCCACTCGAAGTTGTAGGTTACCTGAACGTACGGCGGATTGCCATACGTCCGACTCACATTCGTCCGAGCAGCCGCCGGCAGCGTTGAGCTGGCGCCAGCATTGTCGAACGCTTCGAAGTAGTAGGTGCACATGTACCCTCTCGTGACGAGAGAGTCGTTCATATCCCACATGTACCTATCATTGACGGGATTCTGGGCGGTACCGGTGCGTGCCGTATCCGCCTGGATGACGTTCCAAATACCGTCGTTACCGATGTACGTACCGTAGGTACCCTGAACGCTGGGACCAACGATGTACTGCGGCTTCGGACCCCATGGCGGATCAGGCGGACCGATGTACTCGCACTTTATGTGCATGTAGACGCGCGGGCCGCCAACATCCTCATCGATACCGCCACCGAGGAGCGAGGTGCAGTCCACGACGATCGAATCACCGGGATCGATGACCGGATCATCGTTCGGACGGACATCGTTCGCCGCATCCGCACGGCAGTTGCTCTCGATGTCCAGCGCCTCGGGGAACTTATCCTGGAAGAGATCCAGATGACGGAAGGACCACTGCGGTCCAACGGTCTTGTAACGGTAGATACGGGCATTGTCCATCCAGGGTGATGGAGTATGACCCGCACATGTACAGTAGACCTCGAACCAGAACAGACACATATCGACACAGCCGAGACGCATCTGCATCGGATTTGCACCGACCAGGTCACTGATATCCTGGGTGGTGTAGATGTAGTCCATGTCGGGACCGTAGTAGACGTAGTTACGATCCTCCCATGGACCGGGGCAACCGTCAATAATGCTACGCACCGACCAGATGTAGAACACACAGTTCAGAACCGGCAGATCACGGTAGCACGTGAATCTCAGGAGCGCACCACCGAGTTCCGGCAGATCGGCCGGAGGAATGCTCGCATCCTGGAACTCGTCGCAGTTGCTCGAGTACTGGGTCATATCGATGATCGGCGAAACAACTGCCTCATCCTGGCATGGCGCCTCGGTACCTCCACCACCCCGACAGAACGGTGTGTCGTAGAGGCCCGGATAGAGCCCACTCGGCTCTCCGGAACCGGCGAAGAACACGATCTGTGAGGCAAAGTTGTCGCCACACGGATCCTTGTCCTGCAGGTTGTTCCAGAGAGAGGAGAAGATACCGTACGGTGGCTCGACATCCGCTTTCCAGATACCGGCTACCTTCGCGTTTATCGGCGCCGCTTCGAAATCCTCATAATCGTCGATGCTACCTGCATCCTGAACGATTATGCTGTCAACGATGAACGCACCATCGGTGTTCCAGAGACCGTCCTGGTCACTCCAGGCACCGTCGGCTACGAAGTGGAAACGAAGCTTCGTCGATAACTGCGCGATGGTGATCACGTGAGAAGCCACGGTATCAATGACACCGTCGTACATAGCCAGCTGGATCCAGTTGCCGCTACCCGCATCGTACTGGGCGAAGGTCTGATCCCAATCAGGCTCCGAATCGAAGTAACCATGGTACGCCCAGTAGATTGCTCCTGTAAAAAAGAGCTCATCGGACATTACTGCCTGGCTCCAATTGTTACCGTAACCCGGAGCATTGAGCCATGAACACAGATACGGATCGTTTGGATCAGGGCGAGTACCGCACCACATCGACTTCGTTCCCTCGAGGGCAACTAGACCACCGTAGTCTCCGCCACCGAGGCCTGAGAAGTCGTCGACATGTGAGAACGTGTCGACCTGAGCAGTATTGTCAACTTGCGTCCAACCTTGCCAGTCCATCTGCTCGAAATCATACCAAACGATGCAATAAGTGTCGACCTGTGCCGTTGCCATGAGTGCGTTCGGATTCTCCGTGCCTTCGGGCAACTGGAACTCGTGTTCCGACCACATTCTCATTCTGGCACGACCGGCATTATTGACATCGCGCGCCGACACTGAGCCGATGAACAGGGCAAGAAGGCTGATGCCTAGTAATATTACTAAGGCCTTCTTCATTATTTTATTCCCCCCATCGTTAAGAGAATAAACCTAATCGACGCACAACTGATTTAATCTCGAAAGACTCGGTTTTGTACCCACTCTCTCAAACGATTTCCAACATCACCTCCTTCAACTTGACCTAATCGTAATTCGCAGCAAGGTTCCTTTCCGTTAAAGTTCCATAACTTTGTCGAGTAAGTCCGGTCCTCCAACGGCGGTCGGCGTCAGGGAAACCCTGCTCCGTCGGAAGGTCTGTCCTTTCGGACAGACCCTCACTCATCTTTCGAGACCATGCAGATTCTACCACAAAGATGGAAAACTGTCAAGTGGTAATCTTAACATATGATTAACGTGATTTACGGAAATTTACACGGGCCTCGGTGCCCTATTCACCGGCGATTGCGGAGAAATTGCAGTACAGGCTGAATGCCTCGTAACTGCTTAATAGATAAGAGATTCTATTGTTTCGAACCGTGTCATCGTCGCAATTTACCAGAACTTCATCGAAGTAGGCGTTGATCTCCGGGACGAGCTGGAGGAGACGATCGAATACCTTCGAGGCCGGGCCATGGTTCTGGAGATCGACGAGCTCCCGGCAGATTGAGGAGGTGGCATCGTAGAGTCGTTTCTCGGCGTCTTCCCTGAAGAGCGAGCTGGAAAAACCGAGCGCTTCCTCATCCTTTTCGGCAAACGCCGAGAGCATATCGATGGAACGTTCCCGGGTGATGCGACCTTTTACCGAGGAGGGAATAATGTTCGTGATCCGCTTCATGGCTAGGACGAACGGTGTGAGATCCCCCCTGTCCCTCATCCCCTGGAGCACCGACACCATCTCTCTTGCGTCACGTGGTATCTCCCACGGCGCGCTCAGGACTGCGGCGACGAGATCGTAATCGAATCCCGCTCCACGAAGCATGACCGAGAGCCGCTGGGTAATGAACTCCATGATGCGTGCCGATAGAGACGACACATCGACCTCCTCCGGCACCAGCTTCTCGCCGGCGAAGAGACTGAGACTTTCGCCGACCGCCCCGGTCAGTGGAACGGGAAATCCCCCTTCGATGGAGATACGAAGGAACCCGAGCACCTGCCTGCGAAGTGCGTACGGATCCTGCGAGCCGGTCGGTTCCAGGCCGAAGAGAAAACAGCCTACGGTCGTATCGAGTTTGTCCGCCATCGACAGAATACCGCCGGTATCAGTGGTGGGAATCTCATCACCGGCAAAACGCGGCAGGTAATGCTCGAAGATCGCAGCGGCCACCTCATCATCCTCACCACCGACCCGTGCATACTCCCGCCCTATGTATCCCTGAAGCTGCGTGAACTCCTTGCCGTCCTTCACCATTTCGCTGGCGAGATCGGCTTTGGCAAGATACGCGGCGCGTCTCAGCAGCGCCTCCCGCCCGGTGCTGCCGCCGGAACATACCCTATCGATCCAGAGAGCCAATTTCTCCATGCGCTCTGACTTCTGAGCAAGGCTGCCGAGCCCCTCGAGCCAGACTATGCGATCGAGCCTGGCGGCGAGCTCATCGATCGGGTGTGCGGTATCCTCCCGGTAGTAGAATTGGGCATCGGCGAGCCGCGCCTGGATCACCCGCTCGCACCCCTTGAGTATCTCGGCGGTGTTTCTCCTCGCTCCGTCGGCGAAGGCAACGAAGTACGGCATGAGCCTCCCCCGGCGGTCCGTGATCGAGAAATACCGCTGGTGAGTCTTGAGGGCGGTGACGATCACCTCCTTCGGCAGCTTGAGGAATGCCTTATCGAAATGGCCGGTCATGACAACCGGTGACTCGAGCAGGTTGGTTACCGAGGTGAGGAGCTCGGCATCCTCAATCAAGGTTCCTCCGAGCTTCTCGGCGGCGCCGCGCGCCAATCGGCGCACCGCTTCCCGCCTTTGCGCCTGATCGAGGATTATACGGTTCCGTTTCATCAGAGAGAGGTACATATCGATGCTGCGCACGGGAACGGAAATGT
>CP070727.1:1216864-1246315 GCA_020350885.1 bacterium | reverse complement strand
TGCGGTGCGGGAACGGGATCTCGATCCCTTTCTCGTCGAACGCTTTCTTGATGCGCCGCCTGAACTCACGCGCCACAGCCCATTGCTTGATCGGCACGGTCTTGAACATCACCTTGATATTGACGGAGGAGTCCCCGAAGCTGTCAAGACCGAGAACCTCCAGTGGCTCGAGTATCTTGGGGCCGTACTCCCCGTCCTTCTGCATCCCGTCTGCGACCTCCCTGAGCACCGCGACCACCTCGTCGTAATTCTCCTTGTATGCGACGCCGATATCGAGAACCGCCCGGGACCATTCCTTGGTCATATTGGTAACCGTCGATATCTCACCGTTGGGTATGATATGGACTTTACCCTCGAGGTCCCTGAGGATGGTGACACGCAGGTTTATCGCCTCGACGAGCCCCGCCTTCCCGGCGATCTTGACCACGTCGCCTACGTTCATGTGATTCTCGGCAAGGATAAAGAATCCGCTGATCACATCCTTCACCAGGCTCTGGGCACCGAATCCGACAGCGAGCCCGACGACACCTACACCGGCGAGCAGGGGCCCTATATCGATACCAACCTGTTTGATCACCATAAGGGCGGCGGCGATAAGAACGACGGCCCTTGTAGTGTTCTCTATGATACTTGCGAGGGTCTCGGTCCGTTTCGCCCGTTCGATACCGATCTCCTCCGGCGGACCGGCCATGCGGTCCTTCGATCTACGGATCAAGATCCGGAAGATCCGTATGACTATAAAGGATCCGATGACGATCACACCTATCCGCACACCGTTTGTACGGAGCCACTGCAGCAATGTATCGAGAACCGATTCCATAGTATCCTCCTTAGAATAATCGATAATTTTATATTGTGTATTGTGGCACGAATTCTACATAGATAAAAGTGACAAATACGGCACTATCCATGCTCGATTATGTACCGGCACGCCGGTCAACAGGTGCCGCCTGCACACGGCCGGGCGTAACGTTCCCGATCATGGAGTGTCGTTCCTCAGCGTTCCTCAACCGGGCGATCCCAGGTGTATACCGGACGCCAAAGGAGCCGCACCATGCAACTGCGTATGTATATTACGCTCATGGCGATTATCCTTGCGATGGGATGCACTATCGACGACTCATCCACACCAACCGGCCCCCAGACAGCCATTCCTCCCTCCGATTTCCCGCTCAAGTGCGTGTATCACGGACAATCGCCGATGGGTTGGGATACTGAGGATCTCGAGGAGGTCGCCCAGGCGGATATGGTCATTTTACCGAGCGCCTGGTGCCTTTCCCCGGAAGCGTCACCCGTTCTTGAGGAGCTGACACTGAGAAATCCGGATCTGCAGATGATTGGGTACCTGCTCGTATTCGCCGTCAGTGTCATCGAGGCGGACACGGTATACCTGCGCCGAAACATGCCGTTCTTTCTCGACTACTACTACGCCGTTGAAGACGACTGGGCATTCACAACGACGGGTGATACGCTGATGATGTGGCCGGGTCAGATCATGCTTAACCCGATCTCCAATGGAGAGATCAACCGGCAGCTCATTGACGAGACCGTCGATCTTCTCGAAGAGTATCGCGAACATCCCGGCTCATTCCTCGACGGCGTCATGCACGACTATTTCATGGACAGCCCCTTCATCGGTCCCTATGCCAGGCCCACGGTTCACGGTGAGATCGATCTGAACGGAAACGGTATCATCTTCGAAAACGACGCCGAGGAACAGGCACTCTTTATCGAGTGGCAGATAGAGTACGCACGCGAGATCCGGCTCCGCTTCGGGCGTGACTTCATCCAGATAGCGAACGGAAGGCTCCCACAGAGAAATGCCGAACTCGCCCGGCTCCTCAACGGCATCTTCTACGAGGTCTTTCCGAACCTGCGTTGGAGTCTCACCGACCGCGATGGACTGCTCACTCTTCTAGAACAGCATGCGGAAGGGTTCCTCAGCAAGGCCAAGGGGAGAACCTGGAGCCTCGTAACAAACGAAGACGGTGGCAGCAATAACCTCTTCTGCCTCCTTGCCAGCATGCTCGCCGGCTGTTTCTACACGGAGCTGCACGGCACATGCCTTTTCACGGGGTGGACGATCGATATCGAGGCGGGATTCCCGATCGGTCCGGCCATCATCGAGGGGAGCGTTGATAGCGTTCTGACGGTGCGGCGGCAATTCACCGGCGGGGAGGTTCGGATGAGTTTCGATCCGTCGGGTGAAAGACGCGAAACCCTCTTCACGGAAACCGAGTGAACACCGGTCGCCGCCTTACACGCACCACCCAATCGGCGATGCCACTTTGAGTGGTACAATCCTACTCCCACGCACCACCTAACCGGCGATGCCACTGTGAGTGGTACAACCCTACTCCCACGCACTACCCAACCGGCGGTGCCACTTTGAGTGGTACAATCCTTGCGTAAATATGCATACTGGAACCGTTACACATTCGAGGCAGACCTCTCTGCCCGGCGCAAGAAGGTAGTGAAGTGGTTGCAAAGAAACCGTTTTTAGCCAGTAAAACCTCGAAGGTGAAAAAGGCAAAAAGCCAGTATTCTGCAACACTTACCATAACGAACGGGTGTTTCGCCGGCCTCGAGATTCCCATAAAAAAGAAGAGTACCCTTCTCGGAAGGGACAAGGGCTGCGACATCTGCCTCGACAACTCCCTCGTGTCTTCAAAACATGCCGTCATACTGAGGACGGAAAACGGCTTCGTCGTCGAGGATCTCAACAGCCGCAACGGAATCCTCGTGAACGGTCAGGAAGTACACCGGGAAACGATCCGGGACGGGGATACGATCTCGATCGGGCAGTTCGACCTCAGATTCTCCAGCCATTGATCCGATCGACATTCTCTGGACGAAAGGATGGATCAATGAGGAAATTACTCAAAAGGCTCATATTTGTCGGAAGCATGATCCTGGTTCTCGAACTCGCCACCGCATGCTCGACCACCTATTATGTGCGTCGCCCCGTACCACCACCACCCATGAAGGAGCTACGAGCCCCCAAACCACACCGGAAGGCCGTATGGGTGCCGGGACACTGGCGCTGGCGTGGGAGAAGAAAGGGTTACGTCTGGATACCGGGGCACTGGAAGATCATCCGCTAGACTGGCAAGATACTGTGCAGCGTGAAGCCTGGGCTTTCCAGCCCGGGCTTTCTTTCTCTTTATCCGAAGATAGAAATTTCAATACCGGGTCCCGGCTGTATCGCTACGTGCGACGGCTCGTTGCTCGGCCAGCCGCACGTAGCGCATCCAAAGCCCGTCGAGCCAACACCAGGTCCCGGCCGCATCGGCCTACGGGAAGGCTCCCTGCTCGAGCTAGCATACGAACCGCATATACCGCCATCTCAACCCAGGCTCCAAGCCGCATCGGCCCACGGGAAGGCTCCCTGCTCGATCGACCTTACGAACCACATAATTTTATGGTAATTCTGTCCGTTTTTTTGTTAGTTTAGCACATTATCCGTTTCCACACGTGCAGGGAACGGCTCCACGAATAACCTTGCATCCGGGTACCCATATTCAAAACGAATACCCCGGAAAAGGTACCATTAAAACAGGAAGGAAGTGCCGACGTTGAGCGACAAGCCGGTACCGGAAACAGGATTTCGATCGTTTACCCGTACATTCTGGATCGCAAACATAATGGAGCTATTCGAGCGCGGCGCCTATTACGGCCTCAACGCGCTCCTGGCCATCTACCTCTCGGACAAGGTTGCGGACGGAGGCCTTGGATTCACCGAGGATATGGTCGGGCTCCTGCAGAGCCTGGTCTATGCGGCCACCTACGTCATACCCATCCTGGGCGGTGCCCTCGCCGACCGGTACGGGTACCGGCGAATGCTGCTCGTGGCCTTCTCCATGCTGGCGGCCGGATACTTCATGTCGGGACATGTATCCAACTACGGGGTGATCTTCGTCACACTTCTCGTGATGGCGACCGGATCGGGTCTTTTCAAGCCGATCATCTCGGGCACCATCGCCCGCACCACAACGGAGAAGAACTCCGGGATGGGATTCGGCATATACTACTGGATGATCAACCTCGGGGCGCTGATCGCACCGCTCGTTGCGGGTTACCTGCGTAACAGCTTCTCGTGGACCTGGGTCTTCACGGCGAGCGCACTCTACTGCGCATTCATGCTCCTGCCGACGGTCTTTCTCTACAAGGATCCGCCCAGGCCCGAGAGCACCAAGAAGATCAAGGACGTCCTTGCCGGAGCAGCCACGGTTCTCACCGATGCACGCTTCATGCTGCTGATCTTCGTCTACTCCTGCTTTTGGATCCTCTACTTCCAGAACTTCGGTTCGATCCTCTGGTACCTCAGGGATTTCATCGATCCCGAACCGGTGAACCGGATCCTGACTCCGGCCCTGGCGAAGGTCGGATTCACTTTCAGGCTGGGTCCGGAGCATGTCACCGTGATAAACGCCGGAACTATCGTCGTGCTGCAGATCGTTGTGAACATCGTGGTGCGCAAGATCAAGCCACTCCCGACCATGGTCGGTGGGATACTCATCGGCTCGGTGGGATTCCTCTGCCTGGCGATGTCACAGCATGCCTGGATCTTCATACTCGGCATCGTGATCTTTTCGATCGGTGAGATGACCTGCCACCCCAAGTATTACAGCTATATCGGCATCGTCGCCCCGCAGGACAAGAAGGCTGTCTACATGGGGTATGCATTCCTCTACGGGGTGATCGGTTCCCTCGTCGGCTCCAATGTAGGCGGTGAGATGTACCACTCAATCCTTACTCCGCTCAAAGGCCAAGCGAATGTTGGTCCGACATTGCGGAACTTCTGGTTGATCTTCGCCACTCTGGGCGTGGTGACGATGTTCCTCCTCATTCTGTACAACAGGGTGTTTGGCGAGGACACGCCAGAGACGAGGGCGAAGGCCAGGAGGGTCATGTTCGTCATCTACAGCCTGCTGGTGATCCTCTCATTCGGGATGCCCATCTTCGTCTTGCGTGCCACGGGCGCAATTCCACCCAAGACGTGGGTCCAGGCTGTCATCATGTTCCTCGTGGGAGTAGGTGGACTCTTTATACTGAGACGGACTCCGGCTACGGGTCCGGAAGAAGTATAATTCGCACAAAATGGTTGTGGGTTCGGGAAAAGCATAGAATCCAGGACGGGGCACTGGTCCGGATATACGCATAGATCACAGGAACGGAAAGCATGAAGCGAAGGTACCGGGGCACAGCGATCCGTTGGGGATTTCTCATACTCTGCCTTGCCGGCCTGTCCTGTATCTCCTGCACACGGGAGGGCGGCGGGATCGAGGATCTGAAGCTCGACGAATCGGTCTACGGATTCCATCTGGGCGAGCGGAAGGACGGGCTCTTTGAACGGGCTCGTTACCGTACCAGTTGGGAGGAGATCCCGGGCTTGCGCCACGACGACCGGGGAGAGCTCTACCGGTTTGCGAAACCGCTCGACGGCTCGCGCGATGTGGATCACGTCCGGCTGGCATTTCTCGACGGGTACCTCATGGAGGTCATCGTCTACTTCAGGAACACGGGGGTATCGCACCTGCGAAAGCTGAAGTCGAAGCTCGAGGAGCGTTACGGATCAAGGCTCAGCTCCCCCGACGGCACCATAGAGACCGCATACAAGACCTACCGGCTTTCAACTGCGGGGATGTCTATTACACTGCGGCGCATCACCAAGAAACCACGGACCGAACTCTACATTCAGTACCTCCACGACGGGCTCCATCGACGGCTTCTTCAGATACAGGAAGAGATGAGTGGGGGCTAGAGCCCCTCGCCGGGAGGAGTTGGCAGGCGAACGCATGTGCTTTAGCGTCAACTGGTAGTCGCACCCCCGTCCCCGTGGGGAGAGCCCTGCAGGAGCGGCCATGAACACGCCAAAAATATGGAACAATCAGGGGCTCCCACCCGTATAACAGATAGAAAACAATTGACGCACAATGACTCATAGATATTGGGGTGTTCAGCCCGCGGGACACCCCAATCTGCATATGGAGCCCCCAGAGGTAAATCTCTTTACAATTACCGGAATCCAATGTCAGGCCTGCTTTACATTTACTCCCGGCGCCGGGAGTGATTGTCAAGCTGGCTTTACATTTGTAGCCCACAAGATAGTTATGCCGAGCCTGATTCTTCGAGCGCCTGGTGCAACTCAATTACGACAAAGTAATTATTTAATAAAACGGAAAATTCAGAAGGCATCACTAGCCGGATCCATATCATCGTAGAAGGACCATCTTCGTTGTGAAGGCCTTTTCTCCTACGGAGAGACGGGCAAAGTAGACCCCGCTTGCGAGGATACGTCCTCTCTGCCCCGTACCATCCCATCTGACGGAGTACACCCCTGAAGGCATCATATCGTCTTTCAATACCGCCACCCTGCGACCCGAGACATCGTAGAGCTCGAGAAGAACACGTGCCCTGCCACCTGCCTTAAGGTCGTTCTCGCCAATATTGAATCGTATCGTAGTCGTCGGGTTAAAGGGATTCGGGTAGTTACGTGACAGTGTTGTCGTCACCACTGGTCGAGGAACGGGTGAGAGATCGTCCACGGTATGGAAAACGACATTGCTCCAGCGGCTATTATGTCCCTCGTTATCCACGCATCTTACATAGTATGCAAAATCCCCTACCTCGTCCGGCCACCTATGTAGGAATGTGTCGGGCCATGCAGCTGCAAGAATCTCCATCTTTTCACATGAGGAGACAGGATACACGAAATCGACGTACATACCTTCGTTAATCCAGTAATCATCGGTTATGTAGGAAAACCTCAGGAGCAAGGTGGCGTCTTCCAAAAATATTCCGAGGCTGTCCAAGTAAAATTCCGCATATACCCAATTCCCACCCGAGCTCCCGGTGATCCCGTTTCCACGGTTTTTCCCATTAGGATCGTCACGTGTCGTAATATTGCCTGGAACAGATTCCCATAAAAATCCCCGATTAAAATTGGCCTCCAGGTAGGCATAGTCATACTCGGTTTCAATATCGTACCAGAGCCAGCACGAGAGTGTTTCACCAAGAGCGAGCGGGTAGGTCGTAACCATCGCCATCGTATTGTTCAGATTGTTACCGCTTCCAGAGTAGAAGCTATAACCTCCCGCGTAAGATCTTGTTGACGTCAGGGTGAAGCCATTGAGTGTCCATAGGGTATCCCCGGCTTCGCACGAATCCTGAATCCCGGATATGTTCTTGAATTCCACCACTTCATAGGAAACAGGAGGATTTGGATCAGAAAGATCACCCTCACTCCAGTGCAGCTTGAAATTTGGAGGATTCAGCATCGTCACGTCGTACATGAACGGTACCTGAGGCCCATAAACTCCGTGCGGGTTGTCAGCCCTTCCGATTAACGTGAGGTTCATATCGAGCACCTTTTCGAAGGTGGCCTCGATAAGAGTATCGGGAGGAGCGAATCCCCCTTCTTCATGGGTATTCAACTCGATCGTATAGCCGAAAAACCTCCCCTTGGTAGAAACATCACCATAGACCCAGTCATTAGTGCCACCGTTGGTAACGTAAATCGCTCCCATAGCAGGATTGCCGCTAGAGTAACCGAGCCCCCTGTTGAGAGAATCGGCGAGTGTCACGAACAGTTCGTGATCGTCTGTGTAAAGCTGAGCATAACCCCACGGATAGATGATGATCTCACCGTAGGAATGATACGAGAGAGCCACAATAAACGAGCGGCTTGCGCAGAAGTCTCTCACGGCCTGATTTTCGGGCTCACTGAATGGGGCTGTACCTCTATACGTGGGATAAGACGTGTTCGGCGAGCTTCCAAAATCGTCGTAACCCCACATATAGCCGTAATTTCTATTGTTGTCGACACCGAAAGTGCCGTCGCTGTTGTCCCTCCTGTTTTTCCTCCACCACTGCCACCATGGATCCGAGTGGTTGTTCTCAACGTAGACGTGCCCGTCCGGATTGATCATCGGAGCGATCCATACCTCCCTGTTGTCAACGAGATATGTGACCTCCAGACTCGTTCCGTAGTTGTCCAACAGGTACGCGGCAAGAAGCAGTGGGATTTCGACCGACATCAGTTCTCTTGCGTGATGACAGCCCATTATTAAAACTTCGGGCTCTTCTTCGTCCGTATCAGCGTTATCGGAGATCTTAATTGCCCGTATCAGACGCCCTTCAATACTCGTCCCGAGTGTGTCCATATGAGTAAGACCCGGATAAAGCGAAGCCAGACTGTCGAGCATAGCCTCCGTCTCTGCATATGTGTGATAAAGCCCAAGATGCTCGTCAAGATCCGAAGGTGCGCACAGAATGGCTCTCTCAAGCACAACGGTCATCGGCGCTACGCTGCTTATCCAGCTAAGCTGTTTATCTGTAACGGCGAGATCAACTCTTCCATCCGGATAAGCGGCCAAGATGTCCACTCCGCGTGCTACCAAGTCACGATAAGTTAGCTCTCTCGTAAGCCTGGTATGTACAAGAGCAGATGACTTTTCTTCCTCGGAACGGACTTCAATATCCAGTGAATAAACAATCACGAAGGCGACAAATACTAACAGCACTCTTTTCATGATGTCATCCCTGTCTTAATCCTGCGTGTTACAGTGATAAAACTATTTTTACCCAATTTTGTATCAAGTCCGGCTCTGTTCTTTACTCTGCAATTAAATGTACATCGTCAATTGAATGTGAACTTTTATGAGCCAATTTTAAGAGATACCTTCTCACTTCTCGTACATATCATATCACAACGTTCATCAAATTGCATCAGCTGTCTACAATCTCAGACAGAAATAAAGCGTTGTGTAACGCCGTAATCGTTTGTTCTGGGATAATCGGGATCGGGCGGTCGTTTTAGAATGCTCATAGCTTCTCGGCGATCATCACGTACTCCTGGTACCTGATGTCACGCCCCCGGCACATCATGCTGTATTCATCGAGGTGCAGTGCGATGTCATCGATTCCGGTATTGCTCCGGCGGGGATGCTCCCGACCCTCGCCCGCATGGACCCGGTCGAGTATCGCAAAGCCTTCATCGGTGAAGTCGGCGATGACGAACCTGCCGCCCGGCTTGAGGACCCTCGAGATCTCCGCGAGGATGGCACGGTAGTCGTCCAGGTGGTGGAGGGCATTCATCATTATGACCGTGCCGTATTTCTCATCTTCGAAGGGAAGCTTCTTTGCATCGCCGACATGGAAGCTGATCAAATGATCGACACCCGCCGCCTTGGCGTTCAGGTGTGCGTAATAGAGCACCTCTTCGGTTATATCGATGCTGTCGACAGGGATCCCGCGCCGTGCGATCTCTGCGGCGGCGAATCCCTTGCCCGTTCCGATATCGAGGACAGGGATCTCGATGGGCATGGCGGTATCGATCACGAAACGTGACGCCAACTCGCGATCGTGGCCGTAGTTCCGGTAGAGAGCGATCCGCTCCCGGTACCGGGTGAGGTTGTATGTGACTTCATCAGCCGTCGGTTCTGCCGGATACCATCTCATCTCTTACTCCTCACACATGCCTCGCTGCCACACGACCCTGTATCCAATATATACACCGGAGGTGTGCTTCTTCGCCCTGGGGATTAGGCGGGTGACTTCGTGCTGGCTTTGACTTTGGCAAGAGCCCGCTCAAGATCCTCGATCAGCTCATCGATATTCTCTATGCCGACCGATATCCGAACGAGGCCGTCGGTGATCCTGGCCTTCTTTCTCGCCTCCGACCCCATCGTTGCATGGGTCATCGAGGCCGGATGCTCGATCAACGTCTCCACGCCCCCGAGGCTCACCGCCAGCATGTGAAACTTCACCGAGTTCATGAGGATCTTGCCCGCCTTCAGACCGCCCTTGAGCTCGAAGCTGATCACGCCGCCGGGACCGTTCATCTGGCGCTTCGCCACCTCGTGGTTGGGATGCGAGGGGAGCCACGGAAAGTAGACCCGGTCGACCAAGGGGTGGGTTCCGAGGAATTCGGCCATCTTCGTGGCGTTCTCGCAGTGACGCTGCATCCGTATCGCCAGGGTCTTGATACCCCGGGAAACCAGGAAGGAGTTGAAGGGGTCGATGACACCGCCGGTCTCGTCGAGCACACTGCGGAAGGTCTTGTAGTCCTCCTCCGAAGAGACGACGATCATGCCGGCGACCACATCGGCGTGGCCGTTGAGGAACTTCGTCATCGAATGCACGACGACATCCGCACCGTGCTTCAGCGGCTGCTGAAGGATCGGACTCATGAATGTATTGTCGACGACAAGGCGAGCGCCCCATTTATGCGCGATCCCAGAGAGAGCCTTGATATCGGATATTACCATAGTGGGATTGCCGGGTGTCTCGATGTAGAGCACCTTTGTCTCGGGCCTGAGTGCCTTCCGTACGGCGTCGAGATCCGATGTGTCGACGAAGGTCGCCTGCACGCCGAACCGCATCAACACATCCCTAATGAGTGTGGTGGTGGGGCCGTATACCGCATCACTACAGATGAGGTGATCGCCGGCGGAGAGCATTGCCGTCAGTGTGGTGTGAATCGCCGCCATGCCGGAACTGCATCCGAGACCGTTGTATCCGTCTTCGAGTACTGCGACGGCCTGCTCGAGGGATTCGATCGTGGGATTCGCCATGCGGGTATAGATATACCCCTTCTTCCTGTCGGCGAACAGGTCCGCGCCGTGATCGACGTCCGGGAAGGAGAATGTCGAGACCTGATAGATCGGCGTAACGACTGTTCCCGTCTCATCCGATTTCAGGCTTGCATGGATACATTGTGTCTCTTGATGATGCTTACGGATATCATCCATTCTTACTCTCCTCTCCGAACGGTCCGACCTCTGCTCCGGCTCAATGATCGCATATATTCTCGCCCGTGACCAGAGTTCCCTCGAGATATGCCTTCACAATCGTATCCGGCTCATCGGACGGGGCGCCGATCAGCACATCGATACCGTTGTCCTTGAAGAGCGCTTTTGCCCGCTGTCCCATACCGGAAGCGATCACGAGATCCGCCCCTCTCTCCCTGAGCCATCCGGGCAACAATCCCGGCTGGTGTGCGGGAGCGTCGACGAGCTGCTGCGATACGATCGTCCTCTCGCCGGTGTCGACATCGACGAGTGCGAACTGATCACAGTGTCCAAAATGCATACTGAGTTTGCCCTGTGCAATAGGAATCGCAATCCTCATCTGGCTGTCTCCCTTTCTCCTGTCCACCCCAGTGACCGCTGTACCCCTGTCCCCGGCAGGCGAATTTCCAACCGCCGCTGCATCCACGGCCTTCGTGCGTTCCACTCCCCCCGTATCGAGCCCGAGGATCGGTGCGGCGATCGCCGCAAAGATCCTCCCCGTATCCGTCCCGGGGAAGTTCGCAACGTAGGGCTTGCCCTCGTCGCTCGCCGATACGACCCCCGGATCGACGGGAACGCTGCCGAGGAACGGCACCCTCATCTCTGTGGCCATCCGCCGACCCCCGCCCCGCTTGAAGATATCCGTGCGCTCACCGCATTTGGGGCAGATGAAGCCACTCATGTTCTCCACCACGCCGATGACCGGCAACGATACCTGGCGGCAGAAGTTGATACATTTGCGGACATCGATCAGGGCGACGTCCTGTGGGGTCGTCACGATGATCGCACCGGTGGCGTCGCTTATGAGCTGCGCGACGGAGAGAGGCTCATCCCCGGTACCCGGCGGGGAATCAACGACGAGGTAATCCAAATCACCCCACTCGACATCACCCAGGAATTGTTTAATCACATTGAACTTCATCGGACCGCGCCAGATAACCGCATCATCGCTGCTGCGCAGCAGGAATCCGATCGACATCACCTTGAGATTATCGCCGATAGCGAACGGGTGAATCGATTCCTTCGTGCCGTGGAGCGACATCCCGTCGACGCCGAGAAGCTTTGGAACGCTCGGTCCGTGGACATCGATATCGAGAAGGCCGACGCGCTTGCCCGCCACCGCAAGGGCTACGGCAAGATTCACCGCTACCGTGCTCTTGCCGACACCCCCTTTCCCCGAGAGCACAAGCAGCTTGCGCTTAATTCCCGACATCCGCTCCGTTACTTTCTGATCCTCAAGCCCCATGGCGTTCTTCCTCCCGCTTCATTGAAATCTGAATGAAATCCCACAGGTTTTCCATTTCTTCGGCCACGCGTCCGCCGTTCGCCTCCACCACACTTTTTCCCTCCATCTGTGCTTCTGTCACCACGCTATCGTATGCGATCCGTCCCGCGACGGTGAGCCCTTCCCTGGCGGCCATATTCTCGATCGAGGAAGAGACCTCCTCGTTGATATCGTATTTGTTGATCGCCACCATCGCCTGTATACCGAAGTGCTGTGAAAGCCCTACCACCCGCTCCATGTCATGGAGGGCCGACATGGTCGGCTCGGTCACGATGAGAACGAATCCGGCCCCCGTGATGGATGCGATGACCGGGCAGCCGATCCCCGGCGACCCGTCGATCAGGACCAGATCGATCCCCTGCTCGCCGGCGATCCGTTTCGCCTCGTTTCGAACGAGGGTTACCAGTTTACCGGAGTTCTCCGATCCAGCATGAAGACGGGCATGGACCATCGGCCCGAAACGTGTCGTGGAGACATACCAGAGGCCGTTCTCCTCCTCTTCGAAGGCGACGGCACCCGACGGACAGAAATATGCACAGACGCCACAGCCTTCACAAGCTATTTTATCAATGGCATATACCGGATGCGATCCCTGGCCGGTGGACGCCCACCCGGGATCGGCCGGGCCTGGCGCAGGCTTTGCGGCCCCGACCGGCAGTACCGCCCCGTAACGGCAGAGCTCGTTGCATGTACCGCAGCCGATACAGAGCTCCGGGCGTATCGAGGCGCGCCGGCCACCCGAGAATGATGCGCTCCGCTCGATCTTCGGTTGCAGGAGCAGATGGAGATCCGCCGCATCCACATCGCAGTCGGCCGTGACCACGTGTCCGGCACAAGCGGCGAGCGAAGCAACGACACTCGTCTTCCCCGTGCCCCCCTTTCCACTTATGACAACCAGCTCTCTCACTCCGCCACTTCCATGCCTGTAATCTTTTCGAGAATCCGCTTCATTCTGTCCTCAAACTCCGCAACGCCGTCCGTTACGAGTTCACCGCGCGAATAGAGCTCTGCGATCCTGCGATCGTCCGGTATCTCGTCGAGTATCTCGAGTCCCTCCCTGTTACAGAATTTTTTTACACCATCGTCCCCGGTACCGGCCCTGTTTATCACGACACCTATAGGGAGATGGAGCTCCCGCATGGTCTCGACGGCGATCTCGAGATCGTTGAGACCGAACGGTGTCGGCTCGGTCACGAGCAGCACATAATCCGAATCGCGCACAGATTCGACTACCGGACACGAAGCGCCGGGCGGTGCATCGATGATCACGAGCGGGACGTCGGGGATGCGCTCCTTGACCCTCCGTACGACTGGCGGGGCGAGAGGCTCGCCAACATCGAGCCTCCCGTGGACAAAATGCAGTGCAGATCCTTTTGATCCGGTTTCATGCTCCCGGATCCGGGCAACGCCTCTTTCGACGCTACCGATCCTCCTGGTTGATTCCGTTATCGCCCCGGCGGGACAGACGCGTGTACAGCCCCCGCATCCGTGACAGAGTTCGTTGAATGTGATCACCTTGTCGAGTATCACGGCGATCGCATTGAACTGGCAGATCTGTCCGCAATCCCCGCAATGCGTGCACGCCGATTCGTCTATGACGGGTACCGGCACCGTGACCGTTTCCCGTTCGATTATATCGGGTTTCAGGAATATATGGCCGTTCGGCTCTTCTACATCACAATCGACATAGTAGACGGAATTGATACCGCTGGAAGCAGCGGTGACTGCAGCATGGACTGCGACCGTGGTCTTTCCCGTACCACCCTTCCCACTTGCCACAGCGATTCTCATTGCGAACCGATCAATCCTTTCGAACCATCGATGCGCCACAATCGGGACAGATCTCCGATGAGCAGGGGATACCCCACTTGTGGGGAATGGCCGTGCCGCACGTCGGGCAGACACATTCACCGATGGTTGCCGTTTCGTTCCCTTCCGGCTGCACCGACCGCACACGGTCACGTCCCTGCCCCGCGCCCGAGCCACCGCCACGGCCGGAGACCCTGCCACCGCCCTGTCCCTTACCAGAGCCGCCGCCACGGCCCATACCCTTGCCGCTACCCTTACCGCCACCACACCGGCCGAGACCCCTGCCGGTCCCCGGCCCTTTACCTCTGGGTCCTGTACCATCTCCTCCCGGCATTGCAACCTCCATTCTCGTATGCCTGAAATCTAATTACCAACCGAGTCGTACTCAACGACGCCGGATATCACATACGGTTTTTACTACATTGGATGACCGTCGTATCGAGCCGGAGCAGGGAGGGCCCGATCCCTGTCTCCGACCATCACCCCTTCCGGGATCCTGCGGAAGGGGCGGTCCGTAGAGTACTACTTCTCCTTCTTGGCACTCGCCTCGAGCTCGCCGAGGCGTTTCTTCACCTCATCGAGACTGCGCTCCAGGAACTTGGCCTGTTCGTGCAGGGCCTCCATCTCCTGTTCCTTCGGTATCTCGGGCGGCATATAAGGAACTCCGGGACCGCCGTATCCCCAGTTCCAGAATGGGTATCCGCCCCGTGCCCAGCCGGGAAGCCCAGTAGCATAGTACATGTTGCGCCAGCCGCGCCCGCCGCCGCCACGACCACGCCCCCAGCCGCGGCCGTAGAATCCCCTTCCCGGCATCGGATTCATGTATCCGGGCATCCCGTATCCGGCGCAATAGCCCGCACCACGCCCGGTCATGGGACCCATTCCCATCGGTCCTGTCCGGTCTCCACCTGGCATCTCGTTCACCTCCCTTCGATTATCACAGCTCTTTGTTCAATATCCCGACTGCTCGAATCCTTCGGCGCGAATCCGGATCACATCCAGTGTCCCTCGACGTCGGGTCCTTCTGCCTCGGTAAGCTCACCGTTACTGAAACGCTCGATCGTCTCGGCGACGGTTCCCGAAGCACCAGTATAGACCTTGATACCGGCCGCCTGCAGGACCTTGAATGCCTTGGGACCGCAATGGCCGGTTATCAGGGCGGCGACCCCTTCGCGTGAAATGTTTTCGGCGGCCTGCACGCCCGCCCCCTGCATCGCGTTCAGATTGGCGCTGTTATCCCGTGCACTGAACTCCTCGCTCTCGGTATCGTATATCACGAAATGCCGTGCCCGCCCGAAACGGGGATCCACTTCACTCGTCATTTCGTATCCCTGTGCCGTCACCGCAATCTTCATCGGTTACCTCCTCTACCTCTTCTGGACCGGCCGCGCATCCCCCTCCTGCACCGCCTCCCCCCAAAACCGGGCATATAGTAACGGGGGCTTTCGAGGTCTTTCTTCTGGAAGGCCTCGATCACGTCTTCGACGTCCCCGCTCACCCACGGATAGATCCTTATGCCGGCTGCCTCGACGAGGGCGGCGATTGGGTTCGATATCGCACCACAAATCAATACATCCACACCCATGGCCTCGAGCCTGCGGATCCTGAGAGGTAGATAGGTCTCCGAGAGTTGATGCTCCCGGCGAGAGGTCTCTCCACCTTCCGGGACATCGACAACCAGGATCTGTCGGGCTGCATCAAAAACGGGGGATACGCGCCCATTCCATATTGGAATTGCCAGTTTCATTGCATTTTCACTCCGGATGTTACTATGGCATTCATTGTACCAATTCTTACCAATATTCCATGCATTTTTATATCTTATTATAATGAAAGTAAATAGGGAAATAGCCGCCGTGCTATATCAATTGCGGTAATTTTATATGATTGCAATAATGAAATGATATCTCGGATATAGATGATTGCATATATGAAACACTACGCTACCCTCATAGTATTTTGCCGTGCATGTATCGACCAGCCGGGCACTCGGCGAAATCCGGATGCCCCCTTCTCTCGTCGTGTACGCTGGTGTTATCGGGAGTATCTGTTCGAAATTTGTCCTCGCTCTTGAGTATTCGCCCGCTAATGGTGCCCCTTGGAGTATGTATTCGCTATTGATGCCCCCGGGAGAATCTATTCACTATCGTGTGGAGCTTTCCTCGAACGCCCGTCTATGGAGGGAAGTGCGATGCCGAGCTGCCGTATCTTACGCCATAAGGTGGTCTTGTGCATACCGAGCTCGCGAGCCGTTGCCTGGCGGTTCCAGTTGTTTCGGCGAAGAGCCTCCCTGATGAACCGGGCTTCGAGCTCCTCCAGACTCCGCGCCGGTGCCCCCGCCGGTTTCGATTCCGGGCGGAGGTGCTCCGGAAGGTGATCGAAACGTATCACCCCCCCCTTGCAGAGGACGAAGGCGTGTTCGATGATATTCTCGAGCTCCCGAACATTTCCGGGGAAATCGTAACTCATCAGAATCGCTATGACATCCGGGTAGACCCCGGAGATGCTCTTCTCCTTGAGACGGTTGAAACGATCGATGAAATGATCGACCAGCAGTGGGATGTCCTCGCGGCGTGCCCTCAGCGGCGGGAGCTTGAGCCGCACGACATTTATCCGGTAATAGAGGTCCTGGCGAAAGGTGCCCTTGCGTACCATTTGATCGAGATCCCGGTTCGTCGCCGTTATCACCCGAACATCCGCCTCGACGGACTCCGTCCCCCCCAGGGGTTCGTATACCCTCTCCTGGAGAACGCGAAGGAGGCGCACCTGCATCGCCGGCGGGACATCGCCGATCTCGTCGAGGAAGATCGTTCCGCCCTCGGCGCGCGCAAACCGCCCCGGCTTGTCGGCGCGGGCATCGGTGAAGGCCCCCGCCTTGTAACCGAAGAGCTCGGCCTCGAGAAGGGTCTCCGGAAGGGCCCCGCAGTTGACGGTCACGAGCGGCCCCTCACACCGCCTGCTCAGGTTGTGGATCGCCCGGGAGAAGAGCTCCTTGCCGGTGCCGCTCTCACCCTCGACGAGGACCGTGCTCTCGCTCTCTGCGATCTCCGGGAGGATATCGAAGAGACGCTGCATGATGTGGTTCTTGCTAATGATGTCGGCGAATGTATGATGGCTTGTGAGCTCCTTTCTGAGCTCTTCGACCACGGAGAGGTCTCGAAAGGTCTCTACACCCCCGATTACGTTCCCATCCTTTTCGCGAAGCAGGGCGGTCGAGATACTGACCGGCACCGGTTCGCCGTCGGCGCGGACGATCGAGATGGCCCTATCGACGATCGGTTCACCCGTCTCGATCGTCTTTCGCAGGGCGCAGGCACTTTCGCAGATCGTCGCCTTGAAGACCTCGGCGCATATCCTGCCGATCGCCTCATTGCGGGGGATACCGGTGATCCGCTCCGCCGCTGCATTGAACGAAGTGATCCGCCATTCGGCATCAACGGTGAATACGCCGTCTGCGATACTGTCTAGGATGATCTCGGTATCGGAAGCCATTGATCCCTCCCACCGTTCGCTGCGGCCGGTGTGCCGGATGTCCATGCGGGATCTGATTCGATCGAATGTATCACCTTGCTGTGCCCTGTGCGCCGGATGTCGATACGTTGCCTGATTCGATCTAGCGTATCACCTTGCTGTGCCCTGTGCGCCGGATGTCGACACGTTGCCTGATTCGATCGAGTGTATCACCTTGCTGTGCCCTGTGCGCCGGATGTCGATACGTTGCCTGATTCGATCGAGTGTATCACCACAGGGCCCGCATTAGGCCGACAACATAAAACATAACTCGTTCCAGGACTCCATTCAATCCGAAAACGTTGCATTTTTGCTACGATAAGCATGGCACGGGAGTTGGCCTTATCAGAGTGTCGGCTGTGGTGCTTTCCTTTGATATATGATATAATCAAGCGCCTGCAGGGTCCGCGGATTCAACACAACGATCAGCTCAGGTACCCATCGCAGAGATGGCCCGCCGCGACCGCGCCATACAGCCCGGCATGCAATATACCTATGAGTTCGAAACGGTTCGGCATCATTGTCTTCATCGTTGTCCTCGCATTGACCGTGTTCGCCTGGTCGAACCGGTTTATCCAGGATGATGCCTTCATTTCCTTCCGATACGCAGACAACCTCGTGCGGGGTAACGGTCTCGTCTGGAATCCCGGCGAGCGGGTCGAAGGCTATACGAACTTCCTCTGGACGCTCATCATGGCCGTACCACTGGCACTCGGTGCCGATCCGATAGTCTTCTCATTTGTCCTCGGGTTCCTCTGCTTTGCGCTCACCCTTGTCGTTACACTCAAATGTGCCTCATTCGTCTGCGGCTCGCGCTTCCTCAGCGTACTGGCCGTTATCTTTCTCGGTCTGAATTATTCCTTCAGCGCCTACGCGACAGGTGGCCTGGAAACGCAATTCCAGACCTTCCTTTTGATTTCATGCATATACCTGACACTCCTTTCGATCCGGCGAAACGAATGGCCGGTGCACCGTCTCCTCGGCCTCTCATTTCTTCATGCTGCCGCGATCCTGACCCGGCCAGATTCGGTGATCCTCGCCACCGTTTGTACTATCACCACTCTCTTCTACCTTTTCAGGAGAGATCCCGGGCGGGAGCGCAGGTACGGCAACACCGCCGCATTCCTCCTACCGGTACTGCTCGTCGTCGGGGGGTGGACGGTATGGAGGGTATCGTACTACGGGGAGTTCCTACCGACCCCCTATCTCGTCAAGGCCTGCTCGGCTCCATCCCTGCACCGGGGAGCGCATTACATCTACTCGTTCCTGTACTCATACTGGCTGCTTCCGGTAATAGCGATCGGGATCATAACGGGAGGCAGGCTGGTCAAGAAGCTGAATCCGGCCGTCACAATACTCTTTGTGGTCGTCTTCCTCTGGATCATCTATGTAATCCGGGTGGGCGGCGACTTTATGGAATACCGGCTATTGGTGCCCGTGCTTCCGCTCGCATTCATTCTCGTGACATGGACCATCGATAATGCAATCGAGAACAGGCCTCTTCAGGCAGCACTCGTCGCTCTCGTAGTGGCCGGTTCGATTCACCACTCGCTGACTTTCGAGAACTCGGCGGTGCGATGGGGCATTACACCGATACGGTGGCTGCACAAACAGGTAAATGATACTGATGGGGGCTGGGCCGGAATCGGAAGGACACTCGGCATCGCCTTCGATGGCAACCGTGACATCACGATCGCAACGACCGCCTCCGGAGCGATACCGTACTACTCCCGCCTGATCACGGTCGATATGCTGGGGCTAAACGACCGTTGGGTCGCCTGCCATGGTGATGTCCTGTCCACACGCCCCGGCCACCAGCGCCTGGCTCCTCTCAGATACCTCGTCGACCGGCATGTGAGTCTCGTGATCGGCCATCCCTGGGTCGTCACAGCCGAAGATATGAACCCACACCGCACCTGCTACGCGGCCGGTGAGCTCGAACGAATGGCGATACGTGATCTGGTGGGTCTCCCGGACGGCTCGAAAATTCTAGAGATTCCCATCGACCGCAACCGGACATTGATTGCCGTATATCTCCATGACAATCCGTTGATAAATAAACTTATTCGAGAACATGACTGGCATATATACCCGGTCTGCAAAGGATAATATTTACATGGCAAAGAAAATTATCCACTCCCTCCTTTTTCTCTTGCCATATATACAAGAAGTTGTATAGGTTTGACTGTAGTTGAGACGGGCATGTATATTTCCTAGGTGGAACTATATCTGACCATTTCAATATTAAATAAAACGGCCTGACCCACTGCTGGATTGCGCTCGTATCGTTACCTGCAGGAGCTCCATCCTTATAGTAGGAGATTTCAGGCGAAAAACGAAACGTGAGGAGGATTACCGGGATGAACATCTACGTAGGCAATCTGCCGTACGAGGTCAGCGAGGACGATCTACGGCAGGCCTTTGAAGCCTTCGGACAGATTTCATCTGTCAACATCATCAAAGACAGGTACACCGGAGAATCGAAGGGATTCGGATTTGTGGAGATGCCCTCTCGTGACGAGGCCCTCGCTGCGATCAGCGGACTGAACGGCAAGGAGCTCAAGGGCAGGACGCTGAACGTCAATGAGGCTCGGCCCCGTAGTGACAACCGTCGAGGAGGGGGAGGCGGCGGAAGAAGAGGCGGCGGCGGTGGCGGACGGCGATTCTAGACAGCGAAGCCGATTGCAAATACAATTCAATACGCTCATCCACAACTGACGGGCGACGCAACGAGGTACAGCATGTAGCGGGGTCTCGATGAATGTTCTTCTAGTCAGTCCTCCATCAGGCTTTTCCTATACCAGTATTGGCATTAGGCGCCCACCGCTCGGGCTGGCATACCTCGCTGCTGTCTTGAAGGATCATCACAACGTACAGGTGATCGACTTCACCGCGGAGAAGCGAGATTGGCGACGCTACCCGTACTGTAACTTCGATATCGTCGGCATCTCGGTCGATACCGCACGGTATAATGCTGCACTGAAGATAGCCGATCGTGCGAAAGACATGGGGGCTACCGTAGTCATGGGCGGCCCCCACGTCAGCTTTATGGACGAGGAGACACTGGAAAGCGGTTCCGTAGACTACATCGTCCGCAATGAAGGGGAATTCGCCTTCCGTTCTCTCGTCGACTATCTATCGAAAGACATACCACTCGAGGAAGTAAGAGGCGTCTCCTACAGAACAAACGGAAAAATACATAGAACCCCCCTTGCACCATTCATACGTGACCTGGATTCCATACCCTTTCCCGCCAGGAACCTGCTTCCACTCGAACGGTACAACGAGAAGATGAACGGACGCCTCACCACTACACTGGTGACATCCCGCGGCTGCCCATTCAATTGCACCTTCTGCTCCTCATCACAGTTCTTCGGCGTCCGCTGGAGAGCCCGTTCGGCCGAAAACGTTATCGATGAGATCGAGCTGCTGTACCACACATACGGCTATCGCGCCCTCTCCTTCGTCGAGGACAACTTCACGCTGGATCCGGATCGTGCCGTAAAAATCTCGGAAATGATACAGCGTAAGAGATTGGACATCATCTGGGGTGCATGGTCGCGTGTCGATACGATAGTACGTAATCCCCTGATGGTGAAGGCGATGGCCCGTGCCGGATTCCGGTGGACGTTCATCGGGTTCGAGAGTGGAAGCCAGGAGGTGCTGGATGAATACGGGAAACATGCGCTCACCGAGGATTCCATAAAGGCCAAGGAGCTTCTCGATCGCTACGGCGTCGGTATCACTGGAAGCTTCATTATCGGGAGTCTCGACGAGACCAAGGACATGATGAAAGAAACCATCGACTTCGCAAAGCGGCTCAATCCGTGCAGGGTACAGTTCTCGATACTCACCCCGTACCCAGGAACCGAGCTCTTCGAACGGGTCAAGAACCGGCTGTTAACGAGGAACTGGGGGAAGTACAACGGGGGCGAGCCCACCATCAAGCTCGATCATGTAAGCCCACGCGATATGAGAAGACTCATCGTCTCAGCCTATTACTCCTTCTACGGTCGTCCCGTAAAGTTCGTGCGGAATTTGCCCTATCTTGTCAGGGCGCTGCCGAGCGTATGGAAGCTGCTCCTCTCGAAGCTGCTCTTTTTCAGGGCATACAATTCTGCATCCTGGTAAGCTCCCCGGGTAGTATCAAGTCCATTGAATGATAACGTGGACGCCGGCGGGGGGATCGTCATGTGTCATCAGCGCGTATAAAACATCCTCCCCCGACATACGGTGTCGGGGGAGGATGCCACGTTCATAGACTAAAACGTAACTTCGATCACGCTATGATCTGAGCATTGCACGCCTGCGGATGATAACGAACGTTCCGGCAGCGATGAGCAGCAACAGCAGGAGAATCACGCCCCAATGGGTGATCGTAGGAATGTCCCTCGTATCCGGAGGCTCTTCCGTGCCACCACCGCCGAAGTCTATTCGCGGCTCGGTTCCGACGGGTCCACTCGGCAGTGTATAATCGAATTCAACCAGGGTATCGAGTGAAAAGCTCAATGGTACCGTTTCACCGATCGATGGCAGCGACACACCTCCGAAGAAACCGGAGGCACTTGCATCCGTGACCTCTCCGTCCTCGACCTTCAGATACAGGGAGCCTATTGTGTCGGTATACATACCATCCAGATCGATTCCAAATTCGACATCCCGAGCGCCGATGTAGAGCATATTATCGTCCCAATCAAAATCGACCGTGTCGTTCTCGGAGGATTCGCCTATCTCGACGTCGATTAGCAGGAGAGTGTCTCCGACCTGAACAAGAGAATCTGTTACTACCTCGTCGACATAGTTGAATACAATCGGGTCACGTCTCCGGCGCCGTCCTCGCGCCTGGGCCCTGCCCGAAGTAGAATTGATATGGGGACCCCATACAACACCCCCTGCACTGACTCCGACCACCCCGACCTGGTTCCAGCTAAAGGCATAGGCTCTCCCCGGCCACCGGGCGACCGCCTCACCCCAGGAACGAATTATCCCCGAGACCGGACCCGCCGGAACGTACGGTGAAACCCCCAAACCCGTATATGCAGTGCCCCTGGCACCAATCACGGATGCATTCGCCACCCAACTCGTCCATGGGTGGCCGGCCGGCGGTACGGCAGCCCATCCGCAGTTACACGGCCATCCCCAAGGATTATCCACCCACATAGGACGCTCAAAATCCCATCCATACGGCCGCCAACTGGCACCTTGCAGCGCCGGATTCACATCCCAGGTTCTCCTCTCCCCTCGAATGGCGAAGGCGTGGCAATAATACCCCCGCCAAACGGCATAGATGGTGATTGGTGATTGAGGAGTGAGACGGAAAAAGTGCCGGACATCATAGCTGTCCCGTCTCTGGGCCAACGCCGGCACATCGGCAAACAGAACCACAGCGACGATCACAAGTAACGAAAACACCATGATTCTGTTTATGTTTTTATGTCTTAGCATCTTGGTAATCCCTCCTGTTTCCCGAGCAATTATTCCAATCGAGTAACTGCTACACACAGATAAAACAGTAACGTTACGATGTATCGACGGCGACCGTCCGTCGTCGAAACATCCAAACAGGTGCATTCTCTGAATCTCCTTGGTGGGGCGGTCCCCGTGTTCGGATTAGAGAAATCTGCAGCACTACCAGCATCGGCTGGTACAACAGCAAGAGCCACATATGGTGCACGTTTGGGTCTATGTACGTGAGTCGGCGCCCGAACGTGAGCCGCACGGTATCGGCCACCGACAGCAATATCGCATTTGCCAATGCAATGAGAATCGAAACCATGGCATAGCCGAAAAGGTCGGCCAGTGCCTGCATGGCATGACTGTTTGTGTGACCGGCAACCAGCAATCCGACTGACCATCCAAGAGGTTTCAGGGCGAGTTCAACGAGGGGCCACCCGATAGCCAACAGAAAGGAGCTGTATCCCAGCCGGCGTCTCAAGTAGGCACCGAGAGATATATACAGCGCGGGGACCAGCATCGTCGGAAGTAGTTGAAGGAGAGAATGTGATGATTCAAATCCTATCCATACCGAGGTGGATACATACAACCACAGACCCCAGAATAGCCCGGCGAGAAAAGCCCACTTCGGTGAGAGAACTTGAATGGCGAGAAAGACCGGGAAGAGCCCGATCCATGCTATCCATGAATATTGCGGCGATCGGATGGCAACCGCTAGCAGGCACGCGCTGCTGAACAGCGAGATGAATAGTAGAGAATGATGCCAACAGGACACATACCTATCTGGACTACGGCATTCCGTAGAGCCTCCCGAATGCCTCAACCGCCCCACGGTAATCTCCCCTAATATGTCGATACTCATCGCGTTTGCGGTACGTATCCATAGGAAGCGAGCTAACGCTCTCAAAGCGGATTTCGTGTCTTCAGATGGATAGCAACCGCGAATGTAACCGAGAGGTGCCAGCTCAAATAACAGCGGAGGCGCTATTTGCAGTTATGTTGTGAAGGAAGGTCTAGTACCTTCGTTGTTATCGTGAAGTCCCTTATCTACGGAGATCGAGCATACCATAATCCAGCCAGCATGTCAAGCATAAGCACAACAGCAAGGCATGAATTCTCTGGCGCTGATCGCCCATACCACTCGATACCATCGGGCGGCCGGGGTTCGTCCGCACTTAATCCTGTGTCCGTATTGGCTGCTGTTTCGTACCGGGTAATATTTGATTTTTCACAGTTCCAAGAGGCTTGAATGTATATGTGTACGTGAATAAGAACCAGAGTAGCAGGGGCAGTACAAAATGAGCGATGAGTGTAATGCTGTCTACCACCGTTCGAAAGCGCCCGGAAAGGTCATGAAAGGCGTCAAAATTCGCGCTTACGGACAATATGACGTGGCATGCGAAGATGATCAACAAACCGATACCGGTGAACTTCAACCTCTTAAGCCATGGTACCTTCGACGTCGACAGCATCAATGAAACATAGGTGACGATGTTGAATATCCTGCCAATCACGATTAGGTCATGCGCCTCGGAACGATAGGGTTCCTTTCTGAAAAGAAAACATACAATCCGATAGAGCAGGCGCTGATAGGGCGCACTGACCACTATTGACATGAAGGCAAATATAACAATGGAATAGGCTACAAACTTGACCAGCAGCAATAGCTTGTCGGCGGCTTTCTTGACGACCCCGTCGACCCATATTTGAAAGAGAACAACCACGATGATTATGAATGAGATATTCCAGAGATACATGTGGACGGCATGTGTATATTGGGGCTTCCAGATATCGACCAACATGATGGTAATCACCCTGAATATATTGACGATAAAGATGACAGGGAGCCCGATAGCCAAACCGATACCCTTTTTCTTCAGGTTGGCGGGAAATGCCAGCACACAGGAGAGGAATAAAAACGCCACGAAAAAACCGGTGCACTCAAATACGATCCGAAACGATCCACCCCCCATCTCGATATCAAACCAATCCCGTCGGACATTCAAACCCAATATCCGGCAGGTAAAGACAACAGCTTTTGCAGTGAACGTATTTATAGCAATCCCCACGCCGGGGGCATGAGATCTCGCAAGGACGTACGCGATGAAAAATACCGAAACGAGTAGGAGAAATAGAACGAAGAACGTGACGGCGTCTTTATTCTTGATAACCCGCTCAACGAGCCTACCGAACAGCCCTATGCTCTCATCACGTCTTTTTGTACGGGAAGGCTGATATCTTCCTCTCTTGGACCTTTTATATTTCATTTGTTGCTACTCAGCGTGAGGCTTTGGAAGTGTAGTCCCCGTACGATTGTAAAAGAAATTATATCAAATAACAATTACTTATTTCCGGGTCGGTTACTAGTACCCCATCGCGCAGCCGTCCTTGCGGGCTTCGGAAGCGCCGATGAGGATATCCGGCTCCGGGTCCCACCAGATACCCTGATAGCCGCCGAATCCGCCGCTCATCTTGACAACGCTATGCCCCTTGGCGACGAGGGCACGGACCACCTCCGGATCGAATCCGGCCTCGACAGCGACGCGTCCGCCGTTTTTCATAATCTCGCCCGTCGGCTGTGATGAACCCATGTGCCTGAACCGTGGCGCATCACCGGCCTCCTGTATGTTCATCCTGAAGTCTATGATGTTGCAGAGTATCTGTACGTGCCCCTGCGGTTGCATGGCGCCCCCCATCACGCCGAAGGCGAAGATGGGACGCCCTTCCCTCGTGACCATCGCCGGGATGATCGTATGGAAGGGGCGCTTGTGGGGTTCGAGGGAATTGGGATGTGCGGGATCGAGGTTGAAGAGCGCGCCCCGGTCCTGGAGGCAGAAACCGAGGCCGTCGGGCACGGGACCCGAACCGAAGCCTGCATAGTTGCTCTGGATGAGGGAGACGAAGTTGCGTTCCCCGTCCGCTACGGCAAGGTACGTCGTCTCGCCAGTCTCGAGCGGGAGATCGCTTGCGGGGATATCACGGAGTGCACGATCCGTATCGATGAGCTTCCGGCGGCGTGCAGCATACTCCTTCGAGATCAGCTCCTCGACCGGCATCGTCACGAAGTCAGGATCAGCATAGTAGCGGGCGCGGTCCTCGAAGGCGAGCTTCTTCGCCTCGATCATACGGTGCAGGGATTCGGCGCTGTTGTGGCCGAGCTTCGCAAGATCGTAACCTTCCAGGATATTGAGGATCTGGAGTGCCGCGATCCCCTGGCCGTTCGGAGGGAGCTCCCAAATCCGGAAGCCCCGATAGGTTGTGCTCACCGGCTCAACCCATGTCGATGTATGATCCTCGAGATCCTTGAGCCGTAGGTAGCCGCCGATACGTTGCATGAAGGCATCGATGGTTTCGGCGATCGTTCCCTTGTAGAAGGCGTCCCGTCCCCCCTGTACGAGAAGCCGGTAGGTTTTCGCCAGATCGGAATTTCTGAAGACCTCACCCTTCCTGGGTGCCCGGCCTCTCGGAAGATAGGTCTTTGCGAAATTGGGTTCGTCTTTAAGACGCTCACCGCCGAGCGCCCAGTAATGGGCGATCACCTCGGTTACGGGGAATCCCTCCTCTGCATACCGGATCGCCGGCGCGAGAACCTCGGATATGGGAAGCTTCCCGAAACGTTTGTGAAGCTCGAACCAGCCGTCCACACAGCCGGGCACGGTCTGCGGGAGTACGCCGGTATATGGGATTCGTTCGATCCCCTGCTTTTTGACCTCCTCGAGCGTAAGCAGATGCGGTGCACGTCCGCTCGCATTGAGGCCGTAGAGGCGCTGCGTCTTCGCATCCCAGACGATGGCGAATAGATCCCCGCCGATTCCGCAGGCGACGGGCTCCATGAGACCCAGGGCCGCATTCACCGCGATGGCGGCATCGACCGCGCTCCCGCCGGCTTTGAGGATATCGATCCCGATCTGCACGGCCAGTGGTTGCGCGGCACAGACCATTCCATGCTTGGCGATCACTTCGGAGCGTGAGGCGTCCATCCTACCGGCCAGCCGATCGTAGGCTGCGGCGTCGTCGGGTAGAACAACGGAGAGTATTGCGGGAATCACAAATGGCGTCGAGAGCAATAGAAGGATCGCCTGGAACGGGGGCTTCATGGTAACCTCCTCACCGGATGAACGGAAACTGGGATCCCTTATTGATCCTTATATAAACGTATATCGAGCATACAGCCATCTAGTTCGGCCCCGTATCGATATACCGGTCGAGCCATGCATGGAACTCCCCGTACCAGAAGATCGAGTTACGGGCCGTGAGCACCCAGTGGTTCTCGTCGGGAAAGTAGATGAGCTTCGCCGGCACACCCATCGCCTTGAGCATCCCATACGCCTCGAGCCCGTTCCCGACCGGCACACGGTAATCCTTCTCGCCGTGGATGACGAGTGTCGGGGTCTTGTAGTTCTTCATATTGTGAGCGGGGCTCCAGCGGATCACCCGCTCGAGGTCCTCCCAGGTGGTACCGCCATATGCACGGGGACGGCCGAAGGTCCAATCCGAGCCGAACTGCGTGACGAGATCGAAGACGCCGGCATGGTTGATGATGCAGGCGTAGCGGTCGGTCTGCGTGCCGATCCAGCTTACGAGATAGCCGCCATAGCTCCCTCCGGCCACGGCCATCCGGCTCTCGTCGACAAAACCGCGGTCCAACAGGTAATCGGTCGCCCGCATCACATCGACAAAGGGCTTGTTACCGTGCTCACCCGTGATGGCGTCAGTGTAGTCCTGACCGAAGCTCGACGATCCGTGGAAGTTCACCATCGCCGTCACGTAGCCGGGGGCTGCGAAAGTCTGGGCGTTCCAACGGTAGTGGAAGTAATCGCCGAAGGTGCCATGCGGTCCGCCGTGTACGAGAATGAGAAGCGGCCACTTCTTCGAAGCGTCGAATCCGGGCGGGTAGAGGATGAACATCTGCACATCCGCCTCCCCCCAGCCGTTGAAGGTAACATCCTCGACCTCACCGAACTCGATTCCCGCCAGGATCCCGTCGTTGAACGTGCTGAGCTTTTTAAAATCCTTGCCGTTCGTGCTGATCGAGTATACCTCGTTCGGTTCGGAGAGGCTCTGGTGGAGAAAGATGAGCTGGTTCTTCGGCGTCACCGCAAGTGCCGTGTTCGTTCCGCCACGAAAGATCTCCTTCACCCTGCCCCCCTTGATGCTCATCGAAAAGAGCGAGCGCATCGCCCGGTCCTCGGCGGTAAAGTAAATATTCTTGCCCTTGCGATCGACCACCCAACCCGACGGTGAACGGTCGTACGCTTCGGTGAGCTCGACCTTCTCCCCCGTGCGCCGATCATAACGGGCAAGACGGACGCGGTCCCCGTAGAAACCTACGATCTTCTGCCTGCCGTAGAGGATATATTTCCCGTCGGGAGTATAGTGCGGCAAAAAATCGTTGGCGGGATTCTCCTTTGTAATGTTTGTATACCGTCCGAGCTCCTCAAGGCGCATCAGGTAAAGATCCGACGTAAGGGAATCGTACGGGGATCCGTAGCGGAAGGCTGTGAATGCGATCTCGGCGCCATCGGGCGAGATATCGTAGTTTATGCCGGAGGGGCCGAAGAGGCGATCCCAGCCTGGTGTAAGGTCGGTGACCTCTCGGGTTTCGATATCGACGGCGAAGAGATGGGGAATAGTCCCGTCCGTGAGCCAGTGGTCCCAGTACCGGTAAAATCGGTCCTCCGTGACCTTCGCCGTCACCTTGTCCTTGTCCCGACGTTCCAACTCGGCCCGCATCGAGTCGAGATCGCTCTCGTAGCCGGGAAGGATCTTCGAGACGAAGACGATCCGATTCCCATCCGGCATCCACATCGGACTCGAGACACCGAGCGGCATATCGGTTAGTGAAACTGCTTCACCGCCGTCGATGGGGATCGTATGGAGCTGTGCCTTCTCTCCCTCCCGTTTCGCAGTGAATGCGATCCACCTGCTGCAGGGGCTCCATACCGGCGAGCCCTCGGTGGTCTCCCCGGTCGTAAAGCGACGGACAAACGAACCGTCGGTGGCGATGAGCCAGATATCCCCCTGGCCCTTGTTCTCCTCGATATCGTAATCGGTGACGACAACGGTCGCCGTCGTGCCGTCGGGGGAAACCTGTAGCGAGGCGACCCGCTTCATCTTCCAGAGATCCTCCGCCGTTATAGGGTGCCGGTCGCCTGCAGGAACGGACACCGGAACGACAATTACAATGATAAACGTGATACAAAGTGCCGTGAGAATAAGATATTTATACACAACAACCTCCTCGCTGCCGGAGATGACAGGTAAGTTATATAGATCTTAATGTGTACGTCGTATCAGCCTACCTTTTCTGCGCATCTGTTGTCAAGATACCCTATACCGCTCCGGCTTACTCCCTACGGCGATATTTTTTTATTTTATTAACTCCGTATGCACGTCCCGCCTCCAGATTATTATGCTTCGCACAGAGCAGCCTGAGGTTCTCCGGCGAGCTGTCACCCCCCTTCCCGTACGGGACTATGTGATCAACCTGGATATTCCAGCGGGAGCCGCACCGTTTGCCTTCGGGTCCGACAAATGTGCACCGGCCGCCGTCACGGGCAAACACCTCATCCCTGACAGAAGCGGGTATGTGCCTGGATT
>CP070727.1:1209020-1216764 GCA_020350885.1 bacterium | reverse complement strand
TGAACTATATCGATCCTTCAAGCGTAAGATACCTCTGCGATTACTACCCCGTAAATGAAAACGCAGCGATAATAATTCCTCTCGAAGGCGACCCGGTTCTCTGCTCAGGGCAAGCCTCACACGCTTGGTCGAAACATACATCGAGGATTAAGAATATTCGCATTCTCCCCGAGGTAGGTGAAGTCGCAGGAGTCGAATACGATCTGGATACCTCTGACTTTGAAGCTCTCTTTAGAGAGATAAGCGGGAAATACAAGATCAAGAGGATAGGCTGGATCGGGGAATTGATCTTTCCCCATATAGTATATGAAAAGATGAGAAGGGTGTTCCCGGAGGCGGATATCGTAAACATCGACCACTTGATTTGCCAGCTGCGTATGTCGAAATCGGAGAATGAGCTGGCCTGTATGCGGAAAGCGGGCCGGATTATAAGTGACTCCTTTGCATACACGGTGGAACGGATAAGGCCCGGAGTCACGGAGCTTGAAATCCAGGCGGACCTCGAAGGACAGATGCTGCGATTGGGCGCCGAGGACCATTGCCTGTCCTGGGCTCCGGAAATCGCCGGAGGGCCCAAACACTCGAACCTCTGTGTGAACCGCAACACTCTGCGGGAGGTTCAGGAAGGGGAGATCATCGATGTAAACGCGGGAGCCCTGTACGAGGGCTACAATGCGGTGATTTGCACTCCGGTTGTGCTGGGCAAAGTCCCAGAAGAGATGAGGGAAGCAATTCTGGTCGGCTGGGATGCGGAACGTTTTATGGAGGATGTATTGAAGCCGGGCGTGAGTTCCAAAGAACTGGTAAAGACTTACGGCGATTTCCTGACCGAAAAAGGATACCGCCGGTATTCACCCTATGGAGCCGTTCATTCGATCGGGATGTTGGAATGCGAAGCTCCCTTCTTCTCTGACAAGCGGGACGTTTACCTGGAGGAGAACTCCACAGTGGCCATTGACGTGTACTTTGCCGGTCTGCCCTGGGGCTCCTTCCGAATCGAAGATACCTATATCGTTCGAACAAGCGGGACGGAAAAAATCACCGATTTCAACGAGACTTACCTAGATAGATACCGGAAATGATAACCAGTATGTATAAAGGAAGACTTTTGCCAGATCGAGAATATTAAGGTCTGTGACAACGGCATGTACTTCATAGACCAAAATATAATTGGATTTTGGCGAAGTGTGATTGATCCAATAATGGAATCGTACATCACCTTAAAGATTCAAATATCAATATCAAATTGGACCAAGTTTTTTGTCGACCATTTTATCCTCCCTGATGGGTGATGATGGCATTGTAGCAGAAGCGAAGAAACGGTCAATAAAACTATCAGGTAGCTAGTCACAGAATATAGAATATTGCTCAATTACTCGTGAATACACGAAAATCAATAAAGTATTTTCAAATAAAATAACTTGTTCTGAAAAAGGATAGACAAGAAATTCGTTCGGTCGTAAAATAAAGGTATGAATGACCAAGAGATTCGTGCTATGGCTGACTATGTATGGGAAATGGGTGCGGCAGCGATAACCTGCCTCAAAGAAACTATCGATAGGAACGCCTTCGCCGACTGCGTCCGTACAATCGCGGAGTGCCGGGGCCGTGTCGTGACGGCCGGGGTCGGGACCTCCGGTGCGGCGGCCAAGAAGATCGCCCACAGTCTCTCCTGCATCGAGTGTCCGGCTTTTTTTCTGGATCCTGGTGATGCTGTACATGGCGCGCTGGGTTCCGTGCAGCCAGAGGACGTCGCCATTTTAATCTCCAAGGGCGGAGGGACCCGGGAAATTGTCAATATCATCCCGGCTTTGCAGACAAAGAGCGTTCAGATCATCGGCGTTACCGAAAAAGAAGACTCCGTTCTGGGGCGAAACGCGGACATTCTGCTGCGGGTACGAGTCGAGAGAGAGGCGGATGATTTCAATATGCTCGCGACGACCAGCACACTGGCGGTCATGGCCGTCTTCGACGCGATCTGTATTGTATTGATGTCGTATACCGGGTACACCCGCGAGCAGTTCGCCCTGATACATCCAGGCGGTGCCGTGGGTGAGCGTTTGCTTCGAGACAAGGAGGGAGGCCATTCATGAGGGCAGCGGTATTCGAAGGACCGGAGAAAATGATAGTCCGGGAGGTGCCGCTAGAGCCATGTGGTCCCGGCGACATCATCGTCAAAGTTTATGCCTGCGGTATTTGCGGCAGCGACGTACGTAACTACTTCCATGGTTTGCGCCATGGTGTGCGCTCTCAGATCATGGGCCACGAGTTGTCAGGAACCGTATCCGAAGTCGGCCGCACGGTCAAGGATTTCAAGGAGGGCGATCGAGTCGCCCTGGCTCCGGACGTGAGCTGTGGAGAGTGCTACTACTGCAAGCGCGGCTGGGTCAATCTCTGCGACAACCATCGTATGCTGGGAACCCATTGGCCCGGCGGCTTCGCCGAATACATTCATATTCCCGAGGTCGTTTTGAAGCGCGGCATCGTGAATCGCATTCCCGCAGGCGTGAGCCTGGAAGAAGCCTGCCTCTCCGAACCGGCCTCGTCGGTCATCGCCTGCCAGGAACGGGCGGGGATAAGTGTGGGAGATAGTGTGATGATCCTTGGCGATGGTCCCGTCGGCTGCCTGCATGTCGAAGTTGCCAGGGCGAACGGCGCGTCCAGGATCGTCATGACAGGACTGATACGACTGGAGGAGGCGAAGAAGTTCCGTCCGGACCTTCTCCTGGATTCTGCCGCCGGCGACGTCGTGGCTCCAACCCGGGAGCTCACCGGAGGGCTTGGTGTGGATGTCGCGATATGCGCTAACCCGGTGGTGGTCACTCAAGAACAGGCCGTGCAGTCCGTACGAAAGCGCGGGAGGGTCGTGCTCTTCGGAGGCGTGCCGAGTTCGGATCCCATGACCAGCCTCAACAGCAACACAATCCATTATAATGAGCTGGAGGTTGTGGGAGCCTTCTCCTACCAACCGCGGCATCATCTCAAAGCTCTGGATTCCATCAAGACCAAGGCCCTTCATCCCCGGATGTATTTCACAAAAACTGTCGGTCTCGACAGCATCGTCGAGGGTATCATAGCGGCCAAGGCCGGTAAGGCGTTGAAGGTGCTCGTCAAACCGTAACCCTGTTTCGAGGAGAATCACATGAACGAGATAAATATTAAACTCTGCCGGCGTGAAGCCGAAGGCCGACCGATCATGGTGGGGCTGGTCGGGGCGGGCCAGATGGGCACCGAGATCGTCACACAGATTGGCGAGATGAAGGGTATGGAGACCGCCGTGGTCGTCGACCTTTCCGAGGAGCTCGCCATGAAAGGGTATGCTCACTCGAGAAAGAAAACCGAGGTCGTGATTACCGACGATCTCGACGAGGCCGAACGCGCCCTGGCCGCCGGGAAACGGATCGCGTCGACCAACTACCTTCTCGCCACCAGGCTGCCTGCCGTGGACGCCGTGGTTGATGCCACGGGCTCCACCAACATGGGGGTCGTCATATCGCTGGACTGCATGAGCCACGGAAAACATATCGTCATGATGAGCGTGGAATGCGATATCACTGTCGGGCCCATCCTTCGGCACATGGCCGACAACGCCGGCGTAGTCTACTCTCTAGCCGCCGGTGACGAACCAGCGGCCATCGTGGAGCTTTTCCGGTTTGCCGACGCTCTGGGCTTCGAGGTCATCGCTGCGGGTAAGGGAAAGAACAATCCGCTCAACATCTACGCGACCCCTGAAACTGAGCGGGAGAACGCCGAGCGGCGTAAAATGAGCGCCAACATGCTCTGCGAGTTCGTTGACGGTTCCAAGACGGCAATCGAGATGGCCTCGGTCTCGAATGCCACAGGACTGATTCCGGACAGACGTGGCATGCACGCCGCCAAGTCCACGATCGATGAGCTGAACAAGGTATTCGTACCCAAGGAGGACGGCGGCATCCTCACAAACCGCGGTATCGTGGACTTCGCGATCGGGGTCCATCCGGGAGTCTTTCTGATCGTTTCAACGAACAACGACCGCATAAAGGAAGCCCTCATTCAACGAGACATGGGGCAGGGACCCTACTACACCCTCTTCCGGCCCTTCCACCTCTGCAGTATCGAGGTGCCTCTGACTGTCGCACAATGCGTGCTCTACGGGGAGTCTTCAGGGCATCCCCGGAGACGGCTGACATCGGAGTGCATCGCGGTGGCCAAAAAGGACCTCAAAGCCGGAGAGACACTGGACGGCATCGGCGAATACTGTTATCGCGGCATTATCGAACGCCACGACATCGCAAGGAAAGAGAACCTCGTTCCCCTCGGATTGGTGAAGAGCTGTGTGCTAAGCCGCGACGTGCCCCGGGATGAGGTGATCAGCTATGACATGATCAAGTCCATGCCCGACTCTGTGCTCCTGCAGTTGCGGAAACTGCAGGATAATCTGCCGTTGTAAAATCAGGTGAATCGAGGATGCAGCCGTGAAACTTATCGGTTTGGACGTGGGAACCACGGGCACCAAGGCAATCGTCTTTAACGAGACCGGAATGCAGCTCGGATACGGCTTTCGGGAATATAGCATACAGTCCGACTCGACCGGTCGAGCCGAGCAGGACGCAGAGTCCGTCTGGGAGCAGTCCAAGGCTGTCCTTGGCGAAGCACTAAAACCGGTCGGGCCGAGGGATGTGACCGCACTCAGTCTATCCGTTCAGGGCGATGCGGTCATACCAGTGGACGGCGAGTTCAAGTCCATCGGGCCGGCCATACTGGGAATGGATTACCGCTCCCGTCCCTACAGCGAACAAGCTGCGGTGATTTTGGGAGACCGGCGTCTTTTCGAACTCACCGGAATGCGGCCGCATCCCATGAACAGTCTCACAAAGATCATGCTCATCAAGGACCGCTCGCCGGAGCTCTACAGTCGGGCCTTCAAGATTTCGACCTATGCCGATTTCATCCTTGCGAAGCTGGGCGCTCCGGGATTCATCGACTACACCATGGCCTCTCGAACCATGGCCTTCGATCTGATCAAGCGTGAATGGTCCTCAGAGATTCTCGATACGCTCGAGATCGATGCGGATAAGTTTTCCGAAGCCGTTCCGTCAGGAACTGTCGTCGGGAAACTGGCAGCGGATTTGGCGGAGGAGCTCGGGCTTGAAGAAAGGCCCTTCCTCGTAACCGGTGGTCACGATCAGACATGCGCCGCCGTTGGCGGAGGCGTTATAGACCGAGGTCGCGCGGTGGTGTCCACTGGAACCGCGGAGGTTTTCTCCACCGCCTTCGGAGAGACAAAGACCAACGACGCCATGTATTCGAGCTACTATCCCTGCTACATCCACGCCGTCCCTGATTGTTATTTCACGTTCTCCCTGAACCACGTCGGCGGTCTGCTCTTCCGCTGGTTTAGAGATACCTTCTGCGACGTGGACGCCGAAGCTGCCCGCTCACAGGGGCTCGATACCTACGCCTACCTTGTCCGGCGAATGCCCCCGGAACCCTCGCGGGTGCTCTTCCTGCCGCACCTGAACGGAAGTGGCACTCCATGGTGCGACATGGATTCCAAAGGCGCCGTAGTGGGGATCACCCTCGGCACCTCGAAGTACGACATCGTGCGATCGATCCTCGAATGCCAGACCTACGAACTGGCCCTCAATGTGGAGGCCATGGCCCGAGCCGGAATTGAAAGCGACGAGATCGTGGCGGTAGGTGGCGGAGCCCGATCGCCGGAGTGGTTGCAGATGAAGGCGGACATCCTAGAACGGCCGGTGAGCACGCTGGAGTGTCGTGAAGCCGCCTGTCTGGGAGCGGCCATTATTGCGGGGATCGGCGCAGGAGTGTACGATAGTTTCGACGAGGCGGTTTCAGAAGCGGTTCGTGCCTCCGTTCGCTACGAACCGGAACCGCGCAGGACGTCGATCTACCGCGAACTCCTCGCGCTGTACCGGGAGCTCTATCCCGCCCTGAAATCCGTGCACGCAAGGTTGTGAGCATGAACGAAGCAAATTTGACGAGGATCCCACGCAACTGCGTTTTGCAGCTCCTGGCCGTCTACGACAATTTGAAGTCCGCAGAGCGCAAGGCGGCTGACTTCATTCTGGCTGATCCGGAGCGGATCAGCGGTCTGGGTATCGTGGAGTTCGCCACGGATGCCGGATGCTCGGAGGCTACAGTGGTTCGGTTGTCGCGCAGATTGGGCTATGAGGGCTATCCCGAGCTGAAACGGGAGTTCGAATCGTATCTGTCCGGCGACAGGATGTACGAGTACGACAACATAGCAAGAAGTGATCCACCGGTCGTGGTGCTCAAGAAGGTTTTCGAATCGTCCGTCACAGCTATACAGGATACTCTCCAGGTTATCGATCCCGCAATGTTTCAAAAGGCGGCGGATGCCATGATCACCGCTGGAAGGCTGATGTTCTGCGGTGTGGGCGACGCGGCCGCCGTGGCTATGGAGGCCTACCAACGCTTCATTCGTATCGGCCAAACCTGTTTTTTCTCCTTGGACCCGGACGCTCAGCTCATCATGGCAAACCAGATGGATCCGGGTGACGTTATCGTGGCAATCTCTCATTCCGGCCGTAGCAGGTCAGTCGTCGATGCCGTCAAAGCAGCCACCGACCGGGGCGCTCTGGCAGTGGCGATTACGAATTTCCCGGTGTCCCCGCTCACGAAGAAATCGGACATCGTGCTGCAGACCGCGGTGTTCTCGAAGACAACGACAGGCGAGGTCATGGCCAAGCGACTCACAGCGCTCTGCATCATCGAGAGCCTCTACATCAACTTCTGTTTCGCCAAGGAATCGAGTTGCCTGCCGGTTCTGGAAAAATCCAATGAGATTGTTGGGATCAACAAGCTGTAGAGAAAAACCGCTGTAGGTCTATCCAGACCAGATTTGTAAAGGAGTGTCAGATTAAGTCCTGACTACCACAGCGTAATTATATATATTGTCTTTCTCTACAATATATTTTTATCTCTATTTTATATTATTTCTAAAAATGAAAGGATTTTGCCGGTAGAAAAGAATCTCCCGGCAAAATCCTTTTTTTATATCGTAGACATCAAGAATACTAACTAGTCACTTCGTCTCGGCATTACCCCACCACTGAGAATCATCGACATTATCCATATTGGTAATTGTTCCAGGTACATAGAGTGTAGGACCCCAATCTTCATAAATCAATTCACATTCCACACCCAGAATATCATAATCCCCTGCAGCAATTTCTTTACCTGATAATACCTCATCCATGAATTCCCAGATACCGTTTACTTCCGAAATTATTGGTGTATTCACAGTTGATTCCAACCAACCTTCTCTGATCATATCTAACGCTTCAGGAACTCCATCTGTGCCTACAATCTTTATATCCCCTTTAGAGTATCCTTTATCTTCAAGTACAGGATAGATCCATGGCACTCTTCCATCCCAGTGTATAAAGATAATGTCTATATCGTCTCTGGCAGTTAGCTGATCATTTACGATATTTACGGTGTTGTTTGTATCCCAGCCTGGAGTATCCTTTGAAATTAACTCAATATTCGGATATTTACTAATGACTGATTCAAAGCCCTGATGGATCGTAACAGAATAATTATCACCGGAATCGCCCATTACTTCAAGAATTACTCCTTTTTCCTCGCCATACTTTTCTTTAAGTAATCTGAGCGATTCCTCTGATCCGATCTCTCCCATTTTTACCGTACCTAATGCAGAAGTAAAGTCAATTTTTGTTTCTATTATAAACCGATCTAGTACAAGTACTTTTATCCC
>CP070727.1:1167053-1208920 GCA_020350885.1 bacterium | reverse complement strand
TCTACTTCTACCAGATCAAGGCCGCGAACTTCTCGGCGATCAGGAAGATGATTCTTCTGAGATAAAGCCGTTAGATGAAAGAGCGGCGATTCCCCGATGCAGGGGATAGATGAGGGGGGAGCAATTCACTGCTCCCCCCTTCTCACGTATCGCGTTGCGGGATGGGTAGCGTTGTGCCTGCCACCCGACACATTTCGATGCCTCCAATCGAGAATAGGCACCGGGGAATCCCCGGCTGCTGGGAATGGTACGATAATGTGTTATGGGTAAATGGTTTGACGTGTTTGTCTCCGTTTGCTATAATGGCCTCGCGGGGCGCAGAGTGGTAGTCTTGTATTCGTAATTCATTGTGATGGACGCATCATCGGAAATTTGTGCCGGATATATTCCCCGACCCGTGCCGGGGCTCGTACACACCGAGCGTGACTCGATCCATCTCCTGCTGCATCCCGAACGGCCGAGGTGGGTGGCGGCCAACCGGATGGGGTGGGAGATCCTCGGGCTCTGCGATGGATCGAGTACGATCCGCTCGATCGCTTCCCGGGTTGCGAAACGCTACGATGCCGATCCCGGGCAGGTGGAGGGCGATGTGATCGCCTTTATCAGGAGCCTGGCCGATGCCCAGCTCATCCTTACGGGTGCGGATGGGGGGATGGAAGGGAAGCCACCTGTCTCTATCAGGAGCATCTTCCTCCATCTCACAGACCGCTGCAACCTGCGCTGCATACACTGCTACGTCGGGAGCACCCCCAGCGTGGATGAGGAGCTCGAAAGCTCCCGGATCCACGGTCTCATCGACGAGCTTGCCGACCTCGGTGGAAGGGGGATTACCTTCAGCGGCGGGGAGCCACTTCTCAGAAAGGACTGGCTCGAGATATTCGAGCACGCCGCAGAGCGCCTGACAGCAACGCTCAACACGAACGGTACGCTGATAAAGGAGGCCACGGCCGCACAGCTTGCACGCCTCGATCCCCATATCCAGGTCAGCCTGGATGGTCCGAATGCAGATGTGCATGACCGGATACGCGGCACAGGCACATTCGATGCCGCCGTGAGGGGGATCCGGTTGCTCCAGGAGAAGGGGCTCGGGGAGCGGCTAGTCATCTCGATGACCCTGATGAAACAGAACATCGGCTCTGCGCCGGAGATGCTCTCGTTCGTGCAACGCCTGGGCGCACCCAAGCTCCGTTTCCTGCCGCTGCACAGCCAGGGGAGGGCGCGATCCTCCTGGGCCACCCTCGATGCCACCGTCGAGGATTACCTCGCCTGGTACCGTCACGTCTATTACGAGTGGCGCGCCGACCGGCCGGGGCTGGAGCTTGCCGGGGGTCTTCCGGGCTACCTTCTCTATGTATCGTCGAGCGAGGAGGAACCGTGGTGCGGGATCGGCAGACGTGTCGTAATCGGAGCGAACGGAGACGTGCAGCCCTGCTCGCTTCTCATGGATGAGGCGTTCACCCTGGGAAATATCAAGCGGATGAGCTTGCGGGAGATCGAAGCATCGGACAGGCTCGGTGAGCTCACAGCGTCCTGTCTCGCCCGCAAGGAGCGTATACCGGAGTGCAGGGAATGCACCTGGCGTAACTTCTGCCAGGCCTCCTGTCCCGCGTTCGCCTTTCTCGAGAGAGGAACCCTGCTGGCCACGGACGACTACTGCGATTTCCGCCGCAGGCTCTTCGAGGACTCGATCTTTCGGATCGCGCGCACGAGGGAATCCGGCGTATCACCATAAGCGGGCGGTGAACAGGTACCACCATGGCGAGCTACTTCGAACCGATCAATCTTACACGGGACGAAATAGAGGCACTGCACTCCACGGCGCCCCTATGCGATGCGTACCGGTTTCTCGATCTCAAGGTGCTCGTGCATTCGGACGACGAACGGCTGCTGGATATCTTCCGGCAGATGTACCGCCATTTCCTCTCGACACAGCGGTGGGGATGGAACGAATCCCACTCGTACTACATCCTCTCCCGGCGAAGCGACGGGGGAGTGCCGCTCCTCCTATGGGACGCGGACAGGGCATACGGTCTGCCCCGCGGGAAGGGGCTTTCCGATTGCGCCGACATCGTCATATTTGCGAATATCCTCTCGAAGATCACGACACACTTCATGATCCACGGCGCCGCGCTCGCCGCAGGCAGCGGGGCCGTGGTACTTGCCGGACTCTCGGGCGCCGGGAAGACGACCCTTGCACTGGAGTTGGCGCGCCGGGGCCTGGGGTTCTTCTCCGATGAGATCGCAGCGATCTCCCGCACAACGCATGACGTCTATCCATTTCCCCGTGCGATCGGGACGCGTGAGCGGACGATGGAGCTTCTCGGAACACTCGATTTCCGTGTGGGCCGGCTTCATCACACCGCCGGAGGCAAGGAGAAATGGGTGGTCGATATCGAGGATATCTTCGACGCCCCGCCCACCACACCCGTCCCCGGCCGTTACCTTCTCCTGCTGGATACGGCCTCGGTAGAGGGCGATACAGACAAGGATTACCACTACCTGAAGCTGGCCCTGAAGCGGGCCGATACGGATCTCATCGAGAAGCTCGGCGGCATCGATGGTGTGGCGCATGGCCGGCCCGAGGAGGACGGCATCTTCTATACGGTGGGGTGCAGGGTCGAACGCTCGAGGGATGTCCAACAGAGCTTCCTCGATCTTTGCAGGGAATACGATGAGGTGATCCTGTACCGTGTCAAGGCGGTCGAGCACCCGCCCGACGCCCGGGCGGGGCCCGAGCTCGTTCCCGTGGCGACAATGGATGCCGGCCTGGAGCTTCTGAGCAACCTTCAGAACATGGTCGCCAATGACGGGTGGCTGATGCAGGAGGCCTCGGGGAAGAATCCCCGGGTGCTCTTCGAGCTTCTCGACTCACTCGCCGGTATGGCATGTTACAGGCTGTATGTCGGCAACCTTACTAAGACGGCGGATCTCGTGATGGATCTCGTCTCGGCAGGGAAATGAGAGGGGCCCCGAGGCTGTTCGCTTCCCGCCGCTGAAGGGTTACGTGCGCGATGAAGGTGAAACGCAACGTGGGATGCCTTCCGTGACCGGCAGTAACGATTCATCCGGCGGTTCCCGGAAACCTTCCGGTCCGGTCCTCGAGGAGTGGAAACGGACAGGAAGGGATAGCGAACTCACCATCGCCGGCGGGAGCATGAGACCTCTCTTCGGGAAAGGATCCCGGGTGATCGTACGGCCGGTTACGGATTGTCCGGTTCGGGGTGATATCGTTGCGTATATGCGGCACGGCGGCCTCACGGTACACCGTATCGTCAGGGTGTTCGAACAGCGCGGTGCGAGAAGGTTCATTGCCAAGGGTGATGCCGCGTTCGGATTCGATCCGGAGCCGGTCGACGGGGGGATGATCGTCGGACGTGTCGTCGGGATCGAGCGGAAAGGGAGCGTGATCGATCTGGAGACCCCCCGGTGGCGCTTGTACGGCCGCTTTGTTGCACGCTGCTCATACATCATCGGCTCGGCGGCACGCATCATGCGGCCCGTCACGGCCCTCTCGAAGAAACGGCGCCGCCCCGCGGGCAACCGTCGGTCGAACGCTCGGTGATCTGTTCGATCTTCGAGCCCGTATATAAAGGAGAGAGATGAAGATTCGACCCGAATGTGACGAGGACAGGTTGCTGCTTGCCTGCACCGGGCTGCATCTGGATGATGCCGGGCGGGAGCTGATCGGTGGGTTGCTCGGAACCGGACTCGACTGGAACTACATCGTCATCACCGCATACAGGAATAATATCGCACCGCTCGTGTACACGAACCTCTCCGGCACCGGTGACGAACGGGTGCCTGCGGATGCCCTCACGCGGCTCAGGGAGATCTGTATCGTCAATACGAGCCGCAACATGCGCCTCAGCCGCGAGCTTCACCGTGTGGTCGAGCTCTGCAACGCCGATTCCCTGCCAGTCATGCTTCTCAAGGGGATGGCACTCATACATCTCCTCTACCGTGATATCGTCTACCGGCCTATGTGCGATATCGATATACTCATTCACGAGGACGACTTCGGGCGTTTCCGGCACACGATGTCGAAACTGGGCTTCGCACCCAACCGAACGCTGCCCGATCTCGGAGGCCGTGAGCTCGTCGAGTACGGGCAATACTTCGATCAGGTGAAGTTCTACAACAACCGTGTCAAGATCGATACCCATTTCAGGCTGCTCAATATGGGCGTACCGTCCGCCGATGAAGAGGACGTATGGGACCGGGCCCGCCTCGTTGATATGGAGGGGGTACCGGTCCGGATCCCGTCGGCCGAGGATATGCTCCTGCATCTCTGCTTCCATGCAAACCATCACCACTTCGCCAGTGTGATGCATTTCTGTGACATTACCGAGACGTTCCGTCTCTTCCGTGACGAGATCGACTGGGAACGGTTCCTGCGCAAGGTGCAGGCACGGCGGATGGGAACTTCGATACACTATACACTCCGCTATGCCGATGCGTTGCTGGGTGCGGGTATTCCAGAATGGATTCTCGACCGCCTGAGGCCGCCGACCCTCAGGGGTAAGCTCTTCGAGTTCATATGGGAGAAGATAATCGTAGCAAACCGGGAGCGGCTGGATCTCGGAAACCTCGAGGGTCCGGTCTACTATCTGCTGGAAATGGATGGCCTGCGTGAGAAGGCGCTGTTCATCCGGAAAAGTCTCTTCCCGCCCCTGTGCTGGCTGGCCAGTTACTTCTCGCGCCCCGCCTCACCGAATCTGTACATGCGTTACGCTTCGACCATGTCTTCGAGGTTGTTCAGGTCGATACATTTCGGTGCGGCCGCAGGTGGAGGGGAACGCCGATGAACGGGGAGCCGTCGATCCGGGTGGTTCCAAGGCCTATCGAAAGGTACGTGCAATGAGGTGGAGACCCTCGCAGCAAACGATCGTCGTGCTGGTATTGATCGCCGTATCGGCACTCGTCTTCGTGAACAGTCTTCAGAACGGTTTCGTCTACGACGATCACGGGCTCATCGAACAGAACGAGATGATCCGCGGCTGGAAGAGCACATTCGATGAGCTTACACTGTACCGCCCCGTGCGGTGGATCACCTATGCACTCGAGTACAGTGTGTGGGGCCTGAATCCCGTCGGCTTCCACCTGACGAATCTCCTGATCCATGTTGCCTGCACCGTACTGGTGTATCTCTTCGCATCCGCAATCCTGCGGTCCCGGGTCGCCTCCTTTTTCGCCGCCCTGCTCTTTGCACTCCATCCGGTCCATACCGAGGCGGTGAACAACGTCGCCAACCGTCCCGACCTGCTCGCCACGCTCTTCGTACTGCTGGCCATCGTTCTCTATGCGCACAGGGGCCGGTCGGTACTGTTCTATTTCACCTCTCTCGTTGCGTTCATTCTCGGCCTCCTCTCGAAGGAGGCCGTCTCGCTCACCTTTCCGCTCCTCATCGTCGCCTTCGATTGGTACTTCGACAGGACCGACTCGATCAAATCGTTTTTCAGGAAGCATCTGCGATACCAGGCGCCGTTCTTTGCGATACTCGTCCTGAATCTGATCGTCGCCTCGTACAACCGGATGATATCCGAGCGTGTAACGGAGGTGTCGGGACATCTCGAGGTGAGCACGGAGACGAGTGGAACATCGTTCGCCCAAATGTTTGGGATTGCCGCACGGGCCATTGCGAACTATGTGAGACTCCTGATCCTTCCCACGAACCTGACCGCCGAATACCCGTTTCCGGATGCCGCTCCCCTCCATACGCCGGCCGTGTTCTTCTCCATTCTACTCATGATTGTACTTGTTGCATGCATCGTGTGGTCCTACAGGAGGTGGCACGGGGCTTCGTTCGGGATTCTGTGGGTCTGTCTCACACTCGTTCCGGTCGCCAACTTCATTCCGCTCACGCCGCATTTCATTGCGGAGCGCTACCTGTACGCTCCCTCCGTGGGATTTTGCATCATCGTGGCGGTGTTCTTACGACACCTCTACGACCGGCGCTTCGAACACATGCCGGCCGTGTTTCAGAGGTATGCGGCGTTGCTCTGCATAGCCATTGTATGTGTGTTCTCGGCGTTGATGACGATCAGGCGCAATGCAGACTGGGAGTCGGACATCACCCTCTGGTCGAAGACGGTGAGGCAGCAGCCGTCCTCTATGATCGCGTACAACAACCTCGGATACGCCTACCAGCGGGCGGGCATGCTGGATAGCGCCGCCCGTGCATATCAGAGTGCCATCATTATCAATCCCACCTACGTCATGTCCCGGTACAACCTTGCCAGCATACTGGCCAAGCGGGAACGTTACGATGAAGCCCTCGAACAGTACATTGCGATAGCCAGAATCGATCCCACCTTCGTGCGCGCCTACTACGGCATGGGATCGATCTATGCCTGGAAGAAGCAGACGGAGCGTGCGATCGAGGCGTTCGAGGAGGCGGTCCGTCGTTACCCGAGGTACGCGAAGGCCCATTACAGACTGGGGATGCTCTACCGCTCCCGGGGGTCCCTCGACCGGGGTATCGAGCATCTCCGAAAGGCGGTCGAGTGCAATCCCGCAGACGGGCGGGCGCACTACGATCTAGCCGCCGCCTACCTTGAGAAGGGCCTTCGCGAGCAGGCGATGAAGGAGTACCGCAGGGCGGTCGAGATTGATCCGAGATTTTCCCGGCCACCGTACGGGTTGCCGGGGCGAGGTAATTGATCCATCGGGGGATGCCAGGGCCGTACCATGAGGTCGGGTATGCCACAGGCGGGGTGCGGGACAGACGATGAGAATGCAACGCGGCAGCAGCTTCTTATACCGCACGGTAGCGGTGATGCTTCACTGTTGACCGTACTCTTTCCATTTGCTAATTTAGAATATCTTTTTTTCCTTGATGCCGACTTCGCTTCAAGGAGGTATCTTGTTGACAATCAATCTCAGACGCATCCGGTGCGTACTCCTGGCCACAATTGCAGTGTTACTCGCACTGGCCCACCTCTCGCAACCGGAAGCCGGTGAAACAGAAGATCTGCGTTTTGCGCGGCGTCTCAGGGATGACGGGATGTACATCGCCGCGGCCGAGGAGTTCCTCCGGTTCGCCGAGAAGTACCCGAGGAGCATCTTCCGGCCCGAGGCGCTCGTGAGTGCCGGCGAGTCGTACATGCAGGCAGGCAAGGCGATCGAGGCCCTCGAGACCTTCGACACATTTCTTGCCGCCTACAGCGGGGACCAGCGGGCCTGCACGGTGCGTTATTATCGTGGATCTATCCTCAAGTCACTCAAACGGTACCGTGAAGGGGCCGAGGAGCTGCTGGTGATACCGGACACCTACTCCGATTGTCCCCTCGTCGGGCAGGCCCTACTCGATGCGGGTGAATACCTCCTCTCGGCGGGTGATTTTGCACAGGCATCTCTCGTACTCAGAAGGCTGATCAACGAGCACACACGTTCCGATCTCCTCCCGCGGGCGCGCTACAGTCTCGCCCTGGCCCTCGGCCACCTCGGTCGGGATCTCGAGGCGGAGACGACGCTCGATGATCTCGTCAAGAAGCATCCGCGCTCCCCCGTTGCCGCCCTGGCGCTGCTCAAGCTCGGAGAACGGGCGAGAGGGCGGGGGGATACGGAATCGGCCAGGCGGCATTTCACGCGCGTGCTCGACGGATTCGAGGAGAAATCCCTCCAGGAACGCGCATCCTTCCATATTATAGAGATCTTCGTGGAGCGGGGAGACGACACAGAGCTACTCGACGAGTCAAAACGGTACCTGAGCCGGTATCCCGAATCGGCCCGGCGGGGAAGCGTCTACCGGGAGGCGATCCAGGCTGCGTGGAGGCTCGACGAGTACGATGAAGCCCTCTCCTTTATCAATGAGCTGCAATCTGAAGGTGCTATGGCCGACAGCACTGGAGAACTGCAGCTCCTGACCGGCAAGGTTCTCGCCCGGATGCAGAGGATGGACGATGCACTCGCAGCCCTTGCTACCCTGAGACACACCTTCCCCCGCTCACCCCACCGCAGGGAGGCCCTGATACTGGAGGCGGAGCTTCTCCACCGAAAGGACTCGCCGCACAAGGCGGCACGGATCTATCACCTGGCGCTCCTCGAGGGGGCAGAAGACAATGAGCGACTGATGATCATATCCAGGCTGGCGTCCCTCTCGATCGAGGGGCTCGGCGATACGCTCTCCGCGCTTCGGTACTGGGATACGATCGCCGATGGGGCACCGGGTAGTGATCTGGCGGAGCAAGCCCTCTGGAATTCGGGCCGGATACGGGAGCGGATAGGTGATCACTCGGGTGCAGCGGCCGATTACCGGCAACTTCTCGAGCACTATCCAAGCGGTACATACATCGCCGAGGCCGGCAAACGCCTCGACTACCTGGATCTGCTGCACGAGGCTGATCGGAGCTCGATGCGAAACCTCGCCCGTATTGCATCGAGTGGGTGGGACCGGGCCGAGCGGAAGCTGCGGGCGGCGATTGTCCTGCTCGATAACGGTGGCGACAGGGCGGGCGCCATGGAGCTCCTCACATCGCTTCTCGAACAGGAGCTTCCCGACTCGATACGGGCGGGAGCACGGTACTATCTCGGAAAGGCATTCGCCGATCGTTTCAGTCTGGCGCAGGCACGGGGTGAAGATGCCGGTAAAGATCGGCGCGAGGCCCTTTCCCTCTGGCTCGATGTCGCCCGGGAATATCACGGCACGCACTGGGGGGATATCGCCCACCGCGGATATATCGGACTCAAGTTGCCCGAATGGAAACCTCACGAGCGCTGCGAGAAACTCGACGAGTATATCGGGTATTACGGCGACGGTGACGGCAGATGGTGGGCGCTTGCGGAAAAACTCGACGTTCTCTATGGACTCGCCCAGGCCGGAGCTGGCTGGGCGGCGGACAGCGCTCTGGCTGTAAGCAGGGAGATACTCGATGGGGCCGCCAATGAGGGGCAGAAATGCGAGGCCGCCCTGAAAAGGGGGTACCTCTTCCGCCTTAAAAACGATCCAAACGGATCGGCCCATGCATTCGAGGAATTCGTGCTTCATTATGGAGACGATCCGCGTGCCGTCCCCGTACTCTACGATCTCGGCGAGACGCTGATCAAGCTCAAGGATTATCACCGGGCACGGACGATCTTCGAGCGTTGCCTGGCCCGGGGGCCGCGCAGGTCCCTCGCGGAGAAATGCACACTCCGTCTCGGCGATTGCTCTTACTCCCAAAGCCGTTTCAAAGGAGCCGCAGAGCGGTACGCAGGCTTCGCAAAGAGCTATCCGAACAGCACACTCGCCGATGAGGCCCTCTACCGGGAGGCACTCTCCCGAGATCGGCTCGGGGAACACGATCGGGTAGATGCGCTTCTGACACAGCTCGAAAAAAAGAGCGGGCTCTCGCAAAGCCTCAGGGCCCGTGTAATCCGGATGCTCGGTGCACGTATGTTGGGGCGGGGTGATGCGGAGGCGGCACTGCCGTTTCTCGAGGAGCTCGTCTCGCTGCGGCGCTCCGCCGAGTCGCTCGTCCTTCTCGGTACCGCCTCCTTCGAGACCGGGGCCCCCGGGCAGGCCGTCCGTCACTATTCCGATGCGTTGAAATTCGACGGGGCGGACTCCAGCCGTGTCCTTGCAGGGAGGGCGAAGGCGTATTTCGGACTCGGTGAGTTCAAGAAGGGTGACAGAGACCTCGAGATCCTGCGTTCTCTGGCCCCGGGCGGGAGACATCTCCCGGCTGTTCTGCTCGAGAGGGGCAGGGTGCTGGCCGATAAAGGCCGATGTGAGGAGGCTACAGAAACACTTCAGGGTATCAGGGATACGTATCCGGGGACCGCAGAGGCGGCGAGCGCCCTCTACTACCTTGCCCTGTGCGATCTCAAGCGCGGCGGATACGAACCGGCAATTCAAAAACTCAATGCGCTACTGGTCGAATCACCAGGATCCCCCATCACGGACCAGGTCTATTTCAAGCTCGCCTCGGCACATTATGCCTCCGGCAACCTGAATCTATCGGCGCAACATTATGCACTCGCCGCTGAGGCTACATCGGACAGGGATTTCTCCTTCCTCGCATTGCGGAACCTCGGGCGGATCTACCAGGAACTCGAGGAGTGGGAGAAAGCGGCCGATGCATGGAGCACCATTACTGAGCACTATCCCGAACACGAGGATATCGTCGAGATCTTCTTCAACCTCGGTTTCAGCTACAGCCAGGCGGGCCGCTACGATATGGCCTATGAGGTCTTTACGCGGATCCCCGCCATAGCCCGCAGCGAGGAGCAGCAGGGGAGGGCCCATTACTGGTCGGGAAGCGCCCTGAAGGGGCTTGGGCGGTATCAAGAGGCGGTGCGCGAGTTTCTCCGCGTGCCGTACCTCAAGACCGGCGGTATGTGGGGTGTGACCTCCAAGCTCGAAGCCGCCGCATGTTACGAGCTCATGGACGCCGTCGACCAGGCGGAGAAGATATACCTCGATGTTATCGCTTCTCACGGGGCAGGTTCGGATTGGGGCAGGGTGGCCCAGAAGGGACTCGATCGCCTCCGCATGGCAGGCGAGAAGGATGAGGAGGAAGGGCAGCGTGATTCCGATGGGGGTGGGAACGGTCCCGGCCCTCCTGATGATTTCGGTATCTCGGGTTGTGTGAGGGGGGGTCGGAATGGCTCGTGAGAGCCTCGTGGTCAAGGGGGCGCGTGAGCACAACCTGAAAAATATCACGGTCACGATCCCGCGAAACAAGCTCGTCGTCATCACCGGCCTCAGCGGATCGGGGAAATCATCCCTCGCCTTCGATACGATCTATGCCGAGGGGCAGCGCCGGTACGTCGAATCCCTCTCCAGCTATGCCCGGCAGTTTCTCGAGCAGATGGAAAAGCCCGATGTCGACAGTATCGAGGGTCTCTCACCCGCCATCTCGATCGATCAGAAGACGACATCCCGGAATCCCCGCTCGACCGTCGGAACGATCACGGAGGTGTACGACTATCTACGTGTGCTCTTCGCCCGTGTGGGGGAACCGCACTGTCCGGGATGCGGGAGGCGGATCTCGCAGCAATCGGTGGCACAGATCGTCGACCGGCTGCGTGCCTTTGATCGCGGAACGAGGCTCGTGATAATGGCGCCCATTGTACGGGGGCGCAAAGGGGAGCACCGTGTGCTTCTGGAGAGGCTCGTTCGGGAAGGTTTTACCAGAGTACGTATCGATGGAAGAATGCGGGAGCTCGGCGAGGAGATCAAGCTCGCCAGGAACAAAAAGCACACGATCGAGGTCGTCGTCGACAGGCTGCGAATCAAGGAAGGGATCGGACGGCGCCTCGCCGATTCCGTGGAGGTCGCCGCAAAGACCGGAGGCGGAGTCGTCCTGGTGCTCAGGGAAGGGGTGGAGTCGCTCTACAGCCTCGAATATGCCTGTCCCTACTGCAACGTGAGCCTCGGTGAGATCTCGCCGAGGATGTTCTCGTTCAATTCCCCCTACGGCGCCTGTCCCGAATGCCACGGTCTGGGGACCAGGATCGACTTCGCACGGCAGCTCGTCGTACCGGACGAGGAGCTGAGCATCGCCGGGGGCGCGCTGGCACCGGTCGGTCCGCTCAAGGAGAACTGGTTCCGTTACCGCCTCGAGGCACTCGCCGAACGATTCGGTTTCTCGCTCGATGTCCCTTTCAGGAGGCTGCCGAAACGCATTCAGAAGGTTATCCTCTTCGGCTCCGACGAGGAGATCATCGTCCAGTACGACTTCGAGCGGGGGCGCGGCGAATACTACACAACCTGGGAAGGGATCATCCCGAACCTCAGGAGAAGGTACCATCAGACCAAATCCGAGGCGATACGGCACTGGATCGAATCATACATGACCGCAAGCCCGTGCACGGCCTGCGGGGGGAGCAGACTGAGGCCGGAGAGCCTTTCCGTGACGCTGAAGGGAAAGGCGATCGCCGATGTGGTGGGGCTGCCGATCGAACGGAGCAGGGAGTTCTTCGCCTCCCTCGAGCTTACGGGGAACGACAGGATCGTGGGCGAGCCGCTCCTGAGGGAAATCGTCTCACGGTTACAGTTTCTCTCGGATGTCGGACTCGACTATCTCACCCTCGATCGGTCCGCCGGTACACTCGCCGGCGGTGAGGCACAGCGTATCAGGCTCGCCACACAGATCGGCTCGAAACTCGTCGGTGTTCTCTACATACTCGATGAACCCTCGATAGGGCTCCACCAGCGTGACAACTCCCGGCTGATCTCGACGCTCATGGAGCTCAGAAACGCCGGTAATACGGTCATCGTCATCGAGCACGACCGCAATACGATCCTCTCTGCGGATTACGTGATCGATCTCGGCCCCGGGGCGGGCGAGAAGGGTGGTGAGGTCGTGGCTGTGGGTACTCCGCGGGTGATCATGAACACCGCACGGAGCCTCACGGGGAGCTATCTCAAGAGGGAGCAGTACTTCGAGCTCAAGGACGGCAGGGGACGGGGAAACGGTGTCGCACTTACCGTCCGGGGGGCCCGGGCCAACAACCTGAAGGGTATCGACGTCGTATTTCCCCTCGGAAAGCTCGTGTGCGTGACCGGTGTATCCGGCTCGGGAAAGAGTACGCTCGTGAGCGACATCCTCTACCGGGCGCTGCACCGTTCGTTCTACCGGGGTACAAAGCTTCCCGGCGCCCATGACAGGGTCGAGGGGATCGAGCATATCGACAAGGTCATCAATATCGACCAGTCTCCCATCGGCCGGACACCGCGATCGAATCCCGCCACCTACACCGGGCTCTTCGGTCCGATCAGGGATCTCTTCTCCAGACTTCCGGCCTCCCGCATGCGGGGCTACAAACCGGGCCGGTTCAGCTTCAATGTGAAGGGGGGGCGGTGCGAGACGTGCCGCGGCGAGGGAATGATCAAGGTGGAGATGCACTTTCTACCCGATGTCTACGTGCACTGCCAGGAATGCAAGGGCAAGCGCTACAACCGTGAAACCCTCGAGGTGACCTTCAAGAACCGGAATATCGCCGAGGTACTGGAGATGACCGTCGAGGAGGCGATCGGGTTCTTCGAGAATATCCCGCCGGTACTACGCAAGCTGAAGACACTCCACGATGTCGGCCTCGGGTATATCCGCCTGGGCCAGCCCGCCACCACCCTCTCGGGCGGTGAAGCGCAGCGGGTGAAGCTCGCCTCAGAGCTCTCGAAGATCGGAACGGGATCCACACTCTACATCCTCGACGAGCCGAGCACCGGCCTGCACTTCGAGGATGTCAACCTGCTCATGGATGTCCTGAACGAGCTCACCGACCGCGGCAATACCGTGCTTGTGATCGAGCACAATCCGGATATAATCCGCCATGCGGACCACATTATAGATCTCGGACCCGAGGGAGGGGAGCGGGGGGGTGAGGTCGTCTTCGCAGGCGCCCCGAGCGAGATCATCATGTGCGTACGTTCCTATACCGGGCAGATGCTCAAACGGTTCGTCGAACCGGCAAAGGTGCCGGGGAGCAAGAAACGCAAGAAGAAACGTGCGCATTGACCTTGACCCGGAGGGGCAATTACAGTAATCGAAAGGTTTGTGAATGACACCGAAGAAGACTCCACTATACGAGGCCCACGTTGCGGCGGGGGGAAAAATCGTCGAGTTCGCCGGTTTCCTCATGCCCGTAACATTCGAGGGGATCGTGGCAGAGCACAACAGGGTGCGTACAACGGTCGGTCTCTTCGACGTGAGTCACATGGGAGAGATCGAGCTCTCGGGCACGAAGGCCGTCGAGTTCGCAGATTACGTTGTCACGAACAGTGTGGCGAAGCTTGTAGCCGGGCAGGTCTGTTATACGGTAGCATGCAACGAAGACGGCAAGGTGCTCGATGATCTGCTCGTATACCGGTTGTCCGACGAGCGGGTTCTGCTGGTCGTCAATGCGGTCAACACGGAGAAGATACACGATCATCTAATAGATACAGCCCCCAGTGGTTGTACGGTCGATGACCGGACCGATAGGATCGGCCAGATCGCCGTGCAGGGCCCACGCTCCCTGGAGCTCCTGCTCGCCAGCGGATTCGGGCAATCACATGCTGAAAAGCTAAAGGGCCTTGCATATTACAATTTTTTTACATTCGAACGTGACGGAGAAGAGGTGATACTCTCCCGCACGGGATACACGGGGGAACAGGGATACGAAATATACCTGCCGGCAGGTCAGGCACTCGGGCTCTGGAACGAACTCCTCGGGGCCGGCAAGGGGATGAAAGCGGCGCCGATCGGTCTCGGCGCACGCGACACCCTCCGGTTCGAGGCGAGCTACTGTCTCTACGGTCATGAGATCGACGAGGAGACCTCCCCGCTCGAGGCGGGGCTTTCCTGGCTGGTGAAATTTAAAAAGGGAGATTTTATCGGTAGGAAGGCCCTTGCATCGGAAAAAGAGCGTGGACCGGCACGTACACTCGTCGGTCTGGAGATCGAGGGCCGTATGATAGCACGGCAGGGCTTTACCGTGTTGTATAACGGTGAGAGTGTCGGGACCGTGACGTCGGGGACATTTGCACCGGCCCTCGGGAAGAGCCTGGCCATGGCACTCATCCAAAGCGCCGCGGCCGGAAAGGGAGAGTTTACGATCGATATACGGGGGAAGATGATTCCCGCCATGCGTGTCGGGATACCGTTTTATAAAAGTCGCTCGAAGGATTGAATGTAACAAACAGAAAGGAAGGTAGAAAATGGTTCCGGAGGAATGTCAATTCACCAAAGAGCATGAGTGGGTCTTCGTCGAGGAGGGCAATGTCGCCGTCATTGGCATCAGTGACTACGCCGCATCCGAGCTCGGTGATATCGTATACATCGAGTTGCCGGAGGTCGGTTCGCACGTCAAGCAGATGGATCCGATAGGAACCATCGAGGCCGTGAAGACGGTGGCGGATATATTCTCGCCGGTGAGCGGTGAGATCGTGGCGGTCAACACGGATGCCGTCTCGGCCCCCGAGATCGTCAACAAGGACCCTTACGAGGACGGGTGGTTCGTGAAGATCAAGATGAACGATCCCGGTGAGCTCGATGTTCTCTTCGACCACAGCGAGTACACGGAGTTTCTCGGAGAGCAGGAAGCGGCGGATGCCGATGAGGATGATATGGAGGAAGAGGAAGAGTAGATGAGCTACGTGCAGAACACCGACGAGGACAGAAAGGAAATGCTCAAGGCCATCGGGGCGGCGGACATGGAGCAGCTCTTGGATCCCATTGATCCGGCGCTTCGGGTGCAGGGGGAGCTGGCGTTGGGTCCCGGAATGAGCGAGGCCGAGGTGATCGCCCTCACCCGGGAGCTCGCCGGCAAGAATCGTCCCGCCTCGGAGGCGGCAAGCTTTCTGGGTGGCGGAATCTACGATCGGTACATCCCCGCGGTCGTGCGGTACGTGCTGTCGCGCAGCGAGTTCTATACCTCGTACACGCCGTACCAGGCCGAGGTGAGCCAGGGAACGCTCCAGGCTATCTACGAATACCAGAGCCTCATCTGCCGTCTGACAGCGATGGAGTCGGCCAATGCTTCTATGTACGATGGGGCCACCTCGCTGGCGGAAGCGATGCTCATGGCCTGCAACATCAAACGCAGATCCAGGATCCTTGTTCCCGAGGCGCTTTCTCCGGCCGTACGGGCGGTGCTCGAAAGCTACGCCGCCGGCAAGGGGATCGTCATCGAGGGGATTCCCTTCACCGAGAGCGGAACCATGGACCTCGCACGCCTCGAAGAGCTGCTCTCTGTCGAGAGCGCCGCCGTCGTGTGTGCGCAGCCGAATTACCTGGGATTGATAGAGGAGGCCGGGGAGATCGCGCGGCTGGCACGCGACGGGGGGGCACTTCTCGTATCCTATGTCGATCCCGTCTCACTTGCGGTTCTCACCCCCCCGGGGGAATACGAAGCCGATATCGTCGTCGGTGAGGGGCAGCCGCTCGGCAATCCACAGAACTTCGGCGGGCCGCTCCTCGGCTTCATGGCCACCAGGAAGGCATACATGCGCAAGTGTCCGGGACGCCTCATCAGCGCCACGGTCGATGTCGAAGGCAGGCGCGGGTACGTCATGACACTCCAGACACGAGAGCAGCACATACGTCGTGAGAAGGCGACGTCCAATATCTGTACGAACGAGGGTCTCTGCGCGCTCACCGCGGCCAGCTACCTCACCTCACTCGGTGAGAGCGGTTTCAGGGAGGTCGCCATGCAGAGCATGGTCAAGAGCCATACCCTCTACCGGATGTTCTCGGAACTCCCGGGCTGCCGGCTCCCCTTCGGTGAGAATTTCTTCCAGGAGTTCGTCGTCACACTTCCGTCACCGCTGGACAGGTTCATGGAGGCCGCCGCCGCCCGGCGGCTTCTTCCGGGGATTCCTCTCGGTGACGATTTCCCGGCGCTGGGTGCGGGTGCGCTGTTGGTGGCGGTGACTGAGAAACGCTCGAGGGCAGAGCTCGAACGGTACCGGGATCTCGTCTCGGAAGCCGGCGGTGAAACGTGACGGTGGTACGGATCGCTATGGCGCACATGAATGAATCGGTTTTTATTCGATACATCGCATACCGAGACAGCAGCATCGGAAGGGCTGGAGGATGAGATGAGCACAACGATATTCGAAAAGGGACGCAGCGGGCGGAGGGGCTACCGGCTTCCCGAGAACGACTGCCCCGCCGAGGGGCTCGAGCTGCCGGTCCAGCGAACGGGACCGGTCGGCATCCCCGAGATCGGCGAGCAGGAGGCCGTGCGGCACTACATGGAGCTGGCCTCCAAGAATTACCATATCGAAAAAGGCATCTATCCACTCGGTAGCTGCACGATGAAGTACAATCCGGTTGTGAACGAGGAGATCGCCCGCCTCGAGGGCTTTGCCGGGCTTCATCCGGCTCAGCGCGAGGCCGACGTGCAGGGTGCTCTGGAGCTCATGTACGGGCTCGAACGTTCACTCAGCGAGATATGCGGCATGCACTCATTCACACTTCAGCCGGCGGCGGGGGCCCATGGAGAGCTTGCGGGGATGATGATCGCCCGTGACTACTTCCGCAACCGGGGGGAGGAGCGCGATACCGTTATCGTCCCCGACTCGGCGCACGGTACGAATCCAGCGAGTGTCGTTCTCTGCGGCTTCAAACCGCAGACAATCGTCTCGGACGAGCGGGGCCTCGTCGATCTCGACGATCTGGCCGCACATCTCAGCGACCGGACGGCCGTCCTCATGCTCACGCTTCCCAACACCCTCGGTCTCTTCGAGCGCGATATAGATCGCATCGTCGGGATGGTGCACGAAGCTGGGGGGCTCATCTACATGGACGGCGCCAATATGAACGCCCTGCTGGGAATCGTCCGGCCCGGAGAGATCGGTATCGACATCATGCATGTGAATCTGCACAAGACCTTCTCCACTCCTCACGGGGGCGGCGGCCCCGGCGCCGGTCCCGTCGGTGTGAGCGAGAACCTCGCCGATTTCCTGCCGGTACCCCGGGTGATCTGCGAGGATGGCCGCTTCGCCCTTTCCTATAAGTCCGAGAAGACGATAGGCCGGGTGCATCCGTACTACGGTAACTTCAATGTCTTCGTGAAGGCATATGCCTATATCAGGACGCTCGGTGCCCGGGGACTGCGCGAGGTCTCGGAGAACGCCATCCTGAATGCGAACTACCTCATGTCCCTCATACAGGAATCCTACCATGTGGCCTTTCCGGGCCCGTGCATGCACGAGTTCGTGGCTTCAGCAGCCAACCTCAAGAAGCACGGTGTGAGAACGGTCGACGTCGCAAAGCGCCTACTCGATTACGGACTTCATGCTCCCACCGTATACTTCCCGCTCATCGTTGATGAGGCCTTGATGATCGAACCGGTCGAGACGGAGAGCAAGGAGACCCTCGATCACTTCGCCGGGGTGATGAATCGGATAGCCGCGGAGGCGAAGGAGGATCCGAAGCTTCTTCACGAGGCGCCCCGCAACACGCCGGTGCGTCGTCTCGACGAGGCTACGGCGGCCAGAACGCCCGATATCTGCTGGCTCGATTGAACCGATTATCGACGGGCGGCAGTGTTATTGGAACAGAGTGAAACGGGGGACGATGGCGAACTGGTTCCTCCTTGACGATGGTGCCGCTTCGGGGGCTACGAACATGGCCCGGGACGAGTTCCTCCTCCGATTGGTCATGGCCGGCGGGGGACCGCCAATTCTCCGCATCTACCAGTTTTACCCACCGGCAATTACTATCGGATATCACCAGGATCCCCGGAAGGTTCTCGACATGGAGGCCGTCGGCAGAGACCATCTCGATCTCGTCCGGCGTTTCACGGGCGGGAGGGCGCTCCTGCACGCCGGGGAACTCACATACTGTGTCATCGGACCCGAAGGGGCCGGCGGGTTCGGCTCGTCGCTCCGTGGAGCCTACCTGGCGATCTCCAGGGCGGTCGTCGAGGGTCTGCGCCGGATCGGCGTGGATGCGCGTATCTCGGCGGGATATGCGGGCAACCGGGAGGAGGGGCTCGCATCCCCGTGCCTCGTCTCGGCGAGCCGCTACGAGGTCACGGCCGGTGCCCGGAAGATCGTCGGCTCTGCACAGCGCCGCACGGGAGGTAACTTTCTTCAGCACGGCTCGATCCTGCTCCACGCCGCCTCCGGGGCCATCGTCGAATATCTCAGGGGTGAATGGGAATCGCTCGAGGAACGGATCACGAGCGTGTCGCGGGAGATCGGCAGGGATATACGTGCCGGCGAGGTCCGGTATGCACTGCGGGAAGCCTTCGCCGAGCGGTTCAACGTCACATTCGAGCCGCTCGAGCTCTCGGAAGAGATGGAGGAGGAGATCGCCCGTCGCTCCCGGGAGAAGGCCGGCGAATTCGCAAGCCTGCTCGGCAGGGAGGTCTCTTGCTGATGCTGGCATTTGTCTGCAAGCGATTGCTCCAATCCCTGCTCCTCGTCGTTATCGTTCTCACCGTCACATTCTTTCTCCTGCACCTCGCGCCGGGGGATCCGATGGCGCGCTACTTTCATCCCGAAATAGCACCCGAGACGATTGAGCTGATACGCGAGCGGCTCGGCCTGGACAGGCCGGTCGTGGAGCAGTACTTCAAATGGATGGGAAGCTTCATACGCGGTGACTTCGGCATGAGCCTCCAGTACAACAGACCGGTGAGAAGCCTTTTGGCCGAGGCGATTCCGAACACACTGCGTCTCACCGTTGCGGCCCTCATACTCCATATCGTACTCGGCATCCTACTCGGAGTCATCTCGGCCGTGAAACGGTATTCGCCCTTCGATAGGGTGAACACGGTGACCGCCCTCTTCGTGTACTCGATACCCTCCTTCTGGCTCGCGCTCATGATGATCATGATCTTTTCGCTCAAACTCGGGCTCCTTCCCTCGTCGCATATGCAGTCGATCGGTGCGGGTGAGCTCGGGGGATGGGCTCTTGCTCTCGACCGGCTCAGGCATCTCGTTCTTCCGGCCTTCGTGCTCGGTGTTGCATCCGCCGCCGGGATGGCCCGCTACATGCGCGGCAGCATGCTCGATGTGCTGCGGGAGGATTACATCCAGACCGCACGGGCCAAGGGATTGCCAGAGGGTAAGGTTGTTCTCAAGCATGCACTCAAGAACGCCGCCATCCCGATCGTGACCCTCATCGGTCTGAGTCTTCCGTTTCTGCTCGGCGGGGCGGTCGTCACCGAGAAGATATTCTCCTGGCCGGGTATGGGACGCCTCACGGTGGATGCGATCTATGCACGTGATTATCCCGTGGTGCTGGCAACCAACTTCGTGGTGGCGGTCATAGTGATACTCGGAAACCTGCTCGCCGACATCGGCTACGCACTGCTCGATCCCCGTATCACGGTAACCGGGCGGAAAGGGGGACGATGACGGCACAGACACCGCAGGATCAAGCTCAAGCCCGCAGCCTCTGGTCGGCCGGCTGGGCGCGTTTTCGTAAGAACAGGCTCGCCATGACAGGTGCGGTGATCGTCGTCGCACTCTACCTCGCTGCAATCCTTGCACCCCTGATCGCACCCCACGATCCTATCGAGCATGGGGAGGTGCCGCGCATGCGTTACCTCTCACCGGGATCGGCGCATCCGCTCGGTACCGACAAGTTCGGCCGCGACGTACTGAGCAGGATCATCTATGGCTCCCGGATATCGCTGACCATCAGCTTTCTCGCCGTGGCGATCTCGGTGGTCCTGGGCTCTCTGGTCGGTGCCGCCGCCGGATACTTCGGAGGGATCGTCGATTCGGTGATCATGCGGTTCGTCGATGCCCTCATGGCGATCCCGCGGCTCTTCCTGCTCCTCACCTGTATCGCGCTCTTTTCGCGCTCCGTGTGGCTCATCATCCTTCTGCTCGGGGCGACGGGATGGATGGCGACGGCCCGTCTCGTCAGGGGCCAGGTGCTGTCGCTGCGGGAGCAGGACTTCGTCAAGGCCGCCGAAGCCCTGGGTGCCGGGGGCAGGAGGATCGTGCTCAGGCATCTCCTTCCCAATACGCTCACGGTGGTGATCGTGGCCGCGACACTCCGGATCGGCGGAATCATCCTGACCGAGGCGGCACTCAGCTTCCTCGGCCTCGGCGTGCAGCCGCCGACGCCGAGCTGGGGACAGATGATCTTCGAGGGACGTGAAGTGCTTCTCGGTGCCTGGTGGGTTTCCACCTTTCCAGGCCTTGCAATAGTTGTTACAGTTATCGGGTATAACCTGCTCGGCGACGGCCTGCGCGACGCATTCGATCCGAAGCAGTTCGCATGATGGAGGGAAACGACGGGATTGGAGAGGGAATGGCACCGCTTCTCGAGATAGATGGCCTCAAGACCGTCTTCTACACCGACGAGGGTGTGGCCCGCGCGGTCGACGGGGTCAGCTTCTCGATCAATCCAGGCGAGACCATCGGGCTCGTGGGGGAGTCGGGGTGCGGTAAGAGTGTGACTGCACTTTCCATCATGCGGCTCGTGCCCGATCCACCGGGCCGGATCGAGGGTGGCTCCGTGCTTCTCGATGGACGTGACCTGCTCGCGATCAGTGAGAAGGAGATGAGGAAGGTGCGGGGCAACGAGATCTCGATTGTCTTTCAGGAACCGCTCACGAGCCTCAATCCCGTCTTCACCTGCGGGGAACAGGTGCGCGAGGCGATCGGCCTGCACCAGAAGCTCGGGCGGAGGGAGTCGAAGGAGCAGGCAATCGAGATGCTGCGTCTCGTGCGCATCCCCGATCCGGAGAAACGCTACGGCAATTACCCGCATCAGATGAGCGGCGGCATGCGGCAGCGTGTGATGATCGCCATGGCCCTCTCGTGCCAACCGAAGCTGCTCATCGCCGACGAACCGAGCACGGCACTCGATGTCTCGGTGCAGGCACAGATCATCGAGCTTCTCCTGGAGCTCAGGGAGCAGCTCGGGATGGCGGTACTGCTCATCACCCACGATCTCGCCGTGGTGGCACAGATGGCCGAACGGGTCGTGGTGATGTATGCCGGCGTGGTGGTCGAGGAGGCCCCCCTCGGACGGCTCTTCGCGCATCCCGCGCACCCCTACACCGACGGGCTCCTCGCCTCGATCCCGAAGGTGGATGCACCCGTCGAGCGGCTGTCTGCGATACCGGGTACCGTCCCCGATCCGTTGCGTCTCCCGCCCGGCTGCCGCTTCAGTGACCGGTGCCCGAAGCGGATGGATAAATGTTCGGTAACAGAGCCAGGGATGTTTGCGGTCGCCGAGGGGCACCGCTCGCGGTGTTACCTATGCGAGGGGAGCGGGCCGTGATGATCCTGCGGGCCGAAGGCATCAAGAAGTACTTCCGGGCGGCTGCCGGCCTCTTCTTCCGGGACGGAGTACCGGTCCGGGCCGTGGATGGTGTCGATCTGACCCTCGAGCGGGGGGAAACACTCGGTCTCGTGGGGGAGTCCGGCTGCGGGAAAAGCACACTCGCCCGCGTGCTCCTCAGGCTCGAGGAGCCTGACGAGGGTACCGTATTCCTCGATGGCACAGATTTTCTGGCACTCGCCGGTGCCGAGCTCAGGCGGGCGAGGCGGCGGATACAGATGATCTTTCAGGATCCCTACTCCTCCCTCAATCCGCGGCTCACCGTGGGGGGAACGATCGCCGAGGGGATCAGGATTCACAAGCTCGCCCGGGGCAGGGCGGTCGGAGAACGCGTCGTCCAGCTTCTCGAGCGGGTCGGGCTGCCACCGGCGGCGGCCTCACGCTATCCACACGAGTTCTCGGGCGGACAGCGCCAGCGGATCGGTATCGCCCGGGCCCTCGCTGTCGAGCCCGACATCATTGTCGCCGACGAACCGGTCTCCGCGCTCGATGTCTCGGTACGCGCGCAGATCATCAATCTGCTCAAGGATCTCCAGGGGGATATGAACCTCACCTATCTCTTCATCGCCCACGACCTCGGTGTGGTTGAACATGTGAGCGACAGGGTGGCGGTCATGTATCTCGGCAAGATCGTCGAGATGGCCCCGTCGCGCGATCTCTTCGCGGGTCCCCTGCATCCCTATACACAGGGGCTTCTCGCCTCGATCCCCCTGCCGAATCCCGAGGGCGGCAGGGTGCGGGCGGCCATCACCGGTGATGTTCCGAGCCCCATGAATGTCCCGCCGGGATGCGCCTTCCATACCCGGTGCCCGAGTGTCTTCGAGCGTTGCCGCACGGAGGTACCGGATCTCCTCGGGATCGAGCCGGGCCGTGAGGTCCGCTGCTGGCTCTATCGTGAACGTACATAGCCGGATGATACGAGCGATCACACGATACGTACCGCCGCTTATTCTTGTAACGGCCCTTATTGCGGCACCGCCGGTCCCGGACATGGCGATGGCGGTAACCGTACGGGTGGCGACCGATTCCGCACGCCCGGCCGCATCGGTTCACGGGGTCGTGCAGTCCGATTCCGTTTTTCAGGCCGCATCGGTCCGGGGGGCGTTGCAGATCGATTCCGTGGAGTTCGAGAGCTTCTGTGACGGTGTGGTCGGCGCCCAAATGGAGGCCTATCGCCTTGCGGGGGTTGTGATCTCCGCCGTCCACGATGGTTCGCTCTTCTTCGCCAAGGGTTACGGCCATGCGGATATCGATGCGCGTACGCCGGTGCTTCCCGAGAGCACACTCTTCCGCTCAGGTTCGGTCGGAAAGCTCTTCACCTGGACCGCCGTCATGCAGCTCGTCGAGCGCGGCAAGCTCGACCTGCACGCGGATGTGAACGATTACATCGATGATTTTGAGATCCCCGCCACCTTTCCCGATCCCATCACCCTCTCCCATCTCCTCACGCATACACCCGGATTCGAGGAACGGATCGACGGCCTCTTCGCCGTTATTACCGGGGATATGACGGCACTCGGCACTTGGCTGGCGGGTCATCTTCCCGCCAGAATCTGGCCGCCGGGAACCGTGACCGCCTACTCGAACTATGGTGCCGGCCTTGCCGGGTACATCGTTGGGGCCGTCTCGGGCATGCCCTTCGAGCGTTATGTCGAAGAGAGAATCTTCGAGCCGCTCGGGATGGAGATGAGCACATTCCACCAGCCCCTGCCCGATCGGCTCGCCCCGCATGCGGCGGTGGGTTATTCCTATTCGGACGGCCTCTTTCACGCACAGGACTTCGAGCTGATTCCACCGGCCCCCGCAGGCGCGATGAGCACGACTGCAGCCGACATGGCCGCCTTCATAATCGCTCACCTCCAGGACGGCCGGTTCGGAGAAACCCGGATTCTCTCAGAAGAGACATCACGCCTCATGCACAGCCGTCACTTCGCAAACGACAGACGTGCAAGCGGCATGGCGTATGGATTCATCGAGCTCAACCGTGACGGTGAACGGTTGATCTATCACGGGGGGGATACCTTCTACTTCCATAGCCTGCTGCTGCTGATTCCATCACGAAACTTCGGTCTCTTTCTTTCCTACAACAGCGCCGACGGCGGGGAGGCGAGGGTGGATTTCATGCGGGCGATCCTCGATCACTACTTTCATATCCCAATGCCGCCGCTGCTCGAGGTAAGCGAAGGATTCACAGAGCGTGTGAAACGGCTTGCGGGCACCTATGTGAACTCGCGAAGCAACTTCGAATCGATAGAGAAGCTCATGAACCTCTTCCGGGGCACGGTGACGATAGAGGAGGCTCCCGACGGTACGATCCGCCTCGCCGGTGCAGGGTGGGATGAGTCCTCCCGCTGGGTGGAGGTAGAACCGCTTGTCTTCAGGCATGTCTATCGGAATACACATCTGTACTTCAGGGAAGACGGGAGGGGCCGGATCACGCACCTCCTCTTCGAACGGAGTCCGCTCGTCGCATTCATCAGGCTTCCCTGGTACGGGGCGCCGTCGTTTCACCGGGGAGTCCTCATCGTCTGCGGGATCCTGTTTCTCTCGGCGGTCATCGCCTGGCCGGTCGGGTATCTTCTGCGCGGCCGCCGCACGGGACCCGCCCCGGCGAAAACCCGCCAGGCGCGGCTCCTCGCCTGGCTCACGTGCGCGGCGAATCTCTTTTTCATCGCCGCCTTGCTCCATATCACCAATCGGACCAACATGGTGTATGGTATCCCCGTATCACTAAAGGTGCTCCTTGTCGTACCGATCCTGACCTCGGTCATGGCGGTGCTCCTGCTCGTCTACACCGCTCTCTCGTGGCGGGGCCGCTACTGGGGGAAGGCGGCAAGGATACATTACACACTGATCGCAGCGGCGGCGCTCTCGTTCATATGGTTCTTGAATCACTGGAACTTACTCGGGTTTCATTTCTAGGGATTCTGATAATCACCGGGAGGACGGAATGAATGATGTTCTGCGGCGTTCCCTGGGGCTCGGCCTGCTATTGCTCTTCCTGACGGCGGGTTCATGCGGCCCGGGTAAGATCGAGCACACGGAGATCCTCTGGGACACGTGGGGCGTGCCGCATATCTGCGGCGCCGATGATGCGGCGCTCTTACGTGCATTCGGATGGGCGCAGATGCACAGCCACGGAGATCTCGTGCTTCGCCTCTACGGGCAGTCCCGCGCCCGGGGTGCGGAGTACTGGGGTGAGGGGTACCTCGAAGCCGACAAGTGGTGCCGAACGATGGGGCTCCGTTCGCATGCACACCGGTGGTACGAGGAACAGGAGCCGGAGTTTCGCGCCCTTCTCGATGCGTTCACCGCCGGGATCAATGATTACGCCGCCAGGCATGCCGATCTCATAGACGATGAGGTCGAAGTGGTGCTCCCCGTGCATGCGACAGATGTGTTGGCGCATGCTATCAGGTTGATCCACTTCACCTTCGTAACGGACCGCCGCCGTGTTCAGGCCGCCGAGCGAGGCTGGAGGACCGGCGGCTCGAACGCCTGGGCCATTGCTCCCTCACGGTCCGAGAGCGGGGCTGCGCTGCTCCTGGCAAATCCGCACCTCCCGTGGCACGATCTGTTTCTCCTCTACGAAGCGCACCTCGTCTCGCCCAAGCTCGACTGTTACGGGGTGGCACCAGTGGGTCTGCCGGTCTTTGCCATCGCATTCAACGGGTACCTGGGGTGGACGCTCACCATCAGCACGAACGACTGTCAGGATCTTTACGAGCTTGCCCTCGAGGGCGAGGGATACCGCTACGACGGGACCGTTCGCGACTTCGAGACCGTCATGGAGACGATCACGGTGAAGCAGGCGGACGGAACCCTCCGCAGCGAACGATTCGAGGTCAGGCGTTCCGTACACGGCCCGATCGTCACCGAGATGAACGGCGCCGCACTCGCCCTGCGTGTGGTCGGTCTCGAGAGGAGCGGGATGCTGGAGCAGTTCTGGCGGATGTGTCGGGCATGCGATCTCGGCGGATTCGAACGGCACCTGAAACGGCTCGAGCTCCCCCTCTTCAACGTCACGTACGCCGACCGTGACGGTCACATCATGCACCTCTTCGGCGGCCAGACACCCGTGCGGCCGGCCGGTGTGGCTGATTGGTCCGGTGTCGTAGCGGGAGACACATCGGCCACCCTCTGGACTTCGGTGCACCCGTACGAGGACCTTCCCCGTGTGGTCGATCCGCCGAGCGGGTGGCTACAGAACGCCAACGATCCTCCTTGGACGACGACCTTTCCTGCTGCGATCTCACCCGATGACTTTCCGCCCTACATGGCGCCCCGCTTCATGCATCTGAGGGCCCAGCGTTCGGCGCGCATGATCCGGGAGGACGAGTCGATCGGCTTCGAGGAGATGATCGCCTACAAGCATTCGACCCGTATGGAGCTCGCCGACCGCATACTCGACGATCTCATCCCAGCCGCCCGGTCACTCGGCGAGGATGCAGCCTGCCGTGCCGCCGATGTGCTCGAGTCCTGGGATCGGTGCGCGGACGCCGAAAGCCGCGGGGCCGTGCTCTTCGAGGCCTTCCGAAACGAGCTCTTCCGGCGCTTCCCACGGGAGGATGAGGCCTTCGGGACCGGCTGGAGTGAGGAGTATCCGATGACAACACCCGACGGCCTCTCGGATCCCGCAGCGGCCGTGCGGGCCCTCGAGGCGGCAGCCCGTGCGGTCGAGGAGGAGCACGGCTCGCTCGATATCGCCTGGGGCGATCTGCACAGGTTCCGGGGTGACGGCCTGGATCTTCCGGCGAACGGCGGGCCCCAATGGCTCGGTATCTTCCGTGAAATACGCTTCGGCCGGGACGGGGACGGCCTCTTCAGCCCCCGTGCCGGTGATTCGTACGTCTGTGCCGTGGAGTTTTCCGATCCAATCCGGGCAATGGCCCTCTTGAGCTACGGGAATGCATCGCAGCCGGGCTCCCCGCACCGAACAGACCAGCTCCCGCTCCTCGCACGAAAGGAGCTGCGGCCGGTTTGGCTGTCGAGGGGAGAGATCGAAGCCCATCTCGAGCTGCATGAACGGTTCTGAGCTTCGGGGGATGCACGGACTTCGCGCACTTCTACGATTATCATAATGGTGCGCTCAATCTTCCGGTTTTCTATTTCCAGACTCGTCCATGAATAATTGCGGAGTCCGGCCTGATCTATTGTGTCGGGCCGTGCTATTGTCCGGTTGTATCGTGTTCATGAATGACACGGGTAAGCTGATCACCGATGATCCGGTGCCCCTTCGTTCCCCAGAGATGTCCCTCGGGAGAATCGTAGTCCTCGATCCCTTCGAACCATTCGGTCACCTCGAGGTAGTCGAGCAGCCCCTGCCGGTCGAGCTCCATGACCTTCCGCTTGATGTACGGGAAGAGATCGATTTCCCCGTTCACACTGATCATGAGAAAAAGGATCCCCCGCCTGTGGAGGTCTGCCGCGAACGGCTCGATGAGTTCATTATAGAAAACTTCCTGTCTTGTGATCGGCGGCGGTTCTGAGGTCTCCGCCGTACCTGCCTCGGGCTTCGCCACTGTCGTGGTCCGTCCGTGTACCACCCCGACGGGAGTGCTATCGTCTCCGGGTGCATCGGTCGCCCTTTGTGCAGCCGCTTCTTCCACCTCCCTGAAGGGATTGTAGAAGGAACGGGCGAAACTATAGAGCTGGCTGTTCTGTACGAGGTAGGAGCGGGAGAGAAGGGATGCGAAGAGTTTCCGCTGGCGGTTCGTGTTGTGAAAGACAAAGCGCCCGTTCTCGATGGTGGTTACCTTATCGATGAAGTTGTCCCCCGGATCGTTTTTACAGAACTGGAGCACGACGGCGGAAGGCTTGTACAGGAGTCCCGTTTCATAGAACCTGCGGATCTGCTGCGTTAATCCCCACCCACCGCACGCCATGTTGATGACGTTCCAGCCGTCGGCCAGGTTCTTGTCCATGACCGCGGCGAAATCTTCGCCGTCGTTCACACCCATTCCCATCGCGTACGAATCCCCCAGAACGACAATGTTCCGTTTTACGTAACGGTCGGCGACGGGCACCGCACGGCCACGATATCCCAGCTCGTTGATCGTGTATACAAACTTCCAGTGTCTCGGCTGCCGGTGGACCATCCGGACATCCTTGAAATGTTCCCTGCCGTACTTGACGGAGAATTCCCACCGCGGGTAGAGGGAGACCTGCGGCTTGAGGAGAAGGACGAGGAGCTCCCCGGCGGCAATGACGACGACGAAGCAGACGAGCACCATGAGCAGGTAGAATAAAAACCTGCGTCCCCCCTTGAGCGTACTCGGTTTCTTCGGTGCGGTATCTCTTTCCATGTGACAGTCCTTTCCAGCCATCAGGCTGCATGTCCGATTATACGGGCGCCGAACCCTGCATATTGCATAATTGTATTACATTAAATTAGTTATGTCAAACAGGTAATCTCTTCCAACGGTTGTGGAACCGTTGCCTGCATACGTATCTTTACCCTTGACATTTCGCCCCCACATGGTATAAGTGCAAGATGATTTATTTATCCGTAGTTACGCATATTTTCCCCAAGTCTGTTATCGGGAACTAACTAGTGATACGATACGCACCTGTTGATATCTCATGAGTGCTGCGCTGGCGTGAATGATACTATGGAGAACTCTTCGAATCGGTTCTAATCCATTCATACATACATAAGCAATTAATTCTCGCTTTTCCCTGTTTCAACAGGAGTTCCATTCATGATAGAAAGACATCTCGAGGCCATCCGTTCCAAGGAGGAGAAGGCCCGGAGCTTAATTCGTGAGGCGGAAGGGAGGGCGGCCGAGATCCTGGATGCGGCGCGGGAGGCCGGCGAGCGTGAGATCGATGATGTCAGGGTCGAGGCCGCCGAGCTCGAACGCTCCCTGATGGCCCGCGCCCGTGAAAAGGCTGAAGAGACGATCTCGGGCCTCAGGGCGGAAAATGCCAGGAAGGTCGCTTCGCTGAGCGTTCTGGTAAAGAGGAATCGGGAACCGGCTCTCGATCTGATAATCGACATGTTCAGGAAGGGATTGTAGCCCCTTTTGTACGCCCGTTCGAGGATTCGGGAGAAGACGATATGACCGTAAGCCGGATGCTCAAGGTTCAGATTCTCGGGCACAGCTCGATCAAGGGCGACCTGAAGTCGTTCCTTCGCGAGTCGGGTTCGATCGAGGTCACCGAGGTTTCCGTGCAGGAGTGGGAGTCCGCCTTCGACGAGGAGACGGTGCGGGAGCTTACGCGTCTCAAGGAGCTCACCGATGCGTCGATTGAGTTTACTGAAGAGTACAGCGAGCAGCGTTCCTTTTTCGAGCGGCTCTCGAAGGGGCGCCTGGGGATATCCACCGAGGAGAGCGAGAGACTTGTACGTGACATCGATGTCGCAGATATGTGGCGGCAGTGCAATGAGCTCCAAAACGTGATACGCGGTAACCGCGACGAGCTGGCACGGAGCAGGGAACTCGTGCGCTCGCTCGAACCATGGCGACCGATCGGTACTGCGCTCGAGACCCTGTCGACCGAAGGCTTCGTGACCCAGCTCTGGAACATCCCCGAGAAACAGGTCGAGGCGGGAATCGATCGCTTGCACGGCCACTTCCCGTATGCGCACTTCGAGGAGGTTTCCAGAGGAGGCGGATACCGCCACGTGGCGGTTATACTGCCTGAATCGGACGGTGATCCCGCCACACACGAGCTCAAGGCGATCGGCGCCCATCGAAGTGATTTCAAGAATATCTCTGGAACACCGGATGAGATTATACAGGCCCAGCGGATGCGCTGGACGGAGCTGGAACATGAGATAGACGAGGCCGAAGGGCGGGCACGTACGCTTGCCGCAGAACGCGATAAGCTCCTCGTCATCTCCGATCATCTCGGCGAGCGGATCGGGCTTATGCAGGTCGAGCGGGATCTGTTCCGCACCGACAGTACCTTTCTCCTTGAGGGGTGGATCAACGCGATCGACCGCCGGCGTCTCGAGAAAGGCCTCGCCGAACGGTTCGAGGAGATCGAGCTCTTCTTTCGACAGCCCTTCGAGAACGAGAACCCGCCTATCCTGCTCGCAAACAGAACCGCATTCCGGCCCTTCGAGTTCATTACGACCCTCTATGGCCGCCCCGTCTACCGCGAGGTCGATCCTACACCGCTTCTCGCCCCCTTCTTCATTCTCTTCTTCGCCCTCTGTCTGACGGATGCGGGGTACGGCCTCACCCTCTCCGCAGTAGCGGCCGTGATCCTCATCAAGTTCAAGCCGGCGGGTGGTGCCGGACGGCTCATCAGGGTCCTCTTCATGGGCGGTCTCGTTACGGCACTGGTGGGATTCGTGACGGGCGGTGTCTTCGGTATCAATGCGGATTCGTTCCCTGCATTCATCAGGCAGTTTATCTTTATCAATCCTCTCGAGGAACCCATGAAGATGCTCAACATCGCTTTCCTCATGGGACTCGTGCATATCCTCTTCGGGATGGGTATCAGGATGGTGGCAAACATCCGCGCCGGGCTCCTGTGGGACGGCATCTTCGACGATCTTCTCTGGATCCTCTTTCTCACAGCCCTGGCACCGCTCGGGTATTCGGCGATCCTCGGCGGCGTGATCCCCCCGCAACTCACCTTCTGGTGCACGCGGGCTGCACTTGTCTTCGCTGCTGCGATATTCCTTACCGGCGGAAGGAAGCAGAAGAATATCGTCGCAAAGGGATTCAAAGGGCTCATCGGATTCTACGATGTCGTCGGATACTTCGGTGATGTGCTCTCGTACGCACGGCTGCTTGCCCTCGGTCTCGCAACCAGTGCGATCGCTCTGGCCGTGAACGGCATCGCAGGAATGGTGCTGGGGCTGCCGTACTATATCGGATACGTGGCAGCCCTGCTCGTGCTGGTTCTCGGACACGGTTTCAACCTTGCCGTCAACACCCTCGGTGCCTTTGTCCATTCCGGACGTCTTCAATACCTCGAGTTCTTCTCGAAGTTCTTCACCGGGGGCGGCAGGGAGTTTCAACCGTTTCAGAGTGAACGACGCTATACCGTACTGAAGGAACGGAAAAACTCGTAGGTCCTGAAATCTCGGGAAGGAGATGATGCTATGCTGGGGTTTATGCTCGTTGTTCTGGGTGCCGCACTCGCTGCGGGGCTCGCCGGTGCGGGATCGGCACTTGGTACGGGGGTCGCAGGGCAGGCGGCGAACGGCGTCGTCAGTGAGGATCCGGAAAAGTTCGGTCGTCTCCTCGTGCTCCAGGCACTGCCCGGCACCCAGGGTATCTACGGTCTCGTCGCCCTCTTCATGATCATCAACCGGGTCGTCGGGTGGGGGGTTCCACTCCGCGAGATCCCCGTCTCCACGGGTCTGGAGGTGCTCGGAGCGGCCCTGCCGGTCGCAATCACCGGTCTGATCTCCGGTCTCTACCAGGGCAAGGTGTGTGCGGCCGCCTGCAGCCTCGTTGCGAAGCGTCCCGGTGAGGTCGGCAAGGGGATGGTCTTCGGTGTAGTTGTTGAAACCTACGCAGTGCTGGGTCTCTTGGGAACCATACTTCTCCTGCAGCGGATAACGCTCGGGGGTTAGGGTACATACGGAAAACATGAATGGATGAAACACGATGGCGATAGACAGTATTCTCAAACGGATCGATGAGGAGACCGGTGCGGCGGTCGGGGAGATCCTGGAGAAGGCCAAGCGGGAGGCGGAAGAGATCGCCGGCGAGTACGCCACGAGGGTGGGCCGGATCAAGGAAGCCCTCGAGGGCAGGGCAAAGCGGAAGGCCTCCGAGGAGGAGAAGCGTATCGTCGTGAACGAGCAACTCGAGCTGCGAAAGACCGTCCTCGCCAGGAAACGGGAGATCCTGGACGAGCTCTACAGTGAGGCTGCCGACCGGGTACGCAGGCTCCCGGAGGGGGAGTACCTCGAGCTCCTGAAGACCCTGATCCTCAAACGGGCGGTGACCGGACGGGAGGCCATTGTCGTCCCGGCGGATCAGCGTGGGCTCTTCGATGAGGATTTCCTAGCTTCGCTCAACTCCGCATACCGGCCAGAAGGGCACTTCACACTCTCGGGCGAGGAGGGTGGTTTCACGTGGGGTGTCATCCTTCGCCAGGAGCGGCGGACCATCGACCTCACGCTCGATGTTCTCTTCGAGCAGCTCAAGGAGAGGGTCGAGCACCGGATTGCCTCCACACTCTTCGCCGAGAAGTAGGGATGGTGGAGATACGTGCAGGATTATACCTATATCATCGCCCGCCTCCGCTCCCTCGAGGCCCTCATGCCCGATCGTGCGTGGTTCCAGCGTCTCGCACGGACCTCCGAGGAAGGACTGCTTGTAACCCTCAGGGAACAGTACAGGGGGTTCGAGCCGGTGGATTCGCCCTATGACTTCGAGATGGGGATCGAGGCCGAGAAGGCGGCGGTGCTCGAGTTGATCTCGTCCCTCATTACCGACGAGGAAACGATCACCTTTGTGCGCGTCGGCTACGACTTCGACAACGTCACGCACATGATGAAGGCCCGTCTCCTGCGCGAGACGCCGGCACTGAGTGGTTACGGGCTCGTCGATCCGGAGACGGTGGCACATGCCGTTACGGGTAGTGAGTGGGGGCTCCTTCCCGAACACCTGAAGGAATTCGGCGCCCGGCTCGAGCTGGCAGGCGAGGAGCACGGAGTCGCCGCTGTCGAGTACAGCGGTGAATCGGAGAAGTGGCGATATCTCTTGGAATCGGCGCCCGCTCGATCGGGTAGGGACTATATCCGCTGGAAGATCGACTGTACGAATATCAAAAACTTCATCAGGCTCAAACGTGTCCCGCTCCGCACGGAGGAACCCGGACGTGTATGGATCGGTGGCGGGGAGCTCGACACGGACAGGCTCTCAGCTCTCTTCAGGGAACCGGAGGGTGAGCTGTATTCCATGCTCGCCTTTACCGATTACAGGGGGCTAATCGGGCTCGGGCTTTCTGTCGAGATACCGCTCTGGAAGATCGATATACTCCTCGATCGGTTTCTCCTCGATCTTCTCGGGGAGAGCCGGTACCGGTTCTTCGATCTTTCGCCCGTGCTCTATCATCTCGAGCTGATTGATAGGGATATGCGTCTGCTGCGAATGATCGTATCAGGCCTGCTGAACCGCATGCCGGAGGAGATAATCGCCGGTCGCATGGACACCATGCTGCCGTCATGAAACGGGGGGAATTGAATCGATGGCATCCAACATCGCAGTGATCGGTCACTCGGATTCGATAGAGTACTTCAGGGTGCTGGGCTGCCGTACCTACGAGACGAAGGATGGCGAGCTCACCGAGGAGCAGTTCCTTGAGGTCGTCGAGCGCAAGTTTACGATCATCCTCGTCACGGAGGAGGTTTTTCATAGATACAAGAAGCTCATCCGGGAACGGACGCAGCGGATCTTTCCCGTGGTGACCGTTATCCCCGATATTCGCGGGGCGGTCTGGAAGGAGGGTGTACCCGAATTGGAGGGGGTCGCCTTCGAGGAACTCAGAAGGGCTGTCGTACGGGCGGTCGGGCAGGACATATCGAGATCGAATGAATAATCGAGAGGCGTCGGTACAAGCAGCGTGAAGGAGATGAACAGGTAATGGGAGCTGGAAAGATTGTCAAGGTCTCGGGCCCCCTCATCGTTGCAGAGGGGATGGGGGAGTCCAGGATGTTCGAGGTCGCCAGGGTGAGTGAGAAGAGGCTGATCGGCGAGATCATCGAGCTCCACGGCGATCACGCCTACATCCAGGTATACGAGGACACCTCGGGGCTCGGCCCCGGCGAAGCGGTGGAGTCGACGGGGCAGCCCCTGAGCATCGAGCTCGGCCCGGGGCTCCTGCAGTCGATCTACGACGGTATCCAGCGCCCGTTGAACGTCATTTACGGCCAGGAGGGTCATTACATCACGAGGGGTATCGATATGCCCGGCCTCGACAGGAGGGCGAAGTGGGACTTCGTACCGAATGCGGACCTGAATGAGGGCGACGAGATCGGGGCGGGCGACATCCTCGGGGAGATCCAAGAGACGGCGCTTATCGTCCACAGAATCATGGTTCCCCCGACGATACGGAAAGGCACGCTGGTAAGGAAACCCGAGAAGGGCTCGTACATGGTCGAGGATACGGTCGCCGAGATACGCACCGACGACGGGATCGAGCAGGTTCTACTCTTTCACCGGTGGCCAGTGCGCACCTCCCGTCCGGTCGTAAAGAAGCTCGTGCCTGAGAAGCCGCTCGTGACGGGGCAGCGTGTGATCGATACCTTCTTCCCGATCAGCCAGGGCGGCACGGCCACGGTCCCGGGACCCTTCGGGGCGGGGAAGACCGTGATCCAGCACCAGCTCGCAAAGTGGTCCGATGCGCAGATCATCGTCTATATAGGATGCGGCGAGCGCGGAAACGAAATGACCGATGTGCTTCAAGAATTCCCCGAGCTCGTCGATCCCGCTACCGGCCATCCACTGATGGAGAGAACGGTGCTCATCGCAAACACCTCCAACATGCCCGTCGCAGCACGGGAGGCCTCCGTGTACACCGGGATCACGATTGCGGAGTACTTCAGGGATATGGGGTACAACGTGGCGGTGATGGCCGATTCGACCTCCCGCTGGGCGGAGGCGATGCGCGAGATGTCGGGGCGTCTCGAGGAGATGCCCGGGGAGGAGGGTTACCCGGCATATCTGCCGTCCCGTATTGCCGGTTTCTACGAGCGGGCGGGCAGAACGATCTGCCTCGGCAAGGAGGGGCGGATCGGCACCATGAGCGTGATCGGCGCCGTCTCACCACCGGGCGGTGATCTCTCGGACCCGGTCGTACAGGCGACACTCAAGGTCGTCAAGGTCTTCTGGAGCCTTGAGGACCAGCTCGCGTTCGAACGGCATTTCCCGGCGATCGGATGGCTTTCGAGCTATTCCCTCTATCACGATAACCTCGCGAATTATTTCCGCAACGAGGTGGAGGAGAAGTGGGAGGAGATGCGCACCGAGGCGATGGGGCTCCTGCAGAAGGAGGCGGAGCTCAAGGAGCTGGTACGGCTCGTCGGTCTCGATTCCCTCTCGGATCAGGATCGCGTGATCCTGGAGACGACGAAGTCGATCAGGGAGGATTTTCTCCACCAATCGGCCTTCGACCCCGACGATGCCTATACGAGACTCCTGAAACAATTCCGGATGCTTCAGGTGATCCTGGAGCTCCACCACAAGTGTATCAAGGCGATCGAGAAACGAACGCCCCTCAGGAAGCTCCTCGATCTGCCGGTGCGGGAGAAGATCACCAGGATGAGGCTCGTACCGGAAAGCGAACTCGATTCCTTCGATGCGATCCTGGAGGACATAGATACACAGGTCACTGATCGTTCTCATGAAAACCGGACGGGTGAGGATGAAGTGCAGGGCGGAGATCGACGGGAGGTTGATTAAATGGTAACAGAGTACACAACAATCGGTGAGATAGCCGGTCCCCTCGTTCTCCTCGACAGCGTCGAGAGGGCGAGTTACGAGGAGCTCGTCGAAGTGGAGCTTCCGGACGGGGAACTTCGAAGAGGAAAGGTTCTCGAGGTCGACCGCAGCAAGGTTCTTATCCAGCTCTTCGAGGGTACCCGAGGCGTCGACGTTGCCAAGACGAAGGTGCGTTTCCTCGGGCGCGGGCTCGAGCTCTCCGTGTCTCCGGATATCCTCGGCCGCATATTCGACGGCCTCGGCATGCCGATCGACGACGGGCCGAAGATCATTCCCGAGAAGAAGCTCGACATCAACGGGAGCCCGATAAATCCCTATGCCCGGATCTATCCCAAGGAGTTCATCCAGACGGGTGTTTCGGCGATAGACGGGTTGAACACCCTCGTGCGCGGGCAGAAGCTTCCCATCTTTTCGGGATTCGGACTGCCCCACGCCGAGCTCGCCGCACAGATAGCCCGTCAGGCAACCGTGCCCGGTGCGGAGGCCGCATTCGCAATCGTCTTCGCCGCCATGGGTATCACATTCGAGGAGGCGAATTACTTCATCCGCGACTTCCAGGAGACGGGTGCGATGGAGCGCGTGGTTCTCTTCATCAACCTAGCAAACGATCCGACGATCGAGCGCATCGCAACCCCCCGAACAGCGCTCACGGCCGCCGAGTATCTTGCGTTCGAACGCGGTATGCATGTGCTCGTCATCATGACGGACATGACCAATTACTGTGAGGCGCTTCGGGAGGTTTCCGTCGCCCGCAAGGAGATCCCCGGGCGTCGGGGTTACCCCGGCTACCTCTACACCGATCTCGCAACGATGTACGAACGTGCGGGACTGCTCAAGGGTGAGAAGGAGGGCGAGGTACTCGAAGGCTCGATCACGCAGATCCCGGTCCTCTCCATGCCGGACGACGACAAGACGCACCCGATACCGGATCTCACCGGGTACATCACCGAAGGGCAGATCATTCTCGATCGTGTGCTGCACCGCAAGGGGATCTACCCGCCGATCAATGTTCTCCCGTCCCTGTCCAGGCTCAGGGACAAGGGGATCGGTGAGGACCGGACCCGGGAGGATCATGCGCAGGTGGCCAACCAGCTCTTCTCTTCATACGCCAGGAGCAAGGAGGTCGAGGAGCTGGCTGTGGTGCTGGGTGAGGCGGCGCTGACCGAGGCCGACAGGGCGTTCATGGCCTTCGGCGAAGCCTTCGAGGGCCGCTTCGTGCAGCAGGCACTCGATGAGAACCGTTCGATCGAGGAGACCCTCACTCTTGGGTGGGAGCTGCTCACGATGATCCCCCGCACCGAGATCAAGCGTATCCGCGACGAGTTCGTCGAGAGGTATCTCCCGAAGAGAGAAGCTCCCAGCGAAGGATAGATCGTGAGACGAAAGGTCAATCCCAACAGGATGATGCTGCTGCGCTTACGCCGCCGGTTGGAGCTTGCCCGGCGGGGGCACAGGTTGCTCAAGAATAAACAGGAAAAGCTAATGCAGAGCTTCTTTGTTCTGGTCCAGGAAACGACCGGGCTCAGGAAAACGGTCGAGGGGAATTTCATGGAGATCGGCCGGCATTATCTCGACGGCCGCGCCGGCACGGACCGTCAGTCTCTCGAAGATGCACTCTCCCTGAGCACCTGGAAGGGAAATCTCGAGGTGGAGATGCGGTTCGAGATGAACGTGCGTATTCCCGCATTTTCCTTTACAATCCCCGATACCGATCCCACATACAAGCTCTCGACGACCTCACCCGAACTCGATGCGGCATTCGAGAAACTGCGGGAGAGTTTCTCCGACCTCCTGAGACTCGTTGAAAAGGAGAACGCCCTCTTTCACATGTCCGAGGAGCTCGAGAAGACGAGGCGGAGGGTCAACGCGCTCGAATACGTTCTCATCCCCGATCTGGAGGCCACGATTCGCAGTATCGAGGACAAGCTCAGTGAGAACGAGCGCGGGAACCAGACACGCCTCATGAAGATCAAGGACATGGTGCAGCAGCGTGGATCGGGCGTCTGAGAACACCATGCCTCTTGAAAAATTGAACGATCTTCATACCGAACCGCGTGTACGCATCCTTAGTGCGCTAATCGATGTCTCGTTCTCCGTTACGTCTCCGTTCTCTCCTCTATTCCAGTCAAGGGAGCTCCATGCTATGCAACCGGCCGGCAGTGCCGGTTGACACGAGCGCGTAAACACAGTATTATTTCATGTAAGCCAGGGAGCGCTGAATACGAGATCCACACCGGAACAACCCATACAGACGGCATATTCGGATGATCGGGAGTCACTTCATGGTGGCATCGTGTATCGATGTACAAGGTGCGGGGGTGGTGGGGCCGACTGATGGATCCGCGAAAAAACGCTACCGCAGGCGTCGCATACCTCGGACGCTACAGCAGATGCTCTGCCTAGTTATGCCTGCTCTCGCCGCTGGCGGCTTCGTGCCGGGTAACGCGTCAGCACACAAGGATGAATCCGACCTGATCGGCAAGGCCAAACGGGCCGAGCAGATCTGGGTCATCGACGGCTCAGGCATACACAATATCGGAAACCTCCACATGAATGTGACGAATTGGGGGGCATTTGGATCGTATCCGACCTCCAACTTCCCGACGCGCGATTTCCCCTCAGCACAGTGGCCGGCGAATTCGAGCATCGAATACCTCTACATTGCGGGGTTGTGGGTCGGTGCGCTCTTCAGCGGGATCCCCGTCGTCTCGACCGCCGCATTCGATAGGGAGTTCCAGCCGGACCCGATTGATACGCTGGCGAAGATCTACGAATCGGGCGAGGGTACCCCCGGGGGAGCCAGGTGGCCGACCCCACCCGACGACGATCGGGACGGGCGCATAAACGAAGATTGGCTGAACGGCTACGACGACGATGGTGACGGCATGGTGGACGAGGATTTCGCCGCTGTCGGAAAGCAGATGTACAGCTGCTGGTTTACCGACGACCAGATCGCCGCCGTCAAAAGGTACCCCGAGCATATACCGCTTAATCTCCACGTACGGCAGGAGAGCTATCAATGGGAGGACGAGCGGTACTATGACTTCATCGGTGTGGAATACAAGATAAGAAACAACGGTATCGATCTCCTCGAGGATGTATATATCGGTTTCTTCGCAGACGGCGATTGCGGCAAGCGGGGATCGGGGGCCTTCTACTACGACGATGCAACCGGTTTCTGGGAAGGCGAGCTGTGCGCGAAACGGGGGAGCACCGAGATACCTGTCACGATCAGCGTCGCGTACTTCTACGATTACGACGGCGATTTCGGTGAAACGCCGGGATACTTCGGCATCCTTTTTCTCGGACACGACGTCGATCCGCTGGGGAGGAATGCACCCCGCACGGTCGGGCTCACCTCGTATCAGAATTTCAGGGGGGCAGAACCATACGCGAGCGGAGGTGATCCGACGAACGATTACCAACGCTACGAGCTCATGAGCAATACCAGGAAGGACCGGGATGCGAGGGATCCGAGCGATTACCGTATGCTCATGGCGGTCGGTCCCTTCGAAACGCTTCCCCCCGACAGCATCATGATCCTCCAGGTGGCCTTCGTATGCGGGGAGGGGCGCGAGGGAATGCTGGAGAATGCAGCTAGCGCCGCCCTCGTTTACAAGGGTAACTGGTTCGATGTCGATGAAGATCCCCTCACGGGCGCTGATGGAAGAGAGACACCGGTGTACGGACCTGCCGATGCCGTGGTCATCGATTCGTGTGCATCGGAGCAGGAGTTCGAGACGATAGCGAGGGGAGAAATCCTATGGATAAATGCCGACTGCCGGGAGGAGATAGCACTCTGGGAAGGTGCATCCTGCTCAAAGGTCGGCATGACGTTCGGGGATTACCAGACGGGTGTCGACGGCAAGGAGACGCGGGTGAGCTGGCTTGCGGGTTCGGCACCACCGCCACCGCACCTGCGGATCGTGCCCGGTGACGAGAAGATCATGCTCTTCTGGGACGACTTCAGCGAGGTTACCCCCGATGTAAGTACCCTCGACCTCGATTTTGAAGGATTTCGTATCTGGCGTGCGGATGGATGGGACCGGCCGATCGGCACCTCCGTGTTGAGCGGGCCGCCCCGGGAACTATGGCATCTCATCGAGGAACGGGATCTCGTAAACGAGGTACCGCCGAATATCGATTTCAAGAAACCGGCCTCCCAGGGTGGATGGATCTACGAGCCGCTCGCCCACCTGGAGGAGAAGGACCAGCTCATCGGACTGTTCAAAGAGAGTCTCTGGTACTTTCCGATGGATACCGTCCCGTGTCCGCCGGGCCTCACGGATACCGAATGCGATACACTCGAGGCCCTCGCCAGGGGGGAACTCGGATTCCCCGGCGGGCATCGGTACTACTGCTATATCGACAGGAATGTCCATAACGGAATGCACTACTTCTACAGTGTCGTCGCTTACGATCACTTCAAACTGGATGGGATTCCCGTCAGAGCTGATTATTACGGGGATCCCATGTCGAACTTCGTCTATACGACACCGTTGTCGGCTGCACAGGAGCATGGGCTGTACGAGAAGCGCACCGTCTACGTGGTGCCGAATCCGGCTACAACGAGGTCGATGAAACCGTGGGCGCTCGAGCCGAACATGGGTGATCCATCGGGGATCAAGGTGGAATTCCGGAACCTCCCGCGCTGTGCCTGTACGGTGCGGATCTTCACGGTCTCCGGTGACCTCGTGGAGGTATTGTATCATGACGGACGGGATGGCTATGGAACCCTCGCATGGGATCTGGTCTCGAGGAACGGACAGGATGTCACAAGCGGTGTCTACGTCTATGCCGTCGAGCCCGCCGACGGCAGGTTCGGGCGGACCATCGGCAAGTTCGTGATCATTCGCTGAACGCAGATGGCGTGCCGTCGACCGGCCGCGCGATCCGCAGCCCTTAACGCTTACCGTTTTAATAGATCCATCGACAGTAAAACGTTGACAAATCGTTTTTCGGTATGCATATTGCATTGTATATCTATAGGAGATCTAGGAGAGCCCACCTTCTCTTCTCTTCGACAGGATCGGTCCTGTGAGGAGAGGTATCCCCAAAACAAGTTGCCAGAAGCACGGAGTGAAACCATGCGAAACCGTTCGTGTCTTGGTCTCGCTCGCCCACACCCCCATGCAACAGCCTGTGTCATATCGTCATGGACGATCCGGATCGGAGTGCTCCTTCTGTCCGCCGCATACATCGCACTCATGCTGCCTGTCTGTGCCGGTGCTGCAATCTACGACGACGATCAATACGAAAAGCTCAAGAGATCCCAGAGGATCTGGGTAATCGACGGCTCTGGCATACATAATGTCGGCAACCTGCAAGTGCATGTCACCAATTGGGGGGCCTTCGGATCCTATCCGAACTACAGGCCCTGGCCTACCAACGAATTTCCCTCCGCCCAGTGGCCTGCGGGTTCCGGAGTGGAATACCTCTTTATCGCCGGTCTGTGGGTGGGGGCGCGTAAGGGCGGGATTCCGGTCGTTTCGACCTCCGGCTTCGACAACGAATTTCAACCGGATGCGAGAGATCCTTATGCCCGCATCTATGGTTCGCACGAGGGTGCGCCGGGAGGGAACCGCCTCCCCGGGCCGGCCGACGACGACTTCGACGGTGTCGCCGACGAGGACTGGCTGAACGGCTACGACGACGATGGCGACGGTTCGGTCGACGAGGATTTTGCAGCCATCTCCTCCCAGATGTTCACCTGTTGGTTCACGGATGATCAGCCCGGAGCGATGCAGATCTATCCCGAGCACACGCCGCTCGGTCTTTTTGTACGTCAGGAGAGTTACCAGTGGGAGGATAAAAACTTCAACGAATTCGTCGGTGTCGAATACAAGATCAAGAACTACGGGAGGAACAATATCGAAGATGTATACATCGGTTTCTTCACCGACGGTGACTGCGGTCCCCGCAATGTCGATGACCTCGCTCGAGACGATGCGACGGAGCTTCACGAGGATGTCGTCTGTGCACGGCTCGGAAACAGGGAGGTACCAATCGATATCAGCATTGCCTACTTCTACGATGTCGACGGGGACAACGGGAGGACCCCGGGCTACTTCGGTATCCTCTTTCTCGGTCATGATACCGATCCCCTGGGCGAGAATGCGCCCAAGAAGGTCGGCCTCACCTCCTACCAGAACTTCTCGGGTGATCGGCCATTCAGCGAGGGAGGCGATCCGAGAAACGACTATCAGCGCTTTGAACTGATGAGCAAGAAACAGAAGGACCGGAACGCCGAGATCCCCCGTGATTACCGAATGTTAATGGCGGTTGGTCCGTTCAGGGAGCTTCCGCCCGACAGTACGATGAAACTGCAGGTGGCGTTCGCCTGCGGCGAAGGGCTTGAGGGGATGTTGGAGAGTGCCGCGTCCGCAGCTCTGGCGTTCCATGGCAACTGGTTCGATGTGGACGGCAACTCGCAGACGGGTATAGACGGCCGTGAGACGCCGGTCTACGGTCCGGTGAACTCGGTCGTGCCCGACAGCTGCGAGGACGAGAGCAGGGTGGAATCTGCCGCCAGGGGTGAGATTATCTGGATCAATGCTGACTGCCGTGATGAGATCGCGCTGTGGGAGAATCCGAGCTGTTCGAAGGGGGGGGCGACGTTCGCCGATTTTCAGACGGGTATAGATGGGAAGGAGACGAACGTGAACTGGCTGGTGGGCTCTGCGCCGCCGCCGCCGAATATGCGTGTGGTACCGGGGGATCACAAGGTGAC
>CP070727.1:1150763-1166953 GCA_020350885.1 bacterium | reverse complement strand
TCGCAGGCCTTCCGGACGGCCTGCCGTCGACGAGCTGGGCTCAGAAGTCTCCCTTGGCCGCCTCTCGCAGGATGGCGTTGTCCAGAGCCTGGTCGGCGACGAGCTTTTTCAGGCGGGCATTCTCTTTCTCGAGCTCCTTGAGCCGCTTGGCCTGCTTGGTATCCAGACCGCCGTACTCCTTGCGCCACCGATAGTAGGTGTTCTCGCTCACATCGAGCTGCCGGCACACTTCTCCAATGTTCCGGCCTTTGGAAAGCAGAACCTCGGCTTCACGGAGCTTCGTGATGATCTGTTCAGCAGTAAATCGCTTCCTGGCCATGAAATAACCCCCTTTTCGCCTGGTCAGAGTATAACTCATAACCTTGATCCGATCGAGGGGGTCAGGTCAGTATATATGAAGTACGAGGATAGCTACTCACTGTTTCAAGGTATTCAGTACAGGGGTAGCTTCCAAAATTACTACAATGAGACGAGATCATCCATCTGAATAATTGATCTATCGTATAATCGGTCGGAACATACATGTCTTTAATCCGTACGGATAATGGAAGCCATCATAATATAACTTAACACGATGATTACGTTAACTGAAGGAATGAACCGGAAGAGAATGGGAGGCTCTGTTCTCAAATGGACGGGGAGGGTGCTCGGCGCGCTCTTGGTCATCCTGATCCTGCTCGTCGCAATAGGGATAGTATTTGCTCCTGATTATACGAAGAATACAACCCCAGCGGGCTACCCGGTAAACGAAATGAAATACCTCGCCCTGGACGCCCGTACGAAGATCTGGATCAGCATATGGCTGCCGGAAGAGCTCCGGCCGGGAGAGACCGTTCCCACCTTGATCGAGACCTCCCGGTACGGGGTGAAGCTGGATCCCGGGTGGCTCTATAAGGTGATGCAAACGTATCGATTGCATCCCGATCTGAATTATGAATCCGCCGAGCAATTCATAAAGAACGGATACGCCTATGTTCGGATTCAATCGCCCGGCTCCTGTCAATCCAGTGGTCCCCGGATAACCGAATATCCTCCCAATGAAATCGATGCCATGAAAGTAACGATCGACTGGATCGTCCGGCAACCGTGGTCGAACAAGCGTGTCGGCGCCGACGGCGGTTCCTACTCCGGCACAACTGCTGAGGTCTGCTGTGCCACGATGCAACCGGCCCTCAAAGCCGTGTATTCCGTCGCACCCGATTTCGATCCCTATACCGTGATACGGCCCGGAGGATTGGGCTCGACGGAGTTCATACAAACCTGGGCCCGGATGGTCCGTTTCATGGACGAGGATGACGTGATCGCTCTGCTTGCGCTGCTCGAGGATTCTGAGACGTTGCCGTACTGGAAGAGGCTGTATTACAGGTCACTGTTCAAGGGTTTGAGGAGGCCGAAAGGGGAAGACCTCGCCGTCTTTCGGCAGGCGATGAGGGATCATCGAGAGAACCGGTTGCTCTACACCTACCTCGAGGAGATAGAGTACAAGGATCATACGATGCCCGGATTCGAATACTCCATAGAAGATATTGCCATGTACAACTACCGGGAAAACATCGAAACGGCACAGGTGAATACGTATACGAGGGCGGGATGGCTCGACGCCGAGGTGGCGAAAGGATCACTTCAGAAGTATTTGACGTTCGATACACCGCAAAAGCTGGTTATCGGACCGACGGGGCATCGACTGGGAAACATCGTAGATCTGTATGGCGAGGAGGGGAGCGAGCCGGGATTTTCAACGGCACCACAAGAGATATGCGAGGACATGCTCGATTATTTCGACCGGTATTTGAAGGAAGGTGTGGAACAGAAGGAGAAGAGGCGCATACTGTACTTCACCTATGGAGTGAACGAGTGGAACGTTACTAGCGTTTGGCCACCCGAAGGGATCACGGATGAAATCTGGTATATTTCACCGAACTACAGCCTTACGAAAGAGGTCCCTCAAAGGATGGGCGGGAGCGATCGGTACACGGTGGATTTTACCGCTACGACCGGCGAGCAGAACCGTTGGATGGCCCAAATGGGGATGGACGTGCACTATGGCGACCGCAGGGAGGAAGACAGAAAGCTTCTGGTATACACATCGGCACCTCTCGAGGACGATCTCGAGATGACCGGCAGCCCGACCGTATACCTGTATATATCTTCCGACCACGAGGATGGCGCTCTTCATGTGTATCTGGAGGATGTATCCCCGGACGGGCGGGTAACATACCTTACCGAGGGACTACTCCGGGCCATTCACAGAAAGGAGAGGGATCCCTCGGAAGCGCCGTTTGTGCCGTTGGGGATTTACCATACCTTCAGAAGAAAGGATGCTGCGCCGCTCGTCCCTGGAGAAGTGACCGAAATCGGAGTTACCATCCTTCCATTCTCCACCGTCTTCAGGAAGGGTCACTCTATACGGGTAGCCATTGCCGGACATGACATGTCCATGAAGGATCGCTGTCCTAATGAGGGTGTGCCTGAGCTCATTCTCGAGAGAAATGTAAGATATCCTTCCCGGATAATCCTGCCGCTGATGGTTCGTGAATAGTACACGGTATCTACTTATTCAATTTGAAACATTTTCATTTTTCATTCCGTCTCATTATATATGCATGAACAGGAATATAATAATTGGAGGATTGCGACATGCTGTTTAACAGCAGGAAGAATAAAACAATCTTCCTAACAGTAATTTTATTATTTACGTTTGCAGGTTTCGTATCGGCTCAGGACGAAATCATTGATTTGAACTTTGCTCAATCTCCTATTTCGAATTCGGATACAGCCAGAACATTGCAAACCCTAGTAAAAGTACAAGGGACAGCCGGTCTTTATCAAGATGGCCTTTATTTATTAACTCACTACGGCGATCGTGAAGACATTTTTAAAGCAGAAAACCAAAAGGCGATTGACGATCCTCTCATCAATCAAACCTGGCGTTATTGCAGCGTGTTCTCTTCAGCCACAGAGAATTCTGTCATAATGGGGAGAAATTGGGATAATCAAAATGTGGGTTCCATAATAATCAGCCTCTATCAACCGCACGATGGATACTCTTCGATTTCCTTTACAAGAGCCATCGATATGGGTTTTCCGCTAAACATAGATCTGGAGCAATTCAGATGGAGTGAAAAAGGAAGCAAGCTACTTCTGGCTCCTTTTTATTCATTTGATGGGATCAATGAACACGGACTTACAGTGGCTGTTGCCGGTGTAAATCAGACAACTCACAAGCTGAAAAGCGATAGAGAACTGGTATTTGTTCCTTTCCTGGTGCGCAAAATTCTTGATCAAGCAAAAAACATCGAAGAGGCAGTAAACCTAGTCGAAAAGTACATCCCCTTTGATTTGGATAAAAACTCTTTAAACACCCATTTTATTATCGTTGATTCATCGGGTCAGTCAGTGATTCTGGAATATGCTCAAGATCAATGGAAAAAAGTGTATGGAGATAAATCCTGGCAGATACTGACCAATAAGCCCGTATACAATGTATCACATGCAGACCTGACAGATAGATGCTGGCGATATCGAAGCATATCGGAAACTCTCGACGATACGAAAGGAAATGTGAATTGGAAAGCCGGCATGAAAATTCTGCAAGACGTAACACAAAAAGGTACCACCTGGTCTGTTGTCTACTGCCTCACAAAGAAAGAGCTATACTTCTCTGTGTATCAAAAGTGGGATATTATGTATCATCTAAAAATGCCCTAATCATTTAGAAATGACTGACTTACAAGCAGGGGGCCACGGGTTCAAGTCCAGTATCACCCACCATTGTATCTCGAAGAAATCAAAGGGATAGGGGCTCAACTCCATAGAGCCTGCGGCGCATTATGATCCGGGGGCACCGTGAGGATACCATTATTATACCGCCCAGATATTAATGGTTTCAATTTGGTTGCTTTGATCTTTCTGCTGCTGATATACTCAAACGCTTTCCCGTGTCAGGCGTCAAAAAGAGGGGTATCCCAGTAATGGCATTCATTCCATGGGATACAAACGGCCGGCACCTGAAATTGTCACAGTACCTGAAGGAGGTTCTAGCATGTTTTTTAGTGACTGCTTCGCCAGGCGGAAATTCGCCGGCATTCTCCAATTCATCTTTATTGCGGTGTTTATAGCGACGGGGCATGCCGTCTCGGCCGCGGCCTTCGCGGGAGAACGGCCCCCGGAGACTATAAAGGAGAGTGTGGTCGACACGCTTCACGGCGTGGTCATCGCCGATCCATACAGATGGTTGGAGGACCAGGATAGCCCCGAGACCAGGGAATGGATAGATAAGCAGAACGAGTATACTCATTCATATATCGATGAGCTTTCGGGGCGCGATAAGCTGGTCAAGCGCCTTACCGAGCTGATGAAGACCGACCTGATCTCGATTCCCAGGGAGAGGAACGGAAGGTATTTCCTTTCCAGGAGAGATGCCGATCAGGAGCAGTTCATAATCTACATGCGGAATGGCCTGGATGGTGAGGACGAGGTTCTAATCGATCCTCATCCCATGAGCGAAGACAAATCGATCAGCGTTAATTTGCTCGACGTCTCCGAGGACGGCACGCTCATGGCCTATGGAGTGAGGGAGGGGGGCGCCGACGAAGTCGCCGTCAAGTTTTTCGATGTCGACGCAAAGAAGCACCTGAGCGACGAACTCCCCAGCGGGCACTATTTCGGAATATCGATCACCCGCGACAACACGGGGTTCTACTATTCAAAGTACAACTTCATGATTGGGTCTAGGATTTACTATCACGAGATGGGAAGTTCCATCGAGGAGGACGTCGAGATCTTTGGCGAGGGATTCGGACCGCAGGCCGGAATAGGAGCTGGAATAACCGAAGACGGCCGCTATCTAGCCATCGTGGTCTTTCACGGTTCGGCGGCCCAGAAGACCGAGGTCTATTACAAGGACCTGGAGAAGGACGGACCGGTCGTACCGCTCGTCAACGACATAGATGCCAAATTCATACCCGGTTACGGCGGCGGAGCTGTCTATCTTCATACCGACTGGGAAGCTCCCAAGGGACGCGTTCTGCGCGTCGATCCGGAAAACCACGCCAGGGAGAACTGGAAAGAGGTGATCCCGGAGACCGAAGCGGTCATCGAGGGAGTCACTCTCTCCGGTGGAAAGCTCTGCGTCAGGTACCTGGAGAACGTAGTATCCAAGGTGAAGATATTCGAGCCGGATGGAAAGTTCGTACGTGAGATCACTTTTCCCACCCTCGGGACCGTCGGCGAAATCAGGGGGAAATGGGAAAGCGACGAGGCCTTTTTCATTTTCACCTCATTTCACGTTCCTACCGCCATATACCGGTACCAGGTCGGGAGCGGAGAAAAGAACGTCTGGGCCAAACTCAACGTTCCTGTGAACAGCGACGACATTGTGGTCAAACAAGTTTGGTACGAATCCAAGGACGATACCAGGATCCCGATGTTCATCGTTCACGCCAAAGACGTTATACCAGACGGTAACAATCCTCTGCTGTTGGTTGGTTACGGGGGATTCAACGTCAGTCTTACTCCCGGATTCAGGGCCACCGGAGTTCTCTGGACCGAGATGGGGGGCGTCTTCGCGGTACCGAACCTCAGGGGAGGCGGCGAGTTCGGAGAGGAATGGCACCGGGCCGGGATGTTCGAAAAGAAGCAGAACACCTTCGACGATTTTATCGCGGCGGCCGAATGGCTGACCGATAACGGGTATACCTTGTCGTCCAGGCTGGCCATTAGAGGTGGCAGCAATGGAGGGCTTCTCGTGGGGGCCGCTCTTGTCCAGCGCCCCGATCTCTTCAAGGCGGTTGTCTGCACCTACCCGCTTCTCGACATGCTGAGGTATCAGAAATTTCTGATGGGACGGTTCTGGATCTCGGAATACGGAAGCGCCGACGACCCTGAGCAATTCAAGTACATCTATAAGTATTCGCCTTACCATAACGTGAGGATGGGGGAGAACTACCCCGCCACCCTCTTCGTGACGGGGGATTCGGACACGAGGGTGTCGCCCCTTCACGCCCGGAAGATGGCAGCCCTCCTCCAGGAGGCCAACGCTTCGAACAATCCGGTGATGCTGCTTTACGACACCAAGGCGGGTCATTCGGGCGGCAAGCCCCTGAGCAAACAGATAGAGGATACGGCCGACGAGATGATGTTCCTGTTGTGGCAGCTGGGAATGCTTAACTAGTATCTCCGGCGGCAAGCATCCTCAGGAAGCTCATGGACGGGACCGAAACGGCTGCGGCGATTGCGGACCGCATCTAAGTAAGGGAAATCCAAACCATGAAAACGTACAGGAGATATCTTTTTGTCTTATTTGCGATACTCGTATGGCTTGCTTGTGCAAAGTCCGGACCTAAAGATTATCCCATTCAGCCGTTGCCGTTCACGGAAGTGAAATTGACAGACACCTTCTGGCGTCCACGGATGGAGACCAACCGAACGGTGACCATTCCCCATGCCTTGCATAAGTGTGAAGAAACAGGGAGACTGGATAATTTCGCCATTGCCGGTGGCATAGAGGAAGGAGAGCAACAGGGCATTTATCCCTTCGATGATACAGACGTGTTCAAGACCTTGGAGGGCGCCTCTTACGCTTTGATGCTTCATCCCGAATCCGCGTTGGCGGCGTATCTGGACAGCATTATCGCCCTCGTAGGTGCCGCCCAGGAGAAGGACGGATATCTCTACACGGTCCGCACGAACAGGGCGGATCACCTCGAAAAATGGTTCGGCGGTGAACGCTGGGAGAAACTTGATAGCAGTCATGAACTTTACAATGCAGGGCATCTTTTTGAGGCCTCGGCCGCCCATTATCAGGCAACAGGCAAACGAAACCTTTTGGATATTGCTTTGAAACTCGCAGACCTCGTCGATGGGACCTTCGGACCAGGCAAGATCCGAAAGCCGCCGGGTCATCAGGTTATCGAGATGGGACTGGCCAGGCTATACCGGGTCACAGGGGATGAACGGTATATCAGTTTAGCTAGGTTCCTGCTCGATGTGCGCGGCAGGCCGCTGGATGGCCGGGAACTCCGGGGCGAGTACAACCAGGATCACAGGCCCGTATTGGAACAGGACGAAGCTGTAGGGCACGCTGTCCGGGCAGGATACATGTACGCGGGCATGGCTGATGTAGCAGCCTTGACCGGCGACAGGTCTTACATCAAGGCCATCGACCAGCTCTGGGAAAATGTGGCCGGAAAGAAGTTGTACCTCACCGGCGGCATCGGTGCTTCGGGTTCCAATGAGGGATTCAGCGATAATTACGATCTGCCCAACATGAGCGCTTATAACGAGACCTGCGCCTCCATTGCCAACATCTACTGGAATTACCGTCTCTTTCTTTTAGATGGCGATGCCAAATATCTGGATATTATGGAGCGAACCCTGTACAACGCATTCCTCTCGGGAATTTCCCTGGACGGAACACGGTTCTTCTATCCTAATCCGCTGGAGTCCGTGGGACAGCACGAACGCAGCGAATGGTTCGGGTGCGCCTGCTGTCCGGGCAATGTAACCCGTTTTATAGCATCCCTGCCTGGTTACATGTATGCTGTGAAGAAAGATCAAATCTTTGTGAATCTGTATGCATCCAACGAGGCTAAAATCGATGTGGATGGTCAGACCGTCCACCTGAAACAGGAGACCCGCTACCCCTGGGATGGGGCCGTCCGCCTCGAAGTGGATCCTGAAAAGCAAGGTGAACGATTTGCACTGTGTCTTCGTATTCCGGGCTGGGCTCGTGGTAGACCGCTGGCCAGCGACCTCTATCGCTATCTGAATGACGAGCCGGCCGAAGTGAGTATCGACGTGAACGGTACCAATGTTCCCTACAGCCTGGAGGATGGATTTGCCCCCATCCGGCGGAGATGGCGGTCCGGCGATGTAGTCAAACTTCACCTATCCATGCCTGTCCGTAGGGTCGCCGCCCATGACAGCGTGAAAGCCGACATGGGAAAGGTTGCCCTGGAGAGGGGGCCACTGGTCTTCTGCGCGGAATGGTGCGACCATGCGAGGGGGCATGTCCGAAACCTGCTGCTGCCCGATGATTGTGAACTCTCCACCGAATTCCTCCCGGATCACCTTCAAGGGATTCAACTGATCCGGGGCCGGGCTCTGTACTACCGGCTGGATGAGGATGAAAAAACGGTGAAGGAAGAAGAGCTATTGACGATGATCCCTTATTATGCCTGGGCGCATCGGGGAAAGGGTGAAATGGCGGTATGGCTGGCCCGCGAAGAATCGGCTGTCCAGCCGCTCGGTCTGCCCACCCTTGCATCCACCAGCCAGGTGAAGGCCTCTTTCGGAAGACATGTTGAGGCGGTCAACGACCAATTGGAGCCAAAGAGCTCGATCGATTACGATACGCCTTTTTTCTATTGGTGGCCACACAAGGGAACCACGGAATGGATCCAGTATGACTTCGAGAAACCCGTAGAAATCTCGTCGGTAGAGGTGTACTGGTTTGACAATTCGGAGGAGGGGGAGTGCCGCGTTCCCGCATCGTGGCGTGCACTATTTCTCGATAACGGAAAATGGAGGCCTGTCTACACCACAGACACCTATGGTATTCGGAAAGATCAGTATAACAAGGTCGTCTTTGAAACCATACGGACACGATCCCTGCGGCTGGAGATTCAATCCCAGGATGGATGGGCCGGGGGTATTCACGAATGGAAGGTGCATTAAGCGACGGTCTTGACGCCCTCCCTCAAAGCCGTCCTACCGAACCGGTAGCGGGGCTAGTAGTAAAGATAGTTTGCGGTTAGCATTACGGTTACGGCGTTCGCTCTCTCGTCCTCCGTATCGTAATCTGTCTCCTGGGGGCGGTAAATACCGACCATCACGTCGCATCTGAAACTCCAGCGCTTCTCGAATTCGTATCCGGCGGCCAGAGAGAATCCTCCCCCTCCCCTCGCTTCATCGGCGAACTCATCGGGGAAAATGCTCGCGCCGAGCGTTGCCTCGAAGAAGAACGACGGTGCCGCATCATCGAGATAATACGATACGCCTACCAGCCCAATGACCGAGTGCGCCCCACCAATGGGGATGAAGGGTAGTACGACCGGAGCGAAAATTATCGCCGCCGCCGACTTGAGCCCTTCACCGGACATTGCGTCGAAATAGGCATCGTAGTTTTCTATGATTTCGTCGAGGTAACAGAAATTCATCTTGCCGCCGAAGAATATGTGCCACCGGTCGGTACGAGCGTATCCAATCCTCACGTCGACTCCCGGACCGCCTCTCGTTGCACTGTCTCTCGCTGCACCGATGCGTGAGCTGATATGAGAGACACCTCCTCCCATGCCGAATCCGAGAATGAATCCCTTCCTTTTCCCGTCGAACGCATAGGCGTTGGCAGCGAGTGCGATCACTGCTGCGCCCGATACCACCGTTCTCAGTAATCGATTGTCCATGGGCATCCTCCCGAACCTTATCACGATATGGGTGAGGTGCTGTCTCCCACAGGATGTGTTGGTGCTCCGTGAGCACGATGGCGCTGTCTCTCTCATTTATTCCATTTGGACCCGAATGTGCAAGGGTTTCTTGCAAACCTGATGGAGGTTAGTTGGTCCTGGCTCTACTGCGGCGCCAGACGCCGGTGAATATCCTTGCCAGGCGACGGAACGCGATCGGATCTTTCAATCGCTTGAAATTGGCGGCCAGGATGGTGGGATCCTTCATCTTCTGGAAAAGATGTCGCCGGCGCAGGGAATACATTTCACGCCAACCGAGTTGGGGCTGGATCAGGATTGGTACACTGGGAGACGTGCTGAAGACGAGGTTCCGCTTGTCCTCGTAAGGTAGTGACCAACTGAAGTCTTCCGGCAGGCTCCCGATGGTTCGTGCGTATTTTTCTACCTCGGTGCCTGGAAAGATATTGATACCGATGCTGCCGCCAATTCGGCAGACGTAGCGCCGGTTCTTGCGCATGAAGGCCAGGGTCTCTAGGGCTTGATCGAATGTTTCGCCGATGTGGCCGAAGGTAAAGAAGACCTTGGTCTTTATACCCATCTTATGGGCGAGCTGTAGCACACCGGTGATCTGCTCGGGTGTGATCTGTTTACGCATGCGCTTCAGTACTGCGGGATTGATTGATTCTGCTCCAATGTCGATATAGTAGCACCCCGCCTTGCGCATCCAATCAAGTATTTCCTCGTCGATGGTGTCGGCACGGACCTCGGCTTCCCAGGGGAGCACTACGTCACGGCGTACGATCTCCGTGCAGAGATCGTGGATGTACTTTCGACGTTGGGTTATCAGTGCATCCATGAAGCGGAAACCCTCCGCCCCAAACTTGTCCCGCAGGTGGACCATCTCATTCACGACATGCTGTGGTGAGCGGTACGTGATCCGCCTGCCCCAGATCTCGGCCGCCGAGCAGAAGGTGCACTGGTAGGGACAGCCGCGCGAGGCCATCACGTGGTAGGACCTGCCGCCGATGAACTCATTCTCGAGCTTGTAAAGGTCGTTGGGCAGCAGGTGACGCGCTGGGAAACCGATCGTATCCAGGTCGAACACACGCTCGGCCGGCGGACTGTGAATGAGACGGCCGTCGTGCCGGAAGCTCACACCAGGGATCCCACTGAAATCCCTCGAACCGGAGAGGAAGCGCCTTGCCACGGCAGAGAAGGACAGCTCTCCCTCGCCACGGACGATGACATCGAACTGGGGGAGGTGTCTCAGCGTATCCTCCGCCGTGCAGGTAGCGTGGGAGCCGCCCAGTACGACTAGTGTGCCCGGTCGGCGTCTTTTGGCCTCGGCCGCATAGCGGAAGGCCTCGAAGCGTGTGGCCGTCGTACAGCTGATACCCAGGATCTCGGGCTGCTGCGAATCGAAGACATCTTCGAATAAACGGGTATCAATCTGCCGATCGAGGATAGCTACACTCAATCCTTCTCTCTCCAGGGCCGTGGCTAGATAAGCCAATCCAAGGGGCGGCATCGCTCCGACGAAGCCCCGAGTGTATTTATCTTCTGCATGAAGTAGTAAGACCTTACTCATAATGAAAGACAGACACCATGAGAACCGTATCGGGGAAGGATCTTATGGATATCCCATTCTCAAGGGGACACCTATTTTCTCACTGTGGTGTAATTGTGGTTGCTTAGCAAGAGTGGGAGAATACAATACCGCTCTCTTATTAGTCCTAACTTTCCTAGTTCCATACATTAAACTCGAAAGAGATTATAACAGACAGGTCATTATCGTTCAATCGCATATTAGGGTTCTTTCGGGGATTGGTAATCAGGAGCCATGGCCCTAATGGAATGATGGAGAAAGGATTGCAAAGGCCGACGATCCCACAATTCGCTGGACAATCGTACGCCTGCAAACTATGCTCTGAACCATGACCCATCAGGAACCCCAAAAAGAACGGAAAGTGTAATCCTGCAAGTGGCTTAGAGAACCGGGGCGGACCAATGATGCAAGCAGTTCGATTCTCACAATGGTATTAAGCCCGGGGGCAGGCCATATATGATCGGCAAAACTATCTCCCACTACAAAATCCTCGAGAAGCTCGGTGAAGGTGGGATGGGTGTCATCTACAAGGCCCAGGATACTACCCTCGATCGATTTGTGGCGATCAAGCTTCTCCCACCCCATCTCAGCAGGGACGAGGAGGCTACCAAGCGCTTCATGTATGAGGCAAAGGCGGCGTCAGCCCTCGATCACTCGAATATCGGCACAATCTACGAGGTGGAAAAGACATCCGACGGCCAGATGTTCATTGCCATGGCGTACTACGGCGGTGAGACACTGCGTGAGCGGATCGATCGGGGTGACGTAACGGTTGAAGAAGCATTGGATATCACTTCACAAATAGCCGCTGGCTTGGTCAAGGCACATGAAAAGGGGATTGTTCACCGTGATATCAAGCCGTCGAATATTCTTCTCACAGGTGACGGTGAAGTGAAGATTATTGATTTCGGCATAGCGAAGCTTGCCGGGAGGACTAAGCTCACAAAGGAGGGAATCACGCCCGGGACGGCGGCGTACATGAGCCCCGAACAGGCAATGGGGGAGGACGTCGATGCACGCTCCGATATCTTCTCGCTCGGGGCAATCTTCTATGAACTTATTGCCGGCGAGCCGCCGTTCAGGGGAGAGCATGAAGTCGCAATGCTCTACGAGATTGTTTATGAAGAGCCGAGACCGCTGTCGGATACAAAGTCCGACATTCGGCCTGAGATCGAATACATTGTGGGAAGGGCTCTCGATAAAAACAGGGATAAACGCTACCAGAGTGTCGTCGATCTGATCGGTGATATCGAATCTCTCCGGGATGAGCGTTCGGCGAGTACAGTCACGAGACGCGTTGGCTGGGGGAGGTACCGCAGTCGAAAAAAGACCGCGATCATTTCCGCAATAGCGGTGTTGGCTGTGCTTTTTGTTGTGATTTTGATGTATCAACTTGTATGGCGGGGCACAGCGATCGATTCAATTGCTGTTCTCCCATTGGCAAACATATCCGAGAATCAAGACGAGGAATACTTTGTCAACGGATTGACAGGGGAACTCATCTCCCAGCTCGCACAGATTGGGGAGTTGAAGGTTATATCGCGGACTTCGATCATGCAGTACAAGAATACGGCTAAATCGCTGCCCGAGATCGCGCGAGAACTGAACGTCAAGGCGATACTCGAAGGGGCGGTGTTGCGCATTGGAAATCGAGTGAGAATTTCATTGGAGCTCATCCATGCCGAAACGGACAGGAGCATCTGGGCCGATAGCTACGATCGTGATCTCAGCGATATTCTTATGCTACAAGGTGAAGTTGCGCTGGACGTTGCAAAAAAGGTAAAAGTAAGACTCACAGCAGAGGAGAAGGAACAGCTCGGGAGTATACAAGCGGTCAATCTCGAGGCCCACGAAGCGTACCTAAAGGGACGATTTTATTGGAACCAGCGAACGGTTCCAGCGCTCGAAAAGAGCCTGAAATATTTTAACGAGGCAATTGCGGCAGACTCGAACTATGTGTCTGCCTATGCAGGTCTTGCGGATGCATATATCATGCTCGGGAATTATGGCAGTTACGGCCCATCTGAAGTGTATCCCGAGGCCCGGAAGGCGGCCCTGAGGGCCCTCGAGCTGAATGATCAGATCGCTGCCGCCCACACTTCACTCGCAATCGTCAAATGGCACTATGATTGGGATCTAACCGGTGCGGCTGAGGAGTTCGAGCGGGCCGTTTCACTAAATCCCAACTATGCAACGGCTCATCACTGGTATGCGCTTTACCTGACATTTTTAGGGTATCACACGAAGGCGATCGACGAAATACAGAAGGCCCTTTCCGTCGATCCTGTCTCGCTCATCGTCAATGCGGCCGTCGGCCTCGTATACTACTTTGCTGGTGATTACGACGAAGCTATTCGGTGGAGCCGACAGACACTGGATATGAACGAAAATTTCTTTGCTGCATATACCGTTCTCGGGCGGGCGTACATTCAGAAAGGTAAGTATAACGAGGCGACGGAGTCCTTGAATAGTGTCGTAGCCCTGTCCGGTCGGAGGAGCAGTGTGCTCGCCATTCTCGCACATCCGCTCGCCGCTTCGGGGAATGTTGCTGAAGCCGAAGCACTGTATGAAGAACTCACGGAGCGTTCACGGCAGGAGTATGTTTCGCCATACAACATGGCGATCATCACGATTGCGCTAGAGAGATACGATGAGGCACTCGACTGGCTCGAAAAAGCGAGTGTGGAGCGATCATCTGCAATATTCACCATACGAGTAGAGCCCCTATTCAAGGTACTATGGGAGAAGCCGGAGTTCAAAGCGCTTGCTACGAAGGTTGGGTTGAATTCCAAATAATAGATAGGATCATACCGCACTATAAGATAGTTGAGATACTCGGTGAGGGCGGGACAGAATCGAGCAGTTGTGGATCGAGTACAATGGTTTTCGGCCACGTAGTTCGCTCGATGGTTTGACACCGAACAAGTTTACCGAGCAGTTCTGTGCGGCCTCTCAAAGCTTTTTTACTGGATCGGTTTTGGGTAGGCCTCATGAGGCGCGAGAATCCGGCTCGTGTGGAATGTATCCAAAATATCTCGGATGTTCTGACTTGCAAACTTGGCGTCCTATGCTTGAATTACGATTAGCAAACAACTAGGAAGCTAGATCAATGCTCGACCGGGATGATGAGATGGAGGTCGTCGATATCGCCAGTCTGGTCCTCGAAACACTACCTCCGTGGATCGATACGGGAGAAGAGGGCGCGCATGATGCGCTCTCCGGGACCGACGCTGGCGACCGGTTACATCTAGATGGAAACGTAAGGGGGGGCAAGCACTTTGCTCCGATGCGTAAATCCGGTGGTCGGGCGCGCTGCTATCCGAAGATCTGATCGGAATGGGTCACGATCCACCCGCTGGTACAGAGCTCGTGGCACTCATGACAGAAGGCGCACTCCTTGGCGAGTTCCGGTACGATAGCGAGCTCTCGGTCGACTCCTCTGCCTTTGAAGAAGACGGCGTCGAGCTTTTTGATTTCCGAACAGTATCTTACGCACAGGCCGCAGAGGTTGCATTCGGTATTCTTGTGCCAGAACCGCGAGGCGGTGACGCCGTACTCCTTCGCCAGATCTGTCAGGGAAGGCCACAGGAGCTCGATAATCATACGGCGGATTCCCCTTATTTGCTCGGTGTCGGTCCTGACGACGATACCGTCCTCGGCCTCGTACACGCACGAAGCCGCAAGGTGTGTCCGTCCACCCTTCGTGACCTCGATCATGCACAGCCGGCAGGCACCGTACGGCTTGAGCCTATCGGAATGGCAGAGCGTCGGTATATCGATACCGCCGGCCTTTGCTGCCTCGAGAATGGTCGTTCCCTCTTCCACCTGCAATTCTTTTCCATCGATTCGGAGCGTTACCATCTTCATGTCGTGTTCCCGCCTTTTCGTGTTGCCGGGTCCGTTCATACGTTCTCGAGCAGAGCGCTCGCAGAAACCTTATCCACTGCATTGACCTTGGGAGGACAGGCATCCATGCAGTTACCGCATTTGATGCAGTTCTCCTGCTCTATAATATAGACGGACTTTTCCTCTCCTTCGATCTCTGCTATCGCCTCGACGGGACAGCTCTTCGCGCATGTCCCGCAGCCGATGCAGGTCTCGGCGTCGATGCGATACGCGATGAGATCCTTGCATACCCTCGCCGGACAGCGTTTGTCTCTGATGTGGGCCTCGTACTCGTCCCTGAAGTGTGCGATGGTGCTGAGAACCGGATTCGGCGCGGTCGAGCCCAGGGCGCACAGCGAAGCCGCCTGCATGAATTCCGATAGCTCCTCCAGCAGCTCGATGTCCCCCTCCGAACCCTTCCCGCAGCATATATTGTCGAGAATCCTGAGCATCTGCCACAAACCCTCGCGGCAGGGGACACACTTTCCGCAGGACTCATGGGCGAGGAAGTCGGTGTAGTAGCGCGCCGTGTCGACCATACAGGTGTCCTCGTCCATAACGATCATACCGCCGGAGCCCATCATCGACCCCGCTTCTTCGAGCCGGGCGAAATCGACCGGGATATCGAGCATGCTCTCCGGCAGGACACCGCCAGAGGGGCCGCCGGTTTGCACGGCCTTGAATTTCTTTCCATTGGGGATGCCGCCGCCGATGTCGTATACGATCTCGCGCAGCGTTATTCCCATCGGCACCTCCACCAGCCCGGTGTTGTTGACATTGCCGACCAGCGAGAATATCTTCGTCCCCTTGCTGTTGTCGGTTCCGATACCGCCGTACCATTTGGCGCCGTTGCTGATGATCAGCGGAACATTGGCGAAGGTTTCCACGTTGTTCAAACAGGTCGGTTTGTTCCACAGGCCCTTGATTGCTGTGTGGACGTACTTGGGTCTCGGTTCCCCGACCCTGCCCTCGATGGCCGACATCAAGGCGCTCGATTCGCCGGAGACGAACGCCCCGGCGCCCCGCTGGATATCGACGGTGAAGTCGAATCCCGATCCGAGGATATTCTTTCCCAACAGCCCGTAATCTTCCGCCTGCTTTATTGCGATTTCCGTGTTCTCCATGGCCAGCGGATACTCCTGGCGCACGTAGATGTACCCCTCCGGCGAACCGATCGCGTAGGCGCCGATGATGAGTCCCTCCAGGACGCTGTGCGGATTGCCCTCGAGCACGCTTCTGTCCATGTACGCCCCCGGGTCGCCCTCGTCGGCGTTCACGATGATGTACTTGGGTCC
>CP070727.1:1077230-1150663 GCA_020350885.1 bacterium | reverse complement strand
CTCGCCGAGCCGGGCGTATCGAAGCTTCCGGCGATGAAGGGGCTCGTCGGATCGCTGATATCGACCACCTGGAGGCCGTATGAATCGTCTGCCACATAGGCGTAATCACCGGCGACCGTGACGCTCCTGGCCAGTCCGGGCGTGCCGCACCCGCCCGCCGGCGACGGCGCCGTCGGGTTGCTGATGTCTATCACCTGGAGGCCGTTTCCGTAATCGGCGAGGTAGGCGTAATCCCCCGCGATCGCAACGCCGCGGCAGCTGCCGCCCGTATCGTACATCCCGATCCCGACGAGATTGGTCGGATCGCTGATATCGACGACGTAGAGCCCGAGATCATCGGCCGCCACATATGCCACATTCCCGGCGACCGCCACATCGTAGACAGAGCTGCCGGTATCATACAAGTCCGCCAGCGACATATCCGTCGGATCGCTGATGTCGATAACGATCAAACTGTACTCGTCATGAGCGCAATAGGCATAATCCCCATCAACGGCGATACCGACGAAGCCTCCCAAAGAGGAGTAGGTGTCCAGGACCAGGGGATTGACCGGATCGCTGATGTCGAATGACCTGATACCATAGGCATAATCGGCTGCGTACAGAACGTCCCCCGCAAGGGCCATGTCATAAATCGAGCCATCGGGATACGATCCAACGAGGTTCAAGGCGTGGGGATTGAGCTTGAGCTCGCCCGCCACCGTATCCCACCAGGCCGTCGTGTAGAGCATGTCCATGTACTGGTCCGTCGTGAAGTCCTCGATGTAGCTGTTGAGGTCCGCGGCAGCTTGCGCGTAAAACGCTGTAACTAGCCACATACCAACAATCAAGCCGATGATCTGAGTCGAACGTGCCATCTCGTGTTCCCGCCGAAAAATGTTAACTTCATAAAATAATTGCAGATACTCTACCACAGATCGCCTGCTTTGGCAACCTTCAATCGGAGGCCCGGGCCAAATATGATCTAGGAAGATAATAAGTAATAACCGTTTAACCGCCCCTCCATGTATGGTATAATAATGTAAATATAAATTTACGCCCGACATATTATCGGCGGCCCCAGAAACGAAAATTTTAGCCCTGCAAGCTGTCTAGAAAAACGGGGCGGACCAAAAGAGCAAAATCTAACTCAAGTGGTGGGTTAGTCAGAGGGGGAAGGTCACACCCATAACTCCATCGTTGATAATCCGCCAGTCTCTAATATCGCTTTGTTGTGAAAAATCCAAGAGCATCATTCCAGAAACCATTAAAGGAATTAACAGTGCTTCCATTATCGGAGTTACTAGCGCCATCAAGTACACCCCTCTGGCTCGGATTTATTCGTGAATGATAACAAGGCCGTAATAGCCGTCGACGGTCACTAAGTCGCCGGTGTTAATCAGTTTCGTTGCGTCGGGAATGCCGGTGACGCATGGCAGCCCATACTCGCGCGCGATTATCGCTCCGTGTATCAGCATCCCACCCCGCCGCTCGACTATCGCTGAGACAAGAGGTACTACGAATGTCATGTTCGGATCGATTGCATCGCATACCAGGATCTCTCCCCGCTTGATGGTGAATAGGTCGGATATGTTCTCTATAACCCTCGCTGGTCCTCTTGCGATTCCGGCTCCGGCTGGCTGCCCCTTGAGCTGACGTGCCCGAACAACTTGATCTTTCGCATTGCTTGCCTCTTCCGTCACAGCCGCGGGAACATACTCTGAGAAACGCAGCGCCCGGATGACCTCCTCGGCGGCGGTGCAGGAGTATTCGTCAACACACCGCTCGCCCAGACGGCGGCGCGACTCCTCGACTGCCCTTGTGAGGTTGGACTCGAACCGTCCGAGGTAGATGTTGTCGTCGTCACGAAGCCGGTAGCTCGCACGGGCTAGATCGAGCAGCTCAGCCGCATGCCCTCTTTCCTCATCTGCGAACGACGAGAACCATTTATCCTCCAGCATGTCCACTCGACCTGCGTCGATTCCGAGCTCCGCCGCGGGTGTCCCGGCCATCTCGATTGCAAGTGCTCTGAGGGACTCTTTCTCGTCCTCGCAGGCCGCCATGCTGCAGGAAAGCCCGGCAAACTTTTCGACGAGGATATCGAGCCGCCGTTCTATCTCCTCTCTGGCCTCCTCCTTATCCCTTCCCTCAAGTGTCGCGACCCGTGCTATCATGGTGGCTAGATCCACGAGCTTCGTGTTTCGCTCTATGCTCTTCAGTGGAACAACGGCGAGCAGGTCGATGAACTCGAACGGGTCATCCGACCCGATCCTGTCGTTGTAGACCTGCCCGAAGAGACGCACACCGTGCGCGAACGGGATGAACTCGTCCCAGTAGATTTTTCTCCAGCGCTCCATCGCCTCGCTACGGCTCTTTATTTCAACCGCAAGCTCCTCATCTGACATGCCGCCGAAGTCCCGTCTCGCCGCTTCGGCCGCTTCGGACTCCATAGCTGGCAGATATTCTTTCTCGATCTTGTTTCTAATATCCCTCAGGTTAGCGAAACTCCTTCTCAGACTGAGATCGTAGGAGCGTCTCTCCTCGGTGCCAGCCGTTTGCAGGGTCGTTATTGGGCGCGCCTGGAGCATGTAGAGCTCATCTCCCCTTATCGTCCATTCCACATCCTGAGGCGCACCGAATAACGCTTCCGCCTTCATCAAAACCGAGAAAACCATTGCGACATCACTTTCGAACAAAACGGGCCTGTCCCTGAATATTTCATCGAGGGGCTCGATCCTCACTCCGCTCGCCGAAGGTATGACGCTCGATTCATGAGCGGCGACATGATCCAGCTCGACAGCGCCCGAACCACGGTCGACAATCCACCGGTCCGGCTCGACGTCGCCGTCGACCAATCCTTTATTCAGACCGTAGACGGCTTCAATGACTGCGAGCCTGCCGTTCTTCGGATCGACGCCGAAGGCCACACCGGATCTCTCACCAAAGACCATTTCCTGCACGATGACCGCCATGCTGCTCGATCCCACTTCGAGAGATAGCTCCCTGCTGTAGGCAAGAGCGGCGTCCGACCAGAGAGAGGCCCAGACCAATTTGACATGCTTGAGAATATCTTCGGCGCCCCTTACGTTGAGAAACGATTCGTGGAGTCCGGCAAACGAGGTCTCCGGCCTGTCTTCTGCGAGCGAGGCCGAGCGGACCGCAAGAGGGCTATCCGGCAGCCAAGAGCCAACCGCGTCAACGATCGCACCTGCGATATCTGCGGGGATCTCCGCCGCAAGAAACATGCTCCTTATGCGCAGCGCCGCATCCCACATCTCCTCCCAGCGCATATCATCAAGGCGTTTTCGCCCGAGCTCCATCACGATCTGGCCAGCAAGACCGGTAGAGTCGATGAAACGCCTGTATGCACCAGCTGTCACGCAGAACCCGTCCGGCACACGAAGCCCGCTCTCCATCATCCTAGCCAGTGTTTCGGCCTTGCCGCTGCAGATATTTTCGCTTTTCGAGGCAGAACGTAATGGCACTATGTACGAATTCATCCGATTTCCAGCTCGAATACTTCCTGGAACCGCGTTACGAGAATGTATCTCGAGACATCGACGGTAACGAGGACTGTATTTGGATCGTCGAGGAATGAAGTGAGGTTCGGATGGCGCGCGAGAAAAAACTTCCTTCGTTCACTGTCGATACCACTGTCTACTGATTTCACCTCACCGAGAACGCTCAGCGCGTTCGCGTCTTTCAGGTCCTCGATGCGATTCTTCCTGCTATCGATGAGAAAGGATACATTGCCGCAAGCGAGTATATTGTTGTACTTGCGAGTATCCTTCATGGTCGAGAAGACGATGCTGCACAGATCCTCCGTCACCGCGAATCCTATGAGCGAGCAGTAAGGATGCGTCTTGCCCCTGGTGCAGAGCACTGCGAAGTACTGTGACAGCAGCAACTCGCGGATCTCCTCGCGAACTCGATCTACATCTTGAGATTTACTCATTGCTTGATTATAGCATCAGGACGATAAAAGAGGTATCTCTTCCTTATATTTCATTCTCATTGCAATACTTGCAATTACCTAAAAATGGTAGAAATCGAACTTCGAAACTGCTCCCCATCAGCTACCCCCACCTTACTCTGCAGATATTTCCCCACTGAACTTATCCACTAACATCCGGTTATTTCAAAAGAACACGGCTCCTGCCGCAGATCACACCCATGCGACGCCCTGTTTGTAAGGCAGTTTTTAGAGCTTTACACGCTGTTACGCCCGGATACAATCCTCTACAGTGGAGTTCTATAATTTACTACCGCTATTAACGATGGTGGCGGGAGTGTACTACTCTCAAATACAGCAGTCTACACTCTGATTTGTTTTACGTTGCTACCTATTTGCTACCTTTTATCTGAGAGGCACCATCTAGCGCAAGCTCATCTCTTGAGCATCAGCTTAGCCGCCAGCATCATCCTGCCGATCGTTCCCTTTTTATGCGCCATAATCTCGTCATGCAGGGCTTCAGTGTCCGTGGGCGGAACGGTTTCCTTTTTCTTCCTGACAAGACTCATTGCGCCGGCCGGACAGGTGACGATGCAATTGCCGCAGCCGATGCACCGGTCCAGGTCGATGACCGCAGAGTTCCCGCCATTATCTACGGTCACGGCGGCCACCTGGCACCTCTCGACACAGATCTTGCAGCCGGTGCAGTTATCGGCGCTAACCGTTGCATGATAGTTGGTCGCCCAGAAATCGACTGGCCTGGGCAGCATTTTCTGGAAGCGGAGCATCCCGCAGCAGCATCCGCAGCAGGCGCAGATGAAATCGGCCTTCTGCGCGTTGGACGGTTGGAAGACCAATCCCTCGGCTTCGTTCATCCACGCTATCTCGAGGGCTTCCTCCCCGCGTATTGCCCTCCCCATACCGTTCTGGATGGCCTGCTTTGCCATCTCGCCGATGGGCATGCACGTTTCCCGGCGGGAGGTCTTCTTGCAGGAATTCCCCATCATGGCGGCCGACTTCCTGCAGATGCATTCGATGATACCGAATGGACCTTCGGAGCCGTTGATGATTTCGGAAATATCGTCGTAGGTAGCGACGTGATGTTCCACTCCGATGCTCTTTCCCACCGGTATCGTCCGCATCTGCGGCCGCTCAGTGCTGAGGAACGAGAGCCCGAAGGCCCTGCCGCTCGTATACTGCTCGAAGTCATCGAGAAACTCCGGAGTGAGCCGGTTCAACTGGTATTCGAACATTCCAACGATCAAGGGTATTGTACGGAAACATCGTGTGCCTTCTCTTTCGACATACTCGATCGCTCCGTTCCTCGCCATATTGTCGAGCATGCTCTCAACGCGGTCGCGGGCAATCCCACTCCCTTCGGCTAGATCGCATATGCATTCGAGCGGCATGGGCTTATACGTTATATGCAGCGCCAGCCGGGCTTCATCGGGGCTGAAGAGCCGCTTGAGGATGCGTATCTCGGCCCCGGCTTTCGTGGCGGGAAAACCGACAGCCTGTCTGTCCAGATGTCGCTGCAGATCTCGGTAAATCAGGTCTGCCGTGTCTATTGTGTCACCCCCCCTGAATACCGTTCCGGGACTGTGGTTCAACAGCGATAAAGCAAGGATATTGTACCCTGCATCTGCCTGGGATTCTATACAGAATCGATAGGATCGATCCCGAACGATCTCCCCCGGAACGAGAATACGCTTCCTGCCGCAGATTCTGCCCTTGGGACGTCCTGTTTGTAAGTCGGTGCATCCCAAGTATTTTGGATTAATTCCGCAGGAGCCGGGTAATGTCTCATCCGGCTGTCGGATTACACAAAAACTCGTATGTATCCAAAGAAAAACCTATCTCAGTAGCACCATCTTTTTCGTCTGCACGAAGTCACCAGCTATCAAACGATAGAAGTAAACACCACTGGCGAGCGCTCTTCCCCTATCACTCCTCGCATTCCAGCTGATCTCTTTACGTCCCTCCGTCATGTGTTTGTTCATAGGAGTGGCAACAAGCTCATCCCTCAAATTGTAAATAGAGAGCTTCACATGTGTCGCTCGCGGAAGATCGAACCTGATCGTCGTCGTCGGGTTGAAGAGATTCGGGACGTTCTGATAGAGGGCGAATACCTTTGGCGCCGTTGTACCTTCATCTCCTGTGATCGAAACCGGTGACGTGGCATCGCTCTCATTGCCGGAAAAATCGACAGCACTGACCTTATAATGGTATTGCCAACCCTCACTTATCGGGTCGAGCCACGTTACTTCTATTGTTAAATGGACGAGGTCATCAGGAGTCGGCGTGAAATCCGGATCGGTTGAGCGGTAGACCTTGAAATACTGGAAATCCTCATCTTCTGAAGGATCCCATGCAAGCTGGTTACCACTTCCCGTGTTGTATGCAACCGAAAATCCTCCGGGAACTCCAGGGGGCAGATTATCCAGCGAGTACCCTGAATCGATGGGGGAATCGAAGTATGTGAGCGGATCGGCAGTCGCCGCACGGATGAAAAAGACAGACCAGTGCATTCCGTTCGTTTTCGTCGAGTCTGCCAGCGTGGGTGCTATCATATTGTAAATCGTTTCGCCGTGTGCCGGGATTGCACCTGCATATTCCCAGTTCTCCAGCAAAACCGTTGCCGGAAATGACAGCATCCCCGACTCCCGTGCCTGACGTACCCGGATCTCGGTATCTATGGGTCCCTCATCATGTCCGGACTCCAACGATGCAGTCAGTGGGAGCGGATCGATACGGCGGTACGCTTCGTACTGCAGTATGGGCGACGGTGATCCCTGCGAGTCACGGGGCGATCCATGGAAATTAATCCGCACATTGCGCCCCTGATCATTCCCCACGTCGCTGATCGACAGGATAAACGGTTCGGCACCGACAACTCCCGTCAGTAACACATTCGGGCACAATGGCTGACCCAGCTCAACGGTACAGTTGTGCGTACCCTCTGTCGCAGGCTCGAAGCAAACCTCAACTTCAATCGAATCTCCGCCGGCTATGCTGTATGCTCCGCCTCCCGATACAATGCTGTAATGAAGACAGGATTCGCTTACGTTCCCAGTCAATATCCCCCCACCTATATTGAAGATCGTAAAGGTCATGCAACTCGAACTGCCAACGTATACGGTGCCGAAATCGAGCGTATCGGGCTGCACGAAACATTCCGGTGGTGGAGGAGTTCCTACACCCGTGCATGAGACATCTACACAAACAGAATCGCCGGTATCGATCGTGCAGTTGTGCATCCCCGTATCAGCAGGCTCGAGCCTCACGGTAACAACAAGTGTATCTCCACTGGGAATACTGTACGGTCCGCCTCCGTTCACAATACTATAATGGGGACACGACTCGCTGACACTCCCGGTGAGTGTTGCACCCCCTGTGTTCCTGATTGTGAAAGTCCTATCCTTCGAATCCACTACGGACACCGAATCGAAATCGATGCTTGCGGGTTCAACCTCACACGAGTTGTACGGGCACGGTACCGAGTTGGCATTACCCCAGAAATCACCAAGGAAAGAAAAATCAGAGATATCTACCAAACCGTCGCCATTGTAATCGGCGCATACTTCATAGGAAACGTTGTAGTATAGCATTAAGAAATCCAGATCCAGACTGTCTACCACACCGTCCGCCCAGCTTCCATCCCAATCAGCGCTGACAATCCTCGAGTACGTTCTGATAGTGATGCCATCGGCCCTCACCACGACATTACATGCATCGCAGCCGCCGACCCGCGCATCTATGTAGGCCACACCGTTACTATCGGTCACAGCACTCAGACCATTCGGTGTGTCAATGCAGAGACCGCTGCAATCCGATACATCGACCTCTACGAGAACATACGGGCACGGGTTGTTCGAGGCATCACGGACGGTTACCGTAACCGTGTCGAGTCCGATCCCGGGACTTACCAAAGGGTGATTATAGTCATCCCATGGAAGCAGTGTAGAATACGTCGGATCGGGATCCCCTGCATGTGCAGCTGTACTGAGAAAGAAACAAACCAGGATAGAGATCAGCGCTCTCTTCTTGCTATATCCCCCTTCTGCGCAAACAGACGCTGAAAAATCTGTTTTGTTTTGGATAACTCTGATCGTTCGTCAAGCTGCCGAATCGGAATTGAATAAAAGTCAGGGACGAATGCAATACGTCCCCTGCAATTCTCCGATCACACAGCTTCTGTGCCGTATTTGATAACGGAGGGGATTATATCACAGGTACAATTACAAGTCAAAGTTTATAATTTGTAATAGATTATGTGGATGGGATTGAAAAAACTCTATTTCTTGCCGAAGAGTTTTTTGGGATCGACCGCCTTCTTTCCGCGGGCGGGTTTCCGTTTATAGGGAGGTGATGGTTTGCCTTCCTGCCATAATCCTCTCGGCTTTTCCTGAATGCCCCCCCGCCTCATGCGCTCCTTTTCCTTCAGAGCTTTCAGGATCTTCTCCGGTGTGATGGGCAGCTCCCGTATCCAGACACCGGTGGCATTGGCGATTGCATGTGCTACGGCCCCGAGAACGGGGAGGGTCGATCCCTCGCCGATCTCCTTCGCTCCGAAGGGCCCCTCGGGTTCGTAGGAATCGACGATCCCGCTGAAGATCTCCGGCGTGTCCTTTATGGTCATAAGGAGATACTCGTGCAGGTTCGGATTGACGATACCGCCCCGTTCGTCGTAGACCACATCCTCCATGACGGTCTCACCGACCCCCATGACGATCGCCCCCTCCACCTGGCCGTGGACGGCCATGGGATTGATCGGCGTGCCGCAATCATGGTAGTCGGTGAACCTTTCGAGAGAGATCTTACCGGTCTCGAGGTCCACGGACAGTTCACAGACCGAGCTTCCGAACGAATAGGCCGGGCTCGTTCCCACGGCCGCCCCCTTGTAGTCCCCTCCAAGGCCTGCGGGCGGCTTGTAGAAACCGGTTCCCACCAACGGTCCCTTCTCGTTGAAATAGATCCGGGCCGCTTCCGCCCAGTCCAAGTTTTTCCCCGGATCACCCTCGCGAAGGATTTTACCGTCCTTCGCAATGAGCTCTGAAGGCTTGCACTGTAACGTCTCCGCGGCGATGGGAAGCAGCTTCTTCACCACCGCACGTGAGGCCATCACGACGGCGTTTCCCCCCATCAGTGTCACCCTGGAGGAATACGCCCCAAGGTCGACCGGGCTGATATCCGTATCCTCCGCCCGGATATATACACGCTCGAGGGGGATTCCGAGGGCTTCGGCGCACATCTGGCTAAGGACCGTTTCAGCTCCCTGTCCTATCTCCGCGGCGCCGATGAAGAGAACGACGGCCATGCCGTCCTCGAGAACCTTCACCATCGCATTCCCATGAGGAAAGACCGCTTTCTTAACAAACGTCTTCGGCGTCTTCTCGTGGGACATCCGCACCTCGCCGCGGTAGATCGCATATCCGGCCCCCGAGACGAACCCCCCGGCTCCGATACCGATCCCCTTGCCGGACGGGAGCTTACCGTACTTCTTCTTCCACCCTGATTTTTTCCGCACCTCTTCCAAGGTTGCCTTGAATTCGCAGCTCCTGATATCGAGGTCGTTACAGGTCCTCGTGTTTCTATCCATTGCATTCTTCATTCTGATCGCAATGGGATCGATCCCGATCTCGTCGGCCACCATGTTCAGGAGGCACTCGAAGGCGAAGCGCGGCTGTGGGACCCCGTGCCCCCGGAATGCTCCGCACGCGGGTTTGTTCGTGTAGACGCGGTAGCCCCGGTACCGGTAGTTCGGGATATGGTACAGGGTGGGAATCATGCTCCCGGCATAGTAGGCGGTAACGACACCGAAGGAGGTATAGGCGCCGCCATCGAGGTGTATGGTGCTGTCGAAGGCGGTGATCGTGCCATCCTTCTTGACACCGAGCCTGAACTTCATGTGCTGTTTGTGCCGTCCCCTGCCATGATGGAACATATCCTTGCGCGTGTAGACCATCTTCACCGGCCGTCCCGTTATTCTCGAAAGGATCGCTGCACAGAGGTCCAGCGGCGTTGTCTCCGCCTTCCCCCCGAAGCCGCCGCCGACGGTGGGCCGTATCACCTTTATCCGCCCCAGGGGGATCTTAAAAACGTGTGCGAGCATGTAGTGTACATAATGCGGCACCTGGGTCGCCGTGTAGAGATTGAGCCTATCGTGCTGGTCCCAGTACGCAATGGCGGCATGGGGCTCCATGGGGTTCTGATAGGTGTGGTTGCCGACGAACGTCTCCTCCCTGATGTAATCGGCCTCTTCGAACCCCCGCTCCACATCACCGAAGTGATGATCCACCGATGTGTTTATATTGTTCCTGAAGCGCTTGCCCTCGTGAATCCGGACCGCACCCTCCTTGATCGCCTCCTTCGGTGTGAAGACCGCCGGCAGCTCCTCGTACGCCACGTCGATGAGCCCGAGCGCCCGGTCAGCCGTCTCCTCGTCGACGGCCGCAACGGCCGCCACCTCGTCACCGATATACCGTACCGTGTCCTTTGCGAGGACATGCTCGTCGTAGCGTGCCGGCGAGACCCCATACTTCACATCTGGAACATCCTTGCCGGTGATGACACACACGACCCCCGGCAGCGCTTCGGCTTTCGAGGTGTCGATCCTCTTGATCTTTCCGTGGGGTACGGTGCTTCCCAGGATTCTTCCGTGGAGCATGTTCTGGAAATGATAGTCTGCGGTGTACATCGCCTTCCCCGTCACCTTGTTCACCGCATCCACCCGGGGAACGCTTCGCCCGACTGTCTCATACCGTTTCACATCGTCTTGAACGCCGGTGTTTTTACCTGCGCCCTCGGCCTTCACGTACTTCTTCCAGTTCTTAACCGCCCGGATGATGCCTGTATAACCGGTGCATCGGCACAGGTTGCCCGAGAGCGCATCTTTTATCTCCTCATCCGATGGATCTGGATTCCTATCGATCAACGCTTTGGCGGAGACGATCATACCCGGTGTGCAGAATCCGCACTGGATAGCCCCCTCCCGCACGAATGCACGCTGCACCGGATGCAGACGGCCGTCTTCAGCGATGCCCTCGATGGTCGTGATCTCCCGTCCCTGCATCATAGAGGCGAGAAGGAGGCAGCTATTCATCGGCTCGCCATCAACAAGGACCGTGCATGCGCCGCAGACTCCGAGATCGCATCCCTTCTTCGTGCCGGTCAGGCGGAGCTTGTCCCGCAGCACATCGAGCAGGGTCTCGTTATCCCTGACCGATACGTTGTAGATCCGGCCGTTGACGCTGAGTGTTATATTTCCGTATCTGGACTCATCCAAACTTTTCATGTCAATTCGTTTCTCTTTTCAATGGATATGAGTTTTTTATGCCTCTTTTCTTTTCGCGGTTAGATGCTTTCACTCACCCCTAGCCCGTGACAGTGCTTCTTCGAGTGTCCGTTCGGTCAAGACCTCTATCAGGTCAAAACGGTATTCCTTCGTACCCCTGATATCGGTAATCGGCCGCGCTGACTCCCGGGCGATCGCCGCCGCCTCCCTGAAGACCTCTTTCGAAGGTTCCTTGCCTTCGAGGAACGCACAGGCCTCCCGTGCGATCACCGGCCTGGGAGCGACTGCGGTCATTGCGATACAGCTATCCATGATGCCGCCTTCGCCGTCACCGGTGCCCCTTGTGCTCCTATCACCCCCGGTACCTCGTTTATCTCCAGTACCTCCATCGCCACCGGTGCCACCTGTACCCCCAACGCCACCGACATCTCGTCCCCCTCCGGCGCCTCCACCGCCCCCGATACTGCCGGCCAAGGTGAGCCGTGCCGCCACGCCGGCGACCGCCAGGGCATTGGCCTCCCGGAGCATGAACTTCTGATACGATATCCCCGTGCGAGGCGGTGGTTTCGGGATCAAGAGGTGGGTCAGTATTTCATACTCGCCGCACGCCGTCTCCCGCGGTCCGAGTATGTAATCCTCGACCTTCATCCTTCGCTGCGATTCGCCGTTCGAGAGCTCCGCTTCACCTCCGGCGACGACGAAGAACGGTGCCAGATCAGAAGACGGCACGGCCCCGGCGATATTCCCGACAACGGTGGCCACATTCCGTATCGTGTAGGCGGCCATCGATCCGATCGTATCGATCATCGCCGGGAAGAACTTCCGTATCGTTTCGTTCCCCGAAGCTTGATTGAGGGTAACCAGGGCACCTACCCTGATCGCCTCACCGGTCTCCTCGACTGATTCGAGACCGTCGATATTTCGCAGAGAGACGAGGTGTTCGATCCCCGTTATACGGCCCTGCTTCAGGTCGACGAGAAGGTCGGTGCCCCCCGCCAGGACCTTCGAGATATCGCAGTATCTGTTCAGCAGTTCACAGGCCTCGGCGATCGTCCGAGGTTCGTGAAGCCGGATATCCGGGATATGCATATGATTTGCCTCTCTTCAGTCGGATCCGGCGGGCCGGCTCCCGATCATTCCTCTTCCGGAAAAGAGCGTCATGCAGGCCTCGAGCACTCCTCCCGCGACCGCCCGCGACTTCTCGGCGATCGTGTAGCAGCGGTCCCGTTCCATGACTGGATCGATGTCCCCGAGCTTCATCCCCTTATCGACCGGCGTGCCATCCCTGATGATCCCCCTGACCATCCCCTTGGCATGCGATTTCACCGCTCTTTTCGCCTGCCCTTCTGCCAAAATCCATCCGGCGGTATCCCCCTTCTCTACCACCGAACCGATATCTTTAGCCACGAGGAAGTTCCCTGCCGCCGGTGCCCGAAGCAATAGATCCGCTGCATCATCGAAGTTGCATGCGCACGTGCAGGGTAATGACCTCTTCAGGTGTCCCGGGTACCCCGTGTCATCTGCCGCCGAGCCCTCGTATATGACGCGCCCGACCCCCTCTCCGGGCAGCGTCTCGACGACCGCATGACAGTCGGTCCCCGCCTCGAAGCCGGGGCCGATTGCAATCACGATCGGTGCGTCGTCGATTGTTGTGCCGAGGTTTCTCTTGGCACTCCGCGCATCCACGACGATATCGAAACCCCTCTCGAGAATATCCGCATCGGGATCGATAACGAGCGGTACCTTGCCTTCCTCCAAAACCCGTCCGGTCTCATCCGGTGCCGCGAGCACCGCAGTGACACCCTCGACCGTATATGTCCGCTCGTATACTGCTTCGGAGAGGGCGACCCCCCTGCGTACGGCGAGGGGTTTCTCGATCTCCGTCGCCACGATCACGAATCCCGAGTTGTGGAGCCGGTGGATGATACCCGTTGCAAAATCCCCGGCCCCTCGCACCAGAACACGGGGCGCGATCCTGGCTTCATTCCGTTTCATTTCCTGTTCACTTCCTCAGGTAGTGTCATCCTCATGCTGATCGGAGAGGAAGAGCCCTTTCGTTTGACATGGATGATCTCGGAGAGGATGCTGACGGCGAGTTCAGCGGGTGTTTCTGCTCCGATATCGAGCCCGATCGGGCTGAATACCCTGTCGAGGGCTTCTGCGGATACCCCTTCCCCCTCCAGCTCCCGCATGATCGTCGTAACCTTTTTCTTGCTTCCTATCATTCCGATATACGCCGCATCGGTGGAAACGAGATTCTTCAACGCATCCTTATCGTGCTCGTGGCTGTGGGTGAGGATCACGATATATGTAGACGGCGTAACCAGGTGCTTGAGCTCCGGATCCGACGGAGCAGTACGCACAATCTTCATCGCACCGGGAAACCGTTCCTTCGAGGCATACTCTGTACGCTCGTCGACAACGATCAGGTTCATATCAAGCGCCGTCGCCATCGGCGCCAACGCTTTTGCGATATGGCCTCCCCCGCACAGGAGGATCGTCTCCGGGGATCTGATCACCTCGACGTACACGGACGGCGTGCCGCCGCAGATGGGCCCGAATCCCCCCTCGTCTGTGCTCTTCAGATTGTACCTCTTCGTGAAGCTCTCCCCGCTCTCCATCGCTTCCAACGCATCTTCGATCACCTTCTGCTCCAGCCCACCCCCGCCGATGGTCCCGTAGATCGAGCCGTCCGGGAATACGATCATCTTCGCGGCTGTCTCCCTGGGGGTCGAATCCTCCGTCTCGATCACCGTTGCAACGGCAAGTGTTCCGTGCTCCTTCAGAAATCCCGCCAGGTCCTGGTAGAACTTATGAAACATGATGCTCCCTGCATCGTGAAAGATAGGCCTTCATGTCCTCCGGATCGTTGATATCCAGTTGACATGCTATGCCCCGCTCACCGACATCCACCGCCATGGCCCGTTCTGCATTCTCCCGCACAACATCCCGTCCCCCGACATCCCCACTGACCTTCATGAATTCGTCGAAGAGGTCCCTCCGGGCGATAATAGGATGACCCGCGTGATCCCCCGCCCTGACATAACAGAGCCCGCTGCCCGACGATCTATACCCGGTAATTACGGTATCGAGCAGATCGGTATCTATCATCGGCATATCCCCGAGAAGAAACACCACCGCATCGCAGCCACCCGCCTGCGCCCTCCCGAGCCCGGCACGCAGCGACGTGCTCATTCCCTTTCTGTAATCTTTATTTACAACGATTTCCAGCTTGTCGTTCTCGGCGATCCTCCCGAGCGCGCTTTGTACCGCATCCGCCTCATGCCCGAGAACGAGTATGACCCTATCTATTCCCTCGCATCTCACGGCACTTTGGACCACGACACCGAGGAGGCATGAGCCGTCGACCGGCTCGACCTGCTTTAGCCGACCAAAGCGTGAGGCCGTTCCGCCCGCAAGGACGACTGCGTATATGCGATCGCCGGAGTTCATAAATTACTAACAGCTTATAACATAGTTGATAGAATGGGTCAAACATCAAGTGGCGGGCCTGAATGTCCCTTGACTTGTTACGGTATAGCTGATACTGTCTTTGCTCTAAACGGAAACGTTGTACCGACTTTCCGTTAACGTTGCAACTCAAAGAGAGACCACGAAGACCAGCCGCAGCTTTTGTCGAAGGAGGAGAGAAATGGCCGAGAAGAAGGAGAAGAAAAAATCCAAGATAAAGAAAATACAGTCCGCAGGCCATATGAGAAAGATTATGGCCGACTACTTCTACGAGCTGAACAACGCTGCAAAGGCAGGATCGCCGAAGATCGCATGGTGCACCAGCGTCGGACCGGCCGAGCTCCTTCTGAGTATGGGATTTCTCGTGTACTATCCGGAGAACCACGGAGCCATCCTGGGTTCCACACGCACCGCCAACGACTACATCCCCGTCGCCAACGCCATCGGCTATTCACCGGATATCTGTTCCTATCTGACAAGTGACGTCGGGGCTTTTATCAAGGGTGAAACCCCCCTCACGCGTGCGTACGAGGGGATCGAGGGAGTACCGAAACCCGATGTGCTCGTATACAATACCAATCAGTGCCGTGACGTCCAGGAGTGGTTCAACTGGTATTCCAAGGAGCTCAATGTCCCCTCCATCGGTATCACCACCTACCGCAACATCGGGGAGATACACGACTACCATCTCGAGGCGATCGTCGGACAGATCAAGGATCTCATACCGACGCTCGAGCAGATATCGGGAAACAAGTTCGACATAGACAAGTTCAAGCATTTCGTGGGCCTTTCACGCGATTGTACGAAGCTGTGGAAGAAGGTCCTCGAGACGAATACGGCCGTCCCCGCTCCCATCAGTTTCTTCGATGAAACCATCCATATGGGACCCGCCGTTGTCCTGAGGGGAAGCGAAACGGCGATCGAATACTACAAGCTGCTGCTCGAGGAACTCGAGGGGAAGGTTGCCCAGAAGGACGGTGCCGTTGAGGAAGAGAAGTACCGGATCTACTGGGAAGGGATGCCGATCTGGGGAAAACTGAGGGACCTCGCCGAGTTCTTCATTGACCTCAAGACCGCAGTCATCGCATCGACCTATTGCAATAGCTGGATCTTCGATGCATTCGATCCCGACGATCCGTTTACGAGCATGGCGCGTGCGTACACGGAGATATTCATTGTCAGGGACGAGAACTTCAAGGAGAAGTACATCGAGGGGATGATCAACAAGTACAAGCTAGATGGAATTCTATTCCATGATTCCAAGACGTGCCCGAATAATTCAAACAACCGCTACGGGATGCCCGAGAGGCTCCAGAAGAAGCTGAAAATCCCATCCCTGACTATCAACGGGGACCTGAACGATCTGCGCTGCTACTCCGAGGAACAGGCGAAGACCAACATCGAAGCCTTTATCGAGCAGCTGGAAGCGAAATAACCTCCCGGCCCATAGGGACTACCCCGCCGGTCAATGAGAGTGTGACGGAAGCAACCGCGTAGAGAACCATCGGAAGATGAAATACTTTGCAGGAATTGATGTTGGCGCTTCAACGACCAAAGCGATCATCATCAATGGAAAGAAAGAGATCCTGGGATATTCGGTGAACGATTCGGGCGCCGATTTCGAGGTGGCGGCCGAACAGGCCTTCGAGGATGCCAAATCCGGGGTCGGGGTGGTGGATGAAAACAAGAGTTTTGTTCTCTCCACGGGGTACGGCAGAAGGAACGTTCAGTTCGCCGACTCTACGAAGACCGAGATAAGCTGTCACGCAAAAGGGAGCTTTCAGGAATTCCCCCACGCCCATACTCTCATCGATATCGGCGGGCAGGACAGCAAGATCATAAAAGTCGATGATTCGGGGAAGAGGATCAGCTTCAAGATGAACCGCAAATGTGCCGCGGGAACCGGTGCCTTTCTCGAAGAGATAGCCAATCGTCTCAAGATACCGATCGGGAAGCTCGACGGGCTCGCCGTGAAGGCCAAAGAAGAGACACAGCTCGGGAGTTACTGCACCGTGTTCACGGCGACGGAGATCTTGACCAAGATCAGGGAAGGAGTGGAAGTCGAAGATCTGGTGAAGGGCATCTTCGGGGCCGTCATCAAGAGAGCTCTGGAGATGGATCCCCTGGACGGAAATATCGTCATGAGCGGGGGTGTGGTTGCGCACAATCCCTTCTTCGTGCAGATGTTCAGCGAAAAGATAGGGAAAGAGATCTTCGTGCCGTCACTGCCCCAGTATACCGGCGCCCTCGGGGCCGCCCTCTACGCCTTGGAAGAAGAAGGAGGATAACGATGCTTGACGCACTATTCAGACCGAGATCTGTGGCAATTGTCGGCGCTTCGAACAATCCATTGAGCATCGGTCATATCGTGATGCAGAACCTACTCGACCACGATTTCAAGGGACCGATCTACCCGGTCAATCCCAAATCACCTTACATCAAGAGCTTCAAGGCGTATGCATCCGTTTCGGAAATTCCCGGCGAGGTGGATCTCGTCAACATTTCGATCAAGAATACAATCGTTCCTTACGTCCTGGAGGACTGCGGCAAGAAGGGCGTGAAGTTCGCCATCGTGCACACGGCGGGCTTCAAGGAGGTCGGTGAGGAAGGGCTCGCGCTGGAGAAGCAGATCGTCGAGATCGCCCACAAGTACGGAATGCGGATTTACGGTCCGAACTCGCAGGGTATCCAGAACTCCGATCCGGAGGTCTCTGTATATGCGAACTTCACATTCGTTCCCATGAGCCCCGGAAATATATCCATCGTCGCCCAGAGCGGCGGTGTCGGTGAAACGCTCAAGCTCCACCTGTACAACATCGGGAAGGGGATACGGATGTACTCGAGCTTCGGCAACGAGGCGGACGTGAGCATGAACGAGATCATCGACTACTACGGGCAGGATGAGGAGACAAAGGTCATCATGGTGCATATCGAAACACTCAAGGATCCCGCCGGGTTCCTCGAAGTGGCGAGCCGGGTTACTCCGAAGAAACCGATCCTGGCCCTCAAGACGGGAAGAACGTCCGAGGGTGCGGTGGCCGTCGCCTCGCACACCGGTTCCCTCATGGAACAGGACACTCTGACGGACGCCATCTTCGAGAAGAGCGGGGTGCTCCGCTTCCACTCACAGGAGGATATGATCGATGCCGCCATTGGCTTCTCCAACCAGCCCGTTCCAAAGGGTGACAAGGTTGTGATCGTGACCAACACGGGGGGACCGGCGATCATCGCCGTGGACGAAGCGATGTCGGCAGGTCTCAAGCTGGCGAAGCTGAGCCCGAAGACCAAGAAGATCCTGAGTGAGCTCGTCTTCAAGGAAGCCATCATATCGAATCCGGTTGATGTAGTCGCAACGGCGGGCCCCGAGCAGTACGGCGGAACGGTAGAGGCCCTGCTCGATGATCCGAATATCGATTCGGTTCTCCTCGTCTTCGTTACGGCGCCATTCGTGGATTGCGAGGGGATCGCCAGGAAGCTCGGGGAGCTCGGGAAAACCTCGAAGAAACCGATTGTCTGCCAGGTCATGACCATCGAGAAATGGGAGAATGTGATCCGCCTCATCAGGGATGGCGGTGTACCCGTCTACGATTTTGCCGAAACGGCGGCAAGAACGCTCTCCGCCATGACCGAATACGGAAAGGTGAGCGCGAGAAAAGCACCGACGTACAAGAAATACAAGAGCGACAAGAAAAAAGCGAAGTCCATCGTAAAGAAGTACAAGGGAAAAGGGAAATTCATCCCGCAGGACGATGTTTTCGATCTCTTGAGCTGCTACGGGATCCCTGCCGTAAAGACGGTTAGGATCACGAAGGAAAGCGAGCTCAAGAACGCGGCGAAAAGGATAGGATTCCCGTGCGTTCTGAAGGTCGATGCGGAAACGATCGTTCACAAGTCGGATGCAGGAGGGGTCGCGCTCAACCTCAAGAGCGAGGCCTCGCTCTTGACAGCATTCAAGAAGATGGCCAAGAAGTTCCAGAAGGATAAGCCTGCTTTCATCCTTCAGGAGTACATGAAGGGCGGAAAGGAAGTGATCGTGGGGATCATGGGGAATGAAGGACTGGCCCCCACGATGATGTTCGGCCTCGGCGGTGTATTCGTGGAAACCATGAAGGATGTCATGTTCAGATTGGCACCTCTCTCCTCGGAAAGCGCCTACGACATGATCGAGTCGATAAAGGGCTATCCCGTCCTGAAGGGCGTCAGGGGAGAGAAGTCCGTGGATATCGACAAACTTGCCGAGATACTTATTCGTCTCTCGCAGCTCGGCTCCGACCTTGCAGAGATAGGCGAGATGGATATAAATCCCATCCTGGCCTTCGAAAAGGGAAAGGGCGCCGTTGTCGTCGATGCCCGGATCAAGATTGTATAGATGAAAACAATTCCGTTCGTAATCGTTTGTCTATACATCGTCCTGCTGTTTGTGGTCACGTGGGCCACTCGCCGTCTCAGCCGCGGCGGCATGATCGCCTACCTCCTGGCGGGACGAAACCTCCCCTATTGGGTCGTAGCCCCTCTCCTCACCGGCCTGGCAGTCGGCGGTGCCTCCACAATCGGGGTTGCCGAGCGAGCGTACACCTCCGGGCTATCGGCAGGCTGGTATAACGCAGCATGGGCCGCCGGGGCGATCCTGGTCGGTCTCATTGCAGCGGAGCGGTACCGCAGTCTGGAAGTGACGACCATCCCCGAGTTATTCGAACGATACTACAGCGTGTCGGGACGGGGTGTCGGAGTGCTCGGGCAGCTTGCCCTTCAGATCGTTATAACGTCATTACAGTATGTGGCCGGCGGTGCCATCCTCTCCTCCCTCCTCCCCGGCGTTTTCAACTTCCAGTCGGGAATGCTCGTTACTGCAATCGTATTTGTAGGGATAACGCTGATCGGCGGTTTCTGGGCCGCGGGGCTCACGAATATCATCAATGTGATCCTCATCTATGCAGGTGTCTTACTGGGGGCTTTTCTGGTTGTGGGAAAGGTCGGCGGATTCGGCGAGCTCGTCGCACAGCTTCCCGATGGACACGGCGGCTTCGATCTTGGAGCAATCGGCTGGGGCATCGTCATCGCCTGGTTCATTGTCATGTGCACGACCGTCTTTTCCGTCCAGTCAATAGCCCAGATCAGCTTCGCTGCCAAGGATTCCACATCCGCAAAGAGAGGATTCATTCTGGGCGGGCTGATAATCCTGCCCGTGGGATTCATCAGCGCCGTTATCGGCCTTGCCGCTGCGGTTCTGCATCCGGGAATCATTCCGACCGAAGCCCTCCCCCGGACCGTGCTCGGCCTAAGCCCCGTCGTCGCAGGTGTCATCCTGGCAGGTCTCTGGGCTGCAGATGTATCGACCGCATCAGCCCTGCTCGTCGGCAGCGCAACACTGGTCGTGGGGGATCTCATCAAGCGATTCATAGCCCCGGACCTTACGGAACGGAAGGAACGGATCATATCCCGTATCGCGGTTCTTGCCCTGAGCGTCATCACATACCTGCTCGCCGTCTCGGTATCGGGGATACTCAAAACGCTCCTGATCGGCCTCTGTCTGACAACCGCCTACACCCTGGTGACGCTGATGACCCTTTTCTGGCCTGGAGTATGCAGGCGGGGGCATGCCATGTGGACCCTGCTCATGTCGATGGCCGCCCTTGTCCTCTGGCTGATCTTTCCCGGCATCCCCGCCTTCTTCAGTGGAATTGGTCTTCCGCACCCGATATATTTCACCTGGATCGTGAGTCTCGCAACCTTCATCGTGGTGGCGCTGATCGATAAGAGAACGATCAGGAGTGCCGGCGTATAGAAGCCGTTGCATTATTACATAGCGTTACTATGGGGCGGAACTCGAATAGAGTGAAGAAAAGAACGAATGTATGTTTCGTTTCAAATGCGAAAAACTCCGCACGACACCCATGAGCGCAACGGCAAGGAGGAAATACCATGCAGCGTATGAAGAACCTGTTGGATGCGCTTGCGGAATGCGGAGAGATGGCCGCATTCTACAAAGGGCAGAAGATAGTGATGGTAAATGGGCTCCTGGCCGATCTATTCGGAAGAGAGATCGACGAGTTCGAAGGGTTGCCGATCGTCGAGATTCTCAATGAAGAGTCGATCGACCTGATACGGGACTTCATCCGGCGCAGAGAACACGGTGACTCCGGCGTTCCGATAACATACAAGGCCGCCTTTAGGACACCGGATAATCCCAAAACATATCTGACCCTAACCGTCTTAAAAACGAGTAATACAGGGGGAGCACTGTTGGTAATCCTGCAGAAGAACGGGCAATAGCCCGACCCTTGTATAAATTGCGATCGATGTGCCGTCACACTAGACCGCCACACACGGCGGCGACACTGGAGACGCCGATTGACAAGCCCTTGCGGGAATATAGACTGTTCTGTTGAAGTCATACCGGTTATTTGATTACACGTGCAGATATCCTGCATCCGAACCGGGAGGAAGTATACGCATTCATGCTCGAAAAACTGTTAACACCCGCTTCAATTGCCGTTATCGGGGCATCGCGAAAACCCGGCAAGGTCGGCCATGCGATACTAGCCAATCTCGTGGATGCCGGATTCCAGGGCGAAGTTGTCCCCGTTAATCCGGCGGGCGGGGAGATACTGGGTGTCACGGTCTACAGGAACCTCGAAGAGTACGGGGGGAAAATAGACCTCGCAGTGATTGTCGTACCGCTGATGGCGGTGAAGGATGCGGTACGGGAAGCGATCGGGGCCGGAGCCCGGGCCGTCGTCATCATCACGGCGGGATTCAAGGAGGTCGGAGAGGAAGGAGCGTCTCTGGAACGTGAAATCACCGAACTGTGTGCATCCCGTGGTGTACGGCTCATGGGACCCAACTGCCTGGGTCTCATCAACACGCATCACAAGATGAACGCCTCCTTTGCGAACCGCATGCCGGATAAAGGAAATATCTCGATCATCTCCCAATCGGGAGCCCTGTGCACGGCGATCCTGGACTGGGCAGCAGGCAGGGATCTGGGGCTCGCCAAGCTCGTCAGCATCGGTAACAAGGCCGACCTCGACGAGACAGATTTTCTCACCGCCTTCGCCGACGACGACGAGACCAAGGTCATCGCCGGCTACCTCGAGAGTATCGCATCAGGAGATGCATTCGTGAGGGCGGCCGAGGCGGCCGCTGCTATAAAACCGATAGTGATCATGAAGGCCGGCACAACTGCCTCGGGCGGCAAGGCAGCGTCATCCCATACCGGGAGCCTCGCCGGCGCCGACATCGCCTACGGCGCCGCCTTCAAACGCTCTGGTGTCATTAGGGCGGAGACCTTCGAGGCACTCTTCGACTATGCAACGGCGCTAGCTATGCAACCACTCCCGAAGGGTGACCGTGTGGCAATCATTACGAATGCCGGGGGGCCCGGGATCATGGCGGCAGACGCCGTGGAGAACATGGGCCTGCACGTCGCAACACTCGGGGAGGGGACCGCAACAGCGCTCAAGGCCAAGCTTCCAGCTGCGGCCAGTGTCGGCAATCCCATCGACGTTCTCGGTGACGCCGATCCCGAGCGCTACGCCATGGCCGTCAAGGCGGCGCAGGAAGACGAGTCGGTCGATGCGATTATCGTTATCCTTGCGCCCCAGGCAATGACGAGCCCGGCCGAAACCGCACGCACCGTCCTCGAGCGAGTCCGCATGGTAGAAGTCGACCCCGCATCACCACCGAAACCGGTGCTCGCCGCTTTCATGGGCGGCAAGGACGTCATGCCGGCCAGGCAGGAGTTCGTTGCCTCGAGCCTGCCCGATTATCCTGCACCCGAGCGGGCGATAGCGGCACTCAAGGCAATGGTGGACTACGCCAAGTGGAGGCAGCGTCCCCCCCGCGTGGTAACGCGCTTTCCGGTTAACCGCCGTCGCGTCGAACGGATCATCGCACGGCATCTTCGCATCGGCAGGCTCCAAGTAAATGAGGCACAGGCAAAGGAGATTCTGGGTGCATATGACTTCTCCGTACCGGCTGGACGCCTCTGCACAACCGTCGAGGAAGCGGTGGAGGTTGCAGGCGGGGTGGGGTATCCGGTCGTTATGAAGATATCCTCACCTGATGCCGTGCATAAATCGGATATAGGGGGCGTCCGGCTGGGCATCTCCGACGCCGAGGAGGTGCGGGATGCCTTCGACCTCATGATGATGCGGATCAAGAGGAAGATCCCCGATGCGAGACTGGATGGGATCTATGTCGAGACAATGTGCACACCGGGCAGGGAAGTCATCATCGGCATGAAACGCGATCCGCAGTTCGGTCCGATGTTGATGTTCGGCCTGGGCGGGATATTCGTCGAGGTCATGAAGGATGTGACATTCCATCTCGCCCCCATCACAGCTGACGAGGCCCTCCAGATGCTCATGGGCACACGTTCGTACGCACTGCTCAAGGGAGCCCGCGGCCACGCCGGTGTGGATCTCAAGGCGGTCGCGGGTACGCTTCAGAGACTGAGCCAGCTCGCAACGGACTTCCCCCAGATCGCAGAGCTCGACATCAATCCATTGATAGTCGGCGAAATAGGCACCGAACCTGCGGTGGCGGACGCCCGGATCACACTCGCAGAACAGAGGATCGCAGAATGAGCAAACAGATCGAGCACGGCTACGATACCGATTGGCAGGAGAGATACGGTAACATCGTCATGACCCCCGAGGAGGCCGTATCCCACATACGTCCCGGTCAACGTGTATTCATCGGTACGGCCTGCGGGCAGCCCCAGGAGCTTGTGAGAGCCTTGACCAAGAGATCGGGCGAGCTCGCCGATACAGAGATAGTCCACCTCCTGACGATGGGGAGCGCCCCGTACGCAGAGAAGGAGCTATCACGCTACTTCCGCGTGAACAGTTTCTTTATCGCCAGTAATGTCCGGGACATCATCCAGGAAGGTTTCGGTGACTACACACCGATATTTCTCTCCGATATTCCGGGCCTCTTCAGCTCGGGAAAGCTTCCCCTCGATGTTGCCCTGATACAGGTATCCCCACCAGACGAACGTGGGAGGTGCAGCCTCGGGATATCGGTTGATATCGTAAAGAGTGCAGCGGAAAACGCATCACTCGTCATCGCCCAGGTGAATCCCCAGATGCCCCGCACCCTGGGAGACAGCTTTCTGAACATCAACTGGGACATGGACATCCTGGTACCGGTCGATACACCACTCCTCGAGCTCAAGCCTCCGAAGCCCACCAAGGTTACCTCCTCCATAGCACAGCACGTCGCTTCGCTCATCGACGACGGGGCCACGATCGAAATCGGTATCGGCCGAATTCCACAATCGGTCCTGGACTTTCTCAGGGATAAACGGGAGCTCGGCATTCACACAGAGATGTTCACGGATGCGATCATAGACTTAATAGAAGCGGGTGCAATAACAGGGGAACGAAAGTCGGTGGATCGCGGCAAGATCGTCGCCAGCTTCTGTGTAGGAACCCGCAAGCTCTATGACTATATCGATAACAATCCCCTTTTCAGCTTTCGTCCCACTGAGTATGTGAACGATCCATTCGTTATCGGCTCTCAGAACAGAATGGTTGCCATCAATGTCGCACTCGAGGTCGATCTGACAGGCCAGGTCTGTGCGGACTCGCTCGGAACCCGCTTCTATTCGGGTATAGGCGGGCAGGTGGACTTCAACCGGGGTGCCGCACGCTCACACGGCGGCAAGGCGATCATCGCCTTACCCTCAACCGCCAAAAAGGGAACTGTTTCTCGTATCGTTGCACACCTGAGCCAAGGTGCGGGGGTGGTGACCTCACGGGGCGATGTACATTACGTGGTCACGGAGTACGGCGTCGCGTACCTGCACGGAAAGTCCGTCCAGGAAAGGGCGCTGGCGCTCATCAGTATCGCACATCCAGATTTTAGGGAGGAGCTCCTGAAACAAGCGATAGAAGCAAAATACGTGCGACGCGAGCTTGCCGGCGTCGAGGGCAGGATCGCCGTGGGTCCCGAGGATGTGCGGACATCGATGCTCCTCGACGATGGCACGGTAATCAATTTCAGGCCGATCCACCCTACCGACATGCCTCGGATGAAGGAACTCTTCTATGCACTCTCCCAGCAGACGGTATACTACAGATTCATGCGCCCGATGAAGCAGCTTCCGCAAAAGGAGATTCAGGACTTTGTCTACATCGATCATCGGAGCGACGTGGCGATAGTCGGCACCCTGCCGGAGGCGCATGGGGAGGAGATCATCGCCGTTGGACGCTACTACCTAGATCCTCAAACGAACCGCGCCGAGGTGGCGTTCACCGTCCGTGACGAGTGGCAGAGGCGGGGCATCGGCACATTTCTACTGAACTATCTGATAATCCTCGCACGCAGGCACGGTATATCCGGCTTCACAGCCGAGGTGCTCGCTGAGAACAGGGCGATGCAGCACGTGCTCCGCAAGGCGGACCTCAAGACACGTATAAAACTGAACGACGGGGTCTACAGTTTTGAGATGGACTTCGAGTAATGGATCTTTGCGGTTTGTATATATTGTAATCGAATAGACGCAATTAATAGATTTACGTGCGAGTACAGAAGAGATGAATACAGGAAAACCCTCAACACCCCAAAATAGAAAACCGGAAGATATCTACAAGCTATCACAGCAGATCATCTATTTGGTCAACCTTACAGGTCTCGGTTCTGATTTTTTACGCAGAGCTTCTGAGCTCCTGCTGAATTTTTTTGAATGCGAAGAGGTAGACTTGGCATTAATGCAGGATGAAAAATATCTCAAATGCACGGCATCACGATTCCATGATGGAACTCCAATATTCAAGATAAGACCCTATGTTTTCAACGGCATCGCAAGCGAAGACAAACCAAAAGATATTACTCCATTGGAAAAACTGAGCAATGACGTCCTCTGTGGTGAAATCGACGGCCCCACCCCCTACTTTTCAAAGAATGGCAGTTTCTGGACCGGTGACTGCGATAACCCATTTTCCTATAAGCTGTCAATAAATGGAAAAAATTATGAACGCAAGCTTGACGTCAAGGAACCGTTCATATCACTTGCCTTGATACCGATTACAACCGGTGACGAGAAAATAGGGTACTTGCTTTTAAAGAGTGCTAGCCGTGATTACTTCAACGCTGACACCGTGAATAGACTGGAAGAAGTCGCCCAGACTCTGGGCGTCGTGCAAGCTCACAGAAGCACCCAGTTAGCCCTTCGTGAGCGTGTCAAGGAATTGACGTGCCTGTACAATATCGCACAGGTGGCGGAACAACCGAATATATCGCTGGATTTGTTGATACAGAAAATCGTGGAGTTCCTTCCACCTGCCGGGCAATACCCGGAGATCACATCCAGCAGGATAATTTTTGACAATAATACATATTGCACTCCGAGATTCCGTCCATCCGACCAGAAACAATCAGCGAGAATAATTGTACGTGGTACACAAAGGGGTATCGTCGAGGTTGTATATACAGAGAATAAACCCGACATCTACGAGGGACCCTTTCTGAAGGAGGAGCGGAACCTATTAAATGCCGTAGCCAGGGAAGTTGCCCTTATCATAGAACGCAAGGAGGCAGAAGAGGCCGAATCGATACTTCAAGACCAATTGAGGCACGCAGATCGGTTGGCCACGATCAGCCAATTGGCTGCCGGTGTCGCCCATGAACTGAATGAGCCCTTAGGTAGCATATTGGGCTTCGCTCAATTAGCCATGAAAGGGAATGATCTGTCCCCTCAGGCGGAAAAAGATATTGAAAAAATCGTCGCCTCCACATTACATGCCAGGGAGATCGTAAAAAAGTTGATGTATTTCGCTCGACAGATGCCGCCGGAGAAAGTCAAATGTGACCTGAATCAAATTGTAGAAGAAGGAGTCTACTTTCTCGGTGCACGCTGCGCGAAAACCGGAATAGAACTCATACGCAAGTTGACTGAAGAGCTACCCCTGATCATTGCCGATCCCGCTCAACTTCACCAGGTACTTATCAATTTGGCGGTTAACTCGATGCAGGCAATGCCCGAAGGCGGTTCACTCACAATAAGCACACTTGCAGATAACGATCACGTTTCACTCGTCGTCGAAGATACCGGTATAGGCATGGATGCTGACGTTATGAAACAGATATTCGTACCATTTTATACGACAAAGGATGTCGATGAAGGGACGGGGCTGGGGCTCGCCGTCGTTCATGGGATTGTCAGCTCACACGGCGGTACCATCGATGTGGAGAGCGAGCCCAAGCAAGGTTCGAAGTTTGTGGTCCGATTACCGATAAAAGAAGTTGCAACGGACAATGAAGAGGAGTGATAACTTTGGCGCGGTCAACCGGAAACGAGAGTATTCTAGTCGTTGACGATGCACCCAATACACTCGAGGTACTCGAGAGGAATCTATCAGCCGAAGGATATCGGGTGTTCTCGGCTCCCGGTGTATCGGAAGCTATATCCATATTGGAATCAACTCAGCTCGATCTCGTGATCACCGATCTCAAGATGCCTAAGGTCAGTGGGCTCGATCTCGTCAGGCATGTACGGGAAAACTACAAGGATATAGGAATAATGATGATAACGGGTTACGCAACGATAGAGGGTGCGGTCGAAGCGGTTAAGTCGGGAGCGGAGGAATATTTGAGCAAGCCCTTTACCGACGAAGAGTTGCTTTCAGCGGTAAGGAAAACCCTTGAAAAAATGCAGGTGCGGAGAGCAGCAAGAGCCCAACCACCTATTGAACTCAAGCTTTCACACGATCTGATCGGTGAATCCGTATCCATGCAAGAGGTTTTTGATGCAATTCAAAAAGCGGCATCAACCCCGGCAACGATTCTTATCACGGGAGAGAGCGGTACCGGCAAAGAACTCGTGGCACGGGCCATTCATTACAACAGCGACAGGGCCTCGGCGCCGTTCGTGCCCGTGAACTGTGGAGGCATCCCGGAGGGGCTTCTCGAAAGTGAACTCTTTGGACACGTCAAAGGGGCTTTTACGGGGGCTGCCGTTACCCGAGCGGGATTTTTTCAGACCGCAGACGGTGGGACTATATTTCTCGATGAGATAAGTGAGACCAGCCTTGCAATGCAAGTGAAGCTCATGCGCGTGCTGCAGGACAAGGAAGTATACATGGTGGGAGCAACCAAGTCTCGCAAAGTGAATGTGAGGATTCTTGCTGCTACCAATAAGCATCTACATTCGTTAATCAAAAAAGGAACCTTCCGCGAAGACCTGTTTTTCCGTCTCAACGTCATAAATATACATATACCCCCTTTACGTGAAAGACGTGAGGATATCCTACCGTTGGTGACTTACTTTTCCGGTAAATATGCAAGGGAAATGGGCAAGCCGGCGCTACAATTTTCCGACAATGCATTGGATGTTTTGAGTAACTACTATTGGCCGGGAAACGTCAGAGAGTTGGAAAATGTCATTCAGCGGATTGTGGTCATGAGTGAGGGAGATAAGGTAGAGGTTCCGGATCTCCCGGCGCTGATGCGGTTCTCCGCCTTGAGGACCACGGGACTAAACAGAACCCTTGCTGAGGTGGAAGCGGAATATATACGGAACGTTCTTGCGAGCGTCAAAGGCAACAAAACGAAGGCTGCCAAGATTCTGGATATCGATAGAAAAACACTCCGTGAGAAACTGAAGGAAAAGGGTGACGAACCATCCTGAACGATGTATGAATCGGGGATTATTTCCTCACCGGTTCATAATTCCCCGCCTTTCCCCTTCCCCACATGCATCCTTACCGGGCACGCTCACAACACAATTCCCTACCTGTAGTGCTCATATTTTATTGTAATAAAATGAATTAAATCGATGCTGGTGGCGGAGCGCGCTCCTCAATTCAGAGGAATATTGCACCACCTGCGTTGGCACGACGATTGTTATAACATTTGAATGGCTGTGAAAGTCAAGCACGGAATTTCCGGGTGTCGATTAACAGGGGGGCATCGCTTGACGCGGATCTGTTCGAATTGCGGGAGACAGATTTCTCCGTTAAGCAGGAACAATGGCAGCGAGCGGGTCTGTCCATATTGCTGGGATGTGGTGACAGCGGAATCGAACATGGAGGTGAGAGATATGCGGAAAGAGTTTGAATACATAAAGAAAAGCAACGGCCTCGGAGGCGAAATCGATGCGGGCATCGGTCTTTGTATCAACTGCAAGCATTATCCTGAATGCACATTCTGCGGAAGCCCGGGTAAACCAAAGCAGTTCTGCGAAGAATTCGAATGCATGGGCGCATCCTGCTCGGAATCCGGAGCCGACATGGCGGTTGTACGCGACGAACCAGTTGTACCTTCCCGTGAACCGGACACCATCGGGCAGGATATCAAATTAATGGGGCTCTGTGTGAATTGCGAGTACAGAGAATCCTGCTGTCACACGAAAACCAACGGCGGAATATGGTTTTGCGAGGAATATAGATAAATCGAATTCCGTGCTGGTAGGTTCGCCGCATGTCGACAGACCGTATGAGATACCGAGACTGCAGCAATAACCAGATTCGAGCATAGAGAGTGAGAGCGGGGAGTAGCATGAAACCCTCAGATGTTCGAGTGATCCTGAATAAGTACGAAGAAGATCGTGGAGGACTTATATCAATTCTCGAGGATATACAAGCTAAATACAGCTATCTCCCCCACGATGCACTCAAGATTGTTTCAGAAGAAACAGGTCGCTCACTGGTCGATATTTACGGTGTCGCCACCTTCTACAAAGCATTCAGTCTCAGTCCGAGGGGAAAACATCTCATCTCCGTGTGCATGGGAACAGCCTGTCATGTTCGGGGTGCGCCGCAGATCGCAGAAGAGTTCGAACGGCAACTTGGGATCCAGTCTGGCGGGACCACAACCGACAGGGAATTCACGTTGGAAACGGTCAATTGCTTGGGCGCATGTGCGCTCGGCCCGATAGTCGTGGTTGACGGGCATTACTTCTCCAAGGTCTCAACAACAAAAGTTAAGCAAATTCTGAAGAATGCAAAGGACAGACTCGACAAGATATCCATAGAGAAGGACAGGCGGATCTTTCCGGTAGAGGTCAGCTGCGTTCGGTGCAATCACAGCCTCATGGATCCCAATTTTTTAGTCGATGGATGTCCTTCGATCAAAGTAATCGTGTCATTCGAAAACAAACACGGGTGGCTGTTGCTTTCCAGCCTGTACGGCAGCTACAAGGTATCCAGCGAATTCGACATTCCAACAAATACGATAATCAATTTCTTCTGTCCCCACTGCAACGCCGAACTCAGCAGTGCAACCGCATGTACTGCTTGTGGTGCACCAATGGTTCCGATGATTGTTAAAGGTGGAGGAATGGTTCAGATATGTTCACGTCACGGATGCAGAAGTCATATGCTCGATCTCAACGGTATCAACTTCTAAATCAAATCTGCTGCGAGCAATGCCTAAGCGTGTAGTTTTTTTTCGAGACGACTTGGAAAGGTCACATGATAAAGCTGAATACGATTTTCGACTTGAACGCCTTACATGATCGATTGATCTCGAGCGCCAAACCAGAGATCCCGACAGTTGTCATTACGGCGGGTACATGTGGACAGGCAAGCGGCGCAAATGACCTTATTCGTATCGCCAAACGGGAGATTCTTACCAGAGGATTGACGGAGAGGTTGCATCTTCGCGTTACCGGCTGCCATGGATACTGCGAAATGGAACCTTCGGTGCTTGTAGAACCACGTGGTACCTTTTACCCTAATGTTGGTATCGACGATATACCGGAGATCATCGATGCCGCGGTGAAAGGCATTACGATTGACAGCTTGCTGTTCAAAGAGCCCGTTACCAGCGAGCCGGTCGAGAAACAAAGCGATCTTCCCTTTTATAAAAAGCAGGTTAGGACAATTCTTTCCGCCAATGAGAAAATAGATCCTATCCGCATATTCAATTACATCGAAAATGATGGATACTCTGCGCTGATGAAAGTGTTCGGAATCGGCAAATCCTCTCGGATTATCGCAGAGATCAAAGCGTCGAACCTGAGAGGACGCGGCGGCGCCGGATTCCCGACCGGATTGAAATGGCAATTTCTGGCTGATCAACCAAGCCGTAACGGAAAATATCTCGTCTGCAATGCCGATGAGGGCGACCCGGGCGCGTATATGGATCGCAGTATACTCGAAGGAAATCCACACTCCATCATAGAAGGTATGATCATAGGTGCATACGCTACCGGAGCCACGGAAGGTATCATATACGTTCGAAATGAGTATCCGCTTGCCATCAAACATCTATTGATAGCCCTTCGTCAGGCGAGGGACTTGGGACTGCTCGGTGAAAATATTTTGGGAACAGGTCTTTCGTTCGACATAAAGCTCGTAAAAGGTGCCGGAGCATTCGTGTGCGGCGAAGAAACTGCTCTCATCAAATCTATCGAGGGTAAAATGGGTGAACCCCGCCAGCGGCCGCCCTTCCCGACTCAGGCGGGAATTAACGGGAACCCTACGGCGATCAATAATGTGGAAACTTGGGCGAACATACCGGTAATAATCAGAAATGGAGCCGAGAGCTTCCGTAGTATAGGTACGAAAAACAACTCCGGCACCAAGATATTTAGCCTCGTCGGAAAAATTAAAAACACCGGCCGGGTCGAAGTTCCCATGGGCATAACAATCGGGGAAATTATTTATGATATCGGCGGCGGTCCAGTCGGAAAGGCAAAGATAAAGGCCGTTCAGACCGGCGGGCCTTCCGGCGGGTGTATTCCCTCCGATAAGTTCGACCTAACCATCGACTATGACAGTCTTGCAGAAGCAGGTTCGATCATGGGTTCCGGCGGTATGATCGTAATGGATGAGCATACGTGCATGGTGGATGTGGCGAAGTACTTCATGAATTTTCTCAAGGAAGAGTCCTGTGGAAAATGCTTTACGTGCCGAAAAGGTACGCAGCGAATGTATGAAATCCTCGACGACGTATCAAACGGAGAAGGCTCCCTCGAGGGGCTGGAGCTTCTCGAGGAGCTGGCAAACTCGGTCAAGGATACAACAATGTGCCAGCTGGGACAGACAGCGCCGAATCCGGTGCTTTCGACCCTGCACTACTTCCGGGATGAGTACGAACAACACGTCGAGAAAGGTAAATGCCCTGCCGGCGTCTGTAGGAGCCTAATCACGTATTCCATAACCGAGAAGTGCAACGGCTGTACCGCCTGTCTCCGTGCATGCCCCGAGGAAGCGATCAGTGGAAAGAAGAAAGAACGTCATAGTATCGATCAAAGCAAGTGTACACAGTGCGGTGCCTGCTGGAGCGTATGTAAATTCGATGCCGTGGAAGTACTATAGCCCTTATGGAACGGAACAGGGAGCTTGTGCAATGATCAATCTCACTATCAACGGGCTGGATGTATCGGTCGAAGAGGGTTCGACCCTGCTCGAAGCCGCTCAATATCTTGGATTTCCGATTCCGACCCTGTGCCACATGGAGGGGCTTTCGCCCTATGGTGCTTGCCGCCTGTGCGTAGTCGAGATAGGAGAAGGCGAAAAGTCAAAACTCGTATCTTCCTGTACCTATCCGGCCGAGGAGGGTCTCAAGGTACGAACTGCTTCCGCCCGTGTTGTCAGAGCGCGGAAGATGATCATAGAACTTCTCTTGGCATCATGCCCTCAATCAAAAACGATACAGGATCTGGCTTCAAAGTTAGAGGTGCGGCAGCAGCGCTTCAGGCAGGAGCATGAGGACTGCATCCTCTGCGGCCTGTGTGTCCGGATGTGCGAGGAACAGATGATGGCCAAAGCAATAGGTTTCCGCGGGCGCGGCGAGAAGAGGAGCATCGGTACACCTTTCGATATCAAATCGGATGTTTGCAGGTTTTGCGGTGGTTGTATCTATGTATGCCCGGCCTGCCAGCTCAGATGCACATACAATGAGCCTGAAAAAGCAATATGTGGCGGCTGCGCCAATTTGAGCCCGCCATGTGTTGAAATAGATCGCTTCAACGACATGATGTGTTACATGGATCCTTGTGTTGCTTGCGAAATCGAAAAGGATTAGGGCATAGGAAGGAGAAAACACAATGGCAATGCCAGTATCGAAAATCAATGCATCGGCGGCTACCCTCACAAAGAACCGTACGGAGGAATCGATTGTTCCCCAGTCCGGCATGTGCGTCACGTGTGTGGATGGCTGTATCGGTATGTGTGAGATCGGCAAGTCCGCCTATCGTGGTCACGAGGTTATCTACCCACAGCAGTTTGGTGTAATCACATCGGCAGCGGAGAAACGCTACCCGGTCGATTATTCACATTTCAACATTATGGGTACGACGGTGGGAGCACACGGCGTCGAGGCCGACAGTGACAAGGCGGTCTTTCCCGCTGTAAATCTGGAGGTTACTCTCGGCCACGACAATGGAATCAAGTTTAAATTGCCATGGGTCATCCCCGGCATCGGCTCGACCAACATTGCGAAGAATAACTGGGAAGGATTGGCAATCGGGACCGCCCTTGCGGGCACCGGCCTGACCATCGGCGAAAACGTCGCCGGCATGGATCCGGAATCGGTTATCAAGAAAGGGCGTGTCGTCGATACGGTCGATCTGAAAAAACGTGTGAAGCTGTTCACCGACAACCAGCGGGACGGCTATGGAGCGATCATAGTCCAGGCGAACATCGAGGATACACGTCTCGGTGTCCAGGAATATGCAATCGAAAAGCTGGGAGTGGAGATTGTCGAGCTCAAGTGGGGTCAGGGTGCCAAGGATATAGGCGGAGAGGTCAAGATCAAGAATCTCGAAAAAGCTCAAATGCTCCACAAACGCGGGTATGTCGTATTGCCTGACCCGACGGATCCAAATGTAGTCAAAGCGTTCGAACGCGGAGCCTTCAAGGAGTTCGAGAGGCATTCGAGGGTCGGTATGGTCACGGAAGAATCCTTCGGCAAAAGGGTCGAAGAACTGCGGAATGCAGGTGCAAAGTACATATTCTTGAAGACCGGAGCATACAGACCTGCCGATCTGGCACGAGCGGTTTCGTTTGCATCAAAGTACAAGATAGATCTGCTTACGGTCGACGGCGCGGGAGGTGGAACGGGAATGAGCCCCTGGCGAATGATGAACGAGTGGGGTGTACCTCCTGTGGAGCTGCACTCCCTGCTATATAGATATATGAAGAAGCTGTCGGACAGGGGAGATTATGTACCCGCCCTCGCGCTGGCTGGCGGATTCAGCTTCGAGGATCATATCTTCAAGGCACTGGCGTTGTGCGCACCGTTTACGAAGCTCGCCGGCATGGCCCGCGCACCGATAGCAGCAGCGATGGTCGGCAAGACGATCGGCCGTACGATTGCAGACAACCAGGTACCTGTGTACATCGAGAGGTTCGGTAACAGCATCGACGATATCTTTGTAACGGCAAGCTCTTTGCGCAAAGAATTGGGGAAAAAGGAGTTCGAGAAGCTGCCCACCGGTGCGATCGGCCTCTATACCTATTACGAACGATTGGCTCAGGGTCTGCGGCAGCTAATGGCCGGCAGCCGCAAATTCACGCTCGAGCACATATCGAGGGATGACTTGGCCGCGCTGACACTCGAGGCGGCCAAAATCAGCGGCATACCCTATATTATGGAACTGGATTGTGAGGAGGCCGAAGAGATTTTAAATCAGGCAGCTTGTGTAACTGCGTAAGTTGATATCACCTTCAATTTGTAATTACGCTCTCGTGTACTATTATATACACGTTCCTCTACGCGATAGCTTCAATCGACTACACCTTGTCATCCTTGAATTGATGAAGAATACAATATTCATTGACATATGTCACAGCAAAGAGTAAGTCATGCAAGAACTATGAAGGATAGATCCGAGGATGATGAAGTTGATGCCAGCATTCATCCGTGGTAGTATGTATGAGTGAACATATCGATGTCTCCAAGAAACCGGAAAACGGGTAGTGTCATGGCCCGCCTCAAGGGAATTTCACTACGCACGAAACTCTCAATAGGCCTTACGCTTGTTGTACTCATCTCCGGCCTGACGGCCACCACCATCGGTGTATACTTTATCAACAACGGAATTATCAAGCAGGCTCAAAACAAAGTCCGCCTGGATCTGAATACGGCCCGTGAAATATATAACGGCCACTTACGTGAAATCCAAATCGTTCTTGAGTTCTCGGCAATCCGGCCATCAATATCAAATTCATTAGCGATTGGTGATATGGATCTGTTGCAGCGGACAATGACGGGGATATACAAAAAATACGGTTTGGACTTTCTCAACATTACAGATGACAGTTTGAGGGTGGTGTTCCGCTGTGCCGATTCCGGAATCTCGAGAGATTCTCAGAAATCCAATGTTATCGTCGCGAAAGCTTGGGAAACCGGGATCCCGGTCAGTTCTACATACATCATGTCACAGGATAAGCTTCGCCAAGAGGGACAACATCTGGCCGAAAGGGCGATGATTCAAATCGTCCCAACACCAAGAGCCCGGCCCATCGATTACACGGAGTCGGCTTCCGGCATGGTTATCATGAGTGCAGTTCCACTCTACAATGAAGCAGACAAGCCGATAGGGGTTCTCTATGGAGGTGTGTTGCTCAATCGAAAGTATGACATTGTCGATGAAATAAAAAACATCGTGTATCGGGGAGAGGTCCACAAAGGTGAGCCCATCGGGACCTCAACCATCTTTCAAGGGGACACCCGCATTTCGACCAACGTGCTCACCGAGAAGGGTGAGCGGGCGATCGGGACACGGGTTTCTTCCGAGGTCTATGAACAGGTTCTGGTAAAAGGCCGAAAGTGGATCGATAGGGCGTTTGTGGTGAATAACTGGTACATAACCGCGTATGAACCGATCCTGAATGCCATGGGAAAGGCTATCGGGATCTTGTATGTTGGAATCCTGGAGGAGCCCTATAACGAACTTCGAAGGGGGATCCTCTGGAGTTTCTTGGGTCTCACAGGCTTAGCAATCGCATTAGCGTTGATCATTTCATACCTCCTGTCGCGCAGCATCCTAAAACCAATCGGGCAATTGCTCGAGGGGGCTACACGTCTTACCCGTGGGGAACTGGAATATCGAATCAAGTCATACTCCTCTGATGAGATCGGTCAGGTCTGCCGGGCGTTCAACGCCATGGGAGAGTCCCTTCTCGATCGCGACCGAAAGCTGTGGGAACAAACCCAGCAACAGCTATCGGAATCGGAGAAGCTTGCATCCGTTGGCCGACTCGCAGCGGGCGTCGCCCACGAGATCAACAATCCACTTGTTGGTGTACTGACATTCAGCAAGCTCCTCTTAGAGGACGATGCAATTCCACCTCGCGCAAAAGAGGATCTGAAAGTCATCGCGGACGAAACGTTGCGCTGCCGTGAAATCGTCAAGAACCTTCTCGATTTTGCACGTGAGACCACACCGGAAATCTGTCTGGCCAATATTAACGAGGTTATCGAGAAAGTACTAGGTATCATACGGAATCAAAGTCTCTTCCAAAACATCACAATAGCAGAACGGTTCAACACAGATCTCCCCGAAGTGCCGGTGGATCCCGATCAGATTCAGCAGGTCATCATGAATCTTGTTTTAAATGCGGCGGAGGCCATGCCAGATGGTGGCACTCTCACTATTTCAACCAACTACGGTGCTGATCGGCACTTTATAAAGATCAGTGTCAAGGACACCGGCACCGGTATCGCGAAAGAAGACATAGAAAGAATCTTTGATCCGTTCTTTACTAAAAAGGAACGTGGCGAAGGCACTGGCCTGGGGCTCGCTGTCAGTTATGGAATCATACAAAAGCACAGGGGGAGTATCACGGTTACCAGCCAGATAGGAGAGGGATCAACCTTTGAGGTTAACCTCCCAATTGCACGGGAGGAATCGAGTACATGAATACCCGACCTGATACAGATGCCATAGAGATAAGGATCATAGTGATCGACGATGAACCGGTCATCCTCAAGAGCTGCCACCGTATACTGACCAGGCTCGGTTACCAGGTTGAAACGACATCAAATCCTCAAGAGGGGCTGAAAAAGATCACCGAAGGATCGTTCAATCTAGCTATTGTCGATCTCAAGATGCCGGATCTGGATGGCATGCAAATTCTCCGCAAGATCCGAAAATCCCTGCCGGAAACCAGCGTGATCATGATTACCGGCTACTCGACGGTCGAGACTGCCGTTGAGGCCATGAAAGAGGGTGCATCCGACTACGTGCCCAAGCCCTTTGATCCGGACGAGCTGGTACTAGCGGTTCAACGTGTGTTGGAAAAACAGAGCTTGATGGTCGAAAATATATCCCTGCGGGAACGGCTGAAGGATACATGCCGCCTGGGAAATATCATCGGTCAGAGCCCCGCCATGGTTGAGGTTTTTCACTGGATCCAAAAAGTGGCTCCCACGTCCGGAACCGTGTTGATCTACGGGGAAAGCGGAACTGGCAAGGAATTGACTGCCAGAACCATCCATTTCAACAGCGACCGCAAGGATGGGCCTTTCATTGTTGCTGATTGCTCGACCCTTGCACCAAACCTTATCGAGAGCGAGCTTTTCGGACACGTAAAAGGCTCATTTACCGGCGCTGATAGGACCCACAAGGGACTATTCGAGATGGCGGATGGCGGAAGCCTGTTTCTGGATGAGATAGCCAACCTCACTCCGGAAACTCAGGGCAAGCTATTGAGAGTTCTCGAATCGATGGAATTCAAACCGGTCGGAGGAGAGGTATCGAAAAAGGTCAATTTCAGGTTGATTGCTGCTACCAACCGGGATCTGGGAGAAATGGTTGCCGATGATGAATTTCGCGAGGACCTGTTTTACCGTTTGAACGTGATTCCGATCATCCTTCCCGCGCTGAGGAACAGGCCGGAGGATATCAGCCTGCTCACCTGGCACTTCCTTCACCAGTTCAAGGATCAGTACAGAAAGGAAATCAAAACCATCAGCCCCGGGGCCCTAGATCGACTGCGGGAACACACGTGGCCGGGAAATGTAAGGGAGCTCCGGAATGTAATGGAACGGGTTGTAGTTATGACCGATTCTCCCTCAATCACGAAAGATGATGTGGATGCAGTCCTGGGACAAGAGAAGAATCTTCAAGGATTACCGCGCACCCTCGAGGAGCTCAAGCGAGCGAAAAAGATCGCCCGGAAGAAGGCCATAGACCAGATTGAGCGGACCTTCATCCTCGATGCTCTCGCAAGAACTAATTGGAATGTCTCACAGGCGGCACGCGAGATAGGAATGCAGCGAACTAACCTCCATGCACTCATGAAAAAATACGGGATAAAACAGAGACAACGTGAGCAATGAGTATAGATAATATATACACTGTATTGTTTTTCTATACAGCGCCCTAATAATAGAGTTTTCCCCTCCCTTTTGTGCAGCTTATTCTAACTGCTTATTTATCAAACTATTGAAAAATATATACCGAAAAGGGTATATTTTTCACATCTCAATCACTGTATAAAAATTATATACACCCGTTTTCGGCAAACGCAAAGGAAAGGTGCACACCTTATTAGCTAACTCTTCACATTTCAACGGATTAAATAGGCCTGCATAACGTTCCCGAACGGGAAGGATCCGAGGTACATATCTTGTTAGGTATTACAAATGGATACAGCGCATCTCCAGATAGTAAGGAGGTGAACCTCATGACTGCCAAACAAAAAGTGTTGGTGATTGACGATGAGCCGGTTGTCATCTGGAGCTGTGATCGAATCTTGACCCGCGCGGGGATCGCCGTGGAGGGCGCCACATCCGGCCAGGATGGTCTGCTACTGGCCGGGACGAGTAGATATGATGCCATGCTGCTCGATCTCAATATGCCTGATATGCACGGTATGGAGGTTCTCCGCCGAATCAAACAAACAAATCCCGAGATCATAGTAATCATAATCACCGGTTTTGCCTCGGTCGAAACTGCCGTTGAGGCATTAAAACTGGGAGTTTTCGATTATGTATCCAAGCCTTTCACCCCGAACGAGCTCGCTTCGACGGTTCAGAGGGCACTCGCACAGCAGAAACCTGTCAAACCGGTGGCGGCACCTTCCCCCGCGCCGGATGTAACAAAGAGATCCTCGACGATTCCCTCCGGACAGGGACGCAGCATCCAGATGATAAACCAAAAGCGCGAAATGGTTGCCATCATCGGACTGGGAGGCGTATTCCGAACGGATTCCGCATTTTTTACGGCAGTCCGTGAATCATTCAAGAGAGCCAACGTACCTATTACCATCGAATATGGAAACCATGAAGTGATGGGAAAAGAAATCCTGTCATACCTGGAAGATCACGACAAGATCATCGTAGTCACGAACGCTGTTATGAAGACAAAGCCCGGTACCATCAAGAAATTTCATGCAGCGGACTACCGGCTGAACCGATGGTCACCGGTATTCGAAGTGCCCCAGATCGGATTTCCCTACATCAGTGCATGGGCAAAGTCGATAGACATAACATCCGATTTAGTAGTGATTGCTGTAGAGATGGACGGCAATGAGGATACATGCAGTATGGATCCATCGGTGCAGAGGAATCTGCTTACCGAAATTTGGTTGGAAATATATTGGGGCAGCCGACCAAGAGGAGTCGATAACGGCAGTCAGAGGTGCACAAAGTGGCAGAGCAGGCAACCATATTGATTGTTGATGATGAGAAAGTCGTGCGGGACTCCTGCTACCGGGTATTGAATAAAGATGGATACCGTATTGAAACAGCAACGAACGGGGATAATGGATTGCAGAAGATTCGCAAGGCCAAACCGGATTTAGTCTTGGTTGATCTCATGATGCCCGGTATGAGCGGTATGGAACTATTGGAGAAAATCGAGGAAATTGATCCGAATATCGTTTCGGTGGTAATAACCGGCTACGCAACCATAGAAACCGCCGTCGCGGCGATGAAACGGCATACATATGATTTCCTCCAGAAACCGTTCACACCGGATCAACTGAGGATTGTCACCGATAGAGGTTTGGAGAGGAGAAAACTTGCCCTTCAGTCAGCACGACTGCAGCGGGAAAAGGAGATGATAAGAGAAAACTTCATCTCCCTTGTATCCCACCAACTCCGGTCACCTCTTGCTTCCGTAAAACAATATCTCGTCGTAATCCGGGATGGTTTCACCGGCGACGTATCAGCAAGTCAGAAGGAGATGATTAGAAAGGCGGGCGCCTACATCGATCAGCTTTTAAAGCTCATTAACGACTGGTTGGACATGTCCCGTATTGAAGCCGCGAATATCAAAGAAGAATTCGAGCCGGTGGCCATAGACGACATTCTTTCAGAAATCATGGAGCTCCTGAAACCGTTGGCGGAAACCAGGAAAATCTCGTTGGAGAAACATTTCTGTGACGGCGTTGCCGAGGTTCACGGCAATAGAGAAAACCTAAAGCAGGCGTTCACGAACTTGCTCAGCAACGGCATACATTACAATAAGGAAGGCGGTACGGTGACAGTGAGTTCGACAGAGCAAAACGGCTGTATAGAAGTGGACATCTCCGACACGGGAATAGGGATCTCCCAAGAAAACCTGCATTTTATATTCGACGAGTTTTTCAGAGTGAATAGCAAAGAAACCCGAAGTGTTACCGGTAGCGGACTGGGGTTGCCCATAGCAAAGAGAATAATCGAGGCGCATGACGGTACTATAAAGGTGGTCAGTGAACTCGGTAAAGGAACTACCTTTAGCATTCTTTTGCCAAAGGCGAAACGATGAAGAGAGTAACACCATACAGTTCTCGTCTTGATGGCAAGAGAAAGGAGGTACGGATATGCCTGCACAATTTAATGTACACAGAGGTCATCGAGAAGGAGACAGATTACGCATCGTAGCTGGGGAGAAGTAATCTTTACAGATAAGGAGTTGTCATGAATACGCCAAGAATACTGATAATAGATGATGACCCGGCTTTCGTGGAGGTTACAAAATCGATCCTCGAATCAAAGCAATACAGCGTAAGCGTCGCGCACAATGCTGACGAAGGATTCGACAGGCTGAACGAGGAAATCCCTGATGCAATCATTCTCGACATCATGATGGGAAAAGGTGCTGAGGGATTCATCTTTGCAAGAAAGATCAAGAAAAATCCCCGTCTGGCCAAGATTCCAATACTGGTGCTGACCTCCATGCGGGAACAGACTGGATTCTTTATTCCCGGAGAACCGATACACCCGAAGTTCTTCCCGGTCGACAGGTACATAGAAAAGCCAATAGAACCTCAGGTTCTATTGGATGAGATTGAGCGGCTCATTGACGGTAGAAGCACCGACGCTGCCAACACGTGCTGACCGTGGATGACATGGATGTGCGGTACCCGTGTACGCCATGCTGGATCAAACGGATATTGAAAAAAGGAGGTGAGTACGGTGATTGCCAAACCAAGGGTGCTGGTCATAGACGACGAGCCAGTTGTCGTCAAGAGTTGTGATAGAGTGCTGGTTGAAAACGGGATCGAAGTTGAGGGAGTCACATCGGGCCGGGATGGTCTGGATCGCGCCGAATCGACACGGTTTGACGCCATTCTGCTCGATCTCAAAATGCCGGATATGAATGGTATGGAGGTTTTACGTCGCATCAAGCAAGCTAGGCCAGAGGTTACCGTTATTATCATCACCGGGTTCCCTTCGGTGGATACTGCTATCGAGGCATTTAAGCTGGGGGTCTTTGATTATGTACCCAAGCCGTTTACCCCCGATGAGCTTGTTGGGACGGTCAAGAGGGCATTCGAGCTGCAGAAGCCTGCGAAAACCATAGAACCCACTCCCACCGACAAAGTGATGAAGAGATTGCTTGAAGCACTCGAAGCATGTGGCAAGATAGCGGCATTTTACAAAGGCCAGAATATATTGATGGCAAACAATCTCTTTGCCGACCTGTTCGAAAGAGATATCGAAGAATGCAGGGGATTGTCCATTTTAGAAATATGCCATGAGGAATCGATTGATATGATTCGAGATTATATCCATCGCAGAGAGTTTGGTGACCACAACGTTCCATCTACCTATGTAGCTTCGTTTACAACTCCTCGCAACATCAGGCTTGACTTGGTGATCACTGTCGTCAAGACAAGAAACACGGATGGAGCGTTGCTGGGAATATTTCAAGAAAAGGTGTAACAAGATCATGCAGTTTCATACATAAGGACATCTTTAATATGGGGTATGCAAAACACAGGGGAAAGATACGGTTCGAGTCGGATCTTGAGCCTGATTTTAGCAAAGAAATATCATCGATTCCCGAAGGTGAACAACTATTCAGTTGTATCCAATGCGGCACCTGTAGTGGCATGTGCCCCTTGAGTCAGTATATGGATTATACGCCCCGGCAAATTATTGCCATGATACGGGGAGGATTCAAGAATGATGTTCTAAGCAGTTACACGACGTGGTTGTGTGCGTCGTGTTATTCCTGTGCCGTTGAGTGTCCCAAAGAAATTAAATTAACAGACATCATGTATGCCGCTAAAAGACTGGCGATCAGGGAAGGTGTTTATCCCAAACGTTTCCCAATTCCAATTCTTGCACATGAGTTCTTTAAAAATGTTGATGATTCGGGTCGCAACAGCGAAGGACGGCTGATCCTACGCCTGCTTCTGAGAACAAATCCTTTGAGATTATTTAATCAAGCAGGCTTGGGCTGGCGTTTATTGAAGACAGGTAGATTCAGCTTGAAAAAGGAATCGATTGTACACAAAGGAGAATTGAAGAACATCCTCAAAGTATTGGAAAAAGAACACATGGTGAAAAGTAAAGAAGAGCTCGCTCCGGGCAGGGAGGCCGGATCATGAGTTACCTATATTTCCCCGGATGTTCCTTAAAGAGCTCGGGCAGAGCCTACGAGGAATCCATGCTCTCAGTGTTTTCCACCCTGGGTTTAAAGATAAATGAGATTGAAGATTGGAATTGTTGTGGTGCTACCGCGTACATGTCGATCAGCGAGCTGAAGGCTTTTGCATTATCTGCCCGTATATTCGCGCTTGCCGAGCGGCAAATGCAGGCATCAGACAGGGCAGATATCGTGGTACCCTGTGCGGCATGCTACCTGGGATTGAACAAAACCCGGCATTATCTGGCCGAACATCCTAAACTCAGAAGAAAAATCTACAAAGCCCTAAATGCCGCCAATCTAAAATATACCGGCCGCATGCAGGTGAGGCATCCGCTCGATGTACTTAACAATGACGTGGGAATTGAAAAAATCAGTTCTCTCTTGGTTAATCCGCTCGAGGGTGTTCAAATTGCCTGTTATTACGGTTGCCAGCTTCTACGTCCATACTCGGATTTCGACGATCAACACGAGCCGAGCACGATGGATAGACTTCTGAAAGCACTCGGTGCCGAGATTGTTGATTGGCCACTCAAGAGTCGGTGCTGTGGGGGTTCTCTGACAGGCACCGTCCAGGATGTAGGGCTGAGGCTGAGCTACATTCTGTTAAAAGAAGCGAAGAAGCGTGGTTGTGATGTTATTGCGACCGCCTGCCCCCTCTGTCAGTTCAACCTGGAATGCTACCAATCGAGGATGAACAGATATTACAAGGACAAGATCAACGTCCCGGTCGCCTATTTCACACAGCTGATGGGAATCGCATTTGGCCTGTCACCACAGCAGCTCGGTATTCAAAGACTTTTCATTCCTTTGAAATCGGGTGCCGGCCACGTATGCCTGTAGGAGGAAATCATGTCGACAGTTGGCACAGGATCAAATGACAAATGCAAGATAGGTGTCTATGTGTGTCACTGCGGAATCAATATCTCCTCCAAAGTTGATGTATCGAAAACGGTTAGATTTGCCGCCAAACTGCCACATGTGACCGTGTCTAGGGAATACAAATTCATGTGCGCTGATCCAGGTCAAGATCTGATCCAGCAAGACATCCGTGATGGGAGAATCAATAGAGCCGTCGTGGCATCTTGTTCGCCTCTCATGCACGAACCGACATTTCGAAATACGATGGCAGAAGCCGGCGGCAATCCGTTCCTTTTCCAAATGGCGAATATTCGAGAACATGTGAGCTGGGTCACTTTGGACAATACTGCGGCAACAGAGAAAGCCATGTCGTTAATCTCTGCCGCTGTCGAACGTGTGGTTTTCCACCAGCCATTAATGCCAAATCGAGTCCCTGTTCATCCAGATGTGCTCGTCGTCGGCGGCGGCATTGCCGGTATCCACGCTGCACTAACTCTTGCGGATGCAGGGCAAAAGGTTTATCTCGTCGAGCGCGAACCGAGCATCGGCGGGCATATGGCCAAATTCGATAAAACATTCCCCACACTTGATTGTTCTGCCTGTATTCTCACGCCAAAAATGTCGGCCGTACGGGCTCATTCAAACATCACATTGTGGTCATATTCCGAAGTTATCGGTGTCGATGGATTTGTCGGCAATTTCAAAGTCAGGGTAAGACGAAAACCCAGGTATATTATCGAGGAACGTTGCGTTGGCTGTCTTGACTGTATTGAAGCCTGTATCTACAAAAGCGGAAAGGTTCCGGATGAATTTAATGAAGGCTTAGTGAAACGAAAGCCGGTCTATATACCATTTCCACAGGCTACGCCTCTTGTTGCTGTGATAGATGCAAAGACATGCATAGGAATCCGGACTGGTAAATGTAAAATGACGTGTATAGATGCGTGTGAGCGGGATGCCATCGATTTAAATCAATCCGAGGAAATAAATGAAATCGAAGTAGGTGCGATTATTCTAGCAACCGGCTTCAAGACCTTCAATGCCAAACGCATCTACCGTTATGGTTACGGCAAATATTCCAACATTTATACGAGTCTTGAATTAGAACGGATGGTCAATGCAGCAGGCCCGACGGGCGGAGAAATAACACTCAAAAACGGCCAGAAGCCTAAGGCTGTTGGTATCGTTCATTGCGTAGGAAGCCGCGATAACAAAACCAACAAATATTGTTCAAAGGTTTGCTGCATGTACTCACTCAAGCTGGCCCATCTTATAAAGGAAAGGACCGGTGCCGAAGTATACAATTTCTATATCGATATGCGCACGCCGGGCAAAGGGTATGAAGAATTCTATGACAGGCTCCTTGAAGAAAATGTTCATTTTATCCGCGGTCGCGTAGCCGAAATAACAGATTGGGTGATGACTCCTGAAGAAGAAGGAAAGCTCGTAATAAGAGCGGAGGATACGCTTGTCGGCGTAGTGAGAAGAGTGCCTGTCGATATGGTGGTGTTATCCGTCGGGCTCGAACCACAACCTGATGCCGAAGACGTAGGCCGCTTGTTCAATATCAGCTGCACTCGAGAGGGTTGGTTTCTCGAACGGCATCCAAAGCTGGCTCCGGTGTCGACTTTTACTGACGGCATTTTCCTGGCTGGGGCCTGCCAGGGGCCCAAGGACATTCCGGACAGCGTTGCGCAGGCAGGAGCCGCTGCTGCAGAGGCCTTGGCGCTTATCGATAGAGGCTATGTCGTACTCGAGCCAAATACCGCCTACGTTCAGGATGAACTCTGTTCCGGTTGTAAAACATGTATCGACCTCTGTCCCTACGGCGCCATCAGCTTTGATGACGAAAAAGATACGGCCAAAGTAAACGGAGCACTATGTAAGGGATGTGGAACATGTGTTGCGTCCTGTCCTTCCGGGTCTTTACAGCAATATCTTTTTACTGACGATCAGATTTTCAGCGAGATCAAGGGAGTAATATTATATGCCTGAACGCAATGACATCGAGCGATTTTTCGATCCCAAAATCGTAGCCTTCTTCTGTAACTGGTGTACCTATACTGCTGCCGACCTTGCCGGTACCGCCAGAATGACCTATGCGCCGAATGTCCGTGTAATCCGGATCATGTGCTCGGGACGACTGGATCCCCAGTTCGTACTGTCGGCTTTTCGGGAAGGTGCCGACGGGATTCTCATTGGTGGTTGTCATCCGGGTGATTGCCACTATCAGGAAGGTAACTATCAAGCCCTTCGACGATTTATACTGCTCAAAAGATTGATACATGCATTCGGTATTGAGAAAGAAAGAATTCGGCTGGAATGGATTGCAGCATCAGAAGGCGATAAAGTACAGAGAGTAATCAACGAAATGACGGAAACCGTGCGTCGGCTCGGCCCACTGGATTTAGAGCCGATAACAAAGAAAGTAATCGATTATATGTCGGTAACACACCATGAGATGGTATCGATAAGTCACCGAGGATCATCATGAAGAAACCAAAAGTGGGATTTTATTGGTGTGCTTCCTGTGGCGGTTGTGAGGAAGCTGTCCTGGACCTGGCCGAGGATATTTTGGGCGTTGTGGCGGCAATTGAATTAGTCTTCTGGCCCGTAGCCCTGGATTTCAAACGAAGTGATGTGGAGGCAATGGACGATGGTGAAATAGCGGTTTGTTTCGTAAACGGCGCTATTCGAACGTCTGAACAAAATGAAATGGTAAAACTCCTACGGAAAAAATCACAGCTCATTGCAGCGTTTGGCAGCTGTGCTCAACTTGGCGGCATTCCGGGCCTTGCTAATATGTTCAACCGGGAAGAGATGATCAAGGAAGTCTATTTAAGGTCACCGAGCGTGAATAACGATGCAGAAATAACACCCAAAGAAGATATACAAGTAAACGAAGGAAATCTGATTCTTCCCGCATTATGGGATACGGTGAAGGCACTCGACCACGTTATCGATGTTGATTACTTTCTGCCCGGCTGCCCTCCGCCGGTAAACCTCATTGAGGATGTCTTCAATATGATCGTTGAAGGTGAACTTCCTCCGAAGAGAACAGTTCTCGCTCCTGATGTCGCATTATGCGATGAGTGTGAGCGGCGCGAGAAAAAACCCGATAAACTGACGCTGAAGGAATTTAAAAGTCCTTTTGAAATCAACATCGATCCTCAAGAGTGTCTCCTTGCCCAGGGATTACTTTGTCTGGGACCGGTTACCCGGAAGGGTTGTGGCGGTGCATGCATCAAGGCAAATATGCCGTGCACAGGGTGTATGGGGCCGACCGGACGGGTGCGTGATTTTGGAGCCAAGGCGCTCACGGCCATTGCCACATCAATTGATTCGAAGGACGAGAAAGAGATAAACGCAATTGTCGACTCGATCCTCGATCCCGTAGGGACATTGTATCGTTACAGTCTGCCCGCATCCTTTTTACACAGGCATTATGAAAAAATGCTCATTGGGGGTTCAAAATAATATGGGATGTAAGATTACCATTGATCCGATTACCAGGCTCGAAGGTCACGGCAAAATAGACATATTCCTTAACGACGAGGGCAACGTCGATCGGGCTTACTTTCAAGTACCTGAACTTAGGGGATTTGAGCGATTCGCCCAAGGGCGCCCGGCAGTAGATATGCCTCAGATTACCTCCCGGATATGCGGCGTATGCCCGACAGCCCATCACTTGGCGGCCACAAAAGCGCTGGATGACCTCTATAGAGTAAAGCCTCCGGTCGCAGCAAAGTTAGTGAGAGAATTGATATACAACATATTCATGATTGAGGATCATGCGCTTCACTTTTTCTTTCTGGCGGCACCTGATTTTGTTGTCGGCCCCAAGGCTCCCAAAGCGGAACGCAACATTCTCGGAGTTCTTGGCAAGGTCGGCAGCGAATCGGGCAGAGAGGTCATCGGCTTACGAAAGCAGCTTCGAGATTTGATGACCCTGACATCGGGTAAAGCGATACATCCGGTGTTCGGTTTGCCCGGCGGGATATCCAAACCAATTGCCAAAGAGGATCAACAACAATTCATTGATGCAGCGGAACGGGCAATCAAATTCGGTCAATTATCCCTAAATCTGTTTAGTGAATTGGTATTGAATAATTCTGATTACATGGATCTCATCACTTCAAATGCCTATACAAATAAAACGTACTACATGGGTATGGTCGATGATGATAATAAGATTAATTTCTACGAAGGGAAGTTGAGAGTTATCGATCCCACGGGGAAAGAATATTTAAAATTTGACGGTTCCGAATATTTGAATCATATAGCAGAACACGTAGAGCCCTGGAGCTATGTTAGGTTCAGCTACTTAAAAAACATCGGTTGGCGGGGTTTTACCGACGGTCCAGAAAGCGGGATTTTTGCCGTTGCACCATTGGCAAGATTGAATGCCGCCGATGGAATGACCACACCTCTAGCCCAGGCGGCCTATGAAGAATTCTTCGATACGCTCGGCGGTAAGCCGGTGCACTACACACTGGCTACAAGCTGGGCCCGTCTTGTGGAACTTCTTTATTCCGCCGAGAGGATGCTGGAACTGGCGCAAGACCCCCGGATCGTGAATCCCGATGTCCGCACAATCCCTACGGAAACGCCGAAAGAAGGTGTAGGAGTACTTGAAGCGCCGCGCGGAACACTCATTCATCATTACACGACTGATGCACACGGTATAATCGAGCGAGCAAATTTGATAGTGGCTACGCAGAACAACTCTGCTCGGATCGCACTATCGGTAGATAAAGCGGCGAGAGCGCTGATCTCCGGCGGTAATGTTGATGATGGGTTATTGAACATGATTGAAATGGCGTTTCGCGCATATGATCCATGCCACGGCTGTGCCACCCACACTCTCCCGGGTCGGATGTCCCTGATTGTTTGTCTATACGATACGAATAATCAATTGGTAAAAGAGATATCTCGTGAATGAGCGATGAAAACACTGATTCTGGGTCTTGGTAATGATATGTTAAGCGATGATGCGGTGGGTCTTGTTGCAGCCCGGCGGCTCCGTAACATTGTTGGCGAACACATTGATATTATGGAATGCAATGAAGCCGGAATAGCGTTGCTCGACGTGTTGGTCGGGTATGACCGGGTTATTATTCTTGACGCGTTCCATTCCGGTGACTATCCATCCGGAACGGTCTTCGAAATGGCATTTGACGAACTCAGGCCGATTCCCGGCATGTCACCGCATTATGCAGGGCTACCGGAAGTGCTGTCGATCGGTAAAAACCTCGGTCTCAGCATTCCAGACGTGATCCAGATTTTTGCGGTTGAAATACCAGAGTACCTGACTATAGGCGGTACATTGAGCAAACCGGTTGCGTATGCAGTCGATGAGTTGACAAATGGGGCGATGCACCGTCTCCAAGAGTGGGAGGAGGCGGCGGGTGACAATCAGGGATTCGGTGGGTAAAGCTGATCAGTGAAGCAGCGGGTGGCGCCGAGCGGGGCCCCCACCGCGCGGAGCGCAAGCGAGCACGGTGGGGTAGGCCGGTGACAGGACCCGCTGCGGCGGGGTAGACCAGCGACAGGACCCGCTGCGGCTGGGTAGGCCGACGATAAGACTCGTTGCAGTAGTGGCGCAGCGGAATGGGTATGATGGGGGTGCTCGGCGGCTAATCCGCTGCGTCACACCACTATCGTCTTGGTATATTCGGCGCCGATCCTTCCCTTGCGGCAGAGCGGCCCGGTCATGAAGCCGGCCGCATGCTTCGACTGGATATCGAGCGCCTCGGCCAACGTCGCACCGCACGATTCCCGCACATTATCCACGATCGCCTTCCGCGTGGCCTCCAGGGCCGGATCGTCCGGGCTCTTCATGCCGCGGACCGATTTCGGGAGCCCCTTCAGCGGGCCGGTCTTGACCTTCCGCATCTTTAGGCCGTGTGCACCACCCGTGACGATCTTCCAGGTCTTCTGTATGGCCTTGTCCATGGGGCCTGCATAATCTGCGAGCCATCCGACCGTTTCCTTCGCCTTGAACGGCCTCCCCGTAAGCAGCAGCTCGAAGAGCTTCGGCCATTTCTTGGCATCCGTCTTTCGGAACGGCCAGTGACAGCCCTCCATGCCGGGAACGACGGGAAGGGTCACCTCCGGCAGGCCCAGCTCGGCGTCCTCGAGCGCAACCATGTAGTGGCAATGCGTGAGCAGCTCGAGAAGTCCCCCCAGGCAACGCTTGCCGTTTACGAAACCGACCGAGACCTTGAACTCGTCGTGCAGACGCCGGGCCGTCTGGGACCAGGACTTGGCGACCTTGAGTCCCGCTTTCGAATCGTTCAGGCCGGCGTAGAACTCACTCGTATCGGCCCCGATCATCTGTGTCGAGAGATGGAAATCGCCCGTGAGGATGACACGCTCGATCCCCTCGCCCTTCAGCCAATCGATCGCACGGTTCAGCTCCGCATCGACATCGCTGTTGTAGCTCTCGCGGCTGATCGTGATCACGCCCGCGTTTCCGTCGTGCTCTGCGTTGACGTAAAGCTGCTGCCAATCGGCACCCTCGATTGTTCCGAATACATCGGGGTACCAGGACTTCTTGGCGGCTTCGGGATGCAGCTTGTGGTATCTCTTCACGAGGTCAAGTACTGTATCGGCGCCGAGCCTGCGGATCGCCGCCAGGATACCGTGGCGGAACTGCGCGCAGAGCTCGCCGATTGCATTCATGTGGGAGAGATGCGAACGCTTCTCGCGCAGTAGGAGGCTTGTCATCTGGTAGAGCGGTCCCAGGATCCAGGTCTTAAACTCCTCCTCCTCTTCACCCTCCAACGACCAGTCGACGAGAGGACGGAAGTGGTTCATGGGGTACCAGTTCTGACCGCTCTCCTTGCGCTCGACGAGCTCCCGTGTGGGCTCGAAGACCGCACCGTAGTTCTTGCCGCAATGATGCAGGCACGACCACGTGAGAAAATTCGCACCTTTAGCTCCGATCACGTCATGTGCCCGAAACGGATTCGGGCCCAGGTGCTTTCGTATATACTTGTCCATCTTCCAATAGGGCATGTTCGAGGCCTCATGGTACCTCGTGCCGGCAGCCATCAGGCCGCAGAAGAGGACATCCAGAACAAATGACCAGTCGTCGCTCACCGGGATCGGGATCATGCCCAGCGCCCAGAAGAGCTGCGTGCCGGGGGACGGCTTCGACTCCACGATCTCCCAGATCTTGTTTATCTCGTGGGGAAACGCCGGGTGTGCGATACCAACTCCGAGCTGAGAGCTGGGGAAACCCGACGTCACCGAACGGATATCTATCTTGGGATAGGACGACCGGAAGAGCTTGTAGTGCTTTTTCTTGATGTCGAGGACCTCCGGGATCGCCTCGAGGAGAAAGCGCGGCTTGTATCCGTTGAGCCTCTCCGGCAGATGGGTGCCGTCGTAGCGCAGGCTGATGACATTCTCCATTATCCTACCGGCCTGCTCCCGGCCGAAACCCCTCACGAGACCAGGATACTGCATGCCGATTCCATCCGGGGTACCGGGGAAATCAAGAGCCACGACGGGTACATCGAACGGCCGGAGCCGCGAGCCGAGCTGCATCGATTTCCCGGCCCCCACGATCCCGTTGGCTCCCGAGACGACGAGCGATCCGCGACTACCCGCCTTGCCGAAGACTCTGTCCACCAGACCGCCTGCGGTGGCCGGCAGCTTTCCATTTCGAAAGATATCCAGGACCGTTCCCAGTCCCAGAGTTTTGAGTGTTGCTTCTCTCATAGTATTCGCCATTGCCCGTTGCCTCCTTACGATACTTTCAGGATAGCTGCTATTCCGACATCACCCGCGGCACACCCGAACATCAGCACGTGCCCTCCACCGAGATCCACCGCCTCTTCCAGCCCCTCGATCAACGCACGGGTGAGCGTCGGTCCCTGCGGGTGCCCCCATACCAGCGGGCAGCCCGTCTTGTTCATATTATGCCAGTCGTAATTCATGACCCTGGAAAAGATGACATCGTTGACCGCAAAGGGATTGTGGTTCTTGACAACGGCGATATCATCCATTGTGAAACCGGTCCGCCCGAGCAACTTCTGAACCGCCAGTGTCGGCGCCTCGGGCATGAGACTGGGACCCGTCCTGACCTCCGCCTTGGCTATGAACTGAATGTCGATCTCGGGGCGGGTGCTCAGCTCCTTCACCTTCGCCTTCGATGTGACCAGCAGTGTTGCCATCCCGTCGGAGGCGTGCGTCTGGGTTCCACTCGTAACACAAGTGTCCAACTCATGCATCCCACGCAACCCCCCCAGTGTCACCTGGCGCACGCCGGCATCGGAGTCGACCTTCCCCAGAGGACGACCCTGAACATTCAACAGCTCGAAGGGGAAGAGAAGGCGGTCGAGGAATCCGGACTCCAGTGTCTCGAAGTACTGCTTGTAACGGTAGAACGCACACTCGTCCACCTCCCGGCGGTCGAGCTTGTGCTTACGTGCGGCGATACCGGCCGTTGTGATCATCGCATTTCCGGTGGCCGGATCGAAGCCGAAGTTGTCCCAGACATCGCTCAACGCGAATGTTCTCTCGTAGGCCCGGCGCTCGGGAAACACCCCCACCGGTGAATCGCTTGTACGGTCGAACGTCAATACTCCGACGACATCGTTGGCCCCGCTTTGAACTTCCATTCCTGCAAGAACTGTGGCCTGGAGTCCGGTCGCACACGCCTGCTCCATGTGATAGCCGGGCAGCCGGTGCCCAAGGAGGCTCGAGACGAGCGGTGCGGTCCAGAACTTCCAGTGCCAGGGGACGGTCGAGCCGATTATGAGATAGTCCAGCGTATTCTTGGGCACTTTCCTCTTGTTGAAGATATAGTTCGCAGCTTCACCCGCAAATTGGGCTATGTTGACCTGGGCCAGCGGAGACATCTGCCAGGCCGGAAAGAAGCTGCTTCCCCAGGTACCGTACGGAATCCTGGCCCTGGAAAACATCGGATTTCCCTTTTTCATCGGAACCTCCTTTTAACGTCGATTATTTTCCCCGGATAATAATAACGGTTGCGCATCATCTGGTGGCTATCCCAGGAAAACGCGGCAGCTCCCTCAGCGGGCGGAATCCGTTACCGCCCAGGTCGTGCCGGGCTTCTCCAGGCTGTAGTATACCTTGATATCTTCCAACTCCTCGAATATCTGCGGAACCATCTGAATCTCCATGCCGATCTCGATCTCCTCTTCCTGTATGGTCTCACCGAACCATGCCAGAGCCCTGCCCCCCTCCTCGAGATCGACAACCCCGACGATATAGGGACTCACGCCTTCGAAACCGGTCGGAGCCGCAACGATCTTTGTATACGTATGAACGGTGCCCTTTCCACTCATCTCGAAGAACTCGAAATCCCCACTCATGCATACTTCGCAGTCCGCCCGCGGGGGGAAGGACGTTGCGCCACACTTCTTGCAGCGTGATCCTTTGAGATGCCCGTCCTTCAGATGCTGGGCGAAATCGGTCACCTTTGTAAACGGCGCAAAGTTTACCAGTCCGAACCACTTGAACATCGTCTAACTCCTCCTCAATACCTGTACGAAGCAATACTGTCCGATGCCACCAACATTATGGGTAAGGCCGATATCGGCGCCCTTGACTTGGCGCTCCCCCGCCTCACCCCTGAGCTGTTTTGTGATCTCGTATGTCAGGGATACACCCGTCGCACCGATCGGATGCCCCTTCGCCTTGAGGCCGCCGTCCACATTGACGGGTATCTTTCCCTCGATATAGGTTTGACGCTCCTCGATGAGCTTTCCACCCTCGCCCTTCTTGCAGAATCCCAGATCCTCGTAGGCCATGATCTCAGCGATGGTGAAACAGTCGTGCACCTGTGCCACCTTTATATCCTTCGGACCTACTCCGGCCATCTCGTAAGCGACCCGCGCCGCTTCTTCCGCGCTCGGCAGGCCGACCAAGTTCGGCCGCCTCAGCACCGACATGCTGGCCGTCGCACACCCCATCCCGTCCAGCCACACTGGTTTCTTCGAGATCTTCTTGGCCCGGTCTTCTTTTGCAAGAATGACACAGGCTGCGCCATCCGCATTCGCACAGCAGTCGTATACATGGAATGGTGTCGCCACCTCCTCAGATTCCAGGGCCTTCTCCATGGTGATCTCTTTCTGAAAGAGCGCACAGGAGTTCTTTGCCCCGTAGAAGTGGTTTTTAATCGCCACCTGGAGCATCTGGTCGTGGGTCGTTCCGAACTCGTGCATATGCCGCCTGGCGAACATCGCATAGTACGCTGGGAAGGTCGTTCCGAACACCGACTCCCACTGCACCTCCCCGACCCTGCCCATGAGGGCGAGGATTTCGGGTGTCGTGAGCTCTGTCATCTTCTGGCAGCCGATCACCGCCACGATGTCGTGAATGCCGGCCTTGATCGACATCCAGGCCGTGCGTATCGCCGCGCTTCCCGAAGCGCAGGCTACCTCGGTGAGCCATGTCGGCTTGGGTACCAGACCGAGATATTCCTGAACCACGCCGGGGAGTGAACGCTGCTTGTGATACTCCGGGACCGACCCGATCACCGATGCATCGAGATCATCCTTCTCGATGCCGGCATCTTCCATCGCAGCCCTGAACGCCTCGAATGCCAGCTCCTGAACGGTGGCATCACTGCGACGGCCGAATACCCCATGCCCGATCCCGATGATTCCAACTCTTGCCATAACTCATTGCCTCCTATATGTACTGGCCGCCGTCGACCTGAATTATCTCACCGGTGATATGGCGAGCCCTGTCCGAGCAGAGAAACACCACGACATCCGCACAGTTCTCCGGAGATGCTATCCTTCCCAAGACGGTCTCATCCACCGCCTTGTTGAGGAACTCTGGCGGTACACTGCGGGCCATCTCGGTCATGACCATGCCGGGCGCCACTACATTGACATTCACATTGAACTTGCCGAGCTCCCTGGCCAGGGCTTTGCTCATGGCGATCTCCCCGCCTTTCGAGGCGGAGTAATTGGTCTGGGCGAATTTACCCCTGAGACCGTTTATGGAGGAGATATTCACGATCTTGCCGTATTTCTGATCCTTGAAAACCATGGCTGCGGCCTTGTTGTAGTTGAAGTAGCCCTTGAGATTCACGTTGATAACCGTGTCCCATTGCTTCTCCGACATCTTCCAGATCACACCATCCCAGTTGATGCCGGCGTTGCAGACCATGATATCGAGCCGGCCGAATTCCTTGATCACGGCCTGCACCATGTTCTGCGCATCGTCGTAGCTGGAGACATCGGCCTTGACCGCCAGTCCCTTCCGACCCATCTTCTCGATCTTCCGGACGACCTCCTTGGCCTCGGCGTCGTGGCGGCGGTAGTTGATGGCAACGTTGCAGCCTTCCTCCGCCAGCCCAAGGGCAACGGCGGTGCCTATACCCAAGCTGCCTCCCGTGACGATGGCGCCCTTACCTTCCAAACCAAGATCCATGAATCATTCCTCCATCTAATCGGCAATTACATTGATAACTAATTGATATCCAATGTCTTGGACTTCACTGCATTAAGGCGAAAAAGCATATAATAAATATGGGGTTCTGTCAAGTGCCACCTTGAAATGTGGAAAACCAAAGTACTTGAGAGGTGGTGGTGAAAGGAGTACAATCTCAGAACGTGCGTTCGGCACACTTGACTGTGACCTGATTACTTATTAAGGAGGAGAGTATGCAATCTACGAAGGCACATGGATACTTTTTCACGGAGGCGGGATCACCGCTGGAAAAGAAAGAGTTTACGATCGATGGTGTTGGCGACGACGACGTTATCGTGAAGGTGGCCGGCTGCGGTCTCTGCCACACGGACCTCGGATTCATGAGTGGCAATGTCCGGACAAACGCCGAGCTGCCGCTGATACTCGGACACGAGATCAGCGGTGAGGTCGTTGCCGCAGGCCCCTCGTTCGATGCGCTCGTAGGTAAGAACGTAATTATTCCGGCGGTTCTACCGTGTGGGGAATGCGATCTGTGCAAGAGCGGCAGGAGCAACATCTGCAGGCAACAGAAGATGCCGGGGAACGATTTCAACGGCGGTTTTGCAAGCCACATCACGGTTCCCGGCCGTTTTCTCTGCCGGCTTCCCGACGATACCGGCGGCTTCAAGGTTTCCCAACTCTCAGTGATCGCCGACGCCGTTACCACACCGTACCAGTCCCTGCAAAGGAGTAATTTGAAGAAGGGTGATCTGGCTGTCGTCATCGGCGTGGGGGGAATCGGTATCTATATGGCCCAGCTTGCCAAGGATGCAGGTGCGTCGGTCATCGCGATCGACATAGACGATTCCAAGCTCGACAAGGCGGTAAAACTGGGGGCGGATTTCAGCATCAATGCAAAAGACCTCTCCGAAAAGGACATCAAGGGAAACGTCCGTACGATCGTCAAAGAGAACAAATTGCCGAAGTACGGATGGAAAATCTTCGAGACCAGCGGTACAGCCGCAGGACAAAACAGCGCCTTCTCGCTGCTTTCCTTCGCCGGTGTCGTGGGAATCGTGGGCTTCACGATGGACAAGGTGCAGGTCAGGCTCAGCAACGTCATGGCATTCGATGCCGACCTATTCGGGAACTGGGGATGCATGCCCGAGCATTACCCGGCGGTCGTAGAAAAGGTCTTGAAGGGCAGTATCAACCTGCTGGATAACATCGAAGAGCACCCGCTGGATTCCATAAACGAGATCGTGCCACTTGCATTCGAACACAAACTCGAGAAAAGGGTTATCTTCGTTCCCTGAACGTCATCGAGATAACTGTTGAAGATGGCAGCTTTAATGAAAGAGCGCAGTCGAGCTTAACTGTTTCAAGGAGCCAGACATGAGCTATAAGCACATTACAGTGAATGAGAGAGACGGAGGCGAGGTAACAGAGATCGTCATGGGACCGCCTCCGGCGAATATCCTTTCGTCGGCAATGATGGAGGAGATATCGACACATATCGGGAAGGAAGAAACTGATCCACACAAGAAACTGCTTATCTTCACCGGCGATGGGAAACATTTCAGCTTCGGGGCAAGTGTCGAGGAACACAAGGCGGAGAATGTAGGCGATATGCTGCCGAAGTTTCACGCATTCATCGGAGATGTAATCAATTGCAAAGTCCCGACACTCGCTGCCGTATCCGGTCTCTGCCTCGGCGGAGCATTCGAGCTCGTGCTCGCCTGCGATCTCATATTCGCCGAGAAAGGCGCACAGTTCGCCGTCCCGGAGATACAGCTGGGAGTATTCCCACCTGTTGCCAGCGTGCTGCTCCCGTTCAAGTGCGGTGGCACACTTGCCTCGGAGGTGATCCTGACCGGTGACCGTTTTGCAGCCGAAACATTACACAGTCACGGGTTGGTCAACCACGTAGCCGAAAGCGGGAAGCTCGAAGAGGTGATCTCTTCATTCATTGAAAAAGAGATCCATCCAAAGAGCGCCTCGTCACTCAGGATCACGAAGGCAGCCTCGAGTATGGTACTAGCGGAACAGTATCAAAACCATATCGGGAGACTCGAGGATCTGTACCTGAAGGACCTCATGTCCACAACGGATGCGGTCGAGGGAATCGAGGCGTTTCTCGAGAAGAGACAGCCCGATTGGAAGGACAAATAACATGGCGCAGAAGGGTGCAAATCGACGGCGAAATTCCTCGAGCGGCAGGTGGACCGTAGAGCTGGATGTAGACAAATGCTCCCTCTGCGAGGTCTGTGCCCGCCGCTGTCCTACTGGAGCGATCCGTCTCGAACGCACGGGGGACAGCATCACTCTCTATTTCAAACACAGTAAATGTACCGGTTGCTCCGAGGAAACGAGTTGTGAGGCCATCTGCCCCGAACAGGCCATTACACTGATCGAGCTCGATAAACCTACAGGCCGGCGTAAAGAGGTCAAGCTCATACAGAGTAAGCTGGTCCAGTGTTCTTACTGCCACGAGTACTTCTCCCCGAATAAAAAGCTCGAATCACTGGGTAAGAAGGGACTTCACCACAAGGTGGAGAAGACACTGTGTCCTCTGTGCAGGCGTACCAACCTTGTCGTCAAGCTCATAGATGAAAAGATGGTTCCCGGAAAACACGCCGAATACAGATCGACGAAGGCTATCAAGCGGAGGGCCAGATTCCGGCGTTTTCAGGAAAAAGACAAATCCTGAGTGATGGATCCCAATAAACGGCTATTTCGAATGAACCGCCGCCGTGCGTTCTATTAAATTCTGTAGATACGTTTCTCGTTCCGTACTTCTATACATTCCCCGGAGGTACTAACCCTATCGGCGATTTGGGTTCCGGCTTGTTCTGGAGCTTGAACTCGAATCCGGACGCATACATCGTAGTGATCATCCCTACGGAGAGCACCATATATCGGAGCAACAATCCACCTATAATGACAAGTATTCCCGCAATAACCATCAGGGTCCCCGTATTACCCCCGGCATTCCCGAAACCGACATACAGCATAAGTGCCAGGGGGACCAGTAAGCCCAGAAGCACGTCACCGACGATAAACGATCCCTTCTTCGTTGCAGTGACTGCGGAATCCCTGGACTCTGGGAGACGGTACGCCGCATGAAGGAAGAAGAGGACCACCACCGCCTCGCCCAGTATGAGTGCTGCTGCGATCAATGCTACGACTGGCGCGATACCCGCCAGGAATGGCGTGGAGCCGAAGAAGTACACGAACACCACGGTTGCAGCCAAACCTGTCGCCAGGGCGGAAAACATGAAGAGTATCGGCATAATGCCCGATCGCCAGAACGGGATTCCCTTCGATGCACTGAGCAGCGCTCCGGTATACACCATGGTGCCGAGTGCGAAAATAATCCCGATGACTGACAGTGCGAGGACGATAGTACCTGAGAGCTCCACCCAGAGTGTTCCGATTATGTGAATAATCGCGACGAGCATGAACACGCTGAAGAAGATTACACCTCGGGATATCCAGGAAGTACCCGCTTTGCTGGCGGCCAGATAAGTACGCAGAGGATTGCCTAGATGGGCCACCAGGAATAACAAGCCGATGGCTAGAGCGGGGAAGCTCACGAGGACCCCCCACCTGGCCATATCGGTCCATCCAAGGAAACTCGAGATCGCTCCCGTTACGTACGCGCCGGCACCAACGCCACCCAAAAACAGATAGATCGCGATCTCCCAGTGCCAGTCTTTTTGAAGGAGTGCTTTTTTTCTGAAATTCTTCGTATCCATAGCCTCTCCTCGTTAGGTTGACCGTTATCGTTACAATCCAACCAACGGTTTGCCAGCATGCCCACCTTTATCTTGTGGGCAGGTAGTAAACCTTAGGTTTATTCCCGTGTTCGGGATTCAGGACATAACCCCCGTTATCTCGAATAAGTATGGATGGCTCGCTATCGGGATCGTCGAGGTCCCCAAAAATCCTCGCATTCGCTGGGCAGGCCCGAACACAAGCAGGCTCCATACCGTTCTCTCGCCGCTCAAAACAGAAATCGCACTTTGTGGATACTCCCACTCCGGATTTCTCCTCCCAGCGGTTCTTTGCATATTCCTCGTATTCTGAAAGAGGAAGTCCATCGGGGAAATAGCTCTCCCATTTCTCGACCATGTACCGGGCGCCGTACGGACATGCCATCTTGCAGTAGTTGCACCCGATACATTTGTTCCTGTCGACACGGACGACCCCGTCATCCTCCTGGTATGTTGCGCCTGTCGGGCAGACCGTCATGCAGGATGGATCCTCGCATTGAAAGCACAGGACCGGCAATGCCTGCCGAACCGTGTTGGGGTATTCGCCTGTTTCACCCTTCAGAACGCGAGCCCAGAACACTCCTGGTGGTGTAAAGTTCTCGGTCTTGCATGCTGTTACGCACGCATAGCATCCGTAACACCGTTTCAGATCGATTACCATACCTAATCTCGGCGTCTTAGTTCCAACTCCTGGCATTTCACCCTTCCTCTCAGTTAAACGGGATAAATTTTAACCCGACAGCAAATGTCCTGGTTCAATGTCAAGGGATCTGTATGATCTTTGTCCATTTCGACGAGATCATTGAAAAATGTTCCCTTACCCTTCGCGATCGGCTGGTAATCGGTCCAATGACCGGCTACCGCGGCGATGGCGAGGTGGTACGGCTCTATTCCATCAGTGAGTGCCACCCACCCCTTCACTCTGTGCCCCGCCGTATTCTCGATCCACACCCAGTCACCCTCGGCGATCCCTTTCTCCTTGGCGGTGTCCTTGTGCATCTGGATCGCATAGACGTACGGATCTTCGTGGGACATCTCGTCCAGTAGCGGATTCTGCTGCGTCAGCGAGTTGCAGTGAATCACCGAACGCCAGTAGAAAGTGTACATATCGAACTCGGGTGGATTCTTCTCTTCAATGTGTGACGGGCATGGATACCAATCAGCGAGTGCCTTGAACCGCGTCCAATCGAGATCCAACGGGTGACCTTCACCGACACCGTACGACTTCATCAGCTTGCTGATCTTCTCGCCACCATCGATGAAGTATTCGAAGTAAACCGGTACGCGGACCGGATTGAACCACTTCCAGTAGACATCCTCCTTTTTCCTTGGCCAGGTGAATACACCCTTTTCCTTTATGTAATCCAGACCGTGCTCGTCTCCGAAGCGGTCCTTGAGAAGGCGGTCACAGATATCCTCCCAGGTGTGATCGACACTCCCGTCTTCCTTCAGCTTGTACTTATCGCTCATCGGACCGCCATACCGCATCGGTACGGTGTCGTTCAATCCCTTGTAGTACTTGTGAGCGATCCCCAACCGTTTGCAGATATCGAGCATCACGACGTTGAAGTCGCGGCGTTCGTAAAGGGGTTGCACGACCGGCTGCCGTACGGTCCATCCCCAGTCATCCTCACCCTGCGGATGGGAGAAGGTCGACGGGAAGCTGACGGCGGGCGTAAACCGCTCTAAGTAACAGGTATCGGGAAGAATGATGTCGGCGACCGCATCTTCGAATTCCGTGATGTAGAGCTGGAACGAGAAGATGAAGTTGAACTTCTTGAGGAAATTCTCCGTCACCACTTCTGCATTCCCCATAGTCATGACGGAATTCGAACCGAAGTTGATCATGATCTCCGGCCGGTACGGTATCTTGAACTGTTCCAGCATGTCGAACCACTTCGGATCCATTATCGTGATGGCGTTGTAGATCGACGTGGGGAACATGTCGTGAAGGTCGAGCCGCGTGGGCTGCTTCGGTTCGTGGAGCGGTTAGGGAAGATGGTCGTATACCCACGCGCCGCAGATCATCAAACCGTCCGGGCAGGGATACGGTATCTGGTAAGGCTTGCCCGTACCCTCGTATCCGCTGCATACGGCCGCTCCGAGACCCAAGGCCCCTCCGACGGTATCCGCTGCGCCGACGATATGGTTGACCATGTCGATGGAGAGGCAGGTCCATCCTGAGTTGACATGCCCCTGGGAACCGCGGAAGAAGTGCGTAGCTATGGGGCGCCTCGGCACCTTCTTCGGTCCCTTGCTCGTCTGGACGGTCACGGTGGATCCGATCTCTGCCGTCTCGCCGAGCTCCTTGGCAATGCGGCTCACCGTTGCAGCCGGAACCCACGTTATCTTCTCCACATACTCCGGTGTGTATTTCTTCACGTGTTCTCTGAGAAGCTCAAGACCGGTGGGGCACATCTCCCCATCGACCTCATACTCACCGAAGATCGCTACCTCGTGCGCCTCGTCCTCGTACTCGACCCTCGTCACGGACGGATCATCATGGACCTTCGGTCGTTTGTCGACCTTGTCCCAGACGAGAGGTTTGTTCGTGGCCTTGTCGCGTTTGTACCTTCCGTCCGACTTCCGAATAAGATAAGGCGCGTTTGTCTTGTACGCGAGATACTCCTCGTCGTAGATCTTGTGCTCGTTGAGCAGGCTGTTGACCAGCCCAAGGGCCAGCGCTCCGTCGGTTCCAACACGTATCGGTACCCATTCGTGCGCCTTCGATGCTTGCGCGCTCTGGAAGGGATCGAAGGTGACCGTCTTGCTGCCCCTCACACGTGCATCCGCCGCCTGTGTTGCGTTCATCACCGCGACGTGCCCAGCACCGTGCCCCTTCGAGCAGCCGAAGTTCAATGGCATATTGCAATTGGCAAAGTCCGGGATGATCGACCAGGCGGCGTGCATGATCCCGTTCATGAAGTGGGCGCCGTTTCCGCAGTGGAGACCACCACCCGATACCCAGTAATTGGGCGTACCGAACGCCTTCATGAAACCGATCACACCGAACCGGATCTCGGAGGCCTGGGTCGTGGTGGCCTGGAAGTAGACCGACCGCGGATCCTTCGCCTGTACCTCTTTCAGTTTTGTGACAATCGTATCGAGTGCCTCTTCCCAGGTGATCCGTTCCCACTTGGGATCGACACCAAGCCCTTTCTCCGGATTGGTCCGTTTGAGCGGGTAGTTCACACGGTAGGGATCATAGAGTAAATGAGAGGCCGCGAGGCCCTTAGCGCATACCGAACCTCTTCCGGTAGGTGCATCAGGATTTCCTTCGACCTGCGTGACAATGCCGTCCTGCCGCCTGACCCTGATTCCGCACATGCAGTAACATTGTCCGCAGCTCGTCGGGATCCAGACATCTTCTTTAACTCGCTCTTTAGTAACTGCCATCGACATCCTCCTGGTGATTATGGACTCAATGAAACGTATCTCCAATATTCATCCATCTACGTATTTCCCTGGAAATAGCTGCGTGCCGGTTATACCGTGCAGGAACCGACTCCTCTCTCGAAGCAGGCGTAGCTCTCCCTCTCGTTGAAGTTTGAAACCTTGGCCAGGTCCCCGACGGTCATCAACTCTTCACTCATCTGATCCGGCATTCTCCCGTATTTCAGAGAATCTGCGAAGCGGCAGAATAACTTGAAGGGCCATTGTACATCGTGTGAAGAATCCCGATCAAGCGAAAAATTATGAAAAAAGGCTATTATTTACAGGATTACATTATTAGTGATATCCATCCCGGCTTCCAGGCACGAAGGACATTGAAAGCGGAAAGTTGTTATCATAGTATAAATAAAGCAGTTATTTGTTGGAATTGCGATGCTTGAGGAGCCCCTTGACCAGTGCGAGCATCAATTTGTTCTGTTTGCACGCCAGGCCGTGCTTCTCGCCATGCTCCTGGATCTTCGCATTGAGAAAATCGACCTCAATGGGATTGCCCATCTCGAAATCGAGTAACATCGATGTCTTGTGCGCACCGGCCTTTGAAAGATACTGCAGGGCCTTGTCCCTGAAATCATCCCCGAAATCATAGCCTTCGGCCTTTGCCACCTCCAAACATTCGTCCAGATGGCTTTCGATCACTTCCCTGGTTTCCGGGATTTCCATAATCTGGTTCATCGGAAGGCGTGTCAGTACCGAGGTCAGCATGAGTGCCGAGTTCAGGATCACCTTCTGCCAGACCCGTTTTTGGATGTCCGAGGCGTACTCCGTCTCGAGCCCCGAATCCGTCAGGAGTGAGGCGATCTCCTTCGCTTTCGCTATCGCCTCTCCCCCGGCACCCCGGTGGCACCCGATATAGTTGGGTGCGTGAAAAAAGGTGACATCTACATATCCCGGCTTCGCAATCATTCCTGCATAGTTGACCGCACCCCTGAAGATATACCTGCTATCGATGCGGAGCGCGAGTATCTCCAACAGGTCGAGGCCGTTCTGAAAACACACAAAGGAGGTTTTCCCGTTGTCGAGACCGCTCAGATCGCCCAGTATAAGGGGCAGGACGTATGCCTTTGTGCAAATGAAGATATGATCGATGTCATACTGCTTGAGTTGACCGATCGATGTCAGCGCCTTCGTTACACGGGAATCCAGCTCCATTATTCCACTGAGGTGTATTCCGTCACTATTCAAGGCGTCTGCGATCTCCTTTTTGACATCCACTACATACACATCATGGCCGGCCTGGCTCAGCTTCGCCGCCAGAACACAACCAATAGCACCGGCTCCGATAACACCTACCTTCCTCTGATCCATTTCGTCTCCTTACCGATACAACGTTAATCCTCCTGAAGCTCCTTCAAACCGGCATAGTACTCCAGCGCCTCCGGATTTCGAAGTGCATCCTTATTGAGCACCGACTGGTTGTGAATGACCTTTTTGACCGCGAGCTCTACCTTCTTCATGTTGAGTGTATATGGAATATCCGGCACGGCAATTATCTTTGCGGGCGTATGCCTCGGGGAAGCGTTTGCACGAATCGTCTTCTTGATCTTGTTCTTCAGATCCTCGTCGAGCACGAATCCCTCGGCGATCTTGACGAACAGCACAACCCGTACATCGTTATTCCACTCCTGCCCCACGACTATGCTGTCGTCCACCTCCTCCAACTGCTCCACCAGGCGATAGATATCGGCTGTCCCGATGCGCACTCCACCGGGATTGAGGACGGCATCCGATCTCCCGTATATCGTCACACCCCCCCTCTCGTTGATCTCTATGAAGTCGCCGTGCCTCCAGACGTTGGGATACACGTCGAAGTAGGCGGAGTGGTATTTCTCGTTGCTGGGATCGTCCCAGAAGTACACCGGCATGGAGGGAAAGGGCGCGGTGCATACGAGCTCTCCCTGCTCATTGATTATCGAATTCCCGTTCTCATCGAACGCCTCGACCTTCATGCCCAGTCCCCTGCACTGGAGCTCCCCGGCATAGACCGGACCCATGGGATTGCCGAGGGCGAAGCAGCCGTTCAGATCGGTACCGCCCGAGATGGATGCAAGCTGCAGGTCCTCCTTGATGTGCCGGTAAACGTATTCGAAGTTCTCCACGTAGAGCGGTGAGCCGGTCGACAGCACTGCCTTGAGGGATGAGAGATCATACTCGCTGCCGGGCCTCGCCCCGGCGTTCTGGAGGGCGCTGATATAGCCTGCACTCGTTCCGAAGACCGATATCCCCTCGTCCTGTGTCATCTCCCAGAGGGCCCCGGGACCAGGGTGAAAGGGATTACCGTCGAAGAGAACCAGCGTTGCCCCGACCGCCAGTGAGCTCGTCAGCCAGTTCCACATCATCCAGCCGCAGGTCGTGAAATAGAAGATCGTGTCTTCGCGTTTCAAATCGGTATGAAGCATGAGCTCCTTGAGCTGGTTGATGAGGATCCCGCCGGCGCTCTGGACCATGCACTTGGGAAGTCCGGTGGTACCGGACGAATACATGATATAGACGGGGTGCTCGAAGGGCAGCTGCTCGAATTCGATCTCGAGGCCGCTCTCAGAGGCCCTGAAGTCCCCGTAGTGCACTGCATTCGGCACGCCGCCGATATCGGGATCCTCCTGTGTATACGGCACCACGACCACCTTCTCGATCGATGGAAGCTGTTTGAGGATATCCGAGATACGGCCGAGGGAGTCGAAGCGCTTCCCCTTGAACCGGTACCCGTCCGCCGTGAAGAGAACCCTCGGTTTGATCTGCCCGAATCGATCGAGCACCCCCGTGATACCGAAATCGGGGGAGCAGGACGACCAGGTCGCACCGAGGCTCGTGGCGGCAAGCATGGCGATGATCGTCTCGGGCATGTTGGGCATGAAGCCGACTACTCTGTCGCCGGTCTCGACTCCCACCTCCCTGAGCGATCTGGCGATACGGGCGACGTCATCGTAGAGCTCGGCGTAGGTCATTCGTCTTGATTCGAGGCCTTCCCCCTTGAAGATCAAGGCTGGCCGGTCATCCTGGTACCGGAGAAGATTCTCGGCGAAGTTGAGCCGTGCCCCGGAAAACCACCTGGCGCCGAGCATCTTTCCCAGGTCGTCTATTACCTCATCGTAGCGCTTCGATGCCTTTATACCGGCGAACTCCCACATCGACGCCCAGAAATCGGGAATGTTATCGATAGACCACTGGTAGAGCGGGGCATACTCGGTGAAGCTCTTTCCGTGCTTCTCGTTGACGAAATTCATGAACTGGTACATATTCGATTTCTTGATTCTCTCCTCGGAAGGTTTCCACATCATCTGTGCCATGATGAATCCTTCGATCGAATCCCTGCCGTCTACTAATCTAAGCCGCTATTGTAACTGAAGTTGCGATAAAGTCAATTATATAATTGTGTACGCCATTATTATGAAAGATGATGTTCTTGGCGGGAGATGATGTATGGAGAAAATTAATCCACTTTATGAAGTATTCACTAATGTATGCCATTGCTACGGCAGTAATTGTGTTCTGTGTGCTGCCAGGATTTTCTGCTCGACATTTGTTCTCGTGGAGGACGATGCCCTGCTTTTCGGAAAGAATTGGGATTTCTATACGAGCAAGGGAATGATTGTCGTCAATAAGCGGGAAATCGCCAAAACCGCACTGATTATGCCTCCCGACAGGCCTGCCAAGTGGGTTTCGAAGTACGGCAGCATCACGTTCAACCAGATCGGAAGGGAATTTCCCTACGGCGGGATGAATGAGGAAGGGCTTGTCGTCGAGATCATGTGGCTCGATGAGACGAAATATCCAGCATCAAACGGATTGCCGGTTCTCAATGAGGTGCAGTGGATCCAGTACCAGCTCGATAACTGCAGGACCGTGGGCGAAGTCATAGAACGCATGGACAGTGTCAGGATCGGTCAGAACTGGTCGAGAATCCATTATCTCATCGGTGACCGATTTAGATCGGCCACGGCTATCGAATATATCAACGGGGAGACCGTCTGCCATACCGGAGATTCCTTAACTGTGGCCGCGCTGACGAACAGCACCTATGACGAATGTATACAACTGTTCGATTCATGCAAGAACGGTGCTCCGGACGAGTGGATGAAGCATTCTTCACTCTCGTCAACCGATCGATTCATAAAGATAGCCCGGCGCCTCGGAGACTTCGAATCGGAGCATATCGGGCCAGCCATTGAATATGCATTCGATATCCTATCATCGGTCAGTGTCGGCAGGTTCAAGATGCATCGCACCGCCTGGAGCATCGTATATGACATTGCGAATATGAAGATATATTTCAAATCATTCGAGAACCGAAACGTGAGTTTCATCGATGTGCACGCCTTTGACTTCTCGAATGAAACACCGTCACAGGTGCTGAATATAGCAGGCGATCTGAAGGGAGATGTAGCCGGGAACTTTATCGATTATTCGAGGGCCATGAACAAGGCAATGATAGTAGCGGTCTTTGATATTTACAGGGAAGCCGATTTCCTGACAAATCTGCCGGCATCCGCCGTTCACTATCTTGCAAGATACCCCGAGACGTTCACCATGCCGAGTGCAGTTCCTTGATCTTATATAGGTGCATAGGTGCTATATATTAGATTTTTTTTAACACAAATATTCTATCCAGTCCTGCATCATATAGCTTGCATGTTCTATCTATATCGAAGTCGTAATTATACATCTCAACAATTTTTAAACCATCGACAGCGCTCAATGCTCTCTTCGCCTGGATCGGACCGTATGTGCGAAAATGCCAGGTGGTTTCATGCTGCCAGATATCCTTGTCTTGTATCACATTCATCCGCGACCTGAATCTCTGCAGGCGTTTCCGCGCATCGGGCTTCCAGCACTTAATATTGCAGGTTACCCGTATGCCCTTTCTTTCGGCAACGGTCCTTTCCCCTGCAAACCGATTGGATAAATAATCGGTGAGGTTCAATCCGAGGATATATATTCCACCCTTTCGCAGAGACTTCCTGATACTCCGCAGGTGTCCCTTAGCTTCTGTATCGTTGAGGAGGTACCTAAATGTGCCGAACAGGCAGAAAGCGGCATCGACGCCCTGCTTGTAATTAAAATCTGACATCTCTCCCGGCGTTACGTTGTATCTTTTTCGATTTCGGGGCTTGAAGCGCTTTGCGAAAGCGACCATAGACGGGTTGTTATCGAAGCCGATCGCCCGATAGCCCCTCCGGTAAAATTCCCGCAGCATGCGGCCGGTGCCACACGCAGGCTCAAGAATGACATTTCCGAGGGATGAGCAGTGTTTTTCTACGATCTGTTCAATGAAATCAGCTTCAATGCGAGTATCGGTATCATAAAGAATGTCGAAGACTTGTGGGTAATCGTACCAACTCATCAGCCCTCTTTCTCCCACACGGTGGTCCCGCCGACGATCTCGTTCTCATGGGTTATCTGCCACCAGTTCCCTTCCATGGTGCTTGGGTACGGCCCCCTCTTGAGCAATGCCACTCCGAAAAGATTCCTGGCCTTGCCCGTTCCGAAGTAAGAAAAACAGATCGAAAAGGGATTATTTCTACCTTCGATCTTGTAACTGCCGAAATCCGCACTCGGGGTGCCATCGCTTCTGCCACGTATATACTTTCCGTTGATCTTAGTGATCTCAACATAATCCTCTAACCTCTCCACTTCGCCGCTCTCCCTCTTTACATTCCACACGCATTTCCACCGGCCTTTTAAATCGTCGTTTCGAATCCTCCCGAAAAGGCGAGCAATATCATGCCGGAAAATCGTTAGTAATGCCCCGATGATGACCCCACCAACAGAAAATGCACCTTTAACAAGGGCCACCTGCATTTCGTCTGTCATCATATCCCCTCCGTGCATCTAGACTGGATTTCTATTTATATCCTCTTATGTATCACGAATCCGTTCAGAATACTATCGGGAATATGTAATTGCAGTGTCGGATGAACCGAGCTCAGGCTATATGCACATGCTCATAAGCAATCCTATAGATTCGCTATCTTCCCAAATGTTAGTTTGATGCTGAAATTTACTCCCACCATATCACCACTTGTGACAATGTATTCCTTTCCTCCTTCACTGAGCTTCAGATCTTCTGTAAGGATAAAGATCGGGGCGGACAGCTGGAATTCTACTCCAAACCACCGGCAGGTCGCCACGCCGAGGGAAACCTGTGGTTCGATGAAGAACGTACTGACACTTTCGTCACTATCTTCATCCTCATCTCCAAGGCTGTATCCGAGAAGACACCTCCCCGCTCCTACGATAGCTCCGACGTTGAGAAGCACCCGATCATATCTGATCGTATAGGTACCGTAAAGGCCTCCCACCAGAGCGGCGACGCCGGCCGCATCATCCTCAGCTCCGTTCTTTCCGAAATTGACACCGGCCCAACCGTGTGCCTGAAAGGCTCCCCCAATCCTGTAACTATGACCTTGGAAAAATCCTTGTGCTCCAAGAACGAAGTTGCCGCTCTCGTCATTGATATCAAGATCATTCGCAAGCTCCGAGGCAGCATCGATAGAATTTGGCCAGCCGATACCGAAATAAACCGATCCGCCACCCCCAGAAAACTCCTCTGCTACTACTGTGCCTGAAATGAACGCTCCAATTATAAACGCAGTCATAAATACCAACCGTCTGCGGTTCACAAGTCCTCCTTTCTGCAAATACCGTTCTTAGGTCGAAAGCATTTCATCATCCATAAGACGAACCGGCGGAAGTGGTTGCTCCCGTGATCACACCAGCACAGGCAAAAGAATTACTGAAAACACCAGTAATAGACTGACAAACCTCACGAGAAGCACCCGTTGGAAGAAAAAGCCCGTAAGGATATATTGTAATTGAAGATTACGTAGCAGCGATAACAAAGATTCATAGAAAATATTGATCTCTCCGAACCGGCAGCCCTCATAAAGGAGATTGGAAAATCGGAAAGAAAGATTGGAAAATCGGAAAGAAAGAGATGCGGTATTGACAAAGTATCATCATTCTTACAATTTATTATCAGGGGGAGGAAAATGATCAAATATCCACATATTCCAGCAGCGGTGCTGTTCTTCTTTTTAATTCCACTCAGGTTTGCCGGGGCGGATATAGCCCCCGACCCGATGACCGGCGGATACGCGTTGCGGCGGTACGACGAAGAGATGACCGACGTAAGAATGGTTGCAGAAGACGTTGTCGTACGAGTATTCGAGAACAAGATAGTAACCACCGCCGATTTCTCCATGCACAACGAGGGAGAAACGGTCCGTATGGATGTGGGATTTCCCTACAGCTATCCGGGAGAATTCATCGAGTTCCGGGCTTATGTGAACGGCCGCAGGGTCAATGTCAAGGACGGAAAGAAGAAAAACGTCGGGAGAAAGAAAGTAACGGTATTTTGGAAGTTGTGGAATATGACTTTCAGGAAGGGTAGATCATACGACATACGGGTCGAGTACAAGACCAAACCATTCGAGCCTCATATATTTACCGGGGAAAATAGATATTCGTCATTGCCGGAAGATACATACAAGGAAATGCAGACGCTCACGAGAAGCGGGAGTGTGTTCTACTGGCTGGGCACCGGTAAGCACTGGAAAGGTAAACTCGACAGATGCAGGATTGCATTCGAACTCGTAGGCAAATCCAGCGATAACATCAGAAGCTATGGTCCGGATGACGGCATTTTCACAGGTACTGGAGTAGTCTGGGAATATAATGAGTACGAGCCAAGAAGCTTTATGCATATGCGATACTATCCCAATATGGTTGTGAAAGATATCCCGTCTTACCTGTGTGGAATTATCGAGCAGTATCCGGACGATCCGAAGCTTGCAAGCGATATAGGCCGTTCGATTCAGTCCAGATTTGGGGATGAAGAGCTAAAGCACAAAATCTACCATTCCTTTCTTGCACGATGGGATGAACCCATACCACAACTCATGGAATACGCATCGGGTAGAAGGTGCAGGTTCGACTTCAAATCCAACGGTCGTTTCTATACTACATGGAGGATGGCCAGGATTCTGTTCAAGGAATACGAAAGACAAGGAAACCTCGAGAAAGTGATCGATATCGCTCCCATTGTATCCAGAATATCGGGTGCTATCGTCGACTCCCTCGACACATGCGGTAACTTACCGAAAACCAACGCCAATCTGCTCAAGAATGCAAAGGAGCTGCTGGACATATCAAATAGCCTCATTGACAAAGAGAACTGACATCGCTTGAATTAGAATCCCCTTACATTCGAACTGACGTTATCCGCTTTTCGAGTGGAATTTTTCTCGTTATAACTGGAACATCTTGGTACAATTATCATCGTAGAGGAATTATGGATAAAGACCAATCTGCCCGGCTTGCCTCATTGGATGCCTTTCGGGGATTGACCATTGCTGCCATGATCTTGGTCAATAATCCTGGAAGCTGGAGCTATGTATATGCTCCGTTCCGCCACGCCGGATGGCACGGATGGACTTTCACGGATTTGATTTTCCCCTTTTTCTTGTTTATCGTCGGCGTGGCCATTGCGTTTGCTCTTGGTAAAAAGCTTGAAGTGGGAATAAGAAAGCGTTCCCTATACATAAAAGTCATTCGCCGTACGCTGATTTTATTTGCACTTGGTCTCTTCCTAAATGCATTTCCACATTTTGAATTGTCGGCCCTGCGCATACCCGGCGTTTTACAACGAATAGCAATCTGTTATCTCATCGCCACAGTGATCTTTTTGAACTCGACGTGGAAAGGCCAATTCGCCTGGGCAATAGGTTTGCTGCTTTTCTATTGGGCCATTATGGAATGGATTCCGGTTCCGGGGTTAGGCACCGGTTTGTACGAAAAAGGATCCAATTTGGCAGCCTATATAGACAATTTATTGCTAAAGGATCATATGTGGTCGGAAACGAAAACCTGGGATCCGGAGGGTCTCATTAGCACCATCCCGGCGGTTTCAACGACGCTGTTCGGGGTGTTGACCGGACACTGGCTGCGGAGTAGTAAAACGCCACTGGAGAAAACGGTCTGGCTTCTTGTCATGGGAAGCGTTGCAGTGCTTGTTGGTGCCTGGTGGCACATATGGCTGCCAATCAACAAAAATTTATGGACCAGTTCATATTCCGTGTTTATGGCCGGCCTGGCTCTCATCTGTCTAGGTATCAGCTACATATGTATAGATGTTCATGGCTCAAAGAAATGGATTCAACCGGCACTGGTTTTCGGCATGAATGCGATTACAGTCTATGTGCTGGCCGGAGTTGTAGCGAGACTGCTTAACGTGACAAAAGTTGCCACTGTTGATGGGAATGCGATAACAATTAAGGCATGGATTTATAATAATCTGTTGGCATCTTGGTTGAGCAACGTTCAAGCTTCTCTTGCTTATGCGATTATTGTTATAATCGTGATGTATCTATGTATGCTGGTACTGTACAAGAAGAAGATTTTTATCAAAATATGATCGATTTCATTTTTAGTAGTTAGTATTCAAATGTAAATAGTGACGGATACCGGAGCACCAGGTTAAGGGATAAGGTCAATACATAAGAAGTAACATGCCTTCACGAGAGCACAATCAAGGGATATGATTTCAGTGGAAGTTATCACGTAATTATGCTAATGTATGTGATAATAATAAATGGGTTAGCCTAAGACGATAGAATGCAACACTCGACGATAGTACATACAACTGCCCCAGGTGATACCCTCTCCCCTACACCGTTGTGTTCCTCATCATTTTACAGCATAGCAATTGAACACAAGTTCGGATATTTTCTACTATTCAAAACAAAGGACGATTCGCACGAATTACTCTAACTTGTTGCCGGTAATTGACTTCCATGGGAAAGGATTGACACACTTATTTGTAACAATTATTATATGATAATAATAAGCGAAAGCTGATCCGGGCTTTCGGTGGAAATAAATAAGCGATAGTCACTCACCTACCTGCAGCGGAGGAGGAATCATGAAACGCAGGTTACCGCTTTTACTGTTTCTCGTCTTGCCGGTAGCGTTCGTGTGGATGTTTCACACCGACGCGCCAAACCCAATCGAGGCTACAGATGTCTCTGTAACACCGAGTACGGACGCAGGGTTAAAAGCGTACATTGATCCTATCACAAAGGAATTTGTGGATGCGCCCGTGGAGCCGAGCCTGGATATCCCTTCAATAGAAGACGAACTCAATATGTCAGATGAAGGTTTGAGCGTCGAGGATAGTCCGGTCAGCGGTGAAATGGTGAACTTGCAGGGCCGTTTCAGGCACAGATATTCTACCCATATCGGAGATGATGGCAAGCACCACGCCAGTTGTCATCTCCCCAAATCGACCCAGAACAAAAGCTCAGACAGCGAGGAGGAGTGATCGATCATGGCAAAGCTACGAACATATCGAGCGCTCCTGGCGATAGCCGTTCTCGCTATTGGGATCACGTTCACAATCCAGAGCGCCAACGCAGCAACATTCAACATCATAAATCTTGACAGCGCGGGTGAAGGCTTCAATGATCCAACACCTGTTGCTCCCGTCGGGGGTAACCCCGGAACGACCCTGGGTGAGCAACGCTTGAATTGCTTTATCCGGGCGGGACAGATCTGGGGGGCGATCCTTTCGAGCGACGTTACGATCGACATCGACGCAAACATGGATCCGATGTTCTGCAACGCGACGTCCGCAGTTCTCGGCTCAGCCAGCCCCAATACGGTGCACCGTAATCATTCAGGCGCACCTTTGACTGCTACCTGGTACGTCCAGGCCGAAGCGAATTCACACGCCGGTGTCGATCTCTCCCCTAGTTACTCAGACGGTGCTATGACATTTAACAGCAACCTGAATGGCGATCCCGGGTGCCTGGGTGGCCTCCAGTGGTACTACGGATTCGATGAGTCGCCACCGGGCAACGACATCGATTTCGTCACCGTGCTCGTTCACGAGATGGGCCATGTCCTCGGATTCTTGACGCTCATAAGTTCGACCGGTGAGCTGTTCGCTGGGGGGCACGATGCGTACGAGCGTCTCATGTACTTCGATGGCGCCACACCGCCCGATTATCCGTCCATGACGGACGCACAGCGTGCCGCCGGCAACATCGGCGATCCCAACCTGGTCTTCGACGGTTACTATACCAACCTCGAAGCGGCGGCGATTCCCCTAACCGTCGGCTTAGTCAACGGTCGGACCCGGCTTCACGGCCCCAATCCGTTCGAGAGTGGATCATCACTCTCCCACTTCAGCAATGATCTCGTTCCGAATCAGGTAATGGAGCCATACTATACCGGACCCGATCATACGCCACAACTGGATCCCCAGCTCATGAAGGACATCGGATGGACTCTGCTCGCCCAGCCGGCGTGCGCCGTCACACCAACGAGCATTGATTTCGGTACGGTCACCGTCGGCAGCTCGAAGGACTCGACATTCACGATCAAGAACACCGGCGGGGGAACGCTGAACGGCACTGTCAGCGAGGCCTGTGCCGATTATGATCTCATCTCGGGAGGCGGCCCGTACACACTGGCGGCGGGCGAGTCACTCGTGGT
>CP070727.1:977959-1077130 GCA_020350885.1 bacterium | reverse complement strand
CTCCGTCTCCGGCACCCTTCCTCCATTACCGGTTCACCATTGATGATGGTAACTCCGTCTCCGGCACCCTTCCTCCATTACCGGTTCACCATTGATGATGGTAACTCCGTCTCCGGCACCCTTCCTCCATTACCGGTTCACTATGGATGAGGTTAACTCCGCCTCGGCCACGATCTGTCCATCGACCAGGGCCGTTCCCTTCATCTTGCAATACCGCCTCTTGAGGGAGCGCATCTCGAGCTCGAACCGGATCTGATCACCGGGAAAGACAGGTTTACGGAACTTGGCCTTGTCGATACCGATGAAATAGACGAGGTACTTCTCAGGCCTGTCCACGCTCGAGAGCAGCAGGATACCTCCAACCTGCGCCATCGCCTCTATGATCAGGACGGCCGGCATGATGGGATGCCCCGGGAAATGCCCTGCGAAGAACGGCTCGTTGACCGTGACGTTCTTGATTCCAACAACCCTCTTCTTGTCCTCGAGCTCGAGTATTCTATCGACGAGCAGAAAGGGGTACCGGTGGGGCATGATCTGCGTGATGACACTGATGTCCCAGTAATCCTTCGGCCCCATTGCGATGGCTCCTGCCTTTTCCCTCGCCTCCTTCGAGAGGAGGCGGGCGAACTTGAGGTTGGATATGTGTCCCGAGCGGACGGCAATGATATGGCCTTCGATCGGTTGCCCCACGAGTGTCAGGTCGCCGAGGATATCGAGTATCTTGTGGCGTACGAATTCGTTCGAGAACCTGAGCGGCCCCTCATTGAGAATGCCGCCCTCGTCGACGACTACCGCATTCTCTAGACTCCCCCCTTTGATGAGTCCCTCGGACCGCAGCATCTCGACATCCGACATAAGGGCAAACGTGCGGGACGGAGCGATCTCCCTTTTGAATACATCGGGATTTACATCGAAAGAGGCGTACTGTGTTCCGATATGCTCGTTATCGTATTCGATCGTGAAACTGATCTTGAATCCGTCGTACGGGAGAGCCACGAGCTCTACCCCGTCCTGCGTGTATGTCACGGGATTGGTGATCTTGAGGAAGCGCGCCGGAACACCCTGGTTCTCGAATCCGACCTTTGTAAAGAACTCGACGAAGGGGGCACAGCTCCCGTCCTTCGGCTCCGGCGGTTCATCCGAGTCGACCTCGATAATGAGATTATCAACCTGTAGCCCGGAGGCGGTGGCGAGGATGTGTTCGACGGTATGGATGGTTGCGTTATTATTTGTGAGTGTGGTGTTGCGGCGTATCTCCTTATCACTGATGAAATTGGATTGTGCCGGAATATCGACGTGCGGTGTGATATCGACTCGCCTGAATACTATTCCGGTGTTCGGTGGGGCCGGATTGAAGACCGTTTTCACCTTCTTGCCGGTATGGAGGCCGATCCCTTCATAAACAAACGATTCTTTAATCGTCTTCTGTTGCCGAACCACTCCCCGGTCCTTTCTCGAGGGCCTCCACTCGCTCCTGTAATTTCTTGAACTCCCTCAACAGTTCCGGCAGGCGCGTCGATGCCGCATATATCTTGCGGCTGAAGGTGTGTTCCCGGGCCGGGTAGCCCGAAACCCGCGTCATGGGCGGTATCGACTTCGTGACACCTCCCTGCGCCCCCACCATGGCACCGTCACCGATCGTGATGTGTCCCACGAGGCCCGCCTGTCCCGCCAGGACAACGTTGCTGCCGAGCTCCGTGCTTCCCGACACCCCCACCTGCGCCGCCAGAACGGAGTTCTCCCCGACCGTAACGTTATGTGCGATCTGCACGAGGTTGTCTATCTTCGATCCCTTCCGGATGAGTGTTACCCCGGTGGTGGCACGGTCGACCGTAGTGTTCGCTCCTATCTCGACATCGTCTTCTATCCGTACGATCCCTATCTGTGGAATCTTCTGATGGGTACTGCCTTCCTTCGCATAACCGAATCCATCGCTCCCGATCACGGCACCCGCATGCACAATCACATTGTTGCCGATTTCACAACGTTCCCGGATGGTCACCTGGGGGTAGATCAGGCACCCGGAGCCGATCTTCACATCGTCACAGACACATGCGAGCGGGAGGATCGTGGTCTCGTCGGCGATCACGACATTCTCGCCAATGACCGTATAGGCTCCGATCGAGACGTCCCGTCCGACCGTCACGCTCTCCGGCACGATGGCGGTTCCGTGAATACCCCGGGGATACCGCTCGAGCGGTCCTTCGGCGAAGAGACTGACGACCTTGAGAAACGCGAGATAGGGATTCTCAACCTTCAGGATCGGTCTCGGGGACTCGCCGTCCCGGTTGGCGATGACCGCCGATGCCTTCGTCCTGGCGAGGTAGGACTCATACTTCGGATTGGCCAGAAAGGTGAGTTCACCCTTGCGAGCTTCCTTGATTCCCGCGACACCCGTTATCGTAATGTCCCGCTCACCGATTATCTCGCCGCCGACGATCCGTGCAAGCTCATCCAAAGAGTACGAGATCGACCTTCTTGTGCGCTGCAACTGATCTGCTTCCTTCGTGGCCATACTAGATAAAGATGGTAAACCCTTTTCCGTCAAAATGCAAACGGTATACTTTGTCTTCTTTTCCTCCCGTTACCTATTCGACCGACTCGAGGTGCTTGCTCAGCTCTTCCAATACCCGATCCGTCAGGTCGAGATCCTTCTTCGCATACACGATATTCGCCTGCCCGGCGTCGAAGATGATCGTATAGCCTTCCTCCTCGGCGATCTGGGCTATCACACCGTTGATCTTCTCGACGATCGGCTGGGTGAGCTCCTTGTTTCTCCGGGCAGCCTCACCCTGATCTCCGAAGATATCGGTCATATACTGCTGGTATTCCTTGAACTTCTGCTCAAGCACGAGCTTCTTCTCTGCGAGCTTCTCCTCGCTCAACATGAGGCTTTGGCTCTGGATCTCCTCTCTCATCTGCGCGATCTCCTGTTCCATATCGGTCGCCTTCTTCTTCCAGGCCTCGACCTCCTTCTTGTAGATCTCTTCCGCCTCGATCGTCTCCTTGTACTCGGCGAAGATCTTGACCGTGTCGATGTATCCCATCTTTACCTCCTCGGCAAAGAGGACACCCGACGGGACGAGGGTGGCAAGGTACACTGCACATACGACTGCCGCTACCGATTTCATTTCAGCCTCCTTTATTCATATCACTAATGTTCTCAAATATATTACCTTTTCACCGGAAGGAAACCACTTTTTAGAAGAAGGTACCAAAGGCGAAGTGTGGTTCCCAACCGGGCCCTCCTACCTTGTCGAAGCCGTAACCGTAATCGAATCCGAGGTTACCCAGACCGGGCATCTCGAGCCTGACTCCCACGCCGAGGCCGCGCCTGAGGTTGAAGAGATCGGCCTCGCTGAACGAGTTCCAGGTGTTACCGGCATCGAAGAAGATAAGCCCGTAGATCTGGTTGGTAAAGGGGAAGACGATTTCCTCCGTGAAGCTCGTCATAAATCTCCCCCCACGGAATGGATCGTTCCCCTCGGGGACGACCTCGTAGAAATCGTATCCCCTGAGCGCATAGAGGCGGTTACCCCCGAGACGGAACTTCTCGAAGTCCTGAACTTCGTCCGCACCACCGAAGACGTCTACCATGGCGACATTCATCTCGAGATGGAACGTGAATTTCCAGAAGAGGTTTCTAAACCAGGAGAGCCCCGCCTTGTAGCGCTGGAAACCGACATTCCCGCCGAGCGGGCCGCCGGAGAACTCGGCGCTGATCGAACTGCTCGATCCCAGCGTCGGATGAAATGGACTGTCGGTGGAGTTGCGGGTGATGCTGAACGTCACTGCACTCTTATTGAGCGGCCAATCGACCTGCCGCAGCACTCCGGTCTCGGGATATATCGATGAGAAGTCTGACAGCTCCACCGTCTCGAAGCGGTAACTCGTGTAGAAGCGTGTATAATCCAGCCACGGGAACGGGTGTCCGACCTGGATCGAGAATCCTCTCCGCCGGTCGGTATAGTATTGCTGGTTGATCCGATCCTGGATCCAGTTGAATACCGATACCGACAGTGTCGTTTCGGTACCCAAGAAATGCGGCTCCGTATATCTGAGGTTGATGTTCCTCCGCCACCTTCCGAATTCCCAGTCGAGCGTAACACTCTTGCCCCGTCCCAGGAAGTTATTCTCGGTGATACCGAGGAAACCGCTCAGCTTGTTCAGCTGCGAGAAACCTGCACCCAACTTGAAGTAGCCTGTTTGCTTCTCTTCAACCTCGATGAGCAGGTTGATATCACCCTCCTCACTGACACGCTCGGGGTACAACTGGGGTGGACCGTTGAAGTATCCGAGAAGAAAGACATCCCTCAGGCTGCGCTGCACATCGCTCAGGTTGAACTTATCGCCGGGATAGACACGAAGCTCGCGTCTGATTATCGTCTCGAAGGTCTTGGTGTTTCCGCTGATCTTGATCTCATTGATCGAAGCCGGATTGTTTTCGATGATATTGAGTCTCAGATCGATCGTCTGTCCCTTGACACGCCGCTCGGGATTGATACGGCTCCAGATGTATCCCTGTTCGAGATATTTGCCGTTGATCGCACCCTGGACCAGCTCTATCTCCTCGAGCGAGAACGGTTCTCCTTCCTCGAGAACGACGATATCTGCGATCTCTTCGTCATCGAAGATGGTGTTGCCATCCCAGTCGACGGAACCGATGAAGTACCGTTGACCCTCATCGATGCGGATAAAGAGATCGACACGTTTGCCGTCATCCACCTCCACCTGCTTCTCGATGCGTATCGCTGCATCGAGATAACCTTCATCACCATAGAGTTGTTTTATCCTTCCGAGATCTTCCTTGAGAACGTTCATCTTCAGATCCCCTCCGCGCCACCACCTGTCCTCCTTACTCTCCATGACTGCCCTGAGCGCCTTGGAATCCAGGGCGCCGTTCCCAAGGAAGTCGATATGCTTGATCTTTATCTTCGCTCCCTCGGTGATCAGGTATGTCACCTCGATCCTGTTGTCCTTATCGATCTTCCCGCGACGTACCTCGACACCCGCCCGGCTGTATCCCTTCTCGCTGTAAAGCTCCTTAATGGCACTGACATCACGGCTGATGATCGAGGGGCGGGCAAAGTAACCTTCACGGAGCAGTACCTTTCCCTGGATATCCTCTCTGTCGATCTTGTCGTTCCCCTTGATGACTATTCTTTTCACCCGGGGATACTCCGTAACCGTTATCGTTATGACCGCCTTGCCGCCCTCCTCGCGGTATCTGGCGATGAGATCGGAGAAGTTCTTGGTGCGGAAGAGGCTTTCCAGTCCACGCGTAACATTTTCGGGGCGGTATGTATCTCCCGCTCTAACACCGAATATCGAGATAATCTTAGTATCTGAGATATGCACGTTCCCGACGACCTCGATCCGTTCAACCGTAATGGCATTAACGGATTGAGCCGTCAGGAACAGGAGTAACACCGCTGCGATCGTAGCCTTCATAAATCAACCATCAGGGGTTTCGCCAGAGTTCGGCACATGCTAGCATACGGCTTTACCCTTTGCAATTGTAAAAGGTCTGGCCTTCTGCGGACTCTGATTCGCCCTCTTACCTCGTGGGTCGCCGTGGCATCACAGCCGTCTGACTGGATCGGCGGATGCCCGGGGCCGTCGTTCGGCCCCCGGGCCTCTGCGCCCGCCCGGTCCATACTATTCAACGAATGAAGCGAAGCAATTGTTCCCGGCTTCAGGAAAAGGAGGGCGGGAATGATTTGTAATTTATTTTATTATAATAAGATACGACCTACGTGAAGGTGGTCGGAAGGCGCGGTATCTGCCGATCCACACACGGCGTACCGGGGTTAGGGGCTCACCTTCTTGATCGATTCGAAGATGAGGCTATCCGTCTCTGGATTGGCCGTAATCCTGAGCTTGTCGTCCCGGTTGATCTCCCCCCCCAGCATCCGCTCGCTCAGGGGATCCTCCAGGTACTTCTGGATCGCACGCTTGAGCGGGCGTGCACCGAGCTCGGGATTGTACCCCTTCTCGAGGATATATTCCTTGGCCTCGACAACGATCTCAAAATCGATAGACTGGCCCTCGAGACGGCTGTAGAGATCTTTGAGAAGGATATCGATGATCAGCATGAGGTCTCCCCGGTCGAGCTGGCGGAAGACGATGATCTCGTCGAGACGGTTGATGAACTCCGGATTGAAGAGCTTCCTGGCCTCCTCGAGTATGCGGGACCTCATCTGTTTGTATCCCGCATCCGATCCTTCGGCAATGAAGCCGAGCCCCTTCTTCCCCTTGATCTCCTTGGCGCCGATATTCGACGTCATGATAAGCACCGTGTTCTTGAAGTCGACACGCCTGCCGAAGGAGTCGGTGAGGCTCCCCTCCTCGAGGATCTGGAGTAGTATATTGAAGACATCCGGATGTGCCTTCTCGATCTCGTCGAGGAGCACAACGGAGTACGGCTTGCGCCTCACCTTCTCGGTGAGTTGACCGCCTTCCTCGTATCCGACATATCCGGGAGGGGCGCCGATGAGGCGCGAGATGGCGAACTTCTCCATGTACTCGGACATATCGATCTGTATGAGCGCATCCTCGCTCTCGAAGAGGGTGGCAGAGAGGGCGCGGGCGAGCTCCGTTTTCCCCACACCCGTCGGCCCGAGAAAGATGAATGAGCCGATCGGCCGGCGCGGATCCCTGAGCCCAGCCCTGTTACGGCGTACCGATGTGGCGACCGCTTTGAGCGCCTCCTCCTGGCCGACGACCCGCTCACGCAACTCGTCCTCGAGATTCAGCAGCTTCTCCGTCTCTTCCTCCTCGACATCGGAGACCGGGATGCCGGTCATGTCTGATATCACCTTTGCGATATCCTTGTCCGTGACAACGGATTCGCTCTCCTGGCGCGACTCGCTCCATTCACGGTGCATCTTCTTGAGCTCCTGCCGGAGCTCCTTCTCCTGGTCCCGGAATGAAGCGGCCTTCTCGAACTCCTGCGCCTGTATCGCCGATTCCTTCTCCTTGGAGATCTCCTCGATCTGCTTCTCGATCTCGCGAAGGTCATCCGGTACGGTCGTGGTCGAAAGGCGCGCCCGTGCTCCCGCTTCGTCGATGATATCGATCGCCTTATCGGGCAGGAAACGGCCCTGTATGTATCGCTGGGAAAGATGCACCGCCTGGCGGATCGCCTCGTCCGTGAATTTGGTTCGGTGGTGGGCCTCGTACTTGTCCCTGAGGCCGAGAATGATCTGGATTGTTTCGGTCTCCGTCGGTGGGTTGATAAGGATCGGCTGGAACCGCCGCTCCAGCGCCCCGTCCTTCTCGATGTGCTTGCGGTACTCGTCGAGCGTCGTAGCGCCGATGCATTGTATCTCGCCCCGTGCCAGGGCGGGCTTCAGCATGTTGGAGGCATCTATTGCCCCCTCCGCACCGCCGGCCCCCACGATTGTATGGATCTCGTCGATAAAGATTATGATCTGATCGTTCTCACGGATTTCATTTATGATAGTCTTCAAGCGTTCCTCGAACTGTCCTCGGTATTTCGTTCCCGCTACAATAGATGCAAGATCGAGCGTCGTGATCCTTTTGTCCTTGAGGAGCTCGGGCACCTTATTGGAGACGATGCGTTGCGCAAGCCCCTCGACGATAGCGGTCTTTCCCACACCTGGTTCACCAATGAGAACCGGGTTGTTCTTCTTGCGCCTACAGAGGATCTGAATGACGCGGCCGATCTCCTTTTCCCTGCCGATGATAGGATCGAGCTTGTTGTCCCTTGCGAGCTGCGTGAGATCTCTGCCGAACTGGTCCAGCGTGGGACTTTCACTCTTCTGTCGCCGGGATCGCTGCCCCCGGTAGGCCCCGCCCCCCTGGTGGAGGATCTTCATGATCTCCTCTCGGACCCGCTTTCTGTCGACGCCGAGCTCGAGAAGTACGCGGGCGGCAACCCCCTCACCCTCACGGATGAGGCCGAGGAGCAGATGTTCGGTTCCAACGTAGCTATGCCCGAGGAGCCTGGCCTCTTCGACGGAAAGCTCCAGCACCCGCTTGGCCCGCGGTGTCAGCGGGATTTCGCCGAGAGTGAGTGTTCCACCCGTCGTCTTTACCATATTTTCGATAGCTTGCTGTATCTGTTCGAGGTCGAGTTCGAGCTTCTGAAGAACCCTTGCTGCGATCCCCTCGCCCTCTCTGACAATCCCCAGCAGGAGGTGCTCGGTTCCGATATAGTCGTGTTGCAGCCTATTCGCCTCGTCACGTGCTAGATAGATGACCTTCCGTACGCGCTCTGTGAACTTGTCATTCATATGGCTACTTTCGCCCTTTCTCAGAGTGTGGTATTTTCATTTACCCAACCGAGACCGTATGTAATCCGCCCGCACCCGGTCCCTTTCAGACGGGATCATCGGTTTATTGTAGAGAGCCTGCAGGTGCATCGGCTGGATCATGATCAGGATCTCGTTCATGACCGCCATCGGGACATCCGTGATGATACCCAGCCCGATACCCATACGAACGGCCGATATCAGACCCATGGCCTCTTTCGATCCCACGAGCCTGGCCGATTTGAGTATTCCGTACGCCCTCCAGATCTTATCTTCCAGCAAAGAACGTGCCTTCTTCAATAGTACCTCACGGGCTTTCTTCTCGAATTCTAATACCTTACGGATGTGGGTCTCAATATTTTTCACGGTGTCCGCCTCCGAGAGCCCGAGGGTGACGCTGTTCGATACCTGGAAGAGGTTTCCCATGACCTCGGTCCCTTCACCGTAGATGCCCCTGACGGTAAGACGAACGTTACGCAGCCCATCGAGCACCTGGGCGATGTCCTTATTATGCACGAGTCCAGGCAGGTGGATCATCGCCGAGACACGGAGCCCCGTGCCGACGTTTGTCGGACAGGCGGTCAGATATCCCAAATTCTCTGAAAAAGCGTACGTTAGCTGCCTATCGAGCTCGTTGTCAAGCCGATCGACACTGGTAAATGCCTGCCGTATAGAGAGTCCGGACTCGATCGCCTGAAGGCGTATGTGATCCTCCTCATTGATCATGACGCTGAGCTTCTCGTTGGGCCGTACCACGAGGGCTCTATCACGATAATTCTTTACTACATCGAGAGTTATAAGGTGCCGTTCGGCGAGCATCATACGGTCGGGCTCGGAGGTCTCGTCCATCTCTATCACGAGGGCCCCCTTCATCGACCGTACGCTTGAGAGGGTCTCCTTGAGTGTTCCGCAGATATCCGCCATCACCTTCTCCCGGCCGGTGTGGGTGAAGGGAAGCTTGTCGATATTGCGTGCGAGCCTCACCCGTGACGAGAGGACCAGCTCGCTCTCTTCATTCTCGCCAGAAAGCCATTCGGCCGGTTTACCTATGAGTTCCTTCACTGCCGACATGTCTCGTCCCTGTTCTCATCAGAGTTCGTAAGCCGCTTGATCTCGTCCCGGAGCTCGGCCGCCCGCTCGTACTGCTCGAGTTCGACGGCACGTCGGAGATCCTCCTTGAGCTCATGCACGCGACGCTGAAGCGTGACCCGTTTCCCGAACCGTTTCGGGATCTTGCCCAGGTGTCGCGTATCGCCGTGCACACCCCTCAAGAGCGGCATGAGCTGATCCTTGAAGAAATCGTAGCACTCGGAGCAGCCGAGCCTGCCGACCTTCTTGAATCTCGCATAGCTGGTGCCGCAATTCGGGCAGCCGCGCCGCACCTGCTTCGTCTTGACCTTCCCGGAGGCGTTGCCGAGGAGCCCCGCCAGGAGATCGCCCATGCCGAAGCTGCTCTTCTTGAGATAATCGAAGCCCTTCTCCTCGGCGCACAGATGACAGAGATGGATCTTCTCCACCTTGTTCCCGACCATGTTCGTGAAGTGGATTGTCGCCTCCCGCTCCTTACATACCTGACAGACCATGGTTCCCCTTCTCTACCGGTTCTACCTTCCCATCGCTGAGCATCAGTGTGCGATCCGCCGTATCGAGCAGCTCTCGCTTGTGTGTCACGATGATGAACGTCTGACCTTTCGACCTGCTCAGCGTCTTGATCAGCGTATGGAGACTCTCACTGTTTCGTTCATCGAGATTCCCGGAGGGTTCATCGGCGAGCACGATCGCCGGATTGTTCATCAGCGCCCGCGCAACGGCCACACGCTGTTGCTCCCCCCCGGAGAGCTCCGCCGGCCGGTGGCCGAGCCGTTCGGCGAGGCCGACTTCCCCCAGTAGATCCTGTGCGCGCCTGCCCGTCACCTCCTCCGATGCCCCCTGCAGGATGGCGGGCATCATGACATTCTCGAGGGCATCGAACTCCGGAAGGAGATAGTGGAACTGGAACACGAATCCGAGCTCGCGGTTCCGAATCCTATTGAGCTCGCCCTCCGAGCATCTGTGTGGATCTTCACCCCGGATCAGCACCCGCCCCTCATCGGGGGCGTCGAGAGTGCCGAGGACGTGCAGGAGCGTGCTCTTCCCGGCTCCAGAGGCCCCGAGTATGACCACGATCTCACCCTCTTCGACCGAGAGATCGAGCCCGCGCAGCACCTCGATCGACCCGAGCGCGCCCTGGAAGGTCTTCGATATCCCTTCTGCCTTCAGTATCACCATCGTTCAAGAGTAATATAATCCCTCGTACGGTATATAGCAATTAACTCCGCAATCTAGAACGGCCTCACGCCACGGAAGGTCATCAATCGTATCTGATTACATCCAAGGGCAGGAGCCGGCATGCCTCCCAGCTGGGATAGATGGTCGCCGCGAACGAGATAAAAAGTGAAGCACAACCGACTAGAACGATATCGAACGCCTCGACGACCACCGGCAGCGTATTGATGAAATAGACATCGGGTGGAAGATCGATGTGGATCTCCTTGAGGATCGCACAGATCACAAGCCCTGCAACGATACCCAAGCCGGTTCCTAACATCCCGATAACCGTCCCCTCGATCATGAAGATCGACATAATGCCACCGGACGAAGCCCCCATCGATCGTAGGATGCCGATCTCGCTCCGCTTCTCCATTATGACCATCGTCAGCATCCCGACCAGGTTGAATGCCGCGATCAGTATAATCAGCGTAAGCAGCAGGAACATGAGTATCTTCTCGACCTTGATATAGCTGAATAGATTGCGGTTCATCTGGATCCAATTGTTCGTCCCGTACACGTAGGACTGCAGGCGGTCCCGTATCTTCTCGTCAACGTCCGCCGCCCGGTAAATGTCCTTCACCTTTATCCCGAGCCCCCTGGTCGTCGCCTCGAAATCGAAGAAGGTCTCGGCCTCCGCGAGACCTATATAGGCAAAGCGGGAATCGAATTCGTAAACGCCTGTCTTGAAGGTGCCAATCACCCTGAAATCCCTCGTACGCGGCTGTACCTTGCCGACCTTGAGCTCCGCCGGCGCCGTCACGAGCGTGAGAACCTCACTGTAGGAAATCCTGAGGGCGAGGGCAAGGTCCTCACCGAGAACGATGCCGGGTAGATCCCCCTCGTCGTCATCGAAACCCGAGACGGCGAAGGATGTGATCGGCGGCGAGATGGAATCGATCACCGTCGAGACCGAACGCTCTTTGTCCAGGTCGATCCCTTTGATAATGACCCCGGTCGTCTTCACCCTGACACCGGGTACGACTTCGTAGTAGGCGAGGGCCTCCGATCTGATGAAGGGAGCCGTGGCGACCACATCGGGGAGGGACGTGATCGTTGCGGCAACCGAATCGATTCCCTCCCAGGACGACGGGGTGCGGGAAAAGACCAACACGTGCGTGTTGAACTCGATAATCCGGCTCCGGAGCTCCCCCTCGAAACCGTTCATGAGCGAGAGAACAATGATAAGGGTGGTTACACCGACGAAGGTCCCGCCGACGGCGATCATTGTCACCCGGGAGACGAATCCGCTTCTCCGTTTCGTCCTCAGGTATCTGAGAGCGATCGATAGGGCGTAGTGCATGGTTCACGCACCATCGCGCCCCTCCTCGGGGCGCATCTGGGGAAATAGTATGACGTCCCTGATCGACGTTGCACCGGTCAACAGCATGACGACCCTGTCGACGCCGATACCGATGCCGCCGGTCGGCGGCATTCCGTACTCGAGGGCCCTGATGTAGTCATCATCGACCGGATGTGCGTCCTGCAAACCGGCCTTCCGCAACTCGGCCTGCGCTTCGAAACGTGCACGCTGATCGAGAGGATCGTTCAGCTCGCTGAATGCATTCCCTACCTCGAAACCGGCAATGTAGGGCTCGAAGCGCTCGACAAGCCCACGATCGGCACGATGGATCTTGGCGAGCGGTGAGAGCTCCAACGGGTAATCCGTGATAAAGGTCGGCTGGATCAATGCCGGCTCGACAAGCTCAGAGAAGATGGTGTCCAGCAACGCCGTTCTGCCGCTGATCCCCTCCAGATCGATCTCCCTGCTCCTGGCGATCTCCTCCAACCGGCCCTCCCCCGAAGCCCGGAGATCCTCTCCAGCGACCTCGTGGAGGGCCTCGAAGAAGGTGAGGCGCCTCCATGGAGGGGAAAGGTCTATGCTGTGCTCACCGAACTGGATGTCGGTTGTACCGCAGACCTCCGTAGCGAGTGTTGAGAACATCTCCTCGACGAAGCCCATCATGTCGTTGTAGTCCCAGTATGCTGCGTAGCATTCGAGCATGGTAAACTCAGGATTATGGGAACGGTCCATCCCCTCGTTTCTGAAATCCTTCGAGAACTCGAAGACACGCTCCATGCCGCCCACGATGAGCCGTTTGAGATAGAGTTCGTCGGCGATCCGCAGATAGAGATCCATATCGAGGGCGTTGTGCCGGGTAACAAACGGGCGCGCCATCGCCCCTCCGTACAACGGCTGGAGTATAGGCGTTTCGACCTCGAGAAAATTGTTACCGAGAAGGAACTGCCGCATCGTCTCAAGGATCTTCGAGCGCATGCGGAATACCTTCATCACCTCGTCATTGACGATGAGGTCTACGTAACGGTGCCGGTACCTGAGCTCCTTGTCCTGGAGCCCGTGAAACTTTTCCGGCAGGGGACGGATCGACTTGGCGAGCAGCTCGAGATTGGCGACGCGCACCGTGAGCTCCCCCGACCGGGTGGTGAACAGGACGCCCCACAGACCAACGATATCTCCGACATCGAGCAGCTTGAACAGGCCGAATTCGTGCTCATCGAGCTGATCGTCCCTGATGTAGAACTGTATGGTCCCGGTATCGTCCTTGATATGTCCGAAGGCGGTATGCCCGTGACCGCGAACCGACATGATCCTACCCGCGACCGCCAGGCGGACCTCGCCCGCTATGAGCTGCTCGCGATTCTCGATCGTTCCCGCGATGCTGTGGGTTCGCTGGAAACGGTAGGGATACGGATCGATGCCCAGCTCCCTGATCTTCTCGAGCTTCTCGATACGGTGCTCGCGTTCCCTGCCCCCTCCTGATTTCGCATCACTCATCTTCACCTTACGTCTTCCTTTCCTTCCATCTGAGATAACCCTCGATAAAGGCATCTATCCCCCCGTCCATAACGTCCGTCACGTCCGAGGTCTGGACGCCGGTGCGGTGATCCTTAACCATCGTGTAGGGTTGAAAGACATAGCTCCGTATCTGGTTCCCCCATGAAATATCCTTCTTCTCACCTGCGATCCTCGCCTTCCGCTCCTCCTCCTCCTGGAGAAGCTTGGCGTAGATCCGTGAGCGCAGCACCTGCATCGCCATGTCACGGTTTCGATGCTGGGAGCGCTCGTTCTGGCACTGTACCACGATCCCCGTGGGGAAATGTGTTATCCGGACCGCGGACGATACCTTGTTGACGTGCTGTCCTCCCGCACCACTCGCTCGGTAGGTATCTATCCGGATATCGTTGGGATTTATCTCCACCTCTATTTGTTCGTCGATCTCCGGATAGACGAAAACGGAGGCGAACGAGGTATGACGGCGACGACCGGCGTCGAAGGGCGAGATCCTCACGAGACGATGGATACCGCTCTCCGACTTCAACCTCCCGAATGCGAATTCACCTCTCACCTCGACCGTTGCGTTCTTGATGCCTGCCTCCTCACCGGGTTGGTAATCCAGCAACCTGTATTTATATCCCGTCCGTTCAAGGTATCTCGAATAGAGACGGAGCAGCATCTCCGCCCAGTCCTGTGACTCGGTCCCCCCGGCACCGGGGTGGATATTCATGAGTGCGTTTCCCCGGTCGTGTTCGCCCGAGAGCAGAACCTCGAGCTCGAACTCTCCGAGCTCGGCATTTATGCGGGAAAGCTCCGCGTTGATCTCTTCGAGCAGCGAGCCATCATCAGGGCATCCATCGAGGGAGAGGAGTTCCCTCAGGGAGGAGAGATCATGTTCGAGCTGGCGGTACGGTTCAAGCGTTCTCTTGAGCTCCTTGAGCCGGGCGACCAGGCCGTCGGCCTGCTCGCGGTCCTCCCAGAAGCCGTCACCCTCCATCCGCTTTTCGATTGTAGCAATCTCCCGGGCCATCTCCTCCACGTCAAAGGTAATCCTGCAGCTCCGAAAGCCGCTCCCCCATCCTCTGAACCGCATCTTCCGCTTCACGATGTGTCATCCCGGATTCCATGGCGTTCCCCCGTTAATCCAATCCGTGCGTCCTCAGGAAGGAGTCCCGTACCGCCCGGGCGGTGCGTCTCATTGCCGCCCTCGGAACATCCGTGCGCAGTATGATGTCGGCACGCAGCCAGTCACGATGCATCCGACGCTGCCGGTCGATCCGCATGGCCGCATCCTCATATGAAATTCCCCGTCCCGTGACGAGCCTCCGGCGGCGCACATCCTCCGGAGCCTTCGTCGCAACGACCAGATCGACTTTGAACCTGAATTTATACTGAAAAAAGAGTACCGCATCAAGGACAATGTAGACGGCCTCCGTTCTGAACCTCCTCACCTCATCATTGATCAATCCCTTCACATACGGCCTGATGATCCGGTTGAGGATGCGTAACTTCTTCTCGTCGGCGAAGACGGCCCTGCCGAGCCGGGTCGGAGAGAGACGCCCTGAACGGGTAAGAATTCCGGTGCCGAACTGCGCGGTAAGACGCCGATGAACTTCCTCGGTATCCAGCGCACGCTTTGCAAGTGCGTCACAGTCGATCATAGTGCCGCCCGCGGAAGCGAGGATGCGTGCAACCGTCGACTTCCCCGAGCCGATTGCGCCCGTCACGACGATAATGGGGGGTTTCATCGATGCGCCTCCACCCAGTCTTTGCCGAAACCGATCTCCACCTCGAGCGGCACCTCCAACCGTAATGCCGATTCCATCGACCGCCGAACCAGCTCCTCGATATCCTCACGTTCGTTCAGCGGAACCTCAAAGACCAGCTCATCGTGTACCTGGAGAACCATCCTGCTTCCGAGTCCTCTCCCGCGTATGCCCCTGTCGATATCGATCATTGCCACTTTGATCATATCCGCGGCGGTTCCCTGTATCGGCATGTTGACGGCGATGCGTTCGGAGAAGCTACGAACACGTCCGTCACCACTGGCTATATCGGGGAGGTTACGGCGGCGGCCCATGAGTGTCTCCGCATATCCACGCTCGCGTGCCTGTCCGATCGATCGATCGATGTACGCCTTCACGCCCGGATAACTCGCGAAGTAATCCTCGATGAATTGCTTGGCCTCTGCAACCGGTATCCCAAGTTGCCGGGAGAGCCCCCTCGCTCCCATGCCGTAAATGACGCCGAAGTTGATCGTCTTTGCACGGGATCTCTTCTCGGCATCGACCTCCCCTTCGTCGATACCGTAGATGCGTGCGGCGGTGCGTGTGTGGATATCGATACCGTCGTGGAACGCCTCCACGAGAGAGGGATCGCCCGAGAGGTGAGCCATTATCCGAAGCTCTATCTGGGAATAATCCGCATCCATCAGGAGATGTCCCCGGCGGGCGACGAACGCCCGTCTGATCCTGCGGCCGAGCTCCGTACGGATCGGGATATTCTGAAGGTTTGGATCACTCGAGGAGAGTCGCCCGGTCGCTGTGACGGTTTGGTTGAACGACGTATGGATCCGTCCCGTGTCGGGATTCACGAGGCGCGGCAGTGCATCTATATACGTACCGGCAAGCTTCGCCAGCTGACGATATTCGAGAACGAGACCCGCAATGCGGTGCTCGCCGGCGAGCTCCATGAGCACCTCTACGTCCGTGGAATACCCGGTCTTTGTCCGTCGCAGCGGGGGCAGGCCCAACTTTTCGAAGAGGATGCGCTGAAGCTGCTTGCCGGAATTTATGTTGAACTCCTCGCCGGCCTCTCCGTAGATCTCCTGCGCCCGCTGCTCGAGCTGACCGGCGACCTCGCCCGAAAGCTTCTCCAGCTTCCGGCAATCGAGTGCCACTCCCGCCTGCTCCATCCGCTTGAGTACCAAACACAGGGGCATCTCCACTTCCCTGAAGAGCGAGTCGTACCCCGACTCGTCGATGCGATCTGCAAGAACCATCTTGAGGCGCATCGTGTAATCTGCATCCTCACACGAATACTCCGAAAGCCTCTCGAGAGGCACCGTTCTGATATCGCGCACCTTATCGTCCGGATTGAAGAGCTCCCCGTACGAGATCATCGTGTGGCGGCAGAACTCGAGGGTGAGGTTGTCGAGTGAATGGGATCTGCGTTCGGGATCGAGGCAGTACGAGGCGATCATTGTATCGAACGACACACCGGCCACGGTAAAGCCGTGGGCCTCGAGCACCAGACAGTCGTACTTGATATTGTGCCCGATCTTGCCGACCTTCTCGTCCGAGAGCATCGGATCGAGATGTGCGCGCACAACCTCGAGCGGTATTCCCCTACCAGCCGGTTTTCCGCCCGCCGGAAATAGACCACCGTCTTCGGATCGGTCGGCCGTTTCGACCGGAATGTACCAGGTTTTTCCCGGCTCGGTGCAGAGGGAGATGCCGACGATCTCCGCCCTGAGTGGATCGAGCGACGTCGTCTCGACATCGATCACGAACTCCCCGACCCCGCCGAGTGTGGAAGCGAGATCGGCAAGCCCCCCCTGATCGAGCAGTTCGTAATCGACCGAATCTGGCTCGTCCGGCCTCTGCGGCGTCAGCTCGCGCAGGATCTGATGAAACTCCAGCCTGAGTAGTATCTCTGTGAGACGATCGTTATCCGGCTCACCGATTGTGCAATCCTCCCAGGTCGTCCCGAGGGGAACCTCCTGGAGAGTGACGAGTCCTCGGGAGAAGAGTGCATCTTCCCTGCCTGTCCTGATCTTGCTCTGAACATGCCCCGGCTCCACCTCGTCAATGCGTTCGAGGACCGCATCGAGGGAACCGAACCGGTGCAACAGCTTGAGCGCCGTCTTCTCACCGATCCCCTTCACGCCGGGGATATTATCCGAGCTGTCACCCATGAGGGCGAGAAGGTCGACGATCTGCCCGGGGCGAAGACCGAACCGTTTCTCGAGATACCCCATCGTGATCTCATCCTCGAGTCCGGTTCCCCTCGACGGCCGTAGGATATGGATACGATCGGAGAGCAGCTGGAAGAGATCCTTGTCACCGGTTACGATCCTCACGTCCTCACCCTGCACCTCGGCCTGCCGGGCGAGTGTCGCAATGACATCGTCGGCCTCGTACCCCGGGTGCGTCAGTACCGGGATGCCCATTGCTTCGAGTAGATCAAGAATCCAGGGAATCTGTACCTCGAGCTCATCGGGCATCTCTTCCCGTTGTGCTTTGTAATCCGGGAACTCCCTGTGCCGCCCGGTCTCCTCCTCGCTGTCGAAGATCACCGCGAGATGCTCCGGATGGTACTTCTTCATGAGCAGCTGCAGGGTCCTGAGAAACCCGAAGACCGCGCTCGTATTCTCACCCTTCGTATTCGTCAATGGATTCCGAATAAAGGCGAAGTGCGAACGATACGCTATGGCATGGCCGTCTATCAGATACAGTGCCATGGGTATCAATCCCTCTCAGGCGGGGTGTGAGTACAGGGAGTGCTCCTGGATGAACCGTTCGACCGATCCCGGGACGAGATAGCGTATGGATCTTTTTTCCGATACCCGCTTCCTGATCTCGGTTGCGGAGATCGAATTGCTGCCGGTTTCGATCATAACTACCGCAGCCCCGTCCGGGAGGATGGGCAGCTTCTCGTAACCCGGTCGCATGAGTACGACGATCGTTGCGTGCGAGAAGATCAACTCCGGATTTTTCCACGAGTGGATCTCCCCCAGTGTATCGCTTCCTATCAGTAGATGAACCTGTTCCTTTCCGTATCCCTCGTCCTTGAAATGAAGAACGGTTTCATACGTGTACGACACCCTCCACTGGCCCTCGAGGGTCGAGAGCTCGAAGTTGGGATTATCCTCGATCGCCAGCTCGACCATCCGGGCACGCACCTCGTAGCTCGTCATCCCGGTGTGATTTTTATGCGGAGGTATCGCGGTCGGCAGAAAGATGATCCGCTCCAGACCGATCCAGGAACGGGCCGACTCAGCCAGGATCAGATGTCCCGTATGTATCGGATCGAAGGAACCACCGAACAACCCTATCTTCTCCCTACCGTCCACTCGCCTCTTCTCCCCGTAACGCGGCGATACGCCTGCGCGCATCATCCTTCTCCGAAAAGGAGCTTTTCGATGCGACGGCCGCCTCGTACTCCGACAGCGCCTCCGTGATCCGGCCCTCTCGCTCGTATATCACGCCGCGGTAGTATCGGCTCCGGTCCGCCCAGGATGATGTGGCATACAGCGAAATCACCTTGTCGAGATAGATAATCGCTGCCGCATACTCCTTCTTCCGAAAGTAGAGCCGGGCATTCATGAAGTCCTTCTTGCCCAAACGATTATGGAGCTCGATTTGAAGCTCCTCTCCCTCCTGGCGCCGGGGGCTCGTCGGGAAGAGTTCGAAGAAACGGTTCAGCCGGGTGAGTGCTTCGTAGCTCTTCGTTTGATCACGCTCGGCTCTCGGTGCCTGCTTGAAGGCGCTGAGCGCCTCGAGATACAATGCATCGTCGATGTACTCGCTGTATCCGTAGTCGTTGACGAGGATGCGGTACTCGACCGCCGCCAGCGGGTACTGCTCGTCCAACCTATAGCACTCTGCAAGGCGGAACTGGGCGAAGTCGCTCCGTTCATGGCCGGCGAAGGTCGCCAGGAAATCCTTGTACTCGACGGCCGCATCGCTGTACTTCCCCTCCTCGAACAGCCGCCCGGCAAGGTCGAGCTTGAGCTCAGGCGTTGCAACCTTCTTGCCGGCGTAGGGTCCACCGCATGAAGCAATGACCATCATTACAGCGCAGAGCACGGCCACGGCGGCGATATCAATATCGAGCTCGCTCCGTCTCAAGCCTTTCAATCCGCTCCTTTGCTTTCTCCACGAGCCTCTTACTCGAGCCGAGATTCAGGTTCACGACCTCCGTATAGTACCGGACGGCCCTGTCGATGTCCCCCTCCTTCTCGAACAGCTCACCGAGCAGGAAGGATGTCCGTTCGTGAACGAGAGGACTGTGAACGGAGGAGACCAAATCGAGAAGAAGCCGCTTTGCCTCTTCTATTTCTCCATCGATTGCACACCGCTGCGCTTTCATGAACAGCAGATTCTCGAGCTTCCATTGTATCGTCGTCTTAAGTCGGCTCTTCGGATATTGCTCCTGAAAGGTGCGATACAGGGACACGGCTTCATCATACGCCCCTTTCCCCTCGTAAGCTGCGCCGAGATGCATCATGACCTCCGCCGCCCCCGTTGTATCCGGAAGCCGTTCCAGGTAGGTGCCGAGGTACCTGATCGCCCCGTCGAAATCCCCTTTTTCGAGCAACAGCTCACCGGCAATCGCATTATACCTGTCGAAGTCCACACCATGATCGTAATTGATCGCCTGCAGTACAAACCGTTTGCCCCTGCTCGTATACCCTGAGGCGATGCTGATTGTGGCCTCTTCCTTGAGCGCCTCCGCTATGGGGGGCGCCCATGTCGAATCGATACTATATACCTCGGCGAATGCATCTTCCGCCTCAGCCTCCACACCGAGTCGCATCCAGGATTTTCCCGCCAGAAAGAGCAGCTCGGGTTTCCGATTCCCCCCACGGCGCAGGTGGTGTCTCACGAGAAATACCACTTCCCGGTACCGGCCCTCCTCGTACTCCTTTCTCGCCTTCTCGAGGACAGGCTCCTTGCCGCAGGAGAAACACACGAGTGCCGTCACGATCAGTAACGCATACAACACTCTCTCGGGGTTAGTTCCGTTTCCCGTCTGCAATACCCCTTTGGTCCTGGAATCAGTCATTGCTCTGATTAGAGAAGAAGAGGTATACGAGGCCGGTTACGATGCCGGTTACGATGAGTGGTTCGAGGAGTCTTTTCCAGCGGAGCTCGTTGCGAGCCGGTCGGGTAAACTCGTACTGCTCGTCTTCTACGCGATCGAGGAGCGCATACGATATCGCATCATCGTATTCCTTGTGCACATCACCCACCCAGACGATATCGCCGGTAGAGAGGTCGACGAGCTTCGCGAAGACGCCGACTTCGGCCAAGCGCTCGACATTCTTCTGTCCAAACCAGTAGTGCCGGCTGATCTTCGGATACGCAAGATTCAGCTTGATGAGTTGATATCCGAACTCGAAATCACCGGTCGGTAGCAAGGTGTCAGCAACCTGACCTTTCCCGTGCGACACGCGCCATCCGGCATCATTCAGAGACTTAAGCAGGAGATTCTCGAAAACAAAATCTATATCACCGACACTCTTTTCCTTCTTCAAAATGACGAGACCGTCCTTCGTCAGCCCTCCCATATTGTCGATGAGCTCCTCGATAGCTTCCGTTGAGACGAACTCGACTACCTCCAGGTTGGTGAGGACCTCCGTGGTCGACTCCTGCGGATTGAGTAGCGCGGGGAAGAAGACAGCGACCACGATCAGGCTGACGGTGATACTCACGCCTGTAAGTCCTTTGTTATCTCTAAAGATCCTCACCTACGAACCTCCCTCATCTTCAATAAACGGCGTCTGGCACAACAGGTCAAGCTCTAATCGGTTGTGTTTAAGGTTAAATAATTCCGGCAATTGCATGCAAAAGTCAATCGAAATTTCGACCGGTACTCGCGAAAAGGTCATAGGCCTGTGCATCGTCGATCTGGGCCGTGACGAAAGATCCGACCTCCCGTGCTGTTCCCGAAAGGAAGGTTACACCGTCGATCTCGTACGCCTGGCCGTAATACCGCCCGATCCCCCACACGCCGGGCAGCGGTCGTTCCTCGGCAGGAAGAAGCCCGTCGACCAGCACTCGTTCGGCGCTGCCAACCAGACTCTGCAATCGTTCGTGCGAGATATCCATCTGTATGTCTAGAACCTCGTCCCGCCGCGATTGGGCCTCCGTCACCGGCACCCGGTCGCCGAGGGACGCCGCTTCGGTACCGGCCTCGGGAGAATAGACAAAGATCCCGACATGATCGAAGGCATAGTCCTCGAGAAAACCGATGAGCTCCCGGTGGTTTTCCTCGGTCTCGCCGGGAAAGCCCACCATGACCGTGGTACGAAGTACGAGCCCCTCGACACGCGAGCGCAGGTAATCGAATATCCGTACGAGATCACGCTTCCCGTACCCCCGCCCCATTCTCTCCAGGAGAGAATCCGAGACATGCTGTATGGGTATATCCAGATACCGGCAGATTGCATCTGCCGTAAACAACGCAACCAGTTGCTTCAGATCGACATGAGCGGGATGCATGTACATGAGCCGTATCCATACCGCCTCCCCCACCACCTCACCGATATCCCTCAGAAGCCCGTACAGCCCCGATCCCGCTCCGCGTTCCATATCCCATGCGCCGGTATCCTGGGCCACTATGGCAAGTTCTTTTACCCCGGAGGAGACCATACACGACGTCTCCTCCAGGATCCCCTCCCTTCCGAGCGATGTGAGCTCGCCCCTGATCGATGGAATCGTGCAGTAGCTGCAGTGATTGGAGCAGCCGTCTGCAATCTTGACATAGGCGAGATGCGGCGGGGTGAAGAGGATTCGCCTCCCATACGGACGCACACCCCTCCGGCCCATTCGCCCGGCAGTCTGCACCAGCCGCTCCGGAAGGGTCGCCATCTCGTCGACGGCGAGAAAGAGATCGACCTCCGGCAGGAGGTTCTTGAGTTCCTCCCGCTCGCGCGAGACGAGACACCCAGCCACCACGAGCCGCTGCCGTCTCCCTTTTGCGCTCGAGATACGGAGTATCTCCTCGATCGATTCCTCCTCGGCCTGTGCGATAAAGGCACATGTCGTGACCACCAGGAGTGAAGCATCCTCCGGGTCGGAGACCGCACCCCAACCCGCCTCCTCGAGGCGCGTAGCCATAACTTCTGCATCGACAAGGTTTTTGGGGCAGCCCAGATTGAAAACGTAGTAGGTTTCGGGGATTTCGAACAGGCTAGCTTGCTTCATACTCTTCACGCCGAACGAGAACCCGTCTCGCCTTGCTACCCTCGAAGGGACCCACGATTCCCGCCTGCTCGAGCATGTCGATCAGTCTCGCCGCCCTGGCGTATCCAACGCGCAGGCGCCGCTGCAACAGAGAGATGGAACCCTGCTGGTGTATGATTACAAGTTCCTTGGCCTTGTTGTAGAGATCGTCATCGATCTCGGCCTCGTCTGCCGCGGCGGAGGCAACCCTCTCAACGAACTCGATCTCCTCGGTGTCACTCTTGAACTCCCGCCAGTACGAGGCAACCTTCTCCGTCTCGGCCTCGGAGATGAAGGCACCCTGTATCCTGAGCGGCGTGGGGCGGTTCTTGGGAAGGTAGAGCATATCCCCGCTCCCCAGGAGCTTCTCGGCACCGTTGATATCGAGTATCGTCCTCGAATCGGTCTTCGAGGTCACCTGGAAAGCGATCCTGCACGGGAAGTTGGCCTTGATGAGACCGGTGACCACATCGACCGAAGGCCTCTGAGTGGCGAATACCAGGTGGATACCGACCGCTCGCGCCATCTGGGAAAGGCGCGTAATAGGCGGATAGATCTCGTTTCCCATCGTTACCATGATATCGGCCAGCTCGTCGATGATGGTCACGTAGTAGGCAAGCTGTGTCAGCGGTTCGCCCGTTTCGGGATCTGCCGGTTTCTCCTTTGCTACTTTTCGGTTGAAGCCTTGAATATTCTTCACACCGACCGATGCGAGGATCCGGTACCGCCTGTCCATCTCGACCGTCAACCACTTGAGCACCCTGAGTGTCGTCTTGGCCTCGGTGATCACCGGATGGAGAAGATGCGGTATTCCATTGTAGGTGATGAGTTCCAGCCGTTTCGGATCGACGAGAATGAAGCGGCACGTATCGGGTGTATGGTGAAAGAGAAGGGAGCATATGATCGAGTTTATGCAGACACTCTTGCCGCTTCCCGTCGCACCTGCGATAAGGAGGTGCGGCATATCCGCAAGGTCGGCGAAGCAGGGCTCGCCAGCGACCGTTTTTCCGAGGGCGATCCACAGACCCTCCTTAGCGGCTGGATAGTGCTCGAGAAACTCCCTGAGCGGGACGATCTGTGGCTGGGGATTCGGCACCTCGATACCCACGGCTCCCTTGCCGGGGATCGGGGCCTGTATCCGGATCGCCCGCGCCGCCAGCGCCAGTGCCAGATCGTCGGACCGGTTTGCAATCTGGCTCACCTTGACACCCGGGGCGGGTACGAATTCGAAGGTCGTAACTACCGGCCCCGGAACGACTTCGGTCACGGAACCTTGGAGGCCGTAGTCCCTGAGCTTCGATTCAATGACATCCGAGCGCGCAACGAGCTCCTGCTTGCTGTAGGAAGCGATCTGCCCCTCGTACGTTTCGAGCAGGGCGATATCCGGTAGCTGTAGATGGCCGGGGCGCGATTTGGCCGCTCTGGGGAAGGATTTGCGCGCAGCCGGAATCGTTACTGCGGCCTCCTTCCGCAGTGGTTCGGTCACGGGTGGCGCATCCCCCCTTCGCCTCCCCTCCCCCTGATCTCCCATCGCCGTCGGGGCGGGTTTCCTCCTGCGCCCCTTCTTCACGCGTTCCACCGCCGGCCTTCGTTCCCTTCGCAACGCGGGCAACCTCGGCAGGCGAAGGCCGGAGAGGCCTGCAAAGAACCTCTTTATCGAACCGAAGAAAAGGACGAGGACAGCAATGCAGAACACAGCAGCGAGGATCAGTACGGATCCTATCCGGCCCGATAGGAGCTCGAGGAACGTCACCGTTCTGAGCCCTATGATGCCCCCGTACTCACCCCGCCCCGTCAGAGCGGCGATCGAGATCATCATCCAGAGAAGAATCAAGGCGCTGACGAGCTGCCGTCGATGTTGCTTTATCGAGAAATTGGCGAATGTTGCGTATGCGACATAGGCAAGCAGGAGTGGCGACCACCACGAGAAGAGGGGGCCGAAGAGGTACCGCAGGGCGAGTGCGATGTAGACACCGAGCGGACCGCAGAGGTTTCTGACCCTCCAGAAGGAACCAACGTCTCGCTGGTCGAATGAGGCGAGGGCCACCCCGATAAAGATCGCCAGCAATGCGAGAAGGATACCCTTTGCTATCCTGTGTTTATCCTTCATCTCGTACGAGCGGGGCAGGTGGAGACCTGCCGGGCAGAGGGGCGTTCCCTCAATCCGTTCCGCCCTAACCTCTTTCTTCCCTCCTTCTAGCAACTATCTCCTTGAAGGTAAAGCAGTTTTTCCGTACATCCCCTCTGAGAACGGCGGAGATGACTGCGATACCATCAGCTCCGGCATCCAGAACGTCATCAGCGTTCGATGCGCTTATACCGCCGATCGCAACGATAGCACACGCAAGCTTCGCTCGATTTCTCTCGATGAAGGACAGGCCGATCGCCGGTACGGACGGTTTGGTGGGCGATGGAAAGATCGAGCCCACTGCGATATAATCCACGATCTCGACCGGCACCGCCGAGAGCTCGTCGGCGTTGTGAACCGACACACCGATCACGGATCCGGGACCGAGAAGGGCGCGCGCATCTTCCGGCGACGGATCGGATGATCCGAGGTGCACGCCGCACGCTCCGGTCTCGAAGGCAAGTGCGGGATCGTCGTTTACGATTACCGGGACCTTGAGCCTGCCGGCCACTGGTAGAATCGCCAGCAGGTCGAGGCGCTGCTCGATGGTCGGTACTCCCTTCGCACGGTATTGCAGCATGTCGACGCCCCCTTCAATCATCGCCTCCGTGACCCCGGCTGCATCCGCGTGCGACACGTACGACCGATCCAGAACACCGTAGAGAAAAGGTGTAGACGGCAGTACGGCATGCCCCTGAGCGCGTCCGAAGAAATCACGCTCGAGGGTGTAGAGCTCGAATCGTAAGTGTTTAAACTCCCGCGCACGTGCAGGGTCCAGGAGTTTGCCGAACTCCTCGATAACGCGCAGGGCCTCCTCGGCCCTCATGAAGTTCGCCCGTGCCACGGATGCCACGGATTCCCTCGTGTTCTCTGAGACGGTCATCAGGTCACGACCGACATCCCCTCCGCTGTCCCGAAACCGGTACGGTCCGCCCGTAAAACCATCCATGCCGCATCTCACCGCATGCCGGATCTCCTTGAGACGTTCGGTGAGGATCTTTGCATCCCTGGCGAACCGAGCAACCTCCTCGACAACCCTGAGCCCCTCGGCACAACGGTTCGCATTGGCATCGAGGATCCTCAGAACGACCCGCCTCTCATCGTCGCTCACGTGCTCCAACAACCCAACTCCATGATTGAATACTGTTACGTTACGTGCGAAAACCCGGGGACCTCACCCAAGGATGGCACCCTGCTTGAACTCCGGCACCCTGCTGCTCCTATCCCGTGTGGCGCAGTAGACGACATCCTCCTCGTATCCGAGCGCGATAAGCGCCCTGCCTCTATCGCACGACATGATAAAGCGCTTCAAGGCGTACTCGAAGGTTTCGGCGAGAAGCATCGACAATCGGGCGGCATCATCGAGCGAGTCACAGTCCACCTCATCACTGAGTTCCTTGAGAAGCATCCCTCCGCACAGGAGATCTTCGGCTGCGAGCATACCCTCGTTACCGCTGCAGAGGACGATCAGCTCTTTTTCATCCCGCACGGCACCGGCAACTGCACCCACGTTGTTCAGGGAGCATACGATGCTGCGCCGGGCATTCCGTGTTGCCGTTATGGCCCTCGTTCCATTCGACGTGGTGATGATCAGGGTCTTGCCGGTAACACTCTCCGGCGTGAATTCGCTCGGTGAGTTGAAGAGATTAAAACCGTCGATCGGCATCCCCTTCCGCTCCCCCACCAGCAGCTTCGTCCCCCGGTCGGTCGGCCCGACAAGTCTCGTTGCCGTCTCGATGTCCTCTACCGGTATGATCCTGGTAGCCCCCCTGTCCAATCCCGCCAGGATCGTGCTGGTGGCCCGTAGCACATCGATCACCACGACGACGGAATCCTGCAACACCTCCCTGTCGGCCTGTTCGAATGTTGGATAGTACCGGATCCGCATGGTTACGATCCTGCGCTAGGCGGGGCTCCGTGCCTCCTTGATCCGTTCCAGGAACGAGGTATCGAAACGGCCCTCCACGAATTGCTCGTGCTCGACTACAGAGCGGAGGAAAGGGATCGTGGTCGGGACGCCGTCGATCACACACTCATCGAGCGAACGCAGCATCCGCTTTCTGGCCTCCTCCCGTGTCTCACCCCAGGTGATGACCTTCGCCAGGAGCGAATCGTAGTAGGGCGGTACGACATACCCCGCGTAGAGATGTGAATCGACCCGCACGCCCGGGCCACCCGGTGGATGGAAAAAGGTGATCCTGCCCGGTGACGGCTTGAAGTCCTGCTCGGGATCCTCGGCGTTGATTCGGCACTCGATCGCCCAGCCCCGTGAGGTAATCTCATGATCGAACAGAGGACTCTCTCCGGTGGCTGCGAGCCGTATCTGTTCCTTGATGAGGTCAAGACCAGTAACCATCTCGGTAACTGGATGCTCGACCTGTACGCGCGTATTCATCTCGAGAAAATAGACTTCCCCGTGCGCATCCACGAGGAACTCCATTGTCCCCAGTGAGCCATAACCTATTGATTTTGCACCTATTACAGCATGTTCGGCGATGCGCTGCCTCGTTGCCTCATCGATCCCGGGGGAAGGGGATTCCTCGATCAGTTTCTGATGCCGTCGCTGGATACTGCATTCACGTTCGTGGAGATGGATGATCTTACCCTCACCGTCACCGAAGACCTGGACCTCGATATGCCGGGGGGAGTCGATATATCTCTCGAGGTATAGGCCGCCCGTCTCAAATGAGATCTCCGCCTCCGTACCGGCGGTCTTGAATATGTCCCTGAGTTCCCCCTCGGTGCGTACGATCCTGATGCCCCTCCCACCACCGCCCGCCGCCGCCTTGATCATGAGTGGATAGCCGATCCCCTCGCCCATCCGGGCGGCCTCCTCCTCGCTCGAGACGACACCGTCACTTCCCGGAATGATCGGGAGTCCCGCCTCTGCCATGAGGCGTCGTGCAAACGCCTTGTCCCCCATATTCTCCATCACCTTCGGACTCGGTCCGATCCATCCGATATTACAGGAGTGACAGATCTCGGCGAAGCGTGCGCTTTCGGCGAGAAAACCGTACCCGGGATGGATGGCATCGCTGTGTGTGATCTCGGCGGCTGCGATGATCCGGGGGATGTTGAGGTAGCTTTCGACGGGTTGGGCAGGTCCGATACAGACGTCCTCGTCGGCGAGCTTGATATGGAGGGAATCACGGTCGGCTTCCGAGTGGGCAGCAACCGTACGTATACCGAGCTCGCGGCATGCACGGATCACGCGGAGCGCGATCTCCCCTCGCGCTGCAATGAGGATCTTCCTATACATACGAGAAGCGAGAAGTTAAAAGTCGCTCGAGACCCCTTCACTATCAGCGCTCTCGAAGCTTTCCCAGGTCTTGTCACTCGTTGCCTGGATGCCCTTCAACCTGAGGCTGAACTCGTGGGGATTCGAACTGTTCTTGAGAGCCTCCTCCATGGAGATCATGCCCTCGGTATAGAGCTTCATCAGGGACTGGTCGAAGCTCTGCATCCCGTGAGATGAAACCCCCTCCCTGATAGCCTGCTGAATCAGGCTCATCTTTTCAGGGTCAATAATATACTCCCTGATGGTTGAAGTTACAACCATAACTTCCACCGCCGGTACTCGTCCCTTTCCATCTTTCTTCGGAATGAGGCGCTGTGCGATGACGGCCTGGAGCGTGGAGGAAAGCAGATATCTGATCTCCTGGTGCTGGTGAGGAGGGAAGAAGGAGATCACACGGTTTATCGTCTGTGTCGCATCCACGGTGTGCAGCGTCGAAAACACGAGATGGCCGGTGTCGGCGGCCATGAGAACGATCTCCATCGTGAGCGCGTCCCGGATCTCACCGACGAGGATGACATCGGGGTCCTGGCGGAGGATGTGCCTGAGGGCCTCGTGAAAGGAGGAGGTATCGCTGCCGATCTCTCTCTGGTTGATCATGCTCTTCTCATCGTGGTGGAGGAACTCGATCGGATCTTCAATCGTGATTATATTCTTGTTCGCCTGCTGGTTGATCTCCGCCACCATGGCGGCGAGCGTGGTCGACTTGCCGCTTCCGACGGTTCCCGTCACGAAGATGAGTCCTCGTTTCAGCATCGCCAGATCCTTGATGGTATCGGGAAGATTTAGATCGTCTATGGTCTTGATCTCGACCGGGACATGCCTGAATACCATCGCTATGGAGCCGCGCTGCACATAGAAGTTGGCCCTGAATCGCGCCAGTCCGGCCACCCCGAACGCGAAGTCGACCTCGCGGGTCCGCTTGAAACGGTCCCTCTGTGTCGGTGTGAGGATCTGGTTGGCGATCTCTTCCATGTCCTTCGGTGAAGGTCTGTTGAAATCCAGATGTCGCATCTTACCGTCCACACGAACGACAGGCTGCAATCCGGCCTTGATATGAAGGTCGGATGCCCCCTGTCCTATCATCGCTTCGAGTATCTTTTTTACTGTCATCCTATCGCCCTTTGAATTTACCTAACAATCAATAATAGAATAAGTTACGCCGGTACCTGTAGTCCCTGCGTACTACACCGTCCTGGATCGGGCTTACATTCGACCCGTGGCTGCATCACTCGATTTTGCAAGGATTAGGCCGATTCTACCAGAAAAAGGGGTTGGCCGTACTCAACGGGCTGTGCATCGGCGACGAGTACCTTCCGGATGATTCCGTTCGTGTCGGCCTCGATCTCGTTCATGAGTTTCATCGCCTCGATGATGCAGAGAACCTCGCCGATCTCGACCCGTTTCCCCTCACGAACGAACGGCTCTGACTCCGGACTGGATGCCCGGTAGAAGGTTCCGACCATGGGGGAGACGACCGTGGTGAGTTCCACATCGGCTTCTCTCGGAGGCGCCGGAGCGGAGTGCTCCGGAGCAGATGCATCCCCGAGGGCCGATACGGCCGCTCCCTGCAACGAGGAGAGCACCCCCTCCCCTCCTATCTCATCCAGGGCCGGAGCCGAAGCGGCGGCAGTTACGTTTCTGCGACGCGCCACTCGCACCGTCGTAAAGAGCCTGCGCACCTCGATCTCGTCGATATCCTCTTCCTTCAGGATCTCGATGAGCTTCTTGATCGTCGTCACCAGCATTGTCACACCCGTTCGATGTATCGTCCGGTCCTCGTATCGATCTTCAGGACATCTCCGATTTCGATGAAGAGGGGCACGCTCGTAACGGCACCCGTCTCGAGCGTGGCGCTCTTCGATCCACCCTGCGCGGTATCGCCCCGAACCCCGGGCTCGGTCTCGGCGACCGCAAGCTCGACGAAGGTCGGGAGCTCCACTGCAATCGGCTGATCTCCGTCCATCAAAACGGTGACGTTTGTATTCTCCTTGAGATAGGGAAGTGCATCGTCCACGAGTGCCTTCGAAATCGGGATCTGTTCGTAGGTCTCCGTGTCCATCATGTAGAAGAGATCACCGCTGTTATACAGATACTGGTAGGTCCGTCGTTCCACCCGCACCTCTTCGACCTTCTCACCCGCCCGAAAGGTCTTGTCGATGACGGCACCTTCCGGTATCTGTTTGAGCTTCGTCCTAACGAACGCCCCCCCCTTACCCGGTTTGACATGAAGGAATTCGTTGATCGAGTATAATCTGCCCTCCAGCTTGATGATCATACCGTTTCTGAAATCACTCGTATCCGCCAATCCCTCCCCTTCCTCGCTGCGCTTCTTCTCTATGTATTTCCGTTCTTATCCTGCAACTTGCGTATCCACGTTCGAAAGCTCTGCATATCCTGGTCCTTGTCCGTATCGACCTCCTCGCGCCCCTCTTTCACCTCTTCCCAAGGGAGCCTCATACCGCTTCCGGCAGACACACGGGCGGGTTCGGTCTGTTCCGTCCCTGCCTGTTCCTCTTCCATTTCGAGCTCATCTACAACACTCGTCAGCTCATGGTCATCTACCGGTTCACGCCCACCGGTATCTTCTTCCCCACCCTTTCCAATATCAGGGGCCTTCTCTTCGAACCTCTCGCCACCGGGCCCGGCGGTGCTCCGCCTCATCTCCAAGCCCACATCCTCGAGGGGTACGGTAAGCACCTCACCCTCGAATGCGTCACCCAGGTCCGTTTCCGAGGTGCCCAATACGTGCTCGAGCTTTCCCACCATCTCCTTCGCTTCCCTGTTCTCCGGCTCGCGCTCCAGTATCTGCTGATAGATCTTCAACGCCTTATTGTAATACCCCTGCGCCGCATAGATGCCGGCGAGCGTCATTGTAGCGAGCTCCTGAGGGCGATCGATTTGCGTGACCGTTTTCGAGTCCTCGAGATCGATCTCCCTGACCTGGAATTCACTTTCCAATTCCTTGAGGATCCTCTTGGCATCCTCGTTGAGCGGATCGATCGAGAGAAGCTTCCTGAAGTAGGTGGCCGCCTCGCGGCGATCGTCCTCCGCCAGGAGGATCTCACCCACAAACTTCAGGGCGACCATGTTCTCCGAATCGAGCTCGAGCACACGTACGAATTCGGATTTGGCACGCTCCGTTGCACCCTTGTCGTAGAAACACTTACCCAGTATGACACGGGCGCTTGCATATTCGGGATAGCGCTCGATTCCCCGCTCACAGATCTCGATTGCCCGGTCGATATCCCCCTTCTTCCGGTATGCATCGGCGAGTGGAGCGAAGAGACGCGAATCCGGTGCCCCTTCGAATCGCTCGATCAGGCTCTGAAGCTCCTCATTGATATCCTCTGCCATGCGAATCCTTCCGGTTTCTCCTCCGGTCCGGTGCCTACGCTAGCAAAGCCGAGAATTTACTGTCAAGCTCAACTTATAGTTACTGATGACATTTCTAGCATAAATTGAACCGGAAAATGCATTCTTTGCACCATCACACGAAGTCGACGCACGAAACGGGGCAGATCGAATGTTGATAAACTGCTTATCTCTTTGTTATAAATGTAGTTATATTGTTTCAGCCGAGCCGGAAAGTTTCTGCTACGGCCCGTAGCTCACGGAGCAATGTGTGTTTGTTGAAGCCCGGGGCGTACACGACACAATCGACCATCCAGAGGCGTGATTTGATCCGGTCGTAGACGAAGAAGCAGACGAACGGCCCACCGTAAACCCCCTCGGTATTCTCCCAGTATCCATCCATTCGCACGGTATCGTAGGGACCCAGCTTGTCCGGTGTGAAGGAGACGAGCTCGCGCCGCATGACATCCTTATCGTACATTTCCCAGGCAAGACGTGCCCGCAGCTCGAAGAGCCCGGTCGAATCCGCCACGGACGGCTCGCCCGATTTCCATGAGTGCCAGGACACCGTCAAGCCCCTGTGCGGCATGAGGCGCACGATCTCGATTCCGGGAACCTCGGCCCGTTCCTGATTGAGCTCATACAGGTGAGGGATTCGTACCGAGAACCCATACTGTGCCCGCAGTTTCTCGGAGAGATCGATACGTTCCTTCTTTTGAAGGAGGTAGGCCCTGAGGCGTTCCCTGTTCGATTCTTCAATGATATCCCTGATCTCATACCCGTAGGTGGCAATAACGTTTTTCAGCGAATTCCGTGAGGATGCGGTTACGATGACCGTTAGTTGACCTGGGGAGGGGAAGTCGGTCTTTTTGAAAATGTTGTGCCTGCCCTCGAGTACCTCGCGGACTCCTGAGGTTCCGATGAAGCTCTCAATGATACCACCGACATCCCCCTGACGTACAACACCGCAGATGACCATGTTCTTCGCCGGTGCCTCCTTCTCCATCCGCACGGCTGGGACCACCTTCACCCTGAACTGCAACTCCTCCTTCGTGTAGTAGTCGATGGGGTACTGAAGCTCTCGCACCATCAATTCCGTGATGCCCTCGATCTTGCCTGTCTCGGTCACGAGCATGATGTCGCTGTAGGAACCGACAGGCGGGAATACGCCTCTCCTCCCACAGGAGGCGAGTATCAGAATCGAAGCAATGCCTATGCAAGCGAACCGTTTCATTGTTATTTCTATGTATACAATAGAATGCAGGTGATGGGGAGGGCAAGAACAAAGTAGTGTGCCGGCCGTATCAGGGGATTCCTGATTGGGCACGGCAGGTGATGGATCCGGCGATGGTTACCGGCGCGAACGTACCTGGGAGAGGTATTGTCTCAGGGCCCGGTTCTCGGCTTCCAGACCTTGAATGTGCCTCTTGAGAAGCAGGTTTATCTTTGCGAGCGAATCGCTGCGGGATATGGCCGCATCCTCGAACGGCATGTAGATTTCCGAGGACGAACCTCTCCGGGTCAAGCCGAGATTCCCGGAGACCATGCGCATATTCTGCGGATAATTCATACCCGTCATATCTAGGATTTCATAATTTCGCGGCATGCTCGGCACCCGGGACTGCCGGGATGGCGTATGTACCGCGGTGACGGTGCTCCTGAGGGCCGGATCCTCACCATGGCCCAGGAGAAACCATACGCCGGTAAAGACGAGAACCGCGGCCGCTGCGGCACTCGCAGCGAACTTCACCCCCCAGCGCCACTGCCCGAAGGGTGATCCTTCCCGGCTGCGTATCATTCTGGATTTCTCCTCTAAGATGCGGCGCTTGATGTTCCATTCGAAGTTCTCGGAAGGCGATACATCGGGCAGATCTTTGAGAAGACCGAGGCACCGGTCCATCTCAATCGAAAAGTCGGCGCACGTCTTGCAGTCGCTGAGATGTTCCTGCAGCTTCATCTTCTCCGCTTCGTTGAGTAATCCATCGCGATTTTTAAAGTAGCAGTCTTGTGCCTTCTTGCATCTCATTTCTGGTTCCCCTTGCGTTGATACTCCTGTGCAAGAAACGGTGCAATCGCTTTTCTGAAATGCGTCCGTCCCCGGTTTATCCTGGATCGGACGGTTCCGAGCTTGAGACCGGTGGCGGCGGCTATCTCCTCGTAACTGAGTCCGTTTATCTCGCGCAGGACAAAGGAGGGTCGATATTTCGCCGGTATCTTTTCGATCACATTCTGGATGAGGTCCCTGAGGCTCTCCCGTTCTGCGTCGATATCGGGCCGATGGGAATCATCGGGAAGCTCCATCCATCTCCCCTCCGCACCCCCCACATCCGCCGACCAGAGACTGACCGTGCGCGGTCTCCGCTTTATGTTTCGTATCCGGTTGCGCACGAGGTTCGTTGCAATCGTATAGAGCCATGTAGAAAATCGAGCGACCGTTCGGTACTTGTCGGCGTGAATGTAAGCCTTCACGAATGTCTCCTGAGCGAATTCCTCTGCCTCGTGTTTGTCTCCGAGCAAACGAAAGAGATAGGCATAGAGCCGATCCTTGAACCTGCCGACCAGGATGTCGAAGGCATGATTGTTCCCTCCCTGCACCTGCAGGATGAGCTCCTCATCCGAGAGCTCGCCGAGCTTGTTCTTGCCCGTAACGTACGGCTCCTGGTGGCTCAAACCATCATCTCCTCGGTCTCTGTCACTCATCTCATTGTAACCTCGTGCTGGTAGAAAGTTCCACGTGGATATGCATTTTTTCGACCGCAGGCGGCCGGCGCCGCAGCCGGAGATCCGGACTCCGTTTCCGGCTCCATCTGCGTGGAATCAACCATCCACTTACCCGTTCCAACGAAAGACAGACGGATCGAGCGGTTCTCTCTCCACCTTCCTGATGACCATCGATATGCGTTTCAGATGATTTTCATGCGTAAGCGTAATCCTTGAAGGGTAGCGGAAATCATCCCGGTCATCAGAATACGAGTACCGCACGACGTAGCAATCTCTTGATCCTTCGACGCACATCCGAAACACGGATGGGCCGACATCCCGTTTACCGGAGATCGCGATCCGGCGCGTTCGCCACCCGCCGGTGAGGGACCACTCACCATTACCCTCGCGAAGGTCCGCGCCCTCGATCTCGTCGCATGGCGGCTCCCTCAGTGCCAGGGCGATAATCAGATCATCCGGGAAGAGGGAGAATCCCACACCTTCACTGATGAGGGCCCTCGAGGAATCTGTCTCGAAGAAGTGTCCGCGCTCCCGATCGTATATCTCCATGTGACGGCCGTGAATGAAGATCGAGGTATCCTCACGGTACGTACCGAACAGGCTCGAGTGCTCGAAGTCGATCCTGAGATTGTCGGGTGGGAGGTACCGTATCTGGCATATGCCCCGCAGACGGTATCTCGGTAGATCGATCCGCGTCTTCGCTACGATCACGACACCACTCGATGCTCCGGTCATGGAGAAGAGCGCCGGCAACGTGTGGTCGCACGGCCGGGGAGTCAGGTTCGCGTGCCTGGATGCACATGACGCACAGAGGATACAGCATGCACAATAGGCTATAACCATACGCATGCTAATCCTCCTCACGAATATCTGAGCGCATCAGACGATCCAGGTTCTCTCGGGCTTCTCGCTTCCCGGGATCGAGCTCGAGTGACTTCTCGTACGCCTCTATCGCTTCCCTCTCTCTACCGAGCCGTTCGTACGTCTCACCGAGATGTTCCCATATCACGGCGTCGTCCCCCGCTTTGGAGATCGCACGCTCGAGATACGCGGCGGCATCCGTGAAATCGCCCTTCTTGAACTTGATCCAACCCATGCTATCAAGAAAATACCCGTTGTCCGGCTCCTTGGACAGAGCCCGAGTGAGGAGCTCCTCTGCGAGATCGAGCTGCTCACCCTTTTCGGCAAGCAGGTATCCGTAGAAGTTCAATATCGAAGCGTTCTCGGTGTCCTTCTCGTATATACGGATGACACGGGTGAGCGCCTTGTCATATTCTCTCCTGCTCTCGTAGAGTGTGGCGAGCTCGAGGAGCGTGCTGCGGTCACTATTATTGATCCCCTCCGCACGCAGGAGATACCGTTCCGCCTCTGCGAGATTGCCGTACTTACGGTACACCGTTCCCAGGAGATAGTTCTCGTCGAGTGAATTGGCATCGATCCGTTTGGCCGCCTCCTCGAGATAATGCTCTACCTCGGCAGTATCGGCGACAACCGCCTCCTCGGGGCTTGCGGGCTCACCGGCAAGCCCACCGAGAATCAGCACGAGACCGATATAGTTGTTGAAGAGATCGGGTTCGATTTCGACCAGTCTCCTGAGACGGCCGTATGCGGTCTTGAGCGCTCCCTGGTCGATTTCGATCTCGGCGATCACGCGCATCAGCATGGGAACCTCTCCGAGCTCCTCCAATAGCTCCATGAAGAGACGCAGGGCATCCTCGGTCCTACCCACCCGGTAGTAGAACCTTCCCAAGGCGGTCGTGCCTGCGTTGTCGAGCTTCCCTTCCTGGAGACGGGGTTCGAGAAGATCCACTCCCTGTGTGAATTCACCTTCACGATAGAGCAATTCCGCCAGCTCAAGAAGTGCCTGCCTGTTATCCGGCTCGATCTCAAGGGTGCTGCGGTAAGCCCGTTTGGCCTCATCGACCCGCTCGGCATGCTTCAGGAGTGAAGCGAGGGCGAGATAGGCGTTCGCGAATCCCGGATTCACCGCAACCGCCCTCTCGAACGAGTCGATCGCCTGATCGATTTCACCCGCCTCCGCCCTGATGAATCCTAAACGGAAATGCACGAAAAAGTCGCCCGGATAGCGCTCTTCAGCCTCCTCCAGAACCTCTCGGGCATCCTGTGTCTTACCGATTTCCATGTTTATCTTCGCAAGGAACTTGAGAACCTCGAGGCGCGGATACTCCCCGACAGCGCGCATCCCCTTGAGGCGTTCGAGAGCACGTTCCTGCTCGCCTCTCCGGTATTCGATCTCCGCAAGTAACAGCTGTGCATCGATGTCGTCCACACCGCCACCCGTAAGGCCCTCTGCTCGTGACTCGGCCTGCTCGAGATCGCCGAGTTGGAGCGCAATACGTGCCGTCTTGAGGCGGATGCGTCGATTCTCGGGATCGAAGCGCTCGGCGAGGATATAGAACCGGAACGCATTGGCAAGGTCGTGCCGGGCCTCGAAGAAGGCACCCTTGAGGTATGCCGACAGCGCCCTCGGATCGATCTCTTCCCGGGTATTCCCCGCAACGGGCGGCATCGAGAGGGATGTGACCACAGCAAGCAGAATCACTAATGTTTTCATTGCATTAGACCCTTTCATATATACATACTATTATATGCGGCTGCCATCCGTATGGCAAACGATATAGGACCATGATCGTAGCAAATGAGTTGACACCTCGTGTAAAGCTGATATATTATGTACGTTAGGTGAGGAGTGATGAAGACCACGCTGTATAATTGCTGTGTATTCCTCGTAATCGTCATCGTTACCGTATCTGTCTCGGGCTGCTATACCATCCTCCGCCATCCCGACGTGACGGACGAACCGGATACCCAGGATTTCAGCCGGTGCAGCGCATGTCACGAGTACTACCATCACCCCGGTCCGTATGATGCCGTCTACGGCGATCCATGGCTGGACTACTACATGATACCCTGGTGGTACGACGACGTAGAGATGGTCACCGAGGAAGGAGAGGCGCCGGTGCGGCGATTCATCTATGAGGGGAGGACCCGGTTCCATGATTCGGGTCTCGGCATCAATCCAACATTTCCGTCGATTACACCACCGGTACGGGACGACAAGGTCGAGACGGATCAGGGCACCGACGAGGGCGGCGAGGTCAAGACCAAGGAACGGAAAGAGAAGCGTGCCTCCGAGCGTTCGATAGATCGAGGTCGGCGCACCAGGAAACGGAGGGATTCCGATACGAAGCGGAGAGAACGCAACGAACGGAAAGAAGAGTCCGAAACGGATAAGAATAAAAAGGAATCAAAAGACAAGAAAAGGAAGCGGTGATGATGGTCAAACGAATCCTTGTGTTAGGTTGTACCGTGCTCATGGCGACCACCTGTTGTCCCCGTGAGGCGAACTCCCAGATCTCAACTGCGCTGGCACTCGAAAGGCTCGGCATGCTGACGACCACCGGAACCGGTGCGCGCCCCTTCGCGATGGGAGGCGCCTTTACCGCCGTGAGCGACGACGCCTTCGCTCTCCTCTATAATCCAGCCGGGCTTGCGCAGATACGGCGCAAGGAGGTCTCGATCGGGCTCCACCATTCCAACGATGACATCACGAACGACCTCACAGGCCTCGCGGTCGAGAAATCGCACACTTACACAGCATTCGGTCATTTCAGTGCCGTCTATCCGTATCCGACCTACCGCGGGAGCCTCGTCGTGGGATTCGGGATCTTCAGGGTCGGCAGTTCCCAACTCGAGACGATGCGAGGCGGCGTCATCGAAGATCCCTTGATAGTAGACGGCTACGCCGAAAACCTATTCCTTCAATCCGGCAATATATACCAGTACCATCTCGGTGTCGGTCTCGACATCTCACCGCGGCTCGCGCTCGGAGCGGGATTGGTGATCTGGGATGAGTCGACGGATTTCACCGAGGAGATCTACTACGAAGACAGCGACTCGGTGGCCCTGTACACGGACGATGTCTCCCAAGACCTCGACGGATTCAGCTTCAACCTCGGAGTCCTCTTCCGCCTGCACGAGAGGGTCAGGGCGGGATTCATGCTCTCGAGCCCGACCTGGATTTCCTACAACGGCGAGGGCTTTACCACCTACAGCTCCGCCTATGAAGCAGGGGGCGGCTGGGAACCCGATTCCGAACTGGGAATCATCGAAACCGAATACACCCTCCCTTGGCGAATGAGGGGAGGCCTCTCGGTCAACATCGCCTCATCACTGCTCATCGCCGCCGATATCACCTACATCGATTATTCTCAGACGAAGTGGGAGGGGCTTTCGATAATAGACGAAAATGATATCGGCGGACGGAAGGTGTTGAAGAGTGCGTGGAATTTCAATGTCGGAGCCGAATTCACACTTCCCATGTACCCGATCAGATTCCGAGGCGGTTACTCCTATTCACCCCTCGTGCTCAAGACGATCAGCGAGATCACATACATCTCGGGTGATATTGCCGACTATGAATCGATCTACGATCTCCCATTGACACTCGTTGCCGACTCCGATGTCACGAAGAACCGACAGCACTTCTCCTTCGGCGTCGGGGCGCTCATTGACCGTGTCCTCACACTCGATGTCGCCATTGCCATCGGTGGCTTCGAGCGGACCGCGGGAGGACTTACCGAAGACCTGAGCTCCATACAGGTCATCGCATCAGGTGGCTATCGATTCTAGGGAGATCCCCTCTAGTCCGATTTGCGGCTTATGCCACGTAAGAGGGAGAGGTAGGCCTCGTCCAGCTTGGCGAGCATATCCTCACTGAGTCCACCGCCCGTCTTGAGGATCTGGTGGTAGTACTCTTCGAGATACCGGCAAAGATAGACGTTCTGCCCCTCTACCTGGTCCTGAACGAGCTTGAGCGCATCCTCGCGATGTTTCATGAACTGCTCGTCCACCTCCCTGCTGCCGACGTTGTGTACGTACTCGTTGAGGAGCTGGAGCCAGTAGGTATCGTGTCGACCACCGTTATCGAAGACGCATCCCGGTTGATCGACCAGAAGGCAGTACCCGTAGACGAAGTAGGAACAGTTGATCATACCCTGAAGGAAGAGTCGGCGGTGGCAGTCCAAGCTCATCTCCTCGAGGTTGCAGGGAAGCTGGCATTCCTCGCAGAAAAGGCCCAAATCGCCCCCGTAGGTGAAGGGAAAATGGACAAGCTTTTTCTCCTCCATGCTTTCCTTCCTAATGCGTTTTCCTCATGGTGTGCAACGCCTCCTTGGCCGCCATCTGTTCTGCATCCTTCTTGCTTTTACCCCTGCCCCTGCCCACGGTCTTCCCACCGATCCGTACCTCGATCAGGAAGATCTTATCATGTTCAGGCCCGGTTGTCGATCTGACGCGGTAGCTGGGATAGCTCCTGAACTTGCTCTGCGTCCACTCCTGGAGGATGCTCTTGTAATTGATATGATCCCGGTGTTCGAGGATCTCGTCGATATCATCGAGTATCAGCTCCTCGATGAACCGGCATGCGGCCTCGAGGCCGCCATCGAGGTAGATCGCACCGATCACGGCTTCCAGAGCCGCATTGAGCACGGAATCCTGCTCTGCAACCCCTCCCCGTGAGGCGTTCTCGCTCAGGATGATGTGGTCCTTTATGCCGATCTCTTCCGCCTTCCTCGCAAGGACCGCCTTGCTCACGAGAAGTGACTTTTTCTTCGTGAGCTGTCCCTCGTCGTCCCTCGGGAAACTCGTGAGAAGATACTCGCTCGTCACCAACGCCAGGACCGAGTCCCCCAGAAACTCCAGTCGTTCGTATGTGATACTTTCCTCCCCCGGAAGGAGCTCCCCGAGAACCGACCTGTGGGTGAGGGCCTCTATCAGGCATCTCCGGTCCTTGAACCGGTAGCCCAGCTTTTCTTCTATTACGCGGATGTCAATGTCCCCGGTTTCACTCTGCGGACGGATAAACCGCCAAAAGCCCTTAAATAATCCAAGCATGTCTGGTTCTCGGTTTCGGGCTACGAATCCACCGGTTTGAGGACTACGCTCACGTTATGTCCGCCGAAGCCGAAGGAGTTGGAAACGACACAACGCAAGTCGCACCTCTCAGCGTTGTTCGGCACATGGCTGAGCGAACAATCGGGGTCGGGGTTATCGAGATTGATCGTGGGTGGAATTATCCCTTCGTTCAGAGCCTTGACACAGACGATGAATTCCAAGGCGGCTGCCGCCCCGAGAAGATGGCCGGTCACCGACTTGGAGGAACTCACCCTCGGCCTGTCGGAATCATTGCCGAACACGCTGAGAATGGCCTGGGACTCGACCTTGTCGTTGTACATGGTGGACGTCCCGTGCGCATTGATATAATCGACCATGCCCGGTTCGATTCCCGAGTCTCTGAGCGCCATCCGCATCGCATTGGCGGCACCGACGCCTCCGGGGACGGGGGACGTGATATGGTAGGCATCTCCCGTGAGTCCGATGCCGGCGACCTCAGCCAAGATCCCGGCTCCCCTCCGCCTGGCATGCTCGTATTCCTCGAGTACAATCAATCCACAGCCTTCGGCCATGACAAATCCGTCACGATCCTTGTCGAACGGCCGGCTCGCCGCTTCCGGCGCATCGTTTCTGACCGAGAGCGCCTTCATCGAGCAGAAGCCTCCGAGAGCCATGGGACTGATGGTTGCCTCGGTGCCCCCGGTCAGGATCATGTCCGCATACCCGTTCCTGACGTACATATACGAATCGCAGATTGCATGGCCGCCCGACGCACAAGCTGAGACCGTACCGAAGTTCGGCCCGCGCAGCCCGTACTTGATAGACACCTGACCCGCCGCCATATCCGAGATCATCATCGGTATGAAAAAGGGGCTGATCCTCGACGGCCCCCGCTCGAGCAGCACCGCATGCTGTTGCTCGAATGTCTTGATACCGCCGATACCCGAGCCGATGATCGTCCCGAATTTCTCGCCATCATACTCGGCCCCGTCCAGCGTACGCATCGCCTCCTTTGAAGCCGCCAGTGCAAACTGAACGGACCGGTCGGTGCGGCGTGCTTCCTTCTTATCCATGAATTCGAGAGGATCGAAGTTCTTGACCTCACCACCCACCTGGCTGTCATATGAACTGACGTCGAAGGCGGTGATCTTCCCGATCCCGGACCTTCCGGCGACTATATTCTCCCAGCTCTCTTCGACGGTCTTACCGCATGGGCATATCAAGCCCATGCCGGTGACAACCACCCTTCTACCGTTCGCTGACACCTTTCCCCCCTGCTCGTGCTATCGTAACTCTCGAAGATAGCATCCCGGCTATCGAATCACACCTTGATATGTGCTTCGATGTAGTCGATAGCCTCGCCTACCTTCGTAATCTTTTCCGCCTCCTCATCGGGTATCTCGACACCGAACTCCTCCTCGAGCGCCATAACGAGCTCGACGGTGTCGAGCGAATCCGCCCCAAGATCATCAATGAACGAAGCATCGCGTGTGATCTGATCCTGGTTTACGGATAGTTGCTCTTCGATTACTTTCTTTACCCTTTCCTCGACTGTCATGGAGCGATGCACCTCCTGCAAAATGTGCCCTACGACATCACCATGCCACCGTCGCAGTGGATTACCTGACCCGTGACATAGCCTCCGAGTTCGGAGACGAGAAATACGACGATGTTCGACACATCCCGGCCCGTCCCGAACATACCTAACGGTATCATGCCCTGCATCTCTTCCCTGCGCTTCTCGGGAAGGGATGCGGTCATCGCAGTCTCGATGAAACCGGGAGCGATGGCGTTGACGGTGATATTCCTGGCAGCCAACTCCTTCGCTATGGCCTTGGTAAAACCGATTATCCCAGCTTTGCTGGCAGCGTAGTTACCCTGTCCAGCGTTTCCCATGAGACCGATTACGGAAGAAATACTGACAATTCTACCGTATCTCTTCCTGATCATATGCTTCGATACCGCCTTTGTGAAGTTAAAAGTACCCGTCAGGTTTACATCGATCACACTCCGCCACTCCTGCTCGCTCATCCGGAGCAGAAGGTTGTCCCGTGTGATCCCTGCGTTGTTGACGAGGATATGAATCTGGTCGTGCCACTTCAGAACCTCGTCGATACACCGCTGGGCCTGCCCGGTGTCACTGACATCACACTCGAGTGCGAGCCCCGCTCTCCCCATCCCAACCAACTGAGAGACGGTCTCCCCGGCACCGGCGATGTCGACGTCTACGACGGCTACATCGACGCCGTATTCGCCCAGCGTCAGGGCTATATCCCGGCCGATACCCCGGCCCGCCCCCGTCACAATCGCCGTCTTGCCTTCGAGACCCAGCATGGGTAGCTCCCCGATCGAACCCCATTCGAACCGGAAGAGAAAGAGCGCCTACGTCACCTCGATGCTCGGCGCCACGAACCTCTCGACCTCAGGGGCGACACCTGCGGTTCGCACCTGCCTCCCTCTATCGATTTGCCGCATCAACCCGGCTAGAACGCGCCCCGGGCCGATCTCCATGATATCCCCTTCCCAGCGTTCGAGAAGTATCTTCATCGAATCCGACCACAACACCGGATTCGTAAGCTGCCTCGAAAGGGCATCGATTATCTTATCTTTCTTCCTGATCACCGCTGCGTCGACGTTACAGATAACATCAACCGCTGCATCGTTGAATGTGAAGGTCCTCATATAGGAAACGAGCTCTTCCTGCGCCGAGGTAACCAGCGGCGAATGGAAGGCACCGCTCACGTTGAGCCTGACGACCTTTCTGGCCCCCCGTTCGGTGGCACGCGTCATCGCCTCCTCCACAGCCTCGACGTGTCCCGATACCACCACCTGCCGCGGGGAATTGATATTCGCCACCACGACGACCCGGTCGCCGGAAACATCCCGGCAGATCTCATCACATGCCTCCCGCTCCAAGCCCATGATCGCAGCCATGGTGCCCGGCTGTGCGAGGCCGGCATCGTACATGAGCTCTCCGCGCTTTCGGACTATGCGCAGGGCGTCCAAGGCATCGAGCACACCGGCGGCGACCAGGGCGGAATACTCCCCCAGGCTGTGACCTGCAACGATGGCGGGCGTGATCCCGGCATCCTTCGTCAGCAGGCGGCAGACCGCAACACTGTGCAGGAGGATCGCCGGTTGTGCGTTTCTCGTCTCCCTGAGAAAGTCCTGATCCCCCTGGAAGGAGAGGCGGGAAATGCGGAATCCGAGCACTTCGTCGGCTTCCTCGTACAGCCCGGCTATTTCCCGGTACCGTTCGGCCAGATCCTTTCCCATCCCGACATACTGGGAACCCTGGCCGGGAAAGATGAGCGCAGTTTTCACGTATCAACTCCTTCCGCACGCACCGCTACACGTACCTCAGCAGAACCGCGCCCCACGTCAGGCCTCCGCCGAATCCGACCATGAGGATCGTGCTGCCCTTCTGTATCAATCCCTGCTCCTTCGCCTCACCGAGGGCGATCGGTATGCTCGCCGCCGAGGTGTTCCCGACCCTGTCGATATTCACGATAACCTTCTTCTTGGGTATCCGCAGGCGCTTACGCACGCCGTCGATGATCCGAACGTTTGCCTGGTGTGGAATGAGAAAGTCGACGTCGCTCGACTTCAGGTTCGCCTCATCGAGCACCTTCTTGCTCGCATTCACCATCGCCTTGACGGCGTACTTGAAGAGACCGTCACCCCTCATCTTGACGTACTGCTCGCCGCGTTCGAGTGCCTCGGGTGTAAGCGGCGATCGCGAGCCGCCGCCGGGCAGATACAGGAGCTCGGCATACGAGCCGTCACTCTGCATGAATGTGCTCAATATGCCTTCACCCGGCTTGCAGGATTTCATGACGACGGCACCTGCACCGTCTCCGAAGAGCACGCATGTGGTCCGGTCGGTGAAATCGAGTATGCGGGAGAGGGTTTCTACACCGACTATAAGGGCGCATCTCGACTTTCCGGTTGTAATCATAGACTGTGCGAGTGTGACGCCGTAGATGAATCCGGAGCAGGCGGCTGTGACATCAAAGGCGGCCGCTTTCACGGCACCCAGCCGATCCTGAACGATGCAGGCGGTAGAGGGAAAGAGCATATCGGGTGTGACGGTTCCGACGATGATCGTATCGATCTCCTCCGCCCCTACTCCAGCATCCTCCATTGCCATGACGGCAGCCCGGTATGCCATATCGCTCGACGCCTCGTTCTCTGCGGCCACGCGACGTTCCCTGATGCCGGTACGCGTGAGGATCCATTCATCTGACGTATCGACCATCTTCTCGAGATCGAAGTTGGAAAGCACCTTCTCCGGAAGGTAATACCCGATACCGACAAATGTCGCTCCCGTCTCTTTTGCTTGTTTGATCACGGCCGGGATTCCTCCACTTTTACCTTGATCTTCTCGTTGATCCCACGCACCGCGAACTTCTCCGCTGCAAGGATTGCATTCTTGATCGCCCTCGGCGAACTACCGCCGTGACCGATGATGACCACGCCATTGATGCCCAGCAACGGGGCACCGCCGTATTCAGCGTAGTCCAACGTGCGCTTTACTCCGTTGAAGGCCGGTTTCATAAAAACGGCACCCACTCGGGCCAGCGGATGACGCGCGACCTCTTCCCTAATCAAACTGTTTATATACTGAATAATACTCTCTGTAAATTTCAAAACGACGTTTCCGACGAATCCGTCGGTCACCACGACATCGACGATGCCGAGGAACACGTCCCGTCCCTCGACATTGCCGACGAAATTCATATCACTCTTCCCGAGAAGCTCGTGGGCGTTCCTCGTCAGCTCGTTCCCCTTCGAGCTCTCTTCACCGATGCTCAGGAGTCCCACCTTGGGCTCCCGCTTCTCGAGAATGGTTTCTGCGTATACGGAGCCCATAAAGGCAAATTGCAGGAGGTTCATCGGATCGCAGTCCGAGTTGGCTCCTCCGTCGAGGAGCACGGTGCCGCCACCCCTCGTGGGAATATGTATGGCGATGGCGGGTCTGTTGATGCCGCGAAGCCTGCCCATCGAGAGCAGTGAGCTTGCAACCACGGCACCGGTATTTCCGGCACTCACGACCGCCTGGACCGCACCCTCCTTCTGTAGGCGCATCGCCGTCACGATCGAAGAGTTCCGCTTGCGCCTGATCGCCGTGGCGGGGCTTTCCGACATCTCGATCGTCTCGGGCGCCTCGACGATCTCCATGCCGCTGCCGCCGAATCCGTTCTCGTTGATATAACGCTCGATGACCTCGCGTTTACCGACGAGCACGAGACCGAACCTGCCCGCACAATGGCGGGCCGCCTCGACCGCCCCGTCGATGATTCCGACGGGCGCCCGGTCACCTCCCATCGCATCCAGAGCTATCTTCATGCTACCCCCGAGACCGACCGGCACTCCTGCACCGCCACCATGAAACCGGCCCCCCGTCGACCGATACGAGTACTATCAGGTTTCCTCGACCTTGGGTTTAATGACTTCACGCCCACCATAATAGCCGCAATTCGGGCACACGATATGGGGCGGTTTCGGTTGATGGCAATGGGAGCACCGGGTCAGGGCCGGTGCCTTCGCCTTCCAGTGCGATCTGCGTTTGTTCTTCCTTGCCTTCGATGTTCTCCGTTTCGGAACTGCCATGTCCACTCCCCCCGTTATCGGGAAATATTCATGTATCGTCTCGTCGGCTCAATAACTTTTTCAAGGCATTCCAGCGGGAATCACCCTCTTCGTGCTCGCAACCGCAGTCCCCCTCGTTCAGGTTCTTCCCGCATGTGCTGCAGAGACCCTTGCAATCTTCACTGCAGAGGTACCTGATCGGCAGCTCGAGAAGTATCGCCTCCCGAACACGGGGAAAGATATCGTACCCGCTCTCGATCGTATCGGTAAGCAGAATGAAGTCTTCCTCATCTATATCGTCCGGTATCGTTCCCCTCCGTTCTCGATGAAATACGAGCTTGAATCCACTCGCCAACGGAAACAGAAAAACGGCCAGACACCTGCTGCAGGCTACCCGAAGGGTGCTGGTGATCTCTGCATCCAGAAGCAGGCGGCTTCCGGTCGGCGTGACCGTTCCGGCCACCTTCGCATCACATTCCACCGTTCCCTCGCCCTCGAGGGGCACCGGAAACTGTTCGTGGAATACAAAGGATTCCGGCTTCTCGATACGGCCGAGATCCAGCTTCATACCGGGAAGATCCTTTTTCATAAACCATTTATACTAGCTTTTGGGAAACACAATCGCAAGTTCTTTTTGCGCCGACTCCGGTGAGTCGGATGCGTGGACGGCGTTGTGCCGGAGATCAGTTCCGTACATATACCTGACGGTACCCGGTCTGGCCTCTGCGGGATCGGTGGCGCCGACAAGCTCGCGGAGGTGCAGAACCGCATCTTCCTTCTCAAGCTCCAGGCCGATTACGGATCCCGAAGTCATATACGCAATAAGGGGCTCGAAGAAGTCTTTCCCATCGTGAACGGCGTAGAAACGCCGCGCGCTCGATTCATCGAAGCGGAATTGCCTCATTTTGCGTATCGCGAACCGGTTCTTGATGAGAAGGTCGATAATCTCCCCCTGGAGGCCCCGTTCGACGATCTCGGGCTTCAGCATCAGGAATGTTCTCTCCACATACAACCTCCGGTCACTCGGTCGCGAAATCGATTTCTCCCGCATATGGCACGAATCGGTGCCGTATCGTCATGTGAACGGGTTACGTCAGCAATCCCTTCATGATCCGGGCTACGTCTGCCGGCGTGTCGGCAACCTCGACACCGGCCTTCTCGAAGGCGGCAATCTTCTCGGCTGCGGTCCCGGTACCACCCGTTACGATCGCACCGGCATGACCCATCCGTTTGCCAGGCGGTGCAGTCCTGCCGGCGATGAACGCAGCCACCTTCTTCGGATAGTTCCGGGCGATGACGGCGGCTGCCTCCTCCTCATCGTTCCCTCCGATCTCACCGATCAAGACCACTGCATCCGTTTGATCATCGTCGGCGAAGAGCGCAAGGGCATCGAGTAAATTCGTACCTACGATCGGATCACCCCCGATGCCCATACAGGTCGACTGGCCGAGACCGAGTTCGGAGAGATGGTAGACGACCTCATAGGTGAGCGTTCCGCTTCGAGAGACGACACCTACCGGTCCCTGCCTGTGGATGGCACCCGGCATGATACCAACCTTACTCTTTCCGGGCGAGATGATACCCGGGCTGTTCGGGCCGATCATCCTGGCACCGCGCGAGTCGAGGTACGGAAGGATCTTGACCATGTCTTGAACGGGAATCCCCTCCGTGATACAGACGACAAGTGTTATAGCGGCATCCGCCGCCTCGCACACGGCGTCTGCGGCGAATGTGGCAGGGACATAGACGACGCTGGTATTGGCGCCGGTCTCGGCGACGGCCTCCGACATACTGTTGAATACCGGAACACCGTCTTCCGTTTTCACTCCACCCTTGCCCGGTGTAACCCCCCCAACCACCTTCGTCCCGTACTCGATCATCTGGTGGGTATGGAAGGCTCCATCCCTTCCCGTAATGCCCTGCACGATGACCTGCGTGGCCTCATCGACTAGTATGCTCAAATCCTCCTCCTTCTACTCGGTCTCTGGATCCGAAACACGGATGTGATAGAAACGTTTCAGAACCCAAAGAAACAATAGATGTAATAATTAATAACTCTTTTATTTACAATATCATGAACCTGCCATCTCAATCGCTTTCTTAACTCCTCCATCCATCGTCTCCGCCGGTATGAGATCGGTTCCGGCGAGGATCTTCTTTGCGGCCTCCTCGTTGGTTCCTGTGAGGCGCACAACGAGGGGTACATCGATCCCGAGCTCGTTTTTTGCTTCGATGATTCCACTCGCTACATCGTCACAGCGGGTGATTCCACCGAAGATATTGATGAGAATCGATTTCACGTTAGGATCCCGCAGGATGATCCGCATTGCGGCCAGCACCTTCTCCGGGCTCGAGCTCCCGCCGATATCGAGGAAGTTGGCCGGCTCTGCGCCGTAGTGCTTTATCATATCCATCGTGGCCATTGCCAGGCCGGCGCCGTTCACGATGCAGCCGATGGAGCCGTCGAGCTTGACGAACGAAAGGCCGTTCGACCTGGCCTCGACCTCACCGGGATCCTCCGCCGATTCGTCCCTAAGTTCTGCGATCGACTTCCGCCGGATGAGCCCGTTGTCATCGATATTTATCTTGGCATCGATTGCCCACACCTTCCTGTCGGGACTTATGACGAGCGGGTTGATCTCCGCCAGCGAGGCATCAACACCCATGAACGCCTGGTAGAGGGCGGCCAGAGCCCGCCCGATCTGCTTCGCCGCCTCCCTGTCATCCGTGAGAAACGAAGTCATCTGCCGTATCTGGAAGGGCAGGAGGCCCCACATCGGATCGATCCGGATCTTGAGAATCTTCTCCGGTGTGGTGCGTGCAACCTCCTCTATATCGATACCGCCGGAGGGAGAGACCATCATGAGGGGTCTCCTGCTGCGGCGGTCCACGATGATACCGGCGTAGAGCTCGTGTGCGATATCGACGGCGTGGGCGATCAGGACCTTGTCCACGGTAATGCCCTTGATCTCCATGCCGAGGATTGTCTCGGCCTTCTCGACCGCCTCATCCGGTGTCCCGGCCAGCTTCACACCCCCGGCCTTTCCCCTACCACCGACGAGCACCTGCGCCTTGACAACGAAGGGACCGGGGATCTCTTCGGTTGCGGCACGTGCCTCTGCGGAGCTCGTGATCATGCGGCTTGGCGGAACGGGAAGGCCGAAATCGCTGAATATCTTCCGTGCGTGGGCCTCATGAATCTTCAATCTAAACCTCCGTTACTTACATTAATACAGTGTATTGCGTTATTCATCTCAGAATATGGTTTATCATCATAGGATGCCCTTGAGTGCATCCTCGAGGTTGGGCCGCCCGATCTCCGCCAGCTCGTAGGTGACCCGCAGGGACGGTTGCGGGATGGTTACGATTCTGCCGAGATCGATCGGGGTTCCGATGACGACCAGATCGCAGTCGACCTTTGCGATCGTCCGCTCGAGATCCCTTACCTGTTCCTCACCATACCCCATCGCCGGCAGGAGCCGGCCGATGTCGGGATACCGTTCGAACGTACGCCCGATCTTTCCCGTCACGTACGGACGCGGATCGACGATCTCGGCTGCCTGGAATTTCCGTGCGGCCATAACCGCCGCTCCGTACTTCATTCCCCCGTGCGTGAGTGTCGGACCATCCTCGACGCAGAGGACCCGTTTCCCGGTGATCAGCGATCCGTTCTCGACGTGGAGCGGGGAGGCGGCATCGATCACCACCGCATCGGGATTGAAACGGGCGATGTTGCGCCGCACCTCATCCACACCGCTCATATCGGCGGTATCGATCTTGTTGATTACGACGGCATCGGCCAGGAGGAGGTTCGTAAGACCGGGAAAGTAGGTAAGCTCATGCCCCGGACGGTGTGGATCGGTAACGACGATCTTGAGATCCGCCCTGTAGAACGGCATGTCGTTGTTTCCGCCGTCCCACACGATGACATCCGCCTCCTTCTCGGCCTCCCTGAGTATCGCCTCGTAATCAACACCCGCATACACGACGACACCCTTTACGATGTGTGGTTCGTACTCCTCGATCTCCTCGATGGTACAACCGTGTGTTTCGAGATCTTCGAGCGTTGCGAACCGCTGAACACGTTGCTTCGCCAGATCGCCGTACGGCATCGGGTGCCGAACGGCCACAACCTTCTTGCCAGCTTCGAGCAGGATGGCGGCCACCCGTCTCGTCGTCTGGCTCTTTCCGCATCCGGTCCGTATCGCGCAGACACTGACGACGGGTTTCGAGCTGGCGATCATCGTGGGACCCGCACCGACGACCGTGAAGTGGGCTCCGAGTGCGTTTACGAACTGTGCTTTCTCCATCACGTATTGGTTCGAGACATCGCTGTAGCTGAAGACGACCTCGTCGATTGCTTCATTCACGATGAGATCGGCCAGCTCATCCTCGGCCACAATCGGGATACCTTCGGAATAGAGCCCGCCCGCAAGCTCTGCGGGGTAGCGCCGCCCCTCGATATCCGGGATCTGTGTCGCGGTGAAGGCAACGACCTCGACAGCTTCATCCTCGCGGTACAACGTGTTGAAATTATGAAAATCCCTTCCCGCCGCCCCCATAATTACGATTCTTCTCTTAGCCATAACAGAACAGTTCACCTCCGCAGTAGATATAGCAACTGTCAGCGACGATCGGCCGGGGACGGCCAGCGATCCGAATTCCCTCAAGCCTCACGTTTTATCCGTTCGATCAGGTCGCTCGTCGAGTAGGATTCGAGCATCTCGATCCGTTCAACGCGTCCACCGAGCGCTTCCACGTAGTCTCCTCCGACGATCTCGTCCTTTTCGTATTCGGCGCCCTTGACGAGCACGTCGGGTTTCAGCTTACGGATCGTCTCCAGGGGGGTGTCTTCATCGAAGACCGTTACATAATCGACTGAACGGAGCTGGAGCAGTATGAAGGCTCTATCGTCCTGATGCATGAGCGGTCTCGAGGCGCCCTTGAGACGCCTGAGCGAATCATCGCTGTTGATCCCGACGATCAGGCAACTACCGAATTCTCGAGCCCGGCCGAGTAGCCAGACATGACCCCGGTGCAGGAGATCGAAGCAGCCGTTCGTAAAGACGATCCTGTCCGTGCAGTGCTCCTCCCTGAAGCGCCCGAGATCCTCACTCTCCAGTACTCTGCTGTTCGCCTCATCCATTCCTTCACGCCCGAAAGGCTGAAATGAGCTCGTCGGCACCGACCGCTGCGGTGCCGACTTCACGGACGACGATCCCCGCCGCGGCGTTCGCCAGCTCGATCGCCTCCCCGATGGCGGCGCCCGCTACGAGTGCGGCGCCCAGGATACCGATCACGGTATCACCCGCCCCGGTCACATCGTATACGTCGCTCGCCATGGTGGAAAAGTGGCGTGTCGCTTGCCCCTCTCCGAAGAGGGTCATCCCCCCCTCTCCCCTCGTGATGAGCACGGCGGTGGCCTCCAGGTCGTGCAGGAGCGATCGTCCGACCTTCTCGAGCTCTTCATCGGATTTGATCTTTGTATTGTAGAATCCCCCGGCCTCCTTCGTGTTTGGAGTGATGGCAAAGCAGCCGCGGTAGAGTGCAAAATGCCCCTCCTTCGGATCGACCAGAACGGGGATTCCCCTTTCCGCCGCAAGGCTCCGTACCTTGTCCATGACGGGAGCGCAGACTACTCCCTTTCCGTAATCGGAGACCACAACCAGATCGGCCCGTCGTACGGCCCGCTCGATCGCATCAAGCAGCCTCCCTAGGGATTTCCCCACCACCTCGACCGTCGCCTCGAAATCCGCCCGCACGACCTGTTGGTTATGAGCGATGATCCGTATCTTTTCAGTCGTAACCCTGTTGCGATCCTTTACCAGCAAGCCCGTTTCGATTCCGCTCTCCGCAATGATTGTGCGAATCTGGCGCGCCGAGGGATCCGTGCCTACAACGGCGACGAGCGGAACCGTTATACCGAGGGATACGAGGTTCCATGCGACGTTCGCAGCCCCCCCCATCCTCACGTTGGTACTTTCGACCGAGACGACCGGAACCGGTGCTTCGGGGCTGATCCGCTCCACCTGCCCCCAGATGTAGCGGTCCAGCATGAGGTCGCCGATCACGGCTACCGTCGACCCCTTCATCGCCTCGCATATCCTGCGTACCCTGCGTCGCCGCATGGCCCTCCTCTCACTCCGGTCCAGAGCGGTCTTACAGGACACAATCTTCCGTGTTCTATAGCGTAACTTCGGGAAATATACCTGCAGGTATGATTTCGATCAAGGTATTAATCAGAAGGGGTTTCACCGTCGAAGAGCCCTTCCTCGGTATCACGAAACTGGCTCCACAACCTCTTGAACCGGCCTATATAGAGCGCATCGAACAAGGCGGCCCTTTCGGGAAATGTATCGAGAACGGACCGCTTGAAGGCACGAATCTCGATCTCGACATCGACACGGGGTAGATCGCTGTAGAGGATAAGCGAGGTGATCCGATCGGCTTGCCTGCGTATCCTTTCCATCTCCTGCCTATCGAGCCGGCGGCGGCGGAGTTCGTCGGGACCGAAGAGCTCGCGCTCGATTGATTCCCAGTCGGGTTCCCACTCGATCCTGTGACCGCTCTCGTGCGTGATCAGCTCCCCGCACGGGCAACGGATCCGGTGCCCGTACTCGAAGAGTGTGACATCATACTCTCTACCGCATCGTGGACATAGTAACGCCATAGGCGACTCACCACGCACCATGAGGGATCGGCCGCCGCAATCCTCTATTGACTCTCCCACTGAGGCTGCTTCATCATATCAGAACGGACGCATTTTGAAAAGATAGTGCATACCCTGTCCGAAAGGAGCATGCATGCAGGCACAGCCGCAGCCCATCTCGGTCGAACTCGATGAAAAAGCAGCAGAGGGTATCTATTCCAATTTTGTGCTTACGGCCCATACGCAGTCGGAGTTTATTGTCGACTTCGCCCGAATGTTGCCGGGCGCAAAAAAGGCCAAGGTATTCTCACGCATCGTCATGACGCCGCAATCGGCAAAGTCGCTCCACGTTGTTCTCGAACGTACGATCAAGAAGTACGAGGACTCCTTCGGAGAGATCAAACTTCCTCCGCAGAAACCCGGCAAAGCCGACGCACAATCCATCGGCTTCCAGACAACGCTACCGCCCGTGGAGGAGAAGGGCAAGGACAAGAAGACTTAAGGAACACTCAGGAGACTCCCGTTGCCGGCGGCCGCGTCTTCCAGCGGCGGTGCGCCCAGAAGTAGTGCTCGGGATACCGGGTGACGTATTCTTCCAGCCGTCTGGTATGCTCCTCCGTAAGACGCCGTACCTCTTCATCACGATCGGCACCAGCCCGCACTTCAATCGGGGGCAGGCAGACTGCATCGTGTGTCCCATCGTCCAGACGAATGATAAAGACACAGAAGATCGGGCAGTCCGTGCGGTATGCGAATTGCGCCACCCCCTGGAAGGTGGAAGCGGGGGTCCCGAAGAAGTCGACGAATATCCCCATCCTGCGAGCATCCTGGTCGGAGAGGAGTGCAACGATGTGGTTGTTCTTTATCGAACCGAGAACACCGCGAGCGGCGATTCCACGTGAGATGATGCCGATTCCGGCCTTTCTTCGAAGCTCATTCATAAGGTCGTCGACCAGACGGTTCGATTGCTGGCCGACGAGAAAATCCACCGGGTAACCGTTGGCAGCAGTGGCCGCCCCGAGGAGTTCCCAGCTGCCAAAATGCCCGGTGATGACCAGCGCGCCCGAACCATTTGAGAGGGCTCGGTCGATATGGTGGAAATCCCTCAAACGGACGAGGGACCTGAGCCGTTGGGGTGCCAGATGGCCGAGCAGGGCAAACTCGACCATCGACTTGGCAAAATTGATATAGGAGCGGCGGGCGGTCACGATCCGCTCCCCGCGGGTGAGGGTGGACCCAAGGGCGCGTTCCAGATTAGTGAGTGTGACGGAACGCCTGATACGAAGGAGATCGAAGGCTATTCTACCGAGCACGCCGCCGAGTGCAACCGACCATCGCAGCGGGAGGATACCGAGGAGGCCGGTAACGAGCCTGACGCCAAAGAGCTCGAGCCGGTGCTGGAACCGTTTCCGTTGCACGCTGGACATAACCTCCCGTCCTTCGATCCCACCCGGCTAACGCCGCTCGGGCGGCTAGACCACCTCTCACCCCGAGAAGGCGATAATCACTCCGTTCATGTAACATGCCGGGCGAGCCAGCTCATCCTGATGACGACACTCGATTCCGGGCAGAGTTCGTGACAGCAGAGACATGTGACACACCGCTTATCATCGATGCAGTATACGGCGCCGTTCTTCTGGATCGCCTGCACCGGGCAGCTCTCGAAACAGAACGCGCACCCCGTACAGCGCTCCGGATCGATCGAGGGCTTGACCCAAACGAGCGGCGCAACGAGTCTTGCGAGAGGACGGGGAATCAACCTGACTGCCAGGTTCGAGGGAAGCTCGTAGTGTTCCGGCCGGACATCGATTCCATCACCTGCAAGCTCGATCCGTTCGAGCCCACCCTCCCCGAGCCCCATCTCTGCTGCGATGCGCGTCGTCTCGATCGCGCCGTCCGGAAATCCGACAATAGCAGCGGCGACCGTATCGATCGCAACGGCGTCCTCTCCGGCGAGCATGAAGGACAGCTTGCGGGGCATCCCGGAACTCGGTCCGTTCCCCTCCATGGCCAGTACGGCATCCACGATATTCAAGGTGGGTGTCACCAGCTTGTAGAGGTGTACGAGCATTTCGGAAAACTCCCTGGGCTTCGGGAAGAGCTTGTGCTGCTCGCCCTTCCGGAAACCCGGTATGACACCGAAGATGTTCTTTACCGCACATGTGAGAAGTGTGAGTGAATGTGTCTTGAGCTTCGGCAGGTTGATGATCACATCCGCTTCCAGGACGGGTTTGGCGATGAAAAAGGTGTACCGTCCGAACTTGATCGCCTTCGATCCCGATGCCTCAAGATTGATGAGCTCGACGCCGACGCGACGTGCCATCTCCTCCATGCCGGTATTCGTCCAGACACGCCTGACCCCGCGAATGGCGCCGCCGGGACTGTCACCGACAACGGGGACAGCACCGGTTTCACGCACCGCCCCGATTACGGCTTCGACAATGGCGGGATGCGTGGTGACGGCCTTTGCAGGATCCTTGGCAGAGAGAAGATTCGGTTTGAGGAAGACCCGCTGGTTCGGCTTCACGAATGCCGCCATCCCTCCGATCGGAGAAAGGCAGCGGTGCAACGCCTCGCTTACCGCTTCGACATCGTAAGACGAACACCGGCTGACGCTTACCGTCCGGCGCTGCTTCGTCTTCGACCGGGTCTCATCGGTTGTCACCATCGCCTACGGTACACGCTCCTCGAGAAATGACGTCCGTGTAAAGGAGCCGCCCCCGCACGGAGCAACCATCCCCCGCATCTCGAGATTGAGAAGGATCGGAAGGATGGCTGTAGCTGGAATATGGCAGATTTCAACAAGCTCATCAATATGTTTCGGTTCACACCCGATTGCATAGAACACGACACGCTCGTCGGGGGAGAGATCATCACAGCGGATTTCAGTTACCGGCGTATCCGCCTCCTCGGCAACCCGACCGCACGGAGGGAGCTCGGCGAGTATGTCCTCGACCCGCTCGACCAGGTGTGCACCCTGCCGGATCAAACGGTGCGGCCCTCTGCTCCCCGGATACTCGATGGGCCCAGGCACGGCGAAGATCTCCCTGTTCTGCTCCACGGCCCATCTGGCGGTTCCCAGGGCACCGCTCGTGACATCGGCCTCTATGACGGCGACGCCGAGCGAGAGCCCCGACAGCAACCTGTTCCGCAACGGGAAGTGATGCCTGAGAGGTTTCGTCCCTGGAGGGAATTCCGAGAGAACGAGACCGTTGCGAGCGATCTCCCCGGCCAATGCGTCGTGCTCCGGGGGATAGACGAGATCGATACCGCACCCGAGCACGGCACAGGTGCCGCCGTCACCACGCAGTGCCCCCTCGTGCGCTGCACGATCGATACCGCGGGCAAGCCCGCTCACAACGGCTATTCCCCGTCTGGACAGGTCGCGGGCGAAGGCCGCCGCCACCACCCTCCCCCGCCGCGAGGCACCCCTCGAACCGACGATGCAGATGGCCGGTCGCCCAAGGATCCCGGTCTCGCCCCGGAAATAGAGAAGCGGCGGTGGATCAGGGATCTCGCGCAGGAGCGTTGGATAGCAGGCATCGGAGACGGAGAACGCACCGCAACCCACGTTCTCCAGCACCTCGATGCATCGCGAAAGCGCCACCCCATCCGGCGGGTCGATCGTCCGTGCGAGGAGGCGTTCGAGCTCTGCACACCCCGTACCGCTCGTAATCATATCGGCGATCCTCTCCAACGGCATTACCGTGCTGAGACGGAGCCATCGTGAAGGACGTACTCCCTTCGCAGAGAGGATCTCCATCCATAGACGAGTCTGCTTCGACAACTGCATCGACCACCTCCACACGACACGAAGCTCTGACGACGAATATAACGGGAGAGATGACGTGTACCGCCTGAAACCCGTCGTCCACACCACAACCCAACATGCATCGCAGCGGCGGGGAGCATGAATCGCCCCCCGCTGCCTACAATCGTACCATCGATGCCGTTCTATTGCAAGTGCCCCTGATCCTGCTACCGGAGACGTCGCAGGGGTTGAGCCCGTTTCCGGCCCTCCGCCCCGGGCACCGCAACACCTCGAACCGTGAGGTAGGCCCCGGACGGTCGTACGTGCGGTGCGAGAAGCAGGGGAACGAAAAACCGTGTACGACCCCAGGCCAGAGGTAACTGCTGCGGGTCCGCAACTCCGTGCGTGATCGTCACGGGGGATCCGGCGCCCGTTGCATCCGTTCCCGGATGTACACCCCCCTCGGGGGGCCCCGCCCGTATGAAACCGGTATGACAGATCCTGATAAACTCGGCCAACGACCAAGCCTGGCTCGTGGCACCCCCGAACTCCTCCCTGCCCTCCTCATGGAGACCGTCTCTGATCTCTCTGAGGCTGCCCACGCACGCCTCATCGAGAATCTCGTCAACGAGCGGCGCCACGAGATCCCACGCCGTCTCAACCTCGCCGACGGCGAGCAGGCAGCTCGCCATGGGTCCCGACAACCACTCCCACACGTCCCCGTTGTGATACGCCTCATCATAGTAGTAGCGTTCGAGATTCAGGTGATGCGGATGAAAGGCAGGATCGTCTGGTGAGAGTGATGCGATTCCGTGCTCGAGACAGATCGTCTTCAATGCAGTGCCGACAATCGATGCGGCCTGCCGGTGCGTGAGCAACCTGTTCCGCTCGAGAAAATCGAACCGGTCGTCGTTCATCGGCCCCGGTTCACAATCAGCAACATCCAGCGACACCCAGAGGGCCAGAATCGCGTTCGGGCGTATCTGGCCATCAGGGCTCCCGTCTGCATTCAAATGATCGTAGAGTGTCCCTGCCTGCCTGTTCCAAAAAAGGTTGTTGAAGCTTTCACGCAGACGCTGCGCCCGTTGCTCCCATCGACTCGCCAATCGTTCGAGGTGCGTGGTGTCAACCACGACCGCTTCACCCGCACCTGCGGCGGCAGGCCCTCCACGGCCCTCGGCGGCCGCGAGCTCACGCGCCCATACGGCCCCGACGAGGAGGCCGTGATGAAACAACGCCTGCACCTCGACCGCCCTGCTCCCCCGGGGGGAATATGGATGTGCCTCCCCACCCGCATCCATCCAGGTCTCTCCGTCGCCGTGCGTGAGAAAACCCAATCCGTCGACTGCATGAGCGAGGGCTCCCTCAATAGCGAGCTCTATCCGGGGAAAGGCGCGCAGGAGAAAGTCCCGGTCGCCGCTCGCCCGGTAGTATTTCCAGGCGGCCCGCACGAGCCACCAGGTACCGTCGACGCCGGCGTACTGCAGATTCTGGGGATTTACGATGTTCGGGAAGCGCCCCAGGTGGCGGCTGCCGGATTCCGTTTGCTGATACTCCATGAATGATAGAAGAATCTCCCGGGCCTCTTGCATCGCCCCCGTCGCCAGGCACGCCCCGGGAAGGCAGATGAAGCTGTCCCTGCCCCAATAGTTCGGAAACCAGTGAAATCCGGCATAGATGCCGCGGCCGCGCTGGTCCATGATCAGGTTGTCCATGGAGACGCGCGCCCACCTGAGCGCCCTGTTGAACCGCTCGTTCTCAGTCTCTACCGAGGCGAGAGAGAAGAGTCCCTCAACGCGCGCAAGCTTTACACGTTTCAGTTCCTCGTAACCGGTAACCAGCCGGAGCGCCTGGGAGGCAGCCTCTTCCTCGCTCACTCCCAGACCGAATGCAACGGTGACGTGTAGAGGGGTGGGCCCCTCGAACAGAAACAACAATCGGCCGGGTGAGAAGGGATACGTTTTGCCCATAGCCCGTCTTGCAGCATCCTTCGGATAGTGTGTTTCACGTCGCCGTTCCTCCGCGATGAAGCGGAGACCGCAATCGGCTGTGACGGCCAGCCATCGAGGCCGTCCCTGTGCAAACGGGGCATCGACCCGCGAGACGAGAAGCAGGTTGTTACCCTCCTCCCAGAAGATGCGGTACTCGGGCTGCGGTACATCCCATATGAAACGCATATCGATCCAGGGGACGAGTGCACATTCTCCGGTCAGCGAACCACCGAAGCGGACGACGAGTCCGTTCTCGACATCCGGCACGAAGATCTCCTCGACGAGCCCGGCATGCGGATACTCTCTATACAGAACGTGTGGAAAGGCAAAGCTTCTGGCGATCGTGCCCGGATCGATCGGCTCCCCGTTTACGTGGAGATCCCACGAGTCGAGGTATTCGTGCATGGCGCAGAAAAGGCCATGGTAGCTTCTGCTGTGCGCCCCCGTAGCCTCCCCGCTGAAGTGTGTGGCAACCTTGTTCGTGTAAATGAACTCGCGTGATGCGCCTGCACCAACGACGATCTCCCAGCGCACACGTGTCGATTCGGCCTCCCGGATCAGTTCCCCCGGTACTGATTCATTCACAAAATCACCCCCGGAGTCGCGCGTTCCCGCGGCCGGACCGCAACCGGTACACACTCCGATGCAGGCAACGGCGACGAGTACGGCCAGCAGGACGGTGGAGCTAATGTGCCGAACGTCACCCGTCCGTATATGATGTTTGCGATTCGGCACGGTACCGCGCGCATTCACATATCGTGAGTATATCACCCTGACGACTCCTTCGCATGTGACTCACCGAGGCCCCTGCGAGCCGGACGGTACCATCTTCACTTGACTGAAGGTACCACCCTCCTCTAGAGTTCTTCAAGCAGAGGATTCCAGTATGGCTGAAGTAACATTCACGAACGTCCAAAAGATTTACAGCGGGAATATCGTCGCTGCCACGGACATCAATCTCACGATCGAAGACAAGGAGCTTCTCGTCCTCGTCGGACCGTCCGGTTGTGGAAAATCAACGGTGCTTCGAATGGTTGCCGGTCTCGAGGACACCACGGAGGGAGAGATACGCTTCGACGGCACGGTCGTGAACGATCTCCCTCCGAAGGACCGGAACGTGGCGATGGTATTTCAGAACTACGCCCTCTATCCGCACATGTCTGTGTACGACAATATGGCCTTCGGGCTCAAGCTCAGGAAGTATCCCAAGGACGAGATCCGAACCAGGGTCGAGGAGGCGGCCGGTATCCTCGGGATCGACGGGCTCTTGGAACGGAAACCGAAGGCCCTCTCGGGGGGACAGCGCCAGCGCGTGGCACTCGGCCGCTCGATCGTGCGGAAACCGAGTGTCTTCCTTTTCGATGAGCCGCTCTCGAACCTCGACGCAAAGATGCGCGTGCAGATGCGTACCGAGATCCGCAAGCTCAACCTCAAGATCCAGACGACAATGATCTACGTGACACACGACCAAGTAGAGGCGATGACGCTCGGTGATCGATTGGCCGTCATGCACGAGGGTCGAATCCTGCAGGTAGGCACGCCGCTCGAGCTCTACGACAGGCCCGCCGAACGATTCGTGGCCGCCTTCATCGGCTCTCCGGCCATGAACTTCATCGAAGGTGAGATCACGGGTACTGAGGCACCCGAGGTCAGAACCTCCTTTACCGGCATCCCCATTCCGAAGCGTTTCAGCGAAACCCTCCGAGGATACTCCGAACGTTCGGTCACGATCGGGATACGTCCGGAGGACATCTACCTGGAAAAGCCCGAAATACCCGAGGTGAATCTACATGCCTGCCCGGCGGCGGTCGAGGTTGCGGAGCCCCTCGGTAACGAGATCATCTTCCACCTGAAATGTGGTGACAAGGAGATCGTCGCTCGGGAACCCTCGCAGACGACTTACTCCGTCGGTGATACGGTCGAGCTCTTTCTGAACCTCGACAGGATACATCTCTTCGAGAGCGAGACGGGCAGGTCCCTCGCCGCATCGTAATACACACGATTCTCACACACCCACGCACGGGTACATGACGGAACGGCACCGGGGAACCGGATGTCGATCGATCCGGGATGCGGTGATACGCGTAAAACCGTACGGGCGGTGCCGCGTGCTACCCCTTCACGCCGCCGAGCGTGAGGCCGGAGATGAGGAACTTGCTCAGCAGCAAAAAGAGCACGACGACCGGGATGCAGACGATGATACTTCCTGCGGCGTAGTTGGCCCACTCTGTCTGGAAGGTGCTGCTGAGGCTCTCGAGTCCGAGGGGAAGCGTGTAAAGGCCCTGCCTGTTGATAATGACACGGGCGACGATGAACTCAGACCAGCCGGCCATGTAACTGAAGAGTCCCGTGATGGTGAGCGCCGGTGCCGACAGCGGCAGCGTGACGCGAAGGAACGCCCCGAGCTGCGTTGTACCGTCGATGACCGCGGCCTCCTCAAGATCCCGCGGTATCGTATCGTAGTAACCTTTCATCGTCCAGATGCAGAAGGGGAGTGCGGTCGCCGTATAGGCGATAATGATACCCAGGAGGGTATCGATCAATCCGAAACGCTTCATCAAGACATACAGGGGAAGAAGCAGCATCGTCGCCGGAAACATCTGCGTGATGAGGATGACGACGAGGCCCGCCCTGTGCCCCCTGAAACGGAAGCGCGAGAACGCATACCCGGCGGTCGAGGCGAGCGCAACCCCGAAGATGGAAACGGAGAGGGCGACGATCAGACTGTTGCGCAGCCAGGTGAAGAAATCCTTCTCGAAGAGCACGGTGCGGTAAGCCTCGAAGGTTGCATCATCGGGGATTATCTTGAGCGAGGTTGAATAGAGCTGATCGGAAGGACGGAGCGAGATACCGAAGATCTGGACGATCGGATAGACCGTGACCAGCGTAATAAAGACGAGAAGGACATAGATCGAGACCTTCCGGATGATACCCGTAACATTTCTGCTGCGCCTTTCCACCTAGGCCTCCCTCTCCAAGGTTCTCGTCTGCTTGAGATAGACGAGCACGAAGATGAGCAGAATTATGAAGATGAATATCGAAAAAGCCGCCGCATAGCCGTAGCGGTAGTAGGTGAATGCAGCTTTGTATACGTAGGTCACGAGTATGTGCGACTTGTCGGCAGGAAGGCCACGCTCGGTCACGAGCCAGATGACATTCAGGTTGTTGAAGGTCCAGATCGTGCCGAGAATAACCGCCGGAGTGAGAACCGGCTTGAGCATCGGCAGTGTGATGTGCGTGAAGCGCTGAATCGCAGAGGCCCCGTCTATCTCCGCCGCCTCGTAGAGATCACGCGGGATACTCTGCAATCCGCCGAGGGTCACGACCATGATAAAGGGGAATCCGAGCCAGATATTGGTCAGGATTGGGGCGACAAAAGCCCACGTCTCGTTCGAGAACCATTCGATGCCCTGTACGTGGAATAGCTTTTGCAGAATAAGGTTGATCGAGCCGTACTGATAGTTGAACATCCCCTTCCAGGTGAGTGCGCTGATGTACTGGGGCATCGCCCACGGCAGTATCAGGAGCGCACGGAATACCGAGCGGCCGACGATACGTCTGTTCAGCAGCATGGCGATCGAGATACCGAGCACGAGATGAAAGAAGAGGTTCACGAGTGTCCAGATGATCGTCTTCCCGAAATAGTAGTAGAGATCTGGTTCGGAGAATATCTCCCTGTAGTTCACGAGTCCCTTGAAAGTGTAATCCCTGATGTGGTAGAGGCTCATATTCGTTGTGGATATGTAGAAGTTGTAGAGGAAGGGATAGAAGACCACGCAGCCGATCACCACTACCGACGGCAGCAGGAAGAACCATATCAAGTATTTCGTTTTCATTCGCTACGGCAGTGCCGTGATCCGATACGGTAACACGGCTGCACGGGATCGTTACGTTCCATGGGGCACGGCACCGTCACGGTCCATCTCGGTTGGATCGAAGCCCTCGAATACGACGTTCTCGCACAGCTGTCGTGCCCGCATATATTCCTCCATCGACCTCGCTGTCCAGCCGATGATAGAGATCCCGAGTCTCCTGTGCCGATCGGTCGCCCGGTTCGGCAGCGATTGTATATCATAATTGATGAAATGCGGACAGCATATATTCGAGAGGAGGAGATGTTTGAGGATGAGTTTCCGGTACCATGCGATGGGTTCGTGCCTGAAATCTCCGGAGACGAGACCCCGCTCGATGCGCGGTGCATGAATCCGGAACCAGCGAATCGAGAATGGATTGAACGACTGGACGGCGATGCGGCCCTGGTAGTGCAGGAGAAGCTGTAGAAGACGCCTCTCCATCGCCCCCACCCGCCCCCTGTTCTTGATCTCGATGAGCAGCGGTACCCGGTCACCGACGAGCTCGAGCACATCGACGAGGAGCGGAATGGTCTCGTCCGAGCCAAGGAGACGAAAAGAGCAGAGCCGGCCGGCTTCCATGGACCGCACCGCCCCGTCGATACCGGTCATCCTGAGAATGTTATCGTCATGGAAGACGACGAGTCGATCGTCGGCGGTCGACTGGATGTCGATCTCGATGGCGAATTCCTTCTCGATCGCACGTTCACACGCCGCAATCGAGTTCTCCGGACACGCGTGATCACCGGAGTGGTAACCCCTGTGTGCGATCGGCTGCTTGAGAAGCCAGGAACCGACCGTTCCCCTCATGGATGGCCCCCCGCTCCGAGTGCGGCCGCCACCGCCGCCGTGGCGTGGATCCGCGTCGTATCAAAGAGCGGCACATCGGTGTCATCAGGACCCACCAGTAACGGAATCTCCGTGCACCCGAGCACGATCCCGCCGGCGCCGCGATCCGCCAGCGATTCGATCACCCGTGTGAATTCCAGGCGCGATCGTTCCTCGATCCTCCCCCTGACCAGCTCCTCATAGATCACCCCGTGTACCGTCTCACGATCCTCCTCGCCGGGAATCACGACATTGATGCCGAATCCGAGACGGAGCCGTTCACGGTAGAAGTCCTCCTCCATGGTAAACCTGGTGCCGAGAAGCCCGACCGTTCCGATCCCCGCCCGTACTATCTCCTCGGCTGTGGCATCGACAATATGGATAAGGGGAATCGTGATCGCCGCCTCTACCTCATCAGCCATACGATGCATCGTATTTGTACAGATGAGAAGCAGCTGGGCACCGCCCGCTTCGATCCTCTGCGCACAGCGTATCAGGACCTCCGTGAGCTCATCCCACCGACCTTCGTGCTGGAGCTGCTCGACCGGTTCAAAGTCGACCGAGTAGATGACGCATTCGGCCGAGTGGGAACCACCCAGACGGGCCCGCACCCCCTCGTTGATGATGCGGTAGTACGTCAGCGTAGATTCCCAGCTCATGCCGCCGAGTAATCCAATGACCTTCACGTTCCCCCCTACACCGGTTCGATCGTTGAGGGAGGTTTGCTTGCAATGTTGTACGTCACGCTCACCACACCTGGCACCTCGTCGGTGATCCGGGCAGCTAGTTCGGAAAGCGTCTCGTGCGGAAGCCGCGTGGGTGTTCCAATCCTCGCATCCACGCTGTCCCAGCAACGGATCTCGATCTGGTTTCCGAAATCGCGCCTGCCCTCACGCACCCCTGTGACCCTGTCTTCGTGCAGGATCGCCAGATACTGAAACGCTCCACAGTCGCGCAGGATCTCCTCGACGATCGCCGTCGCCCTGCGGACGGTCGCAATACGCTCCGGCGTTACCTCCCCGATGACCCTCGCCGCCAACGCAGGTCCGGGAAACGGCGGGCGGGCATATATCTCCTCGGGAAGCCCAAGGGATCGTGCCACCTCACGCACACCGGACTTTCTGAGCTGGATGATCGGTTCCAGGACCTTGTAACCGAATTCCGCCTCAGTATCTATGCCGAGCTGTTCGAGGATGTTATGTTGACGCTTGACACCGGCGACGGTCTCCTCGACATCGGTGTAGTTCGTGCCCTGCAGGAGAAACCGGGCACCGCTCTCGCGTACGACCCGTCCGAATACGTTCTTGTAGAATGTCTGTGTGATCGCTTCGCGTTTCTCTTCGGGATCCGTGACTCCCCTGAGCGCCGAGAAGAACTCGTCTCGCGCATCGACCACCTCGACCTGGATACCAAGGCCGCCGAAGAGCTCGACGATCCGCTGCGGCTCCCCTTCGCGCATAAGACCGTTTTCGATGAAGTAGGTCTTCAGGCACTGTCCGATGGCACGGTGCCCCAATAGGGTAACGACCGACGAATCCACACCCCCCGAGAGGGCGTTCACTGCGATTCCATCACCGACGGCTGATGAGATCTCGCCCACTTGTTGCGAAATGAATTCCTCCGCTTTCAGATCCTCCGTACGTAACTCTGCTATCTGCATCGATACCTCCCATGAGTAAAGGATCCGTGTGTACGGTAATGTACCTGCAATGGATTCTCAACCGGGAAGAACCGTACTATGGACGGCGGTTGACACCATCCAAACCGGTACCGGCGGGTCTCGACCGGTTGGTTCAATGTATCAGTATCACCGGAGCAATGAGCAAAAATCAAGAAAAAGGTAAGGAATGAAATAGGATTAATCCTTGCTCGTTCCGCTCCCTTTACGGTAAAAGCTGAGAAAGAATGGTAACGTAAGCCTGTAGGAGGTTATCACGCATGGCTCGAACGAAAAAGACAACGAGAACGGTGAAGGGTGACATCCAATACTCTGTAAGCCCCGAGGGGGAGCGGTTTCCTATCCCGCGGCAGAACGAGTACGCCGCGGAGCTCAGTCGCCTGAAGCGGCTCACCACAAAAGCCCGGAAGGAAGGAAAGGAAATCGTGGTCGTCATGGGCGTTGGATTCGTCGGGGCGGTCATGGCGGCGATCATCGCCGACAGTCGGGATAGAAAGGGGCGACCCACGAAGTACGTGATCGGATGTCAGCGGCCCAGTATCCGGAGCTACTGGAAGATCCCCCTGCTCAACAAGGGCTGCGCTCCCGTAAAGGCGGAAGACCCGGAAGTCGACGAAATGATCGCCCGATGCGTTCTCGAGAAAAAGACGCTCACCGCAACGTACAATAGTGACTGCCTCCAGTTGGCCGACTGTGTCGTTGTCGATGTTCAGTGCGACTACATCAAGAACGACCTCGGTGCAATGCGCACCGGTGAAGCCGACATGGCTGCTCTCGAGGCGACGATGCGTACCATCGGCGAGAAGATACAACCCAAGTGCCTGGTTCTCATCGAGACGACGGTCGCACCGGGTACGACCGAGTTCGTCGCATGGCCGATCCTCAAAAAAGCATTCACCTCGCGTGGCACCAAGTCGGCACCGCTTCTCGCGCACAGCTTCGAGCGCGTGATGCCGGGAAAAGAGTACGTCTCGAGTATACGGGATTTCTGGCGTGTCTGCGCGGGATGCACCACCGAGGCACGTCGGCGCGTGGAGCGCTTCCTGAGAGAAGTCCTCAACACCATTGACTACCCGCTCACCATTATGGACAGGCCGATCGAATCCGAGACGACCAAGATCGTCGAGAACTCGTACCGGGCCACGATACTCGCGTTTCTGAACGAATGGAGTCTCTTTGCAGAGCGCAACGGCGTCGATCTCATCAAGGTCATCAATGCGATAAAGATGCGGCCCACCCACAGCAATATCATCTTCCCGGGTCCCGGCATCGGGGGTTACTGTCTGCCGAAGGACGGGGGCCTGGGGTACTGGGCCTACCGCCACATACTCGGTTTCGAGGACGGTGACGGCATCTTCAGGATAACCCCGACGGCAATCGATATAAACGACACACGCGGTCTACACGTCGCCGAGCTCACCCGTGATGCGCTCAGGAATATGGGACGCTACATCGCCGGTGCAGAGGTTCTTATCTGCGGCGCCAGCTACCGGCAGGATGTCGGTGACACACGTTACAGCGGCTCCGAAATGGTGCTCCGCAAACTCACCGAGATGGGCGCCTACATGCGTATCCATGATCCGTACGTCGAGCACTGGTACGAACTCGAGAAGCAGGACGTCTACCCCGCTCCGGGCCTCAGCTGGAAGCGGTTCTTCCGCAATCAGGATGAGCTCGTCGACCTGCGTGTCCAGAAGGATCTGAAGAACGCATTGAAGGGAGCGGAGGCCGTAATCCTCGCCGTACCGCACGAACCCTACCTGCGCCTCGATCCCGACCGTGTGGTGAAATGGGCCGGCAGTCCACTCGCCGTCATCGACTGTTTCGGGATCCTAACGGACGAGGCGATCGAGCGATACTTCGAGCTCGGATGCGAGGTCAAGGCGCTGGGGAGGGGTCATATCCTCTCTATCAAGGAGAAGGTGCGCAAGAGAAGGCGGGGCTAGCTACCCGCGCATCTCGGCAATCTTCTTCTCGGCCCTCTCCTGCATCTGTTCTGCGGCATCCTCAGGTGTCATCTGGCCGCCGAGAACACTCTGGTAGAATGGGCGAATGGCATCCCAGATCGCCCGCATCTCCGGCACGAGGGGCATGGGCCTTCCGAGCTTCGACTGCTCGAGCGACCCCCTGAGGATCTCGTGCTGCGTGATCGATTGATCCTGGTAGAGATCCTTCAGGCTCGGAAGGATGAGGAGCTCGGTAGCGATTTCACGCTGGACCTCTTTCGATGTCAGGTAGACGAGGAGCTCCTTGACGATCGAAAGGCGCGCTTCGTCGACATTGATGTTGATCGAGTATCCCTTGCTGGACACCATCGGCGTCGGGTGCCTGCCGGTTGCCGTGATCACGGGCAGCGGTATGATACCCAGGTCGATCCCGGCCTTCACGTATGCCTTGATTGACCAGGGACCGTTGATGATGAAGGCTGCCATTCCCTGCTTGAACATCGTATCGCTGACCTCGTAGTTGCTCTCACGGGGAATCACCTTGTGATGGTTCCTGAGATCGGCGAGGAACCGGAGGGCGCCGATGACCGCCTCCGTATTCAATGTCGGCGCACCATCCGCATTCATCACCCACCCGCCGAAACCGCCGATAAACGGGATAAGCCAGAACGGTTCGTTGAAATTGAAGACAAGCCCGTAGCGGTCGGGAATACCGTTCCCGTCGAGATCGACCGTATTCTCCCTGCATATCGCGATCCACTCGTCACTGTTGCCCGGCACCCTTGTCACGAGCTCCTTGTTGTAGAGGAGCATCAGGTGGTTACCGATCTGATCCGGGACTGCGTAGATGTGTCCATCGAGTACGGCCACGCTGCTCGATTCGTAGAGCTCGAAGAAGGAGGCATCGAAGAGCCCCTCGAGCGGTTTTATCAGTCCCATGACGGAATAGGGGCCGACCTTATCCGACGGCCCGTAGACGAGATCCGGTCCTCCTCCTGCGAGCGCCGCTGTTTGAAACTGGCTGTGGAGCTGGTCGGTCTCGAAGTGGAGGGTGGAGATCACGAGGCCCGGGTGTTTCTCCATAAAGGCATCGAGGTGCCTTCGGAGCAGGAGCTGTTCCTCGGGATCCTTCTGCTCCCACACGACGATCTCCATAGGCTGCTTCTGTTTTTCCCCGCAACCCATAAGCAGCGGCAGGAAGGCGCCGACCGCGACGGCGATTACACACGCCGCTATAACGGTATGCACAGTAGTACAGTGAATCCGTAACCGGAACGCTTCTCTCATACGTCCCGCCAAAGACCCTCTCACGAATGGCCCTCCCAAGTTTCCGTTCAATGTTCCTACCTCCCGATCCATGCCTAACAGCCGGTACCGATGTCTTCTCATCCAGTTTATAATTATTGTAGAGACCGATGGTGACATTTTCAATGAAGATAATCCCACATGCTCGAGCAGGCCACTTGAACGGGCGTGGCGTTCTATGGTAGCATCCGATTCGACCCGCAGGGATACGGAAGGTGGGTGATCGTGAAAACCGTTCGATACAATCCGGGCATATTCGGACTCTTGTTCCTTATCTTCATGGTATGCGCTGGATGCGGCAGACACAGGCCCGAGAACGGAACGATCGGCGTGGCCGTTACCGTTGCCCCGCAGGCGCAATTCGTCGAACGCATCGGCGGAGAATACGTTCGTGTGACGGTTATGGTGCCGCCCGGTGCGAATCCACACACATACGAGCCGAAGCCCAGCCAGCTCGTCGACGTGAGCAGGGCGCAGATCTACATCAAGGTCGGCTCAGGCATAGAATTCGAACTCGCATGGTTTGAAAAGGTGCGTTCCGTCAATCCCCGGATGCACGTGGTGAATCTATCTGAAAGGATAGAGGCTGCAAAACTCCCGCATCATCACGGAAACGCAGACGACACGGGCGAAGGCGAACACCTCGATCCACACATATGGGTATCCCCCAAGAACGTGATGATCATGGTCGAGCAGATCCATGAAGCACTTGTTGCGGTCGATCCGAACCACAGGGAATACTACCGGGCCAATACGGCATCGTATCTGGAAGAGCTGCACGCCGTGGACAATGCCATCACCCGCACACTCGAAGGTGCAAGAAAGCGGGAGTTCATCGTGTTCCATCCTGCCTGGGGATACTTCGCGAGAGACTACGGTTTGAAACAGATCGCGATCGAGAAGAAAGGGAAAGAGCCGACGGCACGCGATATCAGACTTCTCATCACACTCGCCAGGGAGAGAGGTGTCACCGTGGTCTTTGCATCGCCCCAATTCAGCAGCAAGAGTGCGAAGGTCGTCGCCGGTGAGATCGGTGGCAGTGTCGTACCGATCGATCCGCTGGACCGGGATTACATCGGTAATATGCGAAGGGTGGCCGGCGCACTCGCCGCGGCGATGCGATGAAGCCGATCACGCCGCATGCTGGGAGTGCATCGTTGGAAGCAACTTCCGTGAGATAACTGCCCAGGACGGATCTCATGAGTACGGAATCCTCAAACGGCATCATCGTCGAATTGAAAAGCATCTTCTTCTCATACGGATCCATGCCCGTACTCGAGGATGTCAGCTTTACCATACATGAGCGGGACTTCCTCGGTATCATCGGTCCCAACGGCGGTGGGAAGACGACGATCCTGCAGCTCATTCTCGGTCTGCTCGTACCCGATAGGGGCGAGATCACGGTCTTCGGCTCGAATCCGAAAACGGGAAGGCGCCGCATCGGCTACGTACCGCAACTCTTTCTCTCGGATCTCGATTTCCCGATCAGCGTGCTCGAAGTCGTCCTCATGGGCAAGCTCGGCAGGAACAAGCTCCTGAAACGGTACTCGAAGAGGGACAGATCCATAGCACTCGACGCACTCCGTAAGGTCGGAATGGAGAATCACGGCGATCGGCAGATCGGGGAGCTTTCGGGCGGGGAGCGGCAGCGTGTGTTCATCGCCCGGGCACTTACCACCGAACCCCGAATCCTCATGCTCGATGAGCCGCTCTCGAGTATCGATACGCGTTGGCAGAATTCGTTCTACGACCTCCTCAAGGAGCTGAACGGCGAGATGGCGATCGTTCTCGTCACCCACGACGTCGGCGCGCTGTCCGCCTATGTCAAGCAGGTCGCCTGCCTCAACCGGAAGCTCTACTACCACGGCTCTACAACGGAGGGGATCGAGCATCTCGTCGATACTTACAAATGCCCGATCGAGCTGATCGCCCACGGGCTCCCCCATCGCGTCCTCGGAGATCACGAATGATCGAGGCCCTGCAATACGATTTCGTGCGGAACGCCATCCTGGCCGCCTTCCTCGTCGGTATCGCCTGCGGCATTGTTGGAACATTTGTGGTAATCAAACGGATCGTCTTCATCAGCGGCGGCATCGCCCATGCCGCCTTCGGTGGAATCGGTCTGGGATACCTCCTGGAAATAAATCCCGTCATGGCGGCGATCCCGTTCAGCCTCCTCTCTGCCCTCGGCATAGGAACGATGAGTAGACGCATTCGAATCAGCGAGGATTCGGCCATCGGCATACTCTGGGCTGTAGGTATGGCACTCGGTGTGCTCTTCATCGGGCTGTCACCGGGGTACGCACCGGATCTCTTCAGCTATCTCTTCGGATCGATCCTCACCGTTCCCCGTACCGATATCCTATTGATGCTGGTCCTCGACGCCATCATTATCCTAACGGTCGCCGGTCTCTTCAAGGAGCTGAAGGCCGTTTCCTTTGATGAGGAGTTCACTGAAATCATGGGTGTACCGACACGGAGTCTCTACCTGCTTTTGCTCTGCCTCGTAGCCCTCAGCATCATCGTTCTCATCCGCGTCGTGGGGATCATCCTCGTTATCGCACTCCTAACGATTCCGGCGGTGATCGCCAGGCAGTTCACAAATACACTGGGAAGATTGATCCTCTACGCAACGGTTGCTGCAGTGTGCCTCACGATACTGGGGCTCTGGATCTCGCTTGTGATCGACATCCCCTCGGGAGCAACGATCGTTCTCGTACTCACAGCCGCCTTGGGTTTATCGACACTCGCCAGAAAACTGTTTGCTCCCCACACACGAAGAACCTGAGTCGAGTCAGGAGGTGCAAAAGGAAAACCCTGCAACCATCGCGCGGATTTCTCACTTGCCAACGCTTCCGTTAGTGGAATAGATTCTTAATTAGAGTAGCGTTCGGCCTAGAGACGAGGTTCCGTGACCAGAAGCAACATTTTCACAACTATACTTGTCGGGTTTGGATTGATCGCCTTCGCGGGCGTCCTGTCACTGCTTGTCGGCGGGGTTCCACAGACGATCGTCGTCGACGGCACAAACGATTTCCTCCCCGTAAACCTGGTCGATGAAGACGTTAGTGACACCGAACACTCCCAGATCGACATCGGTTCCGTCTACATCACACACGATGACGAGAGGCTCTATATCGGATTCGAGTACGACAAGGGCGGCTGGAACGGCAACCAGCTCGGCATCATGATCGCCGTCGGCAATACCTCGGGCGGCACGACGGACGCGTGGGGGCATGCGGTCGCATGGAACACGGCGCCCACGAAGATCGATTACCAGGCCTGGTGCAACATGGACAACACCTGGCAGGAGCTCAGAAAGTGGAACGGGGAAACATCCTCGTGGGATGCAATCTATGATGGAGAGCAGTCGCTCGGCTGGGCCAACAACACCGGCTTCGAGGAGATCGGCATCGGTCTCGATACCTTGGGGGTCTCGATCGGCGATACGGTATACATCGAGATCGTCTCGACGCAAGAGGGCGGATCGAAGGGTCCCCTCGACTGCATGGTCAACGACGGCGACCAGCTCAGCAGGCCTAGCGGGACGACCTGGGATGTCGGCGAACCGGTCGAGCTCGATTCGATGTTCGCCTATGTCCTCGAGCAGCTACCCATCGGGGCGATCGAGGGAACGGTGACGTATATCGATCCTCTCGACGACCAGACGGTTGCGACCGTATCGGCTTTCGATGAAGAGACCGATCAACTCATACGGACCGTCCAGACGGAGCCCGGCGGGGGTGCTTACCTCATCGGCGGTCTCCCCGACGGTCCGTACTTCGTCGAGGCCCGGGCCAAAGGCTACTCGAGGATCAGGCAGCCAGGCATCGTCGTGAGTCAGGATACCGTGCGAAACATCGACTTCGTCCTCCCCCGCGTCGGCAAGATTACCGGCGAAGTGGTCTTCTCCGAGGGACCGGGGGGTGAGATTGCCGTCGCGGCCTACGACAGTGCGACTGGTGAGATTCCCGACGAGGATGCCCGGACAATCCTCCCAACCGCCGGAGATTTCCAGATCCTCGCCCCCGTCGGAACCTTCCATGTCGTCGCCGCAGCGCCGGGATACATAGCCGATACGGCCATGGTGCAGGTTGCCGGGAACGACAGCATCCATGTCGGTATCCTGGAGCTATCGGCGGTCAGGGCGACGAAACTCGTACTGATCGATGTCGACGGCACGGAGATCCTCAGCACGGCGACCACGATCAGCATTCCCGACTCCGGTATATTCTTCTACGCAGAGATGACGATCGAGGCGAGGGACGATTCCGACCGCCGGGACCTCTTCGACCTGGATGACCGGCTCGATCCCATAAACCTTCGTGCAACGAAGCTCAATAATTATTCGCAACCCCGGGGAGACCTGATCTTTTTCGAGACCGATACCGTTCAGACGGAGTCGATCCGGCTTACGGACGGAAGGGGCAGCTTCCTCCTCAGGGATGACGAAATCGAGGTGTTGCGGGTCTTTGTCGAGAACGCGGACACTACCATTACGGGACGATTCAAGATCGGCATCCGTTCACCGGAACCGGAGTACTTCGAGCTCTACGCAGTCGAGAACACCGTCGTAGCAGACGGCACCGACGAGGTCGTCATCCGTGGACAGCTACTCGATATAAACCTCAATCCGGTGAGGATAGCCGGCGTAGAGGTGAACTTCTCATTCGATCAGAGCTCGACGGGCCAGGGAACCTTCACGATTCCATCAACCGAGACATCGGCGAACGGCGAATTCTTCACGTCGCTCACGGCCACAATCGCCGGCAAACTCTTGATCCGGGCGACAGCTTTCTACGGAAACAAGGAACTGGGAATGATCGGTGATGAGGGGGGTGAGTTTGTCGAGGTTACCGTTGTTCCGGGACCGGTGGACGCGATCAGGATAACGAGCACAATGTCATCGATGGGTATCAACGAAACGATGCCGATCGAGGCGCAGAAGATAGACGTCTATGGGAACGCGGTACCCCAAGCGGGGGGATCGATCACATTTACCTACTACCCCGTTTCCGCCGGTACCCTAACACCACTTTCGGCGGACTTCGATGCCGACGGAAAGGTCGTCGCGGAATTTTCCGCCGGAAGTAGACCGGGCATCGTCGAGATCGACGGTACGGCCGGTGCGTTCCCCGTCGAGGGAACGACATTCTTCATAGAGCAGATCTCAACGATCTCCTTCAGCGATCCCTCCTGGCCCGAGCCAGACCCGGCGCACAACACGCTCGAGCAGATGGATCTGACCGATGTCTCTGTACAGACGAGCCTCGAGGGATTCAAGGTGACCATCGACTTCTCGAGTACCTGGTCGGTCGGGAATGTGCACATCGCAACGATCCTGGAGACGGGAGGCGATGCCGCCGGAGCTCCGAGTGACCCGTTCGAGTTTCCGATCCGTTACGGTCATTCCCTGAGACCGGAGTACACATTCACGTACAAGTATACATCCGACGAATACGCAGACTTCAGAAAATGGGCGAACGACGAATGGAACTGGTGGGATGACGGCTCGAAGACCTACATCTCGACCAGCGATCTCGGCAATTACGTCGAGACGATTAACGTCAGGGAATCGTGGGTGGAGAAGGGGCCCGGGTACGTAGAGTACACGATCCCCTACCGGGTGTTCCGGGGGAGGACACCGATCTCCCTCCGAGCACAGGTCTACATTATGTACGAGGTATATATCAATGACATTCCATACAAGCACGGACCCTTCGATTCGTCCCCCCACGATTCGACACTCGATCTCGAGGAGGAACCGGCGGACTGGGGATTCGAACAGCCGGATCTCGTTCTTCACTACTACTCCCCCCCTCTCATCCTTCCGGGCGCACCGGTGATCTCATCCCGCAGGGTGGAACCCACAGAGGTGCAGGCGGGCGGTATGGTGAGATTCACGGCGACGTTGACCGATGCGGATGACGGCATCGGCAATGTCTACATCGACCTCTCCCCACTCGGCGGACCCCGTTTCCAGCGTATGAAGGACGACGGCACGAACGGCGATGTAACTCCCGGTGACGGAACCTACAGCCACCAGCACCTCGTCGCACCCGACATCTCGACGGGCTCGTACGAGCTCCAGATCACGGCCAGGGATTCTCTCAACATCAATGGAAACGTGACCACGGTCATTATCGATGTCGAGGGGGCCTTCGAGCCGATACGAAGGATCACCGACGAGACCGGCGACGATCACGGGCCGAACCTTTTCGGCAGGACCGGCCTCTACTATAATTATCCCTCGAACGTTGTCTTCGTGCTCGGTGCCTTCGATCTGGAAGAGGTCGTCATCTTCGAGACGACCAACATCTTCGGCGGCGAGGTCATCCCCAGCTACGCCTTCATGGTCCGGATGGGAAACTTTCCGAATCCAGCCGACGAGGGAACCGCCGACTGGAACCCCACCTATGCGGACATCAACATACAGAAGATCGACATCTATATCGACGCCCTCAAGGGAGGTGCCACCGAGGGGCTGCCGAACCGGCAGAACGACTTCGCAAAGTGGGATGCATGGGATTACGCCATCGTCATGGATGGCTGGTACAAGGGGGTTATTACATCGAACAACCAGAATACTCCGGCGGCATGGTCGTCGACCGCGAGAAAGGGCGACAATGACATCGTGCTCCTCTCCGATTACAACCAGAACACGATAACCGCCATCGTCTCCAAGGATGCCCTCGGAAATCCGACCGAGCAGGATATCCTCAAGTGGGATATCACGGTGCTCATGACGAGCCACGATGGTCACAGCGACGACAACAACTTCGGGGATACCCGGTGGGTGAACGACGCCTCCGACTGCGAATGGAGGTTCTGCGGCGGTCTCGACAGTGATCGCGACCCGAACATCATCGATATGGTCACCTCCCCGGGGCTCGGCAAGAAGGCGGGCCGGAGCCAGAGCGATCTGCTGAACTACAAGAGCCGTGAGGCCGTCAAACGGTCCGAGAGGGGAGAGACGGCGGTGGTTCTCGAAGCGACCGCCTTCGAGGATCAGGGGCCCCCCGTGATCAGTATCAGCGAGATCATCGAGGAGACGGTCCCCTACATCGCCCTTATCAATGCACCCCTCTACTACACCGCCGTCATCAGCGACGACGACGAGGTCTCCCGGGCCACGTTCATGTGGCAGGCAGACACGAATCTTGGCGGTGTGTGGATGGGGGAGATCGAGATGGGGTACGCAGGCGGCGAGATCTGGAGCGTCGACCTGCCGGTGGACGAGATCACTGCCACCGTACCGGTGGCCGACCTCGACAGCACGAGAAATATCGAATTCATCATCGAGGCCCGGGACCCATCCGGAAATATCGCCGTTACACCCCTCTATACGATGGAGATCCTGAAGCCGATCGCAACGTACGAGATCACGGGAATCGATCTCGGCCGGGACTTCGAGGCGAGAGCGCCCGAGGGCACATTCATCTCCATACCGCACGAGGTGGTCCCCGAGTATCTCGACGGCATACCGTTCACCTTCCGACTCAGTCCCCGGGATCTCTCGGAATTCAACCTTCCCCAGGGGGGAGCAACCTCGATCAACGTCATCAGAACACTCGAGCTTTTCGCCACGCCGGGCGGGGGGATGGATCCGATCCCGCTCGAGCGACTAGAGGGGCTGACCCGTATATCGCTCCACTATCCGGAATACTCGATTGAAGGCCTCGATGAGAACCTGCTCGCCGCCTACGAGTACAACCACACGACGAATACATGGATCTACCTCGGTGGGAACGTGAACCCCTTCGGTAACCTGATCACCATTGAGATCCTCAGGCTCGGTACATACGGCGTATTCTACAACCCCAGCTTCAATTACGATCCAAACGAGGTCTTCTCGGGAATAGCCTTCTCGCCGAACCCGTTTTCGCCGAACGGTGACGGCCTCTACGAGGAGACGAATATCAGCTTCTACCTGGCGGAGGAGGCGGTGGTTACGATCGAGATCTTCGACATAGAGGGCACACGCGTCCAGATCCTCGAAGAGAGGGTATCCTTCACCGCCGAGGATGTTCTGGACAAGAAGCCGAGACGGATCACCGGTATCATCTGGGATGGCAGGGACGGTGCCGGCAGGGTCGTTCCATATGGCATCTACATCGCCCGCTTCACGGTGAATTTCGCACAGGCGGCAGGACGGCGAACGATACGGCAGAACGCAGCGGTGGCCGTCATTAAATAAGGAAGGGCCAAACTTAAGAAAACGCTTGATATGATTGGCGTAACCTATTGCAATAACGTGTTATCAGCAGAAGGAGCTAGCCGGGGTTTGCGCCGTTCTGTCATCGGCATCGTATCTCTTCTCGCCGTCATCCTCCCCTCCAACCAGGGATGGGCCGACTTCCGTCATGCCCGTATGGGACCGCGTCCCAGGGCCATGGGCTCGGCATTCGTGGGAGTGGCGGATGATGTGAATGCGGTCTACTGGAACCCGGCGGGTATAACACATATCGAACGGTTCGAGGTCACCGGGTGCAGAACACTCCTCTATGCGGTCGACAACCTCTCCAACGATTACATCAGCGGAGCGTACCACTGGCATGGCGTCGCCGCCTTCGGTGTCAGCTGGGTTCGGCTCGATCTCGAGGATATATACCACGAGGATACGATCAACTTCGCCATCGCACGGAAGGCGCCCTTCATCAAGGGGCTCTCTATCGGGGGTAGCGTAAAGATCTTCTCCCTCTCCGCTCCGGGCTACGAGAAGTACAACGATCCGGCCTACGAAGGACGTGATGTCAAGCCGAGCTTCGATCTCGGGATCCATTACCGATCGAAACACCGATGGACGATCGGCGCCGTCGTCTACAACATCAACGAACCGAAACTCAAGTTGTTGAAGACGACCGTTCATCCCGATCCCGTCTATCGTGACATCGCCATCGGGGTCAGCTACAAGTTCAGGGACTTGCTTCTCGTAAGCTACGATATTAAATCCAGGTACGGTGACTTGGACAATACCGTCGGGCGGATCGGAAGCGAGATATGGTTCTTCGAGGCGGTCGCCCTTCGCGGTGGATTCGAACAGGAGAACATGACGGGGGGCTTCGGTCTCAAACACAACAGATGGCAGATCGATGTGATGCTGGAAACACACTACGAGCTCGGAAATACTTATCAGTTCGCAGCTACGATTCGATTATGAAACGGAACATCACGGCATTCGCTTTCTTCGTGTGCGTGGTCCTCGCCTCCAGCGGGGCGTACGCCGTCAACAAGCTCGAGGGATTCTACGAGGTCGAAGCCTCCTTCCAGCGCATGGAGCAACGCTGGCAGTTCGGCCCGGGCAGCGGTGAGGGACAGCCGCGGCACTATCTCGAGCTCAAGTACCTCACCTGGCCCTACACGAACCTGGAAGGATTCTTCAAGCTCCGGGCGCAATCGAACCGGGACGAATCCCTCACACCGGACATCGAGTATAAGAGCCCACCGTACCTCGCGGCCGAAGGCCACCTCAAGTTCCGCGGTGAAAAGTGGGAAACATTCATCTTCGCCCGCCAGAACAGGTTCTGGATACACGACGAACCACTCCTGCGCCTCGTAGAGCAGGATAAGCTCAAGAACGACAACTGGGGCCCGCAATCGAGCGGTATCAGGGCGGATTTCTGGAACGTCGATCTCTGGAGGCTCAGGGGGCTCGGCGGCACCCTTATCTACTTCGACGACGGGGGCACATTCAACTGGACCGACGACCCGGATCTGGCCGTGGCCGACGGCACAGACAACCTCATCTTCCGTCTGCGGAAGAAATCGTTCGGCGACCGGCTCGAGGTGGGATCGACATTCCTGCGCAAGGACTGGACGAACACAAACGTTACGAAACAGTACCTCAGCAGCAGCTTTAACGAGGTTCTCGCATTCGACGTCTCCATCTATCCGAGAAACATCGTCGAGGGTGGGCTGTCCCTCGGTCCGTTGAACCTGGAGAATGCAAGCTTCATAACAGAGTATGCGATGAGCCGCGATCCGTTCCAGGTAGAGACGAGTGATGTGCGCACCAACAAGAACCGATACGTCTTCGCCGCGGAGATCAGAAACGTGCGCCTCCAGAATTTGATTATTCATGCATGGTACAACGATTTTGGAGAAAATTTCCGTGATTACCTGTCGCGGCGCTTCGACGAGGACCGCGAGTTCAACCGCCGCCAGTACCACATCGAGGGGATCTACCTCGTGCCGAAGAAGGCGATCACGGCCATTGTGGCATACGACTTTTACAAGAAACGCATCGTCGATGAGGAGGGCGGTCTTCTCCGTCCCACCTACAACCTCTATACCGAGCTCTACGTCGAATTCATCAAGGGCTTCCGGGGAAAGATCGCCTATAACCGCTGGCACGGATTCGATGGATCCGGCGAGGTCTTCGACTTCTTCACCTATCCCAACATCGTTGCCGAGCTCTCGGTGGAGAACAAACTGGCAAAGGTCCGGATTCAGAGCCGTATCCGTGACTTCAACACCTTCCGCGAGGTCTTCGCCTACGGCTTCGATGTAGAGTTCAACGCCACCGGAAAGCTCAAGGGATACTTCCGCATCCTCAATGTCAACGAGGAGACGGAGGCGCGTGCGACCGTCTTTGCCCAGGTCCGCTATGACATTGGATGGGGAGCCGAGTTCTTCGTCGAATACGGCGATCCGTGGAAAAGCGAGCATCTGGTTCATACCGATCACTTCGTGAATGAGGGCTCGAGTGATCGCATCGATCACCGGATCAAGATGTTTCTGAAACTGTACTTCTAAAGGGATGAGACATGAAGCGTTACACGAACAGAACCGAAACCGGAACAAAGGATCGAGGCGGCGGGAGATCGCGATACCAAACCGCCCGCGTCCATGACGGAATCCTTCCAACGATCAGTCTAGTCCTCTGCGTGCTCTTCTCCCTCTGTGCGATGGCCGAGGGCGCGGTCGAGAAGACCGACGAGGGTATCAAGTTCACCTACTACGATCCCGATGCCGGCCAGGTGCATCTGGCAGGCACCATGAACGGATGGAGCACCACCGCCACACCCCTGAGCAGGGACGAGGAGGGATACTGGACGGTTGTTCTCGAACTCGGATCCGGTGAGCACGAGTACAAGTTCGTCGTCGACGGCGCGTGGATCACCGATATCGACAATCCAAACACGAAATCGGATCCCTACGGCGGGATGAATTCGGTCGTCGAGATCGACAGCAAGGGTGAATTGGTTTCGAAGGCCGAGGCGCGCCCGATCTCAAACACCCCGCTCAGTGCCCGGGTCAATATCGGCGGTCGATACCTCTCACGGACGAAGACCGAGAAGGGGATCGAGGACGATGAACGGTGGCGGGTGCAGCGACCGGTGCAGAACGTCGATTTCAACTTCAGGATCACGATCAGCGACATGGTTCACGGCTACACACGTCTCAGGATCGACAGCGAGCGTAACCTATTGCAACCAAACAACATATCCGCTTTCATGGATGAAGCGCACATCGAGATCAATCCGGCACAGTTCACGCTTACGGGATACTACAACAGGGAGGCCTTGAGCTCGACCGATCCACTGGCACTCTTCGGCGACATCGATCTTCCGGGAACGATCGGCGACGACCACCTGAAACTCGGCAAGGGCACGGCGGGGGCAGTCGTGACCAGCGATCAGGGGTGGTTCGGGCTGCACGGCTTTATCGCCAACATGCACGACCACGATTTCTACAACGATCCCGATCTTTTCGATAACATCGGCACGGACCTCATACACGCCCGCCTCTTTGCAAACCTCTGGGAGGTACTGCCCATAGAGCCTATGAAGCTTACGGTCGGTGGCAACTTCTTCATGGAGCGAAACCTGTACTGGTCCAACATATCGGGCGCAGGCACACTTCCGGCCGAAACCAGCATTCCACAGCTGAACGAATATCTCAACAGCAAACAGGACAACAGCGATTGGTTCGAGTTCCAGGATAGGTATTACCTCTTCGGACCAGACTTCACCCTGCACCTCCTCGAAGACCGCCTGATCCCGCAGTTCGAATACCTCCGAGGCGCGATCGACCAGGGATTCGTGACGGGAAACAACTCGGGGTTCGAAGGAGGCAACGGACCGATCGACGTGCCGATACTCGAGCGCGACCTGTGGATCGCCCACGGCTCGGTGCGCCTCTATGCGATCGAAGGCCTCGAGATACATGCCAAGCACTCCAGGATGGAGGTCATTCATCCTACCGAGGGGGAAGTTGTTACCTGGAACTACCTCTTCCGTCCGGAGAGCGAGGCCAACAAGCTGTTTGGAATATCTTGGTCCTTAGCACCGCAGGGCCATACGGTGAGCCATAGCGAACTCACATGCTCCTGGAACGAAACATATTTTGGAGCGAATCTCCGGTGCGAACGTTTTCTCACCGAGATGGATATCCCCAACTGGCCGCTCTGGCTGTACATCCTCTCGATATCGCCGGGCCTGAGGTGGAAGCCCCTGAAGGCCGTCGACCTGGAGCTGGAATCCCAGTACCGGCGTTACGAGGGTAGAACGTCCTATGCGGGGCAGGTCGGGGGAGACAACGGAGCGGATTTCGGGAGGGTCGACCTCACATCGTTCGAGGCGATACTCCGGGGATCGTTCAGGTTGACCGATCGGCTTTCGGCCATCTTCGATATCAGGAACATCTACCTGGACGATGCGGTGCTCGACAGAGCAAGGCTCTTTACGGCCCCCTTCGTCGGCATCGAGTACACACCGACGAAGAAGGTCGATCTCGTTCTCGCATTCGGCCTCGACCCGCTCGACTTCGGTATCGACTACGAGGGACGCCACACAGGCCGGTACAACTTCAGGCAGGAATATCTCCGAGAGGGAGCGACGGAGCATGTCCAGTACGGTGACTGGGCGAGAACACGGTACCTGGTCGGTACACCGAACCTGGAGTCGTATCTGCTGAGCAGCGAGGCTATGTTCCGCTCGGAAGAGGCGCTTGCGGACAAGGCAGTCGTCACACTGCGGGCTATATTTAAATTTTGATACGAAGATCGGAGCTGTGTGCCGATGAATCGGACTCGATCAATGATGACAAGACACACGCGGAAGACCGTCCGGGGGATTCTTGTCGTCTCGGTACTGCTCTCACTGATGCTCCCTCTCGAAGGGTGCCTGCTTCTGCGCGTCATCAGAAACCGCCTGCCCAAACCGCACCCGATCGAGGGCGGCATCCTGTTCCAGTATGAAGCTCCATCGGCGCGTTACGTCAACCTCGCCGGCAACTTCAATACCTGGTGCGGAACCGAGGGAACGGGGCGGTTCGATCCGACGATCGACCCGATGAGCGACAACGACGGGGATGGTATATGGACGATTGTAAAGCCGCTTCGTCCCGGGAGGTACCAGTACAAGTTCGTGATCGATCACGGCGTCCGCTGGGAGCTCGATCCGAACAACCCGGATACCGATCAGGAGGGTGGTTTTACAAACTCGCTGATCATCGTGAAGTGATATGCAGACGGTTCGCCACACCTCTGCGGTCACGGCATTCCCGACTTCCCTGACGGTTCATCGATGCACCAGGATGAGGCCGGTCATCGGCTGCATCTCGAGTGCCACACTCCCTCCATCGACCAGATATTCACCGCTGCCCAGCTCGTCGACGAACCGGATACCGTCTGAAAATCCGAATTCGCCGAGAGGCAGCTCGATCCGCTTCGATACCGATTCGTTGTTCAGGACGACCACCACTCGATCGTAATCGTCCTCACGCAGGTACGAGTAGACCTTCCCCTCGGTAAGCACCGTCCTGAACGCACCGGTCCGTAACGCGGGATAGGTGTGACGTATACCGATGATCTTCCGGTAGAAATCATGGATCCGCTCCTGCCGGGGATTCTCCTTCCACCCCCAGGTGAAGGGCCGCCGGTTATCGGGATCCTTACCGCCCCTCATCCCGACCTCGTCGCCGTAGTAGATCTGGGGTATACCCAGGTAAGTCATCTGGAAGAGTGCGGCAAGCATCAGTCGGTCTTCCTTGTTGGAGGCGATCGTGAGAAACCGCTCGGTATCGTGACTGCCCACGAGGTTCATCATCACCTGTGTCGCCTGTTTCGGATAGAGGCTCCTGCCCGGAGCGAGCTCACGGTCGAACTGCGCCGCACTCCCCTGGCCGAGGGCGAAGAACTTGAGCACCGGCTCGCGGAAAAACTTGTAGTTCATCGTTGAGTGGAAGCCGTACGGACCGAGCCACGGCATGGCATTCCCCCAGATCTCGCCGATCAGGAAGGCATCGGGATTCACCTCGTCCACGACATTCCTGAACTCCTTCCAGAACCAGAAGGGTACCTCGTTGGGAACGTCGAGACGGAAACCGTCGATGCCGAGTTCCCCGAGCCAGTAGCGTGCGACATTGAGTATGTACTCGACGAGGTCCGTATTCGGCTGGGCCATTCCGGCATCGGTAATGCCGTTCTCCTGATTGTTCGGCCGCGAGAGATCGAAATTCAGGTTCGGATGGATCCCGAATCCCCACCAGCAGTCGTAGTAATCGAGCGGATTAGTGATATCTCCCTCGGGAAGTGGCCAGCGCTTCCATTCGTACCAATCCCAGTAGACCGACTCCCTCCCCCTGTCCCGCGAGTCGATGAAGGCGAAATGCCAGTTCCCGGTATGGTTGAAGGCCTTGTCAACGATGATCCGTATACCGAGTTCGTGCGCCGCTTTCACGAACTCCTTGAATGTCTCCTCGTCGGCGAAGTGGGGATCGATCGTCATGTAGTCCACGGGATCGTACTTGTGGTTTGACCGGGCCTGGTTCAACGGATTGAAGTAGATGATCGTAACACCGAGATCTGCGAGGTATGGCAGCTTCTCCATTACACCGGCGATATCGCCTCCGTAGAAGGAGTAGTAGTCGGGTCTTCCATCAGTGCGGTACGGGCTCTTCGAAAGCCCGCTCACATCGCCCCAGTTGCGTACGAAATGGAAGTACTCTCCGTTCGTCCTGCCGCTGGGTGGCAATTTCGTCACTCCCTCATAGTACGGCTCGCTAAAGTTTGGATCGTTTTCGGGATCTCCGTTCCGGAAGCGTTCCGGAAAGATCTGGTAGAACACGCCATCCTTCGCCCACTCGGGAGTGAAGAAGGGCGGGAGGATATCGTCGGAATAGACGTACATATCGTCGTCCACGGGCATCTCCTCCACGATTCCCTTGGGGGTTGCGTAAAATGCCGCTTGACCGTCCCTGTACTGGAAGGTGAACTGGATCTCGGCCGTGGCGGGCTCCTCTAGGGCTGCCATGTAGTACTGGAATACCGCATCGGCCTCGGCGTGCACCATCCCGACCGACTTCCGCTGGCCCCCCGCGACCGAGTAGATCAGTTGGACGTTTTCCACATCGTCCCGGTGCGCACGTGCCGTGAACTCGATCCGATCCCTGCTCACCGGATTCACCATGGAGTAGTCGAGCGCAGACGAGATATCGCTCGTCATCATCTCACCGTCTCCCAGCTCGAAACGGACCTCCTTGAAGCTGTCGTCGACGTTGATGACCGAGTTCTGTCCGCCGAACCCGTCGGGGGCAAAGTCGGCGGCCGTCTCATCGGTAAACCACTGCCCGTCAACGACGAACTTGTACTGGTATCTACCGACCGGCAGCAGCAGTGTCACCTCGTAGATGCCGTCACCGTTATCGTCGGTCATCCTCGTCTTAGAGTCGTTCCAGTCGTTGAAGGTGCCGGCCAGGAAGATATTCTGAACACCGCTTATCACCGGCTGAAACCGAAAGGTCACCTCCTTGAGGAGCTGCTCCGCGTCCCCCTCCCTGCCGACGACCGCACCGGCATCGCCCAAATCCTCGGGAAGTCTCTCGAACATTCCAACGATGAGCCCCGTATCGGCGTCCTCAGGGGTGATGTTGAGTACGGAGTTCTTCCCGCCGAATCCGTCGTCCGTGAAATCCTCGGCGGACTCATCGGTCAGCCACTGCCCGTCATGGACGAACTTGTACTCGTAGCGTCCGGGGGCTAGCTCCAATGTAATGGCATAGATCCCGTCGCCGTCGTCGTCGGTCATGGGATCGCTGTCCGGGCTCCAGTCGTTTATCGTGCCGGCGAGGAAGACGTTCGCCGCCGTGCCGGCCCCTACCTCGTAGAGGAATGTGACCCGTACCGCACCGGAGGGTGCCTCCCGCTTCTTTGCGGCCTTCTTCGTCACCACGGCCGTTGCCTTCCCCTTGCCCACACCGACGGTTATCCGTCTCTGGTCGGCGGCAAGCTCGAGCACCGAGTTCTTTCCACCGTACCTGTCATCAACGAACGAGGACGCCGCCGGGTCCTCCTTCCACTGCCCGTCGATAACGAACTTGTACTGGTATGAGCCGGGTTCCAGGACGAGCGTGATCTGGTAGATGCCGTCACCATCATCATCGCTCAAACGATCCTTCGAGGAATTCCAGTCGTTCATGGTGCCGGCCAGATAGACCGAGCCCGGTGTTCCATCCGGCTTGAAGGTGAATGTGACGGCTACCTTTCCCTCCTCGACAGGTATCTCCTTCTCTACGACCCTTCCCTCCTCGAGCGTCTTCACGGGGGGCTCGAGTGAGCACGACGCAGCGAGTAGACCGATCGCCAAACCCGTCAGCACGAGCGGGACGGTACGGTTCCGAAACATAATCGACACCATTGATAATCCCTCCTCCGTCGGACACAATCCTGCCATATACTGTAACTCCTCATAGAACAATATGGTACATGAACGTTTCCGAATGGTGTTCATGCAGACTCATACTGTATACAGTGGCCGTACTCAAGGCAAAAAGCAAGGGCCTTTCTTCCATATACGATATAGAAGAAAGGCCCTCCTGGCCACCCGACCCTGCCAAGCGGTCCTATCTGAGCAGTACCATCTTGCGGCTCATGCGCTTCGTTCCCACGCGCAACTCGTAGAAGTAGACGCCGCTCACAAGCCGTCTTCCCCTGGAATCGTCCCCCTCCCACGTCACGGACACCTCGCCGCTATCCACGACTCTGTCGAGGATGGTTCTGACGAGCTCATCCTTGACGTTGTAGACACGGAGCACGGCACGCTCCCGTGCCGGCACCGTGAAGGTGATCGTCGTGACCGGGTTGAACGGATTCGGATAGTTCTGATTGAGAACGAGCGGAATGACCGGCACCTCCTCGGGCACATCCGTCGGATCGCACGAGCCGAAGTAGTCGATCTCAAGTATCTGCGGATTGCCGACCGCATCGTATGTATCGTCGATATAGAAGTACCGGTTCCCCTGCCCCTCGCATTCGTAGTTCGAGTTGTGGAGGTACTTGTACTCGACGTACTTGTCTGAGGAATCGGGGAACGTGATGCTTATTGACCACTGAACCTCCTCACCTGGCGTATGGCCTGGATAGCTGGTGCTTGGCGTCATCGGATTGATCGACGGTATGTTCCAGTTGATCACCTCGGGAAGCTGATTGTTCGGCGTGCCGTTGACCGCGACCGTATCGATATCCGGGATCCCGAGCGTGCGCACTCTGAATACTACCTCGACGGCCCGCCCGATCGTGATGCAGCGGTCGTAGTACTGCACCGGCATCACGAGGGGCCCGAGTGTGCCGCCCACCGTATCGAAGGCGGCGTCGTTAAGCCAGACCTCGCGGTCACCTATACCGATACACTCGTAGACGTCGTTGTAGAGGTATTTGTAGTTCACCGTCTTGAATGAGATCGCCGGGAATCTGACCTTTATCGCATAGATCCCGTCACTGCCCGTTCCGTCCGGATAGACGCCGTCATCGGCCATGTTGTTCATCGACGGCACATCAAAGGTGAGGGGAGAGACGCTCCCGTTGATCGCCGCAACACTGTCCGGTCCCGGAGACATGATATTGAAGTCGCACGTGAAGATCACATCGATCGGGTGATCGGTGTAGTCCTCGTCGTCCTCGTCGTTCCACCAGACCTCGAGCGTATCACGTGGGCCGCCGTAGATACTGATCGTACTCTGGCGGTTCGGCCGCGGCTCGTACTCTGCGCACTGGTGGTTGAGTTTCCATTCGAAATCGACGCTGAAGGTGCTCGAATCCGGGTTATTGGGATTCCCCTGGCCATCGTCGGAGCCGATGATCATCACGAGGTTCTGCTCGTAGACGTCGCCGCCGACGTGCGTCATGAACGCATTGTCGCACGGGATCCACGTCAGGCCGTCCAGATCCCCCTCGACCGTGACGGTGTCGGTCGGGAAGGAGTGCTGCGTGAAGTGCAGACTCATGAGGGCCCGGAAGAGAACCCCCTTGACGTAGAAGTCGCCCATATTGGTCGAGTCGTTGTCGACGATCACGTTGCTCGCGAGATCCTCCACATTGACGACCTCGACGGCCCGTATCGAATCGCCGGGATACACCGTTGTATTGAGATAGATATGTACACGATCCGGGGAGCCGGGATCCCGCACGACACTGTCGATACCGGCTGTCGTATTGAGCATCGTGTAGTTACCGGCATTCTCGGCAGTCGTCTCGTCGACCGGCTCGTTGAAGATAAGAATAAAATCGTCTATTCCTGCCTCGACGAGGCTTCCCGGAGGATCATCGACATTGAGAACGACAGGCGGATCGGTGTCTCCCGTCACCTGAACGACATAGCAATACATCGAATCGAGCTCGACGGGTGTTCCGACATCCCACGTCGTTCCGCTCGGCCTGCTCAACTGATCCCCGTCGTTCATGACGGCATCGAGGGGACCCTTGGTTGCGCCGGTCTGTGTTACGATCCACTCGATGCAGACCGTGTCCCCCATCGAGATCCCGAGGTCGCTGAAGTTGAGACCCATCTCCTCAAAACCGGTGTTGTTGATCCAGCCGAGCGAGCTGGTGCCGCTGATAGGGGTGTCCCACGACGAGGTGCCGGAATTCCATTTCCTGAGCTCCTGCCACGAGTTGTCCATATTGCACCAGGCCTGATAATCCGGCTTCGTCGGCGCCGTGTTCCATGCGATCGCATGGCCCCACGCGTCCGTCGTGCCGCCCGCCGTGTCACCGACCGCGATGGCGACACAGAGCTGGACATCCGTCCAGCCACCCTTGTTGTAGTAGAAACCGATATAGAGCTTATTCGCATCGTTCGTCACATAGACCGTGTCGATGTCGAGCTGCGAGAACTGTGTATCCCCCCCGTCGACATCGACCAGGTTCGCCGGCAGGAAATCGTTCGATCCGTCAACGGTGATCGTCTGGGGAACACCACCGATGAGAAGCGAGAAACCTCCGGCGAGGGCAAGGATTCCGACGATGAGAATGACTCGTGTGACCCTGCTTCGATTGCCTTCCATAGCTCCTGCCTCCTCCTTCCGTCCTTTATCTAATAAAGCCGTAATTCGTTTCATATCAATTAATTAGATAGCTAATATAAAGTGGTTTCTAAGTACATTGTGTGTGTAATTTCATCGATGAGCGATTACCGGGAAGATCCCGTTGCCGTCACATACCCCCCTCATACACAGAAAAAAGGGGATACCTTCTACCCTAAGATGGCAGAAGGCACCCCCATGAAATCTACCGACTACTTGTAGATCCCTTTGATCTTCCCCCAGGTGGAGGTTTCAGTTCCTACTCCACAGAGCGGACAATCGTCACCCTCGTACCATCCAAAGTGGTCGATCCACGGCATAAGCATGGTCGGATTCGTGTCGTCGATCATCACGCTGTGGTTTCCTCCCGGCTCCCACTCGACACAGTCCCACTTCCTGAACTTGTACTCGATATACGGGCTGCTGCCGGCCGGGAAGGTTACCGACACCTGGTAGAAGAGCGGGCTGTACCAATCGCACGGCCGTGCCATCAGTACACCGCTACCCCAGTTCGTGAGCTCCGGCGTGCTTCCGGTAATGCATATATCGCCCGGATCGGGATCGTAGTCCGGATCCCCCTCGGGAGGCATGCACATGCCGAACCAGACGGTAACCTCCTGGTTCAGCACCGGCGTGATGTTCAATACGAACGGAGGATCATTCTGGTTCTGGTCCTTTGCGCCGGTGTACGTCGAAGCATCGGTCGAATCGTACGCCTCGCAGTAGAACCAGATCGAATCCTGCCCCTCGATCGCGGCCGCCGGAATAAAGCCCCGGTACTCGTCGTTGTTGCCCACATCGCCTAAGTAACTCATAGCCACCGATGTGTAGGGTCCAAGCTCTGGACCGTAGTACAGTGTCGCCAAGATGGAGTCACCCTGTCCCGCCGGCTCCGTCTTACCTGTCTTGTAGATCTGCAGGTAGATGGCGACGTCGGAACCCTCGGAGACGGTATACCCGTGTATGGGCCAGATCTCGCCGGCCCAATCGATCGTGGCGAATGCGGTTCCCGTCCATACGAGGAGTACCGGAACCGCCAAGAGAACCGTTAACAACCGCTTCATACTAACTCCTTTCGGTATAAAACGATTCATCCATACGGATGTTTCGACATTCATTATTTAGATATACCATCCTATCGACCCTCCAGCAGAGAGAATTCGATAGTCCTTAATCATATTAAATTATAGCACATACGACGCACACGGTCAACAGGAAATGACCGCGACAGAATGCACGATAAGCTAATAACATATACAAAATTATATCTATTCCGATTCGCTGTGGTACCCCCCTTCAGCCCCGTTTCTTTTTCCTACACAGTGTGCCTATCCGGTGTCATACTCCCATCAAGGGGGAACTCCCCGGTCATAGTGGAATCATACAGGCCATCCGGTTGTTTAATGGAATAGACGATCGGATGGGCTGTATACCGTGACGCTCTACAAACGGACCCGGGCGAGGGAGGTCTGCCATGAAAGGTACCGTGATCGTTTTCCTGCTGGCTTTTTACGTGCTTGTCATTACGTCGCCGGTACACTACGTATGTGCCGGCGAAGGGGAAGAAATCGACGTGCGGGGACTTGCATCATCCTACAATAATTTCGGCTTCGACCTCTACTCCGAGATCGTCGACAGCTTTCCACAGACAAACACCTTCGTTTCCCCCGCGAGCATCGCGCTGGCTCTGGCGATGACCATTAACGGCGCCTCGGGAGAAACGGAACAATCGATGGGGGAAGCACTGCACATCACGGGGCTCGGCCGTGGAGAGCTGAACGAGGCGAATAAGGCACTCATCGAAAGCCTCGAGGGAGCCGCACCCGATGTCGCTCTCTCGATCGCAAACTCCCTCTGGCTCAAGAAAGGATTCACCTTCTACGAAGAGTTCACCGACTGCAACAGGCATTTCTTCGAAGCGGATGTCTTCGTCGGGCTCTCCCCTTCACGGATCAATGGCTGGGTCAAGGAGAAGACGGAGGGGAAGATCGCAAAGATCGTAGGATCGGTCCCTCCCGAGGTGATCGCATACATTATCAACGCCATCTACTTCAAGGGCTCGTGGTCCGAGGAATTCGACAAAACGTTGACCCTGAAGAAGGAGTTTCATCTCGCCGACGGCTCCACGAGGAAGGTACCGCTCATGCGGCAGAAGGGTGAGTACCGCTACTTCGAGTGTCCGGAGTTTCAGGCTGCCAGCCTCCCCTACGGCGAGGGCCGGGTGAGCATGTACGTCTTCCTGCCCCGCGAGGGCTCGAACCTTTCGGACTTCCAGGATACACTCGCCCCCGAACACTGGAAGCGGTGGACCTCGGGTTTTAGCAGTCGAGACGGGTACATCGAGCTGCCGCGGTTCACCATGGAATTCGGGACCAGTCTCAAGAGTGCACTTCGCAAAATCGGGATGGAGGAACCGTTCTCTTCCGGCAGGGCGGACTTCTCCAGGATGGGCTCGAGATCCTCCGGAAATATTTACATCAGTGATGTGATCCACAAAACCTTCGTGGATGTGAATGAGGAGGGAACGGAAGCCGCCGCGGTCACCTCCGTCGTCGTCGGTGTTACGAGCGTCCAGATGCCGGAGAAACCGTTCCGCATGATCGTCGATCGCCCCTTCTTTGTCGCCATCCGTGACAACAAAACGGGGCTCGTACTCTTTATGGGCTCGATATTCGATCCGTCGTGACGGCTACAGACGGCCGTTATCGGCTTCGCATACCGCCCGGTAGAGCACCTTCACCAGCCCGTCCAGCCCCCGCCGGGTCAGGGCGGAGATGCGAAAGATCATCTCACCCGCCTCCAGTGCAAACCGGATAGCGTTATTCGACTCCGGGACCAGGTCGACCTTGTTCAGCGCCACGTACCTAGGACGCTCGAGTAGCGTTTCACTGTAGCACCGGATCTCATGCATCAACTGCCGGTAGGCCTCCTCAGGCGGTACGAGGGCCGCCACGTCCACGATAAACAGGAGTATACGACACCGTTCGATATGACGCAGGAACTGAATGCCCAGTCCCTTTCCCTCGTGGGCACCCTCGATAAGGCCGGGTATATCGACCATGCAAAACGACCTCGCCTCATCGACGCGCACGATACCGAGAACTGGATTGACGGTCGTGAATGGGTACGGTGCAACCCTCGGATGGGCATCACTCACCGAACGGAGAAGTGTTGATTTACCGGCGTTCGGCAGCCCGACGATACCCACATCGGCGATCAGCTTGAGGGTCAGTCGTAATCTCCGCGCGGCACCTGATTCCCCGCCCGTGGCCCGTCGCGGTGCCTGATCGATCGACGATCGGAAGGCATAGTTGCCCTTCCCGCCCCTCCCCCCCGCCGCGGCGACGAGTGTCTGGCCTGGATCGATCAGATCGGCGAGGATCCTGCCGGAATCCCGATCCTCCACCACCGTACCGGGCGGTACCGTGATGACCACCGCAGAGCCATTCCGCCCGGCCCTGCACTTACCCTGCCCCGGACGCCCGTTCTCCGCCCTGTAGGATTTCCGGTATCTGAGATCCAAAAGTGTGCGCATCTGCGGATCGACCTCGATGACGATATCCCCCCCCATCCCACCGTCCCCCCCGTCGGGTCCTCCGCGGGGTACATGCTTCTCCCGACGGAAGCTGACACAGCCGGCTCCCCCGTCGCCCCCCCTAACATCGATCTCCACCAGGTCGATAAACATCACTGGCCCACCATGAAATACTTACCCGGATTGAGAATGCCCCGAGGATCGAGTGCCTCCTTGATGCGTCGCTGGAGCACACGCTCGGAGGGAGAAAAGATCATGCCGAGAAATTCCGATTTGGTGAGCCCGATCCCGTGCTCCCCGCTCAGTGTCCCACCCGATGCGGTCACCCGCTCGAAAAGGTCCCGAACGAACCGTTCGACCCGCTCCATCTCATCCCGGTTCCGGCGGTCAGTCATGATATTGATATGGAGATTACCATCACCGCAATGACCGAAGATGTAGCAATCGAGAGCAAGTTCCCCCGCCAGGCGGTGCACGAAGGCCACGGTTTCAGCGAGCCGCCCCAAGGGGAGCGAGACATCCTCGTTGACCTTGGTAACACCCCGTCTGGCCAGGCTGGGACTGACCGATCTCCGCACCTCCCACAGTAACTCCCGTTCCGAGGCGTCCCGTGCCGTGATGAGGCGGATGTTCCGGCTGCGGCAGAGATCCTCGAGGAGCCGAAACTCCTCACATACACCCTCCGGCGAGCCGTCCACCTCGACGAAGAGGTAACTTCTCGTCGCATCCAGTATGCCGAGATCACGGTACTCCGCGACGCACCGCATCGTCTTGGAATCGATATACTCGAGTACACTCGGGCAGAAACCACTCGATATGAAGGACACGGCTTCGGTGACGGCGCGCTCGTCCCCATCGACCGCAAGCAATGCGGTCTTGAACGCTTCGGGCAGCGGCAGTACCGAAAGTGTCGCCGAATAGATCACCCCAAGGGTTCCCTCCGCCCCGACGAGAAGGGAGGTCACTCCCTCCGGAGCGGTCTCGATGAGATCACCTCCGGCCTCCACCCATGTGATGGAGCGCACGTACCGACGGGTTACCCCGTACTTGAATGCCTTCGGTCCGCCGGCGTTTTCGGCTATATTTCCGCCGATCGTCGAGAATTTCAGACTCGCCGGATCAGGAGGATAAAAGAACCCGAGCGGCTCGAGAAAGTCCTGCAGCGCATGGTTTACGACCCCGCACTCGACGGAGACGATCTCACGGTCCCTGTCGAAATACCGGATACGGTCGAGCTTTTCACCCGAGACGACCAGCCCGCCCCGAAGCGGAATCGAGCCACCGGTGAAACCGCTCCCGGCGCCTCGCGGAAAGAGAGGGATCCCCCGTGCGCCGGCTTCACGGACAAGCCGCCTGAGATCGCTCAGGTTCCCGGGAAAGGCGACACCGCCGCACTCCCCTCGAAGCCCCGTCGCATCATAGGCATACGCGAGCCGGTAATGGGATTCCGTATGAATGGGGATTCCGGGCAGGCTTCGAGCGAGCCGGTCGATCTGTCGTATCGATTCGTCTACCATAGCGGATCAGTTACACGATACAGAGAGATTCCAGCCGCCGTCCGGCCAGAAAAGACATTCATGCACCGGTACGGAGGCCATGGCGATCAACCTCCGTACCGCTCGACGAACGCCTGGAATCTGTCGAGCGCCCTCTGGAGCTCCCCCTCACCGGCGGCGAAGGAGAATCTGACCATCTCATCACACCCAAAGGCGCTGCCCGGCACAAGGAGCAGCCCTTGCTCATCGAGGAGTTTATCACAGAACTCCGAGCTTCCCGAGACGTTGCACGCATCGTAGAGCTTCGACACATTCACGAAGAAATAGAAGGCACCTCCGGGCTCCGGGTACGTGATGTGCGGAATCTGGGAGAGTCGTTCACCGAAGAACCGTTTCCGCCGGGCGAAGGCGTCCCGCATCCGCAACCGGTCTTCCTCGCCCTTCGTCATCGCCTCGAGTGCCGCCCACTGCGAAATCGAGTTCGGACATCCCGTCGCATGGGCCTGGAAAGCGGCCGAACGGAATGCGATATCAGTACCGGCCAATGCGAAGCCGACGCGCCAGCCGGTCATCGAAAAACCCTTCGAAACCCCCGAAACGACGATCGTTCGTTCCTTGAGCTCCGGGAGCAGGGTGACCGGTGAGAAGTGCGTATGGCCGTCGTAGGTTAAATACTCGTAGATCTCATCACTGATGAGCGACATCTGCGAATCACACACGATGCGGCATAGGGATTCGAGCTCCTCCCGACCGTACACGATCCCCGCCGGATTGCTGGGGGAGTTGAACAGGAGCGTTCTCGGCCTCCCGCGCGACAGTTCCCGTTCGAACCGTTCGGGGGTCAGCTTGTAATCGGTCCTCTCGTCGAGCTCCACTATCCGGGGCCGTCCCCCAAGAATCGTGACCATCTCCGGGTAACTGGTCCAGTAGGGAGAGAGGATCATGACCTCGTCACCAGGATCGATCAGCGTGTACAGGGCATTGAATATCGAGTGCTTCGCCCCATTGGATACGACGACTTCATCCGGTGTATACGGTACCCCGAGCCGCTCTGAATAGACCTCGGCCACCGCCGATCGGAGGGGCCGGATTCCGGCCGCCGGTGTGTACTTGGTCTTGCCGTCGTCGATAGCCCGTTTCGCCGCCTCCTTGATCACATCGGGAGTATCGAAATCAGGCTCCCCGGCTGTAAGCCCGACGACATCTTCGCCCCTCTCCTTGAGTTCGTTCGCCCGCGTGTTCAAGGCCAGCGTAATAGATAGCTCGATACCGCTCGCCCTTTTGCTAACCGCTGAGGCCACGCCGATTCCTCCTTGAAAAGCCGATAATAGCACTATACCGAAAAGATACTAAACGTAGTATATACCGCCTCCGGTTCGTACGACGCATCGCCTCCCCATCGAGAGGGAGGCCATGGCCACTCCTCTTTCCTATTCCGATCACTAAATATTCCACTCCCGCAGCCGCTTCACGACCGGCTCGGGGACGAGGCACGTAATCTCCCCACCAAGCTTATAGATCTCCTTCACGAGGGAGCTATGCAGATAGATATACTGCTCGCTGGGCATCATGAATACGGTCTCGAAATGGGGATTTAGCTTCCGATTCATCAATGCGATCATGAGCTCGTATTCGAAGTCGGAGACTGCGCGGAGCCCCCTGATTACGACATCGACTTTTTGCTTTGTGAATTCTTCGACGAGTAGCCCCTCGAAGGTAACCACCTCGACACCCTGCATACCCAAGAGGCTCTCCCTGACGAGTGTGAAACGTTGCTCCAGGCTCAGCAGCGTCGATTTGTGAAACCCCGCGGCCACTGCCACGACGATCCTGTTGAAGATTCTCGAAATCCGCCTTACGAGATCGACATGGCCGTTGGTGATTGGATCGAAGGTGCCCGGGTAGAGAGCTGTACTGTCCTTCAATCTACTCCACCCCCTTCCTGTCTGTTGTGCGGTCCCTGAATCGAAAATAGCTGACCAGTGTCTGGCCGAATTTTTTCGTCCGTACTGTTTCCATTACACTGTCTTCTTTCGTGAATATCGCCGTGCCGTGCTCGATGACCAGCAGGCGAAACGGCATCCGCCCTTTCTCTTCGATACGCCGAACGATCCGCTGTGCGAGGTTGCCGGCGTAGGGGGGATCAGCGAAGATCACATCGACGGTCTCCCCGCTGTTGATGAGCTTATCGAGAAACCGCATGGCATCACCCATCTTCACCTCCGCCTCCTGGTGTGTAAAACCGCACCGCTGCAGGTTCGTGCGGAGAGCCTTGAGGATCCGGTGATCCTGCTCGATAAAGACCGCCCGCTTCGCGCCCCTGCTGAGGGCCTCGATACCGACGGCACCCGATCCGGCGAACAGATCGACAAAGACGGCTCCCGCCACCGCATCGCCGAGAGTATCGAAGATGGAGCCCTTCACGATCTGTGCCGTCGGACGGAAGACCGGTCCCCTTCCACACCGAAGCTGTAAGCCCCTCTTCGTTCCTGCAATAACTCGCACATGCAGCTCCGTGTAATGATACACACGGGATTTACAAGAACTATCAGGATATAGAACACGGAAGAAGGGAGCAAGGGAAAAGCAGAACAACCACACCAATAAAACAAAAACCCCCAGGGGTGTGTATCACCCCTGGGGGCTCGACGGTGAGTGGAGGGGGCAAGGTCATTCCACTATCGTCGGTGTTACAAAGATCACAAGTTCTTGCTTCTTGTCAGCCGTACTCGAGGAAGAGAAGAGGCTTCCGATTATCGGGACATCCTTCAGGAACGGAATACCTTGTCTCACGTCCGTCTCGACCCTCTTGATGAGACCACCGATAACGGCCGTCTCGCCGTTCTTGACGATGACCCTGGTGTCGGCCTCGTTGGTGGAGATGATAACCCCACCCTGTGCGGTCGCCTCGGACTGAAGCTCGCTGACCTCCGGATGGAGATCGAGTGTGATGGTCTTATCACTGTTCACGTGCGGAATCACCTTGAGCATGATACCGATCTTGGTGAGCTCGGTGATCGGGTTACCTGCCTCGTCGGCGACGATGAGTGGAATCTCCTTACCGACAAGAATGCTTGCCTCCCGATTATCCATCGTGGTTATACGCGGATTGGATATAATGTTCGCCTTGTTCGTCTTCTCCAGCATCTGGAGGATCGCATTCAGCTCACCCCACGAACGGACGGTACCGAACTTGAGGGTTCCCGACGACAACGGGATCCCGGCAGTCACCGTAGCACTTCCAACACCGCTGAATCCGGATTTGTGCAGATTCAACAATCCCCAATCGATACCGAGCTCGCGGGTAGCCTCGACATCAACCTCGACGAGCTTGGCGTTGATATCGACCTGATGATTCTTCTTGTCGAGCTCTCTGACCATCTGCTCTATCTTGTCGAGATTCCGTTCGATATCATTGACGATTAGGGCGTTGCTACCCGAATCGACGTCGATCTCACCCCTGTTCGTGACGACATTCGCCAGGGCGTCCTTGAGCTCCTCGGCATTCGAGTTGTTTATGAAAATAATGCGGGTCACCAGCGGCAGGAGATCCTCCTTCTTCCGCTCTGCGGTCTGCTGATCGAGCTCTTCCTTCATGAGCTTCTGCATCTCGCAGACACGGATCATCCCGAACTCCTCGCGATAGCCGAATCCGTAGGCCTTGAGCAACACATCGAGGGCCTCATCCCACGGCGCATCCTTGATATGCACGTATACATCACCCTTCACCCCGGAACCGGCCACGATATTGACACCCGCGAAGTCGGATATGGTTCTCAGAACCGTCTTGATATCGGCTCCCTGTGCATCGAGCGTGATCCTGCGAGATCCCAAACCGAGACCACCACCGGCGGCCGGCGCCCCACGCATGTAGGCACCATCGATCCATCCTTCGGCCTGCTCCATCTGTGGGTTCCCCATGGACGCCATCGTCTCAACCGTCATCGGCTGATCAGGAACCTGCTTAACGCTCTCCCATCCCGTATCCGGTAGCCACGGCGAATCCTCTGATCGAGGCTTCTGCGTCTCGGATGTCGGCACCTGCTCCGATGCATCCTCCTCAGGTGTTATCAGGGGAAGCACCGGCCCCATCGCCGCACCCGTGACGACCTTCTGCTGCTCCGGTGCAACGACCTTATCCACGACAATAGGAGGTTCGGTCGCCGAACCCTCAACAGGTGGTTCCATGGGAACAGACGATACGGCATCACCCATAGCCATGCCCTTTCCAACGACCTCGAGCATCTGTACGGAACCCTCACGCCAGAGGCGGTAATCAACGGGCTGCTTCAGATCGAGAACGATCCGGCTGACCGGCATCGGTTCGATCTCGAACTGGCTCGTCCGAATGCGATAGGCATACGGGCTCTCTATTGCCTTCTCGTTCCAGAGAATGTCATACTTCGCACCGACACAATCGACCACAAGCCTGTCCGGCTCGACCATCGTGAAGGCGTCGAAGTTGACGTTTCCAACCGTGCCGATCTCCAACCGCAACGACCGCTGGTCGGAAATGACCTTGATCGCATTGACCTCGTTCTGCACTGTATCGGCGGCAAAGCCGACTAACGGCAACAGCAAACACGAGAGAACGATCAACACAAGCTTGCGGTTCCCTTGCATCTTACTCTCCTTTTTCATTGGCTCCCTCCATAAGGAGGGTGACGCTGCTCGTCTGACCAAACATCGTTACCCGGGCTACAAGTGAGCGATCCCCCACCGAGACGATACTCCCGTTCTTGATAGGATCACCCGTTTTCAATATGTATCCAAATCCGTTGTTATCCTCGAGCATGGCGAACCTCTCCATACCACCGGAGAGTACTCCGACCAGCTTCACACTGTAGATATCGACGAGTTCAAATTCCGACTCCTCGAACTCGCCGACGATAAGGCTCTGGAAGGGATCCCTTCGGTTGAATGCCTGATAGTAATACTTCTTTTCCCGCAGTTTTTTCTTCTGCAGCATTTCGTCGTCTTCCGCAACGACATATGCAGGCACGATTACGGTAAGAAGAATCACTGGGACAATGAGTCCCCAGAGAACCTTCCATTCCTTACGAGGAACTATTCTTTGCATCCTCATTGCCTACGTCACCACCTTCCAGAAGCGTATAGGCCGTCATCGTCATCTCTGCTTCGACCGTATAAGATTTTCCAACTTTACCTTTACGTTTTTCCCGCTCCGTCACCGGTTTGATATGCAATCCGGAAACATTGATGATCCTGTCAAGATTCGCCACCTTTGAGAGGAATACACCGAGCTGGTGATACTCTCCCTGCACACGAACCTTCACCGGATTCTCGGTAATGAATTCTTTCGGCACCGGTACCTGTGGTTCGAAGAGAAGAAAATCGATCCCTGCCTGGTTGCCGGCCCTCGTCACTTTACGCAACAGCCTCGCAACCTCCTTCTCATGAGGCAGCAGACTCTGAGCCGCCACCCACTTCTCATGCAGCCGCTTGTATTCCTGCTCGAGCTGCGCTAATTTCCCTACGGTTTTCCGCGCCTTCTCCAGCTCCGCGTTCATCTTCTCGTATTCCGCCGTGAGCGTCTCGATTTTCGACTTCATCGGATTGAAAAAGAACGGCAGGAAGGCCGAGAAAAAATATACGTAGCCGGCCAAGGCAAGCAGTATCACCACAATGATAGTCTTTTGTATTTGCGGATCCTTAAAATCCATTGTACAGACCTCTCCTTCCCTACTGAGGCATAGCACTGGCGCTCAAACTGAACTTCATGACCTCTCTATCTTTGATCGTACCTTTCTCCGCTATTCTGAGATCAACCTTTGTAAAGAGTGGTGATTTTACGAGATTTGTCATCATATCGGCGACGGTGTAATTGGAAAAGGTGATCCCGTCAAAATTGTACTGGTTTGGCGATACCTCGGAAAAATCCGTCAGCCAACAGTTCGCCGGCAGTTTATAGCTGAGATCGTTCAGTATCCTCACCCTAAAGTACCGATAGCGGTCGAGTGATGTAATGATGCTGAGCCGCTGATTGACTTCTTCCCGCTCCTTGGTGATCTGTTTGATCTTGGCAAGCTGCGGGGCCAGCCGTTTCGATTCCTCTTTTGCCTCCTCGATCTTCTTCTCGAGTACCTTGGCCTTGTGCTGTTGCATGACACTCGTGAAGATGATTGCCGCGAAGAAGATCGCCACTCCCGCCACAAGGTATATGGTCGACATCTCAGGAAGGTGGAAACGGCGTTTCTTAACCCTATCTTCCGATGGAAGAAGATTGATCCTAATCATTATTTCCCCGCCTTTCTCAAAGCGAGACCAATACCGACGGCCAGCATCGGCGCAATCTGGTCGATTTCCTCTTCATACTCGTTGAATATTCCTTCTTCGTATTCAATCCCCTCGAGCGGGTTATGAACAGAAATATCAAAGCTGTACTTCTCGGATAGAATGTCCTTGAGGAAAGGAATATGCGCACCACCACCGCTCAAGGCGATCTCATCTATCTCCTCTGTGTCTCCGGCTGCTTTCAGGAATGAGATGCTCCGCTCGATTCCCAATGACAGATCGTCTGAACTCCGGCGGACGATATCCTTGATCTTGCTCTTGTTACGATCATCGAAATGACCGGAAACGATGCGTTGTCCCTCATCGTAATCGACGCCCAGCTCTTTCTGCATCATCTCTATAAAATTGTTTGTTCCGACACTAATATCCCTCGTAAAGTGCGGGCTCTTGTTCTGGATAATGTTGATGTTGGTAACGTCGCTTCCGATATTCAGCAATCCGATCACCGCGTTACCCTGCTCCTCAAGTCCGCCCTTGTTCACTTCGAAACAGTTCTGGACAGCGAACGAATCAACATCAATGATCGTCGGTGTCAGGCCGGCATCCCTGATAAGACTGGCATGAACGGTGACCATATCCTTCTTAGCCGCTACGAGGAGCACTTCCATCTGGTTTGCTCCAATGTCTTCCTTCAAGATCTGGAAATCAAGGCACACATCGTCGATATCGAATGGAACGTGCTGCTCAGCTTCCCAGAAGATGGCTTCCTGTGCGTCCTCCGATGCCATCTTATCCATGACGACCTTCTTGACGATAACGGCCCGACCCGAAACAGCCGAGACAACCTCGTTCGTCGTTATCCCGGCCTGCTCGACACACCCCTTTATCCCATCGATAACGAGGTCCCGGTCCATGATCTCGCCTTCAACGATCGCTTCGGGAAGCAGCCTGTTCAATCCGAATCGAACGATCGTCGGGCCGTCGCCCGAATGATCTATCTCGACGATCTTGATCATGCTCGATCCGATATCCAGGCCAACCGTGGAAGTCTTCTTGCGAAACGGTAACGTGATCATTCTCACACCAACCTTTTTCCTTTTTTGTAACTTACTCTTGCAGTATCCGGTTTCACCACCGGCACTCAATAGGTCGCTATGTATATCCGTTATTGAAGGCTGTGAAACTACCTCCTCTTGTGCCCCATCTCGCAACAAGCGTGCCAAAGCGCATTTTGACACATTTATGCT
>CP070727.1:913915-977859 GCA_020350885.1 bacterium | reverse complement strand
TCAAATAACAGTAAATAAATGGCTGCGGGTGTATCGATAAATACGTGCTTGCTTCGGGAGAAATGTGGATGAAGATTCGGCAAGTATTGATAGGTGGACAGAGAATCGGCATAAAAAACCTCGATGAAATATTCAGGCAGGTTGAGGCCACGGGAATAGCGGGTGATGAGAATCTGAAAAATGAAATCTTTGAAAGAGTCAGTGAGTGTAACTATATCTCCCCGAATATGGAGAATATATACAAGGAAGATTTATTCGAGGAATACAGGGTGTTCATAGGAGAACTTGCCGGCAGATCTCGTAAAAAGGGGATTATTGAAATCCGTGTGTACGGCCCCGGATGCCCCAGATGCGAACAATTGGATCGGATGACAAAGGAGATTATTGCATCAAAGGGAATCTCTATCGATTATCTGTATGTTACAAATATTCAAGAAATGACCGCGAAGGGAATATCTGTAACACCAGCCCTAACGATCAATGAAATGATTGTTCTCTCCGGTAGAGTCCCTACCAGACAAGCGCTTGAAATACTTCTTGATGATGCGATCAGCAATATGTAGGTAGTCACAATGCTGTAGATATTGTAATTTCGAGATCTCCTATGCTCTTCATTTATGAGTTAACAGCTCGAATCTCTTTGTCCCCTTTAAAGCCTGTTTCAGAATTTCGTTAACAGGGTGTATTAATCCGACCACACCGATCCGTGTGGGTGCAAGGTGTTTCGTGTCAGACTCGATGGGACAGATTTACTTCTATTTCTACAAAAGTTTGTCCATTTAACGGGTTCGACCGAGGGAAGTTTAACGGCTGAATGGACGCAAATTCATATAATGCCGTCCGGGCCCCCAATGCCTCTTGATAACTTACAACCGGGATCTTATGGTGTAGTAATATTTGCTAATATGCCTGGGGACGAATCAAAACAGGTTAGCAATGGCGTTGAATTTACCATCAGATAATTAGCACACTTTGAATGGCGGGTAGCATTAGGTAGTCAACAATGCCTATGAAACAAGCAGGTACACTTATTGTGACTGTTTCTGCCAGATCATTGGCTATTCTTGACTCTCATTTCATCGATTATTCTGCTAAATACTTCTGTGGTCTACACGGGAATTATGGATACCCCCCGTCTGTGATTTTTAAATCTGCGGAGCTAATATTGACAGAATAATAAGAAATAGGGAGGAATCTACATCTTACTTTTCGTTATTGTTATAAACACTAATAATTGAGATTATAAATTAATCTGAGTTGTTTTATTAGAAACCGTCAATTCAATTGAAGCCCACTTTATCCCCTAATTGATTGCCCAGTATCAATAACAAAAATATTAATTACGTACAAAATATATAGCAAAGACATGATATTTCGGACATGCTACCGGAAGACTGTTAGGTGTGCAGCGTCACAGTGCGTTAGTGGCAACCCTCGAAACAACCTGCTTCATTTCACGTATGACTATATGATAATTTATGAGTAACATATAGCAAAAAACAGCATAGCGCTTGAACGGTTAGGGGCCACATTGTCGGTCACACTCCAGGACTTCACGGTCAGCTACGGGAGGGTCACGGCGGTTGACCGGATATCTGCATCGTTTCCGCCCGGTGCGACCGGCCTCCTCGGCCCAAACGGGGCAGGAAAGACGAGTCTCATCAGGGGGCTCCTGGGGCTCGTGCCGCCATCCTTCGGCTCGGCGACGATTCTCGGCAGGGACGTGCGCAGGGAGCAGAAGCTCATCAGGCAGCTCATCGGCTACATGCCCGAGGACGACTCCATCATTCCCGGTCTCACCGGTATCGGTATGGTGCGTTATGCCGGCGAGCTCAGCGGTATGAGCGGAGTTGATGCGATGCAGCGGGCGCACGAGGTGCTCTTTCTCTCCGGACTGGAGGAGGCCAGGTACCGCAAGGTCGAAACATACTCGGCGGGGATGAGGCAGCGGATCAAGCTGGCCCAGGCGATCGTCCACGATCCGAAGCTTCTCTTTCTCGATGAGCCGACAAGCGGGATGGATCCGAAGGGCCGTCTCGAGATGCTCGAGCTGATACGTATGATCGCCGGCCGGAACCGTATAAGTATCGTCCTCGCAACACACATCCTCGTCGATGTTGAAAGAACCTGCGATCACGTCGTCATCATCAACAGGGGAAAGCTCCTCAAGCAGGACAGTGTAGGAGAGATCAGGCGTCAGTACGCCGGCACCTTCTCGGTGCGTGTCGAGGGACCGAAGGAGCGGTTCGAGGAGGTGCTGCGCAGTCGCGGGTGCGGAATCACTCCGGACGGTGCTCACCGGTTCGATGTTAGATTGCCGGATGGAGGCAGGACGGAGCTGTTCTTCGAGGCGGCACGGGACTCAGGCGTGCAGCTACGCAGGCTGCTCCCGAGCGTGCAGACCTTGGAAGATGCATTCGTGAAACTGGTGGGAAGTGACAGGCATGCCGATTCATGAGGCAACCTATCTTCAGTGGGAAGGAGCGGTCCTCGAGCGGCCCATGACATGGTTCGTCATCGCCCGGACCGGTGTACGCCTGGTTTGGCGGAGATTGCTAGCGATCCTGCTCTTCATCGCGGCGATCCCCGTCATCTTCCGCGGCGGCCAGATCTACGTCGTCACCCGTGTCGATGTAGGGGAGTTGCCCGCCAGATTAGCCGGTGCATTGCAGATCGATGCCGGTTTCTTCTTGAACTTCATGAAGGATCAAATCTATATTCTCGTTCCGATTATCTGTATCTGCGGTGCGGGTCTCATAGCGAGTGACCGTAAGTACAAGGCTCTGCCCCTCTACTTCGCACGGCCCGTGAATTTTTGGGACTATGTCTCGGGCAAGTTCCTCATCCTCGTCTTCTACGGCGGATTGATCACCATAGCGCCTGCCCTGCTCCTCTTCGTGCTTCAGATCCTCCTGACCAGCGAGACGGGATTCTTCAACGCATACTACTTGATGCCGCTGTCGATCATCGCGACGGGTGCCGTGATACTGGTGGTGCATGGTGGGCTCATGCTGGCGGTCTCAGCCTTCGCCAGGGGGATCCGGTCTGCAGTCGTCGGTTATTTTGCATTGATCTTCATCCCGAATCTCCTGGCGAGGATTCTCTCAGTCTTCCGGGAGGTCAGATGGATCTCGATAAACAGGAATATCGAGCAGGTCGCATCGACACTCTTCGGTCGCGGGAATCCGTACTCGTATCCCGTGTGGGTGGGGGGCATCATACTGGCTGGGATCGTAGTTCTATGCCTGGCCGTGCTGCGGCTCAGGATCAAGCCGACGGAGGTCGTGAAGTGATGGACGGGGCATCCAGCCGACCGGAGCAACGGTACAACGTAATCCGGGGGGTCACCTGTTGAAGATAGAGGTGGACAAGCTGTCCAAGTGGTACGGGCAGGTGATCGGTGTCAACAACTGCACCTTCACCCTGAAGCCCGGTGTCACTGGTTTCCTGGGGCCGAACGGCGCCGGAAAGACGACCATTCTGCGGCTCCTTACCGGACAGCTCAAGCCCAGCAAAGGCTCCGTGACGATCGAAGGCGAGCCGGTCTGGAACAACCACCGCCTGTTCCGGGCGATCGGATACTGTCCCGAGCATGACGCATTCTGGCAGTATCTTACGGGATGGGATTTTGTCTATTCGCTGATGAGAATGCACGGATACTCGAAGGGCGAGTCGGCCGCCCGGGCTGAACGTGCGATCGGAACGGTCGACATGATGAGCGATCGCTCGAAGCGGATCGGGAGCTACAGCAAGGGGATGAGGCAGCGGATCAAGCTGGCGCAGGCTATCGCGCACGATCCGCAGGTACTCTTTCTCGATGAACCCCTGAACGGTATGGATCCGGTCGGACGAAGGATGGCGATCGATCTGATCAAGCAGATGGGGGGGGAGGGCAGGACGGTGGTAGTGTCGAGTCACATCCTGCACGAGGTCGAGGAGATGACCGATACGATACTGCTACTGAACCACGGCAGGCTGCTCGCAGAGGGGAATATCTACGAGATACGCAGGCTGATCGACACGCACCCCCTCCAGGTGACCGTCCAGTGCGAGGAGATCGATGTGCTCATGTCCAAGCTGGTCGCCTATGACGACGTCCAGTCCGTCCAGTTCGACAGGCAACGGAACCGTTTGACCGTGGAGACGATACGGCCGGATGAATTCTTCGATCGTCTGCCCGACATCGTTTTGGAGAACAAGATTCACGTGGAGTCACTCTGGTCACCCGATGAGAACCTCGAGGCGGTCTTCGACTATCTCGTACGATGAGGATATGATGCGAGCGCTCCGTACGAAATTGGGTCATTTCGGCAGGTGAGATCATGCGGTTTCTGTTCCTGTTCTTTATAAGAAACGCCGTTCGAAGCAGGCGTGTCGTATGGATGACGGTGCTGGGGCTCGTGCCCGTCGCCATTGCGGTAGTCAGGGTGCTCGCAGCCAACCTGCTCGGCACGAATGTAGATGCTTCCGGTTTTTTCCTCAGATTGACCTCCTCACTGTATCTTCACATACTTCTTCCACTGCTGTCCGCGCTCATCGGGACCGGGATCGTCGCAGAGGAGGTCGAGGACCGTACCCTTCCCTATCTTCTCTCACGCCCCATTCCGAAACGGCGGATTGTAGTCTCGAAATCGCTGTCCGCCTGCCTGATTGTATGCATGATCATCTTTCTGTCCCTCGTAGTATCCTATACCCTTCTGACCGCCGGCGGTGGGATCCGGTCGTATCTCTCTAATCTTGGAAGTCTCTTTCATATTACAGCGGTGCTGTGCCTCGGCAGCCTTGTCTATGTACCGTTCTTCGGCATGCTCGGGGCGGCGATCAAGCGACCGGTGCTGGTCGGGTTGCTCTTCGCATTCGGGTGGGAGAATATCGTTGCGAACTTTCCGAGCAAGATCCGCCTCTTCACCGTCGTATACTACCTGAAGGAGCTGTTACCGCAGACCGATACAACGACGATGGGGGGTGGAATAGGGGATATACTCGATTACTTCGCATCCGGCGCAGCGCTCTCACCGGTAGTCGCAGTCGCTGCTCTCTCAGCGATGTTTGTTGTCTTTTCGGGGATTACGGTTTCATTCCTGTACCTCAAGGAGTACAGGATGGAGCAGGGATGAGAATTCTAGGCTCCCTTCTCCAATTCAGAAAGACGTTCCTTCATTTCAATGATGAGTGGCAGGTCTTTATCCCCGTCCTTCCAGAGATCAAGTAATTTTCTGTAATATCTTACAGCGTTTGCGTTATCGCCCTTCTCTTCATAGAGCTTAGCCAGACGCACGTGTGCACGTATATGAGATTCCTGGGCTTGCCAGCCGATATCGAGCCTTTCGATACATTCTGTATACAGGGCGATCGCCTGATCGGTATTTCCGTTTCTCTGATGGCAATACGCAAGAAACTCCAGAATATAGCCGTTTTTTCTCAAAACGGCGGCCATCTCGAACTGCTTTATCGCTTCGTCGTAATGATGCTTGGCTGCTTCGATTTCGGCCTTCAGGACGTGAAAGTTCACGCGATCCCACAGATTGTTTTCGACCATTCTCTCGGTGAGATCCTGAAACAGTCTTTCCGCATCATCAATCCTACTCTCTTGCAGGTATATACTGGCGGCGATCGCCAGGTCATGGGGCGGAAGGTACTGTTCCTTGTGAAGCTTTTCGAACTCATCGAACTGTAGGGCGACCTCCTTTGTCATGCCCCGTACCCGGTATGCCGTTGCCAGATACAGTATATTATTCGCCACTGCTGACGGGAAGGTGGTGAGTCTGCTGAATACTATTGCTTTCTTGAGATGCTCTATTGCGGAGGAATATTTGCCGAGGTACATATCGAGTAAGGCGAGTGAACGGTATCCGTTACCCTTTTTTTGCTCGGACTCCGAGAGCATCTTTGTAAAGATCTCCCGTGCTTTCTTATAGTCACCTACCTTGACGTACAGAAATCCGTATTCATTGTTGATGGTGAGGTGCTTGACACCCTCGGGCCGTATCCTATAGGCGGTCTCGTAATTCTCGATCGCCTGCCCGTAATTGCCGGTGAGTTGGTGGATGGTTGCGATATTTATATATGCCCCGTCCATTCCGGGATCGAGTTCGATGACCTTGTTGAATGCTTCGATGCTGTTCTCGTACTGCTGGAGTCTCATGTAATCGACCCCGAGATTGAACCATGCATCCCGGTTATCCGGGTATTTGCTGAGAAACAGTCTCGTATACTTCAGCGCCTCCTTGCGGTTGCCCTTCGATGCTTCGATCAGCGATCGTATCCAGAGCCTTTCCCGTTCCGTTGTCTGATCGAGCACCCTCAAAGCCCTGTCGAAGTGAAAATCTCCCTGCGGCCGTTTGTTATGCCAGTAGTAATACATCCCGAGGGATGCATGCGCCCAGGCAAAGCTGGAATCCAACCTCACCGCCTCGTTCCAGTGGGTAATCGCTTCCTCGTATTTCCCGAAGTCCCAGGCCCAGGCTCCGTCTGAGAATTTCTTTAGGGCCTCCAGTGATGATGTCGTTGCCTGCGGCAGCATGACGTTTCGCCGTGCAATGGAAGGCAGTGATTCACCCAGCCCTTTCCGTATCTTCTCGGCGAGATCGCTGAGACCGTTGAGCACATCGTCCTTCTTTTCAGCTCTCACCATCACGGTCTGTATGTTGAAACGGGTCTGGGGATCCACGAACGTGGCGGACAGCAGATATTCGCTCCCGACAGCACTTATCTCGGGAACCACCAGGACCTGTACGTTCCCGCGTAAGGCGACCTCTGATCCCAGATCCTCGTCCAGGGTGTCTGCATGTGCCTTTCCCATCTGTTTCAGGATCTCCTTGATCCGTGATCTCGGGAAGACATTGACGAACTGGGACTGTTGAATGCTGATCCTGAGGGCCATATCGAGTGATCTGTCGAAGAGCTCATCTCTGGTGAGGTTCCTGAAGCTGGTAATCAGGATCCAGTCCCGTTTGGAGAACGGGACGGAGGATCTCGGATAGAAGATCTGAAATACCACGATAAGAGCGACGATCAGAAATACAGTGGGCCAGATTACTGAAGGCTTCGTCAACCGTTTCCAGAGAGGAAAATGGGTTTTGTAAGCGGTTGGCACCGCCGTGGTTTTGATCAGACTCTTGTGCAGGAGCTTCAGATCGCCGAGCAGGTCATCCGTACTCTGGTAGCGATTACCGGGATCCTTCTCCAGTGCCTTATCGATGATGAGCGTTATCTCCTGAGGTATATCGGGGCGGTGATCCGTTACCGGGTTGGGTGTCTCGTGAACGATCTCGTACAAAAGTGCGGCGTCATGCTCTGCGCTGAAGGGCCGGAGCCCGGTCAGAAGCTCATACAGAACGACACCCACGGAAAAGATGTCCGAACGAATATCCACATCCTCGCCTTTGATCTGTTCGGGGGACATGTAGGCGGGTGTGCCGACCGATTGATCCGTCTTGGTGAGTTTCGTCTGCTCGGTAAGCTTTGCGAGGCCGAAATCGAGTATCTTCACGACCCCGTCACGGGTGATCATGATGTTCTCCGGTTTGATATCACGGTGCACGATCTGGAGCTCGTGCGCCTTGGCGAGCCCAGTTGCCAGCTGGAGTGTGATGTCGACTGCGCTGGTGATATCGATATCGCCGCGATCCATCCGATCCCTCAGGGTCTCTCCCTCGTAGTAGGCCATCGCGATGAAGGTCCGCCCATCCTCCGTCCTGTCGATCTCGTAGATCGTGCCGATATTGACATGGTCGAGGGAGCTCGCCGTCTTCGCCTCACGGATAAAGCGTTGCCGGGCCTTCTCGTTGTCTGCAAGGTGGGGTTTCAGAAGCTTGATGGCCACCGAGCGGTCCAGGTTGAAGTCCTGGGCCTTGTAGACCACGCCCATTCCTCCACCACCGAGCTTCTCGAGGATTTTATAGTGGGATACGGTCTTGCCTATCATCTTCTCTTGCACATAACCCCTCGGGGATATATTAGAGCAAAGCTCTATTTCCGGCCATAATACGCATGGGCTACTCCGTATTTCAATATATTATGCATCAACCGGATCATCAGGCTAAGGGAGAAGTTATTCGCGCATCACGCAGCCGAGACCCGGCTCGTTGTGCGGATACAGCACGCCATTGCGAAGGATCACGGAGCCGGCTGTTGGGTCGTCGATGAGATCGAGATGTCCGTCGAGGTCGGCATACACGACATTCGGGCGCGCAAGGGCGAAGTGTAGACCACCTGCGATGCCGAGGGCTGCCTCGTCCATGCACCCGACCATCGCTTCCAAATTGGCGGCATGCGCTACCGAGTTGATATGAAGTGCTTCAAAGATGCCGCCGACCTTCATCAACTTGATGTTGACCATATCGACGAGATCCCGCTTCGCGAGCCGGAAGGCATCTAATAGGTTTTTGATACTCTCGTCCGCCATAACGGGTATCGATGCTTTACGTGTTACGCTGCCGAGCTCGGCTGGTTCACCACGCGGCGTCGGCTGTTCGATCAGCTCGAGATTCGCCCCCCGTGTCGCCTCGATAAAGCGTAGAGCATCCTCGGCGGAGTAGCCCTGGTTTGCGTCGAATCTGATCTCGATCTTATCCCCGACCGCTTTACGAACACGCATGATACGTTCGATATCCTCATCCACATCGAGGCCGCCCTTGATCTTGATGGCTTTGAATCCCTGCTTGGTGAATTCCCGGGCCTTCGCCACCGTAGCATCGGGCGGCATGATCCCGATCGTGATGCTCGTGCGCATCCGGTCGCGAAAGCCGCCGAGGAGCTTGTAGACTGGCAATCCCGCCGTTTTGCCGAGTATGTCGTAGAGAGCCATATCGATCATGGCGAGAGCGGACGGCTGTGCGGCAAGTGGCTTTGTGAGCTTCGAGAGTTGCCGGGCAATCCGGAGCGGATCCGCCCCTTTGAGTGCCGGTTCTCCGTAATCCGCCACCGCCTTCAGGACAGATTTGGCCGTCTCACCGGTTACCTCGAGATCGGGTGCGGCGCACCCATACCCGGACACGCTCCGTGAGGTCTCTATCCGCAGGAAGACGTTCACCGTCGATTCGATCGTTTCATATGCAATCGTATACGGCTCCTTGAGCTGCATGGAATGCTTCCATGCTTCTATCTTCGTGATACGCATAAGTCAACCTCAGTAGCGGCGATGATAGATCTCATCGAGCGTCATGCTCTTGAGATCCTCGACGAGCGCGACGAGATGGGCGGTCATAACGCGCCACATACGTTCCCCCTTCTCGACGCTCGCCTTTGTCGGATCCCCGATCACACCGCTCCTCGAAATCCTCTTCGTGTGTACGTACCAGGATACCTTCCGCTTCGAGGTGAAGCTGAGATAGCGGCTCGAGAAGCGAGGGATGCGCTTGGTCGCCTTGTCCATCTTCACGAGATGGGGACGCACGGCGAGGCTCGTGCTCGTTTCGATCTCGCCGGCGTGTATGTCGCCCTGTGTCTCTGCGATCTTGTATATATCCACATCGCTCGTCTCACCCGTGTCGATGCAAACGAAGATCTTTGCATCCCGTGTGATCATCTGGGCGGCGTAGTTAAGGGCGGGGATGTTCCCACCGTGCCCGTTTATAATGACGATCTTGTTGATGCCGTTGTTCGCCACGCTCATGCCGATCTCGTAGACGAGGTGTGAGAGGGTATCATTGCTGACCCCGATCGTTCCCTTGAACTCCCCGTGCTCGTAGGAGACACCGTACGGAATGAGTGGTAACACGAGGGGTTTCGGGTCGCTGCACGCCTCCGCGACACATCGGGATAGATAATCGGCGTCGAAGGCATCCGTGTCGAGAGGCAGGTGAGGGCCATGTTGCTCGATAGAGCCCACGGGCAGGAGCGCCACATCCACTTTTTTCAGATATTCCTCCACGTCTGGCCAGGAGAGTTCAGACCACAGATAGGTGGATTGTTTCATCGAATACTCCTTCTGCGCGCGACGCCGACGCGGCGCATTGTGCGCCGGTTCGAATGCGTATGGAAGTGTCATTGCTGGATCTGCGAAGACATCAAATGGAATCCAATCGCGTTTGGCGCGGCGTACGGCGCCTTCTGCATGCTCGAGGTAGATACGGTAGAGCGGCTCGCGAAGATCGACCGGAATGCCGTCGATGGGTGAACGGCGATTGTCGAACCGCAAATGCAGGATCTCAGGAAACACCCTGAGCTTCGACCGTTGCTCCTCGGGCAATTCGATGAGCCCCTTCTCGGCGAGCATCAGGGAGAGGTGCTTCGATCCCGCAGCTTCCTGATGCACGCCTTTATCGACGATATCCTTGAGGCACGTCCGGATCTGCTCACTGCTGTACCCGCACCGCCGGGGATCCGCATCGAGCGCCTTCAGCATCCCCACGATTCGGCGGCATTTCTCGCACTTGCCGCAGGGGTGCATCCGTTCATCGACGGCATGCGTGGCATGACACGATACCTGGTGTTTCTGTAGATCCGGATAACGATTGACCAGAATTTTTTCGATCAGCAGCTCCGATAGTGGGCGTAAGATTGAAAATTGGCTCATCCGCCATCCTTTTCGCAGGTAATATCGCGACAGGGTGTTGTCGAAATACTTGCTCTGGTCGAAGAGGCCGTTGTAGTGAGTGATCCCCTTGAACGATGTGCGTTCGGTCGTGTCGTACTCGTCGCCGATCACGATACGACCGGCGCCGCGCCCCAGGGCGAGCGGCAATACACCGAATAGAAAGACGGCGACCGTCCAGAGACGTATCGGATACTCATCGGCGCGCACGGAGGCGAAATCCTGACGTATAAAGGGGAACTGTCGCAGGAACCAGGCGAATACGCGATCTGCGTTCGTCCAGACACGCGCCGTGTTCGGGACATGCTCCTTGAAGTGACGGTAGGCGTTGAGTGCCGTGAACCAGTGGCGGCCGGATTCGTTTACGAAGATAGGATGCGCCTCGCCCCCGAGCTCGTTGATCAATCCGTAGCTGAGAAGACTGTCCTTGCCACCGCTCGACAGTATGGCATATCGATCCCTGACCGAGTCGTGCAGCGTCCAGGTGGAACCGCCCACCGCCCTGTCGGGAAACTCGAGTACGGCGCGGCAGTAATCCTTCCGCTTCACCACATCAATCTTCGCCGCCTCTCCACGAAGGAAAGGATTCGGCTCCAGGAATTTCTTTACATAGATCTCGCGAGCCGTATTACGGGCCATGTCGACGAGGAACCGTCTGTCCGCATCGTCGAACGGGCCATGGAAAACGATGGAGCGGCAGAAGAGCCCGTAATTGAGTGCCACCTGCGCACCTATCATTGCAGCGAGGTTGTGGCATGCCGGATCGTCAGGCGTGAATACGTCCTCTTCGTATGTGTATGCAAACTCGGTGGACTCGCGCTTTTTGCCACGACTGAGGGTGTAGGGCACGGAGATCTTGTCTCTTCGCACGATGGCGGGGCCGACCTCGAGTGAATCGAACACCTCGAGTAATGCTAGCGGATCGTCCGCGCTCCGTTTCTGTCTTGTTACAGCTCGATCGCCTTCGTTAGCTTTGCTTCTTTTTTTAATCATCTCCCGTTCCCTCTTTAATCTCGATCAATACGAGAAATCACCCATATCCACAGGTGCTTCCGGTTTCGATAGACACATCTTTTCATCCTCCATCACGGCGATGTTTCTGCATGGTCGATACGAGATGATCGGTGAGCGCCTCCGCGCCGTGGACGAGCACGTCGAAGGCGGGCAGGCCGATCTCCTTTGTTATTGAACCACAGACTGCATCTATGTCACCGGTATCGATATTCTCATGATTGACCGCGATGGCGACAACGGGTTTTCCCGAGATCACTTCGATCGCTCTGATCTGGTGCTCGAGCGGCTGGATCCGGTACCCGGGGAACCCGTCGTAATCGCGCCGGGCAGGCGCATGCTGAAGGACTACGACGTCGGGTCTGCCTGCTGCCAGGATCTCGAATCCACCTGGGTAGGCGGGATTCATGAGGCTTCCCTGCCCTTCGATGACGATTACGCTGGGTTTCCGTTCGTGCCAGGCAGACCAGACGGCATGCTCGATCTCACCCGAGACGAAATCGTTTATCAGAGAATCGAGCATGATCGAGTACTGCGCCCCCTGCAGCCACGCCGTTTGACCGGTGCCGACGAGTTCGACACGTTCGCCACGCTCCTCGAGGGCCTGTAAGATGAGCCACGCCGTCGTCCGTTTTCCGACTGCGGAATCGGTGCCGAGCACCGCCACCTTGAACGATGAGACCTCCTCGATCTTTCCGCTGAAGAAGTGCAGCTCATTGCGTGGTGGCGGCTTTCGTACATCCCTGATGGCGACGCCATGAGCCTCCGCGAGCGCCGTCATCTCGGGATCATCCGTGAGAAAATCGTGGAGGCCGCTGTCGATGTTGAGACCGATCTCGAGAGCGTGTTTCATGTCCTCGAGTGCGGCGAAACCGAATCGCCCGCCATCTGGAGCGAGCCCAACGACGAGATACGCCGCCGGTGTCCCCGTCTTGCTCAGCCCTTTTGCCGCTTCATCGATACCTGTGTATATTGTAATGCCGTTCCGGCGGCCGTCGAGCACCTCGCCTGCATCACGTCCGTCAAAGCGGGAATCGACGACTGCGAGCACTCGGTAGCGTCTTGTGAACCTGATGAGCCCGTGTGCCGTCTTGCCATTCGGCGTATTGAACGCTCCCTCGCAGTATACGATCGCATTGCCGTCGATCGCATCCGTCACGATTTCCTCCCCGTCAAGATGACGGCATAGCGATCGTTCGATAACGGTTCCTTCTTGTGTTTCTCGAGCATGGCGATCAATCCCGCCGTCGAGGCAGGCAGCACGTGAAGTCCCTCTTTCTCACGTATAAGTCGCGAGAAGGCTATCATGTTCTTGTCTGACGCATTCGTTGCCCACCCGCCAGTTTCGCGAATGGCGTTGAGCACGTGGTCACCGTCGATCGAACGCCAGTTTATGAGCGGCTCGTTTATCTTTGTCTCGCGAATCTGTTCGGGGGGAAGATCCTCGCAGGTCGGCAGGTTTTTAAGGTACGCCTGGATGATCGGATTCTTGCCGAACGAGGAACCTGCAACGATACGGGGCATCCGAGATGTTCTGCCCCGCCGGTAGAGACTGAGAAATCCCCTATAAATCCCTGCGAGTGTTGTCCCGTTCGATACCGGCGCGCATAATACGACGGGAGCGTCACGGAGCTCGTCATAAATCTCATAGGCAATGCTCCCATAGGCGCGTAGCTGCGTCTGTGTATTATCGCCACCGGGATTGGCGTCATAGATCTCGTGTTTCCGGGCATACGCGATGGAGGCATCCACTGCGCCTTCATAGTCTGACGGGACATGCTTGATCTTGGCACCGAGCTCGACCATTTCATCGATACGGCTCGTATGGTATGTGTTGGGGATGAATATAATGCACTGGAGTCCCGCAAACGATGCGGCAAGTGCCACCGATACGCCGTAGTTGCCGCAGGTTGCCACCGTGATGGCTTCGAAGCCCCTCCTGACAGCATCCATCGCCTGGGTGAAGGCGATGCGATCTTTCTGTGTGCCGGTTGGATTGCTCCCCTCGAATTTGAGATAGATCTGCCTCAGGCCGACCTCACGCTCGATGTTACGGGCTCGCACAAAGGTAGTATCACCGACCTCCGAGTCGAAGATATCCTCGTACGCTTCGATCCGTTCCTCGAGGGAGCGTTTTGGATCGGCCGCGATAGCCCGCTGTGCTTTGACTTCACGCGCAACCTCCGAGATGACACCGTTTGCGCCATCTATCAGATCGAGTACCTGGTTATCCCTTGAATCCTTTTTATCGTTCCGTGTATTATCAGTCATTTCCGTCTCCTGCCATATGCGTTTTTATATGATCCGTTTCTACATCCCCGGTCTCGAGTAGTCTACTGTAAATGCGGCGTGTGGGATAGGCGAAATCAATCGTATCGTGCTTCGCGAACTCATCGAGGACATCCTCCCAGATCGCTTGCTCGGTTTCTCGACGCTGCCGTGGCTCGCAGAGATACCGGATTGTTAGCAGCACTCCGCTATCACGCACACACGTATAGACGGTTGGCGACAGCTTGGTGAAAATCATGAGGTAGCGGCGAGCCGCCTCGCGCACTCGTTGCTCGGCTGATCCACTCAATTCCTCCGCATGTTCGGATGCGATCGTCTGCAGGATTTGCTTGGCTTGCTTCCAGTCGCTTTCGAAGGTGATGAGCACCGGAATCTCGTTCCATATGTAATGGAATCCTTTGCTGAAATTGGCTTGTGCCTCAGTGAATACCTTGCTGTTGGGAACATGAATGATCCGTCCTGTGTTCTGATCGGCATCAACCCAGTTTCTGATCTCTGCAAGGGTGAACTGAAATATCCTCACATCGATGACATCACCGGCGTGCACACCAATTTGTATACGATCACCAACCGAGAACGGACGGCGCCAGAGGATAAAGATCCATCCGACGAAGTTCATGATCGGATCGCGCAGGGCGATCGCAAGCCCCGCCGAGAGCAGCCCAAAGAAGGTAATGAGTGATTGTAGTCCGGCGATCCATATTCGGCCGACGAGCATAAGGGCGAGCACCACAGCGATGTAATTCGATGTTTTCTGCCAACGATAACGCGTGGTTGGGTCATCGACACGACGAAGCGAGATGCGAAGAATGATGCTGCGGATGATCCAGATCGCACCTATGGCGACAAACGATATGATGATCTTCTCTTGCAATCCAGGACTGAGCCCGATCGTCCGCTCAATCCATTCTTGTACGACATTCATATGTTTCTCCTACTGAGGCTCCGGAACTGCATGGAGCAGCTCCGGAAATCCAGCGGTTGCTGAAACGTAGCTACTTACCCTTGCGCCACCATCGCAAAGCGGACTGTAAATACCATCTGCTGGCGGGTTGCTTCAATGGAAATATACCCTCGCTGACGAATTTGACATCCTCTATCGAGTAAAACGCATTCGGATTGAATCGCTTGATGATATCGATAACCTTCTTCAAATCTTCCCGGCGGATCACGGAATAAATGACGTTCACATCGCCCTCAGGCCCCATTGCCGGAATCGAGGTGACACCGTAATGTTGTGTCCTGAGTGATGCAATCAGATCCCGGGCATTCATACGTGTGATCACCCGTATCAGGAGTGTGCCGAGCGCCAGCCGCTCCTCGATCAGCAGGCCGACAAATGTGCCCATTGCGAACCCTCCGCCGTACGCGATATAGCAGATGACATTGTCAAGGTTTCTGATGATCTGGCTAATTGCGAGGAGCCAGATGATGACCTCGATGAAACCGAAGATCGGTGCGAGGGTCTTTTTCCCTTTTGAGACGAACACGATCCGTATCGTGCCGAGGGATACATCGACTACTCGGGCAGCGAAAATGAGGAGGGGGAGTATAATCCACCTGAATATGTCCGAATTCAGGAACTCCACTTCGAACATCCGATCCTGTTCCTTCCGCCTAGACAGTCCTGTATAGCTCTCGCTTCAGGATTTAGTCTGAAGACAGGAGCGCTGGGATATAATCAACCCGCTCTATCAGAGCCAATGCTTTCTCCTGTAGTAGAGCATCATTGCCGGGCTGCCGACATCCATCTTACACCAAACCACCGTATACGCCCATAGCAATTGGTTCAACCGTCCTAAAAAGCCTGCCCTACGCTAAAATACAACTTGCCGGATGGTTCGCTCTCTTGAGGATCAAGATTGAAACCGTAGTCACAACGCACTATGCCTATCGGTGTATTCGCACGCAGTCCTATGCCAGCAGCGGAGCGTATATCACTGATATCGAAATTATCGATACCTTCCCACACATTGCCGACATCCACAAATAACACACCACCGAACATCTTGTAAATCACCCTGCGTATCTCGAGCAGGTTCACCGCAATAACAAAATTCCCTCCCAGCGGTTCACCCTTGTCATCCAGAGGGCCGACCATGCGATAATCAAAACCTCGCAGAACGTTCGGGCCGCCAAGATAAAAACGCTCGTTCAGTGGAACCTCTGTTGATTGTCCGAAATAGTCCGTCCAACCTGTTTCGAGAGCACAAGCAAGAACTGTTGATTGCCCAACCGGGTGATGATATTTAAATCGCCACAGCAGCTTGTAGAAATCCTCCGATCCCTGCAAGAACGAGCCGGCGAGCTCGTTGCTCCATTCCATATACAATCCCTGCTGTGCATTGAAAAGGTTATCACGTGTATCAAAAATCAAGGCCAGCTTGAGGCTTCTGATGTCGTTTTCTAATTCGCCGGCATTGATGATCACCTTCACGTTCGATAAATCGGATTTCTCATAACGGTATGCGAGTGATATAGTGGAACGTCGTATGAAGGTGCGCCCGAGTACGATACGTCCACCAATCCGCTCGATGTCGTAGGTCGGCTCCTCGCGATATCCATATATCATGTTCAGATCTGTCCGCCACCGAAGACCGAAGGTTCTTGGTTCACTGAAGGATGTTTCGACACCGTAGCTTATAAAACTCACATACGGCGCAACGCCCAACTTGCGTGCCGAACCCGCCACATTGTTGTTGAACAGCTCGATCCTTGCTCTTCCCCGCTCAACCGAGCCATACCCGACATAGAAGTTCATTTCCAATGATTCGTTCTCTTTCAGATCGATGAGTATGTCCTTCACCATCGAATCCCGTTCGGCGGTTGAAACAGGACGAATGAAAACCGATTGAAACAGCCCTGTCAGGTACAGGAGGCGCTGGGATTCCAGAAGGCGGGAATACCGCGCGACTTCACCATGACGAAAGGATAGTTCCCTGGTTACTATTCTGTCTCTCGTCTTCTCCAGACCCTCAATCCGAATGTCCGCTACACGTGATTGCCACTTCTCCTTGATATTTATATCAACGAGAGCACGGTGAGTTTCGGAATTAATCCTGATGTCAGGAATGACCTCTGCATCAAAATACCCGTGATCGGCATAAAGGGAGAGAATCGAGAGCACTCCATCCTGTATTTTTTTTCTCCTGAATGGATCACCTTTCCGGACACCGATCCGTTCGAGAATGAGGCTATCACTGAAAGCGGCCGCCCCGAAAATGCCGATACCCTCTATGAACGTCTGCTCCCCTTCCACCAGCGTTATCTCGATACGCGCTTGGTTTTTAATGGAATCCACATCGACTATGTAGTCCGATACCGCTGCTTCGAGGTACCCGTTAAGCTGATAAAAGAGAACGAGATTCCGAATGTCGTCCTGCAGCACTTCGGGATAATAATAGGAGCGTGAATAAAATCTATGCGGCCGGGTGAGCATTAACCGCTTCAATCTTCTATCGCTGAAGGCTTCGTTGCCCTCGATAACGACTGATTTTATTTTTTGTCTCGTACGTGGCTCCTCCGTCGCCGCACGGACAGCACCGGCGAGAAGCACTACGCAGAAAAGCAATATGAATCTAGCGTGGATCATTTGAATCGCAAACCGTATTTCAGATCGAGACCAGACCGGCCAAACTGATCCGTCTCTCCCTGCAGCGAGAGGCGTTTGGTGAGCCGGTAGTCGAGACGTATGCTTCGTTCATTGAGATGGCCGATATTCGTACGGTATGTCACCTCAGCCCTGCTTGACAGCTTCTTCGACGCGAGAAGATCAGGCCCCCATGTCTCGTCAAAACGGAACAAGTTCCCCTCGATCGTAACCTGATCGAGCCCCAGGAGACCTCCGACATTCCGAGAGATGTAACCTGCCACCCGTTGACTCGATAGCTGCTGCGCTCGCTCTAACAAGACGTCCCGCATTGTCGTTGGGTCTTTTTCGTCTTCTCTCCCGGCGAGCTGCGACCGGGTCACACCTATAGTAAGGAGTGAAATGATGTCCGGGCGTTCGAGCGGTGGTTCGGATATCAATCCGACTACCGCTTCAGCCATCGAGCCGCGTATGGTAAGAGTGATCTCATACGGTGTAACCTCCATAGCGCGATAACTCTTTACCGTGGTCTTTGCTACCAGATCGATAATAGGATTGAGCCGATCGGGATCGGTGAAATCCGCCACCCCCCTTGTGATCTGAAGCTTTCTGTCAAGGAAGAGAACGTATCCTTTTAGAACGGTAACCCTCCCGGCGGCGTTCGGTCTTGCAGGAAAGCCGATGATGTTCAGAGAAGGTTGCAAACGCAAGCGGGCCAGGTTGTTGTCGATCCAGACTTCATCGCTTTCACGAATACGGATGTTCAGGCGAGTCTTCTGCAGAAAATCCGGGAGTTCTTGAGGCGGCCTCTCCAGAGATCGTGTGAAGGGGAGTATCGACTGTGGCTTGAAATTCGCCAGAAAGCGCGTTTCGCCGAGCATGACATCACCATCGAGGTCGTGATAATTGTCACCGGTTCTGTATGTTAGAGCGGCAGACCTGATATGTGCCTTGAAGCGGCGGGGGCGGTTGAAATTGAGATTGGTTGCGCCTAATTTTAGATTCATCGTAACGGGTTCGCTCTTATCGTGAACCAATTCCCCCGATGCATACAATGAACCGTTGTCCAATCGTACTGAAAGCGAATCGATTCTTATTCTGTCCCGGTTGAATGAGAGATCGACGATACCGTTCGTAAACGGAGCCTCGAGCCATGTCGGCTGAAAGGCCAAGCCTTTGCACGAAAGATCGCCGTTGATCTCGGGATCTGATGTTGTTCCCATGATTGAAACAGCTGCGTTCAGATTTCCCGAGAGGTGTTTCATACTTGGCACGAAAGGATGAAACAGAGAGAGATCGAGGTGGTCGATACCGGTATCGAACCGGAGAGAGTCCTTGGAAATAAAGCCCTTTCCCTCGATGATTCCGTGATCTGACAGAGAGAGGTTGAACCGCGCCTCCACAGCTCGGCTCGTGCTCAACATGAGCTCCCCGCTCATGAGAAACGGAATCCTTTTTATATATCCATTAAGGCTCCGGATGGTTAGTATGGAATCGGACACGGATGCACTGAGGTTAAGGTTTTGAACTTCCGGTGTCTGTTCCCTTATCTGGATTGAACCGCCCCGAATGGTTAACGTTCCTGAGGGATGGGGCGAGGATATCGTGCCGTCCCAGGCCAAATCGACTGCACAGAGCCCGCTCGCCTTTATCGATGAAGGTGTTATCCGGCTGAGAACGCCAAGATCAATCTCGTCTGCATGTAATCGTCCCTCGAAGGCGCTGTGAGGAGAAAGCATCAAACGATCTTTCTCGCTTTTCACTAGGTCAAGCGAAGCCCGGGCTGAAACACGATGAACGTCTCTGTGCAAATCGAACCTTCGAAGCTCCAACCGCCCGCGAGCCATACCGGCTGTGCCGATCAGTGAGTCGATCCGGAACTCCCTGAATCGGGGTCTATCGAGTGTAAATGTGAGGTCTGCGCGCGGCTCGGAGAATTGTCCCCCGGCATCCAGTCGGAAATCGAGGGCGCCGCCGATATCCAACTTTCTTCCAAAAAGGACATCAATCATTTCGAGACCTACTCGATCTCCTTCCATGCTCACGGAATATCCATTATCTTCAGAAACCAAGAAAGACGCACGGACTGCGGCCTGGCGCCGATAATCGTGATCGAGGGACACTGTCTCTGAAATTGTGTCCGTCGGCGTATCACCACTTCCGGTATCCACTTCGGTTTCGAGGGTAAGCTCAATCGTACACGATCCGCTTCGTGTGGATATGTCGTACGTGGCCGCGCCTTTCACGATGAGCGAGTCCCTCTTCAAAATCAAAGAATCGAGATCTACCCTCCGGGGTGCGAGTGAGAGGTGCATCCGCCCTAGGTCGAATTCCATAAGACGGTAGCGGAGGTGATTCAGATTAATCACGACATTACCCTGCATATTGTCCGGGTAATCGCGCAAACGCGCCTCGTATAAAAATCCTCCGGACAGCGAAGGGAGGTTGAAGGGAGAATGCAGGGTATCGATAGGATCTTGCAATCCCATGGCGTACAGCTTCGGCACTTCAAGCCGTCCCTTTCGATATAGAACGCCACAGGAAAATGTATCGACAGGAAATTGCCTGTATTTAACGTTGCGCCCGCTGACATCGGCCTGGATAACAGGAGATTCCACGTCACCCTCGACGACGCCTTCGAGCTTCAGCTCGCCCGATAGCCCGGGGATATTGTAGAGCGCGATCAGGGATTCGATTCGCTTCACGTCCGCCGAGAACCGCCCCGAAATGCGTTTACCGGCGAGTTTTCCATGCGCAGAAAGCTCCGCTGTATCCTGTTGAAGAGATACATCGACCTTTCCGCCATTCAAGGCCGCATCAATACGGATGTCCGGGAGGCGCGCCGCCCGGTAACGCAAATCTTGAAGATATATACTCGATGATACGTACCAATCTATCGGATCCTTGATAGGGCCCTCTGCTACAAGCGATCCGTTAATCTTTCCCTGATACGGTAACGTCTCATGGTGCGCCAATGTTAGAAGCCTCTGCAGATCTACTCGATCGAAAGTCATGCGCACCCCCGAATCGGAAATGCTGTCTGCCACGATGAGTGCCGTACAGGAGATACGGCCTCCAAGCACATTCATCCCGAAACTGTCTATCTGAATCGAGTCAGGCGCAATGCGGGCATGCATCTCCGTGTCATGGGAATAGATTCCGGCGATTTCGAGTTCGGGAATAAGCAGTGAGCATTCGACCTGGGGCTGCTTCATCGCTCCATCGATTTTCATTGCCAGATCAATATTGCCTGTGATCGGCAAGAGCCGGCCGGGAAGAATGTCCTGGATCACTTGAATCAAAGGCTCGAGGTTCCCGTTCAAGCGGAAATTCCCCACGACTGAAGGCTCATCGCCGGTGCGGCTCAAGGCACATCTCCCCGACAACCGGAGACCGGGTACGTTCAAAGCGATCGAGTCCGCCGTGACCCCATCGGCGCCCGCTTCACCATCAAGCAGCAAACTATTAACCGGCAATGACACAGTATCGCGCTCAACTGTGCCGCCCTCACTTCTCACATTATAGCTATATGTACCGCTGCCGAGATGTATGGCCGATATATCGATAGCGTGAAAGAGTACGTGTAATCCGCTACCAGCTTCATCTGCAAACTCGCCTTGCACATCTCGTACAGTTAATTTTTGAAGATGAACTTCAAAAGCCCGATCGGAAATACCTTCCTTTTCGCTCTCAGCACGAAGGACAGGTGGTAGGTTGTAAACTCCTGTACTATCCCGTCGGATAAAAACATTAACCCCTTCCAGTTCAACCGTCTCAATAATGAGTCTTTGTTTTAGTATCTGGCGTAGGTTGTATGAAATCAGGCAGTGTTCGATGTGCAATAATGTTGTCGTGTCTCTCTCCTGAACCTGATAGAATTGCACATCGTGGAGTCTGAGGCGCGACAGAAGATTGGTTTCCAGATCGCTGATACTAACATCAAGTTCCAGAGCGCTCCGCAGCTTGGTTACCACGACCCGCCGCACTAACCGTTCGCCCGGGCTGATAGTAAGAAAAAACAAGAAAATAGCTATGGCGCAGAGAATAAAGACCGAGATGATAATTGCGCTTCTGAAGATCCGTCGGCGTGATACCCGTTGCAATCCCATGACAGCTCAATCGAGTTCGTACGGCGGCACAACCTTATCTTCAACTCCCACCGGAGATGCAACAGTGAGGAGAATAAGACTAATGTTGCCGCAGTCAGCTTAGAGCCAATTCTTCCGCTTGAAATATGTCACCATTCCCACGATTACGGCAACCATTACGCACCATACTACTGGATACGCCCATGCCAATTTGAGCTCCGGCATGAATTCGAAGTTCATGCCATATATTCCAGCAATGAAAGTAATAGGGATGAATATAGTGGCAATGATCGTGAGTACCTTCATCACCTCATTCATCTTGTTGCTAATGCTCGACATGTAGACATCGAGTAGGCCGGAGATCATGTCACGGAGCGATTCGATCGTATCGATGACCTGTATGGTATGGTCATAAACGTCCCTGAGGTAAATTCCCGTTGATTTCCGTATCAATTTTGACTCCGCCCGCTCCAGGCCGCTGATTACCTCTCGCAGGGGCCAGACGGATTTCCGTAGGAAGATCATCTCCCGTTTCATCACCTGTATTTCCTGGAGCGTTTTGGGAGTCGGATCGCCAACGACCCGCTCGTCAAGCGATTCGACTCGGTCACCGATCTTCTCTAGGATGGTGAAATAATTGTCAATGATGACATCGAGGAGCGCATAGGCGAGGTAATCGGCTCCCTGTTTGACGATACGACCCTTCTTGCCGCGGATCCGCTGTCGAACGAGATCGAATACATCTCCCTCACGTTCCTGGAATGAGATCACATAGTTCTCTCCGACGAGGAGACTCACCTGCTCGGTGAGCAGCTCGTTCCGCTCATCGTTGTATGACAGCATTTTTACAACAATAAACAGAAAACCATCGTATTCCTCGAACTTCGGACGCTGGCCGACGCTGACGATATCCTCGAGGACGAGAGGGTGTATACCGAAATGTGTTCCGAGCTTTTCCACCAGTTCTACATCATGGAGACCGTCAATATTAATCCATGTCACGGTAGGCTCTTCCTTGAATGGAAAGCATTCCTCGATGGCACCTGCCTCTTTTTCCTGAAAATGCGTCTCATCGTAATCGATCAGTGTGATCCGTACCCGCTCGACGCGCTTCTCGCCCGAATAGACAATCGTCCCCGGAGGTAAGCCAACCTTTTTTCTCTGCTTACCGATTGTTCTCATCACAGACACCACCTCCCTAGATAGTGTTATTGACTATAGAGCCACCATAATTGTAATTACAAGCGGTTTCATCGTAAACAATTATTGATATATCCTTATTCGACCATACTAATCCATACGCGTGGGGGGGGGGAGAGGAGCGTGCAGGAAGTGGGCCCAGGGCAACAACATTGACGGATTCCGGGCCTTATAGCCCTATCAGGAGGGTCGGTGATGTCATGTCATGACTGCTCGACATCCTCGCCCTCTCAGTCGGTCCGAGGATACCGGTCATTGAGACAGTGCCAGCAACGAGAAGCAACTGTGGAAGGCACGTCGGGTGTGCTACCCAAATGGATCGGTTGAAGCAGTCAAGGAGAAGACGGGATAGCATATCATCTCGTAGGAAGTCAGATCAGAGGCATGTCCGATTGATGCTGCGGAGGCATAAAACTGCCACAGTAACCAATACCAGTATGGATAACAGCACCGTCCTGCCGCCGAACACGGAGACATTCGTAGGGGCGGGCGGAGGTGTTGCATTATACAATTCCATAATTTCGGCTTCATCCAGGGCGCGATTAAAAAAGTACAATTCATCAATCGTCCCACCCAGATAGTGCGGGGTGTTAGGCTGCTCGAATCATAGTGGCCGATGTTGCCGGAGGCCTATCAATAGGTTAGAGTTCCTCCAACGCCTGTATATGTACCTTCATCGTCAATACCGTTAACGTATAGGTCCATGTCGAGAGCGCCCCGGATGACGACGGCGACGTGATACCACACTCCGTGCTGTAGGACTGTGGTGCCGGCCTTGGTTCGACGATTCTCGGCGCCGACCGGTGAACCATCACCGAAGGACGCGGCAAGTTTACCTTCGAAAGCCGTATAGAGCCACACACCCGAGTAGTAATTCTCATAGAAGTTGTTGTGGAAGAATCCCTGGGCTGTGATGCTGTCCAGCTTCACCCGGAGAGCAATGGTGACCGGTAGATCAGGCCGAAGGATTGCATTGGAACCGGTATTCACGCAATCATTAATTGCAGTAGCTAATACTTAATCGTACAGGAGACCCACTTATAACGATCTCTGTCAGATCAACGCTTAACCATCACAAATTAAATCACTTGTGGGCATATTATTCTACCGGTGTAAAATGCTGTTGCAATCCGGTGAATACTGTAATAGTCTGGAACTTAATAAAGACGGAAAGCGATACTTAATATCGGGCCATAAGAGTCTACTTACATTCGAAGAAGTATACGGTTGAATCTCTAAATCATACCGGACAACAGTATGTGAATATTGTTGGCAGAAATTCACATAAGGTGAGATCCGGAGTTGTTATTACGTATTAGTTCGTGATTTTTAAAAAATATAGAGGGTAAGGAGGAAAAAATGAAAGGTCAAAGTTCCATTGATCATATGTTAATTAGACATGAAATAAAATTGGAGGTAGTCATGAAATCCATACTTTCAAGAGTCGGTTTCATATTATGCGTACTGGTTCTGTTCGATTCACTACTATTTGCACAGGAGACCATGAAAGGCTCGAAGAAAACTATAATAAAGAATAAGAAAACTGCATTAGACTTGTTTCTTAAAAAAATAGAACCAAAGGAGTTACCAAAGAAAGGCACTACACTTTTAAGAAGAGATAAAGAAGCTCATAAAAAATTTGTAACTAAGATGGACGAAATAGAATATGAGCTTGAAAAAGCTGAAGCACCTGTGTATAAGGCATGGCTCGAAAGCATTGGGCTAACTAATGATGAAATGAAAGACATCTTTAAAAGGAAAGAGAAATTAATAAAGGATAAAAGGGAAAGTTTCGAGTTTGCATACAAAGAATATAGTTTCTATGAAACTCCTCAAAAATATCCTTTTGAAGATTATCTAGACAAGCTTCGATTATGTAAGGATGTCACTGTTAGAGTGTGTCAAAGAATGGTATGTGTTGATCAACCAGTACCTTTAACTGTCGATGACGTGTGGGTAGATTCTGGATCACCCGGTAACTTTACCGTGGTTAGAAATTATGACCGATTTAAATATGATGATCATGTTTATGGATATTCTACATGGAACTGGACTTATCACAGGCATAATGTGACCCATGAAGGAGGTATCAACATTAGATCGAGTGTCGAGCTTGTAGAACCTGCTAAAGTTCGACAAATTGGAATTATTTTCGAACCGTTATATGGATGTTTTGCTCAACCTGATTGGCCATGTGCTAATGGTGTTTTTGGAAGTGGTAACGATCCATTTGGGTTACCGCCATCATGGGGGAGGGGTAAAATGTGGATATCATTTCAGGTTTCTATTAAAGTCCCTGGTGAAACCTGGATCAGACTTCTCCCTGATAACAGAGTCTTGTATAAGGATACAGGTAAGATCGAGAGTAGAATTGCTCAAGCACATACGTACCCACCTCCACGAGTTCTGACTTTGCATGAAAATTATCCTGCTGGAACGCAATTTCTAATTGAGACAAATCTCAGCTATTGGATAAGAGGAAGAGGTGCAGAAGGAAATGCATATGCTGATTACGCTCTTGAAGCTAAACCGTTCATGAACCTTGAAGCTTGTTCTTGGGAATACCCTGAAAGTGTAACCATTGATATAGATTGAAGTAAAAGTAGGTGATAATCAATTATAAATCGTAGTATTTGATCATATAGATACCCTAACGAGTATTCTCTGTAATTTTATTAGTGATGGATCTCTGGTATAGTATCACCTGTTAATAAGCTAGGGGAAAAAATCCAGAGGGGATAGGAGCGCTCTTACAAGATTTTTTATCATCTGCAGTAGTAAATACTTGATCGCGTAGGTAACGCTCATGTGACGCTATCTGTCAGATAAAACGGCATTATTGGATCTCATTTCGTTAGTCTCTCTACTGGATATTGTTTGCCGTCAGGCTGTTTAGTTTGATATTTATGCCTCTAAACGTTAGTGGTATCTCACTGTGAACAATCTGTAACAAAGGAGATATCTATGCCAGACATTCTGTCTTTCCTCTCCGGCGGGCTCATCGGTGGATTCTTGGGGGCGTTTCTAGGGGGCTTCGCCAAGTTCTTCTGGGAACAGTGGCTTCCTAGCTGGTTGACATGGCGTAAAGAGCAGAGAGTTCAACGTGAAAAAGTGCTTTCTCAAATCCGCGGGCCGGCAATGCGAGCAATATCCGATCTGCAGAGCAGGATATTCGTGATTTTAAGGAGCGATCCTAAAGATCCTGAAGATTATAATTATCTTTACTTAAAGGGAAAAGGTCAGGAGGATTACTACATCAACAGCACTGCTTTCTTGGTCGCGCAGTTCTTCGCCTGGGAGGAAGTCCTCCGGCAGAGGATGGCTGCGCTAGACTACAGTGAACTTGTGACACGGCTTGATCGAGTCACGACCAGCTTCGCTCATGGAGGACGTGGTTTTCAGATTTTTCGGTTAGAACAACGCGAAATAGGGGAACGGATGTTGGCTCGTTCACCGGACTCTGGCAAAGAATGCATAGGATATTCAGAGTATTTACGACTCATAGAGAAGGATGAAGTTCCAGTCTGTTTCAAACGTTTGGACGAGCGTGTTCAGCATCTATTGGATCATCCATCAGAAGAGGTGATACGAATGCTTCTGATTCAACATTCGCTTATCGATCTCGTCAACTTCATTGATCCGGATGGGCGATGGGTGCCAAAGGGCAGGAGAAGCAAAGTCGATTCGGTGTGGAAAATTGATCAATTGGCCACCGACAAACTGATAACTAGAAAGCAATACGAATCAATGATGTCAATAGTAGATCGGCTCGGTCTCGCGCAAAAAAAATTATCATCGCTAAATTTAAAAATGTAAAATATTTATAACGTATATTTAAAAGATGATGCTGTAGACGTCAAAAGAAAGCGGACAGATAAGGGCTGATATTTACGGAACGATGTTGTGATGCAGCGGCGTTCACGAAAAAGAGAGGTTGAGAGATGAAATCGGCTACATTGCTACGGCTCATAGCTGCTGCGGCCGTTCTCATGGCCTGTAGCATTCCCACGAGACGTGCCGATGCGTTTTATCCGGAGGAACATCAGAGAGTTGCCAGATTATCGTTGTATCTGCTCGGGGAGATGTATCCGGCTACGTTCGATCGCTGCCTGAAGCTCGATGGGCGGGATTCCATCATTCGAACGATGAGGTATGAGAATATTTCGTACGCTCCCGAGAAACCGACTTTGATCTCCGGTCTCATTGAACGGATAGCATGGGAATCGCTCTCACCGGACTTTTTCAGGGATCTGGAATTTGTCGACGTGGATTTCAGTATAGATGATCCTCATGATGATTCGGTATTAAAGAACGATGACGAAGCGATGTATAGCACGAAGGAGGATTTATTCCTCGAGATCTTTTTTGCATTGTTTGGCGCGCCACACGGCAATTTCACATCGTACAATCATTTCATCAATATCGGCAGTTACGGAAAGAGCCGGTTCGATGATTACGATGGCTACAGCTATCAATTTATACAGGAATTCGGCAATCAGTATCAGACCGATGCAAAGCTGCTCGGAAAGGCGCTGGATGAGGGTACCATATGGTACAACAGCGACGCATACGTGCATGCGCCGGGGCAGCAGTGGTACGACGGCTGTTCTCCGAGCGTAGAGCGATACTCCTTTCCGACAAGATATCCCAGCCGTGTCGAGGAATTGAAGGTCCGGTTCCCTCTGGCAAAGAATATTGGAAGTGAGAATTGCGGCGTTCCATTCAGTGTTTTCTTACCGGTGGATAATGTGGCGAGGTTCTGGTACGGGAGATTCCTGGAAACGGGGGATCCCCTCGATCTCGGACCTATCATGCATGCGATCGGTGACGCCAGCATTCCGCATCATGCGGCAGGTTACCTGGGAAACTGGCACCAGGCCTATGAGACCGGGATGACAGATATCGTGCTGGCCGTTGTTGATTCGAATTCGGACAGAGATGAAATCAAGAAGATAGTAGAAAGCTGGGATAGGATCGACGGCGACGTCCCAGATGGCCTTGCGCCGGGAGACTACACGAAGACACCGGCAATAAACTGGAGCGTCGAGGATCTAGTGACTTGGATGGCCTTGCACGCCTACCGGCAGTATATCGAAGATTACGAGCCGCACTATCGATCCAATCGTAGCCATGTCATATTCTTTGATAAAGCGAGAGAGCTGATCATACTCGGCACGGCGATGAATGTGATCGTGCTGAAGAAGGCGCTTTCGGAATATTGATTGCGGGAATCGTTTTCAGATGTCGGTGACGCATGTCGGTGCAAAGCGAATATGGGTGGCTGGTTGAAAATTTTTCAAATTTTTCTAATAACATAGACCAACATGGATATCCCTCTAAAACCGCCTGAGTGTCTGTCGTCGAAAATAAAGTAAACTTTTTTAACCGATTTTAAGAGACGCCTATTTATTTCAAATGTTAGAAACATATGATCTTCGATCTATAACGACGAATCAATTAACTTGCAGATATTCAAATAGTTGTGGTACAATGGTACGCACACCAGGGAAAGATTCACAGCAGTGCTTGCAGGTATTAACGAGCTGTCTAGAACAGCATAATCATACAATCATTAGCTGAATGCTCCGCAGGGGTGCGGCCAGCACAATCTCTTTCTGGAGGAGTGCAGACGTTATGAGACGAAGTGGATTAGTTTTGAGCCTAATGTGCCTGTGTGTTTTCATCTTCAGTACGAGTGTCGTGTATGGACAATCCGGCTGGACGATCGTGGCTTGGGGGAACAACGAATACAGCCAGTGCAATGTCCCCGCGCCGAATGCTAACTTCGTGGCAATCGCTGGGGGTGGGGATCACAGCCTGGGCCTTAAGTCCGATGGGACGATCGTGGCTTGGGGGTACAACAACGATGGCCAGTGCGACGTTCCCGAGCCGAACGACTCCTTCGTGGCTGTCGCCGGTGGCTATGATCACAGCATGGGTCTTAGGTCAAGTGGGAGGATTGTGGCCTGGGGGAACAATGACTATGGCCAGTGTAGCGTCCCGGCGCCGAATGCAGATTTTGTCGAAATGGCTCTGGGGTGCGGTCATAGCCTAGGTCTCAAGTCCGACGGGGTGATCGTGACCTGGGGAAATAATGACCGTCATCAGTGCGATGTCCCCGCGCCGAACGACTCCTTCGTGGCTGTCGCCGCGGGCTATGATCACAGCCTGGGCCTTAAGTCCGATGGGACGATCTGGGCCTGGGGGAGCAACGACTATGGCCAGTGCTCAGTTCCCGAGCCGAACACCGACTTCATGGAGATTGCTGCGGGCCGGTATTTCAGTCTGGGTCTCAAGTCCGACGGGACGATCGTGACCTGGGGGTGGAACTACTATGGCCAGTGCGACGTCCCCGAGCCGAACACCGGATTCGTGGAGATTGCAGCGGGACGGGATCACAGCCTGGGCCTCAAGTCCGATGGGACAATCAGGGCCTGGGGGAGCAACGAATATGGCCAGTGTGACGTCCCCGCGCAGAACGAATACTTCGTGGCTGTCGCCGGGGGCCGGTTTCATAACCTGAGCCTGGAATACGAGAATCCAAATGCCGTCGCATTCAGCAGTATTGCCGCTGACTCCAGAGATGGGGCCATTGTGCTCCTTTGGGAAGTTATTACGGATGAGGCGTTAAACGGATTTCAACTGTATCGAGCCATGCATCAGAGAGATTTCTCGTGCATCAATGATGCCCCTCTTTCTCCTTACACAAGAACATACGAAGATAGAACGATCAAGCCGGGAAAGGAGTATCGTTACATAGTAGCAGCCCTGACACTTGATGGTCGTGAGATCCGCTCACCAGAGGTTATCGCCATTGGCATCGCTCCACCGCTAGCGCTTAATCAGAACGTACCAAATCCTTTCAATCCTCAAACGACAATCGGATTTTCCCTGCCACGTTCAGAACATGTATGGCTCGATATCTACGATCTGAGAGGGCGTCTTGTGCATAGGCTCATCGATAAACTCATGGAAGCGGGACGGCATGAGATCGAATGGTGCGGGAGGGATAGCAAGGGACGAGCGGTTGCTTCTGGTGTGTATTTTTATCGGCTGACCGTCAGCAAGCAAGCGTCGACGAAAAAAATGATTCTATTAAGGTGAGTGTCCAGCAAAGGGCACATCTTTCTAGTCGGCTGCAATGTGCCAACTGGGGTAACTGCCTGCGAAGATATACATTTTGCACAGTAAGAAGGAAGTGGACAGATAAGAACTGAAAGTTAAAAGAAAGTTTTAAGTGTTAAATACTAAGAAGCACTAATAGCGAAAATACCATTCTTGTTATATGGTTGCTCCCAAATCAGTTACAGTATCGCATACTATGCATGCTATTTTATATATAAGAGATTACCCCACCAAAGCCTCTCGATTCCTCATCTTGTTGAGGGTTTGTATCAAACTCCTGTTGCATACAATTAACTCTTTAAATAGCTTACGGCAGCCTCAATTATTTGTGGTGTATTTTTTTCAATAAATATGATATAGTAACGTCTAACAGCGGCATTTTAACCACCACAGACTAATCACAATTTAGGACGCAACAGGGGAATTAGGTTCTAAAAATATTTAATGCAAGTGCTTTCAAGATGAAAGTTACCCTGATATCCCCGTACCTAGACATTCAGCCATTCGGGCTACGGACACTATCCGCACATCTCAAAAGAGAAGGGCACAATGTGCAGCTCATATTTTTACCAAGATATTTTACAGATAGGTATGAAGACGAGACATTAGATGATGTTGTTGAAATATCAAGAGGAACCGACCTGATAGGAATCTCCCTTACGACAAATTTCTTTGATAATGTCATTCAAATCACCCAAAGGTTAAAAAAAGATTTGAATATCCAAATATTGTGGGGAGGCATTCACCCGACGATACGTCCTGAAGAATGCTTGAATTACGCGGATATGGTCTGTGTAGGTGAAGGTGAAGAAGCTTTGGTAGAATTAGCAAGAAAAATGGAAAATGCAAAAGATTATCATGATGTCCGAGGTGTATGGTTTAAGAAAAATGGCAAAATAATTAAAAATAAAAATAGGCCGTTAATTCAAGATCTAGATTCAATTCTATTTCCAGATTTTCGCTATGACACACAATACATCCTGAGCGATGGGCATGTTCAATTGATGAATGAGAGTTTGTTAGAGAAGCACATGCGCACAATGGTGCACGTGGGTACGATGTACACAACCGTGGCTACCAGAGGCTGTCCATTTGGATGTACATATTGCTGCAATAATACGCTCAACAGAATGTATTCTGGTCAAAAAATAGTAAGGAAGAGAAGCACGGAGAATTTGATCAAGGAAATGATGAAAGCAAAAAGTATATTACCTTTTATAAAATCCTTTGGGCTTGCTGATGATTTATTTTTTATACGCACCATTGAGGAGATAAAAGAATTTTGTGAGAAATATAAAGAAAACGTGCGATTACCTCTGCATATCGGCGGAGCAAATCCATCAAACCTTACTATGGAAAAATTAGCAACACTTGTAGATGCGGGGCTGAAAAATTTTAGATTGGGCATTCAGACAGGGAGCGAACGCACGAAGATATTATTTAGAAGATATTATTCAAACAAACAAGTTGAAGAGGTTGTCAAAGCGATACATACATTTAAAGATAAAATTAGAAGACCATTATACGATATAATTCTAGATAACCCCTGGGAAACCGAAGAAGATTTGAAAGATACACTTATGTTCTTATCGAAATTTCCCACACCTTATGCATTAAATCTATATTCATTGACTTTTTACCCAGAAACGGAGCTGTATTGGAAAGCAAAAAAGGATGGAATTATAACCGATGATCTCGAAGAAGTGTATCGCAAGGTTTACCATGATTGTCGAAACACTTACTTGAATAGACTGTTCTTTCTTCTAAAAAGATATACTGTGTCGGGATGGAGAATACCAACAAAGATCATGTGGGCATTGACGAATCGAACGTTGCGGAAATTAAAAGTAAGCCAGTTGATATATATTATATTGAAGATTCAATACATGCTATATGAGTGTTTGAATGATATGCGAAAAGGAGATAGGTCTCGAATTCTAAGGTACATAACGAAAGGGAGATTTACACAACATATATCTCATGATGCTGATATGGCGGCCCATGCCGCCGGAAAAAGATAAATGGATTAAGGCACGTGTGCATTACCGTGCGTGTATACGCTTCATTTATATATTTGACTTACCGTAACCATTCTGATATTATTTTTTCAATCGCGGGCATCATGTAATAACAACAACTAGGGGAAACACTAATAAATTATATCTAAATCAGTTACGGCAATGTCTGATTGGCGTATCAAGTCGCATTGTCGGCGTGTCGATGTTTGTGTTTCAGAAGGGAGGTGATGGAACGGCGTTCTACTGTAGATGGACTTCAGGGAAAGGGAACAGATTTTTTGTGAGGGGGCGATCATATGAAAAGGTTGGGAATTGTCTTTCTGGTTACTTTGGTCAGTGTGGCTGTCCTGAGTGCCAACAGCTATAGCCAGTATGTGGTCTGTCCGGAGGATACCTGCTACTTGGCCTGTCCCTCAGGGGACGCCTCGTTCTGCTACTGCATACTATACAACAATGAACCGCTCCAGCTACATCCATCCCTGGTTTTTCTGACGATTGAGTGTCCCGCCGGGCTTCTGGTCTGCCCTGGGGAATCACTCACTAAGCCCGGGTACCTCAGGCAGGATGAATGCCATCATGATCCATTATGCGGAGCCGAGTACTGCTGGTTTTTCCAGCTCGGCGGCTGCTGCCTGGAAGCACATATCATCCTTCACCTGGGAGACTTCGTACCCATCTTTGATGAATGGGTGGTGATCAAGACGCCCGATTTCAATGCCGACGGGATTGTGAATCTGGCGGATTACTCATTGCTCGGTGACAAGATGGGCACAACAGATCCCTGCTACGATCTCAACTGCGACGGCATTGTTGACATGCTGGATGCCGATATCTTCAATCTACATTACACCCATTCGTGTGAAGATATGATCGGCGTCGAGGAGGGAAGCTGGGGATCAATTAAATCGATCTACAAGGAGTAACCAGGTTTAAGAAGCGATCCCTCTTGTATGGAGTCAGCCTGCTGGCACGGAAAAAGTAAGTGGTAATATACAACATTACTTTCTAATATGGCTCAGTGATCCCATACAGGAGGGATCGCTATTATTGGCGGACAACAAATTAGAAAATATAAGTTATGAATCTATAACTGTAATGATGGATCGATGTTATTACAAAATAGGCATAATTATGATTTTTGGCTTTTTGTAATATGATCTTGACAGCTGTGTAGATTTTATAAGAACATAAGCCTGAGCTTTTGCGGGTTTGACCTCATGAAATTGGAAGAGACTTTCGCTATGCCCTGATGGGCAGAAAGCAGTTTCTCGCCTCGATCCTTCGGTTCAGTAATTCGGATTACAGAACAGGTGTATTCGAAACGTTGCGACTGCACCGCAGCGCAACGGTTCAACGCAGTTGCATGCCGGCAAGGAGGTGTTTTTCGATCCACGGTACGAAGAATGAGAATCGGCAGTAACTAAAAATTCGATCATTGGAGGTTCAATATAACATGAGAATACAATCAAGATACGTGCGGTTTCGATATGTGGTGCTGCTCCTCATGATCGGTGCGCCGCTGGTCGTATTCAATTGCATTTTGAATCCGAAGGTTGTTGCACCGACCAAGCCAGCAGATGTGACGACCGCCGATGCGTGGATAGAGTTGGACAAGAGGAAGGGAGCCGACGATCCGCCGCCGTGCCTGGAGAATGCCGCCAAGCATTTCCAGTATACGACGTTCTGCGCTCAGGCGGATACGGTGATCGACGGGCCTTACGGGCCGATCTTCAGACCGGCCCATGAGGGTCAAAACAGAGCCGTTGATATAAAGAACAAGAAATGCAAGGAGAATAACTATGGCCCGAAACATCTCGCCGGTGGTGTGACATTCAAGGACAAGACGTACGGTCCGGACGAGCTGGACAAGTTTCTCGATAAGATTCAGGACGGGGATACCATACAGCCCGTACTCCACGTTCTCGCAGCCGATTGCTATGAACAGGAGGATTGCAGCACCGGTGGTATCGTGTCGGGTTCGAACACCACGTCATCCGGTATCGTTATCGCCATGTATAATATCCCGGATATCTACGGGGAGGATGGGGATTGCACCTTCGATAAGAAGCTGCCGAACGGGGCCGTCTTCGTCAGGGGGATAATGAAATTCTGCCGCGATATGAACACCTGGATATCGGAGAATCATCCCAGCTGGAGTTTCAGGATAAGATCAGACAGCATGCTGGTGCGGGTCACCTGCAATCTGCTCGGCCACCATGCGGGTCTGTATTACGACTATGCACGAATCTACAGAGATTATGGAAATAAATACCACGACGACGAGCATGAAAGCAAGTGCGTCATGAATCCGATCTATACAAGCTACCTCACGAATTCGAGCACCGAGAGCGAGTTTGAGAGTTGGGCGCGGCGGCTGCTTTACAATACGACCGTCTGCGAATGGTGTTCGGATAATAATATTTGTGATTTCGACAGATTCGATTGATACGGCAGTTCGCAAGTGGGGTGTTCATAGGATGAGTAGAAGAAGGGAATAGAGATGAGCAAGGGAAAAATAACCGCTACGGCCGTCGCGGCATTTCTGATTCTCCTGTCGCCGGCCGGCCTGCACGCGCAGGGTGAGCTTTCATTGCAGCTCGAGTCCGCCGGTTATGATATGGCGATACGTGAACCGCTGAAGTTCACCGTTACATTGAAAAATATTTCGGAGAGAGAGGTTCGCGTTATCGAGGTCGGAAAGCTCGACATGAACATGGAATTCATGCACCTCGAGATAACGACACCGGACGGGGAAACACAGCTCAGGAAGTTCACGAGATTCAGAATGGTATCGATCGTCAATCCGAATTACGAGGGTGAGCCGTTAAGCCCCGGAGAAAGCATCGAGACATTTATCTATCCGAACGTAACGCATCACATTGTGGGGACGCCGAGGGGTGGCGTGACGTTCCCGGCGCCCGGTACCTACAAGGTCCGGTTAGTCTATTCAATACCGGAGCATTACCCGCGATTGTGGCGGGGACAGAACGGGGAGCTCTACTCGAACAGCATAGAGCTCAGGCTGCGGGAGCCGGATGAGATCGAACGGGAGATCATGGATGCCTACTGGGCGGAGGGCGGCTACGCAATCTCCAAGGGCGACGACAACCTCGGGCCCGAATTCGACGAGTACCTGTTGCGGGCCGTCATGGAGAAGTATCCCGATCACCCGTTCATGAAGTACATACGCTTCGCACTGGCGATCGAGCTCATGGACAAGCGGGATCTCGATTCGGTACAGGAAGTATCGACGTTACTCGAGGATATGCGATACAGGTATCCCGGGCATCGCGACATCGAGGTGCGGCAGCACCTGGCAACTGCGTATCATCTCGCCGGCGAGACCGACGAGGCCGTCCGTCTCCTCGACGATCTGCTCGAGGAGTATCCGTTGCTGGAGAGCCATTACAACTTCATGGTCTCGAAGATCTTCGTGGAAACGGGCAGTTACGATGGCGTGCTTGCCTGGCGGGAAGCCAGGAAGACCGGCAGAACGGAGCCGGGCGGGACGAGAAAGATCCAGGAATAACAGGCGAAGGAGCGAAGACTATGCAAAGAAGTCGAATATCAATCGGTGCAATCGCAGCCGTGGCGGTATTGCTCGTGGCGGCGATGGTCCCTCGAAGTTCCTCAGCGCAGATATCGCAGGATACGAAGCGGAGACCGAGCGAGCAGTTCGCAAGCAGGGACTGCGAGGTGAAAAAAGCGTTATCGAGTTTCATATACGGAATCAGGATGAAGAATGTGGGATTCCTGATGTCCTACTACAAACCGGTGCCAAATAACAATAAGAATGCTACCGAGAAGATCTCGGGCTTGAAGAGAGAGCTGAACGATTTTTTCGCCGGCGTCGAGGCAGCTCATAGCAAACCCCTGATAATGATGTTCAGGCCCGAGATCGAGTGGCTCGGAGAGAAGGCGATAGTGACATGCACGATCATCTGGAACGGGAGGATGAAATCCGACAGGTCGATGCGAAAGCAGGTAAGAGAGCGTTTCGTCGTCGAGAAGATAGACGGAAGATACGTTATCACATCTGCGGTATCGTCGCCGGTCATATTCAAGCACATTCATGATGCCGCAACGATGAACAGGGAGCTGGCGAATGCAGGCATCAGGTAGGGGCATCGTGCGGGCCGGACATATAACATTCGAAGGAGTGAATTCCATGAGAAAAGTGGTTGTATTGATTGCGGTGGCGCTGGCCCAGATTGCGTTTGCATTCGATGCCGGTGCCGTGATCACAAGAAGGGCCATCTATTACGATGACGGAACGCCGGTATACGTAATAGATGAGCCGCAGGTGGCATTGTTGAGTTACGATGCTTGGGAGCGGGTATACAACCTGTTCGATAGACCCGTCTCGATGTGCATGGTGGTACGTGGGAATACCGACAACTTCTTCGTTCTGGACAAGAACATGGGCATCGTGAGGATATTCGGGACGATCGAGTACCCGACCACTCCGCGATACGTAAGTTATTTTTTCAGTCACGGGGGAGGTTTTGGGACCGGCATCAATCGTTACAACTTTCCCGAGGCAATAACGATTGACCCCGGTAATACCGGCTATTATTACGACACCTACATACTCGATTCGGGCAACAACCGTATACAGAAGCTGGTGACCGATCTGTACAATAACACAATGACGCACTCGGGTTACATATTCGATGTGAACAACCATGACGGGTATGGTCCGCTCAATGGTGCCCAGGATATCGATTTCTGCAGGCTTCCCGGCGCAAGTCATGACTTCCTCGTCGTCGCGGATACGTACAACCACCGTATCCTGGCGATCGACCCGGACGGTAATGTGCTATACGAGGTGGGAGGTTCTGGGCCCGGTAACGGGCAGAATGAGTTCAATCTCCCCATTGCGGCGACGGCAACGAAGATAAACTACGAGACAGCGGAGGCGTTCGTATACGTTGCCGACAGGGGGAACAACAGAATCGTCAAGATTTATCAGGACAGCAACTGGAATCCGTACTGGGTGAAATCGATGGATTTCCCCCAGGGGGATGAGGATCTGCTCACCGGTTTCGAGGATATCGAGGTCGATGATACACTCTACTACGGCGTTTTCGTTCTGGACTCGAGAAATTCCGAGGTGCTCCATCTGGATTTCGATCTCGAACGTGTGATGCAGCGGTACGACAATTTCTACTATGAGGGCGGACCACTCTATTCGCTCACACTGTCACAGGGGGAGCTGGGTGTCGTATGTCCGTTCACATACGAGACGGGCCTGGAAACATTCGAGATACGATCGTCGATAAACGAATTATCAGCATCACCAAATCCATTCAAGCCTCCAATGGAATGGACCATGATCACGTCGGTCGTGACCGGCTCAGGCTACATGGACGCAGTGGTGAAGGATATGCAGAATAACCTCGTCAAGACGCTCCGAGATTCCTTTTTCGTGTATCCGTGCGTGGATTACTTCATCTGGGACGGAAAGGACGATCAGGAGCAGTACGTTTCCGAAGGGATGTACAAGATCGTCTGCTCGGTGTACGACAGGCATTGGATGTACACCGATACGGAGGAGATCAATGTGGAGGTCGTCGCCGACGACAACCTGAAGATCCTGGCGACGCATGATGAGATCACGGGTCCGAAATGGTCTCCCGACGGCACCGAGCTCGTGTATTCGGCGAGGGACGGTTCCCAGAAGAGGGTGATTAAGAAGGTCGATTACAGCTCCCTGACCGAGACGAGCCTGACCGACACGCAGAAGGACGATTTTTATCCGGCGTGGTCGCCGCTGGGGGACTCGCTTGTCTACACGAGAAGACTGGTATGGTGGGGGCTATGGGGGCATGAAGAGGCGATCTATATCATGGATGCGGCCGGGCAGGGTGACAGGTTGATCAACGACACAACGGAAACCATCCGAAAGCTCTGGAACATCGATCCCAAATGGATCCCTTCGGACGGAGAGGTTACATACATCAAGCACCTGGGAGAGGGGTACCAACAGATACGAAAGATCGACCTGGGAACGGGCGACGACGATCTGATCAAACAGACATCCGGGTGGATGCAGTACTATTCATGGGCCCCTTCGTGCGAGAAGATCACACTCACGTGGGGATTGGGAAACGGGCTCCCCTACAAGGTGTACACATACGATATCGAGGGTGATTACTTCACGCAGCTTACGTCTGATGTAGACAGCATCGTCTATGATTTCTGTCCCGAGTGGTCGCCCGACGGGGAGAGGATCCTGTTCATCGAGGAGGCGTTCTGGCCGACCGGGTGGAACTGGAACGTGATGACGGTACCGGCGAACGGTGGTGTGAAGATCCCGGTCTCCGGTCTCGGATCGAGTGATGTGATGATATACTCGTCTCTCACGTGGTCACCGGACGGCACGAAGATAGCGTTCGCGATCCAGGGCGAGAGCAACGTGGACCTGCTGGCCGCCGACTATATACGGGGGACCGATGCATTCCCTGCTGCATACTTTACGATGCCGCTTGCACTGGCGCAGGTCGTTGGCACAGTGGCACTTACCGGCCGGGTGGCGGATAATATCAGCGTGAACGGAGAGGATACGCTGAGCTCCCTTGATCATTACTACATCGAATACGGCGCGGGAGCAATCCCCGAAGAGTGGTTGGACGAGGGCATCACGCTCACGGAGGACTGCGGCTCGGGCGACTGCCAGGTCTTCGACGACACATTGGCGATGTGGAACACCGGCATTCTCGATGCAGGTCTGTACACCGTACGCCTCGTGGCGAGCGACGGTGTGGACAGCAACGTCGTGTATTGCCGGATCAATGTGACACATAACACATGGATCGTGAAAAAGAACGGAACGGGCGATTTCACGACGATCCAGGCCGCGATCGACACCGCAGCCGTTGGAGACACCATTTCGGTCTATGCCGGTGATTACGAGGAGAATCTCTTAGTCGAAAAGGCAATTCACATCATCGGAGCGGAGGACGGCGTGCGTGTCATCGGCGGCAATGCGTGTGGAATCATTCTGCGCGACCACGATTACACGGCCGAAATAAAGAGAATCTCGATCCATAACGACGGTTATTACGAGTACGGCAGGGGAGTTTACATCAGTGATGCGAGTCCGGTTTTCAGGGAGTGCACGATCAGGCACAATGGCCATCCGAGCAGCACCAAACAAGGCGGGATTCGCATAGTCGGCGACTCGTATCCAGAATTTTACGATTGCGTGATCACCGAGAACAAATCGGGTAATTACGGCGGCGGGGTGGCCCTTTGCGCCGGCGAGGGGGAATATCCAGCGCCCTCATTCTACAATTGCCAGATCACCAACAATTATGCGGAAGGGTACGGTTGTGGAGTTGGACTCCAGTACGAGCACGAGACACCGCTTGATACAACATATCAGCAACCGCTCTTCGTAAACTGCATTATCAGAAACAACACATCTTCCGGCACGGGCAGCGGCTCTGCGGTGGGGCTGACCGAGTGCCACGCCCCGCAGTTCCTTTCCTGCGAGATCTCCTCGAATACGGGCAATGACTATGGTGTTATCTACGGATCCTATGCCGCCGCCAGGCTCTCACACTGCACGATCAGCGATAACGACGGGGACGACGTGCTCTATTTCTGGGGCACGAGCGGCATCGGATCGAGCCCCATCAAGGTAGATAACTGCATCATTTCATTCAACGACGGGCCGGCGATGGCGCTAGACGACAAGTACGATGTCAACTACAGCTGCTTCTGGGAGAACGATCACAGCGATACGGCATGGGTGAATCGCGGCGAGGGCAACATCAACGAGGATCCGGCCTTCTGCGATCGGAGCAACGATGATTACGAGCTGTACTGCTTCTCCCCGTGCGCACCGGTGAATTCGGAGGCGGGACAGATCGGCATGTACGGCGTCGGATGCATCTCGGGATACGATTCGCTCCACGCTGCCGATGATCGCATTAACGTGTGTCCCGCCGGGGACTGGGATTCATTGCTGGTCGTGGTGGATCTCGATGATGATGATATGACGAGGGATATCGATTCGACCGAGATAGTTCTAATGGCCCCATACGGTGCGGGATACAAGCTGTATAACTGGGGGGATCCGATATATGCCGACGGTCCCGCAACGAGCGAAAACAACTGGCATACGACGATCACGCACAAGTATATGAGTGGGTGCGGTAACGATTCACTGCTTGTGCTGCTGGACGGCGAACTGCTCGGTAAAGTGGCTATTTCGATACGAAGCTCCGACTACAATGTGGACGAGGATGTCAACCTCTCAGATTTCTGTTTCTTCGCGGAAACATACAATAAGTGCGAAGGAGACAGCCTGTACAACGAGTGCTTCAACTACATTCTCGATGCGGGGACACAGTGTGTCCACCTCTCCGAACTGGTGTGCTTCGGCGATCATTACAACAAATGCAGCTTGCCGGATTCGCAGCCTACGATGTTGTCGAGCGGCGAGGTACTGCTTGCCGAAACGGGAGCGATGTTCATGATTCAGGATGATGGGACAGGTAATGGAAGCGTGCGTGTGACCGTGTACCTGGAGAACGTGACGGATCTCTCGGCGCTCTTCATGGCTATGGATAACGAATCGGCCGGTCTCGAATTCATCAGCTGGGAGCAGAATCCAGAATTCGATGCAAAGACGATTGTTGAGACTATTCCCATGAGGGGACGGGAGCTGCTCCTCATCAGCACCTTCGGGGCGGATGGTATGAGCGGTCCCGTGATTGAGGTTGGAACGATCAGGATGCGGTACACCAAGGAAGGTGTCCCGTTGAGCGATGAAGGTTTCTCTCTGTTGTTCGGGGATGTGCTGACCATGGATGGGCGTATCTGGAAGATGCAGGGTGCCGAGGTCGAAGGGGCGGAAGAAATTGTTGTCTACAGGAACAGGCTCGGAGATAACTACCCGAATCCATTCAACCCGAACACGGTGATCGAGTACTCGATTGCGAGGGATTCACACGTCAATCTGAGCATCTATAACGTGAACGGTCAGCTTGTGCGTACCCTGAAGAACGAGCATCAGAAGCGGAATAAGTACACGGTGAGCTGGGACGGTAAGGACAACCGTGGCCGTGACGTCTCGAGTGGAGTATACTTCTACCGCTTGAAGACCGACGAGTTCACGCAGTCCAAGAAGCTGATCCTGCTCCGATAGTGTTTTCGCACGTCGGCCGGGCGACCCGGCAGAACGAGACGGCTGCATGAAGTGGGGGCGGGGATTTCCCGCCCCCACTCATGTTATCCACCGTATATATATGTAGACTATGTTACATCAAGACGTGCATTTGCCTATTCGTCGAAAATCCTGTCCACCCACCGATCAATTATATTTCGGACATCGAATCTCAGGACACTCGATCGGGCATTGCCCTTCAGCCTATCGTGCAGGGCGGCATCATCGGCCATCGTTCGTAGGGCACCGGCCAGTGCGTTGACGTCGCCGGCCGGCACCAGCACGCCGTTGGACCCGTGTTCAATGATCTCGCTCGGTCCGCTGGCGCAGTCGAAGGCGACCACAGTGGTTCCGCAGGCAAGGCTTTCGACCAGTACGTTGCCGAAGCCCTCGTACCTCGAGGACAGCACGAAGAACCTTGCGTTTTTCATATACTTGAAGGGATTTTCTACGACACCGGGCAGCTTGATTTCGTTCTCCAGATGCAGGGACCGTATCTGTTCCGTCAACCGTTCTCTTTCTGCGCCTTCACCCAGTATGATGAGATCGTAATCATCCGATATCCCCGATCTGTGATAGGCATCTATCAACATGTCGAACCCTTTCTGGGGATGCAGGCGCCCGACGGCAATGATATACGGCTTTCCATGATCGACGGGTTCGATCATCATCTGTTCTATTGCTTGTATATCGACCGGATTGTAGATCATCTCGACATGTTTCAATTTGAAATTGTTGACAAGGATCCCCTTTACCCCCTCGGAGATAGCGATGACCTTCCTGATATTCTTCAGCCTGTAGAACACCCTGACGACGAGCCGCTCGATCCATGGATACATGAGGGGATTATTGCGTATGGATGGGTACACACCGGCGAGTGTCAGAATCACCGGCAGGTTGCCGACGAACGAGACGATTACCTCCGGTTGTACCTGTCTGATGATCTTCTTCAACTTCCAGGTCTTGTGCAGCAGCTCCAATCCCTTGCCGAATCCCTTCCTGACCTCCGAGTGCAGGTTGATCAGCTCTCCGCCGTATTCGTATTCGATCGGATCTCTATATATGACGACGGTGACGTCATAGTCCACCGCGAGATGCGTGCTCAGTATGCTTACGATCCTCTCTGCGCCGCCCCGCTTCAGTGACGGGACGACAAGCATGATCCGTTTCATAGTTCCAATCCCCGCTCTGTGCACGTTGAGCGGCTATGGCGCTTCGGCCAGTTCCCGGTACATGTGTTGATACCGTTGGGTTATCGTGTGGAGCTCGTAGTTATCGCGTATCCGTTCACGTGCCCGTGCTCCGAGCGCACTCCGCTCATCCGGGGTCAGTGACAGGAGCTTCTCCAACGCCCCCGCCAGGGCCTGCGCGTCCCCGGGGGGAACCACCAGTCCCGTCTCTCCCACGATAGCGGCGGAATCACCGGCATCGGTTACGACACAGGGAACGCCCGAGGTCATCGCCTCGGCGATGGCATTGGAGAAGGCTTCACCCAGGGAGGAGGAAGTGGCGATATCCAATGCGGCCTGGATTGTTGGTATGTCCGTCCGCAGGTCGAGGAGGTGGGTCACCGCGCCGATACCCTCCTCGTCGATCCAGGCGGTCAGATGACGGTTTTCCCGGTTTACCCCCTCACCGCAGAGGACGAATCGGATGTCGGTCATCTTTCGATGCAGTATCCCTGCGGCCCTGCAAAAGGTGTGGTGGTCCTTGTGTGGATTAAAGCGGGCCACGAGCCCCACGAGCCGTGTGTCCAGGCTCAACCCCAGCTCTTCCCGTATCATCCGCCGGCTGTCCTCATCCGGGGCGAATGCATCGAGATCGTATCCGTTTGGAATAACCACCATCTTGTCCCGGTTGTAGCCCAACCGTGCGTGCATATGTTTCGAGTACTCCGAACAGCACACGATCCTCACCGGCAGGAGGTTCGACAATCTGGCGCAGGCCTTTGCGGTCCACATGGTTTTTCTGCTATCCCGATCCGGATCGAGTGCACTGTGCCTGATATTCCACACGACCGGTAACCTTCCTGTCATCCGGGCCGCAAGGCCGCCAGCGAGATCCGCATGGTACATCCAGGTCTGGAGGATATCCGGACGTTCCTTTCGAAGGAGCCAGGCCAATCGAACGACGATCCCGGGATCGGCGCTTCCCCGTTGCGCCCCGAGCTCCGTGACCGGGATTCCCTGTTTTAACATGTGTTCCCCGATAACATCGATACCGGTGAGCGAGATGATTCGCGTATCGAACGCATTCCGGTCCATGGTCGAGACGAGTCTCGACAGCATCGTCTCTGCGCCGCCGACTGCCAGGTCGGTAATAAGATGTGTGACGGCGATCCTTTTCATGGTTCCTTCTTCGTACCAATAGCGACGTGATCGATCCGATTTCCGCCAGGCTGCATCTCTGAAGCATCGTAAAGCGGGCTCATGTTATCGCTTCCTGCCGTAGAGGGTACGCAGCTCGCTCTTCTTGACCAGGTTCATCCTGGCGGCTATGTACAGGTAGAGCGAGCCGCCGATGAGTATACCGAGAATCTGGAAGATGATTGCTTGCGGTAGCAATCTGTAGCACAGGTAGAGCACTCCGCAGGTGATCACACCGATACCGATGATGCCGAGAAGCATACCGAGAATACGTGAACATGCTATACGGTAGTGTTTCGCGATGAGCAGGATATAGATGGCGACGAGAGGTGAGAACGTGATCTGGGTCGCGTAGGCGGCTCCCATCATCCCGTAGCGGGGGATGAGTATCAGGTTCAGGAGCACGTTGCAGCTCGCCGAGACCGCTACGAGGATCATACGCCTCATTGCCAGACCGGAATAGTCGAGGGAGAGGCTGACGAAGGCGGAGAAGGCGGAGAAGAATATGAAGATCGTGTATAAACGCAGCGGCGTCGACGCCGAGAGGTAGCGGGCGGAGAAGAGGATCTCGACGATCTCCCGGGCGTATATCACGACGACCGCGGAAACGAAGACCGCAGCCACCGCAAGGTATCGGAGGCTCTTTGTGATCGTCTCCTGTACACGCTCGAGGGATTCCCTCCGCAGCAGCATGAGGAGCGGGGCGGTCGATGCACCGAATGCGGCCGCCGGCACTCGGATCAGGTGGGCCATCCTCGTTGCCACGCCGTAATAGGATACCTCCTCGATCCCGCCGAAGTACTTGAGCATCAGGATATCGCTCTGCGTGTATATCAAGGTACTGGCATGTATCACCATGAGCGGAAGGGCGTAGGCGAGGATGCGGGAGGGTGTGGGGGTGGATTCTGCCTCGGAAGGAGGAGGTTCCTTTGCGCGGAACATCCGTATCATAAGTGTGAGAAAGACACCGAGGCTGAGGATGTATGCTGCAGCCCTTCCGACAAAGACCCCCATGAGGCCGAATCCGGCCACAACGAGAAGGATCTGGAGGGCCGGTTCCGTCCAGCGGACCAGGAGATTGACCTTGGCCGTTACGTGAACGTTTCCCGTTCCCTCGCAGACCTTGGTGATCCACAGCTGCATCGTCAACAGGAAGAGGAGCAGGGCCATCAGCCATCCGAATGCGGGCAGGAGCGGTGCGTGCAGAAACCTGCCGAGCAAGCCTGTCACAAGGTAGAGACAGGCGCATACGGGAACGAGCAGCATGAGACGCAGGCCGAGGGACCGCTTGAATAGTTTCCAGACCTTGCTCCTGTCCCCCTGGGCTTCCGCCAGGAACCGTGCTGTGCTGGGAGCCAGGCCGACATCTGCAAAGATCATACTCGTACCGACGATTGCAGCCACGAGCGGTACATACCCGAAGCTTTCGGGACCCAGCCTGCGGGCTATATAGATGAGGGCGCCGCCCGAGAGGGCGAGGTTCACGATATTGCTGAAGGTCAGCCAGAAGGTACCGCTGAGGGATTTTTTTCCGATACCGTTCATGGTGTTCATGTGGTCCGGTGACGGCTCTGGCGGATTATCCACCGGGGATATCGCCGCGATGCAACTGGTCCATTCCACACATAGTAATCATTCATGTCGTAATTCGTAACCTGTTTTTACGCTGCAAAGTATCTGGCGTTTTTTTGCTTGCTGTAGGAACATGCCACACTATACTATAAAATGATGGACAGGGGTACTATATGATGTAGTGATGTTCATCGCTTATCGTTAGTTACCCATTATTTATATTGAGGTCAGTGAGGATCCAGAAGCGATGGTAGAGATATCCCTCAATACCGGAGTCCGAAAAGAGGTACCAGCTGGAACTCCCTTTATGGCGTTACTGGAGGAGTTGCCCGAAGAGATGCGCCGGGACGCCGTGGCCGTAAAGGTGAATGGACGGATATTCGATCTCAGGCAGGCGGTTACCGACGGAGGGGAGGTCGAGATCGTTACCGGCGGCAGCGAGGAAGCGCTGGATATCCTCGGCCACAGCACGGCCCATCTCATGGCACTCGCCGTGATGGAGCTCTTCGGGGATGTCAAATTCGCCATCGGCCCCTCGATCGAGGACGGATTCTACTATGACTTTCTCCTCGAGCGGACATTCACGCCGGAAGATGTGGCAGCGATAGAGAAGAGAATGCGCACACTCCGGGACGAGGGGAACCTGGAATTCGTTCGCGAGGATATGCCCAAGGATGAGGCGATCAAGCTCTTCACCGGGCTCGGGCAGACATTCAAGGTGGAGCTTCTAAACGATCTCGAAGCCGAGACCGTATCGATCTACCGTCTCGGCGGTTTCACCGATCTCTGTTCCGGGCCACATGTACCGGATATCAAGATGGTGCGCGCCTTCAAGCTCCTCTCCACCGCCGGCGCCTACTGGCGGGGAGATGAGAAGCGTGAGATGCTCCAGCGGATCTACGGTACCGCCTTCTTTTCGGAAGAGGATCTTTCAAAGGACCTCACACGCAGGGAGGAGGCGAAGCGGCGGGATCACCGGATACTCGGCCCGCAGCTCGGCCTCTTTGATATCAAGGAGGAGGCGGGGGGCGGTCTCGTCTTCTGGTATCCGAAGGGCTACATTCTCAGGGAGATCATCGAGACCTACTGGAAGGCGGAGCACCGGAAGGCAGGCTATGATGTCATCCTGACACCCCACATCGCCCGGAGCGAGCTCTGGAAGGCGTCGGGTCATTACGAGTACTACCGGGAGAATATGTATATCATCCAGGGCGAGGGGCAGGAGCTCGTGCTCAAACCGATGAACTGCCCGGCCCATATCCTTATCTACAAGAGCAAGCTACACAGCTACCGCGACCTTCCGGTGCGGTACGCGGAGCTCGGCACCGTCTACCGGAACGAACGCTCCGGGACCCTGCACGGGCTTCTGCGTGTGCGAGGCTTCACCCAGGATGATGCACATATATTCTGTACCCCCGAGCAGCTGCTCGAGGAGGTCGAGAGCTGCTTCGAATTTGCACACCAGTTGCTCACTTCATTCGGGTTCGATAACTACAAGGTCGAGCTCAGCGTCCACGACCCCGACCAGATGGAGAAGTACGCGGGTACCGAGGAGGACTGGCAGAAGGCTGAGGCATCGCTGCTGGCCGCCATCGAGAAACGGGACATCCCGTTCCGGAAGATCATCGGAGAGGCTGTCTTCTACGGACCAAAGATCGATCTCAAGCTGATCGATGCCATCGGGCGCGGATGGCAGGCGACGACCATTCAGTTCGATTTCAACCTCCCCCGCCGGTTCGACATCGTGTACGTGACGTCGGAGGGGAAAAGGGAGTACGTGTATATGATTCACCGGGCCCTGCTCGGCTCGCTCGAGCGGTTCATCGGCACCCTGACAGAGCACTACGCTGGCGAATTCCCGATGTGGCTCGCTCCGGTGCAGGCGATACTGCTCCCGATCGGGCTCGAGCACCATGACTATGTACGTTCCTGCCTTGAGAAGGTCAGGGCGGCCGGGATCCGCGCAGAAGCGGACCTCAGGGAGGAGAAGATCGGCTACCGTATCCGAGAGGCGGAACTCCAGAAGATACCCTACATGCTCGTTGCAGGCTCGAAGGAGATGGAGGAGGGGACCTTCGACGTCCGGTCGAAGGCACGGGGCCGCCTGGGTGCGAAAAAAATCGACGAAATCATCGCCGAACTGGTTGACGAAATCGATACAAAAGCATAATATTTACATACCAGATGAAAGTCGATTACAAAGCAGAGGTCTATGGGTCTCTCACCTTACGGTCTTTACTGTACCGGTAGGGTTTCATCGAATCCCTTGTAATGCGGGGCGGGTGAAAACTCTACCCGCGTTTTTCTATTCATGTCGGGAGGTGGCACATCAAGGAAAGAGACAGACGAGAGAAACGAGTTCGTGTTAACGACCAGATCAGAATCTCCGAGGTACGCGTCGTCGACAGCGATGGAAATCAACTCGGAATTCTTCCAACACCTGAGGCAAAACGTCTAGCCGAGGAACGAAACCTTGATCTGGTGGAGATCGCGCCCAACACTCGCCCGCCGGTCTGCAAGATCATGGACTACGGAAAATACAAGTACGAGCAGAGCAAGAAGGCGCGCGAGAGCCGTAAGAAGCAACATATCACCCATATGAAGGAGATCAAGATCAGGCCCAAGATCGAGGAACACGATCTGCAATTCAAGATGAGAAACGCGGAGAAGTTCCTCCTTAATCACGACAAGGTGAAATTCACCGTCATCTTCCGCGGCCGAGAGATGGAACATATCGACATGGGGCGGGAGATCCTGGACCGGATCACCGAGCGGTTCTCCGAGATCGCAACGGTCGAGAAGGAACCGGTTCAGGTCGGTAAGATCATCTCGATGATCATGGGCCCGCGATCCACGAAGAAAGGGGGGAAGTGAAGGGATGCCGAAGATCAAGACGAATCGCGGTGCCCGCAAGCGGTTCAAAATGACGGGCTCCGGTAAGATAAAGAGAACCAAGGCATTTGCTAGTCATATATTGACGAAAAAATCGAGCAAGAGAAAGAGGAAACTCCGTAAATCGACCTCTGTCTCGGGCGTCGATGCGAGACGCGTGAGGCGGATGTTGGGGCAATAGAGAGCTTTCCGGCACGTCTCATTATCCAGAACAAGAGAGAAATAGGAGGCTTCAACGATGCCACGGACCAAACATAGTGTAGCTTCGCACAGGCGCAAGAAGAAGATCATGAAACAGGCGAAGGGCTACACGGGTGGGCGCGGCAAGCTCTTCCGTACGGCCCGGGAGGCCGTGGGCAGAGCACTGGCGTATTCGTACCGGGACCGCCGCACGCGCAAGCGTGATTTCCGCAGGCTTTGGATCGCACGGATCAACGCCGCCGCACGCCTCAACGGTCTCAGCTACAGTCGATTTATCAGTGGGCTCCGAAAGTCGGATATCGAGATCAATCGAAAGGTACTGGCGGAGCTTGCGGTAAACGATGCGGATGGATTTTCGAAGCTGGCTGAGATTGCGAAGGATTCCCTTTGATGAGTGATGAGATAATAGATCGGTCGCGACCGGGGGAGATCGAGAAGCGGGCGGTCAAGGCGATAACAGAGGCCGACACGGTAGATGCCCTCGAGGAGGAGCGGATCCGCTACCTCGGACGCAAGGGCGAGATAACCGAGCTGCTCCGTTCTGTGGGCCGCATGCCGGTCGAAGAGAGACCGGCCCTCGGCAATATCATCAACAACGTGAAACGCAGGATCGAGGAGTTGCTCGAGACCCGCCTCGAGCAGCTCGCATCCGAGGTGCAGGAGGAGGTCCCCTTTCCCGGCGACCCCACGCTTCCCGGCCGGAGCGGCTGGCAGGGCGGGCCGCATATACTTCACAAGGTGCTTCGGGATGTGAAGCGGATCTTCTTCGGGATGGGCTACTCGCTGGCGGAGGGACCGGATGTCGAGCTGGACTACTATAACTTCGAGGCATTGAATTTCCCGCCGGATCATCCGTCGCGCGACCTTCAGGATACATTCTATATCAACCGTGATATCCTTCTCAGAACACAGACCTCTCCCGTGCAGGTGCGTTACATGGAGAAGCACGAACCGCCGCTCAGGATCATCTCTCCAGGTCGCGTCTACAGAAACGAATCTCCCGATCCGTCCCATGCATCCGAGTTCTACCAGATGGAAGGGCTCTACGTGGACACCGACGTATCGCTGGGTGATCTCCGCAACGATGTAACCTTCTTCATACGCTCCTTCTTCGGTATGGATGCTAAGGTCCGGTTCCGCCCGCACTTCTTCCCCTTCCCCGAGCCGAGTGCAGAGGTCGATATGTCCTGCTTTGGGTGCAAGGGGAGTGGGTGTCAGATCTGCGGGAAGGCCGGATGGATCGAGATCATGGGGGCGGGAATGGTGCACCCGCATGTCTTCAGGTATGCAGGGTACGATCCAGATGCGTACACGGGATTCGCCTTCGGAATGGGTATCGAGCGGATCGCCATGCTCAAGTACGGTATCGATGACATCAGAAGGTTTCTCGCGAACGATCTCAGGTTCCTCCGGCAGTTCTGGACCGAATCATGGGCGGGGGTGGTGGAATGAAGGTCAGCCTCAACTGGTTGAAGCGCTACGTCGAGATCGATGAGGACGTCGATCTTCTTGCGGACGATCTCTCGATGTTCGGCCTGAACGTCGAGGAGGTTACAAATCTTGCACCCGACTTCTCAGGCATAGTCTTCGGGAAGGTGCTCGAGGTTCAGAGGCACCCGAAGGCCGACAGGCTGAGCCTCTGCACCGTCGATGCGGGAAGCGGGGAGCCGCTCCGTATCGTCTGCGGCGCTGCAAACGTACGCCCAGGCCTGGGCGTGCCCGTTGCCGTACACGGCGCCGTACTGCCCGGCGGATTCAAGATCAAGCGTACCAAGATCCGCGGAGAGGTATCGGAGGGTATGATCTGCTCCGAGAAGGAGCTCATGATCGGTGAGGATGCCGAAGGGATCATGGAGCTCGATTTCGAGGAGACACCCGGCACGAGTCTCGAAGGGCGGCTCGGCACGAGCGATTACATCCTCGATATCGAGGTGACCCCGAACCGTCCGGATCTGCTCTCGCACATCGGCGTCGCCCGTGAGATCGCAGCACTCTACAGGCGCCCGCTCGGCGAACCGGAGAGGTTGGAGCTCGCCGCAGGCTCGACGTTCGACCTCAGTGTCGAGGACGGTGCGGACTGTCCCCGGTACACAGCTGCCTTCGTGGAGGATGTAACAATCGGGCCTTCTTCCGAATGGCTCAAGAATCTTCTCACCGCAGCCGGGGTCAAACCCGTGAACAATATCGTCGATATCACGAACTTCGTGCTCATGGAGATGGGCCAGCCCCTCCATGCGTTCGATCTGGATACATTGCGCCGGGAGACAATCGTGGTGCGGAGGGCGAGGAAGGGTGAGGACCTTCGTACGCTGGACGGTATCACGCGGGAGCTCGACCGGGAGATCCTCGTGATTGCCGACGGGGAGCGTCCCGTCGCCCTCGCCGGGGTGATGGGCGGAAGCGATACCGAGATACGGGAGGGCACCAGGCGGATCCTGCTCGAGAGCGCCATGTTCGAGCCGCGCCTCGTGAGGCGTGCAAAGGAGCGTTTCAGGCTCGAAACGGAGGCTTCATACCGGTTCGAACGGGAGGGGGATATCGGCATCACCCTCCAAGCCCTCGAGCGGGCATGCTTCCTCATCCGGGAGCTGGGCGCTGGGCGCCCGGTCCCCCAGTACGCGGAGTCCCTCGCCGATCCCGGAAGTATCGGGGAGCGGACCGTGGCACTGCGGACAAAACAGGCGAACCGGGTGATGGGAACCCATCTCACCTCCGGCGAGATCGTCTCCCTGCTCGGACGCCTGGCACTCGGGGCAACCGCCTCGGGGAACAACGTTACGGTCTCCGTGCCGACCTTCAGGAGGGATCTCAGGGAGGAGATCGATCTGATCGAAGAGGTGGCCCGTGTATACGGATACGATAACATCGGGCGGGAAAGCAGTTCGAGGGGCACCGTCTTTGCAACCGTATCCCCTGCGGACATACGGAACGAACGGATATGCGCCTATCTGGCATCGAGGAGCTTCGCCGAGGTCGTAACGAGCTCGTTCATGGACCCCGAGGATCCGGTGAAGTTCGGCTGGGGGGAGACGGATCCGCGTTGCAGGCCGATCGAGATCGCCAATCCATTGACCGCCGCGCAGTCGGTTTTGAGAACATCCCTCGTGCCCGGACTGCTCGGCGTTATCCAGCGGAACTCCCCGACCGAGCAGGAGGGGATGAGGATATTCGAATACGGCAAGACATTTCTCCGGGCGCAATCGGGCTCGGGACTTCCGAACGAGGAGCTCCATGTTGCGGCGGCCCTCGCCAGAAAGGCCGATCCGCTGCAGTGGATCGAACAGCAGCGCCGGGTTGACTACTTCGATATGAAGGGTGAGCTCGAGGCACTGCTCGATCGACTCGGGGTATCCACGGATGTACGGATGCTTCCCACCGAAAACGATAACCATCCATTCGTATACAAATGGGTAGTCAAGGGTCGCCAGCTTGCGGAAGGCGGCCGGATTCCCCGGCATGTCACCGGGCGTTACGGGATCGAAACACCGGTATACTACTTCGATCTTCTGATCGATGCCCTTCCCGTTTCGGCGAGGGGCGAGCTAGGGTACAGCAGGACGAGCCCCTATCCTCTCGTCAAGCGGGACCTCTGCCTGGTGGCCGGGGAGAGGGTTGCATTCGCCGATATACAAAATGTCATCGTGCGCAGCACGAAATATCTTGAATCGATCCGCCTCTTCGATTACTATACGGGAGGCCATCTGGGCGAATCCAAAAGAAGTTACACGTTTCGCTTGAGTTTCCGCTCGAAGGAGGGTACCCTCGCTGATAGCGATGTCGACAGAGAGATAGAGAAGATCCTCTCAGATCTGAACCGGGAACTGCAGGTGACATTACGGAGATAAGAGGAAGAAGGACGTCATGGGGGAGACCGGAGTTGCCAGCTTCGAGGCGTTAGAGGCTAAGATCAATAAAGCAGCGGAGTTAATCGATCGTCTCCGCCGTGAAAAAAATACTATCGAGGAAGCCAATAAAGAGTTGAAAGGGAAAATGGAATCGTTGTATATTAAAAATGAGGAGTTAGCGAAAGAACTGAAACGTTTGCAAAAAACCCACAAGGGTAAAACGGATTCTGATACCAGTAGAGAGGAGATAAAGAAAAAGATCGAGGAGATGCTGGCAAAGCTAGACCAACTCGATGTGTAAGCTCACAGCCAAGCAAGGTTGGGGTTCGGGCAGCAGGGTGGTTGTTGGTTTCACGGCGATCTTTACGAGGGAGAGAGGATGACCGAAAAAAGCACCGAGAAGGTGGAGATTTTTGGTCAAGAGTATAAAATAAAAGGAGTTGGCGATCCTCAGTATATCCACAAGATAGCTGGATATGTGGATCAGAAGATGCGAGAGATCGCCCATTCAAGCGGGATCATGTCACAGTCACGCATTGCCATATTGACAGCTCTCAATATCACCGATGAGCTTCACCAGGAGCAGGAGGCGCGAAAGATGGCGGAGAAGAAGCTCGAGGGGGAGGCGGCGCGGCTGAGCAAGATCGTAGATGAAAAGATCGGTGTGTAACTGTACGCTTCCATCCTGCAGATCATTGGTTGGCTTCATTGTGGGAATGAGAAGATGCAGATATGAGAAGATGTGAACAAAGATTCCCTACCATGTACGTGATGGAGAAGATATTTTTTAGCCAACACTTTGAGCCCGGAAGCCCGATATCTGGCCGGTGATGTCAGGCCCGCCGAGACCGGGAAGGCTGAACCGGTCGTGAGGGCATCCACCTTTCGTATGGGCTTAAAAGGATTCTTCACACACGGCATCGAGTGGGGAATTTCTTAATCCCACACGCCTTCATCTCCCCACAACACAGGCAATCTCGATAGGACTCATATGCGTATTGACATTGAGTTACGAGCAAGAATGCAAATGATGGAGGTGAGCCGCCCTGGTGGACAGTCAGGCAAGTTGTAATGGATAATATATATTTTTACATCTCAGCGGGGATCCTCGTTCTGTTTCTCGGGTTCGTCTTCGGTTGGCTTATGAACAAGAAGATCTCGGCGAGCCACATGAGACATACCCAGAAGCTGGCTGATGCCATTATTGCCGATGCGCAACGCGAAGCCGACACCCAGAAGAAAGCGGCGCTTCTCGAGGCCAAGGACGAATGGTACCAGGCCAAGCTGCGGTTCGAGAAGGATACCCAAGAGACACGGCAGGAAATCAAGAAGATGGAGCGAAGGCTCGAGGAGAAGGAACAGAATGTCAACCGGAAGGTGGACTTTCTGGAAAAACGCGAGCTCGATCTCAACGAAAAGCAGAAGGTACTCGACATCAAGCTCCAGAACGTCTCGAAGAGGAACGATGATCTGAACACGCTGCTTCAGAGGCAGAATGAGAAGCTCGAGAAGATCGCCGGCATGAGCCAGGAGGAGGCAAAGAAGCTCCTGATAACGAATCTCGAGAACGAGGCGCGCCTGGAAGCGGCAAAACGCATCAAGGAGATCAGGGACGAAGCCGAGCGGAACGCCGTCAAGCAGAGCCGTGAGATCCTCACCCTGGCGATCGAGCGGTGTGCGGCCGATCATGTCGTCGAGTCGACGGTCTCGGTCGTCGACCTGCCGAACGACGAGATGAAGGGGCGGATCATCGGACGTGAGGGGAGGAACATCAGGGCCTTCGAGAACGCAACCGGGATCGACGTCATCATCGATGATACGCCGGAGGCGGTGATCCTCTCGGGATTCGATCCGATCAGACGGGAGGTCGCGCGCCTCGCCCTCGAGAAGCTCGTCAAGGACGGCCGCATCCACCCGGGCAGAATCGAGGAGGTCGTCGAGAAGACCCGGAAGGAGCTGATGGAGGAGATCAGGGAGGTGGGTGAGCAGACCTCTCTCGATCTCAATATACACGCGCTGCACCCCGAGCTCGTGAAGCTCCTCGGAAGGCTCAAGTACAGAACATCTTACGGGCAGAACGTCCTGCAACACTCGAAAGAGGTCGCATTCATATCGAGCCTGCTCGCCAGCGAGCTGGGATTCGATCCCCAGATAGCCAAGCGGGCGGGCCTGCTGCACGACATCGGGAAGGCGGCGGATCACGAGATGGAAGGCCCCCACGCCGAGATCGGGGCGGAGCTCGTCAAACGGTACGGCGAGAACGAGACGATCATCAATGCAGTGGCGGCGCACCACGAGGATATCGAAGCGACCTCACTGATCACGCATATCATCTCGGCGTCGGATGCGATCTCGGGAGCGAGACCGGGTGCCAGGCGGGAAACGCTCGAGAATTATATCCGGAGACTGGAGAAGCTCGAAAAGATCGCCGACGCGTTCGATGGGGTCGAAAAGTCCTACGCCATCCAGGCCGGTCGTGAAATCAGAATACTCGTGAGCCACAGAAAGGTTGATGACGCACATGCGGTCCAGCTTGCCACCGAGATTACCCGGAAGATCGAGGACGACATGGAGTATCCCGGCCAGATCAAGGTGGTTGTGATCCGTGAGACCCGGGCGGTCGACTACGCCCGGTAACACTGCATGCGTTGCAACCGGGAAGAGTAAGGCGGCACCACCATCCTGAATCGGGATCGATCATTCTTTTCTGGACTCATTCATCTATGATCTTGTACGAAACGGAGTGATGGCTCAATCCCATGATACGGGTACTGTTTATCGGTGATATCATCTCAAGGACGGGCAGGCGGGTGCTGGGAATCGGGCTCCCGGCCCTGCGCGAAGAGTTCCGTGTGGACCTCTGTATCGGGAATGTGGAGAACGCGGCCGGTATCTTCGGGATCACCAAAAAGGTAATCGATGAAATAGCCGGCGCCGGTGTCGATGTCATGACGAGCGGTAATCATGTGTGGGATAAGCGGGAGGGGATCGCACTGCTCGATTCGAGAGACGATATTCTCCGTCCGGCCAACTATCCACCCGGAGTTCCGGGGAGGGGATATCTCATTCGGGATGTGGATGACGTTCGTGTGTGCGTCGTCAATCTCCAGGGACGCACGTTCATGAAGCCGATCGATTGTCCGTTCCGGAAGGCCGATGCAATTCTGGCTGAGTTGCCGTCCGACATCAATGTGATACTGCTGGACTTCCACGCCGAGGCGACTAGCGAGAAGCTCGCCATCGGGTATTACCTGGACGGCAGGGTAAGTGCCGTTGCGGGCACGCACACGCATGTGCAGACAGCAGACGAGCATATACTGGACGGCGGCACCGGCTATATCTCCGACATCGGGATGGTCGGGCCGTCGAATTCGATTATCGGGGTGAAGAAGGAGCTGGTCATAAACCGGTTCCTCTACGGATTACCCGTACGGTTCGATGTGGCCAGGGAGGAGCCGTTCATCGATGCGTTCTTCGTAGAGGTGGACGAGGAGTCGGGGAATGCGGTTACGGTTGAAAGAGTGCACAGGGTGATAGAGGAGGCGAAGAGTGACGATCAATGTTGAGGGGAAGCTGATTAACGGAAAGGAAACGGCGGCGGCGATACTCCGGGAAGTCGCTCAGGACGTCGAGCGGTTCGTCAAAGAGTACGAGCAGCCGAGGCTTGCCGTCGTGATCGTCGGCGACGATCCCGCCTCGCATAGCTACGTGCACAGCAAGGTGAAGGCATGTGAGCGGTGCGGTATCGGCTCGATCCATATCGAGCTTCCCGCATCGACGAGCGAGGAGGAGCTGCTCGAGAGGGTGGACGGGCTGAACGGCGATTCCTCCGTTCACGGGATCTTGGTGCAGCTGCCCCTCCCGCCGCAGATAGACCAGCAGCACATTATCGAACGGATCTCCCCCGACAAGGATGTCGATGGATTTCACCCCTACAATATGGGACGCCTCGCGGCCGACAAACCGCGCTTCGTTCCATGCACGCCGCAGGGTATCATCGAGTTGCTCGACCGCTACGATGTCGAGACCGCCGGCAAGCGGGCTGTGATCGTCGGTAGAAGCATCATTGTCGGAAAACCGCTCGCACTGCTTCTATCCATGAAGGGCGGGCACGGAAATGCAACGGTGACGATAGCACACTCGAAGACAGTGGATCTTGCCGCCGTAACGCGGGAGGCAGATATTCTAGTGGCCGCGGTCGGGCAGCCGAAGGTCATAACCGCGGATATGGTCATGGAGGGGGCGGTTGTGATCGATGTCGGCACGAACCGTATCACCGATCCGTCTGCAAAGAAGGGATACCGCTGGGTGGGGGATGTCGATTTCGACGCCGTTGTGCAGAAGGTCTCCCGTATCACCCCGGTCCCCGGAGGGGTGGGGCCCATGACGATAGCGATGCTCATGAAGAACACGCTGACGGCGGCGCAGTGGGCCCAGAGAGCGATCGATGAACAGTAACGACTGGCGTGAGACGATTCCGAACGGCCGGGACGATATCTATACCGTCACCGAGATCAGCGAGGCGATTCGCCAGAGCCTCGAATCGGAATTCCCGACGGTGCGTATCATCGGCGAGATTTCAAACTTCAGGGCACACAGCTCCGGTCACTGCTACTTCAGCCTGCGCGACGAATCGAGCACGTTGGCTGCGGTGGTCTTTCGTCGCTACGCAGCATTGCTTGCCTTCGAGCCAGCCGACGGCATGCTCGCCGTCGCCTCGGGACGGATCACACACTACAGCGGTAGCGGACGGACACAGGTTGTCGTCTACTCGCTCGAGCCCGCCGGCAGGGGGGCGATGGAGCTCGAGTTCAGGCGGCTGCTTCAGAAACTCATGGAAGAGGGGCTGACCGCTCCCGAGCGGAAGCGGGAGATTCCATCCTATCCCCGGCGGATCGTCGTCATCACCTCGCCGACGGGCGCCGTGATCGAGGACATGCTCGATACACTCGCACGCCGGTGGCCGGTCGCCGAGGTCGTCCATATCGGTGTCGACGTGCAGGGGCCGCATGCGGTCCGGTCGATCGTGAGGGCCTTCGAGATTGCGAATGGCATCGAGGGGGCTGATCTCGTCATCCTTGCCCGTGGCGGAGGGAGCATCGAGGACCTATGGAGCTTCAACACCGAGCCGGTCGCCCGGGCGATTGCGGGCTCGTCCCGTCCCGTGATAACGGGGATCGGTCACGAGATCGACACGACCATAGCCGATTACGTCGCCGACATCAGGGCGGCCACACCGACCGCGGCGGCGGAGCTCGCCGCCCCCTTGATCACCGAGGTGGAGGACGGTCTCGAGCAGACACTCGTACGGCTTGGGGAGCTTTTCCGGAATGCGGCCGATGACCGTTTGCGTGTGCTCGAGTTTCTTCTGAGGAGCAGTTCCTTCCCCGTGCTCGCGCACAGGATCGAGCGTGCCACCCTGCGGATTGATGATCTGGCGGGACGCCTGAGCGCATGGTGGAAGGATCGCTACGGCCGGGGCATGCGGAGTGTCGAACGATCGACGATGCAGCTTGCCGGCGGCATTGAGAGGCGTATCAGGGATCTGGAGACCTGCATTGCATGGAACCTACAACGCCTATCACTCGAGGGACCCGGTGCACGGATCGCATCCCGCAAGGAGGCCGTCAACCGGTATCTATCAGTTCTGAAGGTTGCGATCTCGGCCCGTGCGGCCATCCATCGCCGGGAGGTTGAGGCCAGAATGCGGGCGCTGCGCGGGCTCCATCCCCGTGGTGTTCTGAAGCGGGGATACACCTACTGTACGTCTCCGGGGGATGACACGATCATCGGGCGGTCGAAAGGATTGTCGAAGGACGATCCGTTAACGGTGAATTTTTACGACGGTGCCGCACGCTGCATCGTTCGAAGGACAAGGAAGGGAACGGCATGGCCAAAAAGATGAGCTTCGAACAGGCGCTCGGAAGGCTCGAGGAGATCGTCAGGCGCCTCGAGGAGGGCGAAGTTCCTCTCGAAGAGAGTATAAAACTCTATGAGGAAGCGATGAAGCTCGGTACGATGTGCAAGGGCATTCTCGACGAAGCGGATCAACGGATCCAGAAGCTCACGGCCAGGATCGACGAGGGCGGTAACGATTCGTAACGCTATGCAAGTCAAAGAGTTCGAGAAGCAGTTGCAGACCGATCGGGAGATGATCGGGCGGCGTCTGGCCGTACTGCTCCCGTCGGAGCAGGAGCTACCCGTCTCGCTCCATAGTGCAATGCGGTATGCGACGTTGGGAGGGGGGAAGCGGCTGCGCGGCATCCTCTGTTGCGCCTCGCACCGTCTCTTCGGGGATCCGTATCCCCAAGGTTCGCTCGATGCGGCCTGTGCCCTCGAGATCCTCCATGCGTATACGCTCATTCACGACGATCTGCCCTCCCTCGACGACGATGATCTTCGAAGGGGAAAACCGTCGTGTCACGTTCGGTTCGGTGAGGCAACGGCCATCCTTGCCGGGGACGCCCTTCAGGCCCGGGCATTTGAAGTTCTCGCCCGTACCGAGGCGCCCCAGGAACGGGTTCTTGGATCACTTCGCATACTGGCGCAGACCGCCGGTTCCCTGTACCTGGTCGGCGGACAGGTGGCGGACCTTGAGGGAGAAGGTAAAACGGCCACACCGGAGCTCGTCGACTTCATCCATCTCCGCAAGACCGCACAGCTCATCGCCGCTTCACTCGGGATAGGTGCATGCCTGGCCGGGTGCGGGGCGGAGCGTCTCACGGGGATCATGGCGGTAGGACGGAAGGTCGGCTATGCCTTCCAGATCGTCGACGATATCCTGGATATCGAGGGATCGGAAGACCTCATGGGAAAAGGCTTGCGGAAGGATTCGAAAAGGGGGAAAATAACGCATCCGGCCGTCTTCGGAATAGACGGATCCCGCCGGGTGGTACATGAGTTGATCGAGGAATCGGTTGCAGCGATCAGAGATATGGGGGATGCGGGCTACCTCGGTCAGCTCTTCTCTTTGATCGGTAAGCGGGTGTCCTGAAATGTTCAGGCAGTATCTCTACAAGCACATCTTTCTAGTGCCGATCATATGTGGCGCCTTCATCCAATGTATGAAGGTATTGTTGTATTCATTTTTGGATAAACGAATTGCAATCGGCCGATTCTTTCAGACAGGCGGGTTGCCGAACCTCCACTCCGCCGTCTTCAGCTCACTTTCTGCAGGCATAGGCATCAAGTACGGGTACTCCTCGATACTCTTTTCACTCGTGACGACCTACAGCGCCATGATCGTCTACGATACCATGCGGCTGAAAGGTGAGAAACGGAAACAGGTCGATGTACTCAACAAGATACTTTCGAGCCTCGATGGGAGCGGTGCGATCGAACGGGACCAGAGACTCCGGGTGCTCCATTACAGACCGCTCGATGTGATGAGCGGCGTCCTCCTCGGCCTGGCCGGAGCATTCATTCTCATGTAGCGTATCGCGCAGAGGTGAACAATGAGTACATTGCTCGACAGCATAGATTCACCGTCGGATATCAAGAAGCTCACCCTGCGGCAACTCGAGGTCCTCAGTGCCGAGATCAGAAAGTACATCATCGAGATCATCTCAAGCCGCGGCGGTCATCTCGCCTCGAGCCTCGGCTCGGTGGAGATCGCCCTGGCCCTGCATTACGTTTTCGATTCACCCCGGGACAAGATCCTCTGGGACGTCGGCCACCAGAGCTACGCACACAAGATCATCACAGGACGGCGGGAACAGTTTCGGAATATCCGCACAAAGGATGGTATCAGCGGCTTTCCCAGTATCTTCGAGAGCGAGCATGACGTCTTCGGCGTGGGACATGCGAGTACCGCCATCTCGGCGGCGCTCGGTCTCGCCGTCGCCCGGGATATCAGAAAGGATAAAAACTTCATTATCGCCGTAGTCGGGGACGGTGCGCTCTCGGGCGGTATTGCATTCGAGGGGATCAATCAGGTCGGCCACCTCAAAAAGAAACGCTTTATCATCGTTCTGAAAGACAACGAGATGTCGATATCGAAGAACGTCGGCGCCCTGGCCCGGTACCTGACCAAGATAACGACGAAGAGGCTCTACCTGCAACTCGAGGCGGATGTGTGGGAGCTCCTCGGCAAGATACCCACGCTGGGCGGGAGGGCGAGATCACTCGCCCGGCGCATCAAGGAGAGTATCAAGAATCTCGTCGTTCCGACCATACTCTTCGAGGAGCTGGGGCTCCGGTACCTCGGTCCGCTCGACGGGCACAGTATCGATCAGCTCGTAGAGACGTTCGGCCAGCTCAGGCAAATGCCCGGCCCCGTCCTCGTACATGTCGTCACGAAGAAGGGGAAAGGGTATTCATTCGCGGAACGGGATGCCGAAAAGTTTCACGGTATCGGGAGCTTCTACAAAACGACCGGTAATTCGAGGAGCAACTCGAAACATCTCACCTACAGCGATGTCTTCGGGGAACGACTGATCGAGCTCGCCAGGAAGGACGAGAAGATCGTCGCCATCACCGCGGCCATGAAGGAAGGCACCGGTCTTGCGGTGTTTGCGGAAGAGTTTCCCGACAGGTTCTTTGATGTCGGCATCGCCGAACAGCATGCGGTCACCTTTGCAGCGGGGCTCGCCAGGGCTGGTTTGAAACCGTTCGTAGCCATATACTCGACCTTCCTCCAGCGCAGCTACGATCAGATCATCCACGATGTCGCCCTGCAGCGCCTTCCGGTGCGGTTTATCCTCGACCGGGCAGGTATCGTGGGCGAAGACGGTCCGACCCACCACGGTACGTTCGATCTCAGCTACCTGCGCATCATACCCGGGATGGTCGTAATGACACCGTGCGGCGGAAAGGAGTTGCAGTGGATGCTTGAGACGGTCCGGCTCTACGACGAGGGGCCCATCGCACTCCGTTTCCCGCGCGGGGCCGTACACGGCGGCGCGACCGGTGACCTGGCACCCATCGTGATCGGCAGGGGGGTCGTGCTGGCCGAGGGTGGGGATGCAACGATCCTCGCACTGGGCACGATGGTCGAGCCCGCAATCGAAGCGCACGAGATTCTCCAAAATGAAGGGGTGAATGCAGCCGTCGTCAATGCGCGGTTTATCAAGCCGATCGACGAGGAGCTCATCATAGACCGGGCGAGTGGTGGTGCCCCGATCATCACGCTCGAGGAGAACGCACTGATCGGCGGTTTCGGTGACGCGGTGGCGGAGCTGCTTGCCGATAGGGGAATGAAAAATCAGTTGCTGCGAATAGGTCTTCCCGATCAATTCGTGCCTCACGGCAAGCGGGATCTTCTGCTCGAGGAGTTCAGGCTCACATCTCAACGCATAGCAGCACGGATCCGGGAGCTGTCGACCGCTCGGTCGTCATAAACTATCGGAGGCCCGTCATGAAGATCGAGAAAATCGGCATGGTCGCCAATGTACGCAAGAGTGAGATTCGAGAGGTCGTGCTGTCGGTATTGCGGGCACTCCCCCGGAACGTGACCGTCGTTGGCAACGAGGCCACGGCCGGGCTCGTCAGTGATATGATCGATCCTGTTGATTCGTTCGGCGGCTGTCAGGTGGTGATCGCCCTTGGAGGCGATGGGACATTGCTGGTGGCCTCCCGGCTCGTGGAGAACGAGGAGATCCCGCTTCTCGGTATCAAGATACGGAGCCTCGGCTTTCTCACGGAGGATGATCCGTTGCGGGCGGTAGAGGATCTGTTCGAAGGCCGGTACGAGATTCAGGATCGGTTACGTCTCGAGGTCACGCTCGTAGAAGGTGAATCGGTGAGGAAGCGGTACAGTGCATTGAACGATATCGTCATTCACGGATCGGGTGTCTCGAGGGTAATCCATATCAAGACACTGGTGGACAGTGTTATTCTGGGAGAGTACCTCGCCGATGGTGTGATCGTTTCGACACCGACCGGTTCGACTGCATATTCGCTCTCCGCCGGCGGACCGATCGTGAATCCCGCCACCGTTGATGCCTTCATCCTCACGCCCCTCTATCCCCACTCCCTGTCGGTTCGCCCGATAGTTGTGAGCGGGGATGAGGTGTGTACGATCGAGGTGGTCTCCGAGGGGCACGAAACGCTCCTGACCGTGGACGGCCAGCAGGGTTGCGAGGTACGAGCGGGGGATTCGATCCACTTCAAACGCTATCCGAAGGTGACCAAGCTGATCGTAACCGAGGGGTATAACTTCTACGATCTCGTTCGCCGGAAGCTCAGGTGGGGTGGTGTATTGCGGCAGGTGTAAGCCTATTGGGAAGGGTGGTTGTGATGCTTCAGGAATTGCGGATCAGGAATCTGGCGGTCGTCGAGGACGCCGTGATCCCGTTCGATGATGGTCTGAACGTATTGACGGGATCGACCGGCGCGGGAAAGTCGATCATCCTTACGGCGGTCGAACTGCTCTCGGGGGGGAGGGGGCGCAGATCGCTATTGAGGCACGGTGCCGAGAAGCTGACCGTCGAGGGAACATTCACGGTGCCGGACGACTGGACGATGCGGGACAGTCTTGCCATGGATGGCGGCGACGAAGCGCTCTCTATCAAGCGGGAGCTATCGGCTGAGGGGAAGAGCCGTATCTGGATAAACGGCGTCGTGACCACGAATGCGGTTGCGAGGGAGGCCGCCCTGTCTCTCCTGGAGCTTCATGGACAGCACCGTCAGCAGGAGCTGCTCGATACCGCAAACCATATCCGCTATCTGGACTCCTGGGGGGACTATGGAGGATTGCTGGGTGATGCAGTCTCATTGATCGAACGCTACCGGGTGCTCGCCGGCCACCTCGAGGATCTACGGCAAAGGGAGAAGAAACACCAAGAACAAGAGGAATTTCTCCGGTTCCAGCTGCGTGAGCTGGAGGATCTCGGGCTCGAGCCGGGCCTCGACGAGGAACTGAAGAGAAAGATTGCCCGATCCGAGAATATACACCGTTACAGCGCCGGTCTCGTGCAGTGCAGGGAGTCGCTCGGTGGTGAGGAAGGATCGGTTGTCGAGAAGCTCACCGCAGCGGAGAAGGTTTTGAAAGGGCTTTCATCTATCGATGATTCATGGCAGAATACGATAGTCGAGCTCGAAGCGGTCCGTATAACGGTACAGGAGATACTGAGAGGCATCGACCGCTCGCTCGACGAGGTCCAGGATCAACCCGCCGATCTGGAGCAGCTTCAGGAACGGCTGGCGAAGGTGCAGCGGGCGGGGAGGAAGTACGGGCTCGACGGGGACGGCCTGATCGAACGGCGTGACGAGCTCCGTAACGTATTGCGGTCGCTCGAGGATGGGTCGGAAGAGATCGCAGAGGCCGAGCGTGAACTGGAAGCTGTCCGTACGGCCCTCGTTCCCCTTCTCGATTCCCTGTCGACACGGCGCACAAAGGCCGCACGGAGACTCGATCGGGAGGTCACAGAGGAGCTCCACCGGCTCGGCATGAAGGGAGCGCTCTTTCGCACGAGGATCGAACGGTTGGATGTCGGCGATGAAGATACACACGGCAACGATCTCCACCTGACCGATTGTGGGTGGGATAAGGTCGCGTTCGAGATCCGGACAAATGTGGGAGAACAGATGCATCCGCTTGATGAAGTGGCATCGGGAGGCGAGCTATCGAGAATCACACTCGTGCTGAAAAAGCTACAGATCGAGGAGCGCGGCATTCCGACACTCATCTTCGATGAGATCGATGTCGGGCTCGGAGCGGATTTGGGAAAGGTCATCGCCCAGCGATTGAACGATCTTGCGAAGCGGTACCAGATCATCTGTATCACGCACCTTCCCCAGGTGGCGGCGTTCGCGGCCCATCATGTCGCAGTACGCAAAAGGGTGCGAGACGGACGTACGACCGCCTCGGCGTCGGTACTCACGGGTGAGTCGAGGGTAGGCGAGATCGCCCGGATGCTCGGGGGGCGGGGGGGATTGCGGGAGGAGCTCGCGACCGAGCTGCTCAAAGAGAAACAGAGCGCCCGTAGCTCAGCTGGATAGAGTACTGCCCTCCGAAGGCAGGGGTCACAGGTTCGAATCCTGTCGGGCGCGCCATTTTCCACCGGGTGTATTCCGGACACATGGTTAACACTTTGT
>CP070727.1:910430-913815 GCA_020350885.1 bacterium | reverse complement strand
TTTCAATAATTGCTGAATATGTGCTGTCCTGACTGACTTCATATCCCTGTGTATGCGAATCGCCAAGCGCAATAATACGAAGCACGTCAGACGGCTTATCGGAACTGAAATCATAATCACTTCGGAAACCTTGTTTGTTGGTTGTGAACTTCCATGATCCGTCAACACTAGTATGCCAGAATTCCGAATTCGGCCTTAGTCTCCGGATCTTATATTCCCCGTATTGAGCATCAGTGTGATAACGAGGGAAAAGAACCATCGTGTCTTTCTTAAGAATCCGGATAACACCCTCAGCAATAAGGCAACATAGAAATATTGAAAATAGAGCTACTCCTACGTTCACAATATAATTCCTGATTGTTTTCTTCGATTTTTGTGTTCCGCTCTTCATAATCGTCTACTCTCTACCGCTGATGCTTGCAATATTACATTCTGTTAATTACACCCTACCTTCGACCAAGCAGCAATAAAAAGGCTACTTTTCATCAACAGACTTGAGTACTATTGCTGTATCTTGCTTTTCTTCACTCTCTGGTTTAAGTTCGGGCGGCATATTCGGCAGATCTCTTATTCCGTCGGCATTGAAATCTCCTCGTCGATAGGCATTTATGTCGATTGTAGATCCTACAGGGCCGCCCGATGAGCTTAGTTTCGCACCGGGACTTCCGGACGTTAGCCGAAGATCCAGCGACAGATCGCTATTCTGTCCCCAGTTACAGATCAGAATGGGTTTGAGAGGCTTGGTCCGAAGTTCGGGCGATACGGTAATCGTCTCGTTATTGCGATTCATGACCTTCCTACCGACACCGTCAAAATCCACTTCGACAGTATCGCCTACCCTGAAGGACATGGCGCTGCTCCCGAGATAAAATTTGGCACGCGTGCAGTCAACGATCCGTCGAAAGTCAAGCACAGCGAAAGCTTTAGGCGCATTGCGGAATTCGGGATCGCCGTAGACACTGTGACGATCATATCCGGTGGACCTCTGATAGTCTGGGAAATTCCGGTGCCACCCCTTATCTGATACTACGACGGTCTTTCGAGCCAGTTGCGATGCATTGTAAAGCAGGTTGCGGTCTCCAACGTAATCCTTCACACCACGCACGGGGAATATACAGCTTGCATCCCCTGTCATGAAGATGTTCTCCTGCACATCGTATTCATTGCCACGGAGGTTCATACAGCCGTAGCCAGTAAAGGCGATGGTGTTATTATGGACATGATAGTTGTCAGCAGCTAAGTTGACGGAATAGGCTGCAGAGCCGACAATCATGTTACCCTTTATTAGACCATCGGAGGTACCTGCCAGCATGATCGAATGTCCACCAGCGATAAGCAGATTATCAATGAAACGAACTTTCTTGACATCATTATAAAGCTGAATGTTGTCGGGGTGGCCCCACAACAAATGATGGTGAATGTAGTTGCGCCGGATATCAACATTCGTCGAGTTCCATGAGATAATGAGTCCGTCCGTAGTATTGTAGGCAATTTCATTCTCCTCCACGGTCAAATTCGTTGCTGTGTGCAGTGCGACACCGTAGTCATTATGCATGGAGATATTATGCCGGACAATCACATCTTTGACACTACGAAGGAATATTCCTATGAAACCGTGGTTGTGCGATATACAATTACTGATTACAACATTCTCAGATTGCATGACCTCAATGCCGTTCCTAGCGCCTGCGACGATCTCCAAGCCGGAAATCGTGACGTAGTTTGCACCGCGAACACTGAGGACCGGTCGCGACTCGCGGGGGGCTTCGACGATGTCCAGCATCGCCGGTCTCTCCGGCTGGAAGTAGACCCGGAACTTGCCGCCCTCTTCCTGAACGGCCCATTCGCCAGGTGAATCGATCAGGCTCGGGTGGTTCTGCAGGAAATAGCGGTCATCTGCCTTAAGCTGCATCCAGTCTGTCGTGCGTTCGACTGTAAGTTTACCGTTTGCGCGGTCTAGCGAAGTCACCGGCAAAGTAAAAAACATGTTACCAGCTATTGTCCAGACGTAGGCTTCTTCCGCAACCAGATTGTGCCCGAGTGTCTTAAGATTCCTGGTATCAGTTATCGTCATATCATCGACAGCCATGGCACGCCACCAACCCTCGTTCGGCTCGCGCGCCATCGGCTGTGGTCTGTAGGCCACAAACAGCTTTTCCGGTTTGAAATCCAGCACCGTTACATATACGTTTTCCCGATGCTTCTCCCATCCAGTAACAGGTACGGCACCGGAAAGAACAACACGCTCTCCCTCGGCTGCCTTGAGGGTTACTGAATTATTAGACTCTCCTCCAGGTACTCGTACTGATTCGCGATAAATCCCTTCTCGTACAATCACAGTATCTCCAGCCTTGATGATATTCAATCCTTCTGTGATGGTCTTGAACGGCTGAGCCTTCGAACCATCCGCCGTTTCGGCCTGCGAACCGGCGTCAACGTAAATCTCGCGAGCAACACAAATGCTTCCAACCATACAGAAGATAAAAAATATAACAAACGTATCCTTTATATCTAATGAATTGTGAAACTTGTGGTTATGCATTTAATTCTCCTATTCAAGTGTCGGCGGTAACTGCCTGAGATGTCTGGTCGCATTGTACTTGGCGTTAAAGTCTCTCATCGCCCTTTTTACCTGTTCCGCGCCTAAATCCATAACCTCACACACTCGTTCAGTAGGAATGTTATATTCCCAAGCAAAGAGCAATAAATCGAGTATCTCATAAGGGATGCGAAAATAGAATTCTTCGTCGCTTACCTGAAAACTCCACGTGTCGGGACTCGGAGCTCTTTCTATGATTTCACGAATTACTCCAAGGTGTTCCGAGAGTTGATATACCTGGGTTTTAAAGAGATGACTGAGCGGCTCAATATCCACTCCGCCATCCCCGTATTTTACAAAAAAGCCTTCTATGACTTCGGTTTTGTTGGTTGTGCCGCATACAATGTAATTCATCTTTTCCGCGTAATAGTAAAGATGCATCATCCGGGTTCTTTGCTTTGAATCGGTGGCGGCCACAATCCCATTGAGCGATTTTTTATTCAGCCTTGCGGATTTCACATTTCCCTTGCTGTCTTCAATTTTCAGAGTAAAAAAGTTAAATGAATCTTTGGAGAGCAAGTCGGCCGGAAGGGTAATTTTTGATTTGGATTCACTGTCATATTTGGGAAACACTTCCTTTATCACATCATCTCTCTTACGATATGTCCCGAATGCTTCGAGCGTAGGCGTTATGTCGACCGTCTCTGTCTCTATGCCCAGTTGTTTCGCATGCTTTGCTGCATATTCGGCACTTACAGGATTGGATTCCTTCTCAGGAAGAATCAATCCGAAAACTTTTTCTTTACCAATTGCTTCGACACAAAGAGCGACAGATAACGCCGAATC
>CP070727.1:899643-910330 GCA_020350885.1 bacterium | reverse complement strand
TGCCCTGCTCAGGCGACATGTATGCCACCGTACCGAGCGTCGTCCCCTCTCTCGTGAGCTGCGTTCGGCCCGGCGACTTCGCCAGACCGAAATCCATGATCTTGACTCTTCTCTCGCCGGTGATCATAATGTTCGCGGGCTTTATGTCTCGATGCACGACCTGTCTTTGGTGAGCCGCGTGCAACCCTCCGGCAATCTGTATTGCGATCCTCTGTGCTTCTTCCAATTTCATCGGACCCGACGCGATGATATCCTTCAAACTCCGTCCCTCGATATATTCCATTGCAATAAAGGATCGGCCCTCAGACTCATCGATCTCGTAGACCGTGCAGATGTTGGGATGATTGAGCGCGGCGGCTGCCTGCGCTTCATGTATGAAGCGTGTTTTCTCGTCTTCCGTCCCGAGCGCCTGGGGAGTGAGAAACTTCAGCGCGACGGTGCGCTTAAGTTTCGTATCCTCGGCTTTGTACACCACACCCATCCCGCCGCGGCCGAGTTCCTCGAGGATCTTGTAATGAGATATGGTCTTGCCGATCATGAGAGCTCTCCCGATACGGTACACATACTATATCATACCAGCGAGCGAATACACGAGATATAAACCTGGATGTAATAAGAAGAGATACAGCAACTACTGCATTTTGCTGCTACCTATGCGCTACCTTTCGATTTTTGGGATTTTAGAAATGAAGCCCAAGCCGTTAACTTATTACCACTAAATAAATAAAAATGCGCCGCCAGGGAATCGAACCTCAAGAACCTACTGATTACGAGGCCTTTGAGGTGGTAGGCCAACTGATACAAGTCCAATTGTACTATGTGTAACTGCCACCCTCTCACTTAATAATAAATACTTACCTGAGCAGCACCATCTTCTTCGTCTGCACGAAGTCGCCGGCAACGAGGCGATAGAAGTAGATGCCGCTACTTACTGTCTGCCCTCTGCTATCCTTCGCAGTCCATGTAATTTCCTTGCGACCCTCGGTCATGTGCTGATTAAAAATTGTGGAGATGAGCTCACCCTTTACATTATATACTGACAGCTTTACATGCACCGCACGCGGCAGACCGAACCGGATAGTCGTCGTTGGATTAAAAGGATTCGGCACGTTCTGCGCGAGGAAGCTCGCGCTCGGTACCGACGTTTCATCGCCTGTGACATCATCCGAACATAGTAACGTGTACTCGCTCTCGTTTCCGTGAATATCGACCGCCGCCACCTTGTAGCAGTAGTCGATATCCCATCGCCAGTCGCCATCGAAATAGAAGGTGTCGCACGGTTCGGTGAGAAGGTTCCCTGGTCCGGGTGTGAAGCCGGGTCCCACCCCGCGGTAGATCGCGTACCCGTCGAGGTCGATCTCAATGTTTGGCGCCCAGGTGAGTGTGAGACCCTCCGGTACGAACGACTGCTCCCCGGCGAGCATTGCTGGCGGGCAGGGGGCGAGGTTGTCCACCGAGTAGCCGCTGTCGGGTTCCGATTCCCAGTAGACTGTAGGGTCACTCGTATGGGCCACGACCTGGAAGTAGTGGTACTCGGTGCTGACCGCAGTAGAATCGAAGAGTGTCCCTACCGACTTGCCGTACCTTTCCCGGTGGTAGGCGTCCTGGCTGTCCACCAGCTCCCAGAAATAAATCTCGCTGCCGAGAATCTGCCTGCGGATCACCGGCCCCGGCGTATCGGGCGTATCACCCGGGCTCGCGACGAGCAACGCAGCACCAGTTTCTACCATCGAGAGCGCCGGGGCGGGATCGATCGCCCGCCATAATGTGTAATGCGTGAGCAGATCACCCATGAAATAATCCTCACGGCTGGCATCCCAGGAGAGATACACATATCCACCCTGGTCACCGGGAACGTCCCGGACCTCGTAAATCCAGGGAGCGGGATAGTAGAGGCGCGCCTCATGTTCGATGTGGGTCGCATAGATATCAGCGTCCGTGCTTCGATTATCTTCGTATGCGATTATTGCTCCATTGTATCCATTGCTGCAGATAACAGGACTATCCTGAATGCCTGGAGCGATGACGACCGGTTCGCCGTTCGCCGTCCAGAGGACGGTGCCGCTCCCGGTGATCCGCTGGGCGTAGATGTTATTGGACTCCCACGAGATTATCGCTCCCCCTGCGTTGTCATCGACGATTCTTGCATCGTCTCCGGGACCGTTCGTTAGCGCGATGCCGTCCGCCGTCCAGAGGGGTATCCCCGCTGCATCGACACGGCGTACATACACACCAACAGTGATCGAGTTCCGAAAATCCAGCCAGACGACGATTCCGCCGCCGAGACCATCGGATACTACGAATGGATCGAATTGGGAGCTCATCGCGGTGCAGAGCGCCACACCATCCGGCGTCCACTGCACTGCTCCAGCGCTATTCACTCGCTGCACATAGATATCCCAATCGACGACGTTCCTTGAATCCTGCCAAGTGATGATTGCACCCCCTGCACCATCCGCCGCGATCTGGGGTCCGCCCTGGTCGGACGCGGCCGTACAGATTGCAATACCATTCGCCGTCCAGCTCTCCGATCCATCCGATTCGATGCGTTGTGCATAGATATCGAGGGCCGCGCCTCTATTGTCGTCCCACGTGATGATGGCTCCATTGGCTCCGTCCGTTACGAGCTGAGGCCATTCCTGGTCGTTACCAGCAACAACGCAGACTGATTTCTCGTTATACCCCCACATAGGATTTCCTCCGGCGTCCAACCGCTGGGCGTAGATGTCCAGGTCGCCGCTACGCTCGTCGTGCCAGACGATGATCGCACCGCCGGTGCCGTCCGATATTAACTGGACGCCATCCTGATGATTGGCCGCATTACATACCGATATTCCGTCGATATTCCACATGATCGAGCCGTTCGCGTTGACCCGCTGGGCGTAAATATCCTCATCAATCGCAGAACGGGTGTCGACCCATGCTATGACGGCGCCCCCGAAACCGTCGGGGCATATGCGAATTTCCTCCTGATGATTTCCATCGGTACAGATCGCGACACCGCCTGCTCCCCACATCGGAGAGCCGCTCACATTGAGACGCTGGGCATAGACGTCGAAGTTCGTTCCGGTCCGGAGGTCCTGCCAGGCGATAATCGCACCGCCCATACCGTCCGAAACGACCACCGGCGAGCCCTGCGGATTTCCCTCGATATAGACGGCCGTACCGTTCTCCACCCACTGGGCGGTGACCGGTGCGTCTCCTATCAGAAGGATTGCGATGCTGAACATGATAGTGAGATACACTCTTCCGTGCATGTTACCCCTCCTTTTGAATATGCTGCCGCTGTTGCGGCGGTGCTATCAAGACGACATTACTATCGCTTTCCTTTTCATAGGCCACCGCCTTTTGTTAGCTTCCAAATATGCATGATTATTCGCTTCAATTTAAAATGAAACATACATCTTGATGAGTTCCCCAAGGAGATCCCAAACACTGAAATGAAAAGGTCTTTAACAGAGAATTATATAATCTAAAACCATTATATCATATTTTATGCAATAATCCAACTCTATTGATATGAATACGTTGCGATTCGATATGAACCAGAATTTGAAATAACAGTTCGCAGAGAATTATTAAACGTTGAGAGGACTTGTTGGTAAAAAGGGAAGCCCAACAGGTATGTTCACAAAATCTATTTTTCCATAAAATTCACTCTATAAAATACACTAAAAATGCTGCTACCGATGTGCTACCTTTACATTTTCGGGATTTAAAAAACGAGGTGCTGAACCGCTAATATATTTCAAGTAAAGCAATCAAAATGCATTGCCAGGGAATCGAACTTCGAACCCACCTACACAATCCCACCCCACCAGATCTCCAAGAATCTTCGAATATAAGAACTCCTAATAGACTCGAGAGTGAATAACTCATCTATTTACTTTCTGATTTGGATAGCGCCGTCTCTTCATCTGGCTCGATCGTGAGAAACCCATCTACATTGAGGAGCTTGATTACCCTCATGACTGATTGGGACACGCAGGCTAAGTGCATACCTCCACCCTTTATCCTCATTTCCCCGGACAGGACGATGAGAGCACCAACTCCACTCGAAGCAATAAATGTGACCTCTGACATATTCAGAATCAAATGCCTATAGCCATCGTACCTGAGCATGGCACACCGTGAACGCAATTCCCTTGCCTGCTTTACACCAATCCTCCCACCAATCTTGAGAACGGCTACTGGCCGACGCATTTCAGATTCTTTAATCCAGAATTGATCAGACATATAATATGACCTCCTACCCAAGTTGATGATGTAGTAATCTGAATTTCATGATAGTAATGTTTCCAACCTTGGTGTTGGCATGATATTCGAATTTGCGCATAATCTTCTGAATAATGTGAAGTCCCAAGCCCCTCCCGTCAGGGCGCATCGGGAGGCGGTCTGAATCCGGTGATCGCAATATCTCGACATTCGGCGGTAGCCCCTGGTCGCGGATCAAAAAATAGCCCCGGCTGACTCGTTTAACAAAATCATCCGAGGGAACATCATCGCCCTCATCTATAAGCGCGAGCGGGTCTTGACCATCACCGATTTCAGGAATCCACCAGATATCTATGATCTTCGATTGATTGAGGTTGTAACTATGCTCCGCGATATTTGCACATACCTCGTACAATCCCTGCTCAAGGAGACCCATCTCATCCGCAGGTAAATCTTCAACATAGACGCACTGTTTGAGCCAGCGACCGATCTCATCAAGCGATTCAAAACTTGCAGGAATGGAGAGATGCATGCTGCCATCAGTGCGACTCATCCAGAGCTTATTTGCGAGCTTTAGTTTCGTCTGCCCTGGCTCTACACCGATGTCAACCGGTGCCTCATCCTTCTCAACGGGCTTAGGCCAGCTGATTACGAGTAGAGTCTTGTCGTCCGAGGCAAAAAGCTGCTTTTCCCACTCATCCACGGACTTCTGCAGAACGCTTATTACAGCCTGGGCACCTTCCTCCGCAAACCCCTTGACGACTTCTTCCATTCTGTGGAATCCGTACTGTTCTCCCGAGTCATCAACGGCTTCATTAATGCCATCGGTGGACTCCAACAAGAGATCCCCTGGCTCTATGGAAATTGAATAATCCTTGAGGCTGGCCCTTAGTTCTCCCCCTCTGACGAGTGCAAGTGGAATTCCTTCGGTTTTATACCATACAACCTGTTGCGTAGCCGATTTATAGTGGAGCGTTGGATTATGTCCTGCAGAGGCAAACGTAAGCATTCTTGATCCTGGGTCGAATATACCATAGAACATTGTCACGAACATACCCGGCTGGATAGAGCCCACAAGAGACTCTTCCATAGCAACCAGGAGTGCCGCTGGTGAAGAATACGAGGGATGAAGCGTTCTTATCAGGACATCGATCATCGAAGTAACGAGACATCCTTGTAATCCTTTGCCGGCAACATCCGCGATCACAAGTCCCATTCGCCCATCGCTCAGGGGAAAAAAGTTATAATAATCCCCGCCAACCTCTTCAGCCGCCCTCTGTGCACCTGAGATGATGAATTCCCCGAGTTTAACACTTCCGCTGGGCAAAAGGGCCTGTTGGATTTCTCGGGCGAGTTCCAATTCGTGGTCCAAGCGCTCTTTCTCGACCAGTTCCTTTTGAGCGAATTTTAGCTTCTTCGTCATATCATTGACAGACTGTGCCAGAAGGCCCAATTCTGTCCGTGATGATAATTCAACACGGGCATCAAGGTCACCCTTCCCAATACGCTCCAATCCTGCCCGCATAATTGATATAGGCCGAAGCAATCTCGACATCAGAATCGATGTCAATAGTATCGATACGATCAATGCAACAACAAGAAAGATGACCTGCTGTTTTCTCGCCTCTATCAATGAGGCTAAGACGCGGCTCTGTTCAAACCCGACAATAGCGGTGCCGATAATCTGGCCATTTGGATGTAGAATTGGAGTACTTACAACGAGTACTTCAGAATTGCCCTGCAGTGTTTCTCTGGAATCCAAACTTGTGCTGGGTGTAACCGGCTCGAGTTTCATGTCCAACTCATAGCGCGTTCCAAGTTTCTGAGCGTCAGAGTGTCCCTGGATAGTGTTGTTGTGGTCTATCACATATATCAGTGCCAGCTCAGGACGCTCCACCTTCATTTTCTTTACAGCTGGATGTAAGGTGAGTTCTGGGTAGTCACTCAATAGAGCTCGTGAGCTTATGAGTGCAAGATTTCTCGCTTCAAGGACCAGACGTGCTTCCAGTTCACGAGTGAGTGTATGCCTGGTATTTCGCTCGGCCACACTTCCCACACATAGAACGGCACCGGTAATCAAGACGACAGCTGCCACAGTCACGATAAGGCGCATGCTGATGACACGACGGCTCGAAATGGAGGATTCGGTTTTAACGTCTGCTTTCTTGTGCTTTACCATTCCTTCGTCCTACAATCTCGGCAGGATTCAGCAGCGGTCCTCCCGACCTGCTGCTCTACTTTTTCTCACCGAGTATCTGTTGGGTTCGTGCCACCTGTTCTCTCGCTCGAGAGAGATAGCCAATCGCCCGTTCATCTGTGGGGTCCACCCGGAGTGCATTCTCCCACTGCTGAACCGCTTTATCCAGCTTCCCATCGGCGAAATACTCCATACCCTGCATCAGATACATACGCTTGAGGTGTTCAACAACACCCTGGTAATTGTGATCGATCGACCACGCAAGCTCGAAATATCGTATGGCATCTTGATTGTTGTTTTCTGACATCGCATTCATTCCACGTTCATAGAGATGCTTGATTTCACGCTTCTGCTTTTCGGTGAGTGGCTTAACCTCCAAACTTGAAGGGACGTCAATTGTGTGACTCGAGGTTTTCCCGTCCGGATCCGCAGAAGCGCCGTGCGCCGACAGCTCCCTCTCGTCCTGTTGATGCCTGTATTGCTCTCTGGTTCTCTTTGCCTCTGCAAGGTGCGAGATCGTGAGACGCACTCTTTCGGATTCCGGATCCAGGTTTTGTGCTTCCTCGATAACCGATTGAGCCTCATCGAGGTGACCCCATTCGATGAGATTATTTGCCTGCCTCATAAGATCGGCGACGCGTTGATGGATAGCGTTATTTGTTCTTTTCAGCATATCCGCTGCTTCCATATCCGTGGGCGCGACTTGCAAGATCGCGCTAAAACCCTCCCTGGCCTTAACCAGGTCTTGTGCGCTGAATGCATCCATGGATGTTGCGAAAAGCCGACGTATTTGTTTAGAACGAGCCGCTAGGCGATCACTTATTGTCCGGCACCTGTCATAATCGGCCTTTACCGTCGGATCATCGTCCACAAGGGCAAGCACCCGAGAGTAGGTGAGAGCCGCCGTTGTGTAATCTCCTTTGGATTCATACTTCTTCCCCAGCTTAAGCAAGCATTGTACCTTTTTTGACTGAGCTTCATTATGTTCCGGCTCGAGTGCCATGATCACAGCGAGGATCTCCAATGCCTCTTCATAACGACCCTGGGACTGCGCGTTATCTGCGCGAGCGAACAGCTCGCGAATACGCTCTGACTGCCGCTGTTCGAAGCTCACCGCAAGCTTTTCCCGCATTTCTTTTTCTTGCTTTTCGAGTGCAGCTTGCCGGCTCTGCTCTATGGTCGGACCTAATGAAAATGATGCTCCTATCCGGTGAACATTATCGAGTTGCCCGCTTTCAAAGGTGTAATCGACGCCGACACCCTTCCACTGAACCGACGTTCCCGAGGTCAACACACCATCGGCAATACCAACTCTGAGGGCCAGGAGCGAATGAAGTTGCAGTTCTATTCCCGCATGGAGACGCGTGTTCATCCATTTTGTCTTTTCGAGATCGAACGAGGCAAGTATCGCTCGACTCTGGAAAAAAGGAATCACATAGGCCAAGCCAAGTCGGACACCGGTGGGATCGGGGACCTCTTCCTCAGAGAGACGAAGCGTAGGCTCGATCGCATTTCTGACAGATAAACCCATCGACAATCGGCGTCCGTTTCTACTATTGGGCAATAGCGCCACAAGAGGATGAACAATGACACCGAGGTCGAGCCCGACTCCACTTCCACTGAATCCTGCAAGACTCTGGCTCTGCAATTTCAAAACACCGCCGATACTAAAAGCACTACCCACGCTCCGTCCATATCCGATCAAGAATTCGGTCTCATTGTCTGAGAGATCTGTTTCCAGCAGTACGTTACGATCGTCACGCCGCTCAATACCGCCTACGGCGAAGCGGCGGAATGTCAACGAGAACGTCCCCCACCGCCAACTCGGCAGCACGAGCGATGCAAATTGCTCATCGATATCGAGTCCGTAATAACTCGTGTAGCTGGCCTGGAACTCTCGACGTTGCACGAGGCCGAGCCCACCCGCGTTCCACAGGGAAGAGCTGGCATCGTTGGCTAAGGCTGCATATGCCCCGCCGAGGCCGAGAGCTCGATTGCCTGCCCCATACGCAAATACGGACCGTCCACCACCATCATCAGTAGCCATCACCGGGCCCAGGGGAGCAAGCGAGATGCCTACTACCAATGTGCTTAGCAATATCTTGCGTAATGAACGCATGGCTTTCATCGCACAACCGCCACTTTCCGCAATAGGCGTTCCTGGGATCCGCTGTTGTACTCAACGATGAGCTCGGCTAAGTAGACGCCGTTTACAACCACCCTGCTCAGGTCATTTCGTCCATCCCATCGGTCGTCTTGATACAATCCGGCGTTTCGTTGGCTCTTCTCACGAATCGTGGTGACTGCATCACCCCGTACAGTCCAGATCTTGAGACTGACCGTGCCATCCAAGGGCAGGTAATAAACGAACGTTGTCAACTCGTTGCCCGCCGCAAAGGGATTGGGAAAGTTCGAGAAGCTCTCCTTGAGGCTCGACGCACCAAAGTTGCCGGCTTCTGTCCACATCGGAAATGTCTGGCCGGCCTCAGGTTCCACTCTGATCTGCAGGATGGCACTGCCGGGTTGAACGACGCCCACATCGTCGTTCGAAAATCCAACACGGAAGCTTCCCACTCCTATTTCTTCATGAAGATCAGCTCGAATATCGATCTCGTACTTTTCTTCTGGTGACAGGACAATCGGTACCTCTAGATGTACATATGCTGTTGTTGAATCCACCGTGAGGCTGTCACTCTCTCCGGCAAGTTGGGCTCCTACATAGAACCTTACCTGTGTAACCACTTCGCCGATTGGCACCGTCACGAAATCAAGGTCGGCTGCCCGCAACACCATATATTCCACAGTAATAGGTCCGGACCCTGTCGCAGCTGTGTTAGTCATGGATAGTGTGGCGAACGCCAGATCGGTCTCTCCAGCCACCAGAGCAGCCGGCACCCTACTGTCCAGCCCTACAACCAGCTCCGTTGGAGGAGTGAGTAATCGCGTTAGTCCGGATGTCATGGGCAGATCACTACCGGTGTCTGCGACAACGATGATGCTCGCGCCAATATTTGCATCCGTAGCTCCAACATCATTCCCGTCGACCAGAAGCTCGAGAAAAGACTCCGGGGCTGTGGCGGACACATCGATGCGCAACTCAAGACCGATGCTGTCCCCCGGCTCCAGAAGCAGACCCGGGAGGGGAACCGTTAAGTGGTTCCCCGATGTCGGAATATCGATGAGGCTTCCAATCTCGGTCTCGTCTTGGAAAACTTGCATGCGATCGATGTATGTGGCCGGTACCAGTGGATTGCGAAGATCGTTCTGGCAGTGCACAGTCAGATCATTGATCTGAATCCTGCTAACCCCGGGCTGCGCAGCATGACGCAGCGATATGGTAAGCGCCGCCACATCCTCTTCCCCCACATTAATTGTCGGAGGAAACTCTGCGGTACCCTTAACACACAGGCTCTCGGCTGGAGCCTCAATTACAATGACACCTCCATCGAGAGGATCACTCTGAAAGATCACCGGTATCTTCACGCTCGTGTTTGCATCCCGGGCATCGAAATATGCGCTATCGATTACCTGGAGCCGGTATGCTCCCACAGTTGCCCCGTTCGCAATATCGGCCGAAAGGATAAGCTCCAGTGGTGTGTCAACGGCTACTCTGGCCAAAGGAGAAAGAGCCAACTCAAATGACGTGCTGTCTTGGTCGTCCAGTACGTGATCAGCGTACGTTCCTCCAAGAGGACTGCTGACAGAGATTCGTTCGAAGAGCTGTGAAGGCTCGGTGACCACAACGTCGTTCGTATCGGTGACACGGACCAACATCGAAGCCACCACAATATCGGTTGTCAGACCCGGCACTCCCGGATTGACCAACTGGAGGGTAAGCAACGAAACGTCACGTTGAGTCCATCCCACACGCTGCTCTACGTATGGAATGGAGCTCACATCCAGCTCGGTTGGTGGTACCACGAGATAGCCGAGCCCCGACTGGACCGGGAAGGACCCCTGCTGCAAGACCACCGTAACCGGGGCACCGCTGATCGCATCTTCCGCCTCAAACCAGCTGGCGTCTTGAACATGCATCAGAAAGTTTGGAATGACCGTGGAGGCCAATATATCCAGCCGAAGACTCAATGTCACGGGTTCCAGCGTAGAGATCACAACAGGTGTGGCCAAAGTCAAATCAATCTCAGCCCCGGTCGTCTCCAGATTCGCCTTGGAAAGATACGTTGTGTTGCCCTCACTCACTATCACCCGAGCAAGAAGCTCCGATGGAACGATCCCACCCCCTTGCTCATCCTGCAATCGAACCCTCAACCGCCG
>CP070727.1:896892-899543 GCA_020350885.1 bacterium | reverse complement strand
TCCGGCTCCAGGGTGATGTCGGGGAAGGTCAGAGTGTTCACGCTCAGGGTCGGGTTTTCGATACCGGTGACGTTGCCGGCGTAGGAGAAGTCCGCGGGCAGCTCGTCGGTGATCACCACCGGGTCCAGGACCACCGGGCTCGTGTTGTGCACCGTGATGGTCACGGTGGTGGTCTGTCCCTCGCAGACATCGAGCACGCTCTTCTCGATCTCGATGGTCGGGGTCAGGGGATCGCACTCCATCTCGTCGGAGAGATCCTCGCTCAGCCCGTCGACATCCGATCCCGCAAAGGCGCGGATCTTCATGGGTGATATGGGAAGCACCGTTATGGGATTCGTCTTCGCCGTGCTTGCCGTGGCGGGTTCTGCGGCCGGTGTGCCCGCCTTTGTAACATTGCTTCTCCTGGGAGCAGCCATCGGCGATGCGGCTCTCACGCTCGCCAGGCGTGTAGCGAGACGGGAGCGTATCTTCAGCCCGCACCGCACACACTACTACCAGCGTCTTACATCTCTGGGTCTCTCGCACAAGCAGGTAACGCTGCTCGAGTACCTCGTTGCCGCTCTGCTCGGTGTAAGTGCACTCTTCACATTCAAGGGGGATCGCCTCTTCGTCACTTTCTTCTCGGTGACATGGCTCGTCTTCTTTCTTCTTACACTGGCGAAGATACGCAGCATGGAACGCGGAGGACGACTCTTCTGGGAAGGTCGCACAGTCGCCGTGGCGGCTGGAGATCTCGTTTTCATCGCAGCCAGTTACATTCTGAGCTACTACCTGCGGCTAAACTTCTCCATTCCGGAGGCCCATGCCTCGTCTATGCTCATGAGCCTCCCGCTTGTTCTGGTGATCCGCTCGGTCGTTTTCTACTACTATGGATTGTATCGAAGCGTCTGGCGGTACACAACCTTCGACGATGTCGCACGAATAGTGAAGGCTATCTCGCTCAGCTCACTCATAATGATCGTCTCATTCACGTTGCTGTTCAGATTCAGGGCCTTCCCGAGATCGGTCTTCATCATCGACTGGTTCATTCTTACCGTCTTCATAACGGGTTCCCGTATCGCTACCCGCTGGTTCCACGAACTGCCACAGAAAGAGGAGGTCTCCGGCAAGAGGATCCTCATCGGAGGGACGGGGCCGATGGCCGAGCTGGTGGTTCAACAGTTGAAGAAGACCGGTGGGTGCCGACCGGTCGGGTTCCTCGATGATCGGTCGGAGATGATCGGGCGGATGATCCACGGAATGGAGGTTCTCGGTCCCTCCGGGGAGATCGAGCGAATCGTCCGGAAGCACGAGATCGATGAAATCGTTTGTATTCGTTCACTGCTCGACCGGTTTCCAGCCCCGTTGTTGCTGTCGCTCCAGAAAACGGGTGTTACGGTCCGGGTCGTCTCCGATCCGTCCGAGGTACCGGACGTAGGGAGTGACAGCCGGCAGAGGGCCCCCTTTGCAGGCATGAGGGTCCTCGTAGCCGGAAACGGGGAGCTTGCCGAATGTGCCGGAGCGATCTTCACCGATGCAAGGGGGATCACGGTCATCTCGGACGAGGCCCGTGTACTGGGGGAATCCGTCGCGCTTTCGCACTCCCATGGCGAGGGGATATCCGTATATCTCGGCTTGCTGGGCGATCGAGAGGCACTCTCGGCGATCATCGAGCGACATCGACCGGAACTCATCATTGCCGATTTCACAACGGGTACCGGCAGCCTCAGTAATCCCATGGAGGGGTATGTGAGGACCGTAATCATCCCTATGGAGAGGATGGCCCGTCTCGCTGCGGAAGGAGGCGATGTACGGTTTATTGCAATCGTCCGGTGTGCGGATCCGGAAGGGAGCGGGGCCGAGTGTGCACCCCTGGCCCTCGAGAAGATACTCGGCGAGGTGTTCGCAAGTGGTAGAGATTCTTGTACGATCGTCCGGTCCCCAATGAGAATGTCGGCCACCGCCTGGGCGGGCGGCCTGCATGAACTTCCCCCCTCGGGCGGTTCCGTCTACCGGATCGAGACCTTTGGATACGGCGGAAATGATTTGGCCCGAATGAGGGAGAGCAACATTATATGAAAGCTAATGTTAAAAAGAGCGTTTTACCCCTCGAGGGTGTCAGGGTGCTCGACCAGACGGTTGTCTGGGCCGGGCCCTATGCGTCTATGTTTTTGGGCGATATGGGTGCCGAGGTGATTCGGGTGGAATCAACCAACTTTGCCCCTGTGGGCACAAGGGGGGTCGTCATTAGGCCATCGGAAATCACCTTGAAAACCGGGGGGATGATCACCGCAGGATATCCAAACAGGGAAGCAGGGGAAAGGCCCTGGAACCGCCATTGCTATTTCAATTTTCATGCACGCAACAAACTCAGTATGACGGTGAAATTGAATACGCCTCGAGGCATTGAAATATTCAAGCGCTTGGCCAAGAAGAGTGATGTGATCATTGATAACAATGCCCATGGGGCGCAGGAACGAATGGGTCTGGGCTATAAGGTCATCAAAGATATTAAGCCTGACATTGTTTATATATCCATGCCGGCTTATGGTAACAGCGGTCCCTGGAAAAAGCGGATCGCTCTGGGTCCTCATCTTGAACATATCGCAGGTCATACGCTTTTGCGGAAATATCCCGACCTGGATGTGAGCGATATGTCCACCACGTTTTAC
>CP070727.1:881044-896792 GCA_020350885.1 bacterium | reverse complement strand
GTTGCAGGGGGTTGGTTCCACAGCCTGGGGCTCAAGAGCGATGGGAGGATTGTGGCCTGGGGAAGGAATAACAAGGATCAGTGCACTGTCCCTGAGCCGAATGGGGGCTTCATCGCCGTCGCAGGAGGTGCGGAACACAGCCTGGGGCTAAAGAGCGATGGGACGATTCTGGTCTGGGGAAACAACTTCTCAGGCCAGTGCAATGTTCCAGAGCCGAATGAGGGTTTTATCGCCGTTGCAGGAGGTATGTCTCACAGCTTAGGGCTTAAGAGCCCTTCTGTAACCGCCGTCGAAGAGCCAGAACCCGGGAATACGCCCAGGGTGGTAAGTATTGCGATACGTTCTCTCTCGCCCAATCCGTTCAATCCGTTGACGGAGATCTCTTTCGAAACCCTTGTATCTGGCTGCATAACCTTGGATATCTATGATGTGAGCGGCCGGCGTATAGGGACGGTGGCTCTCGGGAGTTTTGAGCCTGGTCTGCATCGAGCGGTGTGGGATGGCCGTGATGGAAGCGGCGAGATCGTGTCGTCTGGTGTGTACTTCTTACGCCTTCGAAGCGCTGTGGCGGAATCTCAGACGGTGAAGGCAGTCTTGATCCGCTGAGGCGTCCTGTCGAGATTCGCGTTTCGAATATCCTGAAGCTATGGAACCGAATCCTATCGATATAATAGGCTACAAATCCAAGGGCAGATAACAAGGCGATGCATCAGGACGCGGCTCAGCCGCGCCACTGATCACAAGAACATTATACGCACAACCCAGATTAAAGAGGTGTGGCCGGATCAAATGATGTTTGCTGGCAAGACAATAAAAGAGTATATATTTGCTTCAAGAAAATATCTTGCAATAATTATCGTTCTGACACTGGTCACGGTAATTTTAAGAAAGTTCTCGGTCTATTCATCCATTATACAAACGACTATCCTCATAGTTGGATTAATTGTACTTTGCTGGGCTGGTTGGACAACGGCGAGAAAACAACGATTCACTATACTACAGGTCGGTTTTATTGGCTTTATACTTTCTTTTGGAGCTCACTGGTCTTTGCCTTTATTCCATAACATTGGAGAAGTGCTGTATCTTTTCATAATTAATTCCATTATCAATATTGCCATTGTTACTGCTAGTGGCTTATTATCAAAGAAGATGAAAAAATCATAAAGGGAATGAATAGAATTTCTGATTAGCGTATAACTGTTCACTGAAGCTGGTGAACCTCGTCGTCACGACTCTCGCAAGGCAACTGCCGCGCCGCTTCGTTCACAGCTTAGCGAAAAGACGTTATGTGTCACTTCCGACATCGTGTCAGCTCAAGTGACTGCTCTCGATCTCACGCGGGCGCTGGAAATGTATCACGATCACGCGTTGCGCATAATCATGACCGAGGGGCGGCTATTCAGCGGTTAGACAGCTATCGAACTCGGGAACATGATGAAGGCAATCGTCCAAGACAAATACGGCTCGCCTGACACCGTTCTGCAGCTCCGAGAAATCGACAAACCGGTGATCGGAGATGACGAGGTACTGGTGCGCGTTCGCGCGGCTTCCGTCCACCCGGATGTGTGGCATGCCGTGACCGGCCGACCCTATGTCCTGCGCCTGATGGGGGCCGGTGTGTTCAGACCGAAGGATTCTGTTCCGGGAACGGATGTGGCGGGGCTTGTGGAGTCGGTCGGCACAGATGTTACACGTTTCGAGCCCGGGGATGAGGTATTCGGCGAGACCCGCACGGAGCACCAGTGGAGGAACGGTGGTGCTTTTGCCGAGTTCGTATCCATACCACAAGACGCGCTGGCGCTCAAGCCCAGAGGCATCACGTTCGAACAAGCCGCATCCGTCCCAACGTCTGGACTCATCGCCCTGAGCAACCTTCATGGTGGAGGGCGGATCCAGCCAGGTCAGAGTGTGTTGATCAACGGGGCGGGCGGCGGCGTGGGGACCATCGCCGTGCAGCTTGCCAAGGCGTATGGAGCACGTGTGACGGGGGTCGACTGCACGGAAAAGCTGGAGATGATCCGCTCGCTGGGCGCAGACCAAGTCATTGACTACACCCGAGAGGACTTTACCCAGCGTGGCGAACGCTACGATCTCATCTTCGACGTTGCATCGAATCTTTCTCTCTCAGACTGCAAGCGCGCGCTCGTGCCCACGGGGACCTACGTTCTCATCGGCCACGATCATTACGGAGCTGCGGCCGGTCGCATTTTCGGGAGCTTTCCACGTTTTTTCAAACTCATGGCACTCTCACCGTTCGTCTGTCAGCTGCCTAAGCCTAGCTTCTCCATGCCGAGCAAGAAAGAGGTCATGGCCGTCCTGGCGGAGTTCCTCGAAGCAGGGAAGCTCACGCCCGTCATCGACAGAACCTATCCTTTGAAAGAAGTGCCTGAAGCCATACGCTATCTACAAGGGGGAGGTGCTGTTGGAAAAATAATCATCACCCCATAAGATAACTTGGAGATCGGAGCGCCACAAACGGCCGATCGTTCCCCAAACAGGAGGGCACCCATGCACAAGTTACTGGTATTATTCGCAGCCGCTCTTTTAATCGCTGGTTGTGAAGGAGATACCGGTCCAACTGGTCCGGCTGGGAACGCCAACGTCATGGCGGGCACGATCTCGCCAACCAACGCCGAGTGGATCTGCTGCTCCAACTGGAAGATGACCACCGATGTGGGGACGGTCACCGCCATTACAACGCGCTACGTGGATATCCCCGTCGCCGAGATCACGGCGGACATCATCGCGAATGGTGCCGTTCTGATGTACTTCGAGGCGGAAACTGGTTCGGCTCGGTGGGCACCATTGCCATTCGAGCTTCTTCACTACACCCGCGCTTACTTCATCAACGTCGTCTACGAGGTGCAAGAGGGAATGATCCGGCTGCACTACTTCCTCATGTCGGCCATACCAGGCGTCACCCCGCCGGATCCGGCGACAGTGGTGATCCCGACCTACCACTTCAAATATCTGGTGATCGAAGGGACGGCGCTCTTGACTCTGCAGGCTGGCGGCATCGATCTGTCCGAGCCCGACCGCATCATCGAGTACGCGACGAGGCCGTGAGCACATCGGCTGGCATCTGGCACGTGCGGTCGGCGTGGGTGTCCGTACTTGCTGGGCCACGCTGGAGACGCGCAGCTATAGAACAGAAGGATGTTAGGTTTTGTAAACGTATGAGATTGAATGCGGTGGATTTAGAGAAATACTTATGAAAGCAATTGTTTATGAAAAATACGGACTCCCCGATGTTCTTCAGCTCAAAGAGGTAGAAAAACCTGTCCCCAAGGATAATGAGGTGTTGATTAAAATTCATGCGGCATCCATAAATCATTTGGAATGGGGCTTTGTTCGAGGTGAGCCGTTCATGGTCCGCCTCTGGTCCGGGCTTTTTAATCCAAAATATAGAATACTTGGAGCTGACATAGCAGGAAAGATTGAGACGGTTGGTGAAAAGGTTAAGGAGTTTCAGCCTGGTGATGAGGTATTCGGAGATATATCGGGCTGTGGACATGGTGGTTTTGCCGAATATGCTGCCGTTCCTGAGAATCTCCTGGTATTAAAATCGATAGGTATTTCATTCGAGGCAGCAGCGGCTGTACCGGTAGCAGCAATCACCGCCTTACAGGGAATTCGCAAAGGCCAGATACAACCAGGGCAAAAGGTATTGATTAATGGAGCATCCGGTGGTGTTGGTACGTTTGCGGTCCAGATTGCTAAATCGTTCGGAACCGAAGTGACTGCTGTGTGCAGCACAACGAAATTGGACATGGTACGGTCTATTGGTGCTGACTTTTGTATTGACTACACGAAGGAGGATTTCACCCAAAATGGGCAGCGTTATGATCTTATTATTGCTGCTAATGGGTATCATTCGATTTCAGATTATAAACGAGCATTAACACCCAAAGGAACTCTTGTTGTCACCGGAGGTTCAATGGCTCAAGTTTTCCAGTCCATGTTTCTGGGACCATTGATTTCATTGATCGGGAGTAAAAAAATAATAAACATGGGGGTGGCCCAAACAAATAAGAAGGATTTAACCTTCTTGAAAGAGCTTCTTGAAGCAGGTAAAGTAAAACCTGTCTTAGATAGGCGTTACACCTTACGTGAGGTCCCTGATGCTCTACGCTATTTTGGAGAAGGACACGCCCGAGGAAAAGTAGTCATAACTATGGAACAATAACAAAACCTAACACGCGGCTGCAGTTGATTTGAGCACGCGGCTGTTTCAATGGAAAAGTGTAATTTTGGAACGTGCTCACGAAGCTGAGCCGCGGTCCGTTAGATGGCCTATTGGCTATCGGATGGGCTCTCCAGAGAGGAGCACTATGGATGCAAAACGCTTTCTGATTTTCGTGGGCAAGGTAACGGTGGTGCTTCTTGTGACGACCTTTGTGGTGGGACTTGTTGCATATCCCCTGCTTACTAAAGATTTGTTTGAGAACCCAGACTCAGTTTTGGTAAAAATCTATCGTACTCAGGCTGAACCCGAACTGTGGAATGCAATCTACGTATGGATTGTTCCTGTTCAAATTCTGCGTGCTGTCCTCATTGCACTGGTCCTCTATCCTTTTTACGATACGCTGAACAGATGGGGGTATTGGAGGCGCTTTATCGCTATCGCAGGTTTGCTCGTGATCCTGGGGCATCTGGCGGGCAGTAGTGGGATCATAGAAGGTTTGTATGTGATGCGTCCGGAGTTCGTCACATCAGAGATACTTTTCCGGTCGTTACCTGAGCCGATCGTGCAAGGGGTGCTGATCGCCGCGTGGCTTGCCAAATGGATGGCCGCCAAACCACAAGAGTTGGACCTTGTAAAATGAACATTTATTCCGTTCCCATGCTGATTTCGTGTATTCTTTGTGCTCTGCTTTCGGTTATTACCTGGTTGTTCCGAAGACGCGAAAACATCAACCGTGTCTTCTCTTTCTTTACTCTGATAGTGGCAGCAGACAGTTTTGCTTACTTTATGTGGTTCGAGTTTGGAAGTATAGAACGTATCAATTCCTGGATGCGGATTACTTTTACAGCAGGATTTCTCGTACCGATATCGCTAATACTTTTCTTCTTTGCCTTTACCGGGTATGACAAAAGGATGGACGCCAAGGTTCTGGGAATTAAAGTAAGGCACTTTCAGATAATTTCTCTTTTATTTATCATTATTTGCATGTTGCTTTCTCAGTTTACCGAGCTAATCATTAAAACATCGGAAGCTCCAAAACATATCTGGGACGTGGAATTCGGCCATATTGGAAATCTTTTGTTTTTTCTTTTTGCTGGAATCTTCCTTTACTTATATACAATGGTTTTTAAAGGCTACAGAATAGCTAAAAATAAACCCCAAAAACGTTTCATTCTCCTGCTTGCCGTTGGCACATTCCTGTGGCTTCTGTTTGGATATGTAGGGGCACTTCTTTTCCCGTTCTCAAATGAAATGTGGCAGTCAATCAGTTATCTTGGAACAGCAACGATGGCAGTATTCTATTTTGTGGCAATTGTAAACCATCAATCAGATAAAGTGCACGAGTTGAACCTCAACCTCGAGCGTAAAGTTGAAGATCGAACCCAGGAATTAAAACTGAAAAACTCGGAACTTGAAGATACTCTCTATAAACTGAAGCAGATGCAAAAACAGGTTATTGTCCAGGAAAAAATGGCCTCACTTGGTCAACTGGTGGCGGGATTAACCCATGAGTTCAACACGCCTATAGGTGCAATTCGCAGCATGAACGATACCAAGTCAAAAGCCGTTATAAAGCTCCAAGCAGTTCTGGAAAATATAGCTCCTGATACCGCCGGAAAAGAACACGAAATTAATAGAGTGATGGGAGTAATTTTGAAAGCCGATCAATTAATTGACCAGGGAACTGTACGATTACATGAAATTATAAATAATTTGAAAAATTTTGCCAGATTAGATGAAGCCGAGACGACAAAGGCAGATATTCATGAAATTCTTGATAACGTCTTGGCATTAATAAAGCATGATCTGCTTACAAATATCGAAGTTGTTCGCGAATATAGTGAGATACCGCCTTTTGTCTGCCAGCCACGAAAACTGAATCAGGTTTTTTTAAACATTATAAAAAATGCCTGTCAAGCTATTGAAGGTAGGGGGCGAATAACAATCACCACAAGTCTGAAAAATAACATGATTCATGTGGCAATTAGTGATACAGGTAAGGGCATTAAACAAGAAGATCTCGAGACGATTTTTGATCCTAGTTTCACTACTAAAAATTCAGTTGTCAGAGCCAGTCTTGGATTATCAATTTGCTACCAGATTATTCAAGAGCATCATGGCACTATTAATGTTGAAAGCCAGCCAGGAAAAGGATCGGTCTTCACTGTGATTCTCCCAACGGAATTCTAAAATGATTAAAATCCCGGTCTTCAAAAGCAGATACTAATGAGATAAAATGAGCACATCTATGTATATGCTTCGACATCTCAGCTGAATTTCATTATTAATGTGAAACGAACAAGTTAAGTTCGTGTCGTTGATATTTTTTCAAAAGGGATTTATACTGCCATCAAGGCGGCATATGTAATAAATGAAGTGGCTGTATAACTCTTGTTAGCCACGAGGAGAAACAATATGAAGGACAAGAACTATGCTCCCGTTTGTGGAATCTATTGCGGCGATTGTAGCTTTCTTAGAGAACAATGCAAGGGCTGTGGTTATGTAGACGGAAAGCCATTTTGGACAACACAAATACCTTCAGGTGTTTGTCCTCTCCATGATTGTTGCCGTAATCAGAAGCATATGGAGCATTGCGGCCTGTGCGAAGACTTTCCTTGTAAGATCTTTCTTGAGCTGCGAGATCCTGACATGAGTGATGAGGAATTCCAGAAATCACTTGAAACAAGGCAAGAAGCTCTCAAGAGACGAACTGAGATCGGAACAGAGAAGTGGTTACTGGAAGTATCTGGTAGGTAGCAAGTCCCTGCAGTGGACGCAAACAAACCGCGCCGCTGAGCTATGGCGTTAGACCGTTGTGTCGCATAAACAGTTGCCAATGAGTAGTGGATAAGGTAAGCGATAGAAAGATGGCTTTTATAAAATTAATCTATGAAAGGATTAATACTATGAAAACTCTTGCTTGTTTCTTAATTATGATGATCTCGATAGCAATTCTCGTTCAATGTGGGATTGCCCAGGAGAAATCCGATAAAGATGAAATATTGACGGTAGTGCAGAAGTTTTTTGATTCGATGGCGGCGCGTGATACAGGTATGGCACGAGAATTATTACTTATAGATGGACAATATTATGGAGTACGTGAAGACCTTGACACATTGCACATAAAGCGGAGGGCGCATCTTGATTACATAGAAAGCCTTTCGGAAACCGAGGATGAATACAATGAGCGGATCTGGAACCCAACTGTAATGGTGCATGGCCGCATTGCTGTTGTGTGGGCACAATACGATTTTCACATCAACGGTAAATTTACACATTGTGGCGTCGACGCATTTACACTCATCAAGACACAGAATGGCTGGAAGATTGCTGGGGCGGCTTACACTATAGAGCCAGAGGGGTGTGATCAGAGTCCGCTGGGGCCATTAAAGTCTAAATGACCTTTCTCCATGCTAAGGTTCGAATTCTTTGCTACAGTATCCGTTATATTCTCAAGAGATCCGAATCCCGGCAATCCGCTGGCGCCGCACGACTGCGTAGATACCGAGTATTAGCAATACTGTCAGCACAGCTGCCGTTCCCCATTGGGAAAGCGTCGGTATCTGAGCAGGAGCTAACGTACAGCTACAACGGACCGTGTGCAATGACATGACGCCGGTTAAAGCATAATCTATAGGATTTGCACCATCGTGACCCGGTATGAAATTCGTTACACAGGAAGGACACGCTAAATGTGGATCGGCATATACCCACGGCACGCCAAGAGTCTCGATCAAATCCTCGTACATTCCCGCTCCATCGAGTGTGCGGACTTCGCTGTCCGAGACACGTGTAAAAGTAAAATACGGCTGTAGATAAATCGCTGCGTCAAACGTTCCACCGTTTGCGTGTTCCTTCCGTATCGTCATTGTTCCTGTGGAAGCAATCGAGGGAGAGAGCGTAATCTCCACATTCCATAATTCCGGATCCATCCCGCCGAAGTAAGTAACGGTGATAGGATCGGTACTTACAAGGCTCAACGCAATGATCTCAACGTCGATCACATCGGATGAGGGGATGGTTGGAAGCAATGCGATGTCCTTTCTCTCGGTGAGCATGCTCGTGTTTCCCAAGTCACCCGGACAATCCGGTGTGGGTCCCATGGCTTTCGCATCCGCTGGTATCCCGCCGTCGAAAGGATCCGATCCGGGTCCAAAGAAATCCGCCGGGAGCGGAGCCGGTCCGAAATCCCACCACGAGGGGGGAACGTGTTCAACCGGATCAATGCCCGTTTGAACGTCCGTTGCAGATGTTGGCGGGTAGAATGAGAATTACAGTGAGGAGCACAGCTGCTAAGGTACGGGGAAGCATGCGGAACCTCCTTGACAGGATGTGTGTGGTTGAATGGGCCTTTATTGTTGAATTTTACCATAAGTTCAAGTAATTTTCAAGATAAGATAACGTGCCGCATCAGTTATACGATTTTTCTGTCTCTTCCATTTACCACTTTTACTTATTAATTTTGATGTAAGGAAAATTGTTGAATTATGATGAGTAATATGGTACTATGCTTTGCAAAGAAGCGGAAAAGCGGCTCTTGATTTAGACTCATAAGAATTTACTACTTCACAACTAACCGAAAAGGTAAGCCGATAATTGGGTATGTCTCTCGTTAAGGATGTATCCGTAGTGAGAACACTCAATACCATAAACGGCCTTGTTCTCTCCAAGTTCTTTAACAAACCTTTCTATATGCATTTGTATGTTACAAGAAAATGCAATCTCAGATGCAGGATGTGCAACGTCTGGAGGCATGCAGACAATAAAGAAATGAATGTTGAAGAGATGAAGGTTGCGGCAAGAAAAATAAAACTTCTAGGTACACATCAGGTGGTATTAACAGGTGGGGAGCCCTTATTGAGATCTGATATTTATGAAATTATTTCGATTTTCTCTGAATTGGGCATTACGACCAGACTTCAAACAAATGCATTGCTTCTCAATGAAGAGAAGCTGGACAGATTGATAGAATCCGGTTTAAGCAACCTCACTATTTCTCTTCACAGTTTACATAATGAAAGATTGAACTATATATATGGGATTACATCTAAAGCTATAACCGATCACATAGTAAAAATGCTGAAATTAGCTTTGAAAAAAATGCCTGACAATATGTTGGTTAGCAACACTGTCGTGAGTCATTATAATCTGGATGAATTGATCAATATAATAAAATATTCTGACTTCATAGGAGCATGGTCGGCATTTGTTCCGGTAAATTTGTCGGTTAGGGAAGACGAACTTTTTAAAGCGAAAGCAGCTGACTTTGTATTTACTAAGGAAGACAAAGAAAAAGTAGAGCCAATCTATTTGGAGATTTTACAATTGAAAAAGCAAGGGTATAGAATCCTTGATTCTACGAAATTTATACAACAGTCTGTGAATTTTATCAAGACAGGAAGGAAAAAATGGAAATGTGATGCTGGGAAACTTTATTATTGTATTTATCCTTCTGGAGAGTTTTCTGCCTGTGATGATTTTCGGGGCAAAATGAATATTTTAGATGAAGATTTTACGGAAAAATATTTCAGCAAGGAATACAATGAATATCTCGAAAATCTTCAAAATAATTGCCAGGGATGTTTCTATGGTTGTTTCAGAGAGATAAGTTCGATTATTCATGAGCCGGGCATGGTCGTAGATAGATGTGTGACACTAGCAAGGATTAAAAAGAGAAATATATTCGGGTGGACGTCATGACCTTGCCTGATATGTGATGGTGAAGCTGGCTATTTCGTCAGGGAGGGTATGACACAATTCTTCGAAGCATTTCAGCGGGAAAAGCCGGCGGTCATGTTTGTTTGAAACAACCGGCTTTCCGGGAACACCGCTCTGAGGACAGATACTGCGGCTAGTGCTTTTCCTTCATTTTCAATCGCACGACCGACTCATCCGACCGTATGACGATTTCACCGGCCTCTTCGTACACTTCCACCTGCACGTCCGTTCCGCCGCGGACCTCGATCTCGGTGCCACCCAGCGTGCCGGTGTATCGAAGCGGCCGCAACGAGTCGGGGTCGAGCCTCTTGAGCAAAGTCTCGTACTTCTCAACTAGAGGACGTGTGCCCGCTTTGGTTTCGACCGTGAACGTTTTCCTGTCCCGCCGGACCTTCCACTCGACGATCTGCCCCGGTTCCATGCGGGAAAATAGCTTGCCACCTTTCCTACTGTCGAGTTTGACACCGTCGATCTCGAGTAGTACATCATCGACCTGAAGACCCGCTTCGTCGGCAGGGCTTCCCGGCTGAATCGACTTGATCGATGGCGGTTCATTGAACCGCCACTCTGCGGGTTTATCCGGGCCCTTGTCCCGGATGCTGCCGCCGAACGACAGTCCGAAGCCGATCCATCCCCGGGGAGCCTGTCCGGCGAAATCGATGTTGAATTCCGGAAATAAAGAAAATTCGGAAAACACCGGCAGGCCCATCATACGTACCACCTCTGCGATCTTTGCAGAACGCATCGATAGCTCCTCGATCGAACGCGCCAGTTCCGGCAACGCTGTCTCCCCAGGTTCGATGGTCACAGAGTTGTCATAGTCGGAGTGGCGGACGGTGAGATCGATCGGGACTTCGGGCTCGGGTGCCGCCCGCGGCACGACGGTCACGGAGCGTGTTCGGCCCCAGCGGCGGACGGTGAGTTCGACCGGCTCGCCGGCGACGAGGTTGGCGAATCGGATCCCGGCCTTTCGCGTGGTGATGAGCATACCGTCTATGGCCACAATCACATCCCCGCCTTTGAGCTTGCCGTGGGAAGGACCGTCACGATCGATACCTTCTATCTTCGGCTCGGCGTGAAACAGCCACAGACGCTCGTCTTCGCCGAATGTGAATGTGCAGTTACATTTCATACCCGTGATTCCCAGCATATCGAGTGAGTGACGCGACGACCGTGAGGCCCATCCTCCGAGCTGTGTGGTCAAATCACCGAATGAGCTGGTGTCTGATCTCCTCGTCTCACTCTCATCGGATGCCCGGGACTCGAGTGACGCAAGCAACAATGCTGCCACCGCGACCGCACACCAAGTGACGTATCTATTGAATCGTTGCATTTGTGGTTCCTCCTCTCCCATTTTCTCACTCCGAGATTTTAAAACTCGATGACCCGTTTGACATCGGTAGCGGCGTCACCACTCACCGCGGCTGCTCGCGTGACCGGGCCGGTATCGATCGCTGCCAGTAGCTGCCTGGCCAGTTCATATTTCGGCACCAGCCGGGTGACCTGGTCGGCCGCAGTGTAGAGTGTTGTGAGTGCGACCTCCCGTCCCTGGACAGCCAGGTTGCCGTCGACGGAATCGGGGAGCTCGGCGAAACGCTGAAGCGCCATCACGTATGCCGATCCCGCCTGCTGCAGTGTTGCCGCCACGGAAGTATCGCCGGTTTCCGGTGCGAGGATGCGGTCGTGCGTGACCTGGCGCGCTCCCGCCCATTGGCCGAATGCAAAACCGACGGCCAGGAGCACCAGGCTGGCCGCCACGATTGTGGCGATGCGCCGTGCAGTGAGCTCGATCACGCGCCGGCGCGGCTGACCAAGGATACCGCGGTCTCGAAGTGCGCTGACCACGCGATCCTCCAGCGCAGCGTTCGGAATGCGATCGCGTGGGAGTGTTTCCAGCGCTTTCTTCTCTGAGGGTGTCAGCTCGAACTCCTCCTGGAGTTTTTCATCGTCGTTATGTTTGTTATCTTTTTTGTTCATCGTCTCACTCCGTTTTTTCCGACAACCATTGTCGAATCATTTGTCGTGCTCTGTACAACTGGCTCTTCGTGGTCCCGACCGGGATTTCGAGCCGTTCTGCGATCTCGTGGTGTTTCATGCCTTCGATGTCGTGAAGCGCCAGTACCATACGGAAGTCGTCGGGCAGCATCCGGATCGCACGTTCGAGATCGATACGATCTTCGTGGGCTGCGTGCGGCCCCGGCGGGTCGGGGACCAGGTTCGCAGGCACCGTATGCGATCTCCCGCTCCGCCGCAGATGATCACGTACGACGTTGAGCCCAATCCCCAGTAACCACGTTGAAAATGTCGACCGCCACTGAAACCGCTCGAGCCGCTTGCAGGCCCGGATCCACGTCTCCTGGACGACGTCCTCGCCCTCCGGAGCGGCTCCGGCGAGGAGGCGGGTTACGAACCCGAGCAAGCGCGGTGTATGACGCCGGTAGAGCTCCCGAAACGCCTGCTCGTCACCGAGCTCCAGGATGGCTTCTACGAGGTCACGATCAATTCCTATGGCGGCTGGCTGGGCTTTCATCTCATATAGTGAGTCGTACGAGAAAGGGAAATGGTTCCCGATATTCGCGCGGCGTGTACACGGCCTGCCAACGCCCGGACTCGGAACTGTATTTTCTAGTAGAAGGTTACGATGGTGCGCCGCGATTGTTGCCCTTCACGGAAAGATATGGAACACAATCGGCGGGCGTCTTGACAGCGGGGGCGGGAGCGGATCCGCTCGACCTCATTTCAGAAGTACCATCTTGCGTGTCTTCACGTATCCCGGCGCTTCCAACCGGTAGAAATACACGCCGGATGCCGCGCGCACACCCCGTTCATCCCGGCCATCCCAAACAACCGATTTCCAGCCGGGTTCCCCGACGCCGTCAACCAGCGTCTTGATCAGCCGTCCGCTTACGTCGTAGATTCGGAGTGTCACGTACCCGCCGGTCTCGGCTACGACGTACTGAATCACCGTCGTCGGATTGAAGGGATTGGGTACGTTCTGGTAAAGCATGAACCGCTTCGGATTCGGCTCGTCGGTAACGCCGGTTATCGTCTGGGGTCCGGTCGGATCGCTCTCGTTGCCCGAAAAGTCGACCGACGTGGCCTTGTAACAATACTTATAGCTCTCGGTTACCTCGTCGCGCCACGATGTCCCCGTGGTCGTGTGCACCAGGTTGCCGGGATCCGGCGTGAAGTCTTCGCTCTCACCCCGGTATATACAAAAGTATTTGAAGTCGGTATCGGGGCACTCATCCCAGGCGAGATCGGTGCCGCCCCCGCTGTTATAGGCGACGCTGAATCCCTGCGGCACCTGCGGGGCGAGGTTGTCCACCGAATAGCCGCTGTCGGGCTCGGAGTCGAAGTAGATGCCTGGTGTCGCCGTCCGTGCACGGACGAAGAAGGTCGTTTGGTACATTCCCTCAAAGATCGTCGAATCGGCGAGCGTCGGGACGACCGTCGAGTATGTATCCTCGCAGCGTGCCGGCACCGTCGTGAGGAAGTGCCAGTCTCCCGGTGGGTATGCGAGCGGGGAGCGCTGTCCATTCGCTTCTGTCGATATATCGGCTTCGTTGATACCCGATTCTTTTGACTCCAAAGACATAGAGAGCGTATAGTCGATCTTTCTAAAAATTGCATATTCAGTGATCGGCGTCGAGCTTCCCACATAATCGTGGCCGCTCCGCGTCCAGGCAATGCTGACCTGCTTCCCCTGATCATTCGGTATATCGGTGATCGAATCGGCGAATGGGAAGGCACCGAGAAATTCAATGGTGAGTTCGGAACAGGTCGGATTGACGTTTGGGTGCCAGTACACATGTCTGGAGTTCCAGACGATGACTTTGCCGGGGGTTGATAATGTGGTCCAAAATGTGCCGGGGAGCACATGCGTCCAATTGACACCGGCAGTTATCCACCACCGAATACTGTCAGTTTGTGTAGACGTAAGCCTCACCGCCAAAATATCTTCACTCGATGAATAGACAATGGTGGAGTAGGCCATGTTCTCTGAGGCATCCACAATGCATTGATAGACCTGAAGTACCTGGAGACCGGAAGTTGCATCGGCCACATAGGCAAAATCGCCAGAGATGGCAACGCCAAAAGCGTAACCGGGCGTCTCGTAGCTCCCTGCAAGTGAGGGGCTCGTAGGATCACTGATGTCAATCACACGGAAATCGGGATGATCAGCGATATATGCAAAATCGCCGGAGATGACGATATCACTTGCTGTGCCCGGTGTATCGTAGCTCCCTGCAAGAGAGGGGGTTGTGGGATCACTGATATCAATCACAAGAAGACCAGAAGTCCCATCAGTTACATAGGCATGATTGCCGGAGATGACGATGTTTTGGGCTGAGCCCGGTGTATCATAGCTCCCCGCAAGCGAGGGGCTTGTGGGGTCACTGATATCGATCACCTGGAGACCAGAAGTATGATCCGCTACGTAGGCGTAATTGCCGGCGATAGTAACGCCATAGGCGTAACCTGGTGTATCATAGCTCCCGGCCAGCGAGGGGCTCGTGGGGTCGCCGATGTCGATTACCTGGAGTCCGGAAGCCCCATCAGCCACGTAGGCATAATCGCCGGAGATGGCAATACCATAGGCTGAGCCCGGTGTATCATAGCTCCCGGCCAGTGAGGGGCTCGTGGGAACGCTGATGTCGATTACCTGGAGTCCGGACGTATAAGCCACCACGTAGGCATAGTCGCCGGCAATAGCAACGTCCTCCGCGTAGCCAGGTGTATTGCAGTTCCCTGCAGACAATGGATTCGTTGGGTCACTGATATCGATCACGTGAAGACCGGTAGTGTAGTCCGGTACGTAGGCATAATCGCCGGAGACGGAAACCTTGCGGGCAGAGGTTTGTGTGGCACAGCTCCCTGCTGCTAAGGGGCCCACGGGGTCACTGATATCGATTACCTGGAGGCCGGAACCGTAGTCAGCAACATAGACATACTCGCCGGAGACAGCAACGTCATAAGCGTAGTCCGGTGTATCGTAGCTATCTGTGAGTGAAGGACTTGTGGGATCGCTGATATCGATCACCTGGAGACCGTACGTATAATCCGCAACGTATGCATGATCGCCGGCGATGGCAACGCCATAAACGGCGCCCGGTGTATCATAGTTACCAGCGAGCGAGGGATTCGTGGGGTCGCTGATATCGATCACCTCGAGGCCCGAAACCTGATCTGCCACGTAAGCATAATTGCCGGCGATGACGACGACCCATGCGTTTCCTGGTGTATCGTAGCTCCCGGCAAGTGTGGGATTTGTAGGGTCACTGATATCGATCACCTGGAGACCGGAACCGTAATCGGCAATATAGACGTAATCGCCAGCGACGGCAGCACCTATGGCGTTTCCCGGTGTATCGTAGCTCCCCGCAAGCGTGGGATTTGTAGGGTCACTGATATCGATCACCTGGAGACCGGAAATCCAAGCCGCCACATATGCATAATCACCGGCGATGGCAACGCCATAGGCACTGACTGGCGTAGCATAGTTCCCTGCAAGAGATGGATTCGTGGGATCGCTGATATCGATCACCTGGAGACCGGAGGCCTCATCCGCCACATAGGCATAGTCGCCGGCGATGGCAACGACCCAGGCGTAGCCCGGTGTATCATAGCTTCCCACCAATGCGGGGTTCGTGGGATCGCTGATATCGATCACCTGGAGACCCGCAGCGACACCCGCCACGTAGGCGTAATCGCCGTCAGTGACAATGCCGCGTGCCGAACCCGGCGTATCATAGCTACCGGCGAGTGTGAGCTCGAAGGGCGGGAGCTTCAACTCACCGGAGATCGTATCCCACAAGGCGGTCGTGGAGAACGTGTCACAGT
>CP070727.1:864420-880944 GCA_020350885.1 bacterium | reverse complement strand
CCAAAGAGACTACCGAATAACAACTATTTTCTTTACATTGTCAATGCCCCCGGTGGAGACCTTAATAAAATATACACCTGATGCGACAGGCTGCCCAAACGAATTTAGTCCATCCCATGTCAAGGTCATTAATCCACCATATCGCTTCCTCGAATAGAGTAAGGCGATCAGGCGCCCGTTAACATCATAGACGGAGACATCGACTTGTGTTTTTACTTCCACTAGGCCTTGCGTCGCCAGCCGGGGAGATTGATGCGATAAACGCTGACTTCCAGTAGGATCATGATAGCTCTCCGGGACTTTGACCGTGAAGACAGTCTGGTCCTGCATCGGATTTGGAAGGAGTGGGGAAAGGACGTCAGATCCAACCGGGATCACGGCTCTGTTAGATTTGCTTTCTGAAGCAACTTCATAATGTATAATCGTAGTATCATTTACTGCATAATCGAATTTACCTATTACCCAGTAACGATATTCATGCCCGGCTAGGATCGATTCATCTATATAACTATAATAGTTCCTATTAATTCCGGATTCGTCGGGTTCAGTGACAGTTCCAATTTTTTTCTCACCGCTTCCAGCCGTCATATCTTGGTGCATAACGTCGAAGACTGCATCGAATGTCTCTCCGGCGGTTGTCCAACCCACAGTAATCTGTTCAGCTTCTGCACTTGTGGTAATCCAATCATACACGAGCCCGACGTAATAGATTTCTTTCTCGATCTCTGTCTTGAGTCCTATTTGGTTTTCGACCCTGCACCTCAACGTGTTCTTTCCCGGAATAAAACCTGACACAAAGAAACTTATATGCTCCTCCGTCTGATCCCATTTTTTGTCTGAAGGAGTTAAATCGGAAAGCGGGCCAGAATTAATCTGGTAATCTCCACTCGCTAGCTTAGGAGCATAATCTATTCTTAAAATTGGTGATTGCCTGGGATTCCGATTTGGTACTGCCTCGTTCATCGCCCTAAGTAATACAGCATAGCTGTCATCGAAAATCGTATCGCTGAGAACATCCGGTATATCCACGAACTCGACTGTTGGATAAACCTCGTAGATATCGGGAAGCGAGTTGCGATTCTCATCTATCATCCCCATTTGTCCCAGTGTATGCCTACATATGCTGGGCCCACCCGAATAGTGATCGGAATCCATGATGCAAGGGATATGGGGAGGATCGCAGGGTATCTTTCTGCTCCAACTGTATGCATTCGGATTTACAACAGCCAAATATCCAGAACATTCGTTACAACTCAATTCGGGCGAAAGATATTCATAAGTCGCCCAGAAAATGTGGCACATCTCCCGAATAAACACACGACCAAATCCCAAACCGTAACCATACTCACATGCAGGGTATGGAATCACCATGAACGGTCCCCCCAGATATGAATAAGCAACGTCGTCATGATACAACCAACAGGATTCCTGGCTCACATCAACTACAAATGCAGTAAAAACCCAATCAGCTCCATATTTTAATCTTGTGTCGTTGTTCAAGCTGTGTGCCTGGTACAAGTGCCCGTTTGTATTCGCGTAACCGAGATATTCAAGGGCTTCACTTATCCATAGGTGATCATTATCGATATGACATAGAACGGGTTCATATGATACGGGAATCCTTATGTTATCTATATAGTTGTAAATAAAATTCAGATCGACCCAGTGTATCTGACCTTGGAGACTGTTGAGCCACGGACTGAAACCATTTATTACACCCGTTATTTCATCGTCGGTCCAGTTCTCGACCTCTCCCACGCTCTCTGGAAATATGATATTTATTAGAACAGTTCCAATCATGAACTCACTGTTCTGGTCTATCTTGCGATCAACGATTTCTGAACGCAGTCGCACGTTGGGATCCATTCGTTTCAAGTTTGATAGAATCCTTGGTTGTACTCCGTATGTCTGGTTTCTAGTTGAAGGTGTGTTTGGCCGTTCGGAATTTATTAATAATTTCTTTTTTTGAAATAGATTTTTGATTGTGTGCAGAATTATCGGATTAATGTCTCCTGAAGGAAGTTCAGATTGCGATTGGACAATTTCAGCATTGAAGTTTTTCAAATCTAGTTCATCCAAATGATGAGGAAACTCGCCGAAGATAACATCAGGAGGGAAAATGTGCAAAGCCCGGGCACCGTTTTTCATAAGAACATCACGAACTTTTTCCAAGGTACCTAGACTGTGATCCGTTAGAATGCAAACCGCGGGCTGCAATTCCTCTGCATCGATTGCATTCGCATACAAATTGAACTGGACTGTCCCAATAACTGTAAAGAAGAGAGCGATTGTCAGTGACGATAGCTTCAAGTTCTTTCTACTTTCAAATTTCATGAATGTATGTATATATAATTAGGTCATTTGCATCTTTTAAAAATAGAATAATTTCTCGATTTCGACAATGTCGGGGGATCATCGATGAGGGAATACTTCGTTTTGCATAATGGATAGAATACATAGACGCCACAGGTCAAATCAGCATTCATATACGGTCGGTGGATGTAAAGAGAGCCTTGTTGCGATCTCAATACTCGGGTAACTTCTCTACTCTCAGTTTCGCAATATAATCCTTGGGATTAGTAGGTTTGTCGATATGCGGGTAGGGATTGAGCTCCAGCAGGAACAGTCTGTAGCCCAACGCATCATCAGCAAAATCCTGATAATCCGAATCAGGCCTCATGCCGGGACGTATAATGGGGCTTGCAATCCCTCGGCCTACGTTCGGCTTTATCAACAGAAAATCACCTATTGCCTGACCTTCCCAGAAACAGTGCACCCCGATAGGGCATCGTCCTTCAGTGACGTTCTTGAATTTGATCAGGAGTCTTTCTTCTTTTATCAGAACTATGTGATTGTAACGGATCACAATAGGTTCGTTTAAGTCATTTACGACTTCATCTGGAGTAACTGCGGCATCGTCGGTTCTATAAATAACCAGGTCCTCGGAGCACCGAGGAAAGGCAACAGAGATCAAAAGGATCAAAATGATTTTATAATATTTATCCATGGCAAATCCCCGCCTTCACAATTAAAGATATATAAATATGTTATTAATGACAAACAGAATTATTCAATGTGTAAGGTATAATGTAAAAAATGGCCGAAAGTGTGTATGAGATTCAACTCGGCATTTGACGACGTACGCGCCGTTCATTGAGCATCGTACAACGTCTTGATTCGCCCCCAGGTCGACACCGCCGTGCCGACGACGTCCGTAGTTTCCAAGGCGCGACAAATCGCACATCCATCGAACCATGTCACGATATAAAGCACGGCCGTCGCTTGTTGGGTGCCTGTAAATGTCACCGTCAGGTTGAATCCATCGGTCCACGTGGGTATGTTGCATGCTGAAGACCATGTGAAGCCCCAGGGTGTGCACGTAATGGTCTTTCCCGAGGATGTGAACTTCCTGGTGCCGGATACGCTACAAATGGAATGGAGAGTGAATTCGAGGGAGTCCACCTTCGTACTTGCAGGTATCACGTGGAATTTGAGTTTGATCCTATTATCCGGACTTTGATAGACCCACCAACCGGAATTGACCGGACACTGCGCTGAAGATACAGTTGGCCATGCCAGAGCTGCAAAAGCCAACAAAATAACGATCAGTTTAGTCAACAGTTACGGCACCTATTTCAAATGCTGTCAGGTATTGTATCTCCAGCGGCATTTTCTCGAATATCTTAGCATAGTTCTCCAGTATACGTCCTTATTATTCTGTCCATATTGCTATTCTTACACTTAGTTGATTTTCCCGTGGGTAGTGATAGAACTAAAAATAGAGAATGGTAACGAAGAGGATCTCACCAGGGGAGCCATTCTGTATGATTCTGTGAATTGATCAACTCCACCAGGGATTTCACATTAAACTCACTTTATGTTTGGAACAATTTAAAGGGGGGTAGGCACACACAGGGCACTGGTTTCTTGATCGGAACTCTCTCGTTATTGGGATTGGGGAAGTGGCGGTATTGTAATGCGGGTGGAATAAGAAGAAAGCAGACCATGCAGAAGGGCACGCGTCTCTCATCGTACACTTCCACCTAGAATCTCATCTAATATTCATGGTATAATTTACGTACACACATCCCGGAGGTTGTCATGAAGGTTGCCGCATCCATACTCGTCGCTACCGTCGTTATTATAATCATCTTTATTACTGTCCATGATTTCATCACGCCGCCACGCCCTGACGAAGTATCGCTGAAGTCGATGGATACACCGAAGACCCTGCAAGACTACGGGCGTCTGGCGGTCGAGCGCAAGCGGGCCAAGCTCGAATCGAAGGGCCCCAAGCCGTTCGCTAAGCCGCGCGAAGCGGCGGAGTTCTTTGTCGCGCAGCGCGTGGGCGCCGGCCAGACCGACATCCCGCTCGAACACCTGCACGCAAAGCTCCTGGAGACCCGTGCGCGCGAACGAGCGCTCGCAATGACATGGGATGGTTCACAAGCCGGCCCCGGTGGTATCACGACCTGGATCGAGATTGGGCCGGGCAACATCGGCGGCCGCACGCGGACGATTGTCATTGATCCCACGAATTCGGATATTATATACGCCGCGGGCGTGGCGGGCGGTGTATGGAAATCCACCGATGCCGGCGCGAGCTGGAATCCGACAGACGATCTCATGCTGAACCTCGCCGTATGCGCCATGGCGATCGATCCTACGAACACCAATGTGATTTATGCCGGTACCGGGGAGGGATACTACTCGGCCAACGTGTTTGTGAGAGGAATGGGGATTTTCAAGTCGACCGATGCGGGTGCAACGTGGAATCAGCTTTCGGGAACGGTGAGCGGCGTTCCCAACGGGGCGTTCCACTACGTCAACAAGGTACGTATCAGCCCGAACGATCCCAATCGTCTCTATGCGGCAACACGTTTCGGTGTTTGGCGCAGCACGGATGCTGGTCAGACGTGGACTGCGGTGCTGGCGAATCCCTACTATTACAATCCGGGCGGCGTGCAAACGACGCTGGGCTGCGCCGTCGGCTGCATCGATCTCGCACTGCGCACCGACAGCAATCCGGATGTGCTGTGGGCGGCGTTTGGCAGCGTCGAAGCCGACGGGCTTTTCCGCAGCAACGACGGCGGCGACACGTGGATCCGATACCAGACTCCCGCGTATCAGGGCCGAATGACCATTGCGATCGCGCCGAGCGACAACGACCGCGTGTACCTGGTGATGGCGGATAACGGAGGCCTCAACGGTTGGGGCCGGCTCGTTAGCGTGTACCGCTCTGATGACGGTGTGAACTTCAGCGACGTTCTCGACCCAAATCACCCCTTTAGCCCCTGGCTGATGAGCTACGTTTCGATTGCCACTGGCTGCTTCGAATATCCTTATATCCCCTCACAAGGCTGGTACGACAATATCGTCGCGGTTGACCCGCTGGATCCCGACAGGGTTTGGGTAGGCGGCATCAATACGTATCGCTCCGACGACGCAGGGGTTACGTTTGGCCTGGCGGGCTACTGGATGTTTTACACGATGGATCCGCCGCCGCCCACATACATTCACGTGGACCAGCACATCATTGTTTTCGACCCGAACTACGACGGCGTGAGCAATCAAACCATGTGGGTTGGTAACGACGGGGGATTGTACCGCACGACGAACGCCAGAGCAGCTACGTCGCAGGAGGAGTGTCCGATCGATTCGATGCCGCGGCCTCCGCCCGACATCGAGTGGGAGATGATCAATAACGGATACGGCGTGACGCAGTTCTATCATGGTGACGCGGCGAAACAGATCTATCGATTCGTAGGGGGGGCACAGGACAACGGCACGAGCATGGTCGACGCTGTCGGCACCCCGAACAGCTGGGACCAGATTTACGGCGGTGACGGCGGGTACGTCGCGATCGACCCCACGGACCCCGACCGATTTTTCATAGAGATACAAGGGTTTCCCGAAATCAAGGTAACGACCGATGGCGGTCAGACATTCACCGAGGCGACCAACGGCATCACCGACACCGACGGCCTGTTCATTACACCGGTTGCAATGGATCAGAGCGACCCGAACGTGATGTGGACGGGGGGATCGCGGCCGTGGCGAACGACGGACGGAGCAGCTCTGTGGCAGGTCGCCGGGCCGGACTTCGCCGGGCCAGACAGGATCTCGGCGATCGCGATCTCGCCGGCTGATGGAAACGTCGTCTACCTTGGCTTCAACAACGGCTACGTCGCCCGGACGACGAATGGTCTGGCGCCGTCGCCGTCGTGGACTGTGTTCACCGATGGTCTGTACGGGGCGTGGGTGAGCAGCGTGGCAATCGATCCGGTGGACACAGAGGTTGCTTACATTACATACTCTACCTACGGAATCCCGCACGTGCTGCGTACAACGAACGGTGGGGTAAACTGGCAGTCGATTGACGGCATCCCGCCCACGGATATCCCGGATGTTCCCGCTCATTGGGTTGCCGTGCGACCGTGTGACTCGCTGCAGCTATACGTCGGTACCGAAATCGGTATATTCGCCAGTGACGACGGTGGCGGAACGTGGCAGCCTGCAAACACCGGACTCGCCAACACGGTCGTGGAAACGCTAGACTTTAAAGATGACAACATGATTGTAGCGTTCACACACGGACGCGGTGCGTTTATCGCAAACCTCGAGCCGTGCGGTCCCGCGACTGGAGAGGATACGCCGACACCGCACATCGCCACGCTCTCCGTATATCCCAATCCGTTCAACCCGATCACAACGATCAGGTATGCAACAGCTGCACCGGGCCCGGTGAATATTACCATTTACGACGTACGGGGGCGACGGATTCGCAATCTGGTTAATGAACGGAAGCCCGTCGGCCAGTACGTGGTGGAGTGGAATGGCCGTGATCAGGCAGGATCAACGGTTGCGTCGGGTGTCTATTTCATCCGGCTCGAGTCAGAAGGTCGTGTGCTGACTCGAAAAGCGGTGCTTGCCAAATAGCCGCGGCGGCTGAGCTTGGTTGCATACTGAGAACGTAAGCTGATTCCCGAGCGAGTGGGCATGGCCGGGCTTGAGTGTAAGCGGCGAGCTGCTCGAGCCTTTGAGCCTGTTCCTCTCATTTATTCCCTTTGGTTATACCTCGTTAAAGATCATTCGGTGGACTTGTGCTGAAGACCTTAAAGCGGGCGGGTAATAGGCACAAAAATTGCCTAGTTCAGTACATTGCATAATGCTGCAGGATAATGGTGGATGTAAATAAGCGTTTGGCGGCATAGGCACTTACAAACAGTGGAGAAAAGCGTGAAACATACTCAGAAAGTATGGGTTATAGATCCTGCGAAATTACGTCGCAAGCTGGGTGTGGCAAAGAAGCCCATCGATTCACAGTCATCGGATGAACGAACGGACTCGACATATACAGAACCGTTGCAGTCGGAGGTGACAGCCCGAAGCGGTATCGATCCGGAAAAAAAGAATGAGCATATCCTGCTCACCGTCTTTTCATACGTGCTCGGGCCGTTCGCAATTCTCGCAACGGAACAAGGGCGGCGAAGCAGGTTCTGGGTGCCGATGGCAATCGGATCCGGTGTTGCGTCCGGTTTGTTCTTGTTTCGTTGGAACGCATTCCTATCTCGATTCGAAGGTATAGACTTCGCGATCCTGCCATGGTTCCTAATTGCATGTCTGGCGATCATTGCCGCTTTTACCACATGGGCTCACGCCATCTTGCTTATCGGGCGGCAGGAGCGTTCGATTATGAGGCGCCTGCCAAAGTGGATCAGAAGGCCATGGATTGCTGGATCACTCGGCTTGCTGGTTCCCGGATTCGGGCTTTTTATTGCGGGCCGTTCACGGCGTGCCGTCTGTGCGCTTTGGTCGGCCGGCGCATTGCTCATGTCCGTCATCGTTCTCTCGAACGGAACACTGCTGTGGAGTTGGCATCATAAACACGGTTATGATGCCATCTCCGGCCATAGCATAGAATTCGTATTCCTGGCATTGTGTGCAATCGGATTCCTCGGAGGTATCGGCTGGATCGTGCAGGCATTGGACGGTGCTCGTTTGTCGGGACCTGGTTTCAGTAAGCCCTGGCAGTCCAGGAGTGAGAGGTTTGCCGTTGCGCTGCTTGTGATGATAGCTGCGTTCTTTGTGATGTTCGATACGGGATATGTGGCGGAGACACTCGACCGTTTCGCGGTGTCGAAGCGCCAGGATGGCTTCCAGATCATTCCTCTTTATATGACACGTGGGGCCATGCACATCGATCCGTCGCGACCCGAGTACGTGTTGCATGTCATAGAGCTCTACGATGAAATGGGGAGGCCCAGCAAGGCAGAAACTATGCGCCGGGAACTTTGCGCTCGTTTGATGCCCTGTATGAGCTTGATGCTGCAATACGGGCTGTCTACCCAACATGGCGTTTCCCCATTGCAGTGGATGGGTACCGATGCGCGAGATGATATGCTAATGAGACGAAAATCACTCCTGTGGAGTCCCGTTATTGAGGAAATTGATACTCACATGTCAGTCTTCTAATCCCGTTGAGTAAAATAATTCGGCCGACGCAAGCCTGCATGAGGTCAGATACTCGGGATCATGAGACTGCCATCCGTGGAGATGCTCGCATGGGCATCAAATTCCTTTGAATTAATATCTCCTTTCAGTTCTTGACGATCAGAGAAAGTCACATTCTTATAAGTCATCATTGCGATATCCGTTTCCCGTCTTTTTCACGCGTAACCCAAATAGCCCAGTTCGAGTTAATGTCTGAGGTCTCCGAGCGAGCAAAATTGAGGATACAAAACTTTTCGTTTGATCAGAAAGTAGTACTTGTAAGGTGAAGATAGTGTCACCTTCATATTCAGTGCAGCAGCACCATTTTATGCGATATGGAAGCCTTGCCTGCCGTGAGCCGGTAATAGTATATGCCGGAGGAGACCGCCTTTCCTGCATAATTGCGCCCATCCCATGAAACCGTGTGCAATCCGGGTTCCAGCTCCGCACTATGCAGCAGCCGCTTTACGAGCCTTCCGGACACGTCGAAGATCTCGAGGCTGACCCATTCTCGCGCAGGCAGGTCAAAGGAAATCGCTGTCCCCGGGTTGAAAGGATTGGGAAAATTCTGATGCAGTGTCAATGCGAGCCGAGGGATCGTCAGCCGCTCCTCGGCGAGCATGCGTGTCGAACCGGAACGATCGATCAGATCGAGACGATAGGTAATCGTTTCTCCGTAGAAAGAGGATATCTCCCCGTCAACGAACGTGTACTGGGTTATACCGGGGATGGCGTTTTTGCGGCCGATGTCGAAGTACTCCGTCCGATCGGTTCTTCGGCGTATCACGAATGCCTCGCAGAGCGGGTCCTGGGTGACCTTCCAGTCCAGCACAACGCCGTCCGGTCGATCGAAGCGCACTTGGAAGCTCTGGAGTGTTACCGCAACCGGTTCGGGGTTCAGGAGAACGGCGAGCGTGTCCGGGGCGCAGCGGTAGCAGAGATCGTCTCTCTCGTCGCTGTTGAAATCCCAGCTATACAACCGGTACTCGATCGGCTGGGCGGGAAATGAAGTTGGCAGGTGGAGCGTGTCGCATTCGGAGCCGAACGTTTCGCCCTCACTGTAGTGTATATAAACTGGAAATATACCACCTTGCTGTTCGTGTATGATGCCGATGTCATCCTTTCCGTCTCCATTGATGTCGGCCACGACAAGCGGAGTATACCCTGATGCAGAAGCCATTGATACATTAGGGCCCACGCTCAACGCATCACTTCCCCCGAATATGACCTGCGCGTAATATGATGTTTGCGTGCACATCATCTCGTGCGTGTGCACGAAATCGGTGCACCCATCGCCGTTGAAGTTGCCGATATGTGCGTATCCGGATAGAACCGTACCGGCACCGTCGAAGTAGTGGAACTGGCAGCCACCGTCGCCGGCGTGTATCCTGACCCCGGAATAGTAACTCCTCTCCATCAGGTCCGTGATCCCGTCCCCGTTGAAATCGCCGAATCCGGCATCGGTCCAGACGACGAATCCGCCGGTCTCGCACGTGTACGACGGGAGATGAAGACCGCTCCCCGGCACGTACTGGAGCATCATTGTCGGCTGATGATATTCCTCGTTGTATATCTGGCTCCCCGCCGCGAAATCATCATATCCGTCGTCATCGCAGTCGCATGCGGCAAGCGGTTTATCCACCGTCAGGCCCAGCATGATTTCCATATACCAGTTGTACACAAGCTCGCTGGTCCAGGTGTCGGTGCCGGTGTTGTAGCAGACATGATAGGAGGCGCTCCCGCCCGTCGTGAGCAGCAGGTCGTCGAGGCCGTCCCCGTCGGCATCCAGGATCAGCGGTATCATGCTGTTGTAGTACGCCTCCGAGAATGTGATACAGCAGGCCTCGATATCGCACTTCGGGAGGAAGGTGCCATCGGCGCAGCCGTATAGTATCGTCGCATGCACTATCGGATCGTCCGCGTCGTACGGTTTCAGAAAGAAGAGATCACCGACACCGTCGCCATTGAAATCGTGGCATACCTCGTTATGCGGAGAAACGCCGTTGCCGAAACGATAGTTCTCCCCGATGTAGTATTTATCTATATCGGGAAATAGAGGATATGCCGGTAGTGGCGAGCAAACAGACAGCACACTCATTATTACTGATATAGTGATTATGAGTCGCATAATTAACCCCCCCTCAGGTATGATGGAACCATCCTTATTATAGCATCAATATCATACATCCTACAAGGGGAGATGTTGTGGACCCAATGCTGTGCTTGTCGGTATTGGTCAGTGCGGCGCCGGTGCGGGGATTGCCAAATGGATCCGGCCGGAATAGTATTGATTTGCCGGTGTTACGGGTTGGATCTCTTCCGTGGTTGGATATTGCTCGGCGTGTTGTCTTGAAGGGTTGCTCTCATTTGAATCGCCTTGTATATCGCTTGTTCGGTAAGCGCTCCTGCCGTGCCGTCGGTATGCAGACCGTGTGCTTTCTGGAAACGTTTGATGGCAAGCCGTGTTTTCGGGTTGTAGGTGCCGTCCGCCAGCCCCGGATTGTACCCCAGGTATTCCAGGCTGGCCTGTATGCGGGCGATGTCCTCCGGGTTGGTCTTTTGCAGGGGTTCGCCTCTCATGTTAAGATTACTTGCATTGTCCTGGAGGGACTGCGTGTACGCATCCGGGCCATCGTCGCTGCTGCAGGAATAGAGGAAGCCTAGCAGCAAGCACAGGGAAACGGCCCATATTCGATGCTTGATGGTTCCCATTTTTTCTCCGAAATTCAATGATTAAAATAATTCTAGCATAGATGCGGCGGCTCGTCACCTGATTTTTCGCATTCCTCATCTGCCTTCTAAATATTCCTTCCCCATTGTTTTTATTGTACTTAGTGAATTTCTCGGAAGTCAGTGAAGGGATTTTCCCCGAGCCTTCACAATGATCACAGCAATACCTGCTACCAGAACGACGGTGCACATGATGCTGGCTTCGGGACCGAAGTCACCACCACTCAGGAGCGATGTTCCTGCGGTTTTCAAATCAACGACCGTTCCGCCCACTTGCTCATGCCCGGTGACACTCAGACCATAGAAATACCCTTGGCTCCAGTTCCAGGCGGCATGCCATCCGCACACTCCCCAGATACTTCCCTCCGTGAAACAGTAGAACGTGACAAACAACGAAAACAGCACCAGATTGATCACCACTATCGGGTCGATACTGCCATGGAAGGCGACAAAAAGGGAGTTGGCCACAATCACACCGACAATGGGTCGGTAGCGTGCGCCAATGGTCTGCAACATCCAGCCTCTGATCACCACCTCCTCCGATCCGCCCTGCACAATCATAGCAAGAAGGAACAGGAGCACACTGCCAAGGCCGGCAATGCCATGCTGCCGTGCTGTTGAATCATCGAAAGTTACTGCTCCTGCTGCTGCCATCAGCGCGACGATAAGAGACAGCATGCCGAAACCGATTAGCAGTCCGAGCAGGTACTTCTTCAGCCAGCCATGCACCGGGAGCCCGACGGTCCAAAAGGGCCGTTTCTCGTATGCAGCCATCCAGCCCCATAAGCCCACGACGAGGAGCGTGAAGGGCGCCAGAAGAAATAGCATGCTGTCGTAGTAAGCATCCGGATTATCAGGGTCGTCGTATATCAGCTTACCGATGATTCCGGTTGCCCCGAATGCGATGAAAAGCAATACTAGCAGGACGACCATCATCAAAAAAATATTCGGCAGCCGGCGCCCACGGCGTGCCGCTTCGAAGAGTGGATTATCTTTGTTCAGAACAGACATATGTTTTGGGACCTCATGAGGAACTATCTTTATTAAGCAACAAGTCCGAACGTTTTATCCACATTTTTGTTCTTGCACTTGGCTGTTTCTTCTTAGAGACTCGATCTCTTAGGAAATCGAGATAGGGGAGCGGGTGAACGTGTAACAACGATCAAATTGGCAAACGATCCAAAGATGGGGGCAATTCACGCATGAAACGTATCTAGAGCTTCCCTATCTTTATCGAGTATGACGCCCAGTTGTAGGGGTGCCGAATTCCCAGCGGACCCCGAAGCGCAATTCGCCGGGTATTACAGAGGGAATGGATTTTGGAAACTCCCTGCTCTCCCCAGGCTTGAACGTATGATGTCATAAGTCTTCTTGCTTCATCATCCCTTATATCCCAGAAGGTTTGAACGACCGCACCGGCGCCTGCATCCAGGAAGGCGTCCCCCAGGCTCGGGCCGACGTTGCTGGCTCCTACGTACGGCGCCCCGCTCGAGCATCCGGATAGGACTACTATATCACATGTGCTGAGATCTGCCGCACGAATGTCGGTCATGTCGAGATAGGCTGCATCAGGCCCCAAACCTTCGCCGGGAGATGCAAGTGGAATAAGCATTAGATAGGGGACTTCGGGGTCACGGAGGGTGTGTGTCGCTAGATAAATATATGAAGCATCTTCCCAAATACTCTCCAGATTTTCCTTCTTGGCGGTTTCACCTTCGAGGAATCTGGCGCTAGGATCCAAGGTAGATACAGCTTTCCCCTCTTCCATAACCTCCCTAAGTTGCTGCTGAAATGGGTATCGATTACGGAGTTCCTTTGATGGATCTGCATTAACGAGGATAACTCCGGGACCGAGATTCGAGCCGTCTACAGCTGGGTCCATGTAGCGCAGGTATGCTATGTCACGACTCTGCAGCAGGGGAGTATATTCTCCCGCGGCCGCGACGTTGAATGTCTCAAAAGGGATTTGGCCAAGAAATCCGTCGGTCGTGATAAAGAAAGGTGCTGATGAATCACTGACCGCTTCATGCATGACCTCGGCCGGAAGTAACGTGCGCGCGAGCGACCGTAGATTCTCCACCAGCGCAGGTGATACGACTGCTTCTCTGTCTATCGGATCTGTTGACATCTCCTTCCAGGTTTCGGAGACGAGATCTCGCACCTCCTCGGCCAATGCATCCAAAGTCTCTCGTTGAAATCCGGCGTGTGAGAGCGTCCACCGCCATATCTCATTGCTGTGAACGAGGTAGACGCTATGAATGGCTCCACTATTCGTGATTCGTGCTCTTGCGGATTCGGCAAGAGCCTGGAAATGATCGATTATCGATCCATCGGCATGCGGTGCGGTATACGTTGCTGCATGATGCATTTGATCCGGATCCAGATCTGTATCCTCGCGGGCATAACTTCCCAATAGGCGGTAAAAGTTATGCCAATACAGTTCGGCTCCATAGCCAAGCGCAGGATCATGGGAAGTCACCTCGTGCATCAGCTGCCTGAGCTCCTCGCATCCGCCTATCCACAAATAGCTGAGTGCACTCGCATCCATTTTCACTACAAATCTCTTCAGATAGGCCAGGCCCTCTTCGAGCACCGAAGCAGCCGCCTGCACGTTGCCTGTTCTTCGCTCGAGCATGCCGAGCAACGCATACCTTTCAATCCATTCACTTCGTAACTTCTCTTTATATTGCTCTGCGAGATGATCAAACTGCTGAAGCGCCAGCCGGGACATATGGTAATTCCCGAGATCGAACTCTGCTCTCGCCGTGAGTAATGCAAACTTTGAGGCCTCTTTAGGAAAGAACTCCTGCTCTGCCCGTAGAGAGCCTTCACGTATTATGCTCTGGGCATCGTCCGGGCGTCCATTCTCAAGCAATCCTTTTGCCCAATGGAACAGCATTTCTACGTATTCCAGTCTATTGGGCAGGTCATCGACCGGTCTTCTGATGCTCCGGAAGATTGTCTCGGCTTCCTTAATGTTACCACGAGCCATAAGTGATCGTGCCTCGTATTGGTCAATCCGTAAAATAAAGATTTTTAAGAAATCAGTTACGTAGCTGTTCTTTTCGTATTTTCGCTCCAGTACCCTAGCACGCTCGCACAGACGTGTTACTATTTCCCAGCATTCAAAAATTGCATAGAATTTCATAGCATCAGAAACACGCCGGATTTCCCAGTATCCACCTTTATATTCGCGACAGAGCTCCATGCTTTCCTGAAGGAGATCGTGCACCAAGGACAGCCGGCCTTGTCTTAAGTAATATCCTGAGTAGAAAGCACTTATCCGGGAAGCCTGATTTGGTAAACGGCTTTGTTTGGTGATTTGTTTTGCCTTTTCATAGCAAATGATCATCGAATCGATCTTTCCTACTTCTCCGTAGATGGCCCCGAGCACACCGAGTGTCTGGCAGGCCAAGATACGCATATCGAGCTCTATGCCATCCGAACAAGCGGCTCGAAGATACCTCATCCACTCCCTATTGTTGCCTATGTCCCCATAAAGTTCCGATATCCACGATTTGCACTGCGCAGCTTCGCAACGGGCTCCCTTTTCTTCGAATTTCTTAAGAAAGCTTAATTGTTTTTCTAGCTTTTCAATTACTGTCAGGTTGGGATTGTAACGTAACCTTTGGCTCTCCTTTCGCATTACTGTGATCTCGTAGCTTGCGTCAAGCGGAAGTGTTCCAAGGAACGAAATAATAACCATTTCGGATCCATAATGATACTCGGAAGCCAGTATTCGAGCTAACCGTTCATGAAATGGCATTAATAATGGTGCGTTGCGCTTATATTCCTCAAGTGACATCTTGCTCATTAATTCCGCTAACTTTGAAATCGAATCACTTATGGTGCAATATCCAGCATCACGCGCATATTGCGCGAGAGTGCTGTCGTCACTTGAGGTCAAGTGGTAGGCCATATCGGGGGGAAGTACGCTGAGGAATTCTTGCAGCTTATCCTCTTTCCGGCTTGTACAAGCTATTGTATTCAAAAGAAAAAGTAAGCCGATCAAGAGAACGGATCGCGATAATCTATAATTCGCAGCACGGCGTATCATAGAACTGATTATACCATATTTAGTTATTGCTTTCTGCTTGTATCTTTGCGCTAGCCCTTCCATACAATCTTCTTGCTCCGAAGATGTAGGTCATTGTATAATATTTAATAAGCGAATCATGACATCCTAGTTGTTCAATCACCTTGGCCCTCATATGTTTTGCAGCACTCCCTTTAGCCATTAGAAAATGATCCATTCATAGGTTGATTGCCCCGTGAAGTATTATGCCTAAAAGAACTCGCAATCAGGACCAAAAGGGCGATCTTAGTGTCCAGGAAGAGCTGAAACTCGTTCAGTCGATCTCCGTCGGATCGGTCACCGCCTGGCATGAGTTCTTCAATCGCTATTCCAACTTGATCTACGGTGTCATCAGACGCCATCTGTTCACTGAAGATGAAGATGAGCTCCGCTCTGTATACGTTGACGTTCTAAAATCTCTCCATGATGGATGTATAGCGAGTTATCGTGGTGATGCATCATTAGCCACGTGGTTAATCGTCTATACTCGGAACCGATCTATAGATATCTTTAGAAAGCGCCATGGGAGCAGCCATGTACCAGAAGGGTACAAGCGGCTGAGCGAATTCGATAAGAAGGTGATGAAGCTATACTTTGTGGAGATGTTGCCTCTTGAGATAATGGTGCATATGCTTCGCTGGAGCGGCTATTCTGCCAACGTTGATGACATAGTCGAATCCATCCAGCGTATCGATTCCGTCATTGATCGACGGTACCTCAAAAGACTTGATAAAAAGCATCAGGCCAGGGCGAGCGGTATAGATTCCGTTCGGATGCTCGAGTATCTTATCCAGCTGAGAATGGAGTATGAAGAGAGCAGCATTCGTAACAGACCCGATTATTATCTCATGGAGAAAGAAGTTCGCGAGGTGGCCGACAGGGTGCGCGAATTGATCTCTCATCTTTCGCCCGAAGAGCGGAAGGTCATTTTTCTACGATTCACCCGCAACTTGTCTGCCAGCAAAATAGCGGAAAAACTCAAGCTCGGTGGTCAAAGAAGAGTCTATACGATTATCAATAAAGCGATTGGTAAAATCCGAAAATCCGTGTTTTCCGAGCCGGATAGGTAGATACAATGGCTCTAAGTACATATAATTTAAATTTATTTCAAATAAATTCGGTAAATATTTGTTTACATCCGACTCTTCTAATTAGACATAATACAGGGAAGTTCTGTAACATATTTATCAGGTGATAATTTGCAGGATTCCTGAGCAAAGGAGCTG
>CP070727.1:855666-864320 GCA_020350885.1 bacterium | reverse complement strand
GCTCTTCGGAGCAGCAGGAGGGTGCACGCTCTATATCAACATCATGTTGTGGTTCACGGAGAAGGAACATGTCTATCCCGCGCTAGGACCACTCAAGTATTTCACATACTTCTGGGGCTTCTTCGTTTATTGGGGGACGCTGGCCCTCGCGTACTCGGCTTTGCGACTTAGCGGTATAGATTTCTAGGAACTAAATGGCGACAGCTTTGATGAGTAGAAAGAACTCGATATGCAGTCTAACAAGCACATGCAGTCGGATGCACTACTCGCTGCGCTTGCAGTGCACCGCTGATGCTTAGCGTTAGACAATAGGAGGTAATAACCAGGGGATGACCTAGCCCCCTAGATCGAATCAAGGTTATGAGTTATACTCTGACAGAGCTGAAGCCTACCCAAAAGCTGATCCAGTCAAAAGTGTAGATTTCTGGCTTTGTGAGGCAGCACAGAATCGCTCTGCATACTCGGTCGGTGTAAGATCTCCGAGGGAACTGTGCGGCCTGAACGTGTTGTATCTGCACCTCCAATCTTCGATCTTCAGTCTCGCGACGGGAAGGGTGATAAACCGATATCGTGGGACCGGCGGGATTTATCGAGAGGCCGGCCGCTTTTCCTTGATCCCGAGGAGGAAGCGCGTGACGGGCGTTCGTTTCACCAGCTCGCAGCATACAATGCTGCCAGTGAGCGATACCGTGCAGATTAGGGCGAACTCGGCTATGATCCCCCACCTCAACGATGCGATGTAATGCCCCGCAACCGGTATGATGACGAGATGAAAGATGTAGAACGGGTAGGAGATTCTGCTGAGGTATCCGAGAAACCTGTTCGTGAAGCGGAGCGCTCTGCGCGCGATGCTGAGGGCCGCCACGATCCAGAACGCGGTGTTGAATCCAGCGACCAGCGAGTAGAGGGTGTATCGCATTGTGTACGCGGGCGTCGAGAACGAAGGCAGGCGGTACTCCATGAAAATCTTCACTGCGGAGAATAGTATGCCGAGGGCAAATGATACAGCAGTGTGCCTGTCGAATGCTGTTGCGAACCTCTGATCACGCGCGATCATGAATCCGAGAAAGAACGCCATCAGATTGTATGTGAAGTATCCCCAATCCGAGTAGAGGTTGTTCCGGAAGAACGGCCAGATCGGAGACAGGAGCGCGAATGTCAGGGTGAGGGGAATGCCAATGAGAAATATCGCCCCGCGCCGGTTGGTCAAAAACCGCGTTACGTATTCGATCAGTGGACTTTTCCCCGCTCGTATGCGGATCAGCACCGGGAGAAGGATCAGGGAATAGATGAAAAGATACGCCACGAACCACATGTGGGCCCAGTTCGGACCGCCGGTGACGTGCGAATAGAATGTCGTCTTCAGGCACCCCGGCCAGAATTGGGTCCAGTAATTGATCGCTCCGAGAAATATCGCCGGGGGCCAGAAATATCCGAGTACCGGAAAGAGAAAGATCATGAACATGAGGAGCGGGATGAGAAGCCGTTGGATGCGCTCTCCGACGTACTGCTTCGCCACCCTGTACCGCAGGGCCATGAAGGTGCTCGTGCCCGCGACGAGAAACAGCAGGAACATGTGCAGCGGACTGACGAACCTGACGTAGCAGTTGAGGATATACCAGGCGACGGTTCCCCTCTCGACGAATGAGAATCCCTCGATGCTGGTGATCATCCAGGCGACGTGGAATGGTATCAGGTCGATCGTCACGAGCACCCTGATCCAGTCGAGCTCGTACAATCGGTCGGGGAGCGTGCCTCGATTGCTATTCCCAGCGGTCAATATGATCTCCGTGCCGGCCGAAATGCGCGTTGAGTCGGCATAGAGCTACACCGATCGCAGCATCTCGGCGATCTTCGGGCGCGTTTCCCTGATACGATCGTAGTCGAGTTTCAATCCCATCGGGGCGAGCGACTTTCCGATCTGATCGTAGAAGCCCTTTACATCGTCAAAGGGACCCGATACGGTTTCCAAGGCGGTGGAGCCATAGTTGTTTCTAATAGTCGTATCGGCGCCATTGTCCAGAAGGGCCTTGACGATCTCGGTGCGGCAGAAGAACGCTGCAACGTGAAGCGGCGTCGCTCCATCTTTGCCTCTGACGTTCACATCGGCCCCCGCCTCGATCAGAGCCAGAGCGACCTCGGTTTGACCGAAAGTCGCCGCGGTGCTCAGCGGACAGGCCCCTCCCTCCGGATCTTTTTCATTCAGATCCGTACCGGCCTCGATGTGTTGCCTGATTGCTTCGAGATCTCCCTGAGCGGCCGCAGCGTGCAACCCCACGCTCGGAGCTTTACTGGCCGCCTGCGGGGCTGGAGGTTGGGCCTTATCAGCCCCACGGTCCTCTTGCTTTTCGCATGCGCAGAGGGCGATGAGTGCGATTGCCAGCATCAACTGCGTTAGCGCTTTCATGCCTACCTCCTCTGTGCCGTTCTTGTCAGCAACAGCTTTCCCTATTCATTACCATTTATATAAGAAAAGACGAAGCAAATAATGAGAATCTCAATAAGGGAGATCGAGGAGAGACCGCTCGTAACTCATACCGATTACAACACGGCTGATCCAGACTGTTTCCACATGGAGGTGGCCGCACCTTGTTGTTTCAGCATGTTATATAATTCATTGACTAAGTTAAATATTTATATTAAACTGCAAATCTAGCGGTGTTTAGGGCAAAATTTTATGTAACCTATATATAGTTAGGCCCAGGGGAATTGGTTACTGGAGACCACATTCACTACTTTAGGAATCGATCACGTGAATGGACTTACGAGAAGTTGCGCAATTGCACTTGTGGTTGGCGGAGCAATGCTCATCTTAATAAACGTGATTCTCACACCGTTGTTGCCCACACAACAGAGTGAGGCTGTTGTGAGGACCTCAGCTATCTATTTGTTCCGTCTGTCTGCATCGGGCGTGGCTGCCATGCTTCTTCTTTTTGGTTGCCTCGGGGTGCATCTGGCCCAAAGGAGCGCCTCAGGCGCCTTTGGTACAGCGGCATTCCTCGTTGCGTTTGTTGGAAATAGTCTTCTGGTTGCCGTAGAGTGGTCCAACGTGTTCGTGCTCCGCGCTGTGGCTCACACCAATCCAGAGGCTCTCAGTACTCTTGATAAGTCTACGCTAATGACGACCGGATTTGCTACTGCTGCGGGACTATTTGCACTAGGTTGGTTTTTGTTAGCAGTAAGCCTTTGGCGAACAAGAATGCTTGCTCGGTGGGTGCCACTCACTATGGTAGCTGGATTAATATTAATACCGGCACTGGGCGCCACGCCCCTTGGGATGGCCGGGGCCATTGCGGGAAATGTTGTCTTTGGACTAGGGTTAATAGGTTTAGGTCGCTCTTTGGCCAAGGCTGGGTATTGCGTGAAAAACATGGGCAATATTTCTACCTTTGTGGTTGACGTCGATTGAACGGGCACACTGCACGGCCGACTTACAAAAAGGGGAGGCCATTCCATCACTTGCACCAGTCAGTAGCGTCTGGCATGCCGGCTGCAGAGCATCCGGCCCGCCAGCCACTCCTGCTGGTGAAGCGAAGAACGTTAGATTGCTGATTGAATTGAAATGAGTAAAAGATATTTAATAGCACTATCGATCATGATACTTATCGTTGTTGGTTGTTCGGAGTCGGTTCAAACTATCAATCCAGTAGTTGAACTAACCACAACGATGGGAACTATCAAGGTTGAGCTTTACATCGAAGAAGCGCCGGTGAGTGTTACGAACTTCATGGAATATGTAGAATCCAGCTTTTACGACAGTACAATAATCCATAGAGTTATTCCTGATTTTATTATCCAGGGCGGACAACATAAGATTGATCTAACTAAAAAAGAAACTAACAGCCCCATTGTTTGTGAATCTGATAATGGATTGTTGAATTTATGTGGGACTATAGCTGTCGCTCGAGGAGCCGAGCCGAATTCTGGTACAAGCCAATATTTTATCAATCTAGTTGATAATCCGGCACTCAATAAAATAAACGATACTTATGCTTTTGGATACGCTGTGTTTGGCCACGTGATAGAAGGCATGAATGTTGTTGATGCTATTGCGAGTGTTCCTACTTCGACACAACAAACACCTGATGAAATAACAATGAAAGATGTCCCGATAACACCTGTAATAGTACTTTCTGCTCGTTGTATAGAATATGAACGATGGGTTTTTTATGAAGATAGATAGTGTTACGCAATCTATCCATCGTATCTGGACTCCTCCTGCAAGGAGTAATTTCTGAGAGATGGCACGATGGATCTGACTGCAGTCGTATCTTCGGCCTCTGTTCGTGGAGACCTTTGGTCCCCGGGCCATGATGGAACCCGCGCGTGGGGAGCCAATCGCATAGCACGGCTTCGTGAGCCACCAAAGTTATCGGCTTATCCCCACGCCGGTCAGAGCCGGTTCGCCATCCTATCACTATCTCTGTGCAGCCGGTGGTTGGTTTATCGATCGATATCAGACCTCCCTCATGGATTCGAAAATACGATTTCTTTTCCAGACGGCCCAGGCGATCCGTGCGAGCTTGTTGGCGAGAGCGACGGCGGCCTTGTTATGTCCTCGTGTGCGCTCGAGTTCGAGGGCCCATATTCTGAGGCGATCGGGATGATCGGTGTTCTTGGCAACCCAGAGGACGGACCGAGCACCATGGACGAGGAGCATACGGAGGTAGGAGTCACCACGCTTGGAGATTCGACCGAGGTAGCGTCGTGAGCCGCTCGAGTGTTCTCTGGGTGTGAGACCGAGATAGCTGGCGAAGTGACGACCCGAGGGGAAGCGGTGGATGTCACCGACGAAAGCGATAAGAGTTGTTGCGGTGAGCAGGCCGATTCCTGGGATGGTCATGAGCCGTTGCGCAATGGGGTGATGGGAGGTGAAGCTTGCGAGGTGGTGTTCGCTGCCACGGATTCGCTTTTCGAGTGCGGTGATCTCTTCGCAGGCGGCAATGAGCGCGGGTGCGAGTGCCTGCGGGATAGTGTCTTGTTCACCGAGCAGAGCGTGAACGGCTGGGACGAGGCGGCGAGATCCGACAGGAATCGCATGACCAAGCTCTCGGAGAATGCCGCGGAATGCGTTGATGCGGGCGGTTCGTTCGGCGAGCCAGGCGTATCGGTAGCGGTGGAGCGATGCGATGATGTGCTGGTCGATCGTTTTTATTGGAACGGGATGTATGTCCTCGTTTCGGAATGCTTCGAGGATCGCCTTGGCATCGGATCGGTCGGTTTTGTTTCGGGTGACATAAGGCCGAACGGAGTGTGGTGGGAGCAGGATGACGTTGTGGCCCATATGGTTCAGAGTGCGAGCCCAGTGATGGGCGCTGCCGCATGCTTCGAAGAGGACGGTTGCCGGCAGGTGCTCGGCGAAGAATCGTTGGAACTTTGAGCGGGAAAATCGGTGCCGTTCAGAGATGCAACCGGGATGTTTTGAGACAGCGATCTCGAAGATGTTCTTTGCAAGATCGACGGCGATAGTGGTATGATACATGAGGACTCCTCCTTTCCGAAAATGGTTTGTGCTCGGCGTTAGTATGACGCCGATTTCTGGAGGAGTCCATTCCATCACATGCAGCTGACGGCACCGGCCTGTCACGCCTGCTGCAGGGCACCCGACGCGCCAGGCTCGGGCCGCAGCTGATGCGGAACGTTAGACGGTTCCGGAGTATCGAGATGGAAACGCAAATCGATCGAGATGCAACAAAGATACTATCCGTGCTAGCGGAAGCTCCACGCGATAAGTTAATTCCAGCTAAAGAGCTAGCCAGGATCACAAGCCTTAGTCCTGAGCGCATAAACGACGCAGTAGCATATTTGGTGGACACTGGCTACGCTGAGTGGATCCAGGTTATGGGTACCGCACCTTTTTCCTTCAGTGACGCTATAATATCATCAAGAGGCCGATACGAGCACCAGCGTCTTATGAAAGAAATGAAAAAAGCAGCAACGTCTGCGCAAGCAATTGATGAATCTGTAAGTATTTTAGTACCAACTCGTCCGCCTGCTCCAGTTGGATCTCCCTATGGATTCACGGATGAAGATTGGGAATTTGTGGCGGAAAGGAAGGCACGTTCAGATCGTCTGTTTTCAGTTCTCGGCCACCAGTTTGAATCTGAGCATTTCGATGCAACTGATATTCGTAGCAATATCAACTCGATGCTTCAGCGAGCTGTTCATTCCTACAACGAGCAGCGCAGTGGTCCTGCCTTACTCCTTGAATATAAGCCCCTTGCAGCAGGTTACGGAGAGCATCTCTTCAATGAAATCGCACGCGATATCATAAGCGCCGATGTCGCTGTATTCGAAACTTCAGATATGAACCCTAACGTGATGCTGGAAATGGGAGTCGCTCTAACATGGGGCGTTCGCGTCCTCCCTATAAAGGCTAAAGGCAGACCGAAGCCACCTTCAGACATCTCTGGCCAAACATGGGCAGACTATCGAGACAGTGGTGCTCATTTCATCGATCCGGATCATGATAGGAAGATGGTTCGTTTGATTGAACGCGCAATACGTAAAAAGGGAAGGGGATTCGTCTAACATCACTTACACCTGACGAGCGCTCTTGTCACGCCGCTTAAGGAGCCAAGCGGCGCGCCAAGCCGACTCCGTTGAGCCGGATGCGCTCGCAGGTGAAGCAGACGTTAGGTGGGCATGTAGGGAAGAGGTATTGATGAACAAGAAAAAGCGAATCCCAGCAATTACAACAATCATTGCTATTCTGGCACTATTATTGTCTGTCTATAATACGTGTGTAACTCATTACAAACCAGCAGCAATGACGATCAAAGTACTAGGATTTACAGGCCCATTGCCAGATGTTGTTGGAACACCAGTTACTGCTAATTTGGTTTTCTCGAACCTAGGCAAAAGAAACATTGTTATTGCAGGAGTTTTATTAAAAATTAATGATCCAACCTCCCCAAGTAAATACTCTCTTAATAAATGGATAAATCCTTATAAAGGGGAAAAAACAATTCCCACACTTATTCCCTCGCAACAGACTATCCTAAAAACTATAGAGTTCGATTGTCCACAAGCTTTTGAATTGGAAAAGATGATAGGCAAAACTGATAAAAATGAAATTCGATCCGAAGTCATTGTTACATATGTAAATAGTAATGGGAAGTTGTGCGATATTTACTTTGATTATGTGCGATTTAATTTTAATGCAAGAAAAGAATATTTTGGGTACAGTGTTAACTTAAACAACAATACAGCGACTCTTGATGATTATAAAAAGGGCGAAAGTATTCTAGAAGGAATTTATGGATCGAAGATGACTTATTAGTTTTTATGGTCACCTAACGGTTCGCTAAAGCAGACGGATCTGTCCTGTCGCGCCGGCCCGGCACGTGGCTTAGCGAAAGAACTTTATACAGCCCGCACGTAACCATCAACATAGCACTTCTTAATCGGGTTTCGCGGAAGCAATGGAGGGGCTCAATGGGTGGTGAAGGGCCAACACACGACTACAAGGTCTCCTTTGATATCGGATCGCCCAAGGCAAAGCTAGAATTGGTGAGGGACATACTTGCAATATCCAATTCAGGCGGAGGCACCATTATCTTCGGCCACGACGAGGTATCAGAAACAGGTATCACAAATGATGTGGTTCAAGCACTAGACAGTGCTAAGGTCGCTGAATGGATTCGTAACTTTTCTTCCCCCGCACCAATAAATTTGTCCCACGAGGTTCGTAGCATCGGCCGAGGCAAATACATTCTTACTCTTACTATCACTGGTTCAAGATTTCCCTTGGTTGTTTCTAAGCAAGGATATTGGAAAGGGGCGAATCGTAAGCGCGAGCGTCCTGTCTTCGAAGTTGGAGACATATGGGTCCGGCATAGTTCCCGTACAGAACGAGCCACTTACGAGGATTTGCGTCAGTGGATATTGAACGCGATTGAATCGGAGAGAGAATCGATCTTGGATAGAATCACGACACTTGTGAACTTGCCAGATGGTGTAGAGCTTCAACTGGTATCTCAAGCAGGGCAACCCATCGATAGCCCCGGAAACTTACTCGAGAACGCGATCCGTCGAAGGGAGCACAACTCCGACCATCTCCTGAGTACTCATGACCTACTTTGGCTTTTTCAGTTTAGGGAAAACTGCGAGTATAACGAACGCAACCTAAGCATCCTGATAGCGAGCGCTCTCAGACGGAACCCCACTCTCTACTGGTGGTTGCTCAAGTCAGATTGCATGCCCGAAGTGATTGAGCGAGAAATCACCTCAGCATTAAATGCCTCGGATCGCGACAAATCTGACGCTGCACACAGCATTGTCGAAGTTGCTTCGATCTATCTCTCTACACCTGCATTGAGAGAAACAATTTCGGCTCTCAAGTCCAGCAGATATGCGCATTTCCGGCGTGAGGGTGAAGCCTGGAATGGTCGGCGTGAAACTCTTTCCAACATCAAACAGAGAATCAGAAGTTCCAAGATTGAAGGAAAGCCAATCCTCTCACTTGGCCGGGAGGAGATGGAGGCTGAAGCGACACAATGCGCAGCACGACTCCTTAGAAGTAAGAGCATAAGCCTCTCAAGACGACTTTCAGATTTGACCCGAGCCATTTGGTCAATAGAAACCGGTCATATCTAAGTCGCGTCCAACTTGTGGATTGCCTAACACCTCGCTGAAGCTGACCGGGGATGCGG
>CP070727.1:852314-855566 GCA_020350885.1 bacterium | reverse complement strand
TCACTTGCACGGCGCGCGTTGCCTGGCTACTGTTTAGGCTTCCTAATAAAATGAGCTAATCACCGTTGTTTTTACAGCTTAATGCAAATTACAACTGCTGTCAAGTAAGGAAATAATTGTGGACATTCCCCAGTTTTTCAGGGGAAGGCGAATAACACCCTCTGGGGTGTGTCTAGAGGCCGTTTTCTCGCTGGAGATTTTTGTGTCCACATACCGAGCCGAGAGAGTAGCATGGCGATTCCATCGGCCAATGCATAATAGTGAAAATCGGCTACACCAAAGAAGCGCTTCGCCACCTTTGCCACTCTTGTAGCCAAGACTGTCAGCTTTAGGGATTCACCCAGCCAGACTGCCGAGAAGTACGCAGCAGCCAACACTAAGGCAACAAGATTTTTCAATCGTTCGTAGTCCAATACACGAACGTCTTCGAGATGATAACTCTGCTTTATGAACCGGATCGTCTCTTCAACCAGCCATCGTGATAAATATGAACTGACAATGAACCATAATTTTTCACGGGTTTTTTTGACCGATACATTTGTCAGAAGCATCATAGGTTTTTCACCAAATCCCTTGATCACCACCAGGTACAATTGCTCTTCTCTGCCGGGAAGTTTCACTCGTCTGAAACCATATTCGATATGATAGCTTTTTTCTTCTCCTTTGACTTCTTTGACAATAGTCTCCGCATAACTCATCGGGCAACCTTCAGCCAAATCCGCAGCTTTTCGGTTTCGACCACGAAAGACCAAATGTCGACTCCCCACCAACCGGATGATAAACCGTAACTGTCTGTTCAATAACGGCTTAATCAGCTTGCCTCTATCCGCACCACGATCCCACACATAAATCCCTCGACCTTTGGTAGCTCTCTTGAGCGTATCTACAACCTGAAGCAATTGAGCGTTCTCGCTCTTAAAGTCGGGCGCAGTGGCAGACCACAGACGTTGATGTAACGGAATTATCCTGCGCCTACCCGGCTCACACGCAACCGCTGTGCAGCTATAGTATCCATTAACAATTTCTCCAGTGCTGCCATCACGTACTCTGGCCAGGTATGGCATCCTTTTAGCATAGTGCTTTCGTATGTCTGTCGGATCGATAATAATCAATGTGTCTTGATGAACCTTACGTGCTCCGTGTTCAACAACCACTTCATTAACCTTTTGCCCTAATTCCTTAACAGCTAGATGACGACTCAATCTCTCTTCAGTTTTCTTTAACAAAATATCCTCGCCCAGTGATCGCCCGATCGAACTGAGCTTTACATCTCGCCCAGCCTGTATACCGTATATCATCTGCTCGATAAACTTCGTGTGAGGTTTTGAAAAATGGGGATAAAATATCCCCGAAAATTGATGAATCTGTCCTTGCAACTTCATGGCAATCTGTCTATGGTTCATAGTGGCCTCCCGTGTTTTTTGTTGTTCATCGATGACTTTAATCATCGATTTGCGTGGAGGCCACTTTTTTATTTGTCGTTTTCCTTTACCCGCCCAATCCTAACAACTTACGAGAAATTACCGGAAAAAAATGGGGAATGTCCAAGTTCTAAGAACGGGTGCTGTCGTACGTTCGTATCATTTGACCCATGGAGGGCGGGGGTCAAGTGATACTATCTTATCAAGATCATCTTTCTCGCCCCGGTCCACTTCCCCGCCTTCATGCTGTAGAAGTATATGCCGCTCGCAACGGATTTGTTTTCCTCATCCAGACCGTTCCACACCGTACTATGAGTCCCCGCCTGCACGTACCTGTCGACCAGGCATTTAATCCTGCGGCCTTTCACATCGAATATTTCTATCGTCACATGTGCCGCTTCCGGCAGTGAGTAAACTATCTCGGTAACTGGGTTGAAGGGATTAGGCCGGTTCTGAGAGAGATAATATGACACCGCAGGTACGAATACCGGGCCCGTTTCGAAAAGCAGCTTTCGGCCCTCCTCCGACAGATACTCGACACGGTACCTGTAACTGAAGCCGGCTCCGATATTTTCGTCGACGAACCGGAAATCCGTTCCGTCGCTTTCTATATCCGGATTCTCGATGGCCGTGAAGAGGTTGTTGTCCCCCTCCGTCCTCAGTATTATGAACCTGCTCTCTTCGGCCGGTGTCGAGAGCCGCCAATTGAGCTCTATGCCGGCACCGGAATATTCCGCGGCATAATGCTCCAGCATCGTACCGACGCTGCTGTCGATCTTGAATCCACACATCAAAGCGGGCCCGCCCCCCGAACCGATACAATTGCCGATGAGGTCGCAAATGCTCTTATACCTCAGAACATGATCCACACCGGTCTCTATACTGCCGGCGAGGAACAGATAGAGCCAGTCATCGGTGACGTCGGTGGTTACGCGTGTAACGCGTACTATATTATCGGGGTCGCCCTCAACGAGCACCTCGTAATTATACGGATCGACCGCCGTTGCCAGGTCGAGTTCCTCGTCGAATCGCACGGAGAGGACATCAACCGCCACCCCGCGGATTTCGATGATTTCCGGGGGATACGTGTCAGGAATTTTGAAGTAGGCGCGACCATCATCCCTTACCTTGTTGCCGGCGAGATCCTTCACGTGCCGGACCCACAGGCGATAGTAGATACCGGCCTTGAATTTTGAATCGAAAACCACCTGGACGTTTTTGCCGTCGGGTTGCAGAATTGCATCGATGACTTCGAATTCGACGTATACCCTGGGGTCCTCGTAGAAAAAATAGCTGTGTATATAGGTCGCGTTGCGGGGATGCACCGGTTCGCTGAAGCAAACCATGACCCATAATCTATCCGGATCGACCTCGCATACCGTGTATTCCGGAGGGTACGTATCCAGCCCCACGAAATCGGCTGGAGTTTCGGCCATCACGTTGCCGCGGCAATCCATTACATTGCCGGCCCGGATTGTATACGCCTTGCCGTGAACGAGCAGGTCCGTGGTAAACAGTGTGATTATTCTGTCACCGTCCGTCAGGGAAGAGGGGATCAGATCGACCGTGTTGACGGGATTGTCCTTTTCGAAGATCGCGAAATCCCCGTCCTTGAGGGCGGTCTCGGCGAACAGCGGTTCGTCGAACCGGACCGAGACATGGTTCTGATCGGTGCTCTCCGCGAACAGGATTACCGGAGGATCGGTGTCACTGACAAACGGGCTGTTCAGGAACAGGGGATTCGTGTAAAAAACCGGTTCAACGGGAAACCCCGGCTCGCAACTGGAAAACTGGTAGGCTCCGGCTCCGGGATGAGCCGCTATCTCGATAG
>CP070727.1:846044-852214 GCA_020350885.1 bacterium | reverse complement strand
CTTCGGCAGGGAGCCCATGAACCCCCAGTTGGTTATGTTCATCTGCAGCTGCCCCACATTGTGGACGAACTCACCCTTTGCAGCCAGAGCCATGCCGATTCGCTCGAGCTTCGTATCAAGCTTTTTCGAACGGTCGTCAGCCTGTGCAGGTCCCCCTGTCGGAATGGATGTAACTATAAGGAAGTGCAGGCAGAAGAGTATATAAAGCGCTCGGGTTTTCATGAGAGAACCCTCAGCCCTGCGGTTCGATCCGCGCATATGGAAAGAGGTTCCGAGCGATCCCTATCAATTCTTAAAGTAATACAGATCTATGTATGTGGCAATACATTTCTGCTGCACCAGATTACTGATGGGCGGTCTCGCTGTACCTCTGCCGCCCGACGTTTCTATTGGGCTGGCTGATCGGAGGGTTCCCCGCTGGACATGACGGGTTTTATCTGCCATTCCTTGAAGATGGCGTCGGCGATCAAGTTCGCCTGTGATCGATTGAAAAACCAGAGGGGAAAGCCGAAGTGTACGCTCGGTGCGGCTACGGTGCCGGGAGCCTCTGCAACGATATGTGCGTACTTTGTCGTCCAGAATGCGACTACGGCGTTGTTCAGGCAGGAATTTGTGTTTCGGGCCCGCATCCGGTACATCGGGTGGAAGCAGGATTGGGTGCGGGAATACGATTTCATCATCCAATATTGTGGATTGTATGCTTCGACATAGAGAAATCCGCGTTCTTCAGGATCGAAATAATTATCGGGTTCGGTGATCTTGTCCCAGAGTTCGATACGCTCTGGGAGCTCAGGGTGTGAGAGGGTGAGAGGGTCTGAGTCGTCCTTGTAACAATAGCTCATGCCGTCGCGATCCACGTGCCGATACGGCACGTCAATGCCGCTCCTGATGTTGCCCCTGACCTTGTCCAGCACGCTTATGCAATATTCCCGGTAGGCCATGCATGCGGTTCCGATGGTATCAGGGCACCCGGAAGTCGGTCCGAAGATTTCGCAGCGAAGATTAATAGGATACTGTTGCCCCAGCGATGCTTGTACGGCCGCCAACCCGCCGCCCCGGTCGGATTTGCCGAGGGTCCAGAGGTGGCCGCCCATTCTCAAGTACGTTGCCAGATAGTTGAAGGTAATTTCCTCAATGCGGTTGTCACGGTAATCGCCTACGAATTGCACAATATCGTCCCACACGGTCGTTCTGTATTCCGAGCTGTAGGTCCAGATTATGTTCTTGTATTTCACGATATGCTCGAGATCAGGGTAGAACGCGGAGTGACTGCAGTCGAAGACATCGTTATCCGGGTCGAAACCTTCGGCGCGGCTGCATATATCTATCCAGAACCGGTCGTGTTCGGATTCCCTGGGCATCGCCCATATCTCCTGGTGAAATTCACCAGAGGGGAAGTCGTCCACCCAGAGCAAGTTTTTATTCATTAGGATCGGGAAGATGCTGACCTCGATCTGACCGAGTGTGATGTTGCCGAAGTTGTCCTCCGTCTCGATGTAAAGGGTATGGACACCCATATAGTATTTCTTTGTCGGGCATGATGTGTGCTGCGGGCCCGGATATACATCCCAGTCCTCCGGCTTCGAGAGATCCGCCACATCCCATCCGTATCGGTAGGTCGAAATGTAGCCTCCGTATCTTCGTGCATCCCCTGACCATGAAAAATCGAGGGGAAGCCCTGCCATCGTACGTATCTTGGCCGGCACGTAATTCGTGCCGATGAATCTGAAATTTCCGAAATAATCTGTACGAACGGTGAGCTCGGGACCATCATGGTCCAGGGGCATGAATAGGAATACATTGGTGCGGAAATCGAATACCGATGTGATCGCACCGGCCTCGTCCATCGCCTGTACGGCGAAAAAGTAGATACGATTGAGCCTCAAAACCTCATCGTCGCCGATGATCGTGCTTTTTCCGGAATCTCCCTGAGTATGGTACCAAATCCACGGAGACCACTTGAGCTCATACTCCTCTGGATGTTCGTTGAGATTGCCCATCGTGTAGACGGTGTAATAATCTACGAGAAATCGGATGGAATCGATGTCCTGGTAGTTCCACGGCGTATCGATGGGATCCTTGCCGTCCCATTCGAATGTTACGATCGGATTCAGTATCTGGGTCTGGCCCGGCCGTGTATTCCTGGGGAAGGTGATGACCGCATACGGAGCGAGATTGAAGGCGGTAAATGAACGGTGTGCGGCCTCGGACCGCATCCCCCGATTGTCGACCGCCCTGACGAAGAAGGTATATGTCCTTTCGTATTTACCGTACAGATTTCCGTCGATCTCGACCGTTCCGCCCGGGTCGTCGGCCTTGACTGTAAAGATGCTATCGGTACGGACTATCGGATTCCATTTGTCCAAGCCGGTCGTATCGTCGGGATCGAACCCGATAGGATCGCCCGATACCATAATCCACTCGTAGTAATCGACACGGCCGTCGGGATCGTAGCCCACCCAAAAGAAATTCACATGGTATTCGGTAGTGTCCCCTTCAAGGGGGCCGTTCGTCAGGTGAATGACGGGTTGTTCGTTTTCTTCATAGATACCGAGGTAGATATCCTCGGTGCAGCCCAGATAGGAGATCAGCCCCGCTGCCAGTATCAGCGTTGCGAGGGTTATGAATCTTCGGTGCATCTTCTCTGTCCTTTTGGCCTTTCTGCTGTCATATGCCCTGCACCCGACGTGGATGCATAAGGCGGTTTCTGCAACACCATTACCGTATGACAACGAACTTGCCGATTGTTCTCTCGAAACGTCCGTCGTCAGGCTGGACGCTGTAGAGATAGACACCACTCGTCACGTCCTGCCCGTTTCTGGTGATCAGGTTCCAAGAGAGCGAGCCGTTTCCATCCCGCCCGTCATGGTAGAGTGTCTGCACAAGATCGCCCGAGACGGTGAAGATCCGCACGGTGGACTGGCAGGCGGGGAGGTTGCGGAACTCGCACTTGAGCCCCGAGGGATCCGCATTGTTCGGTTCGAGCTTCCACGGTTCCATGTTTTCACTGGTCACGGGGTTCGGGACGACGTAGATCTCCCGCTCGTTGAACTCCTCGGCCTCCTGCGCTGCCGAGACCGGCTCGACATAGGTGAAGTTCGAAGCCGGAGAGGAGTACTTTCCGGTCGCGGTCGGCTCTCCCTTCTCCAACCTGTGGTCGTAGGCCGTGACGGAAAAGAAATACGGCAGGCCGTTCTTCACCTCCGTATCGACGTAGCGATAATATATACGCCCCCCCTCGAACCCCAGCCGGTACCGGGCGATTGCCTCGAGGGTGTCGCACTGCTTGTTCTCGAGACCCGGCGGGCAGGGGACGGTATCAGCAGGGGTGTACCAGACGCTCTCCTCGAACATCTTGATGAGCTGCTCCCGGTTTTCGAGGTTGGGGAGTGGCTCGTATATCCAGCCCCCCTGCGAGTATGGTTTCTTGAAGTCGACGTCGGGTTTGACGCCGTTTATGAGGTCGCGTGTCTCGAGCAGCCGCCAGAGCTCATGCTGTGGTCCCGTGAGAAGGCTGGTGCCGATCGGCCTATGCCAGTCCTCGGCCCGCCAGATCTGGTATCCCTCGAAGTCGTGCTGCTGACTGAGAGGATCGGGGACAGTTTCGCTGAAGTTATCCCAGAGGACCGTAATCATGTGGTCTCCCGGCACGCAGCGCATATTCGGTGGTGGTGGGGCGGTGCCTGCCACCCAGTGCACATGGTGCTCCTTTCCGTTGATGCCGGTCATGAATCGCCTGGGGTGCGAATCCCGGGGATGGTAGCATTCAGGATACGTGTACCGCCAACGTTCCCGGGAGCAATCGAGGTTGCTCCAGCAGATCTCCTTTGCACCGACGTCTATCCGTTCCCCGGGTGCGTTACATGGATCAGGCATCCAGTCGTCGAGCGGTCCGATGCAGGGCGTTTCCCTCCCATTTATACCAGTTTCCAGATCGCCGTCTTTATTCACCCAGCATCCAAGGAAATTCACGGTGGCATTGGCAGCGCTCTGGATCATCCCCTCGAGCCCTTCGCCGCATACGTAGGCCATATCGAGAACAATGGGATTGTCAAACGGGATGAGCGAAAACGGTCCCATCGAGATCAACAGCTTGTAATCGTTTGCGGTGTTGGTGTTGCTGTCCCTTCGCCTCGATGATAGGACATTGTATCGTTCGAAGTCGTTCGTCGGTTCCCCTCCGGACTCGTACGGCTGGAGGCCGCGGAATGCCCTGAAGGAACTAACGCCGATGTATAGGCGGTCGGGTAACCTAATGACGCCGTATTCATTGAAGGCGGTGTAAATCGGGTAGTTGATAAGTGCAATGCCGAAGTAGCCCGAGGTCCTGCCGTCGTCACCATCGTCGTCGTACACATAGGCAACCCGGACATTGATCGGGATCTCATCCTTCCCGTACGGCGCGCAGACAACTCCCTCGTAATAGCCCACCTGATCGTCCCGGTGGTAGGTACCGAAGTCGAGGGGACCGGCGTCGACGTCAGCGTATATTCCAATGTAAGCACCGGAGAGGAAATCCATTCCCTTGTTCGAAACGAAGTACCGCGCCGCCACGAAATCGTTGAAGCCCTTATCCGCCCACTGGTAGGTCTCCTGCCGAACGTGAATGTGCATCGGTGTATGCTCGGGCCAGATGATGCGGGCCATGTCCTGATCGTCGGTGTACCAGCACGAGAACATCTGTGTACCGACGGCAGCGAAGTCCTCATCGATCAGACCGTCGCCGTCATCGTCCATTCCGTTCAGCCAATCTTCGTCTATCCTCCCATCGAAATCGTCGTCCGGATTCTCGGGGTAGTGGTTTCCGCGCAGATCACCCTCGCACGATCGATAGATCGTGTGGAGTTCGTCCTTCGGTGGATAGAACTCTGTCTCGGGATACCCGGTCGAAACGAGCGGCAAACCGTTTTTCAAGGCGCCGACCCAGAGACCGGCGGCATAGAGGTACTCGATTCCGGAGCCGGAGGGCCACTGCGCCGATGGGGACTCGGACATCGGATACCGGCTCTTCGGCAGCGAACCCATGAAGCCCCAGTTTGTCACATTCATCTGTAGCGTACCGACATTGTGGACAAATTCTCCGGAGATAGTGAGGGACCGTTCGATCCGCTCCAGCTTCTTATCGAGGGGCGAAGAACGGTCGTGTGCTTCTATAGGCATAGGAGCAATCAGGGATGATGTGAAAATGAATATAATCAGGTATAAACATACCCGGAGTCTTTCGGACTTCATGTCCCGACTCCCAACCATGCGGGTTGATCCGCATTAACAGATAGAGGTGCTCTGGCTTTGAAGGCCATAACAAATTTAGCACAAGTCAGTTATGATAGCAACGCATTTATCCCCCGTTTCCGGGGACTGATTGGCTGAGGACTAGATCCGGCGTCACTTCGCATACTGCGGGTCCATGTACCGCACGGTTACCTCAGCAAAACCATTTTTCTCGTGCTGGTGAATACTCCAGCTCTGAAGCGGCAGAAGTAGACACCACTTGTGACCGCCCTGCCGGCGTTGTCCCTTCCGTCCCAGATCGTCTCGTGCCTGCCGACCTCCCACCAGCCGTCGATGAGGGTTCGTACGAGTCTGCCTGCGGTATCGTATATCCGGAGTGAGATGTTGCCGGCACTTCGGTTGCTAAATGCGATCTTCGTGACCGGATTGAAGGGATTCGGGTAGTTCTGTTCCAGGACACATACATATCCTGGGGTCTCTTCACCATCACCGGTAGTGAGCGTGATGCAGAAGAGGCTGTCGCTAACGTCGTCCCCCGTGAGTGTTCCCGGATCGTATGCGACGATCCAGATGAGGCAGGAGTCCGAGAGCATCGACGGAGTCTCCCACATGAAGGTCGAATCGTTGGGTTCGCTGTGTGCGAGGAGCTCGTAGCTGGCGCCCGCGTTCTCGGAGAAGTAGATGCTCACGGAGTCGACCCACCGGTTGTCGGTGGCGATCCACTCGACGTAGACGGTATCGCCCGTCTCGATCTCCTCGCCCCCGTTGGGGTAGACGACGGTCACGGTGGGCGGGATGAGGTCCTGGCCGGCGACGCAGCTGCCGTCCTCGTCCGCATAGCCGCCGCCGTAGCCCGAGGTGTTCACGGCCGAGACCCGGTAGTATCGGCAGCCCTCGACGGGGTGATGGCTGAAGGTGCCGGTGCCGGCGGGTGCCGT
>CP070727.1:834478-845944 GCA_020350885.1 bacterium | reverse complement strand
CAGGTTGCCGAGCTGATCAGCAGAAAGCATCGACAGGGTCGAAGCGCGGGCAATGGAGACGACGTGCGTGAGGGGGGAAATGTAGGCTATCGCCCGTCCCCAGGAGGGGAGCCCCTCGATGGGAAAGAATGTGCCACTGAAGAGGAACATCGGTGTAACCGCCAGGAAAACCGGCAGATTCAGCGTGTCGATACCCGGACAGATGGCTGCGAATATCATGCCGAAGGAACCGAAGAGAAGTCCGGCGATGAATGAGAGCGGAATGATGATGAGGCTCGCCGGATAGGCGGCCAGACCGAAAAAGGAGACCACGACGAGCATGATGCTTGCGGCGAAAAAGCTCTTCGTGGCCGCCCAGAGGATCTCGCCGGCGATGACATCCTCGATCATGAGCGGCGTGCTGATAATGGCATCGAAGGTCTTCTGGTAGTACATACGGACGAAGGAACCGTACATCGTCTCGAAGCCGGAGTGGAAAAGGACAGCCACAGAGATCATTCCGGGTGCCACGAACGTGAGGAAATCAAGCTCCATACCCCGGTAGGTGATCCCTTTCACGTAACCGCCGAGGACGAAACCGAATGCGAAGATGTAGAGTATCGGCTCCAGGATCGGGGGCAGGAAATTGGTCTGCCACGTAACCAGGTTTACGTCCAGGTTGCGCCGCCAGACATGAACTGCACGGTAGCTTATGTTCTTGAGATGGTTCATTCCCGCAACTGCCTTCCCGTGAGCTTCAAGAAGACATCTTCGAGTGTCGCCTGTCTGAGAATGATATTCCCCGTATCTGCTATCTTTGTGACCGATGGCAGCGACTCCCGTCCGCATTCGGCATAGATATAGAGCTTGTCGGAGTACCGTTCGTACTTCAGACCGGCCGCTGCAAAGTGCTCTTCGACGCCGTCATCGAAATCCTCGATCTCTATAACATCACGTCCTATATACCGACTGATGAGCTCGGCCGGCGCTCCACGTTCAATGATCCTGCCTTCATCCATGATTACGAGCCTATCACACAGCGCGGAAGCCTCCTCCATGTAATGCGTCGTGAGGATGACGGTGGTGCCGGATCGCCTGAGCTCCCTGATCTTGTCCCATATCTGGTGGCGGGCCTGAGGATCGAGGCCGGTCGTCGGTTCGTCCAAGATGAGGAGCTTCGGGTCGTTGACGAGGGCGCGGACGATCAGGAGCCGTTTCTTGAGACCTCCCGAGAGATTCTCGATCTTCTGATCACGTTTCTCCCCGAGTTGGAAGAAGTCGATGAGTTCCTCTGCCCTGGAGCGAGCGCGCGAGGAATCTATCCCGAAATATCGCGAGTAGACGACCAGGTTCTTATAGACTGAGAAATCGGGATCGAGGTTGATCTCCTGGGGACAGACGCCGAGTATTGATTTGATCTTCCGGGGGCACGAAGGCACATCCCAGCCGAACACGGTAAGCGTACCTGCGGTAATCGGGACGGCAGCATAGATCATCTTGACCGTTGTCGTCTTACCGGCACCGTTCGGTCCGAGAAAACCGAAGATCTCGCCCGGAACGATCCCAAAGTCTATGCAGTTCACGGCAACCAGATCGCCGTACCGTTTCGTTAGCTGCCTCGCTTCGACCGCGTATTCAATACCAGCATTGCTCAGCATGGGAATACATCTGCGCTATTCTCATGGTTCGAGTGATTTCGCCGCACCGTTCTCATGCTTCGAGAGACCATACCACGCCTCTCTCGGGTTTCGAGAGAACGGGCCGTACCTTTCTCATGGTTCGAGTAGCCGGAGATTCAATCGCTTCGCAAGGTCCCCAATTCCGCCGGCTGCAGCGATCAGCAGAAACATATCGAGCGGCAGCCTGAAGCGGACCTTGGAGATATAGATAGCATGAAGAATCGTATAGGTAATGAAGAAAATGATTACGAGGCGCACGCCGGCCTTCCCCCGGGCGTTTCGTACGACCCAGTAGAGGCCGAATGGCAGAAGCAGACCGTACGAGAGAATGCTGGCGATCTTCTCCCACGACCTCAATCCCCGGCTCAACGGTTCGGGGTAGAACCGCCAGAAGTTTAGCGCCTTCGCCAGCGTGAGTGTAATAAAGCGTCCCGGTGCCGCCTTGATATACTCAAAACCTTTTCGATAGAATGCCCGCTCGATCTCAACCTCGCCGCTGACCGTGGCACGCAAGTCGAGCTCGGCCTCGACCCGTCCGGGGATCTCCCGGTTACCGGTCGTTGCCCTCGTTCCGGGGTAATTGCCGATCCAGAAGTTATAGCCACCGTTGGTGGAAACAACGACGGGCGAACCAAGGACGATATAGTTACGTATGCTCCATGCTCCGACCACGAGGACCATCGGGATCAAAAAGACGAGCCCCAAGCGAAGGCTCAGACGGCCCCAGCGTCTGCGCCCCTCCCAGATGAGCCAGACGACTGCGAGCACGAGGGCCAGGAGGCTCGAGGCCGCAGTCAGTGCCACAATCCCTCCGAGAAGCCCCGCAAAAAACGCCTTCCGAAGGGAACCCCCCTCGAGGGTATCCAGGAGCATTAGAATGATCGCACCAAGAAGGAGCGTCAACAGAACAACCGGATAGTGCACACCAGCCACGTAGATATGGAGTGGATATATGGCAAGGAGCGTTGCGGCGAGTAACGACTTCCTGACTCCGAAATAACGCCGGGCGATCGAGTAGGCGATCAAAACAGTGATCGCCCCGAGAAATGCCTGAAGCAGACGCACCGCCAACACCTTCCGGCCCAACAGAGAAAGAAAAACGGGATACCCAGGGGGCCACGAGGCCGTTGGACGGCCCTCCGGGGAGAGGTATGAACGACTCTCGAAGAGGGAGCCTGCGAGTCTATGGTATTCCTCGCCGTCGTGCCATTGCACGACCGGTTCGAGACTCAGCACCGATACGAGGCGAAAAGCCAGGGCGACGAGCACAATCACCAGCAACCAGCGCCCCGTTCGTATGATGTCCGTATTCATTATCATCTCGCCTCTTCAGGGTTCTCGTACAAGCGCGCAACGATGCCGGTGAACCGCCTCTCTTCAACGAACCGCCACCGTTCGTCGAATGCTTGGGGGATTTTTCCCTCCGGATCGATGTACCAGCCCCGGTGATCGACAAGCCAGGCACGTTTGTACCGCTGCCCGAACTCATCGACCATCTGCCAGAAATGCCAGTGACCGGTGTTGAGCCACCCGAGGCCCCGGACCTCTCCCAGCCCCCGGTAATAGAAGTGAAACGGCTCCTCCATAGCATACACGACGATCACATCATCCGGTTGCGCATCCTGTGCGATCTCCCGTGCGGCCGCCCGCGCATCGGGTTTCCAGTAGCGGGGATTCGTATACATATTCCGCAAGGAGAAGGCGGTCAATAGGAAAACCAGCACCACGAGCACCCAGCGCAGGCGATCCCGGCACCGCTCAATCCCCGCGGCCAGCACGATAACGAAACCCGGAAATCCCACCGAGACGTAACGCACATTGTAGAGTTTGAGGTCCAGGATCGCAAGTACTGCTACAAAGACCATCGGAAGAAAAATCCAGTGCAAGAAGAGCTGGAGGGTCTCCAGGGGTACGAGATGTGCAATTCCATTTCCTTCTTGAAGATACGTTATATCCGTTCCGGCCTTCCGTTGCATCCATGTACGCAACCCCGTGAAGAAGAGCATGGCATACACCGCTCCGGCTACTATGAAGTAGGCAATAAAAGGCCTGAAGAGATCGAACGAGAGAGACCGGTTCATCTCATTACGGCTTGGCCCTACCGTATCACCAACGCTGTAGACCATGAAGGTATATGGTATCGCCAGGGGATGAAAATTCACCTGGCGAAGCGGCTTCCCTTCTCTCAGGAGTTCGAGACTCCACCCGAGCTCGATATTCCTTATCCATGGCAGCAGCAGAATACACACAATCGCCAGGACGATACACAGCTTCCCGAAGAGCTTCGGCCTTCTAAACAGGAGAAACAACCCCTGGCCGGCGAATAGGAAGAGAGCCCCCAGATTGCTCAGAAGTGCTGCAATGGAAGCCAGGATGAAAGCAATCCAAACCCCGATCCCTTTCCGTGATCGGAACCCAGGTTCCAATCCGGCAACGCTGCCTTCGAGGATACGGAAAAAGAGGATCATAGAGAGAACGACAACGAGCAAGAGGAATGCGTAGTTACGCACCTCCTGCGAATACCAGACGTGGAAAGGGGATAGCGCCAGCAGGAGTGCCGACCAGAGAGCGACCCGGCGCCCGGCAATCCGCCGGGCCAGCACATAGATGAGCCAGATCGTCACAAGACCCATGAGAGCCGAGAGGCTTCTCGTCCAAGCCTCCCCCCACCCCCCCACCTTGCCCCATAACCAGAGGAATGCGAAGTGGATGGGACCGTGGAAATTGTGCAGCATATTATCGAGGGGCGAGCCTATGTGGCCGTTCACCTGCCAGATGGAATTAACCTCGTCAACCCAGTAGCTCTGCTGGCCGATCCTGTAGAAACGAAGGAACGCGCCGAGCAGCAGTATGCCGAGCATACGGATCCGATCACCGGTTTGCGGTAACCATACAATCTTACGATTCGAACGAGAAGGATTCACAGCCCGCTTCTCTGAAAGGGATCATTTCACTTCATCTGAATAGTATGGCCGCCTTCCAATCTAGCACGAATCGCTACGAAAGGCAACGGCGTTTCAAACTAACTGTTGAAATAACCCATTTGATATGTTACCATTTAGCCCGCTCAATCAACTCAAGGGATAGTCGGGTATCAGTGCATTTTCTTCACCGTATTACTCCGCGGAAAGGAGGAATTATGAAACGTAGTGCGCTCGCAGCGTTACTCGCATGCCTGCTCGTCTCCATTGCAGTCGACTCATCAGCGGTCGATTGCTGGAAGATGGGGCAGCGCATCAAGCAGGAAACGAGCGACTGCAAGTACTGCCCCGGCCCCGATACACTGCAGTACTGCATCGTCAGCTACGACTTCGAGATGATGAACTGGCAGGGTTGGGTCCAGCGCGACAACACCTATCCGGACCTCTACTGGCACGCGGACGACTATGCCGGTATCGTCTGGGCTGCCCCCGTGCCGCTCGCAGGCCAGCAATCCGGATGGTGCGGCTCGAGGGGACTCTATAGCACGATGGAGGGATGGAGAACACCACCGGGCTATGCAAATAAATGGGATCAGTGGCTCACCAGCGATCCGATCCTGTCCCCCGGCGGGACGATGACCATTTCATACCTGCTACACGTGGATTCGGAGCCGGGCAACGACGAACTGACCCTCGAGTACCTCGACCCGTTCACGAGTACATGGATCGTTATCGATGGCCCGTACAGCGGGACGGTAACGGGACCGCAATCGGTCAATCTCATGACAACCGCCAATCAAAATTACTCGTTCCGATTCCGTTTCATCTCGGACTGCGCCTGCAGTGACGAGGACGGCTGCCTCGACACGGATGGCGGTGCCCATGTGGACGACATCAGGATCCTAGACGCCGCCGGCGGAGTACTCGAATCCGAGAACTTCGAGGGTTCGGCTGCCGGAGCAAAACAGGTGGACAGCAACGGCAACGGCATCTGGTGGCGGGCCGGATGCAACGCCTATGGTATCTATTCAGGTCTCATGCAAAACCTGTGGGATATGGATCCGTGTAACGGTAACTTCGGTACACAGGTCGTATTCTTCATAGGTTCACCCTTCCCCAGCGCTATCTATCCCGGAGAGTTCGACACGCCCTTCTGTTTGGGAGGAGCCGGTATCACAGCCCCCTGCCAGGACGAGATGATCGTCTCGCCTCCGATAGATATGGCGAAGTATTCCACGAACTGCGATGAGGTCCAGGATGCGAATATACCCGCCGGGGATCTCCATAAACTGGGCGGTGCAACGCTTCAGTTCTACGTCTATCGCGATCTCACCCTGAGAAATCTCGTATTCTACTACTGGCGCATACGCAACCTCGATTTGGACACGCCGATCGAGCCGTGGCGTGACCGCGGCCTCCTCTACTACGCCGGGAAGAACGGCCTGGACGGGACGTTCCGTGGCTCGGAGCGGGATTACCTCAAAAGCGTCAACAGTATCGGCGATATGGTTGGGGGCGATCACATCCAGATCGCATTAGGTGTCATAGACATGTGCGATCCATTGTTCGGCATCTACGGTAACTGCGCCACCCACACCCCCTCCCCCTGGTTCGATAATGTCAGTATGTACCGTTACGAGAGTTACGGGCCACAGTGGTACCACCGCTCGATAGATCTATTCCAGGACAACTTCGCTGACACAGCACTGACCGTACGCGCCGACGCGGCGATCGACATGGCCCCGGCCGCCATGCCGGTGATCAGTCCCCGTGACTGGATCGGGGTCACATGCGACTCCCCCGTAGGCGGCGGTATCAAGACCAACGCCTTCGGCCCGATGGTTTTCATGCATGTACGGGTCCTCTGGATCGGCCCCGGCGTCAATCCGAACCTCTTCGGACCCATCCTCGTGGGAAGCTACGGGGCATACGTCAGCGATGACGGAATCTGGACCACGATCCAGGGAGTGCCCGCACCGAGCGGCTGCCCCGGGTGTACCGTCGAGGACCTGTATGCCTTCGATCTGAACGATAATCTCTTCACACCCGGCTACATGATCGAGTACTACTTCAGCGCAGAGGACAATGCCAGCCGGGTCTCATACCTTCCGCCGAACGCTTCGACCCTGCCCAATCACCCCGGCACCTTTTACGGGCGGAGCTACTTCTTCGAGTTCACGTGCCTGCCCACGGGGGATAGCGACATCCTTTATGTGGACGACTTCCACGAGCGTCTGTCTCACGACGGCGAAGTGCACGACAACTTCGACGACGGATTCGTGGCCGTTCTGCCGCTGGACCATCAGCCGGACCGCTACGACGTGAACGGGCCCTCATGCATGGTCTCGAACAGCCTCGCAAGCAGGGCAACCCTGAACCATCTCCTCGATGTATACCGAACCATCATCTGGGACTCGGGCAATTTGCGAAATGGCACGATCTGCGACGGCACGGCCGGGGACAAGAGCCTGGATTGCCAGCTCCTGGTCGCATGGCTCAACCAGTCGCCACTCGACCCCTCTCTCTGGATACTGGGGGATAACGTCGCCTGTGATCTCACCATGAATGCGACCTCACTGGCCGCCCTATCGCTCTTGACCTTCTGCGGCGTTAGCTTCACACTCGACAGCTATTACGAGCTCTCCGGGATCGAAACCCCCGTTGTCGTGGGTGAACCGGGAAGCCCGTTCTTCACAGGGCCGCAGCCGGACACCTTCTGTGTCTACGGGAGCTGCCCGATAGTAAACGCCTTCGATGCGATCGATACGATCTCCGGAGGGCAGTACGCACTCCAGTACCCAGTCGTGGGACCAAGCAACTACTACGCAGGTATATGGAATAACACAATCAACTTGGTGAGTTCCCTCGTCTCGACGATGTGGTTCGGATTCAGCTACATGTACATCAGGGACTGTGAAGTAACGGGACCGAGTCCACAGTTCCGTTTCGACGTAATGGCAGATGTGCTCTCGTTCTTCAATCACCCCGTCAATGTAGATGTGACCGGTGTCGATGAGGTACCTTCCTATTCGAACAGCCTCGCACAGAACTATCCCAACCCCTTCAACCCGACGACACGAATCGATTTCAGCCTTCGGGAGCGGGGACAGACGAAGCTATCCATTTACAACGTCAAGGGACAACTCGTGCGGGTCCTGGTCAATGAGACGATGGACGCCGGCCCCCACAGCGTGATGTGGGATGCAACGAACAACCGGGGAGCGGCGGTTGCGAGCGGGATCTACTTCTACCGGATAGTATCGAAGGGATTCGTCCGGACGAAGAAGATGATCCTGCTCAGGTAAGAGGGGTCTGCACCATCAGGAGGTATACGAAATGATCAGAATAACGATAATCCTGCTGCTCATGACGCTCATCCCAGCATCCCCTCTTATCGGGGGTCAGGTGGACGAGTGTCTAACGACGGTAACGGTGAGCTGCGCCGGCATGCGGATTACCATCTGCCCCGCAGGTGATTTCGAGCACATCAGGTACGCATGCGGGGGCTCGAACGACTTTATACAGGTGACGGTACGGGACGCTGCAGGAAATCCCGTGCCCGGCATTCCCAGGACGGACTACTGGCTGCAGGCGTGTAACCCCGACCAAGAGCTCTGCCTCTGTTGCCAGCCGATCTTAGCGGACGATATAACGGACATCTTCGGCGTTGCCAAATTCTGCGGGCCTATCGTGGGAGGCGGATGTGTTCTCACCGATGGGATTTACTTCGCCGTCCAGGGCCATATCATACTCACCGGGCCCGCCTGCGTCGACCCCACGTGCCTCGCCATCGTGATCGTGGGTCCGGACCTGACTGCGGACTGCGCCGTGACCCTCTCGGATCTGGCGGTATTCGCGATGACATACAATCTTTGTCTGGGGGATCCGGGGTATGATCCCTGTGCCGACTTCAACGACGACGGCTGTTGCAACCTGAGCGACTTCGCATTCTTCGGCGCGCACTACCAGCACACATGCCCCTAGCGGAGCACGTGCCAAAGAAACACTGTAATGAGAAGGGAGGGGGAACGATCCCCCTCCCTTCTCATTATATCTTCACTGATAAAGACAGCGCCGAAGCGATCTCACCTGCTGAACGGCTCGAAGAGCTTGCATTTCCTGGCGTAATCGTAATTCATCTTCACAGAGAAATAATCCTCGAAGAGCTTATCGAAGACGCTGTCCCAGGTGCGTTGCTCTGCAAGCCTGCGGGAGGCTTTCCCCATTCGTTTCCTGAGCCCGCCGTCCCGCATCAACAGCCCAATCCGCTCCTTCATCTCACTTCTGTCTTTAACTATGAATCCGTTCACTCCGTCCTCGATGAGCTCCCTCGGGGCCATCCGGTCGGTTACGATGACCGGCAGGCCAGATGCCATCGCTTCCAGCACCACGTTCCCGAAGGTGTCGGTCTTCGAGGGGAAGACGAACAGATCGGCCGATGCGTACTCGGTGCCGAGCGCCTCACCCCGCAGGTACCCTTTGAAGATGAAATTCTCCCTGCCTGTGCTTTCCAGCTCCGCCCGGTACGGACCATCCCCGACGAATATGAGATTCGCATCATCGATATCCCTGAAGCAGTGAGCCAGATCGTCGAGCCCCTTCTCGACCGCCACCCGGCCCACGTAGAGGACGTTGACACCGTTGCGTCTTTCGCGGCGGCGCGGATTGAATTGCTCCAGATCGATCCCGCGGGAGAAGATACTGACCTCCGACTCGAGCTTTCCCTCGAGCACCTCCCTGATGTGATTCGAAGGCGAGAGAACGAGGTCACACTTGTTGTAGAACCACGTGACGAAACGCCATGTGATATTCTCCCAGAATCCCGTGCTCTTGAGCTGCGGGATGATTCGCTTCCCGAGCTTCAGGGCCCGCTCCTCGGCATACTCCGGAAGCGCGGTGTGATACACCCCCACGAGCGGTAACCGGTGGTAGTAAGAGAGAGTGAGCGCCTGGAGCCCCATGTTTCCCGGGCTCGAGGCATGGATCAGGTCGAAGCGGTTCTTCACGAAGTACATACCGATCCTCGGGCTTATGATCTTGAGATCGAAGCCAAGATCGGAATCGAAGGGGATCTTCGCCGCCTGCTTTACCCGGTGAATCGTTACCGTGTCCAGTTTCTCGTCGCTGTCATCGTCCTGCGAGGGGCAGAAGAGATCCAGCCGAACCTCGTGCTCGCGGGCGTATCGCACGAGCTGGTGATAGGTATTCGTGACACCGTTTATCTCGTCGAAGGTATCCGTCAAGAGACCTATCCGCTGAAACTGGAGCCACTCCCGGGCCTTCGTTATGTCCCGTCCCTCCGTTCTCACCGGGGATGCGTTCTCCTCATGCCCCTGTGGAGCTCAAAATCTGATGGCCTTTCGTGTGCCTCATATTCTTATGCGGCTCAGAACCTGATGGACATACATGCGCCTCACACCCATATGAGGCTCAGAACCTGACGGACATACGTGCGCCTCACACCTATATGCGGCTCAGAACCTGATGGACATGCAGGTAAGACCGCCGTCCATTTTACGGGCCTCGCTCACGTCCAGCTCTACGATCCTGCACCCAAGCCGCTCGAGCTTCTTCCGTGTCGATGGGTAGCCGGCCGGCAGGATGATGCAATCATTTACGAAAAGGGTGTTGGCGGCGTACTCCTCATCCCGGTCGACAACGATCTTTTCGTATTCCCGGAGCTCCTCACGGTGCGCAACGTGTTCGGAAACGAGTAGTGTGCTGCGGCCCACGTAGTTGACGGATGCTTTGAGATGCAGGACATCGTCGACAGTCACCGCCGTCCACGTATATCCGTTCCTTTCCAGAATGCCCCCGAGCTGGCGGGCCCCCGCTTCATCGGTGCGGCCTGAGATGCCGATAAGGAAATGGCTTCCGATCTGGAGCACATCGCCGCCGTCGACCGTCCCCGGCCCCTGAATACGGATAGTCTCCCGGAACGGGGCAAGGACGGATTCAATCGTATCTACCTCTCCCTTTCTGGATTCCGCACCCGGATTCGTTATGACCGCAACGCCGGATGTGACCACGGCCGTGTCCTCGACAAAATAGGCATCGGGATGCCCCGGGAGGGGATCGAGGACAGTGACATCGAGGCCCGCCGAACGCAGCGCCTCCACGTAAGCGTTGTGCTGCTCCGATAGCAATGCGTAATCGGGAGGTCCAAGATTGGAAGCAGTAATACCGAGGGCGCAATCGGGGCCGGGCCTCCTCGTTATCGCTCTCGTATACATAAAAGGGTATGCTAATTCCCTGCGCCCACGGTTCGTATCATTCCCGAGGGACCCGTTTCACCTGGGTATCACCGTTTCTCTGTTGTGCTCCTTACCCCTACTTCGCCTTAGGGTACCCGACCGTCTGAGCGAGTATCACGCGCTGCTCAGGCCCGAGCTTCATCGTCTTGGCAAGGGCCTCCTTGTCGACGGCGCCCCGCACGACCGTGGCGAGTCCCTCAGAGGCGCAGTAGAGATACACGTTCTGGCCGATGAAGCCGGCATCGGCCGCCGAGTAGAATGCCTTCTGCTCATCCGAGGCTTTCCCCATCCTCGAGAAATCCGCCACGTAGACGAGGTTCACTGGCGCCTCGGCGGTAAAATCCTGGCGGCCGGTGGCAGCCCGAATGTCTTCGGCGAGAACTCGATTCAACGCGTGCTTCTTCGCATCGTACAGGTAGAGACCCTCGGCCGTGGCTACATAGATGTCGATCTCCTGCCAGTTGACTGCCGATGGAGCGGTGCGTTTGCCCGACTCCGGCCGGTTGATACCGAAGGCCGCCCAGAGGAGATCGGAGAGCACCTGTGCGGGCAGCTTCTCCGTGCTGTATTCACGCGACGAGTGCCTCTCCGCCAGTACCTGCATCAATGGGCGCCCGCCGTCGGTCCGCGGTT
>CP070727.1:827472-834378 GCA_020350885.1 bacterium | reverse complement strand
GCATGGTCTCCTCGTAGGGCGCTACCGGGTCGGGGCCGTGGATGTAGTACAGGTCGATGTGATCCGTCTTCAGTCGCCGCAGGCTGGCTTCGCAGGAGGCAATGACGTGCTTGCGCGAGACGCCGTAATGGTTAGGCAGGCCCTCCATCGGGAAGTAACACTTGGAGGCTATGACGACGTCATCGCGGTTGACCTGCGGCAAAAAGCTCCCGATGATCTCTTCGGCCCCCCCGCCGGCGTAGACGTCGGCGCTGTCGAGAAAGTTGCCGCCAGCGTCGAGGTACTTCTTCATGATGGCGTGGCACTCAGCCTCGTCGCAGCCCCAATCAGGGGCGCCAAAGGTCATAGTGCCCAGCGAGATGCGCGAGACGAGCAATCCCGACGAACCCAGAAAACGGTATTTCATGATAACTTCCCCCCCTTTAATATTTATGTCAATCCACAGGCATGGACCAGTGGATGGAGTGTACCACATTTCTCCTCATTGTCCTAGACTCATCATTTTGAGAATTGTTGCACAGCAGTCGGTCACATTACCCCGTAAGCTCACCTATCTTATAATGAAACCCAATATGACGAACATTTCCCCAACTATTCCTGACCGCTTTGCGGGATGCCCCGCCCTCTTCCGCAAGTCCATAAGACGAGGAGCATATCTGAAAATGGACGAGATGAAGGACAAAAGTGTATCTATCTCAGCGCAAACACCGCGGCCAAAACCAGCACACCGACCAGGAGGATGACACCGGCCAGGAGCGTTACCAGGGATCTCTCCCGTTGCTCGTCGTCTGTCAAAGGCCGCATCTCATCCTTGTGATTGGCCTCCAAGGCGGCACCGATCCCCGCGCCTATGCCGACCCCCATAGCAGGACCCAGTGCGACACCGATGGGAACGTTCTCCACGGCAATGCCCATGACCAGGCCCAAAAACAAGCCAATGGGGATGCCGATGCCTATGCCGATGCCCATCCAATGGCCTGGAGCCGGAGGGTGTGCCTCTTGATCGGGGCGCGCCTTGATTGCTGCCGTGGCGACAAGCAGCACAATGAGTCCGGCTGGTACCAGAATGACAATGGCAATCAGAACCCCCAACATGCCACCTCCCGGCAGAGAGCAGGCCACATTTGAGACATAACGCTCCCTCGTGCTTTAGGCCATCACGCCCCAGGTGTGGCCTATCGCCTTGCTTCTAACTCTTTGGCCGTGCGCCTCAAGACGTCGAGCGCTTGGTCCACTTCATCCAGGTGGGTTCGGAAGCTGACGATGGCCGCCCGCAGCACAAATGCGCCGTCGACGCGGGTGGAACTGACGAAGACACGGCCCTCGTCCTGGATGGCCCCCATCAAGCATTGGTTGAAGGCGTCGGGGTCGCCTCGTTTGGGCAGATAGCGGTAGATGACCACCGACAGGTCGGGATAGGGTCCCACCTCAAAGCCGTCAACCCTTTGAATCTGTTCGTAAAAATAGCGCGCCAGGTGGATCTTCTCTGACAGGGCCGCCCGGAAGGGGGCCACACCCAACAGCTTCAACGGCAGCCACAAGCGCAAGCCTCGAAAATGCCTGGTCAGCTCCGGCGATAGATCGGCTGACGACAGCTCATCGACCGCATCCAAGACGTCTTGAAGATAGTCCGCGTGCGCATTAAACGCGGCGTACAGATTGGCCCGGTCTTTGACCAGAACGGTGCCGGTGCCATACGGCAAGAACAACGTCTTGTGCGGATCGAGGACCACCGAGTCCGAGCGGTCCATACCGGCCAGGACCGCCCTGCCCTCGGGACACAGGGCGAACAGGGCGCCGTAGGCGCCATCCACGTGGTACCACAGCCCGTGGGACGCGGCCACGTCGGCAATCCCCGCCAACGGATCGACTGACCCGGTATTGGTAGTACCTGCCGAGGCCACGATCAGCCACGGCGCTAACCCAGCCTGGCGATCGGCCACGATGGCCTCATTAAGGGCGGCGGCGTCCATGCGAAACCGCTCGTCAACGCGCACCACGCGCCGTACGCAGCTTCGCAGCCCGGCCACGCGCAACGCCTTGTCGATACAGTGGTGGGTATTGGGTTCCGAACAGCGGCAGGTTGATGACCTGGATAAGAGGGATCGTCTGGTACTTCCTTCCCTTCTCCACCACGAGACCGGCCGACCCGGTACCGGCGACGAGGGTTTCAGCGCCCGTGCGGTCCCTCATCGAGGGCCACCTGAGGGTCATGATACCGTAGCGCGTTATCTCTCCGGCGAGGGTCGTATCGACCGAGGGATCGAGGCGGGTTACCGAGAGTCTGCCGTAGTACTTTGCATTGAGTTCGCCCACGAGTGACTCGATTCTATTCGGAACCTGCATGAGATCTTGCATTCTGAGCTGCGGTGCCACGGCTTCCAGGGACGAGGAGAAGAAGAGTTTGATGCGCACCCCCTCGTCCATACCGAGAAGGGCACTTATCTTGTTGTTCATCTTGTCGATCTTTGACGTGATCATATACTCGAGCCCCTCGGTGGATGTTATCGCAGGGATCTTTTCGACCACGTCACCATGAATCATCACGAGCCCCATGTAGGCCTTCTGGAACTTCACCTCGTCCTGCTCGATGTTCTGTATCTGAACGGGGTATATGCCGTAGTTCCGGGCCATATCCTGGTTTCTCTTCGCCTCCTCGCTGATATCGCCCTCCTCTGCGGAGACATCGAAGAAACGGTAGTTGAAGTAATCGTTTGCATGCACCGAGTACTCCTCGAGGAGATCATGCAGATACCGTTCGGTGTTGTTGTGCGGGGCGGCCAGATTCTTGGTGAAGAAGACATTTATGGTGAGTGGCTCTGCCAGGGTCGAAACCGCCTGCTTGCTCGCCTCCGAGATCGAATAGAGGTTGCCGGAGGTGAGATCCGACCTCACAAAGAGCGTGAGTCCCGCGACATTCACGAGCACCACGACGCCGAGGTAGACGAGAAACTTGTAATACTTGTTATACCGTTTCGTCCCTTCCATCGTTCACACCTCATACTTTCCGTATCCGTTACGACAGGGAAACCGGATATCCATTCCCTTCGAGTTACTCTTGGAACCGGTGCCCATCATTCCAAATAATCCGAATTTCATTTCCATGTGCTCTCTCAATGCCTCTCTCGTACCGATAGGTGCGCCCCGTACAGGGCGATGAAAATCAGGCTCAGGAAATAGAGGATATCCCTCGAATCGATTATCCCCCGTGCGATGTTCTGAAAGTGATAGCCGGCGCCGATGTACTGGAAAAATCCGAGCATACTCTCCGGCAGAAAGAATAGAAGCTTGTCCACGATTGTGAGGGCGAAGCAGATGATCATGCCGATGATGAATGCGATGATCTGGTTCTTGGTGAGTGACGAGGCGAAGAGCCCTATGGCGCTGAATGCGGCGCCGAGCAGTATTGCACCTATGTAGCCTCCCACGACCGGTCCCCAGTCGAGCTCGCCGAGCAATGCCACCGAGATCGCATAGCTTAGGGTTGGTAGCATCATGATGGCCAGAAAGGCCACCGAAGCGAAGAACTTACCGAGGATAATGTCCCTGAAGGTTACCGGCAGTGTCACCAGGATCTCGTAGGAGCCAACATTAAACTCCTCGGAGAAGAGCCGCATCGTGATCGCCGGCACGATGAAGGCGAATATCATCGGTAGCAGATTGAAGAAGTCCCTGAGTTCCGCCTGGTTGAAGAGAAAGAAGGTCGAGAAGAAAAACCAACCGGCGAGCACCAGGAAGATGGCGATCACGATGTAGGCGATCGGCGAGACGAAGTAGACCTTGAACTCCCGTCTGAATATATGTGAAATATTTCCGGCAGCCATCATTCGCTCTCCTTTGTCAGTTCCCTGAAGATCTTCTCGAGGCTCTTGGACTCCTGCTTGAATTCGAGGAGTGTCCAGTCCTGCTGCTTGATCGTTTGATAGATCTTTCCTCGTATATCATCGGTCGTCCGGCAGAGCAGCCTGAACGATCTCGAACCGTTATCGGTGCCGAGCCGCTGTACCTCCGCCACACCCTCGATCGGTGTAAAGATTTTATCCACCACCTCGTCCTCCGCACCCTCGAGGGAGATGTTCAACGAGTATTCGGCTTCCGACGATCTGCGAAGCTCCTCGGTGCTTCCGTCGGCCACGATCCGCCCTTCGTTGATGATCACCACCCGGTCACATGAGGCCTCGACCTCACTCAGGATATGGGTCGAGAGAATGACCGTCTTCTGGCGGCCGATCTGCTTGATGATATTCCTGATCTCGGCGATCTGGTTCGGATCGAGGCCCGAGGTGGGCTCATCGAGTACCAGGATCTCGGGATCGTCCATCATGGCGTGCGCAAGACCTACCCGCTGCTTGAATCCCTTCGAGAGTTCGTGGATCGAGCGGTGCATGATCTCTTCCAGCCCGCAAATATCGACGAGCTCGTGGATTCGGACATCCTTGCGTTCGGGCCCGAGCCCCCTGATATCGGCGACATAGTGCAGGTAATCGTAAACCAGCATATCCCGGTACAGTGGAGCCTCCTCGGGCAGATACCCTATCATGCGCTTGATCTCGAGCACATCGGTATCGATCGACAGCCCCTTGGCGGTAACGGTTCCCGAGGTCGGTGAGAGGTATCCGGTGATGATCCTGAGGGCCGTCGTCTTACCGGCCCCGTTGGGGCCCAGCAGTCCCAGGATCTTTCCCTTCTCGATCGTGAGGTTGATATGATCGAGAGCGCAAAGTTCGCCATAGTATTTGGTGAGCTCGGATAGCTCGATCATAGCGGCTCCTTTCCGATATAACGGGTATGCATAGCAGGTTACGAGGTTACAAGGAAATATATAGATTTTCGTACACACTCAATAGCTTTGGCACTTTAGCTGCCAGAGTGCTAATTTTGGTAATTTTTAACCAAAAGGCAAGGAAAAAGTTTCGAAAAAATATATACAAAAAGGCCCGGCCGGAAGGTCGCACGTCGCGTTCTCCGGCCGGGCCGGTACTTCTCTTTCGTTTCGGCTACTGCTCCTGGCGGGCCATCTCCATGTTGATCTTCTTCGCTGACTTGTGGGCGTCTATCATACCCCAGATCCAGAGGATCGGCGTCGTGATAAATCCAACGACGATCGTCATCAGGGCGATGGAAACGACATAGAGGATAATGAAGAGCACGCCCTTGCCGACCTGGCCGTTATAGAACTGCCCGAGTCCCATGAATAGGAACGACAAGATAGTTGCCATTGAAGGATTCTTGTAGAACTTCGAGGGCTGCTGGTTGTCCATAGTCTGCTGATCGTTCATATTCTGTTGATCATTCATGGTCTGCTGATCGTTCATGGTCTGCTGATTGTTTTCCATGGCGAGATCATCCTTTCTCATTGAGAACACACAAGTTCACTCGTGTATCGATCCATTGAGACCGGGAGAAGCGGTCTGCTGAATATTTGCTTCGGTCACCTCCTCGTAATAGAAATCCAAAGCATTCGAAAAATGCTGTAACTGATTCCTTATCAATATGTTTTCGCTGCTATATATAAATCCCCTCGTACCATTGTTCCATTTAGCAATTTGCATACCGAATAGTGTAGATTTGGTGGGAGTTTGTTTCTCGCCGTCGGACAGGGTAAGGGAAATGCCCGGTCGCCCAGAGACGGGCAACCGGGCATTTCTTTTACATCAGATCAAGCGGTCGATCCAAGGAATCCACCGCTTCCATGCGGCAACTACCTAACGCAGGAGAACCATCTTCCTCGTCAAGACCCGCTCACCTGCCTTCAGTCTGCAGAGATATATGCCGGAACTCACCGAGCGACCCTTCCAATCCGTCCCATCCCATCTGATGATGTTCGTTCCAACCGGAAGCTTGCCCTCCACCAGTGTCCTGATCCGTTTGCCCTCGAGGTTGTAGATTGTAAGTGTCACGGACATTTCCTTCGGTAGGCCCACAGTGATCATTGTCACCGGATTGAAGGGGTTGGGGAAGTTCTGTGAGAGGGTCACGTCGGCCTTCGGGGTCTCGTCCACATCGGTCGTCCTCGATGCCTTGACCGAGATCCGGGCGACCTCGAAGTTGTACTTGTAAGGATCACCGACGATAGCTGCCGTCAAGGTCACGAGATCCTTGAATGCCTCGACGGCCGCATCGGCGGGTACGTCGATCCATAGCTGCACCGGTGCGGGTACACCCGGCTGGACGTTCTCGAGGAGTTTGGGATATGCCGAGACGTTCCACTCACCGCCCGCTGTGATCCGGATATCCTTCGAACTACTCGAAAGATTTACGACCTCGCCGTCGATCGTGTAGCTCTCGCCCGCGAAGGCGAAGATATCAGTGGCCGTGAAAGCGACCTCAACCTCATCCGTGCCGGAGTTGTTGAGCATATCACCGAGATCCTTCACACGTTCGAGCTCATCCTTCGAGGCGGAAGGATCGCACAGAACAGCCTCGATGTCGTCCACCGCCTCTCCCACGGTCATCGCCATCGTGAGGTCTGGGTAGTAGATCTCGCAGTTCAGGCTTATCTTCCTGCTGATGATGTTCAGCCAGAGCGTGTAGAGCTGCTGGGCCGCTTTGCGCCGCATATCGTCGTTCGGCGGATCTGCGAGTAGCAGCTGGCACCCATACGTGGTGTGACATTCATCGAAAACCGACGAAAGCGCAAGGATCTCGGTCTTGTACTCCGCAAGCTCTTCGGGGGTAACCTCCGTGTAGCCGTTCCCCTGGCATTGATGCTTCCAGTAACCCCAGCTCCGTGCCAGGTCGCAGTGACCGCAGACATCCTCGTAGATGAATGTCTTCATCGCCGTGTTATCCGTCTCGTCGCACTCACGTATGATCTGGTTCGGATCGACGACGACGTAGACGTCGTGATCAAGCGAGTCGGGAAGCACCCACGGCGCACAGAAGGTCACCGCATCCCCGTCGTGC
>CP070727.1:754444-827372 GCA_020350885.1 bacterium | reverse complement strand
GCTGATATCGATCACCTGGAGACCCGCAGCGACACCCGCCACGTAGGCGTAATCGCCGTCAGTGACAATGCCGCGTGCCGAACCCGGCGTATCATAGCTGCCGGCGAGTGTGAGCTCGAAGGGCGGGAGCTTCAACTCACCGGAGATCGTATCCCACAAGGCGGTCGTAGAGAACGTGTCACAGTACACATTGGATGTAAAATCCTCCGTGAAGTAATCTGGGGCTGTGCCGGTGGCAACTACATAGAGTAGCAGTAAGGCAAACGAGAACAGGCAGGCGGTCAATAATTTCTTTCTCATGATCCCTCCTTCAAGGAAGAGAAGTTACACACGATTCGATATTCGATCTATCTGAGCAGTATCATCTTTCTCGATTCGGTGAATGTTGGTGTATACAGGCGATAGAAGTAGATACCCGAGGCGACGGCACGCCCCATAATATCCCTACCGTCCCATACGACATCCCTGGTGCCTGCCTCGAGGTCACTGTCGAGGAGCACGCGAACGAGCTGCCCCTTGACGTTGTATACGGCGAGCCTCACACGGGATCGCACGGGTAGGTCGAATCTGATTGTCGTCGTCGGATTGAACGGATTCGGAACGTTCTGGTAGAGCGTAAAGGCATCAGGCACATCGGGCACTTCGGTGTCGGACGTCGACACAGGTGATGCAGGGGTACTCTCGTTCCCGGCACCGTCCACAGATGTGATCTTGTAGTAGTACTTCCAGCCGTCCTCGACCGTATCGAGCCAGTCGGTACCGGCCGTCGTGTGGACGAGATTACCCGGAGTCGGGTCGAAATCCTCCGTCTCGCTTCGATAGATATGGACGTACTGGAAATCTTCGTCGGGGCACTCCTCCCACGTGAGCTCGTTTCCACTCTCCGCATGGTAAACAACGGCGAAACCCATTGGCGCAGCGGGGGCGAGGTTGTCCACCGAGTAGCCACTGTCGGGTGGAGAGTCGAAATAGACTCCCGGGGAGGCGGTCAATGCGCTCACGAAGAAGGTCGTGTAGTACATGCCTTCAGTGACGGACGAATCGGCCAGTGTCGAAACAACCGCGGCGTATGCATCCTCGCAGTCGGCCGGCACGGTCATGAGGTAGTGCCAGTCCCCAGGGGGATACGCGAGCGAAGAGTGTGACTCGTTCACTCTTGCCGGCAGGTCGTCACCGTCAGTTCCGGATCCCTTCGAATCTGGTGACATGGAGAGGCCGTCATCGATCTTTCTGTATATCGCATATTCAATTACAGGCGTTGCACTCCCCACGTAATCAAAGCCGCTCCGAGTCCATGCGATGCTGACTTGGCGCCCCTGGTCATTTGGTATATCGGTGATCGTGTTTATAATAGGGGACGTAGAAAACCATTTGATGACGAGATTGGAACAGGTCGGATTAACGCCTGGCTGTGAGCACATGTGCGTTGAGCGCCAACGGAGGTCGATTCCCGGAACAGTTATTAAGTTCATGGATGCGTTAGGGGGCACCTCCTGCCAGTTGGTACCGCCATTGGCACTCACTTCCCACCGTATGGAATCGCTTTGAGCTGAGAGGAGGTTCACATACTCGATCTCATAACTCGACGAATTGACCTGAACTGATTGCCCCGTGTTGCTTCCTGCATCGACAAAACGTTCAAAAATCCATATCACCTTGAGACTGCTGGCGGCAAAAGGCGCCACAAATGCGTAATCGCCCGCGAGGGCGACGTCGACCGCTTCGTCCACTGTATCGTTGGTTCCAATGAGCGTGGGGTTCGTGGGATCACTGATATCAAATACGAAAAGACCACCGGCACCTTCGGCATAATCAGCCAAACAGGCATAATCACCGGCAACGGCAACGGTTACGGCGTAGGCCGGCGTATCGTAGCTCCCTGCGAGTGAAGGGCTCGTAGGGTCGCTGATATCGATCACCTGGAGACCGGAACCTCCATCCGCCATGTAGGCATAATCACCGGCAATAGTTACGCCAGCGGCGTCGCCTGGTGTATCATAGCTCCCTGCGAATGAAGGGCTCGTGGGATCGCTGATATCGATCACCTGGAGACCGGAACCTCCATCCGCCACGTAGGCATAATTGCCTGAGACGGCAACGTGATAGGCTTCCCCTGGTGTATCATAGCCACCCACCGGCGAAGGGCTCGTGGGATCGCTGATATCGATTACCATGAGGCCGAGATATTCATAAGCGATATGGGCATAATCACCGGAGACGGCGACTCCGTAAGCGTTGTAATATAATGTATCGTAAGTCCCTGCAAGAGATGGGTTCGTTGGATCACTGATATCGATAACCATAAGACCATCAGAATAATCCGCAACATAGGCATAGTCACCGGAGACGGCCACATCGATGCTGCTGCCTGTTGTGTTATAGCCACCTACTGTTGCGGGGCTCGTGGGATCGCTGATATCGACCACCTGAAGACCGGAAAGGGAACTCGCAATGTAGGCATAATCGCCGGCGACGGTAATGCCGCGATCGGAGCCTGGTGTATAACAGCTTCCTACGAGTGGGAGGCTTACAGCATCACAGATATCGATCACCTGGAGGCCACCGTCTGTACCATCGGCCACGAATGCGTGCTCGCCGGCTACCGCAACGTCACTGGCGATACCTGGCGTGGTGTAGCTGTCGACCGACACAGGATTCGACGGATCACTGACATCGATCACGTATAGGGCGCCGTATCCCGCCACATATACATAGTCACCTTCGACATCAAGCTGGCGGGCCGAGCCCGCAGAAACCGTACCCAGGAGTGTTGGATTCGATGGATCGGTGATGTCGACTGCCACGAGGCCCACGGAGGTGGCTCCCAGATACGCCACGTTACCGGATACCTCCACTCCCCATGTGTCTGCACCCGGATCATAGGAACCTGCGAGCGTGGGAAGTGTGGGATCGCTGATGTCGATGATCTGCAGACCGCCGCCCGCGCGATCGGCAATGTACGCATAGTTGCCCTCGACGTCGATCGTACGTGCAAAGCCCGGTGTATCGTAGCTTCCTGCAAGCGACGGCACTGAAGGGTTGCTGACGTCGATGACTGTCAGTCCGGCCGCTCCGTCGGCGACATATGCGTAGCCGCCTGCCACCTCCACACCGAAGGCCCGGCCGCTCGTGTCATAGGTGCCCACGAGTGACGGCATGGCAGGATTGCTGACATCGATGATCAACAAACCGGAACCATCGTCACACACGTACGCCAAATCCCCGTCGATCCAGAGACCTTGAGCGCTTTCGGGCGTATCATAACTACCGAGCAGCGAGGGCAAGGCTGGATCGCTGATATCGATCACCTGGAGACCGGAAGTGTAATCCGCTACATAGGCATAGTCGCCGTAAACTGCAACATCCAGGGCGTATCCCGGAGTGTCGTAGCTGCCGACGTAGGTCAGCTGAAACGGCGGTAGCTTTAATTCACCGGACAGGGTATCCCACCAAGCCGTGGTATTGGATGCGTCCTTGTAGACGGTCGTCGAGAAGTCTTCGGTGTAGACGTACTGTCCGACCGCCGGCACTGAAAGTGCGGCAACGGCAAGCGCAGTAGCGATGCACAAACAGAGAAGCAACCAGGTTTTCATTGTAAATCTCTCCTCTTGGGTAAGTGTTTCCGGGCCGTGCGGGAACGAGGCGGCCGGGCTATGCGTCCGTCCGGTCCATCGGCCGTTTCATTGAGTAAGGTAATTGATTTCTTCATGACATCTCTCTGTAGAAAAATAATTCCTCTATCTATTGGACCAAAAGGTGGGGCATGAATCACAAATTGGGTGCAAATATTTTTTACACATGATGCGATTTGTCAGCTACAATTAGAATATGCCTTCTCTTAAATTACGTGCGATACGGCACTCGCTGCCCGTTCTACTTTGCGTAGCCACCGCCGTGGCAGCCGGAACTTCTGAGGCCGCAGCGGGTTCTGTCGCCGATCACCCCGCCGTGCTTGCTTGCGCTGCGTCACCCGCAGCGGGTCCTGTCGCCGGCCTACCCCACCGTGCTCGCCTTCCGGCTCCGCGCGGTGGGGGCCCCGCCCGGCGCCACCCGCTGCAACCCTGTCCGACGCCACCCGCTGCACTCCCGATCGGCGCCACCCGCTGCTTCACTGATCAGCGCCAAACGCGACGAGGTGCTCAGCGGACCGAGGTTGCTTCCAAGACCTCACAGCTGCCCAAAAGCGCAGCACTGATCGATTCGCTGATCGGCTCTAGCGCGTTCGACTCCGTCCTTACCTTGATCCCTTCCGTTCTCGCAGATGCCAAGGCAAACGGGGACTCTTCTCTGACAGCCAGATTACTCGCTGCAAGGGGTAGGGCAGAGATCATGACTGGAGAGCTCATTGGAGGGATCCGGTCGTTCGATGCTTCGATAGGTCTCGCACGCTCGGTACGGGACACAACAACCTGGATGAACGCTCTGGGTTACAAGAGCCTGGCGGTCGCCTGGCAGGGTAAATACGACGAGTGCATCGAGCTCAACCGGACACGGCTCAAGCTCGCCCGCCTGACTGGAGACCATGTGAGTGAAGCGTGGGCCCGGACGGGATTGGGTTACGTTCACCTGCTGCGCGGGGAGCTGGAAAAGTCCAGAACAGAATACAAATTCGCCGTGGACATATTCCGCGCCGAGAATCTGTCTCAGGCCGAACTGACACCGCTCATCGGGCTCGGGCGTGTGTTCACAAGGATGCAAAACGTCGGATCGGCACGAGAGGCTTTCATGCGGGTCTGGGTTGTGGCCCATGACATCGGCGATCGCGTCCAGGGGGCGTATGCAACCAACAACCTCGGCACGCTGGAGTTCGACCACGGCGACATCTCCCTGGCGGCGCAGTACTTCGAGCGGGCGTATCATCTGCATCTCGCTATCGGAGACACCGGAGGCGCCATCACTCCAGCCACAAATGTCGCCCTGGCACGGGTCTACCTTGGTCAATTCCAGGCAGCCGCTGACATATTGATCCAGGCGGCGGAAACATGCAGGGAGGGGGATTTTCAGAGCCTTCTTGGGCAGGTGCTTGTGAGATTAGGCGAGGTTCGATATATGCAGGGGCGACTGAATGCCTCGGCGAAGCTGAACAGAGAGACTCTTGCCATGGGTGTGGCGTTGTCAAAAAAAACCCACGATGAAGCGGTCTGGGGGCTCGCAAGGTCATTGGCCGCAATGGACAGCACCGGCAAAGCGGTCGAGATACTCGAGAGGGGGCTGGAAGCGCCGTTGCCGGAACTTGAGACTCATTTGAATGTTTTGATGTCGCAGTGCCTCCGGCGATTGGGGAGACCCAACGAGGCGCTCGAGTACTCGTTGAAGGTCGAACGCCGGGTGGATGAGATCGAGCATACAAAGTGGGTGGCGCCGGCGGTTGAACTCAGTTCCTGCTACCATGAATTGGGGAGGAACGGCGAAGCATTAGAAGCGTTCATAATGGCCGTGGACCGCCTCGAAGGCCGCCGGCAAACCACCGGATCGCTCCGGTGGAGGGAGGCACGGGGAGGAACCCGCGAACTCGTTAATGCCAGCGGTATCGTTCTCGAGTATCCGCCGGAGCTTTCCCTGGCGTGGCGTGCCGAGGCGCTATTTAATATCTTTCAACGCTTCAAAGCACGTACGCTCCTGGAGAGAATTACCGAACCGCGGCACCGCACGGAAACAGAGCCGGAGTTTGCTGATCTACCGGTCGCCACACTCTCGCGACTGAAACAGGACGTTCTCAATCCGGGCGAATTGTTTCTCGACTTCTTCGTTGGTCATAATACATGCTACCTGTTCGCCGTCACCCGGGACAGCTGCCGCGTGGTAAAGCTTCCGGGATTCCATTCCGATCTTCCGGAGCGGATTGGGTTGTTCTTGAGGGTAACGGGTAAACCGCCCCGATCGAGTGGCTCCGATGCCGACGTGGAGGCTGTGGGACTTCAAGTGGCACTCGGGAAGGCGGTTCTGGGGGAAGTGGCTGATCTCGTCACCGACGCATCCCTATTGCTCATCGCGCCGGACTCGTATTTCGGAAACCTGCCGTTCGGGTTGCTGATCGTAGAGGGCGGTCGGGAGCCGAAGATAGAGCTATTGGAATCGAAAGAGATTCATTACGTTCCATCCGCAACTGTCCTGCAATGGCTGCGGAAGAGGCGGCCTGCGGACACCGAATCCCGGTCTGGGGCTCTCTTGGCGCTTGTGCCCTGGGATCGTGACGAGCTCGAAGGCGTCGACCGGGAAGTGAAATTCCTCGAGCGGCGATACTCCCGCGTTTCACTGGCCGCGGGTGAGACTGGCAGAATCATGATCGACGATTTCGATACTCCATTCGAAGTCATCCATGCGGCGGCGCACATCGAGATGAACAATGAACGGCCGTGGCGCTCCGGCATCCTCCTGGGAGAGCCTCCGGCGCAATCGGGCCAGAGGGCACGAACGGATATTATGAGGGTCGATGACGGCGATTCGAGATCGGCACCGGAACGAGATGAACTTGGTCCGTCCGACATCCAGCTCGATCCTTACATTCGTGCGAATGATATTGCCGGCAGCCGGATACGTGCAAAGATGGTGGTGCTGTCCGGCTGCGAATCCGCATTGGGGCGGTTGAGTGTCGGAGAAGGCTTGAGTGGATTGACCTCTGCCTTTCTAAGTGCAGGAGTTCCCGTGACGGTGGCGACCTTGTGGCCGGTGGACGATCTGGTGACATCGGACCTGATGAAGATATTTTATCAATCGCTGGATGCGGGCCGGCCAGCGGCGGCGGCGCTTCGGGAAGCGCAGATCGCTATCCGGTCCCGGCGCAAAACCCGTCATCCGTTTTACTGGGCGGGTTTCGTGGCGGTGGGAGACGGCAACATAAGTGTCGAGCTGGAAGTCGCCGAGGCAAGCAATTATAATCCGTTATGGCTGGCAGGAGTGGGAGCCGTGGTGGTGTTTGTGGGTTTCGCGTTTTGGCTTCGACATAAAAAAATGAAAAAAACTGTCCCGGCTGCGTGATTCTTCTTTGATGAATATGTCCGATAGAAACAGAGGGCACCCGGATTTGACCGACGAAGCGCTGGCTCGGATCGTACAGTCGTTGGTTGAATCCGAAGCAGGCCGGGCGGCCGGTGCGGAACTGCTCGGCCGCTATCAGAGAGCGGTATACCTGTGGTGCTATCGTTATGTCAGGGACCACGAACGGGCCCTCGACATGAGTCAGGAGGTATTGCTGCGCGCTTGGAGAGCGCTCGATTCATTCGGCGGCAAGTCTAAATTTTCAACGTGGCTGTTCGCGATCGCACGAAACCGCTGCTTGAATGAGATGCACCGTGTATCCCTTTTCGAGGAAGGCGAGGCCGACTTCGACACTGTCCAGGCACCGAATCCCGATCCCGTCAGGCGGCTGGAGGAACGCGAATACGAAGAGCGGATATATACGCTGATACGCACGACATTGGAACCGGAAGAGCAGAGAGCAATCTGGTTGCGATGTTTCGAACGCATGCCGATTGACGAGATCACCTGGGTTCTCGGAATCGAATCCGCTTCGGGGGCGCGGGGATTATTACAGAAAGCGCGGAGAAAACTCAGGAACGCATTGAAGGAGTCTGGTGATGAGTAAGGATTGTATCGAGGTCAAGCGAATTTCGGAAGTGCTCGAGCTTCCGGCCGACGATTCCACGCGCCGTCACGTAGAAGCGTGTCCGCGCTGCAGCGCCATTCTGGCGTCTTATCAGGGGTTCTTGAATGAGGAAATCACCGCCGGTTCGGATCCGGATGAAGCCGATGCCCGCCTCACGGCATTCCTGGCGTCGGAGATCGGAGTGCTACGGGAGGAGGTCCGGGATGCAGCCGGCACAAAGGATCATGCCTGGAAGGATTTTTTACCGCGAATCATGAAAACGTTCTACTTACGTCCGGCGTGGGTTGCCGCACTATTGGTGATCATCGCAGCCGGCGTATACGGCGTGTTATGGTGGCACCCGTGGACGCCCGATAAGACCGTGCTGCGGGGCCCGTCGCAAGCCGAAGTTTCGCAACCACTCACGTTGAGTACACCACAGAGGATATCCGGAGAAGGCGTCCGTCTGGAATGGACGCCGATGGCCGGCGCCGACGCGTACCAGGTGCGTTTCTATGACAGGAACCTCAACGAAATCGTCCGCCTCGAGCCGACAAACGAAACCGCACTGATTGTTGGCCGATCAATGTTTCCAGCCCAATTACCAGCCAAGCTGATCTGGCGCGTCGTCGCCCTCGAGCAGGGTGACGAGATCGGTTCATCCGATGCCGCATCTCTCGAGTTCCCATGAATCAAACCGGCATCGAAAGTAGCTTGTTGTGAAAGTACTTGTTGACGCGCGTTCGATTCCCGCCGCTACTATCTTATCCATGAAGCCCGGTTGATGGGCGCCGGAGTGTGACCACTGCCACCACCAATCACTGTTCCTCGGTCTCGAGTCGCTTGAGCGCTTCTATTGCATCCTCGAAGCCCGGATCCAGCTCTAGGCATTTTTTATGGCACTCGATCGCTTTCTGTAACGTCCCGAGTTGCTCGTACGCGACTCCTTTGCGCCACCAGGCAGCCGCGGCGGATGGCCGCGTCGACTCATCGGCAAGCTTGATATACAGGTCTAGTTGCTCGATAGCCTTCTCCTGGTCAAACTCACCCATGATACGGGAGCGTGCCGACTGGTAGAGCGAAGGCAGGTGCGGCTCGGCTCGGGCTGTGTTTTTTTCAAGGAATTCAATCGCTTTGTGGTAGTTATCGCGTCTCTGGAAATATATGCCCCGCTGGTAGTATAAATCGGATTCGGTCGCCAGCGAGTACGGTAATCCCAGAAGCATACGATCGATCTTGTTTGCCAGTTCGAATGCGGCGCCCTCGTAATTGGACAGCACGATCACGGTATAGCCGATCTCCGGATACCGTCTGAATTCGGAATTGAAACCTCCCGAGCTCCCACCGTGATAGATAACCGTCGTACCCCCGAACGGGACGACGACCCAGCCGTACGCATAATGCGGGCTCGCTTCGACAGGTGTGAACATGATCTTCTTGTTCTTCTCGCTGAGTAGCTCTTCTCCGTACAGCGCCTGGTCGAACTTGAGCAGATCAAAAGCGGTCGTATAGATACCGCCTCCAGCATAGGCTGACGGCTCTGATAGGACACGGAGGTAGGTTTCACCGTCTTCTGCGAGCGAATACGCCGTTGCACGGTGAGGGAGAAGCTCCCCACCGCGAAAAAATGTTGTGAGGTCCATCCCCAGTGGCTGCAGAATCCGTTCATCGAGAACCTGCTTCAATTTTTTCCCTTCGATTCTTTCGATGATGGCCTTGAGAAAGAGCACACCGGCATTGGAATATCTGAACCGTTCACCCGGGGCAAAAGCGGGCTCCTGCTTATAGACAAGGGGAAGGACGTCGTCGATGCATGTGTAGTTTTCTGATTGTGCCTGGTATTCTTCGTTATCTCTGTAACCGCCGAGACCGGATGTATGGTTGAGCAGGTGTTTGATCTCTATCTTGCCGGCAGTGCTATAAGGACAATCGGGAAAATACTTCGCCAGGGGATCTGCCAGGTCGAGTTTACCTTCCTGGTAGAGCTGCATGATCATCATTGCGATGAATGTCTTCTGGACAGAGCTGATATTGAACTGTGTTTCGGGTGAATTCGGGATACGGTACTCTTTGTTTGCATACCCGAATCCCTTGGCATAGATAGTCTCCCCATTCTTCGCAACGAGCACGGATCCCGAGAAGAGGTCGTACTTTGCCTCGGCCTCGGCGATTTCATCGATTTTTTCCTGTAAATCCTTTTCACCAAAAACCGGTTTGGTGAGGAAACCGTTTAAGCCTATAACGGTGAAGGAAGCTAATAAGGTAGCGAGAATCAATCGTGTTTTCACAACGACACCCCCTTTTGGACAGCGATCCGGATCAAAGTTCGATTTTCATGATAATCCTGCGCCGATCGAAAACCGGTGGGATGGGGCTTTCATCAATCCTCTCAAAGCCGATTTTTTCGTATAATCTCTGTGCCGGTTTGAGCTTTGGGTGCGTTTCGAGAAACAAGCGCTCTGCGCCACATGATTTTGCCCGCTCGATGATTGCCAGAGTAAGCTTTGTACCGACCATTCGCCGGCGGGCGGTCGCGGTAACCGCCATCTTCGTGAGCTCGAATACGTTATCTTCGTGGCGCACGAGTGCCGCAGTCCCGACCACCTGGCCGTCAAGTCTAGCATAGAGTACAACACCTCCCCTGTTGATGATCTGCCCCTTGGGATCCGAAAGCGGCTTTTCGTCGGCACGCTCCACACGGAAGTATTTCTTCAACCACTCATAGTTGAGAGACCAGAAATACTTCTTGTATGCCGGACGGTAGTCCAGTATCTCGATTGCCTCGAGAAGCCGCGGTCTCAGGCGTTCACGAATCCTGGGGTACATCTCCTTCTGATCAAGTTGTTGCTCGATGCCCTCGATAGAGGCGAGCAGGTTGGGTTCTGAGGATTCAACCAGGTTGCCTGCTACGGCGCGTACTTCTCGCCACACGGGGACCATTCGGTCCACGGCATGTCGCCCCATCCTGGAAAGTTGCAGGAGTCGCCTGCGTCTATCGGAAGGGTCCCGGTTGGATTCGAGAAGACCCTTCTGGAGCATCTCGTTGGTGAAGTTCTTGATCGCAGTGTGACTGTAGTTGAGCTCATCAGCAATCTCGGAAATTGATAGTGGAGACTGCTGCCTTAAGAGATATGCGACCGGGAACCAGCGTGCTTCGAACTCTATCCCAAGCTCCCGGTAGAGGCGTGAGATGTCTTTGTTCATTCGGATAGTGAGACGCTTCAGGCGGCTCCCAAGTGCCATCGGTCCCAAGCGCTTTATAAGATCCATACTTACCACCCGGGTTAGGCGCCTATCCGATTACTACGAGGATTTATGAAACTAGTTTCATAATAATTTTTAAAAATTTTCACCTACGAAACTAAGTAGGTATCAATACGCTCGTCGTCAGCGGATAATCGACTGCATTTCATTGATATTATTTAAACCAGTGTCGTTAACATTGTATTCGGTGAGGTTCAGACTGCCATCCGGGCTTTATATAATGAAAATGAAGCGGCTGGATGACTCTTTTACAGAGGCTGCCCGTTTGACCGAATATTCACAAACATAATTACATATGTGTTATTGCTACAGCCAGTTGTATAGGCGGTTGACCATCACCAGAATTTTAATTAGAATAAAAATATAGCGGTGTCCAAGGCAGGATTTTATGTAACCTATATACGGTGAGCTTGCTCAATAAGAAAGAGTACAGATGATGGTGCAGCAAAAAACAATTTGCATTATTCTCACGCTATTTTCAATTCATGTTCTATTCCATTCGAATTCCTTTTCCGACACTATACGCGTGCCGCAGGATTTCATTACGATTCAGGGTGCACTGGATAATGTTACAACCGGCGATACAGTATTGGTAGCCTGCGGAACGTATTACGAACATAATATCTTAATGACATCAGGTGCGTGCCTTCGAAGTGAAACCGGAGATCCACAATGTGTGATTATCGATGCCCAAGAACAAAGAGGGGGTATCTTGTGCACTGGTGTGGACAATACAACCAGGATCGAGGGTGTTACTATAACGCATGGGGTATTTGATGAGAGGGGTAAAGCAGCAGATATATTTTGTGAAGACGGTGCAGCTCCCGTAATACAAAGATGTAACATTGTTGTAAATGCGGGTGATGGCATCGGGGTAGGACTTACAGGAACTGCACCTTCAAGCCCGACAATCCGTGATTGCATCATCGCGTACAATTCGTGGATCATCGCTAAGGGCGTTGCGTGTGGAGCCTACTCTGATATCACAATAATCGGATGCACCATAGTAAGAAATGGTGCAGAGGGAATTCGGCTGACAAGCAATAGTACTGCGGTGATTCAGAACTCAATTATCGTGTTTAATGATGATTGGGGAGTCAGTTGCGATGACAGCAGCGAAGCGCTTCTAATGTGCTGCGATGTTTTTGGCAATACCGGTGGTGATTGGGGTGGTTGCTTGAGCGATCAACCTGGGCTGAACGGGAATATTGCTGTTGATCCGAGTTTCTGTGACATCGATGGTTACGATTTAGGACTTCTCCCCGATTCTCCCTGTATAGAGGGAAATCATCCAGCTGGTGCAGCGTGTTCATTGATTGGCGCTTTATCTGAGGGATGCGGGGTTATTGGGATAGAGAGTATTAGTTGGGGGAAGATTAAGGAGTAAATTAAAAGGAACAAACTAGGCCGCGATGCATGATAACAGTATGCTGAAGCGCACGGCCCGATCCGTCACGCTGGTAACAAGGCATGCGTTGCGCCAGGCACGGTCAGCAACTGAAGTAAAGATCGTCTGGCAACTAGATAGTAAGAAGTTTGTTAGTTGTAATACCTAGGAGGTGAAGTATGTCTAGGTACATCATTCTCAGCAGAGTTTCTCCCGAGGCGTTGGCAGATCCCAGAGGCTTCAAAGAATTGGCAAAAGCTGTTTCAGAGAAGATAAAGAAAGAATGCCCGGGGGTAAAGTGGAAGGATAGTTATTCGACAATGGGACGCTTTGATGTTGTTGATATTGTTGAATCGGATGATCCAAAACAGGTCGAGAAGGCCGCAGTGATAATCAGATCTGTTGGGCATTCAATGACTGAGACGCTTCTTGCGACTCCCTGGAAGGATTTTCTAGAGACCCTATAATTTTAGGTCTTTATTACAAGTTGTCTAACACCTATGCGGCTGGTAGTGCGTCGCATCTTTCCGAAGTATAGACAGGTATTGTAGCGCCGCCCTGCAACTGATGCGCGAAGCGTTGGGCTACGGAAATAAACATATTCGTGGTTAAAGAATGAAGCTGAAGAGAATATTGTTTCCGTTGATATCAGTTCTATGTGGAATCTTCTTGTCGATTATTCTCCTTGAAGTGATTTTCCGGATATTACCGGTACGGGATAGCTTGATGACGTTACCTGTAAACTCAGCAAATCCAGTAGTACGATTTAAAGAAAATAGAGATGTTACTTGGTCTCGCGGATATGATTTCTCTATTGTCACTAAAAGACATATAAATAATTATGGATTCTTGAATGATCAAAATTATGATCCAGAGGACGATTCCCCCTTGCTAGCAATAATCGGAGATAGCTATGTTGAAGCAGCTCAAGTAGAATATAAAAATTCGATGCACGGCATCCTGTCACAAGAAAGTGCCGGCAATGGTAGGGTCTATAGCTTTGGGGCATCTGGAAGCCCTTTATCAAATTATTTGGCATATGCCAATTATGCCACGAGCGAGTTCAATGCCAGAGCACTTGTATTCTAGTTGGCAATGATTTTGATGAAAGTTTGACGAAATACAAGAACGAGCCGGGCTTCCACTATTTTTCAGATGCATCTGACCGTTTGGAGCTTATCAGAATAGACTATCAGCCAACATTAGTTAAGCGTTTGTTCAGGCAATCAGCGATAGTCCGTTATACAGCTCTAAATCTGCAGTTGAATTGGCAGTCGATTGAAAATGCATTTGAAAACGATGCAGGTAAGGTCGAAGAAATATTCGTCGGTAACACATGTGCCGATTTCGATGAAGAGCGAATTTCAGACTCAAAAAGAGTTGTCGATACTTTTATTTATGCACTGCCACTTCAGACGGGCTTAGAAAATGACAAGATACTGTTTGTTATGGATGGAATGAGGCTCCACATATATAACCCGACAACGCTGAAGAAAGCCAATGGTTCCTATTTTGACCTAATACGCAAATATATTTTCGAGGTTGCGGTTAACAATGGATATGAGGAAATTGATATGCAACCGAGTTTTATAATGAAGCATGAATCCGAAGGGATTAGATTTGAATATACATCAGATGGACATTGGAATGAAGCCGGTCATATCTTGGTTGCCGAGAAAATATAAACATCAGCTGTGTATAGAGCATTGTTCGAAAAATAACCTGACAAGTCACGGTACATGATCGCTGTTCCGCTGAGCTCAACAGAGGAAGGTGAGCTGCGCCGTTAGCCGTCTTTGCTGGAGAGACACAAGGTGAGGGAAAGGAATGAAGATTATAGTCCTGGCTACCGCTATTCTGTTCGCTAGCGTAGGGATAGGTATTGGAAGTAACACGGATTCGCAAGCAGATGTCGCTGTTTGGCAGGAGTTCGTGAACCTGCTGAAGACCCGTCCGTTTCCAAGCGAGCGAGTCCGGCCCTATCGTGAGGAACTGCGCAAGTCGGTGCTCGGTTTCCTCGAGCTCATGAGGGAACAGGCCGATTGGGAGGAGTGGACTGTAGAGCCGGCTGCATTCCGAGTAGGCGATCAGTTGCACTTTTTACTGCCGCTCACGTTCGGAGAGCACACGGTGGACTATTCCTTCTCGTTCCTCGTTGAGGGCGACGAGTGGTTTTTTCAGCACTTTGAGGCCATTGCTCTGCGCATGGATCAGCTCGGGCCGGTGCCGGTTTCGGAGTTCCCGGACCTTCCGGATGATACGAAAGCCTGGATGAGAGCAGAAATCGCTGTGTCTCGAGATGTTTGGTTGTACAACGCGCTGGCAGCAGAGAAGGATCGCGATGTCGCGCTCGACTGGTTCCGGGACGGCGCTGGCTATGCACTGGCTGCGCGTGCGTGGGTGCCGTTTGTCAGCCCTGAGCGTGCGTTCGTGTTGTATCTGTGTTGGGAACAGGCGAATCTCCGCGGGAATATCCTAACACTCGAGCGGCTGGAAGACGAGGAAGCTGTGGTCCGGTTCATACCTATGTACTTCCTGCTCTACAAGAATACCGGCCATCTCAAGCAGCAGATCTCGTTCGAAGACTACCGCAGGCTTTTCGAGTTCAGGTGGAGGGATCGTGCCACGAATGCTGGTTGGAAGATCGATTTCTCGTACGAGGGCGATGAATGCGTGCTACACCTCCATCGGGAGCGGAAGGTCGATGAGAATGCGCCGAGGGCGCCGGCACAAAGCACACCCCAAGATGAGTTACCCGATGATTACATTCCATTCACGCTGAAACAGCTTGATGACAAGCTGGTGGGTACAAGTGAATACCTTAAAGGTTTTGAAATATCAATGGATGTTCACCGAGAACTCCTGGAGCATGGATTGAGCATAGAAGCTATATTCTCGTTGGTACGTGGCAAGAACGTAACAGGCACTTTGACATATCCGAACGGAAAGACCACAAAGATAGAATATGAAATCGTTCATCACAGGGAGACCGAAGATATTTATATGAAATCCTCATTGGGTTATTTCCTGTGGGAGTATATGTCCGTTCAGGACGGTGAATTAAGCTTTGCGATTTACTGGTGGTATTGCCCTCCGGCAACGAAGATGGATCTTGAGATTATAGAAATGACCGAGAAGCTTCTTGCTGATCCGAGTCATTGGCATAAAGAAGATGATAGAGAATGTGCTGATGACCTTGAGAACAATACATGGAGCCTGTTCTGCGCACTGAAGCACTCCTCGATAGAGAAAGCTGGTGAATACAATCACCACAACACTGCAATGCAAACGGTAAGATTCGTTATAGATGAAATCATTCCTGATCATGGATTCGCGCACACGCTGATGGATTACAACAATGCACCGTCTACGAGGCATGAAGATATCTTGAGGATTCTGGAATTGTCTAAGAAGCGCATCAAGCAGGAGCTGTTGAAATCCCCGGCTTCGCCATAGAATAGCCACTTCACTTTATATATGGTTCCGGCAGACCGGATAGCGATGATACTCACTATTTAAAGAGCACGCTTGACACAACCGGATCGCCCTCGATCGATCCTATCGAAAATTTTGCAATCTGTCATGGTTCGGCTACTCGCCGGATTTCTCTCCGGATTATTTGAAGATGTCCGAATGAAACTGCCTTTCTACTAATCCAGTTTGATCTTTTTCAGCAGCCTGTTGTATCGCGGATCGGATCGTAGGGGATCTAAAGCAGGATCAATGGTAATTTCCATTATGTAGAGGGAACTGTTTTCTAGGGTCTTTTCGAGCCATACAAAGACGCTATCAGCATATCCCAGTCTCGCATATGCCAGGGCGACGTAGTACGATTCGTTGTAGGGTTGCCTGAGGATTCTGGAATATGTTTGTATTTGCCATCTCAGAGTTCCATCATACCCACCGGTACGATATGCTCTTTCGAATTCGTCTATGAGAGATACATCGGCGCCCGAAAGTATAATCATTTTTTTTGTAATCTCGTATGCTTCATTGTACATCTCCTTCTCGAGATAGCTCAGCATGAGCAGTTGGAGGAATAGATAAAAACTGCTGTCGAGTTCCAGGTTCTCCTTGCATAGCCTGATCGCCTCATCGTAGTTCCGGGAGTAATAATATATCGCAGCTTTCACTGCGTTAGCTATGAGTGACAGGGGATCGAGCATGAGGGCCCGGTTGATCTCCGAGATCGCCTCGTCGAAACGCCCCATATGATAGAGGAACTCTGCATACCATTGGTGGGCAGTTGCATAGTTCGGATTCAATTCGATGGCACGACGGTATATTTCCTCCGACTTTTCATGGTTGTAGTAATAGAGGTGTTCGACGGCGGCAACTGTAGTGAGTGCCTCGGCGAGGTTGGGGTCGATTTCGAGCGCCGTCTCTGCCGTCTCCTTCGCCTTCGGATACATCTCACTCGGAGGCGAGAATCCCCAGTCGGCGATTACCGCGTATGTCTCGGCCAGTCCAACGTAGGCCCGGGCGTAACCGGGCTCTTTCTCGATGGCTTTCTGAAAGTACTCGATGCTCCTGCGAAGATCCTCCTCGGTCCTCTTGTTCCAGTGATAACGTCCCTTCAGGTATAATTCGTGCGCTTGAGGGTCGACAGTGCCGGCACGTTCGAATGTGGCCTCCTCAGCGGGTGTGAGCTTGGCCTTTACTTCGCGGGCGATCGCTTTTGCGATATCACGCTGGAGCGCAAGGACATCCTGTAGATCACGCTCGTAGCTGTCGGCCCAGAGGTGGCGGTCGTTCGCCGCCTCTATGAGCTGTGCGGTTATGCGCACACGACCTTCCGCCAGCAGTACTGAACCCTCGATGATCGCATCGACATCTAGCTTCTTTGCGATCTCGGGAAGCGCGAGATCGGTCTCCTTGTACCGCATGATCGAGGTACGTGATATCACACGCAGTGCGCCTATCTTGGCGAGATCCGCTATGAGCGCTTCCGTCATTCCATCGGCGAAGTACTCCTGAGCGGGATCCCGGGAGATGTTCTCGAGCGGAAGGACGGCGATCGAATCGATCGCTTCACTGCGGTCTGCCAAGACGTAGAAGTAAACCAGGACGAATGCGACGACGGCAATGGCGGCTGCGGTGACCGGCTTGAGCCACTTGTTCCTCCCCGGCGCTGTCACAATGGCCGGCTGCGCGGTCGTGCCGCTTTCTATCTGCTTATGTACCGCCCGCAGGTCGACCAGGAGATCGCTTATATGCTGGTAACGTTCGTCGGGATTTTTGACAAGTGCCTTGGCGCATATCCTGTCCAGCTCGAGGGGAATGCCGGCGCGTTGGGCGGTGATCGGCTCGGGTTCCTCGTTTATGATCGCATACATTATCGCCTGCTCATACTCCCCCTTAAACGGCGGCCTCCCGGTAAGCAGCTCGTAGAGTATGACGCCGAGGGACCAGATGTCCGTTCTGTGGTCGGCCTCTCGACCCCTCGCCTGCTCCGGTGACATGTACTCGACCGTGCCGAGCGTTGTACCCTCTTTTGTGAGCTTCGTCTTTCCGGCGAGCTTCGCTAGGCCGAAATCGACGATCTTGACCTCGTCCCGATCCGTCACGATGATATTGGCCGGCTTGATATCCCGGTGAACGATTCCCCGCTCGTGCGCACGGGAGAGACCTTCGGCGATCTGCTCTGCAATATGGAATGCCTCGTTGAGACCTGCAGGTCCCCGGTCGATCCTGTTCCTGAGCGGTTCGCCATCGTAGTGGGCCATACAGATGAAGATCTGGCCGTCGTCCGTCTCGTCGATCTCGTGGACCGTGCAGATATTGGGATGGTCGAGTGCGGAGGCGGTCCTGGCTTCGTTGATGAAGCGTTCTTTCGCCTCTGGATCGCTCGTGAGTTCGGGGGGGAGAAACTTGAGGGCAACGGTGCGCTGAAGCTTGACATCCTCGGCCCTGTACACAACTCCCATGCCTCCGCGGCCGAGTTCTTCGAGGATTGTGTAATGTGAAACGGTCTTACCGATCATGAGAATCCCGTTTGTGGAGGACACGTGCAATGTGCCGGGAGCATACAATCGAGCTGTGCCGTTCGATGATTCGGATTGTATCAAAGGGGATCGAAGGCGTCAATCGGTTATGCCCCTATCCTTTTCAATTACACTCCTTTGATGCTACAATGCTACCTCGATGACTCGGTCTGTAAGATCTGCATGGGTGCTACAATGGTACCTCAATGATTCGGGATGGGAGTTTTGCATGGATGCTACAATGGTATCCCGGTGATTCGGGCTGGGAGTTCTGCATGTTTGTTCTCGGTGGAAAGGAGGGGCATTGGATGTAAAGCCCTGGGAGGATACAGGCCTTCTCTGTCACGATCTCCCTTCACATCCAGATCTGTCGGTCGGTCGTGTCCTCGTCACAGGTGCGGGGGGCTATATCGGCGGCCGGCTTGTACCGGAGCTCATCGCACGCGGGTACCGCGTCAGGGTCATGGTGCGGAGTACTGCGCCTCATTACGAGGAGGACTGGCCCGGGGTGGAGGTGGCGGTTGCCGATGCCCTCGATGTAGATGGGCTGCGGCCGGTCCTCGAGGGGGTCGATGTTGCCTATTACCTGATACATTCCATGCTCCTCGGACCCGAGGAATTCGCTGCGGCCGACCGGCAGGCGGCGCAAAACTTCCGGATAGTGGCAGATGAGGTGGGGCTCGGACGGATTATCTACCTGGGGGGGCTGGGGGATGTGCGGGCCCGGCTCTCCGAACATCTCAGAAGCCGGATCGAGGTTGCGGAGGAACTGAAGCGGGGGAGTGCGGCCGTCACGATTCTTCGTGCGGCGGCCATCATCGGCTCGGGAAGCGCATCCTACGAGATACTCAAACACCTCGTCCTCCGGCTCCCCGGCTATCCGGTACCGGCATGGGCCCGTAACAGGTGCCAGCCGATATCGGTGCGGGATGTGATCAAGTACCTCGTCGGAGTACTGGAGAACTCCGAGACGGCGGGGAAGACCTTCGATATCGGGGGCGAGGAGATCTTGACCTACGAGGAGATGATACGGATCGCCACACAGGTTCTCCAGAAACACCGGTTCTTCGTACCCATCTTCTTCTCCAACATTCACTTCTACTCGTATCTGGTCAGCCTCCTCACACCCGTTCCCGGCCCCATCGTCATGTGCCTCTTCGCCGGTCTCAGGAACGACGTTGTGTGCCAGGACGACTCGATCAAGCGGTATCTCCCGTTTACGACGGTAGGGTACAGGGAGTCGATCATTCGCGCCCTGAGCCGTGAGGAGCAGGACCGGGTGCATACCCGGTGGTCCGACGCATATCCCCCAGCGCACGAGCTTGCGATGAAGCTTCACGAGCTCGACGAGGAACCCGGACATATCGCCCGCTACGCACTCGAGACGAAGAAGCTGGCCTCCTCGCTGTTCCGCTCGATCTGCCGGATCGGCGGAAAGGAAGGCTGGTTTCACGGTAACTGGATGTGGCGGCTGCGGGGCAACTTCGACCGGATCCTGCTCGGTGTCGGGACCTCTCGCGGCAGGCGTGTCGTCTCCGGCCTCAAGGTCAACGATGTAGTCGATTTCTGGCGTGTGGAGGATCTCAGGCCTGACGAACGGCTCCTCCTCAGGGCCGAGATGAAGCTCCCGGGGAAGGCATGGCTGGAATTTACGATTCAGGACGGGGGCACGGATCGACGGCTGGCCGTGACGGCCTACTACCATACAACGAATATCTTCGGACATGCATACTGGTACTTCTTTCTTCCGTTTCACCGTTTCATCTTCAAGGGACTCCTGAGACAGATCGAGGAGCGGAGTGCATAGACAAGAGAGTGTCAAGAGTGGTCGCGTAGAATTAAGTAGTATTTCACTCAGCCATTTAGCACTCACATTCACTGGAAACCCATTGCTGTTTTTGTTATAATATTAAATGAATCCATTCAAAGATTACTAGGGTGGGATGAGAGATGAAACGCGGGCTCTTAGCTACCATAATTCTGACGATTACTGTCTCTATTTTGGTGCCGTCCGGCACTCACGCAATCCCTACGATGGGCGTCTATTTCAGCGCACCCGGGTGCAGTGAACATTCCATTTTACAGCCGGAGCCGTTTACGTTCTTCCCGGCCTATATATACCTGTGCGATGCGAACCACTTCGTGACGGCAGTCGAGTACCAGCTCCAGACGCCGACCGATCCGAGCCATGCATTATTTATCGTTGTCGATGCATATTATCCCAACCGTAAGGTCATCTGGATCGGGGATCCTTTGCAGGGTCATGCGATCGCCTTCTGGCCGCCGCTCGATGGATTCACCGACGGCTACAACTTCATCTGCGCCTTCAACTGCATCACACTCGCACCGTGTGGCTGGGGAGGAGGCGATATAATAGATTATCCGATCGTGATCGGCCCCGATCCACGGAGCGGCCACCTGCGCGGCACCTACTATCCGAATCACGAGCTCTTCGAGATATACGGCACAACGGCCATCCTCTGCGAAGGGTACGGGCACTGCACCCCGTACATCGAGGAGGTCGTCGTTCAGACTCCGATGCAGATACAGGCACGCTTCACCTTCAAGGTGGATGAGGCATCGGCGGAGGATCCCTCACATTACAGTGTCTATGAAACCTGGAACCCCGAGAGCACCATTCCCGTGACCGGTGTCACGATGCTTGCCGACAGCCAGACGGTGCTGGTCGATCTCGGCTCCGAGCTCTCGCAGGAGATCGGGAGCTATTCCCTCAGAGCCGATAACATCAGGGATTTCGAAGGGTGGCCTCACAACTGCCCGTCGGTAGCGACCTTAAATTACTGCCCTGATCTCAGGGCTCGCAATCTCGTCGTGGAACCGGACGGGATCTACGAAGCTTGCACGCCGTACGACGTCGACTTCGATATCGTTAATGCAGGGCAATACCAGGCAGGTCCCTTCCGTACATCGGTACGCTTCAATTGGAATACCGGCGAAGGAATGGTCGAGGAGATCATGGATACGATACACTGCGGTGGCCTTGCCGCCGGGGAGACGCTTCATGTCCACTCGAACTTTATCATGCCGCCCGTGCGGGACTGGAACCAGTATGTCAAGGTCTACGCAGACGACCTGGAACAGGTGCCGGAATGCTTCGAGGACAACAACCGTGCGGAAAAGACGCTCTTTAACTATACACCGTGCATCCTCTCCATCACCGACATGCCCGACGATACCGGCGGATGGGTATCGATGACATTCTCAAAGGCATATCTCGACAGGACGAACGGGGCGGTCACCGGCTACGAGATCTATCGAAGGACCGATCCGCCCCCTGGCTGGGATCTCATCGAGCTGGTGCCGGCCGTCCGGCAACCCGAGTACACCGTGCCGCTACCCACCATGGGTGATTCGACGGAGGCGGGTATCTACTGGTCGGTCTATTACATACAGGCGGTGACCGATCCTCCGGATACCAGCCGTTACATCTCCTGTCCCGACTCCGGATACTCGGTCGATAACTTCCCGGTTTCCGATACACCCGAGCAGCCCAGGCTGCCGCTCACGCTCTACCAGAACTATCCGAATCCATTCAACCCGGTGACGACGCTCAGCTATCATCTCCCCGAGGCAGGAAGGGTTGTTCTCGAGATCTTCGATGTCTCCGGGCGGCGGTTGATCGGCCTGGTCGATAAAGACCAGGAGCCGGGGCACTATGAAGTCACATGGGACGGTCGGGATGCTGGCGGTGTGCAGGTGAGCTCCGGTGTCTACTTCTACCGTCTCAGGGCCGGGGTGAAGACGATCTCGCGGAAGATGGCGGTCCTCCGATAGCGTCTACAACAGAATCGATCACCGGCGAGATGGTGGTCCTCCGGGGTAGCACGGCTGACGGGATCATGACACGGAAGATACGGATCCTCCTGTAGCGCAGCGTTCTTCCATCCACCAACGACTTTGTATATACTATCCAGGGAATAGTATGATGGATGCTTCTATGCCGAGTAATAATTGGAGTTCCGATCACCGTGTTATCGCACATATCGACATGGATGCCTTCTATGCGTCCATCGAGATCCTCGATAATCCGGAGCTGGCCGGAAAGCCCGTGATCGTGGGTGGGGGCGAGCGGCGGGGGGTAGTCTCCGCGGCCAGCTACGAGGCTCGTGCCTTCGGCGTGCACTCTGCGATGCCGATATTCAGGGCGAAGCGACTCTGTCCGGGAGGGATCTTTCTACCGGTGCGCATGCGGCGCTATCGGGAGGTCTCCCGTATCGTCATGCATTGCCTGCAGGAGTTTTCTCCCCTCGTAGAGCAGGTCTCCGTGGACGAGGCCTTTATCGATCTCACGGGCACCGGCAAGCTCTTCGGCGATCCCCGGCGGACGGCGGCGAAGATCAAGGCACGGATACGGGAGCGGACCTCGCTCACCTGCTCGATTGGTGTCTCGATCTGCAAGTACCTGGCGAAGATCGCCTCGGATATGGAGAAGCCGGACGGTCTTACGGTGATTCCCCCGGCTGAGGTGCATGATTTTCTGGAACGGCTCCCGGTCGAGAAGGTACCGGGAATCGGCGTGAAGGGTATGGAGCAGCTCACTCGTATCGGTATTCATTATGTCGGCGATATCGAACGGCACAGAGAGGAATGGCTCGTGGAGCGTTTCGGGAAGTTCGGCTCGTGGCTTCTCGGTATAGCCCGGTGCGAAGACCGCTCCCCGGTCGTACCGTATACGGAGCCGAAATCGATAAGTACCGAGCAGACACTCGAGGAGGATACGGACAGCAAAACGGTTCTCAAACGGTACCTCGGTACACAATCCGAGCGTGTCGGCAGGAGACTCAGGAAACAGGGCTTCAGGGGAAAGACGGTGACGATCAAGATCAAGCATGCCGATTTCAAGCAGTATACCCGGAGTGCCACGCTCGAGCATCCCACCCAGATGAGTGATGTCATATTCAAGGAGGCGATGAAGCTCCTCCGGGCGTATCAGCTCGGATCGAAGGTTCGCCTCATCGGTGTGGGTGTCTCGAATCTCGAATCCGCCGGTTCACAGTCTCAGATGACACTCTTCGAAGGGCAGTCGCAGGAGGATGAAAAGTGGGAACGTGTCGAACGCGCCGTCGATGAGATCGTCGAGCGGTTCGGGCATGATGCGGTCCGGCGGGGACCGCATCATGAAGAGTGATCGCCGTATCGGACCCGCGAATCCCGTGCGTCTCGTTTCGCTGTAACAACTTAAAATAGCTTGAATTACCTTTTTCTTGTAAATATGCTGTTGCGCAATTCTTAGTTTACAATTATTATTAATATGCAATAAATATCGGTTCATGAGGGGCCAGAGAAAAACCGGCCAGCTCCTGCCCGACCCACCTACCATGATTCTTCATCCGCAGGAGTAAAAGGGTGGATCGATATACGTCGCCAACAGATGCAATTTGGAGATACAGATGGGATCCTCACTCAATTCGCATAGAAATCATTCGGGACACAGGAACGGAACACGAACATCTTCAAGAAGCATTTCCATCTCAAGCGATGACAGGGATAGCTGGACTCGAAGGATCGGGCTCACGGTTGCTCTCGTGGTCTCCATCATTATCGGTATCTTGATCCTTACGGCATCGGTATACGGAGCCCGGGGTAGCTCGAATAGGGATCACGGCAAGCTCGGCCCCGTGCTCTACGGGCTCGTCGAGGAGTATGACAGAAAGAATCTTGACAGTGCATACGCCTTGGCGGCTATGCGGGGGCTGGCGGGGAAGCGTCAAGGAGCGGAGCGGGCGATCCCGGTGATCCTTGAGCCCGTCCTTCGTGGTGAAGCATGGGAGATTGATCGTAGCAGAATCGAGGCTCTCGATGCCCGCGTGGATGCCGTTTCGAGGTCTTTCATGCGGGTGCTCGCACCGTGGATTGATCCTGAGTTGAATGCGCTTGTGCATCCTGCCGGCTTGGAGAGTGAGGGGCAGATTGTCGGCTCTGCCTTGGCAGGCCGGCAGGAGCCGATTTTCATGTTGAAGGGGAACCGGGGCAGTGTCGGCACGAGTACGGTTACATTAAGGGGCAACGGGTCAGGACACTTCTGGTTAAGGAGGTGCAGGCTGAAAGACGAGAGGTTGCCTAGAACGGCGCCGACGATTCGAGACGCCCCGTAGGATCAGGCGTTTACTTCTGCCGGCTCGTAACACCCGAGCTCAGCGCCTCTCGCAAATGATTCTACTCCGGTAACGTTAGGTGAGCGAAGCGGATTGCGGGGGTAAGTGCAGCAGACGTGTTCACTTTCCCCCGTACCGTTTCAGTTGCTTGCGTGTCGAGGGAGGCGTCAATACCTCTTGTCGCCCCCCTCCTTTTCTTTTCGGCGCCCCCGCAATGGCAACCTTTTTTCTCACATGGTATCCAGCCGCGCCGATAACTTCACTTCCTTAGTAAACGGAAGCATTCTGGCTTATAACATCGTCGGTTTTACATCTTTTTGAACAGTCTCCGATCTGGTATGGTCTGCGGTGTGTGCCGGTGGCGGGCAAGCACAACCTTGATTTTCACGACGAATCCCGAAGGAGACGTTCGAGACGATGAAACGAACTCCGAAACCAAGCTGCGCATCGTGCGAGCATCTCGGCTGTTACGACGGGAAGGATTGTTTCGGAACGGCGGCGTTCGACAGGGGGCTTTACGGTAACGAGTGTCTGGCCGGATTACACCGGGCGGCAACGGCGATCTAGGGAAGGTATTACCGTAAAGAGCCGCGGATCGGTGAAATCATCCTTTTCGCCAGGGAGATGGGATTTTTAAAACTCGGCCTTGTCTTCTGTATCGGACTCGTGGAGGAGGCAAGGATAATTGGGGAGATCCTCTCCCGGCACTTCGATCTCTGCTCGGTCTGCTGCAAGGTGAGCGGCATACCGAAGAGCGATTTCGAACTGGAACGGATCAGGCCCGAGCGGGAGGATGAAGTGATGTGTAATCCCGCCGGTGCCGCCCACCTTTTCAACGAGGCCGGCACCGAATTCAACATCATCTGCGGTCTCTGTGTCGGGCACGATGCCGTTTTCACCATGATCTCCCAAGCTCCCGTAACCACATTGATCGCAAAGGACCGGGTCCTTGCCCACAATCCGGCCGGCGCGATCTACTGCCGCTACATCAGGGAAAATCTCCAGGGCGGCGGGGAAGACGGGGCGTAATGGTTCGGATGTTTGCAATGCTGCTGTAAGCCCCGTCTGTAGGGGCCGAATACCACGGACGCGGATACATGGAATCGCATGAGCTACGAGCGCATCATAACACACGGTGACTTCGATGGAATCGTATCGGCGGCGCTCTGCTCGTACGTCTTTGGATGCGAACGGATCGTCTTCACCGGACCAAATGCGATCGACAAAACCGAGATCTCGATCGATTCGCGTGATATCGTCTGTGATCTTCCCTATCCGCTCGAGTGCGGGCTCTGGTTCGACCATCATCCCGGCAATCTTGAGTCGCTTCGTTTGAGAGGGATCGATCCCGATTCGATCCCCGGGCGGTTCGACGGGAAACCTTCATGTGCGCGGGTTGTATTCGAGTACCTTACCGAGCGCGGGGAAGATCTTCCCGCCCATTTCCCGGAGGCCGTTGCCGAGGCCGACACCATCGATTCCTTTGATTATCGATCCGTCGAAGAATGGCGGACGGAGACGCCGGGGAAACTGGTCGATATGAGTCTCAAGGCCTACTTCGCCACGCCACGGGATCAAACGAAGTACCTGTACAAGCTCACCGGGCTCGTGCGGGATCTGCCGCTGCCGTCGGTGCTCGAGGATCCCGAGGTTGCAGCGAATCTCGAACGGTACCGCGTAGAGGAGCAGCGCATGCTCGATTTTATTCGCAAGTCTGTCTCGTTCATCGAGAAAGACACAGACCATGAGCTCATCATCCTCGACTTCACGCACCACAAGCGCCGCCCTCGCGTTGTGAAGAATCTCGCATACCTCCTGCACCCCGGTGCCTTGGGAGTCCTTACGCTGAACGCAATCTTTCGCGGAGGAAGAAAAACGAACGACTTCGCTGTATCCATGTCGCTCTCGATGAGAATGACCGGGCGCAGGCACGGCAAGGACATCGGAGAGATCATGCGCTCGCTCAATATCGGCGACGGCCATGTGGGTGCTGCTGCGGGGATCATGCGCAGTGGCTCCAAGGACGAGATGCTTCGACTGAAACGGATACTCTTGGACGATATCTGGAAGCTCTGGCGATCGATGCCGGCGGGGGAGGGGGGATAATCGATAGGGAATTCTATCCATTCGGCTTTTATTCTCGAATCAATGGTTTTATGCTATAATGGTAACGGACTTGGTCAAAGTGAGAGGGAATGAAACGTTTGACATCCACTGCCCGGTCTTTATTCATTCTCGTCTTAATACTATCCGTGCCCTTTTCCGGATTTTCCAGAAGAACATACCAGAATCGTAACATTCACCCCGGATACGGCGGATCCGAGCGTTCGGATGGTATCGAGGAACGCCTCCAGAGAGCAGGCGAAGGAGCGCTTTTACTCGATGCCGGTGATAACGTTGCAGCACTGCTCTTCTTCGAGCGATTCGTCATGGAAGATCCCTGCCGGATCGAAATAGCCGAGGGGCTCGTCGAAGCGGAATTGCGATCCTGCCGGAGTGATAGTGCAATCGCGTTTCTTGAGGATTGTGCGGAGGGTCAAACCGAACCGCACTGTGATATGCTGCAGCTCTACACGGGCGCATTGAAGCACCACATCGCACGGGACTTTGCGGCTGCCGGCGATGCGTACGGTGAGGCGGCGCTGCTTGCGCTTGGCGCGGGCGATACACTTTCAGCGGCTGTGCTCAGAAGGCGCGAGGCGCAGAGCTTCCTCGGAGCCCGTAATCCAGACGCCGCATTTCGTGCCGTAACCGATGCGGGGAAATGTATCGAGTTACTCTCCGCCAGGGTAGTAGAGAGGGCGGACAAGCCGGACGACCGTACTCCTGTATTGCAAAAGGCATTACACTTCCTCCTTCGCATGGATGCCGAGCTGGCGGCGTTTCGGGCCGAGGCGCAAAACCTGACGGACGATCTGGTAGCCGCTGACAGTCTGTACCGGGAAGCACTCGGCCGGGCCGAGAAAGGTGGTCACCGGCAGGTTCGGAGCTATTGCCTGAATGGCCTGGGGCGAATCCGCGAGAAGCAGCAGCGGATCGGGGAAGCGGCCGAGCTGTACCGCGGGGCCCTCGTCGAGGAACGCGTTCTCGGCACCGTGGAAAGGACCGCAGCGATCCTCAACAACCTGGGGCAGGCCGAAACGCGGATGGGCAACCTTGCTACGGCGAAGGAACACTTAGAGGAGTCACGCGAGCTTGCGGTGTCGTGTCGGTCGGGCTGGCTCCTCGGTTATGTCTTCTATGGGCTCGGTGCGATAGCGGAGGCGGAGGGTGAGCGGCAAGAGGCGCTCGATCTCTTCACAGAGTCGCTGGAACGTCACACGGACGGGGGGAACCGCTGGGGGGCGCTCGGTGCGCGCCTTCGGCTCGGCTACAATCTCACGATGCTCGGTGACTATTCCAAAGCGATAGACCATTACGAGCGGTGTCGCGTTGTCTACGAGGAGATGGGAAGCCTCTACGGTCTGAGCTGGACATTGGGCGGTCTCGCTTTGGCGAACCACAACCTGGGTAACTTCTCCGAAGCCGAACGGTTCTACCGGCAGGCTTACGAGGTCAGGGAGAAGCTAGGTGACCGCAAGGGTGTAGCCTGGTGTCTCAATTCGATCGGTATGGTCTACGATCTCCAGGGCCGCTACCGGGAGGCCCTTGCCCATGAGCATCGTGCGATGGCGATCTACGAGGAACTGGGGGACAGTGTCGGTGTTGGCGCCGTTCATTTCAGCATCGGTTCGGTTTACTTCTATCTCGGTAACTACACGGAGTCGATGAAGCATTACGAGCGTGCCTTTTCCATCGCCACGGATCGCAACGAACGTGATCTCCTCTTTCGCGTCACGAGCGGCATGGGTTCGGTTTATCTGGCCGCCGGAAGGCCTGATCTCGCCGAGGCCTTCTATCGGCGAACCCTCGATGTGCTGAGCGGAACCCAGGATCGCTCTGACCTGATCTGGGCAACCAACAACCTTGCCTCCGTTTACATCCAGCGCGGGGAATCCGCTCGGGCCCGCGCGATGCTGGAGGGATCAATCGGGCTGTTGGCTGACAAGGGGGAGGCGCATATCCAGGCACGTTCACTCTATCTCTATGGTAATACCGATATATCGATCGATGAAGCACTCGCCTCGACCGGAGATGCGCTGGCTATCGCTGACGAGAACGGGTTGCAGGAACTGGTCTGGAAATCTCTGGTGAGGCTGGCAGAGCTGTACTACAGACGTGGGGATTACGGAGAGGCTGCCTCCATGCTCGAACGTGCGATAGTGAGTGTTGAATCGCTCAGACGGAGCGTGGGGCTCGACGAGCTCCAGCGCCACATGCTGCGGCCAGCGATCGTTCCCTACGAGCTCATGGTATCCCTCATCCTCGAAACGGGTGAGGATCGGGGGGCGGTACGCCGGGCTTTCACGTATACCGAGCGCGCCCGGGCACAGATACTGGCTGCACTCATGCGGGAGGCCCTGCATAGAATCGAACGGGGTGGTGCCGGCGAGCTCGTGGGTGAGGAACGGGATCTCATCGCCAAGCTCACGTTCCTACAGGGAAGGCTCCAGGACGGTTCGATCTCGGGAGAGAAGCGCCGTGAACTGTTGGATCAGGTCACTGCTCTCGAGCGGGAGTTCGTCGGGCTCCGTGTTCGTATGGCAGCTCAGAACGAGGCATACACGGCGGCGCTCTATCCTGCCGGTGATGAGCTCGATGGGCTCGTTGCCAGTCTCCGTGAATCCGAGCGGATGCTGTCGTACTTCCTCGGGCGGGAGGGTTCATACCTCTTCAGCGTTCGGGGAGGTATCTTCTCGATTCATCCACTCCCGCCACGGAAAGAGATCGAGGAGCGCGTGGGACGGTTTCTTCAGCTGCTCAGGCAGACCCACGAGGAGGCGGTCGAAACCGGAAAACGGCTATCCCGTCCCTCGTACTCCCTGCCGGCGGGAGTTCTCCACGCGGCCGAGCGGGAGCTCTATGAACTGCTGCTGGGCCCCGTGGAGGGGGATCTAGACGGAGAAACGCTCGTTATCGTGCCTGACGGATTGCTCAACCGCCTTCCCTTCTCCCTGCTCCGCAGTGACGAAGGCTATCTGGTCGAACGGCACCGGATCTATTACACTCCCTCGCTACGGTCCCTATCATACCTCAGACGTCGGTTCGCCTCACGAAGTGAGGGCGGGAAGCATTTGGACTACGATATTATCGCTCTCGGTGCCGAGGGAGCCGGCAACACGGGTACCTTGAAACGCAAGCGTGTTTACCCATTCACGGACATTCCGATTGAACTGCTCCCCCATGCATCGGAGGAGGCACGGTCCGTTGCACGCCTTTTCCCCTCTTCCTTCATTCTGACCGGTACCGGTGCCGGTGAGCGCTCATTCAAAGAGAGCCCCATCGGGAACGCCGAGATTATTCACATCGCTTCCCATATCTATGTTGATAACGAGGATGTAAGACGTTCCTTCATCGTCTTGAATCCTGAAAGTGAGTTCGGGATCCTGCCGGGAAGATCCGGTGATGATGCACGGATGCGCAGGGAGGAGCGTGCTACTCGCGACGGCTCGGTGGATATGGTTGAAATAGCTACCGAGGACGGACTGTTCCAGTGGCACGAGGTGGCAGGGCTCAGGCTCAATGCATCTCTTGTAGTTCTATCAGGATGCAAGTCGGCCGGTGGCGTGTTGGCCTATGGGGAAGGGATTACAGGTCTCACCCAGGCGTTCCTCTATGCCGGAGCGCACGGTGTGCTCGCCACGCAGATGGATGTCCCCGACCGGTATACGGGACGGTTCATGCTCTCCTTCTATCGCCGGCTCCGCGAGGGAAACGCCGCCGCCTCGGCACTCAGGGATACCCAGCTCGAGGCACTCGGGTGGAGGGATTCGGGGCGAACTGCTTTCTGGGCCACCTTTGTACTGGTTGGTGATGGGAATATCATATACGATTCACAGGAGTTAGACTAATCTCTCAGCTCGAAAAATAATGGGAGAAATATTATGTCATTTCTTCCCTGGGGAGTGTCTAAGGGGTGAACACAGAGATACGGTGTGCAAGCGACGAGGAGCTTTCGGGTATCATCGCAGAGAGCGCCTCTGAGGAAGCCTGCACGGAGTTGTTCAGGCGATACAGTAAGCGGATTTATCTCTGGTGTTACAATTATACGCACGATGAGGAGGAGGCCGTTGATCTCACCCAGGAGATATTCATCAAGATATTCAGGAACATCGCCAAGTTCTCCGGTCTCTCGATGTTTTCGACCTGGGCATACCGGGTCACCAGCAACCACTGTCTCAGCGAGCTTGCGAAGAAGCGAGAACAGTGGCGGCGGCGATTGCTCTCGGTGGATGCAGACGGAGTGCCCGACCCGGTCGATAATCAGTTTGACAGGGAGCTCGGCCTGGTCGGCGATCTCGAACGCATTCTGGCCTCCGCGAGGGAGTTCATACCTGGTGATGAGCTGGAGGTATTCATCCTCCACTACAGGGATGGAATGACGGTGAATGAGATTACAAAGATACTGGGTTGTGAGAATATTACGGGGGCACGCACCCTCCTGCAGAACGCCAGAAGAAAGTTCAAGCGGCTCATTGAACACGAGGGGTTTGGAAATGGATAGGGATAACTTCACGGAGCATCCTGGTCTCGAGATCCTGACCGCGTATGCCTGTGGATGTGCAGAAGACGACACGGCTGATCGGCTCGAGCAGCATCTCGATTCATGCCTGCTGTGCCGGCTCGAGGTCAAGCGCATCCGGCGGTTTCAGCGGATCGGTTCCGACCGGGAGCTCGCCGAGGAAGCGAACTGGTCCGAGGCCTGCTTCAAGCTCGAACGGGCCCTCAAGGAACGCATTCTCCCTACGGTCGCGGTACGGAAAAAGGAGAGCCGGCAGGCTCCCGTAACACGTTTGAGTTTCAATTGGCTGGCCCCAATTGCGGCTGCGGCGGCGGTTATTCTCATATTCCTCGCAGTCGAAAGGTCGGGTATTTCGCCCGGATTCGGACCGGGATTCGGCCCGATGCGTGGAGAGCCCGTAGTCGAGTACGGCATCACACTCGAGGCGCCACTCGGTGAAATAGAACGTGTACCCGAGCAGTTCAGCTGGCATCCCCGGCGGGAGAACGAGTACTACTCCATTGAGATCTTCACCGCTGATCTCACACAAATCTACTGGGCGGAGCGGATCGAGGACAGTACATGGGTCGTGCCCGATTCACTCGCAACCATCCTCGAACCCGACTCCATCTATCTCTGGAATATCAAAGGATACAAGGGACTCGAAGAGGAGGCCCTCTCACCGAACGGCTGGTTCAAGGTGAACGCCGACTGAGAGCCGGTCCCGGCTGTGCTCATCCGTCCACACATCTCCGTTTCATAAATATCGGTATCTTTGTCGATCAGGATGCCTGCGATCGGATCGACGGCTCAAAACGCTACCTGACGGCCCGTATCTGCCATTCGTCGAAGACCACGTCCACTACCGCATCCACCTGGGTCCGGTCGAAGAACCAGAGCGGGAATCCGAAGTGGAAGCTCCGTGCAGGCACTGCAATCCCGGCGGTCACCTGGGGGACCACATCCTCGTATTTCGTCAGGCAGAGTGCGATCGCCGTGTTGTCGACCGCCGATAACGTGGATCGCGAGCGCATCCGGTAGAGCGGATGGAAGCAGTCCTGGGAGTTCAGAAACTTTGTCTCCATCCGGTATTGTGGATCGTAGATCTCGACATAGGTGAAGCCGCCCGGTCCGTACGGATTATTCGGAGAGAAGTAGCAGTGTTCGCATAGTACCTCTTCCCACAGATCGAGCCGTTCCGGCAGGCCGGTCAGTTCCGCGGTTACCGGATCGATTGCATCCCTCTCCGCAAAGGTCATGGCATCGTAAAAGCTTACTTTTCTATTGGGCATATCGGCGTCTTCTCTAAGTACGGCTTTGATCTTGTCGAGCATCGTCACACAGTAATCCTCGTACGCCATCGAATGTATGTAGTCGGGATCGACATCGCACGGCTCCCCCGTCTGCCGGTAATCGAGGGATACGGGAAAGAGCTGATCTTCGGGATGGAGCACTGCCGCGAGCCCGCCGGCCCTCTCCGAACGGCCGAGCGTCCAGAGGTGACCTCCCTTCTCGAGGAAGGCGGGCAGATAATTGACGGTGGGCTGGTGTTGTGTGCCGACCTGGTCTTCCGGTGTGAACCGGACGATCTGCCAGCAGCAATTCGTGTGCGATGAGAAGGTCCAGATGATGTTCTTGTAGCTTCCGATGAGCTCCAAGTCGGGCGGCTCGAGGTTGTGCTCGATGCAGTCGTACAGATCTCCCACCGTCCATCCCGCCGCCCTTCCGCAGATATCCATCCAGAAAGCATCGTGCTCGTACTCGGGCGGGTGGCTTCTATCGGGGATCGGTTGATCGATCGAGTAGAAGTCGTCCACCCACAGGAGGTTCCTCTCCATCGAAAACGGGACGAACGTGATCTCGATACGGCCTATCGTCGAGTTGTTAGCGTGATCGACGGCCTCGATCCAGAATGTGTGGACACCCATGCTGTATGATATCTCGGGGGCGGACAGGTTTCCCGGATGGATGGGAACATCCCAATCCTCGGGCTCGTCCGGATTGACGATATCCCATCCGTAGCGATAGCCCACGATCTCTCCCCCGTACTGATCGGCGCTGGCGGACCAGCTGAAATGGAGTCCGAAATCAGCCGGGAAGTCGGTCCGGATCGGAAACGGATCGGTACCGAGGAATCTGTATATGCCGAGTGTCGGGTCACGGAGCGTCAGCTAAGGATACGTATAGGGAGACACCATGAAGATGAATGCATCCCGTGCCAGCTCGAATTGCTGTGTTACCCGCCCGCAGATATCCTTCGCCTGCACGGCGAAGAGGTAGACCTTGCCGACCTCCGGAGCCTCGACGCAAGCCTTGCAACCGGTGCCCCATTTTGTACTGTAGGGCATCCACGGCGACCATGTATCCTCGTACCGCCACGGATTGGCGTTGAGATCGCCTATGATATCGAACTCGGGATTGTATACACCGTTTGAATCGATCAGGGCGGTGAGCAGATAGCGTGTGGCGCATATAGCGTGCCCGGGACTGGCGTGCCATTTGAAGACAATGATTCTCGAAAAGGTTGGAAGGCCGGGCCGGTACGGGGGGCTGTCGATTACTACATAGGGATTCTCGCTCCCGGGACAGAACGGAAGACGGCAGCCGGAGATCGTTGCGATGGTGATGAGCAGAAGGAGGAAACCGATCGAGAGATGGCAGCGTCTCATGACAGAGCCCCCTTTGGATTGATTTCACCATGCAGTGCATGGCACAAGATTTACTATCGATTTACTTTTCATGGGGTCCCCAGGGACACGAGCCCAACTCCATTATGAATATAAAAGTAATGCGGAAAGAGTGCAATGGCTATTCGAGCTTCGGGTTGCATAGCCTATGCCGGCGTGATAAGCTCGGATCAACTAGGGGAGGTTGATATGAGTTCCAGGTACCCGATTGTCATAGTTGTTCTGTTGGCCTGCTCGCTCACCTGCTCCAATGCGCACGGAGGTTCTTGGACGGCCGGCCTCAAGGCGGGCCTGAATCTGGCTGATGCCTATGGAGACGACTCGGAGGGGGCCGGTTCGCGAAAAGGCCTTATCGTAGGAGGTTTCATCGGCTACCGGTTCACCGATTTTCTATCGATGCAGGACGAGGTGTATTTTACGATGAAGGGTTCGGAGGGGCGCCATCCGATCTTCTTCGCTGGAAACCGGGATGTCAGGATCCGGCTCGCCTATCTTGAGGTGCCGATCCTTGTACGATTCCACCTGCCGCTTTCCTGGCGGGTAGTGCCGAACATCTTCGCCGGTCCCGCATTTGCGATCATGCTCTACAACAACGCCGATTACGAGTATGAGGGGCGGATCTATGACATCAATCTCGATCCCTATGTCAAGTCGACCGATATCGGGGTCATCCTCGGAGGCGGGGTGGACGTCGAAACGGGAATGGGGAGCATAGTTCTCGAGGCCCGTTATGAATGGGGACTAGTGAATATTCCCGACGAAACACCTTACGTGGATCTCGATCTCAAGAACAGCGCGCTGTCGTTCATGATCGGGTATGCGTTCAGGTAAGCCCCCTGCCGGTAGCTGCTTTGAACTGGACTCTCTTACCGTGTGACAGGTTCGCCTCTGGAGGCGCCGGCCTACCCCCGCACATGACGATTTCCTGGTAAACTATTCTATTATTTGGATTCCGGCGTCCGAAGTGTTATAATTATCCATTATATTATATTGTTGATTTAATCGACCTCATCCCCGCGTGACGGGTCGGCAAAGAAGGCACGTCATTGCATCTCTTCGAAAGGTCTGACATCGGGCAATGGCTCTGCAGCGGACACTCCTCGTTACAGCACTGATCACGCTCATCGTTCCTGCGACGATCACTGTCATCATTCCGGCGGCGGCGGATTGTGCGATCGTCGTCGACGGTGATTTCTCCATCGGTGAATGGAATCCCGTCTTCGAGCTCAGGGCCTCTAACACCGATGTACCCTGGGGGCCGAACAATGATCTCGTGAACCTCTATGTGAGCTGGGACCTCTCGAACCTTTACGTCGGTGTCGAGGGCTACAGCTCGGTGAATAACGTCTTCCTCATCTATATCGACTCGAGCACCCGAGCGACCGGCGTAGAGCAGAACGACTATTATCCCGGCTTCAGTACGCAGGGTGAGGGATGGGATCCCGACTTCGTACACGCCGTGTGCGATATGGAGGCGGGGATCGGTGCGGATGTACGGCAGATCCAGGGGGATGGAAGTACCGTGCATATATCGGGTTCGCAGAACGCCTCTCGTGAGGGCTGGCACAACAGTAACGGCATCGGCGGCTGGGAGATCACCATCCCATGGAGTGTTATCGGTACCGAGGTGAACGGATGGATAAGGGTTGCGGCCGGGCTCGGGTGGGCCCCCGACAAGTTCGACCCATCGACACCCCTCGGGGCGGGGAGCGGTGACGAGCTCGGTGCCGATCAGGATAGCGATCTCTTAAGCCTCGACAATCCCGTTCTCATTGGCTACGACGAGGACGGAAACGGCGTACCCGACCCGATCGGCGCCGGGGCGGATTCGGTCGTCGTGCGCTTCAGGTTCTATGCGCCGGATGCATCGACGGTAAACCTCGCCGGCGACTTCAACGGCTGGTGCAACCCCTCGGGTGGTGTGATAGACACCGCAATCGATCCGATGTCGGATGCGGACGGCGACAGCATCTGGACGATCGACAAAAAGCTGCCGCAAAGCTATCAGGAGTACAAGTTCGTCCAAGACGGCCACATCTGGTTGAGCGATCCCCTGAATCCCGACGTCAATCCCAACGATAACTACAACTCGTACCTCTTCATCCGTGATCCTCTCGTGTACTACCTGAGCCCGATGGAGGGCTCGGTGATCGGCACCTCCCGTCCCACGGTCTCGGCATCGATCGCCCATTCCGAGAGCACGCCGCTCGACCTCGACGAGATAAAGCTATACATCGATGATGCACTCGTCGCCCAGGGGCCGTCGCACTACGATGCGGTTGAAAAGGAGGTGCGCTATACCCTCGTCGATTCCCTCGAGGAAGACGAGCACGAGCTGAGGATAGCGGTGGCAAATACTTCCGGAGCGGCCCATGCCGATTCGTCCATCTTCACGGTCGATCTCGATTTTATTCCCCCCGTGATCGTCCACGGGGGTGTCGTGGATCAGCCGGCGAACCGGCCGGTCATCGTTACGGCGACGATCACCGATGACGAGGAGGTTTACGAGGCCAAACTCAACTACCGGGCGTTCGGTAGCGGCGATCAGTATGATGCACCGTTCCTTGAAGGCCTCGAGAACGAATGGTATGCCGAGATCCCGGCATCGTTCGCTATCGCCGGCCGGACGGTTCTGTATCACATCACTGCCTCGGACCGGATCAATACGACGAGATCCCCTGGTTCGGGAGAGTACAATTTCGATATCCTGGCAGACGATGTAGCACCCGTCATTTTCGAAAACTTCGCTTCACCGGCGCTCATCTCGCCGGATGGAGATTCAGAGGACGATGTCACGAGGATCTCCTTCAGGCTTTCCGAGCCGGTGTACGTCGATTGCGAAATACGCACATCGGGCGGAGCCCTCGTCAAACGGCTGCTCACGGCATCGCTCCTCGATCCGGGCTACCGGAGTGTCCTCTGGGACGGAAGCGATTCTCTTGGTGTATTAGTACCGAATGGGAATTACCGCTACAGGCTGGGCGGGATCGACCTCGCCGGGCTCGCCGCCGATCGGGCGGTGGGGGATATCACAGTCGATAGAACCGCCGATCCCGGCAAGCTCAACGTGGTTCTCCTCTTTCATGCCAATCAGACACTGAACCTTCAGGGTGATACGGCGAACGATGTCTGTTTCAATGGGCTGGTGAAGGTGCTCAGAGAGCACCCCGGATCGAAATTCATGCTCCACTTCTCGGGCTCGCTGCTGCACGATCTGCTCTGGTACGACTTCAGGCACAATCCCTCGACGATAGATATGCTCCGTGCGGGTGCCGCTGACGGTCAGTTCGAGATCGTTGGGAGCACCTACTCCCAGAACATCCCGTACTCAACACATATGTGGGACAACAACGTGCAGATCGACGTGCAGCGTACGGTGATCGAGCGTTCGGTCTCAACGACTCCCGTGAGCTTCTGGAACGCGGAACGGTGCTGGAAGCAGCAGCTCGTCCCCCTCATTGCCGATAACGGTTACACTGCGACCTGGGTCGAGACCCATATCCTCTACGACAGCGGCACGACGATGCCGGAGTTTGCGGTACGAAAGACGAACCTGGGAATCAAAGAGCTCGTTATATTCAATGATGACGGGGCAATGATCTGGCTTCTCGACGGGGCGATCGACTCCGGCTACACGGACGATCTCGTCGATTACCTCTCGTGGCTGCATTCGGAGGATACCTACCGCGACTATGTCGTCTGCTACTGCCAGGATGCCGAAGCGACAGGGCTCTGGGACTACGAGCACGGGGAGGATCCCCAGCCGGACTGGGACAACCTCGATCACGTCCTCGACGTCCTCGAGGGTCTCAGCTGGGTGAAGCTCACGACCTTCAGCGAATACCTGGAGACACGCCACCCCACCGAGATGCTCTCACCGATCGTCGACGGGCAGGCGAACTGGATGGTGGGTCCGTCGCAGGATGCCGGCTACGAGGATTGGTTCGACTTCAACGAGAACTCCCCCCTTCTGGCTTTTTACCGTGATTTCTACGATGGGTGGCGCAACCGTGTGCAGGCCGCACAGGCCGCAGCGAACGGGAGTCTGCCCGGCATCAGGCTCATCGATCATGCACTACGTAACTATGCCGCGCACCAGTTCGAGTTCGGTTGCATCAACTGCGGCGATTTCTACTGCCAGGATTACCACAAGCTCGAGACGATCGAGGCATCGTGCCTGGCGGCCGAGTATGCGGCCTCACCGGTCGTAGATCCGCAGATCCTGATGCAGGATGCAAACGGCGACTCTATCCAGGATGTCATCCTCGTCACACCGGAGAACCTCTTTGTCTTCAGCCCGTACGGCGGCCGGCTCCTCTACTGGTTCGATCTCGGCCGGGGGGAGGAGCTCGTCGGGAACGAGCTCTTCATGTGGGGACTCTACTACATCGGGTGGCGGGATCACTATACCGGAGGCACCTACAACGACGACTACCACTACACCGTCGACTACGCGTGGAACGCACCGTACCAGTATCAGGCGGCCCAGCCGTGGCAGCGGAGCTACGGAATCAGAAAGAAGTGTTTCAATGAATTCTTCACCTTCGGTGGTATGGAGATCGTGAACCTGTTGAATGACGAGCTCACGACGACCGTTTTGGACGATTCCGTACGCTTCAGCTTCGTGAGCGGCGACTTCATATTCGTGAAGTCGTTTTATCCGGTCGCCGGGGGACTTGCCGTCGATTACCGTGTCGAGAACCGGCTGGGCGCTACACGGAATATCGTACACCGGATCGAGAACAGCATGAATCCCGCCCTCATCGAGGTCATGGATTACGGGCGTAAGAGTCTGAAATACTATGACGGCTCCGATACGACCTCCACGATCGGCCCCGGTGTGACGGGCGTCATCAATGTGGCCACGGGAACAGCGATGGAGTATACGTTCGATCCGGCCCCGGACGATCTCGACGGACGCCGTGACGTATTCGCGCTCCAGCTCAATCCCGAGTACGACTACAACCTCGGTGGTTATCAAACGAAGAACTACGGTTTTATCCTCTCGTCACGTGTGGTGACGGGGATTGAAAGGTCCGGACCAACGCCGAGCTACCCATTCCGGCTTCACCAGAACTACCCGAATCCCTTCAATCCTTCGACACGGATCACCTATTCGGTCGGCAGATCCGGCCCCGTGAGCCTTCGTATCTACGACATCGCCGGCCGACTCGTGCGCATCCTCAGGCGGGGGATTCACGAGCCCGGAACCTACACCGCCGTCTGGAACGGCCTGAACGACGAGGGCCGCATGCTTTCGAGCGGCATTTATTTCTGCAGGATGAAGAGCGCCGACTTCAGCGAGACGCGGAAGCTGATACTCCTGCGGTAAGATCTTCGAATCGAGGGCATTTCCATTTAAAAAGTACACTCAGCCTCGGGTGAAGGAATCGAACGACCGCTCAGCGCTGCATAGCGGTTTTGGGTGCAACCGCGACGATCATGTAATGGTAATTGTGGTAGCGTTTGATGTGCTGTACACGTGAGAGAACCTCATAGATCCTGTATCCGATGCCACCAATATTCGGATAAGCCCTTTGGGGAACGGCATCGATCTCTGCAAAACCGACCCGCTCGAGAAGTCGCATCGTTTTGAAGACACTCGTCGGGAACTCGTAGTCTGCAGGCCGGTACGGGGAACCTTTCAGCACATGGTAGAGCGATCTGAGTGTTCGATGGACCGGTCTTGGCAGGAGGATCGATTTGTAGAACTGGAAGAGCCCCCAGGCGTTGATATCCTCGAGAAAGAGCAGGCCGCCGGGTTTGAGGACCCTTTCAAACGTCGCTAGAATCTCAGGTGTATGTTCGATCTCGTGATGAATGAGGTCGATGCAGCAGAGACAGTCGAAGGAGCCGGATTTGAACGGCAGGTGCAGAAGATCGCCGGCAGTGCAGTGCTTCGCCCCGTGCCCGGTCTTGAGGGATTCGAGCAGGCTATAGACAAGATCAAAGCTTACGAGTGTGTGTCCCATCTCCTGGAGCTCGAGCGCCCGGGTATCGATTCCGCATCCGACATTGAGTATGATCTTGAGCCCGGATCCGCCGAGCCGTTCCCGAACCTGGCCCCAGAACTCGTCCTTGGACCGCTTCCACTGCTCCTCGGAGAACTCCGTGCCCGGTTCGATCTCCGTCTGCTGCATGATCCCGCCGAGCTTTTCTTCCTCGGCGAGATGCTCCCGGTTCATTCCCTTCGGGTAGAGGAGGGGAATGCCGTCCTTCACTTCGTAAGACCGGCTACATCCGGAACACCGTAGCTCCCCGTCCGAAAAAAGCGGGTCACCACCGCAATCAGGGCAGGCGAGAAGCCGGACGAGATCGTTGAGATCCGAATTCGTCATATCATCCGTTTACTGTTCTCTCTGTGATGCAACGCTACACAGTCGGTCTTCATCTTCTCACATCGGTAGCATTTTTTCCGCATCATTTTCCGGCCCCCGTAGGCTGTGGATGCCCGCAACCCATTTCTTGACATCCCGTTTACGGCCGTGCTAGCGTTGGGCATTCGATCACCAATCACATTACCATGGAGGAATTCCGATGGATGTAAAGAAGATACAGACAGCAATCAAGGAAATGAGCATCGACGGGTGGCTGCTCTGTGACTTTCACAACCGCGACCGTCTGGCCTACCGTATTCTCGATATGGATTTCAACAAGATGACCTCGCGCCGGTGGTTCTATTTCATCCCTGCTGAAGGAAAGCCGGTCCGCCTCGTGCACAACGTCGAGAAGACGAAGCTCGATTCCCTGCCCGGAGACAAGATGTCGTACAGTGCATGGGTGGATCTTCACGCATCACTGAAGAAGATCGTCGGCGGGGCGAAAAAGATCGCTATGCAGTACTCGCCGCTCAACAACATCCCCTACACCTCGATCATCGACGGGGGCACGATCGATCTCATACGGAGCTTCGGACCCGAGATCGTCTCCTCGGCGGATCTCGTCCAACAGTTCGAAGCCGTGATAGACCAGAAGGGTTACGAGAGCCATCTCAAGGCGGGAGATATTATCCAGCACATCAAGAACGAGGCCTTCGCCGAGATCGGCAAGGAGATCAGCGGGGGCAAGAAGCTGACCGAGTACGAGCTCATGAAGTTTATCCTCGAGCGTCTCGACGCGGAGGGAATCGATCCCGGCGGAGATGTTCCGATCGTCGGCATCAACGACCACCCGGCAAATCCCCACTTCGAACCTACAGAGGAGGGCTCCTACGAGTTCAAGAGAGGTGATATGGTGCTGATCGATCTCTGGGGCAAGCTCAAGGAACCGGGCTCGATCTACTACGACATCACATGGTGCGGTTACGTTGGCGACGACCCTCCCGAGAAATATCAAGAGATATTCCACGTCGCACGGGACGCCCGTATAGCTGCCCTGAACTTCATACGCAAGCGATTCGCCGATGGCGAGCCCTGCTACGGCTGGGAGGTCGACGATGCATGCCGCAACGTCGTCAGGGAGGCCGGTTATGGCGAACAGTTCGTTCACCGCACGGGCCACTCGATCGGAGAGGAGCTTCACGGGAACGGTGTCCATATGGACAACTTCGAGACGAAGGACGAGCGCCGTCTCGTGCCGGGGATCTGTTTCTCTATCGAGCCAGGGATCTACTTCGAGGGCGAGATGGCGGTCCGCAGCGAGATAGACTGCTTCATCACGCTTAACGGCGAGGTCGACGTCCACGGCGAGGAGCAGATGGAGCTGGTGCGGGTTCATGTGTAGTGGTAGCTGCCGATGTAACATGGTGAATCGGAATATAAACATGTGCAATATGTACCAATCACGAGGCAGGTTAAGATTGTGTGCAAGGTATGTAAGCATTTGATCATTACATTCATTATTCTTTTCCCCGTCTTAATATGGTCACAGACCGCTGAAAAGTCGGTATGGCAACCGTTCGATTACTTCGTGGGCACATGGGTCGGGCACGAGACCGGTAGGCCCGGTATAGGAAAGGGCGAGCGGACGTACGAATATATCATGGACGGCAGGTACCTCTATTTCAGAAACATTTCTAAGTTCGAGCCGCAGGAGAAAAATCCCGAGGGTGAGGTGCACGAGGACTGGACCTTCTACAGCTACGATTCGAACCGGGATATAATTGTTATGCGGCAGTTCAATATCGAGGGGTTTGTAAATCGATTTACCCTCGACAGCCTGTCTACCGATAACAAGGTATTTGTTTTTGTTTCAGAGAGCAGCGAGAATGCACCGCCGGGATTGCGAGCGAGAATGACCTATACCATTCGAGATGACGACGAGTTCGAAGAAGTTTTTGAATTAGCGTTTCCCGGCGGCACGTATTCTGTCTATTTGAAGAATTTCTGGAAACGAAAAGGAGAATAACGCCGGACAGGCGTTTGCTAGCTATCACTTGAGGAACGAGCAGCTTTGCTAATGTAATAGTCGTTACGATCAGGCCGAAAGGAGCCGTTCGATGAACGTTTACCTCTACGTTATCCTCGCCTATCTCCTGGTGCTCATGGGCTTCAACTTCTACCGTGCCAGGAAGGTAAAGGACCAGGAGGACTTCATGGTAGCCGGGCGCAGCCTGAGCGTCTGGGTCATGGTCTTCACGCTTATCTGCACGTGGATCGGCTCGGGAACCTTCATCGCCGGCGCCGAATTCAGCTACCAGGCCGGATTCTCGGCCCTCTGGCTTGCAGCGGGCGCCTGGGTGGGGATCATACTGATCTACTTCCTGGCGGGCAAGATCCGCACCTTCGGACAGTACACGATCGGCGACATCATGGAGGTACGCTACGGCAAGGTGGCCAGGATCGCCGGTGCCATCGCCCTCATCATAAGCTTCGTTGCCATCGTGAGCTACCAGTTCGTTGCGGGAGGATTCATTCTGAATGTCATTACCGAGGGGGCGATCTCTGCCGAGCTCGGCACGCTTCTGGCGGCGTGCTTCGTTATCCTTTTTACGGCGCTCGCCGGGATGGTGGCCGTGGCCTACACTGACCTGCCGAACGGGATCATCATCATCCTCGCCTGTATCGTATCGCTTCCCTTCATCTACCTCAAGGCGGGCGGTTGGGAAGGGGCGATGGCGGCCCTTCCGGAGGGCCACTTTCATGCCGTGAACCAGGCGTTCGGCGCTCACCCGACACTGAAGGTGATTGGGTATTTCCTTGCGACCTTCCTGCTACTCATGGGTGTGCAGAGCATGTACCAGAAGTTCTACAGCGCGAGGACACCTCGTGATGCGAAAATCTCGGTGATTTTCTGGACGATCGGTACGGTTGTCGTGGAGACGGTCGTCGTTGCGATCGCAGTCTTTGCCATGGTGAAGCTCGTGGGGATGACGGGCGCTGACGGGCGGCTTCTTATCAATCCCGATGTGCCGAAGGAGGGTGGAAAGCTCGTACTACTTGCGGCGAAGAACCTTGTGCCGCTCCCGGTGGGTGTGCTGCTCCTGGCGGCCGCCGTGGTCGTTGTGCTCTCGACCGGTATGAATTACCTCCTCTCACCGACAACCAACATCATGCGCGATATCTACCAGCGTTTCATCAATCCCGGTGCCGACCAGAAGAAAATGGTCGTCTTCCAGCGACTCTGGGTTGTGGTGCTCGGTGTGGTGGCGTTCTTCCTCGCAACCCAGCTCAAGTCCGTCCTCAACATGGCATACTTCGCCTATACGATCTACGGTGTCTCGATTACACCGGCGCTCATTGCAGCCCTCGCCTGGAAACGGGCCACGAAGGCGGGCGGGCTTGCCAGCATTATAAGCGGTGCCGTCGTATGCGTTGTGCTCAAGGTGCTCACTTACCTCCTCCCCGCGCACTTGGTCCCCGAGGGCGATCCATTCGGCATCCCGCTCATCTATCCTGCGCTGATCGTCTCGGTGCTGGCGCTCGTTGTCGTGAGCCTGGCCACGAAGGCCCCGGAGAAGGCAATGCTCCGGGAGCTGTTTCCGGATAAGGCTTAGGGCTGCTCCGTATTTCATCTCGGGGCAGGCGGGAAATACGATCTTGAAGTAGATCCGGGGATGGGGTACAATATTATATCCAGTTCAAGACGTAGGGATGGGGTACGGGATCTTACAAGTCTCTGGTAAGATCTGGTAAGAACTGAAGCGGGCATTCATGCACTAAATAAGGGCCACACCTTTTCCCGACCGGATAACGGGCGGGCTAGTATCCTTGTATATGCACTAATAGGGACGGCGCGTGTGTGTTGGATTCGTGTATCTGCACGGATGACAGCGAGCCTGTATGTTTTTAGGGATGGGGGGTGGGGGGTGAATTTTTGAGACAATAGGGGTTTTCAGTCACAAACGAAAGGAGGAATAAACCGACCGTTTACAATTGTGTAGAACCGCATGGATGGTTCAGCATTTCACCTGCCGAACACCCGAGTGAGTCAGAGCTGTGACAGTTACAGGCACGGGTTACGGCGATAAAACGGTAAGGAGTGACCATGAAGAAAATATCGCTTGTCTCTTCTATTAGCCTACTTTTGATACTCATACCTCTTCTCTGCGTTGCTGCGGAGCCTATGACACCGCGTGAGTTCTCACCGGTTCAGAAGGGTTTCGTTACGGCTGGAGAGACGGTGCTTCCTTACGCACCGGACCGCATTTTGGTCAAGTTCACAGAGCACAGTCTCGAGAATCCCCAGTTACAGGTTGCCCCTGGGAGAGGGGCGATGCTGTCCGGCGCGCAGACCGGTATACCTTCGGTGGATGCTGTAAGCCGTGCAGTCGGAGCGCTCAAGATCTACCGTCCGTACATCGAGCTCAAGAACAAGGAAGAGGCCGTGAGACTCGGCATCGACCGCTGGTTCATGGTCGAGGTGCCGAGTGGATCCAATATTCCTGATATCGTGGATCGATACATGGCGGATCCCAATGTCGAGTACGCCAAGCCCGACTGGGTTGCTTTCCCCGCGGTCGTACCGAGTGATCCTCTCTATCCTGATCACTGGGGGCATAACAACACGGCCCAGCTTCCCGATGTGGATTGGGGGGGAACGTACGACCATACGCTTCCCACCACGGTCGGCACCCCCGGTTTCGACGCGAATGCCCAGGCTGCCTGGGATGCGAGCCAGGGATTCGGCAGCTCGAGCATCATCATCGCCATCATCGATACGGGCGTCGATATCGACCACCCCGATCTGACGCTGGTCAGCGGCTACGACTTCGGTGATGGCGACAGCAATCCGGATGATAACTCGGCAGCAGCCGGTCACGGCACCTGTTGTGCCGGTGTAGCAACGGCCAATGTGAACAACGGCCTGGGCGCCTGCGGTTCAGCGCCCAACTGCAGGGTTATGCCGCTCAAGGTTGCTAACAGCGCAGGCTCGATGTACTTCTCGGCGATCGAGAACGCGCTCTATTATGCGGCCGATAACGGTGCTGACATCATCAGCATCAGCCTTGGGGCGTATGTCGATCCCGGTTACGATCCCGCGACGGACGCGGCGATCACCTATGCCTACAACGCCGGTTGTGTTATCCTGGCGGCGACGAGCAATGACAACTATTCTTACATCAGCTATCCGGCCAACCATACGTATGTGATCGGCGTGGGCGCGGCCTCTCCCTGCGGCGACCGCAAGCGCAGCAGCAGCAACTCCTCCGAGTGCAATCCCGGTGTCAACCCCGATCCGAACGGCTACACCTGCGACGGCGAGCGCTGGTGGGGCTCGAACTACGGCCCCAACAGCCAGGATGCCGCGGGTGCGGTCGATATCCTCGGTCCGACGATCCTCCCGACGACCGATATCGTCGGCAGCGGCGGGTACCGGTCCGGTGACTATGAGCCGTTCTTCAATGGCACCTCCTGCGCCACGCCGTACGTGGCGGGTGTCTGCGGTCTGATCAAGTCGCAGAATCCGACCTGGACAGCGTCGCAGATCCGCAACCAGATCTGCACGACTGCCATCGACATCGTGAACGTCGAGTCCGGCTCCGGCTGGGACCGCTACAGCGGCTACGGTATGGTCGACGCCGAGGCGGCGGTGGGCGGAGGCGGTCCGACACCGCCGACGGCTGCATTCGTCGGCTCGCCGACAAGCGGCGAAGCGCCGCTGATCGTCGACTTTACCGACCAGTCGACAGGCGGCCCCACATCGTGGAGCTGGGATTTCGGTGATACAGGCTCATCCAGTGCACAGCATCCGAGCCATACATACACAACGCCCGGCACCTATACCGTGACACTGACGGTGTCGAATGCGTACGGCTCGGATGATGAGGTCAAGGTCAACTACATCACCGTGACGGAACCGGGCAGCGGCTACGCCGATCTGCCGTACAGCACTGGATTCGAATCGGGGAGCCTGGATCAGTACTGGACCACCAATGTGACCAATGAGGGACGAATCCAGATCTCGACTGCGAACATGCCTCATTCCGGGTCCTACCATATGGTGATGGACGATGCTGTCAACGGCGGCAACTACAGCCAGTGCGAAGCGTGGCTGCACCTGGATCTCGCAGGCGCAAGCGACGTGGAGCTCGATTTCTGGTGGAAGGAATTCGGCGATGAGACACACACCCAGGACGGCGTTTACTTCTCCGACAACGGCGGCTCGAGCTTTACGAAGGTGCTCGATCTCCCCGGCGCAAGCTACACCAACAACGTCTGGAACAATTTCGTTCTGGACGTGGACGCCCTCGCCTCATCGGCCGGATTGAGCCTGACCGGCACCTTCGTCATCAAGTTCCAGCAGTACGACAACTATGCAGTGACCACCGACGGTTTCGCCTTCGACGACATCAGTGTCACCGAGGTCACGCCGACGCCCCCGGTTGCTGCGTTCGTCGGTAATCCGACGAGCGGCGAGGTACCGCTGACGGTGAACTTCACCGATCAGTCGACCGGTGCAATTAATACATGGTCGTGGGATTTCGGAGACGGCGTTGGTACCTCGACCGATCAGAATCCGTCGTACCAGTACACGGCGACGGGGACCTATACGGTCACCCTGACCGTGACGGGCCCCGGTGGCTCCGATGACGAGGTCAAGACGAACTATATCACCGTCAATCCGCCGGCCCCGCCCGTTGCTGCATTCGTCGGCAATCCGACGAGTGGCGATGTCCCGCTGACGGTGAACTTCACCGATCAGTCGACGGGAAGCATCGATACGTGGGCATGGGATTTCGGCGACGGCGTCGGCACCTCGACGGCACAGAATCCGTCGTACGAGTACACGGCGGTCGGAACCTACACGGTGACCCTGACCGTGACGGGCCCCGGCGGCTCCGATGACGAGATCAAGACGGACTACATCACCGTGACGGAACCGGGCACCGGCTATGCAAATCTACCGTACAGCACGGGATTCGAATCGGGCGCCCTGGACGATTACTGGCAGACGGTGGTCGGAACGGAGGGGAGGATTCGGATCCTCTCGACGAATACGCCTCATTCCGGTACCTATCACCTCGTGATGGACGACCACACGAACGGAGGCTCGTACAGCCAGAACGAAGCCTGGCTGCTCCTGAACCTCGCCGGCAAGGGCGACGTCGATCTCGATTTCTGGTGGAAGGAGTTCGGTGACGAGACGCATACACAGGACGGTGTCTACTTCTCCGACAACGGCGGCTCGAGCTTTACGAAAGTACTCGATCTGCCGGGGGCGAGCTACACAAACAACACGTGGGTAGAGTTCAATCTCGATCTCGATGCGCTTGCCGCATCTGCAGGATTGAGCCTTACCAGTACATTCGTGGTCAAGTTCCAGCAGTACGACAACTACGGGATCACGACCGACGGCTTCGCCTTCGATGACATCAGCGTCACCGAACTGGGTCCACAACCGCCGGTTGCCGCGTTCGTTGGAAATCCGACATCCGGAGTCGTTCCCCTGACGGTCAATTTCACTGATCAGTCAACGGGTGCACCGACATCCTGGTTATGGGATTTTGGAGACGGCGTCGGCACCTCGACTGCACAGAATCCGTCGTACGAGTATACGTCAGTCGGTACGTACACCGTCACATTGACCGTGACGAACGCCTACGGTTCGGACGATGAGGTAAAGACCGACTACATCACGGTGACCGCAACGGGCGGCTGGGAAGTCATCACGTATGACGACTTCGAAAGCGGTTGGGGAAGCTACACCGACGGCGGCGGCGACTGCAGCCGGTACACCGGAGGCACATATGCTCATCAGGGAAATGCCGCACTGGACATCCAGGACAACAGCGGCGTCGCCTCGTCCTTCTACCACACTGTCGGTTACAACGTGTCGGGCTACGCAGATCTCGAGGTGGAGTTCTGGTTCATGGCCGTGAGTATGGACAATTCCAGTGAGGATTTCTGGGTCCAGTACTACGACGGCTCAACCTGGCACACCGTGGCATCGTATGCACGAAGCATCGACTTCGACAACAACGTGTTCTACAACAAGGTCGTCACGATCCCCAAGGGCACGTACAACTACCCGACAAACGCCCAGTTGCGCTTCATGTGCGACGCAAGCGGCAACTACGATGACGTCTACATCGACGAAATCGAATTCCGCGGTTTGACCGGTGGAGGTAGCTCCAGCGGTCCCGACATCGCCGACAAGGAGCCGGAAGTGCCCGCGCAGTTCACGCTGCACCAGAACTACCCTAACCCGTTCAATCCGGTGACAATAATCCGGTTCACACTGGAGCGGGAGGGACTTGCGACGCTCGAGATCTTCAACGTGGCCGGCCAGCGCGTCGCAATCCTGGTGAATAACGTGCTACCAGCCGATACGCACGAGATCGAGTGGAATGCAGCGGGTAATACATCCGGTGTCTACTTCTACAGGCTGACGCAGGGGACAAAGTCGGTCATGAAGAAGATGGTGCTGCTCAGGTAGAGCTCGATGCCTTTATGTGTAGTGCTTTCCAGGAAGCATTATACATGTTAGAATGAGGGGCGGCTCGATTAACGGGCCGCCCCTTTTAGTGGAGAGAGCGACAGTCGAAATGAAAGAACAGCAGCGCACACCAGCACCACTTCTCATAATTTATACCATCTTCTTGTTATTACACCTCATTCCATTGTTGAGGGAGGATCCCAAGCTCTGGGGGCTCGATCAGTGGCGATATATCGCCATCCCCGCCGTAGCTATTATCCTTGTATTCGCTCTTCTCGTTCTGCTGCCCGGTTTTCGTTCCGTGCTCGTACGCGTCGCCGGCAGGATCAAGGTTCCGAATGCTCTTCGACGAACAAGAGAAGGAAAGATATTTGGAATATGTATTACCGGTGTAGCGGCCACCACCCTCTTCTGGCTCCTGAGAAGCGAAACACATTTTCTCGGTGATGGCTACGTATGGGCGGATCATATGCAAAGAGACGTTATCTTCAATGAACCCGTAACCTCCTGGCTCTACCGGGGCCTGTTCATGTTGTTGAACAGCTCTCCGCAGTCCTTTTCGATCTCACCGATCAACGTTGCAGCGGCCATAAGCGTTCTGTCCGGTCTCGTCTTCCTGGTGTTCGCACATAAGACAGTGCGCCTTATTACAAAAGATACCGATCGAACTACACTCATCCTGCTTGCGCTCCTTTCTACGGGGACTATGCTCCTCTTTTTCGGATATGTCGAGCCGTATCCACCGTTTGCTGCAAGTGTCATGGCGTTCATCTTCATCGGAATCAAATACTCGAAAAGCGGCACATCCGCTGTGATGGCTGTAGCCGCATTTACGGTCGCAATACTCCTGCATCCTTCCGCTGTCGCCTTGCTGCCGGGTCTCATCGTGATCTTCTTGGTGAGAAAGTATGGAGCGATTCCCTCCAAGAAATACTACACGTACGTCCTTCTGGCGATCGTTATCGGTCTCGGTGCCCTCTGGACATTGCAGCACTTGCGGGCGGCGGGCGGTTTCTTCTACGAGAAGTTCGTGCCGTTGTTTCCGGGGCCGCAGCGCAACCGCATTGCCTATCCGCTGTTCTCCCTGAAAACGCTCTTCGATTCGTTCAACGAACTCGTACTGGTCTGTCCGGTTGCCGTATTCATATTCACGGGACTGATGCGCTCGAAAACTTCACGGGGGAGTGTGACCCGGTCAGGATCTCGCGGTAAGGAACCGCGGGACAGTATAAACAAGAACACTCTCGTCTTCCTCAAGACGGTGACGATCTTCTATGTACTGGAGTTTCTCCTCCTCAACAAGAATATCGGTGTCAGCAGGGACTGGGATCTCTTCTCGGCGATGGCGATTCCGCTTGCGCTCCTTACCGTACTTATTCTCCTCGAGCGGTACGCACGAGTACCGAATATCCTGTCCGTCTTCGTTTTTGCAGTCATCGTTGTCCATACAGTGCCATGGATCATGTTGAATGCAGATGAGGAGAGATCCAGGACCCGTTTCATCGATCTTGTCGATAACGGTTTCTGGAGTGATTACGCGCGGGGGTATGGATACAGCTCGCTGGGATTTTACTTCAAACAGCGGGGGGATACACAGCGGATGAACGCATACACACGGGCTGCTTCGGAGGCGGATCCCGGGAATATCAGGTATACCTATAACCTGGCGACGACCTATGCAGGTCTCGGGCGGAATTCCGAAGCGGTCGCACTATACCGCAGGGTGATAGACCGTGATCCCGACTACACCGAGGCAAGAAACAATCTCGGCGTGTTATTATGGAAGATGGGAAAATTGGATCTGGCCGAGAAGGAACTATCAGAGATAGTACGTCTGGATTCGACTTACATTATGTGCTTTGAACCGCTTGCTAGTATTTACGCATGGAAGGGCCAGATCGGGAATACTATCACGTTGTACCGCAAGGCACGAGATCTGGGATACGATCTAAGTAGTTATATCACGGAGCTGGGCACCCAGCTCTACGGCGAGGGTAGGATCGATGAATCGTGGACCCTATTCTACGAGGTGTACCGAAACGGAAACAGGGATGTTGCGTTGATGAACAATCTCGGTGTGATCCTGTGCCGACAGGGCAGGTTCGAAGAGGCGCTCGGTATCTTCAACAGCGCTGCGGGAGCGCATCCACACAATCCCGATATCCAATTAAACCTCGCCCGCACGTATTACTCAATCGGGGATTATCAGGGGGCGTGGCGGCATGTCGAAGCTGCGAAGCGGTTGAATGTGAAGGTTCCAGAGACATTCATGAACGATCTTCGAAAGGCCACGGGACAAGCGGCACCCTGAATCTCCGATCAGAGTATCTTCCATGAATACTTTCGGGATGGCTGGTAGGAATCTTGCCGAATGGGATTGCATTCCATATAGGCAAGCGCTAGGATGTAAATTGGGTTGAAGTAGATAGTGAAGGCTGGATGCGATCCGATTACCCTACTTGTACTTGAGCTTGTGTATGGTTGGATTGCTGGATTTCATGAAAAGATCGATAATTATACGGGACAACCTCGAACGTGTGCGTGAGCGTATCAGCGAAGCGGCACATAAGGCAGGTAGGTCGGAGTCGGAAATCACGATCGTGGGGGTAACCAAGACCTTCGGCCCCGAAGTGGTCACGGCAGCCGTCGAAGCGGGGATCGAGGATATCGGTGAGAACCGGATCCAGGAGTTCCTTGCGAAATCCACGGAGGTCGGTGTGCCCTGCCGCTGGCACCTCGTGGGACATCTGCAGACGAACAAGGTCAACAAGGCCGTCGGCCGCTTCGAGTTGATCCATTCGGTCGACTCCCTGAAGCTCGCCGAAAAGCTGAGTGTAGTGGGTATGGAGCGGGGGGTTGCGACAAAGATCCTTCTCGAGGTGAATACGAGCGGCGAAACCTCGAAATACGGCTTTGCACCCGAGGAGATAGTAGAGGTCAGCGATCAGATCATTCTCAAGAGGGGCCTCACCCTGAAGGGTCTCATGACAGTCGGACCGTGGGTGGCGGATACGGCGGTCGTGGCGAAGGCATTCGAGACCCTGCGCCGGTGCAAGGAGGAGATCGAGAACAAGAGCACGGACTATAATTCCATCCAGCACCTCTCAATGGGGATGACAGATGACTTCGAGATCGCCATCGCCGAGGGTTCCACGATGGTGCGCTTGGGGCGTGTGCTCTTTGGGGAGCGGGGCGTTGGCTGAGGCATGTAGCTTATTGGGTACATGGTACCCGGAAAGAATGTCAATCTGGGAGAGGGCGTTGGTTGGTAAAAATGTGGTCAACAGGATTCTTACGGGGGCGGGCACCTGGCAGCACAATGAAAAAAACCATCATAATCTCTTGAAAAAAATAAGATTATGGATTATTTTATCTCTGATCCGATTGGTCTGATACTTGCTTTTATCAATGTCTCGACAGTTGTCATTTTGATCTATATGTTTCTCGAGGTGGCGGCGGGAGACCGGAGTAAGCTCTACCGGACTCTCGACAGGATATTCAAACCGGTTCTCACCCCACTTCGCCGGATACTGCCGGCGTGGCGGATTGATCCAGCATCGATTATCCTGATTGCCGTTTTTCAGTTGATTGCCTTTGCTATAAAGCGGGTTTACCGGTAAAGGGACCCGGGGTAAAGGGGCGTTGGGCTTTCCACCTTGGTGGAAAATAGGAGGCAGGACGATGAGGATAACACCTCTCGATATTCGAAAGCAGGAATTCCGGAAGACGATGCGCGGCCTGGACAACGACGAGGTCTATGCGTTCCTGAACACGGTTGCGGAGGAATATGAGGTGGTGCTCTCCGACAACAAGCGGCTGCGTGAGAGGATCGTCGAGCTCGAAGGGCAGCTCAAGGATTACAAAGAAATCGAGTCGAATCTTCGTAATACCTTGCTCACTGCCGAGAAGATGACCGCAGAAGCGCGTGAGAACGCCCGCCGTGAGGCAAGTCTGATCGTCCGTGAGTCGGAGATGGAGGCGCAGAAGGCCGCCGAGGTCATCAGGGCCCATACGGTGCAGCTTCGCCGTGAGATCCTAGATCTCAAGAAACAGAAAGACAACTATCTCACGCGGCTCAAGACCCTCATCGAAAGCCACCGGAAAGTGCTCGAAGGATTCGAGGAGGATTTCGCTCATGTAGATAGGGAAATCGAGGAAATAGGCAAGAAGGTCGAAGAGGATGCAACGAAACAGTCGCAGACACCGCGAATGAGCCGTGAGAAGATCACGGAGGAATTCGCGCACGGGCCCACGGATCCCACGGACAAGGTGACCTGGGGTGATGAGCGTAGACGCGAGGATGAACCCCGCCCGCAGATGCCGGGACCCGGTCGCAAGGCTTCAGGCGCTCCCGAGGAGAAGGCCTCACGCCCTGAAGATACGATAGAGCCCGCTCCGAAGAGCGAATCGACCGGCCAGATGGGTACCGATGAGTCCCCGGCGGCTCCTTCAGAGGGGCAGGGTGACACACAGATATCCATGCCTCATCTGGACACGCAGCCCATCGGTGCTGTCGATGATTTTATGCACACGCCGGACGCAGCACGGGAATCCACTACTGTTCAACAGATGGAACAGGGTCCCGGAATCCCGAGGGGCGAAGCCGGGAACTGGACCGGGGATCAAGTTCACGACAACGTTGCACATAACGTGGAAGTAAACATGTATCCCGAGCCTGAGACGAGCCCGGGCAACATGCTTGCCGATCAGGGGACGGTAGAACCGCAGGGTCGTATCACGACCACGGCCCAATCCGGACCGCAACCGTACCCTACGCCCGAGATGCAGGAGCAGCAGGTCGATACGGTCCCTGAGGCCGAGATGCCTAAGGATTCGTGGAAAGACTACAATGTCCATGAGGAGAAGCCTGATTGGAATGAATACGAAGTGCCCAGGGAGGTAAAACGGGAGGCACCAATCGGGAGCGATCCGAGTGACAAAGAGGTCGAGATAGCCCTTTCGAACCTGACTGAGATTCCGGGCACCGACAGAGGACAGTCACAGACGGCGGCGCAGGTAGCTCCACAGGCTGCACCCACACCGGAACAGGCTACCGGGCCACAGGTACCCCAGAATAAGCAGGTTCCCCCCCAGGTAGAAGTGCAGATGCCGCCGCAGGCGGTGCAGGCACCACCGCAGGCCGAAGCACAGGCCAAGCCGCAGGCCGAAGCACAGGCCAAGCCGCAGGCCGAAGCACAGGCCAAGCCGCAGGCCGAAGCACAGGCCAAGCCGCAGGCCGAAGCACAGGCCAGGCCGCAGGCCGAAGGACAGGCCAGGCCGCAGGCCGAAGGACAGGCCCCGCGGGAGCCGGCATCTCAGGGTCAACCGCAGCCCGAACAGGAGAACGGCGCAGACTGGTCGTTAGAAGAGCTCAGGAAGAACCTCACGAACTTCAGCCGGAACGAGGAGTAGGGTGACGGTATGAGAGTCCTGGTTCGTCCCCACTCCGGAATACGATAGATATCGCAGTAGGTCAGTGGGTGGATGAGGGAGATCAATAGTAGACAAAATGACAGGGTTGGATTCCGCGTGCATGTCCAACCCTCAGCACCCCGAGACGAGCTCCTCGGCTGGAACGCAGCCGGGGAGCTTCGCGTTAGGATTGCTGCCCCTGCTGTAAAAGGCAAAGCAAACAAGCGGCTCATTGCATTCCTGGCAAAGCAGTTCTCCGTGACCAAGCGAGAGATCGTGATCGAATCGGGTGAACGCTCCCGTTGTAAAATCGTCTCGGCACCACAATCGATACGGCAGACTCTCGAAGAGATAGCTGAGGATTAACAGTTGCCCGCCTCTCCATTTTGAATTATAAATTTGGCTATCCGTTCATGGGTATATCATGTGTGTCATGTATAGGGGCGCAGCCCGTGGATCTGCTCTATAACAAATGAACGCTGTCGGCGGTGGTACCGCTCTACACGAAAGTTGTAATCGGAACGAATAAGGGGGCGATTGTGAACGATCTTTACGAGAGGATCAGGGAGAGTACTTCATTTGTCAGGAAACGGATCAAGGTCAAGCCGGCGTTCGGGATCGTGCTGGGGAGCGGCTTGGGCGGTTTGGCCAAGAAGATCAAGATCGAAGCGGCGATCCCGTACGAGGAGATACCGAACTTCCCCGTCTCTACGGTGGCCGGTCTCCATGCCGGTAATCTCATCGTCGGCACCCTTTCGAAAAAGAGGGTTATCGCCATGGAGGGGCGGGTTCACTACTACGAGGGTTACACGATGCAGCAGGTGACCTTCCCCGTGCGCGTGATGCGCTCACTCGGTGCACGCTCACTGATCCTCACCTCGGCCGTCGGTGGGATGAATCCGCATCTCGATCTCGGCGACCTCGTGGTCATCACGGATCACATCAATTTCATGGGGGATAATCCGTTGATCGGTCCAAACGACGAGCGGCTCGGTCCCCGTTTTCCCGATATGAGCGAGCCCTATAATCGAAAGTATATCAAACTATTCGAAAATGTGGCCCTCGATGCGAGGATCCCGGTGAAGCGCGCCGTTCTCGTCTCCGTCGCCGGGCCCAACCTCGAGACTGCCGCTGAGTACCGCTTTCTTCGCCGCATCGGAGCCGATGTCGTCGGCATGTCGATGGTCCCCGAGAACCTCGCCGCCGTCCACGGTGGGATGAAGGTGCTCGGGATATCGGTTGTGACAGACAAGGCATTGCCGGACTGCCTCGAACCGATCAATATCGCCGAGATCATCGCCGTCGCCAGGAAGGGGGAGGCGAAACTCTGCAAGCTGGTGATGGAGTTTCTAAAAAAGGCATAGACCCTTGACATCGGCCTTATATTTCATTATAAAAGTAAGTTCCCGAACCACGACGATCCACGTCCATATGTCCGGGGCAAGCGCGGACGAGTAATCGGGGAAGCCCGATTTTGGCAACTCTATATTATATTGATAGTTATGAAGATCAATACATAATAATGGAACCGAAAGATGGCTGAGAACGAAACACATAAGACCAGTAACGGCAAGCGCTATCAGGTTCTGCCGCCCCAGCAGCGTGCCCTGGAGACCGAGGAGGCGGTCCTGGGCTACTGGGAAAGGCACGGAATCTTCCGCCGCAGCGTCGAGGAGCGGCCCCACGAGAATTCGTTCGTCTTTTACGAGGGGCCGCCGACGGCCAATGGGAGACCCGGCGTGCACCACGCCCTCTCCCGCACGATCAAGGACCTCGTGAACCGTTACATGACGATGCAGGGCTGCCGAGTGGTACGGAAAGCCGGATGGGATACGCACGGGCTTCCCGTGGAGATCGAGGTCGAGGAGCAGCTCGGCCTCGACGGCAAGGACCAGATCGAGAAGTTCGGCATTGCCCGGTTCAACGCGGAGTGCCGCAAGAGCGTATTCAGGTACCTCGACGAGTGGCACGAGTTTACACGAAGGCACGGCTTCTGGCTCGATCTGGACGACCCATACGTTACCTGCACGAACGAGTATATCGAGTCCGTCTGGTGGATTCTGCAACAGTTCTGGGATCAGGATATGCTCTTCGAGGGACACAAGATCGTGCCGTACTGCCCCCGGTGCGGCACGGCCCTCTCGAGTCACGAGGTTTCTCAGGGTTATCAGGATATCAAGGATCCATCGGTCACCATAAAGCTCAAGGTCGTGGATGAGGATGCCTTCTTTCTCGTCTGGACCACAACGCCGTGGACACTGCTTTCGAATGTCGCCCTGGCGGTCGGTCCCGATTTCGACTACGTTCGCGTACGGCACAACGATGAGGTACTGATCCTGGCAGAGGCGCTCCTGCATGTCCTCGACGGCGAACGTGAGGTTCTCGAACGTATCAAGGGTCGAGAGCTCGTCGGCAAGCGCTATGAACCGTGTTTTCCCTATTTCAAGGATGCGGAGGGTGGTTTCCGCGTCATCGGCGCCGACTTCGTCACGTTGATCGAGGGGACCGGGATCGTGCACATGGCGCCGGCGTTCGGCGAGGACGACTATCAGGCGGGCCTCAGGGAGGGGCTTCCGTTCGTCCAACCGGTCGACGAGCGAGGGCGTTTCACCGGCGAGGTCACGAAATGGGCGGGGCGCTTCATCAAAGACGCCGATCCGGAGATCATCGAGGATCTCGAAGAGCGCGGGATCCTCTATCGTTCCGGTTTGTACGAGCACGCCTATCCCTTCTGCTGGCGATGCAAGTCTCCGCTCGTCTACTACGCGAGGCGGTCGTGGTACATCAAGACGACGGCGTTCAAGGATCTACTCCTCGAGGCCAACTCGAAGATAGAATGGCACCCTCCCGAGATCGGGGAGAACAGGTTCACGCGGTGGCTCGAGGGAAACGTCGATTGGGCCCTGAGCCGTGAGCGTTACTGGGGCACGCCCCTCAACATCTGGATATGTGAATCTTGCGGGGAGAAGTACTGCATCGGAAGCGTCGAGGAGCTTCGCTCCATCGCCGAGCCGTTCGGCGATGAGTTCGACCTGCACAAGCCTTTTATCGACGAGCTCGATGTGGGATGCCCCGAGTGCGGCGGGAAGATGAACCGGGTCCCCGAGGTGATCGATTGCTGGTTCGACTCGGGCTCGATGCCGTTCGCCCAGTACCATTACCCGCACGAAAACATGGATCTCTTCCGTGAACAGTATCCGGCCGACTTCATCAGCGAGGGCGTCGAACAGTCCCGCGGCTGGTTCTATTCGCTGCTCGTGATCGGTGCGTTCCTCACGAAGCAGAACCCCTACAAGCGTTGTCTCCCGCACGGAATGGTTCTCGATGCGGAGGGGCAGAAGATGAGCAAGAGCCGGGGGAATGCGGTCCTTGCGATCGATGTGCTCAAGACCGAGGGTGCAGATGCAATACGCTGGTACCTAATGACCGGCGGTGCGCCGTGGCTCTCCAAGCGCTTCGATATGTCCGCCCTGAAGGATACAGCCAACAAGTTCCTCGGCACGCTTCGAAATCTCTATAACTTTTTTGCCCTCTACGCAGAAATCGATGACTTCACACCCACGGGGAAGCTCGATACGACGAACCTGATCGATCGCTGGATCCTCTCCCGGCTGAACTCGGTAGTGCGTGAGGTTACGGATTCGATGGAACAATACGAGCTTACACGGGCCGCCCGGTCCATTCAGGGCTTCGTGATCGACGAGGTCAGTAACTGGTACCTGCGCCGCTCGCGCCGCCGTTTCTGGAAGAACGAGATGAGCGGGGATAAGCTTGCAGCCTATGAAACATTCCGCCATGTCCTTACGGGCATGGCCCTGCTGGCTGCTCCCTTCGTCCCATTCCTCAGTGAGGCGGTATATCTGAATCTGCGGGGGGAGAGTCCGGGGAGTGTCGATAGAGCGGGTGTCGGCGAGGCCGGTGCTCGTCGGGACGAAAAGGAGGGTCGGGGCAGGAGCGCTGGATCGGTGGGAACAGAGGCCAACAGCGTCCATCTCGAACGGTATCCTATTGTAAATGAAAAACTTATAGATACGGATCTCGAGCGCAACATGCAGGGGGTGCTTCGAGCGGTAACCCTCGGCAGGGCGGTGCGGAACAAGGTCGGAATCAAGGTTCGCACACCGGTGGCCGAGATGCTGGTTCATAATAGCTACCAGGGCGATCTTGCATGGCTGAAAAGGGAGGAATTGGCGGCACTCGTGGCCGACGAGCTCAACGTGAAGAAGATCGCGTTTCTAGAAGACACTTCAAAATTAATAAGTTACAGCGTTAAACCCGAATACTCGGTCCTTGGCAAGCGCCTGGGCAAGACGATGAAGCAGGCGGCGATGGCACTCGAATCGCTTGGTGGCGTTCAACAAAGGAAACTCATCGACTCCGGTGAAGTCGAGATTGAAATTGATGGCAAAAAAGAGGTTATAACGAAGGAAGAGGTACAAATCCTGCAAGTAACGGCGGAAGGTTTCGCGGCCGAGGTGGAAGGCAGTCTGACAGTTATTGTGGACACACGCCTCACCCCCGAGCTTGTCCGTGAGGGGGTGGCCCGCGACCTCGTAAACCGTATTCAAAACTTCCGTAAGGAGTCAGGACTTGAAGTCAGTGACCGGATCGAGTTATGCTATAGTGCACCAAGCGAGCTTACGGAGGTCTTCGAGGAGTACGGTGAGCATATCCGCTCCGAGATCCTGGCAGAGAGGCTCGAGGAAGGTGAACGAGACTGGCAGTTCAAGACCACCTTCATGTTGAACGAGTTCAAGGTTGAACTTGCTATGAGACGGTTATAAACTCCGTCTCTCGTATCTAAGGAGAACAACGATGGCAACCAAGAAGAAAAAGACAAAGCTGACAAAGAGGGAAGTCGAGCATTTCAAAAAGAAGATACTCGCCGAGCGTGAGCGGATTCTCAAGCAGCTCGGAAGGATCGAGGAATCGATCAACGAGGCGAGCAATGATTCAGAGGGCTCGAAACATTCATACTCGAACCACCTTGCTGATCTCGGCACCGACTACATGGAGAAGGAGAAGAACTTCTACTATGCCAGCCAGGAGGGTCACTACCTCCGTTCCCTCGATGAGGCACTCGAGCGGATCGAGCGTGGCGAGTACGGGAAGTGCATGGAATGCGGCTGTTTGATCTCACTCAAGCGGCTCGAAGTCGTACCGGGTGCAAAGTTCTGCATCGCCTGCAAGAGCAAGCACGAAAAGCAGAGGAGATAATGATCGGTGCTCTACTTCTCAGTCGCCGCACTGGTTGTCATTCTTGATCAGGCCTCCAAACGTATAATCTGGGAAATCTACAAGCACAGCGGTGGGACCGATGTTCTGGATGGTGTGCTGCGCATATCCCTGAGCAGGAACACCGGTGCCATTATGGGGCTGCTCTCGGGTGCCAAACCCTTGCTTCTGACTGTGACGATCATAGCGATCGTCGCTCTCGTCTATTTTGCGTACCGTATGCGTTACGCCCCCGTGCGCAAGCGGGTCTACCTTGGCCTCATCCTCGGTGGTGCATTCGGCAATCTCATCGACCGTATTGCCACCGGCGAGGTACTCGATTTCATCGATATGGGTATCGGCAATCTCCGCTGGCCTACATACAATGTAGCCGATATGGCCGTGACGATCGGTGCCTTCCTTTTGATACTCGGTTTCGTCCGGCATACGGAGCCGGAGGAACCCGCAACTCGGACTTCGGAAGAGGAAACCACCGCCGCATCTCGGGGGAACTCCGTTGAACGATAGGCGCTACTTCCGCTATCTCGTCGATGAAGAGGATGGCGGGGAGCGCCTCGATGTTTTTCTGAGCGCTCAGATCCCGGAGCTCTCCCGTTCGAGGATCCAAAAGGCGATCCGTGCTGGCGATGTGCTCGTGGACGGCTCGCCGGTGGCCAAATCCGCACACAAGGTTCATGAGGGGGAGCAGATCGAGCTCACCTTCAGCCCACCCCGCCCGCTCGAAGTGACACCCGAGGCGATCCCACTCGATGTCCGCTTCGAGGACGAGCACCTCCTCGTTGTGAACAAGGAACCGGGGATGGTCGTCCATCCGGCCCCGGGGCACGAGCACGGCACCCTCGTCCATGCCCTCCTCGCTCACTGTACGAACCTTTCCGGGATCGGCGGTGTCATGAGACCCGGTATCGTTCACCGTCTCGATCGGGGTACGTCTGGGCTGCTCGTCGTTGCAAAGAGTGATGAGGTACACATCTCTTTGAGCCGCCAGCTGATGGATCGGCGTGTGCGGCGGATCTACCTGGCGCTCGTCTGGGGCGAGATGCCTGCTACGACCGATACAATAGAGCTCCCGGTCGGCAGATCCCCCGGCAACCGCAAGAAGATGGCGGTCGTTGTGGATAAAGGGCGGGATGCGGCAACCACTTACTATGTGCTAGACACCTTCAGTCCGTTCCAGTATATTAGGTTAAAATTATGGACGGGGCGGACACACCAGATACGTGTTCACCTCTCCCATACGGGGCACCCGGTGCTGGGTGATCCGGTATATGGCGGGCGGAAGTTACGGAAGGGTTCGCTCTCGAAACATGAAGTCGAGATTGCCGGTAAGGCCCTGAAGCTCATAGAGCGGCAGGCCCTCCATGCGGGGGAATTATCGTTCGTGCACCCTGTAACGGGCGATGAGCTCACCTTCACTGCGTCACTGCCCGCCGACTTCGAATCGGTTATCGAGTTGCTGCGTACGGAGAACAGAGGTGCGGGTTCAGCAACGTGAACGAGAAGGGATTGTGATCCTCGATCTTCACGGTAAGCTCATGGGCGGTCCCGACGCCGATAACATCCGGGATTTGCTCCATGGCATCATCGACGGAGGCAGCAAGAAGATCATCGTGAACCTCGGCGGTGTGAACTGGATCAACTCAACGGGTGTGGGAATACTCATGACCGGATATACTACGATGAGACGGAATGGGGGGGATCTCAAGCTCCTCAACGTTTCCGATAGATTGCAGAGCATCCTCTATGTGACAAAATTGAACCTGATCTTCGAATGTTTCGATGACGAGGCCGAAGCGGTTGAGAGCTTCTTCAGAGAATAGCTGAGAACCGTACCAAGGGAGGAGGGCGAAGTTACTATCATGTCGGCGGATATTCTGGTCGCATTTCCGAGCGAGTACAAGTATCTCAATCTCGTAGACTTAGTCTGCAACGAAATCATCGATGGTATGGGTTTCCAGCACGAGGCGGCAAACGAGATTGCCATATCCGTGATCGAGGCCTGCACGAATGCTCTCGAACACGGTAACAAGTGTTGTCCCGAAGAAAACGTACACGTGATCTTTTCGATGCAGCCGGACAGGTTGGTGGTGGAGATCCAGGATCATGGTGAGGGATTCGATTTCAAGGATTACCTAAAGCATATCCCTGATCCTACCAACATCCACAAGCAGCGGGGACGAGGTATCTTCATCATGAAACGTATGATGGACGCCCTTATTTTCGAGATGCTCCCCGATGGCGGAATGAAGGTAAAACTCGAAAAGATGCTTTCCAAAAACGGGAACTGAGGCTATCAGCTAATTTATCCGCTCTTTTTTCTCATATCTCCATGGAAACATTCTGCAACAGCGGTGTGTACTATGATATGTAGTCGGCGGGGGCCGCACCGGTTGCTTATTTGGTAAGTAAATGTAGGTAGAGGATCTCGTAAGGAGACCGCATGGCAACGTTGTCATATCTTGCATCCTTTTACCTTGTCTGTGGTATCATCATATTCTTTCTTGCGGTGACAATACTGCGCCATTCCATGCGTAGTATCGTCAACTGGTCTACCGCTCTCGTACTGCTCTTCGCAGGCTTCGGTCCGCTGCTCGGCGCGCTCGGTGTGCTCCTCGAACAGACACTCAAGGAAGGGACCTACCTTTTCCAGGGTCTGGTAGCTACTTTCGATTATATCTGGGAATTCTTTTTCCCCTCGCTTGTCCTCTTCGCTCTCGTCTATCCGAACCGGCACCGGCTCTGGCGTTATATACGGAGGTTCGCCTTTATCCTCTTCTTTCCCCACCTCTTCCATCTGATTATGCTTGTTTTCCTTCTGGAGCGCGTCGACCCGGTTAGAATGTTCAAGCCGCTTTCCGATCTGGGAGACCAGAGCGGTTTCGCTGCTACATTTCTCACGGCATTCTCGAAATCATTCGGTGTCCTCATGGACCTCCTTTTCAGGGCGCATTCTCAGCTCTTCTCGTTGGTTAACATCGCTTACGCTGTTTTCTCGATGGTACTGATCGGCCGCTCGCTTCGGGGGGATCTGGCACCGAGGATACGGAGACAAATGGGTGTTGTAATGACCGGCCTGGGGCTCTGCATCCTTACATACTCGTTGGCCAGGGTTTTCCCGATCTTCGCCGGCATGGAGTTTCCCCGGAACGTGTCGATAGGCTTCATCAACGCTTCCCTCATCCTGGGGGGAGGGGCGATCGCGTACTCGATCGTGCGCCACCAGTTTCTCGATCTCCGTCTCATCGCTCGAAAGGGAATCCTGTATGTGGCTGCCGTTGCGATCTTTACAACCGTATATCTGCTGACGATCAAGCAGATAACCGGATTTTTCCAGCAGTTTTCGGGGCTCCGGGTGGAGATATTGGAGACAGGATTCATCATCCTATTCATTGTTATCTTTCAACCGATTCTGGGGCGGATAGAGGAGTGGTCGGAGCGGATGCTCGTGCGGGTGGAACGAAGCCCCCGGGTGAGAATCACGAACCTGAGCGGAAAACTCCTGTCGATGATCGAGATAAATGAGATCAAGGAAGTGGTAAAAAAGGAGCTCACGGATATATTCGTCGCCGAGCGGGTGGAGCTGACGATGGAAGAGGAGCTGCTCGCCAGCCGTGATGAGGACATCTACGCCGAGAAGGTTGTAAACGTCCTGGCGCAGGTCGGCGAACCGATCTCCCGGCTCGATTTCATGGAGGCAATGGATTTTCTCGACGGTAACGTAAGGAGGCGTATCTTTCCGAGGCCTTCCAGAAAGGCGATCGATGAAGCTGTCGAGACATTACCCGGTGTGGTCAGGGAGCTCGCACGCTTCGATATGATCGTTCCGGTTGTACGGGAGGACCGTTGTGCCGCCATGCTGCTCTTGGGCAGGCGCAAGCACGTGAACCGGTACTCGACAGAAGAACAGGCGCTTCTTTCGATGCTGGCTTCACAGATCGCCGCCTCCTTCTCGAGAATCGATATGCTCGAGGAGGTCCTGGAGAAGCGCGTAATGGAAGAGGAACTTACGCTCGCCCGCTCGATCCAGCTCAACTTGCTTCCCTCGTCCCCGCCGAAGCTTGACGACTACGAGGTCTCTGCGTTGAGCATGGCGAGCAAGCAGGTGGGCGGGGATTACTATGACTTCATTCACCGGGATCCACATCTCGCCGTTGCGGTCGCCGATGTCTCCGGCAAGGGGGTGCCGGCATCGCTACTCATGGCTACTCTCCAAGCGAGCCTTCGGTCGACGATGGATCATATAAACGATACGGTCGAGGTGGTAAGCACCCTGAACGATGTCATGTGCGAGACAACAGCGCCCGACCGTTTCGCCACCCTCTTCTACGGATGCCTCAACCTCCACCGGCACGAATTTCTGTATACGAATGCCGGCCACTTCTTCCCCGTCCTCGTTCGGAACGGCGGTAAGGTCGAAGTGCTCGACTACAGCGGTCTGATTCTCGGCGTGCTCCCCGATTTCGCCTACGAGGAGCAGAGGCTGAAGCTCAAACCCGGTGATACGCTGGTTGTTACAACGGATGGGGTTACCGAGGCCGAGGGCGTCTCGGGTGAGCTCTACGGCGAGGAGCGGCTGCACGGGCTCCTTTCCTCGCTCAGCGGTAGAAGTGCCGAAGACATAAAAGATTCCATCGTCGAGACCATCAATGTCTTCAGCAAGCCCGGTAGTGCACGCGACGATCTCACCATCCTTGTCTTGAAGCGAACGGTCTGAAGGTGTAGCATATCGGGATGGAGGAGCCAGGGGCGCGCATACTGGGGATCGATCCCGGAACGAAGCGAACGGGAATAGCGGTGAGCGACCCCTTGGGAGTTACCGCCCAGGGGCTTGAGACCTTTGTATCCGGAGGGGGTATCACGCTCCTCGATCACCTGCGATCGGTCGTCGGGCGCTACGGTGTTGGGCTGGTCGTGGTCGGGATGCCGCTCTCTATGTCGGGTGGGGAGATCGAGGGCACGGAGCGTTCCCGACGCCTCGCAGAGGAGATCCGCACCGAGCTCGACATCGAGGTGGCGCTACGGGATGAGCGGATGACAAGCCGCGAGGCGGAACGATTAATGCAACGGAGCGGGGGGGTACGGGAGAAGGGTGATATCGATCGAATCGCCGCGGTGTTGCTTCTCCAGGGTTATCTGGATGAGAGGGATTCCTGATGCAGCGGGCCACCCCAATTCTGGCTATAGTACTGTCGCTCATAATCATAGCCCTCGTACATTTTGGGTATATGTACTATCGCGAGGAAGGTACCGATGCGTCGTGCCGCGTCGTTGTGAAGATTCCACCGGGGGCGTCACTGCGCCAGGTCAAGGACATCCTCGTCGCCGAGGGGCTCCTCAACCACCCCAAGCTCTTCCGCTGGGCGGCGTATTTCTCAGGAAGAGAAAAGGATATCAAGGCGGGGCGCTACCTATTCAGGGAGGGGGAGAGCGTCGCCCACATCCTACACAAGCTTATCCAGGGGGAGATCGAGTACGCCCGTGTCGTGATCCCCGAAGGGTACATGGCGAATGAGATTGCCGGCCTTCTCCAGGATGAGATCGAGATCGATTCGACGGTCTTCATGCAGATGGTATTCGATTCGGCGGTGATCCGGGACTTCGGTTTTGCGGGGGCGCCGTCCCTCGAAGGGTATCTCTACCCGGATACGTATCTATTCAACTGGCCGCTTGAGACATTCGAAGTTGTCGAACGGATCGTCCATCGTTTCAAAGAGATCTTCACTGACAGCATGTGTGCGCTCGCCGATTCGGTGGGATTCTCGATGAACGAGGCAGTTACACTCGCTTCGATAATCCAGGCCGAGGCTGTCTACGACTCAGAGATGCGGAGGATCTCTGCCGTGTACCATAACAGACTGCGAAAAGGCTGGCGGCTCGAGGCGGATCCGACGGTCGCCTTCGCCAAGGGCGGTATCCGCCGCAAGCTCTGGTACAAGGATCTCAGGGTCAAGTCCCCGTACAACACGTACCGGGTTCGGGGGCTCCCACCGGGGCCGATCTGCAGTCCCGGGCGTGCGGCACTCTCGGCCGCCGTGCAGCCCCTTGAGGGCTGTAGGGATCTCTATTTTGTCGCCGACGGGACCGGCCGGCACTACTTCAGCCGAACCCTGAGCGATCACGTACGGGCGAAGGAAAGCATACGGGCCGGTAGGCGCCCGTCGAAACCGATGGATAGGTGCGTAGAGAAGGTACAGGAGACGAAGGAGATCACGGCGGAGTAACCTTCCCGGGCATCCTCTTGTAACCTGATTACTACAACACTACTTCGAACACAGGGGTTTGGCGGATGGCAGAGCTCAACAATGGACTTCGGCGTAAATTGGAACAACTCAAGGAGATCATCTCCCGCTGTAATGGCGCCCTCGTCGCTTTCTCCGGCGGTGTCGATTCGACATTTCTGCTTGATGTGACCAGGGAGGTTCTTGGTGAGAATGTCCTGGCGGTGACGATCACGGGACCGCTTTTTCCTTCGAAAGAGATCGAGGAGGCACAGGAGATTGCTAGTGTCTTTAACGTCGAGCAGGTGGTGGTGGAAATCGATGAGATGAAGAAGAAACATTTCAAGCACAACCCACCGGACCGTTGCTATCACTGCAAGAGGGACCTCTTCTCGGTGCTGCTCGGGATAGCAAAGGAACGGAATCTCGATTGCGTATTCGAGGCATCGAACATGGATGATACGAAGGACCATCGTCCGGGCATGAAGGCCGTCAAGGAGCTCGGGGTGAAAAGTCCCCTCATCAAGGCGGGGATCACGAAGGAAGATGTCCGCGCACTCTCGAAGGAACGCGGGCTCACGACCTGGGACAAGCTCTCCATGGCTTGCTTCGCCTCGCGGGTGCCGTACAACCAGCCGATTACTCCGGATAAGATCCAGCAGATACGGAAAGCGGAGGATTACCTCTGCTCACTCGGTTTCCATCAGTGCCGTCTGCGCCACCACGGGGCAATCGCCCGCATAGAGGTAGCTCACGATGAGATCAGGCGGATCGTCGACGAGCCGATCCGCCGGGACCTCGTCGAGCACATCAAGGGACTGGGATTCAAGTATGTGACGATCGATCTGGAGGGATTCCGCTCGGGCAGCTTGAACGAAGAGCTTGACTTGTGATAGACTGGAACTATCTTTGATAGATATCGGTAAAACGTCTTGAGGAGGATGAATAAAACATGCATTTCGTGCGGAAAGCCAGGAACATCTTGCTGATCATCGGCCTGGTCTCGATAGTGGTCGGCTATATCTTCTTGGCAAAGAACTCGATCTCTCTGGCCCCTGCGCTCCTCGTCCTCGGCTACTGCATTCTCATACCTCTCGCACTATTCTAGGGTGGGCGAATAGCTCAGTTGGTCAGAGCGCCTGCCTTACAAGCAGGAGGTCGCAGGTTCAAGTCCTGCTTCGCCCACCAGTATTTATTGGTATAATGGATATACGATCCACAGGATGGACAATAAAGGCTTGCAGAAGGAGGACATGATGAAGAAAAGGAGTGCTTTCGACCCTGGCCGCCGGTTCTTCCTGACTCGGGTGGCTCCGGCTTGTGCACTGACCTTCGTTGGAACCAGGCACTTGTTTGCATTGTCTCTATCCGACGAAGAACAAGAGGTTCAGGAGGCTTTACACAATTTTGACAAGGAATTCGGCAGGAAACTCACGTACCGCCAGTTCTACGCGAACCGGTACCGGGAATTCGTAGACCTTGCGAAGGAGCTGGAGAAGGAGTGGGGGAGAGAACGAACGATAGAATTTCTCAAGAGGATAACGGCCGAGAAGATGACGGTATTCGGCAAGAGCCAAGCTGATCGATCTTCCGATAACAGCTTCGAAGCATACGTGAAACAATTCCGGGCCGGATACGAGAATGTGCTGACGAAGGAGATCGTAGAGGACACGGACACGGTCTTCGAACTCAAGGTGACCGAGTGTATCTGGGCCGACACCTTCCTCCATGCCGAGGCCGGTCATATCGGATACGCCGCGGTCTGCTGGGGGGATTACGCCTGGGCAAATTCATTCAACGACAAGATAACCATGGTCCGTGACAAGACCCTCATGCAGGGGCACGAGTGCTGCAATCATAGATATCTCTGGCGGGGGTAGTAGCGTATAGCAGTCCCCAAAGCCACCAGCCACGCTGGCTTAGACAGTCGCTGCAATTGACTATTCCACCAGTTTCTGCTAAACTTGGAAACAGCTCGTTAACTTAGGAAATTCAATCGATATGTATTCGTACGGACTTTGCGTCGGTTCGTTTGGGGGTGTGTTATGAATAAATTGCTAGTTTTGTTATTGACGGCCATATCGCTGTGCATGGTATACGGCGCCATCCACTCCGCTGAGGTTACCTCGACCAATCCTCAAAACAATCAAATCAACGTTGATGATACCACAAGTATTTCGGCAACCTTCGACACCCTCATGAGCAAAGGGACAATCAATGATACCACTTTTATTATCTACAGTTTCCTGTCGGGGAAGAACGTCGGATATTACTCCCTGTCGAAAGACGGTATGACTGCAACGTTCGATCCGGATTCTATCCTTTTTCCCGGTGAGATGATGGAAGCTATATTAACAACCGACATCACATCGGCGGGGGGAACACCCCTCCAGACGCCGTACGTCTGGTGCTTCACTGTCGAGACGGCAGACGTCGGCGACTCTCTCTATCATGGGCCGTCTTGGATATCGACGACGCTCAATGCGACGTGCTGCGTGGCGTTGGGGGATTACGACAACGATGGCGATCTTGACCTCGCCTGTGGGAATGCGGTGGGAGGGGGCACGGGATCGACTACACTCTACCGTAATGATGGGGGAATCCTCACCGGTGATCCGGTATGGAATTCAACTGTATATTCTACCGTTACTCGAGGTATCGCCTGGGGAGACTACGACGGGGATGGCGACCTCGATCTCGCCTGTGGCAACCAAAACGATCCGAATATGATACACCGAAACGATAGCGGAACTCTAACGACGAGTCCCGCATGGAGCTCCAATTCAGCTAATACAACGTACGGTGTCGCATGGGGGGACTACGACGGGGACGGCGACCTCGACCTCGTCTGTGGGAACTTCGCCCAGGCGAACACACTCTATCGCAATGACGATGGAATACTGACTGCCGATCCCGTCTGGAGCTCGACACCAAGCAATAATACGACAGGTGTTGCCTGGGGGGATTACGACAACGACGGCGATCTCGACCTTGCGTGCGCAAACTACTACTCCGATCTGAACACACTCTATCGGAACGACGGCGGAACCTTGACGACCGACCCTGTCTGGAGCCCTCTGACATCGGCTTACACGACCAGTGTCGCCTGGGGGGATTATGATGGGGATGGTGATCTCGACCTCGCCTTCGGGACCGAATGGGGAAGCGCCATATTCCGTAACGACGCAGGAGTTTTGACATCTACCGCTGTATGGGCTCCACTATCTGGTCGCACTACCTATAGCATCGCATGGGGCGATTACGATGGGGATGGGGATCTGGACCTTGCATGTGGGAACAATGGCCAGTCGAATACGGTCTATCGTAATCTTGGAGGAACGCTCGAGACGAGTGCGGCCTGGCTCTCCGATTCCACCTATTATACACGCGGCGTTGCCTGGGGTGATCTGGACGGTGACGGGGATCTGGAGCTCGCCTGCGGGAACTTCGAATATCAACCGAATACTGTGTATTACAACGTCATAGTGTCCGAGCCGGAGCTCATCTCGACCGATCCCGTTTCGAACGCCAACGATGTTCTCCGGGATGCAAATGTAGAGGCGACATTCAACGAGGCAATGGCTTCATCGACCATTGTGGACACCACGTTTATAGTGAACAGTTACCAGAGCGGCCACCTCACAGGTATATACTCGATGACGGATAACGATTCGACCGCTGTCTTCAATCCGGACTCTCTCTTTCATGCGGGCGAGATAATTGAAGCCGTTGTTACAACCGACATCGAGTCGGCTCTCGAAACTCCCCTCGATGAGCCCTACGTCTGGCGATTCACCGTCGGGGCAATCGACAACGGGGATTCCCTCTATAGATGGCCGTACTGGCTGTCGAATACTACCGCACGGGCTTACTCTTCAGCTTGGGGGGATTACGATAACGACGGAGACCTGGATCTCGCCTTCGGATATATTGATGAACCGAGTGAGGTCTATCGAAATGACGGCGGCTATTTGACGAAGGATCCGGTATGGACTGCGACTATGGCGGATTCCACGTTATGCATCGCGTGGGGTGACTGCGACGGTGACGGCGACCTCGACCTCGCATGCGGAAACGGTGGGAAGTCAAATACAATATACAGGAATGACAACGGGGTACTCACTTCGAATCCCATCTGGAGCTCGACACCGGCCAACGATACGCGGGATATTGCCTGGGGGGATTACGACGGAGACGGAGATCTCGACCTCGTATGCGGGAACTCTGCGAATTTCGGCGGCGATACAACAAATACAATCTATCGCAATGACGGTGGACTCTTGACCACCGAGCCTGTCTGGAACTCGACATCCACCTATTATACCGAGAGCGTTGCCTGGGGTGACTACGATGGTGACGGTGACCTGGACCTTGCATGCGGCAACTGGAACGGCGCGAACACACTCTACCGGAACGATGACGGAACACTGACAACCGATCCCGTCTGGAGCTCGGTCGAAGAGCTGCCCACCGGCAGCGTCGCCTGGGGCGACTACGACGGTGACGGCGACATCGACCTCGCCTGCGGGAACTATAATCAACCGAACGGCATCTACCGAAACGATGCAGGCACATTGACGTCTTCCGCTGCATGGACTTCGACGCCGAATTTGAATACTCAAGACATAGTCTGGGGAGATATTGACGGGGATGGCGATCTCGATCTCGTCTGCGGGAACTTTGGTGAAGCGAATGTTATCTATTTCAACGAAGGAGGGTCAATCGCGACGAATCCGACATGGGGCACGAGTGTCACATATATGACCATTGGCATCACCTTGGGGGATGTCGACGGAGACGGCGACCTGGAGATTGCCTGTGCGAACTACTTCAATGAACCGAATACCGTGTATTACAGAACCACGGTTCCGGCGCCGGCGCTCGTCTCGACCGATCCGGTCGTTAACAGCCTGAACGTTAGCCGGGATGAGAATGTGCAGGCCACATTCAACCAGAAGATGGATCTTGCGTCATTTACGGATACGTCATTTGTCGTACAAAGCTTTCAAACAGGGCAATTGGCCGGAACTTACTCGATGGCAAACAGCGAGACGACAGCCGTCTTCGATCCCGATTTGCTCCTTCACGCGGGAGAGGTCGTTGAGGCCACCCTAACCGATGGAATCAAATCCAGGGTCGGAACGAATCTGAACCCCCATTATGTGTGGCGTTTCACCGTCGAGTCGATTAACAACGGGGATTCTCTGAATGTCGATGCGGTTTGGCTGTCTGAGCGATTCTATTATACGCGCTGTGTCGCCTGGGGGGATGTGGATAATGACGGGGATTTGGATCTCGCATGCGCAAACCGGCAGGATGATGAGCCGACTACAATTTATCGTAACGACAGCGGAATCTTGACCGATGAGCCCGTCGATTACGTGGATCCAGCTCTCCGGCCGTATTCCATAGCCTGGGGAGATTTCAACGGAGACGGATACCCGGATCTCGCGTTGGGTAACTATTACTCGCAGTCAAATACCGTACATCTCAATTACAATGGGTATATCTCCGCGTATGGTGACTGGAACTCGAATCCAACCAACAATACGACCAGTGTGGCATGCGGGGACTACGATAGAGACGGCGACTTGGATCTCGCATTTGGAAACATAGGCGCATCCAACACGGTGTACCGAAACGACGGCGGCACCTTTACGGCCGATCCGGTCTGGACATCGACTCCGGTCTGCTCGACACAAAGCGTGGCATGGGGAGACTACGACAACGACGGTGATCTGGATCTCATCTGTGCCAATTCAGGTGCGGGCGAGACATGTAATCTCTACCGGAACGACGGTGGTTGGCTGACCGGTAATCCCGTATGGAGCGGTCCCGCATCCAGAGTGACGTACAGCATCTCTTGGGGAGACTACGACAGCGACGGATTTGTCGATCTCGCCTGTGGAAACTACGGAGGACAGAACCGGATTTACCATAACGATGTGGGCAGTGGCTTCACGGAGTCCTGGGTCTCCACCCCCAGCTACTATACCAACTCCGTATCCTGGGTCGATTACGATGGTGACGGGGATCTCGATCTATCCTGTTGCAATCGGGGGCAACCAGAGGTCATCTATCGCAACGATACCGGCGTCCTGAATTCAGATCCGGTTTGTATTACCAGTGAGGACTACTACGCTACAGATAGCTTCGATTGGGGGGACTTCGACGGAGACGGGGATCTGGACCTTGCTGTGGGAATGAACGCGTACAGATCGAACAAGGTCTATCGTTCGGGATTCGCGGTGCACTCAACGGCTCCCGCCTCGAACGCACTCGATATCGATCTATCGATGGACATGGAAGCACAATTCACGTATGCGCTGAATCCGCCGACAGTATCAAGTTCGAGCTTCACGGCATACGGTTATCTGAGCGGAGCCATGACCGGCAGCATCAGCACGCATTCCGGTGACCTGTATGCCGTCCTGGACCCCGATTCGGTTTTTCACACGGGCGAGGTGGTTGAAGTGATTCTGACGGATGCAGTCGCCTCTTCGACGGGGGAATCCCTCGTCCATTCCCATGTGTGGAGATTCAATATCGAGGTGCCGGCGGCTGATTCCCTCCTCCCTCAGGCTGTCAAGAGTTTGACGATCAACGATCCATATGCTATCGCCTGGGGTGATTACGATCGGGACGGTGATCTCGACCTCGCATGCGCTGCCTTTGATGTGGTGCTATATCGTAATGACGGTGGTGTGCTATCGATGACCCCCGTATGGAGTGTGAATCCGCCGGACCCGAGAGACATCGCCTGGGGGGATTACGACCGTGACGGCGACCTCGATCTGGCGTGCGCCAACCGTACAATGACGGGTGCATATAATACCCTCTACCGTAACGACGGCGACTCCCTCACGAGCGATCCGGTATGGACCTCGTCTGATATATCGCAGACCATAGCAATTGCATGGGGAGACTGCAACGGTGACGGGTACCTCGATCTCGCCTTTGTAAATGAGTCCGGTGTGATAAGTATGGGTATCTATTTCAACGTTGAAGGCACCCTCTCTGAAGACCCTTTCTACGGTGTGTTCCCGAGCAGTGGTAACCGTAAGGATGTTGCATGGGGAGATTATGATAATGATGGAGATCTTGACCTGGCGACTGCCGCATACGCCGGTCGCAATTTTCTATACCGTAACGAAGGCGGAACATTCTATAAGTACCATAACGAGATTTGGATGTCACAACCCTCCAACAATTCCAGATGCGTCGCCTGGGGGGATTATGACGGGGACGGCGACCTCGATCTGGCCTTCGCGAACGAGGGCCAATCCAACACCGTATATGAAAATGATGGCGGCACTCTTACTGACTATCCTGAATGGAGTTCCGTACCAATCAATTATTCATATTGCGTGGAATGGATCGACTACGACGGGGACGGTGACCTCGATCTGGCCTTCGGCAATTACGATCAGCCGAACACGATCTACCTGAACGAGAATAGCAGATTGAAGACAACTCCTACCTGGTCTTCGGCGCCCTCCAACAAGACAGGCGGCATGAATTGCGGGGATTTTGATGGGGACGGGGATATGGATCTCGCCTTTTCAAATTACTGGGACAATAGCATTGTCATATATCTCAACAAGGATATCTGGGCTCCGTCG
>CP070727.1:742886-754344 GCA_020350885.1 bacterium | reverse complement strand
TCCCTCTCTCTCCGCCATAGAGGAATTTTAAAAAAACAGTTTTTGATTTAAAAGCCGGTTTTTCGTGTTTGGCAAAGACAAGGAGAGGTGCAAGAGCGGTTGAATTGGCACGCCTGGAGAGCGTGTGGGCGGTAACCCGCCCCGTGGGTTCGAATCCCACCCTCTCCGCCAGATTGATAAAAAGCTATTCATCTTCCAGTAAAAGTGGTTAAGGGAAAATAGCAAGAAGATTGGTCGTGCTAGGTGGGGAGGTAGCGGTGCCCTGTACCCGCAATCCGCTATAGCGGGGCTGAAATCCCGGTTGAGGAAGTGCTTCCTTCGAGCGATCGGCGGCGGGTAGTGGTGTCGATGGTCAGGTCCCGCGCAATGAGAACCCGCCAACCCCGTCAGGACCGGAAGGTAGCAGCGGTACGCGGTCATTCTCATGTGCCGCGGAACAACCTGGTTGGAGCTAACCCCTTCGCAAGAGCCGGGGGCGCCTTACGAGGCCGGGTGCACGATCTCCATCCGGAGTGCAGGTGAAGATCCGATGTCCTATTTGATACTTGCCAGGAAGTGGCGTCCGCAACGGTTTTCGGAGGTCGTCGGCCAGGATCACGTGACCCGAACACTTCAGAAGGCCGCCGAGAAAGGGAGGCTCGCCCATGCGTACCTCTTCGCGGGCCCCAGGGGATGCGGCAAGACGACGACGGCGAGGCTGCTGGCGAAGGTGATCAACTGCGAGGGACCCGAAGAATCCGAACCGTGCAACAAGTGCTCCTCCTGCAAAGCGGTCATGGAAGGCCGCCATCTGGATAGTATCGAGATAGACGGCGCCTCCAACCGCGGGATCGATGAGATACGGGATCTCCGGGAGAAGATCGGGTACGCACCGTCCCAGAGCAAGGCCAAGATATATATCATCGATGAGGTTCACATGCTCACGCCGCAGGCATTCAACGCCCTGTTGAAGACACTCGAGGAACCGCCCGCCCATGTGTACCTTGTATTCGCAACAACGCAACCGCACAAGGTTCCCGCCACCATCCTCTCGCGATGCCAGCGCTTCAATTTCAAGCGGCTCGAGCTCTCTGAGCTCACCGGCCAGCTCGAGAAGATATGTAGCCAGGAAAGAATCGAGTGCGAACATGAAGCCCTGGTGCTGATCTCGCGGCGAGCCGAAGGGAGTATGCGGGATGCAGAGAGCCTGCTGGACCAGTGTATCTCGGCTGCCGATCGGGCTGTGGATATCGGCCTCGTACGGCGGGTGCTCGGGCTTGTCGATTCGCAACTCGTCAACGATCTCCTCGCCTGCCTGGCCGGGCGGGATCGCGGCGGCGTACTCACAATCGTCGACCGTGTCGTCTCGTCGGGGAGCGATATCGAGGAGTTCTTCCTTGCATACATCGAAGGCTTGCGCAACCTGCTCGTGCTCAGTATCGGTGAGGGGGCATCACACGACTGGCTCGATCTCACCGAAGCCGAAATCGAGGAGCAGAAACGGATAGCGGAGGCGTTTCGCACCGAGGATCTTCTCTACCTCTTTCGTGCGGCGTCGATAGCGTTCAGGGAGCTCAAGGGATCACACCAGCCTCGTTACCATCTCGAGGCGGCACTGACGGAGGCGGCATCATGGGATTCTGCGGTAGAGCTCTCGAAGCTTCTGAGAGCGCTCGAATCAATTGATAATAAAGGGATTACAGGGGGGAGGGGCCGTACTTCGACTGCAACCGGCGGTAGTCCGCCATCGAACGATACGGGGGATGGGTCCGCCTCCTCGCACGCCCGGCGGCCCTCACGGGGCGGCGGGAACGCAGAGCGCTCCGGCGGTTCCTCGGCGCGTGCCGAGGCGCATGCGGGGGGTGCCGACCAGCAGGCGATCGCCGTTGAGGTCGGTGCCGATGAATCCCCACACGGACACGGGGCGTCACCGTTTCCACCGGCCGGGCCACAGCCCTCCCGGGTGGAGCCGGTGGTTCGAGAGGCAGCCCCGGTCGGGATGGAGCCGACGGTCGCCGGCGAGATGTGTTCCAGTACGGAATCCCTCCGGGAGCTCGGCGGCAGAGGGGAATGGGAACGCTTCCTTGCGCAGGTTCGTGAGGCGAAGCTCACACTGGGGATCTGGCTCATGTCTGCAGAGGTGAAGGGCATACGGGGAGACCGGTTGATCCTTGCATTCAGTCCGCAGAACCGTTTTGCCCGGGAGATGATCCGCGAGGAGAGGAACCGGCGGTATATCGAGTCACACATGGAACGGTTCTTCGGACGGAGATTGATCATCGAGACGGATGAGTCGGTGAAGGAGACGCCTCGGGAGAAGGAAGAAGTTGTGAAGGATCGCCCGAAACCAGACCCTCGGCTCGAGAAGCTGGCCGGGGATGCGCCGATGGTCAAGCGTTTGATAGAAGAGTTTGACGGGGTCCTCGTAGGTAAGGATCAGCGTAGCAGGAGGATCGTGGAATGAAGGATTTTGGAAAGCTCCTCAAGCAGGCCCAGCAGGTCCAAGCCAAGCTGGCCGAGATGCAGGCACGGTTGGCGGATAAGACGGTCGAGGTGACGGCGGGCGGCGGCATGATAACGGTCGTTATGAACGGCAGGCACGAGGTCGTTTCGATCAAGATCGATCCCGAGGTGGTCAATCCATCCGATACCGAAATGCTCGAAGATCTAATCATCGCCGCCCTCAACGAGGGCCGCACCAAGGTCGATGAGTTGATCAAGGCCGAGATGAGCTCACTCACCGGGGGGCTTCCGATCCCGGGTCTTTTTTGATGCGCTATTTTTCCCATACCCGTCCCATCTCTTTTTCATTCAAGCCCGTTTAAGGCAAGATTTTTGCATACGTGAGGAGTGGATAATGGATTACGGTCTCCCATTGCTGAAGGCATTACTGGAGCATTTCAAAAAGTTGCCCGGCGTTGGCGAGAAAACGGCCCGTAGACTTACGTTTGCGGTGCTTGCGATGGAGGAGGAGGAGGTCCGGGATTTTGCCGAAACGCTCTTGCAAGTCAAGGAACGTATCGGAAGTTGCAGAAGGTGCGGAAACCTTGCAGAAAGCGAAATCTGCGAAATCTGCAACGATTCGTCACGGACGGATGGCGTCCTATGCATTGTTGAACGGCCGGCCGACCTTTACATTCTTGAGAGCTCCGGTCAATACCGGGGCCGCTATCATGTGCTGCACGGCGTGTTATCCCCCCTTGATGGGATTGGACCGGAGGATCTGAACCTCGAGAGGCTCGAAGAACGTGTCAAGGAAGAGGGAATACGGGAGGTAATCGTGGCCACCAATCCGAGCATAGAGGGTGATACGACGGCACTGTATATATCGAGAATGCTGAAGAGGTATAGCGTGAAGGTAACGAGGCCCGCCCGGGGGCTCCCGCTCGGTAGCTCCCTCGAATATATCGATTCGGGGACGATTTCGAAAGCCCTTGAGGGTCGAGAACCGATCTGAAAGCTGTCTGAAATAGGGGAAAGCGAGAACGGCAATGGTAAGAACGAACTGGAAACTATTCGAAGAGGATTACTGGGCGATCAACACAACAATCCAGGAACTCTTGAAGAACTCGAACGCAACGAGTGTGCTGCTCTTGGACAAGACGGGACAGCTCATATCGAGCGTCGGCGATGAGCCGGAGTTCGATATGCACAGCTTCGCATCTCTCTGTGCCGCAGACTTCGAGGCGAATGCACAGCTTGCCAAGCTCATTGGCGAGAAGGACTTTTCGACGCTCTACCATCAAGGTAGCAACGAGAGCATGTATCTGGCCCGGGTCGAGAAGGATATCATTCTCGTAGTGCTCTTCGACAAGCGCACGACACTGGGGCTCGTTCGCCTGAGGACGAAGAAGGCCGTCGAGGCCCTGGGATCGGTGATCCGCAGGCTCTACGACAAGCTCGAGTACGAGAATGAAGAGATGACCGAGTTCGACGAGGAGTTCACCGTAGAGGCGGAGTTGGAGATCGACAGCCTTTTCTCAGACTAGGGAGACATTACATTGTCGCTAATCAACTACTCATCCCGCGAGATCAACGTGAAGATCGTATACTATGGTCCGGGCCTCTGCGGAAAGACGACCAATATCCAGTACATATACGACAAGGTTACCCCGGAGACCAAGGGCAAGCTCATCACCCTCGCAACCGAGATGGATCGTACCCTCTTCTTCGATTTCCTGCCGCTCGAGCTGGGAAAGGTCAAGGGTTTCAGGACACGGTTTCATCTCTATACAGTACCGGGCCAGGTATACTACGATGCCAGCCGGAAACTCATCCTGCGCGGCGTCGACGGTATCATCTTCGTTGCGGATTCACAGCAGAGTCGTTACGATGCCAATATCGAGAGCCTGTACAATCTCCACGAGAACCTGTCCGAGTACAACCTGAAGCTCGACGATCTTCCGTATTCGATCCAGTACAATAAACGTGACCTCGAAGATATCATCTCCATCGAGGATCTCGAGCAGGAGCTCAATCCCAAGAAATACCCTTACTTCGAGGGCATCGCAACACAGGGTGTGGGTGTCTTCGATACTCTCAAATCGGTGGCAAAGGGAGTGCTTCGAAACCTCTCCTGATCATTTGATACTCTTCATCCATTCCCCACGATTGTCCGTCGTTGAAGTTCTCGTGTCTCGACAGATTGAAAGTACTTGCCCGCTTGTCGATTGCCGGTTATTCTCAGTCAATGTACGGTGAGGAGCGGAATGCGTAGATTTATCGTCACGTTGTTCGGTTCTTTCTTCTATGCCGGGTTTTTTTCATTTGCGCCAGCCACGTTTGCAAGCTTCGTGTGGCTGCTTTGCTACCTCTTCATACCGGGCGGAAGGGTACTTGCCCATCCCGTTGCCCTCATAGTGCTCGTACCGATCGCCATCTACCTTTCGTGGGAAATGGAAAGGTATCACGGCAAGGATGCTCATGTAATCGTAATCGACGAGGTCGTGGGGATGCAGGTGACGTTCCTGGGTGTCGAGCCGACACTGGCCGCCGGGATCTTGGGATTTCTCCTCTTTCGTATATTCGACATCGTCAAGCCGTTTCCAGTGGGAAGGTCTCAGGGACTCAAGGGAGGGTTCGGCGTCGTCACGGATGATCTGATCGCAGGTGCCTACGCCCGCCTGGTACTGTTTGTTCTCACCGGCGTGTTTCATGTCATATGATCGTATGATGCATCCGCATGCGGATCGGACCGTGCGGCACTGGTGCCATGGGTAACCGTTCAATGAAGAAACGACTGGAAATCATAACTGTCGGTGACGAGGTGCTCAGGGGCGAGGTGCAGGAGGACAATGCACGTTACCTCTCTCGCTGCTGCTCGGCTGTCGGGCTCGAACCCTCGAGGGTCTCTGTACTGCCTGACGGTGTCGATTCTTTAGCGCGGGAGATCGTGTGTGCCGTGAAACGAAGCAGGATCGTAATCGTTACCGGCGGCCTCGGCCCCACGACCGACGATATTACGAAAGAGGCCGCCGTACGGGGACTGGAGCTCGAGACCGAGTTCAGAGACGAAATCGTGGTAGAGATCGCCGAACGGTTCAGGGGGTTCGGTCGGTCTATGCCGGACTCCTACCGGGATCAGGGTAGGATTCCCGCCGGGGCCGTGACCTTGCCGAACACGGTGGGACTTGCAGTCGGGCTCCTGATCGCCGGACCAGGATACGATCTCTTCCTGCTGCCGGGCGTTCCGGCGGAGATGCGGGCGATGTTCGATTCGTACGTTCTGCCCCGTCTCCGAGAGGGGCAGGGAGAGAAACGGATACGGTTTCGGACCTTTGCGCTCACCGAGACCGAGGTTCAGGAACGCCTCGCCGGGATACCGGTAGCGGCGGATGCGGGTAAGCCCGCGATCATATCCTCGCCGAGTGGCGTCGATCTGTACCTGTATGCCTCTGCATTGACCGGTGACATCCATGAGGAGATCCGTCTCGCGTTCGGAAGCTATCTCTACGCTGCCGGCGATCGCAGGATGGAGGAGATGGTTCTCGAGATGCTTGCATCACGGCGAGAGAAGCTCGCCGTTGCTGAGTCGGTAACCGGTGGTCTGCTCGCTTCGACGATCGTCTCCGTCCCCGGCGCCAGCGATGTCTTCGTCGAAGGATGGATCACCTATGGTGACGATGCGAAGATCGAACGTTTGGGAACGGCGGCAGCCTCGCTCGGGCGGTTCGGTGCCGTGAGCAGCGAGGTCTGCGCCGAGATGGCAGTCGGCGCACGTGAGCGATCAATGGCGGATTTCGCTCTTGCCACGACGGGTATCGCGGGGCCGGGCGGGGGCATCGGAGCCAAGCCCGTCGGATTGTGCTACGTCGGCTGTGCCTGCTCCGAAGGACAGTACGTACAGCGGCTCATGCTGCCGGGTGATCGCAGCATGATCCGCAGCCGGACGGTGTTCCACACACTCGATCTCCTCAGATTGATTCTGATGGGTGAGCGGGAGCGTATCGAGCAGTTCAGTGTGGGGCCTCGACCGGGAGCGGGTGGCCCTTGACAGCACTCTCACACTCTTTGAAAGGATCACGGTGATGCGGCTCTTCTTCGCCGTTGTAACGGCAGACTCGGTGAAACGGATCGTGGAGCGCCAGATCGAGACTTTTCCGGTCCAGAATCCTCCCTGGCGCTGGATTCCCCCCGAAAACTACCACATGACATTGAAGTTCCTCGGGGATGTGGAGGAGGATCGCCTCCGCGAGCTGGGCGAGGCGGCCTTATCCGTTGCACCGCGGATACCCCCCTTCCGCCTTGCATACGGCGGCTTCGGCGTATTCCCTTCGCTCTCCAGGCCCCGGGTAATATTCTACGAGTTGAAAGAGGGTCACGAGGAGCTCGCAACGCTTGCAGGGGCGCTTGAGGGAGCATTGGAGCAGATCGGTTTTCCCCGTGAACGTCGACCGTTTCGTGCCCATCTCACCCTCGCCAGGATCAAGCGCCCACTCCCGCCTCAGGTGCGAAATCTGCTCACCACCGTACCGCCGCTTCCCGGCACTCCAGCGCAACAGGTCGATTCGTTCGTTCTCATGCGCAGCCATCTCAGGCGGACGGGCGCCGTCTACGAGGAGATCGAACAGTTCGATTGTACGGGATGAATCCCAATTTCCCTTTGAAATCATTCGATTCAGGTGCTATAAGAAGATGGTTACACCCCTGTGACAGGGTTTCGAGTGGAAGCGTCGAACGGATCCGGCATTTCGGTGTCGGTCTTATCGGGGGAGGGAAGGGAGGTTGATGAGACGATTCTACCCGTTGGTTGCATTGAGAGTATAAACATGGGTGGTAGACGTGGGAGGATGGAGATGAGAAAGATGAAGGAAAAGGAAACGAACAAGCAGAAGGCTCTGGAAATCGCCGTCGATCAGATCGAAAAGCAGTTCGGTAAGGGTTCGATCATGCGCCTCGGGAGTGAAGGAGCCATGATTCCGGTCGAGAGCATCTCGACCGGGAGCCTCGCGCTCGATATCGCACTCGGTATCGGAGGCGTTCCCCGGGGGCGGGTCATCGAAATATACGGGCCCGAGGGTTCGGGCAAGACAACGCTGACCTGCTCGATCATCGCCAATGCACAACGTATGGGCGGTGTGGCGGCCTTCATCGATGCCGAACACGCACTCGATGTGGGCTACGCGAGAAAGATCGGCGTCGATGTCGACAATTTGCTAATATCACAGCCGGACACGGGCGAGCAGGCCCTCGAGATCGCCGAGGTCCTCATCCGGAGCGGCGCGATCGATGCCGTCGTGATCGATTCCGTGGCCGCCCTCGTGCCGGCGGCCGAGATCGAGGGACAGATGGGCGATTCACACGTCGGGCTCCAGGCCAGGCTGATGTCACAAGCCCTACGCAAGATTGCCGGCGCCGTCTCGAAGTCACGAACATGCATGATCTTCACGAACCAGATCCGGATGAAGATCGGGGTTCTCTGGGGTAATCCCGAAACCACCTCCGGCGGCAACGCACTGAAATTCTACAGTACGATCCGTATGGATATCAGGCGTATCGGTCAGATCAAGGACGGAGACAGCGTTGTCGGCAACATGACGCGGGTGAAGGTGGTAAAGAACAAGGTCGCGCCCCCCTTCAGACAGGCTGAATTCGAGATACTCTACGGGGAGGGTATCAGCATGGAGGGAGATCTTCTCGAGCTCGGAGCGGCTTCGGGGATCGTGACGAAGACGGGAAGCTGGTACTCCTTCGGGGATGTACGGTTGGGGCAGGGAAAGGACAACGCCCGGATCTTCTTGAAGGAAAACAAGGATATACGTAAAAAGATCGACGGGAGCGTGCGGGAGCACTACGGGCTCGTTTCCGCTCCTGCGCCCGTGAGGCCCGAGGGTGAGAAATCGAAATAGCGTGCCCGATCGGGTCGTCGAGGTCCGGCGCCGGGGCGGTAAGCTCAATGAACTCCGTACGCTCAAGGGAAGACGCTTTCTCGTCGTGAAGGATTCCTTGACCGAGCCGCTCCTCGAGGTGGGTGCGGAGCTCGATGAGGGACGGCTCGAGAAGCTTGAAGGTAGCTGGGCGCGATCCGCAGGGATCGCGCTTAGCTACAGGATGCTCACACGGCGCGACCGAACCGAATGGGAGATCCGCAATGCCCTGGCTGAGGCCGGTATCGGCTCCGCTGGGGTCATCGAGGATATCGTCGAGGATCTCAAGGGCCAGGGGTACCTGGATGATCAACGGCTCGCTCGCGAGTACGTGCGGTTCACGGTTATGCATCGCCCGTCGGGTCCGCATCTCGTGCGGCACAGGCTCGGGCGCCTCGGGGTGGCCCGGGATACGATCGAGAGGGTGCTCACCGAGGAGCTTACATCCGATACGGAGCATGAGCTTGCACTACGGCTCGCACGCGGCAAGCTCGGCCGGGGTGTCGACAGGAAGCGTTCGGTCAGGAAGATCAACGCCTTCCTTCTTCGGAGGGGATTCAGCAGTGATCTCGTCAACGGCATCTGCGCCCGGATATTGAGAGGAGAGATCACCGGAGAGGACGATGAATAGCAGTATTCGATCGGCGCACGAGATACGTCGGGCTTATATCGAGTTCTTCGTCGAGCGGGGGCATACGGAGGTCCCGGGTGCCCCGCTCATACCGAAAGGAGACCCGACACTCCTCTTCACATCGGCGGGAATGGTGCAGTTCAAGGACTATTACCTCCAGCCAGACAATCTTCCCTATACGAGGGCGACGAGCGTGCAGAAATGCCTGCGGGCGGGCGATCTCGAGAGCGTCGGCAAGACGCTCCGGCATCATACCTTTTTCGAAATGCTCGGCAACTTCAGCTTCGGCGATTATTTCAAACTCGAGGCGATCCGGTGGGGCTGGGAGTTCGTCGTCGATCTCCTCGAGCTTCCGGAGGACAAACTCTATGTGAGTGTCTACGAGGAGGACGACGAGGCGTTCACCATCTGGAACAAGGAGATCGGGCTGGGGAAGAAGCGCATATTTCGCCTCGGCAAGGACGACAACTTCTGGGGACCAGTGGGTAAGACCGGTGTCTGCGGCCCGTGCTCGGAGATCTACTTCGATACGGGGGTGGAGAAGGGGTGTGGGGAGAAGTCGTGCGCCCCCGGGTGCGACTGCGATCGCTACCTCGAGTTCTGGAATCTCGTTTTCCCACAGTTCTTCTTCGACGAAGCGGGCGAATATATTCCGCTCGAGAAACCCGGAATCGACACCGGCTTGGGGCTCGAACGGTTGGCTACGATCATGCAGGGCGTTCCGGACAACTTTCACACCGATCTCTTCAGCCCGATCGTCGAACGGCTCGCCGAAATGATCCCGACGGGTGTCACGATCGACCGCGAGGGGCAGATGGGTATCAACATGGTTGCCGATCACGCCCGCGCACTGGCCTTCACCATCTCCGAGGGTATCTACCCTGCTAACGAGGGACGGGGGTACCTGGTTCGCAGGCTGCTCAGGAGGGCACTCACGAAGTTTTACTCGCTCGGGATCACCGAGCCCTTTCTCCATACGCTGGTAGATGTTGTAGCCGATATCATGCGGGCGGATTACCCCGAGCTCGAGGAGCGGCGCAGGGACACGGCGATGATCATCCGCGCCGAGGAGGAGAGCTTTTTCAGGACACTCGAGGACGGGAAGGCTCGATTCGGAGCCATCGCCCATGATGTCAAGGAGCTGGGTGGTACGGCGATCGACGGGGAGAAGGTCTTTATGCTCTACGATACCTACGGCCTCCCGGTAGAGCTGACACGGGAGCTCGCATCAGGGCAGGGCCTCGGTATCGATGAGGACGGTTTCACCCGGGCCATGGAGGATCAGCGACGTCGCGCCCAGCAAGGGAGCGCCTTTACCGTCGACGAGCAGGAGATCGTCTCTATGATCGATCTCTCGAGCGGGGAGAGTTCGAGCTTCATAGGGTACGAGAGTGTCAGCGGCGTAGCAGAGGTCAGGCGGTACCGTCTACTCGATAAGTCCGAGAGAGGCGATATCGCATGGCTCCGTTCCGAGGGAGCGGCGCTCGAGCTGATTCTCGACCGAACGCCCTTCTATGCGACCTCGGGAGGGCAGGTCGCCGATATCGGTTGGATCGACCTCGCCGGCAAGCGGTTCAAGGTCATGGATGTCTTCAAACGTGGGGGGGATGTGGTCCATCTCATTGAAAGCGATGAACCGGCCGATCGTCTCAGGAAGGCGATCGAACGTGAAAGGCGTGTCCATGTTCAGGTGGATGACGAACGCAGACTCGCCATCGCACGGAACCACACGGCGACACACCTCTTGCACGCATCCCTCAGGGAGGTGGTCGGTCGGCATGTTACACAGGCTGGCTCGCTCGTGGATGCGGAGCATTTGCGGTTCGACTTCAATCACTTCCAGGCCCTCTCGAAGGAGGCAAAGAAGAAGATAGAAGAGCAGGTGAATCGTTGGATACGTGAGGCGATTCCGGTCCGTACCGAATGGATGGATTACCAGAAGGCCGTCGAGCAGGGAGCCATGGCCCTCTTTGATGAAAAGTACGGGACACAGGTGCGGATCGTCAGAGTGGGTGATATCTCGCTGGAGCTCTGCGGTGGAACGCATATCGGCAACACGGGCCAGATCGGACTCATGGTGATCCTCTCCGAAAGCAGTGTCGCTGCAGGTGTCAGGCGGATCGAGGCCGCAACCGGTGCGGGTGCGCTCGCCTACGTGCAGGGGATCGTCGACCAGATCGACGAACTCGGATCGATCATGAGTGTATCTCGAGCAGAGGTGACGGCACGGTTTCGGGCCCTCCAGGAGGAGCTTGAGCGGACACGACGCGAGCTTCGGCGCGCTGAGAGGGGGGAAGTTGGTGGAGAGCTCGATAAGATCATCGATGCAGCCGTCACGGTCGCTGGAGTCCGTGTCGCCTGCGGCAGGATTCCGGTGACCGATCTCGGAGCACTCAGAAACCAAGCGGATGTATTCAGGAACAGGGTTCCCTCGGGTGTTGCCGTTCTTTCTGCGCCGGTGAAGGGGAAGCTCCAGTTTGTC
>CP070727.1:731328-742786 GCA_020350885.1 bacterium | reverse complement strand
TGTAACGATCTTCGATCCGATGAACCTCGTTACTGATGTATTCGAGGATATCCATGATGTCCGATTCATCATCGTCTTCCCATTCCTCCTCGTCTTCATCGCTCCTCCCGATGGAAATCCCCGTATCGTCCATGTCCACTGGCTCATCACGTACTGCCTTTTTCCTATTGTGGGATACGAGGATGAGGGCTTTTTCCATCACGTCCCTGAACTCCCGCCTTCGCGCTTCGTCGAGCTCCTGCTCTTTCCCGTCGATATAAAACGATAGCCGTATCTGCGATTCCTTCTTCTTGCCGGGTTCCGCACGGAACTTGAGGATCCTGCCGTCGGCCTTTTTTATAACGACGAGGTGCCCCTTCTTCTCGAACCGGCATCCGAGCGGTGCGTCCGCATCGAGGATCGCCTTTTTCCCCTTGATCTCGAGGTCCTGATCCAGGCTCGTCAGGGTTGCATTCACGATCTCTGCATCGCCGTTACCGAGCCGTACGGTGCCCTTGATCCTCCACGTTGCCCTGTCTCCGCGTGGCGGGCGCCTCCTGCCATCCCGGTTCAGCCGAAGGGAAACGCGCTTTCTTTCCGAGCCGACATCGACATCCGCAGATTCCGATACACGGATCGCAGCTGAAGCATCCCGGCGACTCTCCCGCACCTCGGCCCAGGGCCTGAAAGCGGCGACGGGAAAAGCAAGTAGAATAACGAGTGCAAGCGTGCCGCATGCGGCTGCCAGCTTTAATGGCTTTCTATTTGTATTCGTATTGAGAACCATGAGTAACCTCCTCTTGACATCCGACGAGTGCGCCATGACGGCCGGGATGATCTGCCTGTTCCGGGGACCGTTGAGCCTCACCGAGATCTCCATGAGATGCTTCGCATATCCCGAGGCAACGGTACCGGCATTAATCACCGTATTGTCACAGGCCACCTCACGCTCGAAGTGCAGCCTCCGCATTGCAGCCCAGACGAGAGGATTGAACCAGTAGAGGGCACATGCAAAAACCGCCAAGAGATGGATCATGTTGTCACATCGTTTCACGTGTGCAAGCTCGTGCCTGAGAACCGCCTCCAATGTTTCATCGGACCAGTCGAGCGAACCGGCCGGCAGCACGATATAGCTACGAACGATTCCCCACACGAAGGCCACGGCCGGCATACCGCTCCGCAGCAATCCGACCGGTCTGGCAATGCCGAGCTCCCAGCGGATCCGCTCCAGGGTCCTCCGCTGCGGACCGTCCCCGACCTCCACCGCCATCTGGGCGATAAATCCGGCACCGGCCCAGCGGACGATCTGGATGATCAGGACCGTCAGCGCTCCGATTCCCCAGAGTATGATCACAACGAACGGGAGATACCACCTGAGAGCACGTAGAAACGGTGAGAGGTGTTCGTGCCCGCCGGCCCGGTCACCACCCGGAGACGAGCCGTGGACGGCCGGGCCCGGGTTCCCGTCCCGTGTACCGGCTGCTCGGTCGTCCTCACCCGTTATTGGCTCATCTGTCCCGCTCTCCACGATCGCCTGCTTGATACGGCCGAGGATGTCTGCCTGCGGCATTTCCGGAAGGGTCCATGTCGGCAGTACAACGAGGAGAACAGGAAGGACGAGAATACCAGCGAAGGAGCCGACAAGTATCAGATGCTTGAGGGATGCCGATGCCCGCCCACAGATACGGTATGCGAGCATGCCGACACCCAGCAGGATTGTACTATTCAGGATGATAGCCACACCGAACGGTACCAGGCCATACCACATCACTATCTTCCTTTCTCCTGGGCCTCCCGAATGAGTGCGGAGAGCTCCAAGATATCCTTTTCGGAGAGTTGTCCCTCGCTGGCATCGAGCAAGGCTGAGACGGCCTCTGCGGCGGAACCCTGAAAGAACGTCCTCAGGAGATGCCTCACTGCCTGGCGGCTCGCTATCTCCCTCGGTATGGTTGGCGAGTATATATAGCTGTGCCCGTGCCGCCGGTGTTCGAGGTAGCCTTTCCCCTCCAGGATGCGTATCAGCTTGCGCACAGAGGCGTCGCCGACCTTCTCGGGAAGGTTCCTGCGCACATCGGCGGCAGTCGCTTCACCGAGCATGTAGATCACATCCATGATCTGCCGTTCCCGTTTGCTCAATTGCATTAATCGTTTATTCTCCATATACACCTCGCCTTACCTGGAATACGGACTCGAGACCGTAAGGGTTCACACCGTGTGAACGATACATGTTCCAGAACTAGGAAAAATTTACTAAAATAGCGGCGGCGTGTCAAGTAAAATTTAGGAATATTTTCCTAATTTATAATTTATTTCATCTTAAATGGTTATGCAATTACGCCCGGTGGTTCGTCCGGGCGCCGGCGTTGGCACACAGCCCCCGCTACGCATCTAACGCCACTGACACCTCTGGAGGTGATTCGATTTGGCCTTGTATTCCCCGTCCGGTGATTTCATTATCTTTCTCAACGCGGGAAGACGCTGAAACCTTGAGAGACTCCATCCCGTAATTACAACTAAAGAAAGACCATTCTACACGGAGGTAGACGAAATGCGAGTTCTCCGCATTGTAGCGTTCACCGCTGTTGTGGTATGCGTGGCGGCATCCCTCGCCCGCGCCGATAGCAGCGACAGGATCTATGGGAAGCTTACGACCGTCGACGGAGACGTCTTCGAGGGGCTCATACGATGGGACAAGAACGAGGCCTCCTGGGTCGACTTCCTCAACGGGCACAAGGAACGATCCCTGGACCATAGAGGATCGCGCCGCAAACGATACCGTGATCGGCGGAAGACGATCAAGATTCTCGGATTGAAGATCAGAACCTCGAGGCCGGAGATCTTCGGCGGCCGCACGACCCAGAGCGGGATCCGCTTCGGTCATATCACGGCACTCGATGTCATCGACGATGATGCGGTTCTTCTCACGCTCAAGACGGGCGAGACGCTCGAGATGGCAAGCTATTCCTCCGATATCGGGGAGGGTATCCGCGAACTCGTCATCGAGGACCGGAACGAGGGTGAGATCGAATTCGACTGGGAAGACGTCGAGCGCATTGAGTTCATGCAGGGCGATCCCGGTTTAAAATCGAATTTCGGTGAACGCCTCTACGGAACCGTGACTTCCGATCGCGGCGATGAGTTCACCGGATACATCTGCTGGGATATCGACGAGATGTTTACCGAGGACATACTCGACGGCAAGCACAAGCATCGCAAGCGCAAGATCGAGTTCGGAAAGATCGAGTGGATCGAGCGCCGCAACTCGAGCTCCGCAAAGGTCATGTTGAAGAAGGGCGATGAACTCGTTCTGCGCGGCACGAACGATGTCGACGATTCCAACCGGGGAATCGTCATCTCGGATCCTAATCTCGGATCGATCGTCATCGAATGGGACGACTTCGAACGGGTAGATTTCAAGGAACCACCGCGCACCATCCGCTACGAAGACTTCGACGGCGGTCACCGTCTCGAGGGGACGGTCTACTCGGCAGACGGCGAAGCATATACAGGTACCATCTGCTGGGATGACGACGAGGAATACACCTGGGAGCTCCTCGACGGCGACTATCACGACATAGAGTTCGACGTCGAGTTCACCCATATCAAAGAGATCAAACGGAAGGGCTACAGCGCATCCATCGTGACCCTGTGGGATGGACGGAGTTTCAGGCTGGACGACTCCAACGACGTCGATGACGATAACAAAGGGATCTTCATAAAGATGAAGGGCGGCGACGAGGCCGAGCTCGAGTGGGACGAGTTTGAGCGGGTCGAATTCGTAAAGCCCTAGAGCCGGTGCTGTATACTTCAGCACGGCTTATAAAATCCATCAACGCAGATTGCAGGTAACCGGTACCGCCATCCGAACGTTCAGGATGATGGTGCGCTGTCGGGCGAGCCTGAAGACAAGCCGCTGTTACCCGCAGCTTTAGTATCACGATGCTCAATCTCGTATTAATTGACTTTCCCATCACACAGTATTAGAATAGAGATAGATGCTAATTCATGCGCTCCTACTCTATTTTTAAGGTTGAATCCTCCCTGGTCAAGGCGCAGCCGTGAGAGCCTTGCGAGTGCATATATCCCCACAATCGTATTTCCTGGCTCTACTTATACACGTATCCATTTTTCTCGTTGCACCCGGCAGGAGCTTGGGCCGTCCAAGGCACTCGAATACAAAGCTCAAGCAGGCGGAGCGTACACTTATCATTGATGGTCGCTATGTGCACAATGTAGGAAACCTGCAAATGAACATAACAAACTGGGGAATCTTGGGTTCACTTCCGAAAAGTCAATATCCGATGGAGAATTCACCTTCCGCACAATGGCCAGCTGGATCGGGCATTGAATATCTATACGCTGCAGGTCTATGGGTTGGTGCACGGGTAAACGGGATCCCCGCAGTTTCAACTGGATATCCGGAGACAGAATTTTATCCACCAAAAGAGCCATGGGCTACAATATATACGTCATTCGAGGGCAAGGAAAATGGAAACCGGCCACCGGGCCCGGCAGACGATGATCAAGACGGGCTTGTTGATGAAGACTGGTTGAACGGATTGGACGACGATGAAGATGGACTGATAGATGAAGATTATGCTGCAGTTGGAGCGCAGATGTTCTCATGTTGGTACACTGATGATCAGGTACAGTCTACAATAATATGGCCTGAACACACTCCTATGAACCTGCATATCAGGCAGGAAACATATCAATGGGCGGATGACGATTTTAACGATTTCGTCGGAGTTCATTATCTAATCACCAACAACGGTTCGAATTACCTTACAGATGTATACCTTGGCTTATACGTGGATGTGGACGCGGGACCGAGACATTACGGAAGTTACCACATGGATGACCAGGTCGGATGTTGGACGGGAAGCGGGTGTGCCAAAATGACGAATGGGGAAAAACCGGTCAGAATCAAGATGGTATACGGATATGACGATGACGGCGATCGAGGAGAAACGCCCGGTTACTTTGGTATAGCCATTCTAGGATACCCTACGGATCCGCTTCGTGCTCAGGCAGCCCCATTCTCTGTTGAAATCAATGCATTCAAAATCTTTAAGGCTCTGATTCCTTATGTGAGCGGAGGGGACCCAACAAATGACTTCGAACGTTATGACGTTCTTTCAAACCGCAGTCGAGACAAGAATACGGAAATACCCAATGATTACAGAATGCTCGTAAGTATGGGACCGTTCAATATGCTGGCACCGGACAGCTCATTGTATCTCGATATCGCCTTTGTCTGCGGGGAAGGGTTGGACGGGATGCTACAGGCTGCGGCGAACGCAATGCTGGTTTATCAGGGGTATTGGTACGACGCTGATAATGATCCGCTCACAGGAGTCGATGGCAGAGAAAGTCCTGCAGAAGGACCTCTGATGAGGTTCGATCCCGATCCATGCGACGACATCACGGAACTCCTTTATGTACCGAAACACGAAATAATATGGAGTAACCTCGACTGTAATGAAGAGACTTGGGGATGGTTATCTCATGGGTGCTATAAACCATACAACGCTATGTTCAAGGACTACCAGACAGGAGTCGATGGCAGGGAGACACAAATACATTGGATCACGGGTTCAGCACCACCGATACCGAAGATGCGGGTCGTCCCGGGTGACAATAGAGTAACTCTTTTTTGGGACAACTTGAGTGAGGTTGTACCAGATCCCTTGACACGTAAGTACGATTTCGAAGGATATCAGATATGGAGGGCGGCTGACTGGCATAGACCATTAGGAACATCTGTCTTTAACGGACCGAGTAACGATCTCTGGGGTTTGATTGCGACCGGGGATATCATCAACGACGTGTATCCCGATATCGACTTCAAGAAACCGTATTCCGAGGGAGGATGGCAATACACTCCACTCATTGGCTTACAACAGAGAGACCAGCTGATCAAGATGTTCGAAGAAAGTATTATTTACGCTCCACTCGATACCGTACCGTGCCCACCAGGCGTAAGCAATGAGGAGTGCGACACACTCGAAGCGCTGGCCCGGCACAATCTCGGCTACGAGGGAGGGAGACAGTATTATAAGTACGTTGATACAGAGCCAAAAAACGGAATGCCATACTTTTACTCCGTAGTATCCTACGATCATGAGATTGTCAGGGGACACCCAGTAAGACCCGGCAAATATAATACTCCCGCTTCGAACTTCGTATTCGTAAGCCCGAGAACGGAAGCCCGGAGCGCTGAGAGTTACAACAGCAGGGAGGTCTATGTCGTTCCAAACCCGGTAACCACAGAGAATATGGAGCCATGGAGAATGGAACCGAACAATGATGATCCCTCGGGGCTGAAGCTAGAGTTCCAGAATCTGCCTCGATGCCGCGTTGCCATACGAATATTCACCGTCTTTGGTGACCTTGTCCAGGTTCTCCATCATGATGGAAGAAATGGAGCAGGATCAAAAGCCTGGAACCTTATTTCGAGAAATGGCCAGGATATTACTAGTGGTGTTTACCTTTTCTCTGTTGACCCCGAAGATGGGAGATTTTCCAAGACGATAGGAAAGTTCGTGGTTATTCGATAGTTATTCGGTAAACGTTACATTGTTGCATGTGAGGGTGCAATACATCGGTTTGGAGAATGTTGAACCATCTGGTTCGAACAGGTAATGCAGGTCAATGCATAGACTGATAGTAATAATCGCCATAATAGCATGGCTTTCTCTCCTTGTGTGTACGGGATGTTCTGAGGACGTCTATTTGGGAGAGAAAAAAGAAAACCAACAACCTACAGTACGTTTGATGTTTGGACCATCAGAAGAAGATACGAGGATTTACTATCAGGTTCACTTCTACTGGATGGGACATGACGTCGATGGTGCAGTAGAATACTACGAGTATGTCATCGCTGAAGGAGATCCGATTGGATTCAACACCGAGGATACGACAGGACCCGACAAGTGGGACAAGATCTTTCGAACCGATACCACATTTATGGTCCATGCCGATGAGTACGATAGCTTGGTTATAATGGATTACAGATGGTACAGTCTCTATAGTAAGACGTATACCTTTTTCATCAGGGCGGTCGACGACAGGGGAATGCGCTCGGAGCCGGCTTATCAATCCTTCACGGCTCGTACATTGGCACCTTCTGCGATACTTGAATTTCCTCGCAATCCACATCCAGGTCATATCCAAAGCTTAAACTTGATTGTGTTGTTTAAGTGGTATGGCAAGGATCCCATCGACTCGCCATGGAATTACCAGGACGTTGATTCTATCAGGTATCTATTGTATACAGATGCATTCGGTCTCGATACCTTGAACAATCACCCGGAGAGAGTGGAAGATTTGTGGTCTCCGTGGATATGGTATCAACATCCCGATGATTCGGGGAAGGAGACGATAATAGGTGATGACGAAATTCTTGAAAGCGATCAATTATACACGTTTGCAGTTCAAGCGAAGGATGAAGCCGGGGCTGTGAGTTCAATATTCGACGAGAAGGTTAATGTTCGCCGGTTTATTCCGCAACAGCACAGCGGCCCGGTCCTGGATGTAGCCGCCCCATATCTAGGAAATTTTAGATTCATTGGGACAGACTTCCCACTGGGAAGGATCAAGACGATGATTGGATTTCCCTTGAAGTTTAGTTGGCGGGCAAGTGCCAGTCATTATGGTGGAATTATCTCATCATATAGATACGGATGGGATGTCGAAGATTTGAGTAATCCGCTTGATTGGGATGTGCTTGCAAGCCCTTTCCACACAGCGGCTCCAACCAAGAAATACTTTTTTGGAATTCATACCCTTTATATCGAAGCGGTAGATAATTACGGGACTGCGACTCTCGGCCAAATCGAGGTCAGTATTATTCCATTTGCAATGAACCGGAACCTACTATGGATAGATGACTTCCACTCTGGTGAATTCCAGCAAGATGATTATGCAATGCCCACAGAAAGCGAACACGACCAGTTTTGGATCAACATATGTAAAAGAGCGGAAGAATTCGACCCGTTTACCGATGTCTTTGACTGCTCGGAATCGAACTCCCCGCCAGATATGGAGCATGTATTTAAGTATAAGAATATCATCTGGACGTACGCTTCCGATGCCAGGACAAATGTCTGGGATGATATTGTGCTATTCACACGTGAAGAAGTGATAGGTGGCACTCCGAGATCGGTATTCAACTATCTGGCGGCATACATGAAGTCGGGTGGCCACCTCTGGACTCTGGGTAAATCGGACAGATCGGGAGGGTTAGCGGCCGTTCTATACGCGTTGGCGCAAAAATTCCCTGTTAATGTGCGCTGTGAGGTTTTCATGAATGCCGTCGGATGTGAAGATACGGTAGGTGTGCACTGCATGGCGTATCGAGATTACTGTGTACATGTGTTGGACAAGGCCCAAGGTTTCCACCGAGATGGACTCGACGCGCTGGTTGACAGAAGTGTCGACATGGACGCTCTCAGTTACGGCTACAAGGATAGCTTCGACCCCGTAACATCCGAGCACCAGAATCTTCCGGAGAAATTGAATCTTTGGGAAACTGTAACTCAACAAGGCAAATACTTCTACCCGAAGGACCGTGGCTTTCATTACATTGAGGTCTACGATCCCGAGTATTGGATGCAACTTCAGGGAATTACGTCACAGTCCTGTTTCCATCCCATGTACAGAATGAGGAGTAGAAATACCAGATCTTGTCTCAACGATGCAACAATTGCTTTTTGGACAACAAAATACGCAGATATAGTAGCCGAAGCTCCTGACTGTGTAGCTGCGGCCAGTGTTCATTTTGGACTACCACTGTGGTTTTTCGATCGAGAAGAGGTGAATGCCATAGCAGACGTAATATTCACGGAATGGCATATCAAAGCGGATTGACAACCATATGCCATTGCCTAGGTATCGAAAGAAAGCAGGAATCACTATTCCTTTGAAATCCGGTTTGTTCTTTCTATATTCAATAGGAAAGGGGAGGCAGGCCGTGAAACATCCGTTGCGAATTGGTACTGTTTTTATTCTCACACTCGTTCTTCTCAACTGCTCCGATTATACGATCATCAATAAGAATGGGCATCTCGATGAGCCCGACAACGTGGTAGGAGACCGGGACATTGATCAGATTCACTTCACCCAGTCGCCTCCGATCTCGCTGCAACGTGATCCCGTCTCCGTACGGGACGGCGAGATCTACAAGGATATCCTTGCATTGACCGTCTCGTACGGTGGTGGCTGCGGCGACCATGAGTTCAAGCTCTTCGTGATACCCGCCTTTATGGAATCCTACCCGGTTCAGATAAACCTGTTTTTTCAGCACACCAATATCGACGATTCGTGCGAGGCGCTGATCAGCGAGACGTTTTTCTTCGATATCCGGAGGATCGCCGATTTGTACGCTTCCCAGTACGGCGGCTACGACGATATTATTCTGAATATATACGGTTACTTCGAGGTCGAACCCGATCATGAGGACAGGATACGGGTCACGTACTCACCGTTGCCGTAGCCACCTGAACCAATCGGTCATTTCCAAAACAGACCACACCGATCAATCGTTCACTTCCGAAAGGGCCCGCTTGAGCGGCCGATAGAGCTGGCGGGCGATGGCCTCCGTAATCGGTGGGTCGTAGTTCGAGAGTGTGATCACCGCCAGGTCGCCGTCACTTTCGAGAACGGCACTGACACCGGGGGCGCCACCAGCGATCGCGGTACCGAACGATGCCCGTTCCGCTGTGGTTTCGGTTGCCGAACCCGGCTGAGGCTCCTCGCCTCCGAAGTACCACTCGGTGTATGCAAACGGAAGCAGCGTGTGTTCACGCAGGGCCGTATCGAATGCGAGTAGATCCTCCACGGTCGACTGGGCACTTCCCGCCGAGTTGCCCCGGATCGGCAGGTGGAACAGATTATTCCTGAGCTCGCCCTCCTCCCCTCCCGGACCTCTACTCGTATATCCAACCGCAATATTGGGCGCCGGTTCGTCCTTGGCGAAGAATCCGGAGTCCTTCATCCCGGCCTGTTCGAAGATGTGCCGCACAACGTATCTGTCGTACGGCTCACCGGAAACCTCCTCTATGATGGCGCCCAGGACCATGTAACCAGCGTTCGAATACTCGAACCGCTCACCGGGTTCGAAGCGCAACGGTTCATTGGCGAAGAGCGGGAAGAAATCCCGGGGATCGCGGTAGAGGGCCTTTGAGGAACGGAAGAATACATCGTTGAAGATGTCACCCAGGCCAGAGGTGTGCCCGAGGAGATGGCGAATCGTTACCTTCCGGGCCACCTCACCGTTCGGGTAGCCGGGTAGGTGATCTATGATCGTGTCATCGAGTGTGAGCTTCCCCTGAAGAGCGAGCTGCATGATTGCTATCTTGGTAAAGGATTTATTGATCGAACCGAGATTGAAGCGTGTGTCGATGCGATTCGGCACGTTCCACTCGCGACTGGCGAGTCCCCAGGCACCAGTGAAGATCGGACGGCCCCTCCAGGCAACCAGAGCGGTGCCGGAGAACAGGTCGCGCTGAGACAATGCCTCGAACCAGCGGCCGATTGCCGTTACGATCGCCTTCTCGCCGGCTCCTTCGGGAAGCTCGAACGGCGGGAGCTCGGGACCACCGCGCAACCTCCCCTGCTCCCCCGCCTCCACCGACATGCCCGCAATGCGAAACGGATCGGCGGCTTCGAAATCGAAGATGAACCGGAGTGTGGTGCCCCCGGGATCGCGTGTCACGACCGTCAACCGGTGAGGCTCCTCGGCCTCTACCCCAACGATCTCGAGACCGGCGTGGCGCTTTGTGAGCATTCGTGTGATGCGCGGCCATCGCCTCTGGCGATCACTACCTTCTTGGGCAGGGATCCAATTCTCGTGCATATAGGCGAGAAGGGCCTGGGCATCCCCGGCCTGAACCGCTTTTACAAAACCGACCGCCCTGCGCTCCTCGATCAGCTCCGGAAACCCGGCAACCGCCTGCCTGCACACCACGGCAACAATCACTGAACATACAAGAACAAGCAGCCTTGTTTTCTTCATGAGTACCTCTCCCTCATTACCGCCAGTTGAGTGCATGCGTAGAATATTGAGCCGCAATCTCAGGGCTCACGCCGCGTTCGGTACGTTGTACACCGTGACCGTTCGATTTTCTCCACATAATGGGAGAATCCACACAGCAATAAACCGCCGGGCAACACGTGCGCGCCGAGGATACCGCGGCTCAGTGCTCAGTTAATTATCCATTGAAAGGAACCGTGCGGTCGATGTATAACGAACAGAGACCCCACACAGTCCATTTCTATAAGCAATATGGAATGAGGTGCATCCGATGTGATGAGAGATGCCCCTTCTTTCTTTCGTATGTGTTCACTGTGCACCGTGGCAATCGCGCTGACCATGTTCAGCTGCTCAAAGGAGAAAAGCCCAGTACAACCATTTTCCGATGAAGTCCCGCCTGCGGACGTAACAGATCTTACCGCGTGTGAACCGACCGAGAGTTCG
>CP070727.1:720469-731228 GCA_020350885.1 bacterium | reverse complement strand
GGCTGGAAAAGGCCAGTGAAGTCGTATGAATCGTCTGAGATGTTCAATCCAAAAGATTCGGCGACTCCTCTCATGCGTTCGTAAAGGATAGGATAATTATCGGCTATATACTCCCTTTTGGCCCGGTTCAATATCTTATCTTCCGAGGGCGGGATCCGAACGCCATCGCGCTTGGCTATCTCGCCAATTTTTTTGCCGATCTCGAAATTCGATCCTTTGAGGACGACGTGCCGCACCTCCGCGAATTTGTCCGGCCCGCCGGCGATGACCATTTCCTTGTATCCCAGATCCTGTGCTCCAGCCGGCAATATCATCATGCTCAGCAGGAGAACCATTCCCACGTACGCGCAAGCAACGAGGATTTTGGATGATCTTATCATGCTGCCTCCCTTTATAGACCTGTGCATAGCTAATACGGCGGCGAATTGGCTATCGCCGAAACGCGTCCATCGTGTTGAGAATGAGGTTCATCGGACCGATACGCAGACTCAGGAACAGAATCAGCGGAGTGATAAGAATCATCCCGAACGCAACTCCGAGGGAACACATGACCGGTACCGACGGCAACTCGCTCGGCCAGCGGATCAAGATCATGATGATTGCTATGGCCAAACTTGCAGCAGCCCAGTACGCTTGCATCACAAACAGACGCCATTTGTTGCGGCTCTGGAGCTGCCTTTCCGCATGCAACCGTTTCCGGATTACCTGGTTGAAATGAATTGACGGGCCAGGTCGTGCGATCCCTTGGAACATCTGACGAAGCTCACGGTCGATCGCCAGTTGTTCGCGGCAGCAGGAACACCGGGCCGCGTGTCGTTGAAACCGAGCCTCTTCAGCAGGATCACGCCCGGCGCTCAATTCTCGGAACTCGTCGCATTCACTCATCAAACCCATCCTCTCGGAGGAAACGTACCAGCCTCTGCCGCGCTCTATAAAGGTGCGATTTGACTGTGCCCTGCCTGAGGCCCAGCAGCTCGGAGATCTCAGCGACGCTCTGCTCTTGCCAGTAGTGGAGGTGGACCACGACGCGTTGAGGCTCACTGAGCCGGTCGATATGGCGCATGAGCCGAGCTCGCCTCTGAGCGGCGGCGACTACCTTCTGGGGATTGACGAGCGCATTGCTGTCGGGAACCGTCCGCAGTTCATCGCAGCCGATCTCTGATGGACACCGGGCAGCGCGCCGACGGTAGTCGATGATCTGATTCCTAGCCACGCGGTACAGCCAGGTCGAGAATGATGATTCCCGGCGAAAGGTCTTGAGCTGCCGAAGCACGACGATGAACACCTCCTGAGTGGCATCTTCCGCTTCGCTATAGGCTCCACGGCCGAGGATCGATGCCGCTAGTCGGAAAACCTTTTCTTGATAGCGACGGACCAGTATCTCGAATGCTTCCTCGTCACCGGTGCGCAGGAACTGATCGATCAGCGTCGCGTCGTCAACGCAAGAGGGCGTGGCCGCGTCTCTGGTCCCGAGGATGGCAGGCCGCATCATCATGGTGGAAAACGCTGTCACCGCGACTCCTCCTCACCGTTCATCACTTCAGCCATCCCCCTGGAAAGGCGAACGAATATCAGCAATCCCGTGCCGATGAAGATGGGGATCAGGCCGACTGGCCATGCGCCACTGGCCTCCGGATTCGATTGAAGGTAGAGGCCGGGCACTGCACTGACTCCGCCGAAGAGGAAGGTGAGTCCCAGAGCGAGGGCCACTAGCCGAATCCAATGGACGCTCTTGCTACTCATACGGTCGGGGCTCGCATCGGCCCCCTCGCCCTCGCCAAGAAGAGAATCAATCCTCTTGGCATCGGCATTCGGAACCGGGAGGCCTCGTTCCATCGCTATCACCCTTTCCTTGTGAGAAATCTCACGAAGTCTGAGAAGCTTCGCCTCGCGGAGATGCCGGCGCAGGATCCTTGCACCGAAAAGGCCGAGAATCAGGATTACGATTGCGATCCAGAACATTTACATACCACCTTACGACTTCAGTCCGTTCTCCCTACATCAAGTTATCTACACTATTAGACGAAAACCGACGGCACATGGTTGCAGATTGGAAAAACTTTTTCGTCACCCTGGCCTGTGGCTTCCATTAATTCCGTCCTCCTTCCAGCACTTGCACTTACCCTAGTCTGAATACTATATATATCGGATGTTGATTCTAATTTTACGCACCTTCATCTCAGCGCTGAGGTCGCACCGTGCATTAGACCGGAAAAAACCTCGCGCTCCGTCATCAACTCGAGGTCTTAGCATCACAGCAAGAGAAAGGGCATGCAGCAGATCGGATTTGATGTGGTGAGTCCAGCCGCTGGGTAGTGGAACAGCGCGTTGGAAAGACATAGATAGCTACATTGAATTCGGTTCAGGCAACGGGGTTTCTACATCATAACATCTTTATTGGAATGAAGTTCTGGTGCTCGAAGGGTAGAATAGAATCGGTGGACCAATACATCGGCTGAATATTTTTACCTTACGGGATACCTGTACGATCAAGTCTTTTCTGCTCCGTTTGGAAGAAGCTGGCCTATGGTGTGAAAGCATAACAACTACCATTGTGGGGGACATACAAATACAAACTAATTCAATAACTCCTTGTCTTTGATATCGAGCGCGTTATACTGAAATAAGTACCTGCAAATCCACGAGGATTTGCACACAATAATGCTTCGTTATTAGATATAGCAGGATTGTACGAAATAAGTACTATCGGATCCCCGCCATCAACTTCTTCTAACCGCAATATTCCTATATCTCGATCAAACCAAAAATATAAAGGCTCATCGAAGATTCCACCACTAGTGTATTCAGTGATCTTTATCTTCATTGCATTAGTATATGTTCCATACGGTACAGTGATGGATTCATATCCTATCACCTCAGAAACGATACGATAGGCTTTGCCTTTGAATGTCCCATTCCAATCCACGGTGGTTCCCGCTTCATCTCCGTATTGACAGTAATACGCAGGTGGTTCCCAGTAATACCTACCACGGACGCTCGGATTACTGTAATTCCACCAATCAGTCGCAACATCAACCTCGCCATATTCTGGATCGCAACCTATATACATCCCTAAACCGGGAGGATTATCCGTTCGCCATATTCTATACACGGTGTATCCATTTACTTCTTCGTCTACTTCCTCTGTTATCAATGTAAATGTGTAAGTAGATCCTTCAGCTCGATATGTGTGGCTCTCGCCGGGAGGTGGGGGAAATCCTTTGCAAGTTTCCGGTATTTCCCATAGTGCCAAGTCGAGGCGCTCCGTCGCCTCTATGCGAGCTCCCTTAAATTCTTTTGGTACATTTCCAGGCGTTGCAAACCAATCACCAACAGTCATCGGTTCTATCATTTCTATATCTGTTAGATGTAAGATTGCCTCGCAAACACAATCAGCACCCCATGGAATGACTGCTTTACCTTTGAAGCCAATAAAACAGCCTACCGATGCAATACTTGTCATTGCCGATGGCCAATCACTTTTATTATGAAATCCCTCACAAAACTGACCGATTACAAGGGATGTGTTTGCACCAAAGTTATTATTTGTAGCAAACCAATCGGCGTTACATTCGTACATATTCAATCCCTCATGATATTTAAACAAGGCTAGCCGTTTATTTGTTAGATCATTCTTATATTTCTCACTTGTTGGGATCGATTCCTTCTCTCCCGTCAGTAAATATATTTTTTGTACTATTCCAACACTATTCTCCCATACGACTCCGTGTGAAAGAATATGAATCACGCCGTAACTATCAAGGTTTGCAAATAAATCTACTGTGGCTTGGTCATCGGGAAAATATGACGGCTTTGTATACCCCGCTCGCGGAAAACAATCATTATAGATATCCATCACTTCATTTCCGAGTTTAGTATATTCTTGCTCTTCAAAACGAATGGGAAATATAAATGCCGTGCTCTTTGATTTTGGAATAATATTCTGTGAACCGAGATTGCCGTTCGCTCCAGATATATAATCACATTTGATCTCTTGTGGCCAAGCTCCTTGATCTTCGCCATAATCCAGTATAATGCCGCCGCGCACACCGCTTTCGTATTCGATCAAGATACCCTGGCCTGTAACCGTTCCCCAGGCAACCGATGGATACTCCAGAAACACGGAAAGAACGGAATCCTTGGCGGTGGTCGTGTCCATCATACCGGCAAGGAGATTGGTAAGCACGGTATCGCAGGCGTCCTGAATATCGATAATCTCGGAGTGTATCCTCTCGATATCGATCTCATTTACTGGATCAATTGGATTATCGCTGGAACAGCTAAAAAGAAAGATGAGGATTAAATAAGCTAAGATAATTTTACACTTTACTCTCACATCAAACCCCCTGCAGTAATATAATGTATATTTAGGACATTTCTTCTATTGAACATATTCATTTATTAATAACGTAAATATTTTTTCATACATACGTCATTTTAATTCCCAAATTGTCAACTTAATCCTTGATACAACGAATTGAACAACCGATCAGCTTGTTGAAATAACCACGACCGATCCCTGATTCAGTGTTATGTAAACACCTGTACCAAGCAAGAGTACTAGAGTTCTCCGTAGAAGTCCAAAATATGGCTTGGTAACCTATATCATCATAATTTCCAATAACATTACGCGATCCGGCAGGCAACGCTGTAAAACCACTGCTATTTGTAGCTCCTGTGTTGGGACTTTCCCAGTAATCCGTTCCACCTTTTTTAACTTCCCACCCTCATCCTTTCCGCGCCATCCCCTTTCATCGGCCACTAATTGGCTCATACCAAGATAGGTCTCCAATTTTTTCCATTCCTCATCACTCGGCACATGCCAACCTTCTGGTGCTATAGTACGGCTGTCATTTATTGCATACCAGTTGTAAAGTCGCCCATATGTCGTGACATTATCCACATCATTATCATAGTTGCAGTAAGCGCCAGATTTGAGATTTATCCATTTTATTCTGTCGGTTATATTGGGAATTGCATTGCTATTTCGGTAATGAGTTACCTTCTAATTTTCGGCCATCCACCATTGATCGCCAATCTTCACTGTTTTATATGTATTTCCATCTATATCGGTTACTTTTCCAATCCTTGAATATGGCGAGAGCGGATTTTCATCAGAGCAGCCAAAGAACGTGTATACTATTAATGCATGTATAATCAAAATTAAAAAGTACATGAAGCATTTCATGGTAAACCTCTTAAATGAAAATGAAATGAAATCCCATAGTTATTGTACCACTAACGTACTAGCGTTTCAAGATATATGGAGTATGAATTGATTATTAGGATCAAGTTCTTCAAGGAATTCACCAGGGTATTACATAGGCACCCTCATCACGGCTCAAACTTCGCCAGAAAAATATCATACGACCCGGCACTCGTCAGAGCTTCACCTCCAAAGTCCAAAGTACCTTCGAAGCTTCCCGTGACCACCACATTTCCCGATTCATCACAAATTATACTTTCACAACTTTTCGAATTCTCACCTCTAAAGCTTTTGCTCCAGAGGTGGTTGCCATTTGCATCGAACTTCACAATAAAAATGTCGCTCTCACCCACACTTGTTAGCGTCCCACCCCCAAAGTTCATAGTATCATGGAATCCTCCTGTGATTACAACATTCCCTGCTACGTCATAGCCGACACCAGAACCACCGCCGCTACCTGAATCACCAAAGCGCTTGCTCCAAATGTGGTTGCCGTTTGCGTCGAACATCGCTATGAAGATGTCGTTTTCTCTGCCTATATCTGAGCCTACACTTGTGAGTATATCACCGCCGAAGTACACCATGCCATTAAAGTACCCTGTAATAACTGCATTCCCGGATCCATCACAAGCGACACTGTTGCTAACCTGACATCCCGACAAACTAAAGCTTTTGCTCCAGCGATGGGCACCATCAGAATCGAGCACCGCTAGGTAGCTATTGCATTGACCTGCGCACCCGTGTTCTCCATCTCCAAAATCCACTGGGCTATTAAAACTCCCCGTGAATACTGCATCCCCCGAAGCATTACAAGCGATACTTTCACAGTATGTTGAAGCCACACCTCCAAAACGCTTACTCCAGATGTGATTGCCATTTGCATCATACTTTGCTAGAAAGATGTCTATACCACCTGCACCTGTGAGAAGTCCACCACCAAAATCCACAGAGCCAATGAACGTTCCTGTGACTATTACATTCCCTAATCCGTCACAGGAGACACTCTGACCATAATCTAAACTTTCATCGCCAAAGCTTTTGCTCCAGAGGTGGTTTGCATTAGCATCAAACTTTACTAGAAAGATGTCATATTCCCCTTCACTCCTAAGCGGCCCCCCTCCAAAGTCCACGGATCCCAAGAAATCTCCCGTGACCAATACATTCCCTGATTCATCAAAGGCGACGCTATTACCATCCTGATTACTTGAATCACCAAAGCGCTTACTCCAGATGTGATTGCCATTTGCATCGAACTTCGCAATGAATATGTCTTTACCACCCTCACTTATCAGTTCTCCACCCCCAAAGTCCACAGAACCTCGGAATCTTCCTGTGATTACCAAATTACCCGATCCGTCGCAGGCGACACCATTACTGTACTGGGTATTTGCATTACCAAAACGTTTGCTCCAGATGTGGTTCGGTTCATTAGAGGGCGGCTTCCCATCAGGACCAGTAGAATTATCATTACACCCCGAAGTCAATAGTGCCAGTAAAAGATATATAATTGAAACTGAGATATTTATGACTCGCTTCATAATTACTCCTCTAGAATTAATACAATAGACTTACCGCTTTAGTATAATATCACTATCAATGGCTTATGTCCACCCGAAATAGAAAACGCGAGTGATTGGTCTGACCTCCTTGATTGAGCGAAGGGTCTAACTTATAATTTGATCGAGTGGTTAGCCTAAGAATCTTCCATTGTCCGATCTGAATAATACGATTCCCCTTTATCAGTTTAAAATACGCACTCAATGATATTAATAACGATTTGCGGGCTATTAGTATGTGGAAAGCCAATAAGCTATATCACAAAATGTATTAATCAGTTCTTTGTGGTTAAGTATATGTCATCTCTTTATAATGACAATTCAGTCTGGTTGATGATTGCTGTATTGGTCCATCGAGTTCACAACGCTAGTTAGACTCCATAATGCGACTTCGAACGGCGCTTTGCGGAGGAAGACTGGGTGGTAATCGAGAACAATCTGCTTGAATGCCGCCGCTTTTGCACACTTCTTTCCAAACACCCCAACCTCATCACATAATTATTGGATTACGCCGCTTGACGAAGCTCTACGACAGGCAGGTGTTGTCTGCCGTTCACATAACCCACCACAAGTGCCAACTTGGTTCCACGCTTACCTCGAATCGCCGTCTGCGGCGAGGCACATGGACTCATGGCAGGCCAGTTCCTGCGAGGTTCAAATCTAAGCCCGCTGTTTGCCGGTCGAACGCCGGTATATACTTCCCATGGCGTCCGTCCACCCAACGCTTGACTGGGACGGTGCATGTTGTACCAGATGACGTATGAGCCGAGCTCGCACCGCATCCCATCAAGCCGTAACGGAATCAGAATATGTTTTATATACTCGTCCTTCATGGAACGTATAAACCGTTCGATTACAGCGACACTTCCGTACTTACCAACGGCACCGAACCAAGGACAGATGACTCTACGGTCGCACCAACGCTTGAAAGAGTTGCACCAGAACTGTACACCCTTGTCGGTGATGAGGTACTTGGGCGAGCAATCGGCATTACGGATCGCTCGATCCAAGAAGCTCTGAATGTCGCCTGACGTCGGACGGTCACGGAAGATTGTGAAACCGACCACAGCACGTGAGAAGTGATCGACCAGTAAGCCAACCCACCAACAGAATGGCCACGACTGCCGTAGGGCGAACGGGACCCACGGAACCCAGAAGCCGGATCCGGTTGGCACGATGGTGAGGTCGACGTGCCAGACTTCCCCGGGATGCCTGGCCGTAACCACTCGCGTCTCTATGACGTCGAGCGTCGCAGCGCCCTCCGGCATAGGTTCTGTGTCTTTCAACATCCGCCCTACCGTTGTCACACCAAGATGCAGACCAGCTCGCGCCAAAACCTGGGCGATGCAGGCTTTGCCCATCGTCGGCAGAAGCACCTTCAACTGCTTGACGAGATAACGCACGAAATCTGGAAACTTGTTCACCGGCTCATATACCTGAATCAATGCGTCTTCGCCCTCTTCGTCGACTCGCCGCAACCACGAGCGCATGGTCTGTTCGTCGATTATAACCGCTCGGGCTGCTTGATCGCACGACCAGCCTCTGGCTGCTTTGAGTTGCAGGATGCGCATACGCTGGATGGGTGTGAAGTGAGGGCGTCGCCGAGAAGGCAATCGACTCCAGCGAGCGTCTTTGATTGCCAGTTCTTCTTTTAAGAGCGTAATCTCGTTGTTTGCCCGATCTAGTTCTGCCTGAATGCAGTTCCGAGTGCATCGACTGCGGGCCACGGTCAACGCCATTGCAGCGAGAGAGATGGCATGCAATAGGCTGGATTTGATGTGATTCGGCCAGCCCCTTGGCAGAGGAGTAAAACGTTGAATAGACATAATCAGACTCCATGAAATCCGGTTGAGCCACAGGGGCTGCTACATCATAACATATTTATCGAAGAGTAGTTCGGAGATTCGGAGAAGCAGAATAAAATCGGTGGACCAATACAGGAATTGAGTCATACTTGAGAGTGAGCTGTGACTAAGGGACGTCATCAGTTCTTAACGAGCGATGAGTATACCCAGCCCGTCTGCCCATCTTTGGTCTTCACCTTGTACCACGCGCCCTGCCGGTCGAGCACTTTGAGTTTGTCACCCTGATTGGCTGTGGTCACGACTCGCGAATCCGTAGTGGCTGATTCTCGAATGTTCGCCACGGATCGCTGGACTTCCACCGTGTTGAAAGACATATCAGGCCAGCCCGGCAGGGGTTGGGTAGCAGCTCCGCTTATGACAATGATGAGGCCGACGACCAATGCTACTCGATAGAGGTCTATTGTGACATATCTCCTGAAATTCGATTTCTTGAGCAAAGAATATGCAATAAATCCACCGGCGAGGGTGACGCTCCAGAATAGTGGTCCGTTGCCCATGATTCGAAGAGCACCGATTAGAACAAAGAAAAGGAGAAAAGAAGGGAGAATGATTTTCAGATCTTCCCGCATTCGAGGATCAGAGATAAAATCTTTGCCTCTTTCCCAAAATGAGCGTACAGCCGATTCTTCCTCGTGACACTCCATATACCTATTATGAAGTTCATGGAGCTCCGTGGTGATATCCTTGAGTTTTTCCAGCTCTTCCCGAATTTTTTCAGTATGGGAACTGATGTCTGAGCTACAGTGAGGACACTTGTTAGCATTGACTTGAATGAGAGTGGCGCACTCAGGGCACGGAACTTGGTTGTTTTTTTTAACGTTCTTCTTCTTAAAATCCAAAAGCCGTTTCGCCTCAGCATTGAGGCTCGTATATTCCCGTATCGTCTCTTGACGTGTCAGGGTTTGTGTTTCTACTGCCATGGTGCCTACCTCCAATGCGGCTGGCCGTGATTGGTCCAGCTTGAGTATATAAAACAACTATCTCGACTTGACGAGCATGGTACTGACGTAGAATGCACAAGCCATTATTGCAAGATCCGTTCCAAACAGTAGCGGGAGTACCCAGGGCATGTCGTAAGGTTATCACGTCCACGTCGAATGAGGGAAATGCCGAGCCTGGCACACCGTATGCGACAACGCGAGCAGGGCAATCCTCAACCAAGAAGGAAATTATGAGACTTTCTGTTACCTTTCCCTTCTATTTAATCCGTCCGCCTTGCAGCACTTGCACTTACTTTGGTCCATTATTATATATATCAGATGTTGATTCTACTTCTACGCACCTTCATCTCGTCGCTGAGGTCGCACCGTGCGTTGGCTCTAGAAAACCTCGCGCTACGCCACCAACTCGAAGTACTACAAAGGAATACTAAAAGGCCTCGTTTGAAGAATGGGGACCGAGCACTTTGGATCATCCTTTCAAGACTTTGGCCCGATTGGAGAAAACCGCTTTTTTTGGTCCAACCTGTATTGGTCCATCGAGTTCACAACGCTAGTTAGACTCCATAATGCGACTTCGAACGGCGCTTTGTGGAGGAAGGCTCGGCGGTATTCGAGAAAAATCTGCTTGAATGGCGCCAGTCTTGCGCACTTCGTTCCGAACACTCCAGACCTACCGCATACACTTTGGATCACGCCGCTTTGCGAAGCTCAACGACAGGTAGGTGTTGTCTGCCGTCCACATAACCCACCACAAGTGTCAACTTGGTTCCACGCTTACCTCGGACCGCCGTCTGCGGCGAGGCACATGGACTCATGACGGGCCAGTTCCTGCGAGGTTCAAATCTAAGCCCGATGTTTGCCGGTCGAACGCCGGTATATACTTCCCATGGCGTCCGTCCACCCAGCGCTTGACTGGGACGGTGCATGTTGTACCAGATGACGTATGAGCCAAGCTCGCGCCGCATCCCATCAAGCCGCAACGGAATCAGAATATGCTTTATATACTCGTTCTTCATGGAGCGTATAAACCGTTCGATTACAGCGACACTTCCGTACTTACCAACGGCACCGAACCGAGGACGGATGACTCTACGGTCGCACCAACGCTTGAAGGAGTTGCACCAGAACTGTCGACCTTTGTCACTAATGACGTATCTGGGTGCGAATCCTGTGTTACGAATCGCTCGGTCG
>CP070727.1:666641-720369 GCA_020350885.1 bacterium | reverse complement strand
GCCATCCCTGATTCTGTTGGAAGGCTATTTTCAGATGGTAAACCGTCCCCGCATAGAGTATAACGGGCACATGAAACAGCTGTGGCACAGGGAACGGGAGGCATATCTGCTCTTGGCGGTCATCGTTGCCGCCGCGGTCATCCGTTTCTATCGGCTCGGTGGGCAGTCCTTCTGGACCGACGAGCTGCTTTCGATCCAGATCTCGGCGGCTCCTCCCGGTGTGTCGTTTTGGAAAAAGGTCCTGTGGGATGTACATGGCCCACTCCACTCGTTGATTCTGCATCACTGGAGAAAGATCTCGATGGCCGAGGCGTGGCTCAGGACGACGAGCGTGATACCGGGTGTGCTCGGTGCCTTCCTCATGTACCGGTGGCTCGTGAGGATACGGATGAAGGATGCGGCACTTGCCTGTGCACTCCTCTTCGCACTCAATCCATTCAACCTATACTATTCGCAGGAGCTCCGGTTCTATTCGCTTTTGACGCTCCTCAGCATCCTCTCCCTCATCGTCTTCGAATGGTTCCTCGACAGGCCTTCCTACAGGCGTGCTGTAATGCTGGGGCTCGTCCTTGCCCTGACGTGTCTCTCGCATTTCTCGGGTGGCTTTCTATGCCTCGCATTTCTCATCTACCTGCTCGTCACCGGACGTTTCAGGGGTAGGCTGCTGCGCTCGGCACTGCTGGCAGCATGCCTTGTCCTCGTAATCATCTCCCCCTGGATCTATAGGGAGATCATGTTCCTACGGGGCATCAATGTCGTGGATATATCATCCCTTTCATCGAAGGAAAAGCTCAGGGGTGAGCTGACCCTGAGCTCCTGGTCATACCCGTACATCCTCTATGCATTTTCGGTCGGATTTTCGTTCGGCCCCGATCTGAGAGAGCTCCATCTCATTACCTCGGCCTTCGACATCGTTCACAGATACGGTTTCGAAATCGTAGCGGCAATGTCACTGTTCGGAGCCTTGGTCATCGCCGGACTCGTGCGCATTACTCGAATGGGGCGCCTGCCGCTGTTTGCTTCTATCATTATCGTCACCTTGGCAGCGACGACGGCGATAACAATGCTCAACATCAAAGTATTCAATGTCAGATACCTCACCTGCATGTTCCCGGCATTTCTCGCACTCGTGGCCGCGGGGCTTCCTTCGGCGCGGATTCCCCGGTATGCTTTGCTGGGCGCTGTTTGTGCACTGTCACTCATCTCGGACTGGAACTACCATCACGTGGGGCGGTATGCCCGTGACGATGTCAAAGGTGCAGTTGCGATCATTACCGAATTTGAAGTGGAAGGCGACGTCATCCTGGCACCGACCGTAAGACACACCGTCGCATATTATTACTCCGGACAGAACGAGGTGGCGTTCTTCATTCCGAAACTGCTGGGAGAGGATGAGATCCGTGAGCGGATCCGGTGGTACTTCGAGGGCGGCGGTGGGCGCGTGTGGTATCTGCGCTGCAGGCACTGGGATATAGATCCAGAGGACGTGCTGCCCGGTGTACTGGACTCGGAGGGGAGGCTTCTTGCGCAATGGGAGCGTCCCGGTATAGTGATACTCCTGTATGCACTCCGGGTTATGCCGGATGGGGGAGGTTGACAGGTATCGGAACTGTGCTATAATGTAAGAGCAGGGAGGGTTTCACGATAGGAGGTTCCTTGTCGTGACCGGAAACCCTGAAGACGTATGACCATATGCAATGCCGTGATGCCTTGGGTATCATGGTATTTTTTTCGGGCGATGGTGGTCCCTGCAACCTGTGCCCGAGTACTCGCCCCGCCGAGATAGGAGGGAGTTAGAGATGAGGTATACCACGCTCCTCCTCGTTTGCATCATTACCGCAACCGGGTTTGCATGCTCGAGTATCTCCACCCTCGAGCGAGAGGATCTGACAGCCCTTGAATCGAGAGAGGATTATCTTCGGACTCACCCGGAGGGTCTCTATAACCACTGCATACGGAATGGAGAGATCACTCGGGGGATGGATGTTTATGAAGTGCTTGCTTCCTGGGGGTTGCCGAACATCTATCTCGCATCCAGGAATAAACCCGAAGAAAACTGGATCTACTATGTCGAAGACGAGGATTCGAGATCCGTCCTCGTGTATACCCTCACCTTCAAGGATGAAATCCTCCGGGAATGGGATATCGATATGAAACGGTTTGTCGATTCCCGCCTGGTGTATGAACCCAGTCATCAGCCAGAGACCACCATCCCGACGCAGGAGGGTTTGAAAAAACAATAATCGTAGCGCGGGTTGCCCGATTCCGGAATCTCGTGCCGTGGAGAGGGGTAGAGGGGCCTACGGGCGCCCGCCATTTTTTCTTTTCGCCCTTTTTGAAATTGACTTTCCACCGCTTCTTAACTATCCTAAATTTCGATCTTTCTTGGAATTACTTCACGAGAAGGCTGACTCTCCATGGATGATGATGAGTCGAAAGGGAAGGATCGAGACAAGATGAGTCGCTTTAACGACTTGCTCGACCTGTCTTCGACCGGACAGACGGGAGGTGGTTGGATGAAACTCCAGTCCGAGCTTACCTGGAAACCCCCGCTCGATGTGGTCGAAACCGATCGAGAGATCGTAGTGCTCGTCGATATCGCCGGTATCAACGGCAAGGATATAAACGTCGTCACCGACGGCGAGACGTTGAGAATCAGCGGCATACGGAAAAACATAGGTCCGCCGGGTGAAAAGCAGTTTCACAACCTGGAGATCCAGGTCGGTCCGTTCGAACGGGTCGTGACACTTCCGGTTCCCGTCGATCGAGCGGCCGTCTCCGCCCGGTACACGGACGGTCTGCTTACGATCAGGGTGCGGAAGGTGGATCGCAGGGGCGGCGAGCATCGCATAGAGATCGATTAGACCGGATCGTCGGAGCCGCGTTGGGGGTGTTAGCGTGTCGAAAAGCGATGAACTGGATATCCTGCTCGGTGAGATAGCCGGCGAGCTTCCCGTCATACCGATCAACGACGGTGTCGTGTTTCCCTTCATGCTGATCCCCCTCATGCTCACAGACGAGAACCTGATCCGTCTCGTCGATGAAGCCCTTGCAGGAAACAAGATCATCGGCGTATTCACTCAGAAGGACCGCGATGTTCCCAATCCCGGACCCGATGATATCTACCAGGTCGGTTGTGCAATGCTGATACAGAAGATGACACGGTTTCCGGACGGGCACATACGGATCATCGGGCAGGGACTCATCAGGATCAAGATCGATCAATTCACCGACGATCTTCCCTTCATCAGGGCACAGGTCACGGTACTGGAGGAACGTGAGGCGGTCGTCGAGAAGGCAAAAGCGTTGATGCGGAACGTCACAAACGCATTTATTAAAGTAGTTGAAAAAACAGAGAGTTATCCCGATGAGCTCAAGGGAATTGTGATGAACGTGAAGAGCCCGGGCAGGCTGGCGGATCTCCTGGCGGCCAATCTCGATATGGAGATATCGGAAAGGCAGAAGGTGCTCGAACTTCTCGATACGACCGAGCGGCTCTCCTGCATATACGAACATATGAACAAGGAACTCGAGATCCTGCGGCTCGGGGAGAAGATCAAGAAGGATGTCCGCACCGAGATGGACCGCGAGCAGCGCGAGTACTATCTCAGGCAACAGATAAAGGCGATCCGGCGTGAGCTGGGTGAGGAGGATCTCTCGGTCGAGCTCGATGATCTCATGGAGCGGATTATCGAAGCACTGATGCCCGGATCCGTAAGGGAGGCGGCGTTCAAGGAACTCAAACGCCTGCAGCGGATGACGGCGGGCTCCGCCGAGTATGTCGTTGCGCGCACCTATCTGGACTGGCTGCTCGACCTGCCGTGGGAGATCTCGACCGAAGAGACATTGGATATCGCAAAGGCGCGGCGGATCCTCAATCGAGATCATTACGATCTCGATCAGGTCAAGGAACGGATACTCGAGTTCCTCTCGGTCAAGAAGCTCAGGAAGGGCAACAAGGGAACCATCCTGTGTTTCGTCGGGCCGCCGGGTGTGGGGAAGACGTCACTGGGACGGAGCATTGCATCGGCTCTCGGTCGGCGGTTTGTCCGCAATTCCCTCGGCGGCATTCGGGACGAGGCCGAGATACGCGGCCACAGGAGGACCTATATCGGAGCGCTTCCCGGCCGTATCATCCAGGGGATCAGGACGGCGGGCAGTAACAATCCGGTATTCATGCTGGATGAGATCGACAAGGTGGGAAGCGATTTCAGGGGTGACCCGGCGGCCGCCCTCCTGGAGGTCCTTGATCCCGAGCATAACAGCACATTCGCGGATCATTACATCAACCTTCCCTTCGATCTATCCAACGTATTCTTTATAACAACAGCCAATGTCAGGGATACCATCCCCTCACCGCTTCTCGATCGAATGGAGGTTCTCGACCTTCCCGGATACATCGGGGAAGAGAAGGTCCGTATCGCCCGCCGGTACCTCGTGCCCAGGCAGCTCGAGGAGAACGGGATTTCGACTAAGCGTCTGCGCATCACCGACGAGGCAATCCGTGTCTTAATAGAACGCTATACAAGGGAAGCGGGCGTACGGAATCTCGAGCGGGCGATTGCATCCATCGCACGGAAGGTCGCCATGAAGCTTGTCGAGGGGAAGCGAGGCCCCTATACGATTTCGGCGAGGAATATCAAAAGCTACCTCGGACCGGAGGATTACCCAAGCGAGGAGATGCTGTCCAGCCCGGAGATCGGGGTGGCCACCGGTATGGCGAAATCCGCTTCCGGCGGTGTGATCCTCTTCATCGAGGCACTGAAGATGAGGGGACGGGGCACGCTGAGACTCACGGGTCATCTCGGGGATGTCATGAAGGAATCGGCAGAAGCGGCCCTGAGCCTGGTGAAATCGAGGTTCAGCGATACGCTTGTCGAGGAGAACATCTTCGATCGCTACGATATCCACCTCCACATTCCCGCCGGGGCCGTTCCGAAGGATGGTCCCAGTGCAGGGATCGCAATAGCCGCCGCGCTCGCATCGCTTATGCTCGAACGTCCGGTACGCAACGACGTTGCAATGACGGGAGAGATAACACTCACGGGAAAGGTGCTTCCCGTTGGTGCGCTAAAGGATAAAGTGATTGCGGCGCGCAGGGCGGGGATTAGAGAGATTATACTGCCCCAACTCAATAGAAAGGATCTCGAGGAGATTCCTGTGCATATCAAGAAGGGCATTGAATTTCGGTTTATCGAAAGAGTCGGCGACGGTATCGCGATCGCCCTCGTGGGTGGAAAGGGCCCGAAGGGGAAGGCCAAAAAAAGGATTCTGAAGTATGCAGGAGTATGAACAGGGAATAAATCCGCTATCCCGGCTCTGTTGGTACATCCTCCGGACATTTGGAAAGGGAAAACAATTCATCGTGCCGGCAGGCATCCGGCAGTCATCGAAATTACTCTTCATCGATTCCGGTGATATTACCGATCTGCTCTACGCCGCCCCGATCGTGAATTATTTCAAAAGTTATTACCCGGTGATCAAAACGACGATTCTGGCACGGAACGAAGATGTCGAACTCGTGAAGGCAATCATGAAAGTCAATCGGATCATCATGTATAACAGAAATCAGCTCCGAATGTTCAAGACGGATTACCTGGCACTTATTCGTAAGCTCCGACGGCAGAATATAGAGACGGCTATCCTTCTGGGTCGCAGATTCTCCCTCGAACGATTCCTGCTTGCTTTCGGGTGCGGGGCCAGGATACGGATCGGATTTACGCATCCGCTGGCGTTCCCATTCGTGAACTGCGAGATGCGATTTGCGGAGAACGGATATGAGGGAGACAAGATAAAGGGAGTCTTGCGTCTCGTAGGCCCGAAAATGCACGAATCCCTCAAAGAGGTTTCCCTATCGTCCAAAGAAACCAACCATGCCCGGCAGCTGATCCATTTTCGGAAACCGGAGAAGGACCTACTCACCGTTGGTATCGATCCGAGTAGGGGGAAGACGCGCCATCGCATTACTCCGGGGAACATCGCCTATCTCGCAAACAACCTCGCGAGCAGGCGCAAGGTGAAGTTTCTCATCCTCGCGAATCCGTGGGAGGAGAAGCTGGTTGGCAAACTGGCCGAAGAGATCAAGGGCGAGATCTTCGATCTCAAGCCGGCGAATGCGAAGGAAGCGGTCTCCTTGCTATCTCAATGCGACCTCTTCATCTCGGGAAATACGAACCTCTTTCATTTCGCCGCCGCCCTGCATGTCCCGACGATCGGTCTCTTCACCAAGTACGATGATCGCAGATGGGTGCCAGAGGGGGCGGAGAAGGTACGGATCCTCAAGGGTGCGAGCGGTGAGAAGCTGAAGCTCAAGAATTTCTTCACGCTGGTCGAAGAGGTGCTCTCTACAAGAAACACCGTAACGGTATGACTTTCCCGTCGATATGGATACGCAGACTGTACACGATAAGGACGTTGGCAGAATATATGTGAGGCTACTCCGGTATCTCGCTTCCTCCTGGAAACGGGTAATCCTTCTGTTCGTGTGCACGATGATATTCGCCTCGCTCAGCGGCGTCTCGCTCACGCTTATTCCGCCGTTTTTGCATATCCTCTTCGGTGGTGCAGAGGTGGGGGTTGTCGAAGAGACCGAATCGGGGAAGCACGGGATTCCGCTGCCCGGCGGTGCGAAGCACAGTATCGATACGGTTGTGAGGTGGGGGAAGGGGATCATCTACCGCGGCTCGCCCGCACAGCGCCTGGCGCGTTTCTGCATCATCTTTCTGTCGTTAATGCTCATCAAGAATCTATTCGAGTACCTCGGTACCTACCTGACCGTCTATCTCGAACAGACGGTGCTCTTCCGAATACGAAACGACCTCTACGGCAAGATCCAGATGCTTCCCCTATCCTTCTTCGACCGTCAGAAGACGGGAGGACTGATCTCGCGCATAACGAACGACGTCACGAACATGCGGGGGGCGATCGTCGGGGGGCTCGCAAGTATCGTGCGTAACGGTCTTATGACACTCATAGCCATCGGGATTATCTTCTATACCTCTTGGCGGCTCTCGCTGCTCACGATCATCCTCGTACCGCTCAATACGTTTCTCATCACGATCATCAGCCGGAAGCTGCGCAAGGGGAGCCTTCGCGCTCAGGAGCGCATGGCCGATATGACATCGACGTTACAGGAAACCATCTCGGGTGTGCGCGTGGTGAAGGCCTTCGGTATGGAGGGATTCGAGAAACGCAAGTTCAACATCTTCAACCTCCGCTACATGCGGGAATTCCTCAAGATGAAGCGGTTCGCAGAGCTCGCCTCGCCCACGAGCGAGATCCTGGCCTCGGCAGCGACCGTTCTGATTCTCTGGTACGGCGGGCGGCTCGTCATCCAACAGAGCCTCGATCCCGCCAACCTTATGATGTTCATCGGGGCAATGCTCTGGGTGGTCTCACCAATCAAGAACCTCAGCAAGCTCAACAGTGTGATCCAGCAGGGCATCGCGAGCGGTCAGCGCGTCTTTCAGATTATCGATATCTCATCGGAGGAGGAAGAGACCGGCGATCGGGAGATCGCAGGGCTCGAGGAGACGATCGTCTACGAGGATGTATCGTTCGGGTACGATGACGATGTCGAGGTGCTGCGCAACGTTGACTTCACCATCAGGCAGGGAGAGGTTGTAGCGATCGTCGGGCCGAGCGGAGCGGGTAAATCAACCCTGGCGGACCTGTTACCCCGGTTCTATCGTCCGACCGCCGGAAGGGTACTGATCGACGGCATCGATATCGCCACGGTGCACCTTTCCTCGCTTCGATCCTTCATGGGCATCGTTACCCAGGAGACGATTCTCTTCAATGATACGATCTTCAACAATATTGCCTACGGGGTCGAATCCTGCCCCGAGGAGAAGGTCATCGGGGCGGCGAGGGCCGCGAATGCGCACGAGTTCATCACCGCCATGCCGAACGGCTACCAGACCGTTATCGGTGATCGCGGCGTGCAGCTCTCCGGCGGACAGCGCCAGCGGATCGCCATCGCCCGTGCGCTTCTCAAGAATCCTCAGATCCTGATCCTCGACGAGGCCACGAGCTCACTCGATGTCGAGAGCGAAGCGCTCGTGCAGGAGGCGATAGACCGCCTGATGAAGGGTCGCACGAACCTTGTTATCGCTCACCGGCTCTCGACGATCAAGAACGCTGATACGATCATCGTCGTCGAAAACGGTGAGGTCCAGCAGATTGGCACTCACGAGGAGTTGATCGGTGAGGAAGGAACCTACCGCAAGCTCTACCACTTGCAGATCAACCTGTAGAGAGCTGCTCGTCGTCTCTCCCAACTGGATCGGTGATGCGGTAATGGCGACGCCGTTCCTGCTGACCCTCCGTCGATGCAATCCCGATGCCGTCATATCGGTCCTGTGCGGCGACTATGTATCCGAGATCTTCCGCCGCAGTTCCGCGGTCGACAGGCTGGTGGGCGTCGATCGCCGCAGAGGGCTTCGTGAGGTGTATGCGGCGCTTCGTCGGAATAGACCCGATGACGGGTGGGAGATCTGTTTCATCCTGCCTCGCTCCTTCGCCTCCGCACTGCACGGGTGGCTCTCGGGGGCTCGCCGTCGCATCGGGTACGGCGGGGAGATGCGAAGCCTTCTGCTCACCGAAACGCTGCCGGGCGCAGGGTATCGGGCAGAGCACCTCTCGACCGTCTTCTTGCGACTCCTTGAGCGGGCGGACGGACAGGACTCCGGTGAGGTTCCGCTTCCGGTGGTCGTACCCCCGTACGAATGGGACGGTATTCTCACGAGGTTGAAACTGGAGGGGGAGTACTGCGTCCTGGCACCTGGTGCCACATATGGATCGGCCAAGATGTGGCCCGTCGCCTGCTTTGCCGATCTTGCCGCGCGGCTGGCCCGAAGGTCGAGATGGCGCATCGTGCTGGTCGGGACCGCCGGTGAACGGGCCTGTGCGGGGCAGGTAATCGAGAGGGCCGGAGTCGACGGAGTGAATATGGCCGGCAGGCTCACCATGGCAGAGCTCCTCTCCGTGGTGCGGGGTGCGCGACTGGTTGTCGGCAACGACAGCGGTCCGGTACACCTCGCCGCCGCGATGGCCAGACCGACCGTCGCCATATTCGGCTCCACCAGCCCGGACTGGACGGCGCCACGGGGGGATGCGGTGCGGGTGGTCTCCCACCGTATCCAGTGCTCACCGTGCTTTAAACAGGAATGCCCCGACGGCGACCCCCGATGTCTGGTGGAGATCGGGGTCGATGAGGTGTTCGATGCGGCAGTCGCGCTGATACCGGCATCGTCGGCGGTGTACAAGGAGCATGGAGGGTAGTGGTAGTGACCGATCGACTGTCTCGCATTTCCCTAGTCGTAATAACCAAGAACGAGGAGGACACAATAGGCAGGTGCCTTTCGAGTGCCTATGGTGTGGGGGAGATGATCGTGGTCGATTCCTTCAGCACCGATCGGACGGTGGAGACAGCGCGGCAGATGGGAGCGCAGGTTCACCAGAGGGAATTCCGCTCGGCGGCGGATCAGAAAAACTTTGGAATGGAGAAGGCTCAAGGGGAATGGATCCTGATCCTCGATGCGGATGAGTCGCTCTCACCCGCTCTGCGCGACGAGATCGCTGCTGCCGTTTCCGCAGCGAGGGCCGAAGGATATTGGCTGCGGCGGAGGAACATCTTTCTCGGCCGCAGGATCAGGTTCTGCGGGTGGGGTCAGGACCGTGTCTTGCGCCTCTTCAAGAGGGGACGGGGCCATTACCCCGAGCGTGCGGTGCACGAGCGGCTCGAACTGGACGGTAGCGCACGGACACTCAAAGGGTATCTCGATCACAATCCGTACCGTGATATAAACGATTATCTGGAACGGATGAATAGTTACAGCAGACGTGGCGCGGAGGATCTGTTACGGAGCGGAAGAAAATGGTTTCCGGCTATCGCCATCAGACCCGCCGCGCGCTTTCTACGGATGTACGTGCTGCAACTCGGATTCCTCGACGGAATGGCAGGATTCCTTCTCTGCAGCATGGCCGCCACGGGCGTCTTCTACAAGTACGCCTACCTCCGGGAGCTTTCCGCCGGTACGGGCGCACGATCGAGCGGTGATGATCGATGACTGGCCGAGGTGTGACGAGCGACCGGGAACGCTACCATCTGCTCTTCTTCGGCGGTTATCTGCCGTCCTATTCGAGAAATGCCATTATCCGCAAAGGGTGGCGCGCGCTCGGTCTGCCGATATCGGAATGCAGGGCGGATACGCGCAGGAAGGTGCACCTGCGCTACCCGGCCCTCCTCTGGCGGTATCTACGAGCGGGCGAGCGGGGCCGCATCCTCTTCGTGCCCGACTTCAGGCACAAGGATGTACCGCTGGCCTGGGTGCTCGCGAGACTCTCCGGAAAGCGGCTCGTCTTCGATCCACTCGTCTCTCGGTACGAGACGCGAGTTCTCGACAGGGGCGATGCCACGGAGGGATCGCCCCAGGCATGGCACAACCGCAATATCGATCGCCTCTCCTTCACACTGCCCGATCTGGTTCTCGCCGATACGGAAGCCCATGCCAGGTTCTTCATCGGAGAATACGGCATCAGCCCCGAGAAGGTGTATCCGCTTCCGGTCGGCTTCGATGAGGATGTATTCCCGCAGCAGCCCGAGCGGGAGGGGGGAGGTGCCTTCCGGGTGCTATTCTATGGCTCGTACCTTCCCCTGCACGGGATCGAGGCGATTATAGATGCGGCGTCACTCCTCAGGGACAGGCATATGGAGTTTACGCTGGTCGGCTCCGGCCAGACGTACGAGGAGATCCGCAATAGAGCCCGCCATCTGGACACGGGGACGGTGACGTTTCGAGGATACGTTCCGGAACGGGAGCTGTGCCCGCTGATCGCCGCCTCCGACGTGGTGCTCGGTATCTTCGGGACGACGCCGAAGGCGGCGATGGTAATACCGAACAAGGTCTACCAGTCGCTCGCCGTCGGACGTGCGGTCGTCACCGCCGATACGCCGGCCATACGGGAGCACTTCATACACGGTGTGCACCTGATGACGGTGCCGAATGCCGATCCAGGGGCGCTCGCCGGGTGCCTGAGAGATCTTCAGGACAATCCGGGGCTGCGCCGCCGTCTCGCCGCAGAGGGCGGCTCCTACGTCCGGAAGCATTTCTGCTCGGCACGTATCGCCGAGCGCCTTGCCTCCATTCTCGAGGAGGCGGGACTGCTATGAGGGTGCTTCTGGCCAATAGCGAGCGGGGCATGCGGGGCGGCGAGCTTCAGACACTCGCCCTCGCCACGGGTCTTCGGGAGCGCGGGTGCGAGGTGAACGTCGCCGTGGCCAAGAATGCAGGCCTGATCCGGGAGCTGGAGGGAAGGATCGATTACGCCGTATTTCGCTTCGAGTCACCGCCGCTCGTGACCCCCTCATCGCTTGCCCGCCTGATCGCCGGCTGGCACCCGCACATCCTGCACGCACAGACCTCCCGCGCCCACACCTGCCTTTGGTTCGCCCGGCGGTTGCTCCGTTTGGCCCCTCCGCTCGTCGTCAGCCGCCGTGTGGCGTTTCGAACCACCCGGGGTGTACCCGGATACCTGAAGTACCGTACGGGCGTGGCGCATTATATCCCGATCTCGCAGGCGGCGGCCGGAGAACTCGCCGCCTCCGGCATACCTGCCGACTCTATGACCATCATTCCGAGCGGCATAGATGTCGGCCGTTTTCGCCAGTCGCGGGGTGACGGGGGGCTCCTGCCACACTGGGGCGTCGATCGACGGCAGTTCCTGATCGCCACCGTCGGGGCGTTCGAGAGGGAGAAGGGGTATGATACGCTCGTACGTGCAGCCGGGAAGGTACTGGGCAGCCATCCCTCCGCACGGTTCCTCTGGTTCGGTGAGGGATCCCGCCGGTCGCATCTCATACGCACCGTTCGGTCGGAGGGTCTTGAAGGGCGTGTGCTGCTCCTGCCGATCGAGCGGCCGCTCGAAGAGGTCCTTCCACTCTTCGACCTGTTCGTGCTTCCCTCCCTCTCGGAGGGGTTGTCGACGGCGCTCATGGCCGCACTCGCATCCGGACTCCCCGTCGTGGCGAGTGATACCGGTGGCATACCCGAGGTTGTGAGCAGTGGGTGGGGCTCGCTCGTACCACCAGGCGATCATACAGCGCTCGCCGAAGCGATCATCGCTCTCATAGATGATGATGTGCGGCGGGGGGAATGTGCGAAGGCCGGGCGGGAACGGGCCGCGGCCTTCGATATCGCACACACGGTGGACCGGACCCTGCAGGTCTACCGTGACGTCCTTTCGGGAATCGAATAAAATTCCACGTGTACAATTGTGTATGGAGCATGAAGCTTGCATATATATCTATTGGGGTGTACGGAATAGCCCCATGGTAGAAGTTACATTATATAAGTAATGTAACCTATTGAAATAAGGAAAGTAACATGAATGCAGCATATTCGATACATGGCTCCGTCGCTCGCTGCATCCTGTTCATTATCGTATCCACTATTGTCCTCTTTGCCGGACAGGGCAGGTGCCTGGATGTTGAATCCGCGAACGATACCGGTGTGCACGGGGACCGGGGTGATGCGGGCGATCCCCAGCTTGTGGGATTCAAGCTCGTGAATATCTTCCCGAAGATCGTTCCCTTCGGCGAGGGGGAGCGGCTTACCTTTGCAATCCAGTACGGTCTCATCTATGCGGGCGATGCAACGCTCGAGATACGGAACATCGCCCTCCTGGACGGTGTGAAGGCCTACCATGTCATCTCCAGTACGCGTACGAACAAGGCATTCGACCTGATATTCAAGGTCAGGGACCGCGTCGAGTCGTTCGTGGATTACGACAATCTCTTCTCGCTCCGCTTCGAAAAACATCTCAGGGAGGGAAGATTCAAGCGTGACGAGAAGATACTGTTCGACCAGAAGAACCACATCGCCACCTTCAAGGACAAACAGATCACGATACCGCCCAACACCCATGATTTCCTCTCGGCCCTCTATTATGTCCGAACCCTGCCGCTCGAGGTGGGTCAGGCGATCGCCATGGCGAACCATACGGGTGGCAAGAACTATCCCATCTACGTGAAGGCCCTCCGGCGGGAACGTGTCACCGTCCCGGCCGGTGAGTTCGACTGCATCGTCGTCGAACCGGTGCTCCAGACAACGAGCATATTCGAGCACAAGGGGAAGTTGACAATCTGGTTGACCGATGATACCGTCAGGATGCCGGTACTCATGCGGTCGAAGGTCGTCATCGGGGCCTTCGAAGCGGTGCTGAAGGAGTACACGCTCAGTACCGATCCGCCGAGGGAATTGAAATGGGAAGGTGTATTCCACGGTGACAGGTAAGTACGACGAGATCGATCTTTCCCGGATACAGACGGTTCCGATTCGTGAGCGAGGCAGCAAGGTGACCCTCGCCGATTTTGGTGAGCCCGTGAAGGGCGGAAAGGCCTTCTCACGCTGGATCGAGTCGCTACCAAACCAGCTGGCCGTCAGGAGCCTCAAGGATCTCGTCCGTGCTATGCGCACGGCGGTCTCGGGAAGGGATAGGGAGATCATCTGGATGGTGGGCGCCCATGTGGTGAAGTGCGGCCTCTCCAGGTACATCATCGAGCTAGCAAGAAAGGGATACGTAACCACCCTCGCCATGAACGGTGCCGGACTCATCCACGATCTCGAGATCGCCTCCTTCGGCGAGACATCGGAGGACGTTGCCCGCAACCTCGAACGGGGGATCTTCGGTTTGTCCGAGGAGACCGCGCGCACCTGCTTCGAGGCGGTTGCCGGCGTCGAGGAAGGGATCGGAATCGGCCAGGCGGTTGGCGGTTACCTCTTTAAGAATGGCGCGCCGCACAAGGGGGAGAGTGTGCTTGCGCAATGCTATCACCTCGGTATACCAGTAACGGTCCACATCGCGATCGGCACGGATATCATCGCACAGCATCCCGGCTTCGATGGAGCCCGCTGGGGAGAAGGGTCGGCGATCGATTTCCGTGTCTTCTCCAGCCGGGTACACGAGCTCGGCATCAATGGGGGAGTCGTTCTCAACGTCGGTTCGGCGGTTGTGCTCCCGGAGATATTTCTGAAGGCATTCGCTATCGCTCGCAATCTCGGCGCGCCGTTCGATCGTATCACGACCTGTGACATCGATATGATCCGGCACTACCGGCCGCACGAGAATGTGCTCCTTCGGCCGACACTCTTCGGTGGCAAGGCGATCCAGCTCACCGGCCACCACGAGTTCATGATACCGCTGCTCTATTCATCACTGCTCTCTTGACATTACCCCTCCGGCCATTTACGATAAGTGAATAGGATTAAGGAAGTTTCGCGAGTATATACATGTGTGGGTGAAATGGTTATAGAACGGTTCGTCGATCCATACACGAAGGAGCCCCTCGAGAGGGACGAGAGGGGAAACCTCTTCCGCATGGACGGTGACGGGCGGGTCGTCTATGCAAACCGGGATGGGTGCAACGACTTTGTTCATCCGGATACCGATCTCGCCAAGGAGCGGGGGTTCTACGATGATAAGTATTCGGGTATCGAGAGTGAACGGTTGACCCTCCACAGCATCAGCAGGCCCTGGGTCGACAGTATCTATCCCCACACGAGGTTCCTGCTCGAAAGCCTGGGGGATCTCACCGGTAAAAAGATACTCCTGCTCGGGAACGGTTCGTCGTTCAAGGAGTTCTACCTCCTCAGCCTCGGTGCCAGCATCATCTATTCGGACCTATCCATAGAGGTCGTTGCACGGATGAGAAGTAAGTTCAAAAGAGCGGATTTTGCCGGTACATGGGACGATTCGATCGAGTTTCATGCCATCGATGCGCTGCATCTGCCTTTTCCGGATGGGACATTTGATATCATATACGGATGGGGATTCGTCCATCATATGGAAGATCTCGATCAATTCCTGACCGAGGTCAAACGGTGCCTCAAGGAGAACGGGAGATGCAGGTTCGTCGACGATGCGTATTCACCGCTCTGGCAGTTCATGAAACGAACGGTGCTCAGGCCGGTTCAGATCCTCTTCCATCGGAAATACGGAGTATCTCCGGAAGACCAGCGGGCAACGATGAGGGGGGGGTACCGGTACGAAGAGATCGTAGGGCTGAAGGAGCGGTACGGTTTCAGGGATATAATCTTCATCAGGAAGTCGTTTTTTATGCGTATCTTCTGGCGGGCGTACAGCAAGGTGTTTGGGGGCGATCGTCGATCCATGGGAAGGGTGAAGCCGATTATAAGGCTGCTGAACAGTCTCGACGGCTTCCTCGAGCGGACCGCATGGATGAGAAATAACAGCATCTTCCTGGTCTGGGGCTTCGATACCTGAGGGGCGTTTTCCGCATCGATTTCGAACAAAATACTCGGTTGACAAATCAGCCGATTTCGTGGTACAATATGTCTTGCAGGAGGTAGATATAAGCGACGTTTGCTACTGTGATTTGCTTCAGGTAAGGTAGTATCACCGGTTGAAGTGAGTTGTGGGGCAAACGTTTTACTGTGCCCGGAAGACTGGTGATGCTTCCGGGCGTTTTTTTGGGAGGCTACGTCATGGGATGGCCCGAGCTTCAGGAGGCGGCGTACGAACAGATCCCATTGGAACGGGAAGCAGATACGATATCACTTAGCAGGTGCAGGAGTTACCTTCTCTGCAAGAGGATTACAGATATCGCTGTGGCACTCCTTTTCTTCATCCTCTTCCTGCCAATCATGCCGGTCGTGGCTATACTGATCAAGCTGGATTCCCCCGGCCCCATACTGTTCAAGCAGAGGCGGGTCGGTAAAAACGGTAAGAACTTCGACTTCTACAAGTTCCGATCCATGGTGCATGATGCGGAGAACGTGATCAATGCCCTCCGCCCGCTGAGTGCTCCGAATGGTCCGATCTTCAAGCTGAAGGACGATCCACGTGTGACCCCGGTCGGACGCTTTCTGAGACGATCGAGCCTCGACGAGCTGCCTCAGCTGATCAATGTCCTCAAGGGGGACATGAGCATTGTGGGACCCCGCCCCAACCTCCCCTCCGAGGTGGCACACTATCAACCCTGGCAGAAAAGACGGCTGAATGTAACTCCCGGCATAACCTGCCTTTGGCAGATTGCCGGCCGGAGCCATATCGGTTTTGATGAATGGATGAGGCTCGATCTCGAGTACATTCAGAAGAGGAGCTACGCAACGGATCTCAAGATCATGCTCAAGACGCTCCCCGCTGTCATAGCCAGGAAAGGAGCCTATTAGTTTCTTGGCATATATCTTGCCCTAAAACGGTTTGACATAGTATACCCAAAGTTATACTTTATCTTAGACTTGCAGGGTTTTTGGGAATTCTTGCTGCGATGAACGGTATCTGAGTGGGAATGTGTACGAAACAGTATCAAACGATTATCCGGGTGACGGCTCTCACCGTGATCACGGTGGTCGCCGGATGCGGGGGTGGCAGCCGCTTCTTCTCAAATCGGGAGGGGGAGGTCATCCAGGGGGAGCTGGTACTCGACAGCATTCCACAGGCGCAGCGCGCCGACAGTTATGCTATCGGGTATGGCGACGCCCTTGATGTCGTCTTTTTGTACAATAGTGAGCTGACCAGACTCGATGTCAAGGTGCGTCCAGACGGGCGGATCTCCTATCCGTACGTGGGCGAGGTCGATGTCGCCGGGATGACCGTTCCGGAGCTAAACGACCTCCTGATAGAGCGTTTCTCCGAGATCATCAAGGATCCGAAGATCACCGTGATGGTCCGCTCTTTTCAACCGCAGCTGATCTATATCATCGGAGAAGTCAACGATCCCGGGGGGTATCCGGCGAGGGACGGGAAGACGCTGCTCAGGGCATTGACGTTGGCGAGCGGGGTAACCGACAGGGGCAAGAAGAACGGGGTACTCGTGATCAGGCGTGTGGCGCCCCTACACATAGTCGGTGTACAGATAGACCTGAAGGAACTGCTCGATGACAAACGGTATGATCTCGATATACCGATAGAGCCGTTCGACATCGTCTATGTTCCCAAATCGAAGCTGGCAACGGCTGAGGACTTTACAACCTCGCTCTACAATATCCTGGCAAAGCCGATGGATCTCTACCTCAGGGGCTGGCAGGTCGCAAACGTCAAGTATCTGTACGAATTCTACAGACGGGCTGGACGAACAGGATTTTAAGGGACGATGGAGCAGCTCGAAACAAGAAGAGAGTCGACGGTAAAGGATTTTCTCGAGGTAATCTTCCGCAGGAAGTGGATCGTCCTGGGTATCGTTGCGGTGGCGAGCTGCGTCGTCCTCGTGTTGAACGTTCGAGAGCCCGCAACGTACGAATCGATGGCCAAGATGCTCCTCAAGCGGGGGGAGACGGCGGGGGTATTCAGCATGTCGGTTCGTACGCTTACCTGGGAGGAGGATATATCCTCCCAGATCGAGATGCTGAAATCGATGGTGATTATCGATCGGGCTCAGGAGCTTCTACCGAGATTCTATCCCGAGGGATACGAGAAGCGGGGATTCATAAATCCAGGGAATGTGAATGCGGGCGTTGTCGCCACTTCGAACGTACTCTGGGTCACCTATACCTCGAGGGAGCCGGTATTCTGTGAGGCTGCCGTCAATGGGATCGTGAATGCGTACAGGGAGCACTACCAGGAGGTACGCACCCCGCCCGAGATGGAGGACTTCTTCCTGGAGGAGCTCCAGAGTATCAAGGAGGAGATAGACTACTGGCGTAGCCGGAAGGAGCGGGTCGAGAAGGAGTGGGGAATCATCGATATAGAGCAGCAGCGTTCTTCGACGCTCCAGCGCCTGGACAATTATCAGGGTGAGCTCGATAGGGTACTTCGCGAGCGGCGCGAAAAAGAGGCCCTGACCGGCAAGTTGCGGAAATTCCGCGAGCTCGATATCGAGGAGCAGTCCACGCTCCTGACGGGGCTGATAGTGGGAGTCAGGCAGGATGACGTTCTCAGAACCCTGCGGAACCGGCTCGTCGATTTGAAGATCGAGGAATCGAAGCTGGAGCAGAACCTTACCGACGAGCACAAGGATCTCGTTCGCATCCGGGAGCAGATAGAACGTGTCTACGATTTGCTCGATAGAGAGATAGAGGCCGCAATTATCATTCAGGAAAGTGAGCTCGAGATCCTAAGGCTCAGGCAGGACACCTTCGAGGAACTCGTGCGACCGCTGGAAGCCCTGAAGCAGACCTATCCGGAAAAGGAGGTCGAGCTCGAGCGGATCACCGTGGCCCTGGCGAGACTCGAATCGAACTACGATGACCTCGTCGAGCAGCACATGACCTCGAAGATATCGATTGCGAGCAATCCCGAGTGGACGGTGACCATTTTGAATCCGGCGACGAAGGCCTATCGCAAGAAGACACGTGACTATGTCCGGATGGCATTGGGACCGCTGTTCAGCCTCATCATCGCACTCGGCTTTGCCTTTTTCATAGACAACCTGGATCATTCGATCAAGAATGTCTCCGAGGCGGAAGAGACTCTCGGAATCCAGGTGCTTGCCAGCATGCCCGAAGCGAAGCAGAAGTGGTAAATCATGTACGAGGACTTCTTCGGATTAAGCGAGCTGCCGTTCAATGTGACACCCGATCCGCGATTTCTCTACCGGAGTACCAGCCACCGTGATGCCCTCGCCTATATCACGTACGGCATCTTCCAGCGAAAAGGATTCATCGCCGTCACCGGTGAGGTCGGCGTAGGTAAGACGACCGTTGTGAATGCCTTTATCGATCTCTTCCGGCCCTCGCTCGAAGTGGCCTTCATCTTCAGCACGAAGTTTCCGTTCGAGCAGATCCTCTACCTCGTCTGCAAGGATTTCGGGATCGAGGTGGAGGATAAAAACAAGGCCCAGATGCTTATCATGCTCAATGAATTTCTGATAACGCAATACCAGAATAATCGAAATACGGTGCTCATCATAGATGAGGCGCATAACCTGTCACCCGATGTGCTGGAGGAGCTGCGCATGCTCTCGAATCTCGAGACGAGGGACCGGAAGCTGTTGCAGATCATGATGGTCGGCCAACCCGAGCTCGAAACGATCCTCAATATGAACGAGATGCGGCAGCTCAGACAAAGGATTCCCGGGATCTGCAGGATCACGACACTGGGCCGTGACGAGGTAGAGCAGTATATTATGACGCGGTTGCGTGTGGCCGGCAGTAACGGTGGTGGTGGGGGGCCGCACTTCACGAGGGATGCGTTCGATGAGATATACCATTACTCAGGGGGGATTCCGCGCCTGATCAATGTCCTGAGTGACAGGCTGCTGCTTATCGGTTATGTTTCTAATACACGAACGCTCGACGGCCGGTTAGTACGGGAGGGCATACGGGATATCCAGTCTCAGAATGTGCCGGCGGGCGAACGGCGGATCAGGCCCATGTAAGATGGAAAGCGGCGTGTGTCACGCCAGGGATAGTTCGTAGGGGGTTAGCTCCGTGAGCAAGATCTACGATGCACTCCGCAAGGCGGAACGGGACAGGGGGCGGTTAACGAAACGGAGAGCACGGAGGCCCCCCGCCTCTTACCCGCGTGAAACCGAGCGGGAGCGAATCCTTCTCAGGGGGATGGATCGAAACTTCCGCAGATCCCTGCTCAATCTCAGAAACTCGATCGACTCGGAGATGCGTCAGAAACAATCCTCCCTCATCATGTTCACGAGTGCGGTGAAGGGAGAGGGAAAGACGATCATAACCGCATCACTCGGCCGGATACTGGCACTGGGCGAGAAGGAGCGGATCCTCCTCGTCGATTGCTCGATACACAATCCCGAGCTTCATACGTTCTTCGGTGCGAAGAACGAGACGGGGATCCTCGATTACCTGGCCGGAGAAGCCGAACTGCCGAATGTGATCCAAACGCTCGAAGAGGGATTTCTCGATATCGTTACGGCGGGAGCCAGCAGGGACACCAATGTTACCGTCCCGCTCTTCAATACCGAGCGGATGGAGATCTTCGCCCGTGAAACGGCCGAACAGTACGATTACGTGCTGATCGATACATCGGCCGTGCTCGAAGCACCGGAGACATCGATTATCGGCTCCTACATGGACGGTGTTGTCATGGTGGTGCAGGCAGGCAAGACACGGCGCGAGGTAGTCAAGCGGGCCATGATGATGATCGAGAAACTCGAGGGCAAATTCATCGGAACGGTGCTGAATAGGAAGAAGTACCATATCCCGGAATTCATATACAAGCGGGTGTAGGTTTTCCGGGTAAGAAGGTAACGAAACGGCCCGCGCGCCCCGCGCGGGTTTTTTACACCGGCCCCGTACCGATTCGTGACCGGTGAGGGAGGGTTGTGTGGACACCGCTACCGGGATTCGGCATGAATGAAGATGCTGGCATACGGGAACAGGCCGAGAGCAGACACCGCTGGCGTGACCGGCGGGAGGATCTACTCAGGATCTGTACGGATGAGATTACCGCTTCTATCGGAGTCCAGCACATCACCGGCATCTTTCTCTGCGGCAGCTTCTGCACAAACGAGGAAAGCGTCGTCTTCGAGGACGAAAAACCGTTTCTGCTCTCCGATGTCGATATCGTTGTCGTCGTTCATTCCGTACAGGTTCTCAGGGAGGTGTTCGAGCGCAGGGGTGAGATCGGTTCGGCATGTGAGGATCTGATACCGGACGTGCGCTTCGTCGGACACGTGGAAGTGGGCGTGCTGCACATCGAGGAACTTTCGAAGTTACCGCCTCGGCCCGGCGTGTACGACATGCGGGTGGCCGGGCGGATGCTCCACGGCGATGAAACAATTCTCCAGCACATCCCTCCGTACGAACCATCGCGTATCGGTGGGAGGGAATCGATCGTCCTGATCGAGAACAGGATAATTCCGCACCTGCGGACCGTTCCCGCGGCGGTGTTCGAAGAGACCGGAGACCGCTACCGCTTCCTCTACCAGATCTGCCGTGTGTACACAGATATCGCCACCGCCGCGTTGGGCCTCGCCGGGCAGTATCGTACCGGGTACCTGAACCGTCTCGATCTGCTAAAGTGGTCCGGTGCGGACGAACGTCTGCGCTCCCTCGTTTCCGAGGCACTCCTGGAGCGGATCGATCGATGGACGGGGTTCAAGATTATACCCTCCGCTGGCATACTGAGCGGTGCCGGTGGAACGGTTGCCCACGGGGATCTCTGGGAGTGCAGCGCTAACGATCTTCTCGATACCTGGATGAAGGGGGAGGCACAGGTGCAGGGGATCCGGCCCGGTGATGATGCGGGTGACATAGACCGATTGCTCGGCTCACGATCGTTCTATGTAACGAAGCGCGATAAGCTCCGGAGCTGGAAGGCATATCTTTCACACCTGCCCGTGGAGGAGCGCCTGAAGCTTACCGTACGTCTCGGCAAGGCCTTTCTTACCGTCGGACCGCTGGATCTCGTCAGAGAGCACGGCGTTCGATTGCTCAATCACCGGCTTGAAGATGACGGGGGCTCGAAGGTGCCGTCTCCTCCCGGCAGCTTTCCGTACAGCGGCGGCGACTGGTCACAGGCCGTCCGGGATCTCTACGACGTGTGGGCGGGCATCGTGTTCGGCCGAAAGGGTGCGTAACCGTATGGATGATACCACCGTTGTAATTCTCATCGATGCACTCGGATTCGAGATCGCTGCACGTCACGGCTTTCAACCCGGCTCACTTTCGACCCGCTGCAGGCTCAAAACGGTGCTCGGTTTCAGTCAGGCTGCGCTGACGACGATCGTTACCGGCACGGCGGTCGAGCATCACGGTATCTGGATGATGTATGCCTTCGCACGACGGGGGTCGCCGTTCGGCTGGGTGCGGTTCATGCCGGGCCCGGCCTCGATGCAGAGACGCTGGATGCGGAACCTCGTTCGATGGAAACTCGACCACCTCGATCGTATCCAATCGTACTACAGCCTCTATGCCGTTCCCCGGGACGTGCTGCCGTACCTCGATCTCCCCGCCAGGCGCAACCTCTTCACTGTGGGGGGCGTCGACGGAGTACATTCCATATTCGATGAGCTGAAGCGCAGGGGAATCCCCGTTTTCGTCAGAGACTACCGCACACCAGAGGAGGAGGCATTCGAGGAACTGGAGCAATCGGTTCGGCGAGGGGCTGCCTCATTTTACCTCCTCTACACGGCCGGTCTCGACTCGCTCCTGCACCGGTACGGAACCGGGGATGCACGGATCGCCGAGCGCCTCGAATGGTACCGGAAGCGGATCGAGAGGATATGCTCAATCGATCAACGGATATCGGTTTACGTTTTCGGTGATCACGGCATGTGTGATGTGACAGAGCGGCATGATCTCATCTCCCAGGTGGATGCATTGGGTCTGCTGGTGCCGGAGGATTTCATACCCTTCTACGATTCTACCGTGGCACGCTTCAAGGTATACACGGAGAGGGCCGATAGCGCATTGCGCTCATTACTCACGGGCTTTCATTGGGGTCGACTCCTCGGCGAGGTGGAGCTGGCACAACTCGGCACGTTCTTCGGCAACGGCAGATACGGCGATCTCATCTTTGTTACGAATGGGGGATTAATCATCCTGCCCAGCTACATGAGTACGGAGATGGTGAAGGGGATGCACGGATACCACCCGGACGAGGAATGCATGTACGGTGCGATGCTGACCAATACGGAGCTGCCGGAAGGGCCGCTCTCGATTGGTGATGTCGCCCGCATCATCGTTCCTGGTTTTTCTCCCCGGTCGGGGGGAGGTGGATGGTGAAGGTCGAGAAGGTAGCAACGGCGATGTCGTGGAGCATCCTGGCCAAGGTTGCGCGTTTCGTCGCCGGGTTCATTGCCACGATCCTGGTCGTCCGTGTCCTCGGAGACAGGGATTGGGGGATCCTCGTCGTTCTGCGGACGATCATCGGATTCACATCCGTCATCGTTATGCTCGGACTGGGAAATGCAATCCTCAAGTACATTCCCGCGATGCGCGTATCCGGTAACATCGCGGAGCTGATCCGCACACTTCGAAAGCTCGTCCTTCTCCAGGTCGCCGTCTGGGCGGTGCTGCTGGTCGCCGCGCGGTACAGCGGGCCCATCGTCTCTCGCTTTTTGGGCGGGAACACCGCTGCAATCATCATCTACCTCCAATTCGCCGTCGGTTTCGTCATCTTCGACACCTTCATGATGATGGTGACGAATATCCTGCAGGCATGGTATGAAACCCGAAACCTTGCCATTGTAATTATTTTCGGCAATATAGCTTACATCATATTGTTAATCCTTTTTCTTAACATTGGATGGGGGATCGTCGGTGTGCTTGCAGCCGGGGCCGTCATCAATGTCGGTATGGGGCTGGTGCTTCTGCCCCAGGTGGGACGATTGATATCTGGGGAGTGGGGTGGCGGTGATGCCTCGCCACCGATCCGGCAGATACTCGCCTTTTCCCTTCCCTTTGTGGCGACCGGCCTGCTGAACCAGATTGTGTGGCGGCATTCGGAGGTGCTCTTTCTCGGAGCTTTTCACAGTGCGCGCGAGGCGGGATACTTCGGGCTGGCATACAATATCCCTCAGCTCGTCCTCGAGTATATACCGCTCACCATCTGGCCGCTCGTCATGGCCGGCACCTCCGAGGTAGTGGCCCGGAACTCCGACAACCTGCCGCGTGCGATCAACCTCTACTACAAGCTCCTCTTTCTCCTCGTGATTCCCGTCGCCGCCATGGGCTTCGCATTCGCCCGGCCGTTCGTGCCGATACTCTACGGGAGTGAAATGCTTCCAGCGGCAATACTTATGCAATTGTTTTTCGTTGTCTTTTCGTATTCGTTTCTCTATACTCCGCTGAGCATGGCCCTCTACGTGATGGAGAAGAGCTGGGTCAATATGCTCGTCTTTTCGGCGCTGGCGATCGTCAATGTCGGTCTGGATCTTGCACTTATTCCGCGCTACGGTGTCTGGGGTGCATTCTTCCCCGTCGCCATCGTTCTCGCATTGGGTATCGTAGTGTTCTATATCGCAGTCAGGCGTCTGAGACCGGACGTGACAGTACCCGCGGCGTTTATCGCCAGGTGCTACATTGCCGCCATACCGGCGGCAGGAATCTGTGCAGTGACGGCGATGCGATGGAGCTCGCTGGTCGCGCTCATCGTGCAGATACCCCTCGGGTTGGTGCTTCTCTATGTGGGATTCCGTGTATTCGGGGTTGTGGGGGAGGAGGAGAAAGAGATCATTCTAAAGCTGCCCCTTCCGTTGAAGGAGCGTATCGTTCGTCTACTCTGATCGGGGATGGAACATGTACCGAGACAAAACAGTCACCGTTGTCATTCCGTGCTACAACGAGGAAGAGGGAATTGCCCGTGTCATTCCCTCACTTCCCGGATCGATCGACGAGGTGATCGTTGTCGACAACAACTCGACCGATCGAACATCGGAGGTCGCCCGCAGACTCGGTGCACGGGTTATCTTCGAGAAGCGGAAAGGATACGGTGCCGCATACAAGGCGGGACTGTCGGCGGTGACCAATGATATCACCGTTACGATGGATGGTGATGGGACCTACCCGACAAACCAGATCGAGGCGTGTATCGATTACCTGATTGATAACGAACTCGATTTCGTGTCGGCATCGCGGTTTCCACTGAAGGATCCCGCATCGATGAAACTATGGAACAAGATAGGGAATACCGTCCTTACCTGGGCGACGTTTATCCTGTTCTTGCGGGCGATCAAGGATAGCCAATCGGGCATGTGGATCTTCAAGAGCGCCCTGTACAAGGATCTCAAGCCGCAGAGTGACGGCATGCCGTTCAGCGAGGAGATAAAGATCACCGCCATTCGGCGCCGTGGGATACGATTCGACGAGTGCCATATCGATTATCACGTACGCATAGGCGAGGTCAAGCTGCAGAAGTGGCGGGACGGCTTCGAGAACCTGATGTATCTCGTAAGACTCAGGTTCACATCGGCCTAGCAAGGTGATGGGAGCCCCGCCCGGCCGGCATTCCGGCCGCATGGGACAAGGAGAAAAGACAATGCTCAAGGATCTCTTCATGATCATACTCATCGTCGTAGTCAATACGGTTGCCCAATTCACGATCAAGGCCGGCGTCAAGAAGATCGGGACGTTCGATCTGGTCGGCGACTTTGTCGGCTCGATGCTCAGGGCATTTACCTCCTGGATCATACTCATCGGTTTCGCACTCTACTTCTCGAGCGCACTCCTGTGGCTGATTATCTTGTCCAGAAGAGACCTGAGCTGGGCGTATCCATTGGTGAGCCTTTCCTACGTGATCATCGTGCTGGCCTCGCCGGTGATCCTGAATGAGCACTTCTCCGTTCAACGGCTTCTTGGGTCTCTGGTAATCTGTCTCGGTGTGTATCTCGTCTTCAGAACGTAGGCCATCCGTCAGGATACGATCAGGGGGGCCGCATAGATGAGGAGTTCGCTGCGTTGAGAGGCCGGACTGCGTTCCTTTTCTTCAATGTGCTGGTGGTCCTGCTTTCCCTGCTGACGGGACTACGGGTCGCCCCGGGACCGGATATCCTCGGTATTGTACTCGCCTTCTATGTCCTCTTCGTCCTTCCGGGCTTTGTACTGTGTAGAATCCTCGGCGGCTCGTTCACGGGAAACATCGATGTGCTCTGTTTCACCTTCCTGGCGGGTCTGGCCTTTGCCTCTGTGCTCGTCACTGTGGGCTTCATTCCCGGTGTGACACTTACCACGATCATGAGCATCGGCGCTGCTGTCGATATTGTGCTGCTGCTCTTCGAACACCGTCTCTCGGCTTACCGGAACAAACATTCGTTCCTCGAGCTGCTCGGTCTCAGTCTCCCGGCGAGACGGGGGGACAGACGCAGAAGGGTGGCTGTTGCCGTTCTCGTGCTGCTGATCTTTATCGGTTGTTTTGTCCTCTTCTACGAGAACGGGAACCTCTCGGTCCAAGCCGATTCGCTCGATCATCTGAGCTTCATTCGAAGAAGCATCGACAGCGGACGGATCTTTCCCGGGGATTCGTTCTACCGTAATGGCGATGGTGCCGCTTTTGATCCCCGGAAGGGACTCTGGCATCCCGTCCTTTCCCTCTGGGCCTACCAGGCGGATGCGCCCCCCGAGTTCCTCTGGATCGTTCTGCCGTCGTTTCTCGTTGCTATAGCCCTGGCCGCCTTTTACTACTTCGCCCGCAGACTCCTCGGTTCGGACGCGTACGCGCTTCTTTCCCTTGTCTGCCTGCTTCTCTTTTTCAGGGGGGAGGGGATTCGATGGTTTACGAAGCTCGGATTCAGCAGGAACGTGGCACAGATACTTCTCTGGCTGGGCGCCGGATCCCTTATCCGGTACTGCACGGCAGGGGGGAGGCGCTATCTGGGAGCAACAGTTCTTACGGCCCTGATCGGTGCATCCGTTCATCTCGTCTATGCACTGTGGATCGGTGTGATACTGCTCGCTATCTGTATCTACGTGCTGTGCATCGAACGAACGCACCTGCTGCGCCGCAGGTTCTGGCTCTGTGCGGTACTCCAGGCCGCAGCGCTTGCCGTACCGGTCGTCGTGCGGGCTGCGTTCACCGTTGCCCCCTTCAACGAGATCCATACCCACCGGCAAGGCATGCTCGTTCTCTCCGGGGGACTGGCGGTGGTCGATCCGGTCGAGATACTCTCCCGGTTCGGGATGGTCTTTTTCGTGGCACTCGTGCTGTTTCCCTTCCTGTTCCTGCTGCAGCGGGGCTCGCGCGCCCGCAATATGACGGCGATCCTCTTCATCGTCCCCGTAGCACTGGTGCTCGATCCGGTGACGGCCCCGTGGCTCGAGGGACGGCTCGGGTACCTTCACTACCGGTTGCTCTATGCGGCCCCCCTGATGTCGATGCTCGCACTGCTGCTTGCGGGACTGGGCAGGGCGGTTTTCGCTCCAAGGCGGCTCCGGCCCCATCGGGCAGGACGGATGTATGGGGTTCAGGGGGAGCGCAGGAGGGGGGAGTCCCCGAGTGCAACCGGTACGAGTTCCCGTGCATCCTCACAGTCCCAGCGGCTCCGGTCCATCGGTATCAATATCGCACAGCGCTCGGTCGCCGGTATCGTTTTGGCGCTCATTATTTGGTTTCCCGGACTCTATTCCATTCATGCCATGAAGAACTACCTGCATACGATCGTGTACAGGGATGTGGAGATCGACCGGCCCTACATCTCCCTCTTCGAGTACGTTGGGGATGCGATTCCCGATCATTCGGTACTCGTTTCGGATCCGAGAACGAGCTATATCCTATCCGCTTTCACCGATCACTTCGTGGTGGTTACACTCGATCAGCACTGTTCTCCCACCGATACGGCCGCCGTTCGGCGGCTCGAGGGTGTTCGCGATCTCTTTAGTCCTGCGGTGCCGTTATCGCACAGTATGCAATTTCTCTACGAACGTGAAGCGGACTACATCCTCTTCAACACTAATTCCCTCGAGCGCTCGCGGTTCTTCTGCATCACCGAGCCTGGGGAGTACGATCTCGTTCTGTCGAAGTTCCGCTCCTGCCCGGCGGTTCTCCGCCCGATTCATTCTGCGGATGGATTTTATCTCTTCGAGGTGGCCCGCGATTCCCTCGTGACCGCAAGCCGGAACAGCTGTGTGGAACGTTACGCCGATCCTCTCGTCTGTGAAGAAAGCGCAGAGAGCCCCGGTGAGGTTCCAGAGACGGTGAGCGGTGATACCCGCCGGCGTGATGAGGGGGGCGAGGGGAAGTGGAGCGAGCGATTCGAGGAGGGAGAGACCACAGGGGGCCACCGCTTCGTTGTGGGCAGGCTTCTCGACGCCGATGGGTGTATCGAGCTCGAATCCCTTACGATCGAGGATCGTGCGCCACGCCCCGGTTCGGTCCTGCGCGGCTTTTTCTGCTGGCGGGTGCGCAGAACGGTAGCGTTCTGGTTTCCCTTGGAATGGACGATGAGACTCGATACGAGCTATCCCAAAGGCTCCTTTTACCGGCGGTGGTACGGCAAGCAGTACCGGCGGGGCATCGAAGCCGAGCATGATATCAAGTACCGACACACGAGATCGGGACCGCTCAGGAGCGGGTACGTTCTTCCAGAGCAGTGGGTGCCCGGTGAGCTGGTGCGGCAGGACTTCGAGATACCGCTTCCGGATACCATGGCCCGTGGAAGGTACACGATACGGGTGACCGTGCGGCGCCCGGCGTTTCTCGAGAACAGGATTATCGGGGACTACCTGCTGGATGAGGATTCGTTCCACGGTGAGCTCGTCGCCGAGATCCAGTTGAGGAATGAGGGGTAGGATGCCGCAAACCCGCACGTCCGCCCGGAAGGCGGGCGGGGCGTGCGGTGACCTGGAGACGTTTCGTGAGAGAGGACCGTAAGGACGGCCGACCCCTGATAGCGTACTTCTCCGATGCCCCCTACACCGGAGGTGCGGAGCGCTATCTCTGGCTTCTCGCCTACCATCTCGATCAGGCGCGGTTCAGGGCGGTGCTCATCGTAAACCGCAATCCCGCCCTGGCCCCGCTCAAATCGTGGATGGATGGGGCCGGCGTTCCGGTACACGAGGTATCACTGCGGTTGCCGTTTTCACTGCGCGGTGTCCCGGAATTTATCTCGGTCCTGCGGCGGCTCGAGCCGGCCATACTCCATATGAATCTGCCGGGGCCGTTCGACGCCCAGTTCAGCCTTGCGGCACCGCTTGCACGTTGTGCCGGTGTGAGGAGGATCGTAACGACGGAGCACCTTGCAATGGTCCCGACCTTTACGAAGGCGCGACTGCTCAAGAGCTTTGGGACACGGTGGGTGGATCGCGTGATCACCGTTAGCGAAGACAACCGCACTCATCTTACCGATATCCACCGCGTTCCGAGGGGCAAGATCCGCGTGGTCCACAACGGGATACCCGATCCGGGCGAGGTCCCGCCGGCAGGGCTCAGGGAGCAACTCTCACTCGATCCCGGGGTGCACGTGCTGATCGTCGTAGCGGCCCTCTGCGAACGCAAAGGGCATCCCACCCTGTTCGAGGCGATGACACAGCTTCCTGCCCATGTGCATCTCGTCGCGGTTGGAGAGGGGGAAGCAGGGAATGAGTATAGACGGGTGGCAGCGGCACTCGGGCTCGCCGGCCGCGTTCATTTCCTCGGGCAACGGAACGATGTCCCCGCGCTGCTCGCCGAAGCCGATATGCTCGTTGTACCGTCGCTCATCGAGGCGACACCCTACGTGATCATCGAGGCCATGGCGGCAGGTCTTCCCGTCGTGGCGAGCAGGATCTACGGTATCCCGGAGCTGGTCTCGGACGGTGTGAGCGGTATGCTGGTGTCCCCTGGTGACCCGGATAAGCTCGCATGTGCCCTGTCGGTTCTTCTCGACGACGCCGGTGCTTGCGCCAGGATGGGGGCGGCCGGACGTCAGCGGTTCGAAAGGGATTTCGGAATAGAGAACAGCGTCTCCCGAACGGTCGCCGTATACGGGGAGCTGATCGATCTTCCGGGGGACAATCGATGAAGATAGTGCTGGCCCTTTCATACACACCCTGCCCTGTCACCAGGGGTATCGACAGGCTCGTCGTGAACCTGATCCGCGGTCTCTCCGAGCGCCACGAGGTGGCGCTCGTTACGATGGTCCTCGAAAACCGGGAGATTGCGGCCGTACGAGGCCTGGAAGGGGAGACGGTACAGGTTCACCCGCTCCTGGCGCCGAACAAGCGTAGCAGGGTGCATCGCATGCTGCACAAGGTTAAAAATCATCTTACCTCTCTCGTGACGGGGATTCCGGTACAGGTTCTCTACGCAACACCGCGTCCCTACATCGATAGAATCGTTCATACGGTGCACGCAACCGGCGCCGATCTCGTCCTCGTCTCATACTGGCATCATTACAACCTGCCCCGCCGTCTCGAAGGGGTGCGCTGCGCCCTCGTTACATACGATATCGACTACCTCGTGAACAGGGAGCGGCTACGGTATGCACGGGGCGGTCTCCGTCGCATCCTCGCCTCCCGGGCTGCCCGGATGGGGGAGCGGACCGAAAAGGAGGCGTACCGCAGCTACGAGACGGTCTTGACCGTTACGGATCGTGACGCGGAAAGCATCACAGCGCTTGCGGCCGATACCACGAAGACGGTCCGAACACTCCCACTCGCCATCGATCTTGACTCGTACCGACGGGATGCCTTCGAACGCGATCCCCACCGCATCCTCTTCCTCGGGGCTCTGGATGCCGATTTCAACCGGGACGCGCTCCATTTCTTTCTCGAGAAGGTATTTCCCCTCGTGCGGGCACGTCACAGGGATGCTTGCGTCGATGTCGTGGGCGGGGGGGCGGACCCAGGGCTCCTCGGGTACGGAGGGGCATCGGTGCGTTTCTTCGGGAGGGTGCAGGATATCCGGCCGTACCTCGGCGAGTGCTCGCTGATGGTTCTGCCTCTCAGGTTCGGCGGCGGTGTGCGGATCAGGATGATGGAGGCGGCGGCAATGGCCACTCCCGTCGTGAGCACACCGGTGGGTGTTGCGGGAATGGGCCTTACGCCGGGCAGTGAATACCTCGAGGCGGAGGAGCCACGTGAACTTGCCGCGGCCATCGCCCGGTTGATCGACGACGGTGATGAAGCCTCCCGGATAGGGATGAACGCCCGTTACTGGGCCGAGAGGAATTTCTCCATGTCATCCTATGCCGACCGGCTGGAACGACTCCTGGACGAGCTCGTAAGCAGCCGTTCGAAGAGCTCGATATAGTTATCACCGGTAACGGCGATATCGTGGTGCCGCTCGACATAGTCGCGTGCACGGCGTGACATCTCGATCCGTCTACCGGGATTCTGGCACAGGCGGCGCACCGCTTCTACAAGCCCCTCGAACGAGCCGGTGGTTTCCCCGATACCGTTTTCGACGATGATCCGATCGGGATCGATCTCTATGGTGAGGACCGGCGCACCGTACATCCATGAGTAGAGGTATGTATTGGGGAATCCCTCTATGGTCGATGTGTTCACATAGGCGAAGCAGCGGCGGTAGTATTGCGTTATGTTCCGATGCGGTATGAAGCCCTCATAGTGTAGATTTTCGATTGTCTCCGTACGGGCCACGATCTCTCTGTAAAATGCCTCATCGTCTCCCTCACCGCCGATGAGGGTAAAGTCGGCCTCGGGTACCGCCTGGGCGAGATCGAGATAGAGCTCCGGATGTTTCCGGCGCCTGATGCTTCCCACCCAGAGAAACTCAAGAAGTTTCGGCTGCGTTCGAGCGATCGATGCATCCGCATCGGGTGCGGCCGGGACGATATGATTCTCGGATGGCGCCATCTCGCTCCGGGGTACGATTTCGATGCCGTTTCGTATAACCACCGGCTCCTTGTCGAAGTTTTTCGAGAAGATACGCTTCTGATCGTGGGACTGGGCGATCACCGCCGCCGAATTGCGTATCCCGTAGCGGTAGAGGAGCGAGATCGGAAGCGGCAGGAGCCCCCCGCCGTCTGGATAGCAGTTGTAGTCGATCCCGATCGAGAAGGTAAATGGCCTTCCGAGACGCGAGGCGAAGTAGGAGAGCTGACCCGTGAAAAAGGAGGTGGACCTCTGGTTGTAGATATCGGCGTCTGCGATCTTCATCGCACGCTGGATCTTCAACATGTCGGATACAAAACGGAGCTTCCGGTTTCCCTTGAAGGGTTCGAACGATTTGATCAGGGTGATGCCTTCGACCAGCTCCGCATCGGGTTGTCCGTAATCACCGACAATAAACGAGACGTTGATCCCACGGTTGACCATATGCTTGGCGATCATGACCTGCTGATTCTCCGCTCCACCCGCCCATCCCGAATCTGTAGGGTAGAAGTATGCGTACGCGGTGGGAGAGAAAAAACAAACCTTCATCGCAGCTCCCATACCATCATACCGCAGCCACCATGTAGACCGATCGTATCATTCAAAAGCAGCTTCGAGCGGTCCTCCGGGTGCCTCGACGGTCAGGCGTTGCTGCTCGAGTACCGCTCTCGCTCTGGGTATCGCCCAGGGAATGTCGTGTGCTTCGTATGGCCGGATGGCACCGGACTCGTCCCAGCGGGCATTGTTACGCGCATGCCACCAGCGGCATACATCCCTCGGTGTGGCGACCCACACGTCCGCACGTTCCAGGATGTGGTCGAGAAGCCTCCGTACACAATCGAGCCGCTTCTCGCTGGTCATGTAATCGGGATGAATGATAGCAAGCGCCATTCCCCCGCAGCGTGCGATCCAATCAATCTTTCTCGTCCAGATGTCGATCGACGACTCGCCCAGTATCTCGAAGAGCGTATGATCCTGAGGGAGGGTGTAGGGAAGCTCGAGGAGGCCGTTTAGAAAGAATGGGAACAGGGAAAGGCTTCCGCCTGCTTGCGGTTCGAATGGATCGGTATCCGGGAAGGATGAGTCATAGCGGCATTCGAGCCCGGACATCCATTCGGCATTCCGGTGCGTGGCGGGTGAACGAAAACCGATCGAGTTCATCTTCCTGAAAGCTTCGTTCAGCTCCGGTAGCCGGTCGTCGAATGTCTGGCGTGAGCTGAAGAGCCGTCCGTCGTGATAGAGTCCGTGTACACCGATCTCGAAGCCGTCGGCGGCGAGCTCCTCGAGTTTCTCCTCCGTGTAAGGATACTGCCGGGGAACGATATTCCAGGACGAGCGGATATCCCGTTCCCGCTCGATCGCAGCAAGTCTATCGATATTCCTAAAACCCTCGGCCGTTTCGACATCGTGGGTCATGACGAAGCAGAACCGCTTCCCCTCTGGCCAGAATCCGATGTAGGGCAGTTCGTGTTCTTCCCTGATCTTCATCTCGCACGAGAGCAGAAAGCGATAGAGCTCGTACAGCGAGGGATCGAAAGGCCAGGTGGGGAACCGCTTCCTTCGTTGCCGGTAGCTGTAGAGACGGCGGAATGCGAGCTGCGCCCGCCGGGGAAGGTGCGGCTTCGCCCTGTAGTAGAGGGCCAGGCACAGGTTCTTCGATTCCTTGACGGTCCGGTACCGTTCGAAGAGCAGGTTCTCTACCGCTTCGTCGGGATTGAACGGAATCGTACCGGTCGGGGCCGGATTCACATCGTCACCCTCTGGCAGTGTGACGTAGAGGTGCGTCGACGGTCCGAAACGGACGAGTTGCGGCTTCGTACCCCTGCCGGGATGCTCGAGGTAGTAAGGGGTGCCGTCCTTCCCGGCGGGGGGTATCTTCCAGAAGGAGGTAAAGTTGTTGAGCGGCGACTGCACCGTACATCTCTCTTTCCCGAACCCGAATTCAGGATTTCGAGTCATCGATCCATGGGATGAACTCCTCGAGGAGCGGGAAGTTATCGAGTGTTCCGGAAATGGCGGCCTCGAGGTACGAGTTCACCCACCAGTAGATATCGTAACGGCGGATACCCTGCCGCAGTTTCTTCATGCGGAGCTTCCTCTCGTGTATATCCATCGTGTATGCCTGGTAGATGGCGTCGGCGACCTCCTCGATATTATAGGGGTTTACCAGCAGGGCGCTTCGCTGGAGCTGGGCGACGGCACCTGCGAACTCGCTAAGGATGAGTACACCGCTCTCCTCTATGTTCGTCGCACAATACTCCTTCGCCACGAGATTCATGCCGTCCTTGAGCGGCGTGATCAGGGCGATTTCCGCCGTACGGTAGTAACCGAGGAGCTCCCGCCGGTCGAGGGCGCGGTAGATGTAATGGATGGGAACCCATCCCGATCTCGTGAATTCCCCGTTGACTTCGCTCACGAGGCGGTCGATTTCCTCTTTGAGATCCCGGTACATCGGAATCTTCCTGCGGCTCGGCACCACCACCTGTATCAGTGTGATCTTCCGATGCAGCTCCGGGTGCCGCATGAGAAAGGTGCGAAAGGCCTTCAGGCGGTAAGGGATCCCTTTCGTATAATCGAGGCGGTCGATGCCCAGGACGATCTTCGATGTGGGAAGGTCCTCGTGAATGTACCATGCTGAATCGGCTATCTCCTTCGATGCGGCTCGCTGGGCGAAATCGTTGAAGTCGATGCTGATCGGGAAGCTACCGATTCGCACCTCGCGGTCTCCGAGGATCACCGTGATTACCTGCCCCTTCCCCTGGATGGAGACCTCATGTCTCAGGGCGCGAAGGCATTGCAGGAAATTCCGGCGGTCTCGCATCGTCTGGAATCCGATGAGATTGTATTCGCACAGGGCCGCAATGATCTCCGTGCGCCACGGCAGCTTGACAAAGATATCGAGCGGCGGAAACGGGACGTGCAGGAAAAAACCGATTTTTGATCTGACGCCGAGGCCTCGAAGCTCCTGTGCGACGTTTATGAGATGATAGTCATGGATCCAGATAAAATCATCGGCACTGCTGTTCTCGTGGATGGTTTCGGCAAAGCGACGGTTGACCTCCCTGTATGAATTCCAGTAGTGGGGTTCGAAGTTCGTGTACGATTGAAGGTCGTGAAAGAGGGGCCAGAGGATCTCGTTCGACATTCCCATATAGTAGTCCTTGACCTCCTTCTCGCTCAGGGTGATCGGGATCATTGCATACCCCAGATCCTTGGCGGCCGCCTCGATCGGCTTCGAGAGATCCCCTGTTGCCTGTATTCCCGGCCATCCGATCCAAAGCCCGCCGCGGTAACGGAGCACCGGGGCAAGGGCCGTTACCAGACCACCCGAACCCGGCTGCATGATCCATTTTTTACCGCTCTTCACGAGAACCAGCGGAAGCCTGTTCGAGACGATTACAAGCCGTTTGATACCGCGTTTCATGTCTCACTCCTGCATGCGTCCAGCCATCTTTCGAGGAACAGTAGCAACTCGTCCGGCGGTTCGAGCCAGAGATCTGCCTCCGTCCGGTGATACTGCACGTTGACGAGAACCGATAATCCCAGCCCCCGCATGGCCCGAAACGCGTCCTCGTCCGTGAGATCGTCTCCGCAGTAGGCTGCGACGGCACCATCGCCCTCCTCGTCGAGAACGGTCTTCACGGCATCGCCCTTGTTGCGTCCGGGCACATGCAGTTCGATACCACCATCGAACTCGAGCAGGCGCAACCCGTATTCCTTCGAGATCTTACTCCATTGCGTCTCGATCCTACTACGAACCATCGTTACATATTCCTGGTCCAGTCCCCGCCAGTGCAGGGCACGACAGGCCCGCTTCGTCTCCAGAAATTCGGCAAAGCCCTGTTCCTGTGCGATTGCCTGTGCGGACCGGAGGCCGCTGCGTGCGGTCTCGTCCAGTTCGGCCGCACTGTAGGTGCCGTCCGGCATACGGCGTTCCCATCCGTGGCATCCCCAGATCTCCGGGGGATGGTCCAGGCCGATAAGCGGAAGGAGGTCCTCGATCGAACGCCCGCTCACCAGGACCAGCCTGCACAGCCCGGGGGTGAGTATCGATTCGAGGAGCTCCCGAACACCCGGGTACGGCACTGCCTTGCCGCGTTCTACCCTGAACGGTGCCAGGGTTCCGTCGTAGTCGATGAAAAGCACACGGTGCCGCCCGCGTGCCACCTCGTTGAAGAAACCATCCAGATCGATCTCCGGTTTGAGTATCTTCATGATGGTTGTCTCTGTTGCCGCCGGTTCATGATCATTCGAGAGTGATCCGCTCCCCACGCCCGTGAAGCAGTGATACCATGACGGTGAGATATTCCCTGAGGTGTCTCGTGAGCAGGAAGTTGTCCAGCACGAATTGTTTCGCCTTCTCGCCCATTTCTTTGAGCCTGTTACGGTGGAAGAGCAGGTACCGGGCGCGCAAGGCCGCCCCTTCCGGTGCCTTCACGAGAAAGCCCGTGTGGTGATTCACAACCTGGATGCGGATGCCGCCCGTATCCCCGCCGATAACCGGTTTGCCTTTCCACATCGCTTCCGTAACCGTCAGTCCGAATCCCTCCCTCGTCGATTTCTGCATCACGATGTCGGCTGAGCGCTGGAGTGCATTGATTTTCCGATGGGCATCGGCCGGAAGAAGCAGTATGTGAATATCATTGTCGTTGTTCGAGGCGAGGCGGACTTCCTTCAGGACGGCGGTCGACTCGGGATCGTCGGTGGCCTCGCCGCCGGCGAGCACGAGCTGCAGGTTCGGGACGAACTTCTTGGTTAGCCTGAACGCTTGAATCACGCCGACCGGATCCTTGAAGCGGTCGAAGCGGGAGACCTGGAGCATGATCGGGCGCCCTTGATCGATGCCGAATCCCGAAATGATTTCCTGCACTTCACCTGCGTCAAGTTCGATGTTCTTTTCGCTCAGCGGGTCGATGCTTGGTGAGATCAGGTATTCCGTATGGGGAAGCGGTTGGGCGAATGCCGAGAGCGAGAAGATGCTGGCGTCGTATCCCTCGACCAGCGAGCGGATGTACTTCCACACCGGGCGATACGGCCTGCTCACATCTATGTGGCAGCGCCAGATCCATTTGCCCTTCCTTTCGGGTAACAGCTTCAGGAGCGGGAGCGGTTGCGGATCGTGAATGAATACGATATCGGCCCCGGTGAGGGTTGTTTCAAGTGCTGCTGTGTTCGAGGCCACCGTCTCCTCGTAGATCCTGAGCAGGGAGTCCGGTATGGTAACCTTGTTACCCTGCAGTGCATTATGAAAATTTTTTGTGCAGGTATAGAACTCCTCGTTTCCCTCGATGACCTCCCACTTGGCATCGATGCCCAACTCCTGTTTGAGCGGTACGAGCTTGGCCAGTATCTCGGCCACACCGCCCCCTCTCCGTGTCGAGTTGACGTGGACAACCTTGATGCCCTTGAGTGTTGCCGCCAGCTGGTGGAGCTGGTCGATGACATCCCAGCCGACGATCTCTGAGTAGCGTTCGAGAATGCCGGTCAACGGTATCACTCCCCGAAGTACCCGGTGAAAAGGTCCGTGAGCTGCTGCCTGAGCTCCGAGAGGGTGGAGAAGAAGGGATCCACCGTCGAGAGGAGGTTGCAGAGGTCGACATACCGGTTGTTGAATCCGTACAGCCATGCGCTGAAGTCGTCCATGTTGCCGAATGTTCGCCTGCGTGCATCGATGAAGTGGTAGAACACACTGCTACGGGTCATAGAGGGTACGGCCTTCACGAGCTCCCTCGGTCTCTCGATTGTTTTATTCGTATTGAAGACGACGATCTGCGAGGTGATGAAGTGGTATTGCTGATCGGTGTGGCACCACGGCACGATCTCGCTGTCATCGAGGTGCTCTTCGATGATATCCACGAGCTCCCGGCGCAGGTCTTCGAGGTCGGGGAACTCGACCGGATCGAGCATGCCGAGACGTTCGGCGAGGATGCCGTCGTGCAGCGCGTGCCGGGCCCAGATTGCGAAGTCGTTGTTGTATTCGGGATCGTCGAAACGGGGCCGAAGCAGTTGTCCCCAGAAATGGTAGTACAGGCTGCTCGGCTGTATGGTCACGATTATATTCCTGAGCTCTTTCAGGTTTTCGGCATGCTTGCCCGTGGCGATTGCAGCGAGGGCGCAATCCTTGACCTCGAACGATTGTTTGACCTTTACCATCATGCTCCGGCGGCTCCGTGGCACGGAGGATGGGGCGTGAACGGCTCGGCATTCGTGATCCGCCCGTGCGTGCCGCAGACCCCCTGGACGGAAGCCCGTTGTACAACAAGCCGGCTTCTCGAGCCGGCGTGACCGGCAGAATAGTACCCGATGAAATGGGGATATTCAACATTAAATTCGAACGTATATCGCCCTGAAACACTCCGCTGAGCAATGTTCCGGCCTATCCGGACGGTTGATCCAACGCCAGCCGGCTTCAATCGCGCTAGTTCTTGCATTTCGGCGAACCCGCCTATATAATACCGCAGTTGTACTGTCTTTTACCAAGGAGCGGCGCCGCATGAAAGGAGTCATTCTCGCAGGAGGTCTCGGAACACGTCTCCTTCCATTGACAAAAGTGACGAACAAGCACCTTCTACCGGTATACGACAAGCCGATGATATTCTATCCCATCCAGGCCCTCATCAATGCGGGAATCATGGATATCCTGATCGTTACCGGCGGCAACAATGCGGGTGATTTCCTCCGCCTGCTGGGAAACGGGAAGGAGTTCGGCCTGGAGCATATCAATTACACCTACCAGGAGGGTGAGGGGGGGATCGCCGAGGCGCTGGGGCTGGCGAAGTATTTCGCCTCGAACGATAGGATCTGCGTGGTTCTCGGGGACAATATCATCGAGAGGAACATCATCGGGGCGGTTGCGGCATACCGGAAACAGAAGCGCGGGGCAAAGATCCTCCTGAAGGAGGTGCCGGATCCGGAGCGGTTCGGTGTGCCGATCCTTGATGGTGACAAGGTGATCAAGATCGAGGAAAAGCCCAAGAAGCCGAAGTCACCGTACGCAGTAACCGGCATATACATGTACGATAACCGTGTTTTCGATATTATCGAGACACTCGAGCCGTCGGAGCGCGGCGAACTCGAGATCACCGATGTCAACAACGCCTATATCGAACGGGGGGAGTTGACCTGGGATCTGCTGGATGGCTGGTGGACCGATGCGGGGACGTTCGAATCTCTCCTCAGGGCAACCGATCTCGTATCCAGGACGGGTGCGAACAATACCGATTGATCCCACCGGGGGCTGCGACCGCTGCACAGATATCTCCCTTGATTACGATCGTTGTCGGCGGCCGGCGCCTGCGGTTGCCGGTCACAGGAGTGTGGAGATGATGTACTCTTCGAGTGCCGCCTGCCACGGCCGTGTCGGATTGAGGCCGAGCAGCTCGAAGTGATAGTTTCGCATTGCCTCCATGCGCGGTCGCGGTGCGGGCAGCGGGAACTCAGCGGATGATACGGGTGTGAGCCTGCAATCCGTGATCCCGGAGATGCGGAGGATCTCTTCGGCGACCTCGAACCTGCTGGCGCACCCGACGTTGACGCAGTGGTACTTTCCGTACAGTCCCGATTCGATGAAGTCGAAGATCGCCGTCGAGAGATCGACGGTATAGGTCGGCGAACCGAACTTGTCGTCGACGACCCCCAGCTCCGAACGCGTTCTGGCGAGATCCATGATCTTCGCCACGAACTTCTTGTCTTCGGATCCGCCGCCGAACATCCAGCCTGCGTAGAAGATGTAGAATTCCGAGAGAAGGTCGCGCACGATCAGTTCCCCCTGGTATTTCGAGCGCGCGTATATGCTCAGGGGATCGGGTATGTCGAACTCGATGTAGGGGGTAGGCTTGGTGCCGTTGTACACGCTGCCCGTGTTGATGTATACCATCACTGCGTTGCATCGCTGGCACGCAAGGGCGACGTTTCTCGTCCCAATCGTATTCGTGCGGTATGACTCGTCCGGATCCTTCTCGCATCCGTCGACGTCTGTCATCGCCGCCAGGTGCAGCACGAAGCGGGGCTTGCACTCGCATATCTCCTCCATCACGAGATCTTTATTACGCACGTCACACTCTTCGAGATCCGTGGGGAATACTTCGTACCGTTGTCGAAAGATCGGGACGAGTGCCTGACCGAGCATCCCTTTCGCCCCGGTGACATATACTCGTTCCAATGATGCCTCCTTTATGCGGTCTAGCCGTCCTTCCGGATCCAGTCGTACGGTATATCGTCTCCGTGCGGCGGGAACCGGTATTCGTCGGGGTTCTCGTAGTCGTAGGGTTCCGTGACCGTGTTGATGACGACGGCTTCCTCGGCGCCGATACACTTGAATCCATGGCATACGCCCGGTGGAATGGTGATCCTGATTGCGTTGTGTAACCCTGCGAAGAATTCATTTATCTCACCGTGTGTCGGTGAATCCTCCCGGCTGTCGTAGAGAACGATCTTCATCATTCCCCTGACCACTACCATGTTGTCGTACTGCTTCTTGTGGTAATGCCATCCCTTCACGACACCGGGGTATGCGGTCGTCATGTATACCTGGCCGAACTTGACGAAGTCCTCGTCGTCGCATCTGACCATCTCCATGAGCCGGCCCCGTTCGTCGGGTATCACCTTGAGTTTCTTGACGCTGACGCCGTCGATCATCGCGTGTTCCTCCGTTACTGATATTCGTGATAGTTCGAAGACGGACGAAAACACTCTAATCGTTCACGGGGGGTGTGTCAATCCCTCACGAGAAAGCTGCACCTATTTTTTACCGTTCCCGCCGGGTCATGCCCGTCCGGTGTGCGTTCGGTGAGAAGATGAACGATCGTGGAGGCGATATTGAGCGGCGACAGGTGCCGGGTATCGATGCGCCAGTGATGGAGCGGGCCGACGATCATGACACTGTCCTTCCGGTGCCCGCCCGAAATCTTTCGATGGCGCGGGTTTCTGGTGACGAGCGGCACGTGCAGCGACCAGTTAGTTCCGTATTCGGGCCTCATCTCGTAGAGGATATCGGGAAACTTGTCCGTGTGCGGGCCGCTGAAGAGCTCCTCACGCCGTTTTGCCCAGAGGAAGACGGGCTCACCGTTCTTTTCACTGGTTCCCAGGAGGAGTGCGATGATCCGGTCGCGAAGCTCCTCGTACTCCAGTCCCATGGATGAGCACCGCTTCCGAGAGACAGCGATACCGCCGAACGGATTATTTCCACCGAACTCGGAGGCGGTGGCGAGATTCTCTGTTGGTTCGGTGAGGAAATCGCCTTTTTTCAACTTACGGGTCCAAGGGAGGATGTGTGCGATCCGGTACGCGAGGTCCTCCATGTCGAGGCGGTGAAGTGTTTCGAGCGTGAAGTTTTTTGCTCGATCGACGAGGTAGCGGGGATGCAGGAACTTCGGTCCCTTGATCCGGCTTTCGAGGAGACCGTGCTCGAGAAGCAGTTGGTTGAGGTTGAAGTAGCTCGGCGGCCGCATTCCGTGACCGTGATCGCTCAGGATCATGAAGATCGTATCGTCTCCCGCCGACCGCTGGAGCATCCCGATGCAGTCGTCGAGGAGTTTATGGAATTCCCTGATGACACCGGCGTGCCTGCCCGAGCGTGGGTGGGTCGGATCGCCGGTGTCGTGATATCGCCAGAAGAAATGGAAGATGCGATCGAGCGTGAGGATCGAGACGAAGACGAGATCCCAGTCACGGGATTCCATGAGCTTGACGGTGAATTCCACCGTGCGAAGCGTCTCCTCGTGGGATTTCCGGGCGAAGGCGGTAAGCTCCCCCTTTTCCGGGAAGTCGACGATCCCCCCGAGCGGCGGAAGCTCCAGCTCGCCGGCAAGGGATTTCGGGGTGGCCATCGCTTCACCCGAGATGAATACGGGTCCGCTCGCCATCACCCCGTTCACGTCCCATGGGGGATAGGCGAGAAGGGGATTGACGACGATGACCTTTTTGCCTCGTTCACCGGCCAGGTCCCAGAAGGTTTTCCCCCTGAATGCTCCGGTATCCACGGCGAACCGCTTGATCCCCTTCTTGAAGTAGTCTATCGAATCGAGCACACCATGCTCGCTCGGATCGTATCCCGTGAAGATACTGACCCAGGAAGGGATGCTGTCAGGGGGGAATACGGAGGGCATCTCGCCCGCATGACCCTTACGGCCGATCTCCCGCATGACCGGCAGTTCGTCGAGCAGGGGCTCCAGTACCGGCCAGTCGAGTCCGTCGATGCCGACAACAACGATGCGGCTCATCGATATCCTCCGTTTTTCGGCCCCCGTTTTCCCTCTCCCGCGCAGCCTGCCCGCCACTGCTCAGTCCGTGACCAGATCTCCCCGGCAACCTGTGTGATATCACCGGCGCCGTCGATCACGGGGGCGTTCAGAATCCGGGCCATTGCCAGGTAGTACTCCCGCCTGTCGGCGAGGTAGGCGACAGGGGTGCCGTCGGTCTTGCGGGACGCCCCGATCTCGGGGGCGATATCGAGGAAGATAACGAGGGCCGGTGTGGGGTAGAGGACAAAGAGCGGGTGATCGAGAAGATACTCAAGCTCGTCGGCGGTCATGTGGAAATTGATGGCGATATCGACGACCGTATCGTAGACGTAACGATCGCAGATGAGCACGGCGTTTGGCCGCCGTACGAACCGCAGTGCTACCTCCAGGGCGTATTCGCTCCATACCATGAGCTGCCAGAGCCGTCTCTTGAATGGGCTACGCATCGTGCGCCTTTTGGCATCCGTGAATTGCGTGTAGTCGTCGTCGCTGATACGTTGTCGTCTTGTGAGATGCCCTTTTGCAAGCTTGATGAGCGGGGCGCTTATGAGCGGTTCCCACCTGTTCCAGACCGTCTCGGCATGGATTCCCGCATCCCCGAGTTGCCTGGCGAGTATCTCGCACTGTGTCGTTTTCCCCGAGCCGTCCAGTCCGCTTATGACGATCAGCCGGCGACTGGGACGGCTCGCCGGATCGAAGGGTCCGCGCATCCCGTCAGCTCCTTTCCCGGATGACGGCGAGCTGTTGCATCTGAGGCATGAGGTATCGGGAGAATACCATTTCCCACGTGAAATCCTTCACCAGCTCACGTGTCTCTGCCGGCACCATGCGCAGTGCCGCAAGGAGGCCGGGTACCTCGGTCGCCGCGCTGAAATACCGGAATCCATCGGTCTCGCCGATGACGTCGGGGAGCGCCCCGAACCGTGTCGTCAAAACCGGCAGGTTGCAGGCGGAGGCCTCTATCACCGAGAGGGGAAATTCCAGGGCTCCGGTACGGCAGTGGACGGGGAAGAGGTAACAGTCTGCGACCTGGTACAGCTCGTTCATGTGCTCGATGTACTCGTCGATCACGATGACGCCGGCGTTTCTCAGGCGGTCCCTCCAGCTCGGGTCGACCTCACCCGCCTTGATGACGGGAAGGATATCGGCGCCCCACCGCCGGTACTGGAGGAAGATCTGCATATTCCTGCTCTCCCTGATATGGCCGACATGCAGCACGAGGTACCTGTCGGGCGGGAGGTTGTATTTTTTCCGCAGCTGCATCTTCACTTCCTTGGATACGGCCTTGAAGATGCGGTCATCGTAACCAGGCATGATGAAGTCGACATTGATCCCCAGCTTGTCGAGCTTCGCAATGAGTCCATTGACCGGCGTCAGAACGATATCGGGGCATCCGAACTGTGAAATCAGGGTGTGAAGGGTTCCCACGCGCCGTTCCTGTAAGGCGATCGTGATCGTCGGCGATTTCGACAGTGAACGTATAACGAGGGAACGCCACAGGCCGAATCCGGTGAGGCCTGAGGAGGGGATATAGATCACGGTATCGTATCTCTCTTCCCTGAGGTGCCTGACCAGGCCCGGTGAGACGAGGACACGGGGGGAGAGCAGTCTCAGGGAGCGAAGGGTCGATTCGGGATTGCCGGAGGCGTAGACGGCGGTGAGGTCGCCGTGACGGCTCAGGTACCGGCAGAGGTGCATCACAAAGACGAGGAGCCCCTCCGAGGGCTGAACCGTAAGCTCTTCTGTGGCAAGCAGGATCCGCATGACCGTGCCGTAAAAAATCAGAACTCTATGATCAACAGCAAATTATGCCGTTTCTGTACGGGACTGACAACAAAAATCGACTGTTGCAAGAAACGGGGTAATTACCTTGTTTTGAAAGGCTTTAAAATGGGGGTAGTAAAAAATGAGTAAACATGTTATAATTTACGGGATTGAGTTAGGGTACCAGACCGCGGGGCAAAGCATATGGGTACGATACCGTTTCTCGACCTGAAGAAAGGGCTGAGCCAGATACGGGCTGAAGTCGATGAGGCGATAGCGCGTATCATCGACAATACCGCCTTCGTGCTGGGGCCGGAGCTGGAACGGTTCGAAGAGGAATTCGCATCGTTCTGTAAAACAACATGTTGTGCCGGCACGAGTTCCGGCACTGCTGCACTACATCTCACACTCCTCGGCTATTCCATTGGGCCGGGGGATGAGGTCATTACGGTACCGAATACCTTTGTCGCCACCGGCGAAGCGATCGCCATGACCGGTGCCACACCGGTCCTCGTAGATATCCTCGAAGATACGTGGTTGATAGATCCGGCCGCTGTCGAAAGGGCGATAACGCCGAAGACGAAGGCGATCATCTCCGTAGCACTCTTTGGGCAGTGTTGCGATATGGACCGGTTGATGGATATTGCACGGAGTAACGACATCGTCCTTATAGACGATGCGTGCCAGGCCCACGGTGCCACGTACAAGAAACGCAGGGCCGGCTCCCTCGGCCATGCGAGCGCGTTCTCGTTTTACCCGAGCAAGAACCTCGGTGCATTCGGCGAAGGGGGTGCGGTAACGACGGATGATGCCGAGCTTATCGATCGTATCAAGTCGCTTCGGCACCATGCCCAGGTTAAAAAGAATGTGCATGGTACAATAGGCTATAATTACCGTCTCGAAGCGTTGCAGGCCGCCGTTCTGCGTGTGAAGCTCAAGTATCTGGATGAATGGAACGATGGACGGAGAATTGCGGCGGCGAGGTACCGGGAAAATCTCGAGGGAACAAGCTATCGCATACCGATAGAACGACCTGAGAATCGGCATGTATATCATCTCTTTCCTGTCAGGTGCAAGGACAAGGAAGCGGTCCAGGAGGCCCTGTCAGAAACCGGAATTGGATGGGGTGAGCACTATCCGATCCCGATCCACCTCCAACCGGCATTTTCGTACCTAGGGAAGGGGGAGGGGAGCTACCCCGTGGCGGAGGCGACCATGCAGTCTCTCGTCACCCTTCCCATGTTCCCGGAGCTTACGACCGATGAGGTCGATCGGGTGTGTGAGGTGCTCATGAGTGTAGATTCTTCATGATGGGGTTTTACAAGGAGGGGTGTATAGGCTAACGGTTAACGGCATAAGTGAAAAAAGGACACAAATGCGGGACTGCAGCGATGAGGAAGTATTCACTAGCTTTGGATAACCGCAGCAAGGCGCAGCAGCTTGCGGGTGGATCCGTGTATGCCTCCGAACTCAGGATCAAGGAACGGAACACGTGTGAGCGGCTTTGCAAACGGTCCATGGATCTATTACTGTCGCTACTGGTGCTGATTGTAGGGGCACCGTTTTTTCTGGCGATCGGCTTGCTTATCAAGCTAACATCGAAGGGCCCTGTCTTTTTCAGGCAACAGCGCATCGGAGAGAACGGCCGCCCGTTCGAATGCTACAAGTTCCGCACGATGAGGTCCGATACTGACGACGCCCTCCACCGCGAATTCGCCCGCAACTTCATTCAGGGCCGTATGGAACAAACGGCCCTTGACGAAAACGGTTCCTCCATTTATAAGTTACAGAAAGATCCGCGTATTACCGCCGTAGGGAACTTCCTGCGGAGGACGAGCTTGGATGAGCTCCCGCAGTTCATCAACATCCTCAGGGGTGAGATGACGGTTGTCGGACCCAGGCCGCCGGTGCTGTACGAGTATGATTGCTACGAGGATTGGCACAAGCTCAGGCTCAAGGTGAAGCCGGGGCTGACGGGACTCTGGCAGGTGAGTGGGAGAAGCACGGTAACGTTCCACGAGATGGTAATGCTCGATCTTTATTACATCGAGAGCTGGTCTCTGCTGCTCGATTTCAAGATTATGCTGAGAACCGTTCCGGTGATGTTCGCCGGAACGGGGGCGTACTAACAGAGATGGAGGAATCTTGTTAACAGTCGGTGTCATCGGTTGCGGGTACTGGGGCCCTAATCTCATCAGAAATTTCGTCAATCTCAAGAATTCACGGGTAACGGCGTGTGCGGATATCTCCCAGGAACGTCTGGATCACATGAAGCAGCTTTACCCGACGATCGAAACAACAACGAACTTCAAGGAGATCATAGATGATCCCGAGATCGACGCGGTGGTGATCGCTACACCGGTTTCTTCCCATCATACAATCGCACACGTTGCGATAGAAGCCGGTAAACACGTGTTCGTCGAGAAGCCGCTCGCGGATTCGGTCGAAAAAGGAACGAAACTGGTTGAGTTCGCCGGGGGGCGGAAACGCATCCTCATGGTGGGGCACACCTTCGTCTACACGGCTGCGGTGAACAAGATCAAGGAGCTGATCCATTCGGGCGATCTCGGTGATATCTACTATATCTCCTCGTCACGGGTGAATCTGGGCATATTCCAGGACGATATCAATGTGGTGTGGGATCTGGCTCCGCATGATATCTCGATCATGAACTATATCCTGAACTCGAGGCCGGAAGCCATCTCGGCGATCGGGCATTCTTACATCCGGCCGGAGATCGAGGATGTTGCGTTCATCACCCTCATCTATCCGAATAGCGTTCATGCAAACATTCAGGTCTCGTGGCTGAACCCGAACAAGATCCGCAAGACCACTGTCGTCGGCAGTAAAAAGATGCTCGTGTACGATGACGTATCGAGTCTCGAGAAGATACGGATCTACGACAAGGGTGTCACCGTACAGCCGCATTACGACACCTTCGGGGAGTTTCAGCTTTCCTACAGGTACGGCGACATCTCGATACCGAAGCTGGATGATGCCGAGCCGCTCAAGATCGAGTGCCAGCATTTTATTGATTGCATCGAGAAGGGCGAATTGCCCCGCAGCAGCGGTGTCCACGGCCTGGAAGTGCTGCTCGCGCTCGATGCTGCCGGCCGATCGATGAAGGCGCAGGGTCAGATAGTGCATATCGAGTATCCCGACCTGACAGTGACAGAATGAAACGCATGAATGTATCACCTGAAAAGCGAGGCGAGGTGCATCTCGGTGTGGGCTCTGTCGTGGATCCCGGAGCGGTAGTCGGATATCTCTCGGCGCGGAGCGGCGTGAGTGAGATCCTGCGCATCGGGGATACCGCCCGCATTCGCACCGGCAGCGTCATCTATGCAGGCTCAACGATCGGCTCCCATCTCGAGACGGGACATAACGTGATCATCAGGGAGGAGAACGACATCGGTGATCACTTCTCGATCTGGAATAATTCGGTTATCGACTACGGCTGCACGATCGGCAGCCATGTTAAGGTCCACTGCAATATCTACATTGCACAGTATACCGTCATCGAGGATGATGTCTTCCTCGCTCCCGGTGTATCAATAGCAAATGATTACCACCCCGGGTGCCCCGATTCGAGGGAATGCATGAAGGGACCGCACCTGAAGCGGGGTTGCCGTATCGGGGTGAACGTAACCGTACTGCCGTATGTCACCGTCGGTGAAGGCACACTGGTCGGTAGCGGCTCCGTCGTTACAAAGGACCTCCCGGCGGGGGTTCTGGCATACGGGAATCCCGCGCGGGTCCATGCCGCGCTCGACGAGATCCGTTGCAAGACGGGTCGCCGGGACGGCCCCTACCTGTGAAGGCTTCGGCAATGAGCCCCTCCCGAGACAATCCCACGGTGTTTCTGTTGGCATCGACCCTGGTCACCGGGGGCGCCGAGAAGGTCGTCCGTGCTCTCGCACTCGGTCTCCCCCGGCACGGATTCGATACGCACGTCCTTTGTCTTCACGGAGTGGGCGCAGAGGGCGCCGAGCTCTCGAGGCTGGGTGCGACGGTACACTCCGGTTTTTCAAGAAACCGTTTCGACCCGACATCCCTCTTCCGTCTCTCGCGTTTCATGCGTGGAGGAAACAGCGCAATACTCTTCACGCTCGATCACCACGATGCGATATTCCTGGGGGCCCTTGCCTCTCGGTTGGCAGGCATACGGCACCGGATACTCTCCGTGCATTCGACGGGGCTCTGGGCCAAGGGGGGCACGTTCAGCTTTTCTGACCGCCTCGTGCTTCCACTCTACGATCGTGTCGTCGCACTCGCAGCCCTCCACGGAGATTACCTCTCGAAGAAGGAGAGGATACGCACGGATCGCATCGTTGTGATACACAACGGAATCGATACAGGGCACTTCCGGCCGGTGTCCTCCGCCGTCCAGAGGCGAAGCCTCAGGGAAGCGTGCGGTATTCCGGCCGAATCGTTCGTCGTGGTGATCGTTGCGGCTCTTCGCCCGGAGAAGAACCACGAGATGCTGCTTCGGGCGGCGGCGCGCATGAAACAGCAGGGAAGCGGTGCACTATTTTTAATCGTCGGTGAGGGAAAAGAGGCAGGGAAATTGCAATCGTTGGTGAACATGCTCCAAGTCAGGAATGCCGTGCGGTTTATGGGATTGAGGAAGGATATCCCCGATATCCTCGCCCTCTCGGACGCATCGGTGTTGTGCTCGTATCCCGTTGTCGAGACCTTTCCGCTGTCGGTTCTCGAGGCGATGGCCTGCGGTATTCCCGTCGTGGCCACCGCAGTCGGATCGATTCCGGAGATGGTCACCGATGGGGTGGAGGGAATGCTCGTTCCCCCCGGAGACGTGGCGGCACTCTCGGAGGCGCTCGGGTCGCTGGAGAGCGATCCCGAGAGGCGGGCCCGGATGGGGGAGGCGGGAAGAAAACGGGTCGAGGAGAACTTCACCGAGGAACGCATGGTGCGAAGGTACGCGGAACTGTTCAGGGGGTTCGATACAGGCCCCGGGAGAGGGTAGCAATCGTGCAGCCGATCGATGCCGTCGTTGCGGTCACCTACCGGTGCGATTCCCGCTGCAATATGTGTCACATATGGCAGCTGCCGCCCGGCGATGAGCTCCGTCCGGCCGAGTACCGCAAGCTGCCCCAGACGCTCAAGGATGTCAATATCACCGGCGGCGAGCCGTTCCTCCGGGATGATCTCGTCGAGATCGTCCGTGTCATCAACGAGCATTGCGGACGCCCCCGGATCGTCATCTCGACGAATGGATTCCAGCTACGCAGGATCATGCACGCTGCCCCGGAGCTGTTACGGATCGGCCGCAACGTGGGGCTGGCCATCTCGATCGACGGCATCGGTGAGACGCACGACGAGATCAGGGGTGTCGAGGGTGGGTTTACGAGGACAGTGGAAACACTCGGCAAGCTCCGCACGCTGGGCTACCGGAACGTGCGGGTCGCGTTCACGGCCCAGCGGAGCAACGTGCAGCATCTGGGAGCGGTCTACGACCTCTCGAGGCAGTTCGGATACCAGTTTACGACATCCGTTGCACAGAACTCGGAGTTCTACTTCTCGACCGATGAGAACCAGCAGGTCGAGCAGGCGGATCTCGGTGAGGAGCTGAGGTACGTAATGCGCAAGGAGCTTCTCAGCCTGAGCCCGAAGCGGTGGCTCAGGGCGTACTTCTACACCGGTGTGCTCCGCTTCAACCTCCTCGGCGACAGGCTCCTCGGGTGCAGGGCGGGCACCGATTCCTTCTTCATGGATCCCGAGGGGAACGTATACCCCTGCCTCACCCTGAACAGGCAGATGGGAAACCTCGGCGAGCAGAGCTTCGAGGAGATCTGGAACGGCGAGGCCGCCGAGCGGATTCGAAGGACCGTCGCCGCATGCCGCGAGCCGTGCTGGATGATCTGTACGGCACGGACGGCGATCAAGCACAGTCCGCTGAAGCCTGCGGGCTGGATTATACGGAACTGGGGCAGAATCCTGACGAGACGGGGTATCGTCGACGCCTGAGCCCCGATCGATGCGTTTTACTGATGCGACGGAGAGACGGTTTGAAGATAGCGTTTGTCGGCTCCAAGGGCCTGCCGGCCGTATTCGGCGGGATCGAGCGCCACGTCGAGGAGATCGGCCGGCGGCTCGTCCACCGCGGCCACGCCGTAACGGTCTTCGGCCGGAAGCCGTTCAGTACGGGCGGCGAATACCAGGGCATGCAGGTACGGCTCATGCCCTCGATCCCCACGAAGAATCTGGAAACGGCGACGAACTCCCTTGCTGCGACCGTATGCGCCCTGTTCGAGCCCTTCGATATCATCCATTACCATGGGATCGGTCCGTCGCTCTTCTGCTGGATCCCTGTCTTTTCCAGGAAGACGACGGTGGCGACTATCCACGCACCCGATTACCGCCAGGTCAAGTGGGGGAGGATCGCCCGAACGCTTCTGAGGCTCGGCGAGCGCACGGCCGCCCGCCATGCCGATGCGGTTGTCGCCGTATCGAGGCTCATGTCCCGTGAGCTCGGCGGACTCTACGGGCGTGAGATAACCTATATCCCCAACGGTGCGACGCTGTACGACCAGCCCCCCTTCGAGAGGGCCCGTGAGCTCGGTCTCGAATCCGGCAACTATATCCTCACCGTCGGCCGGTTCATCTTCGAGAGGGGATTTCATACGCTGCTCGAAGCATTTCGGGAGGTTGACACCGATCAACGGCTCGCCATCGTCGGTGATGCCCGGTTCGAGGAGGAGTATGCGGCGGGACTCACGAAGCTCGCAGACGAGCGTGTGATCTTTCCGGGGCATATCTCCGGTCCCCTGCTCAACGAGCTCTACGCGCACTGTTCGTTCTATGTTCTCCCGTCCCTGCTGGAGGGCCTGCCGATATCGCTGATCGAGGCAATGAGCTTCGCCCGCCCCGTCATCGTAAGCGACATCCCCGAGAACCTCGAGGTGGCGGAGGGGATCGCCATGAGCTTTCGGCGTGGCGATCCAGGCGATCTTGCCGGTGCGATCAGGCGTATGCTGTCGATGAACGGGGAAGAGCTCGCAGACCTCGGCGAGCGGGGCCGCACCCGTGTGGAGGAGGAATACACGTGGGAACGGGTTACCGACAGCCTGGAATCGCTCTACCGGGCCGCACTCGGATCATGACATCTCCGCAGCGGTCAAAGTGCAGCGGCGCAACCGGGTGCCTGGAGGTTAATTTCTTAATATAAAGCAAGTTATTACTTGACACGATTTGTTGTTGACAGTGATGTTAATTTTTAGTTACGTAGGGCGATGTTCACACTTTGAACGATGGGGGGGCGCAACGTGAAGAGACGCATATCTCACATCATAGCGCACAGTCTCATTGTTACGGCCTTTTTGTGTTCATTCCTCTACATCGGTTGCACGCGATCCGGTGTGTCACGGAGCGTACCTGCTGTCGAAGATACCGGCCGGGATATCGATAGGGATACCCGGGACGTGGAACGGGCCGACACGCTCGACTGGACCGGACACACGTACGACCTCGAGGACGAGATGCTCGAGGAGGATCCAATCGCCGAATCCGGGGAGTCGGACCGGGAGATCGAGCCGGTGGCCGCCGATACATTCTCAGTCGAGGATCTTGCGGTCGAGAAATCGGAAAGCTCCGCGTACGGTATCGGTTTCCGTGTTCAGGTCTTTGCGACCGCCGATCTCGAAAAGGCGAAGGCCGTCAAGGAGCGTGCCGGGTGGGATTCGGGTTTACCGGCCCACATCGAGTTCGAAGGTGGCCTCTACAAGGTGAGGGTCGGCGATTTCGCCAGCAGGGAGGAAGCCGCCGCCGCCCGTGCGAGGCTCGTCGAACTGTATCCGGACTGCTGGATCGTGAGCACGACGGTCAGAATGACCGACTAGGAACGCACACAAGGAGACGCACATCGCATGCCAGAGCTTCGCAGGGATCCGGTGATCGGCAGATGGGTCATTATCTCCACGGAACGGGGAAAACGCCCGGACGATTTCAAACGCGAGAAGCGGCCGGCGAAGGGGGGATTCTGTCCCTTCTGTAAGGGTAATGAGGACAAGACACCCCCAGAGGTACTCGCCTTCCGCGATCCGCTCTCGCTGCCCGACTCGCCTGGATGGAAGGTCCGTGTCGTGCCGAACAAGTTCCCGGCCCTTCAGATCGAAGGTGACCTCGGAAAGCGGGCGGACGGGATATACGATATGATGCGGGGGGTGGGTGCCCATGAGGTTCTCATCGAATCGCCCGAACACGAACAGCAGCTCGCCGATCTGCCCAACGATCACGTGGAGAGCATCTTCTGGGCCCTGCGGGACCGCTGCATCGATCTGAACAAGGACTCGCGATTCCAGTACATCTTGATATTCAAAAACTGGGGCGAGGATGCCGGCGCCTCGCTCGAGCATTCCCACATGCAGCTCATCGCCACACCGATCATCCCGAAGCGGGCGATCGAGGAGCTGGACGGAGCGAAGCTCCATTATCAGCTCAAGGACCGGTGCATCTTCTGTGACATCATCGAGCAGGAGATCGATGTGGATAAGCGGATCATTCATCAGAACGAGAACTTCATCGCCATCGCCCCGTACGCGTCCAGATTTCCGTTCGAGACCTGGGTGCTGCCGCTCAAGCACATTTCGGCCTTCGAGAAGACCACCGCCGAGTGGTTCGTGCAGCTTTCGGATATCATGAAGACCGTGCTCAAGAAGATATCCACCATTCTCGACGAACCACCCTTCAACTTCATTATCCACACCGCCCCATGCAAGACGCCCGAACTCGAATACTACCACTGGCACATCGAGATCATGCCGAAGCTCACCCGTGTCGCCGGATTCGAGTGGGGAAGCGGTTTCTACATCAATCCCATCCCGCCGGAGGATGCCGCCGAGACACTGCGGAATACAAATGAAAAGAATCAGGCACAATAAAACGTATTAGAACTGCATCGAAACCAGGAGTAACGATGAAGAAAAAGAAGAGGCTCGATATCGTAATGGTCACCACCGAGATCGTTCCCTATTCGAAGGTGGGCGGCCTCGCAGACGTGATGGGAGCGCTTCCGGATGCGCTCGAGGAGCTCGGATGCACGATCTCGATATTCACGCCGCTCTATTCCTCGATCGACAGAAAATCATTCGATGTCCGGCCGGTGGCGGGTGCCGACGGCCTCGGGGTACCCGTGGGGGAAATCACGGAACCTTTCGGAATTCACAGCGCATTGAAACCCAATACGGGGATCAGGGTTTATTTTATCGACAGTACGAACTTCTACGGCAGGGAGGGGATCTATACCGAACCGAAGACCGGCAAGGCGTTCGACGATGAGGCGGAACGGACGATCTTCTTCAATAGGGCCGTCGTTGCGGCGATGAAGGAGTGCGATCTCTATCCCGACGTCATCCATTGCAACGACTTCCACACGGGCCTCATACCGGCCTTTCTCGAGATGGAGGAGAAGGGGGATCCGCATTTCGAGCATGCCGGCACGGTCTTCAGTGTGCATAACCTCGCCTACCAGGGGAGCTTCGAGCGCGACTTCATCAAGAAGGCGAGGATCGATCCGTCGCTGTTCAGGCCGCTGAGCCCATACGAGTTCTGGGGCAAGGTGAACGTGATGAAGATCGGTCTCTCGTATGCCAAGAAGGTCAGCACCGTGAGTAGGACCTATGCCAAGGAGATCACCACGACCGAGGAGTACGGCTACGGCCTCGAGGGGGTGCTCCGATACCGCGAGGACGATCTGGTCGGTATCCTGAACGGGATCGACCAGGAGATCTGGAATCCCGAAACAGATGAGCTCATCCCGTTCACGTATTCGCGCGACGATATGCGGGGGAAGGCGAAGAACCGCGCAGCGCTGCTCAAGGAGTTCGGGCTGCCGGTACGGTCGAAGGCGCCGGTCTTCGGCATCGTCTCCCGCCTCGTGGACCAGAAGGGATTCGATATATTCGCCGAAGCGGCCGAGCGGCTCATGAAGCTCGATGCCAAATACGTCATCCTGGGGACGGGACAGCAGAAGTACCACGAGCTCTACGGCAAGCTGGCGAAGAAGTATCCCAAGACACTCGGAATCAAGCTCGAGTTCAACAATAGGCTGGCGCACCTGATCGAGGCGGGAAGCGACTTCTTCCTGATGCCGTCACGCTACGAGCCCTGCGGACTGAATCAGATGTACTCGCTCCGCTACGGCACGATACCCGTGGTGCGGGCAACGGGGGGGCTCAAGGATACGGTCTCGAACCTCAACCGACGGGGTACGAAAGGTAACGGATTTACTTTTAAGAATTACAACGCAAAAGAGCTCGCCGGGGCCGTGGAGCGGGCGGTCGCCTTCTTCGCCGATATCGATGCGGTGGATGCTGCAAGGCGCCGCATCATGAGCGAGGATCACTCCTGGCTCAAGTCGGCAAAGGAATACATCAAGCTCTACGAGAGCGCCCGGAAGGGGGTAGCGTTAGAGGCTTGACAAGGCGGCAAAGTTCACCGTATACTTTATGATACAATAGATTATAAGCGGGAATAGCTCAGCTGGTAGAGCGCAACCTTGCCAAGGTTGATGTCGCGGGTTCG
>CP070727.1:622685-666541 GCA_020350885.1 bacterium | reverse complement strand
TGGGAGAACGGATACAACGAGTCATTCAATGGCAAACTGAGAGACGAACTTCTGAATATGGAGATCTTCTATACGTTACGGGAAGCCAAGGTTCTTGTGGAGCACTGGAGAAAGGAGTACAATCGGATTCGTCCGCACAGCTCTCTGGGATACAGACCGCCGGCGCCGGAGGCAATCAAACCTTCTACCGTGGATCGAGCAGTTTGAGTCTCAGGGTTGTACTAAGCCGGAGGGCAGGTCAGCCGGGGCAGTTTCTACCTCAGAAGCACCATCTTCTTCGTCTGCGCGTAATCCCCTGCAACGAGGCGATAGAAGTACATTCCGCTGGCAACGGAGTTGCCCCTGTCATCTTTCCCGTTCCAGCAGATCGCTTTCGCCCCTGCATCCAGGGAATCGTCTACGAGTGTGGCCACCAGCTCACCCTTCACATTGTAGACACAGAGCTTCACATGCGTCGCCCGCCGCAGATCGAACCGTATCACCGTCGTCGGATTGAAGGGATTGGGATAGTTCTGCATAAGAAGGGCAGGCCCCGGGACATCTGCATGGACTCCGTTTTCCACGGCGGTGGTAATACCCACCCTCAACAGAGAAGGGTCACCGTACAGGTTGAAGTTGCACTGGTTGATGTGTTCGGCATAATGGTCCCAGCCGTAATTAGTATAGCAGTAGTACTTGGCGTCATAGAGGGCCTCGCCCAGCCTCTCATTTTCAGTGATCCCGTAACGGTTGAACTCGTAGCAGATGGACTCCGCTCCGCCTGGATTTGTGATAACATCCGCCGAGATCCATGCGGGACGTGTGGCGCTCACGATCCCTGCGGAGGCGCCGAATCCGGGTTCGGTCAGCAGATCGATACCCAGGTTCCCCACACCGTTGGGCTCGGGATATCCCACATTGCAGGAAACGGCGAAGACAATAGACGGAAAATCGTCATCGAGATTACACCATATATCGATGAGCATCGGCTGGCCCCAACCGTCCGAGCCGTCGGTCTCCGGAACACCGTCACCATCATCCCATTCCCATACGGTCCGGCCAACTCCATAGGGGGCACCGTGGCCGGACCAGTTGACGACCCCGTACTGTCCTGTCCGCCAATCGTCTATGAAGGCGGCCAGGCTCACCGCTGGCCACGGAAAGCTCGAAGGATCGATGCCATCTTGTTCGGTGTAGTGGCTCACGGTCCAGCCGCTCATGAGGTTCGTCTCGATCTCGTTCAGGAGTGTGGATCCATCGATCTTCGGATAACCGCTGAAATCCTGGTTTTCATAGAATAGAATCGTACCGGGCTGGAGGGCATGGCTCTTCCATGCTCCCTCGTCCCATTCGAAAACGACCAGCTTTTCAAGGGCATACGTGATCCTGGCTATATCGCTTGTGGGAATGCGGCCCACGTAGACCTCGGCGAGGAAATCGGGATTATCCTGGAGGTACTCACCGAGGTATCCGTCGCCGTCCGAGTCCCAGGAATCGGCATCGGGTAGGGAGAGATCGGCGTAATAACAGTCTGTTGGAACGGAACCGCCGGGGTTTCCGGAATTACCGGGATTGTGTGTATGATCGTTTGGGTCTGGATAGCAGTAGCGCATCGGCACGGTTGCGTAGTCACCGACGAAGAGCACGTACTGTATGCCCCATGATCCGTAGTAGCTTCTGAGGAAATTACGTATCTGTTCGGCCAGATCGCTCCCCGGCTGGCCGGTGATCTCAGGATCGGTTATCAGAACGGTCCGTACACTGTATCCCAGGGCGCTCTTCCAGGCGATGAAGTTGGTAGAAGCGACGGCAACGGCGAGGGTATCTGTTGTGATGATCACGTAGTCGTATATTTGCGCAGGGAGCTCGGTGATCGATTGTTCCCTTTGATAGAGATCCTTCATCTCCTCGTAGTTGATGAACAGCTCCGATGCCTTGCTATCGGCCGTACGTTCGCACATGAGCGCATCGATCTCTTCGGCCCGAGCGGAACCCGGGGACGGTACGTCGAAGTGGACGGCTATCAGGACGGCATCGTAGCACGTCAGCCTACCCGACAGCGGACGGTAGGTGAACGGGCACACGGAGACGGATGCATAGGCGTACTTTCTGAGCGATCCCGAGCCGGTGATTCTTACGGCTTCATCCGGATATGCGGCATCCGTCGAATAGGCAGCTGCATTATTCTCCTGCCACTCGCGCGCCATCTTGGCCGTAAGCTCCCGGCAGTGCTGTGGCTCGGCCAGCGGCACCATCGGCGGGGCCGGTGCGAGCCGGTATGTACCAGACAAGAGAGTTCCCGCAATGCCGTGAGCCTCCACACGACGAACCCGGGCGCCGGGAGGCAGTGCAAGCAAGACCTCCTTCTCCGGAAGCATCGGTCTGCCGGGCTCCATCCGGCAGCCAAATCCATCCATAACGATTCTCTGTCCGTCATCCGATGGGATGATCCGGTACTTGCCGGACCGGACAACCGTCTCAATCCGGTTGATCATCCCCTCTGCCGGAATGGGTAGTACTGCTGCAGTCATGAGGCAGCCGAGCGCAACAAACATTGTTACGATACGAATTCTTCTCATTTCAATACCCCTGTCGTTCTCGCCAACGTGCAGATATACGTATCACTGTCTTCTCCATCCATTGAGACGGCCGGCCCGGCCTGAAGGCTCCACGGTACCCCGTCTACCAGAACAGTACGGCAAATGAACCGGTTCTATCTGCATTATACCATAGCAGATACGTCGGTTTCAATGTCCGCATGGTGGGAAAAACGGAGCATCGGGCAGGGAGAGCCCCCGCGTACTTTATTCTTACCTAGCTTAAAATTTAGTGTCCCGTAACAGAATTGCGTATGAATTCCGCGAGCTCCCCTTTTAGTTGTATCAAGGAAGGCAGGTGTATATACATCATGTGGCCGGCTTCATAGTACCCCATCACGATATTGTTCTTGAGATCGCCTTCGAGCCCCATATGGTCCATCGTGTACTGTGTCGCAAGGTACGGTGTGGCCAGATCGTAGTATCCGTTGGCGATATAGATCCTCAGCGCCGGATTTTTCGTCATCGCCGCCCGAAGCGTTTCCGCGACGTTGATATAGCGGTTCTTGTACTTTCCGACGTTCCACGGCTGTACCTTGCCGGTGAGAATCTCGTACGGGAGATCGCTTTCATACTCGAGCTCCCGGCGTACATAATCGTTCAATGTCGCAGAGAATGGACCATAGATGTTCGTGTAGCTGGGGTCGTATTCCGGCCTCTCGCCGGCCGCATCGAGGTCGCAGCCGATGAACCGGCTATCGAGTCGACCGATCGTGAGCCGGCGTTCCCGCAGCAACTCCTTCGTAAATCGCCTTATGTTGATCCGGATGTTTGTCTGCCGTATGTATTCCTCCGAAAGACCGGTCAAGTCAACGAGGCGCTTTACGACATTCTCGTACCGCCCGGCAGGCACCTTGTCTCCCAGAACCAACACACTGGCATATTCCCCGAGGGCGAACTCCTCCGCCTCAGCTAAGGCAGCGGCCAATGTGCCCCCGAACCGCTCAGCGAGCTTGCCGTGATACCACGCCGAAGCAGTATATGAGGGCAGGTAAAGGATATACGGCAGATCGTTTCCAGTTGTGAACTTGGCTGTCTGGAAATCGAGGATGGAGGATACGAGCATTATCCCGTTGAGGAACATGCCGTGCCTGTCCTGGAGATATCCGGAGAGTCCCGCCGCCCGGGTCGTACCATAGCTCTCACCGATGAGAAACTTCGGCGAGGCCCACCGTTCATTCCTCGTAATGAACAATCTGATAAACTCTCCCACACACTCGATATCCTCATCGACTCCATGAAATTGTTTCGGGTCCTCACCCAGAGCCGGCCTGCTGAAACCGGTTGTGACCGGATCAATGAAGACGAGATCGGTTACATCGAGGAGGGAATATTCGTTTTCGACGAGCCTGTACGGCGGCGGATACGCAGTTCCGTCCTCCATCATCATGACTCTCTTGGGTCCGAGCAGGCCCAGGTGCAGCCAGACAGACGATGAGCCCGGACCGCCGTTAAAGGAGAATGTGAGCGGACGGTCTTCCGGTCGTTTCACATCTGTCTTCATATACGAGATAAAGAACAACGAAGCTTTTTGTTTGCCTTTCTCGTCTTCGAGAACCATCGTACCGGCCGTTGCTCTGTACCGGACGGAGCTATCTCCTATTCTCACACGATGCGTGGTTTCGACCAGTTCTTCCTTGAGCTTCGATACCTCATCTTGTATCTTCACCTTCTCCGTTTTCGGCCGATCCTGCGCAAGGCAGTGAAACGATAGGACTACGAGGACCGGTACTGCGAGAAGACTCGAAATCTTTGGGCGCATCATCTCCTCCGATTAGTTGATTGCCGTTTCATAACATCAGTAAACGCCATGATTCGATCCTTACATCATTTCACTCATATTACGGATTTTATGTACGAGCTCCCTCATGACATGAAGCGCGAAGTACGGTGTTTGCTGAACCATGAAGATAAACTGGCTCTCATCAACGGGCACCAGCACACAATCCGTCGATGCAACGGCTGAAGCACTGCGTGTGCTCGCACTTATCAGCGCCATCTCCCCGAAAATTTCCCCAGGCTTTATCGTGTTGATTGATTTTCCGTGAAGCTGGATGGTGATATTCCCCTCGAGGACTACATACATCATATCGCGCTCGTCCCCCTCGTTGAATATGGTTTCACCGGCGGAATATGTCCTCTTGTTTTCGGCACTTTCGAAAAGACCCACGAGATCCATCTATCTTCACCTCCTGAATCAAAAGCTATTGGAAACCTCTCCGGTCGGTGATCCTACCATTGTCCTCCCTACGCAAACACCGTCTCCATCGCAGGCATGTATGACGCCAGTATACGTCGTTTCCAACGATTATCTACAAGAAAAATGGATCATGTAGTATGGTATATATCGAAATCGATCGCTCTGGAGAAGGACGTAAAAGGAGAGCACTCATGAGAACTTTGATCTTCGGGGCCGGACCGCTCGGAAGCCTCTATGCGCATATTCTTCACGAGGAAGGCAAAGATGTTACCATTCTCGCCCGGAAACAACGATATGAATTCATTCAAGAAAACGGAATCGTTCTCTTTAACGAACATACCGGTGAGCGGATGGCGTCTACGGTACGGGTCGTCGACAGAATTGCCGAAGATGACTCGTATGATCTCGTAGTGGTATTGATCCGCAAGAACAAAATCATGCCGGTCCTTCAGGTGCTCTCGCGCTCTCATAACATAAGGAACATACTCTTCATGGGAAACAACGTCCTCGGTTTCGACTCCTATTTCGAAAAACTACCGAAGGAACGAGTGCTGTTCGGATTTCCGGGGGCCGGCGGCAGCCTGCAAGAACAGATAGTTCACTTCGTCGATCGCGCAAAACCAAATGAAAAACGAAGGTCGATCACTATCGGAGAGCCCGAAGGCAACACCAATGCGAGAACAAAGCAGATCGAATCATTCTTCGAAAGCAGCGGTGTTCCCGTCGACATCGTCGGGGATATCGATGGTTGGCTGAAATATCATGCTGCCTTCATATTGCCGATCGCCTATTCCCTCTATAAGCATGATTGTGATAATTACGCTCTTGCCGGAGACGATAAAGGGATTCGGCAATTCATCCGTGCATGCAAGGAGGGTGGAAGGGTCTTGCGGGAGCTTGGATTAAGGAAACGGCAGCCGTTCAGGTACAATCTCTTTTACTGGCTGCCGGAATCCTTTAATGCAAAGATCTTCAAGGAACTATTCAATTCGAAATTCGCCGAGATCGGATTCGCATTGCATGCGAGGGAAGGCATCGATGAAGTGTTGGAGCTCACCGAAGATTTCAAAACACTGATTGACCGGAGCGCCGTGAGCACACCGGCGATCAATGAACTGCAAGGCTATATGCGGTCGTTTGCGCTATAATAAAAAACGGATATCATCGGCCCACGAGCAGGCTTTACACAGCCGTCTTTCATCTCGACCTTGCTCTCCCTCCCCTCGATCTGATTATTTCTTCGTCGCCTCCGCTCTTTCCTCCTGAGACATATCCGCCAGCTTCTCGATCTCCTTCACATCAAGTCCGAGACCCTTTGCGACACGTGTACCGTACTCGACGTCCGCCTTGTAAAATAGTGCACATTGGCGCAGTTGTATCCGTTTCTGGGCACCACCGAGATGGGTGACGATGTTACCAACGAGGTGCTCGCGGGCGGTGTCATCCATGACCTTACGGTATAGATCCCCCGCCTGCACGAAGTCATCCTGCGGATAGGCAGGCTTGTGGCGCGCTGCCAGTCCTGCAACGTCTATGGGAGGCTCTGCCGCTGAAGGATCCGGTTCGGGTCCGACAAAGCTGTTGGGATAGTAATGTGGATACTCATCACCGTCCAGGTTCTGCCGCATGAAGCCGTCACGCTGGTAGGTACTGGTTGTGGCCGCCCTGGCCCGGTTGAATGAAGGGCTACTCACTTCTCCGTATTCTGCCGGATCGCTTTCAATTCATTCAATATCGCATTCAAAATGGTGCCTGAGGAGGCAACGGGTTCGATGTCGACTTCGGTGGTCGTCGGCGCCATCCCTCCCCTGAAGAGCCTGAGTTTCTGAACTACGATGTCGTATACTTCCTGTACATTCGCCAGTCCGACAAGACTCTCCTCGGCTCCCGTGGTACCGCTCATGCCGGCTGTTTGAATATTCAGGCTTCCCAGTTTGAACACATATCTGTCCAGAATTCCTCTATTGACCGTCACATTCGTCACCGTCCTATATGGCACGTGTTTCACGGATTTTGTCACGATTCCCACGCGAACGATCACTTCGTCATCCTGTATCTCATAACTCAGGCTTTTGTAATATAAACCTGCCAGAATCAAGGCGGGAATCCACCATACGAGATCGGCGATCAGAAAGCCTATAAAGACGCTCGTAGCGACATGCGACCCATGTTCGATGCCAATAAGCAGGCCAAAACCATACCCGAATACGATCACCACGAATGCAACGATCGTCAGTATTAACCGCAGCTTCTTCAAATAACCATTGCTCGGTTTGATCTTGCGTGTTTCCATGATTACCAACCTCCTGTTAGGCCATGTATCCATTCCGGTATCACATCTAATACATACCATCCCTCGAAAACATTCAATACAATTGACACATTTTTATAAGCATGTCTGAACGTGTAGGATCGATCATTACGAGAGGTGGTAGCGGTAGTCCGGTACAAAAGGCTTTATACCTCGCAACATTTTATTACAATGGGCTATAATCATTCGACCTTGACACAGCTCTTTTTATGGGATTACCTTTGCGTTCTACGAATATGCATTCTGAAAACGTCGGCTCGATCCGGGGAGTTTTAACTGTCCTGCGTACTACGAGAGCGGGCTCCGGAACTTCAACCCGGCCGACACCTACCCGGAGGACACATTGAGGCAACGTACAATAGTAGTAATGCCTGCGTTCAACGCAGAGAAAACCTTGCAAAAGACCATAGACGATATTCCGGCGGATATCGTCGATGAGATCCTGCTTGTCGATGACTGTTCGGCAGACGGCACCGTAGCACTCGCAAGATCGATGGATGTGACGGTCATCGAGCACGATATAAACCGTGGTTACGGAGCGAACCAGAAGACCTGTTACAATTACGCACTTGAAAAGGGGTACGACATAATAGTAATGCTCCATCCGGATTACCAGTACGACAGCCGGATGATCGATGTATTGATAAAGCCGATTACGCTCGATGTCTGTGATTTCATGCTCGGCAACCGGATAAGAACGAGGGGCGAATCCCTCAAGGGCGGCATGCCGGTATACAAGTACTTTGCCAACCGCGTGCTTACACTCATCGAAAATATCGTTTTGAGCCAGAATCTCGGTGAGACACATTCAGGCCTCAGGGCTTACAGGCGAAGGGTACTCGAGGTGATTCCCTTCATGAGGAATTCCGATGACTTCATATTCGATACCCAGATGATAGTCCAGGCGGTGCTGTTCGGGTTCCGGCTCGGGGACATTCCTGTTCCCGTACGTTATATGAAGGAAGCCAGCTCGATTAATTTCAGCCGTTCGGTAAGGTACGGGACACTTACATTGTGGACGCTCTGTAAATATGTGCTGGCGCACGCAGGATTCAGTTTCGATATCTTCAGAAAGGAGAACGAGAAGCAGTTATGAATGGATCCGTTTCCTCCCCCTCAGGTGAGCCTTTCCGTTCCGGAACATCCGGCCTCCAAACTGCGGCCGAAGAGGATTACCCGTTTTTCGGCCTGCACGGCGAACCCCGCAACAACGGCGCAGGTCTGGCGAGATTGGTATCTACACCAAGATATCAATTCATTCTCCTTGCCGTCTTAACCATCTTTCTCTGTTCGATAAAACTGGACAATGGGGGGTTGATGAAATACGACGAATGCTATTACGCCCAGAAGGCCAAGGAGATGGTGCAAAGCGGAGACTGGCTCACCCCCCGTTTCGCCGGACGGGCGACCCACGACAATCCGCCGGGCCACATGTGGATAATAGCTGCAAGCTACAAAATATTCGGGATAAACGAATGGGGTGCCAGATTTCCGACGGTGATAGAGACGGTACTCATAGTGATGATGACATACCTTCTTGCAAGGTGGCTTTTCCGTTCGAGCTGGGTGGCCTTTCTCTCCGGATCAGGGCTTCTCCTCTGTGATTATTTCTACAAATACTCGAGGAAGGCTCACATGGATCATCTGATGACGCTTCTTTTTTTGATAGCTCTGGTGAGCTTCATCGCCGGCAGGCGTAAGCACCAGGCATGGTTTATCCTCACCGGCGCGACCGCCGGCTATGCCGTCCTCACGAAATCCGTGCTTGGACTGTTTTCCATTATAAGCATCTTTGTCTATATCATCATCACGCGGGAATGGAGGCTTCTCAAGAGGCCCCTTCTGTGGGTAGGCCTCGTCGTCTCGGCTTTGATCGTTTTTGTATGGTATTACCAGGAATACCGTATCTTCGGGGCCAGATTCCTCGATATCCATGTCCGGTGGCTGCTCTACAGCCGATCGATAATGGGAAGCACGGAGGCAGCTGATAGAACCGTCCCTAATTATCTATTAAAGATGGCGAACAATCTCTACCTCTTCTTCAGGGATGCGCATGTATGGCTGATTTTGGGGATAGCCGGAATCGTATCGTTTTTCAAACGAAAACGTGAGGCGCCGGCATGTTCCGACGTTCATCGCAGAGAGGCCGTGCTTCTCGCCGCCGGTGGAATTGCTCCTCTTTTGATCATGTCCCTCGCCGGTGAATTCAAGTCCTGGTACCTCATGCCGGTGTTCGTACCGTTTGTCATCTTCTCGGCTGTTTTCCTCTCGCGGATCCTAAAAACAGAGAGAAGGACTGCTATCGCCGGCTATGTCTTCCTCTCTCTGCTCACCATCCACCTCTCGATCCTGATTGTCGCTCCCATCTTCACCCTGGACATGAAGCATGACATCAGAAATCCCGGGATCAGGAAGCTGGCCACGAAAATCAGGATGCTCGATCCAGAAAATGGCACGCAGACGGTACTCTTCCCTGCGACCGACGAGATCGCCAAAGATTGTGGTATGAGGGGATCACCGTTCAGCTATCAAGGGATCGCAAGCCCATGGAATTTCTACAGCGACCACCCGCTGCGCCCCAGGAGCGATCCCGCCACCCTCGCCGAAACCCGCGTATATATGGACGAGGAGGAGGGAATTTGCCTCACCACCGCCGAGGGCTTCGATGTGATCTCCGACAGCGGGAGGCTGCCCTACAAGGTCATCGGCAGGGTGGTACAGGGAAATGAGGAGTACGTGACATGCTGCAGCGCCGACTATTACATGAAAAGACGCAGGGATATCGAAAGGGACTTCTCACGCCCGCCACTGTATTCTCTGAGAAGACATTAACACCCTGCGGCCATCCTGCCTGTACCACCCGCATGCGGCACAACAAACGGTATCCTAACAGTGTAATTCAGTGGATTCGGAAGTGCGGATGAATTCATGGCGCCTACGGCTGAATCGAGCCTACTCTTTTTCAGCCTGAATTATCTGGTACACGCCGAATACATTGATAATGGGAATACGGGAGAATACCGTTTCTAAAAACTTCAAGAATGGAAAGACGACCTTACTGAAGAAGAACACATTGGGGATGTACCTGAGGGTCTTGTACCTGATCTTCTTGAATCCGGTCCTTTTTAAAAGCCGTTTGAATCCCATGGGGGTCCATAATTTTTCATTGGAAATATAAACAGTTTCACCTGTTTCTGGGTCCTGCTTGGTCCAGGGATAAATCCATATCCCCTCCTTGCGGTACATTTCCTTCTCTTCCCGGCCCATGTTCACATAACGGCGCCTCTGTTCCTTGCGGTTGGATAGAAAGGCAATCGGATTGAGGTTGTTGGTCTCGGATACGACCAGAATATCGTCAGCATCCATAAGATTATAGACGTTCTTTAAAAAATCATCCGGAGGAAAGATATGTGAGATAGCCTCGGCAAGCCAAACCAGCTTCCTGTGACCCTTGTCTATCTCTAATTCCTTTATGAGACTCCTGGTATCGCGGAGATAGAATTCTACATCGAGTCCTGGATAGATTTGCTCCCTCCACCAGTTGAGGCGGGATTTCGCCGCTTCATACCGATCTTCGTGGATATCGATTGCAGCCACCTTTACACCCATGAGTCCAAAAAGTAATGCTTCCGTTCCCAGGCCGCAGCCGGCATCCAGGACCCACGTCACCTTTTGTTCCTGTATTAATTTTATGGCCGGCTCGATCCTTTTATTGAAACGATACGAAAAGACAAAACACCTTTGTGGCCGTGTTTTGATCCTGCCCAAGGTGGCCATATATGTCTCTCTGGGATCGCCCGAGAGGATCCTCTCCATAGCATATACTTCTTTCTCCAAAATGCTGTGGAAGTGATCGGCAACCTGATAGGCGGGTAGTCCCCTTATTGCATCGTACATATCGATCCCGTTGAATGACCAGTTTGATATATTGAGCAGCTCCGGCAATGACGTATATGCCGTCGGTAGTGCCGGCACGATCATACATTATATTCAGTAAGTACTAACGCCGCACCGGTATCACGGCTTCAGCCACCACCGGATGTATTTTCGTGCTTCACCCCATAGGTGCTTGATGTCCCGCATGGAGCGAATTGCCGATATCTTCCTGAACAGAAAGGCTGGAGCCGTCTTTAACGTTGGCATCCGATCATACAGCCTATCGACCTCTATCTTGAAGCGATGATACTCTCTCATACCAAATGTGGGCTGTTTGAATATTGGTATGGTGCGCGCGTAGGTGAGCTCTCCTATCTCGTCGCTCTCGAACGGCTCGGACCAGGAGAAGCCGGGCGGCAGGGTGCCGTTCTCCTTTGCATAATGCTCGAGTGGGGTGCCGGGGTATATCTGCGCCGGACCGATATGTATCTTGCTGGCGTCGTCTCTATGTTCCTTTATGAATTGTACCGCTTCCAGGGCGGTAGACGCATCCTCGCCCGGCAATCCCATTATCATAAACACCTTTGCTTCAATCCCCAGCTCCTTTGCCCACCGCATGGTGTCCTCTACCTGTTCGACGGTGATCTGCTTCCTCAGGGTGCTCATAACCTTGGGGGAAACGGTTTCCAGTCCGATCCCGATATACCTGCAGCCGGAATCTCTCATCTCCGACAGGAGTTCCCTGCTCACGGTGTCTGCGCGAACATCGCACTCCCATAGTATATCGAGCTTTCGTTCTACCAGTTCGTCGCAGATGGATATAATATGGGATTTTTTGAGTGTGAGAGTGCTGTCGTAGAACTTCATTCCCTTAATACCGTACCTGTTCTTGAACAATTCTATCTCGTCGACCACATTCTTCGCAGACCTCGTTGAGTACATCTTTCCCCACATGCTGGCCGATGAACAGAATATACAGTTGAACGGACAGCCCCGCGAGGTCATTGTGTGAAGGCTTGGAGTATCGGAGGATTCAAGGGGCGAAATGTATGCATCCCAATCGGGCAGGAGTGTGGCCGGATATGGCAGCTGATCGAGGTCCTTTATTCGGTCACGGGGCTTATTGTGTTTGATTTCACCACCGTCTCTGAACGATATGCCGTCTATTTGTGAATAATCACGGTCCCCGCGTAGCAGACAATTCGCTAGCTCCAGCGATGTTATTTCACCCTCCCCTCGTGCAATGATATCGATCTCTCTGATGTGTTGTAACGTGTCCTGTGCGGTGAATGAGGCGTGCACGCCACCGTATACCGTGACTGTCTCCGGATTCGCCTTCTTTGCCAGTTCAACCAGCCTGAACGTTTCAAAGCGGTTATAGGTGACACCGCCTATCAGGACAAGCGGCGCCTGTTCCTGACCGAGAATCTGTTCGGGTGATTCCCGGTTGATTTGCAGATCCAGGAATTTTACTGTATAGCCCTCTTTGGCCAGTACAGCCGCTATCCACAACATACCGAGCGGAGCCATCGGGTATATCATTTCACCACTCAGCCCGGGGCTGATCATAAGAACGTCCCAACGGTGGATCATCATCCTGCTCCGGTGTGTTGATCTGCCATCTATTTAATCATCGCCAATGTATCGGCTGTCATGAAAAATAGCACATTCCATTGAATTTGTCTAATCCTTATGTCAGAAAAGAGGTTAGGGGCGCATGCTTTCGTGCTTGTTGTCACAAAAATTGGAACCCGGCGCCTCGAATGCTCGAGCTCCGGTATCCCGGAGAAGGGAAGCCCAACCCCTCGAATGCTCTAGCTCCGGTATCCCGGAGAAAGGAAGCCCAACCCCTCGAATGCTCGAGCTCCGGTATCCCGGAACAATGTGTAGTGCTGAATTAAATCCGGTTTCGGATACTCCCGCTCCACTCAATTATCCCGCCCATCGACACCGGGCAGGAGTATCGAATTGAACAGCAGTTTGTAGGAAACATTCGTCGAAGCCCTGAACTGCGGATTAAAGGTAAATAATACGAGCTGGCCCTTGCCCTTCCTCATCCAAACCATAGCCGTTTTATTTCCGATCTTCTCCTCATTCTCGCTGTAGCCGCTGAGAAGGATATCCTTTTCCGGAAATTTACCTATAACGGCGCGATCCATATCGAAAACGGGAATCGATGTCGTAAAGACGGGCCTTCCCCTGAAGAACACACCGATCTCACTCGGCATTCCAAGGGTTAGCGGATGATCCTCGGCCAGTAGCACTTTCATGAAACAGCCGGGACAGGACAAACCCTCCTTCCGCAGTTTCTCGGAAATATCACGAACAGGAAGCCTGAATTCCTCCTTCTCGTCTTTTCCCGACTTGATCTTCAGCACTCCGAGAAAGATCCTCGCCGACCTGCCCCACGATATGATAGTTCCGCCTTTATCGATGAACACCATCAATCGATCTTTCACCTTGTCACCGATTCCATTCGTATACTCGGGTGGATAGCTCGCAATGTAATATTCTTCTGCCCTTTTCCTCTTGCCCTCCATGAGAACAGATTTTTCTGCATCGGGGAAGACGACGATATCGAAGGATTTCACGAAATCTATATTCTCGAAATCGCTCGGGCGGACGACCTTGTACGGTATGGAATAGGTATCAAACAAGAAACGTGTCCACCCGGCATCCATATCGTGGAAGTAGGTCTCTACGAGCGCTATCCGCGGAATCTTCACCGTTGACACTTTTATCCCGGAGCATTCCTCCACGAAAAGGGGCGATACCTTCATTTCCTTGATAAGCTGCTTCATCTTTGAACCGTTATATACTACGAAGCTTCCTTTCGGGACCTCGTATGTGCCGAACGTCGCCGCCTTCTCCAACCGCTCGACCTTGAGGCCGAGCTTCAGTGCGAGAAACACCGCCTTGTAACTCTCATTGTGATTGGCGGTGAAGACGGCCGCCCGGTATTCATCGGGCTCCATACTGATCAGGCGGAAAGAATCCTTGAGTTTCTTGAGTGCGGATTCCAGTTCTTTCGAGCGTGTGTCTACCTCGGCAGATTTCACCCCTCGGTGCAGTGGTAGCGACCAGCTCGTGACATCGTACGGTCTGATTATCTCGCCTCCCGGCGTATAGTGGCGCACCGGGTACTTCTGACGTTCCATTACTTCCTTGATGAACGGCCGGAACGGTTGAGATAGCGGAACGACGAGATCACCCTTGGAATAGATTGTTCCCTCGATGGTAACGGATTCCGATATATAGTAAACATGTACACCGTGCTCCATGAGCAAGTTGGCAAGATCCACCAGCTCGCTCTTGTCATGCTGATCGAGGGGCAAGATGTAATAATACGGCGGCTCTGATTGTCCCCGCGTGACTTCCCTGCGGCACAGGTCGTTTCGAAATCTCAGTATTGCTTCGCGGTGGTTTGAGGCAGTCTTGATGATAGACACCGTGGAGGCAATTTCATACTCCAGAATATCGCTCAACCTCCACCAGCCCCCCGGCCACGGATGAGGCATATTAATACTTATCTTGTATTCCGCAAGACCCTTACCAATAACCCTCAGCTCGTTTGGCTCTACATAGATCGGAGTCGCATACTGAACACTGGCACTTTCAGTTAAAAAGCCGATCACATTCTTCCAGATACAGGTCTCCGTCGAACCGGGCCAGTAATCGTCGAATAGATAATTGTGGGAAACGCCGGCAAGCCCCTGCTCGGTCATGTCGGTTATCATGTTTGACCCGAACACGCAGGTCCAGTTCCAGACACCCGCATCGACATTTTCAGAAATCGGATCATGCATCGGAGGAACGAAGTATCTCGGTCCGGTCGAACCCATCTGGTGCTTTTCCACCATAACCTGGGGATGCCATTCCTTGCTGTAAATGCGAGCGATCACCTTCGTGTCAACCTGCGTGAGAGCCACAAAATCCCTGTTATTATCGTGGCCGACATATTTATGATACACACCCGGCATGGAGCTTCCTTCATACTTCGTGCCTTTGTACTTTCTGTAATGGTTGACGATCATATCCATGCCGTCCGGATTATGGCACGGGATCATCATGTACACCACGTTGTCCAACCACACCACCACTTCCGGATCATCGGTAGTCACGAAATCGTATGCTATCTGGGGGGCCGCCTGGGATGGGCCGACCTCGCCCGAATGCATGGACAGCGTTCCCATTACAAAAACCCTGCCGTTGTCGATCATGGAATCTCTTTCAGGTTCCGGTATGTCCGGATCGAGTGCGAGCTCCCTGTTGATCCGCTGAAGTTCATCGAGGTTGTTTATATTTTCCTCAGAAGAGATGAACGCTATGTAGATCGTCTTGCCCATCGGTGACGTGCCGACTTCGAGTAGTTTCAGCCTCGGCGATACGGCATCGAGCTTCTGCAAATAATCGATAAGCTCTCCGTAATCGAACAACATTCCATCCGTACCCGGCACAAAACCGAAGTGCTCCTCCGGGGTTTCGATCCCTTCGGAAGCATGCGACTCCACCGGGGGCGCGATACCAGCAAGGAAACAGGATAGAATCAGGGCCATGACCAAGGTGTTGAAGCGAACGAATCTCATTTCGTCTCCCTTCCGATACTTACTATTAAGAAGCACGGGAAAAACGCTTCCGCCTGTATCTACTCGTCATTACAAGGGATACTGTATAGGCGCACGCTCATCGATGCAAGTTCTAAGTTCTGAACCGTTGGCCTGAGAGTTCTTTGCGTGCTAGACAGTATAGATCCGGCTTGACCCCGTAATTTTTCGTGGATTAGTCTGGACGTGTAAATCCACCAGCCGGATCCATATCAACGGAGCAGCACGAGCTTTCTCGTCTGTTCGAAATCCGAAACCAGCATGCGGCAGAAATAAACACCGGAGGCGACGGCCCTTCCCCGCTCATCGAGACCCGACCAGCTTGCCTCATACACACCTTCCCGGTGCGGAGCATTGATCAGCGTCTTGATGAGCCTTCCACCGACATTGTATATGCTGATAGACACCCTCCCGCCGGGTGCCTGCACCTCGTACCGGATGACCGTATGAGGATTGAAGGGATTCGGGTAGTTTTGTGACAGTGAATGACGGGGGGAGGCGATATCACCCTCATCGACGGCAGTCAGCGAGGTGTGCCACAGGCCGATATACATCGAACTCTTGCCGCCGGCGACCTCGAAGTTTCCTCCCACGAATATGTCGCCGTCCCCGGTGCATGCAAAAGCACGGACACCTTGCGGCCAGTGCGGATTACCCTCACCGCTCACACCGCTTCCGAGTGGCAGCCATTCATCCCCGGTAAATACGGCGATGCGGCTCGCTGTATCCCCACCCGCCTCCGTGAAGCCACCTCCTGCATACACGGCACCGTCGTATATGTCTATCGCACGCACAGGGCCGTTTACACCCCTACCGAACAGGCCGGATCCGAGGGCTGACCAGCTACTGCCGTTCCATCTGGCGATGTTGTTGAACAATTCGTAACCGGCATACATAAAAGAGCCCCCTACATAAAGATCGGTTCCATGAGATGCCAGGGCGTAGACCGGTCCGTCCGTGCCGCTCGACATCGCCTCCCATGCACTTCCGTTCCATCTTGCGATGTTGTTTACGGTAATACCACCAGCCGTCTCGAAATCCCCGCCCGCATAGAGGTCGTCTCCGACAATCGCGACCGCGTAGACCGGCCCGTCTGTTCCCGAACCGAGCGCCGACCAACCGAGCCCGTCCCATTTTGCGACGTTATCGGCCGGTTCGAATCCGGCGGTCGTGAATTCACCACCCACGCAAAGATTTTCTCCGTCGGAATCAAGAGCATAGACGATCCATTCTTTTATTCCCGGGCCGAGTGGCAGCCATCCGTTCCCATCCCAGCGGGCTATATTCTCCGCAAACGTTCCACCGGCATTCGTGAAGTGGCCTCCAATGTATACATACTCGCTATCTGCCTCAACGGCTTGTAAGTTACTGGTGGTTCCCGATCCCAGTGGAAACCATCTGTCGCCGTTCCACATACCGACATAGTAACAATAGGTGCATCCACCATGATGGAAAGATCCGCAGGCAAAGATATTCTCACCCCTGGCGACCAGCGAAGTGACGACGCCGTCCATTCCATGATTCGAGTTTTCCAGGGTGTAGAAGTAGTAGTTCCGCCACCTGGCGATCCTGCCGACATCTTGGATTGCATTCACCCTGGTGAAGTCCCCGCCGAAATAGACGTCGGGGCCATCGACCTCCACCGCAAAGACCCACGTATCCGTACCGGTGCCGTTACCCATATCGACCCAGTTGCTGCCATTCCACAATCCAATATGATGAATATAATTATCGCCTGAAGCGTTGAAACCCCCGCCCGCCACAACACCCTCCTCCACAATGCCGACCCCAAAGACCCTCCCGTTCAATCCCGGGCCGAGGGAGTCCCAGGTACTCCCATCCCACCGGGCGATGAAACCGACGGGCACCCCTCCCGCCTCGGTGAAGTTGCCGCCGACGTAGCAATCGCCGCCTCCATCGAAACGGATGGCGTCGACCGAAGCCACACCCTGCGGACCCGATCCGCTGACGCCGCCGCCCACAGGCGACCAGCTATCTCCGGCCCACCGGGCGATGCCATTGACCGTTATGCCGCCGGCCTTCGTGAACGTGCCCCCGACGTATATCTCGTCGCCATGCACGGTGATAACGTGCACAGAACTGTTCACGCCACTGCCGAGGGGGGACCATTCACTGCCGTTCCACCGGGCGATGTGGTAAACGGAGTCGCCGCCTACCGTTTTGAACCTTCCTCCTGCGTAGACGTGACCATCGAACACGGCAAGTGCACACACGGTGGTATCGAATCCCGCTCCGAGCGCCGACCATTCATCTCCGTCCCACCTGGCTATGTGATTGACATCGAGGATTCCGGCCTGCGTGAAGTTGCCTCCCGCATACAGCACATAGCCGTCGAGCGCGATCGCTCGCACGGAGCCGTTCAATCCCGAATCGAATGCCGCGAATGTGTATCCGTTCCAGTAGGCGACATGATTCACCTCTTCGCCACCCGCGTAGATAAAATCACCACCGGCGAATACGGCGCCGCCCTTAACGCTGATGCAACGGACGACATTATCGAATCCGGCTCCACCATGGATGAAGAAATCGAAATGACCGTCCCAGTTCTCATCACTCGCAGCATGCAACACAGCAACACCGGTGCAGAGAAAGCAGAGCATAATGAATATGCAGGTGGATGACCGCTTTGATGGTCTTAGGCTCAGTGGTCGTCCCATAAACATCTGGTATAACCTCCTTCAGCTGCCGAGCTGCATATGCTCTATATTATGCAGATAATGTCCGCTTAACCTGCGACTGTATTATACCAGAAATTGTCACCGTGGTCACACGATTTGTGCAATGGAACTATCACGAAAAGGCCGCGATACGTATGTTTGGTCATCGTGATCACGGTTGGATTATACGTGTTCCGTGAATCAGAGGCAGCGAAGCAGTGCATTTATTTACATGAAACGAAACGCACTATATTTTTCGACTGTTCGACGACTTCCTTCAATAATGCAATGGCCCGTTTGATGTCTTCCTCGCTGGTATCATGGCCCAAGGAGAATCGCAACGAGCAGTGGGCCTCCTCTTCCGTGAGTCCCATTGCCATCAGGGCATGGGAAGGTTCAGGGGAACCGGAATGGCATGCCGATCCGGATGAAAAGCAAACGCCCCGCCGGTCCATTTCGAGCACTATCGACTCACCACGCAAACCGGGCAATGTCACATTCAAGGTGTTTGGCAGTCGACGGCTTCTATTACCGTTAAGACGATAATCGTGAATGATTTCCTGGATACCCGCCTCCAGGCGATCACGAAGTCTTTCAATACCGCTCATCTCTTCCAGGTATTCCGGTACATGTTCCATGGCTTTCCCGAAACCCGCTATTTTTATCACATCTTCTGTTCCTGAGCGCAGCCCCCGCTCCTGATCACCCCCATGAATCAAACTATCCATGGGGACCTCCTTACGAACATACAGTGCCCCGACTCCTTTCGGGCCGTACAGCTTATGAGCTGAAACGGTCAACAAATCCACTCCCAATTCTTCCACATCCACAGCTATCTTCCCTACAGCCTGTACGGCATCCGTATGAAAGAGAACATTCCTCCCCTTTGCAATGTCAACCAGCTCTCTAACGGATTGAATGGTCCCGGTTTCATTATTTGCGAGCATGACCGTCGCCAGACAGGTACGATCCGTTATAGCTTTTTTGAATTCATCCGGATCAACGAGCCCCGTTTCATCGACGTCGAGATAGGTCACTTCGATGTTATATTTTTCAAGCCATCTACAGGTGTTCAGAACCGCCGGGTGTTCGATACTCGAGGTAACGATATGATTCCTCTTTCCCCAATTGGTAAAAGCGACACCCTTTATAGCCATATTATTCGATTCCGAACCGCATCCGGTGAATACAATCCTTTTTGTTGTGCAATTGATCTGCTGAGCCACCTTGCGGCGTGCTTCTTCGATGATCCTTCTCGATTTTTTTCCTTCCCGGTGGATGCTCGACGGATTGCCGTAAAGATCCATCATTTCCTGCATAACTTGTTTGACATCATGTGCGATGGGGGTTGTCGCGTTATGATCCAAATAGATGGTACCTGGGGGAGCAGGATCCTGTCTCATTGGGATTTCATCCTGTCTCATTTCGCCGGAACCCATGATCAGTGAGGCGCTGTCATCATCCAGCTTGACGACATCACACAATAGCGATTTGTAAACGGGAAAGCCTGAAATGGGATCAAAGTTATCCAGGTCGGTCAGTACATTGATATTGCTTTCCTGCCAGGCTTCCGGTCCGATGGGACCACCGCCGGCATGATTGGCATCGATGGCCCCCTCGACGATATCCTCTGTGACAATGGCCCGCATGACGACCGAACCTCTCGGGCTTTTTATCATCACCTTATCTCCGTTTTGTATCCCCCTTGCAGATGCATCACCGATATTGATCGTTACCGCAGGCTCAGGCCGTTCCTCGTTCAATTCCTGTATGTCGTGATGCTGCGTGTGGACACTGGTTCTCATCCTGCTCCCCGAATTGAATACAAGCGGGAAGTCTTTGAGTAATTCCGGCTGTGACAGCGGTCCTTCACTCGGCTCGGTATATTTGGGAAGAGGCTCATAACCAAACTCATCCAGAATAGACGAAGCGATTTCGAACTTGCCGGAAGGCGTATCGAATCCGGGGCTCCCATCGGGTCGCAGTAAGCCCTTCTCCCATTTCTTGTATTGCATCATCTCCGTCTCTATCGAAACGATGCCGCCTTCCGCCTTTACATCTTCCAATGCAAATCCCGACCCTTTTAAAACATACCGCAATAACTCTTCCTCTGTCTGCGGGTACAGATGGCCGTATCCCAGCCGTTTCGCCAGCTCAGAAATAATAAAGAAATCATTCCGTGCCTCACCCAGCGGCTCAATCACCCGTTCCCGAATACGAAAGGTGGAGCCATACGTCATGTAGGAGACATTTTCATAATAGGTCGTTGCCGGCAGTACGATATCCGCATAGGCGGAATCAGCCGTAAGCTTCCTGTCTATGGTCACCAGAAAGTCCAGCTCGTTCATCGTACTTTTCCAAATGGACGGATTGGGCCACGAGGTGATCATCGAGCCGCCCAATATGATAAGGGCCCTGATCTTGTAGGGTTCTCCGTCTAATACAGATCCAGGCAGGGCTATTGCATGGGCCTCATCACGGTATTTGATGTATACGGGAAACTTGTCCCGCCCGAGCCTCGTTCCCGTGTCGGGATTGGCAATGAGGCCGTCCCGGTTAATGGGAAACTGATTGCCATCCATCGAGAAACAGAGTCCGCCGGGGACATCGAGTTGTCCGGCGAGGGCCCAGAGAACCAGGGTTGCACGAATGTTTTGTACACCGCTGTTGCTGAACTCCAAACCGGTGTACATGAGCTGGGAAACACCCCTGGCCTCCGCCATCTTTCTGGCCAGGGCGGTAACCGTTTGTGCCGGTACACCGGTGATGTGTTCGACGACTTCAGGACGGAAATGCTGCACGTACTGCACCAGGTCCTCGAAGCCGGTCGTCCAGTTCTCGACAAAGGATTCGTCGTATAACTCTTCCTCTATTAAAACTTGGATCAATCCCAGGGCGAGGGCACCGTCGGTGCCGGGACGTATCGGAATCCATTGACCGCCGGTCAGCTTTACGGTTGCTGTTTTTCTGGGATCTATAACCACGACCTCCGCTCCTCGCTCCCGTGCTTCGAGAATTCTTTTCATGTCGATGGGCGGAAGATCCGTTGCAGGATTGGCACCCCACACAATTATGAGCTCGGCATTCTCTATCTCCGAGAACATGTTCATGTACATGCGCCCCATGGTGAGGTGGGGTGCGATCATACCGTAGGCTACGTAGCACAGCGCTCCGACGCCCATGGTATTTGGAGAACCGAAGGGAAACAGCACACTGCTTGCCGAGGATATCGCAACGCCTTTTGGCTGGTACACATCGCACATAGATAGTTCGAAACTGCCCACGCCGGTGTAGATGGCTGTAGCCTCCGCACCGTATCTCTCCTTTATTGCCGTCAGTTTGCCGGCAATGGTGTCATATGCCTCGTCCCATGATATACGCTCGAATTCGTATGTCCCCTTCTTGCCCTTTCTCTTTAAGGGATAGAGGAGGCGGTTTTCGGAATAGACGATGTCAGGTGAGTGCTTTCCCAATTCACATAAGCTTCCCATCGGTGTCCCTTCGTCGGCCCTGACACCGATGATTCTGCCCCTCTCATCCAAGGAAACAACAACCCAGCAGCCGGTGCTACAGATCCCACATATTGCGTGTTTCTCTTTTTGCTTTTTCGACTTAGCCACAGTGACCCCGGTAGTGCCGACAACCGTTACCGATTGTCGGGTTTGAATAATGTCAAATTGAAATAGTGTCGTGAATCAAACCATTGTTCGAGTATCTGCAACCCGGCCCGGTTTGCTATCTTCCCAATGGCTTCTGGGGAATACTTACAGGAATTTTCTGTGTGTACCATTTCGTTTATCCCAAAGTGATAAGACCGGTTCATGGCGGAGATATAGACATTCTGCTCGCAATTACTAATCAGATACATCTCGATTCTGCGTTCCTCTTCGTTATAGAGCGCCTGGTGCGTAAACCTGCCGAGATCAAATTCACCCCCCAACTCTCGATTGATCCTGGACAGGAGGTTCAAATTGAATTCCGCAGTCACATTTTGGCTGTCGTTGTAAGCTTTCTCCAAAATCCTCTTCTCTTTGACAAGATCGAAACCGATAAGCAAGCAATCTTCCGGCTTCATGGTTGCAGCGATATTACCGAGAAAACGAGATGCCTCTGCCGGTCTGAAATTACCGATGCTGGAGCCCAACCAGAGAATGAGCTTTGCCTGTTCATTGAATATAGTGAGCTTTCGCAGCCCTTCTTCATACGTAGCGGCTACTGAAATGATTTCCAAATTATCATATCTTTCCAATAGTGAAATCGAACTTTCATGAAGCATCTTTCGAGAGATATCGATTGGACTGTATGATAGTTTGTCGGATTTACTCAGTAATGCCTCGATGATCAAGCGTGTCTTGACGGAGCTACCGCTGCCCAGCTCCACGAGCATGACATTATCGGGAAGGGTCGTAATGATTCTTTTTGATTGGCTTTCGAGTATCTCCGTTTCGGCCTGTGTCAAATAATATTCGGGCAACTGACAGATTTTTTCGAAAAGTATTGAACCCGTATAGTCATAAAAATAGACGCATGGAATATGCTTGGGTATATCATTCAATCCATTATCGACGTCCTTTACGAAGGAATCGGTGAAGTCTTCCATATCAGTGATGATCATGGTAGAACGATCTTGAGCAGTTGGGGAAGGCACTACATGTTCTCCGTTAGGTAGTTCAATGTGACATCACCATCGAGGTGCTCCCCGAAAGCGGCCAGCTATAAACCTATAGCATATATATCAATTTGTCAAATAATGGGATCCCAACCATCTGCCGATGGCCGCAGCAACGCAGATAGAGTAATTACTTGTTGAGATCTTCTTTGGTGAAATGATTCGTCAGTTTCTTATATAGAACGCCTTCGAATGCATTCTCGATTTCTTCCATACTTTTTAATCCGAAGATGAGAGAGATCGATATCGGGTCCGCCCTATATCCTGTATGTCCCTCATAAAAACCATAACGCATAATGTAGAATGGAACTATCTCTCCCGTGTGAATATAAGAGAGTTTCTCTTTCAATTCGGCCATTTCTTCTTCAGTTAGATCCGAATATCTTCGGGAAAGAAAAGCCTGCTCCTCCTGATCCAATTCTCTCCGTATTTCAATCTCCCAGTATCCCAAGATTTCGTCACTGAATATTGATTCCTGCCACCCTTTTGCACCCCAGAATTTCAAATATATTTTCCTCTTATTATAGAGAATGCCCTTAACGTTTCCCCGCTCGGAGTCTTTTTTAACTGACAGAATGACATTGAACACATGAAACAGGGGGCCTGCGATTTGCGGGTGAGTTGATCCCAATTGATCGACCAGCCTGTTATCGCCTTTCAGAACGGAGACGATATCCTCATCATGACCTATAAAACCCTGCCGGGAATATGCGTCGGGACGCCCGATCCGCGTTATTTCAGTTATCGGTTTTCCTGTGATGGATACGATTTGATCCAATTCGTTTTCCGAATGTAACCCTGTTTTTGCCAATGTTGGAAAATCCAGAGTATCGACCTCGAGCTGTCTGCCCTTGCCCCACCAATGATTGTTCTTATAATCCAGCGGTTCGCCGTTCTCTATCGTGACGGGAACAAGTGCATATCGATCATCGTGTGTAATACATGTCACAATCTCCATGCCGTTCTCGGTCGTAAGTGGAGACGGAATATCGGGTACATGATCAAAGATCTGGGGATAGAGTGCATACACTTGCTGGTTATAGGAAACATGAATAGGTTCTGTGATCTCTATGCTGGCGAGTATATCCTCCATACGCTGCATGTGTCTTTCATACACGTTCTCGGGACACCAGATCTGCACGATGTAGAGCGCGTTCTCCTTCGGATGGCGGACCGACTTTCCATGCTGAATGACGGCCAGAAAGGTGCGAACCGGAACGTCGTAGATTCTTCCGGGGACAAAGAGCACCCAGGCATCGTGCTCCTTGATCCTAATCTTCGATGGTTTTTCCCCGACTACCAGGTCCTTCATGCCGGCCATCTTACAGAGATACGCATGGGCATCCTGCATTGTAGTGGTGTACCAGAGAACCACGTGAACAATCGAGTCGGGATCCATGACTTCGAATATCATCTTATCTTCCGGACGCGATACACGGTTCCAATTCGGTGAGGCCTCGAACTGGAAGTTCAGAAGCGGATGTTTGTACACCTGTGCCGTCTGGCAGTCTGGATTACCGGCAGGAAGCAGCACCAGCAGCACTAGTGAACATGCAATGATATTTCTTTTCATTTCATCCTCCTTCTTAAGTATCGTCACTATTATAGAGGAGCAATACAGTACCTGCCACTGAATCATATCTGAAAAAATTGTAAGGATTTTGCCGTTCCCGATCAAAGAGGCTTGCTCTGATCCATGGCTGGTGGATATCGAACGAGCCATTTCATTAGCAACCGATGATTCAGGATATTATCTCGACATAGCGGAGAATGTCGCCAATTGCAGTCCGATTAACCTTCCTGGCGATAGGTTCGCTAACTGCTTCTATACGGATTTGGCCCCAATTCGACAAGCGTTTTTGTCATTTCCTCTGCAATCCGCGCGAACTTCGGCCCTTCCGATGCCGAGATCCACTCCAGCCGGAAACGTTCCTCTTCCAAACCGAAATCTTCCAGCATGAGCTGTATGGCTTCCGCCCGCGCCTCCGCCCTTTTATTGCCATCCACATAGTGACAGTCGCCCGGATGGCATCCACAGACAAGAACTCCATCAACATGTCCCTGTGTAAGTGCATCTATAACGAAATTCGGATGAACCATCCCGGAACACATGGCACGAATGATTAATACATTCGGTGGATATTGTATTCGTGCGGTGCCGGCTGCATCGGCGGCCGCATAAGAGCACCAATTGCAGCAAAAAGTGAGAATAACGGGTTCGAAATTCTCTGCCATCCTACTCTACCTCCCCTAAGGACTGAATCATCGTATTAAAGTGGTCGGTTTTGAAATTCTTGACGTAGATGCCAACCTTCGGGCATGTCGCCATGCATATTCCACATCCCCTGCAAATTGCATCGTTGTTATCGACCGTTTTTTTGATAGTTCCGTCATGCAATATGTATTCAATAAGCGTTAATGCCTGTGCCGGACAAGGTTCTATGCAGTATGCGCAACCATCACAGTTCTCATCCACAACAACTGATACCATTGGAGATTTGGTCAATTCATCTTTAGAGATCACACCCGCCACACGCGATGCGGCGCCCTCTCCGTCTATGATCGCTTCGAGCATGCCCATCTCCGAACGCGCCGAACCACATCTGAATACACCTTCCGTATTGAAATCCTGCGGGTTCAAAATGCCGAGCATTCCGATGAAGAGGTTCTGATCATCTCTGGAAAGAAGCAAATCCTTCTCATAATCACCTTCCGCAGCATCCGATTTCATGTCCGCGTTCGTCGCTATAACGACGGAGCCGATATCCACATTCCCATTTGAATTGACAAGACTTGCCTTGTAGTTGCCCACAAATCCCTCGACACCGGCTATCTTCGTTTCAGTGTGGATCGTAACCTTTTCGTATTTTTCGAGTTCATCTATGAGAGATTTCACGTAGGGACTGTCGTTGTTTTTTATATTACTCAAGCTGCTTTTGCTTTCCGCCAGATGAACCTGAAATCCCATCTGTGCAAGCTTCAAGGAACATGCAATGCCGCTCGGCGTGCCGCCTACGACAAGTGCACTCGAAGTGACCGGTACTTTTATATCATCCAATGGCTCCAGTAACGCAGCACGATTGACACCCATCTTCATGAGCTTCTTCGCCTTGCTGGTTGCTCCCGTCTTATCCTTTGAATGAACCCACGTACAGTGATTGCGCAGGTTGACGATCTCCACCAGGTAACGGTTCAGACCGCCCGTTTCGGCACGAATCTGGAATAACGATTCGTGGGTTCTCGGTGAGCAGGCCCCCAGGACCAATCTGTTGTATTTCTTGCTCTTGAGGAGCTCTTTGATCTTCACACCATCGCAGCCGAAAGGCGTGACCTCAACACTTTTAACGTGCGGCAGTGACTCGGTATACTGCACGAGCTCATCGAGGTCCAGGAGCCCGGCGATATTCAATCCACAACGGCACACAACAACGGCAACAGACGGTTCATCTTCTGGCTCGACGGCCAATAATTCCCTCTCCGGTGGCGATTTTGTTTCCTGATGCCGTTCCTGCGCCAAATGGGCGGCGGCGTTCGCTGCAGCCGCACACGACTGAACAACAGCGTCGTCAATTCCCTTTGATTCCTGAATGCTCCCACAGACAAAAATTCCATCGCGCAAGGTTAGAAGAGGATGTATTTCCCCGGATTTTTTCCGGAAGAATCCCGCTTCATCCATCTCGATTCCGATCCTATCGGCAAGCTCATATGTGCTGGAGCCGGGGACAAGCGGTGTTGCCAGGACAAACATCTCCACATTGAGAAGGTTATCGGACTTGCCTCCCTGGCTATAGGTAATCGCAATATTCCCTTCCTCCCCTTCGGTAACGGAAATATAATCCGTCTGAATGAAATTGATGTGCTTGTCCTTTGCCGCTTGATAGAATTCATTGTAGGATTCTCTCTGAAGATTAATATTCTCGTACAAGATGGATACCGTGGCTTCCGGGTTTTTCTCCAAGGTTCCCAGCGCCTCTGAGACCGCGGATAAAAACGAAACAGATGAGGAGCTATCGATAACCATCCAAGCCACCGATTGGGGTTCTTTCCCGTCATCACGTTTTACAACGCCTCCCGTAGGACCGAGTCCAGAGAGGAGACGTTCATACTCGAGCGCAGTGAGTATGTTGGGATATCTGCCGTATCCACATTTTTCCGTGGCATCCTTCGTGTCCTCCATCCTGCCCGTAGCCAGGATGACCGCTCCGACATGCAATTCCACTTTCTGGGGTTTTTGATTGAAATCGATGGCCTCGGCCTCACATGCCTTTACACATGGAGGTTGATCTTCGTCCCCACATTTCCCCTTAAGGAGATAATCGCATTTTTCAGGATAAATAATCGCCTTTCTCGGCGGAAAGGGGGCGTAAAACGAAATGGCCTTCGAGACGCTTCTGCCATAGTTGAATTCCATGGGAACGAGGCCAACTGGACATACAGGAAAACAATCCGTACAGGCGTTGCATTTGGCCGTATCGACATATCTCGATTTCTTTGTCACCTTGACAGTAAAATCTCCGGCGCTTCCATCGATACCTGTCACCTCAGAGAAGGCCATAATGGTAATGTTATCGGGATTGCTGGTGAGTTCCAGCATGCGCGGCAGTATGGTGCATGTTGAACACTCATCCGATGGATACATTTTATCGATCTGGGCCATTTTCCCACCGATGGTGGGTTTCTCCTCGACAAGAAAGACCTTGAATCCCTGTTGGACAAGTTCGGCAGCAGCACGCATGCCTGCGGGACCGGCTCCAATGACTAGCACTGATCCCTTCATAACGGCCGATCTCCTTCCTCCAACACGATTTCAGTCACAACTCTTCGTGTGTAGAGCAGATGCTTTCCCTCTTCAACTAGTTGAACAACTTCAAAATCATCTTTCTGATACTGGGCCTTTTTTTCTTCGGCTTCAGCCTCCGTAGAATACTCTCCTCTGTCCCACATATATTTTTTCCCGTCCGCTCTGATAGCAACACTCGGCACAGCGTTACCTCCCGATCATTTTACATTCTTCTGAATGGCACTCCGGATCATCCGATGGGCCTCGAGGAACTTGGGGTTAGCCATGCGGTAGTAAATCTTACGTCCCCGGCGTGTTGAGACGACAACACCGCGATCCTTCATCAAACGGAGATGCTGCGAGATGGCCTGAGAAGACAGGTCGAGCTCCATCGCAATTTCCCCGACCGACCTCTCACCCTCTTCCAATGCCCACATGATCATCAACCTTCTCTCATTGCAGAAAATACAGCATGTCTCGGCATGTTTCCGGAACAATTCCAGTTCTGCCGCCTTCATACCCGCCTCCAAACTGTTTCTGTGAGAAGATGATTATATGTATTAATGTTCATACATATCGAAATGAAGATATAGTGATACGTAAGAATTGTCAAATTAAAAATCAGGCGCGCACGTCCCCCTTTCCGTATCTGTGGAACAGCACCGGGATAACGATCATGTTGAGCAACGTGGCCGTGAGCAGCCCCCCGAGAATCACTATCGACATCGGCGCCTGGATCTCGTTTCCCGGCTTTCCCGAAGCCAGAGCCATCGGCAACAGTGCGAGGCCTGTAGTCAGGGCGGTCATCAGGATGGGGCTGAGCCGCTCGAGGGAACCTTTTTGAACCGCCTCGCGGCGCCCCAGGCCCTCAACACTCATCAAGTGATTGTAATGGGAAACCATCATAATCCCGTTTCGCACCGAGATACCGAACAACGTAATGAATCCGACCATCGAGGCAATATTGAGAACGCCTCCTGTGATCACAACGGCCAGCACTCCCCCAATGAGGGCGAGCGGAAGGTTGACAAGAACGAGTAGCGTGTCCCTCAAGTTACCGAACTCCAGATTGAGAGCGACGACAATCAGCACGAGTGATAGGAGGCTCAGGAGGCTGATTATCCTCGAGGCAGACTCGGCGCTTTCGAACTGGCCTCCGTACTGGACGAAATAGCCCTCGGGCAGGTCGACGTTCGCCGTGACACCCTCCCGTATGTCCTCGACTACACCGCTCATGTCACGGCCTTTCACGTTAGCCTGCACGACGATCTTTCGCTGGACGTTCTCACGGCTGATATAGTTTGGCCCTCGATCGATCCGTATATCGGCTACCATGTCGAGCGGAACGACCGCTCCCGAAGGCGTATCAATCAGACTCTCCTTGATCGACTCGAGATCACCACGAAATTCCTCGTCGTACCTTACCACGAGCTCGTGCCGGTTCTGCCCATCATACACCTCGGACACTACAGCGCCGAGAAACGCCACATCTATTAACTCATCCAACTCCATCATCGTAAGACCATATAAGGCCATCTTTTCACGGTTTGCCCGGATTCTCACCTGTGGGATGTCCACCTGCTGATCGACTGAGAGATCGGTGACTCCCTCGACCTCTTCCATTACCTCTTTGATATCGGCGGAGATCGACCTCAGTCTCGCGAGATCCGGTCCAAAAACCTTTACCGCAATGTTGGCTCTCGTGCCGGAAAGCATGTGATCGATTCGATGGCTGATCGGCTGACCTATGATAAAAATCGTCCCGGGTAGCAATCCCAGCCTTTCCCGTATATCTTCCAACACTTTCTCCTTGTCTATGTCATCGGCAAGTGTGACTTCGACCTCATGCGCATGTGAACCGAGCGAATGCTCATCATGCTTTGTGCGTCCCGTCCGCCTTGCGACCGACACAACCGATGAATGATCAAGGAGGAGCCGTTCGGCCATATCTCCAATCCGGTCGGATTCCTCCAGGGATGTTCCGGGAACAGTAGCGATACTGATATTGAGAGTGCCCTCGTTGAATTCAGGAAGAAAAGATCTTCCCAGATTGGCTAACATCGTTACGGTCAGAATAACGAGAACAGCCGCACCTATCATGATCGGCTTGCCGTGCCTCGTGCTCCATTCGAGAACGGGGCTATAGAGTGCCTTCAACTTACGGACGACAAAGCTTTCTCTCTCTCTTTTCAAATCGATCCGCCATAAGAGATGTCCACACAAGGCGGGAGAAACCACGACCGCCACGAGAAGCGAGGCGAACACAGAGACCGCATATGCTATACCGAGCGGCTTGAGCATACGGCCCTCAATACCACTGAGAAAGAATAACGGTATAAAAACCACAATGATTATGAACGTAGCATTTGCAATGGGAGCCCTGATCTCTGACGAGGCGGCGATAACGACATCGAAAAATGGTTTTCTCGTCTTTAAATCCGTATCTACATTTTGCCGCACCCTGCGAAGGACGTTCTCGACATAGATTATAGCGTCATCGACCAGCACGCCGATCGCGATCGCCATACCTCCGAGAGTCATCGTGTTGACTGAAAGCCCGAGTAACCTCAGTATCAGAATGGCGAACACGAGAGACAGCGGTATCGCCAGAACAGAGATCAAAGTGGTCCGGATATTTGCAAGAAATACGAAGAGAATTATCACGACCAGGATGGCCCCGTCTCGTAGCGCATGTATGACGTTGTTCACCGCACGTTGGATAAAATCGGATTGCTTGAATATCTCTGTGTGCAATTGCACATCCGCCGGCATGGCTTTGTCTATCTCATCGAGAACGGAATCGAGTTGGCGCGTTAGCTCGAGCGTATTTGCGCCGGGCTGCTTGGTGATAACCAGCAAAACCCCTTTCTCCATGTTGATGGCCGCTTCGCCGAGCTTGGTCGCTGCACCAGTTGTAATCCGCGCAACGTCCTGCAGGAGGACCGGTACATCGCTCCGTGTCGCCACGACCGTTTTCTTGAGTTCCTCTATATCGCGGATGCGGCCGAGTCCCCTGATTAAGTATTCCTGTCCCGAGTGAATAAAGAATCCACCGCTCGCGTTGACGTTTGAGCCACCTGCTGCATTGAGGACTTCGCTCAAACCGATCTCGTATTTTCTCAGCAAATGAGGATCGATGAGCACCTGGTACTGTTTTACTTCGCCACCGTATACCTTGACACTCGCCACACCCGGTACCGCGAGAAGCCTCTTACGAATCGTGAAATCAGCCAATGTGCGCAAGTCCATCAGTGATGTCTTCGAAGACGTAAGACCGACTGCCATAATCTCACCCATGAGCGATGTGACCGGAGCGAGCATTGGCTGATCAACTTCCTCGGGTAAAGAAGCCCACACTCCCTGAAGCTTTTCATTCACGATCTGCCTGGCCTTGTAAATATCCATTCCCCAGTCGAACTCCACATGGACGGTGGAGAAGCCTTGGATCGAAGTCGATCGCACACGCCTGACCCCGGAGGCTCCATTAACTGCCGCCTCGATCGGAAAACTGACGAGCATCTCTACCTCTTCGGGAGCCATTCCGTGAGCTTCAGTCATGACAGTAACGGTTGGAGCAGTGAGATCAGGAAACACATCTATCGGCATACGTAGAGCGACCACTATTCCGGCGGCGAGTAAAATTACCGCACCAATCAGGACAACAGACCTGTTGGTCAAACTCTTTCTCATCATGTAGTCGAGCATTGTACTCCTCTATTCATGAAACCGTTTTTCTTTAGTGTACGTGTGGGTGCCCGATATCCTTCGACGTTGAGGCGAGCTTCACACTATAAGCTCCAATCGTCACTACCCGCTCGTCTTCGGTGAGCCCTTCGAGGATAGCGACCATGCCCCGCGCGCGAGCTCCTGTTTTAACTAGTCTTTTCTCGAAAGATTCGCCACCGATCTGCACGAACACATATGTAACGTAGTCTTCATCGATGATACATTCTTCCCGTACTGCAATAGAATTGATAGCTTCGGAAGTGTATATCTCCATCTGCACGATCTGCCCGATCTTGAGCAAACCGCCGGGATTGTCAGTTTCGAAGATAATCGGTATCGTTCTGCTGGAGCGGTCGAATAGCTCACCTTTGCTGACGATCTTTAGATCGTTCTTCCCGATCAGCAATGAAGCGTCGCGGCCCGGGATTACGATCATTGCACCCTCCGGGTTTCCAATCCTGTAATAATCCCTCTCGAAAAGACTTGCTCGCAGCCATACTGCAGCTGGATCGATGATTGTCATCAATTTCTGCCCAGCCGTAATAGTCTGCCCGGGAACAACGTCAACCACAGAAACGATCCCGCTAATGGGAGCCTTTAGCTCGAGATGCACCTCACCCGTTTCTTCGACCTCTACCGGCTCTGCAGAACTCCCCTTGAGTATCATCTCGTAACTCGATCTTTCCACGAGGTATTTCTGACGTATCTCCTCATAATCACGTTTTGCGATTGCATCGCGCTGAAGTAGCCTTTCTGCACGCTCGAACTCTCTCTTTGCTCTCATGTAACCAAGATGTCTCTCAGTCCACGATCCTGTTCCCTCGAGCGGAGGACAGACAGCAAGGAGACGCTCACCGGATTCAACCCTCCTGCCCGGTGTAGCCATGTCCTGGTTATGAAGCACGTTGATAAATCCTTCCACGGGTGTGACAACATCGGCATAACCTTGTTGTCTCGGCAGGACTTCGGCAATGGCAGGAATTGACGAATGCATGGTCACCAAGCGCACCGGCTCGACACCAAACTCGGTGTTCCACTGCTGTTCCTTGAGGAAGGTGATCCCCCCTTCACCGCCTTCATGATCGGCTTCATCGTGCCCATGATCAACAATCTCCTCGGAGTGGCCCTCGGCAAGCTCCAGATCCTCTAACGTCGCCCAGGCTTTGACGTGTCCGATTTCGAACACCTCGGATAATATGGGTGTCCGGCAGATGATGCGAAGATGGTATTCCCCGGCCTTTGAGACCGGTACTTCAACCTTCCAGATGCCCTTTCGAAGAGGCGCCTCGGAAGTGACTTCCAACCCTTCTCCACTGCCGTCATCGAGTTGCACCGTAACATTACCCTCGTTGAGCGGGCCAAAGTCAGCAAGCCTAGTCAGATGCACAACAAACTCCGTCTTTTGGCCAACGATCAAATGTCCATACTCCATGAACAGCTCGAGTGAATCGCTCCACATGGTGACGGCTGCCGTATGGTCCTCATGCCCGTGTTCTTCCTCAGATACTCCATGGTCATCCGCAGCACATGAAAAGAGCAGCATTACGGTGAATAGAATAAAGAACTTTAAGTTCGGTCTCATTGTTCGATAGCCTCCCCCTCCGCCAGAGCGGAGTTTACGAGTTCTCGCTCGGTGAGCGTCTCGAGCTCGAAGATGGCCGCGAAATATTCTCCGAGAAGTCCAAAATAGTTCTCGATCCCGTCTGTGTATATTTCAATCCCTTCGAGCAACCCGGCCAAGGTTAGCCAGCCTTCACTGTACGACTCGACGAGATCCTCGATATGTCCGTCGATCTTTTCCATCTTCTCGCTATATCTTCCCAACAACCCAGACTTCTCCTCAGCATTCTCTATGAGAAGATGTATACGGCGTCTTCGTTCGGATTGGTAAAGATCAAGTTGCATCTTCGCTTTGACATACTCGGTTCTCACCCTTTCCACTTGACCCGTGTTTCGGTTCAGTAGCGGTATTGGCATCTTGAGTCCGACTACAAATCCCTCGAATGTGTCTTCGGCATTTTTATACCCACCGGTGATTGTCACTGACGGAAGTAGGCCTCCCTTTTCCATCTGCAAGCTTTTGCCGAGAGCTTCGGTGCTGAGCCGCCTCCCTAGCAGATCAGCAGTTTCGTCTTTCTCCGAAACACTCTTTAAACTTGAATCTGGGAATTTTTGTTTGAACACCATCTCAGTCTCGAGCCTGACGCCATCCTCGGCAGGAATGCCCATTTCGATCTTCCATTCAGCCAATAAGGTTCTATATTCCGTGCGGATTCCGTGGATTCGCCTGCGGATCCCGAGCAAGGACATCTCTATCAGATGCTGTTCCATTCCAGATATGGTGCCTTCCAGCTTTCTTGCACCAGAGATCTTGGAGGCACGTTCCATCAGTAACTCGAACTCTTCGAGATAATCCATCTCCCTCTCGTATATCTTCAATTCAACGTATCCGCGGCGAAGCATTGAAAGCAGATGCCAGGTTTGGGCGGTTTTTGTGTGTCGGGCAGCTTCGAGTCTGAGATTCCATCCGGCCCTGTTACGAGTTGTTATCCACGGCATCGCAAATTCCTTTTCAAGCAGCACGCTATACTCACGCAGAGATTCTGAACCACTTTTAACCTGCTCTAATTCATACAGTAACTCAGGATTAGACCACCGAAGCGAGGCGTCCCTATCCGCTCTAATGAAATCTAGATCCTTCTCCAGAATTTTTGCATGTGGACTGTTGGCCAGCGCGTAATCCCCTATGTCCTCGAACCTTATTGAAATCTCAGCCGCGACCCCATAGCCGTGCGGCATAACGGACAACAACACAATGCATATTAATTTACGAAACACTATATCCTCTCCGCATTATCGGCAATGCATGCATCGATACATGCCGTTGTATAGCGATTGTGAGACAACTCTCACAGACCTCGCTGTGATTGATGATTTGCTGGTAGAGATCGAGAAATGCTGTTAGGAGATAGTAGGACTTCTGCCGATGAATGTGAATCCGTACTGATCTACGAGCGAAATAGCTCGGCCGACGAAGGTGCTTTCCGTCGTGAACGATGCGGTAATATTGGTAGTGCTCGCTATAAAATCGACAGCGACCTCCGGCCACGAGAACGTAAGCTTTTTAGGAGCAAGGGATTGATCGATACTGTGGTGTTTGTGCAAGCAGGCAAAGGAGTTACCTTTATCCTCGTGCTCAGTTTGGTGATGTTCACTGCCATGAGCACTCCAATTCCAAATTGAACGGTGATGATGTTCAGAGTAATGCCCCACATCGTGGCAGTGCGAAATGCACACCACCTGGAATGTGATGAATGCTTGTATCGCTAATGTAGCCAATAATTTCATCGGCCCATGCCTAGACAACTCTGAAAACGATATATGCAACTCACGTAAAGATTCTCTAATATTCTAAATAATTCTTTGTCTGTCAAGGGTTAGAGCTGCTAAATGCAGTGTAATAGAATGATAAATAAACTTGAAAAAGGCATAATTTATAAGGTATAATTTATAATGAAGAATAGAAATACGGTGATCTCCAATTTTGTGATTCCTAGTATACAACGGATCAAGAGCAATAGTTGAAGAGTACATTATGCTATTTGGATATATAGATCCTTCAGCAGGATTCACTATAATCAGCTTCGGAGGATTGGTAGTAGCATTCCTGGTTAGCATCCTTGGTGTGCTAATACTATTCTATAAAAGACTATCAAAATTTCTGAAAAATAATAAAAAAATTGTTATCATAACGACATTAATAATTGCTGCATTATTACTAACGGCGTTGGGAATAGGTATGATCAATAAAGAAAATACATTTGATAACAAAATCATTATTCTTGGATTTGATGGCCTAAGCCCCCAAATCACCGAAAGTATGATGGAAGATGGCAAGCTTCCAAATTTCAATTATCTAAAAGAAAAAGGTGCTTTTAGATATCTAGAGACCACTAATCCTTCACAATCTCCAGTTGCGTGGACAGGTTTTGCAACAGGCCAAAATCCTGGGAAAACCGGTGTCTTCGATTTTATAGTAAGAGATCCAGAGACATATGGACTTAGACTTTCTATTTCAAATATGAAGGGTGGTAAGCCGCAGCGTGTTATTAATAGCAAATGCTTCTGGGAGTATACTTCTGATGAATCGGTTCCCACGATAATAATAGGATGTCCCATAACTTACCCTCCTGACAAAGTACATGGCAGAATGCTCTCCGGCATGGGTGTCCCGGATATTCTTGGAACAGAAGGCACATTTACGTTTTATACCTCAGGAGAAATAAAAGAGGACAAGGAAACAGGCGGCACAGTATTTCCAGTTAGCAAGTCTCAAATAAAAGTTATCGATCTTATAGGTCCGAGAGTTTCTCATATAGGCGGCAAGGCAAAAAATGTGAAAGTGCCGGCGAAGATTGTCATAAATGATACAAATAGTTGTACTGTAGAATATCAAAAAAAGAAGTATGAGCTGGCGGTGAGGGAGTGGAGCGATTGGATGGAAGTTGAATTCAAGCTGGGAATATTTAAGAAGGCAAAAGGAATATTCAAATGTTATCTCGTCGAGATCGAACCTAAATTCAAATTGTACGTCAGTCCCATCAATTTTGATCCCAGAGCTCCATTATTCGCTATTTCCCATCCGAAAGGATACAGCAAAGAATTAGTAGATAAAATAGGACTATACTATACTCAAGGAATGCCTATGGATACTTGGGCGGTAAACCAGAAAAGGATTGATGAGAAAGCATTCCTGGAGCAAGTTGATGAAGTTATTAGAGAGAAGAAAGCAATGCTCGATCTTGAGCTAGATCGTTTCAAGAAAGGCGTTTTATTCTGCTATTTCGAATCCTCTGATATTATACAACATATGTTTTGGCGGTATATCGATCCCGATCACCCTCTGTACGAAGCAGATTCTTCTAAGAAGTATAAAGAAATCATCACTAGTTGGTATAAAAGGATGGATGACATTCTGGGTGATGTACTAGAGAAAACAACCGTAAAAGATATAATTATTGTTTTATCGGATCATGGTTTCAATACATTTAGAAAAGCCGCACATGTCAATAGCTGGCTTAGAGAAAATGGATATTTAGTGTTTGATGAGGCAAATACCGAAACGGGCAAAGAATTATTAAGCGGTGTCAACTGGCTGAAAACCAAAGCCTTTGCTATAGGATTCGGTGCCATCTATATAAACCTGGAAGGTAGAGAGAAATATGGTATAGTCAAACCAGGACTGGAAGCCGAAAACTTGAAAGAGGAAATATCAAAAAAATTGATGAATTGGAAGGATGACAAGTTTGACGTACCCGTTATAAGTAATGTATACGAACGAGAAGAGATATTTTGGGGTAGTTATGATGATCAAACTCCCGATCTTTATATTGGATTCAATATTGGTTATAGGGCGTCATGGCAAACTGCCCTGGGTGCAACACCTGATATTTTAATAGAAGACAATTTAAAAAAATGGTCCGGTTCTCATTTGTTTGATCCTTGCTTAGTACCAGGCATTCTCCTCTGCAATAAACAGGAAACGAAGGAAGATGTATCGATATACGACATTGCCCCTTCTGTATTAAAGATTATTGGATATAGTGAAGAACAATTGAAAGAATGTAATTTTGACGGCTCAGCTTTGTTTTAATCAGCTTCTTTACACTTCTAATAGAATCATCTAATGAATATATCCTGTAGTCCGCATGTGTCGTAATGACTCTCTATGGTAATCTTCATTCTGTATTACTTTTTCATATTGCTCGCTTAACTGTTTTATCAATGTATTTCGCAGATCATCATCATAAACTAGTTCTCCCGTCGCTAAATTAATTAAATATTCATCACCTTTCCAATAACGATACTTGTACTGTCCCTTTATAATACATCTTTGTTTTCCCCAAAAGGAGAAAGCGGCCCTCTCTTCTGTTGATTCTTCCGCCATTATAAATTGCATCAAGCTTTGTCCCTCAAGCATATAGTAATATACGGGTAACTGATATGCGTCGATATGTTCCACTATAGTCGGATATATATCTATATTCTGAACCGCATCCCGTATTACAACTTTCTCTTTTTGTCCCTGCAGTTTAATCAGCAAGGGGATCGCTATCTCTTCCTGGCTTACCAATTGGCAATGGTCCCACCTGTTGCCATTGTCCCCTAACTCTTCTCCGTGATCGGCTGTTAGTATGACAATTGATTCATCGAATTCGTCTACACTCTTCAAGTACTCGAGAAATCTTCCTATTTCATAATCCAAGTACTTGATTTCTTCATCGTAGGCATTGATTAAAAACTCTTTTTGTTCTGGTGAAATCGGCTCGCTTTCAAAATGTATCCCTTCTGCTCTTCTATCTCCACTGAAGTCTTTAGACTTATTATAATATCCTTGATGTTCATCAGGAGGGACATATGGGTCGTGAGGATCATAGAAAAATAACCAAACAAAGAAGGGCGAATTTTTGTTTTTTTCGACCCATTTTATAGATTCGTTAATTATCGATGTTGCTGTTCTTGTCGCCATTCCAACTCCACGGGTCCTACACTTTGAATCATATACGTCAAACCCTTGATGAAGATTGGCTTTCTTCTCCTCTAAGAAATGGTGCGAAATAAAAGCAGCTGTTTTATAATTTTTTGCTTTAAAATATTCTGAAATAATTACGTAATCATCTCTCGCCGGCATTTTGGAATAATAGAGGGATGTCAGTATATTCCACACGGAAGGCTTGGTGCAGGGCGCAACAGTGTATGCATTCAAAAAATTGAAGGCTGTATCTGAAAACAAGTCTATATTATCACTATTATTTCTCTGATATCCGTAGCATCCTACGTGGTCAGCCCTGAGAGTTTCTGATATCATAAGAATGACATTTGGACCAGTAGGTGTATGTATTCTGCTCTCGACCATTATACCTACATTTAAAACCAAGATAACAATCGATAAAATGAGTGCGGTTATTCTAAAAGGTTTGCTCAGCAAGGTCATCAATTTCGCAATATTAATTTTAATTAATAACCACCCGATAAGTATCGTAAATATCAGAAACACGATATCCCCAAATATGCTCATAGGGCTATAAAATCCAGGAAGGATATAGCGGTTTAGATAATAACCACCGATGAGGAAAAATATTATACAGAAAAAGAGCGAAACAATAACGGATATCAGTTTTTCTTTATTTGAAATATTGATTTCGATTGCATTGGAAAGGAATAACTTCCAGAATTTCTTCACAACAAGGGACAGCAGCGGCACAACACACAGCAAAAGAAGCGAAATGAAAATAATTATCAAGATCCATTGCGTGAAGTACCGTTGAAAACTAAATGCGATTAGTCGATATAATTCATATTCGATAAAACGATTGATCATTATATGATGTATTGAGCTAATGATATAGACAACAGAGCTGACTATTACACCTATTGAAACCATGGTTATTGCTTTTTTCGCATTCATTAATTACCTCTAACCTTAAATAGTCATTTAATGAGCCTATAACGGTAACTATTATAACTTTTTCCATTCGTTATTTCAATTCTTAACCAACACCTTTCGTTGATCGGTAATATAAAAATCAGTGTGAAAATTTGTGTACTATCTAGGAAAGAAGATGTTCTATCTGACCTTCCCCGTTACGATTACCGGATTTTCCTCTTGCTCACTCGATCAGTTAATTAGTCTTATAAATTTATGTGGGACAGCATTAACAGAAGAGATAGGCTAGGTCAATTAACCGTCAGCGCTGACGGTAACGATGTGTACACTTATTCCGAAGCTGTGAACAGCAAGTTTTACATCTGAACTTGTGGAATTCTATTTTGCGAGCCCTCTGCCAGTGATCGGAAGCTCATATTCGATGTCGACCTTCGTATTCTTACCAGGATATATGACCAGAAAATACCTTTCGTCGCGTGAAGTCCTGAACGCTATCTTCTTGTCCCTGATATCACGCATATTACTGACGACAGATTTTCCCTGCGAGTTAAATACCTCTATTCCGAATGGTTCTTCCATATTCTTGAAATAGAACTCATATCCGGCGCAGAGCCCCCTCGGTCCGCAGCCGGGACAGTCGATCACATACTGGCATATCTTTTCGACTGGAATGATGACCCTATCGAGCTCATGCCTGAATTTGAACTTAAGCAGTTCTTCCTCGTGTAGCACCACGTACGGCTCGCAGAGGAAGGGGTACTTATCGCAGGGATAGATCACCCTGCATATATACGGGTATCGCAGGCAGATCCAGGCGATGTCTACGAGGAAAGGAGTCCTGTACAGGTATTCGATCACGACCTCGTTGCCGCCGGCATTTATCGCGTTGACCCTGAATACTATATAGCTCCCTTCTTCTCCCGTCTGCGCCAGAGAGACAAACGTATGGTTCAGTGCAGCCGCAACACCGAACCGGGTATACCCCGTGATGGGGATATCGACGTCTTCGAGATCGACATTACCGATATCGCCCAGATCGACAACTCCCCTTTGTCCCCAGTTATTAGCCCAGAAGGAGCCGCTGAAATAGTAAAAATCACCTCCGGTCAGCGTACCTATCGTATTCGTGGAGACATCATAGCTGTCTTTGTCGAGGATAACGGCCTGAAGCAGGTTATGGTCCCTGAAAGCGTGGTGAATGTAGAAAAAATGAGGGATCCCGTCGTTGAGATTGTTGTTGTTGTCATAAGCGATATAGAGGCATGAGAGCAAGTTGCTCTCTTGCGGGTCTGAGAAGTAGTAATCGCGCGGCAATGTCGCCATATACTCCAGCGCGTCGAAGATATAATTGTCTGCTAGCCTAGATCCAACTGCGTCACCCTTCAGATTCATGAGCTCTTCCCTCAGATCCCATGCGGCGCCACCTATAATCTGTCCCCCATCGTGACCATCCATAAAGTACGTATTCTTGTCCGGGTATTGATCATTATTATCAAGTGTCCTTGTGCTGCCCCATCCTTCTCCATGTGCTGGATCTTCGGTTATCGAACCCGCAAAATAATCCGAGAATCCCTCATCAAAAGCATACCATTCTTCGTTGGCATCGGGCCATCCGATCCAGTCGCCGTATAGGTAGTAGAGGACGTTGTGGGTGCATTCGTGATAGATCACATCGCTCGAGCGTGCGAAATTATCGATACCATACTCCATTGGACTCCCGGCATAGGCATTATTGTCAGCATGATTTACTTCCGCATCGAAGCAGCTGGAATTATCCCATGCGTTTACCCAGTTATGATTAAGCCATGACTTGAACCAGTCGTGCATAACATTAATATGATAAAAGACGTTTATGTGATCCCTGTCGGCGGCGGTCCAGGTATGGTCGCAGGCCCTGTTCTTTCTCCTTGTACGGGTGGCGGTGTAATCGTTACCGACATTATCCTGGACTCTAGCGTATGGACCCTCGAGCCGGAATGTCGCCCTGTACTTTCTGAAAATCCAGAAGTACCATGGAAGGTTCTGGCTGTAATCCCCGTTCTGATCGGTGGTCACGCGTCCCGCCCACCTGATGTCCACATATGAATGTTTCAGCGGTTCCGTCGCTATCGGGGGATTGGTCGGATTTTCCGGATAGATCTCTCCCTGGACCTTGCCGAATGCTCGTGCTCCTGGAAAGCGTGCAGTATAGCTTTTCAATATGTTTCCGTTTACAGCGTCGATGATGAAATACATCTCCTGCCTGGGATCGGGACGCTTTCCTTTGAGAAGGAATTTCCACGCGAGGTAATACCTTATTTTCGAGTCTTCCTTCTCATGATATATAAGCAGTGTGGCTTCGTGCTCGCTGTAACTCCTTCCTGCATCTGTTTTATAGGTGCGTCTTGCGATTTCGACAGCCTCTGGCAGCTTGATCTTCGGTTCGGTGTCGAGATCGATGCCCGGATGGAATGACGAACCGTACGTCTTGATCATCCCGTCCTCAGTTGCGGTGAATCCCACAGTGGCCTTATAAACAGGAATATCCCTGTAGTACTGCTGAAATTTGATAAACCAGGTCCCTTGCCTCTGTCTCGCGGATATCATCTTGAGGTCTGCCGGCCTCACCCGATACAGATTAATGTTTTCCTCGAGGTAATCCTTGAATACCTTTTCTGCGTTTTTTTCTGTCAGTGCTATCCTGCCGTCTTTCAGTGATTCCGGAACAACATTGATATTCACCATCTTTCTCGGGATCAGGGTGATCGGATCCCTGGTGATCATTGTATCTGCCGCTGCTCGCGAAGTATCCGGTGGTGAAATCTGACCCTGCGGGGTTGCAGTACTACCGGTATATAAAGCGGAAACAATCAGTGCGAGCAGGAATAATACGGCAATAGAGCAGCGGAATGACTTATATCGCCACATGGCTGACCTCCTGTTTAAACTTTGATCTGATGAAGCCCCTTATTATCGCTGTAGAAAATCGATAGGGAAAGCGTAACTTGTAACAATCACTGCTGTCAAGCAATATTTAGTATAACCCAATAGTAAACAATGGCTTGTGCAAAAGACGAAGCTATCCTCGCATACCCGAACTGTTTAACAGATATATAAAAATATAATTCTGCCTTGAAAGGTTTCAGCGCAGCAGCTCTTCTTGTTCATATGGATGAAGTTTCCGGTGTGCCTTCTGTAAATGTCATCCGCCTTACAATACTTGCACTTACCCTAATCCAATTATTATATACATCGAATGATTATTCTAATTCTACGCACATTCCTTTCAGCGTTGAGGTCGCACCGTGCGCTTGCCTTGGAAAACCTCGCGCTACGCCATCGACTCGATGTCCTGCAACGAAATGCCCAAAGACCTCGTTTGAAGAATCGGGATCGAACGCTTTGGATCATCCTTTCACGACTTTGGCCTGATTGGAGAAAACCGCTTGCAATGGTCCAACCCGAAACCGTTATCCGTTGGCATAAAAATGGATTCCGATTGTATTGGAGATGGAAAAGCCGAGCGAGGTGTATGGGAAGACGGAGGGTTCCCCAGGAAACCCGTGATCTCATCCGCAGAATGTCACAAGCCAATCCACTGTGGGGAGCGCCAAGGATTCATGGTGAGCTACTCAAGCTCGGCATTGAGCTCAGCCAAGCTTCTGTCTCGAAGTATATGGTTCTACACCGGAAACCACCCTCCCAGAGCTGGCGAGCATTCCTGACGAACCACGCTAGGGATATCGTATCGATAGATTTCTTCACGGTTCCAACAGTGACATTCCGAGTACTTTTCGTTTTCTTGATAATGAGCAACAAACGGAGGAAAATTGTCCATTTCAATGTAACCGAGTCACCAACTGCCGCCTGGACAGGCCAGCAGATCGTGAATGCTTTCCCGTGGGATACCGCTCCGAGATACTTGATCCGCGATCGGGACAGTAAATACGGGGAGGAGTTCTATCGTCGGGTTGAATCAATGGATATCAAGCAAGTACTGATCGCAGCACGTTCTCCCTGGCAAAACCCGTACGTTGAGCGGGTGATCGGCTCAATCAGACGAGAATGTCTGGATCACATAATCATTTTCAATGATAAGCATCTCCGTCGAGTTCTCAAGGAGTACCTCTGCTACTACCATGAATCTCGGACTCATCTTGGCCTCGAGAAGGATTGTCCGAACACGAGACCGGTTCAGCCACCTGATATCAGACCAATTAGCACAGAACCGATGGTTGGCGGATTGCATCATCGGTATTTCCGACAGGCTGCTTAATGTGTGAGTGCTATTGGAACCACTTCCCGTGCCGAGATTATTCTGTCCAGATTTGAAATGAGTTTTCCGCTTATCATTTTCCTCTTCATCTAAATGAAATAATCCAAAATTTATTGCCGGATTCCAGATCCAATTATGTCGGGAAGATCACCGACTTGTACCGGGATGGAATTTTCAGAAGGGACAGCTTTTTCAACATTGAATAAAGGGGGTATTCTGCCAATTTTATGCCTATTATTGCCATAGTGTGGATTTCAGAATCGATCCCTCGCCGCACCCCGTGATTGACGCCGGTATCGAAGCAACGTATAGTATGAGAATCCAACAGAGAGCCGTACTTTCAAGCGGACAAAGGATAAATACACGAAGAAGCCGGATTCGGCGATTCCGCAATCGTGAAAAGGAGGAAGAGATGAAGCGGTCACTCTTTTTGGCTTTCGTTTTGTTTGTTGGAATGGTGTCGCTTAGCGCCGCCGAGGAAGTCGATCCCGGCCGTTCGGACGTTTCGGCAGCAACACACCAGCCCGGGCTTTCCAATGTTCTCAATTATCAGGGCGTGCTGACCGATGCCGGCGGCACGGCCGTTCCGGACGGGAGCTACCAGATCACGTTCCGGCTCTACAATGTCTTGTCGGGCGGCTCGGATATCTGGGAGGAGACGCATGCGAACGTTCAGGTGACGAAGGGCATCTTCAACGTGATGCTGGGCTCCGTCATGGCGCTCAACCTTCCCT
>CP070727.1:616465-622585 GCA_020350885.1 bacterium | reverse complement strand
CGTCGAACGCCAGCGATGTGTACTCGCCCACGCCCGGTCCCATATCGACGGTCTCATGGATGAATGGTGTTACTGCCTTGAGCGGCGTCGCAGCAGTAACGATAAACATCAGAGTGACAAGTGCAAGAAAGTTGAAGGATCTGGTAATGAAGTGGGAGTTGGACATTTGAGCACTCCTTTGAAAATGCCATTACCAATGGCGTTCTTTGTGCTCGTCGAGCGGAGACAGGAACGGAAATTCGCTCGGCGGTAAGCATTCGGAATAGAACAGATCGATGCCCAATCAATTCTGGGGGCACGGAACTGTAAGATAATTGTGGATAGATTATACAATAAATCTTGAGGTTTTTCAACCGGTGCGGTGGTGCAGATGGCCTGCGACACCTGCTCCGTTTTTGTGGACGATTGTTCTTTTGTCGAGACCATGCCACCAACACCGGGGCCCAATCTCCTGGTCAATCCGAGTTTCGATGGCGATCTGTCCGGATGGACCGCGTTCGCGAACACCTATCCCGAGGGCCGGAATTACCTGATACGGACGTCTCCATGCTGCGCCAAGATGTACGGCCCGTTCACCACGCCGGGTGACGTCTCCGGCATTTTCCAGAAGGTACCGGGTACGCCGTATTCGGATTATCAGCTCGATCTGTACTCACTGGTTATCTGCCGTGACGGCCCGATAAACGAGTCGAACGATGATTTTACCACTGCCAAGATCGTTTTCCTCATCGTTAATCCCATGAAGGGTACGGCGCTCGCATGGGACGATCCGCGCATGTCCGATATCACGACCTTCATTGCCATGATCCCCTCGGCCAAGGAGAAGTCGAAAGAGCCGAAGCCGGAGAAGGAAGAGAAGACGGAGTAGACGGGGCACATCGGAGCTGACGATTCAGCCATTCGATTAAGGGGAGCATCGTACCGCTCCCCTTCGATTATATAGTAAGTCTGTTAGGTTACCCGGCATCGGCGCGCGATCGGAGTGGATTTTATCGTGGAGGCATCCCATCTCTCATATATTAGCTGTTGAATCGATGCTCGATACACCGACACCATGCTACAGCTTTGGCCACCGTTTTGTCGGTGACACCGAGCTTTCTGGCGATCGTCGAGTCACTCATACCTAACTGTTTCATTTGAAATGCCTTAGGAGCAATTTGCTGGTAGATCGGGGCGGCGCCTGTATCGAGTATCTCCGCCTCAATATGGATCTGTGCAAAGGTTCGAATTCTTTGCGACAGTGTCCACCATCTTAAGAAGCAGGTTGTGCCAACTCCCTGGTGTTTTTACTTCATTCGGGACTACAATTTCTTCTTCAACCGCGTAAGCATCCGCTTCGCATTCTCACTGGCGGGATTGAGTTCGAGCGCCTTTTCATAATTCTGGATAGCCTCCTGCGTCCGGCCGCTCTCCATGTACGCCTCGCCGAGGCTATCATAGGTGTTGAAGGATTCCGGGAAAAAGTCCACGTTCATTGCAAGGACGGCGATCGCCTCATCATACTTCTTGTCTCTCAGTAGTGTGTATCCCATCCGGTTGATATAGGCCTCAAACCCGGGAACCTCTTTTATGTAGAAATCCTTCTGCGGATGAAAAGCCTCGACCGCTTCTGCGATCAGCCCGTTTGCAAAAAGTTCCATCGGAAGACGGTGCCCATCGGGGGCGCGCCCGGCGTACGTTTCAATTCCCCGCCAGTTGAGCGTTACACCGGTGGACGATCCGGAGTTCTGGTCGAAGACTACTTCGATCCCCGCGATGTCGGTAAGGAAACGTCCGCCGCCGACCGGACGAAGCCGCGTGCGTACGTTGCGAAAACTCCCTTCGAAGAAATCGTCCACACTCAGCAGTCCCTCCTCCGCCCAATCAATCGTAAGGATCTGGTAGGGACTGAAGAGGTAGCGGCCGACCAGCCTGTCCTTCTCTCCGGGTTCCATCATGGCCGTCTCTGCGGCGGGCGGCTCATACGAGAGGACAGCCTCCATAAAAGGGTCGCGCCCGGCGAGATAATCCTCATACGTGTATGCAACGGCCACGTCCGGTTCTATCGAGTTCCGGCTGTCATTGATAAGCGCGCAACGATTGTAATGCCGCGAGACATTGATCTCGATTCTGGAATTGGGCAACGTCACCGGCCGGGGATGTGCACTGAAGAAAGGGCCCTGTCCCGTTGGCTCTCCGACGATCACTGCGCTCGTTTTGCACTCGAGCAGAGAGAGAAACATCACGGCGGCGGAGAAAGTCTTACGGCTGGTAAGCACGAACAGCCGCCCCGGCCGGTCGAGCTTTTCGCTGCCGATCGCGAGGTTGGCCAGGCGCAGTGAAACGTCTCCGTCGCCACCGTCGTTCTTGCGGATGTCTATCACGCACCGCTCGAACTCGTTCGCCCGCACCCATGCACCGAGGCGCTCGACAAACTGGTCGATCGTTTCCAGGCGGGATTCGCGCACGCACTGATTGAATTGCACGTAGAGAGTCGAGGTGCTTTCCCGGTACTCGAACCAGTACGCGTCCTTCCGGTCGTTCCAGAAGATATAGGGAGCGTCGTTGTCAACCTGTCTCATCCCCGCCCAGTAAATCGTGGGCAGGTAATGAACCGGTTTAACTGGGCGAGTGAACCGCCGTCCGTCGCTGAGTTCGAAGGTCACGTCAATTGGGCCGGAGCCCTTGCAGATGCCCACGGCTCTCAGCGCCTCGGAACCCGTGAGCAAATAGCAGCACCGCTCCTTCCAGTGAAACTCACTTTCAGCGGACAAGTACGGCCGCAGCATCCGGTATGCATCCTCCACCGGGGTGTTCTCGATCGCGACGACCCGCGTCCCGATGAGTTTGCGCTCTTCCCGGCCGGCATCTAGCACGTAGAGGCCCTCCGGAAAAAGCCAGAGCTTCAGCGGCATCATGTGCCAGTCCAGCTTGTTGACGAAGATGTTGAAATACGTGTGAGCATCATTCGGCAGCGTAACGATGCGGTAAATCTCCCACTTGATCCGGTTTTCGTCGAGATGCGGTATCTGCCGTTCGAGCTCGGCGACCTGTGCCTCGAACCTCTCCTGTGGGATCATCTCGAATAACCGCGGATGAACCTCCGTCATCTGGTCAGCGAGAAAGTGCAGATCTTCGATCCACTGTTCGGAGGTCAGTTCCTCCGGGTAGGCCATGCCCGGTATCATCTTGTAATCGATCAACAGAGCGGCGGTGAGAAGACCAACCGCCAGCGCAAAAACGGCGGGCAGGGCGCTGAGGATCTTCCAAATGATTCCCCTCGAGCGCAAACCCATGATGGCGAGTGTCGCCAGGCATCCGAAAAGTCCCAGCAGCGTCATGAACCCGAAAGTGTCGAATAAGGTTCCGAACGGGATTGGAAAGAGTTGCCAGGTGATGAAGGCGGAGGCTGCTGTAAAGATGATGAACGCGAGCAGGATGACAGAGCGGGTAGAAAGGATTTTTTTCTTCGTCATGAGAAAACGCCTCGCAAACGATTATGGATTAATGGAAAAACTCTTTTCTAAAGAGATAGATTGTAGGATTCTTGTTTCATGCAATCAAGAAATATTCGTGCTATCAATCGCGCAAGCAATTGTGGCTCAATCTAACTGGATGCAATTTTAATGAATGCATGAGTAATAATTGTCGAAACTTGCCTCTCCAAATTGTCTCCAAGACTGGGAAGGGCTAGAGGGGATTCTAGAGGAAAAATCGGCGCGACCTTCTCCCATGAAAATAATCGACGATATGATTTAATCTTTCTGGGAACTGGATTTTCTGAAAAGGACAGTCTTAATCTGAAATATGACTTTTCAGAAATAGCCATCGATAATCTGCATAATCTGTTGTGATAAAAAGAATAACTTACATCAACCGCCCCACCAGAGTTGATGAAAAATGACTTTTCAGTCGTTTGATCGATGCTCGATTCGCTGGAACCATACAACAGCTTTGGCCACAGTTTTATCGGTGACACCGAGCCTTCTGGCGATCGATGAGTTGCTTATGCCTAACTGTTGAAGATGGAATGCGTTAGGTACGATCTGCTGGTAGATCGGAGCAGCACAGGTGTCAAGAATCTCCGCCTCAAAAGGGATCTGTGCAAAGGTTCGAATTCTTTACGACAGTGTCCACCATCTTATCACTGGAGCTCGGATCATGGGCGGCGGAGTTATTCCCGCCGCCTCCACTGTTTTATCCCCGGAGCTCGATCATGGGCGGCGGAGTTATTCCCGCCGCCTCCACCATCGTAAAAAACTCGAACTTTTATCCGGTTCCATAATATATCCCGGTTCCGATATATGGTCGGAAAATGTTTTTTCCTTAGGCAGTTTTCTATTCAAAGAGCAACATCGGGTGAATTGAACATATGAATCGATGATGTGCTTTTGACACTGATATACCGTTCTAATGGTTGTAACCTTTCCACCACTCAATCGTTCAATATATTGAAGCGGCGTGAAGGAGAAATGCGTCCGGTGCTGCCTGCACATGACAAGACCGGCAACTTCTCGGCGCGACCTGTCGGTGCATGTATAATACTAGAGGTGTAATGGAGGAAGCACGGGCAACGAAGAGATATCTTTCGAACCGGGAATCCGAAAGCCGAATGGATACGAGCCCGGACAATCAACTAATGCTGCAGGTCAAGGCCGGTGATCTGGACAAGCTCGGTGTACTGTTTGAACGGTACAAGATGCCGTTGTACAGATACTTCTATCTCCGGACGTGGGACAATGCTGCTAGCGAGGATCTCGTCCAGAACGTCTTCATGCGGATCATCCGTTACCGGGAACGGTTTCAGTCTGTCGGGAATTTCAAGTCATGGATGTTCAGCATTGCGCACAATCTCGGTATCGATCATCAACGGAAACGGGCACGGCGCAGAGAGATCGACGACACGCGCGACTACGAACGCATCGAGAGCCGGACCGCCGAGGAGGATATTCTGGACGGCGAACGGCTGGCACTTCTCGAGAAGGCGCTCCGGCGGCTCCGTAGTGACTACAGGGAGGTGTTGGTCCTGAGCCGGTACCGGGAACTCAAGTATCATGAGATCGGAGAAATACTCGGATGCTCCGTGGGTGCGGTGAAAACGAGAATCCACCGCGCGCTTAAGGAACTCAAACAGCTATACAGTGAATTGGAGTGATTAGTCATGACGGAAGAGAAACACGAAGATCTAGTGCTGGAATACATCAAGGGGGATCTTTCGCCCGCGCGAAAGCGGGAGCTTGAGCTGCTGCTGGCCGGGCGGGGATTCGAACCGGAAGAGCTTCGCAGGCTGAGGAAGATCTACAGCAGTCTGGGCGAGCTGCCCGTGCCCGAGCCGGGGGATGCGATGACGGACGGTTTCTACGCCATGCTCGAGACAGAGAAGAAACGTCTCGCAGCAAAAGACGGCGAAGATGAGCTACCGGCACGGCGGCTTGCAGCGGGCGGATTCGGGAGGCTGTGGCCGCGGCTCGCATACGCCGCCCTCTTTATCCTGATCGGCTGGTCGGTCGCCTACTGGGTGCCTCCCGGCCGGCGGTACGAAACGAAACTTCAGTACATGACGATCGAGATGGCCGAGATGAAGAAGATGATGATGTTCTCTATGCTCAACCGGACGTCGGTTTCCGAACGGCTGCAGGCTGTGCAGTATCTCCAGGATCTCGTACCGGAGGACGACCAGGTCCTCACCGCAATGCTCGACGTATTCGAGCGGGATCCCAACGTGAATGTCCGTCTCGCAACGCTCGATGCGCTGTCCCATGCAACCGGGGATGAAAGGGTTCGCGAGGGGCTCATCCTCAGCATCCGTCGGGAGGATTCCCCGGTCATTCAGCTCGCCCTTGTCGACCTGGTGGTGACGAGAAGGATTGAGCTGGCGATCGAGCCGCTGAGGCACCTCCTTAAGCGGCCGGATCTCAATATGACGGTGAGAAACCGTGTGAATGAAGGACTGCGTTTGCTTTCATGAGGTGATGATGAGAATGATGATCGAAAGAATAGTAGTGCGCGCCGCGACCGCCTCGGCCGTGTGTCTCTTCATATTAACGGCCGATACGGCCTGGAGCTTTCCGGGCGGGCGGCCGGCGGGGGGTGCGGAGACGGCGGCTGCTCCTGAAAACGGGACGGAGCAGCTCGTTCTAT
>CP070727.1:608603-616365 GCA_020350885.1 bacterium | reverse complement strand
AGGTGATGAGGTTGTTGGTTATCCCGAGCGAGACCATGGTGCCGAGAAAGACGTTCCCGCCGCCGTAGAGGGCGTAGTTGCGGTCGATCGTGTTGTTGTCGATGCTGCCCCAGGCACTGTCGGCATAGACGCCCCCGCCGATCAGTCCCGCATCGTTCAGAGCGATGATGCTGTTCGCAAGATCGATGCTCTCGGCCTTGTGGTAGATGCCGCCTCCCGTCGATACGGCGGTGTTCTGAGTGATAACGGCTTGCGATATCGTGATGGGTGAGTGATCGGTGTTTATGCCGCCGCCGGCGTCGTTACAGTCGTTCCCTGAGATTGTGTCGCCGTCGACCGTGGCTGAGCTCAAACGGCAGCAGATTCCGCCACCTTTCATGTAGCCGTCGTTCTCCGTGATCACGTTACCCTCGAGATCAACGGATGCATGAAGTGCATAGACACCACCGCCGGACTTCGTGCCGTTGAATTCGTCGTTGGGTACCGAGCCCGAGATCCGGTTGCCCCGCAGCGTGGCGTTCACCTGGTAAAGGTAGATTCCACCACCGCTCTGGGAGGTACAGTCGGTGATCTCGTTGTTCTCGATCACTACAGTCCCGGCGTAGCAGGCGATCCCACCGCCTGCCGTGAAACCGGTGACTCCGGCATAGCCGCAGTTTACGATCCTGTTATCCCTGATCACAGGTGAAGATTGGTAGCTGAAGATCCCACCGCCGTAGCTGCCGTTATCCGGTAGCATGGTCGATGTTCCTGTCCCGTTCTTGAGGGTGAAGCCCTCGATCCCGCAGTTGTCTCCGCCGATGTTCATGAAGGATACAACGCTCCCCGAGGACTTGGCGATCGTCTCGTATGTCGAAGGGTCGTGTATGGTGAACAGGCTGTCCCATCCGCCCATGATATGGATGGGAGTCTCGACCATGAGTTTTGCTGCGTAGGTACCGGCCGCAACGAGCACCGTGTCGCCGGTGACCGCGACATCGATTGCGTCCTGAATACTGGTGGCTGCCCATTCGGGCAGTGTATACGGATAAATGTCGGTGCCGTACGGCGAGACGTACCGGTAGGGCAGCCCCTTGATGGTAAAGTCGTAGTCACTCGTATCATAGCCGCCGATGTCGCCGTTGAAGTAGGCGATGACCTTGATCCGCGCGGTTGTGACCGGAAGCTCGGGGACCGTCCAGTTATACGAATCCACACCGATGAGCCCCGTCGCCACGGTGTAGTCGTAGTTTACTCCACCGTCGATGCTCAAGAGGACGCTGAGCGAGTCCGGCGTTTCCCGGCTCGTTGTCCAGGTTATGAGATACTCGGTGCCGTAATCGATGATCTCCCCACCGTCCGGGGTGTCGACACGCACGAAGACCGTACTCGGTATGTAGGTGATCTTGTAGGAGGACTGCCCGATACCCACCGCACCGTACTGGATGTAGAAGAAGCCGTCCTCTCCCCAGCCGGTTCCCCAGCTATTCTTGCAGATCCATGCGCCCGCGCCCCCGCACATGTTGTCGTCCCAGCCGATGATGAGCACCGCATGGTCGTTTGGACCGGTTGGGGTTCCGTTGTAGCAGCCCCCCTGGTAATTATAAAAGTTGTTCAGGACCTGCATGGATGTCGCTACGGGACCGTCGAGAACCGCGTTCTTGATCTGGTTGATGTTGTTCGCGACGACCTGGTATGAGGCGATGCGTGCGAGCACAGCGCACTGATCCTGGGTACAGGGCACGTCGTCACGGGCCTCGTACGGCATGCAGATCTCACTGACCGCGCCGGGATCCATGAAGACCTCGTATGCGGCGCCCATCCATCCACCGCCGCACCCGGAACCGTACGAGTTACACGAGACGGCCTGCTGTTCCGAGAGATCCTCGAGACGCTCGTCGTAGATGCGGACATGGGACTCGAGCTGTCCGACCGCGGCGAAGGCCCAGCATGAACCGCAGCTTCCCTGATTCTTCGGTGGGGTTACGCCGTCGTAGTCCCGCCAGTCGAACCTGGGATCGAGCTGCAAGGCATCTGCGGGTGCACGGTATACCGGTATCTGCTTCTGAAGTTCAGGCGGTGGGGGGATAAAACCGAGCAGCTTCTTCTTCTCCTCCTCCGAGAGCCCGGATACGGAGGTTTTCCCAGCGATCCAGTGGTATCCCTTTTCCTTGATCATCCGGTTGATCTCTGCGATTCGTTCATCCTCGCTCTTTTCCGCGTAAACGGACGTTGATGCAAGGAGGACGAAATTAACGGCAAGAATAAGGGATAGTGCCAGTGCCAACCACGATATCTTCCTCATCGTTACGGCTTCTCCTTGTCGGTTATCGTGCGCCTTCGACAGATTCGCTGATCTTTATCTGTTCGATGATTTTGTTGAAATCTCCCGCTGGCGAAGCACGCTTTGGAATTATCCCTGCCCTATGAGCCGGGTTCCAAAATCCTTCGAACCAGCTAAGCACCAAGTTATTAAGAACAAATATCAATTAGAAATCCAATTCGCTATATAATAATAGGATATGTATTTACATTCGACAAGCTCTTTTTCCTAATACAGCAAGTTGCAAAGGATTATCAGTCATTGCAAATTTTGGAGACTGGATTTAGATTTGAATAATAAATGCTGCCACAATTAACTGCCGTAATGGGAGGGTGTTGCATGTATCCTGCGAGACGGTTTGCATTCGTGTGTATTTTATGCGGGACAATCATTCTGGGTATAAGCCCGGTATGGCTGCCACCGCCCGCAGCTTGTAGGGTAAACGAGAGCCGGAATGCATCGGGGGCAGTGGGTCTCGCAGGCGCCGAGGTGCATCGCCAGGCGCGCCGTGATAGACTGGCTGCGATCACGGGGGAGGTATTCTCGGGATCCGAGATCCGCGAGAACCTTCGCACACTCTGCGATGAGATCGGGGGACGGCTCTCCGGTACACGGAACGGCCGTCAGGCACGTAATCTTACCGAGCGCCTCTTCAACCGTTACGGCCTGGAACAGGTTCATCAGGAGTTGTTTGCGATGTTCGGCTGGGAGAGGGGCCCGTTTCGCTGTGAGATCGTCACCCCGCATCATGTTGCGATGCATGCGGTCTCTCTCGGGAATACCCCTTCGACGCCTCCCGGGGGCATCGAGGCGGCGGTTGTCGACGTCGGGCATGGGAATCCGGCAGAATTCGATGATCTCGGGCATGAGGTTAGGGGCAAGTTCGCCCTTGCCGTTTCGGGTGCAATGCCGGGTGGTAGATGGATGCACCGGAGTGAAGTACTGGCCGTTGCGGCCGAACACGCCGCCGCCGGCCTCCTCTACCAGACCCGGCAACCGGGGCACCTCCCCATGACGGGGATGTGCTGGAAAAACGAGGTGAGTCCCATTCCCGGAGTCGGGATCTCGAGAGAGGATGGTGAGTGGATACGACGGCAGCTCGAGCGCGGGGAGAACGTCAGGGTACGGCTCGAGATGTCGAACCTCACCGGAGAGGTCGAGAGCGCAAACGTCGTTGCGGAGATCCCGGGACGGAGTAACGAGTATGTTCTCGTGGGCGCACACCTCGATGCATGGGATCTGGGGCAGGGGGCGCTTGATAACGGTACCGGGACGATGATCGTACTAGAGGCCGCACGGGTGCTCGTACAGATCGGGGCAACGCCGGAAGCGACCATCCGCTTCGTTCTCTTCATGGGTGAGGAATCGGGGCTCTGCGGTTCGAGGGCCTACGCGGCTGCGCATGCCGATGAGCTTCCGGCCTGCCGCGCCATGATCAATTGTGACATGACCGGCATGCCTCTCGGGATCCGGATCATGGGACACGAGGCGGCGAATGGCTTCTTCGAGGAGTTACTCGCCGATATGCACGGCTTCGAGCTCACGGTCGGCATATCCAACCGTGCCGGGATCTACGGCGACCACCAGCCGTTTCTGCTCGCCGGGGTACCGATCATCACCCCGCGGTCCCGTCTCGAGGACGACGCATGGATGTACTATCACACTTCCGCCGATACCTTCGATAAGGTGACGTTCAAGCAGCTGAACCTCGCCGCCGCCTTTGTTGCCGCCCTGGCGCTCGAGCTTGCCTCGACACCGGAGCGCATACTGGAACATCTCGATGGGAACGGCGTTCGTGCGCTCATCGAGAAAAACAACCTCGGCGAGGCCCTCAGCTTCTGGGGCGATTGGCCGCACGAGGAATGAGGTGGTATTCTGGGGTGATTCCCATGCCTCCTCCTCTTTTGACCTGCCTCTTCGACCCTGACAGGTCTACTCCGCCCTGACATATTCCCCTGCCCAGGCGTGCCTCCCAGCCCTGACATGCTTTCCCAGCCCTGACTTGCCTCCCCCGTCCTGACAGTTCTCCTCCACTCTGACATGTCCCCCCTGCCCAGGCGTGCCTCCCAGCCCTGACATGCCTCCCCCGTCCTGACATGCCCCACAGAATTCGGGCTCAATATTTTTTTATCGTGCTTTGATCTGTGGCAATATATACTATATTATTGATATTCAAATGGAGGTAACTATTGTGAAAGAGAAGATTGAAGCGGTCTTGGACGAGATCAGGCCGAGCCTGCAGGCCGACGGCGGCGATGTTGAGTTCGTCGACTTCGAGGATGGCATCGTTAAGGTTCGTCTCAAAGGCGCCTGCGCGGGATGTCCGATGTCCCAGATGACACTCGCCATGGGGATCGAACGGGTTCTCAAGGAGAGGATCTCCGAGGTGGAGAAGGTGGAGGCCGTTCCGCTCTAATTCATGCAAAACAAGACAGATAGGGCCGGCGTGCCGGTGTGCTGAACCACGGATCGCCGGCCTTTTTATATCCTGCCCCGGTGTTTGCCGCAAGGATTCCCGTTTTGTCATATTTTATGCATAGAGAAGGATCGAGATGTCGTTTGGGCATTTGTCGTGGGGGAGGAGTGCATGTTGCGATATATCCGCAGTGCAGTATCGAAGATTGCACGGTCACGCCGCGTCTCGAGGCGGTCCATCCTGCGCCGGCTGGGGATCGGGGGATTCACGCTTCTCGAGCTCTTCATCGTAGTAGAGATCATCGCTTTTCTCACAACGATCGTTATATCCAACTACTACCGTTCCAAGAAGGCTGCGCAGGTCGCCGTCGTAGTGCAGAACCTCAAAAACGTCCAGCTGGCCCTCACATCGTATTTCGCCATGGAGGGGAAGTATCCCGACACCCTCAATCCGATTTGGCTCCAGTTCTACAGCGGACGGATTGTCGAGAACTTCGATTATATCGGAGGAAACACGTCGGGGAACCAGGGCGGATGGAATTTCTTTCCGAGCAACAGCCTCGATATCCGCTTCAACGGGATCAAGGCGGACGAGTACGCGATTAAATCGACGCAGAGCTATCTCCCGTATGCCCTGTACATATACGGCGATATTGCCACGTCGGCAAAGATCGTACACTGAGCTCCGCATATCCGAAAAACAGACTGCATCGAGATTGTGCCTCCTGCTATAATGTGTGCAAACGCCGGCCTTCGATTTTTCATGCAGGCCTACCGTATAGAGTTCGCCAGTAGCACGATAGGGGGGGCACCATGAAGAGAGCAGGTATCACACTTCTCCTGATATTCGCAATTTCATGTTTGTCAGCATTCCTCTCCTGCGGCCAAGCGGCCGATGAAACCAGGGACCTTCACTTCACCTCCCTCATCTTCGATGCACACTGCGATACGGCGATGCGGCTCGTAGGCGAGGAGCGGATCGATCTGGGTGAGCGGCACGAGAGCGGTCACATGGATCTTCCCCGGATGGCCGAAGGCGGTCTCGATGCCCAGATCTTTGCATGTTTTCTCAGCCCCGAACTTCCGAAAGAGACATGGATCAAACGGGTGCTCCAGATGATCGACGCCGTCTGGGAGCAGGCAAATCGTCACCCGAACAGGCTCGAGGTGGCACTCAAGGGGACGGATGTGAGACGGATCGTGGATGGGGGAAAAGTCGCAGCCATCATCGGTATCGAGGGCGGTCATGCGATCATGGACGATCTCTGCGTGCTTCGTAACTACTACCGGCTCGGTGTTCGGTGCATGACGCTTACCTGGAACAATACGAACAACTGGGCGGATTCCTCGACCGACACGATGCGGTGGGGCGGCCTGAACGAGCTTGGCAGGAAAGTCGTCGGTGAAATGGATCGACTCGGAATGATCATCGACTGTTCGCACGTCTCTGACAGCACACTCTTCGATGTGTTCGAGACGACGACGAACCCCGTCCTCATTTCACACTCATGTGCCAGGGCTCTTGCCGATGTGGCCCGGAACGTATCCGATGATGGGCTCCGGGCCCTCAAGGAGAACGGCGGTGTTATCTGCGTCAACTACTTTCCCGGTTTTATAGACAAGGTGTACTTCGAGCAAGCGGTGAAGCTCTGGGAAGAGCTCAGGGCGGATATCGACAAGTTTGCTAGCCGCTACGGCGGCGATCGTGGAAAGACCCGGCGGGAGCTGCGCCCCGCATTCAGGGAGAAGATGGCCGCGGTCCGGAAACCGACAATCTCCGATCTCATCGATCATATCGACTATATCGTCGGGATCATCGGTATCGATCACGTGGGGCTCGGCTCGGATTTCGATGGGATCTCGTTCGGTCCGGAAGGGCTCGAGGACGTTTCACGATTACCGGCCATTACGGAGGAGCTCGCACGCCGCGGATACAGCGACGGGGATATACGGAAGATACTTGGTGGAAATCTGCTCCGGCTCGTCGAACGGGTCTGCCGGTGAGAATCGATTCACCTCGCAACCCTCCGGCCCGATGAGCCAAACTGAAGCGACATTGTCTCTATTCCAGCCGACCGGCGGCAATCCCACCCGTAACCGCCTGGTATCTCAGAATATCGTCAGTGTCTCGTCGAAATCGTTATCCTTCCATGGCCGGAGGGCACCGAGAGCCTTTCGGAAGTTGAGGGTAATCCTTCTGACATCGACATTCACTAGAAATCCCGGAAATGCGCGGAAGTAAATCGTGCGGTAGTCGTTTTCGATGCCGGTATGTGTGGCGGCGTATTCCACTGCATCCTTCAAACCGCCCAGCCGGTCGATGAGCCTGAGATCGAGGGCCGTTGTGCCGAAATAGACCTTCCCCCCGGCTACACTTTTGACCGTCTCGGTGTCTATCTTTCTTCCTTTTGAGACATTCGATAGGAAGCGTTCGTAGGTATCTGTAATGAGTGTTGCCAGGAACTCCATCTCCTCTTCTGTCATGTGACGCCCTGGTGACCAGGCGTCGGAATGTTCGCCCGCCTTAAAGACCTCGTTGGTGACACCGATCTTGTCATAGAGACGGTCGATGACCGGCTTGGCAAAGGCTGCTCCGATACTCCCGGTTATCGTGAAGGGATCGGCAAAGATCATGTCACCGTACATCGAGATCCAGTAACCGCCGGAGCCGGCGATGTTCCCCATCGAGACGATTACCGGTATCTTCTCTTCCTCCTGGATGCGGCGGATCTCCTTGAGTATCTCGTCACTTGCAAGCGCCGAGCCGCCGCCGCTGTCCACTCTGAATACAATCGCCTTGACGCCGGGATGTTTCGAAGCCGCCTTGAGCTGTTTCACCACCGTTTGGGAGCCCATCGTGCGGCCGCCGCCTAGGAGATCGCGTTTACTCTTACCCGAGGTGATCGCACCGTAGGCCCCGACGATGGCGACGGCAGGTGCAGGTACCCAACGCTCCCTCCAGTACCGCCTGCCGGAGATCGATACCGTCTCGAGCCTATCGGGTTTGGAGAGACCTGCGAGCTTTCCGAGTTCTTCCTTGGCCTT
>CP070727.1:605888-608503 GCA_020350885.1 bacterium | reverse complement strand
GAAATGAGGACAAAGTATGAGGAGGAGTTCCAGGTGGCCAGCCGGATCAAGTTGCAGGAACTCGCGAACAAGACCCAGGAACTAACGCAGCATTTGGAGGCCTCGAAGCTGGATCTATTATCGCTTGAGGATTTCTCGATAATACCGTTCAACCAGTATGTGACCCGTGATGAGCAGGGGCGCCAAGCGGTGGTGTGGAGTCGCGTCGGTGGAGTGATTATTTCGATATTTCTGTTGAGCCTTGGTGCGCCATTCTGGTTTAATGCGCTCCGTTCAATGTCGGCTTTGCGGCCTGTACTGGCAGGAAAGGTAGATCCGTCGAAGAATGGCCCCTAAGAAAATTGCCTGGTTGTTGTACTTGAATAATATGTCGGTACTTCGGTATGGAAGGGACCAGGTACCGTTTGGGCCTAAGCTGCTTATCAATCGTTAACTTGACATTGCCCGATCAACGGCGACTTTGCCCAGTGCGGAAATAGGGAGCTCAGCACGTATACGATCTCTACCGCTTGCGTGGCGACCGCGTGTTCGCGAACGTTGACGTCCGCCTTCGTGACCTAGTGAAGGAGGCCATAAATGAGGGAGATTTCGACAATGTCTCTGGGTCTGAACATACACCTCCGCCGGGATTGCATCGCGCCGGCTCGTTCAAGACCCCGGATGATTACGGAAACCTCCAGCTCACCTTCTTTGCTAGTGACGATGCGCCGCTGCGCTTCAAGGTCGACGCGGATTTCCATCTCTCCAGTTTGTCATACGGCAGGTTCGGTTTCTCACTCTGCTGAAACCGGACTTAACGATATTCGTCGAACCAGGCATCGTCGTAGACTGGCAGGAAGATCGAGTTCGTTAATGATGAACATTAACAAAGTCACCCGGCCGGAAAACCACAAAGAAATTCTGAGTTCTCCCCCGAATGTGGCCACAGCCGCTACAGTCCAAAGAAATCCATCGAGCCTGTAAGTTCATTATTTGCAGCTAATTAACTTTTTGTTAGGTCTCCCTCTCCCAAAACCGAATCCCTCTTCAGCGGAAGTGTCACACCATTGGTCCCACTCGACAGCCAAACGCACCTGCCTAACTGTTGATGGAGCATGAGATAACCACATGGGCGCCGGGTGATACTCCGGCACATATTTTGAATCACTATCTATGGCAGAAATCTGGGATTCCAACCCAGCCATGGCTCCGGGCGCCCGAAGAAGCATTCGAAACCGCGGAGTGCACGAGCGTATCGTCGACAAGTTTAGCGGAAATGGACTACGAGAAGCTGTTCGATCCCGTCCCTAATCCGCCGCTCCAAGCGTAGCTGAAATATCAGGCAGAAACTCGCGTCATCGAGCAGGTCGAGACAACGGCTTCTGACGGGTTATCAACATGGCCACCACCAATGATGGTATCTTCGCGCTCTGAGCCGAGTCGCATAAATTGTCTATGCCGGCTTCAAACGGACAGTTGAATTTTTGGAGGGATAAGTGAGTCAGAAGAAGGCGCTACGCGAGGTCGTCGACAAACACAAAGATGAGACTATGAAGATCCCAGGAGTTATTGGCGTCGGTGTCGGGCTTTCACAGCGCACCGCTGAGCGTAAATGCATCTGATATACATAACCAGGAAAGAACGGCCGTCGGAGCTCCCTGAGGAGCTAGAAGGTCACCCTGCAGAAGTTCAGACAAAGAGCAAAGGCTTTCGGGCCCTTTGAGATCCAACGCTCAAATGAGACCTCGATTTACAGCCGAAAGGAGATGAGAAATGGCGAAAGCTTCATATCGTGACTACCTGCGTTTGGTGCGCGGCTTCAATACCTTTACTCAGTTGATGCAGTGCGACTGCATCAACGGATACGCTGTAGGAAGAAAAATCAAAAATGGCAAACACACGGGTCAAATAGCGATTACCGTGTATGTAAACAAGAAGCTGAGTCTTCGTAGACTGCCGATCTCCAATCGAATCCCCAATGTCTTTCGGCTACCAAGCGAAAGCACATCCGATGGTTACCTGGAGTTCGTCACCGACGTCCAGGCGGCACGCTTCGCGACGTTGCCGTACACCGATCGAATGCGTCCTGCGCCAAGCGGGATAAGTATCGGCCACATCAACATAACAGCGGGACCTTTAGGCGGTCTGGTGCGCGACACAACCAATGGAAACGTCGTCATCTTATCGAATAACCACGTTTTGGCCGATTCACATGAGGCGGTGATCGGCGATCCTATCTTGCAGCCGGGACCACATGATGGCGGAACGTATCCTGGTGACCAGATCGCAACATTGACCCGATTCGCTCCCATCGAATTCTCCCCAAGCGGGCAGAATCGAGTCGATGGAGCCATCGCCACACCGCTGAATCCCGGTGACATCGTTTGGAACACGCTGGATATCGGGCCGGAGACGCCCAAGGTAAGGTATGTGGTCGGCGAGAGTGATCTCGGCGCAGCTGTCCACAAGACCGGACGTACGACTCAACACACGCATGGATTCATTGAGGCCTTGTTTGCGACCGTTCGGGTTAAGTACGACCTGTTCAAAAAAGCGACGTTCGTAGATCAGATCATCATATCGCAAGACCCTACAGTAGAAGCTTTTTCGAATGGCGGAGACTCCGGCTCCCTGGT
>CP070727.1:579389-605788 GCA_020350885.1 bacterium | reverse complement strand
GACTGTTACTTGTACTCCTCCGATCGTTGTACCGTTCAAACTGATAAGATCACGCACATTTTGGAAGTTGTCATTCACTTTAATATTAATGTTGCCACCAAGCTCGCCGAACTTTAGTGTGATCTTGTCAAGAGGGTAATCAAACTGAAAATGTAGGTTGACATTTCCAGGATTCAGATCGTGACCGGAACCACGTGCAAGTCTTTGAGTGCCTACCCTCGCTGAACCGCCATCCGTCCATTCATTGTCTCCATACTGGAATCGTTCTACTAAAATATCCGTTCCAGACGTTGTTATCGTATCTCCAACATTGTAAGTCGCATCAGCTTCAACGTCAGAAAATTTGATACAACATCCAGAAAGAAAAGTGACTAGCACAATTCCCAACATGAATTTTGCCAACGATCTCATTGTATGTTTCCTCCTTTCCTTTGGTTTGTATTTTGGTGATCTTTCCTCACCCCACTTGGTTTAACATTCAAGCTCTGTGCTATTTTAGGACAATTCCGGTTCCTTCGTGATAGACTCGACACCGCGCTTCTGCTACGAGCTGAGGTTTTCTTGCCATTATGCGAGGGAAACCCTATCTGTGATACCACACTTCTTGGCGTAGTGTACACAGTACACTCGCGTTTCCTTTGTTGCCTCTAACCGCGCGGGTTTTAGTATACGTCTTCGAATGAAAGTGGACATTCACGAGCCGATTCTTAGAGACAATCCTTCGCTTTACGTGCATAGCATATCATAACACTCATTCAGATGCAGCAGCATTTTTCATGCTCCAATAATAGATCCTTCTTCGACTCATCGTTAGTTTTTTGATTTGCTTTCTTCGGGTGTACTGGTCCACCGATTTCATCCCACGCTTCAGAAACCCTCAACTGCCAGCTAATGCAAATGTTATGGTGTCACGGTCCCCGCTGCCGTAAGCGAATCTCATGGAGTTTGACTATGGCTTCTCAGTGCTAGAATGTTCTCGGTTAACGCAGATTAGTCTCATTTGGCAGATTTCGGCCCTCCTGAAAAACTGAGAACATTCCGAAGAGAGTCACGAATGGGGAGTCAAATTTATATTGCCTTTCCATCCCAGAGCTTTTTGCAGAAATCCCACCACGGCAGGATCTCGATACCGTCATCCGTCTTGCGCGGTCTCTCCACACGTGACACAACGATTTTTCGCCGGGGAGTTTCTTCCTCGCTCAATGCCTTCAGTCCTTTGAGGTCGACCGCACGGATCTCCCGGGTCGATTTGCATTCGATTGCAAGATCCATATCGCCAACAATCAGGTCGACTTCAAAACCGGAACTCGTTCGCCAGAAGCTGATGGGATGGTCGAGGCGGTTGTAGGAAATATAGGCACGCACCTCGTTTAATATAAAATGCTCGAAGGCTCGGCCGAATCGATCGGAACCTTCGGCGACAATCTGAGACTCCGGATGAAGCTGATTCGCGACACCGATATCAAAAAGGTAAAATTTTGCCGTTTCGACAAGGCGCCGTTTCTTGCGCTGGCGCCAGGGCTCGAGAGTGAAGCCGAGAAGCGTGTCCTCCAGTATTTGGAAGTAATTACGCACGGTACCAGCGGAGATTCCTGTCTCCCTTGCAATGTTGGCGTAGTTGATCTGCTGACCGTGACAAAGCCCGGTCACCTGTAAGAATCGTGAGAATGCCGGAATGTTGCGTGTAGCCGACTCGTCTATGATCTCGGCCTTGATGTAATTATGCACGTGGGCTTTCAGCAACGGTGAAGGATCATCAACCAGGTAGTGAATTGGGAGGGTACCGTGTTGAAGAATCCGAGCCAGATCGACCTTTCCGATTTCGTAAGTCGTCAGCGGCATCATGTGAAAATCGATTGCGCGTCCGCCAAGTAAGTTGCGGGATCGCCGCCGGAGCTTCCGTGCGCTCGATCCGCACAGGATGAAGTGAGTGGCCGTATTCTCTAGAAGCCAGTGCACTTCCTCGAGGAGAGGCGGCACATGTTGGATCTCGTCGATGATGACGAGCCGAGGCAGTTCCGCCAAAACCTCCTCGCGAAGGATCCGAGGGCGTACGCTTAACTCGGCGCTCAGCTCGGTATCCAGGAGGTCGTAGAATCTTGCATCAGGGTAGCAGTCATGGAGGCAAGTCGTCTTACCGGTTTGCCGAGCACCCCATAAGAAAACGGCGGCCTACCCCGTAATAGGATTTGGCACCCACGATAACTCTAGCGCCCGCTTGATCTTGGAAATTCGCGATATCATATGCTGATTTTCATGTAAATCATCATGTTTGTCAGGGATTTTCTTCTCACATGGAGCGTATCTTGACGGTTTTTCCAGCAGGGAAGCACGCACCAGAGAACAGCCGAAGCCGCAGAGTTCGTGATACCCTATATCCCGGGGAGACATTTAATGAGGATAATGAACGGGAAGCCGGTTCCCGCGCTACAGGACCTGGCAGTCGCTACTCCATCCTCCCGAGAGGCATGACGTATAATGGCTCCTCTGCACGGGTCATTCGGAAGGTCTTTCTGAGCCACAGGTCCGTGAATGCCCCGATGGCGCAGGTGCCGATCTTCAGTGTGTAGGCCTGAAGATACACGTTCTCCGCGGAATGCCCGAGGTCCATGCACACGTAGCGTTCGCGCCCGCGCTCACCGTACTTTACCGTTGTCCGTTCAAACACGGCCGAGTAGACGATGGCGGCGGCCGCCGTCTCGAAATGAGACTGGTCGAATGCCGCTTCGCTCACCTCGGCGCGCTTATCCCCTTCGGAGATAAGCATGAGCTTGTGCGTCTCCGACTGGTATAAGTAGATGCCTGGCGGCAGGCCCGTCACATCGAAAGCGGCGATGTAGAGCTCGAGCGGAAATCGGGCCCCGGCGGAGGGCGCCGTTCGAAAGCCGCCTCGTATGAAGGGCGGCGCTCCCTCGAGGATTCTTGTGATTCCGTAGGCGGCCCAGAGAAGTTGGGAGACATCTGCGATGGTCAGCGGATCGTGTGCGTACGAGCGGATCGATCTCCGGTTCTGCAGCGCCGCCTCCACGGACAGCGTGCCGTCCCGGCGCGGCGGCGGAAGGTCCACCACGGGACCGGCCTCTCTGGTCTCTGGACATGCCTTCTCCAGAGCCTCCAGCTCTTGCTGGACGGCATCGATGACGGCCTGCCAGCGGCTGCCCGTTCGAAGGATCTCGAGATCCGGATCTTTGCTCAGGCGGTCCTCGTCGAGGAGGCCCGCATGAACGGCCTTGTAGAGATACGAGTAGCCCTCGTCGATCCTGCCGAGATGCGCGCAGGCGACTGCCGCGTTGTGGAAATCCACGTAGCTGAACTCGCCCGTTGCCAGCGCCTTTTCGTAGAGGGCGAGTGCCTCTTCCCATTCCCGGGCAGCGATCTTGGATTCGGCTTGCCGTACGAGAGCGTCGTAACCCTGGGCGAGGGACACGGTGGAGGACGCGACGAGCATAATGATCAATGAAAGGACGCGTATTTTCATGTCTACACCTTCCGATTTTTCCCGCCGACGGTTGCCGGAACTGACAATAGGAAAATCCTGGGGCCTGGTCAAGATGTACATCACGGCGCCGGGAGTGGCCGGGCGTTTGTTATCCATTTTGGATTACGGAGAGGGATTGAACGCACGTGGATCGGGAGTCCTTTCGGCGCCCCCTGGGTGTCTGCCTAAAACAGAGAGAGCGCAATAAGAGAGTTACGAATCCAGTTTTTAATATGTCCGACCCAGATACATTTACAATACGTGTAGAGGGACCTCTAAATTATATAACGCACAAATATCATAGAGGTCCCTGTATTACTTTATGTTCAATAGGATACCCTCTACATCTTTGTATTCTGTCCCCAGAAAGGTCTGGGTTATGCTAATCCCGTAGATATAGATTGAGTTAGCATTGAGGTCTGTAACATGAAGATATTATTAAACTTATTGGTGGTTGCATCACTGATCTTTCTGGCCTGTTGCGGTGCAGAGAAACGTGCGGCGGAACCCCCAGACCTCACCGTAGAGGAACAAGAGACCCTAGTTAAGACTAATTCATATATAGTCTTAATGGCATTAGAGGCGTTCGCCGAAGATAACGGAGGCTGGTATCCCCTGAGTGTCGATTCCGATACGACTGAATCAGGGAAGACACTGGTAGATTTCATGCCGGAGGGTGTATTGGTCCAGCGATTCCCGGGTTCCGCTCCGGCACCCGCAACTGCCGGGAAAGCCTAATGTTATGCTGCTTCAGTGTCCGGTGCTTCTGCCGAATTCAATCGAGCGTTGATTACGGCTTCCCGGAACGCGATGTTCTCGGTTAACACAAATCCGCATCATTTGCGGTGATATCGGGTATCCCGAAAAACTGAGGACATTCCGAGGAAGGTTACAATTGAGGAGCCATTGATTTTTATCCGAGTTTGAATCCCACTTTTCATTAACTGTTTTTTTCATCTGAGGGTTCAGATTATTATTTCTGAAGATCTTTAATTGAAGAGCAAACTCAGGCGTTGTGTTTCTTCAATCACTATACGGGTAATCGAGGTTGTTCTTCGAACGACACTACAAATAATCTCACCAGTCTGATATAACATTAACAATAGAATATGTATCGTGCGGCACCACCGGTTGCTGTATTTACATACGCTCTTATATCTCGGCGGCCCGCAATCATTTCTAAATTATACTCTTTACTGCGTTGATTATCCTCAGGTCTGCGCCATGGATAGGAGAAAGGGATTTAACAAGGCTATCCCAGGCTCCGGCAGGATACCTGGATAGATGAGCAATGCGCAGATTTCGAGAGAATCGCTGTTTTCATAAGTCGTTGAGGGTATTGAAACTAAAGGAGGATTGGAAATGGACAGAGGCATCAAAGCAATACTAGTTCTTGTGCTTTTTTTACTCGTCGTTGCGAATCCATGGGTGAGGGCCTCATGGGTGCAGGACGGGATTCCCGTCTGTACGGTAACGGGTATCCAGACCAGCCCATGCAACGCGCCCGATGGCGCCGGCGGTTCTATCATCGCGTGGGTGGACGAACGGAACGGTAACGAGGATATCTATGCCCAGCGCATGAATAGCTCGGGTGACACGTTGTGGATGGCGGACGGTGTTGCCATCTGCACGGCGTCGGGAGACCAGCGGGGTTTCGATATCATCTCCGACGGTGCCGGCGGTGCTATCATCACGTGGGGGGACGCGCGCAGCGGTACAGGGGACATTTACGCCCAGCGTATAGATGCCTCGGGCTCCGTTCAGTGGACGACCGATGGCGTCGCTGTCTGCACGGCGGTCCAAAACCAGGGTAACCCCAAAATCGTTACTGATGGTGCCGGTGGAGCGATCATTACGTGGGGGGACTTGCGCAGCGATTCAGGGGACATTTACGCCCAGCGCGTGAATGCCTCGGGTGTGGCTCAGTGGGCAGCCGATGGCGTCGAAGTCTGCACGGTGGTGCAAATCCAGGGTTATCAAGAAATCGTTGTCGATGGTGCCGGCGGAGCGATCATTACGTGGCAGGATTACCGAAGTGGTTCGTCCTATCAAATTTACGCCGAGCGTTTGGATGCTTCCGGTTCATCGCAATGGTATGTAGATGGCGTTCTCATCTGTTCTAACAGGTACGGCACTTCCCCGGAAATAGCGACGGATGGCGCTGGTGGTGCGATCATCGCATTTATGGAAGGGAATGATGAAATCTCCGCTCAGCGAGTCCGTGCGGACGGTACACAGGCGTGGGGATTCTCCCAAGGTGTTACCATTCGTGTGACGGCGGGCAGCGTGGATGGTATAGGAATCGTTGCCGATGGAGCCGGCGGGGCGATCATTGCGTGGCAGGATAATCGTAGCGGTGCCGACATTTACGCTCAGCGTGTGGAAGGGACGTCGGGCACCCCGTACTGGACCGTCAACGGGATAGCAGTATGTAGTGCTACAGGCACTCAGAATCAGCCAAGAATCACATCGGATGGCGGCGATGGAGCGATCGTCGTATGGTGTGATCAACGCAGTGGAGTCGACTTGGACATCTATGCCCAGTGGGTGGATGGTTCGGGCAATGGGATGTGGACAACGAATGGCGCCGAGATCTCTACGGCAACGGGCAATCAAACGTCTCCCGACATTGCCCCTACCGGCGCCGGCACAGCGATCCTTGCGTGGGTCGACGACCGCAGCGGAATAGACATATACGCCCAGGCCACTCCCAAGTGCCTGGTTTCGCCGGACAGTCTGGACTTCGGATTGGTCTCCATTTGTGATTGGATCGATACCTCATTTGTCGTGAAAAACACGGGCGGGGGGATACTTGGGGGAACCGTCAGCGAATCGTGCGACCACTTCAGCGTTGTCTCCGGTGGTGGCGCGTACTCCCTTGGTCCCGGCGACTCTGTCCTCGTGACGGTGCGCTTCGAGCCCGCTGTTGCCGGAACGCTTTTTTGCACCGTTGACACGGGGCTCCTCGTGTGTTCGGACGTGAACCTGTTGGGCGTGGGCACCTTCGCCAGCGAGGTAAACCCGGCGTCGCTCGACTTCGGCATGGTAACGATCGGCGAGCAGATGGATCGTTCATTCACCATCACCAACACCGACAGCTGCAGCTTGGTCGGTAGTGTCGAGGAATCATGTGTGTACTTCAGTATAGTATCCGGTGGCGGAGCGTATGCGCTCGTACCGGGCGAATCGCTGATCGTTGCAGTACGGTTCGAGCCGCTTACGTTGGGTGCGGCGGCGTGCACGGTATCGACAGGTGAATTTTGCACCGATGTCGTGTGCACGGGTGCCGGAGGGCGGGCACCGCGCATCTATGCGATCCGCGATGTTCCCGGTGATCAGGGTGGTTTCATTAACGTGGCATGGAAAGCCAGCCCGGGAGACAACGCGCAGGAGCATGCAGTCACACGGTACACGGTCTGGCGGGCGATCGATCCGATAGCTGTAGAGCTATCGGGCCTCACGAACGGTGCTCTGATCGTACGCATCTCCGATCTCGATATAGCGGCCGTGGAGTCGGGTGTGCAGTTTGTGTACCTCGACGGTGCAGCATACTACTGGAGGTTGATATCGTCGATCGAGGCGTACTATCTCGAAGGGTACTCCGAGGTGGTTCCGACGCTCTTCGATTCGACGGCTATATGCCTGGAGTATCATTACGTACAGATCATCGCACACACGAGTGATCCTTACACGTTCTGGGCATCGCATCCCGACAGCTGCCGCTCGGTGGACAATCTCGCCCCCTGCATGCCCTGTGGCCTGGCGGGACAGCAGAGCTTTGTGCCCGAAGGGCTTACCCTCACCTGGGATCGAAACCTCGAGGCCGACCTGAGCCACTACGCGGTCTACCGGGGCGAGAGTGGGGACTTCGTGCCGTCTTCATCGAACCTCATTGCCTCTCCCCGCGACACGACACACTTCGATGGCGATTGGCGCTGGCACGAACAATACTACTATAAGATCTCGGCTGTCGACATTCACGGTAATGAGAGCTGTTTTGCGCTCCTGCTGCCAGAGGATGTGACGGGTTCGGACGAGCATGAGATACCAAGGGCAACCTATCTCTCGCAGAACTATCCGAATCCGTTTAATCCGATGACACGGATCCTCTTCGGGCTGAGGGAGCCTTCCGTGGTATCGCTCAGGATCTATGACGCCTCGGGGCGTCTGGTCCGAGTGCTCGTGGATGAATTCCACAAAGCGGGTCATTACGAAGCAGATTGGAATGGTCGGGACAACACAGGGCGGAGAGTAGCGAGCGGGATCTACTTTTATCGTCTCGCAACCGGTGATTTCGTGCGAACGAAAAAAATGGTGCTTCTGAGGTGATCCTGCGAAGGGTACGTCTTTTCTAATTGGTTGGAAGGCGCGCCGACCGGGGTTAGTATCTGTCTGCCTCGTAGCGAGGAGCCTATCATATGCCGGTAACAGATGTACCCAAGTAGCACTTAGAATTAGAGATTGGTTATGAAGAGGGTCTCACCTGGGGGGCCATTCCTATTGCTCCTCAAATGCTAGACCATATAGATCAGGCTGGACCTATTTATAAGCTAACTGTATGACGTAGCACGAGGTTTTCAAGAGTCAACGCACTGTGCGACCTCAACGCAGAGATGAAGGTGCGTAGAATTAGAATCAACATTCGATATATATAATATCCGGATTAGTGTAAGTGCAAGTGCTTTAAGGCGGACGGAATTAATAGAAGCCACAGCCTTCTCGTGGAAAGCACAAGTCTTGAAGTGTATGAGCAAATATGATAGTCAGTATATGTGCTCTGAAAATGTAAGCATTACAATCTGCAGGGAGGAGAGAAAGCAGTCATGATTAGAATAGCTTTTATTTTGATAATTATAGCGTTATCTATTTGTTTTTGCAGCTGTTCGGACAAGTCTACAGGTCCTGACGTTCCGGATAAAGAGTATCGTTTCAGTCACCACCAGGACATCGTGACGACCGGTGGTGCGGACTTCGAATCGTTCACTATCGGGATTAATACCTATCTGGCCGTGGCAAATGCCTTTGATGGCATCTCGCCGAATACGGATTCAAAGATTTATAAATGGAACGATGGCGATTCAACGTTTGTCGAATTCCAATCGATCCCTACGTCCCAAGCATCCGACTGGGAGTATTTTTCGATCGGGGCGGAATCCTATCTGGTTGTGGCCAATCTCAAAAATGGGAGTACGCACAACATCGATTCTAAGATCTATCGATGGAACGGCGTCTCTTTCATAGAATTTCAGTCGATTCCCACGAACGGTGCGTTTGATTGGGAATACTTTTCAATTGGAGTGGAATCGTACATCGTGGTTGCAAACAGTAATAATAACGCCACGCCCAACATCGATTCGAAGATCTATCGATGGGACGGCGCCTCTTTCATAGAATTCCAGATGATTCCGACACACGGGGCAAGCGATTGGGAATTTTTCACAACAGGGAGCGATTCCTTTCTCGCCGTGGCAAACAGGAATAATGAAAGCACCAGTAACATCGATTCAAAGATATACAGGTGGAATGGTTCTACTTTTGTTGAATTCCAGGCCATTCCTACCAATAGCGCTACAAGCTGGGAATCATTTTCTATAGGAACGGATATCTATCTAGCCGTAGCAAATTTCAGCAACGACGTCACCCATGAAATCGATTCGAAAATATACAGGTGGAACGGCTCGTCCTTCGTCGAATACCAGTCGATTCCGACAAACGGCGCCATGGATTGGGAATCATTTTCCATCGGGGGAGATACATATCTTGCAGTAGCAAATTATACCAGTGAGACTTCGCGTAATATTGATTCAAAGATATATATATGGGACGGTGCCTCTTTTACCGAGCATCAGGCGGTTCCGACGCACGGTGCAAATGACTGGGAATATATTACTATAGGTGGAGATCCGTATCTAGCCTGCGCGAATCTTTACGACGGATCGACATTTAATCTAAACTCGATTATCCTGATAGGGATTGCAGAATGATGTTCGACAAATCAAATACATGAATCACTGTGTTGGTCCACCGAATACAGTGATTCGAATTATGACACGCTGTGTCAAGTAATCTTGACAGTTGAGCATCAACATTAGTGGTGGGTCGAGGATTTGCTTGTATGTGCACTATAATAGTGGTAAAATAAACAATCAGCGATCATGTGAAACTAGGGGAGCGGATGATACATAGTGAGTTCCGAAAAGGAAAACCTCCAGAGCGGTACGTCTTCATTCGAGAAAAATTCTTCAGCTTTCCTTACATCGCCTTAAGCACCGCATATTAACCCCAAGTTCTCACTGGCGTATAATCGACAGCCCAAGCGGGCAGGAGGAAGGCGAACCATCAAAGCGAATATTCTTACCTCGACGCCGGGCTGCGGCTGATATCCATACTAGTATTTGTCCCAGGGACTGGGTTCGGAATAATGGATGCTCACCAAAGCGTAGTGAATCAACCCGGCGAATTCAGCGCATGAACAACCGGACATGATCGCATCTTTACCTGAGGCAGGTTGACGGGAGGAGGCTTGCGATCCATCACTCCAGCGAACTTGTCTGCCGACAGGAGGTGTGGGAATCATAGGGGAGGTGAACGAGCCCCACTTCTGGAAAGCGGCTCATCATAACGCACAAACATGGTCGGAATGACTTCCTTTTACACCCTTTAACCAAGGAGTTTGCCATGCACTGTAAACGGTCACTGATATTTGTCGTTCTCCTGATTGGTGTGGCCGCCTTCATGTCGTGCAACGGGTCAGGAGACAAACGAGCAGATAGCGATGACACACCCACTCGACCAGAAAAGGTGGTTGTTTCATCTCCCGATCCCAATCTTGAGGAAATGGTCGGAATTTCACCGGTCATATTCCATGGTACTGTCATCGGCGTGCGTTTTGGCGATCACGAAGGTACGCAGCAACCGTACACGTTTGTGCAGTTCGGCGGAGTCGAGTTCCTGCGCCGGGACAGCAAGCCGCCTGTTGACAAGAATGGAATACTGGAAATTTCGTATCTCGGTGGTCTTTTGGATGATGGTCGGAGGTTGGAGGTTTCGGTCAGCCCTTACTTCGAGATCGGAAAACGCTACCTCGTCTTCCTCCGAGGTGGCGGGTGGCGGCTGAGCCCGATCCCGGGAGTCAACAAAGGAGTGTTTCGCCTGATTGGACGCATACAGGGCGATCCTGTCGTAGCCACGTCGGGTGGAGTTCCGATCGGGGAGTTTGTGGAAGGTCGCCCGATCACCGCGAGGAGGGTTTCGCTCGCCCAAGAGGAGAACGGGATCGAGCGCGGCGTCCGGGTGGAGGAGATCCCACCCGGTGACGAAAGAGAAGCGCGGATCGCGCCCCGGAAGGCGCTGGGAGCAGAGGAGGCCGAGAAAAGGGAAGCTGCCGAGCAGGCCAGGGAAGCGGATACTACCGAGAGAGTAGTCAAAGAGGATCCTAGTGATAAGGAGTACGTGGCCGGCCTCAAGGGCCGCTGGACCAAGGTCATGAGGCTCTCCGAACTGAAGGGGACGATCGAGGAATTGGCCAAGCGGACCCAAGGAAAGTACCCGGAATTTGAGAGGGTCTTTTCTATTCCCGTCCCCGAGGCGAGGCAGCAAAACCTGCCGGGCCCTTCCAGGGAAAACTAGAACATATGGAAAGAAACCCAATACCGAGGAGGAGTAGTTATGTCCTGCAAACTGGCAGACCTCGGGATGCGGTGCTCCCGGGTCCCGAAAGTTACGCGATGGGTTTTCCTGCTCTTGCTCATCGCTCCAATCGCTTCGTTGGAGGCCTACAATCTCTGGGGGGATGACACCTGGGACAGCGATCCAACTCTGCGGATCTACACCGTCAGTTTTGCTGCCGGGACCGTCTGGAGGTCCGATCTGATAAACGGGATCGACCGGTGGAACGACGTCTGGGGAATGTGGCTGGAGTTCGACACCGAATTTCGCAACGATGCAACGTGGAGAACCGGTGACGGCATAAACGGAGTCGGGTTTTCCGCCTCGGCGGACATCGGAGGCGCCTGGGGAGTCACCTACAAGATTTCCGATGGTGATGAGATCGAAGAGATGGATGTACGCTTCAACGCTGATTTAGCCTGGGAAACGGGGGCCCAGGACGAGCGCGTCCGTGAAGTTCCGGCGTTCCGGAAGGTCGTCGTCCACGAACTGGGCCATGCCCTAGGGTTGGATCATGAATGCAGCGAATTGGCGGTGATGGCCCAAGGCACAGCTGGTCATGTGTGGTATGGGGGTAACGCACCGACGCGGCACCATCCGATGGCGGACGATGTCGAAGGGTCGCGTGAACTCTATCCCTGGAGCGGCACTTATAGAGATGTCGCACTGTCAAACTTCGAAATGCTTGGCACCTGCAGCAGCCAGCTTTGGCGGAATAATACCTCCCTGACCACTGTTGAGGCGGGGTCGACGGTTGATTTGGAGTACCTGGTCTCGAATCCCGGCAATGTCGGTATCAATTTCATACTCGGGATTTACCTGTCCACAAACGACAACATATCGAAGTGGGATACTTATCTAACGGGACAAAGTTGGTGGATGACATATGAATACAATTCGGAAACGGACATTACGGTGACGATTCCGTGTGACGTGCCCCCGGGCATTTACCACATGGGAGTGGTGGCTGATCCGGATTATGAACTTGCTGAAGTCCGCGAGGGCAACAATCGCCTCGTATTCCCCGGCCGCTGGCGGGTTGTGGCCTCGACGGCGTTGCCCGATCTAACCGTGGTGTACTTCAGTCACAAGCCACTGGAGCCGAAGACCGACCAGACGATCGTGTTCACGGCGACCGTGAAAAACATCGGGTGCGGCCGCGCTGATGCGTCGGAGTTGGAGCTGAGAGTGGGCGGCGAGACTTATGGACAGGTATACACCGTTCCGGCCCTGAACGCGGGGGAGACCCACATTATACAGCGAAGGGAGCAGTTGAGTGTGGCCCAGAATTACCTCAACCATGCAACTGCGGACTTTGGCAACGTTGTGGCGGAATCCAATGAGGGTAACAATATCAGAACGGATTCATACACCGTGGTGAATCCATAAAACTTCATCGGAGGGCCTACTGCGAATTACGACGCTGAGGTCAGTGATCCGATATATGAAAGCTGATGTATTGATCCACTGATTCTCGGTTTCCGCGCCGAATCTCACGACTGCAGGACAATGAGAATGTTATGCTGCCTCAGTGTTTGGTGCTTCAACCGAATTTAGTCGAGCGTTGATTACGGCCTCTCGGCCCACGATGTTCTCGGTTAACACAAACGAGCCTCATTTGGAGTGATTACGGGATGCCAAAAAACTGAGAACATTCCGAGGAGGGTTACGGCTGGGGACCAGCTTGATGTCTGAGAGCGTACTTCGGATTAGCATCCATCTTGTACTATTTCATGCTATTCGTTGCAAGGACACAACCTTGTATCGAATCGGCAATTGAATAAAGCCCCTTGGTTTTTTCTTGACGCTGAGGGGGTAATATAGTAGAATTGTATGTACAGTGAACGTATACTTTCAACTAGTTTTATTTGAATGTACAGTATGCTAAATAGCTATTATGAAACTTTCTTTATAACGAATATTCATTGTAGAGTAAAAACTCTATCAATGTATGATTCGTTTCAAGTACTTCTAATAAACTCTTTTATTACTCCGAAGGTTTGATATGGAAAATGCAATTCCCCAACGTATTCCTCTTGGCCATGAAGAAGCTGAGACTCTTTACATGATAAATGTCTTGAACAGAACACAGGGATTAAATGGATATGATGTTACCTTCTTATCGAAAAATCTCGGCAAGAGCATTACGGCTACAAGGCAACTTGTCAATAGGCTCGAGCGAAAGCATTATATAACGAAACTAAAAATTGGCAAGAAGGTATCTTTCGAAATTGACTTTGTTAATATTTGCACAGAAGTACAATCTGCTCAACTATACCTTGAATTGAAGAATGCACCGAAGGCTCAGCCAGATTTAATTGATGAGTATGATCTTATCGATGAGAAAAGATTCATTGACCATGTGGTTAAGAAAAAAATAATGAGCAAGGCCCAAGCAGAGCATATTGTTGATCTTGGAATCAGAGTTGGCTATATCCAACGCGTTCTCCTAACAAATATACGCGCAGGCATTCGGATTATTACCGAACTTTCATATCTTCAGCGTCTAGTTTCAGGAGGTAAAAGAAATGAAAAGAATATTATTGATTGAAAGCGCCGCAATCTTTAAGGCCACGCTGGAACCTTTTGAAGGCGTTGAGATACTCTGCATATCCATCCAGGATATTCAAAATATTGCAGATTACAACGATTTACTTATGATTTTTTCACTTTCATGTAGGTACGATTTAAAACTTAAAGAAGAAATAGAATTGATAAAGAGAGGCGCGGACAAGTCACAGAATATCTCTTTTATAGTGCTAACCCGAGAGTACTGCAATGTACTAAACGAGATTAATGCAATTGAGAGAGTTCAAATCATCGTTGGTGCAATTGGACCAGAAAGATTAATCAGTGTTGTGACAGAGATGCTGAAAGGCGAAGAAAAAACTTATCCAATAATAATGGGCAATACTCTGGGTATTAATGACGTTCCCTGTTGATGAGATACAGCCTTGTGTCTCCTGAAAATCCCATCCACATTGCTATTCTTGCACTTAGTGGATTTCCCAGAAGCCAGCGATAGAGCCGTAAAACAGAGAGTGGTTATGAAAAAGGTCTCGTCTGGGGAGCCAGATTTAACTTATAGCTATCTATTCACTTTTAATTGGGATAATGGGGAACGCTTCCGGGCTTCTAGAGAAAATTTAGCTGTGATACTCTCACAGTGAAAATCTAGTTCCCGCCTATGTATATCTTTACGCGCCGATTACATGAACAAATACCAAAATCCGGCAACCAATCTCAATTGATAATTGCAGGAAATCATGATACTGTTAATCGCCTGGGACAAGATTAATTTTGTAAAGGCATATGTGAAGTATAACTTCTTGTTTATTATTCAGTTCATTTCTGTAGAACCTGTAAGAGCACCGGTTAAGAGGAGGTGTACCATGCATTCTAGAATAATTACTATCCTGGGGATGCTTGTGTTGGTGGTGTCTTGCCAACCGCAGCAAAAACCTGATGTTCCGCCTCCGGTGAGATTCCTGGTCTCCGAGGGTGCACTGGATCGTCCATTCTCAGAAGCCGTACGCGTGGGGAATATGCTGTATCTGTCGGGGCAAGTTGGTATCGATCCGAGCACCAATGAACTCGTTCCTGGTGGTATCAAAGCCGAGACTGAGCAGGTATTAAAGAATATTAAAGAAACGCTCGAAAAATATGGCTCGTCACTGGACAGGGTGGTAAAAAGTACTGTGATGCTAAGTGATATAAGGGATTATGCTGACATGAATGCAGTGTATATCATCTTTTTTCCGCAGAACAGGCCTGCTCGAAGCACGTTTGCGACAAGTGGCCTTGCGTTTGGAGCGCAAGTTGAAATAGAGTGCTGTGCTGTGGTGGATTGAATGAGCGTTTCTATCCTTTCAATGAAAAGAGGTAAGAAAATGGATAGGAGGGGATTCCTTGCATCCCTAATTGGATGTTCGGCACTATCAATATACATGTTAAACAAAGCAAACGCCGCCATCTATCAAAATATTACAGAACTGAACGAGAAGTTTATCAGAGAAAATGCTCCCGATGGTGTTTATTGGGATGCGTTGCATAAACATTTTATCTTCCAGGACGATCTCATCATGATGAACAATGGGACAGTCGGCCCCATGCCAGAGCCGGTTTTTAACACGCTCGTCAAATACTTCAAGGTTCAGGCGACCAATCCATTCGACTGTTATAACTACTTCCCCAAGAAGCGGGAAGAAGTCCGTGAGAAGCTTGCGAAATTCATCAACGCTGCACCGGATGAGGTGGTAATCAATAGAAATACAACCGAAGGTATGAATCTGATTGCCAGCGGATTGGACTTAAAGGAAGGTGATGAGGTACTTATTTCTTCTCACGAACATCCGGCTGGTATACATCCTTGGAAGATGAGAGAGAAGCGGTATGGTATAAAAGTTACAGAAGTCTCACTTGGTGTACCACCGAAAAGTGTAGATGAAATCATTAAATCATTTAAAAATGCCATAACGCCGAGAACCAAAGTCATTAGCATCAGTCATACAGTATATATCACAGGTCTTATCGCTCCGATTAAGGAGTTAAGTGATCTTGCTCACGAGAACGGCATATTTCTCCTCGCTGACAGTGCACACGGAATTGGAATGCTGAATATCGATGTTAAAACCTTGGGAATCGACGCATTAGCGTCCAGTCCTTACAAATGGCTTGGTGCACCAACCGGATGTGGTCTGTTGTACGTAAGAAAAGACGTTCAAGATATAATATGGCCCTCGATCGCTTCTTCTGGCTGGGATACACATGAGGATGCCAGCAGATTCGAAACACTCGGGCAGAGGGCTGATCCTCTAATCTTTTCGCTTGGAGAAGCCCTTGATTTCCAAAATATCATTGGAAAGGATCGTATAGAAAGAAGAATCAAAACACTCGCCGGATACTTGAAGAAGGAATTGCAGTCGATTCCGAAAGTAAGGCTGCACACTTCGTTGAATACATATTTGAGTGGGGGACTCACTGCTTTTTCGATTAGCGGTGTGGATCCCGAAAGGATAGTCAGCTTTCTAAGAGAAAAGTATAATATTGTCATAAGGACAATAGGAAGAGAATCTGATAATACGCAAGGCGTAAGGGTATCGACGAATGTTTATGTTTCGTTCAAGCATATCGATATGCTTTTGGAGGGGGTGAATCATCTCGCGCGCCGCGGGACATAAGCCGAATTTGTACCTGAGCGCGGGTGGTCACCTTATTTCTTGGATGTGCCTTCTATTTATTCTATCCGCATTGCTATTCTTGCACTTAGCGGTCTCCTCCGAAAGAATCAATCTGATAAAAAATTGATACGGATGAGCCGGGAGAATGTGTTGCTAATATCAAGTCGACTAATGGCGCTTGCAGTCCAAGCTCGGGTTCCCCGATTCTCCTCAGATTCCAGGAATGCGCAAGATCTTCCGAGAATTGCCGGCCATATCCTCAGGAGGATGACCAAGGAGTTTATCTCGACTCTTGAGGCGTGGTTTCTTGCTTTATCGTTGTAATACACTCAATTTATGAGGCACCACCAAGTTTTCCAAGTTCAATCTACGGTGAAATTTCAACTCTGATAACAATATGGCTGTATTGACAAAATGTAAAATTGGGCTATAATATAAGCACATCATTAAGGGCACTAATCTTTAATCTGTAAATAATCTTCTTGGAGCGGAGTGGTGCGTAGTGTGTTGGCATGCTATGAATCAGATCTTACTATTTGTGCAAATCAGGAGCATGCTTCCATTTTATGCTTAAGTCATTGAGAATGAATTAGCTGGGATCTGGGAAGCCGGCTACTCGTTAGTCGCGAGAAATCTCTACTGCTGGATGAAACGTTCAATAGACAATCCTCACATAGTTCAACAGATAGAGCTGCGAAGCGTTACTATAAGCCCGTGGGAGGAGGGATCGTTCAAGGGTCGGACGCGAGGCTTTTCGGATCCTAAAACAAACGACGTTCTCACGCTCTCAGTCACGGAGACTGATTGTGTGACAACGTGGCATTGTATTGTCAGTGTGTGAAAGAGGGTGATCAAAATGAGGCACAAGTGGATTATGACGGGCGTTGTGCTGACGTGCCTTTTGCTCCTCTCCTCGTCCGCTTTGGCGGTTTGGATCACAGATGGAAATGCCATCTGCACGGCGTCCGGTAATCAGCAGTATCCGGCAGTCGTTTCAGACGGCTTGGGGGGGGCGATAATAGCATGGCACGATATGCGTGCCGGCCACTGGGACATCTACGCCCAGCGTGTAAACGGCATGGGAAACAACCTCTGGATCGCAGATGGTATAGCAATCTGTATGGCCCCGGGCAATCAGGAATATCCGGGCATCTGCTCCGACGGTGCGGGCGGAGCGATCATCACGTGGTACGACCATCGTGGAAGCGACTACGACATCTACGCCCAGCGCGTTGACGCCTCCGGCAACGTACTATGGACGGTGAACGGAGTGAGCGTATGCACGGCGCCCGGTAACCAGGGGTATCCACCATGGATTTATTACAAGGGATACCGCATCATCGTACCTGACGGCTCCGGCGGAGCGATCATCTCCTGGGACGACGAACGTGCCGGTCATCATGATATATATGCCCAGCGCGTGGACGCGCTGGGGAATGCTCTGTGGACAACAAATGGCGTGGCGGTATGCACTGCTGCCGGCCATCAGTATTCACCAGTCCTGATCGGTGACGGCAGTGGTGGTGCGATCATCACGTGGTACAGCGGCTGGCACAGCAGCTCGGGCACGGATATCTACGCCCAGAGGGTGAACGCTTCCGGAACACCGATGTGGACCACCAACGGGGTGGCCATCTGCACGGCGCCCAACTACCAGTGTTATCCGGACATCGTCTCGGACGGGGCGGGTGGAGCCATCATGGCATGGATCGATGGACGCGTCGGCGGATACTACGAAGATAATATCTATGCACAGCGTATCAACTCATCCGGCACTGTGGTATGGATACCGAACGGTATTGGTATCGGCACGGCGCCGGGCGACGATGGCTGGCCTCAACTCCTTCCTGACGGCCTTGGCGGGGCATTCATAGCATGGGGAGACGGTCGACCCGGTGCTTCGGGGATTTACGTGCAACGCGTTGACGCAATGGGCAGCCCCTACTGGGCTGCCAATGGTGTCGGCTTGGCGCCTACGACGACTCATGGTCAATCTAATTACGGGATCGTCAGCAACGGAGTAGGGGGTGCGATCTTAGCGTGGTGCCAATATCCTTTTGGGCAGAGCATACATGATGTATATGCGCAGAGAATAGATGCATCAGGGGTTCTCAAATGGAGTGTGGGCGGTGTCGTAATTTCCGCCGCTCCAAACTTGCAGGTGACCAATAAATCAGCGGGCGTGGTATCGGACGGTTCCGGAGGAGCGGTTATCGCCTGGTGGGATAACCGCAGTGGAAGTGACTATGATATCTATGCCCTTCGTATAGACCAGTACGGTGACATCTTCGCACCTGGATTCGCTCTGGACATCAAGCCGGGATCGTGCCCGAATCCATTCAACATCAAGGATAAACCCAATGAGGGAGGCAATGGCAAAGGGCAAAAAGATGATTACGCCATTGAAAGGAAGACCGGTGGCGTGTTGCCGGCGGCGATCGTTGGTAGTGAGGATGCCGATGTCAACGACATCGATGTATCGACGATTCTTCTCGAAGGGATTTCACCGCTGAGAAGTAATTATGAAGATGTTACGCGGCCGGTTGAGAATGGTGGTTATTGTGCTTGCACGGATGAGGGCCCCGATGGTTACCTCGACCTCACATTGAAATTCAGTAGGAATGAGCTTTCCGAAATCCTCGGACCGCTGGAGCACGGGGTAATTGTCGAATTGATGATTACGTTCGCTCTGATGGATGGAACTCCAATTGAGGCCAGTGATTGCATAAAGATCGTGGGCAGGCGTCCGGAGGGTCCCAAGATCGAAGAGATCGAAGTTGTGCAATTGGGCAATGCCGTACCAAATCCTTTCAATCCCCTGACGAGGATACATTACTTTGTTCCGGATGAGAGCGTTGTAACTCTCGAGATTTTTGATACATCCGGAAGGCTGATTGTTCGTCTAGTGGATAATGAGCGTATGATCAGAGGGTTGCACGCTGTCGAATGGAGAGGCGTTGACAAACACGGAAGGGCTGTCGGTTCCGGTGTCTATTATTACAGGTTGAAAGTAGGCAACGAAACGATGTCGAAGAAAATGGTTCTATTAAGATGAGTGCCCAGGGAAGGGCACATCTCTGATTGACTGAACGGGGCCGACAGAGTTGCTGCCCGTCGGCCCCGCAGCAATGGGTAATGATTATAGGAACTTCGATTTCTTGTCAAGAATGCGTGCGTACTGTCCTTCCTAATAACTCGTAGAGTAAAGTAATTCAGCTGCCGAACAATTAACAGTATCTATATAATGTCCAATTTGGAGTAGATGCAAGTATTGCATGGTAGACAGAATAAATAAAAGCCACAGGCTTTATCTGTGAGCGGCAAGCACGAACTGCATGGGGCGACTTATGATTTACCTGATCGGATAATCGTCTGCACATGCATCACCTATATTGTTCTCGGCCGAGATTCGACCAACGTGTTCGATGTAACAACATTAGATCCTCAGCAACCTCGGAGGCCGGTTGAGTTTCTTTACCTTACGGGGATTGAAGTAGCTAAAAGGGAAAGATGGCGAGTAAGATCGCCGTTGCATCCAACAACGGGCGTGACACCTACGGCCCATACCTGAGGATGAGCCCATTCCACCCGACGGCATAGGCGCAGTCGTCCGAGATGCCGTGTACATCATGAATATTAAGGTACCCGGCGCTGGACGGGATGTGCCGCCACCCGGTTCCGTCGTAGTGGAGCATCGTGCCCGAACCTCCCGATACGAAGATACTGCGTGACGAGGTGCCCCAGATACTGTACAGAGACTCATCGGTGTTCGTGCTGACGGGGCTCCACTCGGAGCCGTCGAAATGAAGCATCGTGCCATACCATCCGATCACGTAGATGTTGTTCGGTGATGTTCCCCAAATGTCAACGAAGGTTTTGGTTCCGTCTCCTTTGTACGCTTCCGTCCAATCAGCGCCGTCGAAGCGCATGATCGTCTCGTTGGAACCGGCGGCGTATACGTTGTGTGAGGATGTTCCCCATATGCAAGTTAGACGCTCGGACGTATTGCTCTCCATGACGTTCCAGACGGAACCGGTGTACCGCAGTATCACGCCGTTGAACCCGCAGCCAAAGATATCCTGCTCTGAGGCGCCCCACAGGGCGTCGACCGTATACGATGAATCGACCTGGACGGTACTCAGGCCGATACCATCGTAGTGCAGTATCGTTCCGAACCGGCCCCCGAAGTAGACATTGTTGGGTGCCGTGCCCCAGATCGCGCTGAACCAGTAGTTATAGCCGCTCATCAGATCGGTCCATGCCGTCCCGTCGTAGTAGATGACTGCTCCGTTGTCCCCGACGGTGAAAACATCCGTTTCAGAGAAGACGTATACATCAGACAGGCGGTAATGTGTTCCGTAGTTCAGAACGTTGGACCACTCGGCGCCGTTGTAGTGGAATATCTCTAATCCGCTTAAGGCCCAGACATCGCCGCCTGAGCTTCCCCATATGTCCTTTATCTCCTCGGTGGTTGGGCGTGGCATCTCGCTCCACACGTAACCGTCGTAGTGCAGTAGCACGCCGTTCTCGCCCCCGGCGAAGGCATCCTGTTCCGAGGCACCCCACACGCACGTGAGCTTCTTGTCGGTGTCGATCTGCATCTCGTGCAAGCCGTCGTTGTCGTATCGAAGGATGAGACCCCCTTCGCCGACGATAAAAGCCACGCTGTCCGATGTACACCACACGTCGTAGAGCATTTCGATCCCGGTTGTGGGGATCTCGTGCCACGCGGTGCCGTTGAATCTGAGGACGGTTCTAAAGTTTCCAACAGCGTAGACATTATTCGCCGAGCTACCCCACACTGCCTCGAGGAACTCGTCGGTATGGCTTGTCATCGTATCCCATGTTGCCCCGTCGTAATTTATTATTGTACCATCGGCTCCGACGACGAAGATATCGGCGGCGCCCGAACCCCACACATCCCTGAGGATGTTTGTGGTACCGCTGCTTATGAGCTGATGACCGGTGCTGTGGAGGCTACAGATTCTACCCTCCCACCCCACGATGTAGACGCTCGTGTCGGGACTACACCACACCGACATGAAGTTGCCGCCGCAGTTCGGAACGATACTCCATCCCTTGCCGTCAAAATGGAGGAAATTACCACCCTGGCCGGTTATGTAGACGTTGTCCGCCGATGTGCCGTGTACACCCTCGCACGGCAGCCTCGTCGTTGCCACCTGCCAGAATGATGAAGTCCCATCGTTGGGTACGGGTGTTACGACGTCCTCACCGCAGGAGGAGTGCAACATAATCGACAAGGCACAGAGTGGAATAAGGGTAGAGACTCCTGTGGTGAGTCGCATGTGATACTCCTCATTGGAATCGGATACAAGAGCGCCATAGATTTGTTCAGGGTGCCTTACTTGTAATGTTTTGTAAAGAAAGGTATCACATTATGATCCGTCGAGGCAAGGACGTTCTAGGAGCGTGTTATAGAGTGTTGTGAATTGTTCACCCCGTCAGATCAAATAATACGGCCGATATCAAACTGGTAGTTCGACTATAATTTACATGCAATCATTGTACACACATTTCCGCAAGTTGACATAGCCCCCCTTTTGCGTCTGATAACACTTGTTTCGTTGAGTGTTTTAACAACTCCGTATATGTTGCCATTTTTGCAGTTAGTGGATTTCTCGGAAATGAGCGACAGAGCGTAAAAACAGAGAGTGTTTATGAAGAGGGTCTCACCTGGGGAGCCAATCATATCAAACAAGAACATCACAGCACCTTTTCAATAATTCCAGTCTGGGGAGGATAAGTGCAACTATTTCAAGGCGGATAGAATAAATAGAAGGCACAGTTATTCCGTAGGGTCAAATAATTCAGCCGACATACAATTAACAATTTATATACTGTTTAAATCAGGGTAAGTACAGGTATTGCAATGTGGACGGAATTAATAGAAGCCACAGGGATTGTTAGACCATTTCGTTCAGATGATCCTCGCGAATGTACCAAATGGTACACTTTTTACCTATCATCTTCGACTATCTCAACTCCAATATACTGTTAATAAACACCTTACATCGTATATTCAAAATTGGTTCGCGGCTTGCGTTCATTTCCCGGCTAAAGGTTGGTTAGTGGATGCAGCACTTTTGACCGTATGGAGGTGAACAATGAGGAAAGCAACCACTATCGTGCTTGCACTGATGCTGCTACTGGTCATAGGCTCGGCTGAATCCATGGCGGCAGGTCCGTTCGGGACGAAAGGGGATGGAACGGGGAATGCTTTCGCATACTTCTATCAGTGGCTGAGAGACAGCGACGGAGACGGAGTTCCGAACGGTCTCGATCCCGACTGGGTGAGACCCGAGGATGGAACGGGCTATGGTCGGCAAAATGGTGGCGGGGACGGATGCGATGACTGCGAGGGAGCGTATGTGAGGGATCGTGATCGTGACCGTGACCGTGATAACGAGGGAAGCGGCGCTATGACGCGCAATTCCTATAGTTACTGGTTTCGTAATAAGAAAGGAAGATAGTTCAAGCTCGTTGCTTGAATTATGATTTGCATGAAGCCCCGAATCGCTATCATCCGGGGCTTCTTTCTTAGGAGCCCATTACCCTGCTATTCCGCAAAATGGTGCGACAAAGCTTCACACATATATTATACCTTCTATTTATTCCGTCCGAGTTGCTATTCTTGCACTTAGCGGATTTCTCGAAAGCCAACACCAAAACCCCAAAACAGAGAGTGGTTATGAAGAGGGTCTCACCTGGGGAGCCAGATATTTTTTATCCGAGTATAAAGCCTACCGTTGGTTAACAGATACCCTGGGGTGTAGTACCGCCAGGGTTTTTGTATATCCCCACCAGTTATATAGATTTGCATAATTGCCCACCAACTACCCGACTCTCTGTTTCGAAATTGAAAACTCTGGTTGCACCCGAAACCGGATGAGACCTCCTACTAACTCTCTCACTCTCTGGTTAACATCCAGAGTTGGTAAACAGCTTTTTCACCTCTGGGGTACCAGATTCCGACAATTCGAAAGGAACCCGGTACCGTCAAGTATCCCGGGTTCCTCACCATTGAACTTAGATCCTGCACTGTAGCGTATCAACGCATTACCGCATATTACGGTTCCTCTTTAATGCAATACCCTCTCCTCTTAGAACCGGTTTCCTGGGCGGTTTCACAATTCGTCGCTGACTCAACCTTATAATAGATGTAGACATTTCCGAAGCTCTCTACATTAAATGTAACGATATGGTGCAATACGCAATCATCGCCCGTCGCGGTGTAGTTGAGATTTCCAGGATCTGTTCCGTAGTAAACCTTGGTAGAGCTTTTAGCGTTTGTATCCCATTCGATTGTCATCTCACACTCCAACGGGTCTACTTCCGCTGTTACATTGGTGATCTCAAGTTGTGCATATGCTGAATCAACAAGAGTGAACATACCAACCAGCAGAGTGAGGCTCAGGATAATTAGAAACCTTTTCATGACAACCCTCCTTTTATTCGATGACACCCGGTCTTAAGGATCGAATTGATGCTTTGACCTTCCTGAATACGGCGGTTCATCGCAGCCAAAGCCGATTTGAAATCCCCTGTAGGGGAATACGTGAATTACCTCCTTTGCTGATTTTTGTGGATTTACAGAATCCCGATTTACACCACTTTATACCACTATTTACTTATTTCGTCAAGGAAAAGTTTATTTACATGGTGTAAAATATATTATCCTATTATATAAATGAAATTTTACACGATGGTTGTTTTACTATTCGTTCATTAACATGACCATTGATTAGAGCTTGCGCCTTCCGTTTATTCCCGTGGGGTAAAATCATTCAGCCGACGTATAATTAACAATCCTCATTGGACTTACATGACGTAGGCAGATGTACATTCCCGCCGATTTTATCCTGATTTTCCGAAACCCTCAACTGGCCGCCAATGCAGATGATATGATGTAGCAGTTCCCCGCGCCCCAACCGAATCTTATGGAGTCCGACCACGGCCTCGGGGTACTCAATGTTCTCGGTTAACGCAGATAGCCCTCAGTTAGCTCATTTCGGCCCTCCTGAAAAACTGAGAACATTCCGAAGAGAGTTACGTTTGAGGAGCCATTCTGTATTTAGGGTTTGATTGTTGCTTCTTGCTGGTTAGTCAGAGGGGGAAGGTCAATTCACGTATCAAAATATCACCCATTCTAGTTGGAATCCTTTTTGCTATTAGTATGATTGAATGCCGGTCACTTGAGAAAAGGCCAGCGGGCCGATAGTGTAACATACCGCAACTCTTGCCTTATCAACCAGTTAATAAATAGTGAACGGTTTTGTTGTTTCCTACTTACCTTAAGTCAAGAAATATAGATAAGGGATTCTTGTACTATGGTGTAGCATTTTATAACACGACCTGATCCGATTCGTGAGTTAGGACCATGCGGAGTATAGAAGTTAAAAAGATTGATGTATTCACAATGAAACCCTTCTGCGGCAATCCCGCAGGTATCATAACGATGGGAGATGGACTTACAACAGAAGATATGCATCGTATTGCCGCAGAATTAAATCTCGCAGAGTGCGCATTCGTTATGTCTCCCAATTCATCAAAAAGTGCTTTCAGGGTGCGGTTTTTTACACAGTGCGTCGAGCTCGATTTGAGCAGCCATGCGCTGATAGCTGCATGCTTCGGTGTTATCGAAGATAGAAGATTGCCATTGCATCACGGGATTACATCGATCCAGTTCGATACAAGAATCGGTAGTGTACCGCTCGATATCTATATCGATGTAAAGGACGAATCGACGGATAACATCATGTCGACAGATGGAGTGCACATCACCTGCGCGGACGGAAATTCAGGCATTCTGCGCCGAATGATGATTCACCAAAAACGTGACAATATTCAACGAGCTGACATTCCTGTTCCCGATCTCGCCAATATCCTCGGGGTTGACAAGCAGGAGATATTAGGAACCGGTCTACCGCTGGAAATCCTTACATACGGATTGAGGCAGTTGGTCATTCCGATGATGCATCAGGAAATCCTGCTCAATTTGAAACCCGATCTCATCAAGCTGAACCTGTTGAATCAACAATACGATATCCAGACAAACGACATCTTCACACTTGAACCGGTCAGTCAAGATGCCACCGCCTTCTCGAGAACCTTCTCTCCCTCTATTGGTCTCTGGGAGGATGTTGGCTCGGGGAGCGGTACGGGATCAATCGCAGCCTATCTCATACGGCACGCTGTGTTAGTTCCCGGACCAATGATAATCGAGCAGGGCAACGAGAGGGATCGCCTTGCAAGGATTTTTATCGAGGTTGGAGAGCCTCAGGGATTGAATATACCGCTCACCGTCGGAGGGCTGGCTGTCACCTCGATCGTGCAGAATTTAAAATATGATGCTGGAACTGTTACTATGCTATGATGCACCTTTGCCGGTAATCATTCATACCTTGGGCTATCGCCCGGGTTCAAAACGCGTTTGGACGTATATTGCGATCTCTTCGGGCCGCAATGCTCTCGGTTAACACAAATCGCCCCAATTTTTAAATCTCCGACCCTCCTGAAAAACGGAGAATGGTTATGAAGAAGTTTCGTCTGGGGAGCCAGTTTATTTGGGGTGAGAACTGGGCTTCCAGCGGTTGACTCGGTCAGGTTCCTGTCGAATTGTTTCATACGGTATTCGGGATGCACACACTACAGGCTTATTGTGGATCATCCAACTCCTTCAAGATTTCTATCGCGAACAAGAAGCACGCATTGTGATCGAAGTCATAGGATGCAAGCTTCTCCCATTTCAGAGGGAAATGCACCGGAAGGACACGTCCTTTCTCGGGATCGTCACCGAAAGCGATATCAAACGAACTCGAGACTTCTCCGCTGATTTTACTGTTGGTCAGTTGCCATTCCAGCAGGTTGCCCCAGGAATTCGGCGACTGCGCTGACGGTGTCCCAACCAGCTTCGCGCCGGAGCAATAGAGAAACAGTGCCATATCCAGGCCGGAACTCGACGTCCGCGGTGTCATGAGGACGAGAACGTGTTGCGGTCGATAGTAGCCGGAATAGACTCCTGTTTCGTACTCAGCGTAGAACGTCGACGCCTG
>CP070727.1:570950-579289 GCA_020350885.1 bacterium | reverse complement strand
TGGAGATCAGTCAGCGGGAAGAAGAGTGAAAGTCACGTATCCGTTTTGCTTCTGCCTCCGACACGTGGATGGTTTCAGGTGGGCGGATCATTTCTTAGGATAGTTGCCTGATTTACTGAATCGGATCCGTTGTATTAGTAATATTCTGACAGTGATTAAAGCCTATGACCAATCCCAGGGCTGGCGCTCATTTCTGGCCGAACCTGCCTAGGACATTGTATCTGTGGATTTTTTCGCCCTTCCTACAGCGGCTTGCCGCGTGCTCTTCGCTTTCCTTGTTCTGAGTAATGAGCGGCGAAACATTATCCATTTCAATGTGACCGAGTCACCGAACGCTGCTTGGACAGGGCAACAGATCGTGAATGCTTTCCCGTGGGATACAGCTCCTAGGTACGTGCTACGCGATCGGGATGGTAAATACGGGGAAGAGTTCAATCGTCGTGTTGAATCAATGGGCATCGAGCAGGTGCTTATATCAGCTCGATCGCCCTGGCAAAACCCATACATCGAGAGGTTGATCGGTTCTATTAGGCGAGAATGTCTAGATCATGTGATTATTTTCAATGATAAACATCTCCGTCGAGTTCTTAAGCAATACTTTCGCTACTATCACGAGTGCCGCACTCATCTTGTTTTGGAAAAGGACTGCCCGGATACACGACCAATTGAAACTCCTGATTTCGGACCGATCAAAGACAAACCGATGGTCGGCGGACTGCATCATCGGTATTATCGGCTGGTCGCCTAGTTAAGAACGCTATTGGATCAATTCTTTCACTGGGATCATTCTGTCCAAATCTAGGATAGATTACGCCTCTCCCCTTCCTCCTCTTCAACAACCTCAAAATCACGAGTTTTTTTCGGCTTATAGCTTCAACTCAGATACAAAGAACTATTGATAATTACCCCGGATGCAATTTTCAGGAGGGACAACCCGCTATTCCTTGAGTTGGATTATATAATTCACTATTGCTGGATAACGATCTTTCTCTGCTTTCAAACAGTTTACAGGGCCCCATACGAATTGCATCGTTCCCAATAATCTGATTGTACCTGACCTTAGCGGTGTCTGGACTAGATAGACTGATCCCTCCTCCGTTTCCCCCTGAGTTCCCAGTGATTATGTTATGCTCGATAATACAGTTGCCACCGTAGCAATATATTCCTCCACCCGGACCACCACTCTGTGGGTAATGGCGGTTGTCTTGCAGGGTATCATAACGTATGATCACATCACTATTTGTACAATAAATTCCTATCCCCACAATTCCCTGATTATCTTCAATCCTGTTACTGATGACTGAATAAGTCCCGGATCCCAGATAGATCCCACCGCCAGCAGAGGACAATGGATCGTTATTATTCTTTATTACGTTCCCAGTGATATCAATCAGGCTGGACGAACACCAGATACCACCACCATCATTACTCCAGTTATTGAGAATCTCGTTACCGGTGATGGCCGAAGTATCTTCGAGGCAATAAATCCCTCCTCCAAATCCCGCCGAATTGTCATAGATTAAATTATTCTTTATTATTGTAAACGTTCTATTGCAATATATCCCACCGTTATAGCAGCTGGTTATAACGTTCTCATGGATAGTAGGCGATGAATCAACACAATGAATACCACCACCGTTATCATAGTAGCCATTCATTATGGTAAATCCTTGCAGTACGGAAAGCGAATCTTCTCCGGAAGTAAAATTAAAACCTCTATGCTCGTCTCCAAACGATCCCTGGCAATCAATGATCGTCGAGTCGGTACCCATTTCCGACATCACCACGATCGCTTTTCCGCTAAAATTAATATCTCGGTTACCGGTACCGGTAAATGTCCCCGGGCCGACCAGCACTGTATCCCCAGTCGAGCTGGCATCTATGCCCGCCTGAATAGTTGATTGATCACCGCTACCATCAACCTTGATATAACGGGTAGTTCCCTGAATGGCCGTAGAAAAGATTAGTATCAGAACGAACGATAAAAGTACGCTCTTTCTCACTTTGAACCTCCCTGTCAATATCTCTTAGCCCAGGATCGCCAAAGCGTCTGTAAGCCATAGCGAATTGACATGTCTCTAATTCCAAGCCGCTTTCTGTTTAATCAAGGGAATAATTTTAACATAGACTCTGACGAACATTCAAGCAGAGTTTACGAGTTATAAAAGACATGCTCGTGAGTTGTGTCTAACCCTGAGATTCATTCAGTTCGGCACTAATGTGTTTCTTCTATTTATTCCATCAGCCTTATAATAATTGCACCTACCCTGATTCAAACATTTCATACATCACATGCTATTGTACGTCGGCTGAATTATTTGACCCTACGGGGTTTCGGAAACAGCAGGATGAAATCGGTGGCCAATACACCGGCTGAGATCGGCATCTTTCTAGGAGAGATAACTAGAGGAAAAATTGCAAGTTGGATATGGGCTGAATATTTTTACCCTACGCCTACACGTTATCACCGGCGCAATTCGTCGGCCATGAAGTGCCGCCGGGCGACCAGAAAACCGATGCTCTCCACGAGCGACGGAAGCATGATCATCGCGGCGAAGGAGACAATAAAAAACAAGCTTTCCCCGCCCAGCCCGAGCGAGGCAGTCGTCGACGAACGCGTGAAGATCTCGAGGACTGCATCGGTGAGCGCAACCAGCGTCGTCTCCACAAGCTCCGCAAGTCCCGTCTGCTGGAGTACGATCACCCCCAACACCCCGAAGGCTCCGACCAGCGCCGACGCCACGGCAAACCGCCTAGCGGATAACGCCAGGCGGAAGCGGCTGTATTCGCTCAAGCGATGCGCTACGCTCGCTGCGAGGTGATCCGGGCAGGAGGGCTGAGGCAGCGTGGTCAGTTCCTCGGCCAACATCCGCAACTCGGCCAGTTCTTCCCGGCATGCCGAGCAGTCCACGAAGTGATGTTCCAATTCCTGGAGTTGTTCCGGCGAGAGATTCCCGCTCAGGTAGTCCATCTTCAGCGCGTCGTTCTCACAGATGGTCATGCAACTCGCCTCCCAGCTTGCGGCGCATTTCCCGCAGACCGCGATAGATGTGGGTTTTCACCGTTCCGAGTGGTACAGACAGGATCTCGGCGATCTCCCGGTAGGACCGTCCCTCGAGGTAGAACAGAGTGAGCGGCAGCTTGTATTTCATCGGCAATCCGCCGAGTGCCCGTTCGAGTGCCCGTTCCCTGTCAACCTCCGACTGCAGGTCCGCCGAACTCGCCAGCGCGGCTGCATCGGACGGCTCCGGCGCGCCCCGCTCCTGCCGCTCGTCCAGCGATGTCAGCGGTTCGTTCTTGATTCGCCTAAGGTGGAGCAAACAGGTGCGGACCGCCACTCCGTAAATCCATGTCGACAACTTCGCCTCCCCGCGAAAATCCGGCAGCCCGCGTAGGATGTTGAGAAAAATCTCCTGGAAGAGGTCCCCGTGGGCCTCACGGTCACGGACCATCCGCCACAGAACATGATAGACCAAATCCTTGTGCTCGTGAACGAGACGTTCCGTGTCCATGATATCGACAATTCTTTCACTACCGCGGCCGGCGACGCCAAGGACCTCCCATATATTTGTTGCAGATCGTGCGCGAGAAGTTTCAGCAAATCTCGTAATTATTCTGAAACCCCAGGGCGCCTTCGCGCAACACATGTTTTAAGAGACCCAGACCTGCGGTTCGTACGGAAGAATATCATGATGACTCAGGAGGCTACCATGACGATCAATATCCCCCTCTCCAATATCGCACGGATGATTCGCGCCGCTGCCCGGTGGTGCTGCCGCCGGGTCATGATCATTGGATGCCTCGGCCTTGTGCTGGCGTCGCCGGCCGCGGCGAGCAGCGCGGACATTACGATCGGCGACGACCTCAAGGTCGACGCCCGCAGCCGATCGGCAGTGATCGACTCTATCTCCGCACTGCTCCTCGCCCAGTACGTCTTCCCCGAGACCGCCCGGCAGATGGCCGACCACCTGGCCGAGCGCAACCGAACCGGTGCTTACGACGACATCGACAAGCTCGACGACTTTCTGCAGACCCTCATGCGCGATTTATGGTCTGTCCAGGCCAATCGCCATATGGGATTTCGCGTCATGAGCGACTCTCCAGGGGCGGCCGCGGCCGCCGGGCTCGACGATCGGTGGCGCGATCAGTACAATTCGCGGATGCGATACATCAATTAAGGTTTCAACAAAGTCGAGCGGCTGCCGGGTAACATCGGTCTCCTCGACATGAGCGAATTCACCTGGGCCCACCTAGGCAGAGCGACCGCGCACGCCGCGATGACCTTTCTCTCGCATTGCGACGCCGTCATCATCGATCTGCGCAAGAACTGGGGCGGCCGCCGGGAAGTCATCGAGATCATCCTGAGCTACTTTTTCGACAAACCCGTTCATTATATTACCGAGACGAACCGCATCAAGAATCACACCGTCGAGCACTGGACGCTTGAACACGTTCCCGGCAAACGCCTTGCCGACGTACCCGTCTATGTGCTGACAGGTCACGAGACATATTCCGGCGGTGAGATGATGGCGTTTGCTCTGCAGAACCTCGGGCGCGCCACGTTGATCGGCGATACCACGGGCGGGGCGGCACACGGCACGCACCTGTCACACGTTCCCAATCTGCGCCTGGAGGTGTACATCCCGCACGAGATCCACGTCGACCCCGCGACGGGGAAAGACTGGGAAGGTGTCGGGGTTATCCCCGACGTGGCTGTTCCGTTCGGGCAAGCCCTGGCGGCCGCCCACGCCCACGCGTTGAAGGAAACCCTCCAGAAAGAGGACGACGAAGACCGGCGCTACGAGCGGGAATGGTTCTTGAGGCCACTCAAGGCAGCCATTCATTCCGTCGAGCTTGCCGATGATGAGCTGCAGGCCTACGTCGGGCGCTTCGGCAAACGGCGGATCTCGATCGAGAATGGCGCCCTCGTCTATCAACGGGAAGGCAGCAAGGCGCACCGGCTGGTCCCGATGGGAAACGACTGGTTTAAACCGGTCTCCGATGAGTTATACTACTTCCAAATCCAGTTCGAAAGGGCCGCGTCCGGAGACATCACGAGACTCATCGGCTGGTATGACAACGGAAAGAGCGACTCCAGCGACAGGACGGACGACTAGCACGCGCACGGTTCAGCCGGATTGGAAAGTCCCAAATCCGGGCCACCCAGGTCCGGGGGGTGCGCCCCGCGGGAGCCATCGGGTGCGAGAACTTTTACGACAGGAGGATATCATGAAAGCCATCGCTCTGCTGCTCACATTCGGTTTAATTGGTTGGATCGTGCTCAACCATCTGCGCCGGGACAGATTCATGCGCGACTACATGCGGCTGCTCTCCGAATCCACCAAGGAGGGTAACGGTCTGTTCAATCAGCGGTTACTCGCCCTGGAGGAGTACATGCAGAAGGGATCGCTGCGCAGAAGTATAATGGCGTTCGTCCTGGGAATAACGGTTCTCGTGATTCCGCTGCTGCGGAACCTGATCAGGACCGAGGGAGTACGGAATGGGGCGCTCGTCGGCGGGATTCTGATCTGCGCCTACGGAATCGGAAATCTTCTCATCTGGCTTCTCATCGACCGTCCACGCTCGGAACGGCTGAGGGAGATTTCTCGGAACAATCTGGATACCCAGTAAAGCAGCGGTTCGCTCTCCGCCCGTGTGTCTTATGTTTATTCCGTCTACTCTGCAATACTTGCATTTACACTAATTCAAGCATTATATAACTCGCATGCTTTTTCTAATATTACGCACCCTCATCTCAGCGCTGAGGTCACACCATGCGTTGGCCCTGGAAAAACTCGCGCCACACTATCGACTCTTCGGCATGTTATGAGAATTCGGAGCTAGACAGAATCCCTTGATGTTAACAAATAATTTTGGTATAGTAACACTAAATCTGGGGGATTTTCGGTATCTTGCTTCAGCTTATCTAATGACATCCGATTTTTAATAGACCCCATTACAACAGAAGTATGTCAAAATTCTAGCCATAAACAGAAAGGCAGTAGGCAATAATCCTCCTTGCGCTACTCCTCCTAAGTTGGTTGAAAACTTGCGCACAAGACTTTAACACACAAAGTAATATAAAAGAGCTCACTCCAGGACTTTGTAAAAGGAGGACACTACAATGAAAAGTCTGTTTTTACTTATATGCGCGTCTGAGACTATGAGGTCCCGCGGGCCTCCATGTTTTCCACGACTCCAGCATGCGATATTTAAGAAACAAATACCTGAAATGAATACCGTGCAGGACTGTAGAGACACAACCCATGTTTAAATATACGGAGGAATTTAAAATGAAACTCAAGACAAATTCAACAATTGCCGTTATTGTCCTTTTCGCTGTGCTTTCGCTATCTCCAAATTCGGCCTACTCTCAGACTCAGGCACAAGAATCAATAACTGCCCATAACGGAGATGATAACCAAAGATCAGCCATAGACCTGGAGTTCACATTTCAGGTTCTGGAAGAGGATAAGGATGAAACATACATCACAAGTTACAGCATCGCCACAAGCGTGAACATCGGAACCCCCACTGTTACAGCCACCGGATATAACGACGATGGAAATATTTGGAGATACAAAGCAAGTTACAGCGACATAGATGTTGATTACTGCTCGAGCGTCACAATTACTGTAACTGTCTTTTTAGATGATGCTCAGGGCTATTATAACCTTATTGAGATAGTAGACCTTAGCTGGAGTTATAGTGAGTTCCCTTTCGTATTGCCAGCTATCCCTGACCATGGATTCTACTATCCTGACGATCAGTATGAGGTGTTCGTAACAGATCACAACACTACATATATATTTGTTAACACAGACACCGATGTCACTGTTACACTCAATTACTTGCATTTCTATTTAAGTACAGCGAGTTGTAATCCCGGCGACTGGGATTGTGCAAGGAGCGGAACTCTAATCGAGGAATTGATAGGTCCTCTTGAAGTTCCTCCTGACAGCTCTTATATAGTTCGACTCACAGGGATTCCTAATTCTAACAGATTTATCTACGTTGCCGGTGAGATGGAGTACCAAATGCCAAATTTTGATTACGAAATCACAACGTTTCTCCAAGGTCATGAGGAACGCCGGCCAATTGCTATTCCCTCGATTATCGAATGGGGAATTATCCTTCTTGCACTACTGCTAGTTATGGTGGGAGTGATTGTGATCAGAAGACAACGAGCGATACAGACATAGGTAGGTGTATTGGTCCACCGAGTTTATAACGCTAGTTGGACGCCATAATGCGACTTCGAACGGCGCTTTGCGGAGGAAGACCGGGCGGTAATCGAGAACAATCTGCTTGAATGGCGCCAGTCTTGCGCACTTCTTTCCAAACACTCCAACCTCATCACATATATTTTGGATCACGCCGCTTGACGAAGCTCTACGACAGGCAGGTGTTGTCTGCCGTCCACATAACCCACCACAAGTGTCAACTTGGTTCCACGCTTACCTCGGATTGACGTCTGTGGCGAGGCACATGGACTCATGACGGGCCAGTTCCTGCGAGGTTCAAATCTAAGCCTGATGTTTGCCGGTCGAACGCTGGTATATTCTTCCCATGGCGTCAGTCCACCCAACGCTTGATTGGGACAGTGCATGTTGTACCAGATGACGTATGAGCCAAGCTCGCGCCGCATCCCATCAAGCCGCAACGGAATCAGAATGTGTTTTATATACTCGTTCTTCATGGAGCGTATGAATCGCTCGACTATTGCTATACTTCCATACTTACCGACGGCACCGAATCGAGGACGGATGACTCTACGGTCGCACCAACGCTTGAAGGAGTCGCACCAGAACTGTCGACCCTTGTCGGTGATGATGTACTTGGGCGAGCAATCGGCGTTACGGATCGCTCGATCCAAAAAGCTCTGAATGTCGCTGGATGTCGGACGGTCACGGAAGATTGCGAAACCGACCACAGCACGTGAGAAGTGATCGACCAGTAAGCCAACCCACTGTATTAGTCCACCGAATTCAACCGACTCGTTCGGGATCGATATAAGGCTATCTGCCAGCGTTTTGCGTTAGGAAAAGGAGCCTTGTTCACGACCATCCGTGCCAATACCCAAAGCTCCGCACACACGTGACCCGGCAATGGGTTCCCCCTACTGCACTCTCAATTACGCCGCTTGACAAAGCTCAACCACCGGCAGGTGTCGCCTGCCTTCTACATAGCCGATGACGAGATATAACCTCGTTCCCCGCTTACCTTGGATCGCCGTTTGGGGCGAGGCACATGGACCCCTGAGTGGCCACTTCTCTCGAGGTTCAAATCTAGGCTCGGTGTTCGCGGGCCGAAGACTGGCATAGACTTCAATGGGCGTT
>CP070727.1:557833-570850 GCA_020350885.1 bacterium | reverse complement strand
GCCGTCTACTCCGCACACTTCATCATGCAGCTGCTCAAGCGGGCGGGACTGCCGAATGGCGTGATCAACATGATCCCTGGGCCGGGCTCGAAGGTGGGGGATCCTGTTCTTCGGCACCCCGAGCTCGCCGGTGTCCATTTCACGGGAAGTACGGAGGTCTTCCAGACGATGTGGCAGACGATCGGCGAGAATATCAAGCACTACGGCTGCTACCCGAGGATCGTCGGTGAGACGGGTGGAAAGGATTTCATCTTTGCACACCCTTCCGCAAACATACCGGCCCTCGTCACCGCGCTGGTGCGCGGCGCCTTCGAGTACCAGGGACAGAAGTGCTCGGCGGCCTCCCGGGCCTATATCCCCCGCAGCATCTGGCCGCGGGTCAAAAAGATGCTCCTTGCCCAGATCGACTCGATAGCCATGGGCGATGTGATGGACTTCAGGAACTTCATGTCGGCAGTGATCGATAAAGCCGCCTTCGAGAGCATCAAGAGCTATATCAACTACGCCAAGCGTTCCCCCTACGCGAAGATCCTCATCGGCGGCAGGTGCAACGACCGTGTTGGCTATTTCATCGAGCCAACGGTGATACTCACCACACGGCCGGACTTCAGGACAATGCGGGAGGAGATCTTCGGACCGGTCCTGACCATCTATGTATACCGCGACAGCCGGCTCGAGCGGACAATGGAGCTCTGCAACACAACCTCGCCGTACGCCCTCACCGGCGCCATCTTCGCCGAAGACAGGGCTGCAATCGTCGAGATGACCAGGGCGCTCAGGGATGCGGCCGGTAATTTCTACATCAATGACAAGCCGACCGGCGCCGTCGTCGGCCAGCAGCCGTTCGGCGGGAGCCGCGCTTCCGGTACGAATGACAAGGCGGGGAGCCTTCTCAACATGATCCGGTGGACGAGCCCCCGGACGATCAAGGAGACCTTCTGCCCGCCTCACAACTACCGCTACCCGTACATGGCAGGAGAGTAAGCCGCTGCCCGGATCGGGCCGGTGTACCAAGGGTGAGATACAATCAACTACGGCTCATATGCTATGGGCAGGATACGTAGCTAAGGGGCGTGAAAAAAATCCCGGGACAGGCCTTACGGCCAAGCACGGGATTTTTTTGCACGCCCTCTACGGCTGTGCCGGAGATCATAGCCTCCGCGGCATCGGCCGCGTGTGGCAAGCCCGGTACTGCCGTCAGGGGCGGATGCAATCAAACCCGGCATGATCGTAAGACCGGTCCGGGTTTGATTGTATCCGACCCATGGCACATTATCCGTAACTAATTATATACGCCGATACCGCAACCATCTGTGTGTCTCTGGCTTCCGTACCGCTAGGCGGTCTTGCCGGCGAGCTCCTTGAGGATCGCCGAGAGAAGCTTCCAGAACTGTCCCACCGATGGTATATTCACACGTTCCTCCGGCGAATGCGGGTGCTCTATCCATGGCCCGAACGAGATCATATCCATTCCGGGGAACTTCTCACCGATGATGCCGCATTCAAGGCCGGCATGGATCGCCTTCATCTCGGGTTCCTTGCCGAACTCCCGCTCGTGAACCGTCTTGGCAATCCCCAAAAGCTTTGATTCGAGGTTCGGCTTCCAGCCGGGGTACGGCTCGTTCTCCTCGACACCGGCACCGCTGAGCTCCGAAACCGCCCGGATCCGGTCCCTAAGGGCCTGGAGGGCGCCCGAGATCGAACTGCGCGTTGAGGTGCCGATCACCACATCGTCACCGCTGGTGGAAACGGTCGCCAGGTTATTGGATGTCTCGACGAGCCCGGGAATATCATAGCTCATCGCCTCCACACCGTGCGGGAGGGCGATCAGGAGATCGACGACCGACTTGGCGGTTTTCCCGTCCATAACCTTCGTCTTCGCATTCTCAGAAGGATTGAGCTTCACCGAGAGATCGACCTCGCGGCCTCCCAGCTCTTCCCGTATCTTCTCGGTCTCATCCCCGACGAGCACGGAAAGATCGTCGAGAGCCGTCTCAAGGATCATGAGCTCGGCAGAGGCCTCGCGTGGAATGGCGTTCCTTTTGTTCCCGCCCGTGATACTCACCAGATGGCACGGCTGCGTCAACATAGCCTTCCGGAGTACCCTGGCCAGCACCTTTATCGCATTCCCTCGCTGCTCGTGAATATCGATCCCGGAGTGCCCCCCGCGAAGGCCGCTGACCTTCAGCACGAACGGCTTCGTGCCCGCGGGAGCGTCGGTAAACTCGACGGGGAAGCTGATGGTCGAATCCCCGCCGCCCGAGCAGCCGATATAGAATGCACCGAGCTCCTCGCTATCGAGATTGAGCATCATGGTCCCCTTCACGAAACCCGGCTCGAGCTTGCCCGCTCCGGTTAATCCAACCTCCTCGTCAACGGTGAAGAGCAGTTCGAGCGGTCCATGGGCAACATCATCGGAGTCGATTACGGCGAGTGCCGCTGCCATGCCGATCCCGTTATCCGACCCGAGAGTTGTTCCTTTAGCTGTGACCCATTCGCCATCGAGTTCGGCCTGGATCGCATCCTTCATGAAGTCGTGCTCGACATCGGAGTTCTTCTCACAGACCATATCCATGTGGCCCTGTAGAACGACCGTGGGCGCGTTCTCGTGACCCTTCGTGGCGGGTACCCGTACCACAACATTTCCATTCGGATCCTTGTCCGCCTCGAGGTCTCTTCCTTTCGCGTACGATAACAGATACTCACCGAGCTGCGCCTCATTGCCCGAGCAATGTGGAATGCTGATGATCTTGTCGAAATGCTTCCAGAGAGCTTGCGGTTCAAGCCCACTCAGTGCCATAATTTCCAACCTCCTTAACCGCTCGAAGAATTCGAGATTACAATGAGATGTAGCCGCCGGACGGCAGCATACACGATCCAATTTTCCTATCGAGTCTCTGTCGACAATGCCGACTCGATTCACAGAAAAAAGCATTATAAACGACCGGCATCGGAGGGTCAAGCGTTCCTTCCCGGTAACCGTTGCTCTACAGGATATGGTAGAATGCATACATTCCTGCAATGACCGAGAAAGGAGGACATACTGTGGTACGGGAGTTCAGTGTAACGACACGGAGACGGAATCAACTGATCGATATTACCGGCGAGATCAGAAAGAGCATATCGGAGAGTGGTATCGTTGAAGGCATATGCCACATCTTCGTCCCGCACACAACCGCTGCTGTCACCATCAACGAGAAGGCCGATCCGAATGTTGCCACAGATATCGAGACCACAATGGAACGGATCGTTCCCCACGGGTGGAATTACCGGCACAGCGAGGGGAACTCCGATTCGCACATCAAATCGACATTCGTCGGTGTGACCGAACATGTGATCGTGCGCGGTGGTGCACCGGTGCTCGGCACCTGGCAGGCTGTCTTTTTCTGTGAATTCGATGGACCGAGGACACGGCGATGCGTGGTACAGATAACGGGAGAATGAGCAAAAAAGTGCCGCCTGATTTCGACCCCAGCTCCATGGAAGTGGAAAGCGATCCTAAGGGACTCTCACCGGAGCGTTGTTGGTCGGTTACCTGGTATCCAGGCGGAAGCCTCTCCCCGATAAGCGGCTCATCTCCTAGGGGAAGAGATGGGGTTTTTGTGGTAGGAAGGAAAAGACTTCCTTTAAAACTTCAGGCGGCAACACCCATTTTCTCTTCTTGATGGTTCGTATATTTCCTCTATTGAACCTCCCGATATCCTTCTGTACAATATACGTTCTGGCAGCAGAATGTCTATGAAAATCTCTCTTTTTTTCCTCTTCTAATTTAGTCCCCGAGACAGCTTTCACCTATTGTATTTCTTCACCTGATTAATCATAACCAAACACCGAAAAATTTACCATAGGTAGAATCACTTATTTTATATTTTATAATAGGATGATTTTGCCTCGTTTTATGACGAGGAGGTAAGGACTTACGATTCAATCAGACCGATCTTTATTGCATATCGAACGAGCCCGGCGGTGTCGTGAATTTCGAGCTTGTTCATGATATTGGCCCGGTGATTCTCGACGGTCTTCCTGCTGATGAAAAGATCCTCCGCGATCTCCTTGCTCGTATAGCCCTCGGCGATCAGCTGGAGGATCTCCCGTTCCCGCTTTGTCAGGCGGCTGAACTCATCTTGCTTCCTACCCGAGCGTACCATCTTATTGTAGCTTTGCAGCAACTTCTGGGGAAAATTCGGGCTCAGGTATGTCTCGTTGTTGATGACCGTATCGATCGCATCGAGCAGCTCGTCAGCGGTCCGTTCTTTGAGTAGATAGCCGTTCGCCCCCGCCTTGAGCGCCTCATAGAGGTAGTTTTCTTCCGAGTGCACGGTGAGAATAATTACCTTGATCTCGGGCAGCTCGCGTTTAATGCGTTTTGTTGCTTCGATTCCCCTGAGGAGGGGCAGGCTGATATCCATGATCACGACATCGGGTTTGAGCTCCAGGGCCATATCGACACCCCGCCTGCCGTCCTCCGCCTCGCCCACCACCTCGATTCCCCGTTCTTCGAGCAATCGGATGAAACCCTGGCGGACCATTGCATGATCCTCAACGACCAGAGCGCTAATGCTTTCTGTCAAGCTCCACCTCCAACGGGATTGTCACACGAATATTGACTCCGTGTCCAGGCGAACTTTTAAGCCTGAAGCTGCCCCCGAGCAGCTCCACACGTTCCCGCATTCCTACGATGCCCAGCCCTTTCTTCGGGATCACTTCCTCGGGCAGAAATCCCGTTCCATTATCTTCGATCACCATGATCACCCTCGGGTACCCCTTTGTGATCTTCAATGAAACCACACCGGCCCCGGAGTGCCTGACCACATTCGTGAGTGCCTCCTGAGCCACGCGATAGAGGGTTAGTGCAACCTGAAGCGGAAGCTCCTCATCGAATCCAACCGATTCGATATCGACCCGCAATCCCTCGCTCCGAACGAATCGATCGACGTACCATTGAAGTGCCGGAATCAGCCCGAGGTCTTCGAGCATCGAGGGGTGCAGGGAGTATGAGATACGGCGGGTGCTGTCGGTGATATCCTGCAACTGCTTCTCAATGCTCTCGAGCGATTTCAAGCACCACTGCTCGTCATGCGGCAGGTGTTTCTTGAGCATGTCGAGCTCTACCTTGATCGCCACGAGAGACTGCCTCGCATCATCGTGAAGACTCAAGGCGATCTGCCGCCGCTCGTCCTCAATCAGATCGATGAGTCCAGCGGTCAGATTCTTCAGCTCCAGCTCCCTCCTTTCGAGCGTATCGAGGAGACGCTGACGTTCCAATGCGATACCGAGTTGGCTGCCGGCCATCTCGAGCAGGTCGAGGCTGTCGGGCTCGATCTCTGCCTCATTCGTGATGCCGAGATATGCAACGAAGTTCGCCCGTCCGTGTAACCGGCAGTTGAAGCCCAGCACCCGTTTGACACCCATCAGGTCCTTAATTCTCTTGTATTCAGGCACTTGCATGAGAGAGAGGTCTATCTCATACACATTCCTCGGCGAAAGAAGCATCTCATTGACCCGCTCAATATTCATAGACATCTTTGATGTCTTTTCTATAATCTCTCGAGTAAGACCGTGCGAGGCCAGTAACGTGAGCTCTTTCTGTTCGTGATTCACCTCGCAAAGGATTGCATAGCGTGCATTACTAAAATCCGAGACGATTTCCAGGATCCTCTCGAGACCCCTCTCCGGCTTCTCGGTTGAATTGATTATGACGTTGATTTCATTTACGATCGCAAGCTCCCTGTTGCGTTTTTCGAGCTCGCCGGTTCGTTCCGCCACCAGCTCTTCGAGATGCTCGCGATGACGGCTCAACTCCTCCTCGGCTCTTTTCCGCTCGGTGATATCGTCCGCATGCACGAGAACGAGGTCCGGCGGTACAAAGGCATACCGCACATCCAGATATCGCATCTCCCCGGTCGTTCGCATCCGGTACAGCATCTCTCGCTGGATAGATACCCGTTCCATGAAACATCGCGACAGTTCTTCGAGGATCTCGGGAGTACCAGCACAGAACTCACTTGATTTCACTCCGACGTAGTTACTGACCTTTCCCTCCGTCATTTCCAACGCAGCATCATTGTAATCGGTCAGCACGAATTCTTTGCCGTCCCCCTGCCAGGTGTATGTAGGGACGGGGAGGTTCTTGTACTGGGCCTTGAGCTTTTCCTCGCTCCTCTGCAGCGCCTCGTCCGCCTGCTTGTGCTCGGTTATATCACTGAACGTGGCCAATGCCGCCGGCTCACCTTCGTACTCGATGAGTGTCGAATGAATGGTGAGCCATTTCAATGCTCCGTCTTTGTTCACCATGCGAACTTCATATTGCTGTTGCGGTCTCTTGCCCTGCAGGCGATCGCGAAACCTGGAGAGGAACATCTCCCAGTCATCCTCGTGAACGAGGCCCGCCAATTTCTTGGGTGACAGCGACAGCAGCTCGTCAATCCCATAACCCGTTATCTGAGCCATCGCCTGGTTTACAAAGACGAGTCTGAGCGGACCATCTTTGGCTATAATGATGCCGTCGAGTGATTGTTCCGCGAGTATCCGATACTTGGTTTCCGACTCGCGAAGAGCCTTCTCAACCCTCTTCCTGTCATCGATCTCGGTGGTCAGGGCCAGGTTGGCCTCTTGCAACTGCTTGGTACGTTCTTCGAGAAGTTCTTCCAGATAGTCGTAATTGCTGGGGAGACGACCCTCCTTCTGGACGAGGTCGGCGACTTCACGCATCACCAGTAGCACGAGCTGAGGATCGGTATGTGCAACTAGGCTCGCTACGACATACGTCTCCTGGTACTTACCGTCTCGCCGCGTTGCACCGATCTGGTTGATGTAGACTCCGGATCCCATGAGTATCTCACGTGCCTGGTCCAATATTGGGTGAAGCCCCTTACGCTCCACATCCTTGAGGTTCTTGCCAATATAGTCCAACCCCGGATCGAGCCCGTGAATTTCCACCCAAACATCGTTGTAATAGACGATCTCCCAATCCAGGGTGAGAACCGCAACGCCGTCCCTGGCGTAGTTGACCGCCTCCAAGATCTTCGAAATCAAGTTATTATCCGATTCGGCCATGTTTGAATTCTCCCGGTCATGAATCCGGCATACGCCTGACACGGAGTGATCGCATCCGGTTCACCGCAGCGGCGACCTCGAACAGACGGGGCCGTGCATAGGCCCCCTCCTTGAGATCGGAGAGGACATCCAATCCCTGCCGGTCGATCTGCATCATCACCCGCTCGAGGCCCTCTCTCAGAGGGTACTCCCCACCCGCATGATGTATCGCATAATAATGAATGATATCACCGATTGCACGTGTTTGGCTCGCACTCACGAGCTGCTCCACGGCAGAGAGATCGATATCCTGCGTCCCGAAGATGATCGATTTGAGCCCCTTTGCATCGATCCTGACCTCCCGCCTTCCCCTGCTCGGATCGAAGCTGTGTCGCTGTGGAATCCGGGAGGTAACCTCGCCGAAACGCTCACCACCTTCCTCCCGCCTGCTCGTCCCATCCCGGGCTACGATCTCCGCAGCCTTTTCGGTGACATCCTTCGGAACATACGCATCCATCATGATCACCCGGTCGGCCACATCGAAGTAGTCGCCGGAGCCGCCCATGACGAGAATCGTCGAGACACCGAGATCCCGGTGCAGGAGCTGCACCTTGTCCAGAAACGGTGTAATGGGTTCCCTGTCCTTCACCACGAGCTCCTGCATCCGCTCGTCGCGGATCATGAAGTTGGTGGCAGATGTATCCTCATCGATGAGCAGCAGACGGCACCCGACCTCGAGGGCTTCGACGATATTGGCGGCCTGGGAAGTGGAACCGCTGGCGTTCTCGGTGGTGAATGCGCCGGTGTCCGAACGGTAAGGAAGATTGTCGATGAACGGCCGGATATCGACACCGGCGACGCTTCTTCCATCCTCCGAACGTATCTTGACGGCATCCGGTCGTGTCACGACGAGTTCCCTGCCGTCCCCCGGGACGTGATTGTACACACCCCGTTCGATCGCACGCAGTAGGGTCGACTTGCCGTGGAATCCACCTCCTACGATAAGTGTAATGCCTTCAGGGATCGCCATCCCGCTCACCGATCCCGCATGCGGCACGTGGAGTGTGATACGCAGGGAATCGGGGGAGGCGAACGGGATCACGGTATTCCCCTGCCCTCGCTGGAGCGGCCGGTCATCGATCCCGCTTCTTCGAGGAAGCACCGAACCGTCGGCAATGAAGGCGGCGAATCGCTTTCCACTCAATTGATCCCTCAGCACATCCTGGTCCTCGTTGACATCGAGGTGCCGTTTCAGATCTGTCTCATCGAGGCTTTCATAACGGAGTGATGCATCGACAACACGTGGAATCTCGCGGAAGAAGATCTCCTCGGCTTCGTGGCCGAGGATTCTCCTCCCCGCCGCCGGCAATCCGACCCGAAAACGAACCTCAACAGTCTCGGCATTCACAAAACACGAGGTCCGCTCGAGAATCTCCTGATGAGGTGTATCGATCGTTACGGCTCCACTCTTCCCGGATCCCCGCCTACCGGTCACATACCGGTGAACCGCCCCGGCAAATGACCTGGTCAAATAGTCCTCGAGTGCGATCCGCCGGGAGTTGTTCCCATACGCCTCCGGGGGAAATCCGGCTCTATCCTGGGAAAGCACCACCCTGATCCGGGACGGCGCGGCGTACGGATCACCCTGTACATGATCGACACACAGATCGTAGCTCCGGAACCGGTAGATGCCGCGGATATCCTTGTATGCTTTGTACCCGCGTCCATTGATCCGTGAAAGAATGCTGCGTAGGTGGTCTGCGTCTCGCACGGGCCTTCACCCCGATCGGTCTCACTCAGCGGTCGAGCAGTTGTATAGCCTTTTCATAGTATAACTTTTCAAAGGTGGGATAAAGGAGAAAGCACAAGTGATAAAATGGGCTTGACCTGGGGAACGGCATTCGCTACATAGGGAATGCCTGCCGGAATAGAAGAAAGTACTGCACGCATCTTCAAACGCAGGCACACATACCAAAAGGAGTCACCAATGCCCCTCAGTGAACGCACGATCACCGAAGCGATTATCAAGCGATACACGGAGAAACTGCTCGATTCCCTGAAGTGCGATGTCGCCATCGTCGGCGCCGGCCCGTCGGGGCTGGTAGCGGCGGCCGACCTTTCCCGGGCCGGTCGAAAGGTGTGCCTGTTCGAACGGAAACTGAGCATCGGGGGTGGTATGTGGGGTGGAGGGATGATGATGAACGAAATCGTGGTACAGGACGAGGGGAAGGAGATTCTCGACGAGTTCGGCGTTGAAACCCGCACATTCTCGAAGGGTTACTCTACCGCCGATTCCATCGAAGCAGTGTGCTCGATCTGCTCGCGCGCCGTCAAGACGGGTGCACGCATCTTCAATCTTATCAGCGTGGAGGATATCATCCTCAGGGAGAACCGGGCACAGGGGGTGGTCATCAACTGGACAGCCGTTGAGATGGCCGCCCTGCATGTCGATCCCCTCACCGTCGAGTCGAAGTACATCATAGATGCCACCGGCCATGCTGCCGAGGTCGTCCATGTAATCGAGAAAAAGGTGGATACCCGGCTCCTGACGCCGAGCGGTAAGATCGAAGGGGAAAAGTCCCTCTGGGCCGAGAAGGCTGAACAGACAACGCTCGAGAACACTCGTGAGGTTTTCCCCGGCATCTATGTAGCCGGCATGTGCGCCAACGCCGTCTTCGGATCTTACCGGATGGGGCCGATTTTCGGCGGAATGCTGCTTTCCGGAAGGAAGGCGGCAAAGCTCATTTCTGAACGGCTCTCGGAAGAAGATTCCGGCTGATTACGGAGCCGTACCATGCAGATCACCACAACCAGAATGAAGCTCGAGCTTCTTCATACATTCCGGATTGCCCGCAGCGCCGACGACTATCGGGAATCCGTGATCGTGCGGCTCGAATACGGGGAGCAGTCAGGGCTCGGTGAAGCGGCACCGATGTCGCGCTACGGCCAGACCGGACCATCGGCGCAAGAGGCGCTCAAGAAGCTTGATACGGAACTTCTCGAACCGGCCTCGCACATCAATGATGTACTCGAGCGTGCTTCCGAGGCGCTCGGAAAGGAGAGAGCGGCACTCGCGGCCATCGACATCGCCCTCCATGACATACTGGGCAAGAGGCTCGGGGTGCCCCTATACAGTATCTTCGGCCTCAATCCAAAGCATACACCGGTGACCTCGTTTACCATCGGGATCGATGAGCCGGACGTAATCGAGGAAAAGGTGCTCGAAGCGAACGACTTTCCCATTCTCAAGGTGAAGATGGGGCTCGAGAACGATCACGTGATCATGGAGCGGATACGGAAGGTGACCGACCGGCCGGTGCGTGTCGATGCCAATGAGGGATGGTCGAAGGAGGAAGCCCTCGAGAAGATCGAGTGGCTCGCCTCCCAGAACGTCGAATTCGTCGAGCAGCCGCTGGCCGCCGACGATCCCGATGCATGCCGGTGGCTCGCAGAGCGCTCGCCCCTCCCGCTCTTCGCCGACGAGAGCGTCCTGGGGCTCTCAGATATCCCCGGGCTCAGGGGAGCGTTTCACGGTATAAATATCAAGCTCACGAAGTGCGGTGGTGTGCGGGAGGCACTCAGAATGATCCACACCACCCGTGCCTGCGGCATGATGGTCATGCTGGGGTGCACGGTCGAAAGCTCTATCGGGATCACGGCCGCAGCCCACCTCTCCCCACTCGTCGATTATGCCGACCTCGACGGCAACGTGCTCGTATCGAACGATCCAGCCGTCGGAGCCCGTACGGACCAGGGAAAACTCGTGCTCCCGCAGGGGAGCGGGCTCGGCGTAACCCTGCGCGACGGCCCTGTGCGGGATGCGCTCACGGAGCGGCAGAACCGATGAGAGATTGTGCGAGCGCAAGCGTTTCCCCGGTGACAGCCAGCACCCTCGTCTCATCCGGACGGGCGAAATAGAACACAACGCCACCACTAAGCGGAATGCCGATCCTATCGCATGCCGCTGCATACAGCGCACCCTGTTTCCTGTAGGACTCGAACCGCTCGTCGATGGCGGCGCCGGTGATATCGTCCGTTTTGTAATCGACTACAGTCCATCCCTCTTCCTCTTCGAAGAGAAGATCGATACGGCCCTCGAGAAAGCTGCATGTTTTGTCCGTCTCCCCTCCGGGATCACCGCCGGCATCCAGCGGGATGGTGAAGGGAACCTCGCGGAATAGTTGTTTGGCCCGTATGGCCCGTTTCAGGAGCGGGGACGAGAGTGTCCTCTGCACGAGATCGGCAAGCTCCTCCTCCTTCCCGGAAAGGCCGGAATCCACAGCGACCGATGCCGCAAGCTCGGTGATCCCCTTTCCATGCAGGTCCGCAAGCTCCATGATCCGGTGGAATGCACTCCCGAAGGAGGCGGCCTCGCCGGCACTCCGTGCAGTGAGGGACCATACCCCCGTATCATCCCAACTCTCCCGGGCGGGAATCTCCTCCATACCGGAGGGTGTAACGATCGGTCCCGCCCGTGAGGCCCGCTCGATGATCTCACGCCGCGCCGCAAGCCACTTCTCCCGCGCCGCTCTGGCCCGTGCCCTCCCCGTATCAGTCACCTTCGGCATCCTCGAAAACGGCCTCTCGGTGCCTCTCGGTTGCGGCAACTCGGAGAGCAGCCATGTCCCGATCCTTCCGTCATCGCTCGAAGACAGGTATGCCTCGATGAACTCGTAGTAACTCCGCCGCTTCGGCGTTTTCGGTATGATGAGCAGATCCCCCGCCCTCGTGGCCGCCACGTAAAGAAGACGGGCGATCTCGGCCTCCCTCTTGAGTTCATCCGTTTTTCTGAGAAGGGTGAAGTTACTGGTCTCCCAGCCCGCTTGCAGTTTCATCGCAAGCCGCTGGCCGCGCTCGACCAGAACCCGCTCCGATGCACGCCACCGCTGGGCGAGGTTGGCGAGAATCACTATGGGAAACTGGAGTCCCTTGGATTTATGAATGGTCAATAGCCGAACGGCATCCTCATCCTGATCGACGAGCGGTGACTCACCCTCGGCGGTTCCCAGCGTATCCTGATCCCTGAACCACAAGGCGAAGCGCCGGTACGAGTGCAGCCTGCTCTCGAAGAGCCTTGCTTCCCGTATGGCCTTCCGTATGTTGTGAACCCGCTGTTCCCCGTGCGGTCTGAGTGCCGACAGCTCCAGATACTTCGTCTCACGCAGCATGATGCGCAGCGTCTTGGCCGGACCCCGCTCGTTCCTTGCCCGGTGCAGGTCGGCGAGCAACGCAAAGGCCAGGCGGAGATCCTCGAAGCGCTCTTCATCCGGAAAATCGGGATGAATGTAACACAGGCGCCCGCCGGCACGAACGAACAGGAATATCTCCTCGTCGCTGAATCCGAAAATGGGTGAGCGCAATACGGCGACCAGCGAGAGGGAATCCCACGGATCCTCGATCGCCCAGAGCGCAGCGGCAATATCACGCACCTCCTGCCGTGTGTAGTAGAGCTTTCCACCCTCGACGATATAGGGAATCTGCTCGGCACGCAGCGGATCTTCGTAGTAATCGATCCCTGTCGTTCCCGGGTAGAGGACGGCGATATCACCATACCGGGCATCCCGCATCGTCTCCTCTGTACGGTCCCATACGGGATACCGTTCGTCCACGAGCCGGTGAATAGTTTGTGCGATCGCCTCACCCTCCCTCGACCGGATTTCATCGGCACTCTGCTCGTCGGATTCGAGCTCGAGATCGAGAAGCACGACAGCCGGATCCTCGCCGGCTCGTATCGGGTGAATCGGCTCGATCAGCCCGGCCGGGTCGGCGAAGTGCTCGACCAGGCTGTACGAGGTGACGACGTCGAACCGCCCGGCGTGCGCGGCACGCAGGGCCGGGTCGAAGAAGTCCCCGGTGATGACCTGGTCCGGATCGATTCCCTGGGCCTGGAACACGCGCCGGTTGGCCGCCGCGCCCACCTCCGAGTACTCGATGCCGTGGGGGTCGAGCTGCAGCTCGGAGGCGAGGCGGGTCAGGAAGTGG
>CP070727.1:548518-557733 GCA_020350885.1 bacterium | reverse complement strand
GGCGGAATACGCCTCGGCCTTTCCGCCGGTCGGGTGATACGTATTGGACCATAATCGATTCGAATCGGTTTCATATATATAGCAGAATATTCCCCACGGATCCCTGGTGCGATCCGACCGCCAGCGGGTGATCTCGTAGTCGCCCCACCGGCTGTATCCACCGCCGGCGTTCGTGAGCATCAGACAATAACGTCCGTTGCAGAGCAGTTGTGTTTTGGGTGTGGCGGTATGGGGCGTGTCGAATTTACTTACCGACGGCGCCACCTCGCCAACGCTCATCACCGATGGCATTTTCTCCCGCGTGATGATGTGGTGCAGCGGTGGAAGGAGGGGAATACGCTCATGGAGCAACGGCTCGACCGCGCGCACGCGTGGGTCGGCATGGAAACGGCGCTGGATCGAATTGCCGTGAATGAAGTTGGTCAGCGACAGGAAACCCATCCCCTGATGATGGGCCATGTACGTTCGTACAATCACCCCGCGCTCGCCGTCACGGCGTGGTTGTCGGCCGAAGTCCATCGCTTCATAAAAGCCGTAATCATTCAGGAGCCCCAATTTGGCCAATCGTTTTAGATTCTGTACGGTCTCTCTCGGCGCTGCATTCACCGCCAGAAGGGTGGCATAGGGCGCTACGACGACCTCATCCCGGACGTTTCGCTTTAGCCCGAGCCCCGGTACGCCGAAGGCCTTGTATTGGTAAGTCTTATTGACGTCCAAGTCTCCGAAGGCAGACTCCGAGATCCCCCACGGCACGCGGCACTTGCGGCCGTATGCGATGTGGATCGCCACGGTTTCCCTGATCGCATTATCCAGGAGTGATTTCTCGTACGAGCGTTGGAAAATCAGCGGCATCAGGTATTCGAACATGCTCCCCGCCCAGCTGAGCAGCGCCCGGTGCCGGCCGATCGAGCCATAGGGCCGGCTCATGGAGAACCAATGCTCGATCGGGACGTCCCCCCGCGCAATGGCGATGAAACTTCCCAGCCGCGCCTCACTCGCTAGGAGATCGTAGTAGGAGCTATCCAGGCGACCCTCGGAGACGTTGTGGCCGATCGAAAACAGCCGTCGTTCGGTGTCGTACAGGAGGCGCACATTGATCGATTCGGATAACTCTCGTCCATCCCGGATGAGCTGCGTGCCCAACGTCAGCATTTCGCTGGCCAGCCATTTCGACTTTTCGAAGGCCTGCACGAGGCGATCGATCCATTCGAAGAGGGGGATTGCGTCTGCGGGAGCCTCCTCCCGGGTCGACCGGAGTAACTGAATACAGGCGACGGTTCCGTTGGCGAGATCGAGAAGCGAAGGCGCGCGATGCAGATCCCCGCGGTACGCGAGCAGCACATCCTGCCCCAGCCGGGCGATCTCCTCTTCCGTCTTTTCATCGAGGATTTCGATCCAGGAGAGGTAACGATCCGCGATCCCGAGCCAGGCCGATGCCTGATTTTGCATCTGCCCCGCCCAATAGAGGGCACCCGCTTCAGAGCCGGCGGATTCACGCACGTCGGCTGACTCACGTGCGTCGGCGAGCTCACGCGCCTCACAGGCCAGAGCCCGTACGCCGCTTTCTAGCCGCCGCAGCAGGCGAACGACGTCGGCGATCCGCTCCGGCGGACTTTTCAACGTGCGCATCAGTTCGTCGAGGCCGTGGGAATCGAAACCAGAAACGCCTTCCGCTTCGACGGCCTGTTTCAGGATTTCCCCGGTGTCCCGCAGGCCTTCAAAGGCGTTCGCATCCAGAACGGGCGTCTGAATCAGCTCGTCGAGCCCCTGCTCCAGGGTCCACAGGCAGCCGAGGAGGTTTCCGCTGTCCACCATGGACACGTAGCGGGGCTCCAGAGGGGCCAGGGTTCGAATATCATACCAGTTCAGCAGATGACCCTCATAGCGCTCCAGCTTGCCGATCGTCTCCGTAGTGCGCGACAACGCTTCGACGACCTGGTCCACCGTCAGGTACCCGAAATCATGCGCGCCGAGCGCACTGAGCATCCAGAAACCGATATTTGTTGGACTGGTACGCATTGACAGTTGATTCGTATGGGAGACCTGGTAATTGTCGGGCGGCAGCCACGAGGTCTCTTCACCGACGAACTCCGAGAAATAGCTCCAGGTTTGCCGGGCGACTCTCCTCAGGAACCGAAGATCCTTTTCGAGAATTTGGGGTTGCCGGGGCCTCGCGGCCGGTCGGCCGGCCAGGAGCCAGCCAGCCAGGGGAGATACGAACCACAACGCGAGCCACGGACCAGCTACCGGAAGGCTCGACGGCGCCCAGCGATGCACCGCCCATCCCGCCATCCCGCTGAAGATGCTCGACAGACACAGTGTAATGATGAATGTCCGAACCTTCCCGGGAGCGTTCCAATGCATTACCTGGGCGGAGGTCCACTCGAGCAATCCCCTATGTGAAATGAGGCGGCGATACCACGTCCGTAAAAGGGCATCCAAAGCCAGCCAGGTCTGGTGCGGAAGCAGCGCAGCCTCGACAACCGCCCGCAGCAGGTCGTGCGTCACCTTCGAGAACGAAAAGCCCTTCAGCCATCGACCGGTGGTCGCCCATGTGAAGGGTTGCACCAGAGGGTGGAAGAGGAGCTGTACGGCGACCACGCAGGTGGAAATCAATCCCATCCGGGAGGAGATCAGCCAGGAGGCCACGAGCAGGCCCAGACTGACTGGGGGCACCAGGCTTCGGCGCAGGTTATCGAAGATCTTCCAGCGGTTGAATCGGGAAAGCGGATTGGGCCCCCGCCGCCCCGCGGGTTGGGGGACACGCGGCAGGATCCACTCCGCGATCTGCCAATCACCACGGATCCATCGGTGCTGCCGGCCGGTGTAGCTCACGTAATCCTGCGGGAATTCATCATAAAGCTCGATATCGCTGGCCAGACCCACCCGAACGTAAGCACCTTCGATCAAATCGTGGCTCAGCAAACATTCCTCGGGAAATGTTCCGGAAAGCACCCGGCTGAAGGCGCGCACATCGTAGATGCCTTTGCCATGGTAGGAACCTTCGCCGGCGAGATCCTGATTGACGTCGGAAACGGCTTTCGTATACGGATCGATTCCGACCGGGTCCGAGAAGAGTCGGCTGAAAAGCGAGGCGTTCGTGCTCGGCAGTGAGGGGCTCACGCGTGGTTGGATGATGGCATAGGAGCCGGTCTTGATGGTGTCTTCGGTATCGAAGCGCGGCTGGTTGAGTGGGTGTGCCAGGGTTTCGATCATCCTGCGGGCGGTGCCGTGAGGTAGTTGTGTGTCGCTGTCCAGCGTGATGATGAACCGTACGTCGGATAGATGATCCGGATTACCGACGTATACCAAACGATCGGCATCCTCAGGCCGCGTTCCGTCGATCAGGCGATTGAGCTCTTCCAGCTTCCCGCGTTTGCGTTCCCAACCGATGAATTTATGCTCTGATTCACTCCATCTTCGCTCCCGGTGGAAAAGAAAGAATCGCTCACCACCATACCGATGATTGAGGGCTTCGATGCCTTCGGTCACCGCCCGGAGCAGGAGTTCGTCCTCCTCGCCGTGTTCCTGATTCGAATCCGTATAATCCGAGTAGAGACTGAAGAGCATATTGGACTCTTTATTGGCTAGATATCGGATTTCAAGATTGTCCACCGCGGCCCTGATCGTATCCGTATTCACCAGCATCATGGGTACGACGACGAGCGTGCGAAATTCATCGGGGATCCCCGAATCCTCGAAGTCCATCTTTGGAAGAGTACGTGGCGGGAGCAGCCTCGTGACGATGTAATTCAAAATCTCGAGCGAGAGCTGGCTGGCGGGGATCAACAGGAGGAGGGCTATCAAGAGTCGGCTCCCAGGTGTCTGTCCGCGCATGCCAAGCAGGACGATCAGCGTGACGAATGCGGCGAGGAAAAAACCGAGCCCGAAAAAGTACACGAGGGAATGATGGCGGTAGATCCAATGCAGAGCGCGGAAACGTGGTGTCTCACGGCATCGTACGAACTGCGCCAGTTCTTCTCTTCCTTCACCGATCAGATACGTTCCGACATGGAACCACCGTTCATCCTCCACCGCTTCGTAGGCGGCGTGCGCCGCCAGCTCGATGGCTCGCCGGGCGACCTGCTCCTCCGTCTGACCGGACCCGCGGGCGAGTTCTTCGATCATCCGGCGGTACCGGTCGCGTGTGTCGAAATCCATCCGGGGATAGACGCCCGAAGGATCCAGGTGGAGCAGCCGCTCCACGCGGCTGAGCTTTTCGAATATTTTTCTCCAATCCAGAAGGGCGAGTTGCCGCAAGCTGGTGAATGCATTCCCGATCGATATCTGATCTTTCATCTGACGGTTGTGCTCGCGAGGGGTGAGATCGCTCAGGGATTTCCGGAACGTGCGCTCGAGCCATCCCTGGACGGGTACTAGCGCAGCTTCCTGGTCGTAGAGGTTCTCGATCAGTTGAGAAGCGAAATAGGGGCTCGGGTTCGGCTGCATTTCGGCGAGTTCTGCAAGAATCGAGAAGAGCTGATTGGGATCTCGCCGGTTGGTGGTAATCAGCCTGTTCGCCCAGAAATCGGCGATTTCACGATCTCGTAGCTCTGTCAGGGCTCTTTCTGCGAGGTTCGAGATGCTCTCGATCAACGCCGCGCGCAGCATCTGGGGAACGGCCCAGAGTTCACCGATCGACAGTGCGCCGATGGATTGATAGGACTCGATAAACGCGAGGATGTTCTCCCGGTCCAGGCGCAGGTCTGTATGGGAGACGAGATCCCTCGCCAGGCCGTAGATGCGCGGCAGACCGCGGTAGGGCTCATCGGCGAGTAACGGAAGCTCCTGGTAATAGCGACGGGGGAGGTTCATCAGAATTTCACGGACATTGCTCTCAACGATGTACTCGTTGTCCAAGAGCCATTCTGCGGTCGGGGGCGTACTCTGTCCCAGCCGACTCGCCTCGGCGAGATCCTTGCATGCACGATGTATCCATTGCCTGGTCTTTTCGAGCCGCTTGAGCAGTCCGGTGTCCCGGCGGGCATCCGGGTCCACCCGTTGGTCCCCGGCGAGACGCTCTGCGTATTCCGGGATCTGCACTGCCGAGAGCGGACTTCCGAGGTTCTCCGCCTCTCCGGCGAGACTTTCCCGCTTCGGATGCAGGACGAATGTGGCGGGAGGGATCTCACCGCTCTCCCGCAGCACTGCCACCGGGGCACGCAGCGTTTCGATAGGCGTCCGTAGAATCAGAACGGCCTCCTCGGATACCAACCAACGTGCGTGATTCTCGAGCAGTCTTCGTTCCACGCCGAACCTCGATCGCCGTATCCATGCTATGCTGATGAGGATTCCTGCGAATCCACCCGCGAGGCCCGGAATCAGGGTAGAGAGGACTCCGCTCGGAATCGGCTCCGGCCACTGAAGGCTTATGGAGGTTATTCCGGCGAGGACCCCGAACAGGATGAAAGCAATGGCTGCCCCGAAAATCCTGCGCCTTTGGAAGGGGTCCCAGGTATGTACATTTCCATCCGTGGTCTTGCTCACCAAAGCAGCACGACGGAAACCTCTCCTCTGCAACTTCTTGAGGACTCCGCGGGCATCATCTCGTTTTGCGAAGTAACCTATGAGGATGCCTGTTTCCATTCTCTATCCTTGTATCACCGCTTGTTCCAAGCGCTTAGGCGTTGCGGTGGATTTCACAGGGCGGGAATCTGCAATGCAACTTCGGAGCGTCCATCCGGCTCCGTCTCTGATCGAGGGCAAATGGGTGTACCATATTTCATTGTAGGCGCGACACGGGATTTAAGTCCACAGGTATCGACGGTTATCGGCAGGGCCACAGCGTGTTATTATTTATTTAGCATTAGTCATAATATATTACTTGTATTTGGTGCGGATTATGCTATATTCAGTCGTGAAACAGATTGATTTAGGAGTGAATATAACTAGTTATCCGAATATAGACGATAAACGAGACCTGCCTAGTTGATCATCTCTATTAGGGAACTCACTTACATTTCTTCCTAAAAAACTGTTGGACGTAGTTAGGTGTTATCATTTGAGACCACTAGGAGGTCGTAATGAAGATTTATGTAGGTAACATGTCCTATGATACGAGTGAAGATGATTTGCGGAAAGCGTTTGAAGCTCACGGTCAGGTAGACTCCATAACAATCATCACGGACAGGGACACCGGCCGTCCGAAAGGATTCGGATTCGTCGAGATGTCCAATGACACAGAAGCTCGAGCGGCGATGGACAACCTGAACGAAAAGGATTTCATGGGCCGCTCGATCAAGGTGAACGAGGCCCGTCCTCGTACCGAGGGCCGGCGTGGCGGTAATAGGGGCGGATACAACAGCCGCTATTAGAGCGCACGCTCTGGATTGATAGTATCAGCCGCCGACGGCAGGGCGGCTCGCTGAGCATCACAAACGCAAGGGAAGCTGGTTGTCCGGCTTCCCTGTTTTTGTCAATTAAGAATTGCTGAACTATAAAATATACTCTATGCCTCTCACTAATTATTTGATAAGGCAGTTCAGTATACATACGTTTGACGGCAACACGTCAATAAATTCTGTTCGGACTGACTAGTTATCAGGTAGGACGAAATGCAATTGCTCGTGAACAAACCTACGTGGATTCTATCCAAAAAATGCCCGATGACAGATAAAATTTGGTAGTATATTTACTGTCCTATTCATAGAAACCGTCGCCCCGGGGAGAGAGGGCAGTCCATGATTCTCGCCACGCACCAGCCGATATTCCTGCCGTGGCAGGGTTTTTTCTTCAAGGCCGCGCACGCCGACTACATGGTGCTGCTGGACGATGTCCAGTACCCCAGGGGAAAAAGCTGGATGAATCGTAACCGGCTCAAGAACAAAACCGGGACCCTGTGGTTGACCGTACCTGTATGGAAGGCGGGACGCGGGCTCCAGTCGATACGTAATGTCGAGATTTGCGACGAACGTGGATGGCGTAGAAAGCACCTGCGGAGCATTCAGCATAACTACGCCAATGCACCTTATTTCGATGAATATTTCCCGGCGATCGAATCGATCTATCAGAACGACCACAAGCTTCTCGCAGATTTCAATATAGAGCTCATACGCTATCTCTTGAAGGCGCTCGGCCTGCGTGTGAAACTGCTCAGGCAGTCCGATCTCGGCATAGAGGGTGGGGGCACCCAATTGCTCATAACGATATGCGAACGTGTTGGCGCCGATCGTCTGCTGATCTTTCCCGTAACGGAGAAGTATCTCGACCGCACCGATTTTGACCGGCACGGAATCGAGATAGTTACGGCAAGCGTCCAACCACCAGTCTATCCACAGCTCTGGGGGGCATTCATCTATAATCTTTCGATTGTGGATATGCTGTTAAACTGCGGGCCGGCGTGTAGGAGCATCCTTGCACGGGCATAGCCGGATCGATACGCCCAGGGTGCTGTTGGCCTGCACGAGCATACACCAATGCAGCGCCGTGGGCCGCGTATCATTTCTTCTCGAGCCTTTCCAATATCTCCTTGGCGTTGTTGTTGTTCGGATCGAGTTCGAGGGATTTCTTGTAATACGTGATCGCCCTCTCGTCGTCACCGCTCTTCATATACGCTTCGGCCAGGCTGTCATACCCGTTGGCATAGAGGGGGTATATCTCAACATTCAACTCGAAAACTGCAACGGCATCCTGAACTCTATTATCGCTTAACAGGCGATACCCAAGGCTGTTTAATATCCCCTCCTGTATTTCGTTTGGATTACTCTTCTTGAGATTTCGGTACAGTGTTTTCAGGGCGTCCATTCCCTCGTTATTGAAGGTATTTAACAAGCGTAAATTGTAATAGTTACTGCGTGCTTCGGGAACATACGGCTCTATTGAGAGCAACTTCTTATAGCATTCGAGAGCCTCTGTGAGTTCACCTCTATTTGCATTCATCTCTGCAAGAGAATACCACGCCCTTATATCTTCCGGGTACAGAACGGTATTCAGTCTTGAAATCTCCCAGGCCTCATCCATCTTGCCGGCGGGTGCCAAGGTCACCAACGTGTATAGTGTCAGATCAAATGAAGTGTAAGGGAACCAGCTTTCCGCAGGACCGTGAACCTTCTCTCTCTTTTGAAATTCTGCAATGAACTCGTCCACTCCTTCATTGAACAGGATATCCTTGAGGGATGTGGCCTCATCGCTCTGTATCGCTTCCAGTACAGGATCAGAGCAGGAAACGTAATCTTTGAAGGTGGTGGGAAAGTAGTAATCGGGCGGGTAATAACCCCGGTTGTCCGTCGCATGGCCCTCCTGCCAGAACATGGTAGAAATGTTTGCCATCAGGTTGCTGTTCGGCAATGCAAACGTGATGATATCCGAGCACCAGTTCAGGGGCCCGGCCGCTATATCCCCGACTGTTACAGCACTGGTGCTTTTCAGTATCTGCCCGATAAAATTGCTCGCCGCACTGAAGGTATGCCCTCCGGTGATTATAAATAACTTGCCCCTGGTGAGCGAATCCCGGCGCAGCACGAATTCACGAACGAAGGGCGGAAGAAGGTATCCATTGCCTCCCGTATTGAATCTTACATCGATTACGAACTTGTCTATTTCGGAAACATGCTCGTCGTATGCGGTAAATAATCTCTCCGTGAAATCCCTGAATGGCTCCTTGCTCCAGTCGGTCACGTTGTTGTACTGGAAGTATAGCATCTTATCATCCGGCATGTACTTGAACCAGTATGGGGTTCTGGATGGGATGAACTTTGAAAGATACAGCGGCAACGTATCCAACCTGTCATCAAAAATGCTTTTGGTCTCGTTATGTGTAGGAACCCGGGTTCTGTAGTAAAATAAATTAAATGACGTTCTCCATTCGGCTGATTCTACCGATACCTTTTTCTTCGAGTTATTCTGAAGAAGCACTTCCAGCGGTAGAAGTTCCCGGGAGTCGATTATTTCAAGGGCTTCGAGCACGACCGCATTCGAGAGGAAATTGGTGGATAATCGGGCGATGCCGTGATCGCTGTCTGCGGCTATAATTGCCCCAACTCGTTCGTATGCCGAGCCGGCACGCAGTTCGCCCGTCTTCAACACCTTGGCTCCCAACAATCCGGAGTTCTTTGCATCGGTTGCCGTGATGAAGATCCCGTCATGAAATCTTTCAAACCGGACCGGGAACCACTTGTTGAAATTACTCTGATTACTGAGAAGAACCTCCGTATGACCATCCCTCAACGATGCAACGAGCTTCATCAACTCGAGTGTGATCTTCTCTTTGTTCCAGC
>CP070727.1:543849-548418 GCA_020350885.1 bacterium | reverse complement strand
GAAATATCAGATCTCAACTTTAATACATATGAAATTCCCCGGTTTTCCTGGACGCCAAAAATCGATGCAGTCCTGATTAATGGAACCGATTCGCCTTCGCAGGGAGGCGGTGAACCCGCAATCATCTGCATGGGTGCGGTAGTCGCTAACGCGATCTTCGATGCAACCGGAGCACGGTTGTTCCAGCTCCCAATGACTCCGGAGCGAATCAGAGCGGCAATGCAGTAAGTCGCTAACGTGCAGTAGTTAATACTTGATCGTACAGGTACCCCACTTGTGACGGTGTCTGTCAGATCAAGCGGCGATCACTTTTTCGCGGACGATCGCCTTACCTGCCTTCATTGTTTCATACGGTGTCCTCCCTTCGCAACGTTTTCCTTGATTTCCTCTCTGGTTATTGTACTCATCGAGCCACACATCGAGGTCTTCCTGGAGCTGCTCGAGCGTACTGTAGATCTTCTTTCTGAGCTCTACCCGATAGAACTCATCGAGCGCTGTTTTATTGAACCGCTCGCAGATTCCGTTTGTTTGTGGGCTCTTTGTCTTCGTCTTGGTGTGCTCGATATCATTGAGCGCCAGATAGAGCTCGTATTCGTGGCGCTCCAGATTGCCACAGAACTCGGTGCCCCGATCGGTCAGGATCCGCAAGATCGGTATATCCTCCGCTTCATAGAAGGGCAAGACTCGATCGTTGAGCAGATCGGCAGCGGTGATCGGCGTTTTCTGGTTGTAGAGCTTGCAGAAAGCGTGGCGGCTGTAGGTATCGATGAAGGTCTGCTGGTAGATCCGCCCGATACCCTTGATAGTACCCACGTAAAATGTGTCCTGAGCACCAAGATAGCCCGGATGCTCAGTTTCTATCTCTCCATGGGCTTCTTTCTCGAGCTTCGCCCGCTCAAGTGCCTGGATCTGGCTCTCGGTGAGCACATATCCTTCCTTCGCTGACTTGGCCTCGAGGGCCTTGAGACGCTTCTTCATCGTCTCCAGCTCATGACGCTGCCACACGCAGCGAACACCGGCAGGAGAGATTGATATCCCTCTCTCAGCCAGTTTAGCTGATGCCCGGACTTGGCCGTAGGCAGGATACTCGAGTGCTAACTCAACGACCGCGCTCTCGGTGGCCTCAGGCACTCGATTGCGCAGGTTGGGCTTGCGCCGACTCACTTCCTGGAGCGCTTCAATTCCCCCTTCTTCGTAGAGCTTCTTGACTCGATAGAATGTGTCTCGGGAGTATCCCAGTGTGCGGCATGCCTCACTGACGTTGCCAAGGTATGAACCTAGCTCTAGCAAATTCAGCTTGGCTTTGATGTTTTCATGTGCCCGACTAGCTTGAAGCTATAAGCTATGAGGTTCTAGCACCCGTAACAAGGAGGACTTGACATGAAAGCAGAGTACTTTGTAGGTCTCGATATTCACAAGAAGTCATGGGTTGTCGCAATTGTATGTCAGCAAGAAGCAATTTTCCGCAGCAGGATAGATTCTAATGTACAAACGCTCTTTTCAGTGCTAGCGAAAAATAGTGTCATGCCTAACAACTCTATCTTCGTTTATGAAGCCGGCTCGTTTGGCTATTCTCTCTACGACGATCTTACAAATCGCGGGTATCAAGGGATCGTTGTCTCACCAACACAGATTCCCAGCGAACCAGGCGATCGAGTAAAAACAGATTTTCGAGATAGCCTTGATCTCGCGGTTAAACTCGAGGCGGGAATGCTCCGTGGTATCTATATCCCGTCACTAAAACAACGAGCAGTGAGGGATCTATCTCGGACACGCTGGCAGCTCTTTCGTCAAAGGACATCCCTTATACGGCAGGTGAAATCAAAACTCCTCTTTCAGGGGATTCCATATCCTGATAAAGGATGGTCGAAAAAACTCCGAGACTTCATCTTATCAATCGAAATGGACTCAACCCATAAACAGGCAATCACACATCTCATAGAAACACTCGATCACATCGAAAAACGACTTTCACGTATAGAGCAGCATCTGCACCAGACGCTCATTCGTGAAGGCTATGCTACACAATTGGCTCTGTTGAGAACTATACCGGGTATAGGAACACGCACTGCTGAAGTTTTTATTACGGAGATTGGCGATTTTAAACGGTTCCCAGATGCTGAACACTTGACTTCCTATCTCGGCTTAACTCCCGTTGAGTACAGCTCAGGTGAGAAGGTTATACGTGGTCCAATCTCTCATCGGGGAAATCCGAGAGTAAGGCAAACTCTTATTGAGGCTGCTTGGACAACGGTGCGCATCGATCCAAGAATGAGAATGCATTATAATAGGCTCTCAAAGCGAATTGGATCCAGGAAGGCCATAATCGCCTGTGCAAGAAAGCTAATTCACATAATGTATCGAATGCTAATAACTGGAGAAGTTTACCGATCGGAGAAATCAGCAACCATAGTACATTGAGTATAATCAAGGTGCATCGGCTGTCGGTCTGAGGTTGATCGCGGTAGAAGCTTTGGTGCTCAGACATCGATTTGATGTGTGCGACACCTCGACTGAAATACGACGAACAGAAAAAATGCGCCGAGAGCGCGGATAGGTGATTGCCGGAACCTTATAATCTAAAATCGAGAAGAAATATATTGCTTGACCTGTCACTCCATAGGTAAGCTTCTCTTGGGTCGTCACGGCTAAACCTCCTTACTTGTGGGTTCAACGTCACAAGTAAGGTACCATGACGACCCGACCTCTTCCGAGGCCAATTGTCAGATCAAATCTTAACTACCCCAGCTAACGAACCTCGTAGGTTTTTCGATAATACCGTGTATGGTCCAGGGGACCCCGAAAAGCTAAAGGTTCGAAACGTTCCTCTCGAGGCCGGAAATAGAATCTGGCCATCCAGGTGAGACCATCTTCTTAACCACTCTCCGTTCTTAAGACTCCCTTCGCTGGGTGCTCACCTCATCAGCACCATTTTCTTTGTCTCTGTGAATGCTCCCGCATCGAGACGATAGAAATAGACCCCGCTGGCAACCGAGCGGCCGCCGATGTCCTTTCCATCCCACGTCTCCTCATACCGTCCTGCCTCCCGACTCTCCTCGACAAGCACGCTCACGAGGTGCCCAGACACATCATAGATCCTCAGAGAGACATCGGTCGTTTCCCGTATCCCGAATGCAATCTTCGTCTGCGGGTTGAAGGGGTTGGGAAAGTTCTGGGAGAGGAAGGCTGCACGCGGCGTATCGAGGATATCCTCACCCGTGACTTCCTCGGGTCTGAGCAGCGCAAACGGACTCTCGTTGCCGTGGATATCGATTGCAGAGACCTTATAGTAGTACCCACCGTCCCACCTCCACTCACCGTCGAAGAGAATGGTATCGCAGGGGGAAGCAATAAGGTTCGCCGGCCCCGGCACAAAGCCCTCATTCAATCCCCTATATACTCCGTAGCTTGAAAAGTCGACCTCGGTGTTGGGATCCCAGGTGAGCGTAATCCCCTCAGGTACATAGATCTGTTCTCCGGCAAGCCCCAACGGCATGGCGGGCGCCAGGTTGTCCACCGAGTAGCCACTGTCGGGATCGGACACATAGAAAGTCATCGGAGCACTCGTATGAGCTATCACCTGGAAGTAGTGGTAATCGCTCGTTGCAGCCGATGAATCGAAAGCCGTAGGAACTATCTTCGAGTAACCCTCTAGGTAGTAGGCATCGTGTGAATCAATGAGCTCCCAATAGTATGTTTGGCCGTATAGAAGCTGCTTTCTCACCACGGGCATGTTGGTCTCCAGAGCAACCTGCCCGGTGCCGTTGAACAACACCGCTCCTTCGTCCAGCATTACAACGGCAGCCTGAGTGTTGAGGGCCCTCCAGATGGTATAGCGGATTATCTCTCCTATGATAGGGTCAATTCTACTCGCATCCCATGCAATGTTCACCCAACCACCCTCATCACCCGGCACGTCCAGCACGGAATGAATCTCTGGGCCAAGGTAGCCGACCTTGCCGTTTCGGTTGACCTGTTGCGCGTAGATATCCCAGTTCCAGCTGCGGTAGTCCCACCAGGTAATAACAGCCCCTCCTGCACCATCGGATGTGATCTCGGGATATTCCTGGTGACTTGTTTCCGTGCAAATGGAGACACCGTTGGTCGTCCACTGCACACTCCCGCCCGCATCTATGCTCTGGGCGTAGATGTCAAAGTTTCCGCTGCGGCGGTCATACCAGGTAATAACAGCCCCTCCTACACCGTCGGAGGTGATCTCGGGATATTCCTGGTTACCTGTTGCCATGCATACGGCGACACCGTCGGCTGTCCACTGCACATTCCCGCCCGCATCAATCCGCTGGGCGTAGATGTCCTGGTTCCCGCTACGTAAGTCTTGCCAGGTAATAATAGCACCTCCTGCACCGTCGTATGTGATCTGGGGATATTCTTGGTAACCTGTTGCCGTGCATATGGCGACACCGTCGGCTGTCCACTGCACATTCCCGCCCGCGTCTATGCGCTGGGCGTAGATGTCCCAGTTCCCGCTGCGGAGGTCATGCCAGGTGATAACAGCCCCTCCTGCACCATCGGAGGTGATCTGGGGAATAGCCTGGGCACCTGTTGCCG
>CP070727.1:538969-543749 GCA_020350885.1 bacterium | reverse complement strand
CTTGTTCCACCGGATCGTTCCCTCGAGGACATAGTCGACTCCCAGATCCTCGCCGATCTGACGAAGCGTCTTGCCGGTACGGTCGTATTGGATTGCGCTTGTTCGTGATATAACGCCCAGCCCGCTCACGGCGGCGATCCGGCTCGTGATCTCCTCGGTCATGCCCGCGGCGAAGTACTCGTCCTCGGGGGCTCCGAGGTTCTCGAAAGGGAGAACGACGAGCATTTTTCTTTCATCGGTGGGCGCCGGTTTCTCTGTTGGTGTGAGATAGCGGGGGCGGAGCTTTAGGGCGAGGACGATGAGTACGACGGCGGCTGCGAACCATAGCAGCCGCATGAGCCTATTGGACATTACCGGCTTTGCCTGTGCCGTGAGCATTGTGCGACTCGTGCCGACACTCTCGGAAACCTGCCGAAGGTCCGTAATGAGATCCGCCAGTCCCTGGTACCGGTGCTTCGCATCCTTCTGAAGGCATTTGGTAATTATCCTCTCGAGCTCCATAGGAATGCCGGTCCGGAGACCGGTCACCGGCTCCGCTTCTTCGTTCACGATTGCATAGATCACGGCCTGTTCATAGTCTCCCTTGAAGGGACGCTGCCCCGTTACGATCTCGTACAGCACGATTCCCAGGGACCAGGTATCGGTACGGTGGTCGATCGCTTCACCACGGGCCTGTTCGGGCGACATGTAGGCGTAGGTGCCGAGCGTCGTGTCGACCTTGGTCAGCACAGTCTGGCCGTGCGCCTTGGCGAGACCAAAGTCCATGATCTTGACCCTTCCGTTGGGCTTGATCATGATATTAGCGGGCTTGATATCCCGGTGGACGATCCCCTTAGCGTGGGCCTCACGTAGCCCCTCGGCGACCTGGACGGCGACATCGACCGCCTCATTAATTTTCATCGGTCCCGATTTGATGCGTTCCTTGAGGCTCCGGCCTTCGACGAACTCCATGACAATGAATGATTGCTCCTCGAACTCGTCGATCTCGTGGATCGTACAGATATTGGCGTGGCTGAGAGCGGCCGCGGCCTGTGCCTCGTGGAGAAACCGCGCCTTATCCTCCTCGGAGCCCAACGCCCGGGGTGAGAGGAACTTGAGTGCCACGGTGCGCCGAAGCTTCGTATCCACCGCCTTGTAGACGACACCCATCCCGCCGCGGCCGAGCTCCTCGAGGATTGTATAGTGCGAGATGGTCTTGCCGATCATGCGAGTTCTCCAGACACGTCAAACATACTAAGACATACTATATCATACACTAAAGAGCATGCACGAGTTATAAACCAGAATGTAATAGGAGGAGAAACAATACATACAGAATCTTGCTGCTACTTATGCGCTACTTTTTAATTTTCAGGATTCTTACGCTGGAGCCCAAAGCCGTTAACTCACTGTAATTAAACAAATAAAAAATGCACCGCCAGGGAATCGAACCGGAGAACCTACTGATTATACATCAGTTAATCGGCTTGGTCGCCGTATCAGAGCTACGGCGCTTTATCCAACTGGAGAGTGTAGACAATCGGACGGAAACGATTCAGGCAGCTATTCCCGCTGCATAGGAAGCTTCCCCTTGATATTGCTGCGCTCAGCGCATTGAAGCGCGGATCTTCCGGATAAATGCCTGGAAGCGGGGATCATCCTGGAATGTTTTGAAGCCAGGTTCCATAACCCCAAACGCCCCGATCACGATCAGCCATTGTTCATGGGCTTCATATGCTTTCTCAAGCCAGGTCAATGTCTCCTCGAGCTCGCCGAGCCCCGCGTGGACATACGCGAAATAGTACGATTGGACGTATTCGTGATCGGAACGTTCCCGAAGCTCGGTGAGCACCTCCCGGGCCTCCGCCGTTCTCCCCATTTTGCCGTATACAAAGCCGAGCGTCGACAGTATCCATGGATTCCGGCTCGACAGCTCCACCGCTTTTCGAAGCTCTGCGATGGCTTCATCGTCTTTCGACATGAGGCAGTAAGTCTGCCCGAGCAGCCAGTGAGCGAGCACGAAGTCAGGGTTCAACTCGAGCGCGCGTTTCAGCTTCTCTTCCGCCTGATCTAATTTCAGCCTGCCCAACAGGCACCACCCGTGCATTGTATGTGCCTGGACTGAGAGCGGATCCACCTCTATCGCACGTTCGTTCTCCCGCAGCATCTCTTCATCCCGATCCGTCAATGAAAGCATCGCAGCATACCAGTAATGAGCCGGTGAATAATTGGGATTGAGTTCCAGGGCTCGCCTGAACTTCCGCTCCGCCGCCGATCCATCCCAATCATGGTACTGGTAGATCATTCCCAAAGCGCTGTGGGCCTCGGCGATGGTGTCGTTGATCTCGAGCGCCTTCAGGGCGTTCTCCCGGGCGATGGGAATCGCTTCGCGGGACGGCAGGTAGCCGTAGAAGGAGAGGATGTAATAGGAGTCTGCGATACCGGCGTAAGCTTCCGCGTAGCTCGGATCTTTCTCTATCGCCTGCTCGAAATACTCGATCGCTTTTTTCACGTTCAATCCGCGCTTCTCCCAGAAAAAGCGGCCCCTCATATAGAGATCGTACGCCTCGAGGTTCTCCGTGCCGCGCTTCACCAGACGGGCGGCCTCCTCGCCCAGAAGCTCCATCTTCAGCTTGTCAACGATGGCGAGCGAGATCTCGTCCTGTATGGCGAAGATGTCCTCCAGCTTGCGGTCGTACTTCTCCGACCAGAGATGATAGCCGTCGGCGGCGCTCACGAGCTGAGCGGTGATGCGTAGCCTCTCGCCCGCCTTGCGGATGCTCCCTTCGAGCACGGTGTCGACATTCAGCTTCTCGCCGATCTCGCGGACATCATACTTGCCGCCCTTAAACGAGAATGCCGATGTCCGTGCCACCACCCGCAGCGGCTTGATATGGGCCAGGGCATTGATCAGCTCCTCGGCCAGCCCGTCGCAGAAGTACTCCTGGTCCTTCTGGGGGCTCATGTCAACGAAGGGGAGCACTGCGATGGAGCGCTTCTCCCGGTCGGGTAGTCCCGCCGCCGTCTTCTTCCGGGCCGCCTCCCTGACCGACCGAAGATCCGCAGCCAGATCCTCGATTTGCTGGTACCGCTTCTCCGGGTACTTGGCCAGGGTCTTTTGGATTATCTTCTCCACAGCCGCGGGCGCCTCGGGGCGAAGTATCTTGATCCCCGGCGGTTCATCGTTCAGGATCGAGTAGATGATCGCCTGGTCGTAGTTGCCCCGGAACGGCTTCCGGCCGGTGATCGTCTCGTAGAGGAGCACTCCCGTCGACCAGATGTCCGTTCGGTGATCGATCTCGTCTCCACGGGCCTGCTCGGGGGACATGTACTTGACGGTCCCCAACGTGGTCCCTACCCTCGTCAGGTGGGATTGCTCGGCCAGCTTTGCCAGACCGAAATCGATGATCTTCACCCGGCCGCCTTCGGTGATGAGGATATTGGAGGATTTGATGTCCCGGTGGATGATCCCCCTCGCGTGCGCCTCGGCCAGGCCGCCGGCGATCGCCTCGACGACATCGCACGCCTCCTCGACGTCGATCCCACCCTCTTTCACCCTGTCCTCCAGGGTTTCGCCCTCGTAGTGGGCCATGACGATGAATATCTGTCCTTCCGGGATCTCGTCTATCTCGTAGATGGTGCAGATGTTGGGATGGTCCAGCGCCGACGCTGCTTTGGCCTCCTGCACGAACCGTTTCTTAGCCTCTTCATTTTGACTCAGATGGGGCGGCAGGAACTTTATCGCGACCGGTCGGTCGAGTTTGGTATCGCGGGCCTTGTAGACAACGCCCATTCCGCCCTCGCCGAGCTTCTCGAGGATTTCATAATGGGATATTGTTTTGCCGATCATCTTAAAAACCGATCTTTTTCAATAACGATATGAATCTTGGGTCCGAACGCATAGGATCAATCCAGGGCGTTGCTTTAAAAAGAACCAGCATTGGATTTCTCTCAGCATAGGCCTTCTCAAGGTACTCAAACGTTTTGTCTATATCGCCAAGACCATATAAGATGTTAGCATAATGAATGGGCGAGACGTACCTCTCCTGGGCCAATTCATCCAACCTATCCAAAATTTCGAGCGCCTTTTCTTTTCGCCCGGTCATGCCGTAGGCCAAACCGAAATACCCAAGTGTATATGCGTTCCCGGCAGCCAATGATTCGACTCTTTCCATCACTTCAATCGAATCGTCGTACATGCCGCATTCAACTAACGGCACACTGATATAAGCGCTTGCCGGCAAGAAGTACGGGTCCATTTCGAGGGTCTTTCGATGATGTGCGATAGCCTCATCGTACCGGTGTGCAAAATGATACGCGATCCCAACAACACAATTAATCATGAATGACAGAGGATCGAGCTCTAGGGCACGCTCCGCTTCTTCGATCGATTCATCGAACCGGTCCATAGCCATCAGATACAAAGCATACCACTCGTGCGCTATCGCGTAGTTTGGATTGAGTTCGATGGCTCGTTTGAATTCCTTCTCCGCAGCGGCCCAATCCCAGTCGAAAAACGTGTTCGTGAAAGCCAGCGATGCGTTGGCCTCGCCGAGCGTGGCATCAATTTCCAACGCCTTTCTCGCTGCTTCCTTCGCCTTCGGAAACATCTCGTTGGGTGGGAGATAGCTGAACATGCCTGAAATATTGTAGGTGTCGGCGACTCCCACGTGGGCTAGCGCATAACCGGGATCTTTCTCGATCGCCCGGTGAAAGTGTTCCATAGCTTTCTGCATACCGCCCTCGAGCCGCCTGTTCCAGAAGTAGAGGCCCTGAAGATAGAGATTATGGGCTTCATGGT
>CP070727.1:526792-538869 GCA_020350885.1 bacterium | reverse complement strand
TAAACTTCTGTTTCGTACTCGGCGTAGAACGTCGACGCCTGCCGGTAGGTCTTCAGGCGTTCCGGATTCTCGGCCGGAGTTGAGTTTTCAGTGTTTTCCGCTGCATCCTTAAAGATCCGGGCGAAATCGATGTCCCCAAGGACCAATGGAATGTCTCGCCCTTCATTGATATTCTCGAGGGTCACTTTCGGGTGGGAATCGAAGTACAATTTAGAGTACCGTCTTCCGCTACCTCCTCCTGACCGAGCGATTTCTTTTGGGATCGACGTCAGGACATCCTTACCATAGAGGAAGTACACGAGTATTGGGGCCATCATGTAGTTCCCACCGCCATTCTTCCTTATGTCGATGACGAGGGCCTGTGTGCTTTTCCGCTTCATTTCGATCACGAATGATCTGAAGGACTCGGTTGCCGAGGGTATCCGGGCGAGTTCGTCTTCGGTTAGGCTCTCAGCGCCGACGACTACTGCCATCTCCTTGGCCTCGCGGTAACCCTGCATATGGTCGACCCGTAGATATGCAATCTCATGCCCGTATCCAGGGACACCGAGGAAGTCGCACATAAATCCCGATTCGTCAGTGCTGGGTAGGTCGATACGTGATTCCGGCAGGCTCAGGCGTGCTAGAGGCACAGGCAAACGACGGGTGATTTCTTCGACTTCGCCCGATGGACGTTGTAATTCGAACGTGATAGATGTGAAATCCGACCATTCCGGGAGTAATTCTTGCAGGTATGGACGGAAGAGAAGATTTCCGCGCCCAAACTCCCGCAAGGCAAAATACTCGTTTTCGACACCTTCGACCCGCGAGAAACGTTGGACCAAGCTGTCGAGAGACACTCCCTCGACCGAAACCAGTCGTGATCCTATGTATTCGTTATCAGAGGGAGAGAAAGGCACGAGGACATAAAGCGATTTCTCTATCGGCTCGAACACGAAAGGCAATCCTCCGGGAGCGGTGCTATCCGTCTCGTATTTCGTGTAGATAGATGTGTGCTGATCTCCGATCGCGGCCACGAAGGGGCGGAGCAACTTGATGAATGCATCCCGGGTCATCCCGTCTCGTGGGATTGAGCGCAGTACCTCATGCAACCGGCGATGGAAAGCGATCCGGCCGTCCCCGTGGCGGTATGGATCTGGGTGCGTGCTCTCGAGAATGTCGGCCAGCTGGCGCACATCCTCAATAAGCAGGTTCCGTTCGAGCAAGTTGTGCTGGGCGTGTGACACCCCCGTTGCGAAGACGAGAACTAACGGCAATACAATTTGGGTCACAATCGAGTTCTTGCTAGAGAATCCCATGCATCTGCTCCTTTTTCATCCAAACTACATCAGGTGCATCTACTTTTATATGAACAGTGATACCGTAGATGTGATCTACATTTTCGGACATCAACCAGAAATCTCTGATAGTATGGTCTTCATATCGATGAAAGACAAGGAACCCCTTGTCCCAGGAAAAGAGGTCTGTCCCAACTGGGATGAATGGTACATTGTTCCCTTCGAGGAAATTGAATGCTACAAGATGGTCTTCAACTACATCGAAACGGTAAATCTTCTGAAGTTCAACGGAGCAGTAGACTCCCTCGTACTGAAGGATCGTATCATCTGCCGCCAATAGAATCGTGCCATTGAACTCATCCGGCAGACAGGCAATAAAATGATCGACTCTCTCTATAATGCTCGAGTACTGTGCGGCCGACTGCCCTGATACAAGTGCGGAAGTATACAGGATCACAGAGAATACGAGGATCGAGGTGATCTTCTTCATATCTGGTTGCCTGCTAGTTGTCGGTTGAACGGAGAGTTTAATTTTCTCGATTTCTTGTAAATACGTTGAGTGCAGTGTATTGTTGCATCGGGGACGGTACATGAGTGCCGTCGCGAGTCCTATGTAATCCGTTCGCTTTGCTGTTCCTGCAGTTAGCTGATTCTTCAGAAAGCAACGACAAGGCCTCAAGTACAGAGAGTGGTTATGAAAAGGGTCTCACCCGGGGAGCCAGTTACTTGATTGTTTAAGTTACACAGCAATTAGCGGATATCAAACGTCGATGCCAGAACATTCCATGTTGTTCCTCGTATGCCGTCTGCTTTCCATGTTTCATATCACTTGACAATCGGGAAATTCTCCGTTAATATTTATTCAAGCGGAATCAGCTGAGACTAGGTATAATATACAAGGATTGCAAGAGTTATTCCTTGGGGAATTGCTATTAATATGACCTGAATTGGGCCATGAGCATCAATTTCGGCAATATCTAAGGAGATAATCGCTTGCTTTTTCCCAATATATGATACCGATCCCTCAGAACTCTCACATCCAATTAAATTACTTCCACTTTTAGTAGAAGGAGGTGCGGATATGAATAGGCTACCTCGTTGTTTGACGGCGCTGCTGATCATGCTGACAGTCCTGAGCTGCAGTGAATCGCGTAGTCCAATTGAGGCTGAAAGAGCAGTGCACGAGCAAAGTGCTCAGCTGTTTGAGCATGGGATGACGGGAAGTTTTCCCCCGTTTAGTGATGATTTCGAATCAGGGCTGGATCCAAATGTTTGGAAACTGGAGACCGTAAACGGGGCCATATGGACGCATACAACTGAGGGAGAAAATGGTTACATCTATTGTCCAGGTCAAAATCCTTATGATCGACATAACCGCAATACGGATATAATTTCTGAAGAAGATGAATTCAGTGACTTTATCATGACCTGGGATATGCGTTTCCATACCGATGGTTGGCACAAAGCTCCAAGGTATATGTATTTTAGGTGTGATGATAATTGGCCTAACATATATGGATATCGCATCGGCACTTGGGTAAATAATCCACCGGATCCTCCACATTATTATATTATGATTATAAAAATTACTCCCTCTGAAACAGTAATTTTAGTTCCTGAACTCTATTACCCTTGGGAGCTCGGTACGTGGTATAGCTTCAGACTCCGAGCCGATGGCAATATTTTCAAACTCAAGGTCTGGAAGAAACAAGAACCAGAACCAACGAGCTGGACGATCGAAACAATGGATGAAGACAGTTCTTTTTCCTCCGGCTCGATTGGCTTTGGGAATTACTGGGGCGCTATCACTGATGTCGATAATGTTATCGTGAATCCGTTTATTCATACTGTTCATCTGGATATTAAACCGAGATCATGCCCCAATCCGCTGAACGCGGCACTGTTTGATAATGAAATGCCAAATAATCCAAAGTCAATGAAAGACGGTGTCCTGCCCGTAGCAATTCTGGGCACAGATGATTTTGACGTACACGACATCGACATATCAACGATCGAACTGGAAGGGGCAACGCCGCTTCGACACAGCTATGAGGATGTGGCGACACCCGTTTTGAACGGTGAGGAATGTGAATGCACCACAGTCGGACCGGACGGTTGTATGGATCTCACACTCAAATTTAAGAAGTGGGATATAGTCTCCGCGTTGGTGTCTGTTGTGGTTGGTGATGTAATACCGCTTGAAATCTCAGGCATGCTGCTCGATGGGACACCGTTCGAGGGAGAGGACTGCGTTTTGATAGTAGGTAAGGAGCAAGAACCAGAACTGGCTCCTCTTTAAAAGTCCTATTGTGGAAGAAGTTCCACTCATATGGTCGGAGATGTGAACAGAACTGGTTAACAGGCCCGTAGGGTAAAAATGTTCAGCCGACGTACAATTAACAATCTCCCTTGGACTTAACTACTGTGCCTTCAGGATATTTTATCCGCATTGCAACTATTGCGCTTAGCGAAGTTCTTGGAACCTAGAGACAGAGCCTCCAAAACAGAGAGTGGTTATGAAAAGGATCTCGCCCGAGGAGCCATATTTTATCTCCGGTCTCAAAGAGGGTGTAATGAACCGCTATCTTTTCTTCATCCTCTATTCCAATGCAAGAGTCAGGGATCCATACTTCTAACAGGACCGGATTTGATTAAAGTGATCAGATTCTAGCTGATTGGCGGTTACTCTGATCACCACTCTCCGCGTGCAATTTCAAGAATCTGCTTTTCATTCATATATGGCGGGTGCGGCCCACTCAGAGCTGCCTCTTTTTCCCCTTTCTTGTCTTCTTCCTTCATCTTGAATCGAAACACCCAGCCAAAATGAGAATTGAGATCACGCGCCAGAATATATATCTCTTTGTCACTCATTTCAACAGCGTACAGGCATTCAAAGGCTCCAAATTCTTCAATAAGTGCTCTGCGGTTGGCTAGCCTTTCTTCTAATGGCCTTTTTTCTAATGATGATTCTGAGTAGTATTCATTGAGGTATTTAATATATTCAGTCGAATCGGGCGCGTTAAACGCATGAAAATAGTCTTTTGCCCATTCTGCCGCCATACCATCGGGCATCAAAAATTTCAATTTTCTTAGTTCAACAATAGCCTCTCGATTTTCTGGATCGATCCGCCCGGCCTTCTCGTATGATGATATTGCTTCTTCTTTCATGCCGCTTTTCGAGTACGTCTCACCGAGATTGCAATATCCGATTGTTGAATTGGGATAGCAATCCGTTGCCTTCTTGAAAACCGATATTGCTTCATCCAATCTGCCATCATCGAGATGATACTTTCCTTCTTCGTTTATACTCCATTCGGTAACGATTCGCTTCAATGTGTTATCAGCGGTTCTTTCTATGATGACCTCCTGATACTTATCCTCTATGATCAATGTTCCATCTCTTGTTTTCATAATTCCGAAATTGCCGTAGGGCGTTTTCAAAATTAGCTCATCTCCGTCTTCATAGATGGAATTTTCCGTCTGTATCAATGGTTCGGTGCGGAGAAAATCCTTGTCGGATTTCGTTATTGAGATCGTTTCCATTTTCATCTTGCTCTTGGGAAGCGGAATCAATTCTGGCTCCTTTGAAGGCCTCTCGCATTTTGCTTCGAGTATTAATCGTATGAGATCGAGTCTCTCGCTGCGGGATACATTCTTGTGGGCGAAGGTATCGGTCCTCAAAACGATGACCAGTTTTTCGGACGGCACGATTTCCAGCGCCTGCTCTCCGACTCCCAACGCTGAATACATCTTCTTTTTGGAGTACGGCTTTTTTTTGTATACCCACCACAGGTATCCATACCCCATCGCCCTATTGGCATCGATTTGCTTGGACGTACTTTGCTTTACCCAGCTTTCGGATATAATCCGCAAGTCAATCCATACTCCCTTGTTTAAATACAGCAAGCCGAATCTGGCCAGATCCCGTGCCGACATCCTGAAGATATAGGCCGGATGGGTCGAGCGCTCCATCTGATAGGAGTAATGTCCGTCTCTTCTCCTGAAGTCCTGCATCTGGATGGGCTCGGCGATCCTTCGCTCGAACTCCCTGAAGAGATCCGTCTTGGTCTCTGTCTCAAAGATTGTGCCCAGCGCATTGAAGTCCCAGTTGTTGTAGTACATGCGGTCTCCCGGCTCGTGGCTTCCCCGCGGAGGCTTTCGAGCGTTTAGAGGTTCTGAGGCGGCTGGCAGATAGACACCCGATGCGGATTTGAGCAGGTCGACAATTCTAGCCTGTTTTTCCTGATTGGTTAACGGCGTGCTATCATCTATTCCCATTTCTTCGAGCGTCTTTTTCGTATCGATCACTCCGGCATCCACATAGATGCCATACAATGCGCTCAATAGGCTCTTTCGCACGGAGTGACACATGAACCTCCTTTCAATATCACCCCATGCGGCGACAACGGCTCCGTCATGAACGATCATGCAAGCCGTCGATTGAATGGAATCCCAGTATTGCTTGGCTTTCTTGAGCTTTTCGGGTGAAAATCCGGCATCCCGTGGATCCGCGTATTTCATCCAGTGTTGCTTTGGAACAAGGGCGGTCCTTGAAAGTTCCGCGCTCCTTTCACAGCTCACAAAATTGACCGAGCAACAGATGGATAGGATAAGGGAAGCAGTCAATAATCTCGCGATTGTGTAGATTTGCCGCACCATAGCGCCCCACTTTCTCAATGATTACTTCACTGTACCTGCTAGAAATATTCGCGTGAATAGATATGCTTTATCTACGTAAACAGCTTTCATTTCGTTTCAGGCGCTGGATGGGTATCTGTATGGAACAAAGGGGAACAGTACAAACATGGAAGAAACGCAGTAATTGCTATAGGCTACAAATCATTGTCTCGACGGTTATTGCGGTTTTCAGGATAAATATCTTGGGAGTTCGTGATACTGTATGCACTGGGGAGCCATTCTGTATTTCTGGCTTTTGTTTTTACTTATATAGAAAATACAATGACATAGCACTAGGTTTTCCGGGGTTAACGCACGGTGCGACCTCAGCGCCGAGATGAATGTGCGTAGAATTAGAATCAACATCCGATATATGATGTTCGAATTAAGGTAAGCGCAAGTATTGTAATGCGGACGACATTTTTAGAAGCGACATGTTACAGGCGGTAGAGCACGGAAGCTTCCGATACTAATATGGACACTGAGAAAGAGATAAGCTATTATACATATACTAACGGAGCAGTATAATCTTTTTTGCTTCTGTAAATGAACCCGTACTTAAGCGATAGAAGTAGACGCCACTTGCAGCCGCGCTGCCTCTCGAGTCTGTACCGTCCCAGATCTCCTCATGATGACCTGCCATGCGCCACTCGTTCAATAGAACCCTAACAAGACTACCCGAAACATCGTAGACATTTAAACTAACATGCGCAGGCTCCTTCAGCCCAAAGTGAATAGTTGTAATCGGGTTGAAGGGATTTGGGAAGTTCTGGTCGAGGTAGGTTGTCATAGGTGTTACTGACGGATCATCACCAGTAACATACAGGGTTCTCTGTGCATAGATCTCTTCACATGCACCTGGGGTGCTGCGTCCATCATGCCATGCGATGATCGCACCACCCGCACCGTCCGTTGTGATTTGTGGATAAAGTTGGTAGCCTGATGCGGTGCAGATAGCCACACCGTTTTCAGCCCACTGGACGCTACCGCCCGCACTTATACCCTGGGCGTATATGTCGGAGCCCCCGGTGTACTCTTCAATCCATGTGATAATCGCACCTCCCGAACCGTTCGAGGTGATTCGGGGATTGTACTGCCACTCCAATGCGGTACAGATAGCAACACCGTCTGCCGTCCACAGGACGGTGCCGCCAGCATCTATCCTCTGGGCGTAGATATCCCTTTCCGATGAAATATTTCGGGTGTCCTCCCATGTTATAACCGCTCCTCCTGAACCGTCAGTTGTGATCCGGGGATATTCCTGGCCCTCCGCCGCGGTGCAGACAGCGACACCGCCTGCCGCCCAAAGAACAGTACCGCCAGCACTTACCCTCTGGGCATAAATATTCGCCATGCCGCGTTCATCCTGCCATGTGATAATCGCCCCTCCTGAACCGTCCGATGTGAGTTGGGGATACCACTGCCAGCTCGATTCGGTGCAGATTGCGACACCATCCGGCGTCCACTGAACATAGCCGAACGCATCCACCCTCTGGGCGTAAATGTCCCATTTCGTTGTTTCGTTCCGGGCGTCCTGCCATGTGATAATCGCCCCTCCTGAACCATCCGAGACGAGTTGGGGATTTTGATTGTCCTCTGGTACTGTGCAGATAGCCTCACCCTCTGCAGTCCACAGGACACTGCCGTCGGCATCTATCCTCTGGGCGTATATATCTTCCTCGCCCGTCCCCATGGGGTCTTCCTGCCATGCGATAATCGCTCCTCCTGAACCATCCGAGATGATTTGTGGATCTTCACCGTATTCCCATTCGGTACAGACGACCACACCGTCTTCAATCCACTGGACATTACCGAACGCATCCACCCTCTGGGCATAAATGTCCATGCTCGTTACGCTGCGGTTGTCATACCATATGATAATCGCTCCTCCTGAACCATCTGAAGTAATCTTGGGGCTCCCCTGGTACCCAGATGCACCGCAGATGATGACACCTCCTGAAGCCCATCGAAGATTGCCAGCCGCATCTATCCGCTGGGCATAGATGTCCTCTGGAAGAACGCCGCGAAGGTCATACCATGTGATAATCGCCCCTCCTGAACCGTCTGAGGTAATTTGGGGATAATGAGCCCCTGTACCGGTGATGATGGCAACACCGTCATCCACCCAGTAAGCCCAGGCCGAGGGAATTCCCACTATTACCAATCCCAGGTACAGGATCAAAGCGAACTTACAGTTACGTCTCACGGTAAAAATTCCCTTCTTTGAAAAATGGGAAACGGATCAATCCGCGGCTTAAAAGAACAAGACATCGTAAGACCTTCGATATTGCCCCTTGATGTTGTTTCTATATTGACAGAGTAAGTGAGAATTCTAGTTCAAAAGGTGTGAGAATCCAATTGCCGCATTCTGACTGATCTTCGAGCGTGTAACTGCCTTTTGGAGGCGTATTGTACCATAATTATTCTCATGCTTCAACTAAATTGTCTTGAAAGTCTGACAGATCCTCTATCTAGCAAATTGAATATTTTTAATGTAGTCTTTCTCGGTATTATTTCAGGAGAACCATTTTTTTAGATCGTGTGACCGTATCCATACGTAAGCGGTAGATATAGATACCGGATGCCACCGGGATTCCAGCGTTGTTTATCCCATCCCATGTCACTTCTCTGCTACCCGCGGACAGTTTCCGGTCTACCAGTGTGCGAACCAGCTGTCCGGAGGGCGTATAAACGCGCAGAGTGACATGTGATGCACGAGTAACCACGTAACGAATAGAGGTTACGGGATTAAATGGATTCGGATGGTTTTGAAACAACAGTGTCGCGGGTACCGGACGCTCCGATTCCACCGGTGCCGAACGAATTTCACCGGACTGTTCACGCAGTACGGCTAGCGTGTATCGATAGCGCACACCGGGGAGTGCGGTAAAGTCTATGTAATCACGTTTTGTAGCGCCGATGAGCTGGTCGTTGATGAGGCTTTCGCCAGAGTCCTCGGTATCCGACCGATATATTCGGAATCCCTCGATACGCTCGTCGGTGAACAGCGACCAATTGAGAGCTATACCGTTTTCAACCGGGTTCGCTCTGAATTCAGTGATCAGCACGGCTGTTGGAACATCTTCCGTATGAAGGATCGTGCCGTAGTTACCCACCGCTGTTCCCGTAGTAGCATCTATCATAAAAACGCCACGAAGGGTATTAGCGTTGTCGCTCGTTTGACCGATCCACGTGACTCCACCGTCGGTAGTGTTAAGGATCGTACCGTCTTCCCCCGCAGCCGTACCGGTGTTCGCATCCGTGAAATAAACGCCAAAGAGAGCGTTGCTTGTACCGCTCACCTGGTTGACCCACGTGGTACCGCCATCCGTGGTTCGAATGATCGTGCCGCCCGCTCCCACAGCCGTACCGGTATTCGCGTCCGTGAATGAAACTCCGAAGAGAAAGTTGTTCGTAACGCCGGATTGGTCAACCCACGTGGTACCGCCATCAGTTGTGCGAACGATTGTACCGTAGTGTCCCACCGCCGTACCCGAATTCTCGTCCGTGAATGAGACAGCCGTGAGCGTGTAACTCGTGCCGCTCGTCTGATTAACCCATGTAGCCCCGCCGTCTGTTGTGCGAATAATCGTACCCTGCGATCCAACCGCTGTGCCCGTATTCACGTCTGTGAAGCAAACTCCGTAAAGCCAATTACTCGTACCACTCGTCTGACCGGCCCATGTGGCTCCTCCATTTGTGGTACGAAAAATCCTGCCGTACTGTCCCACCGTCGTGCCCGTGAGTGCGTCGGTGAACGAAACGGCCATCAGAGCGGTATTCGTGCCGGTCTCCTGACCGATCCATGTGGCTCCTCCGTCAGTTGTGCGAAGTATTGCATCGAACTCTCCCACTACTGTGCCCGTATTTTCGTCGGTGAAAGAAACTCCACGGAGCCAGTTGGTCGTGCCCGTCGAATGGTTGATCCATGTAGACCCACCGTCAGTCGTACGAAGAATCGCGCCACCCAATCCCACTGCTGTACCCGTATTGGCGTCAATGAATGAAACGCTAAAAAGAGGGTTGGTCGTGCCGCTCGTCTGTCCTATCCACGTAGCTCCGCCGTCTGTGGTGCGGAGAATCGCGCCTCCCGCTCCAACTGCCGTGCCCGTATTGATGTCGGTGAATGAGACTCCCCTCATTGACATGGGAGAGCCAGTTGAAAAGCCGGTCCAGGTGGCCCCACCGTTAGTCGTACGAAAAATATACGGGCTAGAAATGAGTTCGGGCACACCCACCGCTATGCCGTTATTGGCATCGGTGAATGAAACGTCATAAATAGGTAAACTTGTGCCGCTCATCTGGCCGACCCATGTGGACCCACCGTCTGTTGTACGGAGGATTGTGCCGCCCTCACCGACAACCGTGCCGGTGTTCGGGTCCGTGAAAGACACGCCATGGAGGTCGTAACTCGTACCACTCGTCTGGCCCACCCATGTAGCTCCGCCATCAGTGGTGCGAAGAATCGTGCCAGCCTGTCCCACTGCCGTGCCCGTGTTGGCGTCAGTGAATGAAACGCCGAATAACGTGTTGGTCGTGCCACTCGTCTGGCCGAACCACGTGGTTCCACCGTTTGTTGTGCGGAGGATCGTACCGCCTGCTCCGACCACAGTGCCTGTATTGGCGTCAGTGAATGAAACGTCCCACAGACAGTTGGTAGTTCCGCTCGTTTGCTTGGTCCAGTTGGCCCCTCCGTCCGTTGTTCGATAGATCATACCAACCGCTCCCACTGCCGTACCGGTATTCATGTCGGTAAAATCGACTCCGTAGAGCGGATTGCCGTGGGGCCGGGGATTCTGCCAGTGCCATTCCGCTGTCGTTGCCGAGCTATCAATGTATGGCAACAGAACCAGCGCGAACATAGCGAGAGATATGAATATATCGATTATCTGTTTAAATTGTACGGGCAAACGAGATCGGAGCATGTTGAACCTCCTCGCGTGTACGCTTAGGCTCAGTAGTGCGATCAAGGATCCACATCTACCGGTTTTCACCGGCAGGCCTCTTTGATGGACCTGCTGGTTTGATCAGGTAGCATCTAAACGGAACTCGATGTGTTCCACGGAGGCTCTTAGCAGAAGATCGATAACACTCCCTACGCGCATACGTTGGAAGGTCAGTGACGTGTTATTAATTATACACCATCTGCATTTCAAATGGAAAATCAAACTTCGCCCACTCCGGCCAGTTTGTACCTTCCAAATATTCTATATGCATTGTTATTATAGGACTTAGCGGATTTTCGAGAAATCCTGGTCGGGGCCTCCTAAACAGAGAGTGGTTATGAAGAAGGTTTCACCTGGGGAGCCACTATCATTCGTAACCCTCTTCGGAGTTCTCTCTTTGAGAGCAACCGATCCGATTCGGCTGATTTCACATTTCCTACATCTTCAAATGACCGAAAAAGTTTAGCGATTCACCAACGCGAGGCGGAACCTACTTCTGTTAACCAAACGGATTTCCCAAGTTTAGAATAAGGGCGAAGAGATTGGCCAAATCGCTCTCAAAGCCTCAGATGACAACTTTCCAATTTGGTTAACGCGATCTGGCACCAATTGGTTCACCGTTAGCAGTATGCAGAATGCTGGAACAACCACACCTGTTGGGTGCTCAAGGAGTTGATTCTGTGCAGCTGGTTGGCACTCGGCTGTAACGGAACTGCTCCTGGGATCCGCACCCTTTGTCTTGCCCGCCACGTTGCTAGCTTGCTGGAGGCTAAAATGATAACCTAACCATCCAGCATGACAATGCCCGTTATCTGGATGCGGACCGCCATACGGACGGCTGCATCCTCGATGAGGAATTCATCCTAAGAGCCAAGCAACGATATAGGCTATTGCGAACAGGGATCCTACACAATATCTTAGAAGTAGGAGAAGGTGTTATGTCTAGGGTCGGGTCATTTGCGATATTAATGAGTGTCTTCGTTTTACTCGGTTGTTCCGACTCCATGCAGCCGCTGCACCCGGAACCCAGGGTATACAAGATCAGTGATTCGTTCGAGGACGGGTTCTCGGCATGGACTATCAACAGTCTCGATGTTGAAGTCGACAAAGTTGAGATCGACTGGTATGTGGTGTCGAGCGATGAAAGAGCGACCAACGGTCTTTCGTCGGCAAAGCT
>CP070727.1:523419-526692 GCA_020350885.1 bacterium | reverse complement strand
CTCTCTGTATCCCGGGCATAGGTGAGGTGTGCAAGTGCTGTAAGGATGCAGAGGACGATCACCGCGGTAACGGGCTTCTTCATCGGTCCTCCTCCTTACCAGAAGACAGGGGTAGGGTAGGTATTCTATAACGACCTCGACGGAGACTATTCATCGCAAGCCCTCGAGCTCTTGACTGCCTGGTGCTGTGTCTCCCTCATCGATGACAGCCAAGCTATATGTTCCGGCCCCCGCTTTATCGCAGGAGCACCATCTTTCTCGTCTGTCTGAAGGACGAGGTCTTCATCTCGTAGAAGTACACACCGCTGGCGGCGTCGGTACCGAGGTTGTTCTTCCCGTTCCACATGATTGCATGTGGCCCTGCTTCGAGGACCTCGTCGACGAGTGTTCGCACAAGCTGGCCGGCGACGTTGTAGATACGCACCGTCACATGCCCCTTCTCCCGTATAGAGAACCTGATCGTCGTCACCGGATTAAAGGGGTTCGGATAGTTCTGTGCGAGCCTGTTGACGCTCGGAACCGGATCGGTCTCCGTGATATCCGGATTCCAAACATGCCACATCCAATCGAGGACACGCTGCATGATCCTGTTCCGCACGATGGGTACCTGGAGGATGTGGTCACGTATATACATGAAGCTGAAACCGAACCACATGGTACGAACCTCGTACCCGTTCGAATTGATATCGACATTCTGTATCGCCGCATAGTAGGGATTCCCCTGAAAATCCGGATATTGAAGGGCGTAGTTGCCGTTTCCTGCCTTTTCGAGCACGTCGAATCCGTTGACGTCTTCGCAGCCGCCGTCGGCGACCAGTGTCTCGGGTGGGGGGATGGAGAAGATGCTCGGAGCGGGGGCGGCAGTTATGAGCGGTAAGGGATCGCCGAGGTTCTGCACACCGCCGGTCAGCTCGAAGTAGCTGTTATCGACGAGGGTGACACCGCACCAGGCGGTCAAAAGCTCGAGAGCTTGCGGTGAATAGGCACCGTCGAGATCCTTGGCGATATCGTCACCGCAGACCCAGAGGCCGCACTCGTGCTCCGAAAGATTCATCCAGTCGATGAGCATCTGACAGTCGTTGCTCTTGTCGCTGTATACCGTTCCTTCACTGATCGTGCAGTCATCGAGGTTTCCGCTGTCCCAGATGATGGTGTTGTAGGCGGTCGTCAGGTGATAATGCTTGGCACGGCTCCCCGGCCCGTTCGAGACATTGGAAGAAGGGCTGTTTACATCGTACCGGTCGGGAAGGTTCGTTCCGGGGATGCCCGCCAAGAAGGTCGGATTGTAATACTGCTCCGCCATGCCCCAGAAGGTGCCCCGTCCGTGGAAGTCGTCCACGTAGAGGATATCGCTCGATCCGGTCGGCAGGCAGGTGAACTCGAAGATGTAGCTCACGGCTTTATAGGGCCAGTTGCAGTTCGGGAAGCAGAGCCCGGCCTTCGTCTCGGCATATTTCGGCAGTGTCGAGCGTATCCCTGCGTTGTCCCATGCGCTGAAGTAGTAGGAGATCATGTATCCACGGGTGAGGAGCGAGTCGTTGAGATCGAGCGTGTACATGTCGTATATGGGATGCCCTCCCCATGTCCTCGCCGTCTCGGCCTGTATGACCGTCCACATTGCACCATCATCCGAGACGTAATGGCCGTAGCCGCCCTCGAGGGTGGGCCCGTAGAGATACTGAGGCTTCGGTCCCCACGGGGGAGTCATCGGGCCGAGGTACTCCGCCTTGACGTGCAGGTAGACCTCCGGACCGCCGGCGTTCTCTCTGATACTGCCGCCGAGCGGTGAGGTGCACCGTACGACGATCGAATCACCGGGATCGATGACCGGATCATCGTTTGGAAGGATATCGTTCGCCGCATCGGCACGGCAGTAGCTCTCGATATCGAATTCCTCCTCGGGGAAGGTGTCCTGGAAGAGGTCGAGGTCACGGTAGCTCCACTGGGGACCGGCCGTCTTGTACTGGAGGATACGGACGTTGTCGAACCAGGGGGAGCTTGTATGATCTTCACAGGTGCAGAAGACCTCGTACCAGAACGCGCACATGTCCATGCAGTGAAGGCTCACCTGGATCCTGTCGGTCAAGACGAGGTCGCCGATCTCGAACGTCGAGTATATATAGGCCTTGTCCGGGCCGTAGTAGCCGAAGCCTCGATCCTGCCAGTGGCCCGGGCAGCCGTTCTCATCGATCGATCTGACCATCCAGTTGTAGTAGACACAGTTTAGGACCGGCAGATCGCGGTAGACCGTGAACTTCAGGAGGGATCCGCCGAGCTGGGAGAGTTCACCGGGAGGGATATCCGCATCCTGGTGCTCGTCGCAGTTGGTCGAGTATCGTGTCATATCGATCACGGGGGAGAGGACATACTCGTTCTGGCACGGCTCCTCTATACCGCCACCGCCCGCGCAGAACGGTGTGTGCGGGAGGTCGTCCGGGTAAAATGGGACGTAAAAGAAGGCTATCTGTGTGCCGAAGTTATTGCCGCACGGATCAGTTTCCCAGAGATTACTCCAGAGCTTCGAGTAGATGCCGTAGGCCGTCTTTGTGCTCGCATGCCAGATCCCTACATCCTTGTCTCCCACCGAGGCAGCCTCGAAGTCCTCGTAATCGATGAAACCCTGCTCGTCGGCGATCGTGATGCTGTCCACGATGAACGCGCCGTCGGTGTCCCAGAGACCGTCCTGATCGCTCCAGGAGCCATCCGAGACGAAGTGGAAGCGGAGTTTCGTGGAGACATGGGGAAGATGAAGTTCGTGCACGGCAGTCGTGTCCATTTCACCCTCATACGTTGCGATCTCCCGCCAGTCGAAACCTCCCGCATCGTACTCGATGAAGGTCTGATCCCAGTCGGGCTCGGAGTCGAAATGGCCCTTGTACGACCACGTAAGTATCCCCGTGAAGTAGATCGGATCCGTCACGAGCATCTGGTCCCAGTTGTTACCGTACCCCGGCGCATCTATCCAGCTGCACAGATACGGATCGTTCGTATCGGGACGGGTGCCGCACCACATCGACTTGGTACCTTCGAGCGGGACCAGGCCGCCCCAGCTTCCGCCACCGAGACCGTCGAAATCATCCACATGCGTGAAGGTGTCGGGCTGTGCGGTCCTGTCGACCTGCGTCCATCCCTGCCAGTCCATCTGCTCGAAATCGTAGCTGACGATGCAGTAGGTATCGACCTGTGTCGCAGTCAGTAGCTGGAGATTCTGATCGAGATCGGGAGGCAATTCGAATTCGCCATCCGACCATGGCCGCATGACGCTCTTTTTCG
>CP070727.1:449037-523319 GCA_020350885.1 bacterium | reverse complement strand
GGAAGAGTATGGACCTTCGTAGTGTATTACGTTGTTTCCTCCTGTGCGCATCACCTCCCTACTACGTTCGTTCTTGGTTGGACGATTGTGGAATGTGCATCCAACCGCCGGGGGGCAGAACAACTTCTCCGTACGCTGTAATCAATCGTATATTGATTACAGTGCTCCGGTGCCGATCGCGGCATTGGGAAATCACGATTAGGTGTGATCATGGAGATGCCTTACCAATCAATTAGGCAATTTACCTGGATTGCCGGAACAAGTATATCACATTCTAATAACCGATTTAAAGTGAAATATTATTCTTAAAGGGAGGGTTTATTCATATTAGATATATATGATAATTTATATTGTTGTTGCACGCTCGACTAATCGCTTGGATTGTCACACGATACTTGCGAATACATACGAGGGGTTCCCTGAAGGTCAGGGAACCCCTCTCACTTACGGAACTCTAGCTTCGATGGCCAGAGCAGCCAGAGCTACTTGACCAGATCCTTGATCGCCCCCCAGCTCGCCTCCTCGGTCCCGACCGGATTCTCCGGCGGGCACTCCTGGTTGAGGAGCAACTTGGTATGGACGATACAGCACTCCGTCGGGTATCCCGGGTCGCAGTTGGCGTGCTGGACGCACGGGATGTTCGGATCGGGGTGCTTGACGATCGTGCACTCCGTCGGTGTCGGATCCGTCACATAGAGCAACTGGTGGAAGTACCAGGTCCAATCCCAGGCGCAAGTGCAGAGGCATGCGCTCATGCCGGTGTCGAGCGTTCCGAGTGTCACGCAGACCAGCGGGTTGGTCGTCACCGTGCTCTGGATCACGTTCACAGGGTAGGTGACCATGAACTCGGCGCACATCATGCCTTTCTCGTTCGGGAGGGCCCAGATGTACATCTCGACGGGATAGAACCCGGCACCCGTCGCACAGGCGATCGGATCAGGGCTCGGTGGTTCGGTATTGAGGTAGAGGCCGATGTATCCGACCGGCGGGAGCTGCGCGTGTGCGAAGCTCGCAATGAGAAGTACCGCGACCGTAATTAGCAATATCCGCTTCATTGTTGCTCCTTTCATGGAAAGCGGCTTGGTACTCAGAATTTATAAATCTTGCGTGTAATCAGAAAGGGTGCGACCTAGATACCTGGTACCACACGGTCGATCTTTAGGCATCACCTCCCTCTCTCAATGCCGGGGCCATATACTCCAACCATCACCCCGGCTGTAAAGTAATGGTGACGGACGAGGCCGTTTCTCAGGCTTCTATCGAGCCGGAAACGCTAACATCCACGTAAGTCCGTTACGGCAATGGAGGATTTCCCTACCCTACTATTTTGCACAGTATATCATACCGCACGGATTATGTAAAGTATAACATACAATTATTACAGTAAATTAATTTGGTCGGGGCACCTTCTGCTCAGATGAGGTGTTCGGCCGCCCGTTCCATGAGCTCAGGGACGGGGAGGTGGTAGGGGCATTTCTCGATGCATTCGCCGCACGCTGCGCAGTCGGCGAAGGTCTTCTCGAGTGTGCCGAGCCGTGCGAGGGCCCAGTCCTTCAGCTCGTAACGGGTATAGTACCCGTCAATGAGCAGGAGAAAGGGGATGTTGAGGCCGTTGGGGCAGGGCATGCAGTAGGCGCAGCGACGGCAGAACGAATCCCCCCAGATCTCCTTCTCCCGCCTGAGATCCTCGAGCTCGGCGGCGGTGAGCGGTTCGAGCTTCTCGCCCGCGGCCGTGTTCTCTTCGATCTGTGTGATTGAATCCATCCCGGGTATCGAGACATCGATTCCTCTCGTGAGTGAGAATCGTATCGAGGCGGCTGCATTTCGTATGGCACCTCCGGCAAGTGGCTTCATGCCGATCGTGCCGATGCCTGCCTTCCTCGCCTCCGGTAGCACCTCATCCGCCCACTCGTCCTCTATCGGGTTGAAGGGGCACTGCACCGTATCGAAGAGCCCGGTCTCCACGGCCGCAAGGAGTACCGGACGGGAGTGCCCCGTGATACCGATCCAGCGGATCTTCCCCTGCTCCCGCGCCCCTGCGAGCGCCTCGTAGGCGCCGCCGGGAGCCATGATAGTGTCGAGTTGCTCGGTTGTACCGACCGAGTGGACCTGGTAGAGGTCGATCGTGTCGGTCCTCAGGTTACGCAGGCTCGTCTCGAGTTCCTCCGTGATCTTGGTACCAGTGCGTGAGAGTGCCTTGCTGGCGAGGTGGATGCGGTTCCGGTGCGGGGAGAGGGCCCTGCCCATCTTCTCCTCGCTGTCGGTGTAGGCCCTGGCGCTGTCGAAGAAGTCGATCCCCCGATCGAGCGCATGCAGGAGTACCCGCTCGGCCTCGGCGAAGGGAAGCCCCTGTATCGGGATGCCGCCGAAGCCTACGATCGATACCTCGAGGTCGGTCTGTCCGAGTCTGCGTTTCTCCATAATGATCGAATGTAAAACATTTCGAATCACGATGCCAGATGGATCGCCGTGGCGGTTTCTGTGTGCTACAGCTCGCCCCCCAGCACCTCGATGTAGAGACGCTCGATCTCGTCTACGCACCGTCTGATATCGAACCGCCGCAGGACCGTTTCCCGGCCGCGGCGGCTCATCTCCGCAGAGGAATCGGGGTGCTGGAGGACCTCGGTGATCCGTTCGGCGAGGGCTCCGGGGGAGCCTTTCGGGACCGTATGTCCGTTGACACCCGTATCGATCACCTCCGGTATCCCTCCAACCGCGGTCGCCACGGCCGGAACTCTCGCCGCAAGAGCTTCGAGGAGTGTGAGAGGCAGGCCCTCCGAATCCGAGGAGAGCACGAAGCAGTCGAGTGATCCGTAGAATGCGCCGATATCCGGTGTCGTTGTGAGAATTGAAACACCGTCCGAGATACCAAGGCGCGCGGCCCGTGCGCGGAGTAACCCCTCCAGTTCCCCTTCGCCGAGGATAGCCAGGTGCGCATCCGGTAAGCGTCTCCGGACGATCGAAAAGGCTTCTAATAGATTCATGTGGTTCTTGACCGGCACGAGACGGCCGACGGTTCCTGCAAGGGGAGCATCTGCGGGGAGACCGAAGCGGCTCCGGCACTGCTCCTTCGGTGGAAGCTCGGCCAGAGCCTCGGTGCCGATGCCGTTATAGATGGTACGGAACCGGGATGCGAACCTCGGGAAGGAGTTGACGAAGCTTTCGCGCACGCTCTCTGAGACACAGATGATCCTCCTGGCCCGCGGCAGGAGGAGCGGGTAGAGGAAACGGTAGGGCATAGGGAACAATTCCGGCCGGTAGGGACTGTGCTCGGTTCTGACGATCGGTACCCGTTCGCCCCCCAGAACGGCGGCAAGTGTTCCCCAGACGGCCCCCGGGGAGTTATGCAGGTGCATGATACGTATGTGCTCGCGCCGTATTGCACCGATGAGCTTTGTAATGACGGCGATATCGCCGCTCCGCCGTTTCTCGAGAAGGATGACACGCCCCCCGGCTGCGCCGATCGAGTCGGCAACCGCATCGCCGCCCGTCAGGGAGCAGGCAATGTGCTCGAAGACGGATGTGTCGCGGTGGCGGACGATCGCCTCGATGAGGCGCTCCGCCCCCCCGTGGTAGAGGGAGTAGATAACGTGGAGCACTTTTACTCTGGATTGCACGATCATTTCCGTAGCCCTCCGGGTCCAAGATTGATAGCATATTGCTTGCTGAATTGCAATTGCTTCAGGGATGAGCGGATTTCGTACGGTTGCCTGGAGGTGGTGTGTTGAGACGAGCGAAGATCGTGTGCACGATCGGTCCAGCCTCGCGGGACGAGAAGACGATCAGGACCTTGGTAGAAAACGGGATGGATGTCGCACGGATCAACTTCTCCCACGGGGATCACACGGAGCATGGAGAGGTCTATGAACGGATACGTAACGCCGGTGACCGGGTCGCCGTGATGCAGGATCTTATGGGACCGAAGATCCGTATCGGCGAGGTCGATACCGAGGGATTGCGCCTCGCCGCCGATGATACCGTTACCCTCGCTGCCGGCGGCGGATTGGACGGTGCCGTGGTTCCCGTAACGTACCCGGGGTTTGCGGAGGACCTCTCACCGGGTGATACGATCTACCTGGCCGATGGGATCATTCATCTCGAGGTTACCCGTGTGGAAGGCGAGACCGTTGCATGCCGGGTGATCCACGGCGGTGTTCTCACCTCGCGTATGGGGGTGAACCTGCCCGGTGTCGATGTGCGATCCCCGGCTCTCACCGATAAGGACCGGCGGGATCTGTCCTTCGGTCTCCGGCTCGGTGTCGATTTCGTCGCACTATCCTTCGTGCGGAGCCCGAAGGAGGTCGAGGAGGTACGGAGGATCGTCAGGGAAGAAGGATCCCCCGCGCAGGTTGTTGCAAAGATCGAGAAGGGAGAGGCACTCGATGGGCTCGAGGGGATCGTCGCAGCGGCGGATGCCCTGATGATTGCACGGGGCGATCTCGGAGTCGAGATCCCAACCGAGGATGTGCCGGTCGTGCAGAAGAAGATCATTGCCTGCTGCGTCGGGGCGGGTAAGCCGGTCATCACGGCAACACAGATGCTCGAGTCGATGGTTCGCTCAGGGCGGCCGACGAGGGCGGAGGCGAGCGATGTTGCGAACGCGGTGCTGGACGGTTCGGACGCCCTGATGCTCTCCGCGGAAACGGCCATGGGCGAACACCCGGTCGAAAGCCTTCAGATGATGGATCGGATCATCAGGCGCACCGAGAACTACGCAGGGACGGGAGCGGCAGCGGATGCATCAGGCGATGTATCGAGAGTGCACCGGGGTATGCAGGTGAGACACAGTGGTGGTGTGAGGGGGAGCGGACGTTCGTTGGAGGGTGTTTGTGCGAGCGCCGTTGCCGCCGCCGAGGAGATTGGAGCGTCAGCAATTGCCTGCCTCACCCATACGGGGAGAACCGCTCGAACCATCGCAAAACATAGACCGGCTGTGCCGATTCTCGCACTGACCGACGATCCACCCGTTATCCGGCAGATGGCTCTCGTCTGGGGTGTCGAAGCCATTCCGGTCGGACGGATCGATTCGACCGAGCGGATATTCGCCGTGGCCAGAGAGAGGGTCGAGCAAGCAGGATTCGGGGGAAAAGTGGTCCTGACGGCGGGTATCCCCACACAACAGGGGGGGCCGACGAACACGGTCCACGTCCTCGAGATGTGAGTTAAATATTTTAACGCAAAAACAGATTTAATTAAGATTTTTTATTGTTTTGCTTGAAACTGCATTTTCATGAAAACTAATGGGTTGCACAGTTGAATTCATGTTGTTGATAAAAGGAACACTCTATAACTTATATTTTTCTAATAATATACGAATCATTTCCACATCCAGTCCACTACGGTCAGGCACCTGCGAATATGGGAATTCACGTAAAACTGGATTGGCATGATACTTGATCAAATAATCAGTGAAAGAGCCTAGTTTGAGCCCGCGGTTGCCCTTTTATAAGGGTTCGGGGACCCCCCCATTGTGTCAAGAGGTGGCTCGAAAAGGGCGTCTGAACCGAAGGCGGCCTGAGCAGCGCGATTGCAACATACCCCCTTCGGAAGTAAAGAGGGTGGATCAAATGGTCCACCCTCTTAACGTATGACATCGAAGACTATCCGGATTATCCCTGTGGGTTCGTGATCCTCGTGCCCGCCCCGGCTTCGAGGATACACTCTAATTTTTGCCCCGTCCCCACCGTCACTTTCTGCCACGCGTTACGGGCCCGAAGCCGATGATGTCATCGATGGCGCCGGTGCGTTTACCCTTCGGCTTGAAGACCGCCTGTACGGGCATGCCGAGGGCTATCTCGTCGGGACCGATCCCTTCTATGTAATGGATCAGGCCGCCGTCGGTGCCGACGATGCGTATCATGGCGAGGATGCGCGGCCGTTCCTTCCGGGAGCCATCCATGTTCATGAAGGAGACCGTGAACGTCTCGATGAAGCCTCTCGTACCGACATCGATGTATCTGTCGAGCTTGGTGAAGCAGCGGTCGCAGTATATCTTCGGCGGCACGTACGAAATATCACAGGCACTGCAGTAGGTGGCGAGGAAGGTTCCCTTGTCTTTGATCGCCCGGAAGAACTTCTCGCCTGCGTGTCCGTACGTGTAGACGTAGTTGACAGGGATGTGCCCTTCCCAGAACGTCGGCTTCATGGTATTCGTAATCTTCTCGGTAATGGCCATGTCTTCTTCTCCTCTTTATGACTACTTGCGTTTCCGCGTGGCCTTCGCACGCTTCTTCGTCGCTTTCGCTCGTTTGGTCGGTGCCCGAAGCGGCTTGAAGTATAGTATATCCGTTATCGAGCCGGTCCGTTCCCCGGGATTCTTCCAGACTGCCTTTACCTTGAGTCCGACCTTGATGTCATCGGGATCAACCTCACTCAGCATGTGCAGGATCCCCATGCCCTTGGAGGCGCCGTCTATCTCGATGACGGCTGGGATGAGCGGGGGCTCGTTGGGACCGCGGCGTGAGGCGTCCCAGTTGATATGGCAGATGCTGAATGTGTTGACTATGCCGGTGTCCTTGCAATAGACCCATTCGTCGGACGGGCGGAAGCAGAGCTCACAGAACATGCGGGGCGGTATCATGATGCGGTTGCACTTGTAGCATGTCCGCCCGATGATACGTCCGTTCTTGAGCTCGGCGAGGTAGCGCCCGATCGCCACACCGTCGTCCCAGGCGTAGGCGAGGTTGGGCTCCCACGAGGTTGTGAGAACATTCCCTTTCTTGATATCGGAAGAACGAAGCGGAGTTCCTCCGAGTTCGTAGTCTTCCAGCTTCATCGTTCGATCTCCTTTGTATTATTCTCTCTATTCGACACGGTCATACACCGTTTCCAACCTGCCGGGGTATTCTCATCCCGGCGGGTCTAGTGAATGTTATATCCTCATGACGACGACGGTTCCCACCTGCATGAGGTCTCCCCACGCCTGTGCGAGTCCGCACCGGGGTTTGCCCGGAACCTGCCGCTTGCCCGCATCCCCGCGGAGCTGCAGGAAGATCTCGATGATCTTCATGAGCCCCGTGGCGGCGATGGGGTTCCCGACACCGAGGGCGCCGCCGGAGGGGCATGTGGGAAGGTTCCCATCACGCTGGGTAACGCCGTCCGCTGTCATTCTCGCCGCCTCTCCCTTGGGGCACAACATGAGCCCTTCCATGTGGTGGAGCTCCTTGTAGTCGAACGGATCGTAGGGTTCTGCGACATGGATCTCCTTGTGTGGTTCCGTTATACCCGCCATATCGTATGCCATTCGGGCCGCGTTCTCGACGTATGTAGGATAGCAGAGATCCCTCGTGGCCCAGTACGCCGTATCGAGGGAGAAGCCTACGCCGTCTATCCACACGGGTTTGTCGGTGAGTCTTCTGGCGACCCGCTCGCTCGCCAGCACGATCGCAGCCGCGCCGTCCGAGGCGGGACTCACATCGAGCCGGTTGACGGGCCAGGCGAGTACTTCGGAGTTCAGAACGTCATCGACCGTGATCTCTCCTCCAAGCTGGGCCGACGGGTGATCGAGGGCGTTCTTCTTGTTCTTCACCGACACGAGGGCGATATCCCTCTTCGAGATGCCGTAGGTCGACATGTAGCGGTTCATCTCGAGTGCGAATATCCAGATCAGGGTGGGTTTGAGCGGCTGCTCGGTCGTGTGATCGAAGATCGTGATAAACGCCCCCTGGGGGTGCGGGTAACACGATGACATCTTCTCTTCCGTCACGACGAGGCATATATCGGCCATGCCGCTCGCCACATGGAACCAGCCGTGTATCGGGCTGAAGATGCCGGTGCCGCCGCCCACGTAATGGCGCATGTACGGTTTCCTGAAGGCGCCCGCGCCGTCGGCGAGGTATTCACCTTTCATGTGGACGCCGTCGAATGCATCGGGAGCAGTCCCGAGTGTTACACAGTCGACGTCATCGAGTGTCAGTTCGCAGGAGTCGAGCGCCATCTTGGTCGCCTGCCAGGCAAGCTCCTTCGCCGTCTCCTGCGCGCGCCGCACGAACTTGGTAATGCCGGCGCCGACTATTGCTACTTTTCTGTATCCCATTGCAAGAGACCTCCTACAGATTCGAAAGGATGGCGACAGCTCCTGTTGCCGTTGGGACGCCGCGCCATGTCTGCGCGAGCCCGACCGCGACATCGGGAATCTGCCGTGTGCCGGCTTCACCACGAAGCTGCTCGACGAGTTCCAGTATCTTGTGTGCTCCCGAGGCCTCGAAGAGGTGACCGACCCCGAGGGCCCCTCCAGAAACGTTGATCGGAAGCTCTCCGTCTATGGCGGTTACACCCGTCTCGAGGAGATGGGCCGCTTCACCGGGCATACAGAACCGGAGCGCCTCCATGTGCTGGAGCTCTTTGTACGAATACTCATCACATATCTCAGCGAAGTCGATCTCTGCGACGGGATTCGTAATGCCTGCCATCCGGTACGCCATGTCGGCTGCGAGCCGTGCGTAGGCGGCCTCGCCCCAGTCGCGCATCTCCAGGGTCGGGGTGTCCGTGCACCAGCCGATACCTTCGACCCAGATCGGCACGTCGGTCAGGGCACGGGCGGTCGCCTCATCGGCGAGCACCACGACGACGGCGCCATCGGCATGCTGGGCGATATCGAGACGGTGCAGCGGCAGCGAGACGGGCTCGGAATTCAGGACATCACCCGATTCGATCTCGGCACCGAAGGCCGCATAAGGGTTGTGCATGGCATTACCCATGTTCTTCGAGACCACCTGTGCGCATTGATCGGGTGTCGTGCATGTCTCGAAGAGGTATCGCGTCATCTCGAGGGCCGAGATCGCATGCGGTGTCTCCCGTAGGGGACGGTTGTAGATCGGATCCATGGCGAATCCGATCAGTTCACTGATGTTCTTCATATTCGATGCTTTGCTGTGTGCCTCGACGGCGACCGTTCTGAAGGCCCCCGTCTTGACCATCATGAAGCCGGTGGCCATGGCCTGCAGAAAGTCACCGGGCACGGTATGTGTCGGCTTGAGGACGGCACCGATCTGGTCGGGACAGTATTCATCGGCGATACTGTACCCTTCCAAAAAGTCCTCGGCGGCCGTGATAAAGCCGTCAATCTCACTCGGCTCGATTCCCGCATCGGTGTATGCCTTGCGGGCGGCCTCGAAGATCAGCTCACGGTACGAGACATCGGGGGTGATGGGTCTGAACCCTGTGGTCCCGATGCCCACGATGGCTACTCGTTCGGTCATAAACCTCACCTCACATCTCTGTTATGTCCAGGTGTGACCTGTTGTCGTACTCCCTTTTCAGGATAAACGGTGCTTGTCGAACCTCCTTGCCGGAGGCCGGAAATCCGCATTAGGATTCAGGTAACTCCTTTTTTGGCAAGCAGTTGGAAAAGGCACCGCCCTTCCCCCATTTGGAGTGAAGGGTTCGGCGATTATCTCATACACACCTGTGCAATGCAAGCAGAAATGGCTCGCTGGATAGGGGTGCCGATGGGCGTCCCGGATTCCAACCCGTGCGGGTATCAAATAAAGTTGTGATTTATCCACTTTGACAAAAATGACTCTGTACATTAGATTGATCTCTGTCGCCCTAAGCACGCATGAGAGGAGAGGCTGTGAGCGATACGCTATCTACACTGGCGAGGGATCTCGTTGACGAGATCACCCGCACCGCCTCTTTGGACGGACGCTTGATATCAGACAGGGCGCTCATCAAGGACCTTTCCCTTACGGATCGGGTGACCCTCGAGGCGCGGGGCACCGATAGCGTTCTTACGGATCATGACAGTCCGGCATTCATTTCCCGGATCACGAGCCGTTCGGCGCCCTTCACGGAGGTCTTCTTCGGCGCTCCGGATGATCGGCAACAGAGGATCCTCAGGGCGGCCGCGGGCTACCTGCTCGAGCAGAAACCCGAGCTTCTCGCAATGGACAAGTTGCTGGGACTTCACGAGGAGCACCGCCACCATTGCCGGACAATCGTGACCAAGCCGTATGCGCGGCTTCTGGCCATGTGGGACAAGCTGATATTCGATCTGGGGCCCGACATGGTCGATGATCCACCGGATCAGGTTCAGATCATGATCCCGGAATGGCAGGAATACGCGAGAAAGCAGGGGCTTCCTCCGATCAGCATACTCGTCGATGCCGTGAACCGCGTCACCTTCGTCCTCGGCTCCGATTATTTCGGCGAGGTCAAGAAGGGTCACCTCCGTATGGCGATGTATGTCGAGAAGGTGAAGTTCAAGAACGGCAACAGCGGCGGGCTCGGTGTGCATGCGGGCGGCAAGGTGATCCGGGCACTCGATGCGGCGACCGGCAGGCTCGAGGATAGGGGGGCGCTCTTCTTTGGTCTCTCCGGGACCGGCAAGACGACACTCTCCGTGCATCACCTCTGGCTCGATCCGAAGCAGGGAGAGACGGTGGTTATACGACAGGACGACTTCTTCGTCCTCTCACCGGGCGGCATGGCATACGGCACGGAGGATAACGCGTACATAAAGACCGAGGGGCTCGAGGCGGATGGGCAGCCGCTTCTCTATGCGGGTGCTACGGGGCCGCATGCGATCCTCGAGAACGTGTACGTCGATCCCAGGAAGCGCGAGCCCGACTTTTTCCGCTACGACCACCCGCATGTGCCCGGCGGGCAGTGTTACAACGGGCGGGGCATCGTCGTGCGCCGTGAGCTCGACTATACCGACGACCGTATCGATCTCGACCGTGTCGACTACATATTCTTCATCACGCGGCGCGAGACGATCGTGCCACCCGTGGCCCGGCTCAATACCGAGCAGGCCGCCGCATTCTTCATGCTCGGCGAGTCGATCCTTACCTCGGCCGCCGACCCGACCAAGGCGGGGCTCTCGGTCCGCTCGGTCGGCACCAATCCGTTCATCGTGGGTTCCGAGGGTGAAGAGGGGGATATCTTCTACGATATCCTGAGGGCAAATCCCCACATCCAGTGTTTCCTCCTGAACACCGGCGGCTTCGGCGGCCGTGACATCGACCGGAGCTTCGAGCGGCTCGACTCACCCGAATCGCTGGATAAGCTGCGGCGCTTCCTCAAAGGGGAAAGGCACGAGGATATCGGCAAGCTCGTGGAGCTAACGCTCCGCGACGGCACCACGGCACAGTTCAAGGTTTCGCTCGTCCGTTATGAGGTCTTTCATGGTTACAAGCGCGTCCGCTCCAGGAACAATCTGAAGGCCGTGATCGAGGGCGTGGAGACGGGGCGCATCCCCGGCTCCAAGGTAGAGCTCGTCGAGATCGAGGCCCTTGCCGGGCAGAAGATCACAATACCGGACTCGGCGGCCATCATACGGGAGATCGCCCGGGGCAGGGTGGAATGGAAGCAGGACGTCTTCTGGGGGTACGAGGTGCCGGCCTCGATCCCGGGTCTCGACCTCGGGCGTTTCGATCCCACGCGCTACTACGACCCCGCAGAGATACAGCTCATGAACGAGGCCCTCAAGGCGGAGCGCATCACCTGGCTCGAGAGCTTCAAGGACCTCGATATCGCTATCAAGGACGTCCTCAAATAAGAGAAGCTACCGAAATGATACCTGTTGCGGTTTTCTTGAAGCAGTGTAACAGGGTCTCTGGCTAGAACAGGCTCCAGAATCCGACCTTCCACCTGAAATCCCACTCATCCGTTTCGCCCGCGATCTCCGGGTTGCTGAGGTAGAGAGGGAACTCCCCGTAGATCCTCCAGAGCCTGAGCCCAACGCCGAAGTCGAAGATGATACCGTCGAAGACGGTCTCATCGAGCCCGGGCGGTACGCCGCCCGGAAACGCCTCCATCGGGTGCTTGTCCATGACCTTACCCCAGTCGTAGAAGGCGAAGAGCCTCGGCCTGACCCGGCGCAGCAGGCGCCTGCCGATCGGCAGAGGACACGGTACCTGGAGCTCCACGTTCGAGGCGAAGATACGGCTGAAGCTGTAATCGCCGTCGTAGTAGCCCCTGAGGTTCGCATCGCCCGGCAGGTGGAAGTTGTTGTAGTAATCCTTAGGGAAGGCGCCGACACTCCGGAGCCAGAAGTAGCGCTCCTTATCGAGGACGCCGGCACCGGCCAGGTTGAAGCGTTCCTGCATCGGCGGATCGATCGATGAGTAGCCGAGGAAGAAACGGAGATAGAGCCGCACCGGCAGGGGGTACCGCCGGGCCGGCCACAGCTTGGCCTCCATGGATGTCTTCTCGAACTCGAAGTCGCTCCACCAGATCGTCCTATCGAGGGTGAACGAGAACGATGTTGCGAAGAGATCCGTCTTCGGAGCGACCGCTGCACGGAGACCCAGCTTCACTGTCCTCCCCTCCTCGTAGGTAAACGGGAAGACGTAGTCGAGGTCGGTGATCTCATGGTAGGAGGCCCAGAAATCGAGGTGCTTGGGGAGGGGATCGGCGAGTGAGTTCCTGAGGATTTTCGAGATGTTGAGGAACGCCCCCTGGCGTCCCTCGCGGTAAAACCCGTTGGCTGATAGGTGGCAGTCGCGCCCGAAGTACTTGAGCGGATGCGCGAACGACCCGTAGACATCAACCTGCTCGCTCTCGATGCCGTACAGGACCTGGAGCACGAACCGCTTGTATGTGTTATCGTAGCTGCCGCGCAGCCGCATGCCCGCCTTGCCGCCATCGATGTCGTTGTAGTAGCCGGTCGGTGCGAACCGGTAGCTGAAAGCATCCGGAGGGTAGTATGTATTCACGAAGGGGATGTCGATCGTAAGATCCCTCCGGCGCGGTGCGTGGTTGTCGATCTGGTAAATGTCCAGGATCTCGTTATCCGGATTGATCGACAGCGAGACGGGTTTGGTATCGAATGTATATGTCTTCTCGAACGTCCGGAGGTATCCGTCCTCACGCTCCGTTACCGTATTGCCGTTCTTGAGGCGGAAGGCGAGTGTGATCGGCATGATGAGCTCGCCCTTGCGATTGATCTTGACCTCGGCGGTGTACCCTTCGTCCGCCTGTTTCACCTTGAAGCGGCTGATACGATAGTCGCAATCCTTCGTCGAGTGGAGCCACTGTTTGAAGAGGTCCTTCAGGTCCATCTCCGAGATCTCCTCGCAGACGGAGCGGAACGCCTCCTCGTCGACATGCTTGAACTTCCAGCGCTCGAAGTATGTGGTAAGGATCTTACGGAAATTCTCGTCTCCCACGGTGTAATGGAGCGCCCGTAGAAAGAGCGGCGCCTTTACGTAGACGGAGGTGTGGTAGCTGTTCTGGAATTCGTGCGCCGGGGTCGCCACACGTTCTGCGAAGTCGGTGCGGTGGAGGTTGATCACGGGGCGTGCGAGCCGTTCGTACATTGTTCCCCTCGGAAAGAGCGAGAAGGGGAATATCCGATCCTGGGGCTCGCCGTTCGGTCCGAAGCGCCTTTCCGTATACCAGAAGGTCTGGTACTGTGTCAGACCCTCGTCGAGCCACGCCTCATCCCGCTCGTTGTTGGCCAGGGCGGCGTAGAAGTAGATGTGTCCGACCTCGTGAAAGATGAGGCCCTCATCGGCGTTTCCATTCATTACGAACATCGGGTATTCCATCCCGCCGTGCGTCGGGCAGTCGACGATGCTGAGCTGCGGGTACGGGTAGGGACCGGTGATGCCCTCGAGCCACCGGACGGAGCGCAGCGTCCGTACGAGTACCGAGTCGGCCCAGGAGCGGTTCCAGGACCTGAAGATGCTCATGACATGGATGTCGTTGTAGGTCGTATCCTGCACGACGAAGGTCGGATCCGCCGACCATGCGAAGTCGTGCACCTTCTCGGCCCTGAAGTGAACCGTCTTTGTGTCATCCACCTCGGTATCCTCACCACCGCCTGCACTCATGCTGTGGCCGTGAGGCCCCCCGCCCATGGGGTGCATGCCGCTGCCGCCCCCGCCTCCCCGCCGCAGTGGATTCTTCTCCCAGCCCGGATCTCCCGATACCGGTACACCGGTGGCGGCGACGACGTACTCTTCGGGGAGTGTGATGTGGACATCGAAGGTGCCGAACTCGCCGTAGAATTCCCCCTGGCGGAACTGGTCCGGATGCCAGCCCCGCTTGTCGTAGACGACCATCTTGGGGTACCACTGGGCCAGGTCGTAATGCCTGCCCCGGTATCCCGCCCTGCCCCGCCGTTTCCGTATCTTCTCGGTGAAGGTGAGCTCGATCGTCGCCGTCTTGCCGGGCGCCAGCGGTATCGGGAACGCACTCTCCAAAATAGTGCCGTCAACCGTAAATTCCGTCTCGGTGTCGTCTACCGAGAGCGCGGTCACATCGATCCAGCCGCGCCACGACTTGGGCAGCCCCACGAAGAAAAAGAACGTCCCCTTCATGTAATCCCTGATGAGCTGCGAGGTGCGATCCCTATAGGCGTTGGGGTAGAGGTGCAGGTAGAATATATCCAGGGTATCGGGCGAGTTGTTCGTGTAGGTTATGGTCTCTGTGCCCGTCAGGGTGTGCTCCGACGGATCGAGGGTCACGTGTATCTCGTAATCCGCCTTCTGCTGCCAGTACCGGTCGCTCAGTACGGGAAGCGGCAAATCCTGTTCGAGACTCCCCGGTGCGGGGCCCTCCTGGCAGTGGCCTGCGGTAGCGGTTGCCAGGCCGAGAATCCCTGAGATGGCCACACAGGCGGCACCGATCGCCGCCGAATGCAAGTTTATTCTCGCTCTCCTCGTTCCCTCACGTGTCATCGCCACCCTCTTTCGGTACGTATACCCTCTCATATGCCAGTCGTTCCACGGTATCTGTATTATTTTTCATGTATATGATTCATTCTGCATATTTTCGATTCGCTGAGGGTATCACAGGGCCGGGTGCAAATCAAGGCAAGGAACGGCCTGGCAGCATTCCCTGCACAATCCCAGTGCACCCCAGGAAAATTCCCCCGCACCGTGTCATTCGGTACGGTACGGGGAGGGCTCGGGCTGCCGGTGCGTGGGATCCGGTGCCCGGGTACGGCCGTCTACACCGCCGGACCTGGAGAATCAACAGAAATACTATTGAACACCTGCATCTATCCTGCTAGTATGCTTCTCCCGGCCCGGATGGGTGCGGGCCGGGTGTGCGATACGAGCGGAATGTTCCCGCTACTATCACACCTCTCGATCGATTCTGCGGAATGAATACATTGTCACAAACATCCTTGGAAGGAGGAGGTATGCAGCGAAGGAGCAGATTCCTCGCTCTCTCGGTGGTCTTCGTCGTACTCCTGGGGCTTCTCATGGGAACCCCGGTGTACGCCGAGACGCTGATGGAGAAGGTCAAGGAATTCGACCTCAAGAACGGCATGAAGTTCCTCGTCGTAGAGCGGCACGAAGCGCCCGTCGTATTCTGTGCAATCGTCTTCGACGTGGGCTCTGCCAACGAACGAAATAACATTACCGGCATCTCGCATCTCCTCGAGCATATGATGTTCAAGGGAACGGAGATGATGGGGACGAAGAACTACAAGAAGGAGATCCCCTACATCGAGAAGACCGACGAGCTCGGCGAGCGCACCATCGAGCTCAGGAAGGCGATGGATGAGTGGCGTTACGAGAAATTCAGGGCCTTCGCCAATCAGGTGATAGCGGGTTTCAGTGACGAGGAGAAGGAGGCCGTCGGCGCCAACAAATATGAGCAGAACAGGCTTATGGCGGAGAAGATCAGGGCGATGAGCGCATTGCCCGACTCCCTCACCTCGGTCGAATATCTTATCGAGGACCGCGGTGTGAACTACCTGGAGATGTTCGTCGAGCACGAGATCGCATGGGGCGAGATCTCGAAGCTGCTCGACGAGCAACGGCAGTACATCATCTCGGAGGAACTCTGGGAGTACTACATGAACAACGGCTCCCGGTTCCTCAATGCCGGCACATCGAACGATTTCACCGTTTATTTCGTCTACCTTCCGGCCAACAGGCTCGAGCTATGGATGACGATGGAGTCCGACCGGATGGATACGCCGATCTTCAGGGAGTTCTGGTCGGAACGGGATGTCGTCATGGAGGAACGGCGCCTGAGCGAAAACGATCCCGACGATGTCCTCAGGGAGAGCTTCTACTCGGTTGCCTTCACGGCGTCACCCTACAAGTGGCCGGTCCTGGGCTGGATGAGCGATCTCCTGACGGTCGATCGAGAGGAGCTCGTCGATTATCACAGGATTCACTATGCACCGAACAACGCCGTTGCCGTCGTGGTGGGGGACATCGATGTCGGCAAGGTCAAGAAGATGGCCAAGAAGTACTTCGGGCCGATCCCGGCGCAGGAACCGCCCCCGCCCGTCGAGACACGTGAGCCCGAGCAGCAGGGCGAGCGGCGCGTCGTCGTGGAACATACTGCCAATCCCAGGCTCATGATCGGTTTCCACAAGCCGACCTTCCCGCACCCAGATGCCGTTACGACGCTCCTGGTGAACAACATACTCTCCGAGGGGCGCACCTCCCGGCTCTACAAGTCGATCTATGAGGAACAGGAGCTCACGGCCAGGCCGGTGAGGGTCTACACCGGTCCCGGTGACCGCTACGATAACCTCCTTGTCATATCGGCCATGCCGCAGCAGCCGCATACACTCGAGGAGGTGGAGGCCGCGATTCTCGATGAGCTGGAGAAGCTCAAGACGGAGCCGGTTACCGATAGGGAGCTGCAGCGGATCAAGAACCAGATCGACGCCATGCAGATCCGCCAGCTCGGCTCCAACCTCGGTATCGCCTTCACCATCGCTATGGGTCAGCTCTACCTCGGCGACTACAAAGGGCTCTTCGAGCTCTACGACCGGGTGAAGGCCGTCACAAAAGAGGATGTCATGCGATACGCCGAGGAGTACTTCATGCCGAAGAACCGTACGGTCGGCTACCGTGTGAAGGTGGAGGAGGAAGAAGATGAAGAGGGTGGTGGGGTGGACGAGGAGGCCGCCGCACGCGAGGTCATCATGAAGTACGTCCAATCGCTCAGCCAGGACGAGCAGATGCAGATCTACCAGAAGTTCCAGCAGCTCCGCTCTCCCGAGGAGCAGAAGGCGTTCGGTATGGAGCTCTACGAACGTGCCAAGGCGGCGGGTTTCGTGAAGGAAAAAGATGAGAAGAAGGAAGAGAAGCAGTAGGACGGGAAACGCAAGGAGATCTGCGATGAAGAAGAGAATATGTGTAACATTCCTCGCGGCGGTGCTGTTGCTCGTGTTCGCCTCCCCGCTCTCCGCCGGGAAGAAGCGGCCGCACCCGAGCAAGCTCAAGTATCCGTCGCTCAAGATCACGACGCCGGAGTCGACCGATCTTGCCTTTGACAACGGCCTCGAAGGATTCCTGATCGAGGATCACGAGATCCCGGTCGTTGATGTCGTGCTGCTGCTGAGAACCTATTTCCCCGAAGAGGAGAAGTATGGGCTCAACGAGATGAACCGGTGGGTCATCCGAAACGGCGGCACCGAGGCCTGGCCGTCGGACAAGCTGAACGACGAGCTCGAATTCCTCGCCGCCAGCATCGAGGTTGTCGGCGGCGATCTGAGCACCAACTTCTACGTGAACTGCCTCAAGAAGGATCTTCCCCGGGTCCTCGAGATACTCGCCGACCTCGTGATGAATCCTGCCTACCCGGAGGACAAGGTCGAGATGAAGCGGAAGACGATGCTCGAAGAGATCAGGCGGCAGAACGACGAACCGAGCAGGGTATACCGGAGGGAGTTCTTCAGGTTGATGTACGCAGGGCACCCGTTCGGCTGGCGGGCATCGATGGCGAGCGTGAATGCAATAACACGTGAAGATCTCGCCGCATGCCACAAGAAATACTTTTACCCGAACAACTCGATCATCGGTGTGAGCGGGGATGTGACGAAGGCCGAGATCATAGGCGCATTGGACAAGGTCTTCGGCGGGTGGCAGCCGGCTGAGGTGACGATACCCGAAGTGCCGCCGTTCGAAAAGAAGGATTCAGAGAACTACAACTATGCATACATGGACATCAACCAGGCCTACATGATGATCGGTCATAGCGGGATCAAGGTCCAGAATCCGGACCGCTGCGCGATCAATATCATGAATTTCATTCTCGGAGGCGGCAGCTTCACATCATGGATCACGGAGCGTGTCCGCAGCGAGGAGGGGCTTGCCTACTCGACCGGGTCGCGGTACGGCTCGAACGCCTGGGCGAAAGGGGTCTTCTACGCATATGCCCAGACCAAGTCGGACGCCTACAGCCGGGCCCTCCAGCTCATCATCGATCAGATAGAGAAGATGATAAACGAGGGACCCACCGAGGAGGAGGTCAGCAAGGCGATCGACTCCTACGTCAATAGCCAGGTGTTCGACTACGAGTCCAAGAGCCAGGTGGTGCGGCGGCTGGTTTTTCTTACCTTCGAAGGGAGGCCGCTGGATTCACCGGAGAGGGACATGGAGAAGTACGCCGCTATCACTGTTGATGACATCAGGCGGGTTTCGAAGAAATACCTGCACCCAGAAATGCTCACGGTGCTCGTCGTAGGTGACGAGGCCCAGTTCGACAGGCCGCTGTCGGATTTCGGCTCGGTGAACGTGATCGAGCTCAAAGAGGAGTAAGCGATGGTCAGTTTCACCTTCCCGGGGATAAAGATCTTTCTTGTCGTCGGGATCGCCGAGATCGTGGTCGGTGCGCTCATCATTGCCGGTATCCTGCGAAGCAAGAGCGGGATGATCGCACGGGTCCTCGGCGGCATCGTGCTCATCGCATTCGGGATCTTTTTTATTACCATGAGAAGCTTCGGCGCGATCGCGTTCGAGGAGGGCGCGATGCATCTCAAGGTCCCCTTTCAACGGGACAGGGTGATACGGTCGTCCGATATTGAAGAGGTATGGGCGGTCAATATAACGATCGATACGGAGTACCGCCCCGAAAGAAAGATATCCGGCGGAAACGTGGGGGATATACGTACCGGCTGGTACAGGCTCGCGAACGGCGAGAAGGCATTCCTGACACTGAATGGAGTACGGGCGCTCTACATCAAAACATCTCTCGGTTTTCCTGCGCTCGTGGGCACCGAGGATTTCGAGGCCTTCGAGGAAGCCTTCCGGGACCACGTATACCGGGACCAATAACGGCAGGTTGAGTCCCATCCTTTCCACCATCGGAGGGGGGTGGTCGTATAAAGGATGTCATAGCCGTCGTGCTCGGCGGGGGAAGGGGGACGAGGCTCTTCCCCCTGACCAGGCATCGTTCGAAACCGGCCGTGCCCCTTGCGGGGAACTACCGCCTGATCGATGTGGCCATCAGCAACAGCCTCAACTCCGGGATAGACCGCATCTATGTGCTGACCCAGTTCAACTCCGCATCGCTCAACCAGCACATCTCGCGAACCTACCGCTTCGATGCCTTCAGCGAAGGCTTCGTCGAGATCCTCGCTGCCGAGCAGACCCCCGACTCCCATGATTGGTTCCAGGGGACGGCCGATGCCGTGCGCAAGGCCCTGCCCCACCTGGGTACATCTCCCTGCCGTGATGTCCTCGTCCTCTCGGGTGATCATCTCTACCGTATGGACTACGGCACGTTCGTCACGCACCACCGGGAGGCGGGCGCCGATATCACGATCGCCGTCAAGCCCGTTTCCGCATCGAGGGCAGGTGAGTTCGGTGTGCTGAAAGCGGACCGCCGTGGTTGTATCACCGAATTCAGAGAGAAACCCAGCGGGAAGGAACTCAGGGAGATGCGAACCGATACGAGGACGCTGGGCCTTGCGGCCACCGTGGCTCGCCGCAGACCGTACCTGGTCTCGATGGGTGTCTACCTTTTCCGCTTCGAGGTCCTGCGGGATATGCTCCGTGGTGAGTCCGGCTCAATCGATTTCGCCAAAGAGATCATTCCCGATTCACTCTCACACGGCAGGGTTCACGCATTCCTCTACGACGGCTACTGGGAGGATATCGGAACGATCGGCTCTTTCTACCGCGCACATATGGATCTCGTCTCGCCATTGCCGAAGTTCAACCTCTTCGATGCCAGCTTTCCCCTCTATACCCATCCCCGCTTCCTTCCGGGCTCGAAGGTAAACCAGGGGGAGATAGAGCGGTCGATCCTCAACGACGGCTGTATCATCGACCGGGCGGTGATACGGGGCTCTATTATCGGGCTGCGTTCACGGATCGGAGCAGGAACAGTGATCGAGGACTCGCTCGTAATGGGCGCCGATTACTTTCATCCCGTCCGACGGTGCGGGGAGAGCCTCCCACCCGTCGGCATCGGTCCGGATTGCCGGATCAAGCGCGCCATCATCGACAAGAATGCATTCATTGGCCGGAGTGTGAGTCTTGTGAACCGGAGACGCCTCAAGAACTACGACGATTCCGAAGGGCGGTTCTTCATCCGTGACGGCATACTCGTTGTGGCCCAGGGTGCGGTTATCGAGGACGGTACGGAGATCTAAAAGCCCTCATTCGCTCACTTCGTTCACGGTGCATCGCTCGACATAGGCGATGCTATTCTCCCCGGTTCTTCTTCCTCACGAAAAAGCGCTCGACACACGAGGGATTGTTGGGATCGATCGAACGGGTCTCCTGCGTCGGTCTGAAGCCAGCTTTGAGGTAGAGGTTGTGGGCGGGCTCGAAGAGGACATCAGACCACAGAACGACACGCCTGAAACCGTGTAAACGGGCCCACCCGAGCATCGTCTCCATGAGTCGCCGTCCCCAGCCCCGTCCCCGGTGGCCCTTCAGCAGGTAGAGGCGTTTCAGCTCGCAGGTCTCACCCTGACGCGGCATCGCTGCAACCGTGCCTGCGATCGTGTGATCGATCTCGAGGACCCAGAACTCGCCTCCCGGATCCTGGTACGTGGACTGGATGTCTACGAGATCGCTGTCGAATTCGCCGAAGTCCATGATGTAGTTGTATTCATCCATGACCGATTTGATGACGTTAATAACGCCGGGGTGGTCCTCCGGCAGGTAGGAGCGGATGGTGAAGGCCGAGGTGTTTTGTATCTCTTCCGGGGGCGTCATCGTTTCCGGTTCGGTTTGCAGCGGGACACTGCCGGAGCGGGATGACTCGTCCCACCGGCTATGTTATCGTTTGCGGCTCCGACCGGCCCCGCTGTATCGGTTCGTGATCGGGAGCCTGCGATCGCGGCCGAAGGCCTTCGGCGTTATCTTTATTCCGGGAGGCCCCTGCCGCCGCTTGTATTCGTTCAGATCGATCATACGGATCGTACTGCGGACCGTCTCCGGATCGAGTCCCCGCCGCACGATCTCTTCCACCGCCATATCCCGCTCGACGTAGAGTTCGATAATGCGGTCGAGCTCCGGATAGGGCGGCAGCATGTCCTGGTCGAACTGGCCGGGTTTCAGCTCCGCCGTCGGCCTGCGCCGGATGATCGAGGGCGGGATCAGGGGAGACTCTGCGATGCGATTCCGGTATCTGCTCAGGGAGTAGACGAGTGTTTTGGGGACATCCTTGAGAACGGCGAATCCGCCGGCCATGTCTCCGTACAGCGTGCAGTACCCGACGGCAACCTCGCTTTTATTGCCCGTCGCCAGCACGAGCCAGCCGTACTTATTCGAGAGTGCCATCAGCAGGTTTCCCCTGATTCGGGCCTGAACATTCTCCTCGGTGACGTCCGTCCCGAGGCCGGCGAAGACCGGATCGAGGGATTCAAGGTAGGAATCGTAGATAGTACCGATCGGTATCTCGAAGAGGTTGATCCGCAGGCTCCCTGCGAGTCGCCGGGCGTCTGCGAGTGTCTCACGGGATGTGTAGGCCGAGGGCATCGTCACTGCGTGCACGCGCTCCGGCCCCAGTGCATCGAAGGCGATTGCGGCAACCAGGGCCGAGTCGATACCGCCGCTCAGCCCCAGTACGACCCCGTTGAAGCCGTTCTTCTCGACGTAGTCCCTCGTTCCCAGCACCAGCGCCCGGTATACCTCCTCGAGCGGTTTGAGATGGCTCGCCGTCCTGTGGCGCAGCGGGCGCCTCACACCGGGTGACGGAAGTGCGGGGAGGCGTATGACTTCGAGCTCGTGCCGGGGTTGACCGACCGGTTGAGGGAGGCCTAGCATTCGGGACTTTCCACGGCTCCCCGTGCGCCGCCTCATGCGGTTGTGCCCTGGAACCGGCCCCACCGGCAGCCGGATATCAGTGACGATGAGATCCTCCTCGAACGGACGCCCACGGGCGATCGTCCGTCCGTCGGGACCCGCAACCACGCTGCTCCCGTCGAATATCAGCTCGTCCTGGGCACCCACGAGGTTCACGTAGCAAAGGAAGGTGCTGTTCTCCCTGGCCCGACGGCGCATCAGTCGCTCGCGCTCCGGTCCCTTGCGGCGATGGTATGGCGATGCCGAGATATTGATGACGATCCGGGCGCCCCCGTAGGCGACCTGATCGGGGGTAGGACCGTCGTCCATCCACATATCCTCGCAGATATTGATGGCGAAGGCGGTGGCGCCGAAATTCACAACCAGCGCCCGCTTGCCCGGTTCGAAGTATCGTTTCTCGTCGAAGACCCCGTAGTTGGGGAGATTGATCTTGCGGTAGCGGGCCGCAACCTTCCCCCGGTACAGCAGGCAGCAGGTGTTGAACGGTTTCCCTCCCGGCCCTGCGGGTGGTTCCGGCGCGCCGAGAAGCACCGCCATCCCCCGTGCAGCGTGTGCGAGACGACGGAGAACCGCCTCGCAATCGGCTAGAAATTGCGGCTTGAGGAGCAGGTCTTCGGGCGGATAGCCGCTCAGCATGAGCTCGGGAAACGCCAGCACCTGGACACCCTGTCCCTTCGCCTCTTTGATGATTCGGTGGACTGCGGCCGCATTCCCCTCGAGATCCCCGACGGTGGGATTCATCTGGGCCAATCCCATTCGAACCGTTTCCGTTTGTTTCTTCATCGCATCTACCCCGGTAAGAGAAGCCCACCCATTGTACCATCGCCCGCCCCTGCAGTGAAGGCAAAGCTGCGCAGAAGGCGGCTGGGTGGTTGCTTGGCCCACTCCTGCAGTGAAGGCAAAGCTGCGCAGAAGGCGGCTGGGTGGTTGCTTGGCCCGCCCCTGCAGTGAAGGCAAAGCTGCGCAGAAGGCGGATGACTCATGGTTGATACTTGGGGCGGATGCGGATACGGCGTTACGGTTTGAGGGGGGGCGCATCTCAAAGTTTCAGCAAGATTTGCCCGATTCACTCCGAGGAGAAACAAATTCAGCCGTGAAGCGTATTATCGATTATAACGGCGGTTTTAAAAGAAAGGGGTAACGGTGATGAAACGGATAACGACACTATGTCTCGTTGTGTTCCTGGCCTGCATCTTCGTTGCGGGGGATTCCTTCGCCGGCCGGGAGCGGGTGCTCGAGCGCGATTTTAAGGTCAAGGCGGGCAAACGCCTCACCCTCGATCTCGACACCGGTGGTTCCCTCGTGATCACGGGCTGGGATAAGGATATGATCTTCGTGCACGTGGAGATCGGAGGCAAGCACCGTGACGAGGTCGAAATCGACTTCGACGAGGGCTCGTCCGGGCTCGAGATCCATTCATACTATGACCGCAGGAAGCGGAACCGGAGCTCTAATGTCGATTTCGAGATCAATGTTCCCGACCGGTTTGACATCTCGATCGATTCGAAGGGGGGCAGTATAGAGATCCGTAGCGTCGAAGGTCAATTCAAGGGGAAGACCATGGGCGGGGGCATCGAGCTCGAAGGCCTCAGGGGGAAGGTAAGACTCAAGACCTACGGCGGATCGATCACGGTGGAGGACTCGGAGCTGGATGGGAAGGTCGAGACGATGGGTGGCTCGGTCAGAATCGAAGACGTCGTCGGGGACCTCAAGGGCTCGACAATGGGAGGGAAGGTGACATACCGGAACGTTCGTTCCTCCCACAGCGACGATGAAGGAGAGGAGATCAGTATTACCACCCCCGGCGGCGATATCGAGGCGGACTACAAGGGCCGCAAGGTGCATGCGAAGACGATGGGAGGGGATATAGACATCTCGAGTGATGAGGATGTGCACGCAACGACGATGGGCGGCGATATCGACGTTGGAAAGGGCAAGGAGGTCAACGTTACGACCTTCGGCGGAGATATCAACGTCGAAGAAGCTCCGGCCGGGGCGAAGGTGAAAACGATGGGAGGGGATATAAAGATCGGGTCGGCCGGTGAGTATGTCAGGGCCACGACGATGGGCGGCGACATCGAGATCGATGCGGTGGACGGATGGATCAAGGCGAAGACGATGGGCGGGGATGTCACCGTTACGATGGTCGGCGATCCCGACAGGGGCAAGCGGGATGTCGAGATCACATCCATGAGCGGTGATATCATTCTCGAGGTTCCCAGTGGCCTCTCGATGGAGTTCGATATCGAGCTCGCCTACACGAAGAAGAGCCGCCGCAACTACAAGATAAAAAGCGACTTCGAGATGAATATAGAGGAAACGGACGATTGGGAATGGAAGCTTGGCTCGCCCCGGAAGTATATCTACGGTACCGGGAAGGTCCGCGGCGGCAAGCACATGATCAAGATCCGCACGATCAACGGTAACATATATATTCGGGAAGGATAATCTCACGAACCGGTCCCACCCGGAGTAGGGGAGCAACACCGGGGGATCGCCGATAAGGGGAAGGTTCATTCAGCGAGCCTTCCCTTTTCCTTTGTGCGGCCGCTCGTCAGTTTGTTGAGCTCTTCGTTAATCCTGTGAGACTCTTCATTCACCCCTCATAGAAAATGAAACCCGTATGCAGTGGGCCTTCTGCGTATCTACTGCATTCTATGGCGTATCATAGCGAACCGTAGATCTCCGGACGCCGGTCCGGTATGAAATGCCGTCGGGCGTGGCTTGCCGCACAGGAGGCAAGATCGACGTCGCAGATGAGGATGTGGTCGGAACCCTTCGGAGCGCGGGCGAGGACACGCCCGTCGGGGCCGGCGACGAACGATTCTCCCGCGAAGGTGAGCGTCTCCTCCTCACCGATCCTGTTCACCAGCGCCGAGAAATAGCCGTTGTGGAAGGAGGCAATCTGTAGCTCGGCCTCGAAGATCCCCGGAGGCCATTCGTCCACGGCACCCGCCTGGGGGACCACGACGAGCTCCGCACCCTTGAGGGCTAGGGCGCGCATATACTCGGGGAAATGCCGGTCGTAGCAGATCGCAACCCCGATCCGCCCCGCAGCCGTATCGAATACACCGGCGCCGAGATCGCCCGGGGTGTAGTAGCCGCTCTCGTGGAAGCAGGGGGCCTCTATGACGTGTACCATTCGGGTCTTGCCGAGAAAGCGGCCATCCGCGTCGATCACAGGCGAGCAGTCGTAGGTCCTTGTGCCGTCCCGCTCGAAGAGGTTCAGCACGACGACGACACTGAGCTCCTGCGCCTTCTCTGCGAAGACCTCCGTTGTGGGGCCGGGAACCCTCTCTGCCATCGTACCCGCATCGCCCGTGGCGGGATACTGCGGCCAGAAGAACTCGAAGGCGAGCTCGGCGAAGGCGACGAGCTGGGCTCCGGCCGCGGCCGCCTCCTCGAGAGCCGTCACTCCCCGTGCGATATTATCCGCCTTGTCGCGTGTGGCGTGCTGCTGTATAAGTGCTATCTTCACTGTATCCTACTCCTTGTAACAAGTGGTGTGCTGCCTGATGAGTGCTATCTTCGTCTCTGCCTGGTTCCCTACCTGTGTGGATTTCTGTCGATAGCTCTCGATAGTCCCTGCCATTCTAACAGTGGGAGGTACCCATCCACAAGGGACGAGCAGGCTACCCTTCTGTTTCCTCCGGTGTCGCTTTCCGTTGGTGTCGGATCCACCACAGCCGGTTTTTTGCTTCTCCCTCCCACAGGTAGCGGCGGATAATAATTGGTCTGAGTGCCGGTTTCCTGATACTGTTAGGGAGCATTACGAATCGATAAGATAAAAAGGAGGCGGAGATGCCGAAGTACCGATTCGATACGATCGCCGTCAAGGGGGGGTTCGACTGGGATGAGCAGCTCAGGTACCGAACGGTCGAGCCCCCAATTATCCAGAGCGCCGTCTACCCGTACGAATCAGCCGATTGGGCGGCGGAGCTCTTTCGCTATGAGACCGAAGGGTTCATCTACGGCCGGATCGACAATCCCACGAACGATATCTTCGAGAAGCGGATGGCCATGCTCGAGGGGGGCGAGGCGGGGCTCGCCACGGGATCAGGGATGGCTGCAATCTTCATGGTCGCACATCACCTCGTCGGCGTAGGAGATGAGATCACCTCGTCGATCCGCGTCTATGGAGGCACCCAGCAGCTCTTCTCCGTCTCGATGCCGCGCATGGGCGCTGCGGTGAATTGGGTGGAGGAGCCGGATAGGATCGAGTGCTGGGAGAAACGTATCACCCCCAAGACGAAGCTCCTGCATGTCGAATCTCCGAGCAACCCGAACCTCTTCGTTGCTGATATACCGGCGATCGCAGAGCTCGCGAAGTCGAGAGGAATCCCGCTCATGGTCGACAATACGATCTGCACACCGGCACTCATGCAGCCGATCGAGATGGGTGCCGATATCGTCATCCACTCGGCCACGAAATACATCAGCGGGAATTCCACGAGCATCTCCGGTGTGATCGTCGGCAGGAAGGAGTTCATCGATCACATCCGCCGCACCGGTTACCGGAACATCGGGCCTTCGCTCTCACCCTTCAACTCGTGGCTCTGCCTGCTGGGGCTCGAGAGCCTTTCACTCAGAATGAAAAGGCATTCGGAGAGCGCGATGGCGATCGCCGAGTTCCTCGAGAGCCATCCCAGGGTCGAGGCGGTGAGCTACCCGGGATTGCCGTCGCATCCGCAGCACGATGTGGCGATGAAGACGATGAGCGCCTGTTCGTCGATGCTGAGCATGAACGTCAAGGGCGGGCTCGAGGCGGCCAGGAAGGTCATAGACAAACTCGAGATCGCACTGCACACGGGTCACCTCGGCTCCTCGCAGACGATCGCGCTCCAGCCTGCCGCCACCACGCACTCCCAGCTCAGCACCGAGGAACGTGAACAGGCAGGTGTGCCCGACAACATGATCCGCTACTCGGCGGGTCTCGAGGACACCGACGATCTGATCGAGGATCTCGACCGAGCGCTATCGGCCGTGTAGGACAGCAACAGCCGATTCCATGTATCAGCTCTTACCTTCTCGTGGGAGCAGTGCTCTGCGATAACATTCAGACTGGGGGCATATTGAAATTCGCCGAGTCATGCCGCGGTTGAATGGGTCACGGTTCTAAAACGTGTATCCATAGCCGAGCATGAACATGATGCCCGTGTTCTTGGCATCCTCGTCCCCCTCGTCCACTATCGTCGTAAGACCGAACGAGTATCTGATGTCGAGGAACACATGTCCATCACCGACCCTGTAATCGAGACCGGCCCCGAAAACGAGACCGTAATCGGTGTCCTTCAGAGATTCCTTGATATCTTCCTCTACAAGGGCTCTTTCCGCCGTAGCGGACATTAGAAAGCCGAGGTACGGACCACCGAAAAACGACGGCACCAAGCTGCCCTCCGTCGGAACGGAGAACCTGGCCAGCAGGGGGATATCGATATACGTGAAATGGTAACCCGTGTTCTCCAGCACTGAGGACTTCGTACCCTTCATCATGAACAGGACTTCCGGCTGAATGCTGATGACATCCGTTATCGCGAAGTTACAGAATATGCCGCCGCCGAACGCCAGCTTCATCTCGTTGTTCTCGATGTCGTCGCCGGTCAGATCGGCCAGGTTGATACCGGCCTTGACGCCGCAGGTGATCCCACCGGCCGATGCGGCACTGCTGAGGAGTAGAATGAGAGCCAGGGCAAGGCAGAAACGTTTCATCGGAAATCCCCTTCCTTGGTAGGTTGAAGAGTATAGTAGAATAATGACCAGAAAGTCATCCAGGCGCACGGGGGGCTTACAGATCCCGGTTATCCTTCGTCCACGTCACAGGATCTTAGAAGAAATAGTGCATTCCTATGCCGAGGGCCATTCCGCTGATATCGGTGTCGATTTCCTCGAAGTTGACTATGTAGTATCCGAGTTCGTAGTCACCGCGGAAATTCTCGGTCCATTTGTGTTCGAAGTGGAGCAGGAATTCGAAAATGGGAACCGTCTCTTCATCGTCGTCATCCGAGGCCATCCAGACACCACCGCCCACTCCAATGGCCGGAGCGACGCTTCTCCCGGTGGCGAGTTTGTAGAAAACCCTTCCGGAGAGCATCGTCAATGAAGCATCGCCGCTTGAAAAACGGCTGCCCATCCCCTGCAGGCCGAATCGCGGTGCAGCCCATCCCTTGACACTGAAGCCCAGCAGTGTCGGCCAGCCGATATGCAGGCCGATTCCCACCTCTGGCTTGTCCGCCCGGACTGTCACGGGGAATGCCGCAAACACGAAGCAGACGAGCAACATGATAACAATCAACTTGTACATGTTATCTCCTTTCATTTCACTCTTTTTACTAAAATCCCGTATGGGATGTCAAGGTAAATTACATTATGTAGTTGCAGCGTTTCGAGCATCACGCCGCTTCTGGTTTTGAAAATAGTATTGGCATTATGTTGTTCAACCCGCTAGAAGTCGGGCATGTGGGATATAGTTCATCACGGAATCCCGTGGAAAAAGGAGCTGTTGTGAGTGCGGATGCAATCAGGGTCGATAATATACGGTTCAGCTATGGTGAGATAACGGCGGTAAACGGAATCAGTTTTCATGTGGAGGAAGGCGAGATATTCGGGTTCTTGGGACCGAACGGCGCCGGGAAGTCCACAACGATTAAGATGCTCACCGGACAGCTGTCTCCGAAGGACGGGGAGATAACCGTCCTCGGGCTGGATGTCACCAGGGAGAGCGGTGCGGTACAGTCGCAGATCGGGATCTGTTTTGAAAGGACAAACCTCTACGAGCAGATGAGCGCCATCGAGAACTTGAAGTTTTTTGCAAGCCTCTACGGTGTCAAAGGCTTTGATGTTGATAGGCTTCTCGCAAGGGTCGGTCTCAAGGACAGGGGAAGCGACCGAGTATCGAGTTTATCAAAGGGAATGAAGCAGCGTCTCATGGTCGCACGGGCTCTTGTCAATGAATCGAAGATACTGTTTCTCGATGAACCTACCGAGGGTTTGGACCCGACATCCGCGAATAACATCCGTAACGTCATCCTCGAGGAGCGGGAACGGGGCGCCACTGTATTCCTGACGACACACGACATGTTGGAGGCTGATAAGCTGTCCGACCGTGTTGCATTTATTAATGAGGGAGAAATAGTCGCGCTCGACACTCCCCATAACCTCAAGCAGAGATACGGGAAACGTATTATGAAGGCGCAGGTAAAAACGGATAGTGGAGAGCTCGAGGATAGAGAAATCGTAATGGACGATACAAGCACGGCTAAGGATATGCACGAACTGTTTTCCAATGAGAGTGTTGTAACGATTCACAGCGAGGAAGCAAGCCTTGAAGATATCTTTATACAGATTACCGGGAGAGGGTTGACGGGATGAACTGGCGGGTAATACAAGCGCTTATCGTCAACGATTACAAGGCATTCTTCAGGGACAAGTTCTTTGGCATAATGACGATAGTCGGCCTGATACTGTTTATCCTCTTCTATTTCGTAATGCCTGCCAGAATAAATGAAACAATAACAATCGGTTTGTATTCCCCGTATGCGGCGTACCTGTTCGATAACATTCCGGAGGGGGGAGGTGCTATATTTCACACGGTAGAGTCCGAAGATGAGCTGAAGCGATCGGTCATAGATAATGAATTCTATGTCGGCATTTCAATCCCCGAGGATGTGTGGGCATCATATCTGTCGGGAAAACGACCGCACATATATGTTTTCTATTCGGCCGATATACCTGATGAAGCAAAGGAGATGAACACGGTACTGATCGGGGAGATGATCAATGAGCTGAGCGGTAATGCAATTGAGGTCGAAGAAGTCGAAATTGTCCTCGGTCCGGATATGGCCGGCAGGCAGATTCCCTATAGAGACCGCCTGCTTCCGTTGCTGGTGTTCATGTTGATGATCACCGAAGTGATCGGGCTCTCGAACCTGATAACATACGAGTTACAGACCGGTACCATAGAAGCATTGTTGGCGACGCCCATGAGGATCATTGATTTCTTTGCTGGAAAAGGTTTAACGGGGATCTCATTGGCTTTTTCACAGATATTTTTACTCATGATGATTACACGGAGCCTGACACATCATGCCGGCCTGATCGTAGTTGCTTTGTTGTTAGGCGTGATGATGGTGACAGGGATCGCATTTCTCATTGCTTCCGTCTCGAAAGATATGGTGTCGGTTATCGGTTGGGGAACGCTTGTGTTGATTGTCCTGGTAATACCGGCGGTGACCGTTGTATTTCGTGCTCCGGTATCGAGCTGGATAAAGATACTACCCTCGTACTTTCTTGTAGATATTCTTCACAAGGCGATCAATTTCAATATCGGCTGGAGCGGCAATGTGCGCAATATCTTGCCCCTGGCGGGCTTTGACATTGTTTTTGTATGCCTTGGAATTGTCATTCTGAAAAGGAAAGTGCGATGAGTGTCAAGAGAATCGGTATACTGTTGCGTAAAGAGTTCGGACATGGAACGAATAGCTACTTCTTCATATTTGCCGTGGCGGCCCCCCTGATCTTTACGGTGTTTGTCAATCTGATCTTCGGCTCATTCTTAGAAGGTAAGGCCAAGCTCGGAATCTTCGATCATGGCTCTTCCCGGGTTGTCGCTTCGTTAAGGGAGATGAAATCCATCGACCTCGAGGAGTTCGCATCCGAAGAGGAATTACGGGGATCGGTTGAAAGAGGCACGAGGGATGTAGGGATCATTTTACAGAATGATTTCGATTCGAAGATAGCAAACGGAGAGCCGACGACGGTGACGGCGTATATCTGGGGAGAGAGCCTTATGAAAAACAGGGCTATCGCAGCCTCTGCATTTATGCACCAGATCAGAACCATTTCAGGGAAAGAGCCCCCCATAGATATTACGCCTGTATCTTTAGGAGAAAAAGAGGGTGTCCCGTGGAAAGATCGCTTTCTGCCTATGATTGTTCTCATGGCGATATTCATAAGCGGCTTTGTGGTACCAGCGACATCGCTGGTCGACGAAAAGGAAAAGGGCACAATCGGAGCAGTTCTTACGACTCCGGCGACACAGGCGGAGTTCTTCATTGCAAAGGGGCTCATGGGGATAATCGTGAGTATATCCATGGGGATGCTGACGCTCATTCTCAATCATGCATTCAATACCCGGTTGGGTCTGCTGATGCTGCTCTTGTTCCTCGGTGCTATAATGGCTAGTTGCGGAGGGTTGATGCTCGCTGCGTATATGAAAAGCATGGCGTCTATTTATTCAACTATAAAGGGACTCGGGATAATCCTGTACGGCCCCGGTATCGTCGCAATATTCCCGCAAATCCCCCAGTGGGTCGGAAAGTTGTTCCCTACATACTATGTAATGAATCCGATATTCGAGATAGCGCGGAAAGGCGGGAGCTGGTCGACAATCAATCGGGATATATACGTTTTGATCGGAATATTAGCGGTTCTGATCGCGCTTGCAGGGGTGATAACGAGCAAAACGCGGCAATATGAGACATGATGGCCTTTCGGTGTCATAGAAAACCGGGTGTGTTTCGGATATAGATCGTGAAAATAGGCTGCTAGTGTTCGTATTGATCGATTAGGATCTTCTGTTTCGACAAGGGATCCCTCGTAATCTCTTTCGATCCGAGTAAGAGGATAATAAAATTGCGGTAGTGTTCGCTGCGAAGATAGTTACCCTTCTTGTCCCTCATTGTGAAACCGTTCCTGTATCGTGTTAGTTCCCGGAAACGTGGGCTGTTCTCCAGGTGGTCTGCGCCGTTTTGGAACCACTTCCGGCACTCTGCCTCATCTGTGTATGAGAACAGAAAGATCCTGTAGTCGGCATATGTTCCTATCACGCCCTCAGACAGGCCGAATATGTCGGCGCTGTCGAATTCGTAGTTGTTGTAGAGAGCCAGGTTTCCCTTCAGATATTCGATGCCGTTGGTATTCAAACCATCCGGCGGCAGGAGGCCTGTCAGGCGGGGCCTGTCTCCATCTTCTTCGATACGGGCCTCGACCGCTTTCGCAATCGATATGATGCCATACCTCGTGACTTCACACGTGTCGAATCCAATTACGGTGGCTAGAACAGATCCCTTCCAGAAGTTCAGGTAGTAATCCTCGATACACCCATCACTGCCTATGGGTACGGCTTCTCCGCCTTCACCGGTCCTGAAGGTGTAGATCCCGTATGCGCTGGTTGGATTGTCCATTTTGTAAATCTCGAGATTGATCGATCGTCCATTCCCACCGGTGTAGGACTGAATGACGGCCTCCTCGAACCCATACTCGAGGAAGATCTCGGCCCCACCGTCGATCAGGAGGTAGAGATCCTCGCCGGAGGCGATCTGCGGATCTCCGGATGCAGACCATTGGACGAGTCCGCTCGTCTCCGGTAGATATCGTGTTATGGGGGGTGCTTTCTGGTCTGGTGGGGATGCATCGATGTGGGGAGGGATAGCGAGCACAACGACGAGTACGGCGAAGAACAGATTTTTCATAGGACCGTCGCCCTTATATCTCGAGCTCATCGATTGTTACCGCATCGAGGTCTATTTCGCCGAGCTTGTGCTCGTAGGCCTTCTGTATGTGTATAATGTCGGCACCCTTCAGACCCCATAGTGTGGCGCAGTAGGCATCAATTGCCACCCTGTCGGTTCCGGCGACGACTTTCTGTGGGTGTATCAGCTCACCCGGACCGAAGGGACCGTTAGTGGTAATGAACTCCGTGGCATCGACGATGCACAGGTCGGGGGATATCACCGTATTCAGATCGGCTATGCATTGATCGAGATGCGTGATGGCATCGATGTCGGTCTTCCACTCCATCATATGAAAAGTCCTGTTGTTCTTTGGAGAGTTCAGCCCCATCAGATTCTTCAATGTCCCCGTGAATTTGTTGCCCGCATGATCTTTGGTGATCGGCATGTCTATGAAGACGTCGTAGTCGAAGAAGTTCTGCATAATCCGGGCTTCTTTCAGGGCAACGCCGTTGGGTACCTGTACGGGTTTGAAGAGGGTCTCGTCCTTCAGGTCGATAATGATGAGGTTGGCCCCTTCTTCCACGACTGCGGCCTTTACACCGGTCGCTTCCCAGTTTTGCTCGGGAAGCCAACTCAGGCAGCTGATCTCTTCCGCCCCGGCATCCTTACACATCCTGATTGCTGCGCGCACGATCTCCGGCTTGGTAAAGGCGCCGGGATTGTTTCTCTGAGGATTGGCAAGAATTGCCACGCGTGAACCCCTGGGAACGAATCGCCCCATGCCACCGAGATTATCCACGGCTTTCACTGTGCTCTTGAGGTAGTCGTCCCCCTTGACCACCGTGATATCGGCGGACGGCACCGTGGTTCTGGTGCAGCGGGATAGTATGCTCATGCCGAAGAGGGAGGATGCACCGATAAAGGCACTCTTCTTGATAAAGGTACGGCGGGTCATTTTCTCAAACATGGCGTACTCCTGATCTGAATCTCACGTAATGGTACATTCCGACATTCTATCCGTTCTTCAGGCCGATGATACCCGTAGTGCAGGCATGAATCAACCGCATTATGTTGCTGTGCCCCGAAAGAAACATGTCGGGGCTCATCGGGCCGTAGCGGGTGTACGATAGAGAGATGGACGAATTATTCGATGATGTATAGGCGTTGTAACGATGTTATACTGGCTGCCTTCATTGTTGGGATCGCCGGGATGACGGGATAGCAGGGGGCGGTAGAATGTTACGGATAGTGCAGGGGTTCGAATGGGTATAACCGTTTGTCGGGGTTTCCTCATGCAGCGCAGCATCCTGGCCGCTGTTCTGCCGGCCATTGCGATCTCCTTCCTGCCGCATTGTGTTGCGGCCGAACCTTCGTTGCACGGTAAGGTCATCGATTTAGAAACGAACAAACCGATCGTGTATGTAACGATCGTCCTCGACGGTGACGAGGTCCGTGTGTCGGGCAGCAACGGATCGTTCGACTTCGGATCCGTCGCTCCCGGAAGGCATGTCATTACATTCGAGCATATCTCGTATAAGCGTCGTTCGATCGAGATTCAGTGGCCGCCGGCACAGGTTCCGATCGTCGTTGCGCTCGAACCGGCGCAGTTCATGATGGACGAGATCGTGGTGACTGGTGAACGGCTGCCGGTCGGTTCCACATCGATCGACCACCCGGAATTGACGGCGGCTCCGGGGAATATCGCCAACGATCCACTCAGGACAGTCCAATCCCAGCCGAGTTGCGCCACCGGTGGTATCGATTTCCTCTCGACGATGGCTGTACGCGGGGGCGATATCGAGGAACACCGGGTTTACTTCGACGGTTACCCACTCAAACATTATGCACACGTCGGTGGATTCTCGGGCGTTGTGTACGACGAGATGCTGGAGAGTACGGTGCTGGTTCCGGGAGCGGCACCCATCCGGTACACGGGGAACCTTTCGGGGGCGATATTTTTGACACCGGCGAGCATGGATACAAATTCTCGATCGGCCCGTTACGATATCACTTCCATGGCCGGTGGCGTCAGCCAGGTGGTTGGATCGTCCCTCTCGTTCCAGGCTTCGGCGAAAACGAGCTTCTTCAATCTTCCCGTGTATCAACGGGTAGGGGTTCGTAAGCGGTCGTTCAGGGATTTTCTGGGGCGTGTACAGCTATCGCCTGGAAGATCGATCAGATTGACTGCAACACTCCTGATGGCGATGGATTCTGAGACCGGGGATCCCTTCGTCGATGCCTATGCCCAACGGGATGTTGGCTCCATTCTGTCCGGGATTCATTGCTCCTATCGTGCCTCCGGGTGGGAGTTGATCCTTCGCCCCGCCTACTCGTTCTACGATACACGTGATGCGCTCAGCTGGAGGGCGCAGGACAGAACGCATAGGCTGGCAGAGACATGGCTGCATGCCGAGGTAGTGAGACGGGGCTTGTCTTTTGATCTCGGGCTCTTCGGTGAGGTGGGAACGATTCGCCACTCAGGAAACGGGGGCGAATTGCGCGATACTCCATTCTCGGCATCGGCTGAAGTCAGGATGATGTTCAGGGATTTCGCATTCATGGAGCTTGCGGTTGGGGGGTCCCGGGAGCCGTGGACTTCGACCTTCGAGCCCGAAGCATACGGAGCCGTGCAGATCGGTCTGGGTGATCTGGCAGAGGTTTCAGCCGGGTATCGCCGGTCGCATCAATCGCCGTTCCGCTTCTCCGAAAGAAGGTTCTTTGCGTCGCTTCCCATCGATGCGGGGGATCTCATCAGTAATTATACCCCGTCATGGGAGGATGCTCCGGCCGTGCGGATGGATCAGGTCTCGGCCGGGGCGACCGTCAAGCTTCCGTACCGGTGTTCCATCGGGTGGAACGGATTTCGGCGGCGGTACCGTAACCTCCTCTCGTGGGGGTGGGATGATTTTCCCGGAATCGGGGAGGTAGGCAGCGAAGGCAGGGGGCACGGCTTTGGCTACGAGGTGGTCCTGGCGAGGAACGATCCCGGCTCTGTATCGGTCATGGCGGCGGTCTCACGGGCGAGGGTCTGGAAGCGGGAAGGCACACTCGTCGAGGAACGGGTGGGTGATTTCGACAGGCCCACATCGTGGCAGCTCGGTATCAGCGCACGGGTGACGGATGGGTTTCGGATCTCACTGCGCTATATGGATATCGATGGACGCCCCTACACGCTGTACGAGAAGAGGACGACGCCACCGGCCACGGACGAGGTCAACTCCCTACGCCTGCATAGCTTCCGGCGCCTGGACGTCAAGTTCCTGTTCGAGTTGACTCGTGGTTCGGTCAAGGCGGAGGTTTTTCTGGATCTCGTGAATGCGCTCAAACGGGATAATATCGTCATGATGTACGCGCTGGAGGTCAGCCCGGGCGAGTTCGTTACCATCCGGTACGGAGGGACGGCGCTGTTCCCGATAGGCGGGGTCACGATCAGGTGGTAGGAGAGGCGCTCGCTCAGACCGTGTGTCCCAACAAAATAGTCAATCATTCATCCCGCGAAGCGGTAACGGCCGTGGGTACGTTGGCGCCTGTAGGCTGCCCCATCGGCGCCCCGTTGCCGCCGGCAGCCTCGCCGCTTGTGCCGCACCCTGCAACGGGATACCGAATTTTTTCTCTCACCATAGCCCCGGTATCAAATATGCACACGATCCGTTCGGCATTTCTGCACTCGTACATAGGGGGTCGATATGTTCAACTATGTTAAAAAGGCAGTGGTACTTTCCGTCTTATTGAGTTGTATCGGAGCACCCGCGATACATGCCGATTGGGCGGAGGACGGTGTTGCAATATGCACGGCGGGCGGTATACAGGACCTCCCCGTTATCCTTCAGGATGGTTCAGGGGGGGCGATCATCGCCTGGCGGGACAATCGCACAATCAATACGGATATCTACGCCCAGAGGGTCGACGCTGACGGGAATATCCTGTGGCTCGCCTCCGCAATGCCCGTCTGCACGGCTCTGAATTCACAGTCGAATCCTTTGATAGTCCCGGACGGCTCCGACGGCGCGATCATTGCGTGGCAGGACCCTCGCGGAAGCACACTCGATATCTATGCACAGAGGATCAATTCGAGCGGTTATATCCAGTGGAACACGGACGGGGTGCCTGTCTGCACGGGCAAGATAGGACTGGTCTTGGGCGGGATGATCTCCGATGGGGCAGGTGGCGCGATCATCACATGGCACGACCGCCGTTACTTCACCAACGACGTCTTCGCCCAGCGGATCGGACCGGACGGCTCCGCCATCTGGACGGCCGACGGTGTCATCATAAGCGCACCGGTCAGGCAGCAGACCTATCCCTTGCTCGCTTCAGACGGTGCGAACGGAGCGATCATCGCGTGGCAGGACAGCCGTGACGGCGCATTCGACATCTATGCACAGAGGATCGATGCGGCCGGCACCGTACAGTGGACGGCGGATGGGATCGTCATCTGCAATTCGGGTCAGAGCCAGGTATATCCACAGGTTGTTGCAGATGGCTCGGGAGGAGCGGTCATCGCATGGTCGGACAATCGCAATACGCTCGATAGCGACGTCTTCGCTCAGAGGGTCGATGCCGGCGGCAATGTCCTCTGGACGGCGAACGGTGTGGCCGTAGCGGCGACGTTTTATGACCAGGAGAACTGCCGCCTCATCCCGATTGGATCGGGTGAGGTGATTGTCGTGTGGGTCGATTATCGCAGCGGAAGCGACTCGGATATCTACTCGCAGAGAATCGATGCGGCCGGCAGTTCCCAGTGGGCGTCCAACGGGATCGTCGTCTGCGGGGCCACCGGTGACCAGCTCGCTGTGGAGCTCATCTCGAATGGATTGGGTGGAGCGATCGCTACGTGGGAGGATGGGCGTAGTGGTGCCGGCAACTGTGATCTCTACGCCCAACGGATCAATCCGGATGGTTCCGCCGGTTGGGCGGCGGACGGCGTGGCTATCTGCGGGGCGGTGCAGGATCAAACGGCCCCAAAGCTCACACCGGATGGAGGAGGAGGGGCTCTTATCGCGTGGAAGGATGAAAACAGCGGCGCCGCCGATATCTACGGACAGAGGGTCGACGCCGGGGGCCACACCGTTACGGCGACCTTGCTTCACGATTATTCGGCTTTCTTGAGCGGCTTGGCCATTGTGCTGGAATGGACGCTCTCGGAGGCCGACGAACCGGTCGATTTTCTCGTCATGAGGGCGAGCGGACCTTCAATGACGTTCGGTGAAATACCCTCGTCCGGCATCAGCAGGGACGGATTGTTCTTCTCGTTCATCGATAGGAGCTGTGAACCCGGCATGGTTTACCGCTACCGGATCGATGTCACAGACGCCGGCGGGCGGAGGGTTCTGTTCGAGACCGGGCCGATCACAACACCGCCGATGCTGCCGGTCCTCCATCAGAACATTCCAAATCCGTTCAACCCATCGACGATCATCAGGTACTATCTGCCCGAGGATTGCAGCGTTGTTCTCGTTGTCTTTGATGCAGGCGGAGCAACGGTGAGGCGGCTCGTCGACGGGTACCGTAGAAAGGGCTTTCACGAGGAGATTTGGAACGGGACGAACGAAAACGGGCAGCCGATGAGCTCGGGCGTGTACTTCTACAGGCTCAGGACAGGAAAGAACAGGATGTCGCGAAAGATGATCCTCGTCAGGTAAACCGGTCCCGCCATTGGCGGCGATACCGGTGCCCCGGTGTGGATGATTTCCCGGTGTTCTCGTCTACTGCGAATTGATCTGACCCTAAGAGAGCGGCGCCTGCGGGGTAGTCACAGCCTTAATGATTCCGCAGGCGCCGTTCTCTTGTTGTTAGGCTACGTCCATTCGAATCACCGGACAAGAAGCATCTTCCGTGATGCGATCTCCTTTCCCGCACGCAGGCGGTAGAAGTAGAGGCCCGATGCGACGGTGCGGCCGCCCGAGTCGGTACCGTTCCAGTGGATTGTATACGATCCAGGCTCCTGCGTTTCATTCACGAGGTTTGTGATGAGGCGGCCGGAGACACCGAATATCTCGAGTGCCACCGGGGCGCGTCCGGGCAGGAGGTATCGGATCGTCGTCGAGGGATTGAACGGATTCGGTTCGTTCTGGAACAGGGCGAGCGGCATCGAGGGTATCGACACCGGTTGTGTTTCGAAGAGGATCCGGCCTCCTTTCTCGTCCTCCACATCGACACGGTACCGGTAGGTGCGCGACGGCACCAGGTGTGGGTCGTTGAATGTAAACGACAAGCCGTCCCGTGTGATGCCCGGATTCGCTATGGGTAGGAATGTGTCGTTGATTCCCTCTGCACGTGATACGGAGAACCGCATCTCCCGGCCCGCCTGGGAGAGAAGCCATCTGAGCTCGACCGAGGTTCCCCTGAGATCACAGGCGTGGCTCTTGAGGATCGTTGAGACACATTCGCAGGGACCGTTTTGAACCATGGCGACGTATGTATTGAAGGCACTCGAGCCGATGGGCCGGGAGTCGGCCCATGCGACGGTGGCGGAATCAGCCAGAGGTGAGGCTACGAACGGCGTGGTCTGCGTGCCGCCGGCCGTGCATACGGGTTTTCCGTTCGTGTTTTCCGGGCAGATGGCGCCCAACGAGTCTATGCAGTTGAAATAGATATCGTATGAGCCGCTCCTGCCGTCACGCCATACGATGAACGCACCGCCCTGCCCGTCCGGAGCAATCGCCGGCAGCTCCTGCTCGAGCATGGCAGTACAGACCGGCTCGCCCTCGGGATTCCATTTGAGGGCGCTTTCCGAATCGATCCGCTGGGCGTAGATATCCCAGTCCCCGTTGCGGTCGTCCTGCCAGGTGATGATCGCTCCGCCCTGGCCGTCCGTTGTGAGCTCGGGAAACTGTCGGTCAGTCGCACTGCTATAAACAATAATCTCTGGCCAGGTCAATGTGCCGTTGATTGCCACCTTTCGCGCTAACACTCTGGTATTTCCATAGTATACATTGATCCACGTTAAAATGACGCAGAGATTCCCGCCGTATATCATGCGGTATTGATTGCCAGATCCCACATCGCTAGTCCATCTAACAACGCCATCAGGATCGATCCTTGTTACTCTAATGTTTCCCCACGTGTTGTTGCGATGACAGATAAATGCACCCCCGAGTCCATCATGAATAGTTATCGGGTATCCTTCGTCGTTGTGGATGTGTACTCCGTTATGCGGCCAGACTTCACTCCCACTGCCATTCAATCTCTGGGAATAGGTGCTGTTCGAGTTGCGTTGATCGACCCATGCGATGATGACACCGTTGTTGTTATCCGGTGCGATGGACGGAAGCTCCTGTTTCTGATACTGCACGCATGCCGAGCGCCCGTTCTTTTCTATATCTGGACCCCACAGCCGCGCACCGTACGGATCGAAATGCTGCACGAAGATGTCGAGGTTGCCCCTTCGATTATCCGTCCACACGACGAATGCGCCGCCGCTCCCGTCGGGTATGATCTGCGGCTGGGTCTGATCCCCTACTGTGTCGCAGACGGTGACACCCGCCCAATCCCAGAGTGCACGCCCGCGTTCGTTCACGCGCTGAACGCGTATGTCTGCATCCGCGCCGCTGTTGTCGCACCAGCATATGATGGAGCCCCCGAATCCGTCGGGAACGATGAGAGGATCAGACTGCGCATCCGTTTCGGCGCAGATTGAATCGCCATTCTCTATCCATGCGTGTGACGTTTTCGTGAGCGCCAAGAGCGAGAAGAATCCCAATACAGTTATGATCGTTATTCGTTTGAGCATGACCGTTACCCCCTCTGGTTACAATGTGATCGTTCGCATCGAGCGTTCTTCTTTCACCCGCACCTCCTTTCGTCGAGTATCTTCTTGATCGCCGTTTCGAGCTCCGCGACCGCGAACGGTTTCTCCAGGAATGCGGCCGCCCCGAGCTCCGTCGTCCGGGCTCTAGCATCCCGTGATCGCTCACGCGACATGACGATCACGGGGATGTCGCTGCTCTGAACCGTCTTTATGTGCGAGAGGATCTCGAATCCCTCGAGCTCGTCCGTCGATGCCAGGAAGTGCGGCAGGCACAGGTCGAGGAGCACGAGGACGGGACGGTTGTGCTGGAGATACTCGAAGGCCTCTCTTCCCGTGGATGCGACCGAGATGGGACAGGGCGGATGCCACGAAGAGAGGAGATCCGCGATAAATCCCTCATCGTCTTCGATGAGTACTATCTCCCCCTTGCACCTTGCCACCGTTTGCGGCTTTCCACCCCGTGCCCCTCTCGGTCCCGGCCTCTTCCCCCTGAGCTCGCCTCCGTTCGGGGCAGGGATATCCATCGAGTGTGAGTGCACACCTATCCAATTCATCTCATTGTTCCTTGAGTTCGTGTGGTTGCAGTCGTCAGTCTGCTATGAATTGCAAGGCGTGTTCCACGTTGTGTAACGGACTTCGAGAAGCGGAGGGAAAGATATAATTACTGGTAAAATAATAAAATATTTTGCTGGTGAATGGTTCTGACCTGAATGGGTATCCGGCAGGTTGAGCAACTCCTGTTGCCGGCCCATGCTGGGCTATGTGGTGTGAAATGGATTCCGGAGCAAAGGGTTGTCACCGTAAGAAACCTCGCCCCGCAGCCGCAACGTCTGTTGCGTGGAGATTTTTCAGCTCAAGCGGGTGATTCGGGCAACCCGAGCTCCTTGAGAATCTTCTGGAGTCCGAAGCGGCTGAGGCCCATGCGGCGTGCGGCCTCGGCGACATCGCCGTCGCACGCGGCGAGGATGGCGCCGATGTAGTCCCTCTGGAAGCGATGCATGGCCGTGCGTTTGGCCTCCTGGTAGCTCTGCCCGGAGATGTCCGCATCTCCTGTGGCTGCGTCCGGTGTCGCGAGCAGCCCCGGCAGGTGCAGCCTGCCGCGGACGACGAAGGCCTCGATCGCATTCTCCAGCTCCCGCACGTTGCCGGGCCAGTCGTAACCGCACAGCCGTTCACGTATCTCCTGAGTGAGCTCGGGGCGCCGCTTCTTGAGCTCCGCCGATTTTCGGGCAAGGAAGTATTCCGCGAGGACCGGTATGTCCCCACGCCGATCCCTCAGGGGCGGCAGGGCGATAACGAAGGTGCTGAAGCGGTAATAGAGATCCTTCCGGAGCGAGCCGTCTTCTACGGCCTCCCGCACGTCCCTGTTCGTCGAGGCCACGATCTTCCCCTTGAACCCTATCGTGCGATGGCTCCCGAGACGCTCGAACCGCCGTTCCTCTATAACCCGCAGGAGTTTGGCCTGGAGAGAGGAATCGATCTCCGTGATCTCGTCCAGGAAGAGGACACCCGTGCGGGCAAGCTCGAAGACGCCCGGGACCATCTTGTCGGCGCCGGTGTAGGCTCCCCGCTCGCTGCCGAAGAGCCGTGCCTCGAAGAGATCTCTGGGGACGGCTGCGCAGTTGAGGGCGACGAACGGTCCCTTTGGAGCGCTCAAATCGTGGATCCTCCGGGCGACCAGCTCCTTACCGGTCCCCGTCTCGCCGATGATAAGCACCGGGCTCGTTCCCTCGGAGGCGAGGGCGATCTCTTCGTGAAGCGTCTTCATCGGCTCGCTCTCGCCGACCATTCTCCCCCTGAGCACCTCGATCTCCCTGCGGAGCGCCCGGTTCTCCCGCCAGAGCCGTTGCTCCTCGAGGGCCCGTGAGATGCGCCGCTCGAGATCGGCGAGATCGGGCCTCTTGTCAATGTAGTCGATCGCACCCTTCTTGAGTGCGGAAACGGCCGAGGCCGCGGTGGCGTCACGGGTCACCATGATGACGGGAAGCTCCGGATCGTCTGCACGGAGCCTCTCGAGAACCTCGAATCCATCCATGCCCTGGCCGAGCTCGATGTCGAGCAGGACGGCATCGAAGCTCCGGCTGCGAAATGCGGCCAGCGCCTCGGCCCCGTTTGCCGCCCGTTCCACCTGGAAGCGCCCGGCGAGGAGTGCTGTCAGGTCATCCAGGAACGATTCATCGTCGTCGACGACGAGCAGCCGTATCGTCTCTTCTTCCATACCTGCTTCCTTCCGTGGAACTCGACCGTCCTGCCTTACGTCTTACGCAGGACGAGCCGGAATGTCGTACCCCCACCGGGTTGGTTGTCCTGTACGAAGATGCGCCCTCCGAAGGTAGCCAGCTCTTCGCGAGCGTAGTACAGGCCGAAGCCGCCCTCGGGCTTCGTGGTGAAGTGGCGGTCGAAGATGCGCTCCCTGTCCACTTCGGGGATTCCTTTTCCCGTATCACTCACATCGATCTTGCAGTAGCTGCCTTCGCTCTGGATTGCGATCTCGAGTGCAGGCGCCGGACTGTCCGTCATCGCACGCAGGGCGTTCGCGATGAGCCCGTCCAGGACCTTCTCCAGAATCGTCGCAGAGACGAATACTCCATCGTTATAGGCGCCGCCTATGGTGACCGTGGGGTGTGCACCGATTGCCTCGAGATCCTCCGCACGTGCCGCCATCACCCGGCATGTGGTTGCGACGACCGGTGTTCGGAAGACATGGTGAAGATGTTTTCTGATGCCCGAGAGGCATTCATCGATCGTATCCAGGCTCCTCAGGACCGGTCCCGGGAATGCTTCCCCCCCAGCTGCGGATTGCTTCCCCGCCGTTGGGATGTATTCTTCGAGCATCCTGCCGGCACGGGTGGCCTCGGGTAAGACCGGCTTCCAGTATTCAGGGGATACGTTCGCCCTTCTCCCCATGAGGACGATCCTTCGGAGGTCCGGGTATACCGAATGTACGAAGGTGTCGGCCAGCTCCCCGAACGAGTCGGTGTCCCGGCCCTGGCGCTCCTCCATCCGTTCCCAGTTCTTCAGGTGAAACCTGAGCCTGTCGAGCACCTTGAGCGATGCGCCTCCGTGTCCGAACGCCACCATGGCGTCGAGCAGATTAGCCTGATGTTCATCGGCGATTGCAAGGCTCGATCGTTTCCTCCCGAGATGCCTTCGGTAGAGGAAGGCGGCACTGGCGATGAGCGTTCCCGCGCAGAGACCGATGAGCACGAGTACGACGGCCCCGCCGGTTGATGAGCGAAGCCTCTCGAACGCTCCTGCGATCGGCACGGGCAGCCCCTTCTCCAGTGTGTAGAACCTAATGACGTTGTCACTCTGTGCGACGATGTATCGCTCGTTGCCGATCTTCGCCGTTGCAACGATGAACTGTTCGCGATGAGACTCCTCTGCCAGTAATACGCCGTGCTCATCCCTGACGAGTAACCGCCCCGATCCGGTGCATATGATCTCCTTCGTTCCATTCATGTCGATATCGATTGCCTCTACGACGCCGGTGTGGAACCGGTCGTCGAATACTGCGCTCGTAGCAAGATCGTCCTCGAGGAGGAAGAGCCTGCCGTCCGAGCCGACGACGAGAATCTCGGGAATGAGATCACGGTCTAGATCGGCCGTCATCGCCTGTTCCACCCCCGTATTGAGATGTGCCGCACGAATGAAGTCGCCATGTAACGGATCGATCAGGGCAACGCTCCAGGGATCACCGTCCGTTCCGGTGTCCTTCTCGCGCGGGCCGAACCGCCGGGAAACCAGGATATCCTCGCGTCCGTCATGGTCGGCATCGATGATCTCGATATTATTCCATGAGTGAAGGTTCGCGATCGGTTTGATCCAGTCGGCCGATCCGTCCGTTTTCAGGCAGAAGATATAGGAAAGGCTGTCGCTCGTACCGTTCCATACGGATCCGTTGTTCGGGGCGAATGTCGAGACGATAATGCGCTTGTCTCTCTCCGTCAGACGTACCTGCATGCATTCGACTATCTGGGGGCCCATTTCAAAGCGCCATAGCTCATCACCCGTGTCTCCGCGGTGGGCGAGCAGGGCGCGCGGCTCGGGTTTGGCGTAGAATGGATTCATTGCAAAATAGATCTCACGTTGCCCGTCGTCATCAGCATCGAAACAACCGGCGATGTGTATGCTCCCTTCCGGCCACGCACGCGTTCTCGGCCGGTCCGGCAGATACGGTCCGAGCAGGTAGATCGGCTCCGAGGGCCCGGCCCCGGCGTACCAATCGTGGCACGCCAGGTATATCCCGTCTTCGCCCTTCATGCTGACAAAGAACTCCGGATGCGAATCGCCGTTGATGTCGTGTATGTCCATCGTCATGCCGGCCATGCGGTAGTTCCCCTCCTCGAAAGGGATGAGATTGTGGCCGACTTTGCGCAGCCACATGAGATTTGTGCGTGCGTCGATCAGGAGGTCGTCGTTTCCGTCGAAATCTATGTCGGCAATGAAGAACCGGGATTCCTGGGGAGTTATTCTGGCGATCCTCTCCTTGAGATGGAACCGGAGAGGTTCATCGGCCGGGGCGGGGCATGCATGCAATACCACGAGAAGAAACAGGACGGCAGCGGTCGTTACCGATCGCTCTGTTGTATGGCGGACACGGTACCTCTTCCTACGGTGTTTCAACACCATGAGGGTTTCCAATGGGACAAACACGATGAGCTGAAATGCAAAACCATGATGACCAGCCGCCCTGTATCGCTGTGCAGCACAACGGTGCAAGGAACGGCTCGTAAGGATTGTAGTCTATCGTGATTGACGATGGTCGTCAATACGGTATGCACATCTTTCCGGGGTCTCCGTTACCGGAGTAGCTGCTCCCCAGCCTGGTAACGAAGCGACCCGCTCTTCCCAGAACCCTGGTCACTCAAAAGAGACACGTACTACCGCAGCAGGCACATCTTTCTCGTCGCCGTCCGTCCCTCGGCCTGCAGCCGGCAGAAATAGACCCCGCTCGGCACTCCCGCCGCATTCCAGGTGATGCTGTGATCACCCGCCGGGAGATGCCTGTTCACCAGAGCGGCGATCTCCTGCCCCTGAACGTTGTAGACGGTGAGCTTCACCGGTCCCGGCTCGGACAGGGTGAACCCTATGACCGTCGTTGGGTTGAAGGGATTCGGATAGTTCTGAGCAAGATTGAAACGGTTAGCTTCCGGCATGTCGGAGCTCTCCTCTTCTCCGGCCAGGAAGAATCCGCCGGGCGATGAGAAGCCGTGTGCCGGCATCGCTGTCTCGAGGTAATCCAGGGTTGCGGCGATCTCTATACCGTAATCCGGTTCTACAGCGGGTATGGCCACATTGCGCAGAAAATCCGCCAGGTCCGAGACAGGCACCGTGACGTCGTATCCCGTCTCGGCCTTGAGGAAGGCCTGAGCAAGTAATGCCCCCTGCTCGGCGAGGAGATCGATCGCCTCCTCCTCGCTCTTTGTAAAGATACCGCCGTAGAACTTCATGAGGTCCCGGTACTCCTTCTCGGCTCCAGCGATCAACCCGACGGCGGCCAGGAACGGCATGTTGAACTCCCGCGAGAGCCCCACTACATATGCACGGATAAGCAGAATCGGGACGGCGAAGTCCCGAAGCTGAGCGGCGAGGGCGAGCCGGTACCCGGCACCGGGATCCTCGTTTCGCCTGACGAGAATATCCACGGCCGTCTCAACGAAGTTCTCGCTGAGACCGGGGGCGAGCGCCTGCGCTACGATTGCCGCATCCGGCACGCCGGCCGCCTGGAGCACGGCGGTAATCTGCGGCACGAGCGCCGGGGTGATCAACTGCACCTTTGTGATCACATACCCTTCTCCAGGATTCGTAATGGCGCCGTGGTGGGCCGTCCAATCGGCCCCCCAGGCGTCGTTGTGACTGGTGAATCCGTAGGCAACGGCACGGGTGTTACGCCGGTACGCTTTGTCGGCCACCTTCATGTACTCGTAATGGGTCTGATGCCACAGGTAATCCTTGTACGGAGAGCCGTACATAAGGTTGAACATATCCGGCAGCGTTGCTCCGTAAATCTCCTGGAGGTTTATGAACCCCCAACGGTTACCGAGCTCATGTGCGAGATAGGTGTGTGTGATGGCACCCCATGCCAGGACACTGGCCGGGATCGAAACGCAAAGGATAGTCATGCATATCAGAACGGTACGTCGTTTCATGGGCCTTCCCTCCTTCTGCTTCTGGATGCTTTATTCAACGATACATGCTGTCTTTCTGGCTGCCCGTTGAGCGCGGGAACACTCACCACACCAATAACCTCTTCCACGAAGCGATCGGTTTTGCGTGTATATTGTAATTTTACCAGCATCTTGGCTGTAATTCAACGGCAAACACGGGGCATGCGAGTTTTGCACGGGCACGTCGACGACAGGGAGGGCGTCACATCAGTGAATGTACATATCCGTAGGCCACGATTCAGAAAAAAGGTTCGATGCCGCCCCTCGTCCGAATTCAAGCATATGGGAGGTGCATTGAAGAAGACTCCCCCGGTACGCGTCACGCGCACGCGATACTGGGGGGATGTACATACCCCTGGGCTTTTGGGCGCTCTTGCGGCTCTCGGAGCTCTACTTGTTTTGCAGCTCCTTCTCGAGCTCCTCTATCTTCGCCTTCATTTCCAAAAGCTCGCGCTCGATCCGCGCCTGGTTGATGGCGATCGATTCCGACCGCTCGGCCGCGATATCGGAAGAGGACATCGCGCGGGTGGTGCCTTCCTCGATTCCATCGGACGCGCTCGTCAGCGTCGGGCTCACCGTGCCGTATGCGGTCGGTATGAAGACGGCCGCAAGGTTCACATCGTACGCGGTCACCGTACCGGCTCCGCCGCGGCCAAGCATGTAGAATGTGTGGGTACCGGCGGATACGGTGAAAAGGGCCGTTGAGGATGCGGGAATGATATACCTTCCGGTCGGCGCCGCATCCGCAATGGCTGCCGTCATGTCTGTTGAAGTTACAAAGGCATTGTTGACATCCGAGACGCCGACATCAGCATAGGTCATTGCTCCACTCGCATGGTCGATCGTCAGCTGGCATGCCGAGGTGACGAGCACATAGCCCGCCGTCGAGACGGTGATGCTTCTGCTCGCGAGGACGTCATATACTGCCGGTGTCAAGGCGATACCGGACGCGTCCAAGCTGTTGGCGCCTCCTCCGCCGGCCTCGTTCTGGATCTCGGATGCGGAAATCGCATCAGCGGGGAGCACAACGCAATTGTTGCCGCTGTTGCTCATATCGAGGGCGGCGGACCTACTCGGGCCCCATACTCCCAAGAAGCCACTGAGTGTTCCATTCCTGTTGCCGTCGACAATAAGTCCGGAATTTCCGGCATCATCGCGCATGACGGCGAAATATCCACCCTCACCGTCCCCGTCCGCATCGATGTAATGCGTAAGTCCTCCCCCTTCGTCATACAGTCTCACTATCGCACCATCGGTTATGGCCTGTGCATCGAGTGCGACCGAGCCACCTGACATTCCACTTCTCAATAGGCGCAGTCTCCCGGAGGCATCATAGCTCGATATATCGGCGACGGGTGCAAAGAGAGTATCCTCTGCTCTGATCGAACCGGCCACGTCGAGCGTGGTGGCGGGATTCTTCTTGTTCACACCGATACCGCCGCTTTCGAGTATCGTTATGCTGGAGCTTCCCGACATGAGGCTGAGAAGGCCGCCTGGCCGGTTGTTGAAGAGGTGCATCTCGTTGGGGTAAGCGATATGACCGGATCCGAAGGCTGCCAACGCGGCGATATCGCCGCTCGAACCTCTGAAACTGAGATACTCGGCAGCGGTGTTTCCGGCGTTCGGATTCTGTATACCGATACCGATGGCATTATTTGCATTTTTATATACGTGCAGGTTCCACTGGGGGCCCACCGTTCCGAGCCCGATCGCTGTTCCGTTGTTGTAGAGGTTGCTTGTTGCGATCCAGTCGGTCCCGTTGTGGCGGAGCGTCTGTCCCTGCGTGCCGGCGGGGGGCCCGCTTCCCGTCAGGGACTTCCAGCTACTCCCGTCGTACCCTTCGAAGTCGGTGCCGGTCCACTGTATCGTGCCCGAGTTGGTTCCTGCTGCGCTTCCCACCCTGATGCCTCCATTGACATCGAGTCTCTCGACCGGGTTGTTGAGGCCGACCGCGAGGTTACCGTCTTCCGTCAGCAGCACCCTGTTGACCCCGCCGGTTCTTAGATTTATGACTCCAGATGGCCTGTTGTTGAATATAGCCATATGAGCGCCATAGGTGGGATTATCATCGTCGTATATACGTATTCCCGCTAATCCGCCATTCTCATCCACAAAATCAATGGACTCGGCTGAACCGCTCCCTGTGTTCGGATTTTGGATTCGAATGCCCATCCACCCGTCAACATTCTCATATATATGCAGATTCGAAACGGGACTCGCTGTTCCGATACCGATGTCCGTGCCGTTGTTAATGAGGGCGCTCGTCGCCGCCCAGCTCGCACCGTCGTGCCGCAGTGTCTGGCCCGACGTGCCAACAGGAAGGCTGCCGCCCGCCCCGCCGGTCAGGGACTGCCAGGTGCTCCCGTTGTACCCTTCGAAGTCCGAGCCCGTCCACTGTATCGTACCGGCGGTTGTCCCGGCAGCGCCCCCGACATTAATAGCTCCATCGAGCGAGAGTATCTCGGTCGGTCCAGCAACACCTATCCCTACATTGCCGCTCGGCAAAACCGAAAGTGCGTTCGTTGAACCCACACGGAGTACCCAGTTGTCGCCCACGTCGAGAAAGGTGTGGGCCTTGAGCCCGCCGCGAACGTATCCGAAACCGGGCCTGGCAAAGCCGACATTCGAATTCACATATATGCTGCTGTAACTGCTATTGTTACCATTGAACTGCAGTCCCACCTGTACATCAGAGGGTCCGGTGATGGTGAGCGGTCTATTGGGCGCTATCGTGCCTATCCCGACATTGCCGGAGGGTGGGAAGACATTGTCGGTTCCGGTTACACTCCGTGAATTAAAGCTGTAGGCGGATGCGGTGAGCTCCACTCTCGGTGTGAGCTCCGCTTCCCCCTCGACCGACATGCCCATCCAGTACGGTTCGTCGAACGCAATGTCAAGTGTATCCAGGGTGCCGAGCACAACGTTGAATATCCCCTTGGTTACCTGCACCGTGTTCGTTTCCGTCCAGAGAGCCGTACCACCAACTTCCTGATCATAAATATTGAATGTGATGCTGTAGCTCCCGTCCGGTACGGCGTCACCGCTCACGTCGGTGAGCACGCCCTGGTAATTCAGCGTTTGCGGAATATCGGCGCTTGCCGCAAACGCCAGTCAGGCCGCCAGCAACGCGGTGACCATCACAGCTCGTTTCATCGTCTCTCTCCTTTGTCTTCGCACTTCAACATGACCAGTTACTTCGTGATTACCTTCTTGCCCGCGACGATGTGATAGTAGTAGACGCCTGATCCCACCCTACTTCCTCGATCATTCGTCCCGTTCCAGATCTCCTTGTGTGTCTCTTTCTCCCTGTTGCCATCGAGGAGCACTCGGCCTTCACCGCAGCCCGAGCACGTCGTTCATCGTGTAGAGTCCGGGCTTCTTCCCGTTGATGTAGTGGATCGCACGGATGGTGCCCCGCGCGAAGGTGCGGCGTGAGTGGGCCCGGTGCGTGAGCTCCACGCGCTCCCCCTCACCGGCGAAGACGACCGTGTGTTCCCCCACGACATCCCCCCCGCGCAGCGAATGCATCCCGATCTCGTGAGGTTTTCGCGGGCCTACGATCCCCCGCCGTCCGTGCATGACGGCGGTGTCGGGGCGCACGGAGGCGAGAACCTCTGCGATGCGCGCCGCCGTACCGCTCGGCGAGTCCTTCTTCCGGTTGTGATGGATCTCGAGAACCTCGGCGTCGAAATCGGGTAACGCAGCCGCTGCATCACCGACGAGCTTGAAGATGAGGTTGACGCCGAGAGACATATTGGGACTTATGAGAAGGGGAATCCGTGCGGCGTGGCTGCACGCCGTTTCGAGCTGCTCGGAAGTGAATCCCGTCGTACCGATGACCGCCGTCCTGCCGGCGTCTGCGCAGTCGCTGATGAGAGCGAGCGAGGCCTCGGGATTTGTGAAATCGACGACGACATCGCCCTGTTCGAGCACTGTCTTCGGTGCATCGGTCACGGTGACTCCATACACCGTTTCCTCGAGACGCGGGTGGCCGGGGGCCTCAATGGCTCCCACGAGCTCCAGATCCTCGTCGAGGGCGATCTCCTCGATCACCGCACCACCCATCCTCCCGCAGGCACCATTAACAATGACACGGATCATCTTCTCACCTACCTGTAAGAATACAGAGCCACTATGCAATCCACCGTCCTGGATATCGCCGGTGAATGGGTAACGCAGCGCGTACTTGGCTAGACGTTTACCGGATCTGTTTCCTTTATAAGACCGTAGGCCGAGAGGGCATCACGAAGCTTGGTCCGGTTCTCGGGGAGCATCCGCACGAGTGGCAGTCTCACATCCCCGACCTCCATACCGAGCATGTTCATCGCTTCCTTGACCGGCATCGGGTTTGTCTCGATGAACATCGCCTGGGAAAGCGGCAGGAGCTTGTAGTGCCAGGTTCGTGCCCCCGCCATATCGCCCTTGTTGAAAGCGGCGATCATAGAAAGAACATCCTTCGGTACGATGTTGCCCACCACACTCACCACACCCCTCCCCCCGATAGATAGGAGTGGGAAGGTGATGGTATCGTCCCCCGAGAGGAGATCGATATCTTCCCCACAGAGCATGAAGACCTCGGCCATCTGCTCGATGGAGCCGCTCGCCTCCTTGACCGCCACGACCCTCTCGTGGCTGGCGAGTCTGGCGACGGTTGACGGCTTCATGTTTACACCTGTTCGCCCCGGCACGTTGTAGAGCATGAGCGGCAGGTCGCCCTCGTCGGCGAGTTTCATGAAGTGGGCGTAGAGCCCTTCCTGCGTGGGTTTGTTGTAATACGGCGTTACCACCATGGCGCCGTTTGCACCGAGATCTCGGGCCTTCTTGATATTGTCGATGGAACGGGTGGTCGAATTCGTCCCACAGCCGGCGATGACCTTGAGGTTCCCGGCGGCCTCCTGCACGACGATCTCGATTATGCGGAAATGTTCCTCCCAGGTATATGTTGGATTCTCACTGGTGGTGGCACAAGGAACGAGTCCGTCGGTTCCGGCATCGATGTGGAATCGCACCAGCTCCCTGAGCTTATTCTCGTTGAGCCCTCCGTTCTCCGTAAATGGTGTAACCAGCGCAACATATAGACCATTTAACATTGCCCCGACCTCCTTCGCTCACAACCCGAAAGGACAGAGAGAATCGTGATCACGTAAGCCGCTGTGATGGCCAATACAGGCAATCACTGCATTGACTGTATGGATTTGCCGATGGTGTGTCAAGCAGATAGGGGGCACGGCCCGCTATGCCGCCCGGATTGGGGGACGCCTGTGCCGTCCCGGATGAGGGAACAGCATGCCATACCGCCCATTAGTAGCGAAACAGCCTGTCGCAGTGCCTTGGAATGGAGGAGTCGTCCGCCACACCACCCTGACGTAGAGAAACAGGCCTGCCGCACCACCCTGAATCCGGGCTTTTTCACCTCCCCAGGCACACACGGGCACATAAAACCCCTTGACAAATTTCTATATTAATATATTATAATATCGAGATGACCAAGAAGAAGGATGCAATGAGTTGTTCCGGCTCGGCCGGCGAGCCCCTCAGACGGGACGATATAGAGCGCCTTTCGGAGATTCTCAAGGCGCTTGCAAATACGGCACGTCTCAGGCTTGTGAACATTCTAGCCGCCGGAGAGTGGACTGTTACGGAGCTCTGTGAACGAAGCGGACTCAAGCAGTCACTTGTATCTCAGCAGCTGAAGATACTCCGGCTGAACAATATCGTTCAGTGCAGAAAGGTAGCCCACAACGCTTACTACAGCCTGCGCGAGAGGAGTCTGGTGGCGCTGCTTAACTGTCTCGGCAAGATCGGTAATCAATAGGGATAGTCTTGTAAGGAGGAGATATAGTGAGCGGTGGTATCGTACAGGTGAATGAGACCGATTTTCAGAATCAGGTTCTCGAATCCGACATCCCAGTCGTCGTCGACTTTTGGGCGCCGTGGTGCGGACCATGCAAGATAATCACTCCCATACTCGAGGAGCTCGACAAGGAGTACGCCGGTAAGGTCAAATTCGTCAAGCTCAATACCGACGAGAACCGGGAGATCGCCATGAAGTACGGAATCATGGGTATTCCGACACTCAAGATATTCAAAGGCGGCGAAGAAGTCGATTCAATGTCAGGAGCCGCTCCCAAGGACTATCTCAAGGGATTCATAGATAAGGTCCTCGATTCTTAGACGATGCACGGCAGCGCGACGCGTTCATCTCGCAGGAATCCGAACACAAGGGTTCGGCAGGAGGAGAGGAAGAGTTGAAAAAAGGATTCCTCGACCCAGGGATGACCGCTGAAGAGCTTATCGAAGCATACCCCGGTTCGGTGAATTTTCTCATGGACCGGGGTATCGTTTGCATGAAGTGCGGGGAGCCGGTGTGGGGAACGCTGGGTGATATCATCTCGGGGAAGGGGCTCGACGTTACGGAGACGATCGCCGAGCTCGAGCGGTTCCTGGGCGCCGGCCACTGAGTTTCTCCCGTAATATTTTGATTTGCGTACAATTAACGATCCGTCGCCTCCCTCTGTTACTTCTTTGCACGAAACTCCCCCCTCGTTTATAATGGAACCACTCGGGGCGTGACCCGCTGCCGGTGGATGACCGGTGAATCGTATGGCCCCCGGCAGATGATACTGTATTGTATCGCTATTGCCGAGTGTCCGGAGCACCGATGCCGTGAGTTGTTTCGGGCGTGCCATTGAATCTGCAGGGAGACCGTGTGGCTGAGCTTCCCTTCATGGCTGGAGAGCAGGGCAGAGGACCTCTGCTCGTTTTTCTCTTCTTTGTTTCCGCCACCGTTATAACCGTGTGGGGAACCTGGGAGGGAACCCTTCCCCAGACGGAAGAGGCTGTCAGGGCCGAGGTGGCACGGGAGATACTCGTCACCGGCGATTGGTGGACGATGCACTTCGATGGGGCACCCCTATACGATCTCCCCCCCTTGTCGATGTGGTGTACCGCGGTATTTTTAAAACTATTCGGTACGAACGAATTCTCGGCGCATCTGCCCTTCGTGATCTTCTCGGTCCTTACTTTTTATATCATTTTCCTTGCAGGGGAGTTGAAACCCGGTGGCCGGAGCGTTTCATGCGAATGGATAACGCAGCCCCGAGCTCTGGGCCTCCTCTCCGCGATAATCCTGGCCGCAAGCCCGCTCTTCGGCAAGTATGCACCGGATCTGACACCTCATGTTCCCTTCGCATTTTTCATTTCCATGGCCATCTACGGGTGGCTCCTCCTTCCTGAGAGCCGTGCCGGCCTCGCTCTCTGGGCGGTGGGGATTGCATGCGGGATCCTGAGTGGCGGTGCTGGGGCACTCCTGTTGATTCCAGGTAGCTTCCTCTCTCTTGTCTCCGACCGCCAGCGGCGCAACCTCTGGAAGAGCCCGCAGTTTCTCGCCGTAACCGTTTGTGCACTGGCAGCCGGTGTAGCCTGGCTTGTACCGGCGACGCTTCGGGGGTCGGGTGAGTTTGCCGGGAACCAGCTATGGACACCCTTTTCGGGGATGGGGCGATCGTTCGGTGCCGCTGTATCGAGCTTCATCGTAGCCCTCTGGGAGCTCTTTGTCCGAAACCTTCCCTGGTCGATACCAACGGTCATCGCAGTCGTTCGTATCCTCTTCTTTCGGAAGTCCGGAAAGCGCAACGGGGATATCACCGACTTGGACGATACCCTCCTCGCCTTCTCGGTTGTGATCCTCGTACCGATGGCGATCGGAAGTGCGGGTGAGCGAAGCCTGTTCCTGCCGCTGTTACCTCTCGCTGCGATTATCGCAGCACGGGAGGTCGCCAGGTGGATAGCCGCTGTTTCAAAAAAAACGGAAAAGGAACCGGAGGTTGTCCTGCACCGGTTGTGGACACTTAACCAGACACTCACGGCGGTCTTCTGCCTCTTCATGCTCCTACTCTTTGCAACACCCCTACGATTTCATCGGACAACCGTCGATCCGATCAAGGACATTGCACTGATGGCGGCACAACTCACTCCCGAGGGAACCCGTCTCGGTAACTTTGGTCAGCCTCGGCGATTTCAAGCGGCGAGGCTCCTCTTCTATGGAAACAGATCGCTCCGGACGCCGCACGTACAACCGGAAGCGGTCCTCGAGGAAATCGGCAGGGAACCGAATACGGTTTTCCTCGCGACGGCCGAACAGCTCGAGGAGCTGCGGGAATTTGCCGGCGACGGCGCTGCGTACCGTTTCAACGTTCTGTACCGGTCACGGGAACTTGTTCTGTTCAAAGTCGAGTAGATACCGTATACTGAAGGGAACGAACCGGTGCCGTTCTGGTTGGGTGCCGGTCGTCTCATGTATGCGTGACAATTACTGAGAATACCGAGGGTGGGAGTTTAATGATGATGAAAATGCTTCGGTACGGATTGCTTCCTTGTTTGCTGTTTGTTATGGCCGGTTGTTCGGGTGTCGAGATCGATCGCACGGGATTTGTGAAGATTTCACCTCATACCTACGCATACATCGCACGAGGTGCCACCACGGACGAGGGGCTGGGGGCAAATGCCGGATTCGTGGTCGGAGAGCAGGGCGTACTCGTGATCGATTCCCGGTACACACCGGCATTGGCCCTCGAGCTCAGGGATGTGATCCAATCGGTGACGGATGCTCCGATACGTTACCTCGTCAACACACACTACCACCCGGATCATACGTGGGGTAACGAGGTCTTCAAGAACGAAGGGGCGCTGATCATCGCACGCCCCGAGACCCGAAGCGCCCTGGAAACGTATTCGCCGGTCTATATGGAGTACTACCGTGAGCGAAAACCCGAGACCTTCCGGAAGCTCAAAGACATCAACGTGGTACTGCCCGATTCCACATTCGAAGACATGCTGACTATCGATCTCGGCGGCGTCACTGTGGTACTCGAGTATTTCGGGCCTGCCCATACGGCTGGTGATTGTATCGTTACCGTACCGAGGGACCGTGTTGCCTTCACTGGCGGTATTCTCAGCAATGGATACCACCCGAACCTGGGAGACCAGGGGGCGGATTTCGACAACTGGCTCCGTATACTCGACCGGTTGGACGGGATGGATCTCAGGTACCTGGTGCCGGGACAGGGAAAGGTATGCCGGAGTAACGCTCTCGATGCTCAGAAAGGATATGTAGTGACCCTCAGGGAACTCTGCGTGCAAGCGATCCGCAGGAATATCTCGCTCGATGAAGCTGTCGGGACGATCACCGTTCCCGCTGCGGTAGATTACCTTCAGCCGAATATCCTTCCTTTCAACGTCAGCGCCGTATTCAGGCAGGAAGTCTTGGATGTCGTGAAGCCCCCGTTCACGCTGGATCTCCCGTCCGGGTTCTCGGTTGCCGATGGGGGGGGCGAGACGAAGCATGGATGGGTGCGCTGGGCGGCCGAAGGTGAGGATGGATTGTTCGAGGTCGAGGTGCAGTGGAATCCCTCGGCGAGGACGGAGGTTATCGTACAGGATATTCATGACCGGGTAGCGCACTACCTCGCCTTGAGCACCGGGTATGAGATGAAGGCCGAGGGATCTCGACGGATCGATGTCGGTGGTCAGGAGGCCCTTGCCATATACGGCAGGTGGTTGTTCAAACCAAAGGCGGCGATCTTGGCTGGTGGGATCTGGACGTGGGTGATGACCGCCCGCGACGGCACCCTCTATTCGATCAAGCTCTCGACGAATGCACAGAACGTGCAGGCGCAGGAGCAGAAGAATATGGCGGCACTCGAGAGGATCGCCTCGACATTCTCCCTGAGTCAGGATTAATCAGGCGCCGTGTTTCTTGAGCTTGCCGGCATTCGCCAGGGCGAGCTCCATGATCTTTCGGGCCGGAAATACGCCCAGCGCACCCTTGTCGCATTCAGTTTCGTTGAATGCCACCGTCGCATCCATACCGCATACGTTCGAGCGGACCAAAAACGGGACCGGATGCCAGGAATGGAGCTTGAGGGCGCACGGTGTCGAGTGGTCCCCTGTGACGATGATGACCTCTGGTGATAGTTCGAGTATGCTGGGAATGTGCCGGTCGACCTCCTCGATCACCTTGATCTTTCCCTCGATATTGCCGTCCTCGCCGTAGGAATCGGCCTTCTTGATATGGACGAAGAAGAAGTCGTAGCCCTTGTTGTAGGCGGAGCGGAGCGTCTCAATCTCCTCTTCGACCGAGAAGCCGGTGTCGATGAGCTCCATCCCGCAGAGCCGCGCAACACCGCGGTAGAGTGGATAGGAGGCGATGGCAGCCGGTGTGAGCCCCGTACGCTCCTGGAGGGGTTCGATCGCCGGCCTTCGTGAGATCCCCCGCATGAGCACCGTGTTGGCCTTCTTCTCGTCGGCGAGCGCCTCGTTCGCCCGGGTGATGAACTGTGCGATGATACCGGCGGTTCGCTCCGCTTCGGGGCTGGTGGCGACCGGGTCGAGCGGTTTTTTCCCCGTAAGCTGTGGATCGGTCTCCTCGACCTCCGGGGAAAGCCCCTTCCCGCGCAGCACCACACCGAAGCGGTACTCCCGCACCGGCATGATGATAATCTGAACACCGTCGATCGATTGTATTGTGCTGCCGAGCTTCGTGCAAAGACGGATGCACTCCTCGTGCGGGATGCGTCCCGCCCGCCGATCTGTGAGTACCCTATCGGCGTTCACCGTAGCGAAGTTGCCTCTGATCGCAATGTCCATCGCTTCGAGATCGTAGCCTGAACCGGTCACCTCGAGCACCCCGCGTCCCACGTCGTTCTCCGGTGCGAGGGGATCGTAACCGAAGAGCGCGAAGTGTGCGGGGCCGCTGCCGGGCGTTATGCCATTGGAGATCGGCATGCTCCTTCCGCACAGGCCCTCCCCTGCGAGGGCGTCGAGGTTCGGTGTGTTGGCCGCCTCGAGGGCTGTCTGTGGGAATTCACTGTTCCGTATGCCTCCGAGACCGTCCAGGATCAGGAAGACGATCTTCGCTTCATTCGGCCTCAACAGATGACGCAGCATTTGGATCTCCTTTGCGGGAGGATATTCGCCGTTTCACGGTCTCCCATTGTATCTACTTGTACGCGGGGTCCTTCTAGCTCGCGCTTCTACCCCCGTTTATAACGATAAGGATCGTCACCTAGGGTAACGTGAAGGATTGATTGAAGTCAAGTAGCGTGCATGTATTGTGGGTGCATGTCGTCGTTGCTATATTTACATTGAACGTCCTATCCGGGGTTGTTATGTTTCGAGAACAACTTCAAGCAAAGGCAGGATATCAGGCGTTGCGTATTCATCAGGAGTAAAAGGAAGTGAAAAAGTATGTGTGAGAAGGCGGTTAGCGTCATCAGGTCCTTTCAATGGTGTTTATTGCTCCGGGTGATGTTCGTATGTGCATTACTCATTTTAGGTCACGCGGGTTGCGGGGGCGGAGAGCGGGCTGGTGTAGCGGGGAAGGATGCACTCAAGGATGTCTTCCTGGTCGAAAACGATACCCAGACGCTCAAGCTCTGGTCGGCAAGGAAGGTACAGGTCGATGTTCTCGTGCATATCGATACATCCGATGGAATGCGGATGTTCGCTGCAAGCAGCGAGCAAGATCTGCGGAATGCCGGCGAGCATCTTAAGCGCGGCAACACGGCGATCGTCGACCAACTCGCCCCATCCCTCAAAGGTGGGGGATTCGTGAACTTGGGCTTCAGGGCGGAGTTCTTCAAGCGGGTCGTGTGGGTGATCCCTTCAAATCAACCAGCCACGTCACAGCCGATCGAGGTCTTTAAGACATTCCTGATGACCCGCAGGGGCTTTCCGGAATCGGTTTTGAAGGATCTTCGACCGTCCGGCAGCCATATCGTAGGCACATTGACGGGACTGCCCATCACGATTACGAGGCTCGAGGATATGGAGATCGGTGAGGGGGAAAGCATAATCCTGGACATCGATCTCGCTTACTTCGTTGGACTCCGGGCACAGGATCCTTCGTACCAGACCGGCACGAGATCACTCTTGAAGTTCGCCGAAGCTTTGAGGGGTAAAGGGCTGCACACGAGGATGGTCACCATAAACCTGTGCACACAGAGCGGCCTCTGCCCGATGGATATCAGGTTCTTCGGCAGGGTGATGCGGGATGCCTTCACTAAGCCTTCCTATTTACGGGAGCCCGTCTTCGAGAAGTGGTCGAAGATGATGGTGGCGGAGGATTCCCTGGTCGCGTTGCGCTACGAGCCTGCAATCGCGGTCTATGAAGAACTAGTCGAGAAGTATACCCGCGATCCGGGCCTCTGGTTCGCGCTGGCTGTAGCGCGTGGATTCGCTGAAAGAGGGATAGAGAGTCGGCAGGCGCTCCTCGAGGCGTACGCTCTCGATGGCGCCTACCTGAATGGGTTCTTTCAGCTTGCCCGTGTGCTCGCCGTTGGCGACAAGATCGAAGCGGGTACGGCTGTCCTCGAGACCCCCGACCTGACGAAGGTCATACCAGCCGTCGAAATGGACTTCCAACGAGGGGTATTTTATCTAAATGCCAAGCGCCCCTACGATGCAATTACCTATTTCAACAGGGTAGCCCAGATACGACCGAAAGACTTCGCCCTTCAAACCGCTATCTACAGAGCCCATAAGCTGGCGGAGAACGAGCAGGGAATGCTTACCACACTCGAGAAGCTCCGTAGAATGGATGAGGACCGGGTGCGTCGGGACATGCCTTGGGTCTACAAGGAGCTCGGCAGAATGTATGAGGAGGCGACACTCTACAAGAATGCGATGGAGGTGTATCAGGAATACCTGCGGCTTGTCCCGGGTGATACCAGCGCCCCTGATATCGAGAAGAAGGTCGCCGAATGGAAGAGCTATTATGAGTAAATAGCGTATACCCGGACCGAGTTGGTCTCTGGAACAATAGGCACTCACCACTCGTATTACGTATAGTCGCTTATCCCATCCCAACCTATTGACAATGGTGGTGTTGTCGATATGAACGCAAAGAGGCGCAGGAGCAGGAAACGGACGGTATGGTTGGTCATCGCGATCGTCGTCGTAGCGGCGGTCGCGGTATTTGTCGTTTTAAAAGAGAGGAACGGGAAGGCACATGACGTCGGTCCCGTCATCAAGGTCGAGCGGGGGGATATCATCGAGAAGGCGTTGGCAGTGGGCTCCATCGTGCCCAGGAACGAGATCTCCATCAAGTCCAAGGTGTCCGGTGTAGTGAAGACCATCTACCGGGAACCTGGCGAGAAGGTGGAGGCGGAAGAGTCGCTTATCGAGATCAGGCCCGATCCCACTCCCCTCGAGCTCGCTCAGGCAAAGCGCACGGTCGAGATGGATGCGATTGCGCTCAAGAACGCTGAAAAAAACTTGGATCGGAGCAAAGAGCTCCTGGCGAGAGGGCTGATCTCGAAGACGGAGTACGAACAGATAGAGAAGGACTACGAGCAGGCAGAACTACAGCTCAAGATGAGCAATGAGCGTCTGGCACTTATCGAGAAGGGGAGCGTGAATATAGCCGGCAGGCGCATCGAGGGTGTGATCCGTTCGCCCATCGGTGGATTCATACTCGAGAAGAATGTAAATATCGGCGATCCCGTCGTGCCGCTCACCTCCTACCAGGAGGGAACGGTGCTCATGACGATAGCTGATATGGACAGCCTGGTCTTCAAGGGTACGGTCGATGAGATCGACGTCGGGAAACTGCACTACGGGATGACGGTTGAGATCAAGGTCGGGGCGCTTCCTGACAAGGTTGTGCCGGGGACACTGACAAAGATCTCGTTGAAGGCGCGTGAGGAGAACAACTCCAGGATGTTTCCCGTCGAGATCTCTATCGACGATACGGGGTTGGCGCTTCTCAGGGCTGGTTACTCGGCGAATGCCGATATCATTATCAATGAGGCGAAGGAAGTGCTTGTCATTCCCGAGCGTGTCGTCTACTTCGCGGAGGATTCCGTCTACGTCGAGGTGCCCGGTCCCGAGGGCCGGCGGGAGGTGATCCTCATCGAAACAGGTTTCTCTGATGCTATACGGATCGAGGTCAAGTCGGGTCTCGAGGAAGGCCAGGAGGTCCTAGAGAAACCGCAGAAGGAGATCTAGCGGCCCCGGTGTAAGGAGACGAACGCCTTGAAACAATTCTTCATAGAAGTCGCCTATATCTTTTCCCTCTTCGGTGAATTCGTGCGCGACATGCGTGCCCAGAAAAAACGCACGACGCTCACCATATTCGGCATCGTCTGGGGCACTGCGGCCGTGGTCATCATGATGGCCCTCGGAACGAGCACGAAGCGTCAGAACATCACCAACTTCAACGGGATCGGCGACGGGATCATTCTGATATGGCCGGGCACGACCACGAAGCCGTACGAGGGATTCGGTGTGGATCGTCGGATATGGTTGCAGGAGTCGGACGTTGAGCTCCTGAATTCCGAGATTCCGGAGATCAAGATGATCAGCGGCGAGTACCAGAGATGGGATGCATACGTGCGCTACGGCACAAAGGTCCGCAATCCGCTTGTGACCGGGGTGCCGCCCCACTACTGGGAGATACGTAATGTGATTCCGCGTCCCGGTGGGCGTTTCATCAATCAGCGTGATGTGGACGAGAAGCGGCGGATTATCTTTCTCGGTGACGACCTCAAGGATTTCCTGTTCGGCGAGGCAGAGGACGCAATCGGCGAGTTCGTGTATCTCAACGGTGTTCCGTTCCGGGTCATCGGCGTACTCATCGACAAGGTCCAGAACTCGAGTTACGGGATGCGCGACACGGAACGTGCATTCATTCCGATAACGACCTTCAAGTCGATGTTCGGCCACCGCTACCTGAGTAATGTCATCGTGACCCCCGATATTGCGAAAGCGCCCTCCACCTTCGTATCGGACCGTATTTACGAGGTCATGGGGAGAAAATACAAATTCGATCCAGCCGACAAGGATGCACTCGGCATGTGGGATACGGCAGAGTTCTTCAGCGAGTTCATGCTCTTCTTCAATGCCTTCACGGTCTTTCTCGTTATTATGGGTGCGATGACACTTGGCGTAGGCGGGCTCGGGGTGTCGAATATCATGTATGTTGTCGTTCGGGAGCGGACGAGGGAAATCGGAATCAAACGTGCCGTCGGGGCGAAACGGCACGTGATAATGGCGCAGTTCTTCGCCGAGACATTTTTCATAACGTTGCTCGGGGCCGGCGTCGGATTTCTCATTGCCTGGGGGCTTACCTCGATCCTGATAATTCTTCCCGATTCTGTGAAGAATGCGATCGGCACACCTGCAATAGATCCGACTGTAGCGATTGTCTCGATCCTGATCATAGGCGCGATAGGATTCGTTTCCGGCTTCTTCCCGGCTCGAAAGGCCGCCCGGCTCGATCCGATCGAGTGTCTGCGATACTGAGGGTATAGGTTCCCTGTGGAGGGCCGGTGTATAGAGGTGTTCGATTGGCTGGTAAGCAAGGGGAGTCGCACATCGGGGTGCCGGTTGGACCGTACGATAACGTGGTGACGGCATGTTCAAGACACTCATAAGGGAGTTCATCTACGATCTTCGGAACCAGAAGACGCGCGTGACACTGACCGTGATCTCCATCATCTGGGGCACGATGTCGGTAGTATTGCTCCTCGCCTTCGGCTTCGGTCTCGAGAAGCGTATGTTCGAAGGCCAGCTCAACTTCACCGATGCGACGGTGAGCATCTGGTCGGGCGAAACCTCGGTGATCTACCAGGGATTACCTAAAGGACGGCGTATCGTCTTTACGATCGAAGATGTAGCGCTTCTGCGCGAGAACATCCCGCTCATCGAGCTCATCAGCCCGAGTTACGGACGTACGATGCGGGTGCGCCGCGGAGATGTTCGGACGACGACCTACGGTGAGGGCGTCGGACCCGATTACAGCGAGATGCGTCACATGTATCCGCAGCCGGGAGGGAGATACATAAACGATGCCGACGTCAAGGATCAGCGGCGCGTTGCGTTCATCGGCGACGAGATTGCTAAGACGCTCTTCGGCTCGGAGAATCCGGTCGGGCAGAAGATCGAGGTGGATGATCTCCCTTACACTGTTGTTGGTGTCATGCAGCCGAAGCTGCAGACGTCCATGACCAACGGTCCGGATTCGGAGCGGGTCATCATTCCACATACAACGTTCGCTACCGTGTATAGCCAGAGCAGGCTCTGGAATATCCGGATGCGTCCGCACGACCGCTACAGGGTGAAGGAACTCGTCAGCGACGCCAAGTACCTGCTCGGGCGGAAGTATCGCTTCGATCCGTCGGATGAGTACGCAATCCAGATCTTTGACTCGATAGAGTTTGAAGAGATCGCCAAGAAGATCTGGCTGGGATTCAACATCTTCTTCGGTGTGATCGGCTCGTTGACACTGATCGTTGCCGGTGTCGGAGTTGCAAATATCATGTACGTGGTCGTAAAGGAACGAACGCGGGAGCTTGGAATCAAACGTGCGGTCGGTGCCAAACGGTGGCATATCATAACACAGTATGTCGGAGAGTCGTTCCTGCTTACTGGTGGTGGAGGTGTGGTCGGGATCGGTGTCTCACTCATCATTATTTGGCTGGTGAGCCTCGTGCCGACCGATCAGGGAGTATTGAAATACATGGGCCACCCCATTTGGTCCTGGCCGATTGCGGTCGTGACGGTGGCGATCCTGACAGCGATCTCGCTTCTTGCCGGGATCTTCCCTGCAAGACAGGCCGCAGAGGTTGACCCTGTGGAGGCGTTGCGCTTCGAGTGATTGAAGGCGATGGATAGTCGTTGGGCAGTGAATGTGTTGTTGCGGATGTGTGCGGCCGGTGTCTGCCGCGACCGGCACAAGCCAGAAAATAATGAATAAATTTTCGTTAGCGCTCTTGCGGAATTGAAGAACTGATCTTATATTTCTTGGCCCGAAGATTTCTTTTGGGGGTGCTGCAAAAGCAGTTCATGGGTTGAAAAATCCGGGACACCCGACCCTGCACGCCCCCAATTATTTCTTTGTATTCATCCGGAACTGTCTTGCCGCCACGCGAGCTGGCCTTACATCTAGGGCAGCCCTTCCCCATCTGACCGCTCTTCCCCCCGAAGTATTTCCAGCAACCTGGTAAACTTACCCGTCTCCGATGCTATTCTCAATTTCTCCAGGGTGATCTTGATTTCCTCCTCCCGCCTTAGCCGCAACTCGATACGATAATGCCCCCCCTCCAAATGCTCCGATGGATGCACCGACACTGCCGGCGGCAGCTGCATCGACTGAACGATCTTCTCGATCCGCTCAAGGTCGTTCGTGAGATTCGGGTAACAAGCGGTGCGGAGTGATTCAATGAGCGCTGGCCCGCCTCGTCGGTACCGGTCGAGGAAATCCCGCCACTCGGACTCACCACGATTCACCAGGTGCAGCATGAGGTGCACCGCTTCCTTCTGTTCGCGGCGGTTGAGCTGCTCGCGGCAGAGGAGGTGCACTGCCTCGGTTACATTGATCGAAGGTTCACCGGTCAGAAGAAGAAGGTCCCCTGTTGAGACCTTACCGGTGTGCAGGGCCTCGAGGGTACCGTCGTCGAGTTCGAGAAGGCCCCAGAGACGCTCGAGGTAAGGTTGGGAAAGCTTCTTCTCGAATGCCTTCGAGAGAAGTGGATGGGGTGATGTAGCTGATCTGCTCCGGGCATCCGGTTCCCTGCCTGCATGCCTGCCCCGCTTCCTTACGGTCGTATTTGCAGGCACGCGTTCCTCCGTATATTTCCTGCGGGCGAAGTCAGCCGCCTTCTTCGAGAGAATGATGAGTTCGAGCTCCGAGAGTGGCGTCCCTGACGGCACCTCTTCGAGCCAGCGGGTGAGTATCTCCTCTTGTGATATTGAAACCTCCGGCGAGAGGATGGCTTCAATCAATCCGAGCCCGGCCGCCCGGGCGGCGGCGAGTCTCCGGTGGCCGTGTACGACGAGATACGATTTCGCCTGCGCTGCGGGTGATCCCACGAGGATCGGCGGCTGGATCACACCGAACCGACCCACAGATGCGGTGAGCTCACGGTCGGCCTTCGACTCACCCTCGTCACCGGGTAGGTGTCGCCGGAATCGCAGGGGTGCACCGGTCGAGTAGTCGAGCATGGTTGGATCGATGTGAATCAGGAATCGGTCTGTGGCCATCTCTCACGTTTCCTATTTCTTCGGCGGTTCGATGAGTGCCGACGGACAGACGATGCTCACCACGCATTCACCGCACCTGGGCGTCGGTGCCCTGCAGATCGTACGCCCGTGATTCTTGAGATAGAATGGTATCCACCGCCATTCATGCTGGTCGAAGAGGGTCATGAGATCACGTTCGATCTTGGTTGGATCTTTCTCGTGCGACCAGCCGAGGCGCCTGGCGAGGCGGATTACGTGGGTGTCCACCACGATCCCCTCCACCTTCGAGAATCCGTGCTGGAGGATCGCGTTCGCCGACTTTCGGGCGATTCCGGGAAGGGAGCACAGGCCATCCATGGTTTCGGGCACCTTCCCGCCGAATCGTTCGACGATCGCCTCAGAGGCGCCCTTGATCGCCTTCGCTTTGTTCCTGAAGAATCCTGTTGGGCGCACGGCCTCCTCGATGTATTCGAGCTTCTCCCCGGCGAAATCCCCGGGACCGGGATACCGTCTGAAGAGATCCGTAGTGACCTCGTTCACCTTCTCATCGGTGCATTGGGCCGAGAGGATCGTGGCGATGAGAAGCTGGAAGGGATTTTCGAAGTTCAGGTAATGGTGGGGATTGGGATAAAGCCTCTTGAGTTCCGAGAGTACACGGTTGGCCTTCTCCTTCATCGCCTTGCCCGGTGCGGCTTTCTCACGTCTCGCCGTTGCCTTTATCCGTGAATCCTTGCTTCTTCGCATGGCCGTCTCACCACCTACCGATCAGTGCTCGACTGAGCTGCCTGCTCTCCCCCAATGCCGAGTGGGACAATCCTTTAGAGATCGAGTATAAAGTATCAGCTTCCGACATTCACCCGCTTTTTGGTAGCCTCCCAATTTGGCCAGCAGTTCGTCGTAACACGTTGTTTCCTCCAGATTGGGACACTGCCCGCTTTTTCATCTCCCGTGGAACAACATCCTCTCGGTATGTGTATCTAAGTCTGTGAGCCCATTGATGTAGCAGTGTTGCGTTTTTTGTGGGGGCAGGTTATATTCAATCCAATGCGAAGACTGAAATGTGCATTAGTCCAAGGGCTGGCGGTTGTCGTGATCGGGGGTGTCGTGGCATTTGCCCACAATGCCTTCTCCGTGAACGGTATCAATCCGTTCCGGGGGGTCCACGAGGTTCCGGTTATCGACGAGCCGGTGACGGAAGCGGTGGAGGTGGCGGGTGCCGAAGTGGTGGACGGGATCCGTTTTGTCACCCTCGATGCTTTTCGTGCGCTTATGAATGCTGGCAAGGTCGTGATCGACTCCCGCACGGCCGAGGAGTACGAGGAGGGTCATATCCCCGGGGCGATCCTGCTCGATTACTACGATATGGGGAGGTATCTCGACGAGGTCATCCCCCGGCTTCCGGCCCAAGAGGAGATACTCATCTACTGCGCGGGCCCCGACTGCGAGGACTCGGAGCTCCTTGCCCGCGAGCTCTATATGATGGGTTTCAGGAAGCTGCTTGTCTTCGAGGGGGGTTGGGAGGAGTGGGAGGATTCTGGATTGGCGGTCGAACGGGGGATGATGTGATAGCGGGACCCGACCGAATAGTATATTGGCGGGCGATCCGTAGCGAGGCGTAGAATGAACTGGAGCGGAATACTCTTCGACTCACCACAACGCATCGAAACTGCGGTAGGTGGCAGGATGGAGAAAGGAAGCTGGGTCTACAATCCTTACCTGCTCCTCGGATTCCGTCTTCTTCTGGCGGCTGTATTCGTCTATGCGGCCGTGCAGAAGATCGGTAAGCCCCTTGCCTTTGCAGATGAAATCCGGATGTACCATATCCTCGATATCGGTCCCCCCCTCTACATTATGGCGATCGCCCTTCCGTGGATAGAGCTCCTTTGCGGCGTCTCCCTCGTCACGGGGATCTTTCTTAGGGGCTCGGCGCTCATACTGCTCGCCCTGAATACGGTCTTTCTTGTTGCCGTATCGTTCCGCACGGCCGGTGTGATGGAGATGGAAGGTATCCCATTTATGCAGGTCTTTTTCGATTGCGGTTGCGGCTTTGGCGAAACATTTGCGTGGAAGAAGTTGCTTGAAGATTCGATCTTCTTTCTCCTATCATTGGCATTGCTCGTTGCGCCCGGGTATCGGTTCATTCTCAGTCCTGCAAGGAGGTAGTGGTGAATGTGAAGCGTGTTCTGCTGACGGTTGTATTGGCTGTGTCGATCTTGGTTTGTGCCGGAGGCTTGCGGGCCGATGAGAGGCTGAGCAGGATTGATCCCCGTGATTTCGAGCTCGGCATTCTTTTGGGGGAGCCGACAGGCCTCAGTGCGAAGTTATGGACAACGTGGAATATGGCGATCGATTTCGGGGCCGCATGGTCATTCCAGGACGATGGCCACTTTCATATTCATGCAGACTACCTTTTTCATAATTTTGACCTTATAGAGGTGGATTCGGGAAGCTTGCCGGTCTACTTCGGCATCGGCGGCAGGGTACGCCTGCAGGATGAAGACTCCAGGGCCGGTATCAGGATCGCGGTCGGCCTCGAGTACATATTGCAGAATCATCCGGCCAGCGTCTTCCTCGAGATTGCCCCCATCGTCGATATCGCACCGGAGACCGAGGTGGACGTGAATGGGGGATTGGGAGTGCGGTACATCTTCTGATCCATGATGGATCTATCGGGGGCTCGGACAGTGGATAACCTCTAAGCCGATGATGGATCTATCGGGGGTCGGGGCTCCGGATAGCTTCTGAGCCTGCATGAATCTGTCGGAGGCTCGGACTGAGATATCTAATCTACTTACAGCGGCTTAAAGCACAGGCAAACTTTTTCTAATTTATTCGGCTTTTCCGGATAATCGTCTTGCCCTGTGGGGCCAAACGCTTTATTTTCATTGCATTGACGGTAGAGTAGTCACATTCTAATAACCGGATTCTTCGGTGCCCCGGACGCTATTGTCATAGTAATCCGGATGGATTCCCACTTGATAAGGGAGAGGAGACCATGAGCGGTACCACGAAAGATGTCGTCCCCCCGAATATGACCGACTACGAGAGGACGCGAGCGGAGTTCGCCCTAGATGTCCCCGAGTACTTCAACTTCGGCTTCGATGTCGTGGATAGATGGGCGGAGGATAGAACGAAGCTCGCGCTCATGGTCGCAGACGGGCTCGGCGAGAAGGTGGAGAAATATACCTTTTACGAGATCAAGGTCCTCTCGAACCGCTTTGCGAATCTGTTGCTCGAACAGGGGCTCAAGAAGGGAGATCGGGTGCTCGTCATGATTCCCTGGATGCCCCACTGGTACATAGCCATGATCGGTATGTTCAAGATCGGTGTGATTCCGATTCCTTCGACGACACTCCTTACGCAGCGGGATATCCGGTACCGGATCAACCAGTCCGAGGCGGTCGGTGTCATCACAGATATACAGGATGCCCCCAAGGTCGAGGAGGCGATGGATAAGTGCCCGACACTCAAGAAATTTATACTCGCTACGGGACGCCGTCGCGGTTGGCTCGATTGGGATTACGAGATGGACAAGATGTCGCCACGCCTCGAAGGCGTCGAGAAGACCCGGAGTGACGACCCGATACTCCTTTACTTCACCTCCGGAACGGTTTCCTATCCCAAGATGGTAATCCACACCCAGGCATCCTATGCGATCGGCCACCGGATCACGGCGACATTCTGGCAGGATCTCAAGCCCACGGATCTCCACTGGACCGTAACCGATACCGGCTGGGCGAAGGCCGCATGGGGGAGCCTCTTCGGGCAGTGGACGGTCGGTACGGCGGTTTTCAACCACCAGACCCACTCGAAGTTCGATGCGAAGCTGACCCTTCGGATGATCGAGAACTTCGGTATCACGACATTCTGTGCCCCGCCGACAGCGTACCGTATGTTTGCGCAGCTTCCGCTCAAAGAGTACGATCTCTCGGCACTCCGGCATTGCATGAGTGCGGGCGAGCCATTGAATCCCGAGGTGATCCGTGTCTGGGAGGAAGCGACGAACTTGAGGATCTACGATGGATACGGCCAGACCGAGACGGTGAACCTCTGTGCAAACTACCGGTGCATGCCGATCAAGATTGGCTCGATGGGCCTTCCGACGCCGGGCTTCGACATACGCATCCTGGATGAGGAAGGGAAGGAAGCGGGTACGAACGAGGAAGGCTATGTGGTCGTCAAGGTTGTGCCGGAACGCCCGGTCGGATTGTTTAAGGAATACTGGCGGGAACCCGAGGAGACGGCCAAGGTTTTCCAGAACGATTACTATTACACGGGAGACAAGGCCTACCGCGATGAGGACGGTTATTTCTGGTTCGTCGGGCGTGCCGACGATGTTATCCTTTCGGCCGGGTATCGAATCGGCCCGTTCGAGGTGGAGAGCGCGCTCGTCGAGCATCCTGCGGTTGCCGAGGCGGCGGTTATCGCCGCACCTGATGAGGTGCGCGGTGAGATCGTGAAGGCCTATGTGATCCTGGCGGAGGATTTCGTCGGGAGCGAGAAGCTTGCCAAGGAGCTCCAGGATCACGTGAAAAATGTCACCGCACCGTATAAGTACCCGCGGGCGATCGAGTTCGTGAAGGATCTTCCAAAAACGGTGAGCGGCAAGATCCGCAGGAGCGAGATTAAGAAGGCCGAATGGGATGCGTGGAAGAAACGGAAAGATGAAAAGGACAAGGAGTGAGACGGTGGTGCAGAATGACGATATGAAAAAGGGGTTGCCGCTCGAGGTCGGCCGCGGCATGAGCTACGCATATATGGGTGGTGAGCCCCTCATCGGCGAGACGATAGGCCAGATGTTCGAGCGGATCGCACAGACGTATCCGGACAACGAGGCCTTGGTGTATGTGCCGAGGGATGAGCGCCATACCTACCGGGAGTTCTACGATCTCTGCTCGAAGGCGGCAAAAAGTTTTATCGCCCTGGGTGTGCGAAAGGGCGATCGCGTCGCCGTCTGGGCCACAAACCATCCCGAGTGGGTGATCGCCCAGTTCTCGACGGCCCTGATCGGGGCGATACTGGTAACGGTGAATCCCGCCTACCGTACGCACGAGCTCCAGTACGGCCTCTCGAATGCCGAGGTGCAGACGCTGATGTTCATTCCGAGCTTCAGAAGCTCGAACTACATGGATATGTTCTGCCAGGTGGTCCCGGAGGCACGGGAGGCCGAGCCGGGCAAGCTCGAGAGCCGCTCGCTCCCGCAGCTCAGGAACCTTGTCCTGATCGGTGAGGAGAAGCATTCCGGCATGTTCACCTGGAGTGAGTTTCTCGAGCTCGGTGCCGGTATCCCCGATGAAAAGCTCGCCGAACGCGCCGCCGCGTGCGACTTCGACGACGTGATCAACGTCCAGTACACATCCGGTACGACGGGCCTCCCCAAGGGCGCGAGCCTCACCCACCACAATATCCTCAACAACGGCTATTTCGTCGGTCAGACGATGCATTTCTCCGGCAAGGACCGCCTCTGCATCCCTGTTCCCTTCTACCACTGCTTCGGCATGGTGCTCTCGAACCTCGCCTGCGTCACACACGGAGCGGCGATGGTGATTCCCGCCGAATACTTCGATCCCCTCGCCGTCCTCCAGACGGTGGAGAAGGAGAAGTGCACGGCCCTGCACGGTGTCCCCACGATGTTCATCGCGGAGCTCTCGCATCCCGAGTTCAAGAAGTTCGACCTGAGCACACTGCGCACGGGCATCATGGCCGGCGCCCCGTGTCCCGTGGAGGTCATGAGACAGGTGAATGAAGAGATGAACATGACGGAGATCACTATCGCATACGGTCAGACTGAAACCTCCCCGGTCATCACGCAGACCCCTTACCACGACACGCTCGAACGGCGCACCTCGACCGTCGGCCCTCCCATTCCCCACACCGAGGTAAAGATCGTAAATCCAGAGACGGGCCAGATCGTGCCCATCGGTGAGCAGGGCGAGCTCTGCTGCCGCGGGTATCAGGTCATGCGCGGCTACTACAACAACGAGCGTGCCACGAAGGAGGCGATCGACGAGCACGGCTGGATTCACACGGGTGATATTGCCCTCATGCGTCCAGACGGCACCTTCAAGATCACGGGCCGGATCAAGGATATGATCATCAGGGGCGGCGAGAACATCTACCCCCGTGAGATCGAGGAGTTTCTCTATACGCATCCGAAGATCAGGGACGCGCAGGTAATCGGCCTGCCGGACAAGAAATACGGCGAGGAGATCTGTGTGTGGATCCAGCTCAAGGAAGGTGAGGAGGCGTCGGAGGAGGAGATCAAGGATTTCTGCAAGGGCAAGATCGCCCATTACAAGATCCCCCGCTACGTGAAGTTCGTCACCGAGTTCCCCATGACGGTCACGGGCAAGATCCAGAAGTACAAGATGCGTGAGATCTCGATACGCGAGCTGGGCCTCGAGGCCGAGGCGGGGATCGAGACGGCGTGAAGACAGACCTCCTCTAAGTCTGGAAATACCATTCCGCAACTGAAAAGGGAAAGTCGCCATATACATACACTACTGCCCTGTCCTTTGTCTATTTATATAGATTCCGGGCCGACGGCGCCGAGTTCGTTAGGAAGATGACTCTTACTCGTTAAAGAGATGCACCTCCACCGCCTGAATTGTGCAATAACCGGATCGCATCGATCATTCGAGGATGCTGCGGATCTTCCGTGTCTTGTCCTCCATCGCACCTCTGCTACCCTCGAATATTTCCAGGATCTGGTGCTGCATATCCCTGTTCATTACATCCCCTGTGACGACCTCAACATCCTTCTCCGACTGCGTGGCGATTACCTGCTCGGCATCGCCGGAAAGAATGATATGCTCGTCTTTCGTCACGCATATGATCTGCTGCTGGGTTTTCAACTTACGGATTCTCGGGACCAGTATCGATACGATCGAAGCGACATCGAGTTGTTGCTCCGGTTCGTCGATGATCAGCGGACCGAATGCATCCTCGTTCATGAGAAGAACCATGATGATCGCGTTCTTCTCACCGGTGTTAAGAGTATTCAGTGAACGATGGCGGGAGCGCACGCGAACCGTCATGGACGCCTTGTCGTAGAAATCCTCCTTTTTAGTCCCGGTGCTCCATTTTCCCTTGGCCACCTTGACCCTGAAGACATCCTTCCCGTACAAGCTGAGTGAGGTGTCAAGAACGCGTTTCCTCTCATCGTATAGGCTCTTGCATGTCTTGCGGAGTTTTTTCATCTTGGGATCATTTGTGCCAAATTTTTTCGCCTCGAGGGCGCCTAGGAGCGTGTTCCTCCTGTCCAGGAGTGAGTTTATTTTCTTGTTTGCGAAGATGTGCCTGTCGAGGAAATCCATGAGACCGATCTTCTTTGCGAACCGTTCCTCGATTATCTCGTGGTTGTATTTTCTCGGGAGCTCGAGCTGCGGTGTTCCGGCGAATTTAGTAAATGAGCCGTTATTGAGTGTGAAGGTCTCGGGCTTGCCAGCGCCCTTCCTGGAGTAGCAGTACGTGTTATTGTTTTTCCCGATGAACACGTTCACTTGGTACTTGTGTTTGATGAGATCCTTTTCCTCGTCAGCCGGGCCGCTTCCGTTGCCTGCTCCCTCGAATCGATCCAAACCGTACATGATGATGTCTATGATCGCGGACTTCTGTGTTTTTTTCTTGCCGATGATGCAGTTCAGGTTCGGATTGAATGCCACGTGGTTCCAGGTTCCCCCCTGCCTGCGAAAGGCAATGCCAAGGATGCGTGTTGTTTCTGTAGTCTCGCTGAATGAGCCCGGCATGCGTATCCGTGTTTCGGGATCCTCGAGGGCATTCTTGAGGGACCAGAAGCTCGGCTCACCCATCTTGATGTACGAGAATCGTTTACCGATCTCACTGATCGAATGACCGTCCGAATTCTGTATGTAGGCGAGAGGTGAGCGATCTTCGTCACGCATCTTGTCGAAATATTCCTGTACGATCTTTCCGCGCTTGCCGCCAAGCTTCTTCTTCGACGGTGTTGTCTCCTTCACGACCTCGACGGCGTTGAGGTTCGAGTGGTTCAGCAGCTTGTTGAACACGTTGCTAGGTTCCTTGTAAACACTGAGCATCGCTTTCTTGCCACCGTCTATATGAGCGGGGATGGCAATGCACTCCGTACCGAGCTCCTCGATATAATGCATCACATCGAACAGGCTCGACATCCCTGTTGCCCTGTAGTCGCCGTAGTCATCGAGGGTGAATTTGCAGTCCTTCAGGAGAAAGTTGATCCGGTGCGTCATGTAGGCGGCCGGCTCATCCTCCTTCGGATCCAGTATGACCAGGACATGCAGATCGTCCGTGCTGATCTCGACACCGGGCAGCACGCACAAATCCTTTCCCCTGGCGGCGTTACGTATGAGCTGATACCAGGTGTTCGTCAGGTCTTCCGGGTGCGTGTTGCTCGGAGTGTTGTGGTCCGTGATTGCGATCAACCTCAGTCCTTTCTTAATTGCCGCATCCACTATCTTGGCCGCCAATTCCCTTGCACGCTCCTTGCTCTTCGGGATATTCGCGATATCGTATTTGAAGTTGTACTTGTTTTTCGCCTGGGCGTCCCCAGAGGCGGGCGTGTGCACGTGGAGGTCGGCCTTGAAGAACTGCGCTCCTGACTTAGACGCCAGGATTTTCTGATAATTTTCATTTATCACAGTCATGGTAGCCCCTCCTTCTGTGGGGCAAGAATATTTTGGACCGAGGTCCTTAGTATTCGTTTTGCGAGATTGTAACCGCTCGACCGGAGAAATGCACAGTTTGCAGGTGGGATCCTGCATATGCCGCGGGTATTATTTTACTAGATTAAGAAGTGTTGTCACCCAGATTTTATCTGAGTATCACCTTCTTCTTCGTCGTAACGAGATCTCCAGCACGCAGTCGGCAGAGTTAGACATTGCTCTCAATCGCAAGCCCGTATTCCAGTGGACGACCCTGGTGCCCGCCTAAAGAAAACCCAGGTTACCGAAGAAGAATGATCTTCTTCGATTGCGTGAAGTTGCCGGTCTCGAGCTTGTAGAAGTAGATACCGGACCCCACCCTGCGGTTTCTGTTGTTGTTACCGTTCCAGACTACTTCATTCCGGCCCGCATCGACCTCCTCGTCGAGCAGCAGGCGGACGAGCTCGCCCTTCACGTTGTAGACGGCGAGCTTCACCCTCGCCTTCTTTGGCAGGTCGAACCTGATCGTCGTCGACGGGTTGAAGGGGTTCGGATAGTTCTGGAAGAGCCTCGTGACCTTCGGGAGCCTGTCCTCCTCACCGGTCGGTTCGCCGGCGCCGCTCCAAAAGAAGGTCAGGATGTCATGAAGGTAATCCGCCCGTGCAGCTCGATGATACGAAGCCGAAGTTGGCGGCACCGAGGGTCCAGGCTTCGGTCAGGCCCCTGGAAACCTCGACGTTATCGGCACCGAATCCGATATAGAGCGCGGGGTCACCCTCTTTCGAGCAGTCCGCCCATGACCATGAGCCGGACCACAAGAAACACGCAGCTGCGATCAGGAAAAACAGCTGAGAACCAATTTTTGATAAAAATAACAAGTTATTGATTTCCTTTTCGGTAAAAAGACGGTCACCGCAGTTTCTACGATGTAGATTAGCGCTTATCGAGCCACGGAACCGCTCTGGCGGATGTTATCTGCTCTTACTCTTGAATGGCGGGAAAGGGATCTCTTGCCGGTTCGGCAAGCAATGAGTCAAGAGTTCTCCTACATTTTTGGAGGCTATAAAAAAAGGGTGGAGTTGTGCTGTTTTCCGGAGATGTCGCCGCGCGCACGCACCCTTAACTTACCGGGAGACTGTATCATAATAATGAATTATAGGCAAGAAATTATTAACAAATAACTTACAGAAAGTCACCAATTGGATGGATCTTTGTGATTCAGATTGCCGGCCAGTGAAAAAATTGACAGTCTTAATGGGTTTTGTTATAGAGAAAAGTGCACGTTG
>CP070727.1:429591-448937 GCA_020350885.1 bacterium | reverse complement strand
TGCCCTGAAAATCCGTGTGTCGGCGGTTCGATTCCGTCCCTTCCCACCATCCCTCGAACGGTTGTTACCACGCCATTCGAACGCGAGCTATCAGGTAACTGCTTCCTCATGGGAGCTGGGAATTCTTATTGACAGTGTCGAAAATTCTACTTTATTGTTACAGTTACATGAGCGTGGGAGGGAGTGGGTATGGAAGAAAGAATGATGGCTGCTATAACGGCAGCTATTGAAGCATATATCAGAACAGAGGATATCGACATCAAGCGTCGGTTCGGGCAGAAACTGAGCCCGTGGAAGATGGCCGCGCGTAGGGAACTCTCTAGTAGACACAGCCTCACCGTACGGGGCAATCCTCTCAAGATGCGCCTGCGGCGATTCTCCATTCTGTAAGATCGAAAAAACGCCTCCGAAGATCAACGTTTGATGGAATATAAGTATGGCGGACAGCAATGAAGAACTAAAGGGACTCGGACCACTTCGGATAACCGATACGACTTTCCGTGACGGTCACCAATCCACCCTCGCCACACGCTTCCGTACCGAAGATATGCTCCCCATCGCCGAGAAGATGGACGAAGCCGGATTTCATTCGATGGAAGTGTGGGGTGGAGCCACTTTCGATGTAGCGACGCGGTTCCTGAACGAAGATCCGTGGGAACGCCTCATCGAGCTCAAGAAGCGGATCAAGAAGACTCCGTTGCAGATGCTTCTCAGGGGACAGAACCTGGTTGGTTACCGGAACTACGCGGATGATGTCGTCGAGGCGTTTGTCGAGCAGGCGGCCGAGGCCGGCATCGATATCTTCCGTGTTTTCGACGCACTCAACGACGAGCGGAACTTCGAAACATCGTTCAGGGTAATCAAGCGCTGCGGAAAACACATCCAGGCCTCGATCTCCTACTCGCTCACCGAGCCTCGCATGGGAGGAGCGGTATTTACCCTCGAGTACTACATCGAGAAGGCGAAGGTATTCGAGCAGATGGGTGCCGACTCGCTCTGTATCAAGGACATGGCGGGACTCATGAATCCGTTTGATGCATACAAGCTCGTTTCGGCCCTCAAGGAAGCAATAGGGATCCCCATTCAGCTTCACTGCCATTACACGAGCGGTATGGCATCGATGGCATATCTCCGCGCGGCCGAGGCCGGTGTCGATGTCGTTGATTGCGCGCTGGCGCCATTCGGGCTGCGTACCTCCGAGCCGGCGGTCGAACCGATCGTGGCGGCCCTCGTGGGAACTGCCCGGGACCCCGGGCTCGAACTCGGGAAGCTCTTCGAGCTCGGGGCGTACGTGGAGGAGGTTGCACCGAAATACCGTGACTTTCTCAATACAACCCGCATGTCGGTGATAGATACCGGGGTTCTCGAGCACCAGATACCCGGCGGTATGCTCACCAATCTGGTGAACCAGCTCCGTGAAGCGGATGCCCTCGATAGGATAGATGATGTGTATGCGGAGCTGCCGCGCACGCGCAAGGAGCTCGGCTTTCCACCGCTCGTAACCCCAACGAGCCAGATCGTCGGTATCCAGGCTGTACAAAATGTCCTCTTCGGTCGGTACAAGATGGTGAGTGCACAGGTCAAGGACTATGCCTACGGTCTCTACGGCAGGCCGCCGGTTGCAATGGACAAGAAGGTGCAGAAGCTGGCCCTGAAAGGGTATCCGCGGGGTGAAAAACCGATCACCTGCAGGGCTGCAGATATGATAGAACCAGAGCTCGAGAAGGCCCGCGAGGCCGTGAAGGGAATTGCTCGAAACGAGCGGGATGTTCTCACCTATGCCCTCTATCCCACGACAGGCCTGCGTTTCTTGAAATGGAAATACGATCTCGAGACGCCCCCGGAGGAGGTGAAACCGAAAACACTGGAGGATGTCAGGCAGGAGGACGAGCTCATCGAAAAGGCCCGTAAGGGTCTTCTCGCCGAGAAGCCGGCCGGTGAGATGCCGGAGAAAGGCGCCAATCTGCGGAGCTTCAATGTATTCGTCGGTGACCAGTACTACAATGTAGAGGTCGAGGAGGTCGGCGGAAAACCGAAGATCCGGGCCGTCGGTACAACGGCACCGATCGTGAAGAAGGAACCGAAGCAACCACCGGTGAGGAAGGAAGAGAAGAAGGAGCCGCCGAAGGTGACTCCGAAGGTGACGAAACCCCCGGCTCCCGCCTCCGGAAGGGGGGAGCACCCCGTGATAGCCCCGATGCCCGGTATGGTTGTGCAGTACAATGTGAAGGAGGGCGATCAGGTGAAAGAAGGGGATGTCCTCGTTGTACTCGAAGCGATGAAGATGCAGAACAGTCTGACATCGAACGTCTCCGGCACAATAGCGTCCCTCAAGGTCTCTCCAGGGACGTCCGTCGAGAAGAATCAGGTCCTCCTCACCATTGCCCGCTGATCCCTTCACACCCAATCCACCGGCAGATCATATATCTACTTCATGATGGTGTCTTGCCGGTTTCAGTCGATCCGGGGATATCGCTTGACAGTATTCACGATTTCTTATTAATTTCAATATAGTTGTCTGCATAATGAAGACGGGGAGGTTATCGTTCTGAAACTCAAGAGGTTACGTTCCTTCTCGGGTCTCGATAGGTACAAAAAGGAAATCCTCCGACAGCACCCCTCCGATAGACAGATTGTTGCAGTGTGCACCGACACCGGTTGCCGTGTGTGCGGCTCGACCGGTGTATATGAGGCCTTTGTCGAAGAGGTTAGAAAGGCTCGCCTCGGTCGGCGTGTCGAGGTAAAGGCGACCGGATGTCACGGCTACTGTGAAAAGGGTGCCCTCGTTGTCATCCATCCCGAAAAGATCCTCTATGTACAAGTGAAGCCAAAGGATGTGGCCGAGATTGTTTCGAAGACCCTGAAGAGGTGTGCGGTTGTCAAGAGACTCCTCTACAAGGATCCCGAATCCGGTGAAAGGATCGTGCATGAGGGTGACGTTCCTTTTTATCAAAAGCAGATGCGGGTTCTATTTGGGAATAATACGAGGATCGACCCGTGTGATATTACCGATTACATTGCGTGCGACGGATATCAGGCCCTGCGGGGCGTTCTCGAGACGATGAACCCCCGGAAGGTGATAGAGACGGTGATCCGATCCGGTCTCCGGGGGAGGGGCGGAGGGGGATTCCCGACAGGGATCAAGTGGCGGTCGGCACGGAAGGCGAAAGGTGAGAGGACGTATGTTATCGGCAATGCGGACGAGGGGGATCCCGGAGCCTTCATGGACCGGAGCATCTGCGAGGGAAATCCACACAGCATTATCGAGGGGATGCTCATCGGTGCCTATGCCGTCGGGGCGGAAGAGGGGATCATCTATGTACGTGATGAATATCCGTTGGCGGTAGAGACACTCACCACGGCGATCACTCAGGCGTACGAGTGCGGCTTACTCGGCCGGAGGATTCTCGGAAGCGCCCTGACGTTCGATATATCGATCATGCGCGGCGGCGGCGCTTTTGTCTGCGGTGAATCGACGGCCCTCATGGCCTCCCTCGAGGGTAAGATGGGCGAACCCCGTGCGAAGTATATCCATACCGTCGAGAAGGGGCTCTGGAACCAGCCGACGGTACTCAATAACGTCGAGACATGGGCGAATGTGCCGAGGATATTCCTGCACGGAGTGGACTGGTATACATCGATGGGAACGGGGGATGTGAGTCACGATCCGTGGGGTGGCAGCAAGGGCACCAAGGTCTTCTCGCTTGTGGGAAATATCAATAATACAGGATTGGTCGAAGTACCAATGGGAATTAGCCTTAGAGAGATCATCTACGAAATAGGTGGAGGTATACCGGGTGGCAAGGAGTTCAAGGCCGTACAGACTGGAGGGCCGTCGGGCGGCTGCCTGCCGGAGTCCCAGCTCGACCTCCCGGTGGATTTCGACCGTCTCACGGAAGCGGGATCAATGATGGGCTCGGGGGGCATGATCGTCATGGATGAGGATACCTGTATGGTTGATGTTGCCCACTACTTCGTCGATTTCCTCAAGGACGAATCCTGCGGAAAATGCCTCCCCTGCCGGGAGGGTCTCAGAGCCCTCTCAGAGATCCTGACACGGATAACAGAGGGGAACGGAAGATCGGGTGACATCAAGCTCCTACAGGAGCTCTCAGAGACGATCATAGGGACATCTCTCTGCGCCCTCGGAAGTACAGCACCGAATCCGGTGCTCAGCACCCTGAGATATTTCAAGAAAGAATATATCTCCCACATCAGGGACAAGCGGTGTCCCGCGGGCGTGTGCAAGGCGCTCATCCAGTACCGGATAGATGCGATAGCCTGCAACGGCTGTCATGCATGTTTCAAGGTATGTCCGGCCGATTGCATTACCGGGGAGGCAAAGGAGATTCATGTAATCGATCAGGATACCTGCATAAAGTGCGGTTCCTGTTACGAGGTGTGTCGTTTCGATGCGGTGAAGCGATGAAAGCGGGTGCCGTCAGCCGTAGCGGTATCTCGCGAATGGATCGGTTGTAGTATGGACGTGAAGAAGACAATCTCACGCGGTATGAAGATGGAGCTGGAGGGGGTCTACCCGGATCGATCATCCGATGAAGCCCTCGAGAGGAAGGTGGAGTCGATCCTGTCGCTGTACGGTCATGATTCCTCTCAGGTCATCGCCATACTGCAGGATGTACAGGCCGAATTCGGGTACCTTCCGCAGACTGCCTTCCACTTCCTTGCCGAAAGGCTGGGCATACCGCTTGTACGCCTCTATGGAATCGCCACCTTCTTCAAGGCATTCAGGCTCACGCCGCGCGGCCGGCATGAGATAAAGCTCTGTACCGGCACCGCCTGTCATGTCCGCGGTGCGGAGTTGGTGAAGGATGCGATCACACGGGAGCTCGGGATCGAGGTCGGGCAAACGACCGATGATCTGGCTTTCTCCCTGGAGAAGGTCCGCTGTATCGGGTGCTGCGGTATTGCGCCTGCGATGATGGTCAATAAGGATGTTCATGGAAAGGTCAGCGCGGTAACTCTTAACAAGGTTCTTTCGAAGTACAAGTGAAGCTTACGATCGATGGTAAGAAGGTAGAAGCCGGTAAGGGAGCGACGGTTCTCGAGGCGGCCGCCGGTGCGGGGATAGAGATTCCCGCGGTCTGCGCACACGATGCTCTCGAACCGTATGGTGCATGCCGCCTCTGTGTCGTCGAGGTACGGCAACGGGGGACGTCACGATGGCGCACAGTCGCCTCGTGTCTCTATCCGGTCCGTGACGGACTCGAGGTTCGCACAAAGACGGTAAGGGTAGAGCGCCACCGGAGGGTTCTCATCGAGCTGATGCTGGCGCGCTGCCCCGGAATCCCCTACGTCGAGGAGCTCGCCCGCACCTACGGTGTCGAGCGGGCTCGTTTCGCCCGGGGCGAAGACGACTGCATCATGTGTGGAATGTGCGTGCGGGTCTGCTCCGAGGTGGTTGGTGCCAGTGCAATCGGATTCTCGTCGCGCGGCGTTGACCGCCGTGTCTCTGTACCGTTCGGAATCGACGATTCCTGCTGCATCGCCTGCGGTGCGTGTGCCTATATCTGCCCGACGGGTGCGATCCAGATGGAGTACGAACGGATGCTGGAATTGCGGAGATCCGAGGGTGAGCACCGCTGCAGGTATGCGCTGATGGGATTGGTTGCCGATGCCGGTTGTTCTTTCAACTATGAATGCGCCCATTGCGAGGTAGACCAGTCAATGTGGGAGCGATATGGAGGTCATCCCCTGCTTGCGGTGCGCCGCAGGAAGTGTTCTTCGAAGGGTACCGGGCCGAAAGAGCGGCCGGGCAGGCCCACGAGGCGTCGAACCAGGGGAAGGTCAAAAGGGACCGCGGAACGCCGGACCAGGGGAGGGTCAAAAGGGACCGCGGAACGTCGGACCTGGGGAGGATCAAAAGGGACCGCGAGGCGAACGCGAACATCTACCGGGAGTAGAAAACGGTAAGGCATGAAATCCGAAGCATCGCATATCATCGTACGGATTCCGGGTCAGGATGAGCGGTGGGAGCTGGTCGCTCTCGAGACCTCACCGTGTACACTTGCTTGCCCGACGCGGATCAATGCACGGGGGTATGTCACCCTTATTGCCGATGGACGGCACGAGGAGGCGCTCGCACTCATCCGTGAGCGCAATCCATTCCCCGGTGTGTGCGGAAGGATATGTCCAAGCCCGTGTGAGGCCGCCTGCCGACGGGGTGCCTATGATGAACCGGTTGCCATTTGTGCCCTCAAGCGGTTCGTCTTCGATCTCGAGATGAAACGGGGGATCGATTCGGTTTTGCCGTTTCGCGTCACCAGGGATGAGCGTGTCGCCGTGATCGGCGGTGGGCCGGCGGGTCTGTCGGCTGCACTCGATCTATCGCTGCTCGGCTATCCTGTCACGGTCTTCGAAGCCAGAGACGAGCTCGGTGGCATGATGAACCTGATACCCGCATTCAGGCTCCCCGGCCGTATCATCAGGCGGGAGGTGCGGTTGATCGTCGGCAGGGGGATCGAGGTTGTGACCGGGACCTCCTTCGGGAAGGATATAGACACACGGTGGTTGAAGCGGCGCGGATACAAGGCGGTCCTGCTTGCTACCGGTGCCTGGTCACCCTCGTGGCGTTACCTGAACCCGGGAGAGGGGATCGTACATGCGCTCGATGTATTGCGGGCGGGGGCCCGGTATGCTCGGGGCGAGAAGGTGCCGGATACCGGTAGGCAGTCCGAGGTCTTTGCGGGAAGGCGGGCGGTCGTCGTCGGCAATGGTATGATGGCTCTCGATACCGCACGGACCGCAGTCCGGCTGGGGTGCCGTACGGTAACACTCGTAACGGGAATCAGCAAGGAGCTTTCACCGCTGAATACACATGAACGAGGCCTCGCTGTGGAGGAGGGGGTCACGGTGATCGATCTCGCACGCCCCGTCAAGGTACAGCGGCGGGGCCGCACGGTCACCGGTATGACCTGCCGGCGTCTTGGCCTGGGACGGGCCGATGGTACGGGGCGGCGTAGGGTTATCGAGATTGATAGGGAGCTCTTCACGGTGCCGGCTGATATCGTCATCGAGGCCGCCGGCAGGGCCATCGATCTCGGGAGGATACGCAGACCGATCGGTCTGGATCTCACACCGGTCGGAACGGTCCTCGTTGAGGGCGACTCGATGCAGGCCGCTCCCGGAGGTATCTTTGCTGCCGGCGATATGGTCTCCGGTCCACGGAGTGTCGTCGAGGCAATCGCCTCGGGTCAGAAGGCCGCCCGGGGTATCCATGCGTACCTGTGCGGTGGGCCGGCCGTCTCACTGTTCGATCCGCCGGCGGCGGGCGAGACGGCGGTCCGGGAGTACTCGATCGAGCGTGTGCCGGCGGTCGCCACCCGAAGGGCTGCCGTACCTGTCGAGAAGAAGTCGACGCGCAGGAAGGATTTCAGAGAGGTGCAGCGGGGATTCCCGGAGGAAGCTGCACGGGCAGAGGCACAGCGATGCCTCAGGTGCGGACCATGCGATGAATGCACGGTGTGCACGGATATCTGCGACAAGAAGGATCTCCAGCTCATAGTAGCAGATGATCTCGCCCTGACCGTGCACGCAGGGAGGGATCTCTGGGAGCTGCATCCCGGGCGTGTCACCCTCGAAACGGAGGCCGAGTCGACAGACGGTGTGATCGCACGCACGATCGCCCGTGTGCGGAGCGAGCTCTGTATCGGGTGCGGGCGATGTGAGAGTGTCTGCGGCTACACGGCGGTACGGATCATGGCAAGGCCCAACGGTTCCTTTATCTCCGAGGTCAGCGAGCTTGCATGCAAGGGATGCGGCAACTGTGTCGCGGTGTGCCCGACGGGTGCCATGGACCAGGTGAACTTCGAACGGCACCGTCTCGCGCGGCGGCTCGAGGCGGTCGAGAGTAAGAAAACGAAGGTCCTCTTTATCTGCCGTTGGGCGCGGCCGGAGCGGATGGAACTGCCCGGGCATGTGCTCGTTGTAGAGACGATGTGTACGGGGAGGCTTACACCCGGTCTCCTCGTCGAGGCCGTGCGGCGGGGCAGCACGGGTGTCATGGTCTGCGGGTGCGAGGAGGATAGGTGTCATTACGGCTCGGGGCGAATCCTCGGCAGCCGGACGGTCGAGTGTGCCCGGAAGGTCCTCGAGCTGCTCGGCTATGATCCCCGTATCGTGCAGGAGTGCTCATGCGGGCCGGCAGAATTCCGGCGGGTCGTCGTCGGCTGGGCGAGGCGAAGGCCCCGGGGATCGAAAAAGATGGTGTAAGGAAGATAAAGATATGGCACATGATCTCGTAAAGAGGTACCGGATCACGGATTGCACCCGGTGCGCGAACGAGTGTGCTACGGCCTGCCCCGTGTACCGGTTCCACGGAACATGGCATCCGCAGCACCTTGCGCATCTCTTCCTCGAGAAGGGTTCTGCCGGGATCGAGCGGCACAGGTTGCTCTGGTGCTGTGTGACGTGCAGGGCGTGTACGCAGGCCTGTCCCTACGACGTCGATGTCGCCGGTTTCATCAGGGAGCTTCGTATCGGACGAACCGATTACCAGCCGGTCGCCGGGGGGCTCGTGCATACGTACCAGCGGGAACAGGCCGTTCTCCCGCAGGGATTGCAGAACAGGCTCTCGTGGGTTGATGGCTCCATGGATCTCGGCCGTGACGGGGACACCGTACTCTTTGTCGGCTGCCTGCCCCTCTTCGAGGTGCTCTTCGGCGAATCCTGCGGCGCCCATGCAATCGCTATAGCCCGCTCGGCCATACGGGTACTCAACAGGCTCGGCCTCTCTCCCCGTATACTCGAGGACGAGCGGTGCTGCGGCAGGGATCTCTACGATATCGGGGACCGGGAGTCCTTCGAAAAGCTTGCCGAACACAATATAGCGGCCTTGAACGGATCGGGTGCTACAAGGGTGCTCACGATCTGTCCCGAATGCGCATTCACGCTGCGTGAAACATACCGGGAGCATGCCGGCACATTGTCATTCGAGGTGCAGCATATAACGGAGTTCATCGCCGAACGTGTCGACCGGCTTGCCCTTGGAACGGCGGGAAAGGGGTTTGCCTTTCATGATCCCTGTTACCTCTGTCGATACCTCGGTGTGGTCGATGCGCCGAGGCGGATTCTCTCTGCCGTCTCGACCGGCTCCCTGGTTGAGCTCGAACGGCAGCGCACGGAGGCCCCCTGCTGCGGTGCCGGTTCCTGGGTCGACCACGGACCACACACGAGGGCTGCCGTGAACGAACGTATCATCGAGGCGCACCGGTGTGGTGCGGAGACACTCGTGACGGCGTGCCCGAAGTGTCTGATGCTTTTTCACGAGGTGAATCCCGACTGCGCCTGGCGGCAGTCGCCCCTCGTTGTGAAGGATCTTCTAACACTCGTGGCATCGGCCCTGGATGAGGATACAGAGGCGTAGTCATGATCAAGCGTGCGGATGCAAACGGTGTGGAGAGCTACAGGCTCACAAGCCATCCGATCCTCGAGATCGAGGAGAGGCGCGAGATCACCTTCTCCTTCAACGGTAGGGAGATGAAGGCGTACGAGGGAGAGGTAATCACCACTGCGCTCTTTGCAAACGGGATCAAGGTATTCGGCCACCATCCCCGGGATAACGCCCCCCAGGGGATATTCTGTGTCAACGGCCAGTGCAGCCAGTGCATGGTCCTTGTCGATGGCATACCGGTCAAGGGGTGCATGACTGTCGTCACACCGGGGATGCGTATCGAAAGCTGCGAAGGCGTGCCCGAGCTTCCCATGGTCGGGCGGATTCCGAGATTCGGCGAGATTCCAACCATTGAGACAGAGGTACTCGTGATCGGCGGCGGTCCGGCAGGTGTAAACGCCGCAATCGAGCTCGGAAGACTTGGTGTAGAAACGCTACTCGTCGACGACAAGAACGAGCTCGGCGGAAAGCTCACCCTCCAGACACACACCTTCTTCGGCTCGAGAGCCGACTGTTATGCCGGGACGAGGGGGATCGAGATCGCAGGCATCCTGGCCGGCGAGCTCAACGGGCTCGAGTCCGTCACCGTCATGCTCGATGCAACGGCGGTCGGCGGCTTCCACGACAAGAAGGTCGGCCTGTACCGGAAAGGCGGGTATCTCCTCGTCAGACCACGGGCCGTCCTCGTTGCGTGCGGAGCCCGTGAGAAGACACTGGCTTTCCCCGGCTGCGACCTGCCAGGTGTATACGGCGCCGGAGCCTTCCAGACCATCCTGAATCGCGATCTCATCAGACCCACCGAACGGCTCTTCATCGTCGGCGGAGGAAATGTGGGTCTCATCACCGGCTATCATGCCATACAGGCGGGGATCAAGGTCGTAGGACTCGTCGAGGCACTTCCCCAATGCGGCGGATACAAGGTTCACCTGGACAAGCTCAGCCGTCTCGGCGTGCCCGTGTTCACGTCACACACCGTCATCAGGGCCGAGGGCCGGGAGGAGCTCGAGCGGATCACGATCGCTGCCGTGGATGAGGCATTCAGGCCGATCGGAGGTACGGAGAAAGCGTACGAGGTCGACACGCTGCTCATCGCCGTTGGCCTCTCGCCCGTGAATGAACTGTACGAGAAGCTCACCGGGTTCGGCATCGACTGTTATACGGCGGGGGATGCGGAGGAGATCGCCGAGGCCTCGGCCGCGATCTTCAGCGGGAAGATAACGGGCCGCAGAATCGCCCGTGCAATCGGCTACGACATAGATATTCCGGAGGAATGGGAGAGGACCGCGGAGGTCCTGAGAAGCAAACCCGGTTGGACCGGTGCCTACGAACCGCAGAAGCACGAGACACCGATCTATCCGCTCATTCGGTGTGTGCAGGAGATACCATGCAATCCGTGCGTCGAAGCATGTGCCAGGCAGTCGATCAAGATTCCGGGGGATTCGATCATGGATCTGCCGGTATTCGAGGGTGAGTGTACCGGATGTGCGAGATGTGTGGCGGCATGTCCGGGTCTTGCGATCAATCTGATACAACCCGGTTACAACACGGAGCGTGGGACATCCCTCCTCGTTCTTCCCTATGAACTCGACGATGGTGATCTCGTCGACGGCAGGATAGTGAAGACGGTCGATATGGAAGGGAACGACGTCGGCAGTGGTAGGATCGTCGCGTTCCGCACATCCCATATCGACGACAAGCGTAAGCTCGTCTCGGTCGAGGTGCCGAAGACGGAGGCCTTCGACGTGGCGGGATTCACGGTTCTAGCTGGGGAAGAGGGTAGTGGCGGGACCGGTCTCGACGAGCCGATACCGGACGAGACGATCGTATGCCGATGCGAGCGCATCACGGCGGGTGAGGTTCGTGCCGAGATACGGGCCGGGGTGCGGGACATGAATATCCTCAAGGCGACGATACGAACGGGCATGGGAGCATGCGGCGGCAAGACATGTACGGAGCTGATATTACGGCTCTACCGCGAGGAGGGTGTCGATCTTTCCGAGGTCACCCTGCCCACGAACAGGCCGTTTGTGGCGGAGGTGCCGCTCTCGGCATTCGCCGGCATTAAGGCCAGGAAGTAGGATCCATGGCGGGCGGTGCATGGAAATACGGATACGATTCGAACTGATCGATATGTGCGTTGTGAGTCCGGTTGAATCGATACGGATGTAGCACGTGGCGAAACGTGAGATATACGATGCCATAGTGATCGGTGCGGGGTCAGTGGGGCTTCCGAGCGCCTACTTCCTCACACTCGAAGGCTGGAAGGTCCTCGTGCTCGACGGAGACTCCTCTCCCGGGCAGGGCCAGAACAAGGCGGCGATCGGCGGCGTACGGGCCACACATTCCGATCCCGCAAAGATCACCCTCTGCCTCGATAGTATCGATATCTTCTCCTCGTGGAAGGAGAGGCACGGGACCGATCTCGGCTGGATACCGGGCGGCTACTGTTTTCCGGTCTATCGCCGCACCGAGGAAAGGATACTCAAGGGGATCCTGCCGGTACAGAAGAGCTATAAGCTCGAAATCGATTGGCAGGGTCCGGAATTCATAAAAAAGCTAATCTCCGGTATCAACGAGAAAGGTCTTCGGGGCGGCACCTTCTCGCCCGGTGACGGTCAGGTATCACCGCTCAAGGCGGCCGCCGCATTCTGGAAGGAGAGCAGGGACCGGGGTGCGGAGTACCGTTTCAAGGAGCCGGTTACGGGGCTCGTGATCAGAGGGGGCAGGATCAAGGGTGTGAAGACGGCGAAGGGGACCTATCACGCCGACGTGGTACTGAATGCAGCGGGGGCGAACGCACGGGAGATCGGTCTCATGGCGGGGATCGACATCCCCGTCGTGCCCGACAGTCACGAAGCGGGAATCTCGGCACCGATGGAGCGTTTCTTCGATCCCCTCATAGTCGACATCAGGCCCGGACCGGAGGGAAAGACAAAGAACTTCTACTTCGGGCAAAACGATCGCGGCCAGGTGATCTTCTGCTACACGCCGATCGTTCCAATCATCGGCACGAACCGATCGTGCACATCCGAGTTCATGCCGGTGATCGCACGACGCCTCATCGACCTCATACCGCGGCTCGAGAACATGCTGATCCGCCGCGTCTGGCGGGGGCTCTACCCGATGACCCCGGACGGGATCATCATTCTCGACAGAATTCATGAGATCGGGGGTCTATTTCTCGCCGTGGGGATGTGCGGGCAGGGATTCATGCTGGGACCCGGTGTGGGAAGGAGCATGGCGAGTCTTATTGTGAGGGACGAGCCCGGGATCGATCCCGAGGTATTCTCCACACTGAGCTTCTACCGTGATTTCTATACCAAGCGGGAAGAGGCACTGAAGTAGGCTGATACCATACGAGAAAGCCCGGTAAAAGGGAACCGGGCTTTCTCATGTGTATTCAGCCTATCAGGTTGCTTTACCGCAGCAGTACCATCTTTCTCGTCTTCACGAATCCCTTCGTATCGAGCCTGTAGAAGTAGACGCCGCTTGCAACCTTCGCTCCGGACTCGTTCCGGCCGTCCCAGGTAGCTGTGTACGATCCTGTCTTGAGATTTTCGTCGAGGACGGTCCTCACGAGCCGTCCGGCGACATCGTATATCCGGAGCGTCACGTGACCTTTCTTCCGGATATCGAACTTGATCGACGTCACCGGATTGAAGGGGTTCGGGTAGTTCTGTGCGAGCCGGTATGGCGGAGGATTCTCCTCGGCGTCTACGATATCCGGATTCGTTTGTGCCGTGCCGAACCAGTCGATGACCTTCTCCATGATGACGTTCCGGATGATCGGACATGCGAGTGTGTGATCCAGAATATTCATGAAGCCAAAACCGAACCACATCGTCCGCACCATCCATCCCATGCTGTTTATGCCCTCACCCTGAATGGCCGCGTAATAGGGGAGCTCTCCGTGGTCGGGGTACTGGAGTGCATGCGCGCCGCCTCCCACCGCTTCGAGCAGATCGAAATCGTTGATGACGGGGCAGCCCCCGTTCAGGACAAAGGTATCCGGCGGCGGCCCCGCGAACGCGCTCGGTGGGGGCGCCGACGTGATCATCGGATGCATGATTCCACCGGCGTCGATGCCGCCCGTGAGCTCGAAGTAGCTTCCACCGGCCCAGCTCACACCGCACCAGGCATTCATGAGCGTTAGCAACGGCGCCGTTCCCAGGCCGCTGAGATCGGACGCCACATCGTCACCGCATATCCAGAGACCGCAGGGGTGATCGGAAAATTCCAGCCATTCGTTGAGCATCTGGGCGTCCTGGCTCACGCCGGTGTTGTCGGAGCCGTCACAGATCGTGCCGGTCGAGAGATTTCCGCTGTCCCATATAACGGTGGTGTATGCGGTCGTCATGTGGTAGTTCTTTGCACGGCTTCCGGGACCGTTTCCCACGATGTATGAAGGATTATTCACGTCGTATCGATCGGGCAGATTGTCCGCAGGGATGACCGCGAGGAATGTCGGGTTGTAGTACTGCTCCGCCATACCCCAGAAGGTGCCCCGTCCGTCGTAGTCGTCCACGTAGAGGATCGTGCTCGATCCGGTCGGCAGGCAGGTGAACTCGAAGATATGGCTCACCTGCTTGTACGGTAGTGAGTTCCATTCCGGATACGGCAGGTCCGCCACGGCCTCGGCATCGTGGGGAAGTGTGGTCCAGAAGCCTGCATTGTCCTGAGCCGAGAAGTAGTAGGAGATCATGTATCCCCTCGTGAAGAGCGAATCGTTGAGATCGAACATGTAACGGTCGAGGACGGGAGTCACGTACACGACACGGGCCGTATCGCCCTGTATGACCGTCCACATCACCCCGTCGTCGGATACGTAGTGACCGTAGGAACCCTCGAGCACGGGCCCGAAGAGGTACTGCGGCTTCGGTCCCCACGGCGGGCCCATCGGACCGATGTACTCGGCCTTGACATGCATGTAGACCTCCGGCCCGCCGGGATTCTCTCTGATCCCGCCGCCGATGGTTGAGGTGCAGGTTACCACAATCGAGTCTCCCGGATGTATATCCGGCACATGAGTGGGATTGAGATTATTCGCCGCATCAGCCCTGACGTAGCTCTCGATTGCGAATTCCTCCTCGGGAAAATTGTCCTGGAATAGGTCGAGGCTACGGTAGCTCCATTGCGGGCCCTGCATCGTATAGCGCTGGACCTTGACGTTATCGAACCACGGCGAGGGCGTATGCTCTACGCAGTCGCAGTAGACGCCGAACCATACGTCACACATGTCGACACAGCGGAGGCCTACCTGTATCTTGTCGCTGCCGACTATATGGCTGATGTCGTTTCTCGAACGCGTATACACCCCGTTTTCCCAGTAATAGTAGATGGGTGGTGAATACCACTCCCCCGGGCAGCCGTCCTCGTCGATATCACGCACCGACCATTCATAAAAAACGCAGTTCGGGGCCGGGAGATCGACGTATACGGTGAATGTCAGGACCGTTCCTCCGAGGAATGGAAGGATACCCGGAGGAAAGCAGGCATCCTGGACACCATCGCAGCTCGAGGAGTAATGCGTGAGATCGATCACGGGCGAGACGACCATCTCGTCCTGGCAGGGTGCCTCGGTGCCTCCCGGTCCCTGGCAGAACGGTGTGGCCGGGAGACCATCATAATGGGGGGACGGATCGGGCGAGCCGATGAAGAATACGATCTGTGTGCTCAGGTTCTCACCGCACGGGTCCTTGTCCTGGTAGAGCTGTGTGATCAATCCCGAGTACATTCCGAACGGATACGCCGCATCGGCATGCCAGATTCCGGCCGCGGTGTCCCCGACCGATGCGCTTTCGAAATCCTGGTAATCTATAAGGCCGATGTCATCGCGGATCGAGATGCTGTCGACGATACATGCGCCATCCGTGTCCCACAGTCCGTCCTCGTCGCTCCAAGCGGAATCCGATATGAAATGGAATTTGATCTTGGTGCGCAGCCGTGGGAGCGTGAATTCATGAACCGCGACCGTATCGACGATTCCGTCGTACTGTGCCAGCTCTTCCCATACAGTATGACCTGCAAAGTATTCGACCGTTACCTTGTCAAAATCCGGCTCACAGTCGAAGTGTCCCTTGTACGAAACGGTGATCTTTCCGGTGTACTCAAAGCCCTCCGTTATGAGCCATTGGTTCCACGAGTTCCCGTATCCGGGCGCCACTACCCATGAGCAGAGATAGGGATCGGTCGAGTCGGGCCGTGTCCCGCACCACATCGACTGTGTTCCCTCGAGCGGTACGAGGCCGCCGTACGAGCCTCCACCGAGACCTGCGAAGTCGTCGACGTGGAAGAATGTGTCCCTCTGTGCAGTGTTATCGACCTGTGTCCATCCCTGCCAGTCCATATACTCGAAATCGTAGTAAACGATGCAGAAGGTGTCGGCCTGGGTTGTGAGTGCGTGTGGGCTTGCGCCCTGCGGTATCTGATACTTCTGGAACTCTTCCTCAGACCAGGGTCTCATGATGTGTTTGCGCTCCTCCCTGCGCTCACGGGATGAGCCGGCGGTGGCAAGGAAGGTAACGAGAGCAAGTGTAAGAACAAACAGTACCATCCTTCTCATGGGGTCCCCTCCTTCGTGTAGAAGAACACTACGTGTGGCGGTTTGGTTAGTATTGCTATTAATGGTATGATCCCGCCTTCATAACACCATATCATAAATCGAACATATTTTCAATAACTGTTTGTATGTGAATATCTTAGCATTTTAATCGACAATAAGCGTGTAGCATTCGGAACCGTTACGAGCATATATTCCAGCCCCCGCTTTATCGCAGGAGCACCATCTTCCTCGTCCGGACGAAGTTCTTGGTGTCCATCTTGTAGAAGTAGACACCGCTGGCAACACGCTTGTCCGAGTTGTTTCGACCCTTCCAATCGACCGAATGAGGACCGGCATCCCGGACCTCGTCGACCAAGGTACGCACAAGCTGACCGGCGACGTTGTAGATACGCACCGTCACGTGACCCTTCTTACGCATGTTGAACTTGATCGTCGTGTTCGGGTTGAATGGGTTCGGGAAGTTCTGCGCAAGACTGTACGCCCTCGGTGTCTCATCCACATCCGTCATGCCGTGCGACATGTCGCCGAACCAGTTGAGAATCTTCTTCATGAGTTGCCACCTGATCGGCGGCGATTGGGCTACCTTGTCAAGGACGTACATGAAGCTCGATCCCCACCACATCGTACGAACCAAGAAGTTCGACGCGTTCGTATCGATCGCCTGGATACCGTAGTAGTACTGATTACCCTGATAGTCCGGATACGCCAACGCATAATTACCGTTGGCGGTCTTCTCGAGAACATCAAACTGGTTGATGATGGGACAGCCGCCATCGGCTATGAAGGTGTCTGGCCTCGGCTGCGGCGGGGAACCGAAGATGCTCGGCGGAGCGGATCCAACGATCTCGGGAATCGCAATACCACCGGCGTCACGGCCGCCCGTCAGCTCGAAGTAGCTGCCGGCATTGGGGTCGCTGTGAAGCGTGACACCGCACAACGTGCTCATGAGCGCAAGGGTTATCGGTGCCGCACCCGGGCCCGAGAGATCCTGGGCGATATCGTCACCGCAGACCCAGAGGCCGCACTCGTGCTCTGTTAGGTTCATCCAGTTTACGAGCATCTGACAGTCGTTGCTCTTGTCGCTGTAATCTGTTCCTTCACTGATCGTGCAGTCATCGAGATTTCCGCTGTCCCAGAAGATAATATAGTAGACGTTCAGGTGATAAAGCTTGGCGCGGCTCCCCGGGCCGTTCGAGACATTGGCAGAAGGGCTGTTTACATCATACCGGTCGGGAAGATTATAGGGTTCAATTACGTGGTAGAATGTACAATTGTAGTATTGCTCGGCTATCCCCCAGAAGGTGCCCCGTCCGTGGAAGTCGTCCACGTAGAGGATATCGCTCAATCCGGTCGGCAGGCAGGTGAACTCGAAGATGTAGCTCACGGCTTTATAGGGCCAGTTGCAGTTCGGGAAGCAGAGCTCGGCCTTCGTCTCGGCGTATCTCGGCAGTGTCGAGCGTATCCCGGCGTTATCCCAGGCGCTGAAGTAGTAGGAGATCATGTATCCACGCGTAAGGAGCGAGTCGTTGAGATCGAGCGTGTACATGTCGTAGATGGGATACCCTCCATATGATCGCGCCGTCTCGGCCTGTATGACCGTCCACATTGCACCATCGTCCGAGACGTAATGGCCGTAGCCGCCCTCGAGAGTGGGCCCGTAGAGGTACTGCGGTTTCGGTCCCCACGGCGGATCCGCCGGGCCGAGGTACTCCGCTTTGACGTGCAGGTAGACCTCCGGACCGCCTGCGTTCTCCCTGATACCGCCGCCGAGCGGTGAGGTGCACCGTACGACGATCGAATCTCCGGGATCGATGACCGGATCATCGTTCGGACGGACATCGTTCGCCGCATCGGCACGGCAGTAGCTCTCGATATCGACTTCCTCGGGGAAGGTGTCCTGGAAGAGATCGAGGTCGCGGTAGCTCCAGTAGGGACCGACCTTCCTATACCGGAGGATACGGACATTGTCGTACCAGGGGGAGCTTGTGTGCTCTTCGCAGGTGCAGTAGACCTCGTACCAGAACGCGCACATGTCCATGCAGTGGAGGCTCACCTGTATCCTGTCGCTCTCGACGAGGTCGCCGATCTCGAATGTCGAGTATATATAGGTCTTGTCCGGGCCGTAGTAGCCGAAGCCTCGATCCTGCCAGTGGCCCGGGCAGCCGTTCTCATCGATCGATCTGACCTGCCAGTTATAGAAGACGCAGTTTAGGACCGGTAGATCGCGGTAGATCGTGAACTTGAGGAGCGACCCGCCGAGCTGGGGGAGTTCCCCGGGGGGGATATCCGCATCCTGGTACTCGTCGCAGTTGGTCGAGTAGCGTGTCATATCGATCACGGGGGAGAGGACATACTCGTTCTGGCAAGGCTCCTCTATGCCACCTTCCCCCTTGCAGAACGGTGTGTCCGGTAAGCCCGGCCACGTGGGATCCGGTTGGCCGAGAAAGAATACTATCTGTGTGCTGAAGTTGTTCCCGCACGGATCAGTTTCTACGAGATTAGGTATGAGCCCCGAGTAGATGCCGTATCCCATCTTTGTGCTCGCATGCCAGATCCCTGCATCCTTGTCTCCCACCGAGGCCTCCTCGAAGTCCTCGTAATCGATGAGACCATGATCGTCGGCGATCGTGATGCTGTCTACGATGAACGCTCCGTCGGTGTCCCAGAGGCCGTCCTGATCGCTCCAGGCGCCGTCCGAGACGAAGTGGAAGCGGAGTTTCGTAGAGAGATGGGGATGATGAAGTTCGTGCACGGCAATCGTGTCCATTTCACCCTCATACATTCCGATCTCCCGCCAGTCGGAATGTCCCGCATCGTACTCGATGAAGATCTGATCGTAGTCGGGCTCGGAGTCGAAGTGACCGTGGAAGGACAATGTCAGGGTTCCCGTGAAGGAGAACCCATCGGACTCGAGCATCTGGTCCCAATCGTTACCGTACCCCGGTGCATCTATCCAGCTGCACAGATACGGATCGTTCGTATCGGGGCGGGCGCCGCACCACATCGATTTCGTTCCTTCGAGCGGGACCAGGCCACCCCAGCTTCCGCCACCGAGACCGTCGAAATCATCTACATGCGTGAAGGTGTCGGGCTGTGCGGTCCTGTCGACCTGCGTCCATCCCTGCCAGTCCATCTGCTCGAAATCGTAACTGACGATGCAGTAGGTATCGACCTGTGCCGCAGTCAGTAGCTGGAGATTCTGATCGAGATCGGGAGGCAATTCGAATTCGCCATCCGACCATGGCCGCATGACGCTCTTTTTCGCTCTCTCTGTATCCCGGGCATAGGTGAGGTGTGCAAGTGCTGTAAGGATGCAGAGGACGATCACCGCGGTAACGGGCTTCTTCATCGGTCCTCCTCCTTACCAGAAGACAG
>CP070727.1:282812-429491 GCA_020350885.1 bacterium | reverse complement strand
CACGGTGAGTGGTGATCTGGTCGAGGTGCTGTATCACGATGGTCGGGAAGGGCATGGGACGCTGCCGTGGGATCTGGTATCGAGGAATGGGCAGGACGTCACAAGCGGGGTCTACATGTACTCCGTCGAACCCGACGACAGTGCATACCCCCGGAAGATTGGCAAGTTTGTAGTTATTAGGTGAGGGATTTGTATCGAAGCGTTCTCATTGAGGAGGTCTGGCGATGAGAAGTAAGGTAATTGTAGGGGCTGTTCTCCTGGTGCTGGTTCCGGGGCTCGCATTCGGCGGCACAACGCCGTTCGAGAAGGTAGGAACCTTCGCCGCACAGTTCCTGAAGATCGGTGTATCGGCGCGGGCAGCCGGTATGGGAAGTGCCTATACGGCTGTTGCAAATGATGCAACGTCTATCTATTGGAATCCTGCCGGGATGGTGGAGCTCACCCGTACCCAGGTGACGCTCAATTCCGTCGTATGGCCGGCCGATATCGACATATACTTCGCCGGAGCGGTGTTCACCACACCATATTTTCCGGGAACCTTCGGTATAAGTGCCAGGGCTCTCACGATGGATCCGATGGAGGAGAGGACCATCTATATGCCGCAGGGCACGAAGCGGTTCTTCGATGCAGGTGATATGTCCTTCGGGCTCTCATATGCCATGTGGTTTACCGACCGTTTCTCCGCCGGCATTACCGCCCATTTCATCCATATGGGGCTGGCCGATAAGAGCGTAGAGACGATGGCATTCGATTTCGGCCTTCTCTATCGTATAGGGATTCAGGGAATGAAGCTCGGCATGATGATCCAGAGCTTGGGCGGTGAGGTGGACTTCGATGACCGTGCATCCAAGCTCCCGACCCTGTTCAGGGTTGGCCTCAGCGTTGATGCCTACCGCAGGGGGGCACATGCACTCCTCGCTACCGGTGAGTTCTCACATCCCGCCGACAACAAAGAGCGGATGAATGTCGGTATGGAGTATGTATTCAACCAGTTCTTCTATCTCCGTTCCGGGTATAATATCAACTATGATACCCAGGGATTGGCGTGGGGAGTCGGATTCCGAGTCGATACAAGCCAGACCTCAGATATCGGACTCGACTATGCATGGGAGGACCTCGAATACCTGGGACAGGCTCACCGGATCACGCTGAACTTCACCTACTAGGGAGCTTAAGGGCGTTATACCGACCCTTGATCTACATGAGACGCGTTTTCCCTCTTGCCATATGGGCGCTTGGTCTGCTCTTCTGGGGTGGTGTCTGCACGGGGGAAGCCCTACAGGGGCAGGGTGACTTCGAGTTTTTTATCGATGTGGTTTCCCTGCCGAGCTCGGATTCCACGAGCCTGGAGATCTTCCAGATCGCAATCCCAACAAAGGAAATCGAATACAAGAAAAAGGACGACACCTTCACTGCCATGCTCCGTTTCAAGTTGATGCTTCGCAACGAAGAGGAGACTGTATACAAGAGGACCTTCGAGGTAAGGGATAGAAAAAGCTCTGCACCCGTGGCGACCGACATATCAAATTTCCTCTTCGTTGTCGATTCCTGCCTTGTTCAACCCGGTCTCTACAAGCTGGATCTGCGGATAGAGGACATTCAGCGAAAAAAGAGGACACTCATCGGCCTTCTCGGAGGGAAATTTCTGGCATCCGAGCTCAAAGATGCGTATATACGTATCCCCGATTTCTCCAAAGAGGGTCTCATCCTGAGCGAACCCTTCTTTATCTGGTCACGCTCGGCAAACGGTGCGATCATTCCCAATCCGATGAGGATTTACGGCCTCAAGAACGATACCCTCTCCTTCTTTGTCGATGTTCGTTCGAGCCAGCCCGCCGGAGACTCCCTCAATCTCTATTTCTCTATCATCGATGCGAGCGGAGAAACACGGGTTCAAAAGGATGTGACGGCGCTGCTGGGGGAGGGTGGTGCCAGGGTGTTCGGCAACTTTGACGTGAACACCTTCCCCGCGGGAACGTACGGCATCTTCGTCGAGGCAATTGAATCGGGGGGCAGCTTCAAGTCGGTCCAGAAGGATTTCAGTGTTGCATGGGAGCTCATGAATTGGCAGAAGCCGCAACGGGATCTCCTCGTTGAAGCCAGGATCCTCTTCAAAGACAATGAGTTCACGGAATTCAAGCGCGCAAGCCTCGGAGAGCAGGAGAAGATGCTCAGCATGTACTGGAAGAGTGTCGATCCAACACCGCAAACAGCAACAAACGAGCTGTACAACGAGTTCTTGAGGCGACTATGGTATGCCGATCGCAACTTCAGCGGTTTTACACGGGGTGCCCTCTCAGATCGAGGATTGATCTATATGCGATTCGGCCCGCCGGATGATATCGTTCACCAGCGTGTTCCCATAAATCGGAACGATCTCGAAGAAGCCGTGGAGAAACTGGAGGACGAGTACGACATCATAATCTACAGTATCTCGGATCAGAGCAGCTTCGACCCCACGACAACCCTCCCGCGACGCATGCTGCATGGACAAAGGACAGTCAGGGGCACCGAGGGTATGGATACCGGTGCCTACGAGCTCTGGATATACAATCATAAGGGTGATCCGATCTTCGAGCGGGACAGGCTCATGACGATCAAGGCGGGGCAGCGGTTCCTTTTCATCGATCTCGATGGATACGGTGAGTACCATATGGTCGGAACATCCGACGAGTATTGATCCCGCCGGAGTGCTCCCACGGAAGCCGGGTGCGTGAAATTCCAATTACTGAAGACAATCCCTGTACCTTCAACCGAGGGAATTTTTGGTTGACAAGGGGGTGGCAATCAACTATTTTACTGGAGCTGTAAGGACTTAGAGCAACCAATTTTTCGCTCTTCACGCCAGATTTTTCGCTCAGCTCTATTGCGGCGAGAGCGATTCGCACAGCATCTGTGGTTGGTCCGAACGAGCTTGTTAGCTACGAAATCAATTAAATCTGTCGTTTCAAGAAGGAGTGCGTTCTATGGTACGGAAAAGCCCCTTGATGATCTCCATTGTTTGTGCCTCGATCATGCTTGCTGGCATCCTCTCCCCGGTGGCCCTCTCTGCGCAGGAGGCTGAAGCGCAGGCTGAAGCACAGGAGGCTGAAGCACAGACTGAAGCACAGGAGGCTGAAGCACAGACTGAAGCACAGGCTGAAGCCGTGGAGCCCGAATACCAGGTGCAATCCGAGGGTGACTCGCTTGCAATGGCCAGGAGTGATTCCATGGCAGTCGCAAGGAAAATAGAGGATATGATCGAGCGCAAGAAACTCGGGTGGCTGTACAACCTCAGACACAGTGGAATCGGCGAGAAGTATGTGCAGGGAGGCAACTTCATGCACGGGCTGCTTCTCGCTTCAATCGTCGCCGTGGTATTCATCATCGAGAGATTGTTCACGCTCTTCAGGGCTCGAATCAACGTGAGGAGACTGATGGGGGATGTCATCAAGACACTCCACCAGGAAGGAGTCGAGGCCGCCATGGGCGTGTGCGAGAGAACAAGGGGGCCGATTGCGGCAATTCTGCACTCGGGTCTCATCCGTGCGGCGCGAGGCCCGGAAGCGGTGAAAGAGGCGATCGAAACAGCGGGAAGCATCGAAACGTCCTTCCTGGAACGCGGTCTCGTGGCGATCGCAACGGTAGCGAGTGTGGCACCGCTTCTCGGCTTCCTCGGGACGGTATCCGGGATGATCAGCGCTTTTGCAGCGATCGCTGCAGCCGAGCAGGTGAGCGCGAAGGTCGTTGCCTCCGGTATCGAGGAAGCGCTCATCACCACTGCAACCGGTCTCATGATCGCCATTCCGGCCAGCATTGCGCACTCGTTCTTCGTCTCCCAGATAGACCGGTTCGTGCTCGAGATGGAGGAGGCCTCCGCCGAACTCGTGAACGAACTCATCGAGCTGGGTGCCCGCAGGGGATAATCGGTCCGGAGTTTGAAGCATGATAAAAAAGCGGAGCAAGGTTAGTTCTGAATTCAGCACGGCCTCGATGTCCGACATCAACTTTCTGCTTCTTATCTTCTTCCTGGTCAGCACGATGTTCGCCGTCGAGAAGGGGCTTCCGATGGCGTTGCCGGGAAAGGGATCGAAGACGGTCAAGCTCAAGCGGGATAACGTGCTGAATGTTCAGGCGTATGCGAACGGGTCGATCGTCATACGGGGTGTCGGTCCGGTCAGTGTCGGGGAAATCAAGAGTGTTATCGAGCGAAAGCTGGAGGCGAATCCGAAGCTCGTCATCGTTATCGAAACACACCCCGAAGCCGATTACGGGATCATGGTGGATATCCTTGATGAGCTCAGATTGGCGAGGGCGACTAAGATATCCCTGAGAACGTTGAGGACCAGCGCCGAATGAGAGGAATTCGACATTGAAGTTTAAAACACGGCAAAAGATCGAGAGTCACATACCGACCGCATCTATGGCTGATATCGTTCTCCTGCTCCTGATCTTCTTCATGGTTACGACGATTTTCAAGCTCGAGGAGGGATTGCCGATCACCCTTCCCCGGGCCGAATCAGGTGCCGACCAGGAACGTGAGCGGCTCGTACACATCTGGGCGGATCGTTTCAGCAGAATCAGCATCAACGATAAGCTGGTCCGCACCGAGAACATCAATGCCATCGTCGCAGCAAAGCTCGAGGAGAATAGGGGACTCATCGTCGCCTTCAACGTGGATCACCGGACAAAGTACCTCCTGGTTTCCGACATCATGGAGGAGCTTAAGGATGCGAATGCTGTAAATGTTTCATTCACATCCATGTATGAAGAGGATTAGCAGTAAAGGAGTAGCCGGGTGGCAACGGTAGCTGTCGAGAACGTACGGTTCAAGAAAGGGTATACCAAGTACCTGCGCAACTCCTTGTTTGCCGCGATCGTAGTCCATTTCCTGGTCTTCTATTTCTCCCCGCAGTTCGAGTTCAAACCATACGTGCTTCGTGAAGAGTACTTCGAAGCGATTGATCTGCCGGAGCAGTTCGATATTCCTCCTCCACCGAAAGAGATTGCCCAGCCGGCGATTCCGATCGAAGCAGCGGAGGGCGAGGAGGTGGACGAGGAGGCGGATATTGCGCCGACGACCTTTGACAGGATCGACGAGTTGCCGCCGCCGCCACCGCCGCCGTCCGAGCAGGCGCAGGATTTCTACGCATTCGATGAGCCACCGCAGCTTGTGAAGTTTGTGAGCCCGCGCTACCCCGAACTGGCGAAACAGGCAGGAATCGAGGGTACGGTCCTTATCCGGGTGGTGGTGGGAGAGGACGGCAAGGTCACGAATGCAAGTGTCATCCAATCCGACGTAACACCGGCAATGGAGAAGGCTGCGATCGCTGCAGCGAAGAAGTTTATCTTCAAACCTGCCAAGCAGAGAACCGTTCCGGTTCGGGCTGCAATGGCCATCCCGATCAGGTTCAAACTCCACTAGCGAGCGCTGCGGGAAGCATTTCTGCGATATGTTAATGCCCGGTACAATGCCGGGTTATTTTTTACCTTCGGCCGGGGATTTCCGGCAATGTGGAGTAAAAAGATTACTGTTTATTTGACCTGCTCGGATATGATATAACAATATCAGTCGACGTATTACCGCATGAAACCAACTGGCCGATTGTAACGTATCAGTGGTAGTAGCCGCTACTCAAAGATCAGGTACGATTTGTATCCGGAGCGAAAGGTTGTCACGATGAAAGACAGTATCACACGTTTTGTTATCCTCGTCTCTGCTATCGCCGTGTGCGGGGTGTTCTCGGCATCTGTGCATCCGGTCTGCGCAAACGAGGTCGATGTGCTATCACTGGACGAATGCATCGATATTGCACTCAAGGGCAATCCCGAGATCGGTATCGCATGGGAGAGCTTCAATAAGTCGAAGAGCATGCTTTTACTAAACTACGGAAGGCTGATGCCGAGGTTCACGGTCGATTTCTACACGGGCCACAGGTTCTACGGGCCTTCCTCGGTCCAGTATGATGCGCAGGGACGTCCGGTGCGGAGTGACGGTTTCGATTACGAGGACTATACGCTCCGGATCTCTTCGGATATGATCTTCTATAGCGGGGGAAGGAATATCCACAATATCAGATCGGCAATGAACAACCGTGACGCCTCGCGAGAGGATCTGATGTACCGGAAGGATCTTATCTCGGCCAAGGTCATCAGGGCCTACTACGACCTCGTGAGAAGCAAGATGTTGCTCCACGTTCAGCGTGATGCTATGGAGCAGGCAAAGCAGAGTCTCGACCGGACGGAGGCGCTGCTCGAGGTCGGTTCGGCGACACGGGCGGACGTGCTCAAGGCCCGTGTGCTGCACTCGAATACGAGACTCAATATGATCAAGGCGAGAAACGCGGTCGTATTGGCCAGGGAAGAGCTCGTCAACGTACTGAATATCAGGGACGGAAGGACCATCGATGTCGATACAACCATGGTCATCGAGTACATCGAGCCCGATACCGAATCGGAGATCAGTTTTGCATTGGCCAACCGCTCGGATCTCAAGAGTCTGGAGCACAGTGTAAAGTCGACGAGTGCAAGCATCTCGGCCGCCCGGGGCGGCTATCTCCCCACGATCGGAGCCAGCTTCGGGTACCTGTGGAACGACCGTACGATGGCGGATGATCTGAACTTCTTCAAGGAGGAGTACACCTGGTCGATTACCGGGTTCATCAGCCTCAATATCTTCGATCGCTTCGAGACGAGTTCCAGTGTGAAGTCGGCCAAGGCGGATCGCCGGATCGCCGAATACAATCTCGAGAGTGCAAAGCTGAACGCGATCAAAGAGGTGAAGAGCATCATCTTCTCGCTTCGTGAAGCCAAGGAGAGGATTTCGGTCGCCTCGGAGACGGTCGAGCAGGCCATGGAGGATGTGCGGCTTGCAGAGGAGCGGTACCGTGTGGGGGCCGGAACGATGCTGGAAACGATAGACGCCCAGGTGGCGCTGACGCAGGCCAAGGCCGACGTGATCGATGCAAAGTGTGATTATCTCATAGCCTTTGCCGACCTGTCGAGGGCGACCGGGAGACGAGTGAAACGGTAAGGCGAACGCGTTCGGGAGAGGACGACTATGTTGATCCGCGTACAGGAAATTACAAAGATCTATGAGGTTGGAATTCAGAAGATCGAAGCGCTCGCCGGAGTCGATCTTGTGATGCAGCGTAACGAGTACGCAGCAATCATGGGACCCTCGGGCTCGGGAAAATCGACCTTCATGAATATTCTCGGATGCCTCGACAGCCCCACCGGGGGCACCTACTATCTGAACGACCAGGAAGTCAGCAATCTCAGTGACGACGAACTGGCACGCATCCGTAACAAGGAGATCGGCTTCGTGTTTCAGACCTTCAACCTCCTCCCGCGGGCGTCGGCGCTCCAGAACGTCGAGCTGCCCCTTATCTACGGCGGTGTTTCCTCCGAGCAACGTCACAGGCTGGCGATGGAGGCGCTCGAGGCGGTCGGGTTGGCCGACCGGGCGGTTCACCGTCCCAGCGAGCTCTCGGGAGGGCAGCGGCAGCGCGTGGCGATAGCACGGGCGCTCGTCAATCGTCCGTCGATCATCCTGGCCGATGAGCCGACAGGAAACCTCGACAGCCGTACGGGCGAGGAGATCATGTCGATATTCAGGGAGATTCACAGCGCTGGAAATACGATCATCATCGTAACGCACGAAGAGTATATTGCCAAGCATGCCAAGCGGATCATCCGGCTCCTCGACGGAAAGATCGAGTCGGATACCGGGAGCCAGCACTAGTCCGCTCTCGTTCGTGGAGACGAACGGTTCGCTGGTCCGGTCATACCCTATCAGATATACAGGATCAATCGGAGGTCAGGGGAGAACATGAAGAAAAAACATATCCTATTGATTGTGATCGCCGTAGTCATCGTACTGCTGGTGCTTATCAACATGCGGGCGCGGCAGGAACGGGCTCTCGCTGTACAGCTCGAGAAGGTGACCCGGAGCGATCTTTCCATGATCATATCCGCATCGGGAAGCATCCGTCCAAAGCGGCAGGTGGATATCAGTGCAAGCAGCATCGGCAAGGTAACCCGAGTGGCCGTCAAGGAGGGTGATTTTGTAAAGATGGGGCAATTCCTCATCCAGATCGATCCGATCGAGCTCAAATCGGCCGTGGCCCGCCTAGAGGCCGGACTCGCCTCCGCCAAGGCTAACGAACGGCAGACGTATGTGCAGGTGCAGAAGGCCAAGAATGATCTCCAGCGTACACACCAGCTTTTTACACAGGGATACCTCACCGATCAGGAGGTGGATGCTGCTCAGACGGCCTACGAAGTTGCCGTTGCCCAGCACGAGGCCGCACGTCACCAGATCGCCCAGCAGGAGGCCTTGCTGGAGAGTGCCAAGCACAACCTGAAGGAGGTAACGATCTCCGCCGGGATGGACGGAGTCGTTACCCGCATGAACGTAGAGGAGGGGGAGGTGGCCATCATGGGGACGCTCAATAATCCGGGGACGGTTCTCATGACGATCGCCGACCTCTCGACGATCGAATGCGAGGTCGAGGTCGATGAGACAGAGGTCGTCGATATCGAGCTCGGGCAGATGGTGAAGGTGACGCTCGATGCTTTTCCCGACACCTCCTATACCGGTCTGGTCACCGAGATAGGCAACAGCCCCATCCTTTCATCGTCGGTCACGGGTCAGCAGGGGGTCGATTTCGAGGTCGTGATCACGATACAGGATACGGTTCTGAACGTAAGGCCCGGGCTGTCGGCCGATGCCGAAATCACTGTAGCCGAACGTGACAGCGCTCTGAGCATTCCGATACAGAGCCTGACGGTTCGGCGGAAAAAGGATCTGAAGGGATTCAAATCTACGGATTCGACGGGGACGGACGAGGGAGACGAAGAGATAGAAGGTGTATTCGTAGTCGAGGGTGGACGGGCCAGTTTCAGGCCCGTTACCGTCGGTATTTCGAGCCAGCAGCACTTCGAAGTCCTCTCGGGCCTCGAGGAGGGGGAGGCGGTAGTGAGCGGGAACTTCAGGGCGATCAGGAACCTCCGGGACGGACAGAAGGTCAAGGCCGCCAAGCGGACCGCCAAGAAGTAGGCGCACCTTGCCTCCCGCCCATCGGGGGCAGGCCGCACCCGCCCATCCGATATATCGATATGTTACTCTTTCAGGGCATACGGATCGCTTTAACAGCGTTAAAAGAGAATAAGTTACGGACCTTCCTCACCCTTCTTGGCAATATAGTGGGCACGATGTCGGTTATCGCCGTCGTCTCGCTCATTGGAGGCATCGACGATTACGTGCGTGAAGAGGTGGCACAGGAGGGGAGCAACGTCTTCACCATCTCCAGGATCAATGTCTTCGAGGCGATCACCGATCTGGACACCTTCCTCAAGGCACTGGCCCGCAACAAGGTGATACGGCTCAAGGATGTTGCATACCTGAAGGACAAGATCCCGTCCGCTTCCGACGTCGGGGCGGCCGCGAACCGAAGGGACAGGCTCTCACATGGTGAGAATTGGGCCGAAGGCATCCGGATTTCGGGACGCTCGGAAGAATATCCGATGATAGAGAATGCCCCCCTCCACCTGGGACGGCAGATCTCTCGTCTCGAAGTGCAGCGGAGCAGTACGGTAACCGTTATCGGGTGGGATCTCTATCAAAAGCTCTTCTCTGGCAACGATCCGATCGGGAAGAAGATCAAGATCGGCAGGAAACATTTCACCGTTATCGGCGTCGTGCAGGATCAGGGGACGGTGTTCGGAGAGTCGAGAAACCGGTTCGCATACATCCCCATCAGCACCTTTCTGAAGATGTACGGGGCCAGGACCTCGCTCGATATCAAGGTGAAGGCGGCGGATATCAGGCTCCTCCAGCAGGCCATCGATGAGGCAACCATGGCGATGCGGATTCGGCACAGGCTCCGTCCCCTGGAGGAGAACGACTTCAGTATATCGACATCGCAGCAGTTGATCTCATTGTGGGAGAGGATCTCGAACTCGATCTTCAATGCGCTCATCTTCATCGCCTCGATCGCTCTCGTTGTCGGTGGGATCGTGCTTATGAATGTAATGCTCGTCTCGGTCACCGAACGGACCAGGGAGATCGGCCTGCGCAAGGCACTCGGTGCCCGAAAGAGCAATATCGTGTGGCAGTTTATCGTCGAATCGATCACGTTGTCCCTTATCGGGGGCGGTATCGGGATTCTCCTCGGCTTTACGATCGCAGCGATCATTTCACTGGTCTCTCCGCTTCCCTATCTCATTCCCCTGTGGGCGATTATAGCCGGTCTGATCGTAACCTTCCTGATAGGTCTCATATTTGGTACATACCCCGCCAACCGGGCGGCACGGCTGGACCCGGTCGTAGCACTCCATCACGAGTAGGTGAACGATGGCCAAAAGCACCGGCGGCACATCCCGAAAGAACGGAACGAGCAGCGGGGAAGCTCTTCCCCGTTACGGTACCGAGGTATGGCTCGAGAACTTCAAACAGGCGGCCGGTGTCATCAAGACACACAAGATGCGCTCCAGCCTTCTCATTGTCGGCGTCGCCATCGGCGTTATGACCGTGCTCGGCATGGTAACAGTTATGTCCGGACTCGGGAAACGGGTGCAGGAGGATATCATATCGGCGAACAGACCGTATTTCTATGTCTCCCGTTACGATCCGATGGGCGGTGAGCAGGACAGAAGGGACATCTTCCGCAGGAAGAAACTCACGGAGCAGGATGCGAAGGCGATAGCACGGTATTGTATTAGCGTCGAACGGGTTGACTATCAGGTCGAACCCGGCGAGGGGATGCGCGTACTCAGATACCAGGGGGAACGCACCAATCTGATGCAGGTCATCGGTGCTTCTACCAACTTTGCTTTCATGTACAGCCTTCATATGGATGAGGGGCGGGTTTTTACAGAGTTCGAAGAGACGCACAACCGGCGCGTCATAGTACTCGGGTACGGACCGGCCAAGGACCTCTTCCCCAATCAGGATCCGATCGGTAAATGGATCAAGATCGAGAATCACGAGTATGAGGTTGTCGGCACCATGGAATCACGGAAACACATATTTGGAAGCATAGGTGATAACTTCGCCGTGGTTCCCTACACCACATATATGAAGGATCTCTCGGGCAGGTGGGATGATTACTCCATCGTGGCGACCGTCAAGCCCGAAAACACCCTCGAGGAGGGGGTCGAGGAGGTGACGGCACTTCTCAGGACGAGGAGAAAGGTGGGTCCCGGTGAGGAAAACGATTTCTACGTCACGACATCCGAGACATTCCGGGAGCTGCTCTCGAATATCACCAGATATATCGGCCTTGTACTCGTCGTAATCTCGTCGATCGGCCTCATGGTCGGCGGTATCGGCGTGATGAATATCATGCTTGTCTCCGTGTCGGAACGCACGCGGGAGGTCGGTATCCGCATGGCCATGGGAGCGAAACGAAAGGATATCCTCCAGCAGTTTTTGATCGAAGCCTCCACCCTTACCGGTATCGGCGGCGTGATAGGGATCATTCTGGGGCTCCTGGCTGCCCGCGGCATCGCCAACCTGATCCGTTTCCCGTATTCGGTTCCCTTCATTTGGGTTCTTGTCGCCTTCGTCTTCTCGGCCTCTGTAGGGATCATCTTCGGACTGTACCCGGCCAACAGGGCGGCAAAGATGAATCCGATCACCGCACTCAGGTACGAATAGACATCGCTCGCATACCGTACTCTTAACTGTTGCCTCAGTGCGGCGGGGCACCTATACTTCGACATGTACCGGTTGGATCGGCTGTTCTATATGCAATCCGGGAAGGGGCGATGTTCCTTTTTCGAATCAAGCTGACCCTCTTGTTGCTGCTGCTACCGGCGACGCTTTCCGCCCAGTCGGATCTTTCCATGGACCAGCCGCCACAGGGGGCCGGTTTCGATGTCTCCGTGAGCCAGATGTTCGACGAGGATGGAACCGTGCTGCTCGTCGTGAGCACCGCTGTTCCATACCGGCGGCTCGTCTTTCTCAAAAAGGGTGAGCGATACGAGGCGCGGTACCGTGTTCTTGTCGATGTCCGTGACACGAAGGACAGGCATGTACGGGGGGATGCCTGGGAGGAGACGGTCGCCGCACTCGATTACGGCGAGACAAAGAAAACCTCTTCGCTGTCGAAGTCCAAGCGCTCCTTTCCGGTGGAGTCCGGTGATTATACCGTTCTGGTGACCCTCGAGGTGTTGGACACGTCGTTGGAGTATACGCGGCGTAAGAAGATCAGGGTACTGGGATACGAGGAAGAGGGGATCGGCCTGTCCGAGCCGTTCTTTCTCATATCGGGAGATGCTCCACAAGCCGAGAAACCGCAGGCCGGCGTGATCGTTCTCTCAGCATGTCCTCCCCGGGATAGTCAGGCCTTCAGCGAAAATCCCGGCGCCGTCTATGCGGATTTCCGTTCCTGGCCGAGGCTTGTCGTTAATTTAATCGGTCCTCCCGGACACGCCCAACCGGAGCGCTTGACGGTTTCGACCCAGATAACCGATCCCCGCAAAGATATGCTGCTCTACAATCGAAGCTACGTAAAACCAACAAAGGCGGGATACGTCCGGTTGTGTCTTGAATTCAACATCGATGAATTCCCGATCGGCGACTACCGCGTCAACATGGCAGTCGAGTCCCCGGAGGAACGGAAGAAAACCACTACGGTGGGGCGGTTCACGATACTTCTGAACCGCAGCTCGCTCGGAAGGCATTTCAACGATACCCTCGTCCTCCTATCGATCATCGCCGATGACGATGATCTCGCAGAGCTCAGGTCGGCGCAGCCCGATGAGCGGTATATCGCCTGGCGGCGCTTCTGGAAGAAACAGGATTCCACGCCCCGGACGGTAGCGAACGAGGATCTCGAGGAATTCCTCCGGCGTGTGAATTATGTACTGAGACACTTCTCGAAACGCCGCCCGGGATGGGAGACGGATGTCGGCAGGATCTATATCAAATACGGGCGGCCTGACAAGATCGAGGAGCGGGAAGGTAGAAACCTGGGGACCAATTACCTGTTCTGGTTCTATTACTCGAGGGGGGTCCTCTTCATCTTCGAGGATACACTGGGAACGGGGGATTTCCACCTCGTTGCAACACGGCAGATCTAGTCGCGTATGAGGTTGCAGCACAACGGCGTTATAGTAACGATTTTGATGTTGTTGCTGGTCTCATGTTCCCACGAGGAAGAGCCGCAGCAGCTCAGGCTCGCGCTTCAGACCGAGCCCTCGACCCTCGATCCCGCCTTTGCGGTCGATTACTCCTCCGGCCTTCTTTCCTCACTGATCCACGACAATCTCGTACGTTTCGATGAAGAGGGCAGGATCGTCCCGGGTCTTGCCGGGAGACGGGAGGTGTCAGCCGATGGCACCGTCTACACATTCAATCTCGTTCCCGCCCGTTTCTCGAACGGGCGGTCCGTGAAGGCGTCGGATGTCGTGATATCGTTCACGCGTCTGCTCGCACCTTCGACCGTGTCACCCCGATGGTGGGTACTCGGCGCTATCCGCGGCGCAGCAGATTTCCACCACAGTGGCAGGTCCATGGACGGTGCACTCACGGCTCCGGACGATACCACGGTAGTCATACAACTGGCGCAGCCGACCGCCCACTTTCTAAGCATGCTCTCGATGCCGGCCGCAGGAATCGTCTGTGTCGAGGAAGTGGAGCGGTTGGGGGAAATGTATGGGCGGTCCCCGTGCGGGAGTGGTCCCTGGTGTCTCGAGAGTTGGCTGGAAGGCGACAAGCTCTCCCTCAGACGGAATCCGTTCTACCAGGGACGTGCACCCGCAATCACGGGTATCTCCTTCCGTATCATTCCGGAATCGATGACGAGGATCGCAGAGTTCGAGGTCGGCAATCTCGATATCCTCGAGGTTCCGAGGGCGGAACTTACCAGGTGGCGTTCCGCCGGCGTCTCGTTGCGGCAGCAGGAGGAGCTTCGCATCGTCTATATCGGGTTGAACAATCGTAAATCCCCCTTCGACAATCGAACCGTCCGACGGGCGCTCAACATGGCTATAGATATCGAATCGATCATCGTGCACCTCCTCTTCGGCGCCGGGCATCGGGCGCACGGTGTGATCCCCCCCTCCCTCCGGAAGGAGCCGGAGCCCGAAGGGCTCTACGCGTACGATCCACATGAGGCCAGGCGCCTGTTGACCGAGGCGGGATTTCCCGAGGGATTTGCCATGGAGATCTGGCAGCGTGATAATCCCGAAAGCGGCCGCATTCTCGAAAGTGTACAAGGGTACCTGGCGCAGGTGGGTATCACGGTGAAGCTCGTAACCCGGGAATGGAGCGCCTTCAAGCAGGCCATAAACAGGGGGACTCCGGACGCCTTCTACCTGGATTGGTTCGCCGATTACCCGGACGCGGAAAACTTCATCGCACCCCTCTTCCACTCCGAGAACGTAGGCGGCGGGGGGAACCGTTCCGCCTACACGAACGCTGCCGTCGACTCACTGATCGAGGAGGCGGCCCGATGCCCCGAGGAGAACCGCAGGTGGGAGCTGTACCGGCGGGCAGAGGAACTCGTCTACAGCGATGCACCATGGATCTTCCTGTGGTTTCCCCTCCGGTACGAGGTGATCTCGCCCAGGGTGCGGGGATACCGGATTCCAGCGGTTTTCACCGGCCAGCGGTTCCTTGAGGTGAAATTATAGGGGGAAGGATTGATTCGGTTCGTTCTCAGACGGTTACTTCTTCTGATCCCTGTGGTGTGGGGAGTGCTCACCGTCACCTTTGTGCTCATGTACATCGTGCCGGGGGATCCGGTTCTCACGCTCGCCGGCGAGCGCTACGACGAGAAGACACTGGAGGAGATGAGAAGGGAACTGGGCCTGGACAGACCGCTCCTGGTGCAATACGTGGAGTACCTCGGCAGGGTGGCCCGATTCGATCTCGGCCGTTCCTTCATGACCAGGCGGCCGGTGATTGAATCGATCAGGGAACGGTTCCCGCGCACCCTGATCCTGGCCTTCAGCGCCATGGCGTTCGCCGTCGTGGGAGGCCTCCTCATCGGGGCATTCGCCGCCTGGGGAAGGATCCCCTGGCTCGGCAGAACCCTCATGGCGGGTTCGCTGGTCGGAGTCTCCATCCCGGTCTTCTGGTTGGGCCTCCTGCTCATATACCTCTTTGCGATAAAGCTATCTCTTTTACCACCATCCGGTTATGGAGGCGGCTCACTCAGGTATCTCGTCCTTCCCGCGATCACACTGTCTTTTGCCTCGCTGGCAACCGTCGCCCGGGTGACCCGCTCCGGGGTTATCGACTCCGTCTCCGAGGACTACGTCCGAACGGCCCGTGCAAAGGGTCTCGGAGAGATAGTCGTCATGAGCAAGCATGTACTGAGGAATGCACTGATACCGGTCGTTACGATCGTGGGGACCGATTTCGGCAGCTACCTGAGCGGTTCGGTGCTCACGGAGTCGATCTTCGGGTGGCCGGGGCTCGGCAGGTATATCGTCCAGGCCATCCTCAAGCGTGACTTTCCGGTCATACAGGGGGCTGTCCTCTTTATGGCGATCGTCTTCGTACTCGTGAACCTCCTCGTCGATATCAGCTATGGTCTCATCGATCCGAGGGTGCGGCTGAAAGGGGGCGGCAGGTGAGCAGCCGGGGGACGATCTTCAGGCGGTTCACAAGGAACCGTTCCGCCATCTGCGGGCTGATACTCCTTCTGGTGGTCGGTATCCTGGCTGGTTTGGCAGATATTCTATCACCCGGGCGGTCGGCAGAAATCGATCTCGAAGGCTCGCTCAGCCCCCCCTCACTCCGGCACCCGTTCGGCACCGATCCCTTCGGTCGTGATATTTGTGCGAGGGTGCTCCACGGGGCTCGTATCTCATTGGGAGTAGGGTTCTTAGCACGTACGATCTCCCTTGTTCTCGGTCTCGTTCTGGGTATAGCGGCGGGGTACTTCGGCGGGAAGACGGATGCCGTGCTCATGCGGCTCGCCGACATAACGTTCGCTTTTCCAACACTCTTACTCCTGATCGCCGTAATGGCGGTGGTATCCCCCGGTCTCACATCCCTCATTGCGACACTTGGCATCGTCGGATGGGCGGCGGTGGCACGGCTCGTGCGCTCACAGGTTCTCTCAGTCAAGGAGCGTGATTTCGTTCGGGCGGCCCGCTCGGCCGGTGCGGGGGACATGACGATCATTGTGCGTCATATCCTTCCGCAGTGCATCTCACCGGTCATGGTCGTCTACACACTCGGACTCGGCATGACCATCATGGCCGAGGCGAGCCTGAGCTTTCTCGGCCTCGGCGTTCAGCCGCCGACACCGAGCTGGGGGCGCATGATCTCGAGTGGGGTGGCCTTCATGAGAACGGCTCCGTGGCTGACCGTTTTCCCCGGGCTTGTGCTCACGGTTACCGTCTGTTCCCTGAACCTCGTTGGTGACGGGCTCAGGGATGCTCTCGATCCCCACCTGAACGTGGGACGGGTGGATACAAAGGGAATAAGGTTGTAACTTGTTGATAGATATAGTATTGCGTGGGAGTGCAATATCATGGACGGTACACTGAACGTTCTCTCGGAGAGGGTCTCCGCACTGGAGCGCGAGCTGGGCCTCGATTGGCGGTACAGCTATTCCCGGCTCCACCACCTCTCGGGTGACAGGTTCAGACTCGAACTGAGCAGGGAAGAGGTCATCCGCAGGCTTGCCGATGGTGTGGAGGGATTCACAATCGGGCGGAGCGGCCCCGAGCTCCTCGACCTATGCGCCTCCTCGGGATTGACGGTGGCGGTGCGGTTGCTCGGCTCGGCCGGTGATACCGTCCTGTTGGTGACATCGAGTGTGGCGGACCTTAGGCGGGAGCCGGATCATGCCGCCGAACTCCTCACGCAGGCGATTATGGGTGAGGAAGTGACGATGCTCAGACGGCAGGGCGACTGGCACCTGGTCCGTCTCCGTGACGGGTATCACGGTTGGATCCGTTCCTGGTACCTCGCCGAGGTGCCGGTCGGTGATGTGACGGCCTATCGCAGGCGGGCCGATCGGATGGTGCGGGCGAATGTCGGGTACATACTGAGCGGACCGGAATCATCAAGCCTGCCTGTCTCGGATGTCGTTGCAGGAACGATACTTGCGGCAGGAGAATCTGTGGGTGCATTCAGGCGGGTGCTATTGCCGGGGGGGAGGCACGGCTACATCAGGGAGGAGGATCTCGGGGGACCGGTGCCGCGGCAGCCGGACCGGCAGCGGATCGTGGCCACGGCGAAACGCTTCATCGGAATCCAGTATCTCTGGGGCGGGACATCGGCGAAGGGGTTCGACTGCTCGGGACTCGTGCAGCGGGTCTTTCGCATGGAGGGGATCGAGCTTCCGAGAGATTCGGATAGGCAGTCGATGCAAGGTGTTCTAATAGCTAAGGATAAATTGGACGACGCAATCCCCGGCGATCTCCTCTTCTTCGGGAAGCCGGAACCGATCGACCATGTGGCTATCTTTCTCGGAGACGGCACATTCATTCACGCATACGGCTCCGTGCGCATCGGCAGCCTCGATCCCGGGGACGAACGATACGAGGAGAAGCTGGCAGAGAGCCTGCTTTTCGCCCGCTCGGTAATACGGTGAAGCCCGGTGACGGCTTTCCGTTCGACGGTGAGTGGAGCCTCCAGATCGAGAAAATGTTCCGGGAGAGGCAAAAAAATTGTTGACAATGGATTTTGGCTGGTTTAATTTTTCGCCCAATAAAAATTGCCTGAGATTTGTGTGCCTTGAAAGGGGGTTTGTAGGCAAACAGTTACTTCTTTAGCATGTACTTATATATGGAGCGGGCTTGCACGAAAGATGCAAGAACCGAAAGAGTTCGACTCTGGACACGTAAAGGAGGTGGCGGCAGGGAAACGAAAGAGGAGCGCTTGAAGGGCGCATCGTATGGTATCAACTGGGAACACAATCCGCATCCGATGCGGTCATATAGAAACTTAAGTTCCTGGAAGGATTCTTCCCGCAGGGAAGCAACTGACAGGAGGTCAAAGAATGAGAAAGCTTTTTACAGGTCTCGTGGCAGCTGTCCTGGCGGTCGCCCTCGTTGCACCGGCGATGGCCACCGATAGCAGGGTCATGGCCCTGGGAGGCGCTGGCAGGTATCTCGAGGATGACTACAATATCTTCGATTGGCCGGGTACGCTTCCTTCCTACACCAATCTGGTGTGGATGAACATCCACCAGGCGCACTTCGTGAGGTACGACGGCTGGAATTCGGAAGTATGCCCCAACATCATGTACGTATGGGGTCCCGAAGACGGACCCTGGGGTATCTGCGATGACTATCTGAATACCCTCTTGGGTGCCTCGTACGGTCTCGGCGAGGACAACCGGTTCGGTACGCTGGCAATGTTCTACTACAGGCATGCCGGGGCTCTCAACCCTCTCGTCGGATGGGGGGGAATGATGGATGACGGAGGTCCCTGGCCCGGCTGGGACGTCTTCGGACAGGGGCTCTACAACAAGTTCACCATCATGTACGGCTATGCCATGAACGGATTGTCCATCGGTCTACAGTTCATCCGTTCGGATGAGTACGGCAGTCAGGAGATGATGGATACCGAGGACGAGATCAAGACTGCCTACACGACGATCGCTGCAGGCGTCCGCTTCGACATGGGCGAGAACATGTATGCCGATCTGGCCTTCGATTTCAACATGGCTGCGCAGGCCGGCTTGGAAGTATACGTTGCCGAGTTCGATGGTTCAGATTGGGATGTTTGGGGTTACCAGGTGACCGAGTTCGGTGAGATCGAGCATGACGCCAGCACGATGTTCGGCGGCAAGCTCCGTCTCTTCTACGAGTGGAGTGAAGAGATCACATTGGTACCTTACTTCGGATTCCGTATGTTCGACTTCAGCCTGAAGGCCGAGGCGGACGAGTTTAACGAAGGGGGCGTCAATATCTTTCCCGGACCATGGGGTGGGCACGTCGGTGCCAAGGGTATGATGCTCGACTTCGGTCTGGGTACGAACATCACCGTGAACGAGGACAACCTCCTCGTCTTCGCGATCGAGCCGTTCTCCTATGCCAAGATGGAGCCCTCCGAGGTCCCCGAGGACTTCGTTGGATTCGACAGCGCCGAGGGCAAGATACTGATTATGCCCCGCTTTATCCTGGCGCTCGAGAGCGATCTCAAGGATTGGCTGACCTTCCGCGTGGGTGCCGCCAAGGAACTTGCGAAGATGGAATACACGATGTCGGACGATGGCGACGATACGAAGTTCACGGAGACGGCAGCACCCTTCGATTACTTCATGGGTCTCGGCTTCCACGTCGGTGACTTCGACATCGACTGTGTGATCAACAACAGGACCCCGCACCAGCTCGGTTACTGGCTGACGGGTAACGAGTATGGCGGTGACTCCCCGATCGTGTACATGCTTTCTGGGAAGTACCACTTCTAGAAACAGGGTCCATGGGACTGCTTGCAGGGGGAGGCAGCGATGCCTCCCCTATTTTTATCCGCCCGGGGTATTCCCGGCTTCCCATCGAGTCGACTTTTCACCGGTCGTTGGTCCATAACTTGCAGTAAATGTATAGGCTTATAACTCGAGAGGAGTGGATGTACTTCTTCTACTATATCCCCGTGGGGCTTGATTCCAGGCTCCACAACCGGCAACCGATCGTCAAATTCCTTGTGATCGTATTCGTAACTCTATTTTTTTGCTATAGATACCTGCCGGCCGGGCGTTTCTGGAACGTGACGAACCTTATCTTCTTCCCCTCGTCCCCTTCCCTGGTGACGGCCCTCACGTACACATTTCTCCATGTCGGATATCTCCATCTGATTGGTAACATCGTTTACGTCTATCTCTTCGGCAGGGTTGTGGAGGATCGAATGGGACCCGGCAGGTTCTTTGCGATCTTTGCACTCTCATCTATCGCCGGCGCCTATACGCATCTTCTTATGTTGCAGCAGCTTGCGCCGGAACTCCTCCCGTCCGCCCTGGTGGGTGGCTCTGGCGCCGCCTCCGGCATCCTCGGCGCATTCCTCGTACGGTTCTATTTCTGCCGTGTCCGCATCGCCTACTGGGTCTTCTGCCCCCTGCAGGGGGTGAATAGGGCGGGTCGCAGCTACGTGCCGGTGAGCATCGCCCTTGTACTCTGGGTTCTTTTTCAGGGTGTGCAGGCCGTTCTCCAGTATGGTATGGGCGGCATGCAGGTAGCCTATGGTGTTCATATCGGGGGGTTTGCAGTTGGGATGGTGCTTGCGTTCCTCTTCGGAGCCGCAGGTGCCGCAAGGGCCGAACGCCATCTCGTGAAAGCGAGACGCCACTACGAGGAGGCGAACTGGTTCGCCGCCCAATGTGAATATATCAACTACCTCGAACTCAGACCGGATGATGCAGCGGCTCATGCCGAGGTGGCCCGGGTATTTCGCTGTTCCTCGGAGCAGGGCAGGGTGCGATATCATTACCTGCAGGCAATCGGGATCTGCATGCAGAAGGGGGAGCGGGGGGAAGCGGAGGGGGTCCTCACGGAGGCGATGCGGGCGGTACCCGATTTCGCCCTGCCGGAGAAGCAGCACCTCGATCTCGCCTGTGGCATGGAGCGGAGCCTGAAGTTCAACAGCGCCATGAAGGCGTATCGTAACTACGTCGGACGGTACCCCCGTTCGGACGATGCGCCGTTTGTTCTCCTACGCATTGCAGGTATGCTGGAACGGCGGTTCAAGCGGTACGACGAAGCGATCGCATGCTATGCCGTGATCGTAGACGACTATCCACAGGCCTGCTGGGTTGATTTTGCGCAGCACGAGATGGACCGCCTCGGGCGGGCACAAATCGTGCTTGATCCCGAAGGGTGCGATGAAGTATGAGGGGAGTTGCAGATAGATGGAAATATCTTGAATTGGATAGGGGCTTCTGTTAGCTTTCAGCCAGGGTGCGGGGTGGTGAGGTGCGAGAGGTATGGAACAATCGCCGATTATAGCCCTAAGGAACAGAGGCTGTCTTCGGGGGCTCAACGGTCTGGGTGATGTCGAGTTGCTGACGCTGGTCATCGGTTCAGGCAACCAAAGATCGGCGGGGTTGATTGCACAGGAGCTCATGGACCGCTTCGGCGATATCGCCGAGATCGGCGCCGCCGATATCACGGAACTGGTTGTGTTTGAGGGTATTGGCCGTGCAGGTGCCCTGAGGCTTCTCGCCTCGTTCGAGCTCGGTCGGCGATGTGTGATATCAGTGCGGGAACGCGAGATCACAAAGGTGAGCTCACCCGAGGATGTCGCCTGCCTGCTCACACCCGAGATGAAAGGGCTTGACCGGGAGCACTTCAAGGCCATCCTGCTTACAACGAAGAACGGCATCCTGAAGATTGTTACGGTTGCGGTCGGATCGCTCAATGCGGCACTGGTACATCCGAGAGAGATCTTCAAGGCGGCCGTCCTGGCGAGTGCAGCCGGGATCATTATCGTGCACAACCATCCGACCGGGAATCCGGAGCCGAGCCGGGAGGATATGGATCTCACGGTACGTTTTGCCCGATGCGGCGAGTTGATGGGGATCGAGCTGGTGGATCATATAATCATCGGCGGTGACAGGTTCGTCAGTATGCGTGAGCGTGGTCTCGTGACCGTGTAACAGGAAGGGGTGTAGCTTGTTCGGGCGTATCGCTACCTATTTCTCCAATGATATTGCCATCGACCTGGGGACGGCGAATACCCTCGTCTATCTCAAGGGCAACGGTATCGTGCTCAATGAACCGTCCGTCGTGGCAGTCGATCAGAAATCAAAGAAGGTCTATGCCGTCGGTGCAGAGGCAAAATCGATGCTCGGAAAGACACCGGACCACATCGTTGCCATACGTCCCATGAAGGACGGTGTAATCGCTGATTTCGAGATCACCGAGGTCATGCTCAGGGAATTTATACGCAAATCCCAGAAGAAGCGTTTCTTTATCAGACCGCGGATCGTGATCAGCGTTCCGTCAGGGATCACCGAGGTGGAACGGCGTGCGGTAACCGACTCGGCCCAGAATGCCGGCGCCCGGGAGGTTTACCTCGTCTCGGAGCCGATCGCGGCTGCAATCGGTGTCGGATTGCCGGTGGACAAACCTTCCGGTAACATGGTTATCGACATCGGGGGTGGAACCACAGAAATCGCCGTGATCGCCCTGAACGGGATCGTAACGGATATCTCTATCCGCGTCGGCGGCGATGAGATGGACGAGGCGATCGTGCAGCACATCAAGAAGGCCTACAACCTGCTCATCGGCGACCAGACCGCAGAGCACGTCAAGATGGTCGTCGGCTCGGCCACCAAGCTGAAAAATGAAGAGGAGCTGGAGATAAAGGGGCGGGATCTCGTCTCCGGTATCCCGAAGACGCTCAGGATATCGAGCATGGAGATCCGGGAGGCACTCGCCGAGCCGGTCAGTCAGATTGTAGCGGCGCTCAAGACGGCACTTGAGCAAACCCCACCAGAGCTCGCTGCCGATATCGTCGACAGGGGCATAGTAATGACGGGTGGTGGGTCTCTTTTGAGGGGATTGGATGTGCTGTTGAAGGAGGAGACGAATCTTCCGATTAATGTCGTCGAGGATCCGTTGACCTGTGTTGTGCTCGGCAGCGGCAAGATACTCGGCAACCTGTATCTGTACGAGCGCGTCATTATGAAGAGTTCCCGGTTTTAAGAATGCAATTTCTATCATTCCTCTTCGATAAACATCTCGATAAATCGGTGCTCGCCATCGCCATCGCCGTCTCGGTCGTGCTGCTGACACGGGAGGAAAATAGCAAGGTTGCCACCGCCCGTGCTGTCTCTTCCTTCCTGCTCTATCCCCTCGAACGTGCGGAAGACTATTTCACGAGAATCGAGAAACTCCAGGGGGAGAACAGAAACCTCAGGGAGCTCGTGGCCACGCTCTCTCACGAGCGGGAACGGCTGCTCCAGTTCAAGGACGAGCGAAACCGCCTACGAAAGCTGCTTGACATGCGCGAGGATTCCTTTTACCGGTTTCTCCCGTGCGAGGTGAGTGCACGATCATCCTCCCGTTTCCATCACTCGATCACGGTCGACCGGGGAAGCCGGGACGGTGTGAGAGTCGGCATGGCGGTGGTCGGGTGCAGGGGGCTCGCGGGGCGCGTCAGCCAGGTCTTTCCCGACTTCTCACGGATACTTCTCTTGAACAACAAGGCCATTTCGGTGAGCTGTCTCGTCAAGCGAAGCCGTGTTGTGGGCATTCTTGAATGGGAGCGCGGAAATCTCTTCCGGCTAGAGTATATCGGCAAGGAGGAGGATGTGGAGGTGGGCGATACGCTGGTCACGAGCGGTCTCGGAAGGCTCTTCCCGAAGGGATTTTTGGTCGGTACCGCATTTCAGGTTACGGAAGAGAAGGGAGGGCTATCGCGCAAGGTCGGTGTCGTCTCGATGGTCGACCTCAACGCCCTCGAAGAACTCTTCGTAGTAATCGGTGGGCGTGGCTGGGATAACGAGGATCTGTACGATCAGCTCGAGGAGATCGAGGTTAAGGAGCGCTGAAGGAGCGAACCGTGTACGTACTACGCATCGTGCTCATAGCGCTGATATTCTTGGTCCTGCAGATGACGGTTATTCATCACATAGCCATCGGTGGTGTCGCGCCCGATCTCATGATCATTCTTCTCGTTGCGCTCGTTCTCGACAGGGGACCGGTTGCGGCGGTTGCGATCGGATTCTGTCTCGGATTTCTGCAGGATCTGGGTAACGCCGATTTCCTCGGGATGAATGCTCTCGCCAAGTCGATTATCGCCTACGGTGTTTCCCGTATCGGCATCGGCCTGTTTCCGGAGAGTTCCCTCTTCAGGGGCGTGCTGATCCTCTTGGCCGTGCTCATCAATGATATCATAAGCCTCATTATCATTACGTCCTTCACCATCACCGACATGCTCGCATCCTTTTTTCGGTACTCACTGCTATCCGCACTGTATACGGCGGTGGTCGGAGTGGTCGTGCTTGGATTCGTCGGTGCGACAACACGAAGGGTGGTGAGCAGGCGTGGCGGCTATTGACCAGAGGGATAGGGTCGTACTGGGGGCGCGGTTGAACAAAGTGCTCATCGTTCTGCTCTCCATCTTTGTCATCCTCGGTATTCGCCTGTTCTACTTGCAGGTCATTCGTAACGATTATTACAGCAAGCTGGCACTTTCCAACCGGATCCAACGTGAGCGGGTGCTCGCCCCGCGCGGCATTATCCGCGACCGTGAAGGCTCAAAGCTCGTCGTCAATGTTCCCGTGTATCAGATCAGTGTATTACCGGGAAAGGTGCAGGGACGGGAGGGCCGCTTGCAGCTCGCCTGTGAGTGGTTACAGATAGACGAGGAAAAGCTGAGACACAATCTCTCCGAGTGGCAAAAGCGTTACCCCGACGGTAGGGAGATGACCGCGGTAGGGACGGCAAACAAGCGCCAGATCTCGATACTGATGGAGAACCGGGATCTCTTTCCCTTCTTCAAGCTCGAGATGAAACCCCGGAGGCAGTACCCTGAAGGCTCCCTGGCTGCCCATGTGCTCGGTTACGTCGGTGAAGTGACAGACGATGATCTCAAGTGGGCCCAGAACCTGCAACCGGGTGATATCATCGGGCGGACGGGCGTCGAATATCGCTACGAGGGGTTCCTCAAGGGCCAGGAAGGGATCCGTGTGGTGGAGATCAGTGCGGAGGGGATCAGGATAGGTGAGATCGAAAACATACTCGATGCACGTGATGGGGCGGAATTCATCAGCTCGCAACCTCCTATACCGGGAAACGATGTCTATCTCACGATCGATCTCAGACTGCAGCGTGCCGTCGAACGCATCTTCGACTGGGAGCGCGGCAGTGTCGTGATGATTGATCCCCGCAATGGTGAGATCATCGCCGCCATCAGCCGCCCGACCTACGATCCGAATATCTTTCTCGTTGGTGTGAGCGAGCAGCAGTGGAGCAAGCTGAACAGCGATCCTGCAAAGCCCCTTTTCAACCGGACGGTGCAGGCAACGTACCCGCCCGGATCGATCTTCAAGCTGATAACGGCATATGCGGGACTCAGGGAGGATGTGATCAGACGCGGGCAGCACCTCGTACCGTGTCTCGGCGCCTACAAGTTCGGGAACAGATATTTCGGGTGCTGGAAGCCCGAGGGGCACGGGACACTCTCGCTCTACGGCGCCATCGTGGAATCCTGTGACGTCTATTTCTACCAGGTCGGGGAAATGCTGACGGCCGACCAGTTCGCCGCCGCCGGCCGCCTCTTCGGGTTCGGACGAGTGACCGGGATCGATCTGCCGGGTGAAGTCGTCGGTAACTGTCCCGATCATGCATACTTCGATCGACGGTTCGGTAAGCGCAAGTGGACCAAGGGGCATTTGCTCAACTACTCCATCGGCCAGGGAGAGCTTCTGGCAACACCTATGCAACTCTGCTTCATGGCTGCGATCTTCGCCAACGGCGGTACGATGGTTCGGCCGCACGTCGTGCTGAAGATCGTGGACACCGACGGAAAGGTCGTCTACCGCCCCGGTGGGATGTCGGTTGCCATACAGGGGATCGACAGGAGGGAGCTTCCGATTATCAAGAGTGCCATGGAAGGCGTCGTCTCGGGGGAGTCGGGAACCGGGCGGGCGGCCGCACTCGCCGATTTTCGGATAGCAGGAAAAACGGGAACGGCCCAGAATCCTCACGGTGAGGATCATGCCCTCTTCGTGGCGTATGCGCCCGTCGACGCCCCGGAGGTCGTTCTTACGATCGTAATGGAAAACGCAGGGCACGGCGGCGCAATGGCGGCCCCGCTTGCCCGCGAGATCCTGGCGGAGTATTTCTCGACCGTTGCCGGCCTCGAAGGCGGATATCAGTATGGTGTTCTCGACGTCGACCGGGTAGCGGGGCCGAATCGATGAGGGAACCCGCCGTGTCCCGGCGATCGGACAGCGGCGGGTAATAAGGGAGAGCAGTGGGAGATAGATTCTTACATAACCTCGACTGGTTGATCCTCTTGCCGGTCCTGTTGCTCATCGGGTTCGGACTGCTGACCCTCTACTCCATCGGTCACGTACCCGATGATCTGGGTAGGACGTTTCAATCCGGTGAGAGCTCATTCTTCCACCGTCAGGTCATCTGGTTCCTGATCGGGATCGGCGTTCTGATCTTCGCAACCATCGTTCCATTCAGGTACTACGAGAGCTTGGCGGTTCTTCTCTACCTTGCAGGTGTGGGACTTCTCATTGTCGTCCTCGTTCTCGAGCCCTCGCAGAAGGCGAGCCGCTGGATTGTGCTTGGCGGTTTCCGGTTTCAGCCCAGTGAGTTCATGAAGGTCGCCGTGATCTTCCTCCTGGCGCGCGTGCTCGCCGAGAAGCGGAACGATCCGAACAAACTCAGGGTGCTCGCCCTCTCCTTCCTGATTGTTACGATACCCTTTCTCCTCGTGGTGAAGCAGCCGGATCTCGGGACCTCCCTCGTCTTTCCCGCCCTTCTCTTTACGATCCTTTACTGGCGGGGGCTCAATGAGAATATCCTCGTTCTCTTTATCACACCGCTTATAAGTGCCTTCCTTACGATTTACAGTGAACGCACGCTCGGACGGGGCACCTATCCCTATCCACTCCTGATCTTTCTGCTCGTCATCCTCATCCTCGCCTACCGCCGACGGCGTGATATCGTGCAGGGTGTCTTGCTGGTGGGACTGAATCTCGGTGTCATGCTGATCGTGCCTAACCTCTGGAACAGGTTGCAGCTCTACCAGCAGAAACGGATCCTTGCCTTTCTGCGTCCGGAGTCTGATATCCTGGGAACGGGCTGGCAGGTGTACCAGTCAAAGGTGGCCATCGGCTCGGGGGGCTTTATCGGGAAGGGGTATCTTCACGGAACGCAGAAGCTTCTAGCCTTTCTGCCGGAGAAACACTCCGATTTCATCTACTCCGTTCTCTCGGAGGAGCTGGGGTATATAGGTGCCGTTGTCGTGCTCCTCCTCTTTGCCGTCATGATCGTCCGCGGGCTCTATTTGGCGATCAACGTGAAGAACCGGTTCGCATCGATCGCCGCCGTCGGCGTCTGTGCCTACTTCGCATTTCACGTCATTGTCAATATCGGGATGACGATCGGCCTGGCACCGGTGACGGGCCTGCCGCTTCCCTTCCTTAGCCACGGCGGCAGCTCGATGGTCATAAGCTGTTTTATGGCCGGTACCCTGCTGAACTTCAGCGCACGTTTTTACGAATACTAGGTGGGTAACGGTGGAATCGAGTATCAACAGCATACTGGATTTCGCTTCCGTCGGGAAGTGTGAATGCGAGGTGTACGGAGAGCGGGTGCGTAGATACAGGGTGGAGATGCACCGCCGGAAGATCGAGTCCATCGAGAGCAGCCGGGACGCCGGGATCGCAATCCGCCTCGTACATGAGGGACGTGTAGGCCATGTCTCTACGAGCGATCTTTCACCCGACGGCTTGAGTGCAGCCTTTCAGAAGGCTCTGGAGTGCGCCTCCAACAGCACTCCGGTTGATGTGGATATACTGGCACCGTATCGCAAAGAGTCGATACGTGAGGGCCTCTATCCGAAGCTTCCTTCGGCCGGGGGGAACCAGGTAAAGATTGCAGGCGTACGAACCATGGAGGAGGCATGCCTGTCACACGATCCACGGATCGTCAATACGGAGGGGGCCAGCTACACCGAATCCGTCGGCGAGGTTTTCGTTGCGAGCACGCGGGGATTCTTTCGGACCGAGGAGCGAGGATTCTGCTCCTGCTCCATTCAGGCCATTGCGAAACAGGGGGATGAGATCAGGAGCGGCTGGTTTCATGCCCAGGGGCTCGACTGCGGGGATCTCGATTTCGCATCGACCGGCCGCGAAGCCGCAGCACGTGCCGTCGGACTGGTTGGCAGCAGGAGGATCGAGACGAGACGGTACCCGGTGGTTCTCGATGGTAGTGCGGTGACCAGTTTCCTGGGATTGCTCAAGCGGGCCCTCTCCGGTGAGATGGTCGTAAAAGGCGCATCCGTGCTCGCCGGAAGGAAGGGATCGCAGATTGCACCGGAGTACGTTACCGTTATCGATGACCCATTTCTCGAGGCGGGTTGTAATAATGCGGCGTTCGACGGCGAGGGAGCGCCGACCGAGCGCCGCGTTGTCGTAGAATCAGGCTCGCTGCGGGGATATCTCCATAACGCGTTCTCGGCCAGGAAGCTCGGTGTTCCGGTTGCCGCCAACGCCGTGAGGGCCACCTTCAAGGATCTTCCCGAGCCGGGTCCCACGAACCTCTTCCTGCTTCCGGGTGCGCGGAGCACAGCCGAGATGGTCGACGATCTAATCCCGGGAATATACGTGCTGGATGTCATGGGGATGCATACCGCCGATCACATATCCGGTGATTTCTCGGTTGGGATCAGCGGCTACCATGTCCGTTCCGGGGGAGACAGGGTGCCGATCAGTGAGATGATGATGAGCGGTAATGTGCTCGATCTGCTCGCAGGGATCCGGGAAGTGGGAAAGGACTCGATCTTTATCGGACCGTACGGATCGCCGGCCATCCGGATCGACGGCATGAGTATCAGCGGAACATAAGGAGGTGGAAGTGCATCCCGTTTTAGTCGAGCTCGGCAAACTGAGGGTTTACTCGTATGGCCTCATGCTTGCCCTGAGTTTTTTCATCGGTATCCTGTTGGCCTCCCGGCGCGCCGAACGGCGGGGAATCGAAAAGGAGATCCTCTTCGATCTCTGCATCATCCTCGTCATAGCATCGGTGATAGGCTCCCGCGGCCTCTATATCATCACGCACCGGGATCACTATCACAGTCTTTTGGATATCGTAGCACTCTGGCAGGGCGGGGCCACCTATTACGGCGGACTCGTGCTGGCCATCATCTGTGCCGTCGTCTTCGTCAGAAGGAAACGGATCCCCTTTTTCCGCGTGGCCGATATCTGCGCCCCATCCATCGCGCTCGGTGTTTTTCTCACGCGTGTCGGTTGTTTTCTCAGTGGATGCTGCTTCGGGCGACCGACGGAGTGTGTCCTCGGGTTGGTATTCCCGAATCATTCACCGGCCGGTTATACCTTCAGTGATACGCACATTCATCCCACGCAGCTCTACTCCTCCTTTTACGGGCTCGTGATATTCGGCCTGCTTATGGTCCTGGATAGATGGAACAGATTCGATGGATTCACCTTTTCATTGCTTTGCATCCTGTACGGGATCGCCAGATTCATCGTCGACTTCTTCAGGTTCTACGAGAGCACTTCGATGGTCGGAGATTTCATCACGGTGAGCCAGGTCACGAGCCTGGCTCTTGTTCTCGCAGGAGTCCTTCTGCTCGTCGTGCTCCCCCGGCTCCCCGGGAACAAGCCCGGCCGGGCGGATATGTGAGTCGGGATCATATGCCGGCCGAGCCCGGCACTCCACCGGCCGAAGCGGCCGGTAAGTCGATGTATCGGAGAGGGGTTGTGGGGTTGTGGTTCGTGGGTTTGTTTCCGCTCTCATCGATCAATTCGCCTCCTCCCTCTGTGTTGTCTGTGAAACGGAAATCGAACGGCTACCGCCTGTGCCGGTTGCACTTCCGCCCGGGTGGCCACCGGAGACCCTTGCATTCTTCGAGCGTGATTTTGTGCTGCCCCTCCTCGGCGGTATCATGATCCCGGCGAGGGTGCTCTGCCCCTCCTGCTGGCTGACACTCGAACCATCGGGAGGCACGGCCGCCTTTGCGGATACGGCCGGAACACCAATCCAGGCTCTACAAAGCGCAAAACGACCGTCCGATGGCGGAGGTACAAGCGACCGGCTGGATATTCCTCTCGTAACCCCATTCGTGCTCAACGACCAGCTTCTTGCACTCATCAGGTTTCTCAAGTTCTCCGGTGGGAAGACGGCCGTTCCGTCACTCGGCTGGTGGATGGCTCAAAGCCTCGCCCGACACCTGACTCGGTGTGTGCGCCCGCGGCGATCCAAGGCCCTGTTGGTCCCCGTTCCCCTCCATCCGTCAAGGCAGCGCAAGCGAGGATTCAATCAGGCTGCGCTTCTCGCCCGGGAGGTCGCGGCCGCACTCGGTCTGTCGGTCGAGAGCGATACACTCAGGCGGGTCAGAAGAACTAAGCCCCAATCGAAGCTCGAGACATCACGAAGAGTCGAGAACGTCAGCGGGGCGTTCGGGCTCGATTTCCCCGGACCGCTCGAGGGAAGGGATCTCGTTCTGGTCGATGATATCGTAACCACAGGCAATACGATCGGGGCATGCATTCAGGCACTCAACGGTGCCCGTCCATCGTCAGTGGTGGTGCTGGCCGCTGGCAGCGCCCGGGATCTTCAGGCGAGAAGCCGCCGAAGGGCTTGTAGATTGTAAACTTGACATGGGCCCGGTTTTTGGTAAATATATGGTTCTTGATATCGAGGAATCGGACTTTTGCACGATAGGAGCTGGGTTGCTGGTTACCAACAAGGAACTTCTCGATGCGGCGAAGGCGGGCGTGTATGCAGTCGGTGCCTTCAACGTCAACAACATGGAGTTCGTCCAGGCGATCACGACCGCCGCCGAAGAGCTCAGGAGTCCGGTTATCATTGCAGTTTCCGAAGGGGCCATCAAGTACGCGGGGTTCGATTATATCGTGGATCTCGTGCGGTTGGCGGCCCGTGAACGGTCCATTCCACTCTCCCTGCACCTCGATCACGGCAGGGATATGGCCGTAATCGATCGCTGCATCGGCGGGGGATTCACCTCGGTCATGATCGACGGTTCCCACCTTCCCTTCGAAGAGAATATCGCCGTCACAAGGGAGGTTGTCGAGAGGGCGAAACCGAAGGGTGTATCGGTCGAGGGGGAACTCGGACGCCTCGCCGGTATCGAGGACAACATCTCCGTGGAGGAGCGCGATGCCCTTCTTACGGATCCGGTGGAGGCCGTGGAATTTGTCGAACGGACCGGTGTGGACTCGCTCGCCATTGCGGTCGGCACATCCCATGGGGCATACAAGTTCAAGGGGGAACCGCGGCTCGCCTTCGATCGGATCGAGGAGATCGCCGGAGGGATATCGATACCGCTCGTCCTTCATGGCGCCTCCGGGGTCAATCAGACGCATGTAGCGCTGGCGAACGAGTTCGGCGCTAAGCTTGCGGGCACCAAGGGCGTTCCGGATGATGCGGTCGTCCGGGCGGTTCGGCTCGGTATCTGTAAGGTAAATATCGATACAGACATGCGGATTGCCTTTCTTGCCGCCGTCAGGCAGAGTCTCAGCGAGAAGCCGGAAGGCATCGATCCCCGCTCGTACCTTGGGTCCGGGCGGGAGGCGGTGGCGAAGGTCGTGCGAGCGAAGATAAAGCTGTTCGGAAGTGCGGGGAAGGGATAATCGGTTGCCAGGAATCTCTCTGTGACAAGGAGGAGGAGATGGCGATACAGTTAGGCATCAACGGTTTCGGGCGTATCGGGAGACTCGTTCTTCGACATGCGATCAACGATAAGCGTATCAATATCGTCGCGATGAACGATCTGACCGATGCGGCAACGATGGCGCACCTGTTCAAATATGATTCCGTGCACGGTGTCTTCCCCGGGAAGGTCACTGTAGGGAAGGATGGTTCGTTAGTTGTGGGTGCGAGGAAGATCAAGGTCTTCTCGGAGCGGGACTGTGCCGCTCTGCCGTGGAAAAAGCTCGGCGTGGATTTCGTCATCGAATCGACCGGAGTTTTCAGAAAACACGTCGATGCGGCCAAGCACCTGGCGGCCGGGGCAAAGAAGGTTATCATATCGGCTCCATCCCCGGATCCGGATATCATGATCGTAATGGGAGTAAACGACGGTCTGTACAGGAAGAAGAAGCATCACATCATCTCGAATGCGTCGTGCACGACGAACTGCCTCGCTCCGATCGCCAAGATCCTGCATGACTCGTTCGGCATCGTCAACGGGCTCATGACAACCATTCATGCCTATACAAACGACCAGCGGATTCTCGATTTCCCGCACAAGGACCTGCGCAGGGCCCGCGCCGCCGCCGTATCGATGATTCCGACGACCACGGGGGCCGCCAAGGCGGTCGGCGTCGTGATGCCGGAACTCGCGGGAAAGTTGAACGGTCTTGCGGTCCGTGTGCCCGTCGCCAACGGTTCCCTCGTCGACCTCGTCGTGAACCTCAAGAAGAGCGCGACCGTCGAGGCGGTAAACGCAGCCGTCAGCAAGGCGGCCAAGACATCGATGAATGGCATCGTGGAATACTGCAAGGATCCGATCGTCTCAATCGATATCGTCGGGAATACGCATTCATCGGTCTTCGACAGCCTCTCGACGATGCAGATAGCACCGCGGGTCTTTAAGGTCCTTGCCTGGTACGATAACGAGTACGCCTATGCGTTGAGGATGGTAGATCTATTGAAGAAGATCGCCAGCTGATGCGGTTGTGAAAGAAGACAGGAGGATATGGCCTTGAGAAAGAAGACGCTCAGGGATATAGAGATCGCCGGCCGGAAGATACTGATGCGCGTCGATTTCAACGTGCCCCTTACAAAGGACGGGGATATCGCCGATGATACAAGGATCAGGGCCGCCCTCGAGAGCATCGACTTCGCAGCGAAGAAGGGGGCGTCGGTCATCCTCATGTCGCATCTCGGAAGACCAAAGGGCGCTGTTGATCCTGCCTTGAGTCTGAAGGTCGTGGCCTATCGGCTCGGCGAACTGATCTCCCACCCGGTCAGGTTCATCGAGGCGTGTATCGGAGAAGAGGTAGAGAAGAAGGCCGCTTCCCTGGCGCCCGGCGAGGTACTGCTGCTCGAAAACGTGAGGTTCTACGAGGGTGAGACGAAAAACGACCAGGTATTCGCCCGCCAGCTCGCGCGCCTCGGCGACTGCTTCTCCAACGATGCATTCGGTACGGCCCACAGGGCGCACGCCTCGACGGAAGGTGTGGCACACCTATTCGACGATCGTGTTGCGGGTTTTCTCATGGAGCGTGAGCTCGAGGTGCTCGAGGGGCTGCTCGCAGAGCCGGAGCGCCCGTTCGTGGCGGTTCTGGGTGGAGCGAAGGTCTCGGGTAAGATCGGCCTCGTGAAGAATCTCCTCGATCGGGTCGACCGTATCGTCATCGGCGGGGGAATGGCCTATACCTTCTTCAAGGCGGTCGGGCTCGAGGTAGGGAGATCCCTCGTTGACGAGGAGTACATCCCGCTCTGCAGGGAGCTGATGGAGAAGGCGGGCAGCGGCAAAGAACGCCAGATCTTCCTCCCGGTGGACTGTATCGTAGCCAGTGAGGCCGACAACGATGTTCCACACAAGACCGTCTCCACCGGCGACATCCCGGAGGACTGGATAGGGGTCGATATAGGTGAGAAGACCATCGAGGTCTTCAAGGAAGAGCTCGTGCGTGCGAGAACGGTCTTCTGGAACGGCCCCATGGGCATATTCGAGATGCCGAACTATGCGGGCGGCACGAGGAAGATCGCCAAGGTGATCGCCGATATCACCGAAGAGGGTGTAATGACGGTCGTCGGCGGAGGTGACAGTGTCGCCGCCCTGAACCAGCTTCATCTGGCCGACAAGGTGACACATGTCTCGACCGGCGGGGGCGCATCCCTCGAGCTTCTCGAGGGCAAGAAGCTCCCCGGCGTCGAGGTGCTGAACGATAGCGGCTGATGGCTCGAATTCCCGTTACAGTTTGAGTAACTGGATTATTGGTGGTTTATTACAGAGAGGTCCTGCAATGAGGCGATCGATCGTAGCCGGGAACTGGAAGATGCACAAGGATCATACCGAGGGGGCGGGTCTTGCACGGGAGATTCTGGCGGGGCTCGAGGGTACCGAGCCTGCGAGCGAGGTAGTACTTATTCCGCCCTTTACAACACTACCGGCCGTGACCGATGTGACCCGGGGCAGCATCGTCAAGACCGGCGGCCAGGACCTCTACTACGAGGATGAAGGGGCTTTTACCGGGGAGATCTCGGCACGGATGCTGAAGTCACTCGGCTGCACCTATGTCCTGGTCGGTCATTCGGAGAGACGGCACATTCTCGGGGAACGAGGCGATCTGCTTGCGAAGAAGCTCCGGGCGGCCCTGAAGGCGGGCCTTGTGCCGATCTTCTGTGTCGGTGAGGTGCTCGAGCAGCGGGAGGCCGGAGATGCGGCCGCAGTGGTTGCAGCCCAGATCCAGGAGGTGCTTGCGGGACTTTCCCGGGACGAGATCGCCACAACCGTCGTCGCCTACGAACCCGTATGGGCGATCGGCACCGGAAGGACTGCCACGCCACAGGATGCGGCAGAGATGCATTCGGGGATTCGCACGGTTCTCGAGGATCTTTTCACGCCCGAGCTAGCAGAGTCAACCGTGATCCTGTATGGTGGGAGTGTAAAACCCGGTAACGCTGCAGAGCTTATGGCCGAAGAGGAGATCGATGGCGTTCTCGTCGGCGGCGCCTCACTTACCGCATCGACTTTTCTCGGTATCATCTTTCCTTCCCCCTAGGGGCCGGAAAGGCTCCCGGGCGGTATAATTCATTTGACTGGGGCAGTTTTTTAAATTAAACTTCTCATTTGTAGAAGGATGGTATTGGAATGCTATTTAATGTATTTGTAACGATTCATGTAATTACCTGTTTTCTCCTCATCGTCGTTGTGCTCATGCAGTCGAGCAAGGGAGGAGGGCTCTCGGGTGCGTTCGGGGGGGGTGGAGGACAGACGGTCTTCGGTGGGCGGGAAACCGCCACCTTCTTGAGCAAGGCGACGACGTATCTCGCTGTTCTTTTTATGGTTACATCCCTCTCACTGGCATTCCTCTCGGCCGGCAGGGGTGGACAGGAGCAGGAGAGCGCCCTCAGGAGGGCGGCCCAGCGGCAGCAATGGGGAACGGTCGTACCCGAGGAGCAGAAGAATGTGAACGATATCCTCGGGAATGTCCCCGAACCCGTACAAGAGGGTCAGGAGGAGGCTGCCGGGACTCAAGAGCAGGAGACCGGAAAGCCCGAACAGCAATAATTCGAATCTCGAATACCGGGTTTAGCCGGGATGGTGGAACTGGTAGACACGCTACTTTGAGGGGGTAGTGGGTGAAAACCTGTGCGGGTTCGAGTCCCGCTCCCGGCATTTCGATACAGAGGGGCTGGAAAGCCCCTTTTTTATTAAGGCTGCCCCGGGCGGCTCATCTTTCGCGCATCACACCGAGACATCCCGTTGTATAATGAGGTGGAGCCGAAAGGTTCCCGAGAATCGACTTATCTCAGGGTTCAGCTTTGAAGGAGGCATGGTGATGCTGAAACGTTTTCTCCTGATCGCACTGGCCGTGTCTGTATCCTTCGGTGTCCAGGCCGAAGTCAGAGAAAGTACCGCATCGGACCGTCACGATGTGTCGGTCACGATCTACAACCAGAACCTCGGACTCGTCCGTGAAGTGAGATCACTCACAATCCCCCGGGGGACCGTATCGCTGCGGTTCGAGGATGTCACGGCGGGAATCGATCCGACGTCGGTGAGCGTCTCTGTTCTCGGAGGGCTGCGTGATTTCATGGTTCTCGAGCAGAATTACGAGTACGATCTCATCAGCCCCGAAAAGCTCATGGAGAAATATGTGGGTCGCCAGGTCGATCTCTACGTAAAGCACCCACAGACGGGTGAAGAGCGGAGGGTTGCAGCGACGCTTCTCAGTACCAGCGGAGGGCCCGTATACAGAATAGGGGAGGAGATACACGTCGGCTATCCCGGGCGTGTCGTCCTGCCGGAGTTGCCGGAGAATCTCATCGCACGGCCGACACTCGTGTGGTTGCTCGATTCCAGAGGCGGTGACGGCCGAGTAGAGGTCTCATATCTGACCTCCGGTATGAATTGGAAGGCGGACTACGTGGCCGTCCTCGATGCGGACGATCGCACGATGAATCTTACCGGCTGGGTGACTCTCACCAATACGAGTGGCGCCGGGTTCGAGAACGCGAAACTGAAGCTCGTGGCCGGCACGATTCACCGTGAGAGGAAACGTATGCCGAGACGGACGCAGGCCGAATACGATGCACTCGCCCTGAAGGCTGGTGTCGTTGAGGAGGAGTTCTTCGAGTACCATCTCTACACGCTCAGGCGGCGCACCACACTCAAGGACCGGCAGACAAAGCAGGTGGAGCTCCTCAAGGCGCACGATGTCGGAATAGACAAGGAATACGTTCTTCCCGCCGGGAGGATGTGGTTCGACCGCCGTTCGCGCATGGGAGAGACGGTCAAGGAGCATATAACGGTAATGGTGCACTTCGAGAACTCGAAAGAGAACAATCTCGGCGAGCCGCTGCCCGCCGGGATCTTTCGTATGTACAAGGCAGATTCCGAAGGGAGCCTCCAGCTTGTCGGGGAAGACCGCATCGACCATACCCCCCGGGGCGAGAAGGTCTCGCTCCAGCTCGGGGAGGCGTTCGACATCACGGCGGAGCGCGTACAGGTCGATTACGAGGTCATCTCCAGAGGAAAGGTGTACGAGTACGAATACAAGATCACCATCCGGAATGCAAAAAAAGAGGATGTAACCGTCAAGGTGATCGAACAGGTGCCGGGGGACTGGGAGGTGCTCTCCTCGTCGCACGAGCCGAAGAAGGTCTCCGCGCACATGGTGCACTTCTTCATTCCGGTCAAGGCGGAGGGTTCGTCCCTTCTCACATACCGTGTCCGTATCAGGTAGCACGAAAAATTACTTTACACGGAACGTGTGTTTTTTTACCCTGAATCCCGTTCGACAGAGGAAAGGGGGTCGGTCTTCCTGGATTTGAGCGGGTTTATTGCTACCTACGGACACGTCCTGATTATCGTATCCCTCGTGCTTGCTGTGGCGGCCGTCGTGGCGATCGTCTTCATCGCAAGGGATGTACGACGGTTGAGGCAACCCTTCCGAGGCATGTCTGAAATCTATGCGGAGAAGGGCGCAGAGCGGGCTCTCGAGGAGCTGCTGAGGGGTGTCGATGAGAATCGGGCATACCTACAGGGTCATGCCGAAGAGCTCAGGGCCGTTCGGAAGCGCCTCGACAACTGCTACACCGGTGTGGGGCTCGTCAAGTACAACGCCTTCGAGGATGTCGGCGGAATGCAGAGCTATTCCCTCTGTATGCTCACAAAGGAAAAGAACGGTTTCATCCTGACCAATCTCGTCGGGAGGAACTCGACGAGGGGGTACGCCCTCGATGTACGTGACGGCATCCCGTCTCGTGATCTGAGCGAGGAGGAGAAGGAAGCCTACGAGAGCGCATCCGGCGGTTTGGACGGGTAGCGTACGGGTCCCGGCGTGGATGTAGCATTGGCGCTGCCCCGGAGGAGCTGTAGGGCGTCGATGGGGCTAATGCTTCTGCGTTTTCCGTGAATAATTCTCCAGTATCCGCTTTTCGGTCTCGGTGAGATTTTCGTATCCCTTTGCGGCGATCTTATCGAGTATCGAGTCGATCTTCCCCGGATCATCGATATCATCGTTCTGCGATTGGGCATCCCGGTCGAATGATATGCGAACCGGAAGTTTCGGTACGAGCGCATCGATCTTCGACCAGAACCACCACCCCCGGTGATCACGCCTCGTGTACAGTACCCCCGCAACCATGCCGCCGAGATGTGCGAGATGGGCTATCCCCGTTCCTCCGCTGAATCCGAGGAGCAGCTCGATTGCAACGAATACGATGACGAGTGTACGGGCTTTCACGGGGAAGATCCCCAGAAAATAGATTTCGTTGTAGGGATAGAGAACCGCGAACGCGGCAAGGGCACCGTAGGCGGCTCCGGAGGCACCGTAAATGAAGGAGTTGAAGGACGGAGGAAGGAAGCTCAAGACGGCACCACCGAGACCGCAGAATAGATAGAACCGCAAGAACCGACTGCTTCCCCAGCTGCTTTCGAGGATGGTTCCAAACATCCAGATGACGAACATGTTTAGTGCGATATGGATAAAATCATAGTGAATGAACATGTAGGTGACGAGCTGCCAGACATACCCTTTCGTCACGACAAATCTCGGAACGAGGCTGAATGCTGGCATGGTGATCGAGCGATCGAGGAACAGCAGGACTATAAAGACGGCGACGTTGATGAAGATGATCTTGTTGACCAGGCTTCGACGCCATACATTCACGAACGGATTCCCCGATTGCCGGTAGTAGTACTGCATCATACGTTTCCTTTGCATTCCAACCTGATCCCTAAGATGATAATGAATTGTCCGATATCAGGCAACCGAAGAACAATCCTTTTTACCTCGACTGTATGGAAATTGTGTGGTAGTTTCACTTCCGGTTGCCCGGCACACGTAGACCGTTTTCCGCAGGAAGGCGGGCGGTGGCAACCGCAATGACTTGACGCCAATGCCCGTGACAGATCGTCCGGTGCAGGGGAGCTAGGAGCGATGAACCGGGAAACGGTTATCTGCCTGTTACTCTTGGCAGCGTGTATCGTGGCGATGACATGGTCCGGCGGTCGTGGGGGCGCTGCAGCGGAGATTAAGGGACGTGCGAGAGTGGAGGCCGTGTTCTACAACGGAAAACTGTATACCTTGGATGCAGAACTGCCCCGTGCCGAGGCGGTCGCCGTCGGGGGCGGCCGCATCGTAACGGTCGGGGACTCACGCGAGCTCCTCGCTACCTGCGGTCCGCAGGCCCAACGGTTCGACCTCGGCCAAAAGACGGTCATACCGGGACTCATCGATGCGCATGCTCATTTCATGGGTTATGCCAAGGTGAAAGAGAAGGTTGATCTGGTTGGAACCAAATCGTTTACCGAGGTGCTCGACAGGCTCACCGATCGATTGCGGTCGGCCGGTGAGGGTGCATGGATCGTCGGGCGTGGCTGGGATCAGAATGACTGGCCTGATCCGCACTTCCCCGGGAAGGGTGCGCTCGACTCACTGGCCCCGAATAATCCGGTGTTTCTGGTCAGGGTGTGCGGACATGCGGCCGTTGCGAACTCCGAGGCTCTGCGTCTGGCCGGAATTACAGGAACCACGATCGACCCGGGGGGCGGGAAGATCGTGCGGGATGGAAACGGAGTACCGACAGGCCTGCTCATCGATAACGCCATCGACCTTGTCAGCGACGCGGTACCGACCCTGACACGCCAGCAGAAGAGGCTGCTTATACGGCAGGCGGCCCGTGAATGCCTCTCCACCGGGCTCGTCGGTGTGCACGAGATGGGTGTCGGGAGTGAGACGATTTCAATCTACCGCGAGCTGTTCGATCGGGAGGAGCTGCCGTTCAGGCTCACACTCTATTTCAGTAATGACGAGGAGGATCTCGACAGCCTTCTCGCCGCCGGGCCGCTCAGGGGATACGCCGATAACCGCCTTTCGGTCGTCGGTGTGAAATTCTACGCCGATGGTTCACTGGGGGCGCGGAGCGCCGCTTTGCTCGAGGATTATTCCGACGATCCCGGTAACAGGGGCATCGTGGTGGAGGACCCCGAGACGCTGTATCGCAGGATCATGAGATGTCACCGGAAGGGGTTCCAGACGGCGACTCATGCCATCGGTGATGGCGGCAACAGAATGATGCTCGATATACTGGAGCGGATTCTCGCCGAGTATCCCGCCTCCGATATGCGGCACCGGGTAGAGCATGCCCAGGTGATCGCACCGGAGGATATAGGCCGGTTCGCCCGGCTCGGCGTTCTACCATCCATGCAATTCACGCACTGCACATCCGACATGCCGTGGGCGGGTGCGCGCCTCGGCGAGCAACGGCTGGCCGGCGCCTACGCGTGGCGTTCCCTCGTCTCCTCCGGCTGCAGAATTCCCGGCGGTTCTGATTTCCCGGTCGAATCGATAGATCCGCTGCTGGGGATATATGCGGCGGTGACACGAATGGACCGCGGGGGGAGTCCGCCGGGTGGATGGATACCCGATCAGTGCCTGACGGTCGATGAGGCGGTGCGGGCGTTTTCCATCGATGCGGCCTACGCCGCCCATGAGGAGGACCTGCGCGGCACCATTACACCAGGCAAACTCGCAGATTTCATCGTCCTCTCGGAGGACATCATGCGTATTGAGCCGGAAAGGATACCGGATATACGGGTGCTGGCCACGATCCTGGGCGGTGAGATCGTCTTCGAGGCGCCCGATGCACCGTTTGGCCGGAACAGGTAGGCGATTTCGCACCTTCCCTTCCCACTCGTTTCGAGACCGGCCGAACCGGATGACCCCGTGACCGGCTACCCTGCGGGAGGCCCACCGTATACCATCACTTCCCGGGAATTCTGTTTTGGATCATAGGGAGCGGCAGGTCGAGATTGTCGAGGAGGAGTTGCCGTACGAACCGATGCGGTTTCTTTCTGCCCCTTGCCAGGCCGGCTTTCTTTACCATCTCTTCGAGCATGAGGATGCATAATCCACTGTAGGCCAGTGAAGGGGAAGAAGCGGCGAGGGTGACCTCGTACCCGGCACGTCGCATGGACACACCGGCCGTGGTGGACAGGTACTCGATGGCGGACTCGGAGGTGAATGTTCCTGCATGCAGTTTGAAGACGACGATCATCCGTGCAAGGGCGTGGATCTTCTCCCGCATGAATATCGACTGCAACAGGAGCCTTTTTTCGGGGAAGGTCTCGATACAATCCATCAGGTTGTGGATCCTCCAGGCTATACGAAACGTCTGCCCGCCGACGATGGTGCGCAACGTGTCCCCCCTCTCTATCCGTTCGAATCCGATCGATCGTACGATTGCAGAAGCGGATAGAAGCTGGTAGAGCAGTGTATCCGTATCATCCGGAAGATTACGCGGCATGTAGAGGGAGGTGGCAGCGTCCCGTCCCGAGAAGGGCGGTGTGAATACCGCGAACGAGAACGGTTCGTCCGGTGGCGGTATCGTGAGATAGGGATTTGCGGGCAGCTCACCGGAGGCATCCCGGCACCCGTTGAATACAATTTCTATTCTTTCCTCCTCAATACGCTCAATCAGTTTTCCTTCGTAACTCCTGGTGTCGATCTCTGAGATGAGCTCCTTGATGCACGAGTCGATCGGCATCCCGGTGCAGAGCATGTCTTCCCCGGGCACGGCAATGCTCTCCAGGCTCTTCTCGAGAGACAGGGCCTGGCTCTCGAGCTTGCGGATCGCCCGTTCCGCCTCTTGTACCATCTTGTTCACATCGATGTCGAGGAGCTCGTCGTAAATCAGGATCTTGGAGAGGTTTTCGGAGCCGAGTATCAAGCGCCCGAACGCATACTGCGAGAGGTCATATTCGATGTAGTCAAGGAATTCTTCGACGGCACTTCTCACTTCGTCGATCGGTCCGATCGGCGAGCCATACCGTCTCGATGCACGGGCCTCGATCTCTGCAAATAAGGTGAGGAGCCGGTCGAGGAGATCGATCGACAGCCTCACGTGTGGCTGCGCAGGATCAGTAAGGTGGTCCCTGGCATGTGCACAAAGTGCGGGAATCCGGGCGATACGCTTTTCGTAGGCGGCACGCTCTCCGTCGTAGGGGGCATCGATCCTCGTGCATGGGCCGCAGAGGGCCTCCTCGATCATCCAGCAGTAGAGCAATGGGTTCCTCCGATGATTCCGGACGGTCTCCAGTGCAAAGAGCTCACCCTTGATCCAGTTGGCGAGCAACTCGAGGTTATCGATGCGATGAGGTGCAAGAGCCGAGAGATCGAATCCATCGAGATCGTCGAGCAGGCCGTTCAGGCGATGCGCAGCCTCGACGAGCTCTCGCTCCGAGAAAGTGAAGAGGAGTGAATCGGCCCGGTAGAGTCCGAGCCTCGAGCTGACGAGTGGATGAAGATCGCAGTACAGGTCTACGATTTTCCGCTCGAACTCTGCATACCGGGCCTCACTCTGGGGATCCTCACCCTTCCCGCCGCACATGCCGAGCACAAGCGCAAGCAGGATGCATATCGAGCAACGTATGAATCTTTTTCCGGTGATCACCTTTCCCGCCACGTGTCGGATCGTAAACGATCGATGTACGGAACGGATCGATCATCATACGTTTATAACCTTTTATGGTGCGAGGGGCAAATAGAATTCACTTCAGCTCGCCCCTTGCATGGAACATCCGTTCCAGTTTACTATAGCGCAGACAGAAAGGTGTCGGATTGCGGAATCTTGCACAGAGAATCAGGGAAGACCTCGTAACCTACCGGTTCGCCGTAGCCGTCATTGCGGTCCTGCTTGGCGCGAGCGCGGCCGGATGGATATGCAGCGAGGTCTTTCCGGCGGATTTCGAGCACCGGCGCGATATGTACGTGAAGCTCTGGGGGAAGACCGCGGTGTGGTTGGTTGATCTCTTCGGGCTCTACGATCCGTTCCACTCCTTCTGGTATACCGCCGTTCTTGCCCTCTTCTTTGTCGTTCTGCTACTCTGTTTGATAACCCGCTGGAATCGATTCATCATTCGTTCTTTCCGCATCAAAATACCCGCCGGTACGAAGGCGCTCTCGAAGAAACTTCCCCGCATCGAGTTCGCCTGGAGCGATCTCTCAGCAGCACGGGGCGGTGGGCGTGATGTGCTCACCCATTACGGGAAAAAATACGGGCGCCATGAGCGGGCGGACGATGATACCATGCAATCACTCTTTGCGGGGGTCAGAACGGTCCTCTCCCGCAAGGGGTACCGTGTGGCTTCACGGGACGGGGAGGGGGGGATCCTCTTCTCGGCTGTGGGGGGACGGTGGCGGTTCGTGGGGAATTTTCTCTTTCATATCGGCATTCTCATCATCACAGTGGGTGGTGTGATCGGGGGTATCTGGGGGTGGACGGAGGTGCTCTACGGGCGGGCGGGTGATCTCCTGCCCCTCGGTGAAGGCTCCGAGTCGCTTCGTATCGAGGATTTCCGGATTATAACAACCGGGCGTTTGGAGATACGGGACTATATCTCCAGGGTTTCTGTTATAAACGAAGAGGGTAATACCGTGCTCGTCGCGGATATCGAGGTCAATCATCCTCTGCACTATAAGGAATTCGACATTCACCAGAGCTCCTACTACGTGGATGAGGATGAATTCAGGTGGGCCCGGATCGAGTTCGCAGCAAAGGGCAGGCTGGGGACGGTACCGCTTACCGTCAGGCCGGGGCACGAGATTCAGCTACCCGGGGGCGATGCGGTGCTTTCCGCCCTGAGGTTCCTACCTGATTTCAGGGTGGGGGCACAGGGGCCGTATTCGGCGAGTGCTACGATGGCGAACCCGGCGCTGGAGATCGAGGTGCAGAGCGGAGGGGCGCCCGAGCGCGGATGGCTCTTTCTGCACCACCGGCGGTTCAACAGCCGTTTCGAGAAAACTGGCAGCTTCGTGCTCACTGATATCGAGCCGGTCCTCCTCACGGGGCTCCAGATCGGTACCAATCCCGGATCGTCCGTGTTCCTTGGAGGTATTGCCATCGCCACGATAGGCTTGATCGTTCTCTTACTGTTCAACTACCGCCTGATCTCGGGAGCCGTCGGTCCGGAAGGCCTCGTCATAGCGGGAATCGAGTACCGGTGGAAAGTCGGTCTCGAGCGCGAGCTGGGGAGATTGAAGGGAGCATTACAGGACGAGCTGCGGGGGACGATCGCCGGCAGCCGTTTGCACTGATATGTTGGGAGTTGATGTGTAATGCATGCAGCCGATATCGATTTCTTCTGGACCAGCTTCTGGTGTTACCTGGTATCGTTTCTCGCCTACACCGTCTTCGTCTCCCTGAAGAGACGGAGTATCGGTATCATGGCCACCGTACTCTTCTGTGTCGCATTGGCCTTTCATACCGCAGGCCTTATTGCACGATGGTGGATCAGCACGCATCCTCCCTTCTCGACGATGTTCGAGTATGCACTCACCATGTCGTGGCTCGTCGCTGTGGCCTTTGTAGTTATCCTCGCGAGGTTTCGCCGGATGGTGTTCGGGGTCATCATCACTCCGATCCTGCTGATCGTACTCGTCATAGCATCGCTGCTTCCCAAGGAAGCGTCGAAGCAACTCATGCCGGCCTTGCAGAGCTACTGGTTTTACATACACGTGGTGATGGCCGCCCTGGCCGAAGGTGCATTTATCATAGCAGCGGGCGGAGGGATCGTATACCTGATCCGGTATAGGGGTGGTGATGGGGCCGACTTCTACCCGTCACGTGATTTTCTCGAGGAGTTCATCTCACGCTCGATCCGTATAGGATATCCGCTCTTTACGATCGGTGCGCTCTTTGCCGGTGCGATCTGGGCTCAGTCGGCGTGGGGATCATTCTGGAGCTGGGATCCAAAGGAGACCGGCTCACTGGTGATATGGCTCTTCTATACACTGGTTCTACACCAGGATATACGCGGGAAGTGGCGCGGGCGCGCGCTTGCCGTCTGTGCCATCGTCGGGTTTGTGATCTTCGTGATCTCGTTCGTGGGGAATCTATTCTTCGGGGGACTTCACGCCTATATCTAAGACCGGCAGAAAGGAGACGGGTACAGATGGATGTACATGTAGCAATTCAAAGGCGAAGGGCCTATCGATCGCTCGAGCCCGTAGAGATCACGACCGATCTGGTTCATGATCTCGCAACGTGTTCGTCCCTCGCCCCTTCCTGTTTCAATAAACAGCCATGGCGCTACGTCTTCGTATTCGGAAGCAATCGTCTCGCCGAGCTTCATGATGCCCTTTCGAAGGGAAACGAATGGTGCCGGGACGCCTCGCTGATCGTCGCCGTGTACAGCAGACACGATTATGATTGTGAGATTACCGGGAGGGAGTACTACCTCTTTGACACGGGTCTCTCCGTCGGGTTGATGATAATGCGGGCAACCGAGCTCGGCCTCGTGGCACATCCGATTGCCGGCTTCGACGAGGAAGCTGTGAAGAAGATCCTTGCCATTCCGGATGAGATGAAGGTCATCACACTCGTCATGGTCGGTAGACACGCCGCTTCGCCGACACCGAACCTGTCGCAGAAGCAGACCGAGACCGAGGGGCGGCGGCCGGAGCGTCTCCCGGTCGATGAATTCGTTCGTATCGTTAGCTAGCATCCGCCCATTACGCCTCTCGGGTGGCCGGTCCGGTTTAAAACGGAGGCAGGCTGGCTTACCCGGATACCGGGTCCATGACCGTCATGTGAATCCCCTAATGTATTATTTATTAATCTAATTTACTGGCATGCAGCATGCATGAAGAAGTACGGGTCGGTGTGTCTGAATTCATAATCACGGGAGGATACAATGCTACCGAGGCGTATATGCCTGATTTTGTTGCTGGTAATGTACACGGGTGTCATTGGTTGCAGCGGGGATGCCGGTGGGGATTCGGGCGGCGCTCTGGGGGATGTCGGCATCGGGACGGGCCGGGACGGCGGGGGGAACGGGACCGTGCCGCGCCGGGGCGGTCGGCTCGTCATCGGGATGCAGCAGGAGCCCGAGATCCTCAATGAGGCTGTAAACACCATGGTCACCGGTGTCTACGTTTGCAATTTCATCTTCAGCAAGTTCGTCAAGCACAACGAACGGATGGAGCTCGTGTGCGATATCATCACTGAGGTGCCGAGTGTGGAGAACGGTGGTATCTCGAGAGATTATCTCACCTATACATACCATCTCCGGCCGGATGCCCGGTGGCACGACGGTGCGCCGGTCACCTCGGCCGATGTCAGGTTCACGTACGAGCTCATGATGCACCCGGAGATCAATGTTGAGACCCGCCAGGGGTGGGAGGTCATCGATCGCCTCGAAACCCCCGATGATCACACGGTTGTCTTTCACCTGCGTGAGGTCTATGCAAACTTCGTCGGCGACTGCTTCTACGATGAATCGGTGCTGCCGGAGCACCTGCTCTCCGACAAGCTCGGTCCCGACTTCCAGAGTGCCGGTTTCCACCGGCAACCCGTCGGGTCGGGCCCGTTCGTGTTCGGTGAGTGGGTACCGGGATCACATCTGACGGTACGGGCCAACGAGGATTATTACGGTGAGGGACCGTACCTTGATGAGATCATGATACGGTTTGTGCCGGATGAAAACGCTTTGCTCCTGCAGCTCGAAACGGGTGGTGTCACGGCAATCGATAACGCTCCGAACGAGCTGCTTTCAGTACTCGAATCGGTAGCCGGTATCAGGCTTTACAGGAATCCCGCCCTCTTCAACGAGCATCTCGATCTGAACTGTGAGGATGACATCCTCGGGGACCGGCGAGTGCGCCGGGCCCTGGCCCGCGCCACCGATCGCCGTGAGATCTCAGAGAAGATATACGAGAATGTGTGGATACCGGCTTTTTCCGACGAGCATCCGAGCTCCCCGTACCATACGGATACGTGGGAACACATGAATGGGTATGATCCCGATGCCGCCCGCAGGCTGCTTACGGAGGCGGGATGGATCGATACGGACGGTGACGGACTACGCGAGCGGGAGGGCGAACCGCTTACGTTCTCGATCATGACCACGGCCGGAATGCTGAACAGGGAGCGAACCCAGCTCGTACTCAAGGAGCAGTATCGGAAGATTGGCGTCGATCTCACTATCCGCAATTTTCATCCGACCGTGATGTATGCGAGTTACGACGAGGGCGGGGTGCTCAAGCGGGGGAAGTTCGATATCGCGTTGTATGCGATCCTCACGCCGCCGGATCCCTCCACGAAGGAGGGGAGCTATTCAAGGGATTTCCTGCCACCGGTCGGGCAGAACTTCTCGCGGATCAATCATGACGAGCTCTCCGAATTGCTCGCCCGCGGGAGTCGCCTGGTGCTGTTCGATGAACGCAAACCCATCTACGAGCGCATTGACGAGATACTCGCTACGGAGGTACCGATGATTCCCCTTCTCTGGGTGACACAGCTCGATGCGATGCCGCAGCGTCTCAACGGGTACCGACCCAATCCGACGCAGTCGGGCGACAGCTGGAATGCGAACGAATGGTGGCTGGATGAAGAATGAGAGCGCAAAGAAGTTCCGTGAGCGTATCGTGCGCCGTCTCGGATGGACGATACCCGTTATCGTTTTCGCTGTTCTCGCCGTGTGGCTCGCGGAGCGGCAGATGGGCCGGGAGTCCGGGGAAGTCGCCCTTACGTTTTGCGGGGCGGCCCGGGAGGTCGGCGGATCGTCTCTCCTGGTCGAAACCGGTGAAACGAGGTTCGTCGTGGATTGCGGTGTGTTCGGCTCACAGGGGCGGAGGGTGCTTCCGCCGGAGCCCGAGTCGATCTCCTTCGTCGTTCTCACCCACGCCCACCTGGATCACTGCGGACTCATCCCGGAGCTTTACGCCGGTGGTTTCCATGGTGAGATCTACTGCACCGCCCCGACGGCCGAGCTCGTACCCATAATGCTCGGTATGCAGCGGGGACTTTCCCGTGAGAAGGTGTCCCGTGCGGCCTTCGACAGAGCGGTCGCCGGATGCACTCCCGTACCATTCGATTCCACGGTAACCGTTCAGGGGATCTCGTTTACCCTGAAACACGCGGGACACCTCCTCGGGGCCGTATTCGTCGAATGTGCCATCGCCACACCGGACGGTCCGGTGAACATTGTGATCTCGGGGGATCTCGGTTCCGGGAGCTCGCTCCTGCTGCCGCCGCTCGACACACCGGAACGGGGTGAGTACGTTGTCATGGAATCGACATACGGCGGCACGATTCGCACGGTCACGGGTGAAGGTGCAGGCGAGAGGCACCGCTGCTTCGCCGAGGCTGTCGGTGCCGCCCTCGAACGGGGGGGTGATGTCCTGATACCGGCGTTTGCGCTCGGAAGGACGCAGGAGGTGTGCGCGACGATCGATCTCTATAGGAAACGGGGAATCATCCCATCCGGTACGGAGGTCTATGTCGACAGCCCCAGCGCCCGCAGCATCAGCCGTGTCTACCGGCGTTTCCCCCATGAGCTCTCTCGCTGGGCGAGGGAGTTCTACGGGGAGAGCATCCTTGACTCGGGAGGCCTGCGCGAGGTCAGGAGCAAGACATCGCTCAAGGTACATGCGCGCAGGCACGAGCCGGTCGTATTCGTCTCCTCGAGCGGAGATCTCGAACATGCCAGCTCGCCGAGGCATCTCATGCGGCTCTACGGGGACCCGCGGAATCTGGTCTGTTTCGTTGGCTGGCTTGCACCGTTGTCCCTCGGGGCACGGCTGGCGGCGGGTGAGAGCTCCGTGATGGTACGGCACCGGGATGGAAAGAGATTCAAACGGGAATGGATATCTCCGGTGCTCGAAGTGCGGCGGATCGATTCCTTTTCGGGACATGCAGATCAGCTGGGGTTGCTCGAGTGGCTCGGGGGTATACAGGGAGCCGAGAAGGTCTTTCTCGTCCACGGAGAGCTCGAGCAGGCCCGTGCCCTCGCCGAGGCGATCCGGCTGGAGTACGGTCTCGAAGTCGTGATTCCGAAGCGGGGAGAACGTGTTATTCTCGTTCCGCATCAGGCGGCAGGTGCAGCGGTGCACCACGGTACGGTGTATGGATGCGCCCCGATCCCGTACGCCTTATGTGATGAGATATCCATGCAGGCATGGATCAGCTAAACGACGGGCGGTAACGAAGCGATGACGGCTTTTCTTGTGAGGCGGTTCGCACGAGCGGTTCCCACCGTGATTCTCATTTCGGTGGCCGCCTTTGCATGTCTCCATCTAGCCCCCGGCGGCCCCGTCGGCGTCATCTCGGGAAACCCGAAGGTCACGGAGACGGATCTCGCCAGGATCAGGGAGAACTTCGGGTTGGACAAGCCGTTGCCACTGCAATATCTGTACTGGTTCCGCCAGGTCTTCCTCCGATTCGATTTCGGGAAGAGTTATGTAACCGGGAGGCCGGTCTCCGAGATGATCCTACAGCGGCTTCCCGCCACGCTCGAACTCATGGGGGCCGCCTTTGCCATCGCCGTCCTCCTGGGCGTGATGATCGGAACCGTGGCCGCACTCAAGCGGGGAACACTGATTGACGATGTCTTCTCCATCATTTCCACCGTGGGGATGTCCGTACCGGTCTTCTGGCTCGGATTGATGGCGATCACGGTCTTTTCCCTGAAGCTCGGCCTGCTTCCCGCAGGCGGCAGAAGTGAGCTCGGGGCGGGGAAGGACGTAATCGGCCACCTGAGACACCTCGTTCTTCCGGCGGCAATACTTTCCCTGGCGTATCTCTCCGTTTGGAGCCGCTATATGCGGGTGGGTCTCCTCGAAGCGTTCCGGGGCGATTTCATCAGGACGGCCCGGGCCAAGGGGCTCGGCGAGGGGATTGTGGTGTTCAAACATGCATTGAGAAATGCCGTGCTTCCCGTTCTTACAGTCGTCGTCATGCAGGTTCCAACCATATTTACCGGTGCGGTCATAACCGAGACGGTCTTTTCGTGGCCGGGGATGGGGAGAATGTTCTACGAAGGGCTGCAGCGTCACGATTACACGCGGATACTCGGAGTCGTGGTGATAGCCTCACTGCTGATCGTCCTCTTCAATACGATCGGGGATGTCCTGAGCATGGTGATCGATCCCCGAATTTCACCCCATCGGTTCGAGCGGGGGGCGGGGGTGTGCACACGGAAGACTGCGGCGGGAGCTCCCGTGTAAGATGAAACGGAGGCAAACCGGAATGGCCGAGGCAGGATTACAGGGACGTATATGGGGGATCGATCCATCCCTGCCGTCGATGCAAAGACGCAGGATCGACTTCTTCTCCCGATGTACTGTACCGAAACCGGTCTTCTTTGCACTCGTGCTAATTTTCCTCATCGTTGCTGTCTCGCTCCTGGCACCGCTCGTGACCCCATACGGAAGGGATACGATCGATCTCGATCACATCCTTACGGGGCCGTCGCCCCAGCACATTCTCGGAACCGACGAGCTCGGCAGGGATCTTTTGACGAGGCTCATCTTCGGTGGCCGGTTCACACTTCTCGTCGCCTTCGTTTCGGTTGCCATCGCCACCGTGATCGGCCTCACGCTCGGCACCCTTGCGGGGTATATCGGCGGTTTCGCCGATCATCTCGTCTCCGGAGCCGTAGATCTCTTTCTTTCGATACCTGTCTTTCTCGTTCTCCTTCTTGCCGCCTCGTTCAGCGGCGGACGGCTCTGGACAATCCCCCTCATCATCGGTGCGACCTCATGGATGGAAACGGCGAGGCTGGTGAGGGCAGAGTTCCTCTCGCTCAAGGGAGAAGAGTTTGTCGAGGCCGCACGATCGATGGGTGTCAACGCCGTATCACTCATCTTCAAACACATGCTCCCGCACGCCCTCTCACCGGTGATCGTGGCGGCCACGGTCGGATTCGCACAGGCGATGCTCATCGAGAGTGCACTGAGCTTTCTCGGATACGGTGTCCAACCGCCACTTCCCACCTGGGGAAACATGCTGCAAAACGCACAGATCTTTCTCCGGAAGACCCCCCTGGCGGCGTTTGCACCGGGATTCATGATATGCATCACATGCCTCTGTATACACTATGTGAGCGAGGGGCTGCGTTATGCGCTCGGACACAGAGGGCATGAAACGGTATAATCACTTTCGTACCGACATCTTCACTTACAGCGTCGAAGGGTAACCACTTGCATGAAGACCGATCTGCGTGTACCCTTTGTCCCGGTATCCGGTCCCCGTTCGAGAGACGTAATTACGGTACAGGGTCAAACGGTCATGGAAGGACGGATCAAGGCAATCGGTCTGGTTTCCGGGGGGCTCGACAGCACCCTTGCCGTGGCTGTGCTCAAACGGCAGGGTATCGAGATGCTCGGTATTCATTTCCTGAACGGTTTCAGTTCGGGCATGCTGCAGCGTCTCGCTCTGGCCCGCGATGAGGAAAGAGAGCGGCAGGCACAAACGGCACAGGAACTCTCGGAAATCCTCGGCATCCCGGTAGAGGTTATTGATGTCTCCGAGGAATACCTCGGGCTTCTGCTCGCACCTCGCCACGGGTACGGCGCCAATGTGAATCCGTGCATCGATTGCAGGATCTTCATGCTGAAGAAGGCCAAGGTTCGAATGGAGCGTGAAGGGGCGCACTTTATCTTTACCGGTGAGGTGCTCGGGCAGCGGCCGATGTCCCAGCACCGTCAGGCGATGGAGCTGGTCGAACGCAGGAGCGGGCTCAAGGACTTACTCGTTCGTCCCCTGTGTGCCAAACTCTTGAAGCCTTCCCTGCCGGAGCGGGAGGGGTGGGTGCGGCGCGAGGAGCTTCTCGATATACAGGGGCGCTCGAGGCGAAGACAGATCGAGCTTGCCGCCGGGCTTGGTATTACGGACTACGCCCAGCCGGCGGGGGGATGCACACTGACGGACGACAACTACGCACGCAGGTTCCGGGATCTTGTCGGTTCCCGGGAGCCCCCGTCGGTGACCCGGGAGGAGACGGTGCTGCTCTCGATCGGAAGGCATCTCAGGATCAACCGGAACGTGAAGATCGTCGTCGGAAGGGACAAGGGAGAGAATATGTATCTCGAGCGCTACTGGAGCGATTCCCCGCTCGCCACCACAATCGATTATCCTGGTCCCACGACGCTGATTCAGGGTGATCCCTCCGGCGAAGATATAGTCCTGGCGGCATCTATTACCGCCCGCTACAGTGATGCGAAACGGCAGCCGCAGGTCAGGGTCGTCGTCCGAAAGGACGGAACCGAAGAGATCCTCACCGTCATACCTGCGGGGGACGACGAGATCGGCCGGTACCGGATCTGATCCGGTGTCCGTGGATATCCGGTACCGTGAGATTCAATCGTTATTCAGTTTTTTCAAAGTATGTATCGATGAGTGTCCGGTGGCTGTCGAATGCGAGATCCGGCAACCGCCGGCGATCGAAGAACTGGACTTCCTCTGCATCGTCACCGGCACGAATCTCTCCCTCGAAGCGGGTGAAGTGGTAGCCGATGATGAGTAGTGAGGTCTTGTAGAACTCACTTTCCTGGTAGATGATATCGATCAGTGAAGGTTCTGACACCTTGACACCCGCCTCCTCCTCGAGCTCGCGTCTGGCTGCATCAACCGGGCTTTCCCCGTTCTCGACGAAGCCGCCCGGCAGGGCCCATTTATTGAGACCGGGCTCCCGGTTCCGAAGCACGAGGAGGATCCTGCCCTGTTCGTCGAGGAGCAGCCCGGTGGATGCGGGTATCGGGTTCTCGTACACGAACCGTTCTTCATCGTTGCAATAGAGCCGCTGGCGTCCCTCTTCCACCTTCGTCCCGAGGGATGCGCCGCAGTACGGACAGTACCGTTTCGTGCTCTCCATGACTCCACTCCAGCTCAGCCTCATGAACCTTACATCACAGCCCCTCCGGTCCGCAAGGCCTGAGTTCGAGACGGTCCGTTGCATGCGGCCGAGTCCGCAGGAACGCATCCAGGACTGTATCCCTTTACCGTTGATGGAGGTTATTGATTCGTGTACTATGTGCTCTAACTCCACCTCCGGAGAGGAGCCGGATCCAATGAATGCACTTCTCATAGCCGTCCTGACCCTGATTGTCTATTTCTTCGCGTACCGGTACTATGCGCGGTTCATAGGAACCAGGGTACTTACACTCGACCCCGTTCGTAGAACTCCCGCCCATGAGTTCGAGGACGGTGTGGATTTCGTGCCGACCAACAGGATCATCCTCTTCGGTCACCATTTCGCCTCCATCGCGGGACTGGGGCCGATTCTCGGCCCCGCCATCGCCGTGATCTGGGGCTGGCTCCCTGCGGTCCTCTGGATCCTTCTGGGATCGATCTTTCTCGGGTGCGTGCATGATATGTCCACGATATTCATCTCGCTTAGAAACAGGGGACGCTCGATCGGCGATGTGACCCGCACGCTCGTCGGTCCGCGGGCGCGGCTCCTCTTTCTCATCCTGATCTTCTTCACGCTCTCTCTCGTCATGGGAACCTTTGTACGGATCATCGCCACGCTCTTCACCGATGCCTTCCATCCGGAATCGGTATTGCCGGTCTTTACCCTGGTGTTTCTGGCCGTGGTCGTCGGTGTTCTCGTCTACCGGCATGGTGCGAGGATCGCGCCGGTCACGATCGTTGCGCTTGTGATCATGTTCTTTACGATCTGGCTCGGTATCAGGGTCCCGATAACCGGTGTAGGCCAATCCCATTGGGTCTATATCCTGATCACGTACGCCTATATCGCCTCTGTTCTTCCCGTCTGGCTGCTGCTGCAGCCCCGGGATTATCTCAATGCCTACCAACTCGTGATCGGCATGGTTCTGATGTATGCCGGCCTCTTCGTCTTCCATCCGTCGATTTCCGCGCCACCGGTGAACCATGCGCCTTCGGGCGCCCCGTCCCTTTTCCCGTTTCTCTTCATCACGGTCGCCTGTGGGGCGATCTCCGGTTTCCACAATCTGGTGGCCACAGGGACGACATCGAAGCAGCTCGCCGTCGAGCCCGATGCCCGATCGATCGGGTACGGTGCGATGCTCGCTGAAGGGGCACTTGCGATGGTGGTGGTCCTGGCGTGCACCTCCGGCGTCACACGCACCGAGTGGTACGGACACTACGAATCATGGCAGGCCGCATCGGGGCTGGGGGCGAAGATGGAGGCGTTCGTGCAGGGCGCCGGTAACTTCATCTCCAAGATCGGAATTCCTCTGGGATTGGCAAAGAGTTTTATCGTCGTGATGGCGGTTGGTTTTGCGATGACAACACTCGACTCAGGTACGCGTCTGCTCCGGTACAACCTCGAGGAGATCGGAGAAAGCCTCCGGATCAAGCCGCTCACGAACCGCTTTCTCGCCGCATTCGTCGCTATCCTCGGCATCTCCTACTTCGGCCTCATGACCGTGAAGGGCAAACCGGTCGGACTCACGCTCTGGGAGCTCTTCGGCACGACAAACCAGATTTTGGCCGCCCTCGGACTGCTTGCCGTTTCCCTCTTTCTTTACCGAATGGGGAAACCGATCCGGTACACCCTGATACCAATGATCATCATGATGATCATCACGGTCACGGCCATGATCCTCAAGCTTCGCGCCAATTTCAACTCCCGCCATTGGACGCTGCTGGTTATCGGCGCCATTATCCTGATACTCGTCGCCTGGCTTGTGGTCGAGTCGATCATTGCATTCAGGCGCCATGCGAACGGGACGGACGGTGCAGCGTAAGGGAAAGAAAAAAGGCATCTTCGATGTCGTCGGACTCGGGTATACCGCCCTCGACTACCTCGGTATCGTCCCGCACTTACCCGAGCGGGATCGCAAGCTCGAACTGAAGCGGTTTCTGATACAGGGTGGCGGACCGACTGCAACCGCGATGGTGACGGTACGCCGACTCGGCCTCTCCTCCGCCTATATCGGCAAGGTAGGTGATGACGGTTTCGGGAAACGGATGATCGAGGAACTTGCGGCCGAAGGTGTCGATACCGCCGGTGTACTCGTCGAACCGGGCGCCGACTCCCAATTCGCGTTCATCATGGTGGATGAAACGACGGCCGATCGGACCATTCTCTGGACGAGGGGAAGCGTGTCGGGAATCAGAGCCGACGAGGTCGATACACACCTTATCACATCGGCGCGCGCTCTTCTCATCGACGACCTGGAGCCGGAGGCCGCCGCCGTCGCGGCCCGTACGGCCAGAGGAAAGGGAATCCCTGTACTGATAGATGCCGGCTCACTGCGCAGCGGCGTGCGAGAGCTCCTGCCCCTGTGTGATTACATCGTCGCAAGCGAGGTCTTCGCCGCGCAGATCGCGGGGGGAATCGACGTATCGGAGGCCCTGGAGCGCCTCTACTCGTTCGGCCCGAAGGCGGTGGTTGTGACACGGGGAAGGGCGGGGTGTGTCGCCTTCGACGGCACCGATACAATCGAAGCCGAGGGATTCACCGTCGAGGCCGTGGACACGACGGGGGCGGGGGATGTCTTCCACGGCGCCTTTCTCTTTGCGGTACTGCAGGGATGGAACCTCTACGAGATGTGTGTCTTCGCAAATGCCGTAGCGGCGCTCAAGTGCCGTCGCCTCGGGGGACGCGCGGGGATTCCGGATATTACCGAGGCTCTCGTATTTCTCGAGGAGAGGGTGCCCCGGCTCTCGTTCGATTGTACCGACGGCGATGCGTAGGGGATCGAATCCAGAGATGAACATCGCATAGCAAGGATCTCGGGGGGACGTACCCGCTTCACTGCCCGCTCGGCCTATATATCGATCGACCGAAAGGTACCTTGCGCCAGGTCGAATATGATGTAACGCGGTCTCTCAATGAATCCCAACAGCTCCCCCGGATTGATGAGCCAGGTGTCACCGATGCGCTCGGCTTTGTGCCGGTGGGTATGCCCGTAGAAGACGGCCTTGTATCTACCGGTCGTTGCGAATCCCTCTGCGAACTCCGGCCGGTGTGTAAAGGCTGCCACACCTTCCCCGGTTTCGATGAATCCGAACTCACCGTGGATCGCTATGTGTTCAAACCTGCGGGCTGCACGGTCGATCGTAAACCGGTCGCCCTCGTTGTTGCCGAAGACCACATGGACGGCTCCCCTGAACCCGGCGAGCCGGTCCACGACGAATGGTGAACAGAGATCGCCGCAATGGACGAGGGCATCGGGTTTTTGTCTGTTGATCTTTTTCAACGCCCGTTCGAGGTTCTCCAGATGGTCGTGCGTATCGCTCATGACAGCCAACTTCATCCGGTTCTCTCTCCTCCCGTGTATTGCCCCCATGTATCTGTCATGGCGTATACGGTACATCCACCGGCGGTAACGGACAAGGACAATTTCTATTTACAGAGGGCATCGTACGTATGTACTGTGTGCAGGGAAGAGGTCATACGCGGCAAAGGCCCTGTTCGGGCCTCGGACAATCCAGCTGTTATACAGTGTTGCGGTAGGATCGGACGAATTGTCCATCGGCGCCGTGCAATCGTCCTCGAGATCGATGATTCCTGTTGAGCCGGAGGGGGGTATGCCATGTCGGCAGAAAGAATCAAAGTAGCACCCGAGATTTGTTCATATGTCGATGATGATCACACGTTTCTTACGGTCGAGGTCAAGATTCCGGGCGTCGAGAAAGGTGATATATCTCTCAAGATGCATGCGGACAGCTTCTCTCTTTCCGCTCCTCACCGGGATATAGAGTATGTAACGGCTCTTTCTTTCTGCTGCCCCGTGAATGCCGAGAAGGCAGATGCGCATTACAAGAATGGTCTCCTCACAATCGAAGTCCCGTTCAGGGATCCGATGGAGGATGCCGTCTCCGTCGAGATCAAGTAACCATCAATTCCATTCTCGAGGAGTAATGGACATGGTACAATTATCACGGTTCTGCACGTTCTTACCATTACAGGATGTCTCTGAAAAAACGAATGGAGGTTCTACGTGGATGATTACATTGTTGTATTGGTCACAGCCTCTAGCATGGAAGAGGTGGAGCGTATCGCTTTGCAGCTGATAGGATCCGGGCTAGCGCCGTGTGTGAACATCATCTCCTCGTGTCGATCGATATACCAGTGGAAGCAAGAGATACACAAGGATGATGAAGTGCTCATGATAATAAAAAGCAGACGCGCTCTCTTCTCCGAACTTGTTGCAATCATCGAGAAGAACCATTCGTACGATGTCCCGGAGATCATCTCGCTTCCGCTCGTCGAGGCCTCCAGGAAATATTCCACCTACCTCAAAGGATTTCTGCGTACCGATTAGGCACCTGGACCGGCCGGCTGAGGGTGCCGGTATACATGGCATGGCTCTTGATGCTTACCGTTAGCGATCGGTCAACGAAGCACCGATCGCTGATGAGGAGAAGCATCCGCGATGCCATCCGGAAAAGCCCGAAAAATCATTGATTTACAACAGATTACGGGAAGCCACCGTAGCGGGATCAGCTGTTGCATGATCGCCCGCGACGAGGAAGACTGTATCGCAACCGCACTGGAAAGTGTTAGGGAACTGGCCGATGAGGTGATCGTTGTTGATACAGGATCCAGGGATGGAACCCCCGTCGAGGCCAGGCGGTGTGGTGCGAGGGTATTCCACAGCAACTGGTACAACGATTTCAGCGAGGCACGGAACTTCGCCATATCGAAGGCAACGAAGGAATGGATCCTCGTGCTGGATGCGGACGAGATGATCGATACGGCCGATCATACCCGTATCCTCTCACTCGTTCTCGGCGGTGACGCCTCGGCATTTCTCTTCGACCAGCTTACCTATTCGAATGCCAGGCGTGCATTCGGTTTGATTCCGGTGAGCCGGTGTGCGGGGCCGTTCAGAGATGCGACCGGCTATATCCGCTCGGAACAGGTGAGGCTCTTCAGAAGAAGGACCGGGATCCACTACCGCGGTGCGATCCACGAGGAGGTCGAATCCTCCCTGCGGGAAGCGTGCATCAAACCTCATAGAGCCGGGTGCGCCATCCATCATCTCGGCAGACTCGAGAGCTCGGGGCGTGTGTACCGCAAGACACGATTGTACCTGACGGGGTATGACAGCGTCAGGATGCGTTACTCCAGGAATTCGAGATATCTCTTCGAGATTGCCGTACAGCTTCTCGATCTCGGATATATAGACAGGGCCGCCGAGCAGGCGGAGCTCGGCCTTACCGTGGAGCCGAACAACTGGGAGCTTCTCAACCTCCTGGGGCTGGTTCACCTCAAGCGGGCACGGCACGAAGAAGCGGAACGCTACCTGATGAGGGCTATCGATGTCGACGGGAGCATACCCGATCTTCACAACAATCTCGGTGTTGTCTTCATGGAACGCTGGGACTACCGCGGCGCCATTCGGTGCTTCGAGCGGGGGATTACCCTCGATGGCGAGAGCGCCGATCTGTTCCGTAACGCCGCATCGGCACATCTGCTTCTGGGCAATGTGGAGGATGCATTCGATAGTATCACACATTCACTGTCACTCGATCCGTACGCTGCGCAGTCGCATGCTATCCATGCGGAGATACTGCATCACTGCGGTGAGCGGGATCTGGCGATGCAGGCGCTGGATACGATCAGGTTTTTACGTGAGACACCACTGAAGGTGTTTCTCAAGGTGATACAGCTCTATGTACGGATGAACAAGATCGAGAAGGCAATCGACGTCGCAGAGAAGGCGCAGGGTGCCTATCCGGGGAACAGAAAACTCATGTTGCTTATGGGCAAGATACACGAGCTGGGACGCAACAATGGAAAGGCAATCCAGTTCTACCGCCGGTTTCTCGCCCTTGAACCCGAAAATACGGATGCCCTCAACAGTCTCGGGTGTGTCTACGAACGGATCGGTAAGCTCGAAAAGGCAGCCAACAGCATTCGCGCAGCACTGCACCTTGCACCCGGCAACTCCAGGATCGGGGTGAACCTCGGAATCATTTTGGAGAAGCTCGGCAAAGTCGATGATGCCGAGCGCATCCTCAGGGACGTCATCGGCCGGGAGTGTTCCTACGGGGCGGCGTACAACGCCCTCGGTTGCCTGCTGGCGAACCGGTACGAGTACAAGGAGGCTGCATCCCTCTTTTCCAGGGCGGTCGAGCTGGAGCCCTCGAACATTAGCTTCCATGTGAACCTCGGACGGATCCGGGAAAAGCTGAGCCGGATCGAAGAGGGGAACGGAATGATCGAGAAAGCGGCACCTGCCGATCTCACCACACGCTGAATTCCTGTTCCGTGAAACATACCCCTGCCGTAGCGTTCCTGTTCCCGGGACAATTGTTTGTAACACAGACGTAGTTATGAGAGAATAGGGCGATATTCGGCCGCACCGTAACCGGATGTAGCTGTTCAGAACGATTGGGAGCGGTTGATGGGAAAAGTTCCTATCGGATTGGCGCTCAGCGGTGGTACCGCAAAGAGCGTGGCGCATATCGGCGTTATCAAGGCCCTCCATGAGGCGGGCATCGAGGTGCGCTACCTGAGCGGTACGAGCGGCGGATCGATCGTTGCGGCACTGTATGCGGCCGGAATGTCGGTCGACCAGATGACGGAGCTCGCAAGCGGTATGGGTTGGAGGAAGCTCGCGGGCCTCACGCTGCCCAAGCTCGGCCTCCTGTCCGGGGATAAGATCCGGGAGTTCGTGATCGGGGCGATAGGCGACATCGATTTCAAGGATCTCTCTATCCCTATGACCGTTGTGGTTGCGGATCTCACGACAGGGACGAAGCGGATTGTCGGGGAAGGTAGTGTCGCCCTTGCATGCCAGGCAAGCAGCAGTATCCCGCAGATATACTCTCCTGTCGAGATCGACGGTCATCTATTCGTCGACGGCGGCCTGATCGAGTATCTCCCGGTCTCCGCCCTCGCCTCGATGGGAGAGATGTTCATGATCGGTATCAATCTCGGGCTGAGCGAGGGCCTGCGGAAGAAGCCCCGCCATCTTCTCGAGGTCGTCATGCAGGTCACCGGCTTCGTCGCACAGCAGAACGCCCGGATTTCAGAGGGGCTCGCAGACTTCGTCATCCGTCCGCCCCTCGAGCGTTTCAGCCCCTTCGCCCTCGATAAGGCCCCCGTCATCATCGAGGAGGGATATCGTGAAACAGTGAGACATCTCAATGAGTTGCATGCGGCCTTGCGGCGGTACGGATCCTCCTGGAACCGGTTGAAGCGGCGGTTCGGCCTGCGCAACAGGCATCCGCGGTAGGGGAAACCATTCAATTATTCATATACAGGTATTCGGTCTTCTGCTAGACTGATCGGCAAGGAATCGTCGTCCCTGTATCCAGATGATACCCGGAAAAATCCGGGTATGTAACGTTTCGATGGTACAATGGCGAAGCGGAAGGTATCGAAACAGGCCATTATCGCTCTTCTCACGGATTTCAGCTGGCACAACTGGTACATAGGTGTGATGAAGGGTGTAGTCCTGGGGATAAATCCGGATGCGCGCATCGTCGATCTGAGTCATGATGTATCGAGCCAGGATGTGCGTGAGGGCAGTTTCATACTCGGCAACAGCTTCGCCTATTTTCCGGAGGGAACGATCTTCCTGTGCGTCGTTGATCCGGGAGTCGGAGGTAAGCGGAAGAATCTCATCGTCCAGACCGAGCTGCATTACTTCGTTGCCCCCGATAACGGCATCCTCTCATCGATATTCGAGAAGGGAAGGGTGAAGAAGGTTTACCACGTGCGCCCCGGCAGCTATACGCTCGATCTTCGCGGCAGGACATTCTTGGGGCGGGATATCTTTGCACCCATCGCCGCACACCTGTCGGTCGGCGTGCCGCCTTCCGAGATGGGGGAAGAGCTCACCTCGGTGCTTACCGTGCCGGCGGAGAAACCGTTTGTGAACAGGGAGGGACAGGTGGCCGGCCGGGCCGTCTATGTCGATACCTTCGGTAATATCATCACGAACATCGATGAGGAGTATCTCTCCTCGGTCTACGCCAACGGCATTCCGTGGGAGGAGTGTACCATCCGTGTCGGCGGGAAGAGTATCAGGGGATTGAAGCGGTACTATGCGCAGGGAGACCGGGGAAAGCTCATGGCGCTCATAAATAGTTGGGGGTTTCTCGAGATTGCCATCAACAGGGGGAGCGCATTCCAGCATCTCGGCTTGAAGGAAAAGAAATCTCTGGAGATATTCTTCATCTCACGGGAACCGAAAGCAGGGAATAAGCGGTAATGCCACTGCGTGTCACGATCCTCGGTTCGGGCACCATCATACCCTCACTCGAACGGAGGGCGACGGCCCTGCTCGTAGAAACGGGAGAGCAACGCTTCCTCTTCGATTGTGGTCCGTGCGTGCTCGAGGCGCTCGAGGAGGCGGGAACCTCGTTCCATTCGCTCGAGAGGATCTTTATAACCCACTACCATCCGGATCATACACTGGGGATCGGCCACCTGCTCTCTGCCATCAACAACGACCGGGACCGCTTCGAGTCTGCACAGCTGGTGCTGTACGGGCCGCGCGGTCTCGAGGAGTTCATGGAACGACTCGACATGCTCTATCGCTCCCTGGTCATGAAGAGCGACTACCTACGATTGGTGGAGATCGATGAGGGTGCACTGACTATCGAGGGGGAGAGCCGCATCGGTGCGGTCCGGGCGGATCACGGCGAGCGGACCGCCCTCTCCTACCGGATGGATCATGGCGGTGTCAGTTTCGTGTATACGGGCGATACCGCCTATACCGAGCGGCTGGTCGAGTTCGCCCGTGAGGCGGATCTCCTGGTGACGGAATGCTCGTTTCCCGACGATCAGGCCGTTCCCGGGCACCTGACCCCAGGGGGGGTAGGGAGCCTGGCATCCAAGGCCGGTGTCGGAGGGGTGGTACTGGTCCATATGTACCCGAGATTCGGCGACTCCGACCCGGCCGCAAGCGTACGGAAACATTACAACGGCCCGGTGGTCGTTGCCAGTGACGGCATGACCATCGATCTTTGAACGGAAAACCAGGCAGGGTGGAGAAGGAACCTTGCGGGAAGAAGGAGGAGAGTTCGATGCGAGTGACTCTGAGTGTGATCAAGGCTGACATCGGATCGATCGGCGGCCATATCAAGCCGGGGGAGCGGCTGAAGGCACGTGTCAAGGATTACATCGAGGACAAGGGAACGAAGCTGGTGCACGATTACTACCTCAGCTCCACCGGTGACGATATCGCCATTCTCCTCTGTCACAGTCGCGGGGAGGGGGACAGCGAGATACACAAGCTTGCCTGGGATGCCTTCAAGGCGGGGACCGATCTCGCCAAGGAGATGGGGCTCTACGGGGCCGGCCAGGATCTCCTGAAGGACGCCTTCAGCGGCAACGTGAAGGGATTGGGCCCGGCGGTAGCCGAGATGGAGTTCGAGGAGCGGCCGAACGAGCCGTTTCTCTTCTTCGCCGCGGATAAGACGGATCCAGGTGCGTACAACCTGCCTCTCTACCTCGGCTTCATCGATCCGATGTTCTGCAGCGGTCTCACATTGAGCCCGAAGATGGCTGATGGATTCCGCTTCAACATCATGGATGTGGAGTACACGGAAGGCGACCGTGTGATCTCGCTGAATTCGCCCGAAGATATCTACGATATCGCAGCACTGCTCAGGGACAATCAACGCTTCGTCGTGGAGCGTATCTACTCCAGAACCACGGGCGAGATCGCCGCGAGCGTGAGCACAACAAGGCTTCACAACATCGCCGGCACCTACACTGGCAAGGACGATCCGATCATGCTCATCCGCGTACAGGGCGAATTCCCCGCCGCCGGCGAAGCGCTCTCCCCCTACGTCAAGGGCCACCTCGTGGCGGGATTCATGCGCGGCAGCCACCACGGCCCCCTCATGCCCGTGAAGCAGAACGCGACGATATCATACTTCGACGGACCGCCGGTCGTCAGTTGTGCCGCCTTCTGCGTACACGAGGGAAAGCTCACCGAGGCCGCCGATACCTTCGACCATCCCTTCTGGGATCACGTCCGGGACAAGGTATCGCGCAAAGCGATCGATATCAGGGATCAGGGTTTCAGCGGCCCCGCCATGCTCGGCTACAGCGAGCTCGAATACGGCGGCATCGTCGAGCGTCTTAAGAGGATTGATAAGCAGTTCAAGGTGCGGAAAGGCTAACGGGCACCTGCATGGGATAGCAGAACAGTAATTTTCGCTCATGTCCAAGCTTCTCGTATGTCCCTGCCTATCCACTTTCTGGTAGTGCCTCGAAACATTTTACCGGTGTAATTCGTTATTTAGAGTAGCAATAACCATATGGAAGAATATGCATAGTACCGATTATCGAGGGGGTGTATGAGATGAGACGGTTGCATCCAGCACTCATAGTCCTCGTCTCTCTGCTGATTATTCCTGTTTCCGGTGAGGCCTACCGGCTCAAGGAGACCTGGCAGAGGAGCTTCGCGGTCGACGAAGGGGCACGCCTCACTCTCAGCAACGTGAACGGATCCATCGACATAGAGAGTTGGGGACGTAATGAGATCGAGGTCTTTGCAGAGATAAAGATCAAGGCCCCGAGTAAAAATGAAGCCCGGAAGATCTATGAAAAACTGGACTTCGACGTCGACGCAAGCAGGAGGCGGGTCTCGATCAAGGCGGATCTCCCGAAGATCAGGCAGAGCCGTTTCTGGATCTTCTCCGGCGGCGACCGGAGCTCAATCACCATTCATTACACGGTGAAGGTTCCTCAGCGGACGGATCTCGATCTCGGAGCCGTGAATGGAGGTATCGCCGCCTTAGGAGTCACCGGGACCTTCGAGGTGCACACCGTGAACGGAGGGATCGAGCTCGGTGCGATGCGGGGCGAGGGCGAGGCGCACACGACGAACGGTTCCGTCGATTGCGAGATCGAGGAGTTTCCCGCCGGCGGTGATCTCAGCCTGAAGGCGGTCAATGGCAGCATTCATCTGTGGCTTCCGGAGGATGCCGGCGGCAGGCTCGATGCAAAGACCATAAACGGAAAGATAGAGCTCGAGTTTGAGCTCAGCGACAGGATCAGGGTCAAGCGAAGCTCTGTACGGGGTGTCATCGGCAAGGGAGGGGGAAAGATCCAACTCAGAACGGTCAACGGCAATATAGAGCTCGAGGAACTGTAACTCCCCGCTCTGCTGTGCTGTTACGGGCGGGAGGAGCCGATCGCCTTGTCGCACATGCTTTTTTTGGTTTCAACGTCATCCGAACTCATCTATAATCGAAAATAAGGGGGTTACACGATGGAGGAAAAAGAAAAACAGAGCACGGCGGTGCCTGCCGGTATCGCCGGTCTCTTGACCTACTTCATCCCGTTTTTCGGTGGCCTGCTCTTTCTCTTTCTCGAGAAGGAAAACAAGCTGGTGCGTTTCCACGCTGTGCAGTCCATTCTGCTCTGGATATTCTTTATTGTCATTAGTGTGATTTTTGCGTGGATTCCCGTCATCAATATCCTGCTCTACCTCTTTGTTCTCATCGTCTGGATCTTTATCATGTACCAGGCATTGATGGAGAAGATGTATGAGCTCCCTGTGATCGGAAAGTACGCACGGCGCCAGGTACTGGGCACTGAGGAGCATGCAGAAGAGGAACAAAAAGAGGAGAAGTAGCACCAAACGGCATCACGGCCGGGGACGGTGAATCCATACCGGTATGTGGACTAGACCGATCAGCCGGTAATCCGTATATTTGTACCCAGTGACATTCGAGCAACCTGCTATAACTGAGGCCTCCGGTGCTGCCGAGAATGGCCCAGACGGTGGGGTGCAGTTTTTTTGAATATTCGGAGCAGGTGAACTGTATTTCGTTATGACGGAACTTGAACAGACGGTCGACATCGATAGGCAGACGTTGGCTGCCTGGAAAAGGGGCAGCGTCAGGGCGTTCGAGACGATCGTGAAAGCAACGATGCAACGTGCCTTTGCAGTTGCACTCGGAATCGTGGGGAATGTGGAGGATGCATGGGATCTATCGCAGGAATGTTACATGGCGGCGCACAAGGCCCGCAGGAGCTTCGATATCGACAGGCCCTTCTTCCCATGGTTCTACCGGATCCTACGGAACCGGTGCCTGAACTTCATCGAACGGCGGAAGCGGCGAAGGGAAGTTTCGCTCGACGTGCTTGTCGAGCGGGCCGACCGGACCGTCTCGCCGGAGATCGCACTGATCCGCAGGGAGCAGAAGGAGACATTGTGGAAGGTTCTGTTCACGTTATCGCCGGAACATCGGGAGATTATCGTGCTCCGAGAGTTTCAGGAGCTCTCATACCAGGAGATCTCAAGCATGCTCGACATCGCAGAGGGCACCGTTATGTCACGTCTCTACTATGCACGAAAGGCACTGCATGATGCTTTGAAAAAAGCAGGCGTCGAACCGTTCGGAGAGGGGGGATAGGGGTATGGCCTGCGACCGGATACAGAACGACGGGATGCGATATCTGGATGGGGAGATGGGTGAAGAGGAACGGGCGGCTTTCGAGAAGCATCTCGAACAGTGCAGCGACTGCCGCACGGTGCTGAATGAATTCGGCAAGCTCCGGGCGTTCACGGGGAGGATCAAGATGAGAGATCCGACGGATGAATTCTGGGAGGGCTACTGGAAGAGTCTCTACCGCCGTCTCGAGCGGCGGGTGGCCTGGATATTCGTGATCGCCGGGGCCGCACTCTTCCTCGGGTACGAGCTCTATCAGGTGATACGGCACTTCGGCGAGATCACGTTTGAGAAATTTGCCCTTGTCGTGCTCTTCGTTGGATTCGTCCTGCTCTTGATCTCGGTGATCAGGGAGCGGGTGCATCACTACAAGGTCGACAAGTACAAGGATATCGAGCGTTGAACCGGTAACCGTATCGTAGAAAGGCAGGTAATGCTATGTTGATCGTAACCGCTGATGAGATACCCGGGAAACGTATCACGAAGGTACTCGGCATGGTACGGGGCAATACGATTCGCGCCCGTCATATCGGGCGTGATATCATGGCATCACTCAGGAACATCACGGGGGGAGAGATTGTAGAATACACGAAGATGATCGCAGAGTCCCGGGAGCAGGCCCTGGACCGGATGGTTGCCGAGGCTGAGGCTCGCGGGGCGAATGCCATTGTCGCTCTTCGGTTTACGACGGCGTCGATGATGGAAAATGCGGCGGAGCTGCTCGCCTACGGAACGGCTGTCGTCGTGGAGGACGATGCATGAGGTTGGGCGGCTTTACGCTGAAGGCGATCGAGACAGGTATATTCAGGCTCGATGGGGGGGCGATGTTTGGGGTGGTGCCAAAGGTCCTCTGGAGCCGCACCAATCCGGCCGATGAGAGTAACAGGATCTCGATGGCGATGCGGGTGCTCTTCGTCGAGGGGAACGGCCGCAGGCTCGTCATAGACAGCGGATCCGGTACGAAGCTCGACGATAAGATGATCCGGATCTATTCGATCGAGACCGAGGGGCTGGGGGAGGCCCTCAGACGGGAAGGGATTGATCCGCATACCATAACCGATGCGGTTGCCACTCATCTGCACTTCGATCATGTCGGCGGTTTCACTTACCGCGATCATAGCGGAGATCTGCATTTGACGCTCCCCCGTGCCGAACACTATATCCAGCGCAGGCAGTGGACGGCGGCGGTTGAGCCGAATGCCAAGGACCGGGCGAGCTTCTTTCCCGATAATTACGTACCCATAGAGCAGGCGGGGATGCTGCGCCTGATTGACGGAGAAGAGGAGATCTTCCCCGGTGTGAGCCTTATTCCGACTGACGGTCACACACCGGGTCACCAGGTCGTCCTGATCACGACAGACGAAGGGAGTCTCCTCTACTGCGCCGATCTCGTGCCCCTCGCCTCACATCTGAACCTCCCCTACATCATGGCCTACGATCACTTTCCCCTGAGTACCTTGGAGGAGAAGAGACGGCTGATCGGACGGGCGGCAGATGAGGGATGGATCCTCTTCTTCGAGCACGATCCGGTGATACCGGCGTGCCGCATCCGAAGACAGGCGGCCGAAACAGAACGCTTCGAAATATCCGAGGAGATCGATATCAGGTAAACCATGAGTGATGATGTTTCCCTGATGCTCCGTGCTTCCCGGGGCGATCGTAAGGCCTTCCGCTCGCTCGTCGAGCGCCACCAGCAGTCTGTCTATAATTTCTTTCTTCGAACGACGGGGCATCCCGAGGACGCCGAAGACCTCACCCAACAGCTATTTATCAATCTATACCGATCGGCGGGGCGGTACAAGCCCACGGCCTCGTTTCGTACCTTCATGTACCGCATCGCCTCCAATTTGGCCGTGAGTTTCGCACGGAGCCGTCACCGGCGGGACGGTGTCTCACTCGATCAGATGCTTGATGAAGGGCGCGAGCCACCACGTCACCGTCTTCACGACGATCCGGCGGCGGGGGCCGAGTGGTCGGAGCTCGAGGAGGCGTATCTCGCTGCACTTGCAGAGCTTCCCGCCGATTGGCGAACAGCCGTTGAGCTCAGGGTCGGGCGGCAGCTTTCGTACAAAGAGATCGCCCAGGTTATGGGTAAGAGTGTGTCGGCCGTCGAATCGATCCTGTTCCGGGCACGTGAGCGCCTCGCGGAGAAACTCGAACCGTTCAAGGAGTAGGTCAAGGAGTAGAGCCGGGATGCGTATATTCGAAAAAGATTTTTTCTCAGCAAGATATTCCACAATGATGCGTTCATACATAATGAGGGAAGGAGCCGTGTATGGACTGTGATGGATTCCGCAAGATGATCTCCAGGAGGCTCGACGGTGAGCTCGGTGATGCGGAGCTCGAGAAGCTCGAGCGGCATCTCAAGGTTTGCGATGCCTGTCGCCGGTGTCTGGAATCGTTCGGTGAGACGGTATCGATTCATAAGAGTCTGATCGAGGTGTCACCACCCCCTTCCATCGTTCCCTCCGTCATGGCAGCCATCGAGGAGCCGGAGCCTGCGTGGTGGGTACGCGGATGGCTCAAGGTGGCCGTACCTGCCGCAGCGCTCATCGTTCTGCTCGGCCTGCAGGTGGGCGGATTCCTGACGGAGACCTTTGTTCCTCCGCAACAGGGTGATGAAGTAGCGGTTATCGAGCTGGAATACCTCGACGAGTATCCACCGGGCTCGTTCGGTGACGTTCTCGTCATGGCATCGGAAGGAGGCGGCGATGAAGAACGGTAGGCTGAAAATAGCCTTGGTAGTGTCGCTCGCCTTCAACCTCGCGGTATTGGCGGCGCTCACCTACGGGTGGGTGCGGCAGCACCCTCGCGGGGTTGAGCAAAGGATGTTCCGCAAGGATCGACATGGTCCCTTCAGGGGCAGGGGGCGGCGTTTTGCCCGGCACCTGAACCTCTCACCGGAGAAAACCGAGCGGCTCGAGGCGATATTCGACGAATCACACGGCGAGGCCGAGGTTTTCAGAGAGGAGCTTCACAAGGCACGCGGTGAACTCATAGATCTTCTCCGGGAGGACGAACCGGACGAGGGGACGGTCATGGAGAAGGTTCAGGAGATATCCAGGCTGCAGGGAGAGCTCGAGAAGGTCCTGATACGGGGGCTCCTTCGTACCCACGCAATCCTCGACCAGGAGGAGCGGGAGCGGCTCTCCCATCTCCTCATGCGGAGAATGAAACGCTGGCATCCCGGACATCCTGGTCCCCCGGGTCGTCGGCACGACAGAGACGGGGGGTACCGGCACGAGGAGAACGATAGTGTGGGCCATCCCCATGAAGAAGGCGGAGGTGCCTTATGAAACGACGGATTATAATCGCTTTGGTCTTGGTGCTCGTAGTGGCTTTCCCGGCCATGCTCGTTGCCCGGGGCGGTGCATCGGAGGAGGGCAAGTGCATGAAGGGTCTCGAGCTCAATGACGAGCAGCAGGCGAAGATGGAAAAGCTGCACCTCGAGCACCGGCTCGAGAATATCGACCGTGCGGCGACACTCCGCAAGCTCCGGCTGCAGATGCGGATGGAGTTCATGAAGGATGATCCCAGCCGCAAGGAAATCGATCTGATCCTGAGCAAGATTGCATCGATCAGGGAGGAGATGCAACGGAGTCGGATCGATCATCTTTTTGCAGCTAAGGAGATACTGACGCCCGAGCAGTGGAAGAAGTTCATTAGACACCATTGGAACAAGGGCCGGCACAGGTTGCGCGGCAGAGATGGCAAAGGCATACCGAATCACGGGATGCGGGGGTGTCGCGGTATGTATGGAGGCCACGTCTGTATGCATGGTGGTGGGGAGGATGAAGATGGCGGGGGATGCCTTGACTATGGCGGTAGGCGCCACCGCAAGTACGGACGGAAATAACCGGGGGATCGCAACGCCTTGTCGGTGAGATCCCACCTGGGGGGAGGAGAATTCCTCCCCCTTTTTGTATCGCAGGCCGCATGTAGCGGACTCGACCATTGAGGCACATGCGGACGGGCTACCGGAAGATGAGGTAGCGGATGAGGATGTAGATGCTCGCCAGCGTGATCGAGAAGAGCATCAGGGGAAATCCATAGCGGATGTAGTTGCTGAAGGTGAGGGGGCTCTTGGTCTTTTCGCTGAATCCCGCAATGACGACGTTTGCCGAGGCACCGATAATGGTTCCGTTTCCACCCAGACAGGCGCCCAGCGCAAGGCTCCACCAGAGCGGCAGTGACTCCTTCATATAGTAGAGCTTGTAGGCCGCCTCGTCGAGCCCCTCCGTGTTCGGAAAGAGATACGTGCTGATCCTGAGCAGCAGCGGGATCATTGCAGCGACGAACGGGATATTGTCCAAAAACGAGGATGCAACGGCCGAGACCCATAGGATGCAGAGTGAGAGAATAACGATACTGTCACTCACTCCCAGAATCGCCGTGGCGAGCCTTTCGAGGAGGCCGACCTTTTCGAGCCCTCCGACGAGCACGAAGAGGCCCATAAAGAAAAAGAGCGTCGGCCATTCGATCTCCTCCAGTCGCTTCTCGATATCGGTTTTGCTCCAGATGAGCAAGGCCCCGCCCCCGGCGAGGGCTACGGTGGCGGGCTTGAGATCCAGGAGATCGTGAACGACGAATCCGATGATCGTGAGGCCGAGCACGATGAGACTGCGGCGAAGCAGTACCGTGTCCTTGATCACCTTGGTTTCGTCCATCCCCTCGACGATTCTTTGGTAGTCGGCAGCGCGTGTATTCAGCTCCTTCCTGAAGATGACCTTCAGCGTGAGCAGGGTCCCGAGGAGGATTGCAACGGCCGCCGGTCCCATGTGAACGGCAAAGTCGAGAAAGGAGAGATCCGTAGCGCTTCCGATGAGGATATTCGGTGGATCGCCGATCAGGGTTGCCATACCGCCGATGTTCGAGGCGAGTATTTCGGCGATCAGAAAGGGAAACGGTGAGATGTCGAGCATCTCGGCGATGAGGATCGTTATCGGGGCGATTAGCAGCACCGTGGTGACGTTATCGAGGAGCGCCGAGGCGACTGCCGTAAATACCGAGAACCACAGCAGAATCCTCCAGCTGTTCCCCTTCGTCGTCTTGGCTATTCTGATCGCAACGTAGCTGAAGAGACCGGTTTCCTTGATGACGCTGATGAGGATCATCATGCCGGTAAGGAGTCCGATCGTGTTGAAGTCTATGAAGGCAAAGGCTTCCCACTGCGGCATGACGCGGAAAACGACCAACAGGATTCCGCCCATGATGGCGATCTTCGTCCGGTGAATACGTTCTGTAACGATAAGAATGTAGGCGAGGACAAATATGACGAGTGCAATGACCGCCTGTGCTGTCACTGATGACCTTCCATATCGTAGATAGCCCTGCAAACGTCGTTCTTGCTCATCATCCCGACCAGCTGTTTATCCCTCGTGATGGGGATTCTCGGCAGATCCAGTTTGTGCAGAACGGCGGCGGCCTTCAGTACGCTATCTTCCTCATCGAGCACCGGCACGTCTTCTTTCATGAGATCTTCGGCGACGAAAAGCTTTTCCTCGACTGAAAACGAGGATCTCTCGAGGGCGCCGAAATCGTGAATGAAATCGAGATTTCTGATGAGATCTATATAGTGGGGCAGGAATATCAGGATGAAATCGTCTATCAGGATGAGCCCCACCAGTGTGCCGTCGCTCTCCGTGACCGGAAGCACAGACTCGCCCGTTTCGAAGAAGAGACGCGCCACCTCGTGCATCGATGTATGCGGGGACACCGTCCTGAAATCCTTCTTCATGTAGTCTTTGATCTTCACAGGGTCTCCTCCCCGGAGGGAAGAGGGTTACAGGTATCTCTCTTCCGCCTTCTTCACCAACTCGATGTACTCCTTCTCATCGGCACACTCGATCACGGATTTTCTGAAATCCTCGTGCTTGATGAGGCGTGAGATGCCTGCGAGGGCCTTGATGTGTGGACCTGATACGTCACGGGGGGATACGAGAATGAAGAAGATAGTGGCCTTTTCACCGTCCTCTGATTCGAAATCGATGCCCCGGACCGAACGTCCGAAGGCCACATGGAGCTTGCTCACGACGGGTGTCTTGGCGTGCGGGACAGCCAGCCCCATGCCGACACCGGTACTCTTTTGCTGTTCCCGCTTGATGATCGCTCCGAGAATGGTCTCCCGATCTTTGAGCTTGTGGGCTGAGCACAGGAGATCGACCAGTTCACGCAGCGCCTCGTCCTTCGTCGAGGCTTTCATGTCCATCAGGATAGCGTTTTTCTTGATTAGCTTCGACAGCAGCATAATCTACCTGTTCCCTCGCATCAGGATGGAAAGGTAGTGGAAAAGTTCACTGGTGTCAAACTGTTCCTACAACCTGATCCCCGCAGTGAAGAAGAAGAACACACCGCTGTATTCGAGCTCCACCTTGGTCTCGGAGATCGGAAAGCGCGCCTCCTCTTTGAACTTGTTCTCGAGGCTCTTGACCGTGAGACCGCGGTACCCGAACTGGATCCCGATATCGACGGGGCGTACGAAATTCGTTACCACCTCTGCGTAGAGCTCGAAGCCGTTGTCGTTGCCCTTGTATTCCTGGAGGAATGAGGTGGTGCGGACGTTGGTACCGAATATGGAGCGGACGTGACACCAGTTCGCGCCGGCGTTTATATCGAACAGGACGGGAAACGATAGGATATTGAGGACACCACCGATTGCATACACATCGGCCGGTGTCTTGTAGGTATATTCAAGTCCCCCGCTTGCTGCCGATGATTCTCCCCAGTAATGCTGGTATCCGAGATGCACGCCGTACCGCCCGAGAAACCATACTCGTCCCTGCAATGCCACATTGATACCCTTTGAGAGATCATCGAAGAAGGCACCGGTTTGCTGGCTGGCGATCCTCAGATTGTCGTTTAATGCGTCCATCGAGTAGTATCCCAGTCCGATGCCGCCTTTCACCGATATTCCCAGCGGAAATGCCGCCAGATCGGCGGACGTGATCGCAAGCACTGCAACGAAAAGCATTGCGAGAACTATTTTCGACATTCCTGCTTCCTCCCGTACGTGTATGGCCCTCCGTCTGCGGGGAGTTACGTATCGCACGTCGCGCGTGGTCTCAGGAGCCGCCCCTTTCCTCGATATACGTCTTCAAGCGTTTCATTCCCTCTATGATGTGCTCCAGCGAATTCGCATAGGAAATACGGAGATGTCCTTCCCCCCGGTCGCCGAAATCGATGCCGGGCGTGAGAGCAACACCGACATGTTCCAAGACATCGAAGGCGAGTTTGTACGAGTCCTCTTCCAGATGTGCTGTATTGACGAAGAAGTAGAATGCACCACGGGGTTCGACTACGCAGTCGAGACCGAGTTTCGGCAATTCCTCGAGAAGGTATCTCCTCCGTGCATCGTAGCGATTTCTCATCTCCTCGATCTCGGGATGTTTCTGTGTAAGGGCGGTCACACCTGCATGTTGTACGAATGCGTTCGGTGAGATGAAGAAGTTCTGTTGAAGTATCTGAAGTGTTCGCATCGATTGTGCCGGTGCGATCATGTATCCGAGCCGCCAGCCCGTCATCGCATAGAGCTTGGAGAACCCGTTCAGAACATACGCATGCTCGTTGTATTCGAGTGCCGAGTGTTCCGTTTCGCCGTAGACGAGACCGTGGTAGATCTCATCGCTTACCACGGGGATACCGAGCTCACAGATCTCTCTGATGTCGTCTTCGGCAATGAGTGTTCCGGTAGGATTCGCCGGTGAGTTGATAATGACGGCACGGGTTCGCGGTCCGATGAGAGCCTTCACATCTTCGGATTTCGGCTGGTAGCCGTTTTCTTCCCTTGTGGCGATGAAGCGGGGAATACCCTTGAGATAGCGGATAAAGTTCGGGTAGCACGGATAATACGGATTACCGAGGATGATCTCATCACCGGGCTCTGTAATCAGATTCGAGAGTACGAGCAGAAGGCCGGGTGAGGTGCCCATCGTGATGATTACCTGCTCCTCCGACACAGCGGTGTTGTATCGACGGTTGTAATATTCGGCCACTGCGGACCGAAGCTCTATGATTCCCCTACTGTCCGTGTAGTGCGTATCTCCCTGCCGGAGCGACTCGATTCCTGCCTCGACGATTCTCCTCGGTGTATCAAAGTCGGGTTCGCCGATCTCGAGATGTATTATCGATCGTCCCTGGCGCTCGAGAGTGATGGCCCTCTCGAGTACTTCCATCACGATAAATGGTTTTATCTCGTCCCGGACATGGTGGCTCACTGTCACCCTTTCTGAGGTAAAACTCGTCTCGAAGATACTGCTTGAAAATGGTAAAGTCAATCATATCATTACCCTGTATAGGATAATGCTCTCGGGGACAGGTATGCAGGCACCGGGATCCGTATGACCGGTATCCGGGACCGGTGCCGATTCAGGGGGGATGAAACAATGGCGGTCTGCTCGATTTCGGTTGTACCGGTTGGAACCGGTTCGACCAGCGTCAGTTCGTATGTGGCTCGTTGTCACGAGGTTCTCAAAGACTTCGAGGGGATAACGTACCAGCTCACTCCGATGGCGACGATTATCGAGGGGGAACTCGATGTGCTGCTCCGTGTCGTTCCCGAACTGCACCGTGCGACGTTCGACGGGGGAGCGAAGCGGTTGCTCACCACCCTGATCATCGACGACCGGAGGGACAAGGAAACAACCATGAAGGGTAAGGTCGCATCCGTGGAGAGAAAGCTCGGCGGCAAGGTATGACGGTCATCGAGACTATACCGGTTGCGGGCTCCTCTCGATCGTTGCCAGCGTCCATTGTCTCCCCGTGTGCCCCCCGTCACGCCTGTGTGAAAAAAAGAGCTCCGGGTCACACGATGTGCAGAGGTTCGCAGAAAAGATGTTTCTGCGCTCGAGACCGCACGAGGTGAGTTGCTCGATGCAGTAGGAGAGGAGATCGAGATGCCAGCCGCTCTTTCCCCTTTTCTTGAACTGCTCGGGGAAACGTTCACTCCGTGCTTTTGGTACAGTATAGCAGTTCTTGCAGATGCCCGGGCCGATGAGGCCGATCGTATGGCCGGTGTTGATTGAGAATCGTCCGTTGAGGATCTCGAATGCCTTGGGTACGATGCCGAGCGATGCACCGCTCCAGCCGGCGTGGAGTGTAGCGAGAACCTTTTCGGACGGTGCGTAGATTACGAGTGGGAAACAGTCTGCCGTGTTCACGACCAATGTGAGACCCCTCGCCGAAGTCACGAAACCGTCCACACCGCGGTAGACACCGCCCCTCGTTACGACCTCGATGCGCGCGCCATGGACCTGGACGGCCCTGGCCACGGCATAGGGATTGATCTGTAGTGATGCGTAGAGCTTCCGCCTGTTTTGTATAATATTGCGGCGCCGGTCACCGACGCCTTCGCCGAGGTTCAGTGACTCAAACCGTCCGGTGCTCACGCCGCCGGACCGGGTGGTGATATAGACCTTGCATTCCGGTGCCAGAGCATCGAGGACCGGAAAGGTGCCGACCTCGATACCGGCCCGATCGATCCACGCAATCATCGTCGGAGACCCTCCTGTCGATCCCGGGTTGCACAAGGATACTGTATCCGGCTATCTTTTCAAGAACCTTCGGAGGTTGGAACGTGCATTATTTTGAGGGGTACCGCTGCGGTCTCTGTAAAAGGGAGGTCCCGGCAGGATCATCGGCCGGCGAGTGTCCCGCATGCTCCGGCCCACTGCTCGGAGTCTATGACCTCGGTCTTCTTCGCCGGCATCTCGACAGGCACGACTTCTTCGGACCCGGAGAGGGAGTGTGGCGGTTTGCATCCCTCCTGCCCGCCACTACGTGTAGAACAACGCTGGGGGAGGGAAATACACCACTGCTCCGTGCCGGACGTTTAGGGAAGGGGATCGAGCTTACGAATCTCTTCATCAAAGATGAGTCGATGAATCCCACCGGATCATTCAAAGCACGGGGGATGGCCGTAGCCGTCTCCAGGCTTCATGATCTCGGTATATCCGAGGCTGCCATTCCCTCGGCTGGTAATGCGGGTTTGGCCCTTGCGGCGTATGGTGCAGCCGCCGGTATCGACAGGACCGTTTTCATTCCCTCGGAAACTCCATATGGAGTTGCCCAAGAGTGCCGTGCATACGGGGCGGATGTCGAGATTGTAGAGGGGATTCTTCCGGATGCCGCGCGAAAAATGGAGGAAATAATCGAGGGAACGAACATAGTACGGCTCACGACGTTCAGGGAGCCGTGCCGTGTCGAGGGCAAGAAGACGATGGCCTTTGAGATCGAGGCGGAGGCGAGAGGTGTACATCCGGACTGGATCGTCTTTCCAACGGGAGGAGGAACCGGTGTTGTGGCGATCTGGAAGGCATACCGCGAGCTCGAGGAGCTCGGCTGGCTGGAGCATGCGAAGCCGCACATCGCCGTTGTACAGGCTTCCGGCTGTGCCCCGATCGTGCGGGCGTTCGAGCGGGGCGAGCGAACGGCCGCACCGTGGGAGGATCCTCACACCTGTGCGTGCGGCATCCGGGTGCCTTCCACACGTGCGGATCGATTGATACTCGATGTGTTGTACGAGAGTGATGGTGCGGCGGTCGCCGTCGGTGACGATGAGATTATCACGGCATGCAGGGAGATAGCCTCGACCGAGGGTGTCTTCCCCTCACCGGAAGGTGCCGCCTCTTGGGCCGGTGTGAAGGCACTCCTGCACTCTGGCACGATCGCACGGTCGGCCAGGATCGTGATCTTCAACACAGCTGGAGGGTCGCGGTATCCCTTTCTCCTCGAACCCTTCACCCGGTAGCTCTGTACGGGAACGGGCTTTCCATATCCGCCGGTTGGATACTTGGAAAGCCCGTCTCGCTGTTTCGTGCCCCGCTCAGTGACCCTCCCGGGGCGAAGGAGTGGAAACGCTTTTTCGTCACTCTATCGTTTACGGCTCCTCCCGGATCTACCGGACGATCCCGAGCTCCGGGACGATGATCTGCTCGCCGACCGTGCCGGCCTGGCAGGGCTGCTCCTCGGAGTGCTCCTGCTCACCGTCCGCTTGCGGGAGCCGGAAGAGCGGCTCGGTTTCGAGCTCTTCTTCCCTGACCGCGACCTCGGGGATGGAGCCCGGCGGGGAGCGATGCGTTTCGGGGAGCTACTCTTCTTCCGGATCGTCGATTTCGGCCGAGAGCTGCTCCGTTTCTTCGAGGAGTCAGAAGACCTCTTCCGGTTGATTGATTTATCGGACCGCTGCTTGCGTGTGTCCCGCCGATCCTTGATGCTCTTCGAGTCACCACTTCCTTTACTCCGGTCGATCCTATCCCTGAGCCTCGATGATCTGTCTTTCCTCTCCCGGCGGGCCTTATCGGCATCTTTGTATCGCTGCTTTCTTTCATTTCCGTAGATGATCTTCCGCTGTACATCCCTGGTGCGTATCGTACTCCTGCGGTCCCTGGTCGTACTCCTTCTGGCGCCGGTTCCCCTGGAGATTCGATCGGCGATCCTCGAACCGATACCTGTCCGTTTGAGGCTGGTCCTCTCGAGCCTTCTCGCAGTGTCCAACCGCCTCTTGACCAGCCTGCTTTGGGCGAGCGTCCTGGTTTTGTTCCGGCGCAGCGCTGCGGCGGTATAGCTCAGGTTCCGCCTTGCCGTTCTGCGGCGGGCGTATATCGGCCGGTGTTTGTATCCATACCACCTGTCATAGCAGCAGTAGTCATAGTGTCTCCACCAGCCATGCCAGTGGTAGTAGTAGGGGTAGTACCATGAGTAGAACGGCCAATGGTAGTAGTAGTAATCGGACCAGTACCAGCTCCAGCCGAAGTCCCACCAGAAGGGATCTAAGTAGGTAGCGAAATGGTACCTGAAGTACGGCCCGCTATACCAGTACGGGTAGTCCCAATCCGAATAATAGATCGAGAGGTAGACCTTCGTCTGATCCTCGTCGTATTCGTCCCAGTCCTCCGTTTGCTTATCGGCGTACTTGCTCGAGATGTAGTAGTCTTCGTCCACATCCCGTATGGCGAAGAGTTCGGGGTAAGGGTACGTGAGATCCTCTTCGTAGGTGGCCTTCTCAATGACGATCTCGGGGCATTCCTTCGAGTAGGGATCCCGGAACTCGTCGTGTCCGTGACACTTGGCGCAGAGGAAACGGGGGTAGTCAACCCGCCGGTTCACGTAGAAGTAGGTGAAATCGGTTGCCAGAGGTACGTCCGTATCGACGAGAAGCTCCTCATCGATCATGTTGAACGACATGAACGGATCCATGTCCACCCTGAACCGTTTTTCATCGTCGAGATTCCCGCTCTGGGACAGGAAGTAGATCTCGTCCTCTTTCAGGAGATCTCGATCGGAAACGGCGAGGGTATGGATGTATTCAATACCCGTCTTTCCGCCGGCCTCCCAGTATATTCCTGAGCCCTCTTCGGGAAGGTAGTGTACCTCACGACCCCGTGTCTTCTTGAGATTGCCGTCTTCGGGATAGAGCAGGTTGACGTAGCCGTCGCTGTCTATGTTGTACACGACGACGTACGCGTCTCTGTCCGTTTGAAAGGTAAGCCTGATATCTCGCCCCGGCTTGAGTACGGAGCCCTTGCCGCCAATGAGTCGGATCGATACGGAAAGGTCTCCATGGCCGATGGCGCTCGCCGGTCTCGATTTCTTCAACTCGACCGAGGAAGCCGGTGCGGTAAGCAGTGCGAGAAAAACCAAGACCAACAGGCAGAGCGTTAGCATGCGTTTCATGGTTTCCACTCCTTCTCAGGGGAAGGTTCTACAGGGGACACACATCAACCTCTTTCCCCCCATCGGTGCGGAGGAGAACTCGTTACCTCTTATATTATAACCGTCTTGCCCCATTTTTACAAGGCAAAGACTCCCTGCCCATGAGAACTCCGCCCGCCCTGTGCCTGTAACATTTTTTTATTGAATACGTTATGTGATAGGCACCTCCTTTCACCGGGCTTCACAGAAGTTGCCCTATCAGTAATACGTCCGGGGAGAAACGATGGTTTCTGGCAAATTCGGGTTTTCTGCCCATTCGGCGGGCGACCGGTCTGGCGGTTCAACCGCCGTATCGTTCTCTCCCGGGTCGGGCAGGCGTTTAGAGGGTGTTTCCATGCCGTATCACCACCCTACCTCTCGGATGACCATGCCCCATCTCCTTGATTTGAAACTATCTTGACCCTATACGAGTACAATGATAATGTGCCCGATGGTGGCCGGAAAGGAGAGTGTGTATGGGAATAGAGGGCATACCGATCTTTCTCCAGGTATCTGAAAGCTTCTCCGAGTTGATTTCTCACGCGGGAACCCTTGCAAAGTCGATCCTCATCATCCTCCTGGTGCTTTCAGTGGTTTCGTGGACGATCATCTTCGAAAAGTTCAGGTTCTTCAGGCGTTCCGACAGGCAGAGCAAGCGGTTTCTGAGCCTCTTCAACGGCGGCCGTTCCCTTGGAGAGCTGGCCACAGGGACCGAAAAGCTCTCAGAAAGCGCTGAGGCGAACCTGCTGAGGGCGGTGCATGGAGGGATCGAGCGGGGAGAATGCACGTCGGCGGGCCTCTTGGAGAAGTATCTGGAATCGAAGGTAACCGGTATCGTTTCCGAGTGGGAGTCGTACCTGATCTTTCTTTCGACAACGGCGACCATATCCCCTTTCCTGGGGTTGCTTGGAACGGTATGGGGCATAATGAGCTCGTTTCTCAGCATGGGAGTGCGTGGGTCAGCCAGCCTTTACGTGGTCGGCCCCGGTATAGCCGAAGCACTCATAACGACGATATTCGGCCTCGGTGCCGCCATTCCTGCCGTGATCGGGTACAATTATATCCTCCGTGTCATACGCCGGAAAGAGGACCAGCTCGTTGCATTCAGCGCACGGCTGCACGGCCGCCTTGTCGAGGCGGATTACCCGAACACCGCTCCAGGCTCCGATCCGAAGGCGGCCCAAGACAAGGCGGGGAATAATGTTGTCACCAGTTCTCTGTAATGTAATCTGGTACGGAGGGAAATGATGAGACGGCAGAGATATTCATCATTGGCGGAGATCAATATCACCAATCTCGTCGATGTTACCATGGTGCTGCTGATCGTCTTCATGCTCACCGCTCCGTTCCTGCAGTCGGGTGTAAAGCTCAATCTGCCGAAAGCCGAGGCGAAGGTGATCGAGGAGAAGGAGGGCGTGACGATCTCGGTGGACCGCGAAGGCGGGATCCACATCGATGAAGATCCGGTGGCGTGGAAGGATTTCTCGGCCCGCCTCCGCAGGGCCCTCGAGACCACCGCACCGCGTGTGTTCCTCAGGGCTGACAGGGATACCAAGTACGGATCCGTCATGCGGGTCATCGCACGGGTGAAGATGCTCGGCATCGAGGATCTCGGTCTGATCGCCGAACAGGAAGACAACGAGTGATCGGGTTGGGTGGGGAAGAATGAGGCTTTCCCTATTAATATCGCTGCTGCTGCACGTTGTTCTCTTCACTGCACTACTCTATCTATTCCAGATTGTCCCCGAGATGCGTCTCCCCAGAAAGATCTACTCCGTGAAGATCCTCCGGCCGATCGTCGGTGCGCCGAAGACGGAGCCCGAAAAGAAAGTCGACACTCCCGTGGAAAAGAAGGAGGTCGAGAAACCCGTACCGGCGAAGCCGAAGAAGGAGAAGAAGAAAAAGGTAGAGAAACCCGAAACAAAGCAGCCTCCCAAAGAAGAGGAGAAACCACTCGATGTTTCAATGGAACAGGGTGTACAGGAACAAACGGTTGTAGCCGTCGATGCCCCGCGGTTTCCGTTCTCCTACTATCTGCAAGCGATCGAGAGAAAGGTATCCCAGAACTGGTTTTCGGCAGCGTCCGGGCAGGGGGAAGGCCTGTCCTGCATCGTATATTTCCGCTTGCGCCGCAATGGGGGTGTTGCCGATATACAGATAGAAAAGAGCTCCGGCAATGTCTATTACGACAGGGCTGCGCTCCGGGCGGTGAGGAGCTCATCGCCGTTTCCACCCTTGCCGAGAGCATTTACAGAGTCGTACCTGGGTATCCACTTCACCTTCGTGCAGAGGGATTGATAATGCGCTTCCGGCTTCTCCTTATTGTGGTTATTGTGGTATGTATTCTCGCCTGTGTGTGTTCCGGTTCCTTTTCACAGACTGACATCTACCTGCGTACAGAGCGTACGGGTCACGGGAAGATACCGATCGTCGTCCAATCGATCGAACCGGCATCCCGAGATATGGAGGGAACCGCTCGGTATGTCTCAGGGGTGCTCCGGAAGGATCTTGAATATTCCGGCATCTTCGATCCGCTCGCCTTCGTAGAATCGTCCGATACGCTCGAGGGGGGTATGACGGCAGCGGCGATCTTCGAGGGGCGGCTGGTCTCGAGCGGGCAGCGGTTCACCCTCGAGACGAAGCTGCTCGATTTCGCAAGCCGCGAGGTCATTTTCAGCAAGCGCTACAGCTTCACCGACCGGGCCAGGCGGACGGTGGCCCACCATATCTGTGACGAGATCGTCTATTTCCTCGTCGGCGAGCAGGGTATCGCAACGACGCGCCTGCTCTTCTGCCGCAAGGGAGGTGAGCACAAGGATCTCTATCTCATCGATTACGACGGTCACGGTGAGCGAAAGATCACGAAGGGTGAGCTGACCATTTCGCCGGTGTGGCTCGATTTTATGCGTTTCTGCTACACATCCTACCGGAGGGGCAATCCCGATTGCTACCTGGTCGATCTCGAGCGGGGCAAGCGGTCCATCCTATCGCACCGGAAGGGACTCAATATGGCCAGTTCCTACTACCCGGAGGGCGACGAGATCGCAATCACGCTCAGCGTGAAGGGAAACAGTGAGATCTACTCCATAGATTCGTCCGGTGAGATCATCAGGAGGCTGACCAGAAACCGGGCTATCGACTGCTCCGCCACGTGGTCGCCGAACGGGAGGGAGCTTGCATTCGTTTCGGACCGCACGGGTGCCCCCCAGGTCTATATCATGGATCGCTTTGGCGGTAACGTCCGGCGCCTCTCGGGAACCGGGTCGTACAATACCTCCCCGACATGGTCCCCCGACGGCGACATGATAACCTACGTCTCGAGGGAGAGCACCCGGTACGCACTGAAGTTGATTTCGCCGGACGGACTCACCGAAGAAACCATCTTCGACGACTACTTGAGCTACGAGGATCCCTCCTGGGCTCCGAACGGCAGACATATAGCTACAACGGTGCGTTACGGGGGGAAGCCGTGGATTGTTATAGTCGATATCGACACGGGTGAGAAGCGTCGCCTCGTTCAGGGTGAAGCTCCTGCATGGTCCCCCCTGAAACGGACGGGTACAGGAGAGTGATGATCCCGGGCGGACGGTGGGTACCCTAAAAAATTTATAAAATTGTTGTTCCATTTATTATTGCTAGCCGGTATGATGAGGGCCGAGAAAAATCCGTCGAGAGTTTACGGGAATCGGGCGATAGATAAGGAGGTATCCTGGATGGCTCGTTACAAATGGTTGGTCTTGTTGCTGGTACTGGTGCTTATCCTTCCGGCATGTGCAAAGAAGGAGACGGTGCCTATCAAGGAGGAGGAGCCGGTCGAAGAGGTTCCGCCGCCCCCGCCGCCACCGCCGCTCGAAGAGGAAGAAGAAGAACCGATCGAGGTGGAGGAAGAGGAGCCGATTGTACTGAACGATGTGTTCTTCGATTTTGATAAGTATAATATAAAAAATGAGTTCAAAGGGGTACTTGCTGCGAATGCCGATGTTCTGCTCACCCATAGTGAGATAGAGCTGACGATCGAAGGTCACTGCGACGAACGCGGCACAAACGAGTACAACCTCTCGTTGGGCGAACGGCGGGCACGGGCCGTCATCGATTTTTACGTCGCGTACGGTGTTGATAGTGGGCGTCTTGCCATTATCAGTTACGGTGAGGAACGCCCCTTCGCCCGCGGCCATAATGAGGAAGCGTGGGCCCAGAACCGCCGAGCGCATATGGTGATCAAATAGTCCGATGCTGAAGAATCGAGTGTGGGTTTCGTGGGGAGTGTTCTTTCTCCTGCTAGCCGTGCTGGTGCTGGAGACGGGGTGTTGGGGGCGCAAGTTTTTCAGGATGCCGCGGGAAACGATCGACACCTCGGCGAAGGTGGATTCGCTCCTCAAGGAGAATATGAACCTCCAGCGACGGGTTTACCTGCTGGAGAACGAACTGAAGAAGCAACAGGATTACAACCGCTCGGTCAGTGCACAGAACAAGATCGATCTCGAAGAGCTCAAAGATCAGCTCAACGCCTTGCAGCAGTTGCTCAGGGAGGCCGTGCCGGGTATGTCTATCCCTATACCGGCGGGGCGGGAATTGAAGCCCGATACTGCAGGTGAAGGTGTTCCCTTCGGTGAGTTGGGGCGTGTGGGTGGCGAGAGTGATGAGGGGGTGGAGGAAGACGATGACAGGGCCGACGCTTCCGATGCCGGCGTATTGAGCGAACCGTCCGATTCCATTCCGGGTGCCGATGTGGAGGGGATTCGCTCCCCCGATTCCGATCGGGATGCGGGCGCCCGTACGGTTCCACCCCCCGATGAGATTCACCGTCAGGTCTATCTCGATTTCAGCAGGCGGGAATACCAGCTTGCACTCGAGGAGTCGGATCTGTTCCTGAGCGGATACCCGGACCATCCCCTCGGGGAGGAGGTTCGTTTGATCAGGGGGGAGTGCTTCATGGAGCAGGACGAATACTTCGATGCCATCAAGGAGTTCTCCATACTACTACAGAAATATCCACACGGGCAGAAGATCCCGGCGGCATTGTTCAGGATGGCGGTTTCGTACGAGCGGATCGATGAACGGGAGATCGCCGCCGGAGTCGTCAGGCGCTTGATACGGGAGCATCCCTACAGTGAGGAGGCCAGTGCTGCCAAGGAGCGCTTCGCCGATCTGCTGAACGAGTGAGCCGTTTCACGGTATTGTAGCAACATGCACGTTCCACATGACAGGTAAGTAAAGGCTCATTGCCTGAGGGGTTGAGCTGGGCTTTGAACATCGGTCAACACGTTTCTCTGATCGTAACCGTTATCGTTCTCCTCGCCTTTTCGGCATTTTTCTCGGGCACTGAAACGGCATTCTTTTCACTCTCACGGTTTGCGGTTGCAGAGATGGAAAACGGCGGCGGCCGCAGGCGTGCGATCGCCGCACTGCTCCGTGAACCACGCAAGCTTCTTGTTACCATACTCTTCGGCAATCTTCTCGTGAACATCGCCAATACAGCATTGGTGACCGCCCTAGCAATCGGGCTGTTCGGGGAGAAGGGGGTCGGAATCGCCGTGGCCGTCATGACATTTCTCATCCTCGTGTTCGGTGAAATAACACCCAAGAGCCTGGCGATCAAGAATGCGGATAGGTTCTCCGTGGCGGCCATCCCGGTGATCCGATTCTTCATTGTCGTGTTCACACCAATCCGGATGATACTCGAAGCGATCGCCAATGCCGCCGTTGACAAGAGCCGGGAAATTTTCGGTGAGAGCCAGGTCGAGTACCGTGCCCACGAGCTCGCAAAAGCGGTCGAAACCGGCTACCAGCAGGGTCTGTTCGATGCATTCGAGAAAGAGGTACTTACCAACCTCTTTCTCTTTGCCCAGACTACGGTGCACGAGATACTCACTCCCCGGGTCGACGTGTTCGCCCTCGATGTCAGGACACCGTTGATGGAGGCGGTGCATCAGGTTCGCAGTCATGGATTCAGCCGCGTTCCGCTCTACGAGGGGCAACCCGACAATCTCGTAGGTGTGCTGCATGCGAAGGATCTTCTTCGCCACAAGCGTGATGAAAGGCTCTCTCTCCGGGATATCATGCGCCCGAGCAGATTCACTCCCGAGAGCAAACGGATTCGGGAGCTCTTCGGAGAACTCATTTCGTCCCATGAACATCTGGTAATCGTCGTCGACGAGCATGGTTCCTTCGCCGGTATCGTGACGTTGGAAGATATTCTCGAGGAGATCTTCGGAGAAATTCGCGACCGCCGGGAGCCAAAGGTCGACGAATACATGCTCCTCAATGAACACTCCATAGTAACCGAGGGTGATATGCGGATCGAGGACTTCAACGAGATCTTTCGCACCGATCTCGAATCCGATGAGGTTGAAACGATAGCCGGTTATCTCACCGAGATGGTGGGGAGGATACCGCGTGAAGGTGAAGCGTTCGAGCTCGAAGGTCTCCGTTTTCTCATTCTATCCGCCGAGCAGAGGAGGGTACATCGACTCAAGATCGAGCGGCTCGGTGAAGGAGAGGTGCCCGATGTCCCCCGGTAGAGCAGTCCTTGTGGTCGTTGTCACTATCGTGCTGGCCGCTTTCTTCGCCGGTTCCGAGACGGCTGTCATCTCGTGCAGCAAGGTGCGGCTGCGGTACCGGGCGGATGCAGGTTCCTGGCGGGCACGCGCACTCGAAAAACTCCTTACCGTACCAGAACGTTTCTTCAGCGTCGTTCTTGTAGGAACGAACCTCGCCGTGATTACATGCACTGCCGCTGCGACGGCGCTCTTCGTTCATATCTTTCACGAAAGCGGCTCGGTTGTTGCGACTGTCGTCATGACGCCCCTGATCCTCATCATCGGAGAAGTTATCCCGAAGTCGGCATTCCTCTATCATGCGGACCGCATCTCGATCATTTCGGCCCCCGCCCTGATCCTTTTTTATTATATTCTTATTCCGCTTGTGATCCCCGCCACTCTTCTCGCACGGGGGTTGATGCGGCTTACGGGTTTACAGCGTGACAGCTCAAAGCTTCTCTCGACCCGTGAGGAATTGATCTACCTGTACCGGCGAGGCAAGAAGGAAGGTTCTGTTGAGCGGCGGGAACGGTTGATCATCAATCGTGTTTTCGGCTTCCAGCGGGTGCGTGCACGCGAGCTCATGGTACCGATCGAACATGTCGTCTCGTTTCCGGTCACAGCCTCCGTCGAGGAGGTGATCGAGGAGGCGAACAGACATACCTTCTCCCGCTTCCCGATCGTCGCACCGGATGATGGACGAATCTGCGGAATCATCTCGCTGTTCGATCTGCTCGGTCTCGACGGTGGTGAAGAGCTCTCATCCGTCATGCATCCGCCCTTATGCGTTCGGGGGGATGAATCCGCTGAGAAGCTGCTGGTAACGATGAAGCGGGAAGCTATGCATATGGCGGTGGTCACGGGCCCGCATGGTGAGATAGAGGGAGTCGTCACCCTCGAGGACGTACTGGAAAATATCGTTGGGGATATCGCAAATGAGTTCGAATAGCACAGGACGTAAGATACGGGATGATGCCTATCCGCTTCCGGTAGCGGTCGGGAAACGGAGGATGGTGATCCTTGCCGATGGCTGTTTCTCCCCGCTCGGTGCAAAGACGGCGGTTTGCCTCGTGCGGTATGTTCCGGAAGAGGTGGTAGCCGTTATCGACTCCTCGAAGGCGCCTGCAACGGTCGGCGGGGTGCTCGGCTGGGGGGGAACGATCCCGGTCGTCGCCAATCTCGACGAGGCGCTCACAGCGAACCCCGACTGCCTGGTGCTCGGCACCGCTCCCAGGGGCGGCATGCTGCCGCCGAATGCCCGCCGGACGATTGTTGCGGCGATCCGCTCGGGACTCCACATCATAAGCGGCATGCATCAGTTCCTGGGTGATGACGGGGAACTCGCAGCACTCGTCCGCGAGCACGGCGTCACACTCTGGGACGTGAGGAAACCTCCCGACGATCTTGGAGTCTCATCGGGAAACGAATGCCCCTTCTGCCCGGTAATCCTTACCGTCGGGTCCGATTGCAACACCGGTAAGATGACCGCATCCATGGAGATTACACATGCTCTTCGGGCCGCCGGTTTGAAGGTAGGCTTTGCTGCATCGGGTCAAACGGGAATCATGATCACCGGCAGGGGTATTCCGATAGACAGGGTCGTGGCGGATTTTATCGGCGGCGCCACCGAGCGCTTGGTCTGTGAGGCGGCTCCTGGAATGGATGTTGTGATCCTCGAGGGACAGGGTTCGCTTATCCATCCGGGATATGCGGGTGTAACCGTCGGCATGATATCGGGCGCGCTGCCGAAAGGTGCGATCCTGTGCCATCAGCCGACGAGAACGATGGTGCGCGAGTACCAGATTCCCATTCCGCCGCTCTCCCGATTGGTCTCGATCTATGAATGCGCGATAGAGGGGATAAAGCGTGTGCCCGTTCTGGGTATCGCCCTCAATACCTTCGATCTCGACGACAGGGATGCGCAGGCGGCCATCGAGTCGGCTGCAAGAGAGACCGGTCTTCCGGCGGCCGATCCCGTACGGTTCACAGCCGGTCCGCTTGTCACAGCGATTCGGCGTTCGCTACGGTAACGGAACACCGTGTGACTGCCATCCCCCGGGTGTTTTCAAAGAACTGGACAACATGGAACCGGTACTATACTTTTCGTGTAGTACTATTGTGCCGGTACGTGAAGATCTGTGCCCGCGGATGTCGTGAACAATGGGAGGACCGTGAGGAGATGATCAGGCCTGTGCAGATATCGGGTATGTGCCCTGTGAAGCGCATATTGATAACCGTATGCTGTGCGGTCTTCACGCTCCTCCTGATCGGCGGTTGCTCTCGCGATGATTCGGGCGGGGAGGGTGCGGATACGTTGGCGGGGGGGCGCTCGGCGGAAACCCGCGACCCCTCGATTGTCGCACTGGTGAACGGGCGGGCGATCACGATAAGCGATGTCGATCAGCAGGTCAAGGTGCTCGAACAGGATCCAATGGTAGCCAGCGATCAGGAGGAGCGGGAGAACCGCACGGAATGGATCCGAAAACTTGCCTTCGGAAGGGTGGTAGGGCGTATACTGCTCGAGGAGGCGATCGAGCGGGAGGGGGTGCACGTGCCTCCCCAGGCAGTGGACGCCAGAATGGGGGAGATCATCAGCGGGTACGCTTCGGAGGTTGCTTTCAAGGAGCGCCTGGCTAAGTCCGGATTGACATTTGCCCGTTTCCGTGAAGAGGCTGAAAAGTCGATGCGGATCGAGGCCCTGATCGATGTGCATATCGGCCCGATCAGGAGACCCTCCGACACAGAGGTGAGGAAATACTACGACGATAATATCATGCAATTCTTTACACCGGAGTACGTTAAGGCGAGCCACATCCTTTTCCGGGTGGATGAGACCGACGGTGAATCGGAGAAGGAGACGAAGCGGTTCCGCATGGAGGCCATCCTCGAGGAGATCAAGGCAGGAGCCGACTTCGCCGAGATGGCCACACGGTACTCGGAATGTCCCACCGCCGATAAGGGTGGTGATCTCGGATTCTTCAGACGTGGAGAGATGGTCGATGCATTCCAGGCGGCAGCATTCGCTCTAGAAGTGAACGAGATCAGCGATGTCGTCGAAACGATCTATGGATTTCATATCATAAAGGTTACCGATCGCCAGAAAGAGTACTATACCCCCTTCGAGGAGATAAGAGACAATCTCGCTACGTATATCTACAAGAAGAAGAAGCAGGACGCGATGGATCGGTATATGAAGAAGCTTCGCGCCTCCGCCACGATCGAGTATTTCGATCCCGAATTCCAGCAGTAGCGCTTCTCTCGATTCACAGGTGTGTATATATCGCCGGCAGGAGAAACTCTGTACGCACCGTTCCCTCCGGCTCCCGACGGCTGATACGACATTGGGGTAATTCGCCGATTACAGGAGCCGGTGGGGAAAGCGCTCGTCCTTACAGATCCGGAAGAAATTGCAGGTGCTGCAAATACCGTTCTCGATCGGTGGAAAGTGATCGGGTGCGCATGATTCGTTCCGCTCGGTATCGCCCCCGACGAGCACCGAAGAGAGCAGCGAAATACCCGATCTGATATATTCGTCGAAGAGTGTTATGTCTTCCTCGGTTATCGTATACTCAGTGGCCGTTCCTCCCTCGAGCAGGTTCACTTCGTACAGACGTATCAACTCGACGGGTATTCCCCGAATGATGGCCGCATGATATCCGTAGAGACCGAGCTGAATCCGGGCCGTGCGATCATGCCTCATCTCTCCTCCGGTGCGGTCCGGCGGCCGATTCGTCTTCCAGTCGACGATGTTGAACGTTCCATCCCGCTCCGAGAAGATAAAATCCGTCTTCATGTACACAGTGACGCCCTCGTAGGGAAATGACTGCGAGAACTCTGCATGGTCGAGATCCTCGATTTCCCAGGACGAGGCGTCGGTTTCCTGTATCCGGTCGATGATGCTGCTCTCGAACAGCCCCTCAACCGCCTGCATGCATTCCTGCCTGGTTCGTTCGATGCGCTCGGTCTCGAGAGGCCGACCGTATTCGTGCTCGATCAGTCCGAGCCAGTCGATATTGAGACGGCCACCACGCTTCTTCGGTTCCGCGAGGTAGCGTCGGGCTGACGAGAATTCGAGCTGCCGGAGAAAACGCTTCGCAGTATAACGGAGGACCTCATCGCGTTCGGGTATCCGACCCTTCACTTTCATGGATTTGAGCACCTTTGACGTTACGTAATGGACGAGCTGCCCGCGCCATAGGGGCAATGTGATGAGACGCTTGAGCTTGAAAGCCTCCCTGACGATCACCGGGGCATTCTTCTGCCATCCCCCCCAGCTCAGGTAGTAATGGAAGAAATACCTTCGGCGGCACTCCTCGAAGAGCGCCTGCCGGGAGAGTGACCAACCGAAACGGTTGCGAAACTGCACGACCTTAACTACAGGAACGGTTATGGATTACAACACTGATTACGGTAAGCGGTCCGGTTATACCTGGGTGCGTTTTCTTTTCTTCTCGAAAATACCCCGATAGATCCTGTTCTCGAGGCGATAGCTTTCGAACTCGTAATCGAACTTCATGCTCTTCTGGCCCCTGAGGGCTACATCCTTGTCAGTATACATGTAGAGATGGTATTTTCCCGATGTTTTTTGCTGTGCGAGTTTCGCAAGCTCGGTATTATCGAAGATCCACACACGCAGTGCACTGAGATCAACACATGCAACGAAGTCCGCATCATTATTTTGCGGTATCCACCAGTCGAGCGCCTGCTTGCCCTGCCCGCCGGCGCGTTTCGGCTTGAGGTTTGTAACGACAAGTATCCCGAATTGCCGTCTTGGCTTCGTGAGCCTGACGACGATATCGATTCCGTTCTCTCCATCGTAACAGGTAATCCCTTCGCGTAGTAACAGGGTCTGAACCAGGTGTTCGCCGCTCTGGCCGATCAAGTTCTTGGGGATTGCATTCATCTTCAGCTCCTTTCCAGATGTGGCTACCCTGCGTTTTCGCATGGTAAGGGTATTGTTCCTTTTCGTGTGTATTGCCATCCGGCACCGGGGCCGGGATGAATCTAGCTCTTCGATTCGAGAATAACGATCGCCTGGGCGATATCTCCCTCGTGGGTGATACTGAGATGGGATCTGCCGATTCCGTGGGTTACGCAGATTTGTGCGATCCGGTCCGAGAACGATATGTTCGGACGGCCCGTCTCAGATGCGGTGATATGTACCTCTTTGAGTGATATCCCTCTGCCCCAGCCCGTTCCAAGGGCCTTGAAGAACGCCTCGCGTGCTGCGAAGCGTCCGGCGAAATAATGAGCTGATGGGAAACGTGTGGTGCCTTCGGAGATCTCTGTGGAGGTGAAGATCTTGCGGAGGAATCGCTCGCCGTACCGTTCAATCAGGCGCGCGATCCTGGAGATGGATACGATATCTACACCGATCCCTTTAATCATGGCTCCGCAAGTCTACTCAATACGCAAATTCCTTGTAGCAGTAACCGGGTACGGCTATATTACAACAACCGAGAGAACTTCTTCAACATAATAACCGAATTGCCTGCGAAGAAGTTCGATTTCGGTGTACGGCGTAACCGTTCAACCGGCGGGAGGAGCCTACCCTTCGCATATGCCGCATCGGTTCTTCGCCGACCAGAAAAACAAACGATGTTTACGTACGACGAACCCGTATTCCGCCCCCCGAGTGAGGCCCGTTCATTGATTCTGCAGGCGACGATCGGTTGCTCGCACAACCGGTGCAGATTCTGCTATATGTATAAATCAAAGAAATTTCGTGTGAAGCCATGGGATCGGCTGAAGACCGAAATCGATGCCGTGGCACGGATCAGGCCCGATATCAAGAGGATCTTTCTCGCCGACGGTCATGCCTTCGTACTGGGTGCGGAGAAGCTCGAGCGTATCCTGAGCTATTGCAACGAATCCTTTCCAACACTTCAACGGATCACCGCGTACGCAACACCGCAAAACCTTCTTAATAAGACGGTTGGGGAGATGCAACGGCTCAGATCTCTGGGTCTGGCGATTCTCTATTACGGTGTCGAGACGGGGGATCCGGAGCTGCTCGACCGGACTCAGAAGGGGGCTACACCGGATGAGATGGTAGAAGGGTGCCTGAGGGCGCAGGAGGCGGGACTGAAGCTATCCATAACCGTCATTCTGGGGCTTGCAGGCAGGGAGGGGAGCCTTCGTCACGCCCGAGCAACCGCCGATCTTCTCAATAGGATACAGCCCCGGTACCTCTCTGCATTGACCTTGATGCTGGGCGGTTACGAAGAGGAGTACCGCCGGGGGATGCCTGAGGAATTCAACTTCAACAGTCCACTCGACGACATCTCTGAGCTCAAAGAGCTCCTCGGCCACCTCGGCACCGACAGGTGCATCTTCCGCACCAACCATGCCTCCAACTATCTGGCCCTCAAGGGAACCCTCATGAAGGATCGCCACCGGCTCCTCGAAGAGATAGACCGGGCGCTCGAGCTACCCGAGCGGCACCTCAGGGGTGAATGGATGCGCGGGCTGTAATTCATTTAAAGAATGGACATAAGGAAAATTCTCACGAATCGCAACGATAGATCTCCATGCGTACTTGTCTCCTGCGGTTAGGGCTTGATTTTTTTTATGGCCTATATTAAGTTTTATCCGATTTTTTTTGCCCCCTTTGTGTAGACCTTTCGCGCCCGATCGCCGGGCCATCAAATCCGGTGGGTACCAGATGACGAAGCTGTTGATCATTATCGTAAGTACAGTGTTTGTTAATAACTTCGTTCTCCACCGCTTTCTCGGAATCTGCCCCTTTCTCGGTGTCTCGCGAAGGGTTCAAACGGCGGCGGGGATGAGCGGGGCGGTGCTCTTCGTCATGACGATGGCATCGATGGTCACATGGCTCATTTACCACTTCATTCTCGTCCGGTATGATCTGGTCTACCTGCAGACGGTAAGCTTCATCCTTGTGATCGCAAGCCTTGTGCAGCTCGTCGAGCTGGCGCTCCAGAAGTTGAGCCCGGGTCTCTATAAGGCGCTCGGTATATACTTGCCGCTCATCACGACGAACTGCGCCGTACTCGGTGTCTCCGTGCTCAACATCCAGAAGGATTATTCTTTCCTGCATACATCGATATTCGGATTCGGTGCGGCGCTTGGCTTTGGACTCGCCATGTTGGTCTTCTCCGGACTCAGGGAACGGATCGATCTGTGCAACACACCGGTCTCCTTTCGCGGCACCGCTATCGGACTCGTGACGGCGGGTCTCCTTTCACTTGCATTTATGGGATTTACGGGACTGGTGAAGCTCTGAATACCATCCCCTGCCGGATGATGCAGCAGGGTTTGTCATTGCGATAGTACGGTGGGACGTGGTGGTTGGGGTAACGGTTCAGGGGGGATGTCGATACGGGATCCCTTCTCGGTGGACGGAGAGGTACCGGGTCATGCTGACTGCGATTCTATCACTTGCTGCGCTGGCTCTCCTGGCGAGCTTCGGATTGGCGATTGCGGCACGTGTCTTCGCCGTGCACGTCGATCCGAAGGTGGAGGAGATCGAGGAGGCGCTGCCCGGTGCCAACTGCGGTGCGTGCGGTCTTCCCGGCTGTTCGGAGCTCGCAAAGAGGATCGCCGAAGGGAAAGCGGAGATCGATGCCTGCCCCGTCGGGGGGGAGTCGGTGGCGCGTGCGATCGCATCGATCATGGATCTGTCGTATGCGGGGACCGGCGGGAGGAGCGTGGCGCTCGTCATGTGCGGCGGAAATGATCAGGTCGCTGCCAAGCGTTTCTATTACAATGGAATATACGATTGCACCTCTGCTGCACTCCTCTTCGGAGGGGACAAGGCCTGCTCCTATGGGTGCCTGGGGCTCAGAACCTGTGCAGGCGTCTGCCCCTTTGGTGCGATCGATATGCTGCCGAGCGGTCTGGCTCTGGTGAACCCGGATGTGTGCACGGGATGCACGAAGTGCGTGAGTGCCTGCCCCAAGGGTATCATCAAGATGGTTCCCGCCGATCGTCTCGTGCATATCCTCTGCTCGTCGCATGACAAGGGGGGCAAGGTCAGAAAGACATGCAAGGTCGGCTGCATAGGGTGCCAGCGGTGCGTGAAGGAGGCGCCCGAGGGTGCGATCTCGATGGATGAAAACCTGGCAGTGATCGACTATCGATTGGAGATTCCTCCCGATGTTGCCGAGTCCTGCCCGATGAACACGATTGTGGTGCAAGGGGGCGATGTGGGAGAAACGGTGACGAAGGTTGCGGCGGGGGGTGAGGAGTAATGCCTCTTAGAAGTTTCTTCGGCGGTGTGCATCCGATCTACAACAAGGAGCTGGCGAGCGGAGCGGCCGTCGAAGAGATGCCCCTGCCGAAGCGGCTGGTTGTCCACTTCACCCAGAACCTCGGTGCCCCACCGGAGCCGCTCGTGAAGAAGGGTGATGCCGTAAAGAAGGGGCAGGTGATCGCCGAGGCCAGAGGCTTCGTGTCGGTTCCCGTCCACGCACCGACCTCGGGGATGGTTAAATCGGTCGACGTCTTTCCCCATCCGGTGGGGACCGATTTGCCGGCGGCGGTGATAGAGCCGGACGGGAGTGACGAGTGGGCGGCGGAGTGCAATGTCGAGCGGGATAGCACAGGACTCGACGGCGAGGCGATCAAACAAATCGTCTTCGAGGCGGGGCTTGTCGGGATGGGTGGCGCCGCCTTCCCTACACACGTAAAGCTTTCACCACCCGAGAACAAGCCGATCGATCTTCTGATCATCAACGGCGCCGAATGCGAACCCTATCTCACGGCGGATCACCGGCTCATGCTCGAGAGGCCGGCCGGGATCATGGAGGGGGCGATGCTCTTTGCCCGCGTGTTGAACGTCAGCGAAACGATCGTAGCGATAGAGAAGAACAAGCCTGAATCAATCGAGGCAATGCGGGCTGCGGCCGCCGAACGGGAGGGCGTGCGAGTAGAGGCACTCGATGTCGTCTACCCGCAGGGAGCGGAGAAGCAGCTCATCTTTACACTCACCCGTCGCAGGGTACCGGCCGGGGGATTACCGATGGATGTCGGTGTCCTTGTGCAGAACGTCGGAACGGCCTACGCGGCCTATGAGGCCGTGCGTTTCAGCAGGCCGCTGATCGAGCGGATCGTGACCGTAACGGGGAGCGGCATCAAGCAGCCGGCGAATCTCCTCACCAGAATCGGTACTACATTCCAGGATCTCATCACACAGTGCGGCGGTCTCGTGAACGATACGGGCAAGGTCATAAGCGGCGGCCCCATGATGGGTGTCGCTCAGTATTCGCTCGATGCATCGGTGACGAAGGGAACGAGCGGTATCGTGTTGCTGCGCAGGGCGGAGATCCCACAGTTCGTGAGCGATGCCTGCATCCGGTGCGGCAGATGTGTGCGGGTTTGTCCGATGACACTGAATCCGTCGGCCCTGAGCATCTTTATCGAACGGATGGATTTCGATCAGGCCGCCGAGTACAACGCGAACGACTGTATCGAGTGCGGCTGTTGTGCGTACGTCTGCCCATCTCGCAGGCCGATGGTGCACCACTTTAGACGGGCCAAGGCCGAGCTGCGAAAGGCCGCACGGAAGGCCGGATAGGGAAACCGGGGGAATCTGGTGGTAGAGAACGGGGAAATGAGGGAACGGAAAAACGGGGAAGTCGATTCCGCCTCTGCTGAATCCGGCGGGGCGGCCAAGTCCGTGTCCAAACCCGAGAAGAAGGAAAAGAAAAAGGAAGAGATCACGCCCCGCTTTCTGGTGAGCTCGTCTCCACACATGCACGAGGGCCAGACGGTGAGCGGCATCATGAAGCTCGTCATCTACGCCCTCCTTCCGGTCACCGCATTCTCGATCTTCATGTTCGGCCTCGCAGCATTCCGTGTGATCCTGATATCGGTCGGCTCCGCACTTCTCTTCGAGGCCCTCTCACAGCGGGTCATGAAGCGACCCGTCTCACTGAGGGATTACAGCGCTGTGCTCACGGGACTTCTCTTGGCCCTGAACCTTCCTCCTACGAGTCCCTGGTGGATGATCCTCGTGGGAACATTCTTTGCGATCGTTATCGGCAAACAGATCTACGGCGGGCTCGGGTACAATCCATTCAATCCGGCGCTCGTCGGCCGTGTAGTACTTACGATATCGTTCCCCGTACAGATGACCGCCCGCTGGATCACACCGTCTATGTGGGGCATGAATCCAGTCACGACCGCCACGCCGCTCGGCAGGATCAGGGAGGCGCTGCTCTCGGGCGGTCAGGTCGATCTGCATCTGTCGAGACAGGGGTTTCTCGATCTCCTTCTCGGTAATCGTGCCGGCTCCCTGGGGGAGGTTTCGGTGATCCTGCTGCTGGCCGGCGGTTTATTCCTCATCGCCAAGCGGGTCATCACGTGGCACACCCCCGTCTCCTTTATTGCCACGGTATGGGTACTGACGGGCATCTTTCATCTCATAGATCCGACTCGGTATGCGAATCCGAGTTTTCACGTCGTAACGGGCGGTCTCTTTATCGGTGCTCTATTCATGGCGACCGATTACGTGACATCGCCCATCTCGGGAAGGGGGATGCTGATCTTCGGCGCCGGATGCGGCCTCTTCACGGTCGTTATCCGTCTCTTCGGCTCGTATCCCGAAGGTGTGAGCTTTGCCATACTGCTCATGAACGGCATCACACCGCTGATCGATCGATATACGAAGCCGAAGGTCTTCGGCATCCGCAGGGAGGAGAAGGCCGCGGCTTGATGGTGCGGGCCGTGCGCCCGTCATGGAGGTGCAAGATTCATGAAAGAGGTATTCCGGCTCTGTGCAGTGCTTACGATCATCGCCGCCGTCTCGGCGGGTGTGCTCGCCTTCGTGAGCCAGAAGACGGCCGAGCCGATAGCAGACGCGATGCGCGAGGAGGAGCTCCAGGCGATACGGGAAGTGCTTCCCCCGTTCGAAAACGAGCCCGACCAGGATACCGTTGTGCTCGAGGAGGCGGGTGAGAGCATCGTCTTCTACCGGGGGAGGACAGAAGGGCGTATCACCGGTATCGCCTTCGTCGTCACCGCCCCGAACGGCTATTCGGGTGATATCAGATTCATGATCGGTGTGGACGATTCGGGTATCGTCCAGGGGATAGAGATACTGAAGCATGCCGAAACCCCCGGACTTGGTGCGAAGATCGAATCACAGAGCTTCAGAGACCGGTACAAGGGGAAGAGTCTCACCAATCCCGAGCAGTGGGATGTCGTGAAGGACGGCGGCACCTTCAAGCAGATAACCGGTGCGACGATCTCATCCCGGGCCGTTACCCATGCGATTGCACGCGGCCTCGAGCTCTTCGAGGAACGCCGTGCCGATATCCTCGGACCCGGGAAACCGGAGGAAGGTGCAACAACGGATACGCTCCGTACACACGAGGGATCACGAGAGCCGGTGGAGGGGAAAGCCGATACGCTCGGGAAGCCAGACGATTCTCGAAAGCCCGGGGAAGGGAAAGAGGAACCGCACAAGGATGGAAGGTGATGAGTACCGGTAAGGAGTTCATAAAGGGTTTCTGGAGCGAGAACCCGATCTTCCGGCTGGTGCTCGGGCTCTGTCCGACGCTCGCAGTCACGACGAGCGCCGAGAACGGAATCGGCATGGGTCTCGCTTCGACCTTCGTGCTCGTCTGCTCAAATGCGGTGATCGCATCGATACGGAACTTCATACCGAAGAAGATCCGGATCCCCGCCTTCATCATAACGATCGCCACGTTTGTTACGATCGTGGACCTCGTCATGAACGGTTACTTCCACGAGCTGCACAAGAGCCTGGGGCTCTTCATACCGCTCATCGTCGTGAACTGCATCATCCTGGGTCGCGCCGAGGCCTTCGCTTCGAAGAACTCACTCGGTATCTCTATTATCGACGGACTCGGAATGGGATTCGGTTTCACGATCTCGCTCGTCGTGATCGGCGCCATCAGGGAGGTCCTCGGAAACGGCACCGTCTTCGCAGTGCCCGTATTCGGAAGTTCCTACTATCCGCTGCTGCTCATGATCCTGCCGCCCGGCGCCTTCATCGTGCTCGGTATGCTGCTCGGCGCCATGAACCAGGTCGAGATACGCCTGGCCGAACGCGCAGGGAGAACGCCGCTCATACGCAAGGAGCACGACTGTGCAAGCTGCGCCATCCACAGGGCGTGGTTCAACCTCGGACGCGAGGGGAAAAGGCCGCAGGCACCCGAGGCGGAGTAGCCCCCCCTTCAAGTTCCCCCAGGTACCGCGGACGGTTGTTATTGCTGAAGTGGAAAGATGCTTCTCAGGACGGCGCTTCTGGTTCGCATGAGTATGCGTCCATCCGGATCGAAGACGATTGAGCGTCCCCCGTAATATGCGTACGGACTTCCAGTTGTAATGGTGGCGAGCGGGTGCCAGGAGTCGCCGTAGTCGTTCGAATAGAAGATGTACCGTGTATCGGTGCCGGCGAGCAGACAGTCGTCTGGCCCAATGGCGATGGAGGTGATCCGTATACCGGTTGACCGTAGATCTTCCCCTGCGGCGCTATTCCGTTCAACCAAGGACTGTGTGTGCATATCCAGCCCGGGGACCGGCACGCCGGATTCGACGGCGAGCACCTTTTCCCAGGTTTCCCCGTTGTCCTTCGAACGATAGATGCCATGGTAGTAGTCGGTTGCGAAGATATCCCCACTGCGGCTGGATGCGAGGTTGAGGATGGAGGCCGGTTTTGGGAGTCCCATGCAGCGCGGGATCGTCCAGCTTGCACCATTATCGGTCGACCGGTATATATCTCCTGAGGCGGCGACGAAGAGATACCCCCTTCCCGTCGCCAGAATATCCAGTATGTGCATGTGTACGCCAGTAACTCCCTCTCTGAGATCGATCTCTTCCCAGCTCTGGCCCTCGTCCGGGGAGCGGAAGAGCTCTTTGGTGGTACCTGCGAAGATCTCTCCAGCCGGTGTCCGGCAGAGATACGTCACGCGCCGATCCGCCAGTCCTACCTGCTCCCAGGTCATACCGGTATCGGTGGACCGGTATACACCCCCATGCCTCCCATCGTAGTTCACGCCGATAGTGCCGGCGAAGAGGGGATCCTCACCGTCTGCAGCCACCACGAAGACTTCGTTGTAGTGCGGTCCGACCTCCACATTCTGCCAGGTGCGGGCGTTGTCGGTGGAGCGGTAGATGCCCTCAGGTCCGGCGGCGGCTATGATGAGTCCATCTCCGGTCACGGCGAGATCCGTCAAGGTTCGTGATGTGATGCCCGTCTCGTTGACCTGGCGCCAGCTCATACCGTCATCCAGTGAGCGGAAGATGCTTCCCTTGACGGTCCCGACGAATATGCGATCGGCGGGATCTATGCATACCCTCAGATCGTATGCATTTGTCATCCCGCTCCTGATGTCGTCCCAGGATGCACCACCGTCGGTGGATCGGTAGAAGCCACGGAATCCGGCGGCGTACAGAGCGCCTTCGCTGTCGAACGTCACTTGGCGGACGGGGCCGATCACATCCTTATAGGCGATGGTGATCCAGGAGTCGCCGCCGTCGCCCGATGCGAAGATCCCGTACCCCGATGCCACGAAGATATCTCCGTCCGCGTTTTCCGTTATCGAGTAGATGTTGTCGAAATGAACGTCCATTCCCACCTGTGTCCACATATCTCCCCCGTCATCGGAGCGCCAGAGACTGTCATACATGGTTCCGATAAAGATATCCCCGGCCGTTGATATGTATGCCGCATAGGCGCTGCTTAAGGGGATGAGTTCCGTCCACGTTTCGCCGTGGTCCAGGGAACGGAGCAATAGATCCACCGGCGACCGTGATCGGAAGGAATGCGTCACAGCCGAGACTATCACGAGGCCTGATTCATCCGCTGCGATATCCCGTATGGAGGCCATGGAAAAGACCGTGTCGGCCCAGCTCCAGTGCCGGCCATTGTCATCGGAGATATAGAGTCCCCATGTCGTACCCGCATAGATACGGTCTCCGCCGCCGCGGGCGAGACAGGGAACACTTAGTGATCCGAGACCGTCGTTCGACGGCGCCCAGCTCTCGCCGTGATCCTCGGAACGGTAGATGCCTCCGTAGAAGAACGCGGCGAGCAGCTCGCCGTTCTCGTCGACGAGGAACCCCTCGCACGATTCGATCTGGGGCCCGTTGATCTGCTCCCAGAAGACCTCCTCCTTATCCGGGTCGACGAGGTCCTCGAGTGTGCAGGAGGTCAGAAGGAGGGAGTGCACGAGGAGCAGAAGTGCGAAATATCGAAACGGCTTTGTCATGTCGATACCGTCTTTATCCCGGAGTTGTGGGGTAAGTGCCTGTGTGAATGATAGCATCGTCTCGCGGTGAAATCAAGGTGCCTGATTCCTTCTAGAACTCAACGAGATGTCCCATCCAGAGCAGGAACAGTACCGCACCGATATGCAGTATCCACCAGCCCAGACGGCCGCGCACGAAATGTCTCATTCGCTACCTCCAGAGAAGGTGGCCGAGTGTGTAGATCCCACTCAGATAGGCGAAGTGCCTGAGCCACCACCACGCGGTAAAGAACCTACCCATTCCGTTCGGATGGTAGAAGAACATGATCCGTTGCCCGATGAGCAGCTTCGGAATGAGGAGAATAATGTACGGGATCGATGTATTCATCAGTATCCCGGATATGGTCACGGGATACGGTGGGGCTGCAATGCTCATGTGTGCCATCGTGATCGTGCCGATCACGACCGCCATGCCGTTTATCAGATAACCGATGACGAAGGTGCGGGCCGAGCTCAGCAGAATCGGCACGGCGACGGCTCCGAGCAGTGCCGATATGAAAGGGATAACGTTCGCCGGATTCTCCCCGCGCCCGGAATCGAACGAGACCGGATGAAGACGCAGGTGCAGGAGCAGCCCCCCGATCGAGAGGAGTATGAGCACCAGAATCGGAAGATGTAGGTCTCTTTTAAGAGACATGACCCTGCGGACCGCCTTCCCCCGTTCCGTGCACCGTCATGCGAATTGTCTTCGGTGATCGAATGGGCATCACTACTTCCCGCTCTCCAGCACGTGAAGTACATGGATGTAGAGCCGGAGCGTTGTGATCTCTTCACCGGTGAGCGGTGCTGCCTGTATCGGCATCCGCTTGCCCGCAATCCCTTCATCACCACGGATCTTCCACAGGAGATAGCTTTTTTCGGGATCGGTGGTGTCGATCAAAGCGATCTCTTGTTTCTGACGGCTCGGGACATCCTTCATCTCCTCGAGCCATTTCTCCGGTTCGAGATTCAGCTTCGCCTTCGGGTATGAGCCCCTGTGGCAACCCGAGATGCTGCAGCCCTTCTTGAGGATTCCCTCGACCTTGCCGTGCAGGAATCCCTTCACCGAATCCAGATCGGTGAGGTCGCCGGTCTCTTTGTCCCTTCCACCGATCGGATCACTCACGGCGAAACCGATCATAATGACGAGGATAATGGTACCGAGCACGAATGTCCTACTTTTCATGAGTTTCCTCCCGGAGTAATAGGTTTCCGCCGAAATCGCCGGCTCTCGTGTACGAGATGCCCGGGCCATCCGGCACGGCAAAGAGCGCCTTCACGGCCGGCGATGCCACGACGATTGCGGTCCCGTCCTCGGGACCGAGGACGAAGAGACCGGTCGAGAGTGCGTCCGAGGCGAGTGCGGTGGGAGCCACCGCGGTCACGCTCAGCACATCGTCGACGGGCCAACCCGTGCGGGGATCGATGATGTGTCCGTATGCCGTTCCTTCAATGATCCTGAAATTCTCGTAGTTCCCGGATGTGGCTACGGCCTCGTCGCTGATCTGCAGTGTTCCGACGACATCGGTCGTTCCCTTCGGGTCCCTGATCCCGATCGTCCAGGCTTCCTTGCCGGGCGGTGAGCCGATCGCATAGATATTGCCACCGAGGTTCACGAGGGCGCTCGAAGCGCCGTGCGCTTTCAATACATCGGCGGCTCTATCGACGCCGTACCCTTTTGCGATGCCCGCGAGATCGAGTGACATGCCTACGGGCAGCGTTATTGTAGATGCCGCCCGGTCAAGTGTGATCTTTGTATAACCGACCACGGCTCTTGTTTCGACGATCTCTTCGTCGGTCGGAAGTTTCTCCTCGCCACCCTGGAATCCCCACAGGCGGACCAATGGACGGGCGGTGATGTCGAAGGCGCCCGAGGTGATCTTCGAGTAGTAGAGGGAGCTGTCGACGAGTGTAAAGAGATCGTTGGAGACGTGATACGGTTCGCCTTTCGATTCCCTGTTGAGGCGCGAGATCTCGCTGTCCTCCTTCCATGTGCTCATGACACTCTCGACACGGTGAAGCTCCCGCATCGCTTCCCGTGCCGCCCGCTGCGCAGCATTGTGATCGAGGCCGTAGATCGTGATGAGGACCCTCGTGCCCATCAAGAAGGATTCCTTCGTGAAGGGGCGGTCTTTCGAACACGAGGGGTGGAGTGTGCAAAGAAGTGCGAGCACGAGCGAAGTGCCCACAATCGCCGTTCTCCGGTATACGGGGCCGGAGTGCCCGTTGATCCGTTTCATGGATTACCTCCCCTGCACCCGGCTTGCCTATGAGCCCTTATATCATTCTCTTCGCTCGAGGCTTACCGGGCGATCGCGGACATTGCCCACGATCATTCGACCCCCGGCTTACCGAGGAGATTGAACATTCTCCGTTTGTACTCTTCCACGCCGGGCTGATCGAAGGGATTGATACCGAGCATGAGTCCCGAGACGGCGATCGACATCTCGAAGAATACGAAGAGCGAGCCGATCGCTTCCACATTGATGACCGGCACCTCTATCGAGAGCACCGGCAGGCCGCCGGACGCGTGGGCGTCGACCGTGCCTTCGAAGGCCTTGCGGTTGATCTCGCTCATGGGGCGGCCGGCGAGATAGTTGAGGTTGTCGAGGTCGTCCGTGTCCGGGGGCACGGCGATATCGCGCCGCGGCTCCGTGGCGACGAGGAAGGTCTCGAGCATTATGCGGGCACCTTCCTGGAGGTACTGGCCCAGCGAATGGAGGTCGGTCGTCATTACCGCCGAGGCGGGATAGAGTCCCTTGCCCTTCTTTCCCTCGGATTCGCCGGCGAGCTGTTTCCACCATTCGCAGAGGTAGGTGAGTTCGGGATGAAAGGTCGAGAGGACCTCGACCGCACATCGACGCCTATGAAGGAGATTCCTGATCACCGCGTAGCGCAGGGCGTCGTTTTCGGCCAGTGGCTTCGAGTACCTGCCGAGAGCGGCTTCAGCGCCTCGAAGCATCTCGCGTATCGAAATCCCCGCAACGGCACACGGCACGAGTCCTACCGCCGAGAGCACACTGAAGCGTCCTCCGACACCGGGTGGGATCGGGAAGACCATATACCCTTCCGTTCCGGCGATTGAACGAAGGGCACCTGCCGAGGGATCGGTGATTACGATAATCCGGTTGTTGATATGATCCGATCCAAATGCTTCGATAAGCTTTGCCTTGAGGATTCGGAAGGCGACCGCCGGCTCGGTTGTCGTTCCCGATTTCGATATGACGCAGAGCGTGAACCGTTTCCCCGAGAGCGTTGCGAGCAACCGCTCGTGGTATTCGGGAGAGAGGTTGTTGCCCGCAAAGTGTACCGGAAAGCGCGCCGAATCGGGCAGGGCCTCGATCGCCGCCCGTGCACCGAGATACGATCCTCCGATGCCGATCACGACGAGGCAGTCGTTCTCGTCCTGTATCCGCTTCGCCGTGTCAGCGATTGCGCCGATCTCGCGCGTACCCGTCCCCGGCAGGTCCAGCCAGCCGAGCATATCCGCCTGAACGCATTCCCGCCGGAGGATCGATCGGAGGGCTTCGATTGCGTGCGGCATCTCATGTGCTATGTCATCGTCACCGAGGTGGGGGCGGAGGAGCTTTGTGTCGAGTGTTATCATGGAAACACCTCTCCATTCAAACGCCCGGCCCCCGGTGCCAAAACGATGATCCCTGCACCCGCCCGGCATTGCACAACATTACTCCTCTTCAGATATGATTTTCTCTGCCGCGGCGACCGCCTCCTCTGATCGCTTCACAACAACCTTTCGCAGCTTCTCCGCTTCCTTGAGGGTCTCTCTCTTGAACTTCTCGTCCTCGATACCGGGAAGGTTTATTCGAACATTGAGATAGGCTCCCTCGGCTGCGGTGCGGGCGGTGAGTGCTGCAACGCCTGCATCACTGACCGAGTTCCGGTTTCCGCGCTTTACGACTCCTTCTGCGAGCTCCACGGCCCTCTCCGTACGCCGCAGAACACCGAGGGGCACCAGGGTCGCCTCCTTCGTGGTCATCTCGATCGCTTCTATCCTGGCGGCCTTGTCCTCGTCCGTCTTTTTCGGCAGGCGCATTGCATCCATGACGCGGTTGAAGGCCTCGGTGTCACGGTCGACATCTGCGAGAAATTCGTCCTTTAGGCTCTGCGCCTCGACTCCGATACGGTCCATCTCCTCGTTCGTCTCTTCGTAGCCCTTCTTTCCATGCGTGAGTGAGGCGACCATCGAGGAGAGTGCCCCGCTCAGAGCTCCGCAGAGGGCCGCCACGCTCCCGCCCCCGGGGGCCGGGGCGTCGGTCGAGAGCAGCTCGGTGAATGCATCGACCTTCATGCCGGTGAGGTTGCCGCCGCGTTCGAACTGGTATTCGATGATCTTCTTCCCCGGCTCGAAGGGATAGAGATCACCGAGCCCCATCGAGAGCACGGCGACATGGATCAGCTCGGACTCCGGCACCCCTGTTGTTTTACCCTGTTTTTGCAGGTAGTAACGCCCGGCCTGGAGCATCGCCTCGAGGGGAATGAGGCCCACCAGCTCGCTCCCGGTTACACGTGCACCCATCTGCTCCGCCATCCGTGAGCACTCGTCGAAGACGAGGTGCGGTGGTGTGATCTTGTAGTTAACGAGGTTCATCGATATCTGTGCCCTGCCGAAGTCCTCCATGTACCACCCGACCGCCTTACAGGCCTTGAATGTTCCGGGGATCCGTAGCGCCTTACCGTTCTCGTCACGTACGATTACACCGTCGGCATCCCGTTTGAGACGCCCTTTCTCTCTGATCGTAAACGCTATCTCGCGGGCCACCGATCGGTCCCTCGTGTTCAGATTGATGTTGTAGGCGATGAGAAACTCCCTGGCGCCGATCACCGTTGCGCCGGTCCTGGGATTGAACTTCGCAGGCCCGAAGTCGGGCTTCCATTCGGGATCCTTCAACTTATCCGCAAGGCCTTCGTACTCTCCGGCCCGTACGGTGGCGAGGTTTTTCCACTCCGGTTTCGTTGCCGCCTCCTCATACAGGTAGACGGGTATATCGAGCTCTCGGCCGACCCGCTCACCGAGCCGGCGGGCGAGCTCTATGCAGTCTTCCATTGTCACACCGGAGACCGGAACGAAGGGGCAGACATCGGTTGCGCCCATGCGGGCGTGCGCCCCCGTATGCTTCGACATATCGAGTACCTCAGCCGCCTTGGCTATCGCCCTGAAGGCGGCCTCGACTGCACCTTCGGGGGTGCCGATAAACGTCACGACCGTTCTATTGGTGTCCTTGCCAGGATCGACATCGAGAAGCTTCACACCTTCCGTCTTCTCGATTTCGCCGGTAATCTGGTTGATCTTGGACATGTCCCTGCCTTCACTGAAGTTAGGGACGCATTCCACCAGCTTCATCATCTGCAACACTCCTTGTACTATCACTCGTATTCTGGCAATATAGCTTAGATGTCCTAGAATATAGGCAGTCCGCACACGAGGTCAAGGACGAGCTGTAGGGAACGAAGCATCATCTCTCAGATGAAACCGGTCCGCATTCTCCATACGTCGGATGTCCATATCGGAGCCCGGTTCGAGTTTCTCGGCGCCAGGGGGGAAGAACAGCGGGAGGCGGTGCGTGCCGCCTTCGGCCGTATCACGCAGCTCTGCAAGTCACAAGGGTACGATCTGCTTCTGATCGCTGGCGATCTATTCGAATCGGCGTATCAGGTATCCGAGCGGGATCTCGCATTCACGATCGGTGCCTTGAGTGAAACGGGCGGATGCCGGACGGTGATCCTTCCGGGCAGTCACGATTTCTGGGCGCCCGGTACCGTCTACGAACGCGAGCGGGACCGTTTCGAGGCCAGTGGAGCTGTTCATCTCGTCACACCCGAACGAACCAGTATCGTATTCGACGATCTTTCGCTCGCGGTACACGCCAGGGCGCTGACCACACCGGCCGCCCCTGAGCTTTCCGTCGCGGATCTCGAACCAGAGGGTTTCTGCTCCTGGAACATACTGATGGTGCACGGTTCGGTCGAGGGGGCCGCCGGCATCAACGAACCCGGGGATAACCGCATCGATCTGAAGGATCTCCGGAAGGGTTTCGATTACGTGGCCCTGGGACACTGGCATTCCTACCTCGTTGTGCGGGACAGTGATCCTCCCGTACTCTACAGCGGCGCCCCTGAGCTTCTGGCGCGGGATCAGAGGGGCTCCGGCGCTGCCGTATCGGTCACACTCTCGGACGGAAGGGCCGTATACGAGCGGGTACCGGTCGGGATACGGCGCATCGAGCGTCACCGCCTCGACTGTACGGGCCTCGATGCGACGGAGGGGCTCGTGCGGGCTGTGCTGGCGGGTGTTCCTGAGGATCCTGATGCCGTTCTCGAGCTCTCCTTTACGGGCGTGATCGGGGTGGAAGCTGCGATCGATCCTGCACTGGCGGTTGATGAGCTCGAGTCGCATTACTTCTCCGTACGCCTTGCAGGTCCCGGTCCGGACCGGGCCATCTCGAGAGAGGATCTCGAGTCGGTTCCCGAAGCGTCCGTTGCGGGGCGGTTCGTGCGTGACCTCACGGCCCGAATCGAAGGTGCCGGGGAGGGCGAGCGCGAGGAGCTGGAGGAAGCGCTTCAGATAGGGTATCAGCTGTTTATGGGGCGCAATCCACTCGGGTAGGGTGCGTGCCGGGGTGGTGGTCCCGGGTATGGGAACGGGACGGAATGGGCTTTATCTGGTTGCCCTGATCGGATGGATTCATGTGGATTGAACGCATCTCGCTCAAGAGGTTTCTGGTCTTTCAGGATGCCGAGATCACATTCTGTCCCGGCCTCACGGTCGTCATCTCACCAAACGAGGGCGGCAAGAGCAGCCTCATGCGGGCTGTCGTGACGGCGCTCTATGGCGATGCCACATCACGGAGAAGGGAAGTGAAGACCCTGAGGCGCTGGGGAAGCGGCTCGCCGCCCCTGATCGAGCTGCGGCTCGTTGATTCCCGGGGTGCGGTAACGATCGTGCGGGATTTCACCGAGCGGAAACAGTTTCTCTTCCGTGACGGCGAAACGGATCCGTTTGCCAAAGGGAAATCGGTCGACGAGGCTCTCGCCACATACCTCTCCTTTCCCGACGAGAACCTCTTTCTACGTGTCTGCGGTGTTCGCCAGGAGCAGCTCGTGGTTGCAGACGGTTCCCCGGCACTGGGGGAACGGCTCGAAGAGATCCTCGGCGGCGGATGGGGTGAGGCTACGCCGGCACAGATACAAAGGATCGTCGAAGAGAGGCGGAGAGAGTTGCGCAGGGGGATCGATCATCCTGCAAAGCCCGCCAACTGGGGCCCTCTCAGACGTGTGAACAAGGAGATCGATGATGTCGGGGTACGGCTTTCGGAGGCCAGGCAAACGGGTGCGAGAAGGGAGGAGCTGCTTCGCCTGGTTGCGACGAGTAAGACCGAGATCGATCGGGTGGCAAACGAACATGCGCACCTCGTCGAGAGACGGGAGCAGGCCGAGAGGTACCGCACGCTCCAAAGACGCGCGGCGGAGCTCAGGGAGCAGGCCGACGGTATACGCAGGCGGCAGGAGCGTCTCAAGGATCTTCTCGGCGAGCGGGAACGGATACGTGCCGAGGGCGACTGCCTGCCCGATACCCTGCTCTCTCTTTCTCAGCCGCAGCAAGAGGAAATACATCGCAACCTGATCCTCGAGGAGGCCCTGAACGCCGAGCTCGGTGTGATGCGTGAGGGGGGCGGGAAACGGTCTGGTGGCTGGATGGTGCCCGTTTCGGTCCTTCTCGTTGCGGGAGGCATTCTCGGAACAATCCTGGCGGGGAGATGGTTCCTGTTGCTCCTTGCCGCCGGTATCGTGCTTGCGCTGCGGTTTGCGGTGCGGTACTGGAAGCAGCGTGCGGGGGGTGCATATGCCGGGAAGGCACGGGATGCCGAGAGCCTCCGGTCGCGGCGCGGCGAATGGGCGGGCGCACGATCGCTCGAGGAGGCGAAGAGCCTTCTGGAGGAGGCGGCGCAGTGGCGGAGGCGGAATGAGGCCGTTGATATCAGGCTCGAGGAAGTGACGGGGGCAGTGGATGGAAAGGACATCCACCAGCAGCTGCTCTCGCGATTGGACGATGAGTACGGAGAGGCCGCTGCGATGTGGCAGGCGGCACGCAAGGAAGCCGAGAGCTGCGAACCGTTCCGTCTGGATGCCGATGAGCTGTTGCGGCTCGAGCGTGCGATCCAAGAGATGGATGCACGACATGCGGAGCTCGAGGGCGCCCTTGCACCTCTCGAACGCGAGCTTGCGGGGCTACCCTTCGTTGAGATCCCGCCCCTGGAGGAGAAGTTCAGCGCCCTTTGCGAACAGCGTTCGCACCTCGAGCGCAGAATCAGGGTACTCGATCACCTGCTCGATACCCTGCACCGGGCCAGACGCTCGGTTGCGGGATTTCTCGCCGAGCAGCTCCCGCCCCGGGCGGGCGAGATCATTTCGCAGATGACGGGGGGACGTTACGGGCACCTCTCGATCGATCCGCTGTCCCTGCATATCGAGGCGAAACCGGCTGAGGGTGATATCGAACCATCCGCCGACCCGTCTGCCGTGCCGGATACGGTAGGGCTCGAGCACTTGAGCCAGGGGGCCAGGGACCAGATCTATCTGGCTGTACGCCTCGCGCTCGTCGATCTCCTGGGGCAGCAGACGGCCCCGCCTGTTCTTCTCGACGATCCACTCGTTCATTTCGATTCCGAACGGCGCGAGAAGGCCGTCGAGATCATCCGGCGGTTCGCAGAAAAACACCAGGTTATCTTCTTCACGTGCAATCCGGCATATGCCGGTGTGGGGGAGCGCCTGGTGGACCTCTCGGAGCATGCATCACATCTTGGAACGGACCGGTAATCCGGGGCCGTGAAAGTCCTTGTCAAATGTATGGACTTTGTCTACTGTTTCTTCAGTATACTTCGGCTCGTAAGATCTTTCCGGTAGCAAGGGGGGAGGATACAATGAGTGAGGTCGAGATCGGACATGTGGCTGACTACTTCGCTAAGATCGGTGTTGTTGCAATCGAAGTGACAGCCGAAGGAATCAAGGTCGGGGATACCTTGCACTTCGTCGGGCACACGACCGATTTCCAGCAGACGATAGAGTCGATGCAGATCGAACACGAGCAGGTTCAGGAGGCTCCGGTCGGCTCCAATGTCGGAATAAAGGTCAAGGAGAGGGTACGAAGCCACGACAAGGTTTTCAAGCTCGTCGGGGAGTAAAGCATCACGCGGTTTCGGGCGTCGTTGACTCCTGGCGGTCGACGTCGATCACTTTCCGAATAGTACGAGAACACCGAATAGAATAAAGAAACCTCCGGAGATGAACCGTACTGTCCGTTCGCCGATGAGGTGCGGCAGAAAGCTCCCGAGGACCACACCGATGGCGGTTGCGAGGATCATCGCAAGTGCAGCCCCTGTGAAGACGAGCCAAGGTGAACGATACCGTGAGGCGAGGGATATCACGGTGAGTTGGGTCTTGTCCCCGATCTCTGCGAGAAACATGATCCCGAGAGAGGTTGCGAAGATCTTCCACATCTCTGCTATCTTCCTTTCGTGAGTTTTTCCCTGATCGAGGCGATCATCCCCTGCATAACGGGAAAAGAATTGATCTCCCTAATTCCTCCTTCGAGCAGGCTCAGGCCGTTGGGTATCGATTCCAGGAATCGGTGTTTTTCTTTTTTTATGCCGAGGCGTGCAAAGGCGGCCAGGGCCTGCATATGCCTCTGTATACCGGCTATGGTAAAGCGGTAGGTGAATTCATCGAAGCCGGAAGCTACGGCCGCGCCGCTTTCCCGCAGTCTCCCGTGAAGCTCCTCGAGGAGTGTACGTCGTAGTCCCTCGGCGAGGGGGTGATAGGGATCCTTCAGCAGCGAGGCGGCATCGTAGAGCCCGGGTCCCCGGTGCGCCGTCTGGAAGTCGATAATCCTGATCCGATCCTCTTTGATCATGATATTCCTGCTCTGGAAGTCTCTATGCATGAATACGCAAGGCTCCTCGGCCACGGTTCGGGCGATGACCGATCTCTCCGAATCGAATCCCCCAGGGGGATCGATACCGCAGTAATCGAGGAGGAATTCACGGATAAAGTAATCGCTCTCGCCGAGCAGCGTACTTTCCGAGAACACACGATCTGTAAGTATTTCGTTCCGGTACATCGACTCTGCCACGTCCGATGAAAGGCGGACGAGGGTTTCGATGCACTGGCGGTAGAGGATGAGGACGTGATCCTCATCGGCGTCTCCGACCGCATCCTCGAGATGGGTGTCCGAGAAGTCCTCCATCAGGATTGCTCCCCTTTTTCCATCCACACCGTAGAAGCGGGGGACACCGATCCCGCATCTGGCGAGGAAATCGCCTAACGAGAGGTAACGCTCGAATTCAGGGCCGCCACCATGCTGCACCATGAGGATCGCCGTCCGGTCACCACTCACGATGCGATAGAATTGGCGGTCTGAACCGCCGCTCCCGATCGGAACCGTCTCGATCGGTTTCCTCAGCCGTCCCCCCGGTACGCTTCCGGACAGATCTATTGCTGTACGGGTAAGGTTCTGCACATCGGCATCCATCACCGGGCATCCCCCCCCTGCAGTGTACCTCCGGGGTAGATGATCGTGTGGTAAAACGCGCTCTGCGGAGGAACGATCGTATCCGGAAGGATCACGCAGTCCTCGAGACGGCAGTCCCTGCCGATCACGGTCTGGGAGCCGACCTCGAGGAATCCACTCCACGAGACAGTGGGATCAACGACGGCGCCATTGCCCAGATGGATCGGCATGGGAGGCGGGGCGATACACCGATCGAACTCTTCCCGCCCGACGAGGATCCGGCGATGGAGTTCGAGATAACTGTCAGGCGAACCGAGGTCGCACCATACGAATTTCCTACTGCCGGTGGTGCAATCGAATCCTTTCACCGAGCCCGGGCTGCACCGCATCATCTCCGTGAGTATCTCGACCAGTCCAGCCTTTCGATCTCTCGGAAAGAATCCCAACGCCTCGGGCGAGAGGATTGAAAGTCCCGTATAGCCGAACGGAGCGACCCCGTCACCGGCTGCACGCACGCCTTCCCCGATGCCGACGACCTCATCGACCGGATTGGCGGCGACGTTCCCCGGGGGCAGCCTCGAACTCACCACAGACCCTTCGGTTGCCGAAACGGGAACGAGGAGCATGGTCACGAGACACCCTGATGCAACATGTGTCTCGAGGGCCCTTTCGAAACCGATATTTGATACGATATCGCCATTGTGCAGGAGGATGCTGTCGAACCGTTTGAGCGCATCGGCCATGTTCCCAATGCCGCCGCCAGTGCCCAGGAGGGATGTTTCACGGTGGAGTCGTATATTCAGCCGTTTTTCATCGGCAATCGCCTCGATCTGCTCCGGTAGATGGAACGTATTGGCGTGTATCTCCTCGGCGCCCGAACGCCGCAGCCTGGCAACGGCGATCTCCACGAGCGGCACGCCGAGCACGGGAAGCAGCGGCTTCGGTACGGCGAGTGTGAGCGGTTGCATCCGCTCGCCTAGACCGGCCGCCAGGACGACTCCGGCGAGCCTGCCTCTTTTCTTCCGGGCATTCATCGAAGGGTGCACCTACCGGTAGAGGATGTATGGCTTCCGCCGTTCGGCGAATGCCGCTTCCATGTCCCGCCAGCCCTCTGCCAGCACCGAGATATCCTCGCCGTCACGTATCGCTTCACGCAAGGTCGTGCTCCCGTAGAGGATATCGATGGGGGGCTTGTCGTATTCGTACTCGTACGGGGGATCCTTCCAGGCAAAGTGCTCCGGATACAGTCGGGCGGCCGCCGCTATGATCGAAACCCCGCACATAACGGATCTGAAACGCTCCCTGTTTGTAACGTGGATTTGCACGCCGCCGCAGAGCGTATCCCTGTGCTTGTCCCATGTCGGTGTGAAAAAGTGAGGACGGAAGGTGACGCCCTCGAGTTGGAGTGTGGACAGCTCCCGTACGAGATCGCCGGGATCGATCCAGGGGGCTCCTGCGATCTCGAAGGGACGCGTGGTCCCGCGCCCTTCGGAGAGATTCGTACCCTCGAGTAATACCATTCCCGGATAGACGACGGCCGTGTCGGGAGTGGGAATATTCGGTGAAGGCAGGATCCACGGTATTCCAGTTGTCTCGAAGAACATGGTGCGTTCCCATCCACGCATCTCCACCATCTCGAGTTCGCAGTTGATCTTCTCCTCTGCTGAGATCATTGCAATAAGCTCGCACATCGTGCATCCGTGCCGGAGGAGAATCGGGTGGAGCCCGACGAATGATCGAAGCTGCGGTTCGAGAATCGGCCCCTCGAGATGCCCGCCGCCGATCGGATTGGGACGGTCGAGAACGAGAACCGGCACCCCCGATGCCGTGCATGCCTTGATGGTAAGAACCGCCGTCCAGAGGTACGTGTACGGGCGGGCTCCCACATCGGGAAGATCGATCACCATTACATCGAGGTCTCCGAGCATCTCGGGATGCGGCTGGCGGTCTTCTCCGTAGAGGGAGTACACGGGGATCCCGAGCCGGGGATGCGTATAGCTTTTCCACTCGACCATATTCGCCTGTGTATCACCCCTGTAGCCGTGCTGCGGCCCGAAGAGTGCCGTTATGTCGATAGCACAGGACAGGAGAAGGTCGGCGGTATGACGCAGGTCGTGTGTCACCGAGGCGGGATTTGCGAGGAGTCCGACACGCCTGCCGACGAGCCGTGCACAGTTCTCATCGGCGAGTATATCACATCCGCATCCGATCACGGAAGACCACCTGACGAGCCTTTACCATGCGGGATAGACAGACCGGGCACGCTCCGGTTCTCCATGCCGATATCCGCCCGGCCGACACCGTACATTCAAGCAGTCACTCTAGCAGTCAACGGATGCACCTGCAAGGGAATAACAGATCCGGTACTGGCTGCTCCCCGGGCTGCCGCATCGTACCGTTGCTATAGATCCTCGGCCGCATCGCTTCTCGAGAACCGCTGTCTGCTGCTAAAGCACCCGCGGCCCGTAGTGCCGCAAACGCTGTGTGATCATCGTTCCACTTGCACAAATTCGACCATGTGGCTACTATTATCACTGGCATCCACTTGCTCGAGGAACAGCACCCTTTCCGAACAGGCTGGTCGAGTATGTGTAAGGAAGGTGATGGTAGAATGGTCTTCAGATCGTTTCGACCGCTCGTGCCCGTTGTTGTTCTCATTTTCTGCTTCTGTTTCGTATCGTGCACGAGGAACGAACCCGCCGCCCGTCGCGGCGGCACAATTGTCATCGGTGAGATCAGTGATTTCGAATCTCTTAACCCCATGGGCACCACGGACGCACATGCACGTGACATATACGACCAGCTCTTTCTCGAACTTCTCGACGAGCAGGCCGATTTCCTTACCTTCATACCCCGTCTCGCCGAATCCTACAGCTTCTCGGACGACAGGAAACAGCTCACGTTCAATATCCGTAGGGGTGTCGTGTGGAGTGACGGGGCGCCGGTAACCGCCCACGATGTCGAGGCCACGTTTCGATTGCAGACGGATCCGGATGCCGCCTGGAGCAGCATTCACCTGAAAAAGCACATCGAACGGGTTGAGGCCGTCGACGACTATACCGCCGTGTACCATTTCAGCCACGTCTATCCCTACCAGGTCATGGATGCGGTGGATGGTGTGATTCTGCCCAAGCATTTCATAGAACGACATGCCCCCGAAGAGGTCCGCACGGTCCCCGTCGAGGAGATACCGACGAACGGTCCGTTTCGCATCGCGGAATGGGCCCGGGGTCAATCTCTTACGCTCATCCCGTACGATGGATACTACGAGGATGGCAAACCCTACCTCGAGAAGGTGATATTTAAGATAATCTCCGACCAGGTCACACTGCTCACCCAGCTGCGCAGCGGGGAGATCGATTGTATGGAAGCCCTGCCGCCGGGAGAGGTCGACAACCTAAAGCGTAACAATCCGAACCTCGAGATCTTCACGTTCCCGGACAGGCAGTACAACTATATTGCGTGGAACGGCACCCATCCGTTCTTCCGGAATATGCGGGTGCGCCAGGCGCTGACGATGGCAATCGATCGCAGCCGTATCATCGATAACCTCTATTACGGGTACGCGCAGGTTTGCACGAGCCCGTTCGTTCCACTCATCTGGGCGTACAACCCGAATATCGAACCGATTCCATACGATCCCGACGAAGCACGCAGGATACTGGCCGCCGAGGGTTTCTCTGATACGGACGGTGATGGGTGGCTGGAAAAGGACGCCGAGCGGTTCGAGTTCGAAATCATGACGAACTATGGAAATCAGATCCGGATGGATACACAGGTCATGGTTCAGGAGATGCTGCGGAAGGTGGGGATCAAGGCGAAACCGCTGGCACTCGAGTGGACCGTCTTTCTCGAGCGCTATAAAGCGAATGACTTCGACGCCGTCGTGCAGGCATGGCGCGTAGGGACCAAGGCCGATCTCTCTCCGATCTGGTCGTGTGAGGCGAGGCGTGAAGGCGGCTACAACCGTATCGATTACTGCAATCCAACCGTTGACAGCCTGAACGCCCTCGCGGCCTCCATTCTCGATTTCGAGGAGGCCCGTCCGCTCTTCTACCGTGCACAGGAGATCATATACGAAGAACAGCCGTACACCTTTCTCTACACCTTGCAGGCGCTGAACGCCTTGAGCAAGCGTATCGAGGGTGCGAAACCTGATGCCATCTCGATGTACCACAACCTCCACGAATGGTGGGTCCGGGAGCAGTGACGATTCGATGATACGGATGGCACACGGGCAGGCTGGCGCAATTGCTTCGGGAGTCTCCCATGGTTCATAAGATAGGAATTGCAGCGCTCATCAGCGCAATCGCTGCCCAGATCCTCAAACCTTTCATGGATCTGATCCAGCGAAAAGGCTTCAATGTGTTCCGTATCCTCGACACCGGTGGGATGCCGAGCTCCCACACGGCGGTCGTGACAACCCTCACTGTCGGGGTCGCTGTGTATCAGGGAGTCGCATCCCCTCTCTTCGGTATATCACTCATCATCAGTCTGTACTTCATCTTCGAAGCAACCGGTCTCAGGCAGGAGGTCGGCAACCAAGCCAGGGTACTCAACGAGATCATAGAGAAGGTCAAGGATACACACCACTTCGACACCGACAGTCTCCAGGAGCTCATCGGGCACACATGGGCTGAGGTAATCGGTGGTTTTGCGCTCGGACTGCTCGTTGCCCTAATTATCTACTGATCGTGTTATGGTAATGGAACGAACATGTTACATTATTACTAAATAGCAAAAAAATCCTTGACACGGGACGACAGTTAGTCTGAGTATACATATTGAGAGAGCAAGATAATTCCGCCTGGTATGCATCATAGAGGTCAATTCAATCGTATTAAACTTTAGAAAGGAATGGCGAATTCGGAAGGCACCCAACTACAGAATGGATAGCACATAGTTAAGATGCGACATACGATCCTGATAGTGTCCGTGGTGCCAAGTCATCGAGGGTGATTTGGCTTTTTTTTGATGAGGGTGCGGCCAGGTGTTCGGATGTGTACGTGAGAGGAGGTTGCTGTGATGCGGACCATTTCGGTGATTAATCAGAAGGGTGGATGCGGCAAGACGACGATCGCCATTAACCTTGCTGCTGCATTCGGCGAAATGGGGAAAAAGGTTCTCTTGATCGATCTGGATCCGCAATGTCATGCATCGATCGGATTACAGGTTTCGGCCGAGGAGGTCGACTTTACGAGCTACGACCTACTTCTCAATCCCCGGGTACAGATTCAGCAGGTCGCATGCCCCATCGATGAAAATCTTCATCTTGTTTCTTCCTCACCCATCCTGAGCGCCATAGAACACGAACTCTCGGGTCAACCGGCAAGAGAGACGAGACTACTCTCCAAACTTTTGAAGTTGGGGGACACATATGAATACATCATAATAGATTCTCCGCCGAACGTAGGGCTCCTGACATTCAACGCGCTCATGGCGGCAGGAGAGGTGATCATACCGCTGGATGCGAGCCACTTTTCATTCCAGGGACTCCAAAAACTTCTCGAAACCCTGGACCTCCTCGAGAGTGAGACCAAGCACAAGATCGCAGTGCATGTGCTTGCAAGTAACATCGACAAGCGAACGACATTCTCGAGGGATCTGATCATGGCCGCAGAATCCACGTACGGAACGATCCTCATGGATACGGTTATCAGCCATTCAGTCCGGTTCAAGGAAGCGACCAAACGCGGTGTCTCTATCTTCCGGATGAAGGGCTCAGATCGGCTGAAACGGGAATTCCTCACGCTTGCCGGTGAGATCGAAAACAGGGTTTCGGTATTCGAGATGGTGGATATCGAGGATTGGATGACACGATTGCACGGTCCACGCAAGGTACCGGAAGGGATTCTCTTCGTCATCGATGCGCCGCATGCCAGGAGTGTGTATCTTACGGGCGAATTCACGAACTGGTCGAGCGAAGGCATCGGAATGCAGAAAGACACGGACGACGGATTCTGGAAAACCACCCTGCATCTCGAAGCCGGCGAGTACGAGTACCGGTTCATTGTGGATGGGGTTTGGATAAAGGATCCGAACAACGCTGACTCGGTTCTCAACGAGTTCGGCCAGGAGAATTCTCTTCTCATCGTATAGCCCATGCCGCCTCAGCAAACACCCAGAAAACTGCAAGATGTTTCCCATCATTTCCTGTCTCAAACAGAACGCGTGAGGACTTCCAAGGAGCACGGCATCGAAGCCGTCATCTGGATCGCGGTCACGGGCCGTGCACTGAGCCGGGCGCCTCTTGCCGCAGGTATCGGTACCGCCTTCGCCGATGCCAATCTCTGCGTCACGTTGCTCGAGGTGGGTGCTGGGCTTCCCAATGTAGGATTCTACTTTGCACTCCAGCCTGAGGAATATCTCAAGCCGGTTCTCGACCAGACATCGATTGTGGAGGGGGTGGCAGAGAAATCGATCAGGTTCATGTATGCACGGTCAGCCGGAGCGCTCGATGGCTTCCGGCCCCGTTTCGGTCCTCCCACGTTTCCACACGTGATTCTGCTGGCAGTTTCTTCGAGCGGTCCCGTATCGTGTGTGGAGACCCTTCGGCGTTTGTGTGAAGACGTGCGTCCCCTGCCGGGCACCGGAAGTCTCGGGATCGATGCGCCGGATGGTGCGGTGGTATTCGGGGATGCCGACTCGGCCGCTGAGTGGGACTGTGTCATGCAGCATGCACGCAAGCGCAATCCGCAAGCGGCGCTCTACCTCGTTGGTCCTCCCGATGCTGGAACCGGAGGAGAGCGGATCGACGAGCATCTGGCCCTGCCCCGGGATCTAACGGAACGGTGGGGACATCCGATGCCGGCATCGGGGCCGTTCTTTGAAAGTCTCACCACGAGTATTCTACAGCTTATCAGCTCACGCCGGAGGAGGTGTGCCGGGCGTGCTGTCGGTTGAGCAGACGGTGGAAGGGATCGATACCGTTGCGGGCAGGATCGTCGACCGGTCGATCCGCCGGCTCTTCGTTACTTACTGCAGCGAGATACTACTCTTTTCGGATAGTATCGATATCGCGATAGCCGCCTTTGACGTACGCCTATCCGGTCCGGGTGGATTCAGTGTAATCGTTGCACCCTACCGTGAGCTATTTCGCGTATCGGTCGGCTCGGGGCGTTCGTGCGATATCAGGGTGGACGGGCGGGAGCCGTTCGTTACGGCGCTCGATCTAGCGATGCGGCACCATCTCGACTCTCTCGGACGGCAGGGCGGGCATACCTCATGATCCCGTAAAGCCCTGCCGATCACCATGCACAAACGATATCGTCATTAATAATTATTATATTCAAATAATCTGCTTTCTATCACGGGACTCATTTCATATCTTTAGTATAGGCCGACAGAGACGTGATGCGGGAGCACACTATGAGCAGATCGATCACCCTGGTACTTTGCTTAACCCTGCTGGCTCTTGTGGCTTCCTGTATTTTTCAGAACGAACCGCTTGAGCCGAATCAATTACCCCACATCTCTTTTTATGATCCCGATTCGACATATCTGTATCGCCTGGCACCGGATTCGTGCCTCTTCACGATCGGTGCCGTGGATCCGGACGGTGACGGGCTTGAGTACTGTTTCACCATGAATGACGTTCTGGTCTGTGAAAATGACACTTTCGTTGTACGCTTCGACACGACCGGGTTGTACAACATTCAGGGGCGGGCCTACGACAAAGGCGGATACGACTACAAGGAGTGGATCGTCATAGTAAAGGAGAAGGCCAACGAGCCGCCGGTAATCAGTTGGACGGATCCCGAGCAGACACAGGTTGCCTGCGCTGTCGGTGATACGCTCCAGTTCCGTATCGGTGTCGAGGACGATAATCCAAGCCTCTTGCAGTATTCGTACTGGCTGGATGAAGCACTTCTCGACGCCGGATCTCCCAAGCTGATTCATAGATTTATGGAACGGGGCGACTTCATCCTCCGGGGCATGGTGTCCGATGGGGAATACAACGATACTACCCAGTGGTTCTTAAGGGTGGCGGGCTTTCCCGATACGATCCCGCCTGGTCCGATCGTCGATCTGCAAGGTGAGCCCGGCACGGATATCGGTACGATACGGTTTACCTGGACCGCCCCGGGTGACGACGGTATGGAGGGGAGGGTGTCCGCATATATCCTGCGGACCTCCGTTTTCCCGATACTGACCGAGGAGGATTGGAAGGATGCTGCCGGTAAGGTCGGCGAGCCGGTTCCCTCCGGACCGGGGACGGAGGAAGTGATGATCGCCCGGAATCTCAATCCAGGCACCTATCTCTATGCAACGGTACGGGCGATGGATGACTTCTTCAATCTATCCCCCCTCGGTAACAGTATACGGGTCCTCGTGCGTGGCATCGATGTGGAGGGTCGGCTGATCAACGCGCTCACCGGCGAACCTCTCGCCGACCTCATGGTCAAGGCGGAGGGTGTTATAGCGCTCTCGGACTCCGAAGGCTTATACAAGCTGTCGAATCTACCGATGTATACACAGTTCATTCGTGTGAGGGACGAGGATGTGTACGGATACGTCGGGGATTACTACAACATTGTACTTCCCGTATCGGGATTGCAGAGCCACTTCGTTAAGGATTTCTGCGTAATACCGTTCCTGCAGCTCCAGGACGAGGTTGCCCCATACGACTACTATGGTAACTTCCTGCTCTTTTTCAAAGATATCACCGACACCTACGGTGGAACGGGGCACTCCACCATATTCAAACGGTGGAATCACTCTCCAATCACCGTTTTCAGCCCTCCGATGACGCACGAGGAGATGGATCTCCAGGCGATTGCACGGCAGGCAATGACTGATTGGGAGGTGCTCACGGGCTTCGATCTCTTCATAGAGGTAGGTAATCCCCAGGATGCAGATTGTGAAATCATCTACGAAATGGCAAACGGCAGGCATCATGTGGAGCCGATCGCAGACAACGAGGACGGCACACCCGCAAAGAGGCAAATGTGGATCTATTTGCTAGCGACCGAGGTTCCGCTCAGTCGCTTTGCCGATATCGTCTTCGTACACGAGCTGGGCCATATCCTCTGTCTCGATCACAGCGGGAATATCGGACACATCATGGTTGGAGGAACAATGCCTCAACTCAATCTTCCGAGCAGCGACGAAGTCAATGTAGTACGTATCATATACAACTCGCCCCATATCTTCGACTCCAGCACAATCGTCGAGGAGTGATTATGCCAAACTGACGGTTTATCTAGATATTGTGCCATTATGGCGCAGTTAACTGTTGTCACTTCAGGCGCCGGGGATTACAGATCACCGGCGCTTTTTTACTAACTAATTGTATAAAATAGAATTAGAAGCGTTTGGCGAAAGAGATCGATAGCTGGCACGGTTACTGCGATTCTAAACAATAGGAAACATATAAGAGGAGTAATACCGTGGTTCGATTCGATAAATTCACCGTCAAGGCACAGGAAGCCCTTGTAGCGGCTCAGGAGCTCGCATTCAAACGGAACCATACCGAGACGACACCGGTACACCTGCTCATGGCCCTGATCGTTCAGGAAGATGGAGTGGTGTTACCGGTGCTGAAGAAGATGGGTGCGAACGTGCGTGCCGTCGAGGATGGTTGTGAGCAGGGTCTCTCGGCTTTGGCACGCCTCGAGAAGGGGATTCCTGATGCCCGTACCTCGATCGAGCTGCAGGAGGTATTGCGCAACTCGGTTTCGGAGGCAGAGCAGCTCCATGATGAATATGTGAGTACGGAACATCTGCTTCTCGCCCTCATCGGGGAGAAGGATGGTGCAGGTTCGATCCTGAAAAAGGCGGGCATTAGCCGTGAAGGGGTTCTGACGGCCCTCAGCAGTGTACGCGGGACACAGCGTGTAACCGATCAGAGTCCGGAGAGCAAGTACCGGGCACTCGAACGGTTTACGGTGAACTTCGTCGATCTTGCCCGGAAGGGGAGGCTCGATCCGGTAATCGGCCGGGACGAAGAGATCAGGCGTGTGAGCCAGGTTCTCTCACGACGTACGAAGAACAACCCGGTGCTCATAGGCGAACCCGGTGTCGGAAAGACAGCGATCGTCGAGGGCCTCGCCCAGCGGATCGTCTCCGGTGAAGTGCCCGAGAGCCTTAAGAGCAAACGCCTCCTGGGTCTCGATATGGGGTCAATCGTGGCCGGTACAAAATTCAGGGGCGAGTTCGAGGAACGTTTCAAAGCCGTGCTCAACGAGATTACCGCGGCACAGGGTGAGATCATACTCTTCATCGACGAGCTGCACACGCTCGTCGGCGCGGGGGCGGCGGAGGGCGCGATGGACGCATCGAATATGATCAAGCCCGCACTGGCGCGCGGCGAGCTCCGGTGTATCGGTGCTACTACGCTCGACGAGTACCGGAAGCACGTTGAGAAGGACGCTGCACTCGAACGGAGATTCCAGATTGTGATGGTGCGTGAGCCGACCGTCGATGAAACGGTAGCCATCCTCAGGGGGCTCAAGGAAAAATATGAGGTGCATCACGGTGTCAGGATCATCGACTCGGCACTGATCTCGGCTGCGGGATTGAGCCACCGCTATATCACGGGCCGGTTCCTTCCGGATAAAGCGATCGATCTAATCGATGAGGCGGCCTCGCGGCTCAGGCTCGAGATGGACAGCATGCCGCTCGAGCTTTCCACGATACAGGGAAAGATAACCCAGCTTGAGATCGAGCGGCGCGCCCTCGAGAAGGAGAAAGGTAAGAAAGAGGTCAGGGAGCGGTTGGATACGGTCAAGGAAAAGCTCTCCGGGCTCGAAGAGACGGCATCGGGTCTCAGGCTCCGCTGGGAAAACGAGAAATCGGTAGTGCAGTCGATACGGTCGATGCAGGGGGAGCTCGATAAGGCCAGGACGGATGAGCAGATTGCACAACGCGAGGGGAATCTCGAGCGCGTCGCCGAACTCCGTTACGGCGTGATCGTTGAGCTCGAAAAGAAACTGGCCGGCGCGCGTGACCGGCTCAAGTCCCTCCAGGAGTCCGGCAGGCAGCTCATGCGCGAGGAGGTCACCGAAAGCGACGTCGCCGAAATCGTCAGCAAGTGGACCAACATTCCGGTCAGCAGGATGCTCGAGGAGGAGCGTGAGAAGATCCTCCATCTCGAGGATCGGATCGGCGAGCGCGTCGTCGGCCAGCATGAGGCGATCGAAGCGGTCAGCAATGTCGTGCGCAGGTCGCGGGCGGGGTTGCACGATCCCCGGCAGCCGCTCGGCTCGTTCATCTTTCTGGGTCCGACGGGAGTAGGGAAAACGGAGCTTGCGAAAGCACTGGCGGAGGTCCTCTTCGATGATGAGGACAACCTTGTTCGGATCGATATGTCCGAATTCATGGAGAAGCACGCCGTCTCACGGCTCCTGGGAGCCCCTCCAGGCTACGTCGGTTACGAGGAGGGAGGATATCTCACGGAGGTCATCCGAAGAAATCCGTACTCCGTCATACTGTTCGACGAGATCGAAAAGGCGCACCGGGACGTCTTCAATGTCCTGCTCCAGCTCCTCGACGACGGACGACTCACCGATTCCCAGGGACATACGGTCGACTTCAAGAATACGATCGTAATCATGACCTCGAACCTCGGTAACCAGGTGCTCGAGAGTCGTGAAGAGATGGATGACGAGAAGATCCGTGTGGCGATGCAGGATGTACTGCGACAGTTCTTCCGTCCCGAGTTCTTGAACCGGATTGACGAGATCATTGTCTTCCATCCGCTTACCCGTGAACATATCCTCGAGATCGTCGGCTTGCAGGTGGCGGAAATCAACAGGCGGCTCCGGGAGAAGGGGCTCGAGCTCAGGCTCAGCGAAACCGCAAGGGACGTCCTTGCAGAGCAGGGCTACGATCCAGATTTCGGAGCACGACCGTTAACCCGTTTACTTCAAAGGAAATTACTGGATCCCCTCGCCCGGCTCCTTATCGAGGGCGGCATTGCGGAGGGTGATACCGTGCTTGCCGACTGGAAGCGTGGTGAGATTGCATTCACCAAGGTGTAAGTCCACGTACTTATCCCGCCTTATCCGGCCATCCCTGCCTTAATTATGTTAATTTAATCGCAAGCTTGACAAAGGGTTATACTTGTAGTAGAATTATACTACTATATTGCTCCTCACTCTCTCTACAGGGCTGTGGGATATGCAGCGTAAGGACGGCATCGTAGGGACAAATCACGATCGTATAAGTGGCTAGTATATTAATCAATGGAATAAACTCGTTCCTGGGAGGGAAAAAGAATGGGCCGGTTACTTTCCGCACTATTCGCAGTGGTCATCCTTGTATCATTTGTATCGAACGATACGACGGCAGCCAGTTTGGCATGGACGCTCACCGTTGATCCGTCGGAGGTACAGTTCGTCGAACCACAAACGGGGCTGGTCGGAGTGGCCGTGGACGGGTACGGGCAGATGAACTATGTGGGCTATCCGGCGCTTCCGTACCGGCTGGTAAATGTGCTCCTGCCGCAAGGTGAGGAAGTTTCCTCCTTCAGCCTCGAACAGGTACGGGAGATCGAACTCGATGCCTCGATTCCGCTCGTCCCGTTTGCGGGCGAGTACCGTGACGACGGTGAACGGTTGGGACTGAAAGCCGAGCGAAGCTCTGTCGTCGGGCAGACGGCCGTATATCCAAAGTGGCGTGTCCGTCACCTCGGAACGAACTTCTACCGGGGTTACCGGATCGCCACATTCGCCATCTATCCCTTCAGATACAATATAGATACGGCACGCCTTGTCCTCGAGACCGAAGTACGACTCGTCGTAGAGACCGAACCCGCCCCCGTATTCACGGAACGAATCGAGCGAATGCGTTACGTTCCCAACTTCAGGGCGGAATCACGCGATGCCGTGACGTCGATGGTGATCAACAGTGAAATGGCATCCTCCTATATCTTTAACGAGATCGTTGTCGATACCGGTAATCGTCCGTTCCTGCCGAGCTATCTGCCGAGCATGGAAGGAAGCGAAGTGGCCTATCTCATTGTCACGAACGAAGAGATGGCACCGGCATTTGAGGTGCTGGCGGACTGGAAGACTCATAAAGGGGTACCGGCTGTCGTGCGCACGATCGAGTGGATTGCCCAGAACTACCGAAGCGGCGCCGATCTCGCCGAGTCGGTCAGGATCTTCATCCAGGAAGCGTACGCCAAGTGGGGTGTCGAGTGGGTCTTACTCGCTGGCGACTCCGATGTGATACCCGCCCGCTACGGTTACGTGACTTTTTACCAAGGGGAATTCATCCCTACCGATATGTACTATTCCTGTCTTGATGGAAGCTGGAACGATGATGCCGATTCTCTCTGGGGCGAAGCGTATCACAGTGCAAGTGATCCGGGTGATGCGGCGGATCTCTACTCGGAGACCTATGTCGGAAGGATGACGGCCTCGACGTTAACGGAAGCACAGCTCCTGGTAGACAAGGTGATCTCCTACTCGACCCCGATCGATACCGCCTCGAAGGAGAAGTTCCTTTTCCTGGCCGAGGTGATATTCCCATCTGATTACGATCCGGGAGACGAGATTATTCTCGACGGCGCAGAGATCACAGAGGATATTTACAACCTTTATCTCATAAGCAATCCCGATGTGGTTGTTTCCCGTTTGTACGAGACATGTGCGCTCTATCCCGGCACGATTTGCCTCACGAAAGCGACGTCCCTCGATTCGCTGGATTCCGGATCGAATCATGTCGTGCATGCCGGCCACGGATACAAGTACAACATGTCCGTCGGAGACAACAGTATCCTGAACTACGATGCAAGCAACCTGACGAATGGTGATGCCCTTTACCACATGTACCTGATGAACTGCACCAACGTGGCATTCGACACCGATTGCCTGGCCGAGTATTTCCTGCTCAATGCAGATGGCGGGGCGTTCGCGATAACCGGCGCGAGCCGTTCCGCATTTCCGAGCGCATCACGACCCTACATGGATTTCTACTACAACCTGCTCTTCGATCAAGACATGGTTAAGCTCGGCAAGCTGTACACGAAATCACGCGAACCATACACGCCTGCAGCATTCGGTGAAACGGCCGACCGGTGGACCCACTTCATCTATAACTATCTCGGTGATCCGGAGGTCAACATATTCCAGGGCCGGGCGCTGACCTTCGATGTCACCATACCCGATTCCATCGGGCTCGGATCGAACGATATAACGGTTCAGGTACAGAGCGATGGATCACCCTATGACTCAGCGTTCGTCTGCCTCTACAAGCAGGATGACGACTATGTATACGGCCCGACGGACATCACCGGGGAGATTACCCTCACGATGGTGCCGAAAAGTGAAGGGTACATCCTCGTGACGGTCACCGGGCGCAACCATTGCCGGTACATGGATTCGATCAGGGTAACACAGGAAGCCGGGATCTACATGCGGTTCGCCGATTTGTTCATTAACGACGGTATCGTGGGCAACAGCGACAACGTGCTCGATGCAGGAGAGTCGGTTGCCCTCTTCCCGCTGATCGAGAATACCGGACTCACCGATGCCGAGAAACTCTATGCTATTCTCAAGACGGATGAATCGTCGGTGACGATAACCGATTCGACGGCGACGTTCCCGGATGTGTCATCGGGAGACCAGGAATGGGCGTTGACCGGTTTCGTGTTCGACGTGGCCGATGACGTGCCCGACGAGCAGGCTGTGGAGTTTACGATCGATATTCATGATTCGGTTGGAGGTCTTTGGAAGGAACAGTTCGCCATCGAGGTTCACTCTCCGCAGCTCGAATTCTACGTGAACGTGGTGAGTGATGAGCCGCCCTACGGAGACGGTGACGGGATTATCCAAAACGCAGAGGACTTCCTACTGCTCGTCGGTATCAAGAATTTCGGCACCGGCACTGCATACGGGCTGGAGGGCACGATCAGCTCCACGGATATCGATGTAAACATAACGGACAGCATCTCGGTCTACGATGATATACCTCTGATCAACGTCGGATACGGAGATGGTTTCGTACTCAATGAAGCCGACCGGTCCGAGGTTAACTATATCACATTCAATCTCGAAGATGCCCACGGACGGACCTTCACGAAGGAGATCGAGCTCCGCAGGCCGGACCCACCGAATTCGGTTGTGCTCGATGCCAGTCACGGCCCAACCGAGATATTGGTCACCTGGCACCGTCCCGATATGGACGAGCGGTACCGGTACCTCATCCACCATTCAGTCGATCAGGGAGGACCATACGAGCAGGCGAACGTCGATCTCGTCAATCACACGCTTTTCCAGGACACCGGTCTCGATCCGAGCACGCGTTACTACTACGTTATCTACTCGGTTGATTCATGCGGAAACGTCAGCGATCCGAGCATAGAGGCCACGATTACGACGAGCCCGCCGCAGCAGGCGGGATGGCCGAATTATGTCGGCAAGGAGACTGCGAGCAGCCCCAAGGTCGCCGATATCGATGGGGACCGCCATCCGGAGATCGTAATCGGTTCCGACTATGTATACGCATGGCATGCCGACGGTATCGAGGTTCGTGACGGCGATAACCAGCCGATCACCTGGGGTGTGTTGAATACAGATGGGGATAACTACACCGCTACGGTTGCACTAGGGGATCTGGACGGCAACCTCGGTGCGGAGATCGTAGCTGCCTCATGGAACACGAGAGAGATCTATGTGTTCGATCACGACGGCAACACACTGCCCGGCTGGCCGCAAACGACGATTGACCTCTGCTGGGCGAGCCCGGTCCTTGGTGATATCGATGACGATGGGGATCTCGAGGTGATCGCACACGATGTCGACGGCTACATCTACGCATGGCACCACAACGGTACCGAGGTGCGGGACGGCGATTCGAACGGCTCGACAAACGGTGTCTTCTATGTCACCCACGGAGTGGGAGGGGCACCGTGGCACGTATCAACTCCTGCGCTCGCCGATATGGATGATGACGGAATTGTCGAAATCATCGTCGCCACACCGGACGATGCCAACGGCGTGCTGGAGGACAGCATATACTGCCTGAACAGTGACGGTTCGGCCGTGCCCGGCTGGCCGGTGCTCATTGTTGACGAGGGGGGCAGCTTCTCTGCTAGCCCCGCCGTCGGCGATATCGACGACGACGGTTTTCCCGAAGTGGTGGCGCAGAACAGCGCCGGATGGGTGCATTGCTGGAACCACGACGGTACCGAGGCCACCGGCTGGCCGCGTTGGATGTACAGTAACAAATTCTTCGTCGGTTCCCCCGCCTTGGCCGATCTCAATGGAAACGGTAAGCTTGAGATCGTGATTCCCGAGATGCGGGGTAACCTCTACATCTACCGATACCAAGGCGGTAGCTTCTCCGGTTGGCCGAAACAGTACGACCCTGATCAGGGCTATACAGAGTCTTCGCCGACAATCGCCGATATCGACAACGATGGAAGCCTCGACATCATCATCGGGTGCGAGCAAGGGCGTCTGAGCGCCTGGAATGTCAGCGGCGAGTACATCGCCGGATTCCCGATCTTCCTCAACTCGTTCATCCGTGGCGTACCGATGGTCAAGGACATCGACTACGACGGTGACATCGAGCTCATCGGTACCGCATGGGACAAGAATGTCTACGTCTGGGATATCCCTGCGGACCGCCATCACAACTATATCGCTTGGAACGGCTTCCATGGGGATCTATACAACTCCGGGTGGACGGAGATTGTTACGAACACCGCCGTGGACGGCCTGACCTGCGTCTATCGGTTGATCCATAATGCGATCGAGCTGAGCTGGACCGTTCCCCCGGAGGAGCCGGCATGGAACCTCTATCGCCGGTGGGGTGACGAGGAGTACGAACTCATCCATCGCGGGTTGACATCCGGCGCCGACGGAAGTATCGAGTTTACCGATCGCAGCATCGAAGAGGGTCTCACATACATATATCGGCTCGAGTCCGCCACCCGTCCTGAAATTACCGTTGAGACGGAAGGGATCGAGGTGCCCGTGGCCCATGCACACCTCTACCAGAACCATCCCAATCCATTCAACCCACAGACGACCATACCGTTCACCGTCCCGGGAAGCAGTAGATCGACGAACGATGTGGTGCTGGCGGTCTACGATGTCAGTGGTGCACTCGTTACGACACTGGCAAAGGGAGCCTTTCCCGGTGGTCGGCACGAGGTGCGGTGGGACGGCTCGAATACGCGGGGCGATCAGGTCTCGAGCGGGATCTACTTCGCCAGGATCGATATCGGTGGTTTCAAGGCCGTCAGGAAGATGGTGCTTCTCAGGTAGCGGTTTGCTACGAACCGGCAAGACGGGCCGGGTCTGAAGACCTTGCGATACAAAAAACGGACCTGCGAACAATGGGATCGGATGCCATGATTCGCAGGTCCGTTTTATGTGTTGTTTCTGATGAAGCGTTCCAGTTCCTCGTAGTTGTGGAAGTGGAGATCGAAGTCGTAATCGTCCTCGAACTCGCACTCCTCCTGGGTATGCTTGCGGCAGATTCTCGGGCGTTTCGGATAGATGAGACATCCCTTCGTAGGATCGTAAAACCGGCACGGAGAATGGACTAGGAGGTACCAGCGATCGTCCATCACGTAGATTTCCGCATCCTTGTGGGCGATGATCCAGAGGAGATCATCGTAGTCCTTCTCGTTCTCCGGTTCGTCTATCTCGACCGAGTAGTACATGCAGCACTTCGCAGGAATGCAATCCTGGCAAAGATTCGTTTCGACCGGTTTTTTCTTTCCTGCTTTTTTCGATTGTTTTCTTTTCTTTGTTTTTTTCCGGGTTCGCAATCCCACCATGCTCTCCTGTACGATGTTTCAGCACAATACCCATTATTTATACGAAATCGTCCCTGTATCCGCAACCACCAAAACGCTCGAAACGGCGTCTGGAATCTATATTGACACCGGTTTGGGATTAGTGTATGTTGCTTATTCCACATCACCGTAACGCTACGGAATGCTACGGAACATTTGGGTCTTTTCGTCTGATAAACGATCCACTGTGTAAGGAAGATACGATGCAATTCGAACTTACCGAAGAAGAACGAATGATTCAGAAGACCGCCAGGGATTTCGCCAACAAGGATCTGGCGCCCGTTGCGGCCGAATCCAACAAGACGGGCGAGTTTCCCGAGGCGATATTCAAGAAGCTCGGCGAGCTCGGTTTCATGGGAATGACCGTTCCCGAAGAATACGGCGGCGTGAATCTCGGCACCTTTTGTCTCGTACTTGCTCTCGAGGAGCTCGGCAGGGTGTGTGCATCGACCGCCGTGGCAGTATCGGTGCACAACTCTCTCGTGAACTGGGTTATTCTCAAGCACGGGAGCGAAGAGCTCAGAAAGCGGTACCTGCCGGATCTCGCCACGGCGGAGATCATCGGGGCGTATGCGGTCACAGAGCCCGAGGCGGGAAGTGATGTCGCCGCGTTACGTCTCTCCTCCGTCCGCGACGGCGATGAGTACCGGCTCGATGGGACGAAGATATTCATTTCGACGGGTGATAAGGCAGGTATAAATATCGTATTCGGTCGAACCGATCCGAAGGACCGCAAGGGCGGCATAAGCGCCTTCGTCGTCGAGAACGCCTTCCCGGGCTTCTCGATCGGAAAGACCGAGGAAAAGATGGGGCTTACTGCCTCGACAACGGTCGAGCTCGTCTTCGAGGACTGCCGCGTGCCCGCCGGAAATATCCTTGGTGGGGAGGGGGACGGTATGCGAATCGCCCTGGGCGCTCTCGACGGCGGGCGTATCGGAATCGCCGCGCTATCCGTGGGGATTGCTCAGGCGGCCCTCGATGAGGCGGTGCTCTTCGCACGTGAGCGGGAACAGTTCGGTACACGGATCATAGACTTCCAGTCGACACAGTGGAAGATCGCTGAAATGGCGATGCAGATAGAGGCGGCTCGGCTGTTGGTATATCGGGCGGCAAAGCTGCGCGATGCCTCTACCCCATGCCCGAAGGAGGCAGCGATGGCAAAACTCCTGGCCACCAGGGTGGCGAACCAGGCTGCCTTCGATGCCCTCCAGATCCACGGGGGTGTGGGATACACCAAGGAGTTTCTTGTCGAGCGGCTCTTCCGGGACGCCCGCGCCGGTGAGATATACGAGGGAACGAGTGAGATCCAGCGTCTCGTCATCTCGAGAAGGGTGATCGAGGAGTACGAGCGGATGTTCCCCACCGAGTAAGATGCGGACCGGGAATGTTGAAAGGAGGAACCGTTGAAGATAATCACACTACTCAAACGAGCACCCGATACCGAAGCGAGGATTCTTATAAACAGGGAAGGTACGGGTATCCAGGAAGAGGGGGTCAAGTTCGTCATAAGTACCTATGACGAGTACGCGGTCGAAGAGGGACTCAGGCTCAAGGAAAAGATGGGCGGCGACAGCAAGGTCACGGTCGTCTGCGTGGGACCCGAGGAGGCGACCGAGATGATACGGACGGCCCTTGCGATGGGTGCCGATGATGCCGTCCATATTTGCGATCCTGCGATCAAGGAATCGGAGCCTTTCATCACCGCAGCCGTCCTGGCCAAGGCGATCAAGGACAATGGATTCGATATCATATTCTGCGGGAAGCAAGCAATCGACGACGATATGGCGCAGGTGCAATCGATCCTTGCCGAGATGCTCGATATTCCGCAGGTCAACGTGGCCACGAGCTTCGAGATCTCCGAGAGCGGGGACAAAGCGGTGCTGCGACGCCGTATCGAGGGCGGGGACGAGAAGGTGGAAACACAGCTGCCGGTTATCATCTCGTGCGAGAAGGGTCTCAACGAACCCCGCTATGCCTCGCTTCCCGGTATTATGAAGGCCAAGAAGAAGGAGATCAGGACAAAGGCCCTTGCGGATCTCGGAATGGCCGATGCGCAGGGCGAGATCCGTAGCAAGATCCTCAAGTGGCTCCCGATCCCGAAGGGCGGCGAATGCAAGGTGGTCGAGGGTGAAGACGTGCCAACGGCCGTGAAGGAGCTCGTGAGGCTGCTGCGTGAAGAAGCGAAAGCGTTATAGATCCAGGGAGGATTCTTCAGATGGCTAACGATGTATTGGTATTCGGGGAGATGCGGGGCGGCGAACTCAAAAAGGTAACAAAAGAGTTGATTAACACCGCACGAACGATAACCGAAGCCGGCGGGGGTGCGATCGATGCACTTCTGATCGGTGAGGGAGCAGCCGGTGCGGCCGAGACGATCAAGGACTACGGGTTGCGGCGCATCACGGTGACGGAGGATGAGCCGGTCAAGAACTATTCGACCGAGGGATATGCGAAGGTTCTTACCGATATCGTGCAGGATCACAAACCATCGTATATCCTGGTGGGCGCCACCGCGATGGGGCGCGATCTCGCCCCGCGCACCGCCGCCAGGGTGAACGGTGTGATGTTCAGCGACTGTATCGATGTCAGGATGGAGGACGGTATCTGTGTCGTGCGCAGGCCGGTATATTCAGGCAAGCTTTACATCGAGCTGGCCCGGGAGGGCGAACGTCCGACCTTCATAAGCATCAGGCCCAACAATATCCCGCCTGCCGAGGCAACGGGCGACGGCACCGAGATCGTTGCCCATTCCTCGGGCGTGGAAGCCGACATGATCCGGGCGCTCGTGAAGGAGATCATTCCCCTCTCCGGCGGCCGCCCAGACCTCACCGAGGCGGACGTGATAGTCTCGGGCGGGAGGGCGATGAAAGATTCTTCGAACTTCAAGATACTCGAGGAGCTCGCCGATCTTCTCGGTGCGGCGGTCGGCGCCTCCCGGGCGGCCGTTGATGCAGGGTACGCCGAACATGCCATTCAGGTCGGGCAGACCGGCAAGATCGTCAATCCCAAACTCTACATCGCCTGCGGCATCTCAGGAGCAATCCAGCATCTTGCGGGAATGCGGACCTCGAAGGTTATCGTTGCGATCAATAAGGACCCGAATGCGCCGGTGTTCGAGAAAGCGCACTACGGGATCGTCGGAGATCTATTCGAGATCGTCCCGCTCCTGACCGAAGAGATCAAGAAGATCATGTGAGATCAGGCGGCGGCCGCATTCGTAGAGACGGAAGCGGCTCGGTACGGCCATGTATGACGGCCGGATTACTTTGTCCGCTTGGCCCTTCTCCCGGGGGAGTACTCGATGGCTATTCAAGGTATCATCCTGCTTGTAATTTTTGTCGCCGTTCTTGCCGCCTTCGGCTATATCGTCAGGCTCCTGTACCGGCTCCTCAGGAAGGGGGTGGATGAGGACAGATTCGGGCAATGGGCCCAGCGTGTGAATTCGGTGGTGGTATTCGTCGGAGCGCAGGCGCGGGTCCTTGCACAGCCTGCCGGTATCGGCCATTTCCTGATCTTCTGGGGCTTCATCTTCATCACCCTCGGCACCATCGAGCATATCCTGGGGATGATCTTCCCCGGATTCGGATTCGAGCAGATATTCGGAACAAAAGCCACCGGTGCGCTGTCCTGGCTTCAGGATGTATTCGGAATCCTCGTGATCGGATCCATCATCGTGGCGTTATTCAGGCGGTTCATCCTGAAACCGGAGCGGCTCAAGATCGACGACCCGAAGGCGAGGCGGGAGGCGACATTGATACTCGGTCTCATCTTCGTGTTGATACTGCTCATGTATGGTTTCCGCGGCACGGCCATTCTAATGGATCCCGGTGAGGTGAGCAGGGCTGCGGCACCGCTCTCGCATTACGCCGCCCGGCTCATGAGCGGGTGGGGGATGAACCTGCCGATCGCCAACGGCATCTTCGCGTGGATTCATCATCTGATCATCTTCTTCTTCCTGATCTACATACCGTTCTCGAAGCATATTCACATCCTCGGCGCCATCCCCAATGTATTCTTCCGTAATCTCGGTCCCATGGGTACCCTGAGCAGGATGGATTTCGAGGACGAGTCCGCTGAGAAGTTCGGTATCTCGGAGATCCAGGAGTTCACCTGGAAACAGCTCCTCGATCTCTATGCATGCACCGAGTGCGGGAGGTGCCAGGTCGCCTGCCCCGCCTATCTCACGGAAAAGCCGCTCAGCCCCTTCAGGGTGATCCACAACCTGCGCGGACATCTGATGGATGAGCGGAAGCGTCTCCTGTCGGCCGGCGGTGACGGTGACGCATCCCCCCAGATCATTCCCGAGACCGTCACGGAGGACGAACTCTGGGCCTGCACGACATGCGGGGCGTGCATGCAGGAATGTCCCCCGTTCATCGAACATGTCCAGAAGATCGTCGATCTCAGGCGCTTCCTTGTCCTCACCGAAAGCCGTTTCCCGAGCGAGATGCAGCCAGTCTTCAAGAACATGGAGGTCAACTATAACCCGTGGGCGCTCGGGTACGCCTCGAGGGCCGATTGGGTGGGGGATATGCCGGTACCCCTGGCAGCGGAAAAGAAAAGCTTCGATGTGCTCTACTGGGTCGGTTGTGCCGGCTCGTTCGATGCGAGGGGCCAGGATGTCTCACGTGCAGTGGTTGGGTTATTGCAGCGGGCGGGTGTCGATTTCGCCATACTCGGGACCGAGGAGATGTGTTGCGGGGAGACGGCGAGACGGATGGGTAACGAATACCTCGCCCAGACACTGATCGAGTCGAATATCGAAACGTTCAAGAAATACGAATTCAAGATGCTGGTGACCGCCTGCCCGCACGGGCTCAATTCCTTCAGGGTCGAGTATCCCCAGTTCGGTTATGAAATTCCCGTACTTCATCATTCGGAATTCTTGCTGGATCTGATCCGGAGCGGAAAACTGCGGGCGGATGGCATCGAGAAGGCGAGGGGCGCCTATCATGACTCCTGCTATCTGGGGCGTTACAACGGTATCGCATCACAGCCGCGCGACATCCTTCGACACATCCCCCGGCTCGGTCTTGCCGAGTTTCCCCGGAGGGAGAAGAGGAGTTTCTGCTGCGGTGCGGGCGGTGGAAGGATGTGGATGGAAGAGACGCTCGGGACGAGGATTAACGAGGCGCGGGTGGAGGAATTCCTGGGTCTGGGGGCCGACCACATCTTCGTTGCCTGCCCGTTTTGCATGACGATGTTCGAGGATGGGCTCAAGGCGAAGGAGCGGGAGGACATCAAGGTTCTCGATATCGCAGAAATACTGCTCGCGGCCTGCAAGACGAATACGGACTCTCCATGAAGCATTAAAAAAAGGGGAACCGCTATTTCCACAACGGTTTCCCCCGTTCTGTCTCCTTTATGACCGGCTTATTCCTGCCAGGTGATCGCCTCCACCGGGCAGTTGTCGATTGCCTCCTGTATTTCCTCTTCGCTCGCACCCGCCGGATTCGTGATCACCGCTAGGTCGTCCTCCATTTCAAAGACGTCCGGACAGGTCTCGACGCAGAGCTCGCAGCCCGTGCAAAGATCAGGATCCACTACTGGTACTTTCGCCATTGTTTCACCCCTTTGTTTGTAGGCCTCATGGGTAAATAACAGCCTTTCATGATGTTGTCAAGATAATTGTTACGTGGAGTCCTCCATTGGCGGTAGGCATTCTAACTCTTTGATAAACAATTGGTTAGGTGTATTCGCAACGATCCGTTGCCCTCCGTCTGGCGCAGTAGCGGCAGGGGCGGTGCATCCTAGAACCGTTTTGTCAGAGCGACCGAGATCAGCGTGATCGAGAAATTGTCCACCCTGCGTGTATGGCGCTCCGGATCGTGGGTAACGAAGAGGTTCAGGCTCGTCCCGTGCGGGATCTCCACGGTCCCCATGAGGGAGAGCCTGTTCAGGTAGAAGTCGGAGTAGAGATCGTTCTCGGTCAGGATGTAATTCCGGTATCCGGGCTCGTACGAGAAGGTCACCCAGAAATCCTCGTTGCCGAGGATATCCAGGCCGAGCACGAGCGAAGCTTCACGGTAGCGCTCCTCCTCGAAGTCCCGGCAGAGCATTACCGCGATCCGGGGTTCGAACGAGACGGAGATGTTCTTCAGGACCGGAAACTTGGCCTTCACGGAGCCCCGGAGAAACTGTGTGTCGAAGTAGGTCGTCGTGGTCGAGTCGTAGAGGGTAAACTCGGCTTCGGCTTTCAGGGAGTAGCTTCGCCCCTTCAGGGAGCTGATGGTGAGATCGAGGAATACGGCGAGGTCCCAGTAGGATATCTTGATAGCCTTACGGTAGTCCCGCCGGTCGCCGATCACCGTTGCGTGGAGTAATGCATTATCCGCCGGTGTCAACAGTGCTTCGAGATCAGCAACGGTTCTGCGGTAGCTGAGAGCGGTGGTATCGGGCACCTCCTTGAATCCGACCACAGCACCCAGGCGTACGAAGCGCTCGAAGTACGAGCCCGTCTCGAGCTCCAGGCCCGTTTCGATATAGGTGTAGTCGTAGTCGAAATCCGTCTTTTTATCGTAATCGATGATCTCGAATCTGTTCTTGATGTTCAGTCGGAAGTTTGTTGTCAGCCGCCGCTTGAGCATGAGTACCGTGTTGGACTGGAGATAATCATTGCCGAAGGTATAGTCGCTGCCGGTACGGAAATGTTTGAAGTGGAGGTTGCTTCTGAGATCGAGCCTGGTCGACCTGCGCGATCCGATCGAGAAGGCCCCTTCGAGGTTCTCATCAACCGTCTGGTTTCCATACTTGAAGTTGTTCCTGAGTTCGATGTGTAGCGTGTTTCGCTGGTGGGCGAGATGATTGAGGATGCCGGTATAGAATTCCTCGAGTGTCTCGACGGTATCCTCTTCGAGTATCGTGAACCGGTCGATGAAGGAATCATACCCGACGGTCAGGGAGTTTCTCATTCCCCCTGCTACCGGTGCAGGGTGAACAAGAACGGGTAACGCCGCACAGAGAATCAATGCGGCCGTCCGGTGCCACCGGGCTCTCGAAAAAAGAATCGTATGACGTATCAAGGAGCCTGCCTTAGATGCTGTTCGGCTTCATTCAATAGTTGCACGGCGAGCAGCACATTTCCTTCCAAATATAACTCCTCTGCAATCTGTATGATGGAACGGGCTTCGATAATATGGATGTTCAGGCGACCGTCCTTCTCCTTCCGCTCGAGCTCGCTCAGACAATCGCTGTAGAGCTCGAGAAAGAGCTCCTCGTAGGTTTCGCCCGCGATGGAATCGGCCGCCGCTGTTGGTGTTCCACCTGTTCCCGTCCGGAGCGCCGGAGGTGCTGTGGTGGCACAGCCGACCACGCAGGAGATAACAATGATCGCCAGGAGATGTTTCACAACGTAGAACATATCTCCTTGATCCGGTTGTACATGTTCCGTGCTATCTTGGCCTCGGCGGCGGCGTTCTCGATCCGACCCTCTTCGAGGTGCATCTTCGCTGTTGCCAGACGGTTCGTTGCGCGTTCCATGAGGGTTTCGGTACCGGGGGCGGTGCAGGATGGAAGCATCTCGGCGACCGATTCCCGAAGCTCCTCGACCTGCTCGATCATCGAGCCCACGTGCTCGGCCGTCTCTTCCCTGCGCTCCTCCCTGATCGCCTGCTGCAGGAGCCTTCTGGCCTCGGCGGCGAGGCGTTGCGCCTCTTCGTACCGTCCCGCATCGATCGCGTTCTCGGCCCGTGCCAACATCTCCCGTGCCTGTTCGACGAGGCGGATCTGGCGGGCGCTTCCGGCCCCGTTATCCCCTTCGGCGATGATCTGATTGGCCCGTTCGAGCAGACGGTACGCTTCCCTGAGCATCGTCTCGGGATCGTTCACCCTCCGCTGAGTGAGCTGTCGGGTGAGGCTCCGGAGCGTCTTCTCGCACTTCTCGATTGCTATCCGGGCAGCACGGTACCTGCCTTCACGGTGCAGTTCTTTTGCCCTATTGAACTGTTCCTCCGCGAGGTGGAGTTGTCGCGTGATCTGCTCGTTCTTTCCCTCATGAATCCGCTCGTGTGCCCGCTCCATGAGACGTTCGACGAGTGCCAGTCTGCGCTCGTTCATCTGCTTGATGGCAAGCACCCTTCGAACATGCTGCTCGGCCTGTATCGCACGCTGGCGTGCCGTCTCGACGAGCTTCAAGGCGAGCTGGAATCTCAGTTGGTGCGCATTCTCCTGGGCTTTCTGGAGGAGAGCCTTCGACTCTTCAGTCAGCCTGACCGTTTGCAGGTCCCTGATATTGGCTTCGACCATGATGTCTCGCACGGTCGTGAGGTGATCGATCGTCTCCTCTGCCAACCGACGGAGCCGCTCCTCGAGCCTGGTCTCGAGCCTTGCCAGTCCCAGGGCCTGGTTGGCTTCTTCCCTGGCCTCCAGGGTCAGCTTCAGCGCTATTCCATAGCTTGTTAGATCGAAAGCTTCTTTCGCCTTGTTCTGTATCTCCTTGGCGCGCTCGATCTTGAGCCGTCCCTTCTGACTCCGGCTCGTCAGTACGACGTCCGTGGCTTCGTGTATGATCCTATCTGTCTTCTCCAGTTCGGCCCGTACGCGTTCACGGTCGTCCGTGCTCTGGGCGGTTGCCGGCACCGAATGCAGGATTGCGAGTGTAAAGAGCACTATCAACATGAAAACTGATGCATTCTTTCTGTATATCATCGTGCTATCGTCTCCTTTCCAACTCCTCACAATCCGTAATAACGCAAACGGTATGCCATACCTCCGTCCGTGGCTCAACCCATATTCGATAAAGAAATTATGTTGAGTATCTGAAACCCGGCAGCAACTCCTCCTGAACCGTACGGTTCACTTTTATTGCTCCTATCAGTACATCACATGCCCGGGTCATCCATCCTGATCACCGTCGGATCCCTCCACGGCGTACCTCTTGAGATGTCCGTAGAGTGTTCGTCTCGTAATACCGAGGAGTCCGGCGGCTTTGCTCTTGTTACCACCTGCCCTCTTGAGGGCCAGCTCGATGAGGGTCTTCTCGATCTCGGGGAGGGTCCTCTCACCGATCAGCGAGCCGAGCCGCTCCTCGGGCGAGGCGGCCGCAGGGGCATCGGAGATCGCAATGTGCTCGTCCGTGATCGCATTCGAACCCGCCAGGATGATCGCCCGCTCCAGGATGTTCCTGAGCTCCCGTACGTTCCCCGGCCAACTGTATCCCATGAGCTTCTCGACGGCCGCCGGCCGGAGCATGTCCGGTGATATCTTCCAGTGTTTGAAGAAGTGTTCAGCGATCGGCACGATGTCTCCCTTCCGTTTCCTCAACGGAGGGATCGTGATTGGGAAAACGTTCAACCGGTAGAAGAGATCTTCCCTGAAGTGTCCCTCCCTGGTGAGCTCTTCGAGGTTCCTATTCGTTGCGGCTATGACACGGACATCGACTGTTACGGATTTGGAACTTCCCAGCGGAAGGAATTCACCGTTTTCGATCGCACGCAGCAGCTTCGCCTGGAGTCCCAGGGGGAGCTCGCCGATTTCATCGAGGAAGAGCGTGCCGGAATCGGCCAGCTTGAACTGCCCCGGCTTTCGTTGCGCCGCCCCCGTGAAGGCGCCCTTCTCGTATCCGAACAGCTCGGCCTCGAGAAGCGTCTCTGGCACTGCCGCACAATTTATGACGACGAACGGCTTCCTCCGGCGGGCGCTCCTCTCGTGGATATCCGCGGCGACGAGCTCCTTACCCGTTCCGCTCTCCCCCTGGATGAGGACGGGGGTATCCGTCGGGGCGACCATCTGTATCATCTCCCTGATCCGGCTCGTCTCGCTCGATTCGCCGACGATCCGTCTCGCCGCCTCTTCCTCCGCTATCCTCTCGCGCAGGAGCAGGTTTTCGGTCATGAGGTCCCGGCGTTCCTGGATCTGTTTGAGCAGGAGGAGCACCTCGTCCATCTGAAAGGGCTTGATGAGGTATTCGTAGGCTCCCTCACGCATCGCCTCTACTGCCGTCTTCGAGCTCGCGTACGCGGTCATCATCACGAAGTCCGTCGCCGGGGATATCCGCTTCGTCCTTCTCAGAAGCTCCAGACCGTCCATACCGCCGAGCTTAAGGTCACAGAGGATTATGTCGATCCCGCCCGCATCGATCTGCGGCAAGGCTTCCTCGGCACTCGAGAGTGTGCTCACCTCGAAACCTTCGCGCGATATCCGTTCCGAGAGCAGTGCGGCGATCTTCGCCTCGTCGTCGATGATCAAAACCTTACTCATCGTCTTCTCCTGTTGTGGGCTCCGGTACCGGAAGGGTGACCGTGACCGCAGTGCCGGAGCCGACGGTGCTCGCAATGGAGATAGTGCCGCCATGATCCTCGATGATCCGTCGGACTATGGCAAGCCCCAATCCGCTCCCCGTCTGTTTGGTAGTGTAGAACGGCTCGAAGACCGCCTCGATGTCCTTTTCGGGGATTCCACCGCCGGTGTCTTCGAATGTAACCACGTAGCGTCCGCCGCGACGGTCCATCGTGACGGATATTGTTCCACCCTCGGGTGTCGCCTGCTGGGCATTTATGAGGATATTGAGAAAGGTCTGCTGGAGGCGTTTCTCCTCCCCCCGGTACGGGGCGTCCGAAAGGCCGAAGTGTGTTTCGAGCTCGATACCCTCCTTCTCGATCGACTCCCGTACGAGTCTGAGGCTCCGGTTGAGCGCCGTGAGGAGGTCGAACGGCTGGGACGGTGCCGGCTCATCCCGTGCGAAGAGAAGGTAATCGGTGAGGATTCCGTCCAAACGATCCGCCTCCTCTATGATATAGCTGTCGATTTCCTCTGCTTTGTCCGGCTCTATCTCTTTCAGCTTTTCGGCGGAGCTCCTGATGATGAAGAGGGGATTGCGGATCTCATGGGCGATACCTGCCGCCATCCGTCCCATGGTGGCGAGTGTCTCGGTATGCATGAGCGAGGCTCGGGCCTTGAGCAGGGAGGCGGTTGCCTTCAGCGCGAACCAGGTGAAGAGCACAATGCCGATAATGGAGATCACTGTGGCTGCCGCAAGGATCGTACGCAGTTCGGCCAGCCCCTCGAGAAAGCCGGCACTCGCCTCAACGGCAACCACCGCCGACGCCGGGGTCCCAAGGGGATAGGGGGCGTAGCCGGCCTTGAGATAGGCTCCGTCAGGGGCCTGGTAGAGCTCGGTCGCCGTTGGCGTTCCTTCCAGGGCTTCTATGATCGCCGTGTAGTCCATGTTCCAGTGCGGGTAGACCTCCCCCCGCGGAAAGAGATCCGGTTGGATGGTGAGCAGGATCGTGCCGTCCTCGCGGATGACGAGGATGTTCGAGAGGTCGTAGCCGTCTCTCATACTCCGAAAAAGCGATATGACTGTATCGGGCGGTGATTCGAGTGGATCACCCACTTCGAGGATCGTTCCGGTGTTGCCCTCGATGCTGGAAGAGACCAGCGATGCGATCGTTCTGAGCCGGAAGCTCAGATTCTCTTCGAGACTTCGCTTCGTTCTCCGGTAGTAGTACCAGTTGATGGAGAGAAAGGTGGCCATGAGCAGGACAACCGCGACGATCATCCAGCCGCTTCTCAGAAGAGCGGTTGATTTAGCATCCTTCATAACGAATTGGATTCATTCGCAGTTTGCGCCAGGATAGACACCGCCGTAGTCCTTTGCAAGTACTTTGTCCGGTATGCGGTTCGATCTCTCTCCCATTTCGCGGGGCCTTCCGGCCGGTCTCTCATGTGCGGCATCACGGGCTGCACTCCGTCGAGTCAATGGATGGTATGGATCCTGCGAAGTGCAATCTCTCGCCATACGGGATCTTCGGCCGCCTTCTTGTACTTGTCCTTCGCTTCCGTCTTCCGTCCCTCTTTGAGGAGCGCTTCACCCCACTGGAAGTAGAGGCCGCCCGCGTTCGGAAATTCCTCCAGGCCTTTCCGGATCACTGTGATCGCCTCTTGTGTACGGCTGCCTTCGACGAGGAGCCGGCTGAGCGAATTCAGGGCTTTCTTCTTCTCGCTCCGGGGGATGCGCCGGAGCGAGAGGGCTGTTTGGAAATGTTTGATAGCCTCGCCGGATCTTCCGAGTTCATCGTACAGGGCGGCGAGGCTCAACCGTGCAAGGGGCTCCTCGGGATCGAGCCCGACGGCCCTTGTGTAATGTGTGAGCGCCTTCTTCTTGTTTCCCTTTTTGAAATGCAGCCAGCCGAGATGGAGGTGGGCCGAGAAGTTGTCCGGATCTTTTTGTAGCACCTCATCGAACTTCGCCTCGGCCTCTGCGAGCCTGCCCTGTTCGTAATAGAGTTTGCCGAGCAGGTATGTGGCCCGGGCCATGCCGGTCGCACGGGCGAGATACCGCTCGGCTTCGCCGTAGTACCCGAGCTCCAGATCCGCCTCGCCGATCAGAAGGTGGTGGCGTGCGTCGGCGGCGCCGGCTGTTTCGGCAGCGAGCATCCTGGACCGGAGAGCGGTCCAGTCCTTCTTGCGGGCAAGTGAGATGCCGACTTCGTAGGCGGCATCCGGGTCGGACGGATCGAGTACGGCGATCCGCTCCCATGTCGAGACCGCATCACGTTTCCGTCCCATCGCCGCATACACGGCGGCCAGCAGCTTCATCGCTTCGAGGTTGTCGCCTTCGCGTGCGATCAATTCCTCCAGTATCGTTGCAGCCGTATCGTATCGATTGTTCTGGGCGAGTACCTCCGCATCGGCGATCACCTCGACCGCAGGACGGGCTGCGGGCGGCGGCTCGGCTGCCGGAGGTTTCCGCTCTGGCGGGGCCCCTGCGCATCCGGCAAGCACCAGAGCGGCAATGAGTAGGACCAGCGGCAAAGGATACTGTCTTCGAAGTTCTCCTGGTTTCGGCATTTGGACGTCACTCCAATCTCGCGGCTAGTATTACCGTACCTCGAACCGATTCTGTCGATCTCCCTTCACATAAGTAACAAATTAACCGTAAGTTGTGTCAAGCGCAAAGCCATATGTTACGACCGGACACCCGTTGCTTACGGAAGGGGACCGGCGGCGAATAGCTGGCATGGGGAACCAGCAATGTGCTATATTGTATAACGCTTTGGTATCGCCCGGGGGAGGGCGACACCGCATAGTCGATATGCCAATCCGTTTTCGAGTGAGAAATTTCAACGAGAGAAGAGAGAATGTCATCGAATCGAATCCTTCGGATGCCCCCCGGGGCCGTAGCGGCACTGCTTGCGTTGTTGCTGCTTCTGCCGTGCTGTTCGAAGGAAGAGAAGGGTCGGAGCAGGGATACCGTCGATCTGACCATCATATACTCGAGTGATCTGGTCGGAAAGATCCGCTCGTGCGGCTGCACCGTGGAGGATATGGGCGGGCTCGGCCGCAGGGCCACCTACATCGAGCGGGTTCGTGAGAATGTATCGAACCTTCTCGTTCTCGATGCCGGTGACGCCTTCAGTCTCGATCTTTCGTACTCGCAGGCGGAGGCCGGGCTTACGATCGAGGCCTTCGACCTCATGGGACTCGATGCCTTCACGCCGGGTGAGATCGAATTCATATTCGGTCTCGATAACTTCAAACGGCTTACGGCCGGGACAGGCTTCGATATCCTTGCGGTAAATGTCGTCGATCCAGGAACACACGAGCCCGTTTTCGGCCCCGCCTACAAGGTGGTCGAGCTCGAAGGAGGATTCACGGTCGGTATAACGGGGGTCCTCGATGAGAGCATCCGCTTCCCCAACTATATCGACCGCTCGATGTTTGCGATACTTCCGGCGGCCGAAACCCTCCGGAGGATCATGCCGGAACTCGAGGAGCGGGCCGATTTCCTGATTCTCCTCAGCCACTTCGGATTGGAGCGCTCCAAGGCCCTTGCCGAGGAGGTGCCGGGCTTCGATATCGTCGTCGTCGGCCACGGCAAGCCCATAGTCAAGAAGGTCGAGAAGGTGGGAGAGAGCTTCATCGTCGCCACGGGGGGCGCCGGACAGTATATCGGCAGGATCGATCTGTCATTGCTCAGGGATGGCGGGTACAGCTTCGGGAGGATGCGCCTCGTCCCGCTTTCCGACGAGATCGAGATCCACGAGGATGTGAAGGGGATTTTCCGGCGATACGGGATTCCCCTGACGGACAAAGAGGCGAAGGCACAGTAACCGCCGCCGGTTGGTGTTCTAGCAGGGGATGGTTGGGGCGGAAGCACGGACAGGCAAAATTGGGTTGACATCATCGGGGAGTGGTATTAATTTACAACGGTAAAATTGGTTACGTCCACAGCGAGAGATCGGTATTTATCTGTAAGAGCGGATAGGTGTACCACACACAAAGGAGTTTTTCTATGTCGAAGCTCTTTTCAATCGTCCTTCTTGCTGCACTTTGTCTCGGGATGGTCGCCGGATGCGGGGGCAAGGTCGAACACAGCTATGTAATGACAACAATCAGGGAGGCCAGTCGCGGTGACCTCCTGAGCCCGGGATTCAAGTTCGGCTTCGATACACCCAACATCATCTCAGCGCACAAGAATCTCGCCCTGGTCCGGGAGGGCAACCTGATCGAGTTCTTCTCGGGGGAGGATATCGAACAGAAGGTAATGCAGGTTGGCGGCAGGAAGTTCGTTGTCGGCGCCAGGAAGCTATTCACACCCCTCGTGCATTTCACGGTCGATTTCATGGTTGCGGGTGGCGATTCCATCCGGGTCGGTGAGCCATACAGCATCGCCCTGCCGACCCTCATGAGAACGGCCGAGTACGCAATGGACGACTTCATCGAGGTCGACCTCGACGCACTCACATCAAACAGACTCAAGCTCAGGCCGATCCAGAACACGAAGTTCAGGGTCGACAGGGGCATGATCATGCATGAGGAGATCGAAGAGGGCGGAGAGATGAAGATGGTATATACCCTTCATCTCGAGAACGTCCGCTTCATCATCGAGGACCCGAGCGACGAGATCCAGCTCGTCCTCAAGGCGCTCATGAACGAGAAGATGTACTTCGACGGCGGCGTGAGCTATGGACGGATCGCTTCCCGCGGCTTCCGCGAGTCCACGAACTCCGGTGGTACCGTAAAGATCGCGTTCATCAATTACTCGGGATGGGTGATACCGTCCGAAGTGTGATAGCGCCTGTAAAATATATTTAACAATTGAAGCGGCCCGAAGAGGGCCGCTTTTTTTATTTAATGTATCAATTAAGATATCTCATTCAAGATAGTACGAGTACGGGTATATTCTGCATTCGCGAATATATTCTTTTGCCGAACAATTTTTATTGACATACCGCTGCCAATGAATTAATAGTTAAAGAGCGGTACTAGGGACTTTAAAAATCTGTCTTTCATTAATCCTCGGATAATAACAGCGATCCGTTTAGCGGTACTCATCCGTTAGTACAATCACCCTGAGTGTGTTCGTCGGTAATTGTACCTGAAAGAAAGGGTGGGAAGTATGAAAAAGAAAAACCGACGTTATGTATCACGGACTGTGCCCGTTGTATTTTTCTCGCTTCTATTTGTAATTGTAAGTGCTGGATGCTCTCCAGATGTGGAAAAACCAATGAGTGACCCTGCTGTTACCGATAAGAAGGTCATGGTGGAGGTCGACAGGATAAATATAGGAAAGTCGTTCATGGAGACGGAAATCTCCCGGTGGCAGAAGTATTCATTCTGTGAAATGTCAGGATTTCAGAGCTCGGCTCTCTTGATGGCAAGTGATTATGTTGTCCTCTATCCCGAAGGACCGGTAAATGTCGAGATCTTCAAGGATGATGTCTTCGGAATCTATGAAGAATACATGTATCCGTTTTTCGGTGGTAAAACATTCGAAGATTTTGTCATAGATTCTCGAGACGGTAATTATGTACAGGACAACAAGACGGTGAAGACACTCCATGTACTCGTTGGAAATTACTATTCAAGAACGGATGCACAGGTTGATGTGAAGTGGAATTTCCCAAACATGCCGAGTAACTATCCCTTCGAGAATGTCATATTCGGGGCTTGTCACCATGGATTCGGCTGCACATTCGACGGCACTCGTCCAGCTTCGGTGATCTTCTATGATATGTGTAAAAAGTTCGTCGAAGACATGGTAGCATGGTCATACGGGCATTCATTCAGCGGGGAGCCGGATCCGACAACTACTATCATCAGTTTCTCGCTGATAGGATTCACTTCTGTCGCGCTGAGCCACGAGTTCGCCCATTCATTCGGCCTTAGCGATGCTTGGCCACTACCAGGTGATGATTGCCATGACGACGATCGATGCATATGCGTCATGAATGGTCCCATTATGAACCGGATCCGGTATGCGAGCAGTCTAAATGATGCGAATGACTACATTTACGACCTGTGCGATTTGAGGCTCTGTAGTACCTGTGGAACGTCACGAGGGTGCACATACGAGCAATTAGTTCCGACACAGTAAAGCAAGACGAGGAGGAACAATGAAGAACAAACAATCCAGATGGCCTCGAAACCACCTGTGTATTGCCTGCGTTGCAATATTCTTTATTCTGTTCATACATGCGGTCTGCTTGGGGAAAGATGTGGTATTGCGGCTTGAGTCGATACAGGATGAGTATGTGATCCGTGAGCCGATCAAGCTGATAGCCACGTTCGTCAACGAATCAAAAGAAGAGATCCGATTGGCTGGAAGTTATTACTTCGATATGAATATGAAACATATGTTCTTCGAAGTGACGAATCCAGGCGGCGAAACGGTACACCGGAGGTTTCAATACTATAGCACTATTGGAATCATCAACGACGAGTACCGCGGCGAGCCCCTCGCTCCCGGCGAGAGTCGAGAGATGTTCCTGTATCCCAATGCGACCTTCGTTTTCAATGTCGATACTAGCCGCATGTCTGGAGATTGTGAAGTTACGTTTTCCGAGCCGGGTGAATACCGCGTGAGGCTCGTATATGTTGTTCCGGAGGTTTTCCATCACCTGTGGAAGAAGGAGGGGGGGCTATATTCGGATCCACTCACGATACGGTTCAGGCACCCTACGCAGGAGGAGAGGGAGATCCTTGATGCCTACTGGTATGAGGGTGGGTTCCAGATTACTTATGGTGATAATAATCCATCCTGCAATTTCAATGCATCGGAGCTTGTGCGGGTAATCGAGAAATACCCCGATAATCCGATGATACGGTATGCAAATTTTGGGCTCGCCTTGGCTCTGCTGTCGGAAAACACCAACAATTCACTTCTCGAGGCGGCCTCCGTGCTGGATATGCTGAGGTCAGACTATCCGGGATTCCGTGCGGAGGAAGTCGGCCAGCACCTGGGCACATCGTTTTTTCGCATGAACCAAAAGGAAAAGGCCATCGAGACATTCAGCGATATCCTGCGTGCCAGACCGGCGTTGAAAGATCATCACCTCTTCATGGTTAATAAGATCGTGGCGGAGTATGGAAAGGATTATGTCGATGTGTGGATGAGGAACCGCGTGGATGGGAAGGAATTCGACATCGAGGAGCTGAAAAAGGAAGATTGAATATCGTTGCAAGGAGGGATTGTAGCATGAAACTGCGTGGTGTAATACCGAAGGCGGTTCTGTTGATACTGGTGCTGTGCTTCGCAGCGGCGGCACTGGGCGAACAGAATTCAAAGCGCCGCCCGGAGAGGGAACTGACCAGGTACGAAAAGGTCAAAAAGGCAATGTCTGTATTTGTGTACGGGGTCCAGCACGAAATGCCGGGGATAATCATATCGACGTATCAACCGGAGGATTTGGTTTCAAAGGGGAATGGACCCAATCGGTATGCGGCAGTCACGAATGAGCTCAGAAGCTTTTTCAATACGTTCACAGCGACTGGTACAAAACCGATCTTGTATGTTTCGAAATCACGCATCAGATGGGAGGGGGACGAAGCGGTTGTAGAATGCAGCCTCGTCTGGAACGTCAGGGATATGATAAACGAGAAGGATGTATCATACATGACCGATGAGTTGTTCAGACTGCGGCTCAAGAATGGAGAAAAGGGAGACAAGTATGTCATAAAGGATGCGGTCACAACGCCGATCGTCTTCAGGATGCTCGCAAACCAGGAACAGTTTCATAGCGAAATAGAGCGAGTGCATGCGACAGGAGGTCTGCGGTGAATAAGATATTTCAAATGAGGTACACGACGGTACGCGCCACCCTCATGATGGCGAGCCTGTGCGTCCTGCTGGCCATGACTGCTGTTTCGCATCAAGCTGAGGCAGAAATCATCCGCAGGTCGTTTTGGGACGATCCTCTCACGTACGTGATAACTGAAAACAATGTCCTGTATATGACGAAAGAAGTATGGGGGGAGGAGGTGAATATTTTCGACACCCCGTACTCGATATGCATGACCAGGACGGGTAATTCGGATGACTTCTTCATCATCGATAAGAGCACCTGCTACCTCACATACTTCGGGACGATGGACAACGCGTATGGATACCGGGAGATAGTCTTTCTGAAAACGTACGGAAATGGATTTGGGGCAGGAACGTTTCAGTATGACAATCCCGAGGCGATTACAATCAGTCACTATGATCCCTGTATACAGAAATTATACATTCTCGATTCGGGGAACAAGCGTATTCAACGGTTGGAGGCGAATACATGCGGTTGGACCATATCTCATGTCGGTTATATCTTCGATGAACAGAATCATCAGGGGTATGGACCGCTCAATGGCGCCCACGACATCGACTTCTGCAAACTTCCTGGTGCGACAACCGATATGCTTGTTGTGGCCGATACAGATAATCACAGGTTACTGATCATGGAGCCCGATGGTACGGTTATCGAGGAGCTGGGCGGAGACGGACCCGGCCAGGGTGCATTCGAATTCTGCTATCCCTACAGCGTATGCGCAACGAGGTTAAACGAGGAGAATGCAGCAGCATTCATCTATGTTGCCGACCGAGGGAATGACAGGCTGGTACTGATCTACCAGGACGAGAACTGGAATCACCACTGGTACCGGGTAATGGATTTCAATCGTTCTGACGATCTCTTAAAGGTTCCTGCCATCAGGGCCAATCCCTTTGCCGGATTCGAGGATATCGTATGCGACGATCATATATCTTCGGGTGTATTTTCCGGCATCTATGTCCTTGATTCGCATGGTAGAAGGCTTGTCCATATAGACGGATTCCTGGAAACCGAAATCCAGACATATTCGAACTTCTACTTCGAGGGCTCGCCCCTTAACGATTTGGAGGCATGCCTTGGAGAAATGGCAGTCCTTTGTCCTTATACTACGAGCAGCGGATTGGAGCTCTTTGAAATCCGTGCTTCGATAGACGAACTTACCGCATCCCCGAATCCCTTCAAACCACCCTTGGAGTGGACGATGGTTACGGCCAAGATCAGTGGACTGGCGAATATGCGTATGCTCGTCAAGGACGGTGGTCAAATTGTAGATACGCTCTTCAACACGTTCGATGATATCAATTCTTACGTCTATGCGGGAGCGTACAGCGTATACTGGGATGGTACCGACCATCAAGGCCAACTCGTCGATCCGGGTACATATCAAATACACTGCTACATCGAGGATTATTACTTTATCGCATCAGACTCAAAGCAGATCGATGTCGACGTGATCGATGACGATGGTCTTCGGCTCTTGACTACTCACGGCATGATCATGAGTCCCAACTGGTCGCCGGACGGTTCCGAGCTTGTGTTTGCGTCGAGGGACGGCAGCCAGAATAGTATCATAAGGAAGATCGATTACAGCACCTTAACAGAGACACCGTTAACTGATACGCAGAAATGGGATTTCTACCCATCCTGGTCGCCCCGGGGCGATTCGATCGTGTATGCCAGGAGGATCACATGGTGGGGATTGTGGGGACACGAACATGCCCTGTACATCATGGATGCGAATGGGAACGGCGATCGCCTGGTCAATGATACGACACAAGCGATACGGAAACTTTGGGATATCGATCCCAAGTGGATCCCCTGGGATAACGAGGTTTCGTATGTAAAACATGTGGGAGATCCCGGCAGCCAGCAGATACGAAAGATAGATGTCACGACACTCGATGACGAAATAATCGATCAGGTCAGTGGCTGGATACAGTACTACTCATGGGCTCCCTCATGCGATAAGATTGCACTCTCATGGGGGGTAGGCAACGAATTACCGTATGATGTTTATGCCTATGATGTCGAGAATGACTACTACCTGAGGCTCACGGAGCATGATGGGGAAGTTCTGACCGACTATGATCCGGAATGGTCACCCGACGGCCAGAAGATCCTGTTCTCAGAAAGGTGCTACCGTATCGGTGAATACAGGTGGGATATCGTGGTCATACCGGCGGGTGGTGGCGAACATGTTCCAATAAAGGGATCGGGAGATGTCAGTATCTATTCGAGTATGTGCTGGGCTCCCGATGGGACAAAGTTTGCATTCACCATACAGGATGGCAACGGTGTGCACCTGTATTGTGCCGATTACATCAGGGATGAGGATGGAGCCTTTCCCGCAGCATACTTCCTGCAGCCGATTGCTTACGAGACTGTGCGAAATGTTGTCTCCATAATCGGGACGGTGGCAGATAACATCAGTGTGAAGGATACACTCCTGAGTGAGTTGGATAACTATCAAATCGAGTACGGCAGT
>CP070727.1:256763-282712 GCA_020350885.1 bacterium | reverse complement strand
TGGCTTTTTTTTTGCCCAAACCGGGGTACCGGCGGGCATCACATACCTGTCCCCTTTAAAGGACAACAATGTCGATTCGGGTCGACAAAATTCAGGTTCCAGGGCCCGAATTGCACCGTAATGACGGTCCCGCCGGGCATCCGCCCTCAATTTTAATTTCAATTATAATAGCTAGTTAACTGGTATGGAGTTAAAAAGTATGCCCATCCGGCGGTATGGGCCGCCCGGTGGCACGGGCGTTGCCTTATATAACGGCTGTGAGAAGACAGAGAAAGGCTCATGATGGTGCAAAGATTGGTAATAACGGTGCTCATGGTTCTCCTTCTCACCCTTTCGTGTGAGGAGAAGGGGACGGTTGTGCGAGTCGTGGAAGTACCAGTCGATAACTGTCCGCCATCCCCGCCACAGGGTGTAACCGCCATCAATCTCGACGATCGCGTCCGCATCTGCTGGTTGCCCAACTTCGAAGACGATGTCGCTTTCTATGATATATACCGTGCCGCCGAGGAGGATACCCAGTATTTCTATATCGGTACCGAGGACCGGCTTCTGCCCGATCCGTTCGATTACTGTCATGACGACATGGACACCGATTACGGGATGCAGTACTTCTATGTTGTCGTGGCGGTTGACGAGGGTGGCGAAGAGAGCGAGATCAGCTACCCCGAGGTATCGGGCACCCCAAGGCCCGAAGGTCAGGATTTGACCCTCTTCGAGCACATCTACAATCCAACGCGCAGCGGCTACGACTTCGACAGCTTCAGCGATTCACCGCAGCGTGACAGCCTGGCCACCACGGATCTCTACTATGCCTACGAGGACGATATCGGCAAGCTCGTATGCTACCGGCCGGGTGTGGACATCCAGGATTACGGATTCGTCGGTTTCCAGCTCGCCGACTTCGACATGATCAACCGGGCCCCGACGGAGGGATGGTCTCCGTCGCGTACGGCCGAGGCGATAGGTGGACACGTCTACATCCTCCGCCTTGATGAGCCCGACGGGTACTTCCATTACACGAAACTTCTCGTCACAGCGGCCGACAGGTACTCCGTTACGTTCCATTGGGCGTACCAGACGGCACCGGAGAACAGGGATCTTGCTCCTGCACCTTCCAACACCGATGACCGCAAACCCAAACCAAGGATTCTGCGCTCATCCGGAGGTGAGGGACTCGAGATACAACATAAGACTCAAGGGTCGACAATTCCCCCCATCGTCAAGAGAGGGTAACATTGATACGGAGAACGACCTGTAACAACGGAACACCTTACCTTAAGCTGGCAACTTAAGAAGGATTTTGTTACCCCGTGGGTCGACCGAAGGGGAGAATGAAGAAAAAAATTGTCGAACAGGGGCGGCAAGGGAACTTCATTCTCCCCACTTTTTTATGTATTCCATATATTACTTGCAGATATATATCGTATTTATATATCATCCATAGCCTATGTGGAAAGACACTCTCAATACATTTACGGCTCTCACCCTCCTCGCTTGCCTCGTTCTGGGCTCTGTGTCGGTGCACGGTGAAGAACAGCTCCGCAGGGCAGCTCATCCCCGCAGTTCCTCGAACGGCAGGTACCAGCGGATGGCACTCGAGCGGTTTCTCGATGGCCGCTCCTCGACCGTCGATTCGCTGAGCATCCTCGTGTTTCGTGTCTCGTTCCCCGATAGGGATTTCAAAGACGGCTCTATCGACGGCATCGTCCACGATTCACTCTACTTTGCCAACGAGCTCAGACACGTCCGGGAGTACTATGACGGGGCCTCCAGAGGTCGATTTACGCCGAATACCTCGATGGCTCCCGGTGTCCTTCAGATGAGCAGGGAAGAAGGTTACTACGGTGAGGAGGGTTTCTGGCAGGAGAGAGTCGTGGAGATGCTCATGGAGGTGGTCGAAGCGGCGGACATGGCCATCGACTTCCGTCCCTACGATGCCATTGCAATCATCCATGCAGGGGCCGGGCAGGAGACAGACATTAAAAGTGACTCACCGGAACAGCTCTGGTCTGGATTTATCGATCCCGGGGAGATGGCCGAGGCACTCGCCGACACACTCGGAACACCCGGAGTGCCCACGAACGACTCGATCGGCGGTGAACCCCATTATATCGATAACCTCATGATCCTGCCCGAGGATCCCTCACAGGATGGTCAGATCTTCGGCTCTCTCGGTATCTATGTCTATCAGGTGGGACTGCGCATCGGCATGGTACAACTCTTCGACACGACGCCCTCCGATTATCCGGATTCCCAGGGTATCGGCTCCTTCGGGCTCATGGGATACGGTCTCTACAACGCTGCGGGATTCATTCCAGCCTTTCCCTGTGCCTTTCACCGGTACCTGATGGGTTGGATCGATGCTATGGAGGTCACTCACAACAGCGTTGAACAGATCCAAGATGTCAACAGGCACGAACCGTATAGCACACACCTTTTGCGGGTGCCCCTCGGCTCCACCGAGTATTTTCTCATCGCCAACCGGGTGCACGACTCCGACTTCGACGGCAGGTTCGACTTCACCGATCTCAACGGTAACGGAATCCCGGAGAACGAGGATACACTCCTCGGGGCGGAGTTCGATTTCTTCCTCACCGCAACCACGAATCCGACGGTTCTTGACACCCTTCCCGGCGGCGAGATTGTCAGGAGGAGGATAACGGGGAGCGGCCTCATGATCTGGCACATCGACGAGGGGATCATACGCCGGCAGCTTGCGATCGGCAGGTACCCGAACGATAACCGGGCCCTCAAGGGGGTCGATCTCGAGGAGGCGGACGGCATCCAGGACCTCGACCGGCCCTCCGGTAAGTACGGATTGGGAAGCCATTTCGATTCCTACCGTAAGGGCAACAACGATCGGTTCGCAGGCGATACCGAACCGTCGAGCGACAATAACTGCTCCGTCGCCTCGGGGATCGAGATCTCCGGTATTTCGGAGGCCGACAGCAGTATGTCTATCACCGTTTCCTTCGATCGGCCCGCCGAGGTCACGAGCCTCGAGCTTGCCGGGAGCATGCGGGGATTGAGTCCCATTCCCGCCGATGTCGACGGTGACGGATCCGAGGAGATGGTCGTTGCGGCCGATACCGGTTTCATATATCTCGTATACGACGCCGGCGAGGCATCGTGGCGGACCGATGTGGACACGATCCGGGGAATCACATCATTCGCATGGGCCGGATCTCCGGTACTGGCCGACGTGAACTACGATGATGATCTCGAGATCTTCATCACATCACGAGATGCCTCACTTCACGCTGTATCGCACTTGGGGGCTTTTCTCCAAATCGATGTCGACGATTCGCACGGATCGCTGCGGCTGCTGGGTTCATCTGTCTCCCTCCCACTCGTCATAGAGGCCGACGGCGACGATCAGCCCGAGGTACTTGCACTCTCGTCCACGGCCGATACCGTATACGGATATCTTCTCTATTCATCGGAAATCCCATCGGGTGGCGGGACCCGGTACGTCGGGCGCGAGGTTGTCGAATGGCCGCTCGCCCCTGGAAGGCTCGCTTCCCACCCGGCACGGGGTATCGTGATCCGAAGCCGCGGCGAGATCATGGACGGGTTCTTCTTCTGCGCGTGGCAGGGGGAGGAGGGAGACCTCGACCTATACTATATCCCGCTTCGTGCATCGGGGCAGGAGCCACTTGTCAGTATGGCACCCTCGCACCACCGCATCTCAGGTGCGTCCTTTCCATGGTACCTTGCGACACCCGCCGCCGGTGACATCGACAACGACGGCTCCGACGAGTTCGTGATCGGGTATCCCGGTCTCGGTCTGGTGTACTACAGCCCTTCAGGCGGGGTGTGGAAGGTGGACCTTGCAGGCGGGCGACCCTCGGCACCGGCCCTCGAGGATCTCGACCGTGACGGCGTGCTCGAGACGGCGCTGCGGGACGAGCTCGCATTGTATCTCTTCACCGGTTTCGGTATACTGGAGACAGGATGGCCGAACGCCCTTTCAGACATATATATAGATCTCGAGACGAGGAGTCCTCCCGCACCACCGATTCTCTGGGACCTCGATACAGACGGTAAGGGGGAGGTTCTCTTCCTGGCCAGGGGGGATCTGTACGCCATGAGGATCGATGGCACCTTGCTGCCGGACTGGCCGTTACCGGGCTGGATCGACGATCCCGGCTCGCCCGCACTCGTGATCGGCTCCGGAAGCATGCTCCATATATTCATGGCGGGCGATGGCACGTCTCTCATCGATCAGGCGGGTGGGGGTGCGGTCACCGACCCGGTCGGGCTGCTCGCCCGGTATTCATTCGACTATCCCGTCGCAACGGGGCGGGGCTGGCCCTTCTACCGACACGATGCGGGCGGCTCGAGCCGCCAGGATTCGAGCGTCTGGGCGGGGACGGTGGAACGATACGTCGAGGAAGAGTCGTTCATCGTCTATCCTAATCCAGCTACTACCGGCACGTTCACCGTACGGGTGCTGCTGGCCGCTCCTGCCCACGTGACGGTAAGGATCATGAATATCGAAGGAGAGTTGGTACGGGAGGTCACCAAGCGGCACGACTTCCCCGAGGGAAGCCGGGTGTACTTCGAAGAGACCGTACAGACGGACGAGATATCGAGTGGTGTATATCTATGTTACCTCGAGGCCAGTGGAGTTGGATGGCAGTGGAATGGACGGCGGAAATTCGCCGTGCTGCGCTAGCTTCACTCAGGGAGGATTATCGAAGGAGTACCGATGAGTTGGCGGTTATCCGGATGGCTCGGCACGCTTTGTAAGGACCGGCGAATGCAGACCATCATGGTTGACCTGCACATGCGCATGTTTTATTATTAGTTATTGAAAGATAACAATACGATAGGAGGCGAGATGATCCTTCGAACGGTGGTAGTAGCTTCTCTTATTCTTGCCATCCTGAGCGCCCCGTTGATCGCGGGGGAGCCGGGAACGAGTGGATTCGTCTTCCTGCGTCTCGGAAACGGCGCCCGTGCAAGTGGCATGGGTGAGGCCTTTACCGCGGTAGCGGACGATGCAACGAGTATCTACTGGAACCCCGCCGGCATGGCTAATGTCGAGGGTGTCGAGCTCAATGTCACGCACTCGGAGTGGCTTCTCGATATCCGGTTCGAACAGGCCTCCGTAGTCAGTGAGATGTTCGGCGGCGCCGTCGGTTTGAACTTTACGGGCGTCTATTACGGTGAGATGGACCGGTACGGTCCTGACCGCATCGGTGCCGGACCGACACTCACACCTGATGGAACCTTCGCACCGTACGATCTCGCCGTGTCGGCCGGCTATGCACGGGATGTTCTTCCCAATCTGTCCGCCGGCGTGTCGGTCAAGCTCATCTACGAAAAGATCGACGTCGAATCGGCGACCGGATACGCATTCGATTTAGGTGTGATGCACCGCACCATGATAGAGGGCCTGACACTGGCGGCATCGATCCTCAACCTGGGACCACAGGCCAAGTTCGTCGAAGAGAAATTCTACCCACCTCTTCAGCTCCGGGTCGGCGGAAGTTATCACCGCTATGTCCAAAGGCTGGCAGGTGCCTTGACCTTCGCGGGCGATGTGGTCTCCCCGAACGACAGCGATTTGAAGCTCCATCTCGGGACGGAGTACCAGTACAAGCAGCTCCTATCCATTCGGTTTGGATATAAATCAAACTACTATGTACAGGGAGCGACTCTCGGTGCCGGTGTTATCTATAAAAACGTGAGATTCGATTATGCATATATGCCGATGGAGTACGAGCTCGGCGACAGTCATCGATTCTCGATCAACGTCTTCTCTTCCGAACCGTAGAACTCGAGTGTGAATTTCCCTCCATCCAGGCGGAGATACGAGGAGTGCACCTCCCAATCTCCGAGTATGACGAAGACCTTCTCATTAAACTGTACGAGTTGCGGATAATGTATGTGCCCCATCACAAATACATCGTTTCCCCATCTGAAGAAGGACCTTTCGGCCAGCCCGGAGAGTGTACGTGCGGACTGGACGGTTTTCTTGTGTGTGATCGATTTACTGACTTTCGAGAAGCGCCGGGCTATTGCGAAGAGGATGTCGGGATGGACGAGGCGTGCAACGGTAATGACGGGTTTGCTTCTGATGAATGCCTTGAGCGCCTTGTAACCGTAGTCACCGGGAAGGAGCATGTCGCCGTGTGTCAGGGTAATGGTTCTTCCCTGGAGCGTGTGTGTCGAAAGCGGTGGCAGGATCGTACATCCCAGGTGCTCTGATATGTATCGTCCAAGCCAGTAGTCGTGGTTTCCACCTGTGATATAGATGTAGGTTCCACTCTTGCGGAGAGCGTAGAGCCCATCGAGAATATCATGGTAGTACTTCGGAATCGTACTTCCGTATTCGAACCAGAAATCGAAGATGTCTCCAACGAGGAATAGACCCCGGCTCCCGTGGATGCTTCGCAAAAAAGCGAGGAAGCGTTGCCTCTTTTTCTTTTCAGCCTCTCCTATTCTGTGGTATGTAAAATGTGTATCGGAGAGAAAATAGAATCGTTCATCCACGAGAAGACCCCCACTCTTCGGTAGGAGGCGAACAAAATCATAGACACCCAATTGTCGGTTCGAGTCGAACCATGTCTTGAAGTTGCCTCCGAAGAACGATTTATGTCAGAGCGGATGGTAAAGTGCAAGTGAAAATCGAATCCGATGGGTATGCACTTCTGGGAGGAAACGATGGATACGTTATGGGACAAGGTGAAGAAAAATCTCGGTGAGTGGTACGTGGCTGCATACGACAAGACGGACGAGCTGGCGCGCATAGGGAAGAAGAAGGTAGAGATCGTCGGTGTAAACCGCGCCATCGAGAAGCATCTCTCCGAGCTCGGTGGCAAGGTATACGATCTCATCGAGGAAAAGAAGGCGAAAAAACCGATCGCCAAGGATGAGCACGTGCTCAGGCTCATCGAGGAGATCAAGGATCTCGAACGGCAGCTCAAGGTCAAGGAGGAAGAGATCGAGGAGATAAAACGTGAAAAGCGTAAGGACCGTAGTGGTGAGAATAATCAGGAGGAATGACAGCCTATCTTTTTATTTTATAAATGATTACAGGATAATTGGCCATATAGGGCCGGATGATGCAATGATTATTACCACTTTGTAATTATTCCTAACAGAAAATCTGTGCCGTTGCACATGGTCAGATCCGCCGATCGGAATAAATTCAAAAAAAATTTGATTTATAATTATAATAATTTAATAATGTTTTGCGGTTTGAGCATCTTTTCTGACCGAATTAATAATAATTACACTTGACAAAGAACCGGGTTTTGCTGTACAATATGAGCCGTATCGTGGGTGTTAGGAGAGGTATAACCTCTGGGAAGGATCTATTCGCCAACGTTTGAAAAACCGAGAACCCCGCCAAAAAAACTAATCGATCTGAATGTTGAAGTGTATAAGTGGGTAGAGGTGGTTGTGAATGGTGGGGGTTTTTAATAGGCAGTAGAGGGTTTTTCTGATGAGGAGTCATCGCACAAAATAAAAAGCATCATATGAAAAACCCATCCCAGCGACCTTTACATGAAGGTCAAAAATGAGTACATTATTTATAGGGAAGGGTAACGATGAGTACCGACCAAAAAGATAAGGAGTATCTCGGGGAGAGGAGCCTCGACCTTTACTTGCGAGAGATAAACAACACCCCGCTTTTGACGAGGGACCAGGAGAAAAAGCTGGCTCGTCTGATTCGTCGCGGTGATGAAAACGCACTCCACGAGCTTGTAAAGGCAAACCTGCGTTTTGTCGTATCGATCGCGAAGCAGTACGTCAACCAGGGGCTGTCCCTGTCGGATCTCATCAACGAAGGGAACATGGGTTTGATCAAGGCCGCCCACCGGTTTGACGAGAAGCGGGGATTCAAGTTCATCTCGTACGCAGTGTGGTGGATCAGGCAGGCGATGCTCCAGGCACTGGCGGAACAATCGCGTATCGTGCGGTTGCCGCTTAACAGGGCCGGCACCCTCTATCGGATCGGCAAGGTCGCTCGCCAGCTCGACCAGGAGCTCGGGCGAAATCCCGAAATCGAAGAGATCGCCGACAAGTTGAAGCTAACACGCGAAGAGGTCAGGGACACCATGCAGATCGCTAACAGTCACCTATCCCTCGATGCGTCCTTCAACAACGATCAGGAAGAGAACAGCCTGGTCGACTATCTCGCCGACGACAGCCAGGAGCCTCCAGATGAGATGGCATTTTCGAATGCGCTGAGCGAGGATATGCAGAAAGCCCTCGGTACACTCTCCGAGCGTGAGCAGGCCATCCTGACCCTGTACTTCGGGCTGAGTGGGGATGAGCCGCTCACCCTGGAGGAAATCGGTAAGCGCATGAGACTGACGCGTGAACGGATTCGTCAGATCAAGGAAAAGGCGATCCTACGGCTCAGACACAGTTCGAGGAGCAAGTATCTCAAGGGATACGTTGAGGACTAAAAGGTCCTTTGAAACATGGAATTGGATGAGGGATGGAGCCACGGGCTCCATCCTTTTTTCGTGGTTGGCGCTGCGTGGTATGCTGCTTGCATTGCCCGGATGGGAAATTGTGCTTGACTTTGCATTGGGGTGACCGTAGTTTGACCCCCGAGACAATTCAGAGTGGTTGGCCCGTGAAGGGATGGAATGGATAACTACTTAACATTTTTATACGTACGCAGGAGCAATGCCGGTGTGCGATCGATTCGGATACACAGGTACACAGTGATCGCCATTGCCTGTGCCTGTATCGCCATCCTTACTATAGCTATGACGATGATTGTGCGGTATTCCGGGCTCGTGGTCGGATCGCACCGGATATCGGAGCTCGAGCTCGAGAACGAGCGGCTCGCCGGGAGGATCGGCGGCTTCCAGGCCGAGATCGACGAGCTCAACAGGCGTATGGAGGGCAACTTCGAGCTCTTGAACCAGGCCCGGCTACTGGCCGGCCTCGAACCGATCTCCCCGGATGTGTGGCAGGTCGGGATCGGCGGTCCGGAGCCGGTCTTAACCAATGGGGAACGGGACGGTTCGGGTTTCATGGCCGGCGGGGTGAAAGACGACCTGGACATGCTCATACGCCAGTCTGAGCTCGAGCTCGAAAGTTACCAGCAGATCGTATCCATTCTCGATACCGAGAAGCAGGTCCGTGATGCAACTCCCTCGATTCGACCGCTTAAGGGTGGATTCCTCTCAAGCCGCTTCGGGAGACGGATCGATCCCTTCACCGGAAGGATCTCACGGCATGTGGGCGTCGATTACTGTGCCCGTTCTGGTACCCCAGTAATGGTTACGGCCGATGGTATCGTAACGATGACCAAGAAGAAGGGCAGCCTGGGGCTCGTGGTCGAAGTCAACCATGGCAACGGCTTCAAAACGCGCTATGCCCATCTCTCGAAGATGCTCGTCAGGCGCGGCGCCCGCGTCAAGAGAGGTGAGATTGTAGGGCTTGTTGGCAGTACCGGCCGCTCCACCGGAACCCACCTCCACTATGAAGTCGTGTTTAGAAAGGCACACCGGAATCCCCTCCACTATATCATCCCGGAAGGCACGTATTTCGATTGATGTCCCCACTCTCAGGGCGCCGAAGGACGCATGCGTGCGGCTTTCCGGTTTCGCACCGGGCCAATTTCTCTTGTCAGCGCTGGACAAAGGACATAGACTGCATCTGTCGCCGGTACTCCGCCCAGCTGGTTCGGTAACGGGCCCCTCAGACTGTGAGCGAGATCATGAACGCGCGAAACAGAATGATCCTCATTCTCGTGCTACTGTCGCTTGTGCCGGGAACCGCCTCCTCGGGGCCGGCGCCCCGGCAGGTTACACGGATCAGATACTGGACGGCTCCGGATCACACGAGGGTCGTCCTCGACATGTCCAGCGAATCGAGTTACCGGGTGAAGGTGCTCGATCGGCCGCACCGCATAGCAATAGACATCCTCTCGGGTCGTTTCTCGTCCCGGGTGAAAGCCGTGCCGGTCGGTGACGGTGTTATAGACCGGATCCGTGTCAACAGGTTACGGTCGACGGCACAGGTGGTACTCGATCTCCCCCGTGAAACGTCCTACCGACACTTCGCCCTGAAACCTTTCAAGGGCAGGCCGCACCGGATCGTCATTGATGTGCAGCGGGTTTATTCGAATCAGGAGCTCGAGCGTAAGCGGGCTCATGCGAAGCGTATTGCCGACAGTGGCGATTACGTCGTGATCATCGATCCCGGCCACGGGGGGAGTCAGCCCGGAGCATGCTCCCGGTATGGTCTTAAGGAGAAGAATGTGGTGTTGAGTCTCGCACGTCTGACGGCGGCGGAGATACGGAAACGGGAAGGATTCAGGGCCGTGCTCACACGGGATGGAGACTACGATGTCCCGCTGGCACGTCGGATCGAGATCGCACGCAGCCATGGGGGGGACTGTTTTCTGAGTCTCCATCTGAACTCACACCGGAGCTCGAGACCGAGGGGGTCGGAGATATTCTTTCTTTCTCTCGAGGGTGCAACCGACGAGAACGCTCAGGCCGTAGCCGAGCGAGAGAACCTTTTCCTCGAGATGGGTGGGACCGGTGAGGAGATCACCGACGATCTTAAATCGATCCTGTTTGATCTCAATCGAACGAATTCGATGTATCAGAGTTCCATTCTGGCAGGTGAGGTTGCACAAGCGATGCGAACGGACCCTGAACTCCCGTTTCGCGGCATCAAGCAGGCGAACTTCGTGGTGCTGCGATCGATAGCCATGCCGTCGATTCTCGTCGAGGCGGCCTTCATCTCGAACAAACGTGATATACGGCTCCTGAAGAGTGGGAAAATCCTCACCCGGCTCGCACGCTATCTCGCCACGGGGATCGTAGACTTCCTGAAAAGTTATCCACCGGTTCAGCAGGCCGGGGAAGTAGAAGTTGTTACGCATGTCGTCTCGTCGGGGGAAACGCTGTGGGGTATCGCCCGATCGTACGGAGTCACCGTGAAGCAGATCCGCACCCTCAACAGACTGAAGAAAAGCTCCAGGATACAGCCCGGGCAGAAGCTCCAGATCCCCCACACTAAATGAGGTGACTGAAAGGATCGCGTGTGCGTTTCGAGTCGTTCCTGAAAGCGCTGAGAGCGAATGTCGGGGCAAAGATCGTCTCGCTCCTCTTCGCCGTCCTTCTCTGGCTTCACGTGACGGCCCAGCAGATGGAGGAGCAGTCGTTCAGGGTACCACTCACACTTACCCGCGTGCCTGACAGCCTGACGATAATTCACTCGGTACCCGGGCATGTCGAGGTGACCATCAGGGGGTCCCGGAGCACCCTTATCAAGCTCAGGTTGCTCGGGAGACTGAGGGCGTCGGTGGACCTTTCCATGGCGAAACGGGGGAGGGTCAACGTGCCGCTTTCGGCTGCTATCCTGAACCTGTCGGAGGAAATCGATCCGAGAAATGTCGTCGTCGATACACCGAAGGTTTTGAGTCTCAACTTCGAACGGGTGGTCTCGAAGTCCGTTCCAATCAAGGTGGCATACAAAGGCGGGATACCGAAAGATATCATCATCATGGGGCAACCGGTGATCATTCCCGATAAGGTGAGGGTGATCGGTGCCGGAAGCCTCGTAAGCGGGATTACCTTTATCACGACGGGGGAGATTGATATACGGAACAGACGGGGTCGGATTGCCCAGGAGGTGGGGCTCCAGCTCGAGGGAAGGAATTTTTCGGTCTCCCCGGAAAAGGTTCTCATCGAGATGGAGATAAGCAAGCGTGCGACGAGGACGCTTGCGAACATCCCGCCAACGCTGCTTCAGGACGACGAATCGTTCGGATTGGATTATTCGCCGCGCGCAGTCTCTTTAACGGTCGAAGGACCCGAGGATGTAATCAGGGATATCGCCTCGGAGGACGTTTCCGTAATCCTCAATATCGCAGCAAGGGATACCGGCACATACTACCTGCAGCCTGAGGTGATCGTACCGCAGGGAATCGAGAAGTACTGGCTCGATGTCGACGCATTCAGGATCACAATTCTGCCGCCGGCCGGGGAGAGGGCGACCGTCGATGAAAAAGATTAGATTTCTCAATATCGATTACAGCATGCTTTCCTCCTACCTCGGGCGTTCAGCCACGGTATTGGTGTTTTCTGTTATTGTACTACTCGCGATCGGTGCCCTCTACTTCAAGCACGACGATATGGCGCATCTGCCCATCTCATTGGGCATCTGTGCCTTCGATTCGGCCCGCTCCCATTCTACGCTGGAGTCGCTTGCGGATTATGTCCGGGAGCGCGGAGGCGGGGACATCGCCCTGCGCTTCTTTACCGAAGGTGATACGCCCTCGGATTGTGATTTCTATCTCATGACCTCATTACAGTATTCCCGTGCACATACGGAGCCTGGTTTGGAGTGTTGCTGTATTGCCACCGTGCGTCAGAAGCAGAAGTATTCGAGAGGGGTAATCGTGACCCGTCCGGGGATCGATAGCCTGGCCCTTTCTCGAGCTTCGGTGATCTTCACCTCACCCCATTCCACGGTTGGATATCTGTCACCACTGAAAGCTCTGAGCGAGGCGGCACCGCAGCTTCCAAACGGGCACCGGCATATAGCGTTCGCCGGGGGCGAACTCGACTATGAACGCGTCGTGTTCGGTGTTCTCTTCGAAGGCTATGGGGCGGGTGGTATCAGCTTGGAACGGTATCAGTACCTTCTCAGGAGGGGAGTCGTTTCCGAAGACGAGCTGGAGGTGATTCTCGAGGGCGATGCATTGCCGGCATTCGTCCTCGCGGTCGACCCGGACATAGACTCGTTGAAGAGGAGAGGATTCCAAACACGGCTGGTTGAGATCTGTGACAGAATGCCCGCTGCGCTCAGGTACGATCTCGAGAGGTTGGGGATGTCGGGATTTGCCACACCGAGCGAGAACGATCTCGAGCTCCTCGAAACGCTCACCTCGTATTTGCACTAACATGCCGCCAACGAGGGTAAGCGGATCACGGCCACGAGGGTAAGGATTAGGAAGTGAAGAAACGGATCAAGCAATGGTTGCCCCTGGTTTTCTGGGTTGTACTCATATTCGGTCTATCCTCGGTTCCGAGGCTTTCGAGCGATTATCCCGCGCTTCCCACGGGATTCGACAAATGTGCCCATTTCTTCGAGTATACGGTGCTCGCTATGCTCTTTTACCGCGGGCTCCGTTACACCAATCAGCGTGTGTGGTGGCTCTTAAGCCTCTCGGTCGTGCTCGTGGGTGTCTCGGTGGCGGCACTGGATGAATTGTATCAGAGCTTTATCCCCGGGCGGGATTCGAGTATCATCGACCTGGCTGCGGATGGAGCAGGTGTTGTGGCCGGCACCTGTGTGGCGGTATTCAGATATGGCAGGAGGATAAAAGGGACCGAGGAATAGGAATCGAAGTGGGCCGCTGATATCGATCATTCGGGATACATTGAAAAGGAACAACACGGTGGGTGAGTTGTCATACGTATTCGGTAAAGAATGGATTCGGACTCATCGATGCGGAGAGCTGAATGGCCGGGATACCGGTGCGGGTGTGGTTCTCGCCGGCTGGGTCAAGAAGGTGCGGGAGCTCGGCTTCCTGACCTTCATCGACCTATGGGATAGGACCGGGCTCGTACAGATCGTCGTCGATGAGAAGCAGGCCGAACTGCATCGGCTCTTCCGTTCGCTTCGATCGGAGGATGTCATCGCCTGCACGGGAACCGTGCGGAAACGACCCAGCGATATGATCAATCCCGATATGAAGACCGGTGAGATCGAGGTGGAGGTGGAGCGAGCCGTGGTACTCAACAGGAGCGAAGTGCCTCCCTTCACGGTGACTACCGATGTCCAGGCGAACGAGGACCTCCGGCTCAGGTACCGGTACCTCGATCTGCGCAGGGATCCGCTCCAGCGCAATCTGGAGCTGCGCCACAACCTGGCTTTCAGTGTCCGCAAGTTTCTCTTCGATGAGGGCTATCTGGAGATCGAGACACCGATGCTCGTACGGCGCACCCCCGAGGGGGCGCGTGACTACCTCGTACCCAGCAGGCTCCAGCCGGGTAAGTTCTACGCCCTTCCACAGAGTCCCCAGCTCTACAAACAAACGCTGATGGTGGCCGGATTCGACCGGTATTTCCAGATTGCCCGCTGCCTGCGTGACGAGGATCTCAGATCGGACCGTCAGCCGGAGCATACACAGATCGATATCGAGATGAGCTTCATCACGGAAGAGGAGATCTTCGACGTGACGGAGCGACTGATGAGGGCAATCTTCCAGGAGATCGTGGGCGAGGAGCTGCAACTGCCATTTCCCCGTATGACCTTTCCGGAAGCCATGGGCCGTTTCGGGACTGATAAGCCTGATCTACGGTTCGGACTCGAGATACGTGATTGCAGTAAGACATTTTTCGACAGCGAGTTCCGCTTGTTCCGGTCGATTGTTGAAGCAGATGGGACCGTGCGGGGGATCCTCCTCGAGGAGGGGGTCGCCTTCTCCCGCCGGCAGATCGGGGAGCTCGAGGAAGTCGTGAAGGCGGCCGGAGCCGGCGGGCTCGCCGCCGTGAAGGTGGAGGGCGGTGCAATCTCAGGCCCTTTCTCGAAGTACCTGTCCGGGGAAGGTACCCGGGAGCTCCTATCGGCCTTCGACGTAAAGGACAGGGGGCTCCTCCTTCTCGTTGGTGGTGAGGAACCGGTTGTATCGAAAGCGCTTGGGGAACTTCGCAATTACCTCGGCCGGCGGTACCGGCTTGAAGGCGGGCGGAGGTACAACTTCTTGTGGGTGAATCGCTTTCCATTGTTTGTCCAATCGGATGAGGGGGGGTGGGAACCGGCCCACCATATCTTTTCAATGCCGCTGGAAGAAGATCTGGGGCGTGTCGAAGAGGATCCAGGATCCGTACGCGGGTACCTCTATGATCTCGTTTGTAATGGAATCGAATTAGGTTCCGGCAGTATTCGAATCCATCACCGGGAACTCCAGGAGAGGATCTTCAGCGTGATCGGGATCGATAAGGCACAGGCAGAACGTAAGTTCGGCTTCCTACTCGAGGCATTTCAGTACGGGGCCCCACCACATGGAGGGATTGCACTCGGTCTGGACCGTATCGCTATGATCATGGGCGGAGGGGCATCGATACGGGATTATATCGCTTTTCCGAAGACGCAACGCGCCACGTCGCTCATGGAAGGGGCGCCCTCAGAGGTTGAATCCGGGCTTCTCGATGAGCTCCACATCAGGGTCACGAAAGGGAAGAATAAGGAAGGATAAGGAGCAATACAGAGCAAACAGGCACGTCTTTTGCAAAAAATGCAATTGGCTTTTTACTTGACAATAGTGACTGTCGTTATTAACGTTGCAGTGAAACATTGATTATATAAGCAGAAGGAGGAATACAAGTTATGAGGTTGTTACGGCCAGGGCTGATCATTGTATATGTGCTCGTCATGGTCGGTGGCATCTCGAGTGGTTGCGGAGAGGCGCCGCCGTGCGAGACCAGTCTCATCACACTCGATGAAACGAGACTGGATGCGGAGACCTACGAGGAAGAGGCAACGGAGACACGGGGGAGGGTTGCCGAGCTTGAGAATAACCTTGCGAAAAAGAAGGATCAGATAGCAGCCATCGAGGACAAGCCTGCCGAGCTCGAAAAGAAGGTTCGTGAGTTGAAGAAGGGAAGCGGCAGGGAGTAACGGGGATTAGTTGGTTAAGGAGTTGAACGGCATGCGGAAAAGACGATTTATTAGCTTGCTCTTATTGGTACCGTTGATCCTTATACTTGGTGTTGGCTGCAGCAGATATAAGCCACGACCGATCGATATCTCGAAGGGCGAGTATTACGAAGACGAGGAGTATCAGAAACTTTCGAAGAAGGACAGGGAGATCTATTGTGATAAGCTCGCCGAGGAGCTCGTCGTGCTCGAGGAGCGGTCGGAGACGGCGCTGAATGAGCTGAACCACAACAAGGAAGAGATCAAGAGGCTTACCTCCGAGCTTCGGGATGCCGAGCGCGTATACGCCAACCTGTCTGCACAGGTCGACGAATTATCCAAACAGCTCCAGGCACTCGTCGCGCTCCCGAAATCGTGGGTCCTGGTGTATGGAGAATGTCTCTGGATTGTGGCCGGCTACGAAGACATCTACGGCGATCCGATCAGGTGGCCGCGGCTCTGGAGAGGGAATCGCGAGCTTATCGAGGATCCCGATTGGGTCCTTGCGGGGTGGGAGATCGCAATACCGCGGGAATGGCCGGACAGGCACGTGGTGGTTCAGGACGAGTGGCTCGCAAAGATCGCAGCCTATTGGGAGATCTACGACGACTACCGTAAGTGGCCACTCCTCTTCGAGGCCAACAACAGCAAGATCAACGATCCGGATCTCATCTTTCCGGAGCAGGAGCTGGTTGTCCCCAGATAGGGGGCATGCTTGTGCAAACCAGCTTCACAGTAGGGACTTACATGTAAAGCTCTTGGCTTGATATGCTGAAGCCAAGAGTTTTGCATTAGAGGGACAGAGTGAAACGAAATAAGAAAAAGAGGGTGCTCTCCATTGCAGGTATCGATCCGGTCAAGTTTCTGGGCGTCAACGATCGTAACCTGAAAGTGATAGAGGAACATTTCGACGAGCGTATCGTCGTTCGGGGGGATGAGATCATCCTGAGCGGCACATCCTCGCGTATAGACGAGCTCACCCGTGTAATAGAAAGTCTCGTGAAGATCGCCGGCGCCGGACGCGGAATCAGCGAGCAGGACGTGCTCACAGTGATCCGGGGCGGTGACGGGGAATCGAAGCGGATCGAGAAACTAAAAAGTACGACCGTCTACTATTCGACAACACGACGAAAATCGATCGTACCACGGAGTATTCAACAGAAGAACTACGTCGATGCGATCCATGATTACGACGTTATCTTCGCGATTGGTCCGGCGGGGACCGGCAAGACCTACCTGGCAATCGCCATGGCGCTGGCAGCCTATAAGCGCAACGAAATCGAGCGGATCTTCGTCTCGCGGCCTGTCGTCGAGGCCGGGGAGAATCTCGGCTTTCTTCCCGGGGATCTCCAGGAAAAGATCGATCCCTACCTGCGCCCGATATTCGACGCGCTCAGGGATATGATCGGATTAGACAGAATGCAGCGGATGATCGACTCCGGTGTGCTCGAGATTGCACCGCTGGCCTACATGCGCGGGAGAACGCTGAATAACTCCTTTGCGATCCTCGACGAGGCTCAGAACAGCACCGTAATGCAAATGAAGATGTTTCTCACGAGACTTGGCGTGAATTCCAAGGCGATCGTCACGGGAGACATCACACAGATCGATCTCGGCGAACCGTCGAAATCGGGTCTGGTTGCCGTTAGGGATATTCTGGATGGTGTCGAGGGGATCAAGTTCATCGATTTCGGCGAGGAGGATGTCGTGCGGCACCGCCTCGTCCGCCGTATCATACGGGCGTTCAGTATAAAAGGGATCAAGGAGTTTCGTGCGGCCAGAGACAGATCGCACGTGGTGGCCGCTTCGGGCGATGCCGGAGATATTCGTTCTCCAGCCCCGGAGGAATCTCATGGCGGAACAGAACTCGAACGGAAAGGATAGGGGCGAGGGTTCTACCTGGCCGGATAGGTTCAATCCTCGTGACCTTCTCTCATCGCTCACCGCCGGTGGGTACCTGCCGCTCGTGTACCTGGGTCTGTTTCTCGCCTGCTCGCTCCTGTTGTTTCCCCCGACGCAGAAGGTCAAGGATATCCGGTACAAGGAGGGTGACATCGCCGATATCGATGTAATAGCGCCCTTCACCTTCTTCGTGCCGCTCGGAGAGCGGGAGATCGAGGAGAATAGGACGACCGCCGCGGCGAATATTCCGCCCGTGTACAGCAGGAACGAGGATGTCGAACGGCTTCTACCCAACGATCTGAAGACGTTCATGCGATCCGTCTCGGAGCTCACCATGCAGGACACACTGCCGACGGAGGAACGGCTCGCAATGATCAGGGATTTCGCCCCGATCCTCCGGCGGGATCCTGTCGAGCTCCTGCTGGAGGACCGCACCAGAGAGCAACTTTCGGCCCAGGCGTTGAAGCTCCAGGGGGAACTCCTGCGCCGCGGTGTCATAAATGACGCCTCCCCCCTGCAACGCGGCACCTATGCCCGGATTACCGTGTTGAGCGGGGATAGCGAGGATCAGATCTCCGCCAGACCGCTCATCGAGCAGGGTGAACTCGAGGGTGTCATCATTGAACAGGCGAAGAAGCTGTTCAACCGGGATGAGGACAAGATCAAGCTTTTTTACAGTATCGTGCGTTCGCATCTCACGCCGAACCTGGTCTACGACATGACCGAGACAAAACGGCGTCGGGACGAGGCGGAGTCGGAGGTACCGAAATCGTTCAAGGTTTCAAAAAATCAACGTATCGTCGCCAAGCACGACAAGGTGACAAGGAAGCAGCTCAATATGCTCGAGGCCCTGGAGCGGCGGCGGATGGAGCTCGAGCTCGAGACCTCGCACTGGAAACACATTCTACTTTTCGTGAGCAAGGCGCTCCGTATCGTTGTTCTTCTTCTACTGCTCGGAATGGCCCTGCACCGGCTCAGGCGAGATCTTATGAGTGAGCCCGGCAAACTCACACTTGTCTTCATCATCGTGATGATCTATATGCTGCTCATGGCTTTGGTAGTCAAGGTTCCGGATCTCAACGCCTACCTCATTCCGGTTGCCTTCGTCTCACTCCTCTCGACTGCTTTCTTCGGTATTATGACGTCGGTCATGCTTACGCTGTTCGCTTCGCTCATGGTGGTTACGCATACGAGCTTGCCTGCGAGCCATGTGTTTACGGGTATCCTGGCCGGAACCGCCGCCATTATCAGTATCGCCCAGCTCAGGGAGCGAAAGAATTTCTATCGTATATTCCTGTATGTCTCGCTCGCCTACATCATCGGTATTATGGGATTCGGGGCAAGGGAAAATATATCGGTCGGAGGATTTCTTCTCACCTCGCTCTGGGGAATCACGAACAGCTTTGTATGCACGATACTCGTGATGTTCTTGATGCCGATATTCGAATCAATCTCCGATGTCACGACGAACTTCACCCTCATGGAGCTCAGTGATCTCAACAGGCCGATCCTTCGCCGGCTCCTCATCGAGGCACCGGGGACCTATCACCACTCGATCATGGTGGGCAACATGGTCGAGGCCGTTGCGGAGGATGTGAAAGCCAACGGCTTGCTCGCGCGGGTAGGTGCATACTACCACGATATCGGAAAGATCGCCAAACCGGAGTACTTCTTCGAAAACAAGGGCGATAATGTAAACAAACACGAGAAGCTCTCACCAACAATGAGCGCGCTCATACTGGCTTCGCATATCAAGGAGGGAGTGGAGCTCGCAAAGAAGGAGAAACTTCCGAAGGTCATAATCGATGCCATTCGCGAGCACCAGGGCACAACGGTGATGGCTTATTTCTACCAGAAGGCACTCGAGTACGACTCGCACGACAGTGTGAACATCGACGACTTCCGGTACCCCGGCCCTAAACCACAATCGAAGGAGACGGCGCTTATCATGCTCGCCGACTCCGCCGAGGCGGCAGTTCGCTCCCTCAAAGAGCCGACCGCTCCGAGGATCAGAGCTATTGTCAGCAAAATCATCGAGGCACGGATGAATGACGGAGAGCTCGATCAAAGCAGGCTGACCCTTAACGATATCGCCGTTATCAAGGAACAGTTCATTCAGCTTCTCACGGGCATCTTTCATCCCAGGATTTCTTATCCACAGCAGGAAGATGAGGAGCAAAAGAGGGAAAGAGCCGGTGAAGATAATTCCCAGCAGCAGGCACGGAGTGAACGGAGCTATGGAGTTTAATGCACTCGTGCCTCTCATGTGTGAAGTGGCGTCCCGTTTCACCCCAAAAGAAGCTCCCGTCGAGTTGAATCTCGTCGGGGAGCGGCGGATGGCCGAACTGAACAGGGCGTACCGGGGGCGAAGGGGTGCTACGGAGATTCTTACCTTCGATTACACTGATACAAAGACCACTCCTCCGGATCCCGGGAATCCGATCGGCGAGATCTACCTTTGCTGGCGGAAAATCACCGGCAACGCCCGTGCGAAGGGGGTCTCGAACAGGGATTATCTGCTGCGACTCCTCGTTCATGGCCTGTGTCATTTGCAAGGGTATCAGCACGGGGACGAGATCAGTGCGGCGAGGATGGAGGCGATCGAGAAGAACCACCTGTCGTCCTTCCTTTCGAAGCGCCGGATGGCGTTGCTGTTTACGTAGCGCGGTATGTATGTGAATCAGTGGAACCGGTTATCGTTATAAGGATTGTTTTACTGCTTGCCGTCCAGCTTTTTCTCTCGGGCGGCCTGGCATCCTTCGGTATCGTCTCGCGCATGCACGAGGAGAAGGCTTTCCCGAATGAACAACGCGGCGGTTGGGTACCGAGGTTGCTGCACCGCGGCAGACTGCACGTAGGCCTGGCGCTGGCCGGAATGATGCTCATCCTGCTCCCCGTGATTGTGGTCTATGCGGTTCCTGTACTATCACGACTCCTGTTCCATGGAGAGGGAGGATTCTGGCTCAATAGGTTCGTCCCGTTCTTCGTTGTCGTTGTACTGGTGCTTGTTGTCTCGGTAATGGGGGTTGGGTTCGCCAGCATGAATCCCCGCCGGTTCGCATATCTCTTCTCGTACCCCTTCTTCCCGCTATACCTGATCTTCCGGCCGCTCTCGAGTTTCTTTCTGCGTATAGTCTCCCTCGCATTCCCGCATCTTCCTGACACGCTCGCCTCACCCTTCTTTCTCTTCCCGGGTGAAGGTGAGGGAGGGGAGGGTTTCATCGAGGAGAACGGAAGCAGGTTGATGCACAGCATCGTGGAGTTCGGGGTGAAGAAGGTACGGGAGGTCATGGTTCCGCGCATCGATGTCTTAGCCCTCGATCTGCATACATCACTCGATGAGGTGCGGCAACGGGTCTCGGTGGCGGGACATTCGAGGGTTCCCGTGTATGATGGAAGCATCGACCGCATTGCCGGAATCCTGTACGTGAAGGATCTGCTGAGCGTTTCTTCCGATGGACGGAAGATGTCGGATCTCAGCGGGCTCGTTCGAGAGGCCTACTTCGTTCCCGAGGGTAAGAAGATCGACGATCTGCTGCGAGAGTTCCAGCAGACGAAAAAGCATATGGCGGTTGTGGTCGACGAGTACGGTGGTACATCGGGAATCGTAACACTGGAAGATATACTAGAAGAGATCGTGGGAGAAATCCGAGACGAGTACGATCAGGAGGCACCCCTTATCCGCAGTACAAGGAAGAACGAGTATATCGTCGCGGGCAGGATCGACCTGGACGATCTCAACGCCGCGCTCAAGCTCTCCATCCCCGCCGAGGGGGTTGACACACTCGGAGGATTCCTCTACAACTTGATCGGCAGGGTGCCGAACGAAGGGGAGGAAGTGCAGTACGGAGACATAGACTTTGCGATCAGCAAGCTCGAGGGACAGCGAATCGTCGAGGTGCTTGTACGCCTGCCCGAAGAACGGAAGGAAGGACATTGATCGGCTGGCTCAGGAAGTATTTTCTCACCGGCCTGGTGATTCTCCTGCCAACGGTGATCACGGCATGGATACTCTACCGGTTATTCAAATCGGTCGACAATATCCTGAAACCGGTTGTTGCACGATATCCCTTCATCGATTTTCCGGGCCTCGGATTCGTCGGTGTCATCGTGATTATCCTGCTCGTCGGTGTCTTCGCCAGCAACATCTTCGGAAAGAGGATCATCCGTTGGGGTGAATCATTCGTAACCCGAATTCCCATGGTCAGCCGTATGTACACGGCGATAAAACAGATCAGCGAAGTCTTCTTGCAGCATGAGCGGACAGTATTTAGAAAGGCGATACTCATCCAGTACCCCCGTCCCGGAATCTACGTTGTTGGATTCGTTACTTCAAAATGGAAGCTTCGCGGTGCCGACGGGAGCGAGCGGATGTTCGTCAATGTGTTTCTACCGACAACACCGAATCCCACATCCGGCCTCTTTCTCATGATCCCCGAGGAGGAGGCCATTCCGCTCGATTGTACGATCGAGGAAGCGCTGAAGATGGTGATCTCGGGTGGAGCCGTATTGCCCTACGCCTCGAATCTTGTCTCCAATCCGTCGACAGCCAGCGAATCCGGCACTGATCCCTCAACGCCGTCCAATCAATAAATTCTTGACGTAGCCTTTTTCTCGTTCCATCCTAACTGTTCTGGTACTGATATCTCTACAGGGATCTGAGAAACATGGATGAGGAACTGGAACAGAAGATCGCATTTATTGAATCCGCCTTCGAGATGGAGGATCTCAAGGCTCTCGCCGGTACCGTCAGCGGAATGAGAGCTCCCGATGTCGCCGAGATCCTTGCGGCCCTCCAGTTCGACCGCCGTCTCGTTCTGTTTGAGGTGCTGCCGCCGGAGCTGGCGAGCGAGACCCTCCCACTCCTCGATGAGGGCACGGCACGGGCGGTGCTCGAGCGTATCGGGGAATCTATGATCGTACGCCTCGTCGAGCTCATGCCGAGCGACGATGCGACCGATATCATCAATCTCCTGAGTCCGGAGCGGGCCCAGCAGGTGCTCGGCGGGATCAGTTGGGAAGAGTACGAAGATGTCCGCGAGCTCCTGAAGTTCGATGAAGAGACGGCCGGTGGGCTGATGGCCCGGGAGATCGTGACGGTGACCGGTGAGACCACCATCAATGAAGTGATAATGCTGCTGCGTACCGAGGTGGAGAGCGTTGAGCAGATCCAAAACATATATGTCGTCGACAACAAGGAGACCCTTCTCGGCATCATTCCTCTCGTAAACCTGCTTGTCGTTGATCACGGGAGTCGTGCGGAGGAGATCATGAACACGGATGTGGTGACTGTAACCGTCGATACTGATCAGGAGGAAGTGGCGGCGATGTTCGCTAAATACGATCTGTACAGCATGCCGGTCGTCGACGGCAGCGGTAGGCTCGTCGGTAGAATCACCGTGGACGATATCATCGATGTGATCGAGGACGAGGCGACCGAGGATATTACGATGATGGCGGGAACGGGTGACGAAGAGGTATGGGAGCGTTCGCCGGTAAAGGTCTCTCGAGCCCGTCTCCCATGGCTGTTAACCGGCCTCTTCGGTGGTATTGCTTCGGCGATCGTGATGAACCATTTCAAACACTCGCTCGAATCGGTTCTGGCCCTCGCCTTCTTTGTTCCCGTCATTACCGCTATGGGGGGAAATGTGGGGATGCAATCTTCGGCAATCGTAGTCCGAGAGCTGGCCGTGGGCGGATTGAGTATGGTACGTACGGGCGTGAAGCTCCTGCGGGAGCTCAAGGTATCGGTCATCAACGGGATCGTTCTCGGCTCCGTGTTGCTCGTGATCGTTTCGCTGTGGCAGCGCGATTACCGCCTCGGTATACTCCTCGGCCTATGCATGCTCACCATTATATTCTGGGCGACCCTCATGGGAGCCCTTGTACCGCTTCTGCTCAAGAGGATGGATATCGATCCGGCGCTTGCGACCGGTCCCTTTATTACGACGTCGAACGATATACTCGGTATCCTCATTTACCTTGGGATTGCAACCCTGTTCCTCGACTGGATCGGGGGGGGGTGAGACAGCCGGCGAAAGAACGGATGTGAGTACTCTTGTCAAGGATCGGGCGGTGGTCCTCAGGACCTTTGATTTCGGGGAGTCGAGTACCATCGCTGTGGCTCTGATGAGGGATCATGGCAAGGTACGGCTCTTGGCGAAAGGAGCACGAAAGAAGAACAGCCCGTATCTCGGAAGGCTCCGCACGGGGAACCTGGTCGAAGTCGTCTTCTACTATAAGGAGCATCGCGGGCTCCAGCTCCTACGGGAGGTATCGAGCGAAAGCTTCGACATGCCGGGACGTAGTGACTTCGAGCGTCTGTGCATCTTTCAGGCGGGTCTCGAGGTCATCGACAGGGCAACGATCGAACGAGAGTCGGATGCCGGGCAGTTCATGGCGTTGGAGGCGTTCATCGTGGGACTTCCATCCTGTCCGGACCCATGGGCGGCATTCTTCACCCTGGAGGTGCAGCTACTGAAGAGACTGGGATTCTATCCCGATCTCACCGGGTGTTCCAGGTGCGGGCGGGCGGCGGCCGGGGCATCGCTGGTTGTTGACACCGCCAGCGGCAGTGTGACGTGCGTCTCGTGCTGCGGGCGGGGGGATCTCAAGCTTACGGAGGAGACGTGTGAGATTCTCGGTAGGATGGAACGTGCAGGATCTCAGGCGATGACCGATATAACACTCGACAGGGCGATGAGGAGAAGGGTAGGAACACTGCTGCACAACCTCTTCCTTCATCATATCGATGGGTATCGGCTCCCATACGCACTGCGACTTCTCAAGGAGGACGAAGCGCAATGACTTTTCAGAAACTGGTTGCGTCTCTAGAGGCGTTCTGGGGCCGTGAAGGGTGCCTGATACTCACACCGTACAACTCGGAGGTCGGAGCAGGTACCATGAATCCGGCAACCTTCCTCCGTGTGCTCGGTCCGGAACCGTGGAAGGCGGCTTACATCGAACCCTCCAAGCGACCGAAGGACGGCCGCTACGGTGAGAATCCGAATCGCGTACAGCAGTTCAACCAGTATCAGGTGATTCTCAAGCCTTCACCCACCGATGTGCTTCCACTCTACGTCGAGAGCTTGAAGGCTATCGGGATCGACCCTTCACGGCACGACATCCGGCTTGTCGAAGACGATTGGGAATCACCGACGCTGGGAGCCGCCGGCCTCGGTTGGGAGGTCTGGCTGGATGGAATGGAGATCACACAATTTACCTACTTCCAGCAGGCGGGGGGTATGGAATGTGATCCCGTCTCGGCCGAGATCACCTACGGGCTCGAGCGGATCTGCATGTATCTGCAAAGAGTTGATGACATCATGGAGGTGGAATGGGGGGACGGGATCATGTGGAGCGATCTCTTCCGCCAGGCTGAGCAGGAATTCAGCGTATTTAACTTCGAGCGGGCGGACGTCCCTCTCCACTTCGATATCTTCGAACGGTTCCAGGGTGCTGCACTGCAAATGCTCGATGCGGGTCTCATTCTCCCCGCATACGATTACGTTATCAAGTGTTCTCATATTTTCAATATTCTCGATGCGCGGGGTGCGATCAGTGTGTCCGAGAGGACGAGTTACATTGCAAGGATCAGAGATCTGGCCCGGAAGACCGCTGAAGCGTACGTTGAAGAACGACGGAGACTTGGATTCCCGCTGTGCAGGTCGAAGGGGGCGCGCAGGAAGGAACGCCGTTGAAGAAAGACCTCTTGTTGGAAATCGGGTGCGAAAATATCCCGAGCGGATACCTGGATGGGGCACTGGGGCAGATCAGGGAGCTCTTCGAGAAGGGGCTCGACTCGGAGCGGGTGCCGTTTGAAAACGTACGTGTCATGGGAACTCCCAACAGGCTTGTTGTCCTGGGGAGTGGGCTCGCCGTCAAACAGGATTCCAGAGAGGAACACATCGTCGGCCCCCCGGTGAAAGTCGCACTGACGAAGGAGGGGAAATACACGAAGATGGCCGCCGGTTTCGCCAAAGCGCAGGGGGTACCGGTTGGATCGCTCTCGAAGGTCGAGACGGAGAAGGGTGAATACCTGGCGGTCGTCAGAAGGATACGAGGCCGCTCCACCTCTTCTATCCTCAAGGAACGGATTCCTGCCTGGGTGCAAGAGGTGCGATTCCCGAAGCTGATGAGGTGGGACGGCAGCGGACTCCGGTTCGCCCGTCCCGTCCGCTGGATTCTCTGCCTGTTCGGGGATGCCGTTCTCAAGTTCAGACTCGGTGCTCTGACGGCCGGCCGTTCTACCCGGCTCTCGTGCTATTACGACATTTCCGTTCCCGTGCGCAGCATCGATATGTACCTCTCTCTGATGAAACGGAACCGTATAATCCTCGATCAGGCGCAAAGGCGGGAAGCGGTGCGCCGATTGGCGCGCGGCGCCGCCGAGAAGCTCGGAGGAACCTTGA
>CP070727.1:232429-256663 GCA_020350885.1 bacterium | reverse complement strand
GTTGTTCCATCTGTGGTGGAGTATACTATGCCCGCATTGATCTCCTGGAGAATCGAATTGTAGATCGGCACCGTTGATGTGTTATCACCCTCGAGCAGCAACCCTCCACCTGACTGTATCCAATCCGCCAGTGCCGCAAGCTCCATGGCCGTAAGAGGGAAATACACGTCCACGGACCACACGACATCGAAGCTGTCGAGCCGAGCGGGTGTGAACGGATTGAGGTTGACCGTAACCTCCGCACCACGGCTTGTGAGATCCGCTATGATATCCTCCCAGGCCGAGGTTGTCTGCTGACCATGCGCACAGTCGAACATGATGAGCACACCGGTAAGATCCTGAAGATAGGCGGAGATCGGTTCGGTCCTCACCGGCCCCGGCGGTGCCGGAGTTCCGGATTCCTCCTCCACACCAATTGCATCCGGATCGGGCGTCGTCAGGGTATAGAGATTTGTCTGCATACCGGTGGGGATTTCCATGCGTATGTTCCATTCCAGCGGGCTCAAGCCCGTGTTGTCGATGGTCATGATATGCGTCGCAATCTCTCCGGTGGTGAGGCTGTCGGCAAGAGAGTCGGGCTGGACACTGATCACCGGTGGCTCGAGCGCATTGCCCTCCAGCAGTACCAGCACTTCCGATTCGTCCGGATCGTTGCTCGTGATGATGAGTCCCCCCGTAGCTGCACCCGGATCGGTCGGCGCAAAGACCACTATCAACGTACGGCTATCCCCGGGGCCGAGGCTGAAGCCCGACGGATCGGTGCTGAACACCGGATTGTAGATCGTCATCCCGGTAACCCGTAGTGAATCGGTCCCAATGTTCGAAACCTGAAGCGTCTCGGCGGCTGTAACGCCTATGTAGACCGTTCCGAACTCCAGGATGTTGTCCGATACGACGATATCTGGTATACCCTGCACCTGCATGTGCACCGGCACGTTCAATTCCGGCGTTACGGGATCGTTGCTCGAGACGACAAGCGTGGCATCGTACCGCCCGCCGATCAGACCTTCGGAATCTAATGTTACCTCGACATCCTCACCTTCTCCGGGATCTATCAATCCGGATGCGGGTGCAACGGCTAACCAGCCGACACCCCCCGCCAGCCAGTCGAAGACCTGATTAGCGAAGAGCTGGTTGTCGGCTTGACTCATCCGGTAATCCTCGAAGATCTCGTCGGCCATCGCAACGATCCTCCCCGATCCGATTTCGCTGTAGGCTGAATTCGGCACATTCGACAGGTCGTTCACAAGGTTCCCGGCTGGGCCTGTGACCGTGGAGAGGTGTGCGATGTTGGCCGAGAGATAGATGCTGTTCACCCCCTCGGTCGTCTCGTGCGGGAAGATATTCGGCGTCGTTCCTGTTGTTCCATCTGTGGTGGAGTATACTATGCCCGCATTGATCTCCTGGAGAATCGAATTGTAGATCGGCACCGTTGATGTGTTATCACCCTCGAGCAGCAACCCTCCACCTGACTGTATCCAACCCGCCAGTGCCGCAAGCTCCGCACTCGTAAAGGAGATACTCAAATCCACAGACCATACGACATTGAAGCTGTCGAGCAGGGCGGGTGTGAACGGATCGTAATTGATCGTAACCTCCGCACCCCGAGCGGTGATGTCTGCTATGATCGTTTCCCAGCCGAGTTCGGTGGTCTGGCCGTGCTCACGATCGAACATGACGCGCACACCGGTGAGATCTCCGAGATAGGCCGAGATGGGCTCGGTTCTTGTAGGTCCGGCAGGCGCTGGCTCCCCCGATTCCTCCTCGATCTGGACTGCATTCGGATCGGGTGCCGTGAGCATGTAGAGCTGCAAATGGGATTGTGTGAGAACCTCAGCATCGATAGTCCATGCCAACGGACTCCACCCCTTGTTATCAATGGCTATGGTGTGAACCTCCATCTGTCCGATGTAGAGACTGTCGGCCAGAGAGTCGGGCTGAACATGGATCACGGGCGGCATGAGCCCCTCACCCCACACGATGACCGTCACGCTTGGCTCGTCGGGATCGTTGCTCTCGATCGTAAGCGTACCAATGGCCATACCCGTACTGACAGGCGTAAAGGTTACCGGCACCAGACAGGTATCGCCGACACCGAGTGTGAAACCGTTCGGGTCGGCGCCGAACAGCGGATTGTCGATCGTTATTCCGGTGACCAGCAGCGAATCGGTCCCCGTGTTCATCACACGCAGGGTCTTGATCGCCGTCTGCCCGATATAGACCAATCCGTAAGCCAGAACGTTGTCCAGGACCGCAATATCGGGTGCGCCCTTGATATGGAGGTGCACGGGAACCGGAACGACCGGATGGGCCGGATCGTTGCTTTCCACGAAAAGGGAATCGTAGTAATCGCCGCCGGTCAGATCGGGATCGCGCGCATCGAAACCGATGCTGATCTCTGCCACATGCCCGGCCGGAACGGTGCCGGATGTAGGATCGACCGTGAGCCACGGGATATCCCCGGCACTGCACCAGAAGACAGAATTATGCAGGATCAACGGGATATCTCCCGTCCAGTAACCGCTATCCGAGAGAAAGATATTCACACCGACGACATTCTCCCCCTTCGTCGCAACGAAGGGCAGACCGGATTGCCAGTCTGCGACCCAGACCGCCCCCGGCGCCATCGGCATATCGGCCAGCAGGCCGCCCCAGGCTTCGGACACTCCCGCCATGATCGGATGATGTATATCGTAGTTGCCGAGATTCGATGAACCGACCGGCCCGTATCCGAGCTCGAACGGCGAATACCCTTCGGCCAGAAACCTCCCTCCGATGGCCCAGCCGGAGACGAAGGTTGCCAGTGTCATGATCACGCCACCGCCCTCGTCGACGTAATCGGCAAGCACATCACCCAGTGCGTTCGGATCGTAGAACGACACATTGCTGATCGCTATGACCACGTGGTAATTCATGAGAAAACTGAGGGTCGGGGTATCCCCTGCGGCGTTAAACTCGTCCACGACGACGATGTCGGGAAAGGCAAGGAGCGCCTCCCGGATCGGATTTACAACGGCTCCGCTCTGTACGAGCAGGATCCTTCGCTCACCGCCCATCACATTCGTCACACGCACGCTCGCAGGATCGAGCCGCTCACGGGGGGGCTCCCTGTTGCCGTTGTACATCGCACGCGGATCGGCGAGCCGCCGGGGCATTGCATCATCCGGAAGGCCTTCGGATGAACCACTCGAGGGATGGATATACACTCCCTGCCCCGCAGCCGAGTGTTCCCCCTCCAGTATGTCGAACAGCAGGTCACTTCCGCCGTTGTTCTTTATCGTCAGCGTATCGGGGGCCGTTCCACCTGTGTACAAACTCCCGTTCAGCGCGCCCGGACTCAAGACGATCTCGGGCGGGATCAAGCCCCTCCCCGTAAGGGCGACGATCAAGCTCGGTTCATCAGGATCGTTGCTACCGATCTTGAGTCTCCCCTCTACCAGGCCTGAATCGTTCGGCGCAAAGGTGATGATCAACTCGTGGCTCTCATCCACACCGAGCGTAAACCCGCTCGTATCGGCGCTGAACTGATCGTTGTCGAGGATGAGCTCGTCCACCACCAGCACATCCGTCCCCTCGTTCGAGACGACAAGGGTGTCGTCGATCGTATCTCCGATAAGGATGGAACCGAAGTCCAGCGAATCGGCGGAGACCTCGATATCGGTAACGCCGGTAACATGGAGACGGGCCGGGATAGCGACCTCGGGGATTTCGGGATCGTTGCTCTCGACGAGGATGGTTGCCGCGAGATCGTCCTCCTCGACATCGAGTGCCTCCATCACGACTGTCACATTCATGCACGAATCCATGGGACCGGTACCGGTTTCCGGATCGACGCTCACCCATGCCGTACCGACCCCGGTTACGATCGTCTGGTAATAGGCGACGGGACCTCCGAACGCCCCACTGGGCACACTCAGAGTCGGTAAAGGAGGAAAGCTGGTCGGAGGCGCCCAGCTCCAGCCGGCACCGGCCTCCAGCGTTCCAAAGGAAGCAGGAATCGGGTACGGTGAGATATCCTGCTCGTTGTAGTAATAGGTCCCCTGCTCGAACGATGTGCATATCAGATAGTACCTGCCGGCAACCATCGGTACTTTGATCTTCCCCGAGCTGTACCATCCCAAACCGGGTCCCGCCGGTGTTACATCAGAGGCGCTGACGAGACTATAGACTCCTACACGTGATATCCCCTCGTATACCAAGAACCACATTTGCGTTGATGTCGTGGGATTCAAATAGAGACGGTGCTCGTTGAGGTTTGTCGAAACGGTGCAGAAGAAGATATTGCCCCTGCTACGGTAACTGCCGAAGTATTCGAACTCGTCACTTCCGAATACCTCCTCACCGTGTATCGCCGTCAGTGGGGCTGATCGAGGTGTTTGCCTCTCCACCGGGTCATTCTGGTCGATGTTCCCGTCTCCCTGCACAACCACCTGCGCCGGTATCGATGCCCGCAGCCGCTCGATTTCTTCGAGTGGAACCGGCCTTCCTGTATATATAGGTGCATCACCCTGCCCGTCGCCGGCGAAGTAGTCCACTTGCACGTTCGCTGCCTCCGCCGCGGTGATGGATATCCAGAATTCCAGATCGCTCCTGCCCTGATTGCAGATCGTAATTATCGACTCACGCGTCTCACCCCACGGCAGCGTCTCACTCAGAGAGTCCGGATATACGACGATCTCAGGCGGATAGAGCCCGAGACCCCGGAGTGCCACGGACACCACCGACTCATCGGGATCGTTTGTCGTGAATTGCAGGGTTCCGAGACTCAGCCCCGTATCGGCGGGGGCGTAGGTGACAGCTAACATCCTCGATTCACCCACTCCCAATCCGAATGCACTCGTATCGGCGCTGAAGTATGGATGGTCCAGCGTTACGGAAGTTACCAGGAGTGAATCCGAGCCCAGGTTCGAGATAAGCAGTGTATCGAGGCGGTCCCGACCGACGAATACAGAGCCGTAATCGAGAAGGGTGTCGGAGACCGCAATATCGGAGGCGCCGGTCACGTGCAGAAATAACGGTACGAGGAATGTAGGATCGTCGGGATCATTACTCTCGATCGCAAGCGAATCGTCGTAGGAACCGCCCATGAGCCCGGTGGCGTCGAAGGTAACATCGACGGATGTGCTTTCACCGGCCCACACCCTGCCCCTGCTAGGATGCACGCGCACCCACTCGGGGGCCCGGTGGATGCTCACCGCAAGGTTATTGTGCAGGTAGCTCGTATTGAATGCGATCTGCAGTCCGTCCGTACCGTCCTTGTTCTCGATCCCTGTTGTGGACGAGTTGACGTTTGCGTCCATCGACAGGTACTGAAAACTAATGTTGCCGTTGGCTTTGAGAATGACCTCGAAGGTATAGGAACCTCCAGAACCGTACAGCGGGACATTCTTGTATTCGACGACGAACCAGCCCCGGACGATATCATGGTAGTAGTACACGCTGCCGCCGGGTGGATACAGATCGTCCCAGAAGGGGGCGATAAAATCGTTGGGGTCATATGTGCTCGGGATCGGATCGTTCGTTAGATCCGTCCCATTGGCACCGAATGTGAGATAGCCGTTGGAGGATACCTTCACACTTGTCTTCTCCTCTCCGTAGAAAGAGAAGGGAAACGGCAGGGCAACCTCCTCGTAGTCGTCATCGCTCAATGGCAGCGGTGTGCCGATAGCAGAGATCTCGTACCAGTCGAAGGTGGGGCCGCCCGGCTCGTCGCTGTCTATCCAGAGGTAGCCGAATCCGTCCGGTCCACCGGCACCCAGGGAGACCGGATTGCCGGCCCGCGGATCCTCCTCTCCCTTCCCGACCTCGATATCGGGAAAGTCATTCGAAACGTCGTTCTTCTGAATGCCGCCATCGTTCAAGAGCCTGAGTGCCTCGAAGAGCGGCATGCTGAAGTCGAGCGTGCCCTCGCCGATATTCATGATCGTGAGTGGGTGTACCGAGACGGCGCCCGTGATCAGGCTGTCGCCGATCCATACCGGATCGACGGCAATCTGGGGTGGTCCGAGTGTCGTGCTGAAGGGTGAGTTCGAGACCGGCGAGTAGTTCCCCCACTCATCGAATACCCGCAGGGCGAAGTAGTAGGACGTGTTGAAATCGAGCCCATCCACAACGAGACTCTCCGGGGTTCCGGCGGGATTCGGCCGGTGCACTCCCGGAAAACTGGTTGCCATGTGAAAGTTGCTGTCGTTGATGGGAAATATCGCATACCTGACATCGTAGTATGCGGCTTCACCGCTCGATCCGTCATCACCCGACGCCGTCCAGCGAAGCATTATCGAATTCGATGTCGGATCCGATGTTGCGAGGTCGCTCACCGGACCCGGCGGAATGCTGTCCGGCTCTGCGATCGACATGAAGACATTGAGCCTGCCTCCGGAGACGGTCTTTCCCGCCAGGGCCGGAAGAGGATCGACTGAAGCGAGGATACGGTCCTTTAGGTTAAGATGGGGTGTACCGGGATAGAGCGACCAGAACAGGGCCACGGCACCGGTGACATGCGGTGAGGACATCGAGGTGCCGCTCGCGTATCCGTAGCTGTTCCCGGGGAGCGTGCTGTAGATATTGGTACCCGGAGCCCCGAGATCGACGGATACGAGCCCGAAGCACGAACCTGGATTCATATTGTCGTTGTGGTCGGTGTTCGCAACGGCGATGATGTTGTCCAGGTCGTAGCTCGAGGGATAATGCGGGTATACATCGTTGTTCGAGCCGCTGTTGCCGGCGGCCGCGACAAAGAGGCCGCCCGCCAGCCCGGTCGCCTCGATCGCATCCTTGAGCGCTTGAGAGAAAGCTCCGCCGCCCCAGCTGTTGTTGGTGACCTTTACACCCATCAGCGTTGCGTACTCAACGGACGATATCGCATCGGCGGTCGTTCCAGATCCCCACGCACTCAGGAACTTGATCCCCATGATGCGCGCCGACCAGTTCACACCAACCACACCGATACCGTTGTTACCGACCCCGGCGATCGTACCGGAGCAATGCGTGCCGTGGCCGTGATCGTCCATCGGATCGTTGTCGTCATTGACGAAATCCCACCCATGGATATCGTCCACGAAGCCGTTTCCGTCATCGTCGACACCGTTGCCCGGGATCTCGCCGGGATTCGTCCATATATTGGCCGCCAGGTCCGGATGCAGGTAGTCGACCCCGGTATCGATGACACCGACGACAATGTCACCCCCCGTCCCCACCGCCCAGGCATCCGGTGCATCGACATCGGCATCCGGTGTTCCTCCCGTTTGACCGGTGTTATGAAGACCCCAGAGATTATTGAAGCTCGGATCGTTCGGAAATATCTCGTCCGCATATACGATGTAGTTCGGCTCTATGTACTCGATGCGCGTATCCCCGCTGTACTGCATGACCGCTCCCTCGACGGTCACACCGGATATATCCCACAGCTCGGCGCCGATGATCTGGAATTGCCGCACCTGGGACGCGCCGAGGCTCTGACGGATATTGTCTACCTCGGCCGGAGGGACACCACCCTTTATCTTTATGATAACTTGGTTGTCGGCGTATTCAGCCGGTTGCTGTGACTGCGCATTAACCAAGATTGCAAGGCAAACGATGCTGAGGATAAGTGACCGAAGAACATGCTTGCCGGTCATTCTATTCCTCCTCGTTGAGGGTGAGAGGAACACATCGAATACTCTTTATCGCTTACAGGGAAAGGTAGGGAGGTTTTTCGAGATGCGGTACGGCATCCCATCAAACGATCTTCGGGTAGCGGCATTTTTGAGTCGTTCGGCTCTAGGATTGTTATCGATTAATTGAGACTCGGTGATAATATACCAGAAATGAACACTCCCCGTCAATTATTATATTTCTCTATCGCTAAAATTGATAAAGATTTAATTGATTTCCCAACCTTGTGTAACAGTCGCTGTGAGAGACTGATAGACGTTATCTTCGATGAGAGCATCTTGGGCAGGGACTGTTTCCAATGCGCTGTACCCAACGGTGCCCGGCCGGCGTACCGTACGACGGATTCCGGGCATAATTTTCATATCAGTTATGTTATAATGTCATCCGGCAGTTCCTCTCTATTCAAATCCAAAGGGGGTGATCATGTGAAGATCATTGCGACTGTACTTGTCCTATGTATTCTCATTCCATTACCTGGACAGGTGATGGCCGACTGGTGGAGGGTCGTCCCGCCCATCATAACCGACCCGGCTCCCAACGAACACTTCGCCATCGATGAGCCTGTGACGTACTGCTGGCAGCTTGAAGATTGCGTACCCATCGAAAACGTAGATTACTTTGAAGTGATGTTCGCAAATGCACCACCGTATACCAGTTCGATCTACGTACCGGAGCCGGAAGGCGGAACGTGTACCTGGAACTATATCAGGGTGATCGACGAAACATGCTGGTACTACGAGGCGGGGCATCAGGACAACCATGAACCGATCTACTGGAAGGTGCGCACCGTTTATGCTGACGGATACAGGAGCAACTGGGCCGTAAGCTACCATCGGGTGGGTGAGGGTTTCCCGGATGTTCCCATGCCGTTGACAATAACAGCTCCCATAATCCAGAAGCACAGCTGCACGCCGCTCGTTTATCACGAATGGAGCTCCGATCCCGACGCTGTATCCTACGAGTACGGATTCGCCCAGGCGTTCCCCAACATCCTGCATCTCTTCGACGACTGTGTGTACCACGGGCGTGACCTTATCACCGACAACCACTTCTCCTGCATACACGACTGCAAACACCTGCCGATCTACTTCCTCGTCCGTGCGCTCTACGACGACGGCCAGGGCGGTACCTATCCCGGCAATTGGGCGATAAGCTACTACTTCATGTTCGATGACGACTGCGAGGCCTGTAACGGACCCATCGCAACGCAGGAGTCCACCTGGGGGAAGATCAAGGATATGTACCGGTAGAGTCCCGGGGATCCATTGCTTACCTGTCGAAAAGCGATTGGTTCCTGGGCGCCCTGCGCCATGCACCGGGATTGCACACCGGTTCTATTTCAGCCCCCGCCTCTCCAGCAGCGGCTCAATGCCCGGCTCCTTCCCCCTGAAACGCACGTAGAGTTTCATCGGATCCTCCGAACCGCCCCTGGCCAATACATTCTCCCTGAACCGCTGCGCCGTCTCACGGTCGAAGAGGCTCGTCTTCTTGAATGCCTGGAAGGCATCGGCATCGAGCACCTCCGCCCAGATATAGCTGTAGTAGCCCGATGAGTAGTCGCCTGCGAAGATGTGCCTGAAGTATGGGCTCCGGTACCTGACGATGATCTCGGGGATGAGACCGATGCGGTCGAGCGAGGCGTTCTCGAATTCGATCGGATCGACCTCAGTGGGCTCGGTAATCGTGTGCCAGTCCATATCCAGTATCGAGGCCGCCAGATACTCGGTCGTAGCAAAGCCCTGGTTGAAATGCCGGGCCTTTCTGATCTTGGCGATGAGCTCGTCCGGCATCGGATCACCGGTTTCGAAATGCCGCGCGTAGAGCTTCAGCATCTCCGGTTCGGTCACGAAATTCTCCATGATCTGCGAAGGCAGCTCGACGAAATCCCATGCGACGTTCGTTCCCGTAAGTCTTGGATAGGTACATTCCGAGAGGAGCTCGTGCAGACCGTGACCGAATTCGTGAAAGAGGGTGAGAACCTCATCGAGCGTGATGAGCGAGGGGCTGTCCGCCGTGGGCTTTGTGAAGTTCCCACAGTTCACGACCACGGGGGTCTTCTTCTCACCGCCGACGCTCGAGACACTCCGGTAGGCACTCTCCCATGCGCCGCCCCGCTTGCTCTCCCGGGGAAAGTAATCGGTGTAGAGGATCCCGATATGGGTCCCGTCGGCCTCCTTGAGCTCGAAGACCTTCACGTCCTCGTGGTACTTCGGGATATCGGTTCTCTCTTCGAATGTGATGCCGTAGAGCCTGGTCGCTAGTGCGAAGGAGCCGTCGATTACATTCTCCAGCTTGAAGTACGGCCGAAGCATCTCCTCGTCTAGCGCGTAGCGCTCCTTCTTTAGTTTCTCTGCGTAGTACCACCAGTCCCAGGGCTCGAGCTTGAAGCCGCCCCCCTCACGGTCGATTATTCCCTGGAGCGCTTCGGCTTCGTCCTTTGCCCGGGCGAGAGCCGGCTTCCAGAGCTTGTCGAGCAGACCGTAAACACTCTTCGGCTCCTTCGCCATGTAGACGTCGAGCACGTAGTCGGCGTGCGTCTCGAAACCGAGAAGATGAGCGCGCTTCACACGGAGGGCCGCCATCTTCGAGCAGATCTTCTTGTTGTCGAGCTCATCGTCGTTGTTGCCCCGATTGATATAGGCCTTGAAGATCTTTTTCCTGAGATCGCGTTTCGGGGAGTAGGTAATAAACGGGAGCATGCTCGGCTTGTGAAGTGTGAAGACCCACTTTCCCTCGTGATCGCGATCCGCCGCCGCCTCGGCCGCAGCTGCAATCACGTTATCGGGCAGTCCGGCCAGATTCTTTTCGTCATCGATCACGAGCTTGAAGCGGTTGTTCTCCTTCAGAACATTTTCACCGAAGGTGAGTGAGAGGACCGAGAGTTCCTCGTTGATCTTCCCCAGTATTTCCTTCTTCTCGGGGCTCAGGTTTGCCCCACCCCGCACAAAATCCTTGTAGTACTTCTCGAGGAGTATCTCTTGCTCGGCGGTGAGGCTCAGCTTATCCCGCTGACTGTACAGGGTCTTGATCCGCTCGAAGAGCTTCTCATTGAACCTAATCTCATCGAAGTGCTTCGAGAGCTGCGGTGCGATCTCCTTGGCGATTTCCTGGATCTCCTCGTTCGTGAGGGCCGAGTTCATGTTGAAAAAGACATTACTCACCTGCGTGAGCATCCACCCACTCGCCTCGAGCGCATCGAGTGTATTCTCGAAGGTGGGTGCCTCGGGATTGTCGACGATCGCTTCGATCTCCGCCTTGTGCCGCTTCATCCCCTCCTCGAAGGCCGGCATATAGTGTGCAACCTCGATCCGGTCGAACGGCGGCACGCCGAAGGGGGTATCGAACTCACTGAAAAAGGGATTCTGGGCCGCCGGTGCAACCGAGCAGAGTACGAGAACGGCCAGGATTGCAGCGAGACCGATGAGACGGGTTTTCTTCATGGCGACGGACTCCTTTGCTGTGAAAATGGATCTTTCTATGAAAACGGATCCTTACATAATCGGAAAAGTGTACCGGAATACGGGGGTAAAGTCAACGGACACCCGGCAATGCCGGATTGTGAATATCACGCAGTCGGGAGGTTCGATTTCCGGTCGTTAGGCGTTATCGCTAAAACCGCAGAACTGCAAGCCCAGCGGCATCGACCGTGCATTTTCCGTGTCCGGGATAGATGATCTCCGGGCTGAGCGATTTCAGACGCTCGAGGCTTCCGGCAAGCTGCGACCAGTCGGTGGCATAGTTGCGCTGCACCTGCGGCCCCCACGTCGTCGTAAGAAGATCGCCGACGAATGCACAACGACCATCGACGAGCAGGCAGCTCGAGCCGGGCGTGTGGCCCGGGGTGTGGATAACCGTCGCATCACATCCACAATCCCTTAGTGTATCGCCGTCGTCGACGAGGATATCGGGTGCAGTCGGTTCCGGCGAGATGAATGGAAAGACGATGGGAAAGAAAGGCTTCTTGAACCTTCCGATGCTCCGTGCCGTACCGACCGACGTACGCCCCTCCGCCATGGCCCGTGCATCGTTACGGTGGACTGCGATGGGTGCGCCGGTGAGCCGTCGCAGTGACGCCGCACTTCCGTAATGATCTAGGTGGGCGTGCGTTATAAAGATGAGGCGAAGGTCGTCGCACCCGAGCCTCCGCATGCACTCCAGCACCCGCCTCTCGGAGCGGGGCGCCCCCGTGTCGATGAGGAAACAGCCTCTATCGAATTCGACGAGGTAGGCACGCGCCATACGAACCGAAATGCTGTGAATCCTGCAAGGCATAAACGACAACCTGAAATAAAACCCCTACGCTCAGAGACGGCAGGAATACAGTTACAAAGATGCTCGCTCGAGCACCATTGTAACCCGATCTATCTCATAGATCCTCTGCGCCTTCTCCTTCACCGCCGTGTACTTTTCCGCGGGGACCGTGGACTGCCGAAAGATGAGGTCGCGGGAAATTATCACCGTACCTTCTTCGTCCAATACGTCCAGTTCGTAGCCGATATAATCGTCTTCAATATTCCTGCCCAGCGGCATCTCCTTGATCGTGACGTTCACCGGCAGCTTGACCTTCACACGGGATTTCTCGCTCTTGAGGTACGGGAAACGGATATCATGCTCCCTCTTCTCGCCCTCGAAGAGATCGTGTAGGGAACTCGCGATCCAATGTGACAGATCGACGTTCATATAACTGCCCGAGATCTCCGTGAAGCCGGGCATCTCGTAGCGGTACGTGACCTCGAGGCTGTCGTTTCCCTCCTTCACGATCTCGAGGCTCCCCTCGTCGAAGACCTCGGGAAACATTCTCTCGAGGAAGGACGCAAGCTCCTTCTCGAGGCTTCCGGCCTCACCATTTTCCAGAGCCCTTCTGCGGAGGCCGAGCAGGTACTGCCCTGTCATGGTGATCCTCGACACACCGGCAATGTTTCCCTCTTCGTCGATCGTGATCTCTTCGACATTCTCTATGCTATTCAGTTCCGGCCGGTCATAGGGAATCTTCTTGAAGACATAGTCGTTGCTGGGAAGAAGCCACATCGATTCGATACCCTGGCATTTCCAGGAGAGCTGGTTCAACCGGCAGTACGGATTGAAGGGATCGATCCAGAATTCATCCCTGCCATGCCCGACCACTATGATCGGATGCGTGAATGCATTGTACGTCGGGGTCTTCCGGTTCACGATACCATCCGTCACGTCCCTCAGCAGGACGATGTATGATCGCATCCCGAGCTTGCGGAGGAAGGAATGGAGAACGTATGCAAGCTCAAAGGGACCTCCCTCTCGCAGGGTGTAGCTCTCCTCGGGATTCTTCGAGGCATAGAGATATTCATCATCGATCGACTGAAACTGATCGTGGAACCAGCGGACCAGATGTTCGAGCGTCTCCTCGGTATCCCCGCCCTGTTCGCCCTGAAACGCCTCGATCAACCACTCGCATTCCGAGCGGTACTCTTCGGCCTTTTCGTCCTCCTGCCATGTTTCCGGGTTGAAGTACCTGGCGTAGTACTCACCCACCTTCCGCCAGGTCATCACATACGGCTCTCCACCGATGAACCTGGGCTCGACATCCAGCACCCCGGCGATCGTCTCATTCGACATCCTCCGTACATAGTAGTAGAGCGTTGGATTACCGATGTGCCTGGGCGGCATGTACTTCTCTTTCTTGTATGGCGGGATGTTCTCCCGCCGGAACCTGTACACATGATACCGGCCTTCCTTCACGGGCTCGACCTTCCCTATTTCACCCTTCGGTATCGTGCTGAACATAACCTTCGTATCCTCCGGCACCTTGAAGACGAGCTCCGATTCGATTGTCGGAACCTCCTCCGCAAAATCCCAGTTACCAGAGAGAATCGGAACATTGCTTTTGACCTTCTCGGAGATCTCGATCACCGAACCGACCTCGAGGCCGGGGATCGCAATCCGGTACTGGAAGTAGGACCTGCCGACACTCACCCGCCTTATCTCATCTCCACCGACCGTCCTCCGTTTCCCCGCAGGCGATATAACCGAGGCTTCGACCGAGTACTGGTGGTACTCCTTGTTGTAGATCGATGAGACGAAATCACCGTACCGTTCGAGACCCTCTTCGGTGAGGATCTTGATCCTTCTGAACTCCTCTATCTCGGTACGACCGGTAATCTCGTAATGGTATGTCCTGACGAGCTCGAGTGCGACCTTGAACGTATGCGAACGCCGCTCGAGAAGAACGACTGCTCCGAAGTCCGGATAGCTCTCGCGTGTTACATTCTGTCCAGCATAGTACGTCTCTTGGCATGACGAGATCGACATAGCAACGGCAGACAGGGCGGCCGCTACAATGACAGCTCTGCCGGATTCGATAGGTATCGGTACGCGGATCTTCACCGTTCCTCCTCTCTCGCGTGTACGGCCGTGAGGTTCCTCACTCCTCCTTTGCAAAACATATCTTCGCACCTTCAAATTCCCTTACCGCCATGAACGCATCCCGCACACCATCGATGCCGTCTACGGGCACGATGCCATCCTCGAGACGGAAACACCTGGTGAACTCGAATCCGCCGCCTTTCCTTTCCCAACCCCCGGTGTAGCTGAAGTAGGGGTTGTCGATACTAAGGGAATCCGGAAAACCGGTCGCGCCCCTCCCCTCGGCGACAACGAGTGTAACCAGGCAGCGGGAGACGAATCCGGCACCCAAATGGTAGGGATACCTGTACTCCCGATCCTGCGGGACGGGATAGTGTAACCTGTGAAGAAGCGGATTCACGAATACGATTGAACGATCCTCGAGGAAACCGGGGATCGTGTATGCAAGAACGATACGAACCCCCTCTGATTCCGCATCGAGCCCTTCGATCGCTACGCTATCGATAGCGGAGAACGGCATTTCATCGAAAAACAGCCGCTTTGCGAGATCCTCTACACTGGTTCCCTTCCGGTTCCGGTATGTATATCTAAACCGTGATGCATGGAATCCGTCGAGTGTGATGGTATCCCGAACGACTGCCGTTCCGGAGCCCTGCACGGAGATAACCGATGCCACGTCATACGCATTCTCCCGGAACCGTCCCACGGGAAGTCTGGTAAGGCGTCTTTCACCCTCTCTGACGACGAACGCATCCGCCCCCTGAACACTGTAGGGCAATACACCGAAACTGCACGTTTCGCAGGTCGGATCCAGGTAGATCACTCTCTTTCCGATCCGGGCGGCGGTAATGGCGTGGTTGAAGTACCCGGGATGCGGGAAGGGATTCTCGAATCGGCCCCTGTCGGCTGTCCTTACCAGGACAAGATGGGCGGGAATGCCGGCCTCCCTGAGCGCCGAGACGAGCACGACCGATTGATCCTTGCAGTCGCCGTAAAGATTCTCGAGCGTCTCCTCGGCCGTATGAGGCCGGTATCCACTGAGACCCAGTATGATCGATACATAGCGGAGACGGCTCCGCACCTCGTGGTAGAGGTACTCCGCCGCCGCCTTCGGCGGCATGCTGCTAACGCCGGAACGGGCTACGATATCCCGCACCCTGCTGCCCGGTGTGAGACTCGGGCGGGAGAGCTCGCTGTACCAATAACCCAGCCCCTCCCACGAGGAGAGATCGAGTTCCACCCCGAGCTTCTGACCCTCGGCCACCGTTAACCAGAGGGCCGGCACAACCGCCTCCCTCGGCGGCATGTGCGGCTTGTGCTCGAACCGCTCTACGGCCGTCCGCTCCCAGACACGTTCGATACGGCCGTCGTCGTGCTCGATGATCGTACCGGGGGTCTCGGTCATATTGACTCCATGGACCTGCACCTTGACATCCTCCGGGTGGATCAGTCGATACCGCCGTTCGAGTATGGGAAGCTCATCTTGAAACACGGCCGGCGGGCAATACAGGAGGTTCGTGATCCTTTTACGCACGTGTACCTCGAGCACCGTTTCAGGCCTAACACCTGAGAAACGGAATATGCGTGACGTGGCATCGCTGTAGAGGACGTAGTCGCGGAACGAGGAAAACGTCTCTATATCCCCGGGAGCGAGTATCTTTTCCGTACCGTCCGGGTAAAGCGCTCGGGCTTCGATAGAGATGATCTTTGCAAACCGGTTCTCCGGAATTGCAAAGACGCCCTCGTCGGGATGCCCCGATTCGAGCACCTTCTTGACGATGCGGCGCTCCCAGTAGGCCTCCCGTTCGCCTGTGATCTCGACCCGCTCCTCATTGAGAAGAATCACGGTATGCGCATCCTCCTGCGCCTCAGTGAGCTCGTAGGCATCGATATCGTCCATGGAGAGGAACTCGAAGGATTGTCTCCGGCAGGAGCCGATGGCGGCGAGAAACAGCAGGCAGGAATAGAGAGCCAATCTCCGGTTCATGGAGATCCTCCGCACGCAACATAATGGAGAAAATTCACTATCCCGGGATGTTTCTACAGTCAAATGATAGCTATAAAGCGCAACCGCCGGCACTGTCAACCTTAATCGGGCCACTTATGATGATAAAAATAAAATGTTTTATGTATTATTTAAAATTTTCCTTGACATACATAAACCGATTCACTATCCTCAGGTCATGGCTATCGAAGTGAGACTGGACCTGATACTGGTGAAACGAAAGATGAAGCTGACCGAGTTGTCGGAGAAGGTCGGCATCTCGATGACCAACCTCTCCCTTCTCAAGACCGGGCGGGTGAAGGGGATGCGTTTCAGTACGCTTGATGCGATCTGCCGTGAGCTCAATTGCCAACCCGGCGATCTCCTCGAGTATGTACCTGATTACGTGTAAAACGCACCCCCCGGTTCCGGCTCGGTTCAGGAAATCCGACGAAGGAGGTACATAATGTCCCGCTACAGTCGTTTGAGCTCCCGCCGTATGCTGGCACTGATGTTTGTGGCCGTCCTGTTGCTGGCCGGCTGCGCCGCCAAGAGGGCATGGTGGGGAGATACGGAAAAAGGCCTCGTTCTCGAATACCGCTTCCCGACCGGAAGCCCGCTCGCCTATGCGGCGTCGAATCAATTCAAGCAGTCCATGAGCATCATGGGGCAGACCATCGAGGTCAATGCCGGCGGTGTGACCGGATTCTCCGTAAATCGAAAAAGTATGCAGAAGGGTGAGTACACCCTCGAGATCACGATGGACTCCATGAGCGTCTCCGTGGACAGCCCACAGGGAAGGCTCCAGGCGGACACGGAGCAGGTCATCGGCAAACGGTTCGACATGACCCTTTCGCTCTGGGGCAAGGAGCTGGATGTCTCCGGTGCAACGGAGATCAAGTATGACATGGGGCCCGAGGGTCCGCGCAGCATCGCAACGGAATTCCAGGCGCTCTTTCCCGATCTGCCAGGCCGGCCCATCACGGTAGGTGACACATGGACGAGCCGGGATACGGTCACCGAAAAGAACGCCGACAACGAACTCCTTCTCACCTTCGAGAGCTCACACACACTCGATGGATTCGAAACCGTGGCCGGGATGGAGTGTGCAAGGATCAAGACAACATACACCGGCACAATGAAGGGCAAGGGACGGCAGGGGCCGATGGAGCTCGTTTCAGAGGCCGCCATCAAGGGTAACGACACCTGGTTTTTCGCATACAGGAAGGGTATATTCGTAAAGAACAGCTCCGAGGGCAGCGCCGAGGGGATCATCACGGGATCAGGCCCCCAGGAGATCACGATCCCCATGACACGGACGTTCATGATGAGTACGGAGCTTGTTACGAAGTGATCCGATGTCGAGTGGTGACAATCGGACATGCCAAACCACCGAAAGGAAACAAGGATGAAAGGAACGGTGAGAGCTTATCTTCTCGTTATCCCCGCCATACTGATGCTGACGTTTCTGAGTAACGGAAGTGCGGCCGAGGCAACGTGGTACTACACCGTCGAGATAAATGGTGTCAAATGCGGTTACGCCGTGTTCGATACGACGCATTCGGTAATCGACGGCATGAAGCAGATCGTTCTCAAGCACCGGCTCTTCCTGATGCTCTCGGCACTCGGGAGCCAGTTCAATACCGAGGTCAAGCTGACGTACCATATCGATCCCGCCACGGGACAGTTCACCTATCATGATAGCGAGGTTCACCAGGGACCGGTGCACATGACCTCCGAGATACACATCGACGGTCTCCTTGCACGTTTCACGTCGAGCATGAGCATGAAAGAGGAAACGACGGAGCTCCCGCCTGCTGCGATCCTCGACAATACGCTCTTTCATCCCTTTCTCATAAACGACTTCGTTGCCGGTGGGCTCGAGGAAAAGACCTACAATCTCTACGAGGTCCGAGAGAACGAGATGCAGCAGACCAGGTACACGAAGACAGGCGTGGAGACACTCGAGCTTGCAGGTGAGCGCTACGAAACGGTAGTTCTCGATGGTTTGAACCTCGAGACGGGCATGAAGTTCACGATGTGGGTGGATACCGCAACCGGCCGGATGCTCCAGACGAGACCGCCGAATAACAGGCTGATGTATCTTTCCGATGCATCGATCGTCAACCAGATAGAGATTGCGAACCTGGATGAAAATATCGCCTCCAAGGTCGACGTGGCAATCGCCGATATCCATGCGATCTCCTACATGAAGGTGAAGGCGAAGATCGAGCCGATAGGGCTCTGGGTCACTCCCGGGGAGCTCAACGTTCCCGGTCAGAGATTCGAGGGAACGGTCATGGAGAACCTCGTCGAGGGCATCTTCGAGATCGAGCACCCACGATACGACGGCACTGATGCCCCTCCCTTCCCTCCCGACTTCAGCGGCATAGACTCCCTGAAGGAATACCTCGAGCCCGATGATCACATCGAGTCCACCGACCCTATCCTCGTCGAGAAGGCACGTGAGATAACGAAAGGTTCGAAGGATGCTTGGGAGGCTGCTGTCAGCCTAAGCAGATGGGTCTCTGCGGAGATCGGTTATGCGATACCCGGCGGCGTTACGGCCCGCGATACGTACGACAAGAAGATAGGCGAGTGCGGCGCCCATTCGCTGCTGCTCGCGGCCTTCTGCCGGGCAGTGGGGATTCCCGCCCGCGTCGTCTGGGGCTGCATGTACATACCGAACTTCGGGGGGGCATTCGGCCAGCACGGCTGGAACGAGATCTACATGGGAAAAGCCGGCTGGATCCCCGTCGATGCAACGGCAGGTGAGCACGACTTTGCAGACAGCGGGCACATCCGTGTAGGCACCTTGCAGTCGGCGACGACGGCACTCAATCCCAAGGAGATGGAGGTGCTTGATTACCGTCTGTTGGGTGTGGAGACGGCGGGCGATGATGGGTCGGCCGACGAGGAGACCACCCGATACCGGGAGTACTTCGGTAAGTACATCGCCCCAAGTGAAACTATAACGCTCTCGGTCTTTCTCAAGGACGGGAGCCTCACGTTGGATATCCCGGGAAAGATCATGCTGGCCCTTCACGAGCCCGATGAGGAGGGACGATGGTATGCGAAGCTCTCGAATCGTCTCTTCATCGAGTTCGAGAGAAACGAACATGATAACGTGACCGCACTGTTCCTGCACGAGCTCATAGAGATGCCGAGGAAATCGGATCCAGAGGAGATACCGGAAGACGTTCCCGCCGGGCTCAAACCGTACCTCGGCGTGTATTCGTTTCTCGCAGCACAGGCCGAGTTCAGAGTGTACTGTAAGGACGGAGAGCTCATCGTCCACAACTCACTCGACGGTGAGCACGTCAGGTTCCAGCCGCCGGACGAACGGGGCCGCTGGAAGGACGAGTACAACAAGAACGAGATCTTTTTCGAGACACATGAAAACGGAACCGTACGGGCAATGGGGTTCGATGCGATAAACAGGTTCAAGCGTATCGACTAACGGAGTAATACCATCTTCCGTGTTTCACCGGCAAGTCCGGCCGTCACACGATAGAAGTAGATGCCCGATGCGGTCCGGCGGCCAAGCACATCACGTCCATCCCAGACGAGACTGTGCGGCCCGGCGGGAAGCTTCCCGTCGAAGAGTGTAGCAACCCTCCGCCCATCGACGGCAAAGATGCTCACATTCACCCGGCCCGTCCCGGGCAGCTCGAAACGGATCGTGGTCGTCGGGTTGAAGGGATTCGGGAAATTCTGGTGCAGCACGAGGGCCTTGGGAACCGTTCGTATGTCGTCGACGGCCACCACTCCCCTCAGAACCTCTCCGAGGAACCATGGAGCGCTCTCCGCGGTAATCGCCATGTGCTCCTGGTTCTCAATAGGATAGTAGATCGTATCGAAGGGGGTCAGGGACATGATGCCGGGATCACCGGCGATGTCGTAGAAGAGGTCTGATGTGTCGAGATCGAGGGCGCTTACGGTCGGAATGAAGCAGTGGGCGTCGTGGAGCGCTATGATATCGCCGTACGGTGCCTCCGATGAGTCCACCTGCGCCATCGAGGCACGCCACCCGCCCGGTGCATTATCGTACGGGAGCGTTCCCGACACGTATACCTGCAGCTCCGTATCGGGAAGCGGCCAGATGAGATCGATGAGGCCGTCGAAGATGATCTGGTTCGTACCATCGGGCAGAGCCCAGACGTTTCCGATGATATCCACAAGAAGGCTGCTGTACTCGTAGAGGATGATCTGTTCTCCGGGAGCGAATCCCTGGCCGGTCTGGATACCGCTCCCGTTTGCGACGGCCACCTTCCGGAGGTTTGCCGGGTAACTCCCCAGACCTGCGAGATCGGCGAGGAAGTCCTGACGGAGGGAATCGGCCTCGCCCGTCGTCCCGTGGGGATCGGTGAAATGGTATACGAGCATTTGCCTGGCGGCGGGTCTGTTCAGGCGTTCCAGGTTGGCCGCAGCCTCCTCCGACTGCTCGGCGAAGAACATCGTCCAGTACTGGAGCCCCAGGGGAATATTGGCGCCCCGCTGGGGCGAATCGAAGGAGATAAAGGTTCTCACCCGGTGCTCGAGGGCATTGGCCTCCATGTAGGTAAGGGTGTAGCGGCCCACGAGTCCGCCCATGCTGGCACCGATGAGCGCAATATCCTCCCTGATGGAGATCATCGAGAGCACCTGCTGTATCAGCTCGATGGTAACGAAGCTGTTCTTCTGGAGGTAATCGGTCGCATCCGTGAAGTTGAGAACGACAACATCGAGGCCTTCAGAGAGGATGGAATCGAGCATCCCCTCCTGGTTGAGGTAGAAATGGAGCTCATCCCAGAACATGTCGTTGTTGATGTCGAACCCCTCGAGGATGACGACCGGGAATGTGAGCTCGGTGTTCCTGTCGGAGAGCAGGATCCACGCATCGCCGGTGCCGTACTCCCCGTTGTAGGGGATGGTGGCGGTGATGTGCAGCGTATCGTCCGGGGTAGGTGCCTGGAGCTGTCTGACGTCGAAATAGAAGCTGCCGCCGAGTACCGCGCCGTCGCCGAGCGTGAGCCGGGTGCGAATGATCCTCCGCCCACAGCTCTCGTACGCAACCCTAATGGATCCATCGAATCGCACCGGGCGAAGTCCCCGTCCGTCGTCGAAATCGATCTCGATCCCCGTCACGGGCCTTTCATCGTTCGTGAGGTACCGGTCGGCATCGAGTGAGAAGAGGACACTCCGGCCGCGATACGTGTGCTCCTTGAGCGGGGCAACGGCGAATACACGGGCTTCGAGATACGGACCCGCCCCCCCAGTGGACGTCGTGAACGGTTCATGTGTCTCGACGAGACGGCCGTCCCGTATCCTCAAGAGCCCCTTCTCCAATGCATCGGGTTTGATCTGGTTGTACCTGTAGTTGAGAAATGCGATGGGAATGGTGCCTGTAGTCGTGAGGCGCCGTGCATCCTCGAGAAGCATCGAAAGATCGGGAAGCACGGATTCCCCCGTGCGCCCGGTCGAGCCCGTTTGCACCTCCCCTAATACGGCCGCATGTGACAGCTCGAAATAGATCTGTTTCCAGCGGTGCAGATCCCCAGTCGGCGCCGCTTCGCTGCCGTCGAAGCGCTCGATCCCGGAAAGTGGAATAACACGGTCGTAGAGTATGCCCGTCGGTATGTTACCTGCATCCAATCGATCGAAGATCCGGGCGTACTCCCGTCCTGAACCGTACGAACTGGGAGGACCGGCACAGATTGAGCTGCCGAGAGAAAGGATACATAGTACCAGAACAATATACCCCCACCGCTTCATGTTATTATTATATCACAATAAACATGTGAATACATGATATATTGTCTGTCACACATGATGCTTCATGATCGTGGGAGCAGCAATGCAGCATCTCGATTTCGAATTGACAGCCGGCGACGGCGTGCGGCTCCATGGCAGAACATGGCAGCCGGAGACTGAGCCGCGGGGAACCGTGTGTCTCGTACACGGGCTCGGGGAGCACAGCGGCCGCTATGCGCATGTGGGGCGTTATCTGAACGGGAGCGGGTATGCGGTTCTGGTAATGGATCTGCGCGGACACGGCACATCCGAAGGAAAAAGAGGACACTCGCCGGGCTACGATACATTGATGAGCGACATCACGCTGCTTCTACGTCAGGCGGAAAGACTCCACGCGGACCGCCCGGTTTTCCTCTACGGTCACAGCATGGGTGGAAACCTTGTGCTCAACTACCTGCTCCGTCATACACCGACGCCCAAGGGCGCGATCGCAACGGCACCACTGCTGCGGACCGCATTCGCTCCCCCGGCCTGGAAAACCATACTCATGCGTGCGATGCTTCGCCTGTGGCCATCCATGTCAGTATCGAGCGGTCTGTGTGTCGGAGATCTCTCACACGATCCGGAGGTTATCCGTGCATACAACGAAGATCCCCTGGTCCATGACCGCCTAACACCACGCTTTCTCGGTATACTCGAAGCCGGGCTGTGGGCCGTGAATCATGCACACACACTCTCCATCCCCCTGCTGATCATGCACGGGGACTCCGACCGGGTCACATCCACCGGGGCCAGCATCGAATTCGCCTCGAGAGCGGGGAGCATCTGCACGTTGAAGATATGGGAGGGCCTCTATCACGAAATACACAACGAGCCTGAAAAGGAAGACGTGCTCGCCCACCTGGCGGAATGGCTGGGGGGAATGTGATCCGGAACACGAGCACCATGGAGAAACGTATCCGGCACACATCTATCCCGTTGTCTAATCGCCCGCCTTCTTCTCGGGCAGGCGGCGGACGCTGTTCGAGCGGCACTTCGGGCAGGACCGCTCCGTGATGTTATCGGGATCGTACATGCCAGTGTACTCGTGTTCGCAATTGAGGCATTTGAAATTCGTTTCCCGTGCGACCATCAGCTGGTTGCCTCCGCTTTCGCTTTGGCCTTGCGTTTCTGCTTCTTGGCTTCCTCTTCGGCCAGCACCTTCTTCGTGAATTCGATCTCTTCCTTCGTGACGGCTGCCACGGCGTCCTCGAGCTCCCGCATCACCTTGGCGAACTTCTGCCCCTCGGCGGCGGATATCCACTCGAGCCGCAGCCGCTCCGGTCTGATGCCGAGTTTATCGAGCTTGCTCCAAAGCCGATCCATCCGTTTCTGCGTCCAATGGACGGCGTTGATATAGTGGCAATCTGCAAAATGACACCCAGACACGAGCACCATCGGTGCCCCCAGACGGAATGCAACCAGGACGAACTTCTCGTCCACCCGGCCGGAGCACATCGTCCGTATAAGCCTCGAAGTCGTTGGATACTGCAGCCTGGCCGTACCTGCGTTGTCACCACCTGCGTAGCTGCACCAGTTGCACGCAAATGTCAGGAGGCATTGCTCGGGTTCCACCTCGAGGAGCGCTTCGATCTGCGACATGATCTGCTCGTCGGTGAAGTGTTTCATCTTGATGGCATCCTGCGGACACTCGGCCGCGCATGCACCGCATCCCGCACAGGCCGCATGAATGATGACGGGCATCGTCCCCGCCTTTCGATCGGGAGCCACGATGGCGTTGTACGGACACACCTTCGCACAGAGCCCGCAGAGGTTGCACTTGTCGGGCTCGAGGAGCGAGGTGATTGCCTCTATCTTGGTCTTGCCGGCGTTCAGCAGGATGCTGGCCCTCGCCGCCGCCGCACCCGCCTGGGTGACGCTATCCTTCACATCCTTCGGGGATTCGACACAGCCGGCGATGAAAACACCCTTCGTCGGTGCATCTACCGGCTTCAGCTTCGGGTGCGACTCCATGATGAATCCGTCGGAGGTGGTTGACAGCGTGAGGAGCTTCTTTATGCTCTCACCATCACGCCGCGGAATGACCCCCTGTGAAAGTACGAGCATCTCCAGCTCGTGATTCTCCAGCTTACCCGTTGTCGTATTCTCGACGGTGAGTGTGAGGTTGCCCGTCTCCTGGTTCTCCACGACCTCCCCGGGAATACCCCTGACATACTTGACACCTTCCTCGCGGCTCCGCATGTAGAGATCCTCGAAACCCTTGCCGAAGGCACGCAGATCCATGTAGAAAACCTTCGCCTCGATGCCCGGATAGTGATCGCACAGGAGCAGGGTGTCCTTGACCGTATTCATGCAGCAGATGTTGCTGCAGTACGGATTGCCGCGGCCGTCGTGCGAGCGCGAGCCGACGCACTGGATGAATCCTATCGTCTGCGGCGTCTTGCGGTCGCTCGGGCGGATAAAGTGACCCTCGGTCGGCCCGCCGGCGCAGATGAGCCGCTCGAACTCCATGCTCGTGATCACGT
>CP070727.1:209165-232329 GCA_020350885.1 bacterium | reverse complement strand
GATTGCCGCTCGCTTTAAAATCGGTGATGCCGAGATCACTGCAGTACTCAGTAATGTCGAAAGCCCCGCGGATGCCTACATGGTATGCCGTTTTGGAGAATTGTCGGAGAGCCCGAGGGGTCGAGTTATAGAAAAATACAAATCGCTCAAGGGTAAGGGCTGGGGTGTTCTCGCGAAGAGCATGGGAATCAAGCCGGGATCAAGGGAATTCCGCGCACTGAAGCGAGGCCATGATCTGTACGATGACAAAGACAAGGGAAAAAACAGAAGAATAGATAAGCCTAAGGCGAAAAAGAAAAGGCCATAAAAACCGGTACTTTTATATTGTCGCATTGACGATAGGTTTCCCTTTCATTTGAAATTGGGCTTCCTAAGGTTACGTAGACATCCAAAGGTCATAGTTAGAAGCGTTCTTAAACGCCTCGGGACTTACTCCACCGACCAGCCCAATAGCGGGCCGGAATCTAGCGCAATAAAACCATCTTCCTCGTCTGCACGAAATCACCGGCGACGAGGCGATAGAAGTAGATGCCGCTGGAAACTGCGCGTCCTCTGTTGTCCTTAGCTGTCCAAGTGACTTCTTTGCGTCCCTCTGTCATGTGCTGATCCACAACAGTTGAGATGAGTTCACCCTTTACGTTGTACACGCACAGCTTCACAGTAACGGCGCGCGGCAGGTCACTATGATCTTGATCCATTCCAGGGGCAATATACATAGCTACCAATGTACCACCTGCAATAAGGGGGACTATTAACTTGACACCACTATTCAACGAGCTGTAAAATAGAGTTACTCTTATCAGAGTGCGGCAAACAAAGCTTATTGAAAATAAATACAAATTGCGCTGCAACTGAAGTCTTAATGAGTTATGCCGAACACTTTAGTGTAAATAGGGGGTTGGCATGATATACGAGAAGCGAACGGTTCGGAGCTGCGGGAATTGGGCGATCTGCCGCTTGATTGCCCTTCTTTTCGTCTTGTGTGCCTTAGCTGGCTGCTCAGAGGATTGCCCGGTGTGCCCGGAGGATCTAGTCGAGACTCCGATCGTGCCGTATATAAGCTACTATGACAATACACACCATGATCTTATATGTGCAAAAAAAATCGGCGACTCCTGGGGCACCAAGATCATCGAATGGGATGATGACGTGGGCTTGTTCACATCCATTGCCCTCGATGCGGACAACAATGCGCACATAAGCTACTTCAAAGCTACTTCATATGACCTCCATTACGCGGTTGAAACTGAAGATGGCTGGCTGACCGAAGTCGTCGACACCGAAAACGATGTAGGCCGACATACCTCTATTGCCATCGACTCCCAGGGAAATCCGCACATAAGCTACTGCAACTGGACCGCTGTGGCGATCAGTTACGCGCACAAGATCGGCGGGGAATGGAACACATACATTCTCGAGAATCCGTCGTATCCTCCGGAGACAACCCCAATGTGCACGCGTTATTATGGTGAGCCGACGTCGCTGTGCCTGGATGCCAGCAATACCCCGCACATATGCTATGTGGGCAAAAAAGGTGTAAAAGTGCTCATTTATGCCGTGAAAACGGGTGAAGAGGGAGGTACCCCCACATGGGCATTCGCCGAGGTCGACAACGATGATGTCGGCAGGGGATGTTCGATGGCTCTTGATCCCAGCGGCAAACCGCGCATCAGCTACCTCGACATCAATCATCGTGTCAAATACGCCTGGATGGATGATGGAGGAGAATGGCACAACGAGTTTGTAGCGGGGCCTTTGGCGAATACATGTCAGTTTCCGACGGCCCTTGCCATCGATACCGACGGTAATCCTCATATAGCATATTACACCGATGTAAACGAACTCGCCTACTCCGCGAAAAAACCAGGAAGCGGCTGGTTGTACGAGATCGTCGACGGTTATTACACGGGTGCTTACTGCTCTATCGCCATCGATACCGAAGGCAAACCACATATAAGCTACTACGAAGGTGATGCCCAAGATCTCAGGTACGCGGTGAAGTGCGGCAACTATTGGATAATCGACATCGTCGACTTTGGAGGGAATAAGGGCAATTACACGAGTATCGCCATTGGCTCGAGATAGAGAGCCAGGCTGTAACCATCCGCTGAAGAGAGACGGCATTTGATTTTAATCGGGGAGTCTGGAATGATAATCGTGAATCGAAACGCCGTGAAAGCGCTGAAGCTGGCGTGCCGATGTGCTATATCCCTCCTGACAATCATATTCGTCTTCATGAGCTGCTCTGAGGACAGCGTCTCACCTGAACCCTCACCCGCCGATCAGTTTCCCGTGATGTGCATAAGCTACTATGACAATTCAAATGGCGATCTCAAGTTCTCCATTAATAACGACGGATTCTGGGGAGAGCCTAAGGTCGTCGTCAGCTCCGTCCATGATGTAGGGCAATGGCCGTCCCTCGCGCTTGATGCCGAGGGGCATCCGCATATAAGTTACTACGACGCCACACGCGGAAACCTTAAATATGTCTCAGAAAATAATTGCCGCTGCGGCTGGGACATAGAAACCATTGACTTCGTCGGTGGGATCGGTTCTTATGCATCTCTCGCACTCGATGCCGAGGGGCAACCGCACATAAGCTATTATGACGGTACGAATGGAGCTCTCAAGTACGCAGCCAAGAAGAGCGGCTCCTGGATAATTGAGATCATCGATAACACAGGTACGGTTGGCACATTTACATCCCTTGCCCTGGATGCTCAGAGAAATCCGCATATAAGCTACTGCGACAACGGGAACAAAGACCTCAAGTATGCATCAAAGACCGACGGCTACTGGATCATTGAGACTGTTGACCCAGACGGCAGTGTCGGATTGCATACGTCCCTTGCCCTCGACACCCAGGGCGATCCACATATAAGCTACTGCGAGCAGAATTTGGGCGACCCTTCTCAAGGCACATTAATAGGTGCGCTCAAATATGCCGTAAGAAAGAACGGTCGTTGGGAGTGCACACTGATCGACCGGGCGAATGGCCAATTTTCATCCCTTATACTCGATGACCAGGGGAACCCGCACATAAGCTACTATACATGTGATATGCATTATAGGTTGAACCAATTACCATTTGAATGCGAATTTTCACTATCATATATTCCTAAATATGCGGTGAAGATCGACGGCTACTGGATACAAGAAACGATAGATGAGGGCTACCGTAACCTTCTATTGCGCTTTTGTTGTTGCCCCTCTCCCTTTGATTGCAGATGTTTTTGGTCCATGTGCACATCTATCGCCCTCGATGCCAGCGGTATTCCGTATATAAGCTACTACGACTGGGCGAACGGTGATCTCAAGTGTGCAATGAAGGTGGGAAGCCACTGGATCGTCGATACCATTGATGACGAGGGCGATGTGGGATCGTACAGCTCCCTGGCCTCGGGTCATCGATAGAGCGAGATTGCAGCAGAAAGAACGCTGATCATGCCGCAGCGCAGGTTTCGTCACCTTTTTTTCCATGCATTTGTATTGACTACCCTTCTATGGATGAGTTGCGGAGACAATCCCACACTTCCCGGGACCGATGACATCTTCTTTAGCAGCTGTTTCGAAGCAGGCAGGGATGGATGGACATCCTGGGACAATGGGGAGACACAGGTCCAGTGGGTGAATGATTGTTGCCTGTGCAGATGTGAGGAGGCTGGCTGCCTGTCCCTTACCGATGCTCACAGCGGAACTATGGCCTTCAGAGCCTCACCCGAGCTGTATAGGCGTGCGTATTTTTCGAGTCTCTACGGAAAGCAGCTGAAATATTGGATGAGGGTCTCAGGAGGAGAAAGCTGGTCGGAGCAGCCTCCAGAGTGGAATGTTATGATCGAGTCGAAGAAGTACGGCCGGTTAACAATGGCTTTTCCCGCAGCTTTTCAAGTGGACTTCCCTTACCGGTGGCAACAGGCCGTGTTGAACCTCAGCGTGACACCATCCTTGATCAGAGGGCGAAAACGGTACTGGCAGATAGACGGCCGCACGGCAAGCGAGAAAGAGATACGGGCCGTCCTGTCTAATATTACCAATCTGTTGATATTCGCCGACTTCTATGACGGATGCGAAACGGCCTACCTCGACGATTTCATGATCACGGCACCGGAAGATCCCGTTGGGCCGGATGAACGAATATGCAACGGATTGCCGTACATGTGTAATATGCCATTCAATAAAGTGGTTTTTCCCGGGAGTCACAATGCCGGAGCTAAAGGCTTGATGTCCTGCAGCACTGGCTTTCCCGCATTCAGCTGTGGGTATAACTGCCAGGGTGAAGAGATAACGGGACAGCTCAACCATGGTATCAGGTATTTCGATATAGACATAGGCGGCTGTAATAACACCCTCCACACAGTTCACAATGAGGACACCAGGGGACGGACGATCAGTTATATAATGGATGAATTCGACGCCTTCCTGAATTCTCCTACAAACCGTAATGAAGTAATCGTCATCACGATCGCCAATATAATAGGTAACATAGCTATCCTCCAAACGAGTTTTTATAACGAGATTCAGCGATTTATAGCGACCCCGGAACGGTTGCATAACAAAGAATTGACGATATTCTGGAAGCAGCCTGGAAATCCATGGCCCACTCTCGGCTACCTCGTTGACAGTAATCAGAGGATTTTGATTTTTGTCAGGGAAGCCATCAACCTTCTAATGGATAATGGCGTATTCTCTGAAGGGGACAACATCCATGATACTTATAAGGAGAGAGACTGCACCTTCTCTTGCCATGGCGTTGTCGATGATACGCGTAATAGTTGCGCTATCGCCAATCCCGGAAAGCTCGTGCTTGTTTCTGTTATGTGCGCTAGTGGTCTTTGCCTCGATGATCTGGCCGACCTCTGCGACCAGTGGATCAAAACATCTCTTTGGGCCTGCATGGAGGAAAGGGTGGCAACGACAGGAAAGGCACCGGTTGACGTGATTCCCAACTTTATAGTCGCCGACTGGGTGGTAAAATTCGGCGCGATAGTGCCTGCCGTCCGTGAGATGAATATGTGGATCCTTCAGGAAAACGGTTTTCCGGTAATCGCCTCCAGCGATCTGGCGGAAGTCATCACTCACTCAAAGGTGAATACCGCTTCGGAAATGTATCATAACTCCAGCAAACAATATTACTATGAATAATGAATGGTATTTACATGCTATTTAGGGTCTGCCTACTATTGATTCCATAAGCGTCCCGTCTGCTTATTCCGTCCTCATTGCAATGCTTGTACTTAGCTAAAGGCTAGAAAAATCAGACCTCGAAAGTGGTGCCCATCAGCTACCCCCGCCTCACCCAGCGCATTATTCCCCACTCAACTTATCCCCTAACAATCGGTTTTATCAAAGGAATCCGGTTCCTGGGGCAGATATAGCGCCCGAGATATTCCGGATATATTGCTGAGAAGTTAATTGCACGCAACGTAGTGCCTAATTTAGCGCTTTAATCCTTTTAAAACAATCAAGATCAAACGATAATATGGCTGTGACTGAAAAAAGTGCTACCCTGCGGCTACTCTGGAATGATGCTGTGATCAACTGTATTACAGAATTGTTTGATAAGAAGATTACCCGAGCTCGCGGATGCATTCCACCCGGATCATATCTGCGAATTCTAAATAACCGATTTATCGTCTTTCATTATAGACTCTGCCATCATCTATCTGGACTGATGGAAATCTATGCCAGAACAATTTGGAATCAATCGACTGGATCACTAAAAGTGATGCGAAATAGATTATGAACAGCAAAAGTCCATAGGCGCCGTTACGTAATGACGATCTGATTGTGAATCTTCGCATCCAAAATAGTAAAGCAGCCACCGCGATCAGTAGAAAGAGGATGGCGACGACGAAATATTCAAGCCCGATCAGATTTCCCGCGCTCCCTAGCTCCCCCCCTCTTCGTTTGAGAAGAGCTAAGAAACTTCTCACTACTAAATAGAACACATTTGTTACAATGACGGCGGAGAATATAGTCCACGTGATGGTCTTTTTCCTGTATCTGCTCACCAGGAAGGAAGCCACAAGGATCAAAATGATATTAATGATAGGTCCCCCAGCTGAACCAACCGCATATTGATGCGATGTTATATCTCTTAGTGGAAATTCTTTTGTCAGAGACATACCAGCATGGATACCCTGTAACCAGTAAAAAGCACAGTGCCCGAATTCGTGAAGCAATGTAGATAATATTCCCACAATTACAACCATTATCAAAAAATGAAATCTGTATTTCATCGAACCGCCTGTTGTGTTGTGTGATACATAGGTAACCTGCTATAGCCATATCCTGCTGATAGGCTTCAGGTTCGATTATATCATTACAATTTGTTATGGATCCACTCTAGTTACGGTGGAATTATCATCGAAGAAGAACCATCTTCTTCGTCTGCACAAAATCACCGGCGACGAGGCGGTAGAAGTAGATGCCGCTGGATACAGCTCGCCCCCTGTTATCCTTCGCACTCCAAGCAATTTCTTTGCGTCCCTCCATCATGTGCTGATTAACGAGAGTAGCAATGAGCTCACCCTTCACGTTGTACACGCACAGCTTCACATTTATTGCACGAGGCAGATCAAACCGGATCGTCGTCATGGGATTGAAAGGATTTGGAACGTTCTGGTAGAGGGCGAACGCCTTTGGCACTGATGGAACATCGTCTCCAGTTGTAGATGTTGGTGAAGCCGCATCGCTCTCGTTTCCAACGTAGTCGAGTGCCGTGATCTTGTAGTGCACATCCCAGCCGTCGTACTCGGGATCGTTCCAGCCTTCAGTGGCAGTCTCGTGAACGAGATTCCCGGGGCCAGGCACGAAGTCCTCTGTATCACCTCGGTAGACACGATAATACTGGAAATCCGGTTCGGGAGATGCATCCCAGGTAAGCTGATTGCCGCTTCCCGTGTTGTAGGCAACCATAAATCTCTGTGGCACGCCGGGAGTGATGTTGTCGACCGAGTACCCGCTGTCTGGCGGACTGAAATAGTAGACGAACGGTGATGTTGTCTCGGCCGAGATGCAATAGACGGTATACTGGAGTGTTTCGGACGAATCTGTCAGCGTCGGCACGAGACAGATATACTGATCCTCCTGGTGGGCGGGGACATTCCCGACGACCTCCCATGTGCCCGGCGGCAGCCCCGCCATCGCACCCGCAGTCGACGTCACAAAGCATCTTCCATCGAGGACGAGCGCTCCCTGAGATTTTGCGGAATCGGAAATTCGCAGCGGCTTGGTGATTTCATACGTGCCGATGAATCGTTGCTTATTGGGAATTGATTGTCCGGACACATCCCTTTCGTTAACCGACCTTCCATCTGACAGAATGCTCGACTGCAGGGCCACATCATCGATCCTGCGATATAGGAAGTACTCGGTTATCAGATGTTCCGCCTCACCTACGAAATCGAATCCCGACCTCTTGAAATAGACACGCGCCCATTCGCCCTGATCGTCCGGCACATCGACGATCGAATCGACGGCGGCGCACGCATAGCGCCAGTGTATATCCAGGTATGAGCATACCTGGTTGATGCCATCGCACAACTGAGGGTGCATCGTTCTGAATACGAGATCACTGCCAAGGCTGTCGAACCGGTACCACTGGTCATCGATGTCCAGCCTAATAGAGTTGGGTCCGCTCTGCGCGCTTAAATATACAAGAACATAGGGATCGCGTACCGAAATGATCTTTGACCGGACGACCGACTTGTCCTCCGGTGTGAGGGAGATCGACTGGCCCCACGCACTCGACGTGACACTGAAATCATTCTGGTATTGCTTCTTCACTACGAGCCCGGAATCCCCAGCGGCTATATAGAGATAGTCGCCCGACAGGACGGCAGCTTCGGGATTTCCGGCAATTGGCCAAGTTGCCCAGAGGAACGGATTCTCGGGATCACTGATATTGATCATCACAACGTATGAAGGTATCGACACGAACGCATAATACCCGGAGATGCTCACATGTGTCGCTTCCCCGGGCGTTTCATATTCTCCGGCAACCTGGGGATCGTTCGGATTGGTGAAATCCACCACCTGGAGACCGGAATCCCCCGCCGCAACATACGCATAATCGCCCGATACGGCGACACTCCAGGCATCATCACCCGGCAAATCACATACGCCTACGACACTTGGATCGGAGGTATCGGAGATATCCATTACTCTCAAGGCGCCCCCCGATCCGGCAAGATACGCATAATCCCCCGCTATATCCAAATCGTAAGGATACCAGAGCATAAATTGGGATGACAGAGATACCATATTCGCAGGATCGCTGACGTCCAGAATCCAGAACCATCTGTCAACTGCATCTATAATGAATGCCAGTTGCCCCGAGACCTTGACAGCATCGACACTGTAGTCAGTTACGAATGTGTCAATGCATGCTGGGGAGAGGGGATCGAAGATATCTATCGCGGCGAGACAGCCGCCGCCGGTAGCCACAAACGCATAATCACCCGAAACGCAGACGTCCACAGCATAACCGGGCGTTGCGCATGATCCCACAAGCATTAAATTATCGTGATCGCTTATGTCGATCACCTGAAATCCGTTCGAACCAGCCGCAATATACGCGTAATCACCCGAGATACAAACATCCACCGGACTGCCGACTCCCGGTTCATACGAAATCGCCAGACAGTCCATATGGTAGATCATCACGTACAATCCGCTGCTGCCTTCGGTGACATAGACGACATCGCCATGGACGCAGACACCGTACGCCTCCCCCTGCGTCTCACGGCTGGATCCCAGTACCGGATTCTCGGGATCCTCTATATCGATCAGCGCAACACCTCCCGTATAATCGGCAACAACGGCATCGTTTCCGTTTACAAAGACGTCATATGCATAGTCGTCGGTATCACAGGTCGCAGTGAGCAGTGGATCCTCGGGGTCGCTTATATCCACGACCCGGAGACCGTTGATACCACCTGCTACATACGCATAGTCGCCGCTGACACGAACGTTTTCGGCATAGCCCGCAAAGTTCTCGTTTCCCGCGTACAGGGGATTTGCCGGGTCGGTGATGTCTACGACCGTCAGACCGCTCCCGTAGTCGGCGATATAGGCATAATTCCCGGCGACTGTGATTCCGACAGCTCTGCCCGGAGTGATGCACCGGCCCGCAATCACGGGAAGTAGCGGATCGGTGATGTCGACAATAGTGAGACCGGAATCTCCATCCGCGACGTACGCAAAATCGCCGGCGACGACAATATCCAACGCGAGATCGCTCGTCACGCATCTCCCGGTGATAAACGGCGACGCCGGGACTCTGATATCCATGACGGTGAGACCGGAATCATAATCGGCAACATACGCATAGTTCCCCGCGATGGCGACATCGCGGGCCGAACCGGCGGTCGCCTGGCCGCCGGCGACTACCGGATGCCGTGGATCTACTATGTCTATCACGACGAGACCATCGTGATCGGCGGCGATAAATCCGTAGGTGCCGTAAACGGCGATATCCCACGCAAAACCGGAAATACTGAGACTATCGAGGGGAGGAAATTGAAAAATCGGCATTTTAACCTCACCCGCGATCGTATCCCACCAGGCGGTTGTCTGTACGAGATCGCAGTACTGCTTTGTCGTAAAATCCTCGATGTGGCGCGTCACAAACTCCGCACGGCAGGGAATAGAAATCAGGCGTACTGCGGTGAATGTGAGAAGGCAGATACGGCCGAGTCGCTTCTCCATGGCCTATCACTCCTTGTTTCGTGATATCTTATAGAGTACCCCTGCATATATATCGTAATTATATCATAATAATCACGGTTATTAAAGGAATTACAAAGGCAAGTCGCTATATTGGCTGAGGCTTACAAGATTGTTTTCCTTTTTGTAACTGCCCTTTAGTTGACCTCAAGCCGAGAGTAATCTATATTGAACGGCCGACCGAAGAACTACCTCGTTTGGGACGATCAAGTGCGAGGTATTGGAGTGCACGCAAACTACTAGGCAAGGCTGATATCTGGTATATAATATCTTCCCAGGGACTAACCTCCTAGCCCAAGATATGTGTCAAAAATCCCTAACTTAACATCGGGAAATAGATTCTTGCAGCCTACCACACCGGTATGCCGGTTCAGCGAGTAGGTTACTTCACTAAAATCATCTTGCGCGATCTCGTGACTCTTCCAGCCGTGAGTCTGTAGAAGTAGACTCCTGTGCTCACCAGATTCCCCCGCTCGTCACGCCCGTTCCATTCTACCACATGCGATCCATTCGTTTCCTCACGGTCGACCAGACAGACAATACGTTTACCGGATACATCATAGATGTCCAGGATTACATGCGCACGCTCCTTCAGATAGTACTTGATCGTCGTCGATGGATTGAAGGGATTCGGATGATTCTGTTCGAGTGTAACCGCTATCAATGGCACAGACAGTTGATCTGTTTCGAAAAGCACGCTCCGGCCCTCTTGATTCTGCATCTCCACTCGATAACGATACGCATGCCCGGGTTCGCATCCTTCATCAATAAACGTAAAGAAGGAGTATTCCATTGAGATCTCGGGTGCGAGAAGCTCTTCAAAAACACTATCGGCTCCCTCGGCCCGCGAGATATAAAACTGCGTCCCTTCTCTGATACCCGAGAGAACCCACTGAATCGTTATGCTCGATTCATCGACGTAAGCATAGTAATTCTGGAGGACAGAGGCTACGTGCATTCCGAGTGCATCGATTCTCGCGGCATAGATATCGGGATCACCGTTCCGCTCATCATACCAAGCAATAAGCGCCCCGCCGGCATCATCGGAGACCATCTGGGGATTCGACTGATGCATTGCTGCCGTGCAGATACCAACTCCACCAGGTACCCACATGAGATTGCCACCGCTATCGACATGCTGTACATAGATATCATAATCATCGTACGTCGGACCATGGAGCTCATATGCAATAACCGCCCCGCCGGCCCCATCTGTAGCCTGTTGCGGCGAATACTCGTCATTAGCTGACACGGCAATGCCCACACCCCCATCACCCCACTGGCGCACACCGGAGGCATTGATTCTCTGTGCATAAATATCGTAGTTACCGCTTCGAGTATCGGGCCATACGAGTACCGCTCCGCCAGCACCATCCGAAATCATTGCCGGTTCTTCCTGGAATGACGATGCCGGGCAGACAGCGACGCCATCGACCGCCCATTGGACTGCACCGGCGGTATCGACCCTCTGGGCGTAAATAGCCGTCCCTCCATCCAACCACGTGATAATCGCTCCACCGGAGCCGTCGGAAACGATCTTGGGGAGCGTCTGCTGTCCCGCCGCCATGCAAATACCGACGCCATCCACCGTCCAGAGAACACTGCCTGATGAATCGATCCTCTGGGCGTAGATATCGCGGTTGTTTCCGCCGTTACGCCGGTCCTGCCACGTGATGATAGCCCCGCCCAAGCCGTCCGAAACGATTTCGGGATACTGTTGCGCGCTCGCATTCGCACATATGGCGACTCCGTTCGCCGTCCAAAGTGCGTTTCCCGCTGCGCCTACCCTCTGAGCATAGATATCCCGGTTATTCCCGCCAGCGCGGCGATCCTCCCAAACGACTATTGCACCACCCGAACCATCCGGAGCAATTCTGGGCGCTATCTGTGCTCCCGCTGCAGTAGAGAGCGCAACACCATCGGCCATCCACTGAGATAGACCATTCTGATCGATCTTTTGTCCGTAGATGTCTGAATTACCGGCCCGCTGATCTTCCCATGCGATCAAAGCTCCACCCGGACCATCAGGGATGATTTGAGGTGACCGTTGATTGCCCGCAGCCACACAGACAGCTTCACCATCCTCCCGCCAGAGTGTATCGCCAATGAGCGTAATTCGTTGAGAATAGATATCGGAATTGGCCGCTCCCAGACGCTCGTCTTCCCACGTGATGACTGCTCCGCCATAACCGTCAGAAGCTACCCTGTGATTGAGCTGACCACCGGTTGCCGTGCAAACAGCAATGCCATTTGCAATAAAACCCGCCCTCAACCCTGCTGCAGCAAAAATCAACAAAATCAAGTATATCGATGTAGGGGATTTGTAGCGTAACTGCATAGCCTTCACTCCTTTCTATCTAGAAAAGAGCTGGCTCCTCAGTGCTTCTCCCGTCGTCCCAATCCCCCCAAATATACACTGCAAACAACAATCATCGCATAAACCGTACCTGTTTGGGACTAAAGTTGGAACTAAAGGCTAATTCTCAAGGAAATATGCGAAAAATGCGGCTGGCAGGACTCGAACCTGTGACCTGCGGATCAGAAGTCCCATGGTCTATCCAGTTATGCATAAGTGTTATTTAGCCCTTTATAGTCCTCTCCAGCCGGGGTCTCCCTGCGCTCCACCATATCAACGCAAAAGCACCATCTTCTTCGTCTGCACGAAATCACCGGCGACGAGGCGGTAGAAGTAGATGCCGCTGGAAACTGCACGACCTCTGTTATCCTTCGCACTCCAGGTTACCTCTTTGCGTCCTTCGGTCATGTGCTTATCGATCAGATTTGTAATGAGCTCTCCCTTCACATTGTATACGCACAGCTTCACATGCATTGCATGCGGCAGGTCGAATTTGATTGTTGTTATCGGATTGAATGGATTGGGATAGTTCTGGAACAGCATCAGATTGGATGGCGGCGTTTCGGTCGCAGTGGCGCACGTGCAGCGTCTCCATGCATTCCCGTCGTAGTGGAGCGCGGTGCTGTCGTTCCCCACGGCATAGATATTGGTCATCGACGTTCCCCAGACGTCGTGCAGGTCATCGGTGACACCGCTCGTCATTGCCGACCAGACGCCTCCGCTGTAGCGGAGAATCGTGCCGTTCTTTCCGACGGCGACGGCATCATCTTCCGAATCGACCCAGATACCATGGAGTGATTCCGAGGTGCCGCTGTCCATGTAATCCCAGTTACCCGTTTGATACCTCAGGATTGTACCGTTCTCCCCAACGGCGAAGATGTCGCCCCCCGGCTCTGGAGTGCCCCCGACTCCGTGCAGCGTCTCCGTCGTGCCGCTCGTCATGCCGACACAGCTGCTGCCGTTGAAGTGGACGATCTCGCCTTCCGCGCCAACGGCGTAGACATCACTTCCCGACCATCCCCAGACGGAATTGAGAGCGGTAAAAACGCCGGTGGATATGTCACTCCATGAACCACCGTCGTAGTAACGAATATGTCCGTTGACCATGACCGCAAAGACATCGCTTCCCGACGCTCCCCACACGTCGGTCAGCGATACATTGGTGCCGCTCGTCATCGCTTCCCATTCAAGCCCGTTGTAGTGTGCAATGAATCCATTTCTCCCGACGGCGAAGACATCTTCGCTCTCGTTGCACCAGATTCCGCTCAGGGGGCTCAGGGAATCGGCCTGCATCTCTTCCAGACATCCGCCGATGGCAGAATGAACAACACCGACATAATTAAGCGGATTCGTCTTCCTGCGCGTTCCGCAGGCGAAGAGGTCGCCTCCCGTCGTTCCTGAGACGGCATTCAGGTCGTATTTCTCGGAATATTCGACCGGCGGCCCGCCGATGCCCCGCAGATGGCACCCGCAGAACGGGCCTATATCGACCCACGCAAGGCCATCGTAATGCACCATCGTGCCATATTGACCGGCCACGTACACATCAATCGGGGATCGTCCCCAGACATCCCCGAGATACTCGTCGTGATCCAGGCTCAGCAACCACAGATAGCCATTGTATCGATCCACCATTGAGCCGACGATTGCAAATATATCACCATCCGGACAAACCCACATATAGTCATAACTGGAAATCGGTTCTTCGTCGAAATCGCTCCACTCGACGCCGTCGTAATGCGTCAGAAAATGCTGCCAGTAGCCGATGTAATACATCCCTATCGCATAGACATCGTTTTCTCCGGTGCCCCACACGTCGAGAAGATGATAGCCGGGGGTGAGAGGCTGCATCTGCTGCCAGGTATACGTGGAGTACCCGTCGTAGCGGAGTATCAGTCCGTTGTCCCCTACTGCAAACACGCTCTGCATCGAAGCTCCCCATATGGCGCGGATCTCCTCCGAGGTGCCGCTTGCGACAGGGGTCCAGTTTAGATAGTTATAGTGGAGAATAAGACCGCCAGGGCCAACGGCCCACACATCGTAAAAGGCGCTGCCCCAGACATCGTTCAGCTCATCACTGGTTCCGCTCGCCATCTGTGTCCATCTATTGCCGGTGCAATGAAATATCCCTCCGGCCTCGCCGACGGCAACGGCTTGTGTATCCGAGGATGCCCAGACCCTGTTGAGATCGTAATCGTTGTAAGCCGAGAGGTACGTCGTACCGTGGATTACGGACCAATCGGTTCCATTGTAATGGATGATGGTGCCCCGCTCTCCCACCGCGTATACATCGGAAGCAGAGCTTCCCGACACATTCTCTAAATCGTACGTGACACCGCTCGTCATCGATGTCCATGAAACTCCATCAAAATAGAGAACCGTCCCATTGTCTCCTACTGCGAAAACATCTGTCTCCGAGCTTCCCCAGACGCCCCGGAGTGTCACGGACGTCCCGCTGGACATCTCGCTCCACGTATCGCCGTCGTAACGGAGGATCGTGCCGTTGTACCCCACGGCGAATACATCCTGACCGGAACTGCCCCATAAGCCATGGAGGCGCGGAGCCGTTCCAGTCTCCATTGGGCTCCAACTGATGCCGTCATAATGGAGAATCAATCCATCATTATATATTCCGTTATCACCAGCTGCGAACACGTCGCGCGGCGAGCTGCCCCAGACCGAGTTGAGGGTCGTCGTCACGCCGCTCGTCATCCCGGTCCATGAGACCCCATTATAGATGAGGATCGTTCCATGCTGCCCCACGGCAAACATGGTATCTCCCGGAACACCCCAGACATCGTATAGAACCTCTCCGCTTCCGCTCGTCATCTCGCTCCAGTCTGTCCCGTCGTAATGTATGATGTCGCCGCTGGACCCGACGGAGAACACATCGCTCGCCGACACACCCCATAGAGCATACTGTGATGAGACCGTTCTGGCGGGATACGACATCGGTGACCACGTCGTACCGTCGTAGCGAAGGATCAAGCCGAAGCCCACAACGAAGGCTTCGGTTTCCGAAGCGACCCATACATCGTAAAAACTTCTTTTCGTATTCTGGAGCTCCAATCCGGTATCTCCTTTACGGAACACGGTGCAGTACTCGCCGACTGCAAAAACGTCATCCTGGGCCTGCGATGTCGAAAGAGAGAAAACGGAGAGAATGATAATCAAAACCGATAGAGCGAATCTGGATTTCATGATGAGCCTCCCTGATGACAATCATTATATCACTGCATCAATGAATTTTCAACGGTTAATGCGACGCCCTGCTTGTAAAGCACTTCGAGATATTCTGGATATATTCTGCAGGAGCAGGATTCAGTTCAGCATATCGCATTATAAAGGATTGTGAGCCCTCTTGGTTGCATATGGTACGCTATCGTTTTTTGAAGAAGATTGACCGTGGTACTCACTTCAAGAGTATCATTTTCTTTGTCTCGATGAAACGATCGCCTACCTGCAGCTTGCAGAAATAGACACCCGCGGGAAGGTCATGTGTCTCGAAGTAAACAGAATACTTGCCCGGTTTCTGAAAGGCGTTTACCAACGTCTGCACCTCTATGCCCCTAACATCATAGATCCTCAGGATCACTCTGGATGATTTTGGCAACTCATAAATGATTGACGTTCTGGGGTTGAACGGATTTGGATGGTTTTGATGGAGCCAAGAGCCAGCCGGCAAACCGGACGAAGGTCCTGAATCGACACCCACAATGATGTCCAGTGCATCATTGATTAGACGTGTGTGACTATAGATAGACGGATCATCCTCGGGTAGATTGATTGGTATCTCCTTAGGCCCTGGTCCCGTCGTGTAGTAGGGGAGCACCCAGCTTTGGAAAATGTTGTGGTCTGGCTCCACATTCATCGCTCTCACAAGGTTGAACCAATCCATCGTTCCATCATAATAGGTTTGATCGTCGTACTCACCTACTTCCCATGCCTGACTGTTCCAATAGATGTCGGTAAAGATGATGCCGAACGCTATGCCTCGAGCTTCAAGAAACGATTTCAACTCCGCGAGATCGGCCGCTAAGTCGATGTCTATTCCGAATGAGATATACTGGTCGATCCGTGGACCGTTAACATCCAGATGCAGGAACGGGAGCGAAACACCTCTTGCCTCCAGTGCGATGATCCACTCCTTGAACTGATCAACGCTCACCTCCGGATAGAGGTCAATTTGTCCAATAGGAATCGACGGATACCATGATTGCATCTGTAGAATGTATGCAGAGACGTGATCCGCCAATATTCCGAGCGAATCGACGAGGCAGGGTCTGGGGTCTGTCTGGCCTGTATAGATGTAGAAATACGCAGGGAGCCATTGCCTTATGGGCTCGTCCATCGCTAGGTAGCGGACGATTCCGCCGTTTGCCTGTACGTTTTGAATGACATTAATGGATCCGTTGAGCGTCAGGGAGTATACGTGTTGGCTTGTCGAGCATTCCACGGGATCTACGGACATGACTGGCCCGGCAAAAAAGGACTCAATTGCGATATCAATACCCCACTGTCCCAACATGGAGAACGCCTGAACATTCACCAAGTTATCGAGGTAATTCATACCGCAGGTTAGGGCTGGATTCACATTGCAGCTCCAGCCTTCGCTGCCCACCTGTCCGCTATAGAACTTGAACACGTCAATCCTGGCTCTCGCCAGGGTCCACCTCTCAGGCGCTGTGAAAAGCTCTAACATGTCCACGCTTGCGACATTAGGAGTAAACCAAACACGATCCTGCACTGACTGCGGTCGTGCAGGAAGATCATTCACCGTAAGAATCATCGACAGAATAGTGATAATGCATCCAATTACGAACTTCATGGCTATTTAAACCTTCTGAAAGCTCTGTTCATCTTTGCACTTACACCGATTCTATTATACCATAGATCTCATCCTCTTTCTACTCCTGTGCACTTTTTCTTTATGCACCGAGGTCGCACCATATTAGTAATTCTCTGCTATTGATCCCACCTCTTCCATTTATTCAGTCCGCTTGCAAAATGAGCACGGACACTAATTCCATCATTGCATAAATCACATGGGTACTTATGCGATATTAGGCGCATTTTTTGCATTATGTATTCCAAAACGGTAACGTTTAGGGAACGGCTCAAGTTACTCATATTAAACAGAATACACAGCACGCTGGATCAGAGGTTTTTAGATCAATTTGTAAGGAGCCTTGATATGGAACTGTTGACCGACAAAGAAAAGCAGGCGCAGCCCGAAGTAACAAGTACCGTACCTGTCGAGGAGGAGCTAAAGAAGGAAGAACGGTCCTCGGCGATCGAGGAGAAACTGAAGATCGAAAGCAGGGCCCGTAATGGAGCAAATTGGTTTTTCTGGATCGCCGCGCTATCTCTGATCAATTCGATCATAACAATGACTGGAAACGATTGGGGATTCATAATCGGTCTCGGCGTCACGCAGATCTTCGATGCAATTGGAGCGGAATTAGGCGCACGTGCCGTGGCATTCGGCTTCAATGTTTTCGTTGCGGGTGTTTTCGTTTTCTTCGGCGTTTTCGCACGCAGGCGGCGCAACTGGAGCTATATCATTGGAATGATTCTATACGCGTTCGACGGGCTACTGTTTCTCGCCGCGGGAGATATATTAAGCATTGGTTTCCATGTGTTCGTTCTCTTTTGGATATTCAACGGCTTCCAGGCCAACAGGGTGCTCGAGAGGCATCACGGCTGATCAGTTGTGAAGAGATTGTAGGAATCGCTTAGATTTACAGAACCGAATGCAGGAGCTCCCGGAGGCTGGCAGACAATTGACATTTCTTGTTTCGGGGAACAGGCCATTTTATAGTCGACATTCTTCCCTAAAATCACTCCATCCATTATGAGAGAAACCCGCGCCTATGGCCCGCTCCGTTTTTCCAGACCACCTGGAGGACTAGATTTTTCGTTCTGGGCCGCCCCGTTTTTCTAGACCGCTTCCCGGATTGATATTTCCGTTTTTAGGCCGCCCGGGATATGTTGGATACGTTCCACACGCCGAGAATCCTACGCAACATGTTTCCGTATAACATGTTGTAATCTAAAGAATTACGTGAAAAAGAATGCACGGCCAGGCAATAAACTTGACACTGCACTCTATATAGTTTATATTATGAATAATTACTAAAGTTAATTATTAACACTCTATAACAATGGCTGAAAAAGACAAACATATTTCGAGATTGGTAGAGCTGATCTTCAAGCTCCGGAAAAAATGCACGCTGAAGGATCTATTCCTCGTGAAAAAAGTGGGCATTTCATACGCCGAGTACAACTGTCTCATCCAGTTCAATGATGCCGACACAATCGGCATGAAGGAGCTTGCTGCAAGGCTGGATATCACTCCCGCCGGTGTCACACGGATCGTCAGCTCTCTCGATGAGAGAGGGATCGTAGAGCGGCGGATTGATCGTAAGGACCGAAGGGAAATAAATGTTGTCCTGACCAGGAAAGGCAAGAGGATCGTACAGGACATTCACCAAGCATCCCTGGATCTCCACAGGGAGATTGTCAAGCACATCAATCCGAAGGACTGTGAGTCGATAATCCAAGGGATCGAGCAACTGACGAACGCTGTCGCCATGTGGCTCGATCGTCACAAAGAGAAGGAGCTCAAGCGTTGATGATACGTCATGGGCATTGAGAAGAGGTAGAACCGATGAACGTAAAACAAAGAACATATCTCAGGGAAACGTTCGGCAGCCGCGTCACATTCGACGAAACGGAACGCAAGCTGTACGGACACGACATAGCGGCGATTCCGAAACTCATCAAACCGCTTATCGGAAATACGGTCCCGGAGGCGGTAGTGCAACCCATCAATGAGGCAGAGCTCATCGAGCTCGTCAGGTGGGCACGGGCTCAGAACATACACCTGACTCCGAGAGGGAAGGCTTCATCGGGTTATGGCGGTGTGATCCCCGTCAAGAAGGGCCTCGTTGTCGATTTCTACCGCATGAAGAAGGTGTTCGACATAGACGGGGAGGTGCTTACCGTCACTGTCGAGCCTGGAATCACCTGGGAGAAACTCGACAAGGAGCTCATGCGTGCGGGCCTCACGCTCAGGCTGTACCCGACCAGCTACCCTTCCTCGTCGGTCGGTGGGTGGTTGGCCCAGGGAGGCGCCGGTATTGGAAGCTACGAGTACGGATACTTCCGCGACAACGTCCTGTCGGCGCGGGTGGTGCTTCCGACCGGTGATGTCCGTGAGTTTACGCGGGACGACCTCGAGCTCATCGCCGACGCCGAGGGAATCACAGGCATGATAAGCAGGGTGACGCTCTCGGTGCAGCCATACGAAGAGCTCGATGTAATTGCACTCGGCTGCCCGGACGCTCATGACCTCCAGAATCTGATCGACTCCATCATCAAAAACAAGCTGCCGATATGGTCGATGCTCTTTATAAATCCACGGATGGCGGAGATGAAGAACCGTGCACCGCTGCTCGAACATCACGGGCACCCGGTAGAGCCTCGCGTACAGCTCCCGGCTTCGTATGTCACGACGATCGCATTCCGCGCCAAGGACTCGGATAGGGTACGCACGGCTTTGGAGAGCCTCGTCAAGCAGTGCGAGGCCGAGATCCTGAGTGACCGGATTGCACATCACGAATGGGAGCACCGCTTCAAGCTCATGGTGGTAAAGCGTCTCGGGCCTTCGCTCGTCCCCGCCGAGGTGATCATCCCATTGAAGAACCTCGGTGATGTCATGACGGAGATTGAGCACAAGGTTAACCAGCCGGTCGTAAAGGAAGGACTCATCATACCGAACACCACCCATGGTGAACCTGAGGCGGTCATTCTCGGCTTCATACCGAGCGATCAGCGGAAGTTCAGCTACAATTTCGTCTTTGGTCTCGTGCTCACGATCATGAAGATCGCCGAACGATTCGGCGGGCGGCCCTATGCAACCGGTTTGTACTTCTCGAAGAAGGCGGATCAGGTGCTCGGGGAAGACCGTGCGAACCGACTGCGCGAGTTCAAGAGGCAGGTGGATCCGAATGGAATCCTGAATCCGCGAAAGGTCATAGGGAACGGTCCCCTGGGAACGGCTCTCGATCTTACGGCGACCTTCGAGCCGCTCGTTCGTCCATTCGGAAATGCCGTGATAACGCAGGTAGGCGAGCGGCCGACCGAGCCGGTTCGTGAGATCCCGCCCGATGTGGCCTGGTACGCGTACAGCTGCTCACAGTGCGGCTTCTGTATCGATGAGTGCGACCAGTTCTACGGACGCGGGTGGGAGAGCCAGAGCCCGCGCGGCAAGTGGTACTGGCTTCGGGAGTATATGGAGGGTCGCGCCGAGTGGAACCAGAAGATGGTCGACACGATCCTTGTCTGCACGACCTGTGAGCTCTGCAACCTGCGCTGCTCATCGGTGCTTCCGATCGAACCCTCGTGGATGAAGCTGCGGGGTCTACTCATTGAAGAGAAAAAGGAGATGACCTTCCCGCCCTTCGAGATGATGGCCGCCGCTCTCAGCAAGGAGGGCGACATCTGGGCGGGATATCGCAAGGACCGAAGTGAATGGTTCCCGGAGGATCTTCACGAGAAGCACGGCCCGGGACATGCCTCGCAAAACGTATACTTCGCCGGATGTACGGCGAGCTACGTCGAGCACGATATCGGGATGGCGAGCGTTCGGCTCCTCGATGAGGCCGGTGTCGATTTTTCGTACCTCGGGACCAAGGAGACCTGCTGCGGCACTCCGATGCTCGTCGCCGGCAAGTGGGACTTGTTTGCACAGACGATGAAGAAGAATATCGCCGCCGTCAAGGAAGCGGGGGCGGATACGGTGATCACGTCCTGCCCCGCCTGCGATATGATGTGGCGGACGGTGTATCCAGAATGGGCGGAGAAGCTCGGCGTCGAATACGGTATCAACGCGCGGCACTACAGCGAAGTGGTTGCAGAGAAGATCAAAGGCGGCGAGTTCACGTTTCCGGAGAATGGAAACAAACCTGTGCGTGTCACATGGCACGATTCGTGTCACATCGGGCGCGCTTCCGGCGTTTACGATGCACCCCGTGAGCTGATCGAGGCTATTCCCAATGTGGAGTTTGTCGAGATGGCGAACAACCGGGAGAATGCTCACTGCTGCGGCTCTGTCCTGACCCTGATCAAGGAACCGGACGTGGCGGCCGATGTCGGAGAGGAGCGGCTGCAGGAGGCTCTGGATGTGAGTGCGGACAAGGTGCTTGCACTCTGTCCCTGCTGCGAGTTTCAGCTGCGTGTCACGCGGGACAAGAAGGAGCTTCCCCTCGATGTTGTCGATCTAGCCCGTTTTGCGTCATCCGTTCTCGGATACGAGTTTCCCGATCCTAATCCCGAAGTGCAGAGGCAGTGGGCGGTTTTCGAGGCGATGATAACACTGATGACTCCGGAGGGATTCGCGGATCTCATGGGTACCATGTTCCCGGAGCTCGTGAATGCCATGCCCCTCGGGATGGGCGGTATGATGCGATTCATGGGGAGAGTTCCCGGCACCCTTAATCTCATGAAGTCACTGTTTCCCGTCATGTTCCCCCGGCTCCTTCCCAAGATGATGCCGAAGGTCATGCCTGTTATGCTCGAGCGCATCAAGGAGCGAATCCCGATGCCGGATTACATGGCCGAGCAGATGCCCGTGATGATGCCGCAGGTGATGGAAAACGTAATGCCCCACATGATCGGTGATGTGGTTTCCCATGTCACGCAGCCCCTGATCGATTATCTACAGGGGAGAAGCAATAGGTAGACGGTCTGTCTATTATCTCGGTCTATCAGCGATCGTTTATCTAAGAGAAACCCGGCTGCCAAGTCTTTGAAGAGCTCGACAACCGGGTTTTCCAACAACTCTATTTATTCAAAAGAGAGTTGTACTACCTCAGAAGAATCAGCTTGCGTGTCAGCGTTCGGTTTTCAGATTTCAATTGATAGAAATAGATCCCGCTGACCACCGGCCTACCCCTATTGTCCCGGGCGTCCCACATTTCCGTGTACATTCCCTCAGTCATCCTGCGATTCACCAGCGTGCGTATGCGCTTCCCGGAGATATCATAGATGACCAGAGACACCATGGAGTCTCGGTCCAGGCTGAACCGGATCCACGTGGTAGGATTGAACGGATTCGGATGGTTCTGATACAGTGCAAATACGTGGGGTTGGTCTGTCTCGACTCCTGTAGGTGTCTCACCCACTCCCGTGCAGGATACATCGCTGCACAGGGTGTCACCGGTCTCGATGGTGCACGGTTTCACACCACTCGAGAGGGGTTCGAAGCGAACGGTTACCACGAGCGACTCACCCGCCGCCAGTGTGTACGGACCGCCCCCCGAGATGAGATCATAATCGTCGCAGGACTCGCTGACAGTGCCGCCCAGCGTTCCCCCGCCAGTATTCTTGATCGTGAACGTCGAGTCCTTCGAGCTTCCGATGGTGACCGTGCCGAAATCGATGCTCGTTGGTGTGACGGCACACGCCGGTGGGTCTTCGCCGACACCCGTGCAGGAGACATCACTGCACAGGGCATCACCGGTCTCGATGGTGCACGGCTTCACGCCACTCGAGAGGGGTTCGAAGCGAACGGTTACCACGAGCGACTCACCCGCCGCCAGGGTGTACGGGCCGCCTCCCGAGACGAGATCATAATCGGCACAGGCCTCGCTGACACTACCGCCCAACGTCCCACCACCGGTATTCTTGATCGTGAATATCGAGTCCTTCGAGCTGCCGATGGTGACCGTGCCGAAATCGATGCTCGTCGGTGTGACGGCACACGCCGGCGGGTCTTCGCCAACACCCGTGCAGGAGACATCACTGCACAGGGCATCACCGGTCTCGATGGTGCACGGCTTCACGCCGCTCGAGAGGGGTTCGAAGCGGACGGTGACCACGAGTGACTCGCCTGCCGCCAGTGTGTACGGGCCGCCTCCCGAGATGAGATCATAATCGGCACAGGGCTCGCTGACAGTGCCGTTCAGTGTCCCCCCGCCGGTGTTCTTGATCGTGAATGTCGAGTCCTTCGAGCTGCCGACGGTGACCGTGCCGAAATCGATGCTCGTCGGTATGACGGCACACGCCGGCGGGTCT
>CP070727.1:204938-209065 GCA_020350885.1 bacterium | reverse complement strand
CTCAAGTTCCGTGCGGAACCCGGCAAGAAGAAGGAATCGCAGATACGGCTATCGTTTTATATCGACGGGAAAGAGCAGGAGCTCGACGAAGCTCGGAGGCAGGAGTTCAGGGACGTAATGGAAAGAGCCCTCATTCTCGTGTCCCACAAGAGGAAAAAGCCAGTACGTGATGAGCCCGTGGATAGGGACGATACGTGGATTTCCATAAGGAGGAGCGATGACGACGAGGAGGAATGGGAAGACGAGGATGAATCGGACATCATGGATATCCTCGAATACATCAGTAACGAGGTTCATCGGATCGAGGATCGTTACAAGGACGCCGGACTCGACAGCAAGAAGGCCGAACGGGCGATAGAGGAGGCGTATGAGGACCACGAGGACGAGATCGAGGAGATCGCCCGGCTCGTAGAGCTGAAGCTCGAACGGGAGGAGAACCTGGATGTAGCCCTCGAAGCGGTCCATGACATCCTCGAGGAGTACGATGAGATCGCCAAAGATGCCCTCGACGAGTTGGAGAGCGGTTATCCATACGAGCTGCTCCACAATGCACTCATCGACTTCTTCACCGAGCTGGTCGAGTTCTCAGAGCGTTCGCTCGCAGGCCTCGAAGAGGAAGAGGATGACACCGGGCGCTATAAAGCCGCCAGGGAGATATTCGAGGCGATGCGTAAGGATCTGGAGGAGATCCGGCGAAGGATCGAGATACGCCAGTAGTCGGTATATCGTGAATGTGGAACGAAGGGGGCACACATACCCCCTTCGTTTTTTCCGTATCCCCCTTCTATCCGTGCCTATTGAATTTTCTCCACCGGATCCAATTTTTATGGAACCGGGCCCATGAAATGGACGTATATAAATAGGTAAGAACTTAAGCAAATAATTGGATGACGTTATAAGATGTTGTTAATAAGGGGGTAAACAGAATGGATATTCTCTCAGAACTCGGCGCCTTCGCCTTTGCAAGCAGGCTGAAACGCTTGAGCGATCGCCTGAAATCGGAGGCAACGACGATCTATCACCACCAGGGGGCCGACTTCAACGACAGCTGGTTTCTCGTCGGCTACATGCTCAGCAAGTTTGAGAGCATGACGGTGTCCGAGATGGCACAGGCACTCGGTATCTCCCGTCCGGCAATAAGCCAGATCGCCGGAGATATGGTGAAGCAGAACCTCATACGGGTCAGGATCGACGGAAGTGACAGACGGCGCAAACGCCTCTCACTCACGAATAAGGGAATGGACGCCGTCAAGACACTCGAACCTGTCTGGGACATTGTTGGGGAGTGCACCGAGAAGCTGCTCGCATCGACCGGATGTGACATCCTGAAAGCTCTTTCGCACATCGAGGCGGAGCTCGAAAAGCAGAGTATCTTTTCGCGTGTCGTCAACAAGTTGAATAATACGAACGGTGCAGAAGCCTCGGGCGTGTGATTGAACAATGCACCAGCTGGTGTCCGCTTCTGTTAATGAAAGAAGGAGGCTGATCGTGTTGTTGCAGTGGGATCGTACGGGGCAAGGGCCGGTACGCGGATTTCTATTGGTAATGGTCATGGCGGTCATCGTGACTGCGTTTGTGTTTTCCGGTCCGGTGCAATCACAGAGAATAGAGGGAAGGCGTCGGGAGGATCTAAAAATAGATGAGAAGACTAGGGAGGCGATCATCGACAGCGTGGTGGCTGCTCTTCACGAAACGTATGTGTTCCCCGATGTTGCCGAGAAGATCGAGAACCGTCTTCGCAGAAAGCTCCGGAAGCATAATTACCGATCGTTTAAGACGCTCGAAGCCTTCACGCGCGAGTTGACAAATGATTTCCGGGAGGTATCGAGTGATGGGCACATGTGGGTCAGGCGCGCCTCGGCCGAAGAGATAGATGAAGCGAAGATTGTGGAACCGACCAAGGAGGATATCGCAAGGCGGGTGGCGAGACAGGCTTACAACAACTTCGGTTTCGAGAAGGTGGAGCGGCTCGGCTGGAATATCGGATACTTGAAGTTCAATTATTTCGCCAATACGAAGCATGCAGGTGATGTTGCAACCGCGGCGATAAGGTTCCTGGCGAACTGCGATGCAGTCATCATTGATCTGCGGGATAACGGCGGTGGTTCGCCGAGCATGGTCCAGCTCATATCGAGCTACTTCCTGGAAGAGTCCACGCACCTGAACAGTTTTTACATTCGAAAAACGGATGAAATGAAGCAGTTCTGGAGTTACGACCATGTGCCGGGTAGGCGGATGGAGAATGTTCCGCTCTACATCCTTACGAGTGAGCGCACATTCTCGGGTGCTGAGGAGTTCACCTACAACATGCGAAACCTCGAAAGGGCGACGATCATCGGCGAGACGACGGGCGGCGGCGCACATCCGACCGAGCGTAAGCTCTTCGCCGATCTTGAGGTTCTCATGTCGGTTCCTTTCGGAAGGGCAGTCAATCCGATTACTGAAACGAACTGGGAAGGGACCGGTGTCGAGCCGCATATAAAGGTCTCGCGGGACGAGGCGCTCGAGGTGGCGCGCCTCGAGGCGATGAAGGCACTCCATGAGAAGGCAGGGCGGCCCGAGATCCGGGCGGGGCTCGAGGGCGCCATCGCACGGCTGGAGGCCCTTCGCTCGCCTGCCCAGATTGATCCGGAGCTCATGAAGCGTTACGAGGGTGTCTACGGTCCCCGCCGGATCACGCTGGAGAACGGGAAGCTCTTTTACCAACGTGAGGGCAGACCCCGGTACGAGATGATCGCCATCTCCGATGTCCTCTTCTGCTTCCGTGAGATCGATTATTTCAGATTGAAGGTCGAGCTGGACGAAGAGGGGAACCCGGACGCACTCGTGGGGCTCTACGACGGCGGCCATACAGACCGCACGCCGCGGGCCCGGAAATAAGCCAACCGGCGCGCTCAAAGATCGGTCGAGGCAGCAGTTGGTATGTCCGGATGCAAGGCATATCCGGGGCTCCCATGTGCCCTTTCACACGATTTTCTCATTTTTCCTTGACAGCTTATTATTGTTATAGTAAGTTTACTATAGTCATAGTAAATATATGGTATAAATAGGAGGAATCATGGCGAGGAAGCTCAAACTCACGAGGGCCGAATGGGAGATCATGGAGGCCGTGTGGAAACTGGGAGGTTCCCCATCGGTTCGTGACGTACTCGAACATGCCTACCCCAACGGCGAGAAGGCCTACACGACCGTTCAAACTGTCATGAATACACTCGAACGGAAGGGTCTGCTCGGGCGGGAGAAGATCGGACTCGTAAATTTCTACACTCCCCTGCGTCCCCGGGAGCATCTGGTCAAGGCCGAGATACGATCGATCGTATCGAGGATCTTTGACGGATCGATCCCGGCTGTCGCGAACTCTCTCCTCTCGCTCGACGATCTTACAATCGATGAGATCGAGGAAATCAAGAGGATAGTGAGTAAAAAGGAACGGGAGCTGAAGGGCGGAAGATCATGATCGAGCTCATGAACCACTACGGTGGGCTATGGCTGCGTTTCTTCGGACCGGCGGTCATTCAGAACACCGTATTCCTGGGAGTGCTGTTTGTGATCCTCTACTGGCTTCGACGGCGGAGCGCCTCGCTGAGGTACCTGGTTGCCCTGGTCGGACTCGTGAAGCTTCTGCTCCCGCCGTTCCTTAGCCTTCCGGTACCTCTTCCGGCGTACGAACAGATCCAGCACCTTCCCGTCGTGATATCCGGCATTCCCTTCATTCGACAGCCGGTGGGCCCGGGGCCGGTTGCATCTCAACCGGTACCTCTGGATACGGCCGGTATTGTATTCTCACTCTGGTGTGTGTGTATGGCTCTGTTCATCTTCCTGTCGCTCACCTCGACGATCCGCCTCGCACTCGCAGTGAGGAAAGCCGAGGAGGTCGAAGATTCGGTAGGCACATGGATCCGGCAGCAGCACGGTATTCGGATCTACAGGGCGGATCGGATCGCGATGCCCATGACACTCGGTATCTTTCCGCACCGGATCTTCGTGCCGTCCTGTTGGGACAGCTGGTCTCTCGAGTGCAGGAAATTGGTAATGCGGCATGAGCTTGCTCATATCAGGCGGCATGACGGGATGGTGCAGTTCATCCAGATCATCGCACAGGCCATCTACCTGTTCCATCCTCTGGT
>CP070727.1:155865-204838 GCA_020350885.1 bacterium | reverse complement strand
CCCTCTCGTGACAAGAGAGTCGTTCATATCCCACATGTACCTATCATTGACGGGATTCTGGGCGGTACCGGTGCGTGCCGTATCCGCCTGGATGATGTTCCACTGGCCGTCATTCGAAAGGTAGGTACCATAGGTGCCCTCGACCTGGGAACCGACGAGATACTGCGTCTTCGGTCCCCACGGCGGATCCGGCGGACCGATGTACTCGCACTTTATATGCATGTAGACTCGCGGACCGCCAACATCCTCATCGATACCGCCACCGAGGAGCGAGGTGCAGTCCACGACGACCGAATCACCGGGATCGATAACCGGATCATCGTTCGGACGGATATCGTTCGCCGCATCCGCACGGCAGTTGCTCTCGATGTCCAGCGCCTCGGGGAACTTGTCCTGGAAGAGATCCAGGTTCCGGTAGCTCCATTGCGGACCGGACACATCGATGCGCTGGATACGAATGTTGTCGAACCACGGAGACGGGGTGTGAGCGGCGCAATTACAGTAGACCTCGAACCAGTACTGGCACATGTCGATGCAACCGACGCGCACCTGTATAGGATCATCCCCTACCAGGTCACTGATATTTTTCGTAGAGAAGATGTAATCCTTATCAGGGCCGTAATAAACATACGTACGATCCAGCCATGGACCGGGGCAACCGTCAATAATGTTACGCACCGCCCAGTTGTAGAAGACACAGTTGACAACGGGCAGGTCACGATACACGGTGAATCGAAGATAGCAGCCGCCCAGGTCAGGAAGAATCTCCGGCGGGATGCTCGCATCCTGGACCTCGTTACACTGGCTCGAGTACTGTGTCATATCTATCTCCGGCGACATGACATACTCATCCTGGCACGGAGCCTCTGTACCACCTCCACCCAGGCAGAACGGCGTGTCGTAGAGTCCCGGGTAGAGACCACTCGGCTCTCCGGATCCGATGAAGAACACGATCTGCGTGCCGAAGTTGTCGCCGCATGGATCCTTTTCATCCAGGCCGTTTATGAGCCCCGAGAAGATCCCGTATCCCGGCTCAGGCTTGGCATACCAGAAGTCGGCGTGCGTTGCATTGAGAGGCTCATCCTCGAAATCCTCAAAGTCGATGAGACTGTCGGAGTCCGATACGGTAATGCTGTCGACGATGAACGCGCCGTCGGTGTTCCAGAGGTTGTCCTGATCTGACCATGCGCCATCCGAGACGAAATTAAACCGGAGCTTGGTCTGAGCATACGGGAGCAGGAGATCGTGAACGGCAACCGTATCGATCACGCCCTCATACATAACCACATCCTGCCAGTTGTTGTTGCCCGCATCGTACTGGACGAAGGTCTGGTCCCAATCGGGCTCCGAATCGAAGACACCGTGATAGGAGAGGGTTATGATCCCTCTGAATGCGAACGGAAGGGTCACAAGCCATTGATTCCACCCGTTACCGTACCCCGGTGCAGTTTCAAACGAACAGAGGTACGGATCATTCGGATCGGGACGTACACCGCACCACATCGACTGTGCACCCTCGATCGGATACAGCAACCCGTAATCGCCGCCGCCGAGGCCGGCGAAGTCATCCACATGCGTGAAGGTGTCCACCTGTTCAGTATTATCCACCTGCGTCCACCCCTGCCAGTCCATCTGCTCGAAGTCGTACCACACGATGCAGTACGTGTCGACCTGGGCACCTGACATGAGGACCGCCGGGTTCTCCGTGCCCTCGGGCAGCTCGAACTCGTATTCGGACCAGGTCCTCATGATGGCTCGATTGCCCTTGGCTTCCTCTCGTGCTGCACTGTGGCTGGGGAAAAGCGAGGCTAAACAAATACAAATCATTATTGCCAATAGCCAACGCATAGCAATACCTCTCTGGCTAATTCAATGTCAGCGGATACCATGTGGTAATAGAAGAAAGCCTTGCTTAGAGGCCGGCATCATCCCTATACAAAACATACTAAATATTCCGCTCTTGTCAATAGCACCCGACCCTCCGGGTGGGAAGGATTCCCCTATGTGATTATATTAGTTACATATTCGATCCTCCACCGCCGCGGATGTCAAATCCCTCCTTCACTCGCAATATATTCATTCACCCATTCCCGTAACCGCAGCGCCACTACCCCGTGACCACGCCCCGAGAGATGCCACACGTCGTTGTAACCCGTCCTGTCGAGCAGGAACACATACTCCTTGCCGTACTGCCTGAACGTTTCGAGCAGATCGAGGCACGGGATACCGTACTCCGTACAGCACTTGGATATAAGCTGCTGCGGGAAAAAGGGATAGTGATCATCGAGCTGATACGCCAGGGGGAACAGGAGCACCAGCATTGAAGCACCATCGGAGTGTACGGCATCGTTCAGCTGTCTATAGTTCGACAGCAGCCACCGAAACTCGGTAGATGTTTCACTGAGGAGCACCTTGATACTGGTTGTATCGTTCGCCGTGATGATTGTTGGAAGATGTGCTTTTTTGAACTCCTGAACCAGCAGCCGGATCCTCCATCCGAATGTCCTGTACAGCTCGGACCGCATCATGAGCCGGTACCATATACTACTTCTCCACTCTACAAAAGGAAGCGCATAGCCTTCATCGTGCATCTTATTCGGGATGGCCTCCTGCGGGATATCGATCATCCTGCTGATATTCGAGCCCCAATGGATCCTCGGGTTTGCCACATCATTCATACAGAACGCCACGATCACGATATCAGGCTCGTACTTCCTTCCCTCAACGAGGTAATACTGAAGCTCGTTGTAAGCCGTATAGCCGCTTACCCCTGCATTGATGACATCGACCGATCTGGATTGCGCACGCAGGAGGCGTTCGAGCTTGCTCGGATATGCCTTCTCCTTGCCGATGAGGGTTCCGAACGTGATCGAATCGCCGAGAATGAGGATCCGAAGACAGCCTGCCGGCTTTGGGACCGTTACCTCATCGTCCCGCAGCCCCTGAGAGTTTATCTCCGGGTGGTTCGGATTCAGGCCGTACAGTACCGGCGTATCGAGAATAACGTACAGTGACTCTTCGCCGGGATGGCCTTCTAGGGGGGGTCGGCGCCGTATCGTATGGTACACATGGAGGGCCGCTTCGAGCAGTATCACCAGCAGTAACACCGACAACAACGAAATCCCGACGTTCCTTATAAGATTCCTAGCCCCCATATCCGGTGGTATCCGGGAAAAAGACACATCATCTTGGGTGCCGTGCTTCTAACATCAAATCTCCAAATGATTTTCAATGCGAAGCGGCACAGCCACAACTTCAGAGCCGGTGTTTTCCTTTGAAGTAGATCACCACCGCGATAACAGCGTATCCATGATACCCAATATCGCAAGATTTTTCAAGTACGGGCGTTTATATTATCAAAACCACCCGAATCGAAATGAATGCAGCAAGATGCAGCCTGATACTCAAACGGGAGGAAAATAATGGATCGAGTGAAACCCGGTGCGGCGGCATATCGAAAATCTGCGGCAACGATTGTGGCCATTCCTCTCCTTCTCTCACTCTTTCTCCTGCTCCTTCTCGCAGGATGTAACGAACAGACTATGGAGAGTCCCTGGGCGGGGGAGCCGATCCAGATAGACGGCATGAAGGCCGATTGGAACGAACTGCCGACATTCTATTTCGAGCGGGAGGGCGTGCAATTTGGCGTTTGTAACGATACGACGAACCTATATGTGCTATTTCGCTTCACCGGTGAACAGAAGGCCCGGCTCATCTCGGTCTCGGGCCTCACGCTGTGGTTCGACAGTGCCGGCGAGAAGAAGAGGACATTCGGTATCCATTTCGCCGGAAGGGCTGAACTTTCAATGATGCCGGGGCGAGGGATGAGAGGCGGCAGGATGAGAGACGGCGTTATGGGAGAAAGCGGAATGGATTCCAGTGATAGCGGGATGGGAGCCCGGGGCGACGTAACCGCAGAACAACTCGAGGAGATCCGCCGGATGCGTTTCCTTCTTGGGGATGAGATCACCGTGATAGACGGTGTCACGAACGAGAAATCATTCGTGCCCGTCGACGGATCCCGCGGCCCCAGGGCGGCATTCACGGGTGAAAAAGGGATCTATACCTACGAATTCAGCATTCCCCTATCCCCGAGCGATGAGAACAGCTACGGGATAGGCGCCGCACCGGGACAGACGATCGGCCTCGGAATGGAATGGGGCATGGATCGCGACGACATGAAACGGACGTGGGGCGAGAGAAAGGGCAGGATGCCCGGTGAACCCGGAGGCGGTGGAATGGGCGGTATGCCCGGCGGCCGCGGCCCCGGGCGTCGCATGCAATCCCCCAAGAAGGTGAAGATCTGGCTTCAGGTCCCGCTGGCCGCCGGCGAAACCGAGGATAATTGATTGCAACGAGTCAATAGATACCCGTTGTAGACGCGGTTCATCCCGTGCAACCCGCAACGCCTCCCAACAGTAATATCATAATAGAACCCGAAGGCCGCCTGATATATATTCGGGGCCAATAGAGCTTCAACAATCCATCGTCGAATCTGTCCTTTCCAAACGGAGGACCTCCGATGCACCATCATTCTGTACCGAAAACACTGCACGCCATCATGCTGCTTTGTATACCCGTGATCCTGAGCTGCGCCGTTGGGCTGCTCGCCGATACCGACCAGGTGCCCGTCACCGATGCGAACTACCGGCTGTATGCGGAATGGGCGCAGGATGAGATATCCAAGCGAATTATGGGCATCCGGCTGAAACCGAACTGGATCGATGATGGTGACCGCTTCTGGTACCGATACCGGACGAGTGAGGGAATCCGCTGGTACCTCGTCGATCCCGGCTCAAAGAAGAAACGCATGCTCTTCGACCTGAAGACGATCACGGAAGCCGTCGTCGAGCACAGCGGGGATGCAGAGACACCGCGAAGAGTAGATCCCGCCGGCGTAACCATCACTGATAGCGGCCGGACCGCGAGGTTCACCGCGGGTCTGGCCAGGTACGAGTACGATATCCCGTCCGGAACCATCGTCTTTATCGACTCGATCAAACCTCCCCCCCAGGAGCCACAGCCCTCCCATTCTCCTGACGGCACGCTCATGGTCTTCTCCCGCGGCAACAACATCTATGTCGCCGAAACGGCCGACCCGGACGGCACAGAGAGACCTCTCAGCACGGATGGTATAAAGAACGTTTGGTGGGCCGGTCAGACGGAAGACACGGAGGACGGTCCCGGCGTACGTGTGTACATCGAGGTCCACTGGTCGGAGGATTCGAAGCGTTTCGCAGTCCACCGCTACGATTTCCGCAATGTCGGTGAGATGTGGCTCATCGACGACCTTGCCGAGCCGCGCCCGACTCTCACCACACTCAAGGTGCCGCTCCCCGGCGAGCCGGTCCCGCAGACCGAGCTGTGGGTCTACGACCGTTCGGCGGACTCGTTCATTCGCATCGACACGAACAGGTGGCCCGATCAAACACTCACGGATCTCTTCGCACCGACGGTGTACTGGAGCAGGGTCGACGCCCGTCTCTACTTCATACGCCGGAGCAGGGATTACCTGAGCGTCGATCTCTGTGCAGCGGATCCGTTTACGGGGGAGACCACCGTTCTCGTGGAGGAACGCATGAGTGATATGGTATACATCCACGACCTCGTCGAACTCCCCCACCTGGGCGGATTCCTCTGGTGGTCGATGCGTGACGGCTGGGGACACCTCTACTATTATGACTATGACGGTACTCTCATCGGGCAGCTTACCAAGGGCGAGTTCAACGTGGACGAGATCATCGCCGTCGACGAGAAACGGGGATTGGCCTACTTCACGGCGAACGGCGTGGATCCGGAGCTGAATCCATACTACCGGCACCTTTACCGCATCGGGCTGGACGGAAAGGATATGAAGCTCCTCACTTCCGAAGACGCGGAGCACCGGATCGCCTTTGCACCTTCCAAGAGATACTTCGTCGACACCCATTCGCGAGTCGATACACCGCCCGTATCCGTCCTGCGAAACCGCCGCGGAAGGAAGGTACTCGAGCTCGAACGGTACGATATGGGACCGCTCGCCGAAGCAGGCTGGAAATTCCCCGAGACCTTCTCGGCAAAAGCCGCCGACGGTGCCACAGACCTGTGGGGTGTCATGTGGAAACCGTTCGACTTCGATCCACACAGGAAGTACCCGATCATCGTCCGTACCTATCCCGGGAAGCAGGGCGAATTCATTCCTCATGCCTTCTCTCCTTGGGCCCTCGAGGGCATACTCGCACAGCTCGGTTTCATCGTCGTTGACTTCGGAAACCGGGGAGGGACTCCGGAACGTGGATTCGAGTACCGCTCGTTCGGCCGGGGTGACCTTCGGGACTACCCGATCGCCGACAAGAAGGCGGTCGTCGAGGAGCTTGCGGCGCGCCATCCATTCATCGACATCGGCCGGGTCGGGATCTACGGGGGCTCCTCCGGCGGATACTGTGCGGCGACCGCACTCCTTACGGAGCCGGACTTCTTCAAGGTCGGAGTGGCGATCTCCGGACCGCATGATGGTGATATCTACTACAACATCTGGCACGAACGGTACAACGGAGTACGTATGGCCGAGAATGCAGACGGATCGGTCTCGTGGGAGGTTCCGTCGGAGACGAACATCGAGATTGCAGAAAACCTGCGAGGGCACCTGCTGATCGTTCAGGGAAGCATGGACAGAATCGTACACCCGGCGCATGCGATGCGCCTTGCCGATGCACTGATCAGAGCGGGCAAGAGATTCGATTTCTTCATGGTGCCGGGGGCCGGCCATGGATACCGGGAACGCCACCAGTACCGGTACCTCCAGCGTCTCATAGTGGACTATTTCGCCGAGCATCTCATCGGCGATCATCGCACCAACATCGACATGTTCTCGGCAGACCCAGAACGGCCATGATTACTTGTGGAGGAAGGGTGATCCGGTTGATGCAGATAGTATCGAACACCCGGAGTGCCACCGGGTGTTCGACATGTGTATGGAGAAGGTGTCTCGACTACTCGAGGCCCTTTATATTTCTTTCCACGACAGGACCATGCAGGGCATTGAACTGCTCAGGGCGTTCGTTATTGCATCCCTGCTGTAGAGAACTCCGGCATTACCGGCGCTGAAGTTCCAGTCCGCCGATCCCTTCACGACCACGGCGCCGAGGATCCACGGTGTACCGGTGATCTTGACATCCCCTTCGACATATATCAGACCCTTGTACTGAAAGTTGGCACTTGAATTCAGATCACCGGTGATATAGAGCAGTCCCTCACCTACAATGTTGCTGGTGATCTTGGCATCCCCGTTGATATAGGTGATACCGTTCAATGGATCGCGAATTGCGGTGTTATCCGCCTGGGCAAGCATCTGGTTCTTCTCTGCCTCGGTGACCCCGAGTACCTCTGCAATCGAATAGAATGGATTGGTGGAGGCATCGTCGATCGGAATGGGATTTCCCGCCACGTTTGCGCTTCCCTGGACCTTGACCTCGTCTCCCGTAGTCGTGACACCGGGCAGGTGTCCGCTGCCGAGATGAAATGCGCTGCACCCGTTCGGCTTGGTTCCGGGCGGAGTGTTCACACTATGATTGTATCCGCAGAAGTCGCAATTACCGGTCAGCCTGACCGCCTTGTCTATGTACAGCGCCCCGAGTGTACGCGCAACCATTGTTCTCTTCGTGACCTCGACCTGAACCACCCTCTCACCGGATGCTTCATGGCCGTTCACCGTAATGATTTCAACGGGGAAACCCGTGGCGAAGTTCTCCGGGGGAATCTGTAACGGGTCGTAACGCACGATCTCGTTGGCATCCCTGATACCGTCTCCGTCCCGATCCTTCCACTTGTGCTCGATGGTCAACACGCCATCCGTACCACCGGAAGCACTGTATTCGAGATACGGCTGATTGGGATCCTGGAGTGTACCTGTCGAATAAACGTTCGCGTTTCCCGGTGGTGCAGCAGCGGGATTCGTGAGGTATATCCGTGCCGACCACTTCGGATTGTATGGCTCATGATCTCCGATTGCCGCATTTCCCGTCCATCCACCGACGGTGGCATTCGTCGGATTGGGAAGGGAGAGTCTGTGTATGGCCTCGTTAATTCCGGCTTCCGCCACGAAGAGTGACTGTGTGGTCGTACGCTGGTTTCCCGCAATCTTGAGATCCATTGAAGCAATCATCGCCATGGTCGCACCAATCGCAGTAATGGCGAACAGGATAAGGAGTGTAATGACAAGGATACTTCCTCTCTCTCCTCCGAGTTTCTCTATGAATTTGCCGCTCATATCGAACCGATCCTTCCTGAAAACACAACGTCGGATTACAGCTCCCTCCCGAAATAGGCAACGAGTCTACCCTGGGTCGCCGAAGAGCGGGTCCCGACGATGATATCGGGCCTACTGTCCTTATTGAAGTCAGCCACATCCATCGTGATGATTTCACCCGAATTGATTTGGTTGATCTGGGTTCCATTCTCAGGCAATGTACCGTAGGCTGGCAGGATGTAAATATCGCCCGTGTAGAAGGACGAGCTTCTCGTCCCGTAGGCTACGTCGGGAAATATATCGTTATTTACATGCAATACGGCAAGGCTGAGGGCTTCTCCCTGGGCATTCACGTAATCGTCGGGCAGGTTCGGTGTCACCTCGAGATCGAACACGAAACCTGTCGTATCCGCTATGCCGAAGGTGCCGTCGGTGTTCAGCCAGAGCATTACCAATCCGGTGTTACTGGCCGTCGCTACCGCCGCGAGTATATCTGGTTCGTTACCATCATCCTCCTGCATATCGATGACCTTCAAGTCGTTGACGGCACCGAACGATTCGTATCGTGCGTGCCATGTGAAATCACACGATGCAAAACCTTCGTTGACGTAGACATCGATACACCCCGTGTAGTCTGTGATATGAGAACCAATTATGATATCCTGGTCACCGTCTCCGTCTATATCCCCCGTATCGACGGCCCATACCGCTCCCAGCGGAATGTCTCCTTCGGAGCCGGCTTCACTAACATACTGCCAGGTCACAAAGACTCCGCTTCCGCTGCCCTTGAATACCTCGAATGCTCCTGTCGATGCCACGATCGGTGACTTCAAACCGACGAGTAGATCGATGTGACCATCTTTGTCGAAGTCTGCAAGTTTGCCGTCCATGACCTCGTTTAGACCACTCGTGATATAGGTCACATTGGGAACCATTCCCAGAATACCTTCGTTACCCGTGTACCAGAGCTGAATATTGGGAGCCGCTCCAACGTCCAGTCCGCTCATAACATCTACAGTCCCGTCTTCGGAGAAGTCGTATCTACTCATCGTGTTTATGTTACTTCCCGCATCCCGCCTATAGACTGGATCGGAATCAAAGAGCTCTGTAACCGGTGTGGTAGAGGTCTGCCACTTGTTGTGAAAGACAAGCATATTACCTATTCCTGCAACGAGTGCCGTCCCGAGCACGATATCCTTATCGTTCTTGTCATCCTCATCGAGGTCAGCTGTACAGACGGAAAGCACCCGATCCGTATTGGAGATGTGTATCTCGACAAAGTCCTGCCGGTGCTCCAGTATGTCCCCGAAGTTGCGGATGACTGTAGTATCGGCAACGATCGGTATATCTACATATTGATTCACCGTTGTCGATGTGTACCCGGCCGGATCCGTCTCCGTTACGGAATAGTTATCAGGTACGAGGTTGAACCTGTAAAATCCCTTCGCATCAGTCATTGTTGTATCCCCATTCGAGACCTTGATGGTCACGTTGGGAACACCCTCTTCCCCGCTGTTTCGAACACCGTTTTCATTTATATCGAGATAGACATATCCTTCGAGCGTTCCGTATACGGGGCCGGCATAATCACCGAAATTGACAATAACAGTATCATTCGCCTCGACGATATTTACATTGCATGAGTTGGGTGTGGTGGAAGAGTAGCCGGTCGGATCCGTTTCGACGACCGTGTAATTGCCCTGCCTGGCAACATACGAATAGTTACCGTTATCGTCTGAAATGGTCTGAGCTCCGGTGTCCAGCGAAAGTGTAACTCCCGCAATACCGAGCTCGCCAACATCTTTAACCCCGTCCTTGTCCAGATCTTCATAAACGGTCCCCATGATCACACCGATGGGTGTCGTTGCTATATCTCCGAAATTGACAACCTGCGGTTGGCCTGCAACGAGCGTCACGGACACGAGGTTCGCCATGGTCGAGCTATATCCTGGCGGATCCACCTCCTGAACCGAGTAATCCCCCGGTGGAAGCGGGAAGTAGTACAGACCGAAATTATCCGTTATAACGTTCCGATTCTGTCCGGCGAGTCGAACCTCCACACCCGGGATCCCTGTTTCACCTGGATTTATCTCACCATCACTGTTGACGTCATGAAACACCTTGCCCCTGATCATTGAACCGGTACGCGAGATATTTCTGACATAGATTTCGGAAGTCATCGTTACATCAAAGAATCCTCCGTTTGTTTCATATCTCTTGTTGTACCTATTGGATTCACCGATCGCCGTTATCTTGATCATCCGGATACTGCTCAGGAGATTTTTCGGCATCGGCGTCACCGCAAGAACCTCGCCGTTATCCAGAGAGCCATCGTCATTGCTATCCCCCCACAGTCTGTCCGGGGTCTGTGGATCCTCGTCGTCGTCATAGTAGTACTTGAACAACGGCTGGGGTATGGTCCATGTTGGTGCCAGGTTCGGCCCGCGAACCAGTGCAACATCAGATTCCCTGACCTCATTCTTGAAGAAACCATTATAGCCATACACGTATCGTTTCAGGATGAACAAGTTTTTGTTGAGACCGCTCTCAGCGGGATCATCTCCTCTGTCAATGTTGCTAACCACACCGTCCTTACTGGAATCGAGGGTAAAAACAACCGTCTCGGCGCTTGATTGATAGTCGACCGGAGGATTATAGAGAATCGTTCCTGAGGAGGGGACAGTCTTCGGATTGAGAGCACGGTTGATCGCCGTGAGCGGACCCTGCCCGTCGATTGTCCGGCTGTTGTCTATATCCGCATTTATCACTACCTGATAGGGTCCCGCGTGGGCGATCGGCGGTTGCCCGCGGAAATAATCCGTTTGCGCCCCTGCCTGCCGGAGATGATTGGTAATGTACTCGATGGTGATACGCGTATTCTGCTGCACATCGGCGTAGGTATATGCTTGCGACGATCCCCTTTGATAGAGAACGAAAACACTGGCGAATGCTATCAGGACAAAAGCCATCACCAGGATGCTTATCATTATCTCAATTAATGTAAATCCTGCCGGCGATTTTTTATTGCAGATACTCTTCATGATGAATCACCGCCTAGATGTCAAATACGTGTTGAGTGTCACCGAATTATCCTTGCTGGCCGACTCGTAACTGACCGTGACGGTTATTCGTTTCATGCCGGTCACAGGTACATTGTTGGTGACATTCCAGGTACGGGTGTAATGAATCTCCAAAGGATTTAATGGGTCGTTGTGATTTCCCGCAGAGAGATCAGCGTTGTTATAAGGTAGAGCCATGAGCTCTTCGATCTTTTCCTGCGCTAGATTAGTTGCAACTGTCAAATTTCTGGCGCGCGTCGTCGCAGTGTTGCTATCCGGTAACGTTCTTATAGCCGCCATGATCCCGACACCAAAGATCAGCATGGCAATGATTATTTCGATCAAACCGATTCCTTTTTGCGACTGCAACATAAGCGCCTTATTCCTTTCATTCCACATTGATATTACCTGTACCCCCGAAAACCCTTATCCGTTTTGTATTGTTGTAACTGTTCCTTATTGTTATTGATCCGCTTTGTCTGGTATTTCCCTTCGATCCAAAGGTCAGTATCGCACTGGAAAAGGTATGAGCGGCGATTTCGATGCCGGGAGAGAGCTCGTACGTCGAGCTCATATATTCGTTATTATCCAAGCTGCCGTTCCTGTTTGTATCCTCGAAATAAGAGTACGTGTCATGGTCAATGTCGAAGGTGAAAACTACATCTATATTCTTCATAACAGCTGTACCACGGGCGGTTCTTAAGGCACTCGCAAATTGCTGTGTCTCCCCATTCAGTTTCCAGCTCTGGCGGAATCGGGTATATCCCGGGATTGACACCACAGCTATGAGACCGATTATTGCGATGACAATCATCAGTTCTACCAGGGTAAATCCCGTGTTTCTTCTTTTCGTGTAGTTCATATTCACCCGCTCATTCTACGTCATGGAACGATTACTATTTCAAAATGTAGCCCTTTCCTGCTCCATCTTCTCGATCGTATCCTTGTTCTATATCGAACTTTCATTTCTTCGCTCCTGCTACCCTCGATCTCGCAAATATCATGCCTTCATGCATTCGGTTGAATGATGACTCGAAATGTGTACATATCTGATTACAACCGGCTGGAAGACGTTCTTCCCGTAACGTCTTGCCAAATAATATTCAGCAAAATTAATATCTTGAAAATGTCAATAAAATATGACGGTTATACAAAAAATTGGCTGTGATGGTAGTCGTCGGTTGGCACACGAGTATGGCTTAGGTTGTAAAATTTAATTTACGCTTGCGCTCATTTTGCGATTGTGTTGGTGGCAATTATTTTCCATTCTGAGTAAAAATGAGTGATTATACCTATTCGAGTAAAAATGAGGGATTATACCTATAATAATCGGTAGAAGCAGACCCGATGAACGCAACATAATAATCCTTGTTGGAAACGCAAGCTACGGATTATTCTTCCATAAGAAGAGATCATGAGTGACAAGCCGTACTACCGCATGACCGTTCAAGAGGCGCTCGACGATCTCGGTTCTACCGTGGAGGGGCTTTCGCCCGAGGAAACCGAGAAACGTCTTCGCAAATACGGTCCCAACGAGCTCGTCACGGATCTCGGTGTCCCCAAGTGGCTTCTCTTCCTCTCACAGTTCAAGGATCTTCTCGTCATTGTTCTTATCGCCGCCGCCGGAATCTCGTTTGCAATCGGGAGCTACCGTGACGCCACCGTTATGCTCATCATCGTCGTGATAAACGCCATCATCGGTTTCGTCCAGGAATACAAGGTCAGTCGTATCCTCGAAAGCCTGAAAAACCTCATCATGTCGCCGGCGAAGGTGCTGCGTGCCAAAGAGCTCACCGAGGTCCAGCAGGATCGTCTAGTACCCGGCGACATCATACGCCTCGAGGCTGGCGACAAGGTGCCCGCCGATATCCGGATCGTCGAATCGTTCGATCTTCGAACAGACGATTTCGCCCTCACCGGCGAGTCGATGCCCCAGGGGAAGACGAGTAACGCCATCAAAGAGGAGTGCGGTCTCGGGGATCGCGACAACATAGCCTTCATGGGGACCAGCGTGACTTCGGGCAGCGCGACGGGGCTCGTCGTAAATACGGGGATGGCGACGGAGATGGGTAAGATCGCCGACATGACGCAAGAGACAGAAGAGGTGAAATCACCGCTCGAACGGGAACTCGCAATGCTCGCCCGCTGGCTAACGTTCACCGTCGTCATCATCGGGGCGATCCTCTTCGTGGTGGCCATCTGGCAGGGATTCAGCTTCTTCACGAGTATGGTATACGCCCTTGGAATCGCTGTCGCACTCGTGCCCCAGGCGCTTCCGGCCCAGGTCACCGTAGCCCTGTCGACGACGAGCAAACGGCTCGCCGACCGCCACGCCGTCGTGAAAAGCCTGCCGTCCGTGGAGACACTCGGATCGACGAGTGTGATCAGCACCGACAAGACGGGGACGTTGACGAAAAACGAGATGACGGTGACCGCACTCTGGTTCAACGGAAAACACTATACGATGACAGGAACAGGGTACGAGCCGAAGGGCGATCTGCTCGATGAGAACGGCTCCGAGGTCGACCAGGCCGGGATAGATGAGATCGAGATCATGATGGATGCAGCCACCATGGCCTCGAACGCCGAGATACACCAACCCGACGACGATCACGCTGGCTGGTACCCTGTCGGCGATCCGACCGAGTCGGCGCTCGTAACGATGTCCACAAAGCTTGGCACGCGCTCGCCGACGGAGGACGAGGAGAATCCCGAACTGCAGGAGTTTCCGTTCGACTCGGAGCGAAAGCTCATGAGCTCGGTCCGTCAGTTCGGCGACCGCCGGCAACTCGCGATGAAAGGGGCGCCGGCCAGTGTGCTGGCGATCAGCAAGAGCATCTATCGCAACGGAAAGGCCGAATCGATAAGCGACGAAGACAAAAAAACGATCAAGTCGACCGTGGAAGAGTTTTCGAAGCAGGCGCTACGTGTGCTCGCCATCGCCTACCGGCCGCTCGAACCGAACGGCAAAGACTACGTTCTCGAAGAGGTTGAGAAGGATGTGGTATTTCTCGGCCTTACGGGCATGATGGACCCACCCCGGGAGGGCGTTCGGGAGGCAATCGATTCATGCCACAAAGCCGGTATCAGAACATTCATAATGACCGGCGACCACGCCATCACGGCACAGGCAATCGGGACGGAGATCGGCCTCTCCGAATCGAGCCGCCCGTCGCCCGTGATCACCGGTGGCGAGCTCAAGGGGATGGATGACGGTGATCTCAGCGGAATCATGAAGGAGAAGACCTCCCTTATCTTCTCCCGGGTCGATCCCGAGGACAAGCTCCGCATAGTCGAACTCCTCGAGAAGAACGGCGAGGTCGTAGCCGTCACGGGGGACGGTGTGAACGATGCACCTGCGCTCAAGAAGGCGGACATCGGTGTTGCTATGGGACGGATCGGCACCGACGTCGCAAAGGAGGCCGCCGAACTCGTTCTGCTCGACGACTCCTTCCCCACACTTGTCGATGCCGTACGAGAGGGCAGGACGATTTACAACAATCTCCGAAAGACGGTCCTCGCCTCACTTACCACGAACGCCGCCGAGCTCTTCGTCGTACTGCTCGGACTCACTGCCGTGGCGCTCAGGAACTGGGCGATTCCGATTCTCGCCATCCAGATTCTCGCTATCGACCTGCTGGCAGAGATCATGCCGCTGACCTTCCTTACATACGATCCGCCGCCATCGGAGGTCATGAAAACCCCACCGCGGGATCTGAACGAACATATTGTCAACCGGTGGTCGACTGTTGAGGTGATATTCCTGGGCCTCATGATCGGTGTTCTCTCATTCGCCAATTACGCCCTCTTCATGTACCGAAATGGTATCGTGTTCTCCGTGGACGCCGCCGATCCGCTTCTGTATGCACGTGCAACAACGACCGCCTACCTCACGATCGCCTTCTGTCAGTTTGTCAACATCCTTTCCCGGCGGTATGATTACATGTCACTCTTCAGCCGCAACTTCTTCTCAAACAGGATTCTTCTGCTCTCGATTCTCGGCTCGATCGGTCTGATGACTGCCGCCATACACATTCCGTTCATACGTGACTTCCTCCGTTTCGCCCCACCGACTTCCACCGACTGGCTGTTTGTGATCGGCTCCGGTGGTGTCTATCTATTTATCTTCGAGGTGATGAAAGTGTTCAAGCGCCTGCGGAGACAACAGAGTTGAGAGGATACCCATTGACACGACAGAATGCATTCCGGAATACAGCAATTGTGATCATCGGCCTGATGATGGCCCTCGCTCTCTTTGAAATCATTCTACGACTCGCCTATGGTGACATGTACCGTAAACGTCCGGAATTCTTTCTCGCCGACGATGAGCTGGGTTGGAAACCGTCTGCCAATCTCGATCACACGTTCTACGGTCCAGATTTCAAGATAGACATAAGGACGGACAACGAAGGCAATCGTCTCGGTACCTTAGGAGAAACCGATCTCAGCAAGGGATTGGTAATCCTCTGCGGCGACTCTTACATCTTCGGATGGGGTGTATCGACAAACGAAACATGCTGTTCATACCTGGACGAACTCCTTTCCGATGCTTCTAACCGGAATCTCAGGGTCTTGAATCTGGGAGCCACAGGATTCGGCACCCTACAGTATTATTATCGACTGAAACAGTTCTTGAAGAGACACCGGGAAGTCCGCATCGCGGCAATCATTGTTGCGCATGCACACAACGATGCGGTGGATAACATCAAGTCGGTAGGATACCATCTCGACCTCTGGAACACACGTAACCGTAATAACAAAGCGAAAAGCCCATTCCATATCGTTAATTTCATCTCCTACTCAGTAGACGGAATACGATCGGAACGGGCTCCGCGAGCGGATAGGTACGAAGCCAGTGTAGAGAGGGAACCACATCTTCGAGACGTACTGTTGGTGCATGAACTTAATATGCATGAGAAGAAATTTCCATCTACTGTTGAATTTGATGGTCACATCGTCAGCTTCATGGATATCTCAGAGGAAGACTACTCCATTGGAAGGACGATCGAACGTGAAAGCCTGACGACGCTTCAAAGGGATCTCATTCTCGTAGGGATCGATTTCATCCATTATATGACCAGTCACAGGAATATGAAGATCTTTCATCTGACGGTACCAACAACCCCCGGCTGGTATATCGGTGAGATGAACGAGATATTGAATCAATCGAATCCCAGCCAGGGAAACGAGGTCGTGAACCTCGGACAATTCCCCGGGATGACGGACTTCACAGAAGATGCCATCAACGATCACAGCGGAGGACACTATACCCCTGCATTCAACAGATATTGGGCGTATAAGCTGCTCGAGATTCTACTAGAACACGGCATTGTACGACGTCAATCGTATTGATTTCGTCCCGGAAGACAATCACCGAATAGCCATCCGATTCAGGGCTCCTTGACATACACATCAATGTGGCCGAAACTGAATTCGTACCGCTCGACGAACTGCTTCTCGATATCATTAACACGTCCCAGATCGACCTTTCCGCCCTTCAGTAATAAGTAATAGAGCAATTCGTCTTCCTTGAATCCAGCCTGCACGATGGAATAGGTATCTGTGATGTAATTCAGAATATGCCTGTCGGCACCAATCCAATCGGTCTTGTAAAACACTATCCAGCGAAAGCCCAGTTCTTTCTCGCAGAACTGCAGCTTCTCCAAATCGGCCGGCAGCAGAGCCCCCCTCCTTCCCGCCTCCCACAATGTTCCGTAAAACTGCGTCCTGTAGCCGGCGAACCGCGTATCGGATGGAGATCCGTAGGAGATGAATATCCTGTCTGACGGCAATCCACGCTCCCTGATATACCTCCCCGCCACATCGGTACCGAGCATCAACTTGTCGAAATGTTTGTCGATGTTTCCCTTAACAGACGGAGCGGTAAGAAGAATAATCGCAGCCAAAATTACGTACTTCAAGTATCTGCGCTTATCGAAGCGTATGACATCCACACCTTCGCTCAGCACCGTCGCAAGACCGATACATACCATGGGTAAAAACGGGAAATGGTAATAGCTGTGCCGGGCGGCAAAATCCGAAATGAGCAAAAAATAGAGAAGTGCTGTAACCGCAGATCCGATGATATATTTCGAGAGCCTCATTTTGAAATTCAAAGCACACCAGAATAGGCTCACGACAAAGAAGCTGAAATAGACGAAGGTATAGTTCTCGCCGATGTATTTCCATATTATCGGAAACCGGACACGCCAGTAAGCGAGAGTGAAGGACTCCGGAAGAAGCATCCGGTCGAAGGGTATCAGTGTGCCTCCCGCCGTGAGCAACGACTTCGTGAATAACAGCCACAAAAAGACGAGCACCGGGGCAGGTGCAAGTACGATCATTTGCTTGTAAATCTTTCGCCGTATATGCGGCTCGGCCATCATTCCATAGGGGAATACAAACAGCACAGGGATGACCAGGAACAGGAATGTCGCCTTGACGATTGCGGCCATGAATAGCCCGAGCGAGAAATAAAAGAGGTGCCTGGCGCTGAATCCCGCCGCCCATTTCAAGAAGAAGTAGTGTGAGATGAGAATGAAGAACAGCGCAACGGCATCGGGCTGAACGTTGCGTCCGAAGAACACGGAGATCGGCATTATCGACATGAAAACGGAAGCAAGGAGCGAGACCTCCTCGCTCCCGCCGAGCTCCCTGCACACCTTGTAGACAAACACGATCGTGCCGAGCGAAAAGAGGATGACGACAAACCGGGCGATCCACACATGCACACCGAACACTTTCCATAATGCGAAATATATGAGGGGCAGGAATTGAAACTGCGGGAATCCTTCTATGTACCCCGGCCCCGACGACAGGCCTGAATAGAGCACGCGTTTGTGTAAAAAGTCACCGTGATCCATATACCCCTTGGCCACCGACAGGTAATGGACCTCTTTCATCGAATGGTAGCCGATCGGGGGATAGCCGATATGGTGCGCCCTCAGAAAGAATGCGACTACCGCTACAGCGATCAGAACGACAACTGATACTCTTTTTTCCCTCAACACTGTCACATCCGTATCGAATGTCTCGTAAGACGGCCCGGGAACCTCCCGGTACAGGCATCTCACATGCTCTGTCACACAACACCATACTCGAAGTGTGCGCCCGAAAAAAAGAAGATTGTGCCGGGCGTTGGATTCATCGGGAGAACAGCGGTGGATGCATTTCATCCCACTCCGTTGCGCCCTGGTACGCATCAGCGATTCCGAGGATCAGTCCTTCGTCATAGAGCCTGCCGATGATCGAGATGCTCGTCGGACCTCCCTCCGCGTCGAAGCCCGTGGGCACGACGACACACGGATGGCCGGTGAGGTTTGTGCAAAGCAGGTTGTTTCCGCCGAACGATGGTGCAATGTAGCAATCGATGTCGGTGAATAGCCGCTCCATCGCCTGAACGAGCAGCCACCGGATACGGTTGGCCTGCACGTACTCGACCGCCGGTATGAGACGGGACGCCCGGAAGACATTCGGCCAGGCATTCTTGATCTGCCGGACCATGAGGTCGTCACGCCCTGAGCGTGTCAGCTCGTCGAATGCGGCCGCCGCTTCCACATTCAGCACGAAAGAGAGCGCACCAACCGGAAGCTCGGGGAGAGTGACCGGAATGAGATCGGCGCCGAGCTCCCGGATGACCGCCAGCGCCGCCTGGTCGTTTTCTTGGAAGGGATAATCGCTCTCGAATAGATCCTTTGTGTAACCGATACGCAGCGCGCTGAAATCGATATCGTGATCAAATCCGTAGGGACGGTCGACCGTCGTCGCATCCCCGGGATCGGCCCCGTGAATGGCATCGAAGACGATGGCACAGTCCTCGGCGGTACGGCAGATCGGGCCGATCTTGTCCATCGTCCAGCTCAGCGCCATCGCCCCCGCCCGGCTCACCCTCCCGAAGGTAGGCCTGAGTCCCGTCACACCACAGCGTGTCGATGGTGAGACGATAGAACCCCACGTCTCCGTACCGATGGCGAATGGGACAAGCCCTGCGGCCGTCGCAGCGGCCGAGCCCGCCGAGGAGCCGCTCGAGCCCTGCTCGGTATTCCAGGGATTCCGTGTCGTCCCGCCGTACCACACATCCCCCCAGGCGAGGGCACCGAGTGTGAGCTTTGCAACGAGCACCGCACCCGCCTCGGCGAGCCGCCGTACGACGGCGGCATCGGCATTGATCGTCTGAGTGCGGTACGGCTCGGCACCCCAGGTTGTCGGGTAGCCGTTCACGGCGAGAAGATCCTTGGCACCGTAAGGAATACCGTGCAACGGTCCCCGGTAGTGTCCGGCGGCGATCTCCCCATCGGCCCGCCGGGCCTGCTCGAGCGCAAGCTCCTCCGTGATGGTAATCACACATTCAAGCGCGGAACCGTGACGCTTCAGGCGATCGAGGAAGAGCTCCGTAAGCCGGATGGAGGTGACCTTCCGGGTCCGGACGAGCTCTGCCAGCTCTCTGACCGAGTAGAAGGCAAGATCCTCGAACCGCTCGGGAACGACATTCCGCTCCGCCGGGCTTGGCCGCACCCCCTCACGCACGGATGGCGGCGTGAATCCGACCGGAACGGGATCGAAGAGAATCGCCGGGGGAACTGTGTTTTCCAGCGGTAAGTCACGCAGCTTCAGGTAACCCTCGAGGTTGTATTCGAGCTCCTCGAGCATCGAGTCGATCTCCACCCGCGTGAACTCGAGACCTGCGATCAGGGCAGCGGCCGCGGCATCGGCTGGAAGGATCGCCTGCTCGGTTGATGCCGTATCGGGCTGACCCGCCGCCATGGCACTGTAACCAATAATGGCAGCGAAAGAGATGAAGACCAGTAACAAGGATCCGGGTTTCATTTGTACCTCCCCGTAGAGTTATTGGTAAGTACTTGAACCGGGCCCTCCTCGCGCGAGATCATATAGCGAAGGGCCACATAGACCAGGGCATTGACAAGCAGCCCGCCCAGCGCACTGAATTGTGAATGATAGAAGATGAAAATCTGGGTCAGATAGATATTCACGAGCACCGAGCGCTTGAACCATGTATAGGCCCCGAGACGGGATGTACGCAGACGCCATATACCGAGCCAGATGCAGACCATGCTCCCCGTCGATGCGATCATCTGGATGAATGAGACACTGATGTCGGTCGAATTCCGCTCGATGATATTCGTTATCACCGTTAACAAACCACTCAATCCTACAATAACGAACCCGATGATCAACACCCTCGAGAACCATCTGTTCAGTACGATTCTCCTGTACGTAATATTGAGCCGCTGGCGAAACTGGAAATAGACGTTGACTCTCGTTCCAAATGCCGTCTCCGTCTCCGGTATATGTTTTCGAAGCTCGGCATTGAATGCATGCTCCTCCTCGCTCTGCGGTCTGCCTCCCAGGATCGATCGAGCCATCAGGAATAGAGATATGAAGATGATGTACATGAGAGCCGGCGCCGGTTTATAAAAATAATCGTTATCGTGTGTTATGAACTTGCCCACTTCATCGACGAAGGTGCCGAAACCGATGCCGGCCAGGAATGCGGCAAAACGGCGCATCGATGGATTCCAGTAGATAAGAAGCAGGAGCAGGGCCACCAGCATGAACATGCCGCCCCAGAGCATGTGCGCGATATGCAACCCACCCATGCCGATCTTCGGATAGCCGGTAATTGCCAGGTAGCCCCTGATAACCAGAACCGCGGCGACGGCGGAGGCAAGAAACAACTCGATCGCATCCCACGCCTCGCTGTCGCGGATCAGTATGTGTTTATCAGCCATAGATTCCCCATTCCAATGCAAGCTGTATGGTACACTGTATGCAGCTACTGAACAAGTTTGGAAAGCCGAAGCGGGTGTAAATCTGGAAGGCAATATCCGAAGATTCCCGGGAAAAGTTGTGTCAAAATAGCGATGAACGCCGTCACATATTTCGAGGGATGAGCTTTTGGGCGGATGGAAACGTCTGATCCCAGGGAGGCCGCCCTGCGAACATCAGCTATTCACAAATGATTCATGGGGGTGTCTCACGAACATCTCTACAAGGAGCACATACAATGAAAACGGCACTTGTCTTTCTCATAATCTTGATACTCGTACTGCCCGCTTGCTTCGACGATGGCCCCACGGGCCCCTCCACGAAAAATGATGACGACGACGACAAATCCCCCTACAGCGGGGCGTTTATGATCACAGACACACTCGTATCGAACGACTGCGTGATCCCCGTACCGCCCGGGACCGTGGTCAACGTCACTGTCGTCGGTGATTCGATAAATTTTGCGGGATTTCCCGGTGATTGGGATTCGCTCACCGCGACCGGAACAGGCACCTCACCCGAAACAACCATCCCCGTCGATCCACCCGACTGCTATTCCTACCAAACGATCACGTTCAGTATCAGATTCACCGATACAAATCACTTCTACGGGATGTTCGGTGCCGATATCAGGAAGGACCCCGGCTGTCCCAATCCCGACCCCTGTAGCTTCACCTATCGCATCGGGGGATCGAGAAACTGATACAAATCACACGGTGACGGTGCACAACCTAAGGTTTCCTGTAAACCCGCCACATCAACGCGGATCGCTGCGGTCCGTCTGTGAACAGCCGGATCTTGTTCTCCCCCACATGCACAAGATTGTCACGAAGTCGAATTATCCGGGGAGCGAAAGCGATCGTGTCGGGGGGCGTGGCTTTGCTATATTCGTAAACCAATACGTCATTGATCCAGGCCGAGGCCGAGTCGATGACCACGGGGTACGGTCCCTCCCATGGCGGCTCCGTAACCTCGAGGTAGTAATGAAACACCACGGGTAGCACGGAAGGCGGATTGGTGAAGGTCGAATCCACAAGCGTTCCGTAGGGGGAGGCCGGACCGACCAGGATCGGCCCGAACAGGTTGTCGGGAACAGGCGGATACAAGGGGTAGAGCCCGAAGTTCGCACCGAGGAAATCCTGGACCTCCCCATCAGGTCCCTTTATGAGTGTAACGAGGAGTGGATTCGGCGAGGTGATCTCCCAATACTGGGGGGAGGCTTCCACGAAGATCTCGTAGACACCCTCCCGTAATCCCCCGAAACGGTACTCGCCGTTTCTATCGGTGCGTACGTGCAGAATCACCTTGTCGCTGTCACTGGAGATTTTCTCGAGGGCGACGGTTATTCCCGGGATACCGGGCTCATCCAGTTTTGTATAGCGATCCCTCACGCCGTTCCGGTTATCGTCCCGGAAAACGACACCTGCTATCATCCCCGTGCCCGGAGGCGGTCCCAGATCGATCCGGAAACCGATCGCAAAGGACCGTGGGGTGACCGTGTGGAACTTCATCGTGACTGGCTCTGAGCTCTCGCCGGGCTCCAGGACGTTGTCGTCGCCGAGCTTCGAGCTGAAGTCGTAGTAAGGGAATCCGTCCCTCGTGACACCGTCGAATCCCACAACGGCGATGTTCACCGGTATGATTCGCGTAACAACAAAACGGACCGGAGCGGGAATATTCGTTCGCATGCGGTTTACGAGCTGTACATCGAAGGAGACGATCCCGCTGGCGGTATCGAAGGCGACACCCATCGCCCAGATCTCGATGTGCCCCGGTCCCCTGGTAGAATCGGAGACCGTTCCGAGCAGAAAGCCCCCGCTGGCGCCCGGATCGATCTCGCCTACTCCGGATAGGCCGTCTCCGGGCTCCTGCACGATCCCCGTTGGCTGTTCACCGCAGGAGAAGACGAGAGCCAGTAAACATACAAAAAGAACTGGAGCGAGAAACCTGGTAATAGACGAAATGTGACCGGACATCGCTGACACCTCCCGGGATGTTTTTCATGGCGGGGTCATTATAATTATAAGTCAATTTACACGAACGGAAAAGCGCTTTCTCGTTACACCGCCCTCGTCACACTCACCATCCAGCTCAATAAGCAGCGGTTATTTAATCACATACATAGGTTGAGATTTTCGGTAGGTAAGTGTCCGCCACAGCCATTCGGCGGGACCGAACCTGAAGTGCCTGAGCCACAGTGGCGACCATACGAGCTGTGGAATCCATACCGCCACGATAATCAGCGGGTGCCACATGCGTTCCACACGGCCGAACAATCCGAAGCCGTGACCGTAGAAGACCGTTGTGCAGATGACCGTCTGCATCAGATAGTTCGTAAGGGCCATCCGTCCGACTGCAGCGAGAACACCGGTGAGCCGGCGGAACATGGCGTAGGTGCTTACGAGCATCATGGCCCCGATGAACGCAGATGAAACGAAGACGCTTCCCCAGTAATTGAACTGGGATCCGAGAAACATCGAGTACTCGAGGGACCAGCCGGCTGCAAAGTTCCGGTAGACCCCGATAATGACGAGCGGCAATCCTACTGCACAGCCGATTGCAACAAGCCATGCGTAGAATCTCTTCGAACGCCGGCCGGTCAAAATATCCCACTTGTAGAAGGCCATACCGATCAGCATCAGACCACCAGATCGCCAGCCGGCCTGCATCAGGAAATAGAATGTTTGCAGGAACAAGGATTGGGTGATTCTCATCTTCAGCTGTCCCAGCCAGCCCGACCTGAATGCCTCAAGCTCCCTCGTGACAACCTCTAGCCCCGGCCTCCAGGTTCCCATTGTGTTCCGGACGGCCTCCTGAGGCCAGTACGGTACCGAATAACCGAAGAAGAGAAACGTGATAGAGCCGATCGCGAAGGACACGAGACCGATCGCAAAGAGCTTTCCGGGGGAGAGGCGGCGGAAAAGATAGACGAGCAGGGCGCAGAGGCCGTAGGTAAAGAGGATATCGCCGTACCAGAGGAGATAGGCGTGTAACAGGCCGATCACGATGAGCCACATGGTTCTGCGGTAGTGAATACCACGTGCGCCACTTCCCCGTGCCTCGATCCTATCCGTCATGAGCACGATTCCCGCACCGAAGAGCATAGAGAATATCGTCATGAACTTTTTATCTGCGATGATATGGCTTATGATCCAGACCCACCTGTTCGCGCCCGAGAGATCCCCGTACGCGGTCGGATTCAAATACGCCGCGCCGACGAGCGAAAAGCTCTGTATGTTCATGATGAGTATGCCGAGGACTGCGAATCCCCGCAGGGCGTCGATCGCGCCGATCCGCTCCGCCAGGGTTACCGGTGCGGGCGTGACGGATACGTTTTCCATTGCAATTACCTCCGTTGCGAGAACGGGTGTCGATTGTTAAGCCATACATATCATAAGATGTCCATTTTTCGATTCACCTATAGGTCGGCCGGTGCCTTTTACCGGATTAGAAGGTATCTTCCGGGGCACACGTGAACGTGAGGTTGCTCTTTCCTCTATTCAAGCTGATCTCGCGGGAAGCGATTTGATCTTGTCCAGGCGATGTGCGCCGTTCCCGAAACCATGAACAGAGAAGACGGAGAGCGACTGCAGCATAGAAGATGACTATGTAATCAGAGAGAATGCGGTATGTACGCCTCAGCAGAGAGAAAAAGACGACCAGGCAGATAAAGATTGCTACGGGCACAAGCAACGGCCTGTGGGATCTCTTGTATCCCTTCAACAGGCCGAATACGGCGAGTATCATGATGATCACATAACTGTATGCCCTCATATAGTTACTACTGCGAACATTATCGCTCTGGTCATCGAACTCGGCCACACCGCCCCGAGACACCATTACAGAGGCGTTGTTGTATATATCGTTGACAAGCCGCAGTACACCATCGGAGTGATTTAGCCGATAGCGGTGTTTGGCTATCTCGTATGCTTCGATGCCGTACACGGGGACCGGCATTCCCACACGGATCGAATTTCGCAGTGTCCAGGGGACCAGCACGATCAGCACGCAGAGGAGGAAGATCCCCCTTCTCCTGAAAACCAGTGCGAAACCGGGCATGAAGAAGGCCGTGATCGGTGCGGTAAGGATTGCGACGCCAGCTATGCATCCCGCAATGGCATGTGCCGCCCTTCCCCTCGATTGCCGGACGGCAAGCAGAACGAGGATCGTTACGGCCAGCATTCCCATGGTTCCGTACGAATAGGAGAGACCGTTGATGAGGTAATACGGGTATATGGCCGCAATCACGGCCGTCACCGTCGCTATCCACATGCTGGAGATACGGGCGGCGATGTAGTAAAGCAGGATCACCACGGCGGCACCGGCGATACCCTGAATCGAAAAGATTACTCTTTCCGCGTACGGACCGAAGAGCGCAGACACCGTTCGCAGAAACAACACATACAGGGGGGCTACGGTTACACCGACATCTCCCCCCTGGGCCAGGGCGGCCAGCTCGACCTGCGGGCCCTCCGGCACGGGCAGTCCCACGGCCAGTGAGAACCACAGCCTGAGGGCCAGGGCGAGAAAGAGCAGGACACCGATGATATCCCGGTTCTCGGGCAGGGGCAACTTCATGCGCATCTCAGTCATGGACCTCCCCCTGCGCATGGATAACGGAACTCACTGTACCATCTTCCGGCCCGGCGATTCCTCCTTGCTTACTAGTAAACAATCTCTTGAGGCACTCAAGGAGTTTGCTTTCTATGAGGATTGCCCCATAGATGATAAGCATCGGTTCTATCAACACGCGGTATCTCACCTTGAAGATCGCCAAAAGGATGAAGGCAAGCAGGTAACTCGCCACAAGAAACGCCACCAACCGGTTCCTCCTGTCATAGGTCACGATCATACCGCCGAAACCAAGCAGCATGATGGGGACAAATGCATAGATCATGACGGCTCTCCGGTAGCTGCTCGCTCCTATCACCTTCGCCATGAAATGCTCGTCCCAGCCTCTCGAGAATATCATCGCCGCCTTGTTATACATGATATTCACGGTTTTCCACTTGTTGTTCACTATGAACCTGAAGGCCTCCCTGATATACACGGCATTCGGAAGGTCGGATCGCTCGAGGGGTGTATCGGAGAACCTCACGAACTGCCTGCCGTCGGACCGTGGATTGTACGTTTTGTAGAAGGCCCTTCCCGGGCGGTTCGTGCTCTTTCCCGTGGCGATACCGTATACGATCCACGGTGAGATGAGCACCAGTGTCGATATGACGAATATCATTCTTCTCTTCAGGCCGAGAAGCATCCCCGGCCAGAAATAGAGCAGCACTGGCCTGACGGCGCATCCCACGATAAGAAGCGGAGCCGCAGCGGACGGTTTGATCTTTTCCGGAGCGGAAGATACCATCAGGAGAAGTATCGATACGGAGAAGAATATTCCAAGTGACTCACTCATCGTCAGAAGATTGTACACAAGAAAATTCGGATAGATGGCCGACACACCGGCGGCGATCAGTGCGGATCTCGTATTCGAAACCTTCTCGGCCGCCAGAAATATCAGCCAGACGGTCACGGTGCTGATAAGACCTTGGACGACGAATACAGCCGTGTAGTTTCGCGGGCCGAATATATGATAGATGAATCTCAGAAAGAGCGGGTAGCCCGGCGGGGGCGATACGCTGATGCCGCCCTGGAGGGCGAGCCGTGTGTAGGTCTCCATATCGCTGAAATCGGGCAGTGCCTTGCAGGTTAAGGCCAGATTCATCCTGATTACCGCTGTAGCAGCGATGATTACAGAGAGTATAATGACCTGCGTCCGGTTTCTGATGGTGTCCCCTTTACGGCACGGTGCACGTTACCCGTTCATTTCGAGGATGGATTGTATCGTCCGCTCCAACGGCTTGTCAATTCCGTGTTGAATATACTACAATACACACGCCACGGTGCGTCGAGTACTAAGACGTATAATCAGGATCAGCCTACAGGGGGAAAATCCATGAGAAGATTCACGGCCGCGCTTGTAATCGGGATCGTCCTACTCGGCTCTTCCGCCCTCTCCCAGACGAAACGCCCAATGAGACCAGAGGATTTGTACCGTCTGAAGAGTGTCGCCGATCCGAGAATTTCACCGGATGGTCAGTGGATTGCGTATACGGTTTCCGTCCCGGATCTCGAGGAGAACAGCTCCAACAGCGATATATGGCTCATGTCGATGACAGATTGGAAAGCATTTCAGCTTACAAACAGCCCGGCGGCAGATCATTCCCCCCGCTGGTCGCCGGACGCGAAGACGATCGCATTCATCTCCAGCCGCAACGGTTCAGCGAACCTCTTCCTGATACGGCCGGCCAGAGGAGAGGCGCAACAGATCACCTTTTCGGAAACCGGTCTCTATTCACCGGTCTGGGTGCATACCGGCACGCACATCATCTGCGGCTCGAGGGTGTTTCCCGAAGGAAAAACCATAAAGGAGAACTGGAGCGATGAGGAACTTCCGCAATGCAAGGCACGAACCATCGACCGCCTCCTTTTCCGGCAGTGGGACAGATGGCTCGGCGACGAGCGTAACCATATCTTCCTCGTCGATATAGAAACCGGTTCGATGAAGGATCTGACACCGGCCGATTTCGATACACCACCGGTCTCGCTATCAAGTGCCCACGATTTCGACATCTCACCAGACGGCAGGGAGGCCTGCTACATAAAGAACGCCGATCCGGTGCCGGCCATCAGCACGAATCACGACCTCTTCGCAGTCGACGTGGAAACCCTGGAAGAAACAAAGCTCACATCGAACCCGGCCCTAGATAGCCAGCCCCACTACTCACCGAACGGACGGTATATCGCATATGCAGCAATGGAGAAGCCCGGTTACGAGACCGACCGGAAACGCCTCGTCGTGTATGATAGAAAGCGGGGCACGAACACACGATTGACGGAAGATCTCGATCGCTCGGTACGAGAGATCGTCTGGGCACCCGATAGCAAATCGCTCTTCTTCACCGCACGTGATGAGGGGCGCTGTTCCATCTACAGGGTAAAACTCAACGGAGATCTGACAAAGCTTTCCAATGACGGTTATAACATAAATCCCGATCTATCGCCTGACGGAAAGACTCTGATCTTTCTCCGCTCGTTCAACCACATTCCCAATGAGCTATACAGCATGTCGGTCTCCGGTGGAAAAGCCATACAGCGAACATTCGTTAATTCGGATTTTCTGAATGAACTCGATCTCCCACCTCTGGAAGAGTTCTGGTTCACGGGTGCGGACAATACACGGGTTCACGGATTCATCCAGAAACCGCCGGGATTTACTGCGGGTGAACGATACCCGGTCATCCTCACTATTCATGGGGGTCCACAGAACATGTGGGCCGACAGATTTATGCAACGGTGGTTCACATTTCAGCTCGTCTGTTCCCCCGGCTACGTGGGTGTTTTCATCGATCCGCGGGGGAGTTCGGGCTACGGCTCGGTTTTTCGGGAACAGGTCAGCAGGGATTACGGGGGGCGCTGCTTCGAGGATCTTATGAAGGGATTGGACTACGTGATCGGGCACTACGATTTCATCGACGGCAGCCGGCAGGCCGCAATCGGCGGCTCGTTCGGAGGCTACGCCGTGAACTGGATCATGGGCCGTACGGACAGATTCTCGTGCATCGTGAGCCACGCAAGCCTCTACAATATGACGAGCTTCTATGGCGCAACCGAAGAGTTGTGGTTTCCGGAATGGGATATGGGAAAGAGTCCATGGCTCGAACCGGAGATCTATGACAGGTGGTCACCCCATCGGCACACACACAATTTCAAAACACCGACGCTCGTTATCCACGGCGAGATGGACTACCGCGTTCCATTTGCGGAAAGCCTGCAGCTCTTCACGGCACTTCAGAGACAGGGCATTCCCTCACGGCTCGTCGTATTCCCCGATGAGGGGCACGTCATATCCAAGCCGCAGAACAACGTGCGCTGGTGGAAAGAGATACACAAATGGCTCGGGCAGTATCTCGATGATCGCTAGCGTGATCCCCCTTCGAATCCTTACGGATTTTTCAGATTCAATTAAGTGGTAGGGTTTTACGTTATTCTGTAGATTTTTTATGGATCCGTAAAGGAGGTAACGTATGAAACTACTGACAAATCCCGTTTTGATATTTCTCGCACTTTCATGTGCATGTACAACCGCACACGCGGGCAACGCATGCATGTCAGAAGCCGATCCTGCATGGTACGATATTCCGAAGGTCCGAGGTGTCACCATTGACGGCTCGGACGGCGATTGGGGCGCACAGGGATTCCGTGTCGATCATGTGGCAACTCCCGATGGTTCGGTTCGCCCGGCCGAGGACTTCGATGTCCGGTTCCGGCTCGGATGGAATGAAGAAGGTCTGCTCGTAATCGTGACGGTGCAGGACGACATCCCCCGTGAGGCCCCCCAGAGGATCTGGCGGCTTGACTGCGTCGAGCTCTACGTGGGAGAACGGATAGGCTCCTCGAACTATTACCAGGTCATCGTAAGTTCCGGAGCTGATCCCGAGTTCGGATCCTTGCGGCAGAGGATCTTCGATAAGCGTCCGGAGGACCTGCGAGGGGCCGAGCTCGCCGTCCAGGCGGCAAGCCGAATAGTCGATGACGGTTACATCATCGAAGCACTTTTTCCCTGGAAGAATATCGGTGCCAGTCCAGAGCCCGGTGCCCTCCTGGCCTTTCAACTCACAGCAAACGACGATGACGGCGGATCGGATGAGGCTGGCGGCGCCCTCAGGGTCGCCTGGTACCCTGATACGAGAACCCACGAAGATCCCGGAATGATGCACGTGATACGGCTGGCTGATGAGGCCGGCGAGCCGGTGCAGTGCCGGGTTGACCGCGAAATAGATCACACCGGTGCAATCCTCTACGTACGCGGCACACATGAACTCGTAGGCAAAGAGGTGACCGTCCGGGGACAGAACAATGTGATTGCCAGGGCCGAGCTGAAATATGATGAGGGACACGCCGGTGCCGGCATCCGCCTGGATGGCACCGAGGCCGGAACTGTCCCTGCCGTGAATGTTGAACTCTCAGGCACGCATATAGCAATGTTCGAAGAGCTACCCACGTTGAGCCGAATTCTCGACGGGTACATCGAGGCGGCCGGCGGGCCGGACGCTATCCGGAACCTGACAACCCGTGTGTGCTCGGGGCACCTCATACACACCTATCCACGCAGAGATCCTCCTGCCGAAACAGTCCTGGTCGATGCATACGCACAAATCCCGGGTAAGTGGGCCGTGACTCTCCAATATGCATCGGGCGATGTTCAATTCGGGTGTGACGGCGACATCGGTTGGGTCAAGGATGCGGAAGGATCCAGAAGAGATGAACGCATGGATAAGCTGCCGCTCGGATTGTTTCTGAATCCACACGGCGCCCGCCTTTTCAACGATTATTTCGGTACGATGATCTTGAAGGAAAAGGCGAAGTGCGACGACCGAACCGTATTTGTTTTACAGCTAATCGAAGACGGGCAACGCAGGCCCGTATGGTTCGATGCCGAATTGGGCCTTTTGATCCGGATCGGTTCCTGGAGCCTCGGGGATTACAGGGCTGTGAACGGTGTCGTCTTTCCGCACCGGATAGCTGCGGCAAGAAGGGGTGGGGAAAGTATCTACGAATTTAGCGAAGTGAGGCACAACGAGCCGATAGACAACGCCCGTTTCACGATGCTGGAGACCGCTATAGTCGTCACCGACGTATTCGGCGGAATCGACAATACGCGTGTGCTGCCGATGTTGAAACACCTTCCGTACAAGCACGGGGGTATGAACATACCACCGCGTGACGGCCGACTTCTTTACAATCTCATCATCGCGAACGGTTATACCAGAGGTCTCGAGATCGGTACTTCCAACGGCTATTCGACACTATGGCTCGGTCTGGCCTTCGCAAAGACAGGAGGCGAGGTGATCACACTCGAGATCGAGGAAGCGAGAGGCATGGAGGCCCGCGATAACTTTCGCAGAGCAGGCCTCGATCGTGTGATCGATGCGCGAATCGCCGATGCTCTCGAGGAGATTCCACGGATTGAGGGTTCGTTCGACTTCATCTTTATAGACGCCTGGAAACCGGACTATATAAATTATCTCGAGCTCCTTCGCGATCGGGTTACACCGGGAGGCGCCATCACCGCCCACAACATCCTTTCACATGGACCGGATATGCGCAGGTTCCTGGAAATCCTCGAATCCGATCCCGGCCTCGAGACGACGATATACCGAACGAGTGAGGCAGGTGTCTCTATAAGCATTGTGCGGAAGTAATAGGAAATCGCATACCGTATGTCCGGGCGGCCGACAGGCATAAAAACCTCGAATGCATTCGCCCTCCTCGATTGCTTACGAGCACCTGCAACGAATCCCGAAGAGAATGATCCTTTGCAGAACGAAACCAACCTTCCGTTATGAAACGTCCATATTCCTAATCACTCCTATACATCTATATAATAAACAGAGTAAGCGTGTCGTATCTTGTTGTATCATATATAAACTAAATAAGTTGCGGCACCCTATTGACACCGGGCACATCAACATCTATATTGGCGCAAATTATGCTCAAATCTGGAAAGGCACCAGTGCATGATGAGAGCTGACACATCAAAGAATATTGACATAACGATGGTTAGCACGAGCGTTCGAGCCTGGGAGCCACAAAGCTGGTTGAGATACGCAACGTAGGGGAGTGCAACGATGACCGGCGAATCCTGTCGAATTTATCCTTAACACATCAACACGAGTACCCCATGAGGTCGTCATGTTCAAAAAGTTGATTGTATTTCTTATAGTTTCATTATGTCTTACATCTGTTGCCGAGGGAAAAGTGAAGGACTTCCGTCTGAAGAACTTGGACAACAAAAGGGTTTCGTATTCCAAGCTGAAGGGCGATAAGGTGACAGTTATCGATTTCTGGGCGACGTGGTGCGTACCGTGCAGGCGTTCGATCCCGAAACTGGTCGCCATCCACGAACGTTACCGGGAGAAGGGAGTCCGGTTCATTGGAATCAGCGTCGACGGTCCCCGCAACCTGCCCAAGGTGAAACCGCACGCTCGTTCTCTCGGCATTACCTACCCGGTCGTCATAGACATCAACAGCCAGATCATGAAGGAGCTGAAGGTGATCTCTCTTCCTACAGTTCTCCTCATCGATCAGAACGATGAAATCGTCTATATCCACCGAGGATACAGGCCGGGTGATGAAGAGATCCTGGAAAAAGAGATCCAGAAATTACTGGAAAAATCGGGTAGCGAATCCAATGAAGACTAAGGTATTCATATCGGTACTTATACTGTTGAGCGGTGGCGCGCAGGCGCAGATCTCCGGGACGAATATTCTCGAATACCAGCTCGGTAACCTTCCCTATACCGATCCATCGAACCTTTCGAGGGTATATGACCAACTCAGTCTATCGTACGACCACGGCAGCATCACGGGATTCGGTAAATTCGAGATCTTCCAGGCCGGCACAGAACAACGCAGTTACTCGGAACTCACCCAACGGAGCTTACGGTTCTCCGAAAAGGGATTCGAGATAACCGTCGGCAATTTCTACGAAATGTTCGGACGGGGCCTGCTGCTGCGCTCGTATGAGCTGCCGGGTACCATCCTCGAAGACATCGGGCTGCGCATCCGGTACGGTTTTTACCGTGATGTAGATGGATTTCTCCTGAAGTATGAAACGGATTACGCACAGCTGAAGCTCCTGAGAGGAAAACCATTACGAAACGATATGCCGCCCACACCTGATTTCGAGGAGATGAGGCGTACTCACGTGATCGAAGGCGCAGAGGCCGATCTGTTTTTACTGGAAGGATGGAGCTTTGGTGGCGCGTATCTCCGGGATAATTACGATGAGGACTTCGACGGGGACAGGGAGTTTACCGAATACGGCACATTCAAGATCGAGGGAAACCTCCCGTTCGATGTACAGATATATTCCGAATATGCACTGCAACTTGGTGAGAACAATCCGCGGTTCGACATTCTTTCTGATAAATGCGTTCACGCCTTCTATTCGAGTATGAATTTCTCGAGAGGACCCGTTGGGTTGAGTGTGGAATTCAAGGACTATAACGATTTCCTGCTCGGATTCAACGATCCCCCGTACGTGGTCAAGGAACATTCCTACCGGATCCTCAATAGAAGCACGCATACCCTCGTCGCGACGGACGAGATGGGTTGGCAGGCGGAGATGTTACTCACATCACCGGGCGGTCACACATTCACACTGAACCTGGCCGAAGCCGAAAACGAGTTCGGCGAGGGAGAATTCCGCAGGCGCTTTTTGTACAAGGAGATCTTTGCCGAGATCAAGTATCATCTGAATGAGAGTATCACATTGAAGGGATTCATCGACCGCAGCCAGGAGCCGATCAAGCTCGAAATGGATCGCTACGCCTTCGGGCTTCATCTGGAAAACGAATGGCCGCACCGTATAGGAACGGAAACCTCCTTCGAGTACCAGACATTCGATCGCGAGACTCTTATGGAGACTACCAACGTACAGAATTACATCACTGCATTCACCGTGTCCCATGCACCGAGATTGAGCGCCGGTGTGGTTTGGGAAAGAACTACCGATCCATACGAGACCGACAATCCAACGACGATGGACGTCGAAACAGCATCACGAAACTGGATTGGATACACAGCAAGCTATCAGTACGGCAACAATCATTTTCTCAGTCTGTTTTATGGAAAACGAAGAGGAGGACTCACGTGCAGCTCGGGCATCTGTTACCAGGTGCTCGATTTCGAGGGATTGGAGTTGATGATCACGAGTGTCTTCTAGCGAAGATACGAGAAGTGCAGCCAGAGATCAGAGATGTTGACCAGTACCTGACAAGACGCATGACAGACGGCTTCAGGGAGCCGCCTGCAAGTATAGAAGGGGGTTGCTATGTTTAAGAGAGCTTTGCTATGCATCATTGCAATCCTGCTCCTCGCCCCGGCGACCTGGGCACAGGTCAGTGTTGGGCAACCGGCGCCGGATTTCACGTACCTCACTCTGAGTGGGGACACGATATCGCTATCGGACTACAGAGGCAAGGTTGTATATCTGTTTTTCTTCGGTTACGGCTGACCTCCCTGCCTGTATCCGTCTGGTCCGAAGACGGAAAGCGATATCCATCAGACCTACAAGAACGACCAGTTCCAGGCAATCGGGCTCGACCTGTGGGCCGGTTCATGGGCTCAGGTCAACAGTTACAAGAACTCCACAGGTGTCACCTATCCTCTATGCCTGGGGGCAGCCGATGCCAGAGCCAACTTCGGTGTGGCGGCCGAATGGTCCATGATTATCGATGGAAACGGAATCGTTAAGTACAAGGACTTTGGAGTAAACACTCCGATATTACAGAACAAGATAGATGAGCAGTTGGAGATATTGCCGGTCAGGATATGGTCCTGGGGGCATATCAAGACAATCTACAAGTGAGGCCTTTTTACGATAATAGCTACAGATTTCGATTGTCACAATGGGGTGTTGCGATCTGAATCCTTAGCGATACGCTAGCGCACAATAACGATCTTGCGTGTCCTGTCGAAGCCCGGCGCCTGCATCCTAACGAAGTAAATGCCGGGCGCAATGCCGCGGCAATCCCAGATATATGAATATCTGCCGGGATCGTAAGGCACATCCTTGACCGTATCGATCACACGGCCAGTCACATCATAGATCCGGATCGTAACCCGGGATCTCCGAGGCACATCGAACTTCAGGGTGCCGTTGCGTGATACCGGGTTGGGAAACACGGCATACAGTTCGAAAGCGAGAGGTGCCGGCATGAGATCCTCTGTGATATCGGCCGAAGTAATCCCGTTGGACACGACGACATCATCGACATACCAGCCCTCCTCATTGCTGAAGTGCTCTCCGCCCCCGAAGTTGAACCGTATCCGTGCTGCTCCTTCGTAAGCCGAAAGATCGAACTGCACCTCCGTCCAGTCGTTCGTCCAACCGAAACAAGGGGTCCATGCCGGAATAGGCGTGGAGGTGCCAGGATATATCGCATGCGAATAACCACCCACAGGCGTGATGCGGGTCCATGTCGCACCGCCGTCCGTCGATATCTCGACGATACCTCCGTCTGATACATAGTTGCCGGTTTCCAGCTCGACCTGTATCCAGTGCCAGAAGGTGAGTGTTGCATCGGGACCCAAGCAGAGCTCGGGGGTTATGAGCGCCCCGTGCGAGTAGTGCATATACTTCCCTGCCCCATCCCCCCCACACTTCCAGGAGAACGCCCCGCCCAGCGTGTGGTTCCGGTAGGTTTCGAGATGCCACTCGTCGACGAATCCCTTCACGATTTCACCGTGGGACCAACCCCCCGCCCCGCTTTCGAAGCCGTCATCGAGAAACCCACCCACGAAGACTGCCGAGCTGCATGCGGATTGCCGGCCTGAGGAGAGATCGATATTCAGGTGCAGCTCTATTCTGTGGTACTCAGGACAACCGGGTAATACCGTTATGACGAATGGAGTCGCGGTCTGCCGCCTTTCACCCGCGGGTATATCCGGGGTAGAGGAAATCGCCGAGTTCAACTCGACATACGGATCGGACTCCCCGAGTGTCAGGCTGACGCCCTCGGCTTCCGAGGAACCGGTGTTCAGAAGCCCGAGTGTAATCCCGACGGATTCTCCCTGCGCGAGGCAACCATCCCCGTTTCCGTAAAGCGAATCATCGTAGGCTATATCGCTAATCCCGAGGACGGGTGCATGCAGCGCACAATTCCAATGGCGGACGACGGATGTATCGCTGTAGCTCAGCATGACCTCGAATGCAGCACAATGACCGTCGGGCACCGAAGGTGAAACGCTTACGACGTAGCTCCAGGAGGGTGTTACCGTTGCACCGGGGGCGATGTCACCGTAGATACCGGTCGAATCGAGCACAGTCACGTGTGGATCGTCCGACCTCAATGTAGCCTGTACATCGAGTGCGGCGTTCGACCCGATGTTCTCGAGTGATATTACCGCCTCCAGCACCTCACCGGCATCGGCCATTCCGTCCGAATTCCCCTGACTCTGACCGGTGCCGTCATCATCGAGTGTCGCGGACTCGATCATGAGGAGCGCTTGGGCCGCCGAGACAACCTGGAGCGTGTCGAGCACCGCATAGTAGTTATGAGCCTTCGCCGCCACAAAGAGTGTACCCGGTTGGGAAACATCCGGATTCAGGAAGACGATCCCATCTCCACCGGTACGGGCGGTAGCGTTACAGGTGCTGTCCGAAAAAATACTCACTCGTGCGTCATCGACGGGATTGGAGCCATCTGTGACCCTCACACGAACCTCGTTTTCCGAGGTATACACTACTTCAGGGAGCTCGAGCACCAGCCCGCCCGGCGTATCCGTCCATATATCCATGGCCGGATCCCCGAGCAGTACCAAGGTGTAGTGCGTCCATCTCATGCCCCTGAAATCGATATAGGGAATGTTATCGATCTTGGCATCGTCTTTCGCATCGCCGATAGCGGTTATATTCTCACCGAAGACGGCATCGAAGAACTGCCTGTCGTAGTAATGTCCCGCGCCGCGCGTGCTCTCGTGCGCACTTGCACCGTAACGGGTGGTCCCGAGATACGCAACAGCACCGTTCTCGATGAAGATGAAATACTCGCCGATGGCATCGTCCACGTAGCTGCCGTCGATGTATCGATTGTCGAACGAAGCGGAGTAACAGCCCTGTATGAACGCGATGAAGTATGTGTTCGCGATACCGTTATTCGTGATAAGGGCCAGAACGTCGCCGCTGTACATCTTCATCGTGTAGTTGTTGATGGAGTGGCCCAGGTGGTTTGTGATGTGGATGCCGTTGTTGAGATTGCCTGTTACATCGAACTTGTCCCATTCGGCAGGATAGAGATCACGATCGAAGAGGGTTGTGATGGTCCAGCTGACCGGAATGCCAGTGGTCGTGAATCCGTTCGCACTCGAACCCCCGATGATCTCTTCCTTGGAGTCAGCCCCCCAGGTCGGTTCGTCGTAGAGAAGCTCTCCGGTCATCTGTGCCGTTCGGATCTGACTTACAACAGGTGCGGTCTCGTATCGTACAAGCTTGTTAACGAAATTGGCCGCCTCGGCGGTTGTACCTACCGGGATCCGACCAACGCTTACATCGGGTACGAGGTCGGCTTCTCCCGGCTCTCCCCAGTTGGAATCACCATCATTGTTCCAGTTTCCGTCGAGTGCCCCGTAGTACAGATCCGATGCGACATCCGGATCGATTATATACGGCAGGATCTCAGCATAGAGCCCCCGGTGCGGTATGAATTCATCGTCTCCGGCGAGGAGCACGTATTCCGTCTCCCAGTTGATGTAGGCATCCGTGATGAAGTTGCGGATCTTCTCCTGAAGATCGGCTCCCGTATATCCGGACGAGATCTCGGAGACGAGTACAATCCTCGTGTAGAGACCCTGGTTGTCCCTGAGATCCTTGACGCCCTGGAAGATAGACTCGAGTGAGGAGTGGGTAATTATGACATTCGGATAAGATTCCTGCGGATCGACCAGTTCCGAACCGAGTACCGGCCATCCCGAGTGCGTGTACGATCCCGCATAGGTAACATCGTCGACACATTCTTGGACTTTCGCAAGATCATTCCGGTTTCCAAGCCTGAGCGTGCCGGACGGGTTCGACCACGGGCCGCCTTCCATGATCGTCTCGATCTCGATCTCGAGCCGGGGGGCATAGACGACGATACCCATCGCCCCTGCGTAGGTCACCGGGAAGACCCGTATATAGGCGATGTCATATCCCCTGTACGTCTGGGTCGTCACATGACCCGCCCGTGCTGCGGGAAACGGAGTCCGGCATCCGTAGACAGTCTCCGAGGGAGAGACGGGCTTGATCGGGCCGCTGTATCCAAGCGGGAGGGGATTTTGCTCCCAGAGTAACGGATAATCGACCGCTATCTCATGCTCCAGAGGAGCTACCGCAGAGATCTTCGCGATCCTTTCTCCCTGTGGGAGGAGAACCCTATATGTGTACACCGGCAGGAGAGGCTCTCCGGGGTCGGCGAAGATGGGAAGTCCCTCTACACCGACGATGCATCTATTTTTCTCGTACGTGATTTCCGGTCGGGGAAAATCGAGTGTTACGGTAATCGTAGTCCCCAGCGCATCCAATGCGAAGAGAACGATCGCCAGACACAAAACGCTGCACAGGCACGACCGACTGATCATATATACTCCTGAAAATCCGTCGCAACCGTCAAAAAATTAACTTCTTATAAATATTTTACCACACGGGCAGTGGATTGTCAAAACCACCGGGAGGACGGCATCCGGGCTACCATGCCGCCGGGCTCAAGATTCATCGTCTATATCCATGAATATTTGTGATGGGCGTGGCAGGATTTGAATCTGAAGTTCCTGCTTTCAGAACTCGAGCCAGAACGTGCTCGTGGCAGCGATTGATTACAGATTGAAGCAGACCACCCGCGGCTCCGTCATCTCCTGGAGCACGAACTTTATCCCCTCCCGTCCCAATCCGCTGTTTTTGACGCCGCCGAACGGCATCATATCGATCCTGTAATCCGACGAGTCATTTATGATAATGCCCCCGACGTCCAGCTCCCTGATCGCCTTGAATGCCTTTTCGATATCCTTCGTGAAAATACCGGCATGGAGCCCGAAGTTCACATCGTTTGCCTTTTTGATTGCCTCGTCGATATCACCGACCGGATAGAGGTTCACGGTAGGTGCGAAGACCTCTTCCTTGTCCAGCTTAGATCCCGGAGGGACATCGGCCAGAACAGTCGGTTCGTACAATGAGCCTTTTCGTTTGCCGCCAGTCAGGATCTTCGCTCCCTTCTTCACTGCATCGTTCACCCAGCGCTCTATCCGCTTCGCTTCACCCTCCGTGATCATGGGACCCATATCCGTGTCCTCTTCGAGCTGTGGGCCGACCTTCAGCTGTCTCGTCCTGGCGACGAAAAGTGTCTCGAATCTCTTGTAGATTCCCTTCTCGATATAGATTCGCTGAACGCCGATGCAGTTCTGGCCGACCGCCCAGAATGCCCCGGAGACGCTCAGCTCGACAGCCTTGTCGAGATCGCAGTCCTCGCAGACGATAACGGGGGTGTTCGAGCCGAGCTCCATTCCTATCTTTTTGAGCCCCGCCTTTTTGACGATACGTTCCCCTGCCTCAACACCACCCGTAAAACTTATCATCCGGACCCTCGGATCGGCGACGATTGCGTCTCCCACTGTCGCCCCGTAACCCGTGACGGCGTTGAGAACCTTCGCGGGCAGTCCGGCATCCATGAGCGCACGGCAGAGCTTCAGGGCAGAAAGCGGCGTCACGGTGGCCGGCTTGAGGACGACCGAGTTTCCGCCTGCGATTGCAGGGCCCACCTTATGGGCAACCAGGTTCAGGGGATCGTTGAACGGAGTGATCGCCGCTATGATACCAATCGGAAACCTGAAGTAGTAACCTACCCTGTTCTCCGATCCCGGCATCGAGTCGAAGGGGATCGTTTCACCGACAACCCTCCTGGCTTCCTCTGCTGAGATCACCATTGTCTGAACGGCCCTGGCGACCTCCTTGCGTGCTTCACGAATCGTCTTGCTCCCCTCGGTGGCGATCGTAAGGGCAAACTCCTCAGCGTTCTCCTCCACGATATCGGCCGCTCCTTTGAGAATACCGATCCGCTCGTGAACCGGCATGTCACGGTTTATGCGGTAACCCTCCTCGGCTGCCTCTATCGCCGCCGCCACATCCTCAGGCGTTCCGCTCGGTACCGTGTCGATGACCGAATCGTCGTAGGGATTCTTTACTTCGATCTTGTCTTTCTTATCGATCCACTTACCTGCAATCAGCATCTTCATTAGCCACCTGCCATGTTCAGAAATCTAATCTTCCTCAGGTTATATTTGAAAATTCATGGACATATAATCTGCGATCAACCGTACCCGCAGGTCTCCATGCAGAGTAGACACGAATCCGTTCTCCTAGCCGGGTCTTCCTTACTGCGTTCTGTGGATGGTCAAGAGATCTGCAAGAAGGGAAAAACCCGTTTCCACCCTACCTGCTCCAGGACCGACGATCGTCACTTCACCGAGAAGATCGGTAACGAACGTCAGTGCATTCGTAGCACCGCCGACGGATGCCAGAGGATCGGTCAGATCAACCTTCTCGGGTCTGACCGAGGCCCTTACCCCGCCCCCTTCTCTCGTCACCTTGCCGATCAGCTTGTATCGTTTCCCTTCCTTCTTTGCAGCCTCGATGTCCTCCAGCTTTATACCCGTTATGCCGGTGCGATCCACATCCTCTACGCTGATATCCGCACGCATAACACTCTTGGCGAGTATCATCACTTTGGCAAGCGCGTCCCATCCCTCGACATCGGCATCTGGTTTGGCCTCCGCATAACCCAGCTCCTGAGCTTCCTTGAGGACATTTTCATAGCTTCGGCCCTTCTCCATGTTCGTCAGGATAAAATTCGTCGTTCCATTGAGAATGCCCCTAATCTCCGTGACCTCGTTTCCCGCAAGGCAAAGATCGTTGAGGTTCAATACGGGTGTCCCGGCGACCACGGTGCCTTCGTAACGTAACTGGACACCGTTCTTCGCAGCCAGAGCGACTAGATCCCGCAGGAAGAGGGCCGTCGGCCCTTTGTTCGTCGTAACAAGGTGCTTACCTGCCTCCAGGGCCGCTTTAAAGTGTGAATGCGCGGGCTCACCAGTCTCTATATTCGTATAGCTGACCTCCACAACGACGTCAGCGTTCGACTTTCGTATCGTTTCGAGAGCATTCAAACCTGCTTCGGCGCCGGGATACTCCGAGATCTTGTTATCCCCTGCAAGCTCCAGCAGCGTTGAAAGATCGAGACCATCCTGTTTCAGGGCCGATCCCTTGTTGAAATCGCTCACGGCGACAACGGAGAACTCATATCCGAAATTGGCTTTGAGCTCTTTCTTCTTCTTGAGAAGGATTTCAGCAAGCCCCTGGCCTACGACTCCAAATCCAATGAACGCCAGTTTTTGCATCACCGTCTCCTTTTGATATTAATCATGCGTGCAGATTCCGAGCTGCGATTACACCTATGCCGGCCTTGGCCAGATCCCTGGCAGTATGGTTCACCGCATTGTGCTTATCCAGCCAGTTCCGGGTCATTGCATCCATCAGGCCCTGGGAGATGACATCCTCCTTGGGCATGAAGTAGTCGAGGATGTCGGTCGGGTGCTCCCGGGTCTTCTCAACCTCCACATCGCCGCCCTCGTGCTTGGCCGAGATGTTCGGAACCTCCTTGGCGATCTCCACGAGCTCCGCCCGGCGGTCGTATGGCTGGACCACGATCGATTTCCAGGTCTCCACGATATGGTGCTCGAAGCGGACGTTCTGCTCCAGGCCGAGTGACCGGCGTATCTGGTTGGATATCCGGATCGTCTCGTTGTTCACCGAATTGCTGAAGTTGAAGCCGATCAGCGAAGTGGAACCCTTGCGGTCGGACAGCAAGCGAGCTGTCATGAGGGTCCACATCACCGCATACGGATTGTCGTTTCCGAGATAGACCGAGACCTTGAACTCGTTCTCGATCCCCAGCTTGTGCAGCAGGTACCCGATAAGTACCGTACCCGGGTTTATATTCAACACCTGCTGGATACCGTACTCGGTATAGTAGTGCAGAAATTCATCAGTCCATTTCAAGGCATGGTCGTTCGGTTGACCGACCCCGCCGAAGTAACCGGTGATCGTTTCCGGTCCTCCGAGGTGGACGTTGGAGCCGTCCGTGCCCTTGGTATCGAGGGTCTCGACGTAGGATGCACCGACGATCTGCATCGAAGCAGCGACGGCCAGAATATCGGCGTTGTCCTCAACCTGTTCCTTCATGCAGCGCACACGGATAAAGCGGCTGGGCATCAGTTCTCGCCTCTCGATCGCCTGCCGGGCCTGAGCAATGAGAAACGGGAAGTACTGCAACGCGCTTATCTCGAGTGTGACCGCATTCTCTTCGTTGAACGACACGACCTCAGGCGCCACTGTTTTACGGTACTCTCCCATCGACACGAAGGCATCCTTCTTTGCCTGATTCCTCAGCCAGAGCACATCCTTGTAATACGGCGAACCGGACTCCTTGAGGCGCTTCATCAGACTGCTCAAGCGACGGACCTGCTTGGCCCTGCGATTGATCTCTTTGGGACCGCCGTACTTCTCGACCAGATCCAGGACGGCATTGACAGCCTCGTTCCTCGGATCGAGCAGGAACTCGTTGAGCTCCTTGAGGCGCTTGCCCTGAATGACCAGCTTTTTACGCAGTTCTTCTTTCATCTCCTTTCCCCGCTTTCTTGTTGGGTTCGTTCCTCGATCAGGCGGCCGAGCACGGCCACCGCCTCCTTCATGGCTTCCTCATCAGCTTGGGCGTAGGAAAGGCGAAACGTGTTCCGCCCCCGGTTGTCGATATAGAACGGTGTTCCGGCTACGAAGGCTACGTTCCGATCCACGGCATGCCGCAACAGTTCTTCACTGTCCATCGTATCCGGCAAATGCACAAAGACGAAGAATCCACCGGCGGGCCGGTTCCACTTCACCGATTTCGGAAAATGACGATCCAGAGACTCCAGGAGAACATCCCGCTTCTTCTTATAATACCTGCAGTTCTTCTCGATTTGGTCGTCAAGCAGACCCTCCTTGATGAACTCGAGGAGTATGTACTGGGCGAACACGTTACTGCAACAGTCCTCGAACTGACGTGAGATAACCATCCGCCTGATCATGTCCTTCTCTCCTATCGCAAAGGCCAGCCGAAAACCTGGGCAGAAGATCTTTGAAAAGGAGCGCAGACATACTATCCGCCCCTCTGTATCAAAGGCCTTGAGCGGCGGTAGCGGTTTCCCCGTGAAACAGAGGTTGCGGTAGGGATTGTCTTCCACGATCGCCAAGTCATACTCGTTGGCCAAATCGACGATCCGTTTGCGCCTTTCGACCGGGAGGGTGGCCCCGGTCGGATTCTGGAAATCCGGTATGATATAAATAAGCTTGGGCTTCTTGCCCGCAGAGCGTGCCCCGTCGATTCGTGCCTCCAGGGCCTCCGGATTCATCCCGTCATCGTCCAACGGTACCCCGACGAGCTCCGCGCCGAATGTCCGGCATGCCCCGGTACCGCCGAAATAGGTCGGCAGCCCGACGAAGGCCACATCACCCGGCTCGATCAGTACCTTTGCCACCAGCTCCATACCCTGCGCCGAGCCACTCGTAACAAAGACCTGATCGGGTGTGCATGAAATGCCATCCCGGCTCGCCGTCCAGCGGGCCAGTTCCTCGCACAGGGCGGGAATCCCCTCACTGGCTCCATACTGGAGAGCCATCTCGGGATAATCGGTAAGCACCCTGGTGGCGATCTCGCGGATCTCTTCGGCGGGAAAGGTCTTCGGATCTGGCCATCCCCCCGCCATAGAGCAGATCTTGCTGTTGCTGATCAGCTTGCAGATCTCGCGGATCGACGAGGCCTGAACCTCCTTAGCCCGCCGGGCATACAAGCTCGATAATCCTGTCGCCATCGGCCTCACTCCTCAGGTATGTCATACTGCATGATCATGTATCAGGTGAACGGTAGGTAACCTTTTTACGGCGCTCCGTCGCCTTCTCTGTATACCGGTGGTTCCCGTCTACTCCGCTTCTTTTCCTTTCTCTTTCACATCCGTGAGGGTGGATCGTTCACAGCCCCGGCCGCTCCATTCCAGTGGTATGGCGGTCTCCCGCTTCAGTGTCGAGAGAACGAACATCGTCATTACCCTGTCTATTCCCTTTGTTCTGGTAAGCTCGTTCAGAAGGAAATCCTCGTAATCATCCACATCACGTGAATAGACTTTCAGGATGTAATCCTCGACACCGGCAATATGGTAGCACTCGAGCACCTTTGTGCATTTCTCAACGAAGGCGTGGAAGTTTTCGATCGAGTTCTTCTGATGGAGATTGAGGGACACGGCGACGAGGGCTACCGTACCCAATCCCACCTTCTTATGATCCAGGAGGGCTACGTATCGATCGATGATGCCCCGCTTTTCCAATTTACGCACGCGCTCCAGGACCGCCGAGGGAGACAGGCCCACCTCGGCCGCAAGCTGTACATTGGATATGCGCCCCTGGGCCTGCAGGACGTCTAGGATTTTACGGTCCAGGGGGTGAAGTGTATTTCCATTTTCTTCCAATTTTATCCTTAATATTTAACGCTACTTACGACAAAACCCGGCAGAGCCCAGCAACGCCGGGTATTATCTGGCAGTTTCTATATTTTGTCAATAATTATTCTGTGAATATGTGATATTTCTGTAGTAAATTCACATAAATGCCGTTTTTATAGTGAATATTAATTGATCGTTCGTGAAATACCCATCTAGAAAGCATATCCGAGCAACAGGGCAAATCCGATATTCTTGGTCTCCTCCTCCGGTATTGATTCTGTAAATCTCTGTCCGTCGAAATCATAAACAATCTCGCCGCCCTTGATGATCTTGGACATGCCCATGTTGAATCTGCCATCGAGCGTTATCAGGCCCCTGCCGACGGGAATGCCTGCTCCCCCTCCGAATACGATGCCGAATTCCATCGTATTGGTGACCTTGGAATAATCGATCGTACCCGAAAAACCCTGTCCCTCTATATCGACATCGGCGGTTAGGTTTATCCCGACGGTCGGGCCGAAAATAACGAAGGGCCTGAAACTGCCCGTCGGTATCAATGTATACTTGACAAAGATCGGAATATCGATGTAATCATAATTCGCCGTGAAATCTACATGAAAGTTAGGATAATCAATTACACCCTTTGTCCCCTTCATCACATAGAGTACCTCGGACTCCAGGCTGATATTCTTGTCGATTGCATAGTTCACGAAGACACCGCCCGAGTAACCGAGCTTGAACGATGTATTCTGCCAGCCTCTCGGAATTGTCGTGATACTGGCACTGAATAGACCACCCCTGGCGCCGAACGAGATCCCTTTCGCCATCGCAGTCGAGCCCATGATCAACAGAACCATACAGACACATGCCAAGCGCTTCATCAATAGTCCTCCCAATGAAACTGCACCGTCTTCGATCCACGCCGGTGCAACAATCCTCTATGGAACAATCGTTACCTCTTTATATCCCTCCATCGCTGAAGTATCCCCTTTGCAGTACGACACTAAACTCCAAACAGTTACATAATTTCTTCAGAGAGAGCAATAGCTGGTTCCTCGTTTGATTTCATTTTGGATTATTCCAGCAACTACCGATCCTTGCCCTTTTCAATAACCGGGAGTAATAGATGCGATGGGTATTGCTCGGTATGATAAATTCTCTGATAGGCCGATACATACTCTGTTTCCGTCTCGCTATGGCCGCCGGTATTGAGATTCCTTGAATACTCGGGAAATAATGAAGAAGAGATCTCCATGCGGATCCGTTCACCTCTTGAGAATGTAATGCCAGTATGACTCAAATCGATGTTGTATTTATATATCTTACCCTTTTCCAATAATTCCGGAGAGCGCATTGAATTCCTGTAACGTGCCCTGAGAATGCCCCACGTCATACCGATCGGATAGATCTCCCCATTCTCGTCGACCCCATACACTGTGACGCACCAGTCGGTATCCCCGGCGGATGACGAAGCATACAGCACTGCCGAGACAGGACCGTTTACCGTCAGCGGCTGCTCGAGGGGCGGTGTTTCATATACGAGAATATCATTGCGAGAGGCAACAAATCTGTTGTACTGTTCCGACGCTCCTTTTTTCAAATATGCATAATAACAGGGAGACGGATCACCCGGATCATAGGTATAGGTATCGTATTGTTTAATTGAAGAAGCTGTTCCTGGCTGCAATTTGCCATCACCGCGCGATGTATTTGCTCCTTTCTCTGAAGTCAAATAGAGTTTAGTGAATGATGTGTTCGGCAAGGGATAGGTGTTAGCTTCAAACCAGTGGTTTGATCCCATATTATATACTTGGACCAAAGGCTCATCGAGAATGCCATTCTCTTCTCCCTTCAGCCAGTAATCAAACCATCTCCGGTACAGTTCGAATAAATTTATTCCTGCAGCCTCTCCCATATATTGACCGTAGAGATATTTTGATGACCGGTCCGAGTGAATCCAGGGACCCACGATCATTTTTATTTGATCATTTCGGGATTGCTTTAAATAGAAATAGGCGAGCTTTGTACCTCTATTACCTCCATCGTACCACCCCGATTGAAGAAACACGGGGATATCGAGCCCCTTGAGCTTCTCGAGATAATCAACCTCTTTCCAGTATGAATCATCTGTATTGTGCATCACCCATTTTCTCCAGTACGGATATACCTTTCCGAGAACCTCTTTATCTAGATCGATTACGGGGAGAATATTCAAGAGGCTACGCCATTCACGGACGAGGCCTTCCCTTACCTTTCGGGCCATATCGGAAGCAGTTTCCGCGTTCTCTACAATATCGATCCATCTGATCGCCCAACCCATCAGCAGCGAACCACCTTCATACGGCAGGTTACCGAATGGCATTGCCGGAGTAATATTGGGAATGATCGTTATCAGGTGGGGTGGTTCCAATATTGCGGCAGCAAACTGCACAGAACCCGAATACGAACCGCCGCACATTCCTATTTTACCGGTCGACCAATTCTGACTTGACAACCACTCTATTGTGTCATATCCATCCTTTCCCTCATTGATGAAAGGTTCCCACTCTCCCTGTGATTCAAAACGTCCCCGAACATCCTGTGCAGCGAGAATATATCCGTGCTCGGAATAAAATTCCCCATAATCCTTTAGGATCTTCCTACCGTAAGGGGTTCTCATTAAAACTATCGGAAATGGTTTTTTATCGCTCACCGGAAAGTAAAGATCTGTTGCCAGCTGCATCCCATCCCGCATCGGTATCATCGTGGTCTTGAGGGAGTAATTATCCTCAATACACTCGGAGGGCGAAGCGCATAACAGAGTAGTGACTACCATTAAGAATGCTGATAAGGCACATACCATATTCCCGGTTCTCATTTCTATCTCCCATCAATGTCAGGTGGTTCGATACAGGTCGTAGGCACAGCGGGATATCAAACGAAATCGCGATTGTGTTCCGCTTCCTGCTCTTCTTTCTCTTTTTTAACGATTGAACTGATACCGCTGCTGATAATGAAAAATAACAGCCAGGGGAAAGCCAAAGCGACAAGAGAAACGGGAAGCGCTCGAGCGAGTCCCGATTGCGCCACAAATTTGGGGAGAACCGCCAACACGCCCACATCCAGTATTATCGGTATCAGGATGAATGGATTCCATTTTCTGGCCATGGTATCGCTCCCTTTTTGCATGCCTATCACCCGGCTCGACGATATTCCAGTCATCATCTTATCATTCGATGATCCTCACCGGTCGGGAATCCATCTGGATTCCATGTAAACATTATAGATAAAATTTTATGTATGTCAAGTATTTTTTTATGTTATTCATAAAACCGTTTAAATATTACATTAATGGATCGTTTACGGGTTCGGGGGATCAGGTTGTTGAATGGAACGTGATTTTCTGTTATCATGTATAGGTGGAGAATGCACAATCAACCGTACCTGTGCAACCTATTCTACCATGCGCATCCGCAGAATCATTATACCGTTTCTGCTCTCCATCACATCTATATGTGTGCTTTTCGTTGTCCTGGAACTCGGCATGCGTATATTTAAACCTCAAAAATACTTCGCAATAAGTGTGAACCAATGGGACAGGCACGTCGGCACGAAACAGATACCGGGAATTAAAGGTTTTATAATATGTCCCGAATACGAAATAGATTTGACAATAAACTCCAAAGGGCTGAGGGATAAAGAATACCCTTATAGAAAGCCACCGGGTACGCGCAGGATTCTCTGTCTCGGTGATTCATACACATGCGGTTATGGAGTGCAGGCAGAGGAGACATTCGTAAAGGTGCTTGAGGTGCATCTGAACGAGCAGGAATCCCGCAGCAATCGCTGGGAAGTGCTCAACGCCGGAATAGGCTCCACCGGCACTGCGAATCAACTCGCACTCTTCGAGACGGAGTGCTATAAGTATGAACCCGATCTGGTCGTCTTATTGTTCTGCCAGACAAACGATTACTATGATAACCTTACCTGCGGTTTGTACTCACTCAAAGATGGAATTCTCATCAAACATGATGCACCCAGAACGGCGCCCCGAAAGATACAGAAAATCGTGTACCGGATTCCAGGCTACACCACCTTCTTTGCCAGGTCACACCTTCTGAATTATCTAAAGTACAGACTCTCCGTCACCCATAGAAACAGGCTTACAGAAAGTTGCACTCAGAATGTAAGCACGAACAATATTGCCGAACGATACAACACGCTGACAAAACATCTGATTAGTGCTTTAGGCAGAGCCTGCAACGAAAAGAACAGCCGCTTGATAGCAATGTTTATTCCCGTACACCCATCCATGAGAGGTTTACCGAAGACGACCGAATTAGTCGAACACTGCTCAGCGCAGGGGATCTCCTGCCTGGACCTGGAGCCGCATCTCAGGGAGGCGGACGAGAAGAATATACAAACCTCACATCTGCTTGACGGACACTGGAACGCAACGGGTCACCGTTTAGTTGCACATGCCCTCTACGATTTCCTCGTGGAACAGTCACTTCTGGGAGAGGTTATCATACAAGAATAAGCAAGCCTGCTTATACTGGCATGACCCCCTGGATTGAATCAAGGTTGAGAGTTATACTCTGACCGATCAAAAAGGGGGTTATTTCATGGCCAGGAAGCGGTTTACTGCAGAACAGATCATCACGAAGCTCCGTGAAGCCGAGGTTCTGTTTTCCAAAGGCAGGAAATTTGGAGAAGTATGCCGGCAGCTCAATGTGAGCGAGAACACCTACTATCGGTGGCGCAAGGAATACGGCGGTCTGGATATCAAGCAGGCCAAGCGGCT
>CP070727.1:120536-155765 GCA_020350885.1 bacterium | reverse complement strand
GCCCATCATCTCACCTTGACATAAATCAGTAGTATTTATTGAACTCAAAGGAAAATACCCTAAATCGGGGATTAGTGTAACTTCATTATTAATAATAAGATATAAGAATTTCTATTTTGTGCTTTAGGTCTATATATTAGGTGTACTTTGGGTGGGAACGTTCAATTTTTAGTATGAGCGTTAATCTATATTGATCTGGGAAGCTTGTGTGCATCGAGCTATCGAGGAGCCTAAGTAGTCTCCATTTGCTGCCGGTCAAACCTACTTTCTACAAACACAGGCTTATAGCAAAAAAAATATCCGGGTGTTGACCTAACGTTGACCTCGCTAAATCCCTGCAGTGCAGGTGAAAAGCTTGTCATTGTATGGCATTGCTATTAAATAAAATAAAAATGAGCCGCCCAGGACTCGAACCTGGTACCACCTGCTTAAAAGGCAGGTGCTCTACCTGATGAGCTAGCGGCCCAAAACTAAGCGTTTCTGTTTTTCCCACACCCCGCACCACAGAGACGAGCCTCGATCCAAAGGCCCGAAATCTATACATCGATTTACTGTTTGTCAAATGAATAGGCAGCCTCGCGGACGATCGTCTCGCCCCTGGCCGGTCCCGTTGAGATAAAAGAGATCTTCACACCGAGGCGTTCCTCGAGGAGCTCGATGTAGCGCCGTGCATTCTTGGGAAGCTCATCGAAAGAGTCAACCCTGATCTCATCCTCCCCCCATCCGGGAAGCTCCTCGTAGACAGGCTCGCACTTGTGAAAGACCGAGAGCTCCTGTGGGAATCTCGTGAGCGTTTCTCCGTTCATCGAATATGCCGTGCATATCTTCACGGCCGGCAGGCCGGATATCACATCCAGCTTCGTGAGGGCGATCTCGCTGAAGCCGTTCAGGCGCACGGAATACTTCGACGCTACGAGATCGAACCACCCGCATCGCCTTGGGCGCCCCGTGGTTGTACCGTACTCCTTGCCGCGTTCCCTGAGCGTGGTTCCCACCTCGCCGGTGAGCTCCGTGGGGAACGGACCGTTCCCGACACGTGTCGTGTACGACTTGTAGATACCGATTGTGCGATCGATATCCTTCGGGCTGAGACCGGTACCGGTGAGTGCCCCTCCCACACAGCAGGAGCTCGATGTCACGAACGGGTAGGTGCCGTGATCTATATCCAGGAGCGTCCCCTGCGCCCCCTCGAGCATGATGCGTTTTCCCTTCATCTTGAGCTCGTAGATGATATCCTGTGTATCCACGATGAAGTGCGAGATCAGATCCTTGATATTGGCAAAGTCACTCGCCACCTTCTTGAGCGAGAGGGGCGGCATCTTGAAGTATTCGAGAAACTTGTTATTCTGCTCGACATGTATCCTTACAAGATTGAAGAGATTCTCCTTATCGAGCAGGAAGGCGGCCATCCGCATGCCGCGCCTGTCGTACTTGTCCGAGTAAGCCGGCCCGATACCCTTGCCCGTGCTCCCGATGCTCTCCTCCCTGATATCGGTTTCGTAGAGGTTGTCGAGTATACGGTGCGTCGGCATCACCACGTGGGCCGCAGAGCTTATGAAGAGGCGGCCGTCGATCTCGATGCCGCGTTCGATCAACACCTTGAGCTCATCGAGAAACGCAAATGGGTCTATGACCATCCCGTTCCCCAGGATCCCCGTCACGTGCGGATAGAGTATCCCCGACGGGATCTGGTGAAAGGCGAAGCGGCCGTCGTCATTGACCACGGTATGTCCGGCGTTGGCGCCCCCCTGGAAACGTATAACAACATCGTGGTGGGGCATAAGGTAATCGACGACCTTCGCCTTCCCCTCATCCCCCCACTGACCCCCCACGATCACCGTTGCGGGCATGGGAATATCTCCTCTTTGAAAACGTTACTCGTTCCGACCCCGCTGAAGTCTATGTTATGGCGCACCCCGATGCAACCGAATAATTCTTTCAATGCTGCCGGTTCGCAAAAACAAAAACCGCCTCGATGGGCGGTAGTCAGTACCAAGCTTGAAGGCCAGCAGCAGGGTCCCGCAAGCTCAGTCTTCGAACAGGGATTTTATGATAGACCAGGTTTCCTGGTTTATTGAGTTCGGATAGTTGAACGGATCTCCCGGATTGCTCCGCTCGAAGTAGACCTCGGGCGTTCCATCACCGTTCTCGTCTCCCAGCTCGAGGCCGTTACTGAAACCATCGCCGTCAGAGTCAATGGCGGCAAGATCGGCGTTCCACTCGAGACCGTTGGCCTGGAAGTCCTTGCCAAATGAGTTCAGGTCCGTGCCGACGGTGGGATTGGGCGCGACATGGCACAACGTACACCCGAAATGTTTGTTGACCGGGAGGCTGTTCATATGGTCCTCGCTACTCCTGAGCGTTCCTACGAGGAATGCAAGAGCGCAGACCACAAGTATGGCCATCCCATAAAGCCGTAGCTTAGGACGCACCGATACCTCCTTAGTTACTCAAAGTATAGCAGTAGAATGCCGTAATGTCAAGTGGCACAAAACAGAGCCGCCCTGTCTGAAATATCGTGAAGCGTTGCCTGTGCGGCGTCGATATCCACATGGAATCCTTCCCCCTCGAGGACTGCGCCGAGCGCGCCTACCACGTGCCCTATGGCGGCTCCGCCGTGGACCCCCAGAAACCCCGTTCGAACGATCCTGCCCTTCAGCTCCCCTTGGCCGCCGGCGATTATAACTCTTTGTTTTTCAAATAGTTGTCTTACTACCCTCTCTCCATGGCACCCGTCCGGAAGAAGCAGTGCCTGGACCGCCGCCGAGGGTGTCTCGGGAAAGGAGCGCAATGAGAGGTGCCCGGCGGCGGTGAGAAAGGCCCGTGCCGCCTGCCGGTGTATCCGGCGCACCTCCCGCCACCCCAGACGCTCCAAGTGTGAGAGCGAGTCGTGCACCAGTTGGAGCGTTTGAATTGCGGGTGTAAAGGGCGAATCGCCTACCTCACGGCCCCGCTCGTAGCGATCGATGTCGAAGTAGTACCCTGGCCAGGGGCCGTCCCGTGCCGAGCCCCTTGTAATCTCACGTGCCCGTTCGCTCATGCTCACGAATCCTATGCCCGGCGGCGCGGCGAATGCCTTCTGGCTTGCGGCTACGACGACATCGATCCCCCAATCGTCCATGGCGAGCTCCTCGGCACCGAGGGAGGCTATTGCATCGACGACCGTCACGGGTCGAGGCGTTGGAAGCGATCCGATAAGCTCGGCGATCGGGCAGAGAAGCCCCGTGGATGATTCGACCTGCGTGAGCATCAGAAGATCGGGTCGTACAGCTTCGACCCGCCGGGCCACCGCCTCTGTATCGACCGCCTCCCCCTTTGCAAAGGAGAGGAGTTCCGGGGTGCACCCGTACGCCCGGCAGATCTCCCCCCATCGTTCGCCGAACTTGCCGCCTGTCACCACGAGTACGCGGGAACCCGGACGCACACAGTTGGCCACAGCCATCTCCATCGCCCCTGTACCGGAAGCGGTAACGATGTAGACAGGTGAGCCGGTACCGATAAGTGAGGCGATCAAACGTTCGGTACCTTTTACAATCTCACGAAAGGCGTCGGAACGGTGGTGTAGAAGGGGAATGCCGTGCCACCTGTGTGGATCAACATGGACCGGCCCGGGACTCACCATGATCGGAGTATCGAATTCCGTCACTGAAACCCCCTATGCGAGCCGCTCACTGATCCACCGCCAGAGACCGTCCCTTCCCTCCCGTGTCTTTGCCGAGAAGAAGAGGACGGGAACTGCTGGATGCCCAGAACCGTTGCCTGCCCCGCTCCGGCCGACTGTCCCCTGCCCGTGCGGCCTCTCCCGAGCACCCGTTTCCGTCCCGTACCGTATGACCGGGATTCCCTCGAAGCAGGAGCTGAATCCGGCGAAGACGCGACGCCGCTCGGAACGGCTGATCTTGTCCGCCTTGGTGAGCGCTACGATAAAGGGCCGTCCCGAATCGACAAGCCTCTGGAGCAGTTCCCGGTCGTCTTGTGTGGGCGGATGCCTGGCATCGACGAGCTGCACGACCCCTCCCAGTGCCTTACGCGTATCGATATAGCCATAGATGAGACGCCGCCACTGTTTCCGCACCTCTGCGGAGACCTTCGCGTAGCCGTAGCCCGGCAAATCGACCATGTAAAAACGGTCGTTCACGAGATAGAAGTTCACCGTGCGCGTCTTGCCAGGCTCCCTGCTGATACGGGCGAAGTTCTTCCGCCCGAGAAGACAGTTCAGCAGCGACGACTTCCCGACGTTCGACCGCCCCGAGACAGCGATCTCCGTCCACGGCGTATTGGGAAACTTCGCGGGCTGGAGTGCGGCGCAGGCGTGTGTGAGGGTATGTATCTTCAAGAGCCTGTGGACCGGTTAATGGGCCGGCTTACTCGGTGTTTCATCCCCGAAGAAACCGCCTATACGGCGACGGTGCTCGACACCCCAGTCGAGCTTCTTGGAGAGGGCGTGGGCGAACACATCGTCCATCGTCTCGACGGTGATGATCTTCATATTCTTTTTTACCTCGTCGGGGAGCTCCTTGATGTTCTTCTCGTTCTGCTTTGGAAGCAGGAGCTTCTTTACCCCTGCCCTGAGGGCGGCGACGGACTTCTCGTTGATCCCGCCGACCGGCAGCACCCTCCCCCGCAGGGTCACCTCGCCCGTCATGGCAAGGTCCCGCCGCACGGGAATATCGAAGAACGCAGAGACCAGGGCAGTCGTGATCGCCACGCCGGCGCTCGGCCCGTCTTTCGGGATCGCCCCCTCGGGCACATGCACGTGCACATCGACCGTGGAGAAGAAGTCGTTTTTGAGCTCGAGGAGCCGCGCCTTGTTCCGGGCGAAGCTCAGGGCAATCTTGGCGGATTCCTGCATTACCTCGCCGAGCTGGCCGGTGAGCGTGAGCTCACCCTTGCCCGGCATGAGATTCGCCTCGATGTTGAGAATCTCTCCTCCCGACTCCGTCCAGGCGAGCCCCGTCGCCACGCCAACCGAGAGTGCCTCGTCGATCTCACTCTTGGAGTACTTCGGTATACCGAGGTAGGATTCGAGGCTCCGCTTGGTAATCCGGACAGCCTTGGTCGCCTTGCCGGTGGCGAGCTTCTTTGCAACCTTGCGGCAGATCGATGCAAGCTCCCGCTCGAGGTTCCTGACCCCCGCCTCTCTGGTATAGCGCTGTATGATCTCCTGAAGGGTGGTGGTCGAGATCCTGAGCTGTCCAACCTCGATCCCGTGCGCCTTCATCTGCTTCGGCAGGAGGAACTTCTGCCCGATGGCGATCTTCTCGTGCAGGAGATACCCGGGCAGGCGGATCACCTCCATGCGGTCCAGCAGTGCCGGCGGTATCGTGTAGGTCACGTTCGCCGTCGTGATGAAAAGTACTTCACTCACATCGAAATCGACCTCGAGGTAGTGGTCGCTGAAGTGCCTGTTCTGATCGGGATCGAGAACCTCGAGGAGCGCCGCTGCAGGATCACCCCTGAAATCGGCGCCCAGCTTGTCGATCTCATCCAGCATGAAGACCGGATTCCTGGTGCCGGCCTTGCGTATCGACTGGATGATGCGTCCCGGCATCGAGCCGATGTACGTCCTGCGGTGCCCCCTGATCTCCGCCTCATCCCTCGTGCCGCCGAGAGAGACACGGATGAACTTTCTGCCGATCGCATCGGCGATCGAATGGCCGAGCGATGTCTTCCCTACCCCCGGTGGCCCGACGAAGCAGAGGATCGGCCCCTTGAGATTTCCGACGAGCTTCACGACGGAAAGGAACTCGAGGACCCGCTCCTTTACCTTCTCGAGGCCGTAGTGGTCATCATCGAGCTGCTTCTTGACCTGTTCGAGATCGAGGTTGTCCTTTGTCCGCTTCTTCCACGGAAGCGATGCGAGCGTGTCTATGTAATTGCGCACGACCGTCGCCTCGGGGGTCATCGGTGACATCATCTGGAGACGCTCGAGCTCCCGCTTTGCAACCTTCTGCGCCTCCTTCGTCATGCCGGCCTTGCGTATCTTCCGCTTGAGCTCGAGGAAACTGTCGTACTCGTCCCCCTGGCCGAGCTCACGCTTGATCGCCTTCATCTTCTCATGCAGGAAGAGCTCCTTTTGGCTCTTCTGGACCTGGTTGGAGACCTTCTCGTCGATGTCCTTCTCGACCTCGAGGATCTGGAGCTCCTCGTTGAGTATGCGGCTGAGCAGCATGAGACGCTCCTCGAGATCCTCGGTCTCCAGGAGCCGCTGCTTCACATCGTTCCTGATGAGAAGATGGGCAGCGATGCTATCGGCCATCGTGTCCCGGTCTTCGACCGAATGGAGCACCTGGAGCACCTCGTTGGGTACCCGTTGGTTGATCCGGACGTAGTCGGTAAATAGCGACTCGACGCGCCGGGTGAGCGCTTCGATCTCCCGAGTTCTCTTGTCCGATGTCTCGAGCGGCTCGACCCGCACGCCCACATAGTTCTCCCTCTCCACGAACTCGAGGATACGAACCCTGCTCAGACCCTCGAGCATCACCTTGATGGTGCCGTCGGGAAGTCGGAAGAAGAGACCGATACGAACGATGCAGCCGACATCGTAAAGATCGTCGGGATCGGGATCGTTGACGGCCGCCTTCTTCTGCGTCGCCACCACAAGGATTCGGTCGCTCTCTATTGCACGCTCCACCGCGTTCACGGATGGCTGGCGTCCCACCAGGATCGCCGTTGCCATCGACGGGAAGATCACCACGTCCCTAAGCGGCACGAGCGGGTAGGAGTCATCAAAACTCCCTGATTGTTTATCCTCTACTGCTGCCATATCTCCTCACCGGCCTCTGGATGTCATTCCTGCCTACTGTGCCTTCGCCTCCCGTTCCCGATCGAGGAAGAGCTGCGGCTCGTCCCTCTTGAGGATCGTTTCCTCGCTGATCAGGATCTTACGGATATTCGGTCGCGAAGGTATATCGTACATGATGTGAAGCATCGTCTCTTCCAGGATGGCCCTGAGACCCCGTGCGCCGGTCTTGCGGTCCATGGCACGCAGGGCGATTGCCTGGAGGGCTCCCGGAGTGAAGTCGAGCTCGACATCCTCCATATCGAAGAGTTTCTTGTATTGTTTGACGAGTGCATTCTTCGGCTTGAGCATGATATCGATCAGGGCGTGCTCGTCGAGATCGTGCAGGGGAGCGATGATCGGCATCCTCCCCACGAGCTCGGGGATCAGGCCGTACTTGATCAGGTCCTCGGGCTGTGCATGCTTGAGGATCTCACTGATCTCCTTCTTGTAGTTGGGGCCACGGTCCGCGCCGAAGCCGACCACCTTGCGCCCGATCCTCCGCTCGACGATCTCCTCGAGCCCCTGGAAGGCACCGCCGCAGACAAAGAGGATGTTCCGTGTATCTACCTCGATGAATTTCTGCTGCGGGTGCTTTCTGCCGCCCTGTGGCGGAACATTTGCCACGGTTCCTTCGAGGATCTTCAACAGCGCCTGCTGTACACCCTCGCCCGATACATCCCGGGTGATCGACGGGTTCTCGCTCTTCCGTGCGATCTTATCGATCTCGTCTATGTAGATGATGCCCCGCTCGGTCGCCGGCAGGTTGTAGTCGGCACTCTGGAGCAACCGGACGAGGATATTCTCGACATCCTCGCCGACGTAGCCGGCCTCGGTGAGACTCGTCGCATCGGCGATGGCGAACGGCACCTTGAGAAACCGTGCCAGGGTCTGGGCCAGCAGCGTCTTGCCGACCCCTGTCGGCCCGATGAGCATGATATTACTCTTCTCGATCTCGACATCGCCGGTGCTCCGCTCGTGGCGGATCCGCTTGTAATGGTTGTAGACAGCTACGGAAAGCGTGATCTTCGCCAGCTCCTGGCCGATCACGTAGCTATCGAGATTGTCCTTGATCTCCTTCGGCTTGGGAAAATGCTCCATGTCGTAGAGCATCGTTCCGGCCATCTCCTCTTCGAGGATATCATTGCATAATCGTATGCATTCATTACAGATATAGACAGAGGGTCCCGATACCAGCTTGGCTACTTCATCCTGCCCCCTGCCGCAGAATGAGCACTTTATCGCCCGTGGACTTTGAGGTTTCTTCTTCATCGTGCTCCGTCAGCCTCCTTCTCCGTATAATTTCTTACAATAGTAATATACAAATTACCGGTGGAGGATGCACCACATTAACCTTACTTTTTCAGATCCTGCTTCGACACGAGGACGTTATCGATGAGCCCGTACTCCTTTGCGTCCGTGGCGGACATGAAGAAATCCCTGTCGGTATCCTTTGCGATCCTCTTGAGGTTCTGCTTCGTATGTTTCGCCAGGATCTCGTTGAGCTTTGCACGAAGGGTAACGATCTCCTTGGTGTAGATCTCGAGTGTCGTCGCCTGGCCCTGCGAGCCGCCCGACGGCTGGTGGATCATGACCCGTGCGTGCGGCAGGCACGAACGTTTGCCCGCAGTACCCGCCGCGAGCAGCAACGCCGCCATGCTCGCGGCCTGCCCCATGCAAATCGTTGCGATATCGCAGGATATGTACTGCATCGTATCGTAGATGGCAAGGCCTGAGGAGACCACCCCACCGGGACTGTTGATATAGACGAAGATATCACGCTCGGGATCCTCGGCCTCGAGAAAGAGGAGCTGAGCGATGACCGCGTTCGCCAGGGTGTCCTCGATCGTCGTGCCGATGAATACGATCCGGTCCTTGAGAAGCCGGGAGTAGATATCGTACGCCTTCTCCTCCCTCCCCCTGGTCTCGATTACATACGGAATCGGTATGTAGGGCGAATTCTTGATCGTTCCCATATCATCCTCTCCTGTTGAGTCTCCGTGTTCCTCACCTGCGACGGTCCGCCCGTGCGTCGTTCTCACCCCTCATACTCGAACGCTACGCCGACCCGAGCATGACCGCAAAGACCTTCCGCTCCCGCAGGCGTCCCTTGAGGTTCGAGAAGTTCTCGGTTCCCCGCTGGAAGTACTTCTTGACCTCTTCGAGAGGCCGGTTGCTCTCGGTGGCGATCCTCACGGTCTCGGCCTCGATCTCATCATCAGGGATCTCGAACCCTTCCTTGGTGGCGATGTGGTCTATGATGAAATATCTCTTTATGTTACGCTGTGCGACCTGTCCAAGGAACTCATCGAGCTTCTTCCTCTTCTCCTCGTCCTTCTCCGGTTCCATCCCCATTGCCTCACGGCGACGCCTATCCTCCTCATGGAGCTCCTGTTTGAATCGTTCATACATGCTCCGGGGCACTTCGAAGGGGTGGCGTTCGATAAGCCGGTCGATCGCCGCCTCCTCACGTTTCCGCTGGGCTTCCCTCAGCTTCTCCCCTTCGAGCCGTTTCTTAACATCTTCTCTGAGGTCATTGATACTTTTTAAATTAGGTCCCATCTTCTGTGCGAATGCGTCATCGAGCGGTGGGACACGCTTCTCCCTGATATCCTTGATAGTGAACTCGTAGGTGTTCTTCTTTCCCGCCAGGTGCTCCGGCTTGAAGTCATCCGGATACCCAATCTCGACCCTCGCGGTGCCTCCCTTCGCCTTCCCCGCTATCGCCTGCTCGAAGGCGGGAAAGAGCTGGCCGGAACCGAGCTCGACGGGGAAGTCCTCGACGCGCTGTTTCTCATCCACCGTACCGTCCTGCCTCACGGGTGTGTAGTCGATGACGACGAGGTCGCTGGTCACCGCCGGCCGATCGACGGGCTCGAACTCGGCGTTTCGATCCTGGAGGTTTCCCAGCACCTGGTCGATCTCCTCGTCATTCACCTCTATCTTCTCCAGAGGCACCTTCATATCGCGGTAATTATCTATCTCTATCGCCGGCATCACCTCTACCTCGATCGTGAAGGTGAGGAGTTCACCAGCCTCCGTGCTGACATCGCTGAAAACAGGATCGCCGATCGGCTCGAGCTTTTCAGTCGAGACTACATGCCCGTAGGCGAGCGGGAGGATCGCCTTGAGCGCCTCGCCCTGTATCTCCTCCGAAAACCGCCTTCGTACTATCTCGGGCGGCACCTTTCCCTTTCTGAAACCGGGTAACGCCACTTTCTTCAGCATACCAGCAAGGACCCGCTCCTGCTCGTCCGTGAACCGCTCCCGTGCGATCTCCACCGTTATTACACGCCTGCAGCCGGACTCCTCCGTAACCGTCGTGTTGATTTCGTGCTCGTCGATCTTTCGTTCCATCGAATCCCTTCCACGCATGAATCGGTTGAAAACGGCCAGGTACCGGTAATTTTTCATCTGGTGCGAGAGAGGGGAGTCGAACCCCTACGGGTTTCCCCACTGGATCCTAAATCCAGCGCGTCTGCCAATTCCGCCACTCTCGCCTGTTACAACTATTAAAACGAGAGTACGTTACGTCGTCCCGGCATGCTCCTGGACCGGTGCACCCTCGCTTCCAGCTCAAAGGTAATACGTGACAGTGCCATTTTCAAATGCTTTCGCTGCAAGACATTTGCCAGCAAACTGGTTATCGCCCCGTGAATTCGGCCTTGCGCTTCTCGAGAAACGCCTTCATGCCCTCCGCCTGGTCCTCTGTCCCACAGGTCATCGCAAACAACGAGGCCTCGAGCCGGCAGCCGTCCTCGAAGGACATCTCGGTCCCGTGAAGGACCGCCTCCATGCATGCTTTGATGGCAAAGGGCGGCTTGTCCAAAAGCAGCTTTGCCATTTCATCGACCGCAGCGGCAAGCTCACCGGCCGGTACTACCTTGTTGACGAGACCGAGATCACAGGCCTCAGCGGCGGTAAGGATACGTCCCGTCAGGATGAGCTCCATGGCTATTCCACGCGGGACGAGACGTGCCAGGCGCTGTGTTCCCGCATAGCCGGGGATCGTGCCGAGGTTCACCTCAGGCTGCCCGAGCCGCGCATTCTCGGAGGCGATCCGTAGGGTACAGGCCATAGCCAGCTCGCAGCCACCTCCGAGGGCAAATCCGTTCACCGCCGCTATCACCGGTTTCCCGAGGTTTTCCATGAGGGTACAGAGACTCTGTCCCCTGGCGGCGAACTCCTTCCCGGTGAGCGGATCGAGTTTCATCAGCTCGGCGATATCCGCCCCGGCTGCGAACGATTTCTCACCGGCACCCGTCAGTACCACCACACCGACCTCGTCATCGTCCCTGAGCTGCCCGAAGGCCTCGATCAGCTCTATAACCGTACTGATATTCAACGCATTGAGTTTCTTCGGCCTGTTGATCGTCACCCTGCCTACGCGATCGGTCTTCTCGACCGTGATACAGGTAAATTTCATTGCCGCTCCTTTCTACCGCTCCTATCCGCCGTTAACGGGCTATTAAAAGATGGACAATACAGCACTGTCAACAGGAAACTGCCGTCCGACTGGCCTTGGATTTGCTTCAACTATACCAGATACACCTGTATCCATGGGAGGAGTCTGTACCGATGAATCCAGGGCCTCGTGTTATATCCGGAATTATCGGTGTCCTCACCGCGGCCGCCATTATCTGCTCCGGCCGGGCAATGGCGCAGGAAACCGACAATCCTACAGAGATCACCCTTCGCAGATACCTGCTGAGTTTCATACAGAGCGGAAGTGCCCCGGGCACCATCCCGGCATCACATTCCCTTCATGCGCTGTCGAAGGCACCGCTCCTTGCGACGACCTCCTACATACTTCTCGAGAACGATCCCACATTGATGAGCAGATTCTACGAGGATATCACGAGAATCGTGATGGAGGAGCTCGGAGAGGATATCCTCACAGGAAAGGGACTGATATGGTGGCAGCTTCCCGGGGGCCGCCGACCGGTACTCTCACCCTCCGTGAATGCACTCGCAGCCATCGAGCTCTATGCCCTCCATCTCATGGCAGCCGGAATCAGTGCTCACGAAGATGCCATCGAGCTCCTGACATGGTCGAGGAATCTGTCCGAGGCAACGACGAAGACATTCTACCGCCCTCAGAAGGCTGGTTTCTACGCCATCGACGATGCCCAACAGTATATCGATCTCTACGAGCCGGGACTGCTTCTCCCGCTCATACGGAACCGGAACCTCGGTATGCAGACCAGGATCCTGATCATGCGCCGGTACAACGAGATGAGCAGGGTGCTGAAACGGACAACGGGCATGCTCTCGCATACCGGTGGCATCTGGGACGAGCCGCTCCTGCGCCCCGTCGTTCTGGACCTGCTCTCTACGACGCCGGATATGCCTTCCGAGTTCATGGAGCTCCTCGCAGACGAGGTCGATCCCATCCTCCAAAGAACGCCCCCCGGCGCGGTATCACGTCCCTGGCTGGAACTCTGGACAAGCCAACCGTGCCATAGACGGAACCTCTTCCCCCAATGGGCGGCGATCTCGTCACTTATACAGCTCTCATTGATCATCGAACGGGAGTCGCTCCAGGAGAAGGAGAAAATCGCACGCTTTCGCGGCGACGTCGACTCACTCGCCGCCGGGCTTGCAAGCGTCTCGCTCGACCTACCCTCCTACATGAAAACGATCGGCACCGCGAACCGTTTACTCGCCAATCTATCCCGCATGACGGCCGTCATCAACGATCCCTCGAAGCGCTTTACCGTCCTCGACGAATCGAAGTGGAACCGTATTTCCCCGCGTACCCGGAGACTCATCAGGGAGGCCTGCTTCGAATCAAAGAACGAGCTGATGCATGCGAAGGCGCTCCTTGCAGATGCGCTGCGAAACGGGACCGGGATCTCAGCCGAGATTACATTGCCGCAAAGACCGATCCGCATCGGCCAATCTATCGAGTACCGCATGCGTCTGCGAAGCTCGCAGGATTCGATTACCATCTCCAGGGCATACCTGCAGGTCGGTGAAAGCCGAATGACCCTCACCGGCGAAGGTGAACGGATCGCGCTTTCACCATTCACAGGTCCGTTCGATTACACGGGCAGCTTCTCACTTCCGCCACGGCAAGAGCCGGGACTGGTCACGCTACCCGTATTCTTCGACCTCCTCGCCGATGGAAAACGGATCGAGATGCACACAATCGAAGATGTGAGCCTCACCGGCGGTTTCGATGTCTCGCTGTACTTTCCCGACGGGCGGCGTCTTGCGGAATCTCCGCTTCCCGTCCAGATCGTCCTGCGTTACCAGCCCGACCACACCGTGCAGGGTATCGCCAGAGGCGCGTTCCTCAGGGATCTCAGGACCTCACCTCCGTTACCGGCGCGGTTTCTCATCAAGGAAGAGACCGATTTCACCACGCTTCCGATCGAGATCGTACCGACCCGATCGATTTCACCGGGACGCTACCCCTTCTCACTCTCGCTGGAGCTGGATGGCAAGAAGATCGCCGTCTTCGAGGAGGAGCTCGTCAAACCGTTTCGCTGGTTCTTCCTCGGCCCCCTGCTTTTCTTGCCGGGATTCCACTCCACCGCCGTCTCATACCAAGACGACATCTTCGGTCTCCATTGGTCGACCGACGGCAGGGAACTGAGCTGGCGGGAGGTTCCGGTTGGTGCGCTCGATTCCGACGGTGCCGTGTTGCCCGAGAGGCTCTTCGGCAAGGATGCCGGCTACTGCATGCTCCTCTATACCGTGCTCGAGATTCGATCGGCGGGCCGCGTACGGTGGAAACTCGAGACCGCAGACCAACCATCACTCTGGATCAACGGGGAGCCGGTCCTGGTGACCGACAATGCAGGTGAAGCAGAGCACAGCGGCTCCGTGAGGCTCAGAAAAGGGATCAACTCATTCCTGGTGGCGTCATGCTGGAACGACCCTCCCAATGCGGTACGGTTCGAGCTCAGTGATGAAAGCGGTCTTCCGGTACCCGATATCAAAAACGATATCGATCGCATCATCGAGGGATTCGAGCAGCTCGCCCGCAGGGGAGAACCGGCACAGACCGATGAGACATCAACGGAGCAAATGCAGCCGGTGGTCCTCAAATTCCGGCGGCCGCAGGCATCGGTGGTATCCGTGATCGGCTCCTTCAACAACTGGGATCCCACGGCCACCCCCATGAAACAGACGGCCGGCGGCATATGGCAGGCGACACTGATCCTCCCGCCGGGACAGTATTCCTACAAGTTTCTCATCGACAGGAAGGCCAAGATACCGGATCCCGAAGCCGTGCGCATGGAGGCCGACGGCTTCGGCGGCACCAACTCCATCCTAATCGTGAAGTAACGCCGCCGGGAAGGAAAAGGCGGCACTAGAGCTGTACTCCGGTCACCCGGAGGATGAGATTCAGCAGTCCACCCGTGAGCACCGATACGAGCATGACGAACAGGAGAATCGTGAAGGCGTAGCGCGCTCCCAGTTCCTTGATCATCACGATGAGTGTCGCCAGGCACGGCAGGAAGAGGCTCATCACCACCAAAGCGACCACCACCTGGTTGCCCGCCAGGAGCCCGTTTTCCCAGAGCTTGTAGAGCCCGGCCGCACCGTAGTCCCGCCGGAAGAATCCCACGATGAAGACCGCCGCCGTCTCGAGGGGAAGGCCGAGCACTCTGCCCACCACCGGCTCGACCGCACGGTGTACGATCGACATCCCCCCCGAAGCATCGAGCACGAAGAGGAGTGCGGTGGCCAGCAGGAAGAACGGTAACGCCTCCCGGAGAAACCAGCGTACCCGTGCCGCAGTCTTGAGCCATATGTTGCCGGGACGGGGGGTTCGAAGCGGCGGCAATTCGATGATGAAGTCGCTTGCTGCACCCTTCAGCAACCGGGAGAGGACGATTCCAGCCAGTACGAACTCGATGAGGACGACGAGGCCGATCAGGAGCACGGCGGGAATCGATATCGCCGACAACAGCGCCAGGATGACACCGAGCTGCGCCGAGCACGGTACGGCGAGAGCCAGCAGTGTTACGACGATGATCCGTTCCTTTCTCGTTTCCAGAATCCTGCTCGCCAGTGTCGCCATCGTTACACAACCGAATCCGAGTACGATGGGGAGTGTGGCTTTCCCGCTGACCCCGACCATTCTGAAAAACCTGTTCGTCAGGACCGTGAGACGCGGAAAGTAGCCGGTATCTTCGAGGACACCGAAGACAATGAAGAAGACCGTAACAATGGGGAGCACAATAGAGATCGAGTAGTTGAGCCCAACACTCACGAGACCGAACTCACCCGTGAGAAAATCCCTGAACATACCTGGGGGGAGGAGGCGATCGAGCGCAGGTATGATGAGCTTTCCAAAGAGGTTGGACTCGATCACGTCAACGATCGTTCCGGCCGCGAAGACCCCGACGAGCATATAGATGAGATACAGAACGACGATGAGGATGAATGCTCCGTAGACGGGATGCAGGGTGATGCGGTTTGTGCGCTCGATCCCCGTCACGGTCACCCCGAATACCATGGCAATAAGTACCAGAAGGGTCGGATGGAGCCCTATCCCCTCAAGCGGCTCGAGTCCTGCGACCAGATAGAGTAGCACGATGATCGCACCCAGCACGATCGTCGGCAGGTAACGCCTGATATCCCCCCTTCTCCGTAGAAAGGGGTCCTCGCTACGGTGTGATGTCCGCCGCATGATGTCCTCGACGAGGGCCTTTCTTCCCGAGGCGATGTAATATGGATACCGGTTCGGCAGGCGCCGTTCCCTCGACTCGAGCAGTTGGGCGAGCTCATCGATCCGGTCGCCCATATCCCCGATACGCATCCCCAACACCTCACCGTCACCCGCGAGAAGGCTCAGGATGCCGAAGGTCTCTGATTCCGACGGCCCGCCGAGCACATCCTCCACACTACGGACCGCATCAAGCAGCGGCTTCGGATACTCTACACGGATCCGGGGCACCTTCGCGTTTCGTGATGCAATGGCAGAGACAAGACGGGTCAGGCCCCGTTTTTCCACCGCTACGGTCGGGATCACTTCTATGCCGAGCCTTTCCGAGAGCGCTTTCACATTGATGGTGATCCCCCGCTGGCGCGCTTCATCCATCATATTGAGTACGAGCACCATCGGGCATCCCAGCTCGGCAAGTTGTGTCGTCAGCAGAAGCGCCCTGAAGAGATTCTTGGCATCGGCGACCTGCACGACCGTCGCCCGGTCCGAGCGCAGGAGGATATCGCGAGTGACCTTCTCGTCCTCGCTTCTCGGAAAGAGGGAATTGACACCGGGGGTATCGATCACCTCTATCGACCGGTTGAACGTGGCCTGGCCGAAAGAGACCTCGACGGTTGTTCCAGGATAGTTCGATGCAACGGCGTACCGCCCTGTGAGGAAGGTGAATATAACGCTTTTCCCCACATTGGGGTTTCCCACAAGTAGGATCTTATCGCTCTGCGGTGTGTGCAACGGAAGTTTCCGTAATCTTTCTTCAGCGAAACGGACTACGTGTGGAGCACGTATATCTCCTCGACGATGCTCCGTTCCAGCGCCAGCTGCGTCTCGTCGAGAAAGATGACAAAGAGCGGCTCGCGCTGGTGTACCTTGACGATCCTGCCCGGAAAGAGCCCGAGAGAAGTGAGGCGGTCGAGTCGCTGGTGGTTGCGTGTCGATATGTAGAGAATCCTCCCCTGCTCCCCCGCCTTGAGCTCGCCGAGTGAAACGACGGCTGTCTCGACCTGCTTCTGGGCCCGAATGCAGCACGGTCCCAACGGAATCGGTTTTCCATGCGGACATTGGCGCGGGTGCCCCAGAAGTGTGCATATGTGATCGGTCACCTCCGGTGAGAGGAAATGCTCGAAGCGGCACGCCTCGGACTCGATACTCACCTCCTGCATATTCAATACATCGACGAGTAAGCGTTCTGCGAGGCGATGCCGTCTGATGATGTTTTCGCCGTGAGTACGGCCGCTCTCGGTATAGAGATAGTAGTTTCCCTCCTTCCGCAACAACCCCATCCCGATCATCCGCTCCAGAAGCGATATGTCGATCTGCCCGTTGCTATTCAGCGACACGATCCGGTCGGCTGTCGGTTCCTCACCCTGTTCCTCGAGCATCCAGATCGCCTCGAGTGCCTCGTCGACCGGTTCGTGACATCTCATCGTTCGTTCCCGCACCGTCTGACCCCCTTATTATGATGATCGAACAGTCTAAAGATCGGTAATTTCACTGTCAATCTCAATAAGGCTTTCGGAATTCAACCACACGCTGTATATTACAGGTGGACCCGTTCTCACAACCGCCGGTCTCAAAACGATATAGCAAATGGAGGATCTATGCGAAATCGTGAAATTGTTCGGTTGATCCGGAAGATCTTCACGCTGTGTATCCTTCCCACCTCACTGATATTGCTTCTCGGCACGAGTGCACACGGAGAAGCGTCCCGGCGGATCGGGGCTGCATTCCATATGAACTACTACACGTTCGATCCAGACTACTTCGGCATAGAGAACGCCCTCGGCGCAGAAATCGATCTCCGATACGAGCTTCTATGGAATATCTATTTCGAAAACCGCATCGGCGCATTCCATTCACTGAGCGGGGGCACGTCCGTCGGGGGATTGAGCTATCAGCTCGGATTGGTCGCCATCTTCCCCGTGCTCATCCCCTACCGGCCGATAGCACGATTCGGCTTCGGCTTTCTCTCATCCGATCCGGTAACGGTAACACCTACCGAGTCGTTCCGGCCCTCGCAGACAGCATTCTACATTGTTGTCGGCGGAGGGATTACCCGCTCCATCAAGGAAAATATCGTTGTAGAATTCAATGCGAATCTCTGGGCCACACCCTATCGTTACAGAATCTACCGCTTCAACCGGAGCAGCGTAGAGGCCGAGAACAAACAGTTCACACACTTCGGAACCTCACTGGGCATCTTGTATATATTTTAAACGGAATCGTCGTTGAAGTGCGTTCTACCGGACGAGTACGAGCTTCTTGACCGCCGTCGCAGTTCCGGCCTTGATGACACAGAAATAGATACCGGTACCGATCCGGTTCCGATCGGGAATCCAGGCCCTCGTGTATTTGCCCCGTCCGTATTGCTCCGTACCCATGCCTCCCACACGCCTTCCGGCCACATCGTAGATATCGATCGTAACCGTGCTGGTCGCCGGCACATAGAATGAGATGTTCGTGCGCTCGCTGAAAGGATTCGGGTAGTTCTGCTCCACGAAGAAGGGCAGGTCCAGGCTGTAGGGACCCCTGAGGGTGATTTCCTTTTCTTCATCACCGTTGATGAAGGTGACGATCCTGTAGGAATAATCGGAGCCGGCCTCTACGGCCTGGTCCTGGAATCCGTAGGATCCGGTTTCAGAGCGGAGCGTATCCGGTGAGAGGAGCTCGAATTCACCCAAATCCGTCGAGCGGTAGACGAGGCAACCACGCACACCGGCTATATCCTTCAGGGCCCACTCCAGGTCGATGTGATCCCGGTCCTCCGTCACGAGTACCGATAGGTAGATCGATATGATCTCGAGGGCAGCCTCGGCGGTCGCCGTCTGGCCGTCACCCCCGACAACGGCGACATCCCACTGGCCGGCGAAAAGCTCGCCGGTGGTGAAGTCGGCAATGACCCGCCCCTCCCCGAGCCAGCTCACATCCTCAGCACGTACCGTATCCCGACCGATTGCGAGGTAACAGTCTGCTCCGTATTGCATGAACTCGCCCCGTACATCGAGTGTGAAGCTCGTTTCGACCTCAGTATCGACCGACGTGGGCTCCACGGAGAGGATCACCGGCTGGGGCATGCCGCCCTTGAAGGTTGCGGCGATGGAGGTGCCGTCGGCATCGATGCCCGTAATCGTCACCGGTGTAGCGACGGCACTGTTACTCTGACTCGACGGAACCGTCGTGGGACCGAAGGAGATCTTGCCCGATGCGCCCGTGAAGGGATCGCCGCTGTCCCCCATGTTGCCGCCGAGGTTTTCCGGGATGAGGAGATCATAGTCGCCGTCGGCTTCCTCGAGCACGAGACCGCGGGCTTGTATGTTCGAGAAACCACCGCTGTTCCCCAGTATCGAATAGGCGGTGCTGCTCTCGGCATGCCAGATGAGCATCCCCTGGCCGGGAAGGTGCCTGTCGAACCCGGTGCGGCGGCGGTTCTCGATGATGAAGTACTCGGCGGGCTCGGAACCGCCCCTCCAGCCGCCGGCATCCTCCCCGAAGTCGGAGAAGTAGTCCAGTCCGCCCCCCGTAACGCTCACGTTGTCCACCAGAAAGGCATGATCCCTGTTCGAATCGTAGTAGCCGTCCTCGTCACTATAATTAAAGTCCGAGCTGAAGAGCAGCCGCAGGACGAAATCGCCGGCTCCCGACGGAAGCAGCGATCCGATATCGATGACCTCATGCAGTTGGAGTCCACCCGTGTATTCGGCGATCGTATCCACCATGGTGCCCCGTTCCAGGAGGATCCGCGCATAATCGTAGTCGCTCTCGGCGTAGACGCTGACATCGTACTCGAGTGTAACCGGGCGAGATGCGTCGTAGTGGAACTCTCGGATCATCGACTCGTGCCACAGGTTCCCGTACCCCTCATCCCCCGGCCAGTCCCGCGCCTGCGCCTCCGCCCCCGTGTAGCCGCATACCAGGGCCTCCCGGCCACCGAGCCATCTGAACCGCCTCGTGGGAAGGGGCATCTTGACCACAATGCCGCCCTGGTGGACAGGTGGAAGCGTAAGTGAGCGGGGGCGCCAGTCGACGGTGACCGGAACGATCCAACCCATCTGCTCCATCGTCCATGCGCAGAAATGCGCCGGGGATTCGGGTGTATTCCAGTTGCCGGCGCCCATGAGCCCCCAGTGGCCGATACCGCTCGAGCCTCCGTTGTAGTCGTAGAGGTCCGGCATGCCGAGGACGTGGCCGATCTCGTGACAGTAGACACCGATCTCAATCAATCCGCCCTCACAGGAGACGGACGGTGCAACGATATAATCCTCGATACGGATCGACCCCCCTCCGCTGGCGGGGTCGTCCGTGGCGTAGGGATTGCCGCCGGATGCGGGCCACTCGCTGTAAAGCCAGGAATGCGACCACATATTGAAGCTGTTCCGGCACTCCGCACCGACGGTCGGATGCACTATGATCAGTACATCGACGAAGCCGTCATCGTCGCCCGAGTTGGGGATGTCGTCAGGTCCGTCGTTATCGTACAGACCGAAATCAACCGATGGATCGAGGGCATCGAGCAGCTCCTGTATCATCTCACCGGTCCTCGACCTACCTGGATAGAGTCCCTGATATATGCCACCGGTATAATAGACCTCGGTATAGTCCAGGGGGATCCAGTCGTAAACCGTGCCCGTTACCTCGAGATGCCCGAGCGAGGCCTCCTCGTAGAATTCACTCAGCGTACCCGGATCCCACGGGCCGTCAAAGAGCTCACGCTGGAGATCGCCCGCGATAGCCGGCGGATCCAGTATGTCTACGTACCGGCCGAGGATGACCGGGATAGGCAGCCGCCCGCTGAGGGTGCGGGCGATTGAAAGAAGATCGACCGGCAATTCATGGAGCAGGCGTGAGGAGCTTCCTTCGACCGCATACGGGATCCGTTGCTTCCCGATCCAGGCGTGCCGTAGGGTAAACGCATTCTTGTCATCCAGCTTCTGCCGTACGTAGGCATCCGGCAGCTTGCCGCCGCCGCGAGGGGATACGATCCCCGCCCGTACCCCTCCGACACCCGGCTCGAGCACAATGGCGAGCGCTATGAATACCGTAACGGCGATGTAACACGCATGTTGTCTACTCACGAGCCTCACCGTATGATCCTCGATCACTCGGTCGGATTGATCACCGCACTGTAGGCTGCGGCACGGATCAGGGGATTGCCTTGCCTGCACTCGGCCACGCCGATGAACTCGGTCTGCTCACTCGGTAGAACGGCCAGCACGGCATCCTTCACGTCCGGATCGACCTTCAGTGTCAACACGTGCAGAACGAGACGCGGTCCATCGGCGCACTTGAAGCTCTCGCTGATTCCGTGCTCGAATTGCCCGAGCAGCATACTCCGATCAGGATGGAACCTGTCGCTTTCGATGGTGACACCCTTGGGAAGCTGCAACCGGTATTCCGCAGCGGTGATACTAACATCCTCGGGAAACTGGATGACGAGGTATGCCAGCACTTCTTCCTGTCCTTCTGCGAGGGTAACCGTTCTCTTCGTGGCATCCTCGTCGAAGAAGATCCCGAAGTTTACCCTCTCGTCTACATACGAGAGTTTCTTTACCTCCTCGCCGGTTTCCGTCTTCTGCTCTTCCTTCTGCTCCTTTGAACAGGAAAATAAGAGACAGAAGCAGAAAAGCATCGATATAGCAACGACCAGCCTCCTCGAAACCATCAGATCCCTCCTACTGTTAAGATGCTACATATCAATACCGCAGACAAGCACGTTCGCGCCGACATAATAACCGCAAGGGACTACTTTGACAATGGATTTCGGAGATATTACGATTGACCGTCCGCCCCCCGTACCATAGAATGACCACGTCGCCAGTGTACGTGTAACCAATTCGAGGAGGGAAATTCGTTGAAGACGAAGAAAGAAAAACACGAATACCTGAAAAAGCTGCGCGAGCAGGCGCTCCTCGGAGGAGGCAGGGACCGTATACAGAAAATACATGAATCGGGAAGATTCACCGCCCGCGAGAGGATCCATGTCCTCTTCGACGAGGGAACATTCCAGGAGACCGGTGTCTTCGTGACACACCGCTCCAGCTGGCCGGGGATGGCCGACAACAAGATCGTCGGCGACGGTGTCGTATGCGGTCACGGACTCGTGAACGGTTGCAACGTCTTCGCCTTCGCCCAGGACTTCACCGTTTTCGGCGGTTCGCTGAGTGAGGCAAACGCCAGCAAGATCACCCGCCTCATGGATATGGCCGTCGAGAACGGCGCGCCCATCGTTGGCCTCTGCGACAGCGGCGGGGCCAGGATACAGGAAGGTGTGGCGAGCCTCGGAGGCTACGCTGAAATCTTCCTGCGGAATACGCTCGCATCCGGCGTCGTTCCGCAGATCTCTGCGATCATGGGCCCGAGCGCGGGCGGGGCGGTGTACTCACCGGCGCTCACCGACTTCGTCTTCATGGTGAAAGAGACGAGTCACATGTTCATAACAGGACCCAATGTCATCAAGAAGGTGACCCACGAGGACGTAACCTTCGAGGAGCTCGGCGGCGCACTGACGCACAACACGAAGAGTGGTGTTGCCCATTTCATGGCCGACGACGACGAGGACTGCATCAATACGATCAAAGAGCTCCTCTCCTACCTCCCGCAGAACAACCTCGAGGATCCACCCTTTGTGACTCCCACCGATGACCCGAACCGCATGGAGCCGCAGCTTGCGGACATAGTGCCGGACGATCCGAGGGCCCCGTACGACATCAAGGACATCATCCATCTCGTTGTCGACGACGGTGAATTCCTCGAGGTCCAGCGGTGGTGGGCCAAGAACATCGTCGTGGGCTTCGCACGCCTGAACGGACACGTCGTCGGTATCGTCGCAAACCAGCCGATGCACCTGGCAGGTGTTCTGGATATCAACTCATCCAACAAGGGTGCCCGCTTCGTGCGCTTCTGCGACGCCTTCAACATCCCGCTCCTCACTTTCGAGGATGTGCCGGGATTCCTGCCGGGCACCGAGCAGGAGTGGGGCGGCATCATCAGGCACGGAGCGAAGCTCATCTTCGCATACTGTGAAGCGACCGTCCCGAAACTCACCGTGATCACCCGGAAGGCCTACGGCGGAGCCTACTGCGTCATGTCCAGCAAGCATATCCGCGGTGATTACAACGTCGCATGGCCCACGGCGGAGCTCGCCGTGATGGGGGCTGAGGGAGCTGTCAATATCCTGTACCGCAAGGCGATCGAATCGGCAGACGATCCAGATGCCGAGCGCCGGGTGTACATAGACCAGTTCACGGATGCATTCGCCAATCCATATGTCGCTGCGGGCCTCGGGTATCTCGACGACGTCATCAGTCCCGAGAATACGAGGCCGATGGTGATTCATGCACTCGAGAATCTTCTCAACAAACGGCAACAGCTACCGCCGAAAAAACACAGCAACATACCGCTCTAACCGTAAGAGAGGCCGAAGATGCGCGAAGAGAAAGAACGCCCGCAACCGGCGGAGGATTGGCGCCGTACGGTCTATCAACCCTTCAAGAAGAAGCGGGGCGAGAGGCGTGACCGCTTCTCGACGACTTCAGAGATAGACATCGAGCCACTCTACGGTCCCGGGGACATCGAAGGATTCTCCTACGGCGACCTTCTCGGCTACCCGGGAATCTACCCGTTCACACGCGGTGTCTATCCCACGATGTACCGCGGCCGTCTCTGGACAATGCGCCAGTATGCAGGATTCGGTTCAGCCGAAGAGACAAACAAGCGTTTCCGCTACCTCCTCGAACAGGGGCAGACCGGCCTCTCGGTCGCCTTCGATCTCCCCACGCAGATGGGTTTCGACTCAGACGATCGCATGGCTGAAGGTGAGATCGGAAGGACCGGTGTTGCAATAGATTCCCTCGATGATCTGAGAATTTTGTTTAAAGGCATCCCCCTCGATAGGGTCAGCACCTCGATGACGATAAATGCCACGGCGGCGATCCTGCTCGCCATGTATGTCGTCCTTGCGGAGGAAAACGGTGTCCCGCTCAATGCAATCTCGGGCACCATTCAGAACGATATCCTGAAGGAGTACTACGCCCGTGGCACCTTCATCTACCCCCCCTCCCCATCGATGCGGATCGTTACCGATATCTTTGCCTGGTGTAAGGACAACACGCCCCAGTGGAACACCATCTCGATCAGCGGCTACCACATACGCGAGGCTGGCTCGACCGCGGTCCAGGAGATCGCCTTCACGCTCGCCGACGCCGTCTGCTACGTGAATGCTGCGATCGAGGCGGGGCTCGGCGTCGATGACTTCGCCCCCCGCCTCTCGTTTTTCTTCGGTGTTCACAACAATCTCTTCGAGGAGGTTGCAAAATTCCGTGCCGCCCGGCGTATCTGGGCCAGGATCATGAAGGAACGCTTCAGCGCTGCAGATAACCGATCGTGTCTGCTCAGGTTTCACACGCAGACGGCAGGCTGCTCCCTTACCGCACAGCAGATCGAGAACAATGTGGTACGCGTCACCCTTCAAGCTCTTTCGGCGGTTCTCGGCGGTACCCAATCACTGCACACAAACTCGAAGGACGAAGCTCTGAGCCTCCCCTCGGAGAGTGCAGCATTGACGGCACTCAGGACACAGCAGATAATCGCCGAGGAATCGGGAGTCACCGAAACGATCGATCCGCTCGGGGGAAGCTACTTCGTCGAGAATCTCACGAATGAGCTTGAAACAAAGATCACGGCACTCATGGAGAGGATAGAGGAAATGGGCGGAATGATCCATGCGATCGAGGCCCAGTTCCCGCAACGGGAGATCGAGCGGAGCGCCTACCTATACCAGAAAGCAATAGAAAAGGACGAGATCACAGTGGTCGGTGTGAACAAGTACACCGACACAACTGGCGTCCACCCAGCCTCTTTCAGGATTGATCCAGCCATCGGAGCAACGCAGGTCGCAAGGCTCACGGAGTTCAAGAAGGGACGGGACACGACCGTGGTAGCTAAGCTGCTGGCCGACATCGAAGAGACGGCGCGTGGAAGCGACAACCTCATGCCGCAGATTGTAGCCGCCGTCAGGGGGGGCTGTACGCTCGGCGAGATATCCGGCGCAATGGAAACGGTATTCGGCCGTTACCATCCGAGCATGAACAGTACCTGACACGGCCGGCGATACGTGCAAACGGGAGGAGTTGACGATGCCCGAACGGCTCGATGAAGTACACCATATCGGAATCGCAGTCACAAACCTGGAGGATGCGAAGACCATCTACTGTGATATTCTCGGGCTGGAATGCATCGAAGAGAAGACGCTCCCAGAGCGGAGTGTCAAGGTCGCTTTTCTCGAGACGGGTAATACCCGCATCGAGCTTATCGAGGGAATCGGCGAAGAAAGCCCTGTAACCAAGTTCATCGACCGGCACGGTCCCGGTGTTCATCATCTCTGCTTCGAGGTTAGTGATATCTCCCGGGTGCTCGCCGAGCTCGCCGCATCCGGGGTCCGTCTCATAGACGAAACACCACGCCCCGGTGCCGAGGGAAAACTCGTTGCGTTTCTCCACCCGAAATCGACAACGGGCGTGCTCATCGAGCTCAGCGAGAAGTGACGGGGCGCACATACGACACCGGCGCGAGGGGATGCCCCGCACCGGTGTACGTTTTCAGTCTTCCAACCGAGTTTCCCTATCCGGTCTGATAGTTGTAGAACCCTCTCCCGGTCTTCCGCCCGAGGTACCCTGCATCGACCATCTTCCTGAGAAGCGGGCACGGGCGATACTTGGGATCACCCAGGCCTTCGTGAAGCACACCCAGGATATTCAGGCATACGTCGAGACCGATGAGATCGGCGAGGGCGAGGGGGCCCATCGGATGGTTCATACCGAGCTTCATGACATTGTCGATCGCCTCTGCGGTCGCCACCCCCTCCATCAAGCAGTACACCGCTTCGTTGATCATCGGCATGAGAATCCGGTTGGCAACGAAACCTGGGTAGTCGTTCACCTCGACGGGCACCTTTCCGAGCTTCTCGCTGAGCTCGATGATCGTCGCTGTCGTCGAATCGTCCGTGGCGAGGCCCCGGATCACCTCGACGAGCTTCATTACCGGTACGGGATTCATGAAATGCATACCGATGAACTGTTCGGGCCGGGAGGTAATAGCCCCGAGAGCCGTTATCGAGATCGAGGAGGTGTTGCTCGCAAAGATCGTTTTCTCGCCACACAGCTTGTCGAGCTCCTGAAAGACCTTTTTCTTGATCTCGAAATCCTCGAAGACCGCCTCGATGACCAGATCGGCTGCGGCAGCCTTTCCGAGTTCGGTAGCAGTGTCGATCCTCTTTACAATCTCGCCTTTCCGGGCCTCATCGATTACTTCCTTCTTTACGAGCCGTGAGAGGCTTTTCTCGATGGCAGCCATTCCCCGATCGAGGAATTTTTGCTTGATATCGACCATCGTGACATCGAAATCGTTGTGTGCGAATACCTGGGCAATACCGTTGCCCATCGTTCCTGCACCAATGACGGCAACCTTTGTAATCGCCATTGCCACTTCCTTTCATTCCGATACCCTGCGTATCATGATACTCTGCTGGAACCGTTTTCTATATTACACAGGACCCACCGGCTACAGCATCTCCACACTGAGCGCAACCGCGTTTCCCCCGCCGAGGCAGAGTGTCGCAAGCCCCTTCTCCCCTCCCGTCTGCTTGAGCGCGTAGAGAAGCGTGACGAGAATCCTGGCGCCGGAACAGCCGATCGGGTGTCCGAGGGCAACGGCTCCGCCGTGGATGTTGACCTTTTCGGGATTCATTCCGAGCTCACGCATGACCGCAACGGGCTGAACGGCGAAGGCCTCGTTCAGCTCGATGAGGTCGAAATCGTCGATCTTCATACTGGTCTTCTCGAGGAGCTTCGGCACGGCCACCGTCGGTGTCATCATGACCCATTCCGGCTCAAGTCCGCCGGTCGCGTACCCGGTGATCCTGGCAATCGGTGTGACCCCGAGCTCCTCGGCCTTCTCCGCTGCGAGCACAACCATCGCAGATGCGCCGTCACTGATCTGTGAGGCGTTACCAGCGGTCACTGTGCCGTCCTTCTTGAATACTGGCTTTAGCTTCGCCATCTTCTCGGCGGTCGTATCACCGCGCGGGCCCTCGTCGCGATCGACGATGAGCGGCTCACCCTTGCGCTGCGGCACCTCGACCGGGAGGATCTCCTCCTTGAAGTTGCCCGCTTCGTGCGCTTCGACCGCCTTACGGTGGCTGTTGTAGGCGTATTCATCCTGCTCCTGGCGCGAGACCTTGTACTTCTCGGCAACGATTTCGCCGGTGTTGCCCATATGGAAATCCTTGTAGATGTCCCAAAGGCCGTCGTAGACCATCGTATCGACCAGGGTGCCGTCGTTGAGACGGTAGCCCGTTCTCGCCTTGCGGAGAATATAGGGCGCATTGCTCATGCTCTCCATGCCCCCCGCCACCACGATATCGGCATCGCCGAGTTTGATGGCCTGGGTACCGAGCACAACGGCCTTGAGGCCGGAACCGCAGACCTTGTTCACCGTCATGGCCCCGGCGGCGACATCAACACCGCCATGAATGGACGCCTGCCGGGCGGGATTCTGCCCGAGGCCGGCGCTGATGACGTTGCCCATGATGACCTCGTCGATCTGGTCACCCTTGAGGCCGGCCCGGTTCACGGCTTCCTTGACGACGAAACCACCGATCTGCGGGGCCGTAAACGATGCTAATCCTCCCAGAAACCTTCCGATTGCGGTCCGTACCGCACCGGCGATCACGACTTCTCGCATGAATGGATCCTCCTTCTTACGTTCGCCCGTACCAATCAATACGAAACCTGGTTAGTCCCATTCCTTGAACTGTTTCCTCCTCCCGTTCCTCGATGAAGCATGCTGCCTGCTCAATTCGTCACGATACGGAATCCGCACAGCTCTTCCTGATGAATTCGATGATATCGCGTGTGTCGGTGCCGGGACCGAAAAGCCTGGAGACACCCATCTCCTCGAGCCGGGCTATGTCCTCATCGGGGATGATCCCGCCGCCGATGATCTTGATGTGATCCGCACCGCGTTCAGCGAGGAGCTCCACCAACCGGGGAAACATCGTGAGGTGGGCACCCGAGAGTATACTGAGTCCGATAACATCGACGTCCTCCTGAATGGCCGACTCCGCTATCATCTCGGGTGTCTGATGAAGACCGGTATAGACCACCTCCATTCCCGCATCCCTGAGTGCATTCGCCACCACCTTCGCACCCCGGTCGTGCCCGTCGAGTCCGGGCTTGGCTACGAGCACCCTGATCTTTTTTCCCATACAGTTTTCCTCCTCCGGCACAAGGATTCCCTATGCTCCTAGAAGAATGGAGGCTCCTGGTATTCACCGAAAACCTCTTTCAGCACCTGGATGATCTCACCCTCGGTGCAGTAACAGCGCGCACAATCGAGGATCACCGGCATGAGGTTGTCCGGTCCGGCTGCCGTCTCCTTGAGCCGTTCGAGCTCCCGTGCAACCTTGTCGTTATCCCGTTCCTCCCTCAGCTTCCGCACGGCCTCACGCTGATCGAGCTCCACCTGGTGGTCGATCTTCAGGATCGGTATCTCCAGCTTCTCGCCCTCGAGCTTGAACCTGTTGACCCCGACGATGACCTTCCTCCTCTCCTCGACCGCCTTCTGGTACTCGTAGGCGGCCCTGCCGATCTCCTTCTGGAAAAATCCCTTCTCGATAGCCTTGATAACTCCCCCGAGCTCCTCGATCTTCCGGAAATACTCCTGGGCCTTCTCCTCCATCTCTCTGGTCTTTGCCTCGATGAAGTAACTTCCGGCCAGCGGATCGATCGTGTTCGCCACTCCGGTCTCGTGGGCGATGAGCTGCTGTGTTCGAAGCGCAATGCGAACCGCCTTCTCCGACGGCAGCGCGAGCGTCTCATCCATCGAGTTCGTGTGCAACGACTGCGTTCCGCCCAGAACCGCCGAGAGCGCCTGGTAGGCGGTCCGGACAATATTGTTCTCCGGCTGCTGGGCCGTCAAAGAACAGCCGGCCGTCTGTGTGTGAAATCTGAGAAGCCACGAGGAGGGATCCTTCGCCCCGTACATGTCCCGCATGCGTTTCGCCCAGATGCGGCGGGCCGCACGGTACTTGGCGATCTCCTCGAAGAAATCGAGGTGGGCGTTGAAAAAGAACGAGAGCCGCGGGGCGAATGTATCAACATCGATGCCCGCTGCGATCCCGGCCTCGACGTAGGCGAAACCGTCGGCAAGCGTGAAGGCGAGCTCCTGAGCGGCCGTCGAGCCCGCTTCACGGATGTGGTATCCGCTGATGCTGATCGTATTCCACCGTGGAACGTGATCGGAGCAAAAAGCGAGGATATCGGTGATGATCCGCATCGAGGGCTCGGGCGGGAAGATCCATGACTTCTGTGCGATATACTCCTTGAGGATATCGTTCTGTATGGTGCCCCCCATCTGGTCGAATCCCGTTCCCTTCCCCTCCCCCGTACAGAGATAGAAGGCTAGCAGGATCGAGGCCGGGGCATTGATCGTCATAGAGGTGGTGATCTTCGCCAGATCTATGCCGTCGAAGTGGATCTCCATGTCACGGAGCGAATCGATGGCGACACCGCACCTGCCCACCTCTCCCTCGGATCTCTCATGGTCCGAGTCGTACCCCATGATCGTCGGCATATCGAAGGCGACACTGAGTCCCGTCTGGCCGTGATCGAGGAGGAAATGGTAGCGCTTGTTCGTATCCCTTGCCGTGCCGAAGCCCGAGAACTGCCGCATCGTCCAGAAACGGCCCCGGTACATCGTGGGATAAACTCCTCTCGTGAAGGGGAATTCACCGGGGAATCCGAGATCCTCGAGATAATCGAGGTTCGCCACATCATCCTGCGCATAGAGGTGCTACACCGGCTCGGAAGAGACTGTGGTGAACTCGATATCCTGCACGGAGCTATCTTCGAAACGTTTCTCGTACGCCTTCCTCGCACTCGCGAGATCCCGCTCTGTATCTTTCGACATGGCGATCGTTTCACCTCTTTCGTCCGGGCACCTACTCGATCTTTACTCGTTTCTCGAGCTCCTGAACAAGACGGTACGGTGACAGGCGCCCTTCATAAACATCCCCGATCCTTTCCGAGAGTATCTCCCTTACGGACGGATCATCCCAGATCTTCCGTTCCATCCTGTCCATGAATGCGCTGCGTACCCGCGAACGCAGTATACGCCTCCGCTTTTCCACGAGCCTGTCCTCCTCCTCGAGATAGCGGTGATGTTTCTCGATACTTTCCGCCAGCTCCTTGATCCCCCGTCCCTCCAGTGCCGATGTGAGCACTACGGGGGGAATCCAGGCTCCATCGGGCACATTCTTCAGCCGCAGGGTGTCTTCGATCTCTTTTGCGGCGAGCTCTGAATCCGGGTGGTCAGCTTTGTTCATCACGAATACATCCCCGATCTCCATGAGCCCCGCCTTCATCGCCTGGATCCCGTCACCCGACTCGGGCACGAGGATCACAACGACGGTGTGGGTAGTCTCTGCGATCTCGAGCTCGCTCTGGCCGACGCCGACCGTCTCGATGAGGATCATCTCTTTTCCGAAAGCGTCCAGAAGATCGGCCACCTCATCGGTACAGTTGGATATACCTCCCAGGCTGCCCCGGCTCGCAAGGCTCCTGACAAAGACACCCGGATCCCCGGTGAGGCGTTGCATGCGGATCCGGTCGCCGAGAAGCGCCCCGCCACTGAACGGGCTGGTGGGATCGACGGCGATCACACCGATCTGTACATCCCGCCTCCTGAGCAATTGCGAAATATGGAGGACGAGACTGCTCTTCCCGGCGCCCGGCGGACCGGTAAATCCAATCCGGTACGCCCCCCTCGCCTTCGGGAAGATCCGGTCCATGACCGATTCGGCCGGCTCGCCGCCGTTCTCGAGAATCGTGATGAGGCGGGCGGCCGCCGTGGCATGACCCTGCTCGAACCGCTCAATGAGCACCTGAAGATCCTGCCCCCCGTTCGATCCCATCAGAACTCGATCCCCTTCCTCGCATTCACACCGTTCTTGTAATGGTGCTTGATCTCACTCATTTCGGTGACGGTGTCGGCGAGCTCGATCATTGCATCCGGTGCGTATCTGCCGGTAAGGATCAGTTCCAGATGAGGCGGCCGCTGCCGCATGAAATCGAGCACCCGCTCGAGTGGAATAAGCCCGAATGAGACCGCAACGTTGATTTCATCGAGAATGAGCATATCGAGTCCGGTATCCTTTACCAGCTCCTCGGCGCGGGCCCATCCCCTTTCGGCGAACTCACGGTCGATCGCTTCCGGGTTCTCCGGATCGACGAACTCGTCCCTGCCGTACTGTTCGATCGTAAGACCATCGAGGGAGCGGGCGGCGGCAATCTCACCATAGAGACGTCCCTTCATGAACTGCACCATCGCAACCCGCCCACCATGGCCGAGACAGCGAAGCGCGGCACCGAGGGAGGCCGTTGTCTTGCCCTTACCGTTTCCTGTGTAGAGCTGTATCGTACCCGTCCCTTTTTCCCCCATACAATTCCTTTGGACGAAGCGTTCGATTTGCCCCGTTATCCCACCCGCACAACCACCGTACCTGATTCAAACGACACCACATAAGTTATGGCCGGTAAAGAAAGAAAGGGTAGATTAAACCATTTCGGCCTGTTTGTCAATTCCCGTATTCGAGGGAGAATACAGCGGTCAGGCGTTTGCCACTGCGGCCGCCACGGGCAGCGCCACCACGAAGGATGTCCCTTCACCGACCGCACTGGACACGGAAACGTTACCTCCATGATCCTTGATAATGCGATGCGCAAACGCAAGTCCCAATCCGGAGCCCTTTTCCTTCGTAGTGAAGAAGGGAGTGAATATCTTGTTGATCTGATCCTGCGCGATGCCCTTCCCATCATCGGATATCTCTATGAAGACCCTCTTTGAATCCTTCCAGGTCTTCACCTGAACGGTTCCGTCTTCACCGATTGCCTCGATGGAGTTCTGGAGAATATTCAGGAAGACCTCGTGTATCTTTACCACATCGAAGCTGCAGCTCGGAAGATCGGGAGCAAAGCTCCTCAGGAGTGTAATGTTATGATCCTCGAAGTCCTTCTGGAGCAATTGACAGTTATCCTCGAGGACCTGGTTGATATCCCCCTCCTCGAGCTTGAGCTCGCTCACCTTGGACTGGAGCTGCTCCAGGTACCGCTCGAGCCGCAGGGCCTCGTTCATAATGATCTCGAGCTTGCTGCGGTCGCCCGGAGTGAGGTTGGCCGAATGCCAGAGGTTCCGGGCGAAACCGCCGATCGCCACCAGCGGATTCCTGATCTCATGGATGACGGAGGAGGTGAGCTCGCCCGAAACGGCCAGACGCTCCGCCTTCATCATGCGCTCCTCGCTCGCCTTGAGCTTGCGGTAAGTTATCTTCAGCGACTCGACATTTTTCTTCAGACTTTCCTTTAACTGTGCCGCTCTAAGTGAAGTCGTTGCGTGGCTTACGATCATATCGAGCAGGTGGGCGTCTTCTGCGGTGATCGCCTTGCCGGTGAAGATATTGTCGACAATGATAAGGCCCAGGCTGTCCTCGACGGTTGCGATCGGGCAGAGGCAGAAATCCTCGAGGCCGAGTGCCGACGCAACGTGCAGATCGTCGGATCTCACGAGATCTCCTTTCTTGATGAAGAGTACCTCCCGCATCCCCCGTACGAGCAGCGAATCCATATCGTCGATCGTTACTGAAAGCTTCATGGTTACCCGTGTGAGGGGACTGTTTCTGAGGTAGAGCAGCTTCTGCCCCTTGCTCACGAGCTTCTCGAGCGAGATCGTGGCATCCTTCTCGAGTATCTTCCAAATGTTCTCGGCCTCTTCTGGCGACGATGGACCGAGAGCGTATTTCCCCCGCAGCACATTGAATTCCGGGCCCCGCAGGAACACGAAGGCACGGTTGAATCCGAGTCCCTGCTTGGCAGTGATCACGGTCAGGATGGCCAGGATGATATCCTCCTCCCGGTCGAGCCGCGAGATCATCTTGCTGACTTCACCGAGGAGATTCATGAGCTTGCTTCGTCGTATGACCTCCATGTACCGGTCTTCCACGTTCTTGGAATAGCGGGCCGAGCGGACGAGTGCATCCTCGAGTGTCTCGAGCAGTGTGATATCGACCCACCGCCGTCCCTGCACACGCTCCTTGAGCTGCTTGAAGTAGCCGCACCGGAAGCAGCACTGAATCAGCTTCTCCTCGATACGGGGGAAGACACGATCACCGCAGCGATGACCCGTAACCTCCCAGCAGGGAAGCCCGATCTGCCCGTACGCGGGGCAGTCCTTTTTCTGGCAGGAGAGATACTCCCAGCAGCTACGGACCGCAATGGCTGCTTTCTTCTGATTCATAACGCACTTACCCTTATTCAAAGCTACCAGATAGCTATTTCGAACGCAAAAGAAAAAAGGCCGGCGGCGGTTGGGAATCTGAATCGCACCATGTACCTAGGACATGAAGCAGCGGTCACGGCGCCGTCAATCGATATAGATCCTCTTGATACTTCCCCAGCTCTCCAAGCGGGTCGATGTTATGCATCCATTCGTCTGTCCCGGTGTCGGAATGCACCCGGCACCGGCCGGAACGCATCGCTCGGAGCATGGATTGTACGCATCGAAGATTACCCACGTTCCGAGATGCCTCTCGTCACGTCCCACGGACCGGTCGTCATCGGCCGCCATATCCTCATAGACGTACGAGTCGACCAGGAGCGTATCGGTCCCACTCACCCGATAGAGCGACAGTCGATCACCTGCGTTATTCAGGCTGAGCCCGTATATGGGATATCCGTTCGCCTCTTCCCATACCCTGGAATCGCTCCCGAACACGATCCGGACCGCTCCGGGTGCGAGAGAACCGGTAAATCCATACCTCCACACGATCTCTCCATCGCCGTCCGCAAGGTACAGACCGTCGAGATCGACCGCGGCTTCACCACCGTTGATGATCTCGATCCATTCATCGTCCCTGAAGTTCGTCACACCGTCTCCGTCCCAGTCGCGGGCCGGATCGGCGAGGAACTCGTTAATGAGTACCTGCGATCCGCTCACGGCCGGGATCGTAAGTGTAGTGAAGACAGCAGTGACAAGAAGAATAAAAAAATGGAATACTTTCCTCATCTTCATCATCCTCCCTTCAACCCGAACAGGAAAATACCCCTCTTTCTCGAGAGGTCCCGTTATCCGCCGCCGGACGATAACCGAACCTCGATGATGATATCAGGTACGGGAAAGCGCCGCTACAAAAAAGTGTGATTTCCAGGGATCGGACGAGGAGGTGGAGACCGAACCGCCCCCTCCTATCGGGAGGCTACACAAACGCATGGCAGGGGATAGGTATGCTATCTCCCTGCCATGTGTACAATCCCATCGATATCAACCGATAGTGGATACCGGTGAATCCGGCCTAGTGGAACGCCTTCTTGACGGCACTCCAACTCCCGGCCTCGATACCGATCTGTGCGAGCTTCGCCACCTTCACCTGGAATGCCAGTCGCGAATGGGTCGGCGGCGAGCCGGTCCAGGACAACGTTGCGCTTCCGGTTACGGTGAATCCGTCGTTGAGCTCGCCCCCGACGATCAGGAGTATATCCAGGCCGTTGGGACCCACGGCGATCGAGCTATCATTGACGGATTCCCCATCGAGCACCAGGTCGGTAACAACCATGCTCGTACCGTCATCCACGGCCCGTGTCCGGACAAAGACAACTTCGAAATCGAAATACGGCGTCGTATAGTAGAGTGTCACACCGCCCAGTGAAAAGGTCACGAGCCCCGTGCCGCCATCGTATGTAAGGCTGAATGGCTCGACGACACCGCTCTGCCAGGCATAATCGGCCGTCTGAGCGGGATTACCGGTCTCGTGCCCGAGATCGAGCTCGAAGGTCTGAGCCCCGCCCAGGTCTCCGATACGGCCCTCGCACACAAACATCGTATCCGAGAGGAACTCCACCAGCTCGGCATCGGAGGAGATATGTGTGGTCACGAGATCTGCCGATGCGTATCCCGTTGTAAACATGCAGAATACAGTTAAGGCACATCCAATTACAAATCTCATAGAGACCCTCCGAAAAAGCGAACAAACAATAGTATCTATTTATACAGCCGCAACAAATGCCCGTTACATGAGGTGCAGCAATAATTCCCCTTTGTAATATTCATTGTATCATACCTATCCCTTTATGTCTACAATGATTATTAACAAGGAACATTCACGGAATCTGCGATTCGAGAGTCAGAACGCCTCACGAATCGAGTTTTCTGCGGATGAGAATGCCCGTGAGCTTTGGATTGGCCTTACCCCTGCTCTCCTTCATCACCTCGCCGACGAAGAACTTGAGAAGCTGGCTCTTGCCCGCCCTGTACCGTCCGACCTCCCTGGGGTGTTCAGTGAGGATACGATCGATCATCGACTCGAGCTCATCCTCCCCACTGATCTGCCTGAGGCCGAGCCGCCGGACGACATCCACGGACTCTTCGCCGGTCTCGAGCATCTCCATGAAAACATCACGCCCCGCCGTCCCGCTTATCGTGCCGTCCTTGACGAGTCCGATGAGCCCAACTAGTCGGCCCGGTGTCACGGGATAATCCTCGATCCCCCGGTCACCGGACTTGAGTCCCTCCAGCACCTCACGCATGACCCAGTTCGAACTGGTCTTCGGATCGCCGGTGCCGGCAACGACCTCCTCGTAGTAATCGGCCACGCCCCGTTCCGCGCCCAGTACGGCCGCATCGTACGCCGAGAGTCCGTACTCCGTCCGGAAACGACGCTCGCGCT
>CP070727.1:117749-120436 GCA_020350885.1 bacterium | reverse complement strand
GGCCCGTCGGACCGATAACCAGCTTCTGAGGCGTATTGAACGTCAAATACTTCTGAAGAACCCCTTTTGCTACCTCGGCGTCGAGCCATCCCGCTCTCGTGTACGTGTTCACCTGTGCCGCCTCGATGCCGTCCTTGTAATTGTACATGGCGATATCTTCAATGGAATATTCGAACCCGGGCATCGTATGATCCTTGTACTCTATCTCCTGGAGATACGTGTACAGCAAACGATTATCTCGATGATCCTTCATCGCCTGCCGAAAAACCGCGAGGTCTTCCCCTCTCGGCCTCCTCAATCCCTTGAACAGGGACTTGTAATATAGTTTCTTCCAGAAAGGCAACGTCTCCGACTCCTCGAACAGCGTCATCAGAGCGATCACATCATCCTCGTCCATGAAACGGATCATCCGGGCCCAGGTGTGTATGAATTCCGTCGACCCCAATCCTCCAGGACGTATAACGGTATAGGGATCGAAATCGGGTGCGACGGCATGCACGGCTTTGAGAGCCGGATTCATGGTGGCACAGCACACTTCAGCGGTTGTGCCGGAGTAGGAACCACCTTCGGCACCGACACGCTTGTTTGACCACGGCTGCTGGACGATCCAGTCAATGGCTGCTTTCATAGCATCGATTTCATTGGGGGGATATTCGGTTATCCGGGGACCACTGGATTGACAGGAACCGGGTGATTGAATCCGAACATAAGCGTATCCGTTCGTCACGAATTGTTCGGCGGATCCGTAATTCAAATCGGGCAGCAATCGATACGTCTGCATCACCTTATAGAGCCACCCGGGATCCCATTTCACCCCGTATCGGGATGTCTCGATCACGGTGGGTACGGTCTCTCCCGGCCGGAGGCCTTCCGGCAGCCATAAGCTGATCCAGATTTTTGTCCGATCGTCCAGAGCGAGGTATTTCATGTCGTTTATCGGGTAACCAGCCGGGGTCTTCTTCTTCGTATAATCAGGAGCGAATACGATCCCGATTACAACGAGCAAGACCAAGACGGCCAGGAGGGCGCCAATCACCCTCCCCGTCCATTTTAAAAAGGAACCTTTCGTTCTTTTCCGGTTCATCCTGTCAACCCCTGCATTCTCGATGTCGTATATGGTTACTATCGGTCTGCTCCGCGCTCAACCCGATAACATGAATACGATAGATTAGCTATCCTGGATTCATATTAAATATTTCTCGTAAAGTGCTTGCAATTATTTATTGATGTTGAACCTCTACATAATCTGACATATCACTAACTTATAAGAAATAAAATATAGCGGGCGTAGCAGAGCTTGAACCTGCGACCTCCTGCTCGTAAGACACTTGTATTGATTTTTTTCGTAAATTCATCTAGCGGGCGCAGTCTACTACGTGATATCGTTCGTTACAATTGGACAGAAGCGGAAATGGCTGCATCATTACGGCTACGCGGCGACATGACACCAGGGGGCGGAGAGACCTTGTTCCAACTCATCGTATTACTCAACGGTTGCTTGCCAGCAGGTCACTGAGCCTTCAGCCCGGGGGCAGCGGCACGTCGTAGCAGGGCGGTGACTGTCTTGCCTAAAGAGCGGCCAGTGATAACGAATCCCACCAACGGATTCCTTATTATCTTCACCATGTTGTTTCTATCGGTTGCTTATCTTCCTGCCCAAGCTGTAATCACTTATGTTGAATCGACCTTGACGGGTATGGATGACGGTACATCGCCGGCAGCGACAGAGGGGTCGGGTTGATGGGTTGCCTCGGGAATGCTATTTCGAGTAGTCGTGCAGGTCATTACACAGAGAAGTAATAACTGCTTACACAAAGGAGGCTTGATTCATGAGGTGGAATCTGACATTCAGGAGGGCAGACGGTCTTCTGTTTCATCGGGTCGTCGTAGCGATCGCGTTGCTTGCCATCGCGACCCTGAGTGCGGTCGAAGTGGCCAACGCCCAGAACCCGAACGGAACGCCGGCTAATGGCGGCAGACAGTTTCAGTACTCGGTGATGATCGATGGCGACGTTGCGATCGCGGGGGCCGAGTGGCACGACGGCTTTAAAGGGGCCGCCTACATCCTCAGGCGTAGAGGCACAGAGTGGGTGGTGGAACAGAAACTATCGCCCGGCGATCTGGGCCCGTACGACCATTTCGGCGGCTCGACGTCGATCGGTGGCGACTATATCGTTGTCGGAGCAGCATGGCACGGTACGTTCCGCGGCGCCGCTTACGTTTTCAAACGGGTTGGCGGCGAATGGATCCAGCAGCAAAAGCTCATGGCGAGCGATGCCGTACCCGACGGCCAGTTTGGGAAAATGGTGAGCGTCGATGGTGATGTAATTACCGTCGGTGCCGGATCCGAAGATACACGGGCCGTGAGAACAAAGACAATGTACCGCTTTACACGAAGTGGAGATCGGTGGGACGAACGCGAGATACTCATCGAACCGAACCTGGACAGAAACACATTACAGCATGAAGAATCTTCGCTTAACTGCGCGGCCATTAACAGCCTCCTTGCGGCAACCGGGCTCATTGGCAACGGCGCAGGGCCGCCAGCGCTACAGGAGGCACCGCCGCCGGTCGATAGCGTCATGGTCACGGACGGCACGCTCGAGGATCGGGTCGAGGTGCGATGGCCGAACGTCGGACTCGACGCCATCGTGTACAAGGTGCTGCGTAACGGAGTACTCCTGTCG
>CP070727.1:111296-117649 GCA_020350885.1 bacterium | reverse complement strand
ATCTTAGAAATGATATAGACTTCCCTGCTGCTTTTTATTCAAATTTCGGTTTGACTATGGAGACCCTGAAGAATGAGTATTACGATAGGATGAGAGCGTATTTAGCTGTCCCTTCTGTTTATTCCGCCCGCCTTACAATACTTGCAGTTACCCCATAACGAGAGAAATCAGATCACGAAACCGATGCCCTCCTAATGCCTGTCCCTTCAATTTATTCCGTTCGCCTTACAATACTTGCACTTACCCTGATTCAAACATTATATACATCACATGCTATTGTACGTCGGCTGAATTGTTTTACCCTACGCCTCCTCGGAATGTTCTCAGTTTTTCGGGAGGGCCGAAATCACCCAAATAAGGCTTGTTTGTGTTAACCGAGAACATCGTGGGCTGGGAAGTCGCAAATCAACGCTCGATTGAAATCGGTAGAAGCACCGGACATTGAAGCAGCATAACATTCGCATTACCCGGCAGTTGCGAGCGTCGGAGTGGAACCCGAGATTCGGTGGACCAATACAGAGGCTTTATTTGTTTTCTACTGCCTTTTCCAGTTCCGCGAGCCTCGCCCGCATCTCGGCAATCTCACGCTCGATCCGTGCCTCGTTGAAGGCGATCGATTCGGTTCGCTCGGCCGCGTTGTCGGCTGATGCTCCCCGCGCCCTCGGCACCGGGCTACCGCCCGACATAGCCATCGCCGTTGGTTCTATGGTACCGTAGGCCGTCGGGATAAAAAGGAGCGTGAACTGAATTTGATCGGCCTCTAAACTACCCGCTCCCTCCCTTCCGAGGAAATAATAGGTGTAGGATCCTGCAGCGGCCACTTCGAATAGACCATGCACTGTCACTGGAAACTGGTAGCCGCCGGACGTTAGGTTGTCAGTCAGAACAATATTGGCCGATTGGTTTGCCGGGAAAGAGCCGGGATCGTCTGAGACCCCGAATTCGCCGGCGGAGGTAGTTCCAGAAGTATGGGAAATATTGATCTGTCCCGTACCGATTGCTAGGACAAATCCACTCGAAGGCACGGTGATCGTTCGCTGCCCCAACACTTCGACGACCGCAGGATCCATCGTATTTAGCGCAGGTATGTCGCTGGCGCAGCCCGCCTCGTTCAGAATTTCGGATGATGAAATCGCATCAGGGGGAAGCACCACGCTATTGTCGCCGCTGTCACTCATATCGAAGATGGTTGTTGATGTGCCATTTATTTGCACGTATGTATCGGCGGTACCGTTCCGGTTGCCGTCGACGGTGAAACCGGGACGTCCCAAGTTATCACGCATGACGCTGAATTGCCCGCCCTCACCGTCCGAATCCGGCGATAGGAAGTGCATGACTCCTCCCGCCTCGTCCCAGAGTCTCAGCTGCCCGCCTGCAGCCATTGCCTGGGCGTCTATACCGAGGGCACCGCCCGATACCCCACTTCCCAGAATACGAAGATCTCCGCCATTAAACCATTCCCCCAACTCGGCAACAGGTGCAATGAGCGTATCGATCGCTCTGATCGAACCGTTCACATCGAGCATCTTTACGGGAGTTGTCGTGCCGACACCTACATTGCCGCCTGGAACAATCGCCATGCGTGCCGTAGCTGCTGACTGGTCGCGAAAAATCAGCTTTTCATCGCCGTCACTGCTGCCTGGATTCGATGCATAGATTACCCAATCCGCGTCAACGGCGTTGAAGTAGACCGCCGGACCGGCGCCGGCCGTGGCCGTCAGCATGAAGTGGTTCTGAATGTTATCACCAACAATTTCGAGCTCGGCTAGCGGTGTGGTTGTGCCGACGCCGAGACGCGTGCCGGAATTATAGAGAACGCTCGACGCCTCCCAGTCGGTGCCGTTATGCCGCAGTGTCTGGCCGGTCGTGCCAGAGGGGAGATTGCCGCCAGCTCCTCCGGTTAGTGACAGCCAGGCGCTCCCGTCGTATCCCTCGAAGTCGGTACCGGTCCACTGGATCGTGCCTTCATATGTCCCCGCTGCGCCCCCCAATTTGACCGCCCCATCGACTTCGAGCCTCTCGTTCGGGAAGGCAAGTCCGACGCCCACATTGCCGTCCGGGTGAATCCTGAGAGCATCCGTCGTCCCCAATCGAAGCAACCAGCTGTCATCTACCTCGAGGAAGGTATGCGCCTTGAGCCCACCTCGCATATAGCCGTAGCCGGGTTTGCTGGTTCCCAGAACTGAGTTTACATATATACTGCTATAATTGCTTTCATAGCCGTTGACCTGCATGACAATCTGGTCCGATGGACCTCCTTGAAGGGTAAGAGGCCTATTGGGCATTATCGTCCCGATTCCGACATACCCCGACGAGGGAAAGACATTCTCCTCTCCCGTCACCGCCTGCGAGTTCAGGCTGTACGCAGTTGCGGTCAGCTCCACCCGCGGCTCCAGCTCCGCCTCGCCCCCCACCTCCATGCCCATCCAGTACTGCTCGTTGAAATCGAGATCGAGCACCTCTACGGTGCCCAGCACCACACTGAATATCCCATCGGTCACCTGCACCGTGTCATCTTCAGACCAGATGGGCGACCCCCCCGATTCCTGATTGTAGATGCTGAATGTGATGTAGTATTCACCGTCCGGAACGGCCACGCCAGCTTCGTCGGTAAGCACACCCTGGTAGTTCAGCGTCTTCGGGATCTGAGCATTGGCGACCAGCGCCAGACAGGCCGCAAGGCACGCAACCGTTATTATCGCCCGTTTCATGTCCAACCTCCTATCCTTCCTACCTCAATACGACCAGCTTCTTCGTGATAACCTTCTTGCCCGCAACGAGACGATAGTAGTAGACCCCTGACCCCACAGCGCTCCCCCGATCATTCGTCCCGTTCCAGATCACCTTGTTCGTGCCCTCTTCCTTCGTTCCATCCACGAGCGTCTTCACCCTCCTGCCCTGCACATCGTAAATGGTGAGCACCACACGCTGTGCCTGCGGCAGGTAGAAGGAGATCGTCGTCGATGGATTGAACGGATTGGGATAGTTTTGATAGAGCGTCAATGCCTTCGGAGGCAGCGAGAGGGTGAGTATGTACGAGAACGACTCCCCGCTCTCATCAACCGCACCAATCTGGTAATTGTAGGTCCTTCCCGGAAAAACGTCCTCGTCGCGGTACTCGTTGCCGGCATCAGGCAGAATGAGTTCCTCATTGATCTTCTGGAAATGCTGCTCATCACCTTCCGACCGGTAGATATTGAAGCCGATAAACGGTGCAGTCGCCGTCACCCTCCACTTGAGTACAACGGCGTCCCCCAGGATGCTGGATTCAAACGATGTTATCGCGACATCGACGGTCGATGAGATCGCCGCGCTGTACCAGAATCCCGACTTGACGACGTACGAGCCCCCGCTCGAAATACCGATGGCACCCTGGCCTGCGGTGTCATAGCTGTAGTTGCTGCCACTTCTCCTGCCGCTGCCATTGCTAAAAACACCATGGCGGACGTCGTACTGTGCTGCAGCATCGGCGGAGTAGAGCGCCATTGCAGCTGCCAGAAGCATCGGAACAATGTGCTTTCTCATCAGTCCCCCTTTCGCACGAAACAATTAAATAATTAATCCGCTTTCCAAACGATTCTTCCACAGAAATATAGTGGCGTCAAGGAGATAGTCTTTTTACGTTTCTACTTTGTTTGCAGATGTCTATTGTCCAGAGTTATATAATTATGTTACGTCAAGCTGCACCCAGAGGGGGCAGTGGTCTGAAAGGCGGCGGTCCGCCCATTTGCTCAACGCATATATTTCGAGAACACGAGGAGCGTACCTCGCACGTTCAGCGACTTTCCTTGAATTCTTAAACTTACCTAGGTTTAAACTCGGATAAAATTGTCTGGCTCCCCATTCGTAACCCTCTTCGGAATGTTCTGAGTTTTTTGGGGAGTTCAAGAAAGCAGAACTGCGTTAACTGGGGAGGCATCAGTTCCGAAATCGGAGAAACGGACCTCGATCGTTACCCTCTTCGGAATATTTCAAGTTCTTCTGAGATTCTGCTTTCTATCCTGCCAGCTCTGCCAATAAAAACTTGAAAGCAACGGCCCGCCTCAGCTTCTTGTCCCTCGGCCTTGTATACCACACCCATGCCACCTTCGCCGAGCTTCTTGATGATCTTATAATGTGAGATGGTTCGGCCGATTATAGCAGTCGAATATTTCATGAGAAAATGCGATTTAATAGAGGAAAATGGCAGGGAACTCCCACTGAAAATTGTATCAATAAAAAGGGAAAAATCAGCCTCAAATAGTGGTGCCCCCCGATGCCCCCGCCATATCCTGCCGAGAGGTGTCCGGTTCGATAATTGACTAATACATGTTATTATAATTGCATGCTCGGCAAGCTACTCGGGCTCGGAAATTCTGGGCCGGATATAAATAGAAAGGGCAACCCCTAGTTCGGCCTTTCTTTCATCTTACCGTAATCATTTCCGTATACGCCATCAGAGATGGTATCCGTTGAGGGCTCAGAGTGTTTTCGTCATTCTATAGAACCTCAATCCTGGTATAGGCAAGCGCTTAGGCCACTGCGACGCGACAGCCATCCCACGGCGCTCGTAAAATCGACGAGCCCCCTCATTCTTGGCTGAGACGTCAAGGGATAGTCGGGTCGATCCACTTGCGCGGGCCCGCTCTTCAAAAGAGTCCATCAAGAAGGAGCCGACGCCGTCGCCGCGAAGTTCCTTATCAACGGCGATGCCCTGGAGGTAATAATCGCCATCGGCGATTGAGTCGATAATCCGCATGAGTGGAGCAAACAGTATTAGCACGATCCTCATTCGTAGATTACGCCTACCGGCAGCCTCCTTCAGGGATTGGCGCGAGGAACGGCGATGCTGCTCCGCGGTGAAGCCCGAGACCATTCCCACGATGACGTTGTCACATTCTGCGAAGGTTACGTTTTGGTAGGAGAGGTCATGGTCAGGCTGGGAGAAAACCGTGGCGATTATCTGCGCGGCGCGGCGACCAAGCATGAAACGGAAGAATCCCTCAGCCGCTTGGTCGAGGTAACGGGCAAACTCCAGACCTTCATCGAACGTGGGTTTAGCGGCCCGCAGAACTATCGAGTGCCGATCCATATTGTCTTTCTTAGCCGAACATTATATATCCTGAACTCGGATATTGGATATGACCGCGAACTTTGCGAAGTATCCAACATCCCGGCTGAATTCTAACTCCTCAACCTTCCCAAAATCAAGAATTCAAGCAGATCCTTCGTATGGTCTCCACTGTTATCTTTTGTGCCCTCCACTTATTCCGTCCGCAATACTATAGTTGCACTTCCCCAATAACGAGAGATATCCATCTCCAAAAGCAGTGCCTGTCCCTCGCCAACATTAAGATGGTACGTCATTGTTAAAAGCACTTCGTCGATTTTCATGTTCAATTCACTCGATGTTGCTCTTTGAAAAGAAAATCGCCTTAGGAGAGAAAAATCTTTCCGATCATGAGGCCCTGGATTTCATGTTGAGGTCGATGGAAGAAATAGGTCTCCAGTCATTCGGATAAAAGATATTCCCGTTTCTTCTCCGAGGACCGCTACGCCGTTTGTTTCCATTCATAACGATGATGTAGGCCACCGACTCGTGGTAGCGAGATCATTTTCGCCTTACCTTCAGACCTCTTCTGAACCGGCCTGTGCTCGGGAGCATCTTTGCAAAGGCTATAATGGCAGCGATCCTCGTTATAGTAGCTCACGTAGTCTTTAAACAATCTATACAAATGCAGGTCCCCGAACACGATCACATGATCCAGCAACTCCCGTCTGCAGCTTCCCACCCAGCGTTCTGCGATTCCATTTTGCCAAGGACTTCGATATGACGTTCGCACAGGCTTGATGTCGAAAGATTTCACGGTCTTAAGCACAAGTCCGCTGAAGATCGAATTCCGGTCGAAGATCAGATATTTCGGTGCTGTATCGTACGGGAAGGCATTGCGTAGCTGTTGGGCCACCCATGCGGTAGTCGGATTGAAAGTCATCGCAAAATGAATGATCTGCCGACGCTTGTGAATGATGATGAAAAAACCGTAGAGTTGCCTGAAAAGCACGGTGGGAACCGTGAAAAAGTCCATTGCTGCTATGCTGTCCATATGGTTTTTTAGAAAGATCTTCCATTTAGCGACTTTATCCTCATCCGGTTCCCGCTTGGGCAGGCAGCGGGAGATCGTGCGTTCTGAAACGTAGAAGCCGAGCTTGAGTAGCTCACCATGTATGCGCGGCGCTCCCCATGAATGATTTTCCCTGGCCATTCCGATTATCAATTCCCGGATCTCACTTGAGACACGAGGCCTTCCCCTTCTTTTTCCTCGCCTTGAAATGGCATTCCAGTAGAGTTCGAATCCTTGTCTGTGCCATCTGAT
>CP070727.1:79085-111196 GCA_020350885.1 bacterium | reverse complement strand
GTGTGCGGAGTAGACGGCACTCGATGCAGGTTTCCACAGGACGGTATTTCCCATCATCGCCGGTGCCGTTGGAAGGTTGCCGGCAATCGATGTGAAGTTGAACGGTGTGACGGCGAAGACGAATCCATCGAGGGGACGCGCCTCCGACATATTCCACATCCCCGCAGCCGACTCAGGCTGCTGCTCGAGTATCTGCCTCATGAAGTATGTGTTGAAACGGAAGAAGTCGATGAGCTCGCAGGCCGCATCGATCTCCGCCTGGAAGACGGTCTTGCTCTGGTTGAGCATCGTCGCCGCATTCAGGATCATGCGGAATTCACCGGCCAGAAGATCGGCGGCTCTGTGGAAGATGGCCGCACGTGCTTCCCAGGGCATCCGTGACCAGGCGGGCTTCGCCTTGCGTGCGGCGGCGACAGCGGCTTTGACCTCTTTCTTGCCCGCCTTGTGGTATGTCCCGAGGATATGGCTGTGGTTGTGTGGAATGCGGCAGTAGCCGAGGCTTCTCGTGCGCACGTTCCTGCCGCCGATGACACATGGAATATCGATCTTCCTGCGGGCGAACTGCACAAGCTTCGCCTTGAGCTCCTCTCGCTCCTTCGTGCCCGGCGCATAAGGGTAGACAGGTTCGTTCACCGGCATGTCGATCTTCGGGATACCATTGATCATGGGAAACCTCCATGTGTGCTCGGGTGTTCTTCTACTTCGGAAATTTATTTCCAGGGTTCCGACTCTGTTCTCTTCCCGGTAAGCAGGGAAAACAGTGTGAGCAATATAGCAAAATGGATCAAACGGGTCAACGAATACCGCCGACGTCATAGGGCATGCTATTTAATACGTTACAAATCATAAAAGAATTTACTGATAATTATATAATTGACAAATTAGCTATAACTTGATACGCTATTGGCTCAACTAAGCGGTTAATACCTTCTTTGGGACAGTTTGGCTAACTCAATCATCCAGTGGAGATATCGTATCCTCGAGATGGGCAGCATGCATGTAGATGATGTGCCTGAATTTCTGTACGTAAGCAGGTAATTCGTGCCGGGGGGTGACGGGAATGATTATCACACCGGGATGTTCCTGTAATGAGGAAGTGGAGAAAATACAGAGGGGCTCTTACTAAAGGATTGCTGGAGAGGAGGTGATAGATGGCATTGAGCGATCGATGTTCAATGAACGTCGAGAGAGGGTTGGATGGGGGGGCATGAGGCTCAAACGAGATGATGCTCAGGTTTGTCTTGTTCTTTTACGGAGGGGGCACTTTAAAATGAGAAAACGATTACTCGTGTTGTTGGCCGTGATCCTGGTGTCGGGCACCGTACAGTTCATCGGCGTTTCAAGCGGGTACGCTCAGGATCTGTGGTTCGAGCATCCGTGGTGTACACAACAGGTAACGGATGGCGACACAGTCTATGTGTTTTATCTTCAGTATTTCAACACGGCGTATACCGATCCGATCAGGCTGTTTGATCCTCCAGGCCCGGGGATACCCGTTCCGATCGATACGACGGATATGCACGTGCGAAAAGCCGTGGATTCCGAGAACGATGTACATATCGTCTGGCAGAGGAAACACACGGTCGGGAATTGGATGATCTTCTATGCAGAGATAACACCGACGGATGTTCTCAAGGTCGGTCCGGTCCGTATATCCGATGTCCTCAGTACCGACTCCAAATACCCGGCTATCGCCCTCGATTCCAACGACGATGCCCATGTCGTCTGGGTGGATGATAGGGGGCCAACTTGGGAGATCTACTATTCGAAGATCCAGGACGATACCGGAACGGATCTTACGGTTCCGACGGATTGGCTCCTGTCCATGCCCGGATTTAACTCCGGACGTGTAACGGCGGGTGATGTCGATGACGGTACGACCACGTTGTACATAGAGCATCCCGATATCGCCGTCGACTCCCAGGACAGTGTCCACGTTGTCTGGAGTGATGCACGAGACCTGGCGGCCTGGGAAATCTATTATCAGAAACAGGACAACTCTGCCATTCCGATAACGACGATTGATGATCTCCGGATATCGGCTAACGACAACGAGGTTTCCCAGTGCCCGGCCATCGCCATCGGCGAGGGCAATACGGTGCACATCGTGTGGCAGGATGCCAGGGATGCGGCGGACTGGGAGGTCTATTACCAGCAGCAGAATTTGCTTGGTGTCATCGTGGATGATGTGAGAAGGTCCGGTCCCGACGACGGCTACAACTCTGCCATGCCGGATATCGATGTCGAAAACGGTCCCGGTAATGATGTACACATCGTCTTCATGGATCAGAGATTGCAGGATCCGGGGCTATCGGCCTCGTACCACATCCCCGATCAATGGGAGATCTATACGACGATCCTGTATGCCAATGGGAATACAGACGGGTATGGGGTGCCCAAGAGACAGAGCGATATATGGGGTGCAGGTGTGTACGGGCCGTACTACTCGGGGCCTCCCGACGGGCACTCGATGTACCCCCAAATCGCAGTGGAGGATCATCACTACAATGGTGAGACATACATCAAATGGCATGATGAACGGGACGGGAACTGGGAGATCTATGAATCGAGTGTGCACAACTGGTGCAATAATCCCATGACGGATGTGAGGGTCACGAACAATCCCGCCGCCGATATGTATCCCAGCATAGCCTTGGACAGCATCACCAAGGAGTACGAGAGAAACCCCGACAACAAGTGGCAGAGCGACAGGGATGGCACGTGGTCGATCTACAACGCACGCAAGGCGGATGATCAGTGGGTGCATTTCCACATCACCGGAAGCGATACGGTGACCTACGATATGTATCCCTATCCCGGTGATATCGATCCGGTGGATGGAATATGGTATACGTACGGTCTGCCGATCGCTGATCCGCAAAACTTCGAGTTCGGCTTCTCAGCTCGGGATCCCTTTGGGCATACGTATTCTATCGGCTACTACGAGCCTACCTTCGTGCAGCTTGCTTCCTTCGCCGCAACGAGGTTCGACGACCGTATCGAGATCACGTGGACGACCGCCACGGAGATCAATAACGCCGGATTCAACCTCTACCGCGGACTCAGTGAATACGGTGAACGGACCAAGGTCAACAAAGAGCTGATTCCGGGCACGGGAGATGCGCTATCCGGCGCATCCTATTCGTTTATCGACCGTGAGGTTGCATCGGGCGTGACGTACTACTACTGGTTCGAAGATATGGATCTGAGCGGAAAGGGTACCGTGCAGGGACCCATCATGGTTTCCGGCGAGGAGGAGCCCACTCCTGCCGTCTTCAACCTCGCTCAGAACTATCCGAACCCGTTCAACCCATACACGGAGATCAAGTACGAGCTGCCGGTCGCTTGCCACGTGAATCTCGAGATCTACAACGTTCTCGGGCAGAAGGTGGCAACGCTGGTCAACGAGTATCAGGATGCCGGTGACCGGGCTGTCCGCTGGTACGGTCAGGATGACAAAGGGATGACGGTATCGAGCGGTGTGTACTTCTACAAGCTCCGGGCAGGCAGTTACTCCGAGATCAGAAAGATGGTACTGCTCAGGTAACGGGAACGAATTTGGTGAAACAGTGGGATTCATTCCCCCTCGTTTTGCCGTTGGGGATCGGAAGGACATGGAATCTGTTCTTCCGGTCCCCTTTCTTTGTATGCGGGCTTTGTTGGCAAGCCTCTTGTATCTAAGTGCTTGACTTGGATGGGGAAGTTGATATCATTGATGGTCAGGGTATAACCGGTTTATAGGGGTGTAGCTCAAGTGGCTAGAGCACCGGTCTCCAAAACCGGTGGCTGCGGGTTCGAGTCCTGCCACCCCTATTTTTGTGAACAGGCGGTAACGTTCTGCTGCCCGGTGTTTTGTCACTGATCGGGCATGAAGGAGGAACGTTGAGTAAGGGTAGGGTTACAAGCGGCATGAGGCCTACCGGCAGCCTGCACCTGGGAAACCTTCTCGGAGCGCTCAACAACTGGGTGCGGCTCCAGGACGAGTACGAATGCTTTTACTTCATTGTTGACTGGCATGCACTCACCACACCGGGCGGTGGGGATGCGGTCGGGTACGAGCACGTCGGTGAGCTCCAGGACCGTGTTAGGGAGATGGCCATCGATTGGGTTGCCGGAGGTCTCGATCCCGAGAAATGCTCGATCTTCGTGCAATCACATATACCGGAGGTCGCCGAGCTGCATCTGCTTTTCTCGATGATCACGCCGCTCGGCTGGCTCGAGAGAAACCCGACGTACAAGGAGATGATCCTCGGCTACAAGATCGACTCTCCAAGTTACGGCCTCCTCGGGTACCCGACCCTTCAGTCCGCCGATATACTCGCCTACAAGGGCGAGTACGTTCCGGTCGGTAAGGATCAGGAGGCACATGTCAATATGACGAGGGATCTCGCACAGCGGTTCAACAGCCTCTACGGTGCGAAGGTCTTTCCCATCACACAGACATTGCTCACGGAGGTGCCGAAGGTTCCAGGCACAGACAGTGTCGATAAGAAGATGAGCAAGAGCGCAGGTAATTACATAGCGCTCTCTTTCACCGAGGAAGAGACGGCCGAGACCGTCAGGAACATGTTCACCGATCCGACAAAGATCCGCAAGAACGACAAAGGACATCCGGATGGGTGTGTCGTCTTTGCCTTCCACGGTATCTACAACAAGGGTGAGTTCGCCGTAGTGCGTGATGAGTGTGAAAAGGGCCTGCGGGGGTGTGTCGACTGCAAGAAGCAGCTCGCCGGCAGGATGAACGAGGCACTTGCTCCCGTCCGGGCCAGGCGCCGGGATCTCGAAGCGAATCCGGGACGTATCCGAGAGATCCTCCATGCAGGGGCCATGCATGCACGGGAGATCGCCCGAGATACGTTGGATGAGGTACGTGATGTGATGAATTTACCTCCGAGGGGGAGTTCCTGAGCCCGAATACGATAATTCTCATATCGAAAAGACAATATATGCCTTTCCCCGTCTGATTTCCCATCGAACCCGAGCACTCCGTATCCGATTTAACCCTAGAAAGTGGAATATTTCCTGCTAATTTGACGGACAGTTGGGCATTGTATGCCCACTACGAGAGTCCAGTCATATCGATGTGTGGTGGGATTCATACCGGCGGCTGGTATCCAATTGATTACCGTATAACGCTTTTATCGAATTGGAAGACAAGCGCGGCGGTATCGCTTCCCGGTAAAGACATAGCGCTGGGTTTGTTCATTGGCTGATGAGTTAAAGCATAATACCGGAGAACAGTCCGGTTCTGCATTCACCTCCGGTGAAGCTGATCCTCGTAACCCCGGTGCCGCACCAGGAGCGGAACACACTGAATTGAACTCCGCCCAGGGCGAGTGCATCCACGTTCAGCGGATCGATGGCGACATCAGACAGGGCGAAGAAAAGCATCAGCTCGCCGCCGTCATGGAAATCGCCAATGTCATCAACTCCCGGCTCGATCTCGACCATATCCTCTCCATGATCTCCCGCACGCTCTCAGAGATAATCGATTATGACATCGGATGCGTAGCCATTTACGAGAAGGAAGAGAACTGCCTCTTTATCCGTCATATCACGCGCCCAAACGGCGACAAGTCGGGTGAGGGACGGTACGTACCGCTCGACGAATCGAACCTCATCGGCTGGGTTGCGATAAACAAGGAGCCCATTCTACGTGAAAATATCCAGGCCGATACACGGTTCAGAGAGATCATGAAGGAGGACAACCTGAAGTCCGACATCGTTGTACCGCTCATTGCCAAGGATGCCCTGATCGGAACAGTCAATATCGGAAGTCACGAGTTAAACAAATTCAATGAATTCGATCTGGAGCTCGTCACCAAGTTCAGCCAGCTGACGGCCATCGCAATAGAGAATTCCCAGCTACTAAGCAACCTGCAGAATCTCGGTGAGAAGTATCGGATCCTCATGAACAATGCCAACGATGTCATCATCGTTGTCAACTCCTCAGGGGAGATCGTGGAATGCAACCAGGCCGCCTACCGGATATTCGGGTACTCTCCCGAGGAGATCCTCCGGAAGGAGTTTTTCCTATTTACCACACCCGAACGGCGTGAAGAGCTGAAAAACTCGTTCTTCCGTGTACTCCGCGGTGAGCCGAGCCCGGCGATCGAGCTTCCCTATCTCAAGAAGGGGGGGGAGGTCGTCTATCTCGAAGTTTCGGCTTCATTGATCAAGATCAAGGGACATCCCTATGTTCTCGGTATCGCGCACGACGTTACCGAACGCAAAATTCTCCAGGAGAAGATAACGATTCAGAACAGCGAGCTCAAAAAGATCAACAAGAAGCTGGTGGACGTAGACAAGATCAAGAGTGAATTTCTCGGCCGAATCAGTCACGAGCTCCGCACTCCCCTCTCCATCATCATGGCCTACACCTCAACGTTGCTTGAGGATAAGAACCAGGTTATAGATCCGGAAACGCGAATGGATTTTCTCAATGTGATCGACACGCAGTCGAACAAGCTGCTCGGCTTGATCAACGATCTACTCGACCTGTCGAAAGTCGAGATCTCCGAGACGATGCTCAATGTCTCCGAGGGAAGTCTCAACGAGGTGGTCCGGATATCCGTACGCCTCGCCGAGCCAGCGGCGCGGCATAAAGATGTCGAACTCAGGACCAATTTCGACACGGGGATACCGATCACCTCTTTCGATCCAATTCGAATCCGCCAGGTCTGTATGAGCCTGCTACATAATGCAATCAAATTCAGCGGATCGGGAGGATGTGTTGTCGTCTCTACGAGCCAGACGGAGAATGAGGTAATCGTCTCGATCAGCGACACGGGCCCCGGAATCGATAATGAGGACTTTTCATTGATATTCGAGAATTTCACTCAGGTTGACGGTGGTTTGGCGCGTTCTTCAGAGGGAATCGGGATCGGTCTACGGTTGGTGAAGCACTACGTCGAGCTTCATTGGGGAAGGGTCTGGGTTAAAAGTGAAAAGGACAAAGGATCGATTTTCTACTTCTCGCTCCCAAAGTATTTGAAACACAAAGAGCAGGGCCAATCGTAACAGGCTATTTAATTGATTACCACTTCATTGCTCTCGATATTCAGCGTACGCGTGAAAGACGTTGTCGCCAGACCGCCGATTTGAACCCGGTTGAGATCCTCGCCCGACAGATCCACCTCGACCATGATACGTGCGAGGTTGCTGGTCTCCTTACCCTGCTGCATGATCATCGAGCCGTAGGTGATCACCCCGTGTCTGAGCAAGTAGGTCCCGAGACCGGCTGAGGCAGTCCCCGTTGCGGGATCCTCCCACATCCCCAAGGCGGGGGCATAATGCCGTGCATAGGAGACGCAATCCTCGTCGAAGGTATCGAGGGAAAATATATGATTCGTATGGATGCCGAATTTCTTGTTCAGCAGGCCCAGTTTAATCAGATCCGGGTGCATGTTCAGGATCGTTTCCTTGTGCTCGATCGGAACCATGAGCTGATCCAAACCGGTTGAGATAACCTCCAGGGGCAGGCCGGTACCCAGAATTTCAGACTCGTTGATGCCGAGTATCCCGGCTATGGTACCGGTAGGCACCCCGGAGGGACGGTGCCCCATTATTGATTGGTGCATCAAGATCTTCTCGAGCACGCCGACATTCGATCTATCGATCTTGAGCAAAACACCGCTTTCTCCATCACTCTCCCCAAAGCTTTGAGGGATATTAGCATTGAAGTGAATGTCCACCTGCACGTGTCCGATGTTCGTCTCAATCACGATGGTGGACATTCCTTGTTTCAGCGGTATTCTCTCATCTTCGAGAAGGGCATAGCATGAAGCGATCGTGGCGTGCCCGCTGAGATCGACCTCCTCGCTCGGGGTGAAGTATCGGATTCTGAATGAGGTATCCAACGATTCGGGCATCGTGACAAAGGCGGTCTCCGACAGATTCATTGAGGCGGCAACTTTCTGCATTTCTTCAACAGTCAATCCGTCCGCCTCGGTAATTACCCCCGCAGGGTTGCCGCAGAACGGTTTTGTCGTGAACGCATCAACCTGTTTGATCATCAGTTGTGGCATATCCTACCCCCGAAACTGTGGCTATTGCAAAAAGCACGACGTGGATGCAAATTTCTTGCTCTGTATCATGATCCTTCGATCTTCCCAGTAGCACCTCATGATTCCTCGGCGGGCGTAACATGTTGATAAAATAGTAATTAATGACGCCCGCACAAATACTTCCCCCCAGTAATGCGAAAGATGCTCTTACTTATTGTGTGGTATAGCACTTGCAAAATCGATTCCCAACAAAGCAATTCCGTATCGGAAGAAGATGAATTAACCGGATGTAGTTAGCATTGAACGGGGAGCCTTTCGATCCGTGAGGCTTTTCTTTGGTTAAAAAATGCGGAGACTTTCATGGGAACAGTAGGTAAACAGTCACCTCTGGACGAACTGATCAGAACAATACGGATCAAGCACGGAACGGATTTTTCCCGGTATCGAAAGTCCTGCGTAGGCCGGCGGATTTCCCATCGAATGTCGATGCTCGGCTACCAGCGGATGGATAAGTACCTCGGTTACTTGAAGGAAAATCCGAACGAGATGGAGCAGCTTCTCAACGTTCTCACGATCCATGTGACGGGATTTTTCAGGGATAACAGTGTCTTCGAAACCTTGGCAAAGAGAATATTCCCATGGATCATTGACAAGAAACTCTCCTGTGGCCCCGGGAGCGTCCGGATCTGGAGCGCTGGGTGCTCGACGGGTGAGGAGACATACAGCATCGCTATGCAACTTGTCGACCGCCTCCGCCGTGAGAAGGTTAAACTCGAGGTCGAGATCTTCGGCACCGATATCTCGGAAGAATCCTGCAGGATCGCTACGAAGGGTGTGTATCCGGAGAAGAAACTCGAGGATGTTCCGCGTCTCTTCAGAACACGGTACTTCGAAGTAGTGGAGGAAGGCTATGGTATTGCCCCTGAAATCAGAAGCTGCGTAGAGTTCAAGGTTCACGATCTGTTCTCACCGCCACCGTACTTGATGCTCGACCTCATCGTCTGCAGGAATGTATTGATACATTTCAACCAGTTTTCACGAAACCGGGTCATGTTCAACTTCCATAGCGCACTCGACGAAGATGGGGTTCTCCTCCTGGGCAAGAGTGAGGCGGTGACTGGTGGTGGTTTAGAGCTTTTCGAGTTAATCAATCCAAGGAACAAAATCTACCGTAAGCGGGTTCATAGCTCCTGCGATAAGGAGGCATGAGATGAGTATCTTTAAACGTGGGAAGAGCATCAGCGGCAAAGTGTTTATTGCTTCTGCGGTCATTTCGATCGTTGTTTGTATCGTTTCTGTATCCGTAACGATGCATCAATCCCGCGCAATAATCGGAAATGCGATCGAGTACAGAGACATCTTCTGGTCTCAACATCTCTCGAATATCGCTGCTGCCGCAAATGAGATCGGAACGCAGGCGGAACTCAGACGGATGTATGCAGAGTTCAAGGATACCTGCCCGGAGATTATGCGGCTCGAACTCATTGATACCTCGGGAAAGGTTCTCATGTGGAGCGCCGATCAGGCGGGTGAGGGTGTTGCGGTACCCGAGCTGGATGAGCAACAGGCATCAGCCGACGGTGATATGCCGGCAGACATGAATACTGTAACAATTCGGTTACCGGGAAAAGACGGTAATCGCATCCGCATTACCTTTGCCGACTCAGCGCAGGAGACTACATTTTCCGAACTCAGATCGCGGATCTTGGTGATCGGTATCGTCTCCCTCATCGCCGGATTCGCGTTGTTTTACATGATACTGTACTACGCCATCAGGCAACCGCTCAGAAAACTGTTATTGGCAAGCCAGTCCCTTGCGAGCAATGCAGGCGACCTGACCGGCAAGATAGATATCGGTTCCGAGGATGAACTCGGCAAGTTCGGATGCACGTTGAACGATATCTTCTATAACCTCTCCGGCATCATCAATATGATCCGGACAACCGCCGACAAGGTCAATTTCTCCGCCCAGGGACTCTCCGCTGCCACGGAGCAGATGAACTCGATTACGGAAGAAACATCCATGACGGTCCAGAATATCGCCAAATCGACGGATCTTCAGGCCCACAAGGTCGAGGATATGATCAAGGAGATCAAAAACATGGAGCGTTCCGTAAAGCAGGTCGCAAATAGCGCGGAGCTTGCCGCCTCGGCCGCTACGAACGCCTCCGAGACGGCCACGAAGGGCAGCGATTCTGCCGGAGAGGCGGTCGAGAAAATCAACGAAATCTATAACGTGATCAACGATTCGGCGGAGATCATCCGGCATCTCGGAGAGCGTTCAAATCAGATCGGCGAGATCGTGGACGTGATCACCGACGTTGCGGATCAGACAAACCTTCTCGCTCTGAATGCCGCGATCGAGGCGGCAAGGGCGGGTGAGGCGGGCAGTGGTTTCGCGGTGGTTGCGGACGAGGTGCGTAAGCTCGCCGAAGGGAGTGCCAAGGCGGCCGATGAGATTGCCGCTCTTATCCGCCAGACACAGCAGGATACACAGACTGCAGTGAAGAGTATCGAGCTCGGTGCCAAGGAAGTGACCGAGGGTAAGGATGTGATCACCAGAACGGGAGCTTCCCTGGATGAGATCGTGGAGGTTCTCAAGAGTTCGAGTGATATGGCGAGGCGGATATCCGCCGCCACCAATGAGCTCTCGAGGGGGATGAAGAATGTCATATCCTCCATTGATGAGATTTCTGCCAGTGCCGAGAAGAACGCATCAGCGACCCAGGAAACGGCGGCCTCCATGGAGCAGATGACATCGAGTATGGAGGACGTTGCTTCATCGGCACAGAAGCTCAGTGATATGGCGATTCAGCTCAGGGAGAATGTCGGGCGGTTCAAGATAACCGAAATCGGGCAGGATGAGGGTAATGTCATCGCCTGGTCGGATGTCCTGAAAGGGGAGTAGTCCTGAAATGGGAGAAGAAAGAGCAAAGGATAAAAGAAACATCGGTATCCAACTCGTCACCTTCCGTCTCGGCTCGGAATACTACGGCACCCCGGTATGGATGGTGCGGGAGATTATACGTCCCATCGAGGTGTTCCAGGTACCCGGCATGCGGGGGCCTGTGGAAGGTGTGATCAACCTCCGCGGCGTGATAATTCCTGTCCTGAAGATTCACGCCGTGCTGGGGGCGCCATGCAGTGATTCCAGCGAGGTCGGGAAAAAACAGCGGATTGTAATTCTCGACTCGGGTGATGGAGAGTTTGGATTCATGGTCGATGACGTGATGGAGGTCGTGCGGGTTGCATCCGAGGATGTAAAGCCTCCTCCCGAGATGGGAGCGACTCCATCCGGTCAGGATGCCATCCTCGGGATCGTACAGCTCTCGGGCCGGTTGATCATATGCATCGATCCACGCCAGCTCGTTACCGGCTGTATGGATCTCGGTGAGCTGACTGAAAGTTGTACCGAATAAGAGTACAAGCCCGAATGGCGGGATGGGCCATTGTGGTTGAGAGAGGCATGAACGTGAATCCTTTTCCTGAATGGACATCGAATGGCTTGCAAGCAGGAAACGGAATCTCTGGTCGTTAAGGTAGGCCTGGCCCAGTGCAGGGTCGGGGAGGCTCCTATGCAGATGGTTACTATGGCACTTGGATCTTGTCTCGGTATTGTCCTGTACGACGGGGAGATCAAGGTGGGAGCCATGGCCCATGTCATGCATCCCTACCGTGACGGGGTTAAAAACAACTCGAACAAAGCGAAATTCGTGGATTCCGCGATAGCGGTAATGCTGGGGAAGATGCAGAAGCGCGGAGCACGTCGGAAAAGGATTATTGCAAAGATATTCGGCGGTGCATGCATGTTCGACCATGTAGTGAACAACAGAGAGGTGCTGCAGATCGGTGATAAGAATGTGAAGGCAGCACGCGATGTACTCGAACAACTGGACATCGCCATTGCAGGTGAATCCGTCGGTGGAAACACCGGAAGAACGATCTGTTTCAATCTTGCGGACGGCACTGTGGTCGTTCGGGACGCGTTCGACAATAAGGAGCGCTACTAGTGGTGAGAGGCACGGGACCGATACGAGTGCTGGTAGGCGAGGATTCTCCGCTGATGCGGAAGATGATTGTCGAGGCGCTCAATCAAGATTCCGATATCAAAGTGGTCGGTACCGGCAAGGACGGGCAGGAAATTCTCAGACGGACGATCGAGCTGAAACCAGATTGTATCACCCTCGATCTCGAGATGCCGAAAATGGATGGGCTCGAAACGTTACGGTATATCATGGGCGAGTGGCCAACGCCGGTCGTCATACTGAGTGCCCACTCGGCCAAAGGGGCGAAACTGACACTGCAATGCCTGGAGTGTGGGGCTGTGGATTTCGTTGCGAAAACACAAAAGGGGAATCGGTTCCCCGCGGAGGAGCTCGTTGCGAGGGTCAAGATAGCGGCGACGGCAGATGTGACCAAGGTTCGATTTAATGCACCAGAGCAGAGTATACGGATCGAGGAAAAGAGGGGACTCTCGACGCTCGTAGAGAGCGTTGTCGTCATCGGGGCCAGCACGGGCGGCCCGCAGGCACTCATGGAGATAATTCCGAAACTGCCGGAAGATCTGCCCGCCTGTGTCATCGTCATTCAGCATATGCCCCCGAACTTCACCGGTTATCTTGCAGAACGGCTCGATTCCAGGTCTCGGCTGATCGTGCGCGAGGCGGAAAGTGGAAATCAGTTTCTACCCGGGCATGTACTCGTGGCCCCAGGGGGTAAACACTTTTTCTTAGAGGAACGTCTCGGTAGACCGACCGTGATGCTTCTCGATAGGAACGAATTGCAGCGGACGGCATGTCCCTCCATAGACTTTGCCATGACTTCAATGTCATCGGTTTTCAAGGAAAGGCTGGTCGGCGTCATACTGACAGGGATGGGACGTGATGGAGCGGCCGGAAGCAGGAGTATCCGCCGCTTCGGTGGAACCATCCTGTGCCAGGATTTTGAGACGAGCATGATCTTCGGTATGCCGGCGGCCGTCATCGATGAGGGATTCGCCGATGAAATATGTCCGTTGCAGGAGGTCGCACACTGCATTGTCAGAAATGTCGATGAGATCAGTTCCAAGGCGGTCCAATGAAATTGAACGACTATAAAGCGCTCTACGCAAGCGAAGCCGAGGAGATTCTTCAGGCTCTGGAAAACGGCGTACTCGGTCTCGAGGGGGATGCGGACTATGCATCCTGTGTTGATGATCTGTTCCGGAACGCCCATAACCTCAAGGGAATCTCGGGTGCGATGGGGTACGATTTTGTGGTCGAGGCGAGTCATTCCCTCGAGAACGTGCTCGATAGGCTGCGCCGGGAAGAGATTAAGATCTCCCCGAGTAAAATAAACCTGCTCTTACATGCAATCGACCTCCTGAGAAAGCTCGTGCAGTATGCGGTCGATGGCGGTGAGAAGATCGACTCAGAGAACCTCCTCGGTGAAATACTTGTTTCGCTTTCGCCGATGTGTGTGAAGCCGGGCGGGGATGGCCGCGTACGTGAAGGAGAGGATACCATCGAGAATGAGGGGAATTGCGACACGGACGAATTCGATAAGGAGGCAGATAGTGAGGGGGCGGAAGGTGAGGCCTCTAAGACGGAGGAACAGCGTAGTGCCGAATTGCCTGCCCCGGAGGAAACGGCGCTGTCTGCGGGCGATGGATTCAGCCCAGGAATCACCTCTATCCGGATCGATATCGAGCGCCTGGACCGGCTCATGGATCTCGTCGGAGAGCTCATGATAGGCAGGATTCGTCTCGGCGGGATCGCACATGAACAGGGGAACAAGCAGCTTCTGAACGAGATCGAATCGTCGGGCAGGCTTATTACGGAGATTCAACGGGAGGTGATGGAGGCGCGCCTCGTTCCCGTGGAACAGGTATTCCAACGGTTCAAGCGGCTCGTGAGGGATATTTCGAGCGAGCTGGGTAAAAAGGTTGAGCTGCGAACCGTGGGCGCAGAAATCGGCCTAGACCGGACCGTTCTGGAAAGTATGATCGATCCCTTCGTCCATCTCATACGGAACGCGATCGACCATGGTATCGAAACACCCGAGGAACGTGAGGCTTTGGAGAAGGATCCTTGCGGCAAAATTTCCCTGAGTGCCCGGCGGGAGCGGAACTTCGTCATTCTGGAGATAGCCGACGATGGACAGGGGATCGATCTCGCACAGGTCAAGAAGAAGAGCAGCCCTATCGATATTACCGAATCTGGTGATACCGATCTGAGCGAGGAGGAGTTGTGCAGGATATTGGCAACGCCTGGATTCAGCACCTCGCGCACCATCGGCCGGTATTCCGGCAGGGGTATGGGCATGAATATCGTCAAGAAGGTTGTGGATTCGTTCGGTGGCTCGATGCGTCTTCAGAGCGAACCGGGTAATGGTACCGTGGTTTCTCTCCAGCTACCGGTCAATCTTTCTATTATCAAGGCGCTCCTGTTCCGTGTGCGTAACGATATCCACGCACTGCCCATCGAGTATGTGAGGGAGACGACACGGATGGAAATGGCTTCACTCCGGAGTTACCGCGGTCACAAAATGCTCGAGACTAAGGAGGGGTTCATACCGGTTGTCAAGCCGTGGGAGGTTCTGGGACTCCCATCAGACCAAGAGGACATTCGATACGTCAAAGTGATCATCGTTGATACAGGCGAAGGAAGTGTTGGATTGTTGGTGAACAGAATCATCGGACAGCAGGAGATTGTGATAAAAGGGCTCCCCGAATTACTGAGGGGAATAAACGGGATATCGGGTGCCACGATTCTGGGTAGTGGAAAGATCTCGTTTATCTGGGATCCCCGTGTTCTCTTTCAAGGAAGGTGTTTAGATGAGTTCAATAAAGAGGCCGTCGTACTTGAGAATTGACGCACTTAAAGAGCTCGGCAACATCGGTGCAGCGCATGCGGTCAACGGTTTGTCGCAGCTTTGCAGCCAGCGTGTCGATATCTCAGTGACGAACGCCGATATTATCCCATTGCAGGTTATCTATACGTTATTCAATGGGCCTGAATCCATGGTCTCTGTTGTTTACATCGAGGGATACAGTGAAGAGTTCCGGAGTATGATGTTCCTCATCTTCCCGCATCCGGAGTCATTAAAGCTCGTCGGGCTCATCACGGGCAAGCCGGTTCAGGGGGAGCACCTGAGTGACGAATACTCGCTTTCGGTGCTCAAGGAAGTGGGAAACATCATGTGCGGCTGTTACCTGAACACTCTCGCCACATTTTTGAAAACCAACATCATGCATTCGGTTCCGCAGATCTCGCACGATATGCTTGGTGCCGTCATGGATTCCATACTTGTCGATCTGAGCTTGGAATCCGACTACGCACTTGTTCTGGAAACGGCCTTCACGATGTCTAATGACATGTGTAAAGGTTTTCTGTTTTTCGTGCCAACAACAGAATCCCTGGAAGTGATCTTTAGTGCTATCGGTGTCGATTAGGTAGAAAGGAGAACAGCTGTGAAATCCAAAATACTCGTGGTGGACGATGCGATCTTCATGAGGAAGATGATTTCCGAAATTCTCGAAGAGAATGGAATGGAGGTCGTAGGTGAAGCAGATACCGGTTCGAGAGCGGTTGAGCGATTTAAAGAGCTCCGGCCCGATCTGGTCACAATGGACATCATCATGCCCGAGATGAACGGTATCGATGCCGTACGTGAGATCATAGCGATGGACTCGAATGCCAAGATCGTTATGTGCAGTGCGCTCGGGCAGCAGGCGCTGGTCCAGGAGGCTCTCACGGCGGGTGCAAAAGATTTCTTGATCAAACCGTTCAATCCGTCGCGTGTCATCGAAGTCATAGGCAAGGTTCTGAGCCAGACTGCCAACGTGTAATTCGAGCAGTGAAAGGACCGGACATGGGGGAATTAAGCGATAACGAACGCGGTGTGCTCTTGAGCTTTGCCGCCAGGGTCGATTCTAATGACCCAGGTGCAATGAACAACCTCGGTGTTCTCTATTTTCGTAAGGGGTTGTACGCCGAGGCTATCGTTCAGTTCAAGGAAGCTTTGAAGATCGATCCACGATTCGATCTCGCCAGGGAGAACCTTCAGTATCTCTTTTCGGAAACAGGAACGGAAGATCCCGATGTGAAGCGGTGGAGGAAAGAGGCCGAAGATGATTCCGACAATGTCGAGGCGCTCTTGAACCTCGGTGTTAGTTACCAGAACATGGGTCGATTTAATGAAGCGGCCGAGACCCTCGGGCGCGTAGTCGAGCACAAGCCCGACCATACTATGGCCCGAATCCATCTGGGATGTGTTCTCAAGGCTCAGGGTCTCCACCAGCAGGCACTCGAGCACTACGTCTATGTGCAGGATGATGTGAACAAATCAGCCGTATTCCATACCGATCTCGGTGAGGTTTATTACAACCTCGGAAGGACCGAGGAAGCGATCTCCGAGTTGAGGGCGGCGATAAAGATTGATGCCGACTACTGGCGGTCCCATTTTCTCCTGTCGTTTGCATACGGCGATAACGGCAATGTCCAGGAGGCCCTCGAAGAGAGCCGGGTTGCTTCTCGATTGAACCCTTCCTTCCAGAATACCGAAGCGAATCTTACAATCTCCGATTACGGCAGGGGTGAGGGCGAGGAGGCGATCGGTGGTGCCAAGGAGATTCCCAGCCTGGAGAGCACATCCTTTACGCTGGGCATCGCATACCGTGAGCGCGGTTTCTTTAAGGAAGCCCTGAAAGAATTCAAGAAAGCTCTGGAGGAGATGCCGGACCGGGATCGTGTTCACATCGAAGTAGGTAAGATCCATCTTGCCGGGGACGATCTGCCTAAGGCGCTGAAAGCATTTCTCAAGGCACTCGAAGTGAATCCCGAGAGCGGCTCGGCCTACGGTTACCTCGGGTGCGTGTTCCACTTGCAGAAGGAGTACAACCAGGCTGCGGCGTGTTATCTGCAGGCCTATCGGCTGGATTCGGCCGATGCCGATGCGATAAACAACCTCGGAGTTCTGCTCTATCAGGTTGGTTTGATCGAGGACGCCGAGCGTATGTTTAAGAAGGGATTGAACTTGAAGTTATACCATACAGAGCTGAATTACAACTTTCTGACCAGCAACATTCTCAAGGAAGAATATCTGATGGCTGAAAATCTCATACAGCGTCTCGAGGCGTTCATGGGCAAAAGTGCCCTTTTGTATGAGAAACGTGCCTTGCTCAACTACAAGTTGAACAGGCTAACGCTTGCACTCTTCGATATCGAGAGTGCACTGTCGCTCGATCCCAACCACAGCGATGCACTCTTCCTCAAGGGTTTGATTTTCCTTCGTGAGGAGGATTTGCAGGGCGCAATAAACACAATCGTCGATGCAGCGAAGATTCGCAAGAGATACACGGGATTCGACTTTCTCCTATCTATTGCGGATCGGCAGCGAACGAAACCTGCAACCGTCGAAAAGGTGCTTCCCTTTGAGCCGGGTGACGATCTGATCGAGTTGCTGAATGCAGGCATAAATCGCAGATTTGACATGATACGTGAGGAACTCACGTCGATCATCTCCAGGGGAGCGAACGTTGAAGACACCGAATGTGAAGTAGAAGAGAAGAAAGATACTACGAATGCCGAAAGTATCCCTCTCGCCGAACAGGACGAGATCGATCCCTTGGCGGAATTGAAGGGTGATCTTTAGACGCAGAAAGGGTGACACTCAATGACGATCCAGTCGTCTATCAAGGAACTTGGGTTGTTCGATCTGTTTCAGATCCTTCATCTACATCATAAGACGGGGCGATTGATAATCACGGATGGACCGGACGAGAAAGAGGCACAGATCCTCTTCCAGGAAGGAATGGCGTGCTTTGCTATAATTCACGAGAAGTCCCCGAAGTCGATTGAATCGGTGCTGATGGAATGGGGAGTGCTCGACGATGAGTCGAGCGGCCGCATCGAGAAGGCGCTTCCAAAACACGGGAGCCTGCTCGATTGCCTCGCGCACGAAGGGATCTCTTCCCGGACCCATCTGGAGAACTTCATTTCTGCACGCGTGCGGGAATGCATCTATGAAATATTCAAGTGGGATAAGGGGGAGTGCCGGTTTATCGAGGAAACACTGGATCCCAGGCGTGATCTCATTGTGCCCCTCAACACAGAGAACCTTATTCTCGAGGGCGCCCGCCGGATCGATGAATGGTCGAATATACGGAGCAAGGTGCCGTCCCGGCAGTCCATCTTCCGGATATGTCCGGAGAACAAGGAGACACAGCAGATCAATCTCAAACCCCGGGAATGGGAAATTCTCGCGCTGATCGACGGGAACCGGACCGTGAACGAGGTGAATGAGGTCGTCGAGGGAGACCTGTTCTCCACGAGCAAGCTCATTTACGGGCTCGTGGTGATGGGAGTGATCGAGCTCGTCGATGATGAGCTCGACGGCTCGACGGATATCAATAGTGAGGAACGGCTCCAGGAATTGCTGCGTAGCGGTAAGGAATACTACGACAGGCTCAACCTGGAGAAGGCGGCCACCGAATTCGAGAAGACGCTGCAGATCGATCCCGACTGCTTCGAAGCACTCAGGATGCTCGGCGAGATCTACTACAAAATGGACCGGTTGAGCGAATCGTTGGTGTACCTCCATAAGGCCCGCACCCACCGGCCGGAAAACCAGAAGACGATGTTCATAAAAGGGTATCTCCATGCCCGTCTCGGTGAGATTCCGCAAGCGGTCAAGGAGTGGGAGGAGCTGAAGGAGAAATCCAGTAATCCGAAGATTGTTGAACTCGTCAAGAAGCGGATCGAAGTGGCGAGGGAGTGGGGTAAGATCCTTCAGGAGTATTGATCCCGCAAGGCTTCAATCATCTATCGTATTCCCCGATAAATTTCACAAGCGCCAACATGCCGTATTCCGGGACATGCGCCACCTACCTATCATATTCCCCGATAAATTTCACAAGCGCCTGTGCAACGAGGGCATGCCCGCGGTCGTTGAGATGCCCCTCACGGGGTATGTAGAGGTTTGTGCTGTTGTTCTCCAGTAGTATCGGCTGCAGATCAAGGAAGGGGATGCCGAGCCCGTCGCATATGCCGCTCACCACACGCTGCGGTTTTTCGGGATCCCGGATCCACCGGGTGATGAGCTCGTTTCCGGGGAAAGTCTGCCGGAGAAGGGGTGTATACGTATCCGGATACACCTGGAGCTGTGAAGGAATCATGGCAACGAGAAGTCTCCCGCCTCTGGCGGCCGCTTCATCGCGTATCGAAGCGAGGAGCGCCCGTGTCAGTGGGATGCCGGACCCGGTGATCTCCTCGCGGTACCATCCGTTCAGAATTCCCGGCATTGCAGGAAACTTCACGGTAAAGCCGAGCCTGTCGAGCATGCGGATCAGCCGTGGTTTCGCCTGAAGATAGGATTCTATCCTGAGCCGGAGCACCTCTATGGCTCTCGTCCGGTTCAGGGACGGTTTGGCCGCTGTGGGATCCTCCGCCCAATCACGGGATTGTGTTTCTGGGCGGGTGGGGGGCCTGAGTGTGCCGTTGTCATCCAAGACGAATTTGGGTTGGAACCGGTTCTCAGAGAGATTCGAATACATGAGCCCGAGGTTGTCGAGGATATCATTTGTAAAGAAGATGACGAGATAGATATCAGCGGTGATACCATTCTCTGCGAGGTCTTTCGTGAGGAGGAGTTCCTGGGCGGTTCCAAATCCAGGCACGCCGGCGTTGATTACATCGTAGGCGCCGTGCGGCGGGGCGGAATTGAGGAGCTGTTCGAGACGTGCGGGGAAAATCCTCTCGCTGCGACTCGCTTTCCCGTAGGCGAACGAGTCTCCCAGTATGATTATCCGCACGCACTTCCTGCCCGCCGTCCCCGGGAATTCTTCATCCCTGAGCCCGAACGAGTTTACATCGATCCTGTGCTTTGTGAATGTGTTCGGCGCCTTGGCCCAGTAGGTACCGGGCTTGAGCCGCCAGCCGAGTACGGGGTCGAATTCGGTATCGGAGATCAGGTAGACGTTGGAGTAGTAGAACCGGGCGAATACATATTCCAGGATCACGTAGCATGAGGCAATGACGAGGATGACCATGATGAAGGAGAAAACGATCTTTCTCGCCTTCATATTTTGCGCTGCCGCCAATCGTGAATCCTTCCCGGATTACCCGTGTACGTTGCACAATATGTGATTCTGCGGAGTGGATTCCCCCATCCGGCGCCACCACATCTCGGCGTATTGTAATACGGATCGCCGGCGATCTCAAGGTACCTGAGTGGATCCCCGTCTGTTGCCGGAATCTTTCCGTTGAGTCGGTACGTATAGCATGGTAGCATGTCTGCTCCCGACCGAGGTGTATCATACGGTTCAAACGAAGGAGGTTTGCCCTATGGCAGGCAGATGTATCGCGGCTCTTGTGATCTTATCGGTGCTCGTCATGGCCGCCGCATCCCTCGCAGAGGAAGGGATGTGGCCGCTCGACAAGCTTGATAAGACCATGTACAAGCGAATGAAAGCAATGGGACTCGAGCTCTCGTCCAAGGATATCTACGACGGTAAGGGAGGTGGGATAGCCTATGCGATCGTTCAGCTCGGAGGCGGCACCGCCTCGTTTGTCTCTCCCAAGGGATTGATGTTCACCAATCACCACGTGGCTTTCACGGCTCTCCAGCGTGTGAGCACGGCCGAGCAGAACTATATCGAGGAAGGATTCTTGGCCGAGGGTTACGAGGACGAGATCCCGGCACCGGGATACCGGGCCTACGTGCTGCTTTCGATAAAGGATGTCACGAAGAAGGTCTTCGGGGCGGTAAAGGACGAGATGAGCGATTTAGAGCGCTACAATGCCATCGAGATGCGTTCGAAAGAGATCGTCGAGGAGTGCGAGGAGAACCGGGATGTCGAGTGCCGCGTGGCCTCCTTCTACGACGGGATGGAATACAAGCTCTTCACCTATTTCGTGGTGAAGGATATCCGCATCGTCTATGCGCCGATGCGCTCGATCGGTAACTATGGAGGCGACATCGACAACTGGATGTGGCCGCGCCACACGGGCGACTTCTCGTTTCTCAGGGCCTATGTGGCCCCCGATGGTAGCTCCGCCGAATATGCCGATGAAAACATTCCGTATGTGCCATCCGTATTCCTGCACATTTCCTCAAAGGGAGTAAAAAAGAATGATTTCACGATGGTCATCGGCTACCCCGGTCAGACGATGCGCTATCGCTCCTCCAACTCGATCGGACACCATCAGAATTTCAACTACCCCCGGCGGATCAAGATGTTTCGCGAACTGCTCAATATATTCAATAGGGCTGCCGAGGCGGACGAGTCCGTGGCGATCAAGGTGGCCTCGTTCGATGCGATGCTCAACAACGCAATGAAGAATTACGAGGGTATGCTCGAGGGCTTCGAGAAGGCCGGACTGCTCGATCGTAAGCTCGCCGAGGAGAAAGAATTCACCGCCTGGCTCGAATCCAACGGTGAGATGAAGAAGAAGTATGACGATGTGCTTCCCTCGATCAAGGCGCAGTACGATGATTACAAGATGCGGCGCGAGAAAAACATGATAACTGGTTTCACGGGTTTCGGGTGTCTCATGATACGTGCGTCGAGTATGATCTACCGGTGGTGCTTGGAGAAGGAGAAGGAAGATATCGAGCGTGAGCCCGGCTATCAGGAACGGGATGTTCCACGGCTGAAACAAGGATTGAAGATACTCCAGCTCAGCTACGACCGCGAGACCGACAAGAAGGTCCTCAGTTACTTCATGCATCGGGCACTCGAGCTTCCCGAGAATCAGCGGATCGAGGCATTCGACGATATGATGTCGGAGGCCCCGGGCAGCAGCGATAGCGACAAGATCGATGCCATCATCGAGGAGCTTTACTCGGGGACCAAGCTCGAGTCGGCGGAGGAGCGGCTCAGGATGTTCGATCTTTCCAGGAAGGAGCTCCTCGAGGAGGGGGATCCCTTCATCGAGTTCGCAATGAAATTGCGGGAAGAGATCAAGGTACTCGAGGAGAAGGACAAGGGATTCGGTGGTGCCCTCAACAAACTCAGACCGAAGCTCATCGAGGCTTACGCGAAGTGGAAGGGCGGTGCGCTCTATCCCGACGCCAATGGTACGATGCGCCTCACATACGGAGTGGTAAAGGGGTATTCACCGAAGGATGCCGTGAACTACAGCTATATCACGAACCTTTCCGGTGTCGTGGAGAAGCATACGGGGGAGGAGCCGTTCGATTGTCCCGAGGAGATCCTCGAGCTGTACGAGGCAAGGGACTTCGGTGGCTACGTCGATGCCGTCACCGGTGACGTTCCCGTCGATTTTCTCTCTACCTGCGATATCACGGGGGGTAACTCCGGCTCCCCGATACTGAACGCAAGGGGAGAGGTTATCGGTTCGGCCTTCGACGGCAACTATGAGAGCATTTCGGCCGATTACCTCTTCAACGAGAGGCTCACCCGCGACATCAACGTCGATGTACGGTATGCCCTCTTCGTCATGGACAAGGTGAGCGGCGCGCAGCACCTGTTGGACGAGTTGACGATACACTAGGCACGGGACGGATGTCTCCGGGACGGGCTGATCTGTGCGGTGCCGGGGAGGGAGAGGGGCGCACGGGCTCCTGTGAGATCACATCCGTCACACCTGTGAATGGGCGGAAGGGTTGGATTCCAGTCTCCCTTCCGCCCGCTGATCCCACGGTAGAAGGGAACCCATGGGTGAAATCTACGCGCTCATTTGCGCACTCCTCTGGTCGTGTGCCGTTATTCTCTTCAAGAAATCGGGTGAGACCATCTCGCCCTATTCCCTCAATCTCTTCAGGGTGAGCATCTCCAGCGTGCTCTTTACCATCACGCTCCTCGTGCTCCGCCAGCCGTTTATAACCGGCGCCCCGCTCACCGACTACCTCATCCTCTTTGCGAGCGGCATCTTCGCCATCGCTGTCTCCGACACCCTCTTCCACATGAGCCTCAATATCGTGGGTGCGGGAATCACGGCGATCGTAGACTGTCTCTATTCGCCGTTCATCGTGCTCACGGCGTACCTCATGATAGCCGAGCGACTGGGGCCATGGCAGTTCGCCGGCATGGCGCTCATTATACTGGGGGTATTCGTGGCGGCACGGCACGAGCCGCCCCCCGGCATCACCCCCCGGCGCCTCGTCATTGGTGTACTCTACGGCGTGCTCGCCATGGCGACCCTGGCCTTCGGGATCGTGATCGCAAAGCCCGTGCTCAACCGCTCGCCGGTCATGTGGGCGACGGCGATGCGGCAGTTCGGCACCCTGGCGGCTCTCCTGCCGGTGGCCCTCATCTCCCGCCGACGGCGCACAATATTCTCCGTCTTCAAGCCCCATCGAGCGTGGCGGTTCTCGCTTTCGGGCACGCTCATGGGCTCCTACCTCTCGCTCGTCTTCTGGATCGCCGGGATGAAATACACACTGGCCGGGATCGCCGCCATCATCAACCAGACCTCCACCATCTTCATCATCATCTTCGCCACGATATTTCTCAAGGAGCGCTTCACCAGGCGTAAGGCTGCCGCGGCGGCACTGGCCGTGGCAGGAATCTTAATGGTTACAATGGGGTGAGGCGGCCGGCTTACTAGCAATTTTTTAAAAATAATAATGACATAGAGGCGATCCAGATTGTGCCATCCTTTTACAATATAATTCTTGCCTGGTAGTGGGGGACTGGCTACAATCCTCGCGGGCGGGGACTATTTCATAGAGAAAATAATAAAGGGAGGAAACAACCATGTTTCAAAGGGTAATTATTCTCTTATTCGTGCTTCTTATATCCGTCTCATCGGTTGAAGCCCGGGACTGCCAGGCACTTCTCGATCTTGCAGATTCGCTCTCCCTGGCATACGAGCCCGATTCGGCCTTTGCAGTTGGGTTGCAGGCGCTCGAATGCGCCGTCGAGACACACGGGGACACACATGCATTTACTGGTAGGGTGCTCTATTTCCTGGGCATATTTACATACGAGATGGGCGACTACCACGGGGCCGTTTCACTGTATGACAGTGCGCTTGTTATTCAGCGCGTGGTCCATCCTCCCGACAATATAGCAATCGGCATGACGGTATACAACAGAGCGAATGCATATCTTGATTTGGGAATGCTCAAGGAGGCGGAAAAAGATTTCGAGGGCACGCTCGAAATATTCAAAGAGAATTTTGGTGATACGAACTTTCACGTCGGCCATGTCTTAAAAAGCCTGGCGAGCCTCAATAGGGATCTAGGCAGATATCCGGAGTCGGAGCGGCTATTCAAGGAAGCAAGTGAAGTCTATGTTACCGATCTTGGTATCGATGATCCGAATGTGGCCAATTGTCTGGATGGTTGCGCATTACTGTACAAGATATTGGGAAGGTTTTATAAGGCCGAATCGCTGTTCAGGGAAGCACTGGCAATAAGGGAAAAACATCTCGATCCGAGAGATCTCGCCCTGATCTTGAACTACGATCATCTGGCAAGCCTGTACTGGAAGCAGGGAAGATATGCCGAAGCAGAGCTGCTTTTCAAAAAGGCCCTAACGCTTATCGATCCTGACCATCCCCATGTTTCGACGATCGCATGCAACCTGGCGGTGCTCTATAACGACATGGGAAGGTTCGCCGAGGCAGAAAGTCTATATATATTGACACGGACTGTAGAGATGGAGGTATGGGGTGACGAAAATCCGGAGGTTGCGGTGACGTTAGGTAACTTCGCCGGTCTCTATCTCGATATGGGCAGATTCGCCGAGGCAGAAAGCCTCTGTAAACTCGCTTTGGAGATACGAAAGAAGACACTGCCTCCCGATCACCCGTACATCGCGGTCAATCTGGGAAACCTTGCTGATATAAAGCAAATACGGGGAAACCTGCATGGAGCCGAGCCGCTGTATAAACGCTCGATCGCGCTATACAGGAAGACCGTGGGCGACGAGCATCCCGATCTCGCCTCGACGGTACACAGCTACGCAAGCCTCCTGCGCGATAAGGGGAGCTACGATGAGGCCGAGCCAAAGTACGACGAGGCGGTATCCATCTGGAGGAAGGTATATGGACCGATTCATCCCGATATCGCTCTCGGATACGAGCACCTGGGCATCCTATACCGGCTCCAGAGGAGAAGAGACGAATCGGCCGATGTCAGCAGGAGGGCGTTCGATATCAGGTGGAACGATTTTCAGAAAAACGGATATGTCCTCACCGAGAAGGACGCCCTGAGCTATTCGCTGAAGCTGCGTGCTTCGGCCGAGAACGCACTCTCGTGCTATTTCGGAGCGAAGCCGGATGATTCCCAACTGTTCGGGCCTACGTATGACATGGTCCTGGCAGCAAAAGGTCCGGTTTCCGATATCATCTTCGAGCGACAACGAGCGCTTGTATCGGAAGAGGACACAGAGATCTCAAGGCTCGCCGATTCACTAAAGACGTGCAAGTATCTCCTGGCTGCCCTCTTTTACAGCACACCAGAGGAAGAATCGGTTGGTAAGTATCGCCATAGGTTGGATTCTCTGCGGAGTGTTGTCGACGATATCGAGTCCGGTCTGAGCCTCCGAAGCGCAAGCTACAGGGAGAGCCAGCAGCGCGAGCGTATCACCGGTAAAGATATCGCATCCCTGCTTCCCGCTAACGCCGTTCTCGTCGAGTATTTCAGGTACAATTTCTACCGCACGGGACCCCGTGATCTTGTACCCCGCTACATGGTCACGGTCCTCGATAGCAAAGGTCCCAGGATGATCGACGATATCGGGGATGCGAAAGCGATCGATGAGCTAGTAACGAGGTACCAGAAGCATATGCTTGACGTCTCGAAATCCGGCGGCGAAGCGGGCGAAAGATGGAGGAGTAAATACACCACTCTTGCGAGGCAGCTCTACAGGAGTGTCTTTGCACCTATTGCGGGGTATGTCAGGAACAAGGAGCTTGTCTTCATCGCACCGGACGGTCCGTTGGGTTTCATCTCCTTTGCGGGCTTGATCGACGAAGATGGCCGTTACCTGATCGAATCGGTTCCGATACATTACCTCTCTGCGGGCCGGGATCTTGTGCGTTTTCAGGGCGAGCGGGAGAGTAACGAGGGGCTCTTTGCCCTCGGTAATCCCGATTTCAATGCTTCTGGCTCGGAGAGGTTGAAGCATATCTCCTCCAGTGAGGAGGCAGAGCGATCACGCACCAGGAGTGTACGGCTGACGTTAGAGGACCGCCACAGCCTGCATGCCGAGCAATTGGAGCATTCGGAGCCTGAAGTGAATCGCGTGATTGAGTATTGGCGCAGTGTGAATGACGAACCGGTCATACGGTGTACGGGTAAGAAGGCAAGCGAGGAGAACTTCAAGCTCCTGGCCCCCGGTAACAGGGTCATCCATCTCTCTACGCACGGATACTTCGCTGCCCGGCGGCAGGAACCTCCTGCGGTTACACTGTACATGCAATACCGGACCTATATCGGGGAGAATCCCCTTCTCCTCTCTGGGTTCTGTCTCGCCGGAAGCAACGTGCGCGGCGAGACGAGGGGGAGCGTGGCGGTGGAGGATGGGATACTCACGGCATACGAGGTTGCCTCGATGAATCTCGAGGGCACCGATCTGGTCGTCCTCTCGGCGTGCGAGACGGGCCTGGGTGAAACGAGGCTTGGTGAAGGAGGGTATGGCCTGCGCCGGGCGTTTCAGCTCGCTGGTGCCCGTGCCGTCGTAAGCGCCCTCTGGGAGGTCTCGGATAAGGTCACGGCGGAGATGATACCGCAACTCTACAGACGGTCCGGCGAATCCCTCACTGACCGTGCCCATGCCATGCAGCTCGACCAGATCAAGAAGCTCAGGGAGGAGGGACGATCCGATCACCCGTATTACTGGGCCGCGTTCATCACCGAGGGGGATTGGCGGTAGGGATAGTAATATCGAGACCTTGTAACATATGAAAGGACCAGTGGCCCGAGGGTCACTGGTCCTTTCCAATGATGAAGGCCTTTCTCAATAATCTGTGCTACACGAGTACATGACGCACTCACAGATTGCAAGGTTAGGGTACCCGGTCGAACACGCTAGCTTACCGGTGTTTGAAAACACGAACTGGAACATATGATTACCTGCTGCCACTACACGTGTGTACGATCTTCCCGGTCCGATAGTGCACACAGTTGAGCCGTCCAAGATTACATTATACGTTGAATACCTCGAGTTGTTCTTGAACGTGATTGTGGCAGTCTTGTACTTTTCACAATTACTTTGCTTCTCGTCATCGCCATCGTCATTATCGACACCGACCGGCTCATCACAACCCGATGCGGTGAGTGCGATGAATATTAGAGCGCAGACGATTACGTGCATTAAGAGACCGAACTTACTGTTCTTGACTCTCATTTTTCCCACCTCCTTGTGCATCACGTTCTTCTTGTATCGGTTTTCTTCGCCGGCGGTATACCGGACAGGCCTTCAACCCTAGTAACGACAGCGCAAGTGTTTTTCAGAAAAAATTTGAAATGTAATGCTAAAAATCTTTGGTGTTAACGCCCAAGTGCTTGTTGCGTTCTGTGTTTGTGGTGCATGTGCTGTACACGAGATATCCACCGTGGTGAGCCCTACTTTACATTCCGTAGAGTAATTTTCGAAAAATCTTTTCAGAAAATATTTCGTCCTGCCGTTAACACATGTAGAAGGCAGGACACGTGGTTTTTACACGAAAGGGGGTTGGGTTATGAAAGCGACAACGCACGCACGTTGGTTGGTTTTTTGCTTTCTGTTGCTAGGCATCTTCTCAGTTGCGTTTGCGCAGGTTACGTTTCCACGATATCCGATAGCAGTTGTGGCGTCTGATGAGCTGATCGATTCCGGTACCGCTGTGAGGATCGCCGCTGTCCGGGCTAAGGAGCTCTGGGATTCAGCTTGGCCCGGTGAGCCAATTCCGTGCACCGACATCGAGGGAAATCTCAATTACTACATGGTGCCGTTCAGGCTCGATGGAGAATCCTTTCCAGATAAGAACGAAATCTTCAGGACCCGAATCGATTCGAAGCGGGCGATAATGCAACTCATCGAGGACTTCCGTGAGGTAGCAACCGTGACACCGGGACTATCTGATCAGCTCGACGGCGAGATCGAATCGGAAAAAAGAAAGACATCGGATTCGGAAGACGTATTCAGGTCAGCCAAGGATGTTATCGATCTGGATCGCCCTGGTTATGGAGATCAGTTACGAATTCTTAGGGCTCGTATCTCAATGCTGTCCGAGGATTCGAAGTATGGCACTATCATCATATCGGCCAGCCGGGATCGTTACCCCATTCCTGCCGTTTATTGCTACTTGCCTCCCTTTTTCATAACAGGTATCGAGGCACGAGAGAAAGCGGCGGGAATATTGAATTCAACTGATTGCTACCTGGAAAACTTAGTGTTTCTGCATCCCGGAAAGCTTTTTTACCGGTTTGTTCACGGTGCTGACCAGGTGCTTATCAACTGTAAGACATTGGAGGTGATCGATGACCCGGATGATTTTGCAATGAGGGTCATCGATGAGATTCACGGTGCCATGGATACTATGACACCAGAGAAACTGGAAGAGAGAAGTCGGGACATAACAGAAGCATGGTCCAAGCTCTCAACACAAGCCGATTAACAGAGAAGGGAGGGATTCGAGATGCGTAGGAAATTAGCAGTAAGCATATTGGCAATAGTCTTTGTGGTGTTCTCCGCCTCTGCCGTCTTTTCGAGCAGCCATACGGTGCTGTATCCCGATCTGATGGAAAACTATAACTGGACAAGGGGATGCACACCAACGGCGACGGCCATGGTGCTGAGTTATTGGGATAACTATGTCGATGGAATCGGCAAGTACACATACGGACGGCTCATCGATTACTACGTAGGCCTGAATGGATGCGACAATATCCCAAATCTGATCGACCAACTGGCCGATGCCATGCAAACGACACCCAATGGAGGTACCTTGCTACAAAATGTCGATCCAGGAATCGAGACAGTTACCAATGGCTGGAACTTCTATAATTTTTCAGCGACCACAAGTACTTATGGAGACTGCAACGACTCTTGCTGGAACCTCATTAAGAAGGAGATTGATAATAACCGGCCTTTCGCATGGCATCTGCATGGTGCAACGGTCGGCCACTCGACGGCGGCATTCGGGTATACGGACAACGGGTATGTCATGTTGTACGATACGTGGGATAGTTGTCCAGTCTTTCCATTCACCCAATACACTGAGTTTTGGTATTACAGGCAGTGGTTTCACGGAGATGATGGCAAATCGGTAACATCGGTTATACCAGGAGGGGAAGGCGGCCAGGATCTATTGTTGTACAGGCCTGCCGATGGCGACAATCTCGTGGCCGGTATACCCTATACGATTCATTGGTATCAGTGGGGAGAAGCTATATCCCATGTGACCATCGAATATTCCGCCGACGACGGCCGTTCGTGGAATGTAGTGGTTCGGAATCTCCAGTCGGCGGGGGAAGGTTGGCACAACTATACATGGACGGTCCCCTGTGTCTCGACGCAAACCGCTCGCGTCCGTATCGCAGGCTACCGTCAGGTCTTGTTTATTATGTTCCCAACTGCTGGTGACGGGAGCTTCGATACGTTTTCGATCAACTCAAAACATCTTGCTGTACCAAGCAATGTTCGGGTTAATAAAACAGCATCCGTGAGACCGGATGAAACCTACATCCTGAGCTGGGATCCAGTTACGTATGCGAACAGTTACGATGTATATGAGAATGGAAAAAGGACAAATGTCGGTAACGTTACGAGCAAGAAATACAGCAAGACTAAACTGGGTATCTATAAGTACAGGGTGCGAGCTAAGAATGCGTGTGGGGCAGGAGACAAAAGTGGAACCGTCTCGGTGAAGGTCAGCACTTTCGTGGCCGTGTGGCCCGGCGATCTCGATAATAACGGAATCGTGGAGGCAAAGGATGTACTACCGCTGGCAACGTATTGGTATCAGACCGGTATCGAGCGTGACGCGGTTGATATCCGCTGGGCCTCTCACACCGTGGAGAACTGGGATGATTTCGCGGCGACCTTCGCCGATGCGGACGGAAGCGGACGAGTGGATATGGGTGATTTCCTCTCGATCTGCCTCAACTGGGGAAAGACTAACGGTGGTACCGGGATGAGCTGTGATATTGCAGACGGTAGAGAGCCGAGGCGGGATGTGCTAGAAGCGTTATATCAGAGGGTTAAGGATGCCCGGAGCGGACCGAAGTACGAAATCAGGAGCTACCTCGAAGGGGAGTTGGGGATAACTCCACCGGCGAGTTACATGCTCGGGCAGAACTTCCCCAATCCTTTCAATCCCGCGACGACGATATGGTACCAGGTGCCCGCCGTATCGGATGTGTACCTGACTGTATTCAATGTCAACGGACAGAGAATCCGGGTCCTGGCGCAAGGTGTGCACAATCCTGGCGAGTACTCGGTGGTCTGGGATGGAAAGGATGCCCACAAACGAGAGGTATCATCTGGTATCTACTTCTATAAGCTAGTGGCTGGTGACTTCACCTGCACGAAGAAGATGGTACTCATTAGATAAGGGAGACGGTCATGAAAGCGATATCGATCTCTATGACAGTGGCTATGGTGGTCTTGTTGGTGGGATGTAGTGACACGGGTGGGCCGTCGAGAAAGTTGAGCATGAGGATAGATCCGGCTCAGTGCTCCATTAGCATGGATGATGAGATAATCCTCGCGGCCAAGATTGTCTCTGCAAAAAAGCTCTTTGCAGCCTCCTTCGACATCGAATTCGACAACGACATTATCGATGTCGAGGATGTTACCGTTCCCGCCTCATGCATTCTTGGATCGGATTGTACCATATGTTCTTTCAACGAGACTGAGCATGGGATCAGTGTCGGGATCGGTAGGATCCAGACACCGGAGGACGATAATGTATCGGGGAGTGGAACGCTGGTGGAGATACATATCCGGGCGAAAGCGAATGGAAGTACAACGGTAAGCTTTCAGAACGTGCATATCATCGATGAAGCCGGAAATCCGATTCCCAGGATGGAGAAACTGCAGACGAAGCATGCCACAGTCACCGTTCAGTAGACTGGATTCTGGAATGTCGGGGGGCACACAAGCTCCCCGACAGTTTCAAGTCCCCTGCCTCATGTAGAATCACCTTGACATTTTTGTATCAATATTTACAAAATGGATGTCTCCATTACACATCGTGGGCAATCTGTGCATGAACAGAGAGAACCATAATAATGAGTGATGATTCATGGCCTCCGTTTCTTGATCTGCTGGATAAGGATAGAAACAAAGCTATAGAAGAATTTTATCATTATGCACGGCGGGTACTAACCTCATACCAGCCTAGATGCATGCGAGGTTTGAGTGATGAGGACCGCAAGGATGTTTTTCATGACATTGTCTACCATTGCATCAGGAATGATCTTAGGGTGCTTCGGAGATATGTCGACAAAGGTATATCATTCGCTGCATGGTTGTATGTCACGGCCAGTAATAAGTGTTGGGATATTGTTAAGCGAAGGATTCCACCTTCGAAACTCATTCCTATTCATGGGCCGGGAAATAAGGGCGGATTGGAGGATGTGCTCGGCGACAAGCGGGCGAATAGTGGGAGGAAAATCGAGTTTGCAGATCTATACAAAAAAGCAAAAAAGTATATCTTTCAACTCAAAGAATATTGCCAGCTGCTACTACTAATGGCGGAAGAAGGACTGAAACCCCGGGAGATGGTTAAGATACTGGGATTGCCACCTGACCAAAATGTGAAAATTTCCAACGACCTGGGTTTCTGCCGCAGGAAACTCAAAGCACTGCTTATCCAGAAAGGTATTTTATAAGGATACGGTGAAAATCAAATTATCGCTCGGGTGATGAGGTAAATCTATAATATGAAAAATAATCAATTTAGTTATGTGAAAACGAGTAAAAACGTCGTTATCTATAGTAGATGACATGTATCGGTATTTTGAAAATAGGTAGAGATGTCAAAACACAAACAAGAAGGAAAAAACGAAAAGGATGTTTTGATAAGCAGATTGATTCGTGCCGCCGGAGAGGAGTTGGAAAGTGAGTTTGAGAGGCCGGCAGAAGAGGCGATTGTTGCCAATCTAATGGGCAGTGCGACCGATGAGAAGGAACGGGAAGATAGAGCAGCGCTACTCAGGACATCG
>CP070727.1:73658-78985 GCA_020350885.1 bacterium | reverse complement strand
CGTCGATCTTATAGTTGGAGTCGCGCAGCTCGATCCGCGGATCGAGCAGGCCCGTGGGCCTGATGATCTGCTCTACGATCTGCGTGCTCTCCCTTCTTTCATAATCGGCAGGAGTGGCGGAAACGAAAATGACCTTGTTGACCATACCGTCGATCTCCTCGAAGTAAAGGGGCCGGTTGTCAAGGGCCGAGGGAAGTCTGAAACCGTGCTCAACGAGAGAGAGCTTGCGCGAACGGTCGCCCTCATACATACCGCCGAGCTGCGGCACAGTCACGTGGGATTCGTCTATGAACATGAGGAAGTTTTCCGGGAAATAGTCGAGCAGCACTGCCGGCCGTTCTCCCTCATCGCGACCGAATATATGCCGCGAATAGTTCTCAATGCCGTTGCAGTAGCCAACCTCACGCATCATCTCCAGATCATACTCGGTGCGCGTCTTGAGCCGCTGTGCCTCGAGCAGTTTGTGTTGTTCAAGAAGCTCCCTGTGCCGAATTTCAAGCTCCTCGGCAATCCCGCCCATTGCTGCCTGCATGCTCACCTGGTCCACCACATAGTGGGAGGCGGGGTAGATGATGATACGTTCCCGCTCCTCGATGATCTCACCCGAAAGGGGGTTGAAGATATAGATCTTCTCGAGCTCGTCTCCAAAAAGCTCGAGCCGCACACCATTCTTCGAGTATGAGGGCAGTATCTCTACAACGTCGCCGCGTACCCTGAATGTAGAACGGCTGAACTCGTAGTCGTTCCGGCTGTACTGTATGTCGATGAGCTTTCGCAGAATGAAGTCGCGGTCATACTCCTCTCCCACCTGGCAACGGAGCCGCATGCGGTCGATCTCATCGTTTATGGAGAAGTCCTTCTCGATGTAGGTGTCGGTGGAGGGCAGATAGGCCTCGGGCTGGTAGTAGTCGTAGTAGGACACGAAGTACTCGACCGCGTTGTCAGGGAAAAACTCCGCGAACTCGCGGTAGAGCTGTGCGGCAAGGGTCTTGTTGTGGGATATGACGAGGGTCGGCCGGTTGATACGCTCAATAACGGCGGCCATGGTGTAGGTCTTGCCGGAACCGGTCACTCCGAGCAGCGTCTGAGCCCGCTGTCCGTCGAGCACACCCCTAGATAGCTTCTCGATCGCCTGTGCCTGATCTCCCTTGGGTCCGAAGGGGGCTTTTAATCTAAAATCCGGCATGGAGAGAAGGTACAGGGAGTCATGGGGAAAGTCAAATAATGCGGCGGCAGGTATAAAAGTGGGGGGCGCTGAGCCCCCCATAGCTGACTGTTCATCGAGGACTGATTTCCAATCAATCCGTTTAAATCACACTACCCAACACTTCGTCACGGGACCACATAATTGATGATCTCATCGTAGTCTTTATATGTTCCTTCAGTCTCGGTTGGATAGAAAACCCCGACTCCCACATCCACCTCAGTCGTGGGCTTAAATGTCATGTCCCAGCTAACCATGTACACATTTTTAAGGTATTTCCCCATGAACTCGAGTGCACCGAGGTGAGAGTCCCAGAGTTCCCTCGGGTCCTCAAAGAGATAAACGAAACGCGAACTCTTATCTCCAAGTGCTGCAAGATCATCAAGCTTAGTTGCAGGATACATCATAAGCGAGTAGATATACGCCTCTATTTTTTCCGCATATCCAAGCAAAATATCAGGATCATAGGTGTGGATATACGGGTTGAAATGCTCATTGTCTGCAGTGGTAAACGCAACGACCGCACGGTGTCCCATGGCTGCATCGTCGGGGGAATTTTTCCTGAAATCTTCGATAAGCTCAAGTCCCTTACCAATTGCCTCCCACCCCATCAACCATGGCGGGTCTTTTGGAACAATGTCGCCTTCGAGATGTTTGAGGATGAGCTCCTTATCCGTGGTAAACCCCGTTTCCGGATAGATCTTCAGCACTTTTGAAGGATCAAGTCTCGGATCTTCCGCGGCATAGGTTATGAGCACAAGCTGGTCATAGGGCCCGAGGGTCTTCACGAAATCATTCATCATCTCCAGATACATATCCCAGAACTCTCCCATGTATGCAGAGGTATCCACAAGCAGGGCAATAACCTTGGGTTGCGGAATGGTGCTCACGTACAGGTCCTTACTGCTGAGCATTTTCCAGTCGAAACTGGAATCCGAGTTGATACGCACCTGCACCTCAAAATGATACTTCGTGAGACCTGGGAGGAAATTATTCACCAAATTGGTGAAATTCACCAGGCCGCTGAACTGTTCAGCCTTGGGGCCTGCTCCGATCTTCATCAGATCCACAATCACCCCGTCCGCCGATGCATCGGACGCAACGGTCACAAAGGTCAGCGACTTGCCTGTTCCGAGTGGATTCCCTGCCATATCCTCGATCGCACCCGACACACTGATTGTGTATTGGGTAATATAGGACAGCTTCGCATCCGCCTCAGGAAGGAGTACATAGACTCCCATGAATATATCTGCATCATACTGGACTTCACCGGTTACCAGCTTCCCGTTCTTCCTCAACGAGAAGGTCTGAGTGTTCAAGGTTGTAGCATTTATCGGTTCGTTGAACTGAACAAAGATGGACTGATCGGCATTCGAATCGATGCCAACAGTGATGTCGAAATTCGGCGGGCCCCAATCCACTAAAATCGGAGGATCAAAATCGGGCTCTGCACCTGCCGTAAACACCCAGCTGTACTCAGATGCGAGAGGATTGCCGGCAAGGTCCTTCACCCCTGTGGTTACCGTAACCGTATATTCCGTACCCAGCTGCAGGTTGCTGCCTGGGGTGTATACAACTGTTTTATTCGCATCGTTGTAGGAGAAACCGCCGCTTGACTCGCTCAGACTTGCCGCATCCGGGCTGGGCGATATCTGTATTGTGGATGCGTTGATCGTCGTAGGATCCAGGGGCTCACTGAACTCCATAGCAATCTTCGTATTGAGCACCACATCGATAGAGCCTGCAAGCGGTATCTCACTACCAGGAATGACAAAGGGATTTACGGTATCCAGATCTGTACCGGTGGTAAAAAACCAGGCATACCCGTCTTCGAGACGATTGCCGATCAGGTCGCGTACATCTCGTGTGAGTGTAGCGGTGTACTTGTTGCTCTCGAACAGAGTGCTTGCGGGCGCGAAAACGGCCATATTGAAGGCTTTCACATAGGTGACGGTACCCTTCACGTTCTGCAGTCCATCGGAAAGTGTAAAACTTGAGTTGTTGATGGTCTCGGTATCCATGGTCTCATCGAAGGTGACCGTTATTTTCCTGTTGCGGTACACATTCGTTTCCCCATGTTTTGGATTTGTGGCAAGAACACCCGAGGCCACCTTGTCGGTCCGGTTGTAAAAATCCACCATCTTGTTGATAGTATCGATCAGTTCGGTTGTACATCCTGTCAGTGCAACCAGAAGACTCGATATCAACAGGGCACCAAGTACCAGAGACAGTGCAAATCCGCCCCTCTTTCTGTTCACGATCAGATTGGATCTCATTCGTCCCATACCATGACCTCCTTTATCCTGGCTGCCTCAGAAGCTCGTGCAAGGTCATCTCCCCGCATGTCCAGATAGGCGAACTGCGCCGCCAGGTCAGGATCGAGTTTTTTCATTGTATCGTAATGCTTCTTTACGGTTCCGTAATTCTCCATATCGTGATTCACCCGGGCCACGCAGAGCACCGCCTTGGCATTGTCCGGGTCTTTCTTCACGGCCTGATCGTAGTACTGCATTGCCTTGTCAAGATCACCATTCAGGTAGTATACGTTCCCCATGTTCAGCAGGGTCGGCAGATAGCTTCTGTTCTTCGCAAGCACCTTGTTGAATTCCCGCTCCGCCTTGTCTATAAGGCCGTAGCGTGCGTATAGAACACCGAGCTTATTGATAAGGCGAATGCTCCCGCCGCTCTTATCGATCTCACCCTGGAGCTTCACGACCTGGGGGTAGATCTCCTGATCTATGAACTTACCCATTTCCTGCTGGTAGATACGCGCAACCTTGTCCTCGTGGGGATAGGAGAGTGCCTCTCCCTCACCGGATAGACCCACGGGATTGTAAATGGTCCAGGCTTCACGCACCGGGTAGAACCCGGCCATATCCCTCATCGATGCCTCGCGCCACAGCTTTGCTCCGTCGTCCCATGCCTTGAGGAATCCCTCACCGATGGTAGTAATCTCGACCGGTATCCACGATTTGTCATCGTAATAGATGAGATCATCATTCCTGAGGAAGGTCGACTGCGCTGCCTCAGGACTCATGTTTACCGAGAAAGCCATGTGAATGTGCCCCGGAGTGGTAATGAATGCCGTTTCAACACCCACCGATTCGAGCAGTGCGCAGTAGAGTATTGAGAGGTCGTCGCAATCCCCGGCCTTGTACTCAAGGGACTGTTTCGGGAACTGGAGATAATCCACCGCAGTGTTGTTCTGTGAAAACTCTGCATAGGGAGTGGTGGGGTCGATTACATAGCTCATACCAAAGAGGGACAGCGCCTCATGCATTGCCATGGCCATTCGGAGGTTCTCGTTCACCGCCTTCATGCCGCTCTCGTTGACGATGCCCGCCGTGCTCTTCGCGAACTTCAACACAACGGGATCCTTGGCCGTTACGAAGGCAGCCGCCTTTCTGTCATCGTCCCAACGGGTTGCGTTCCGGTCGTAGAGACTAAGGGTCTCCACCCTGGTGTGGGTGTACTGCTGCCCCTTGAACTTGTAGTCAACCGTTATATCCGCCGCAACCTTGGTACCCTCGGTGATAGCCAGAACACCCTCGTTGAACAGGGCAGAAAGCTCGATGGTCTGCTCTTCGCCTTTCCCAAGGGTTTCCGGTGCAGCGCAACTTTTTGGCGAGTCCATGTACTGTTTGACAAGGAGATTCACCCTGATGTCCGTAATCTCACCGCTTTCTATGTTGCGAAGCGTGGCAGTGCCGATGGGATTGTCGTCGTAGTACTTGAAAAACACCGGGAACACTTCATCAAACTTGATGTCCATGAGTTCTACGTGATCACCGGAGAGGGGGGTCAGCCGCATCTGGTCTACCTTCTCCCGCTTCTTGAATCCGCCGAAGTGGAAGGCTGTACCGAGCGCTATGCCGAGTGCATCATACAAGTTGTAGTACATGTTGTAGGTAACCTGCGTACCGACGCTGATTCCCGGTGTGATGTAGAAATAAAATCCCGCGCCTGCGGTAGCATAAGGATTGAATGCGGTTGTTCCGCCCTCGATGTCGGTTGGATCAAGAATCCGTCCATAGTAGCCACCCCCGTGTACAAATCCCCGGACATTAAACCTGCGTGCAAACTCGTAGCTTATACCGCCTCCGGCACCGACAGACGCAAGCAT
>CP070727.1:16160-73558 GCA_020350885.1 bacterium | reverse complement strand
TCATAGATAACCGGCAGAGCCACCGACCACGCAATGATCGTCAATGTGTCGTAGTCGCAGATATCTGCAAAACCGGCATCTATGATACCGTAGACATCCTTGCACTCGCCACCGGGGACGCCCTCGACCGTATCACACTGGACGATCGGGCCACCGACCCAACCCTTGTTGCTGATGCAGTAGCCGTAGTCCTGCGGATCGGCGCAGGGATCGCCGTTACAGATCGAGAACGGTATGTAGGCGGCCGTCTGGCCCTGATCCACATAGTAGATCGAATCCTGCAGGATGTAGAGTGCGGGCGGCGCCTCGATCACGTGGATGATCAGGGTGTCCTTCTGGTAGTATGGATTGCCGCCGTACCAGTTCGGATCCTCGCAGTCACCACAACTGGGTGCACACACACCCAGCGTGTCGCAGAAGAACATACCCACAATGATGGTATCGTAGTCACACGGCTCAACCTCGCACGGTGCTGTGACATTGATATCCTGCCACCACAGGTAGCCGGGATCGACAATGTGGCAATCTCCGAGCGGAGGATCGCCCGTAACTGTCCAGCCTGCTGTCTCTAAGACTACATCGCAGCAGAACGTGTCGGGGTCCGGACATGTTGCCGAGACAAAACCGAAGTTGGCGCATCCGAGTGTATAGGTATTCGTCGCACCCGCGATGATAACATCGGTATCCTGGCCGAAATCGACGTAGAGTCCCGGATCGCCTTCCATCAGGCAACCGCTCTCCTCCTGCTCAGGAGCCACGACACCCCGGATACCCACATCACCCATCGCGTACCCGCCGTTGTCCAGGGCGGACCAGCTTGTTCCGTCATTGCTGATGAAACACCTGTTGGTTTCCATCGGTCCACTGTCATCCATGGGAACGGGATAGGTGTATGCATATGTGTTGAATTCGATGGCGACATATATCATATCGCCGATGGTCAACTGGAGCGGCGATACGAGGTCGACACTGTAGTATCCAGCCTCCTGAACGGTGCCGCCGATCGGACCGGCAAGAAGGTTCGAGAGTGTACCGCCGCTGAAGTCGTCGTACACGTACACGGCGTAGGTGGTCGGGCTTCCGGTCGCCCAGAAATCGACCGAATAGAGCAAGTCGTTCGACAGCGGGGTGAATTCCACCATACCCCAGTCGAGACCATCGCCGAATCCAACCGAAGACCACCATCCCCATTCGTCGTAGTAGTAGAATGTCACGTTCGGGTCGTAGTCCTCGTAGGCGGTGATCACGGTTGAATACTGCCCGATTCCGGCGTGCTCGTACTGGATATAGAAATATCCGGCATCGCCCCAGCCGGCACCCCATGAGTTCTTCACGATCCAGGCCCCGTTGCCGCCGCACATGTCGTCGTCCCATCCGACGATCAGCACACAGTGGTTGAGCTCCACCGGTCCCGTGTAGGTGATGCAGTAGCTGCCATCGTAGGTGCTGAATCCCGGGATATCCGCATCCATACTCGTCGTAACCGGACCGTGTGTCATGACTGCGTTCTTGATGGTTGTCACATCGTCCGCTATGAGCCTCCACTCCGCGACGCGCTTGAGGAACGAGCAGGCCGGATTGATACACGTCGGATTGGGACACCCACCTGGGTAGGGATCGCATGTCTCGTCCACCGAGCCGAGAAGCGCCAGGTAGTTGGTGGTGATGTACGTGTTCCCACCGCTGTTGCAGGTTGTGCCCTGCGCATTACAGGCGACGATGTTGAGCTCCGAATAATCCGGGCCGTAGCTGTCGTTTATCAGGACCTTCGACTCGAGATCCCCGAGTGCACAGAAAGCCCAGCACGTTCCGTAGGGATTCTGGTTCTTCACTGACGTAACACCGCCGAGTGCCCTCCAGTCCCACGTGGCAGGCGGCTGCAGAGTCGTGAGATAATGCGGTGACACCGGCTGGATGTGACTCAGGTCCATCGGCGGCGGGATGAATCCATAGTTTTCCTCAGGCGGTGTATAGATATTCTTCGGCGCCTTACGCGGCACCTGTCCATACACCACTCCGGCCGTGAGTGAGATGATCATCACGGCCGCCAAGAAGAAGAGCGGCATTTTAGAATACTTCATTCGATAATCTCCTTCGTTGTCCAATAGATACACAATACAACCGAAACGATAGAATTGCTTCGAGCTTTGAGTACCTCCTTTCGTTGTCTATTCTCTGCATACGTGCGCGCAAGAGAGGCTGCCATCTGCTGCTCCCGCATCTGCTGTCCGAGCAAACTCAAACCATAACTTTGTGTTATTGTACCATATATCTCCTAAATTTTCAATCACTTATGTTCATTCATCACGATTTCTATTACATTTATTCTTCTTTATAATTGTATCCCCGCAGCGCGTGCCCTTCATACGGTCGTGTGCAGCACATATCATGTAATCACAACGTATCAAACCGGTTACTCCCACATCCCTCTTTTCCGTGCCGGATACCGTATCACACCTGAGCCGCACAATAAATAGTACTTTTTGCAATTGAACTGACCGGGGCAGGGACGTATACTATTTCCTCACAACCTTGAAGAGGGGGCGAAGATTCGACTTCGACTGTTACGGATACTAGCAATCACAGGTTTTAGCTTACTCGTACTTGTGTCATTCCTCGGGAATATCGCCCATGGACAGGGGCATTCGTCCGCCCGTATCAACGCCCTGGGCGGCAGCGCGGTGAGCGGCATCATACCTGATCTCTTCACCGACATCGTCATAAATCCCGCATACATGGTATTCGCCGAAGGGGTGTCGATAAACTACGGGTACCGGTCTGTCTCCGAGGTCGCCCTCCCCTTTCGCTACCTGAGCGAAGATTACGAACTCAAATCGCAAATGACACCCTATAAGGATACCAACGAATTGACCGTGTATGGATTCGAGACTTTGGGGTGGCGGTGGGCAATCGCCACCGAATGGCAATTTTTGCAGTCCGACGATACACGCCCCTCATTCGAACATCGTGTGTACTCCTGGAGCAACTATGAATATTCGGACATCTACCGCACGCTCTGTTATCACAACAACACAGAATATTGGCGGATCGAGCTTGCGGGTGCACACACGCTCGGTGACGAAGCGGCCATTGGGATACGCATCGGAGCCGACGAATATTACCGCAACGATTGGAACCGAAACCGATACTACACGGAACGCTACCGATACTCCGATTTCCTCGAGAAGGTGGTACTTAATCTCTCCGAGACGAGGGACGATTTCGCCACGCAATCAAGCCGCTGGCTCAGTTACTATCTCAAGCTCGGCCTCCTATTCGGTACGAAGATGGAGGAGGCGAACGAGATCGTTCTCCAGGTATCGCACGATCCGGTCTTTTCACGCCACCACTCCTATAGCCTCGATATCAACGAGAACCGCAATCAACTCGGTGAGGTCTCGGGCTACTCATATTACCTGAGTGAGTGGAGGGACAGCAGAGGTGGAGACCTTTGGTCGTTCAGCCTCTCGGGCCGGTACATGTTTCCAAGGGGTATCAGAGGTTACATCGGGACAATCTTTGAGACGTGCGACTACGATACCGATTGGTTCAATCTCATGCAGCACTATCGATGGGAACTCGATACCAGATACAACATCGATCTGAGTACGTTGAAAGGAACCGGAGCCTCTCGGAATGTCACCTTTTTCGCCAAGGCCGGCAAGACCATCGAGATCAACGAACTCATCGACGTCACCACCGGGGTTCGCGGCCGCTTTCAGCGGTATTGGTTCGAGGAGGATCCGTCGGTCCGATATAGCCAGACCCTGATCACCGACGAGTTCCGGGACGATTCGTCCCTGGAATCACAGATCCGTTTCAAGTCCGAGTACACACATGCGAGGCTCCAGCTTCCCGTTGCCATCGAATTCCGTCCCAGCGGATACTTTTCACTCTTCTGCGGAATCACAGCAAATCTCCTGTGGACGAGGGAAACCGAGACCTACTTCATTCCGGACTTCTGGCTGGAGCCGTCAGACGCCCGGATCCCGGGCGGCGTTACGGCCGGTGGAGGGCACTCCCTGGCGGACCCTCTGCAAAATACGAACGGCCTGACGTATACGGACGATTACGTGAACTCCTCGTACGGAGCTACCTTCGGATTCTCGCTCCACTACAACGACCGGCTGTTCGTCGAATGCTACACCGGATCGGACATCACCCCGGACAAGCTCACGTACTACGTGCTCGACCTCCGTTATTCATTTTAGACGCACATTCCCGTTCTCGCATCCATGTAACATTCTCATCCACGGAACGGGTCCCGCACACCGAACTCCGTTATCAAGGAGACGTTCGAATACGGTTCTGTGCATGAGGTAGGCGACCGTATCATCGAACAAACCGCCCGAGAGAAGACTCTGCAGTAGTGTCAGCCGTCTCGGGAGGTGGATCACGCTCACCCGGGCGGGATCATCGATTTCCGCGAGTTCGCAGGCAATCTCGAGTGCGCGTTCCAATCCGCCGACCTCGTCTATCAAACCCCGCTCGAGCGCCTGTGCGCCGGTCCATACGCGTCCACGGGCGATAGAATCGATCTCGCCGATACGCATCCGCCTGAATCGCGCGATCTCCTCGATCCAGTTCCGGTAGAATGCCCAGTGGGCTTCGTCAACAACCGCCCATTCATCTTCCGAAAAGTCACGGTAATCGGAGAAGATCAGCGACTTCCCTCCCGAGCCTACCTCGTCCTTCGTCAATCCGATCTTATCGTAGAAGCCCCGCATGTTGAACTTGCCGGTAATCGACCCGATCGAACCCGTAATGGTCCCCGGCAGGGCCACGATGCGGTCTGCACGATAGGCAATCTCATAGCCGCCCGAGGCAGCCAGGTCCGACATCGAGACCACGACCGGCTTTGTGCGGGCGGTGAGCTCGACCTCCCGTGATATCATGTCGCCGGCGAGACCGTCACCGCCGGGTGAATCTACACGGAGGATCACCGCCTTGATGCGATCGTTCTTACGGGCCCGGCGGAGCTCGCGGGCCACCGTACTCGATCCCGTCGTCGGCCCGGAGGCGAAATCGAAGCCGCTCTCTCCCATTGTGATGGTTCCCTGGGCATGGATTACCGCCACCCCCTGAAAGAACACCGACGACTGCATGATACCTTCTGTCCGGATATAGTCACGCATCGGGACGAGCTTGGCACCACCCTCCGTAAACATTGTATCGACCTGATCCCAGTATCGGATACCATCGATGAGTCCCGTCTCCAGGGCCCGCTGGGGGCTGAAGAGCGCATGATCCACCCATCCCCGGACCGTCGCCGCTTCCACGCCGCGCTCCTCGGCGATCGTCGTGATGAAACCGTTGTGGAAGTCATCGAGAAGCCATTGCATCATCTCGCGCACCTCGGGTGTGTTCCGGGTCTCGGTGAAGAACTCAGCCGCCGACTTGTAATCGCCGATGCGGTGGATATTCGGGCTAATCCCGAGCTTATCGAGCATCCCCCGTATGTGCATGGTGCTGAACGCGGGACCCTGCACCATGAGATACCCGCTCGGCGGCATGAAGATCGAATCGGCCGCACAGGCCACAAGGTAGTGGCGGTTTACGAGCAATGGTGAAAAGGCCACGACCAACTTGCCTGTCTCCCTGAAGCGGTGTATGGCCGCCCGAATCTCCTCGCACTTCGCCACACCGGCCTCCGAGATCATGGCCCTGACTATGAGCCCCTCGACCCGGTCATCTTCGGCGGCATGATCGATACAGCCGATGATCTCGGTGAGTGTCGGTTCCCTCTTACCAAAGACGAGATCCGGCGAGAGATGCGGGTAGTATTCGTGGAGCGGACCGTGTAGATCCACGACAACCGCTTTCTTCTTCACCTCGAGCTTCAGATCCGTTTTGAAAAAACCGAGAAAGGCCATGATCGGTACCACGACCATGAATACAACGAGAAATAGAATAAGGATGAGGAGTCTCGTTCGCCTGGCCATTTCCGGACCTCCTGGATGATTCCCCCGGGCAATCCCTGCACCCGCAGAACACGCCCAAACGGCCTGTTCCATCCGGGCCGCGGGCACTTCGTGCTTTCCCGCAAGCAGACGAAAGTATATATAACAATGGTGATGGTGCAATAGATTTGAATTGCCGGTCGGAGAGATCCCCTTCACCTCGGGGACGAGCGGAAGGAGGAGGTACCCGCATGGAGCATATATTCGGCCCCGTTCCTTCGAGGAGGCTCGGGAGCTCACTCGGTATCGACGTCGTCCCCTTCAAGACCTGCACCTTCGACTGCGTCTATTGCGAATGCGGCAGGACGACGAATAAGACATGTTCACGCACGGCGTTTTTCCCAATGGAAACGATACTCGACGAGCTGGAAGCGCGGCTCGGAGAGATCCCCGAGAAACCGGCCGTCCTCACCCTGTCGGGGGCGGGTGAGCCGACACTCTACGAACCGATGGGGGAGCTCATTGCAATAATGAAGCGAAGGTTCGGTCTTCCGGTTGCGGTTATCACCAACAGCTCACTGGTCGGAAGTGCCGACGTGCGTGAGGAACTCATGGAGGCCGATATACTCCTCCCATCCCTCGATACCGCCATCGAGGAGACCTTTCAGCGGATCAACCAGCCGCACGAGAACTGTCGTCTGGAAAGAATCATCGGCGGGCTCGAATCGCTCCTCGGGCGGTTTCGCGGCACGGTTCTCTTCGAGATCCTCCTCGTCGATGGATTCAACACGGATACCGCAAACATCGATGCCCTGAAGAAGGTCCTCAGGCGCATCCGTACGGATCGAATCCAGCTCAATACGGCGGTCCGTCCCGGAACCGAAAAAGGCATAATCCCACTCGATCCGATCTCCCTGAAACAGATTCGGTACGCCTTCGGTCCGCGTTGCGAGATCGTGGCCGGTACACACGCTGCACGGTTGAGCCGCGAGGGCGATGCGATCGAGGAGAAGATCCTCTCCCTCGTCGGCCGGCGGCCCTGCACGGCCGAGGACATACACCGCTCGCTCGGGCTGCCTGCTCCCGCCGTCGTGAAGCTTATCGATATGCTCGAAGGGGCAGGGATGGTGGTCTCTGAGCGGCACGGCGGCGATACCTTCTTCACCGCCGCACAACGCAACCGGTAGAACTCCTGTAGTTATCTTAAAGAAACGGTTACCGTCAATGGCCAGCCAACTACCCCCGAAACGTGACGCTCACCTGTTGTAGAGCTGCTTGATCGATCCCCAGCTTGCCTCCTCGACGCCTACCGGATTCTCGGGCGGACAGATCCGGTTGATACCGAGCTTCGTGTGCACCTGCACACACATAAGTCCTCAAGCCGGCCCGCACGCGGCATACGCACAGGTTGCGAATCCGACGCATATCACATTCGGATCCGGATGCTTGACGATCTCTATCCAGGTCGGCGTCTGGTCGGTGACGTAGAGTGACTGATGGAACGGCCATTGCCAATCCCACTGGCAATCCTGGAAGCACACGCTCATACCGGTATCGAGTGTTCCTTGTGTCACGGCGACCGCAGGATTCGTGGTGACCGTGCTCTGGATGATATTGGGTGGGTATGAAATCATGAACTGCGCACACATCATACCCAAGTTGCTCGGAAGGCAATAGATCCACATCTCGACCGGGTAGAAGCCGACACCCGTCACACAGGACATGGACGGATCGAATTGCCAGGGATGATCCGTATACAGACCGATGTAACCAACCTCGGGAAGTTGCGCGTAGACCGCCCCGGCGATCACCATTACCAGTAATACGATTACTACGGAGATCTTCATAATTGACCTTCCCGCTGACTGCATCCGTTACGCATCTGAAAATGAGCTGCACACTCATTATACACGTAATTACACCATTGTGCAATACACCCGAATCACGGGATGCTCCACGGCATAATCCACAGCACGACCCACGACACTGCACGGCACGGCACACGATCCGATCCACGACGCATGATCCGATCAACGGCACGGCACACGATCCGATCCACGACGCATGATCCGATCAACGACACGGCACACGACGAGTGCAGGAACGGGGCCGATCGATGTTCCATCACCGGCAGGTGTTGAGTATTGCCCGAAATCGGCGTATAATTATAGTGATGAATGAAGAACGGTTGCTGATACGAAAGATACTCGGCGGGGACGTCGCCGCATGGCACCGGTTTATTGATACCTACTCCCCGTACCTCAGGGCGGTGATACACCGGTATGCAGACGACGAACTGGCCGCCGACCTCTTCGCATCCCTCCTGGAGAAGCTCAAGGGGGGCACGCTCCGCAGCTTCAGCGGTCGATCCAACCTATCGACCTGGCTTATGACCGTTACGATCAATCACTGCCGCGACCACTTCAGGAGCCGGAAGGGTATCCGCCATATACTGACCGCCCTCGAGGGATTCGACCGGACCACGAAGCGCTTCTTCGTGCTTTACTACTTACGGAGACTTCCGATCCATGCGGTCTATGAAAGCATGCGTGCCGAGATCGGCAAGCGTATCTCATACCTCGATCTGATAGAGTGTATGGAACGGATAATAGGCGCGACGACCGAAAAGAAACTGGGCAGGGTGCTCGAGCGGCTCCTGCGACCCGAGGGACATGCACCGCAGTTCAGCAGGATGGACGAAACATCCGATATGCTTCCGGCGCATCTGCTCACCACATATACACCGCCGCCTGACAGGGGACTCGAGCGACAGGAGTTTGATATGGCACTTGCCGCCCTCCGTGAGGCGATCCGGCAACTGCCCTCTGCGGATCAGCTTCTCCTGAAGCTTCGTTACGAGCATTTGAAAAGCGCCCGCCAGATCAGTGACATACTCGATTTCGGAAGCGAGAAGAAGGTATACCGGCGGCTCGAGAAGGTGCTTGCGAAGATTAAGACCATGCTGCTCGATAGAGGTGTTTCGCAGGAGGTGTATGAGTACCTGACGCACAGAATCGAAGAACTTCAGTAATGCGTCAAAATAAAACGCGGGAATGCATGCAATAGGGGCGGCAGGCGCCTTACATGGAGTATGCCTGTAAGGTTTTTCCGGGAAAATCCGGAAAAGAGTCGTCTAATTATAAGTGAGGCCAAGGGATAACTGCTGAATTCAGGGGATACTCTATGAGCGATTTCTGCAATAATGAGGACTGGCTAGCGGCTTATCTCGAGAGGGGGCTCTCGGAGGGTGATCGTCGTCTCTACGAGATACACCTCTCGCAGTGCCCGCGCTGCCTCGCCCAACTCATATCGACCAAAACGGAACTCCATGAGATAACCGGATCGATCCCCATTCCCCAGAAGCAGATCCCGGCAATGTCAGCCCCACACATCGAGGGAGTCTCCGGCACCCGTCCCGGTGACACCGGGGCCCCAGCCGGCGCATGGGCGTGGCTTGCCGGCATCGGTAAACGAATCGTACCGGCGCCACTCGCGCCGATCGTCGGGATCGCCCTTGCGGCCGCTTTCTTCATGCTCCTCACAGATCCAACATGGAATCCCGAGGTGATAGCCGCACGGTCCGGGCTCACACACATCATCGAGTACGGTTCAATCGGTACGCTGCGGCTGACCGCCGGCCGCCGGAACCCACGCGAGATCGATGCGACGCTGCGTGGCAGCGGATACAGCGATCACTCACTCATGGAACGTACAAGGAAGCTACTGCGGGACGCACTCGAGCGATCTCCCCGGACGCCCGAGATCCACACGATGATGGGACATCTCTACATCGCCGGCGGTGAAGCCGAGCGCGCCGAGATCCACTACCGCAGGGCCTTGATGCTCAGACCCGAAGACGGAGGAATTCTGAACAACCTCGCAGTCGCTGCCTACCGTACCGGCGATATCACGAAGGCTCTTGATCTACTCGAACGGGCGCAGGCGGGAAAGAACACACCGATCGAGGTCTACTACAATCTCGGTGTCATTCACCTCGAGGCGGGAAACGGTTCCCCGGCGCGGCACTTCCTGGAGCTCTACCTCTCAAAGGACCGATCCTCCCCTTGGTCGACCAGGGCTCGCTCACTCATCTCATCTCTGCTATAATGAATCCCAAACAATCACCGGCTCGAAACGAGGGTTTTCACGGATGCTGAAAAGGTATGTGGTTCTGATTGGTTTCTTCATTGCGCCGCTTCTTATCCTGACCGCACCGTTCGAGGACGACGAGTACAACCTGCCGCGATCGCCCGAATCAGGGATACCGCTTCAGATCCTCTACGGCAAGCGGGTACAGGCGATATTCGGCGATCTCGGTTACCGTGAAAGCCTGAAGAGGGCGGCACCGATCTGGAGTACGGCGTTCCGCCTCCTCGAACGTGACAGCTCGATCACATACCAATACCTGACCGGAGAGTCGATCAGGATGGCCGAGCTCCTATCACAGGCATCGGGCTGCCCCTCGCAGCCCGACTTCCTGCATACCTTTCTCGGTGACAGGAGCAAGGGCGCAGTGTGGCATCACGCAAAAAAACGCTACAATTCCTGCAGCGAGAAACTCTTCAAGAAGCACGAACGCTCTCCTGAAATCATGGCGGCAATAGAGCGCAATCTCGCCGAACTACGGGCGATCGACTGCCATAAATGGACGGGGGTGCATCTCGAACTGGCAGCGGATTACCATTTTGCAACGGGACAGGGCGAGAAAGGATACGCCTACCTCACGGATGCACTTGCCGAACGGATCGCTTCACGTGATTATGCAGAGGCAAGCCATGTGGCCGGCAGGATCGGCGCCTATAATGCGCGGAAGGGCAATTTCGAGAAGGCGGAGGAATCGTACCGTTCGAGTCTCTCTTTCGCCCAGCGGATCGATGATCCCTACTACATTTCACGCACGCTCTCGTTCCTCTCCCTCTTGAAGGCGACACAGGGATACTTCATCGAAGCGGAATCCCTCCAGGTGCGGGCACTCGAGTACTGCGAACGGGTACGTGATCCGAGCTGCGAAATCGCCAAGCTCCTCGCCCTTGCTCGGATGTTCAACAGCTTCGGAGAGATCGAACGGGCGGAGTACCTGGCCGAGAAGACGATACTGATCGCAGAGGATCACCTCTCCGCCGAAGGGCGGAAGAAGCCCGGCATGCGACTGCAGCTTGCACTCCAGCAGTATCTGGCCTCCGCACTGGCCCTCAAATCGAAGATACAGCTTTCGAGAGAGGAAGCCGAAGCCGCGATACGCACCATGAACCGCGCAGTCGCCATCGGAAAAGACAGCGTAGACAGGCAGTTCGCCGCAGAGCTCCAGAAACGCCTCGGAGACGCCTACCGGGCGGCCGGAAAGGGGACTCCTGCCCGGAAGTGGTACCGGAAAGCGATCCGAGGGGCGCAGCGCCTCAAGAATACGCGGCGGGAGGCCGAATACCTGACTGCATTGGCGATCCAGCACCTCGCAGACGAGCAGATCGATGAGGCTGAACGGCTGCTTCGGGAATCACTCCGGATTGCCCGTGGTGAACGGTACTGGATGCAGTTGATCGAATCGAAGCATCTCCTGGGACGCGCGAAGGCCGCTCGGGGAGATCACAGCGGTGCCAAAGGCCACTATCGAGATGCCATCGCCGCATTCGAGAGGGAATCGTGGGGACGCTACGGACCGAGGAAACATGCCATGATCCGGAGGGTTCATAAAATCTATGCGGATCTGATACTGCTCGAGAGCGAGCACGACAAAAACAGCGACTCCCTTCTCTACTGGGCGGAGAAGGAACGCAGGGTGGAAGCGGCCGTGGATGCGATTCCGGAGGAGAGGTTCTCAAACCTGATGGAAGAATGCATCGGGGGAGACGACTGGATACCTCAAGGTGCGGCCGTTGTCCAGCACCTTGTGACGCCCGAACGGATGATCATTCTCGTGAGCGGGCGGTCCGAAACGCACCAGATCACCATCGATACAACGCCCGACGAGCTGGAGCACGAGATACGATCATTCATACATGAGTGCAGTGAGTCGATCCTTCCCGAGTCCGGAGACCGCGGGGCGGATCATTCCGGAGGCCCGAAGACTCATTCACACACGCTGTTCGATCTTCTGATAGAACCGATCGTACCTTTGATAACCGGCAAGGATCTACTCTGTTTCATCGAGGAGGGGATACTCGGCTACCTCCCGTTCGGGGCTCTGATCCGAAGAGAGGGTGATCAGAAGTACCTTTACGAGGAGTATACAATCATTACGGCACCCAGTCTGTTGTACCTGTACAGAAACCGTACGGAGCGGGATCCGGGGACCGTTGCGGCAGCGGCCGATCCATTCGAGAAACCTCTTCTCATCGGTGAACCTATTGTTGCAAAATGGATTACACGGCTGTATCCGCATGCCGCACCACTTCCCCGAAGCGGAAGCGAGATCGAGAAGATCGCCGTATTTCTGCCCGGTTGCCTCCTCTTCCGCGGCCGACGGGCTACCGAGGAGGCGTTCATTCGGGAGGCGGAAGACGCCGACCTCATTCATATCGCCACGCATACGGTGCACTATCCCGTCTACGAAGGCAGCTCGGCCCTCGTGTTCTCGCCGCCGGACGGGGAAAGCCCGGACGCCGGAAGTGCCCGTATTCTTTTGACGACAGAAGAGATATCAGGTCTCGATCTCTCCGGAGTCAAGCTCGTGATCCTCTCATCGTGCGAATCCCTGAGCGGCAGACCGAGCGGGAAACGCGGCTTCAGGGGGATCGCAGCGGCGTTTCTCGAGGCGGGCGCACGCGCCGTCATCGCATCATCATGGCCGCTCGAAGACAGGGCGGCGGAAGAGGTCGCCACGATACTGTACGAAAACCTCTGTGACGGCCCCCGCAATCCCGTCTCGGCGCTGCACCACACCCTACGCCGGCTGATCGAGGAGGACCGGTCGGTGGGTAACCCAGGAGCGCGAATCGGGATGTGGGCACCCTACCAGATCACGTGTCCATTTAGTCTGGCTATGGATTGAGGCAGGCCCCAGAGCCGGTCACTCGGTGGTCACCGGACTGTGATAATTACCCGGCCCGTCGATACCGCCTATCCCCTGGAGGTGGACACCATCACAATTTGCACGGCAATCAGCGGGCAGCGATACCCGCCCGGCCCGTCGATACCGCCCATCCCCCTGCCGGTTAAACACAATGCAGCCGTATAACGGCACACCATAACTATCTCAAATAAAATCAGTTGGCTTCCTCTATGAAGAAATGATTAAAAAACTTTGTTACCAAGTGTCCAAATCCGAAAAACGACCGTCTAATTTATATGTAAAGGATATCAACGCACAACGAGGCAGACGGAGGGGTTGCACCAACGGCGGTCGTTCGAGGGGTAAGGTTCACGATCCCTCTGAGAGCTTGCTGAAATTTATAGGGTTACGTAGGAGGGAGCCTCCCCGAGGAAGAAACGGAGGAACGGTATCGTTCCTCCGATTCCTTTTATCTCTACCGGCCGGCACGGCCTATCCACCACATCCTGCTACACCCCGCTCATCACGGGCGAAAGACCGTTCACACGGATTGTATCAGTTCATCCACTTGAGCTTCCGCGCACCCAACAGTATAAAGAGGAGGCCGAATGCGAAAAGAACCACTACATTCATAGCGGCCTCGGTGAATCCGTATCCGAATGAGATCACCTTATGAATGCCGTTTATCGCCCATCCCGTCGGCAACAGGAACGCGACGATCTTAAACGGCCTCGAGACGACTTCAAGCGGCCACCAGCATCCGCCGAGCGCGGACATCACGAGTGTGGTGATAATGGCGAACCCGGTCACCTGATCGGGATTCTTGAAGAAGGAACCGAAGAATATCGAGAAGGCGCCAGTGCAGAATGCAAAGGCGACCATGATAAGGATGAGCGTATGGGGACTGTTACCGAGTGTGATCCTGAACACGAACTTCCCGACGAGAAGCAGGAAGGCGATCTGGAGGCAGGCAACGTAGACCCTCCCGAGTATCTTTCCGATTATGACCTCTCCCCTGCTCGCCGGTGTCATACCGATCCGCCTGAGTATACCGGTCTGGCGTTCCAACGATATATACGCCCCGCTGAACACCATGGCCATGAGTACGAACATCACCAGATTCCCGGGCACGGAACCCTGAAAACCCATAGGGATCGGGGCGCCACCACCCGCCTTGGCGGACCGGACCGTCACGAGTGGCTCGCGTACGAGGAGTGAGTCGATCCGCGCTTCGATCGATTCCAAATCCCCGGGGCTCCCCCCAACGAGCAGCCAGAGGCTCCCCGAGATGCTATCGCCAACATTGGTGAAGCGCTCGTCATCCCCGGCTACGATATCCGCCTCGAGCTCGACCAGGCTCGCAGTGACCCTGACGATGCCTTTGAAGATAGCCGCCGAAGCCGCCTCGCTCGCGTTGATGTTCGCATCCTCCTCGCGTTTTACGAGGAGAACGGTCTGCTCCCTGTTCAGCACCCGCTTCGTGAAATCGGCGGGTATAACGAGCGTCCGTATAGCGTTCTCACCCTCGGGCAGCTCGTCCACGATACTCAGGTTCTCGGCCCGGAGGGCGTCGATGAGATCCTCCGAGAGGAACCCCGTATCGTTGTTCTCGATTGTCAACTGTGCGCTGGGACCGGATCGCGAACCGCGGCGGAAGGAGAGGCCGAAGAAGAGCGTGAATGCGAGCGGCATCACGAAGATCCAGAATATAGTGCTCCGCTCCTTCCAGGTAAGCTTGAAATCGCACGCAGCGATTCGCGAGATGATCCACAGCGAACCTTTACGCACTGCCCGACCACCCCCCCCTCCGTACCCTGCGTTTCAGCAGAATGGCACCGGCAAGAATCGTCACGATACCGAGCGAATACAGCACGATCAGGTTGGGCACTATCTCCCTGAGGCCCATATCCTCGACGAGTATCCTCTTGAACCCGTTGATCGCCCAGAAGACAGGAGAAAAACGCCCCACCCGAAGCATCGTCCGCCCCATCTGCTCGATGGGAACCATACTCCCTCCGAAAAGGCACATGATTATGATCACAACTGAGAGCACGGCGTCGGCGGCCCGCTCCGATCGCAGAAATCCGTAAAAGAAGGTAATAACACCCGTGCACATGAGGATCGTCCCCACCAATTGCAGGATCAAGGGCGCGGGCCTCCCCAGCGCAATCCCGAATCCAAAGCGCCCGATCAAGAGAAGCACCACAGAGGCAGCGGCGGTGATTACGAACGTCGATAGGATCTTTGCAGTCACGATATGCTCGCCCTCGACCGGTGTCGTAAAGAGCCGTGCGAGCGTTCCGGTGCGTCCTTCACGAAGCAGGTCACGCATGGCGATCTCGCTGATGAAGAGCAGGCCGATCAGCATGCTTCCGGGCAGCACATATGCGAATACATTGAACCCGGCTTCTTCCTCTTTCTCCTCTTCAGAGACCACCTCCGTCCTGTATGTGATGAGCGAATCGCTGATGTAATCGTTTACGAGGAGTAATCTGTCCCTCGCTCCATCGAGCATCCCCTGGAGATCCATCCCAGTCGGCCAGCGGCCGTCCTCGAGGATGGAGCGTATCTGCCCTACGGGGCCGGCGAATATCCTCATCCCACCATCGAGGATCAACGCCATAGTTCTCGTAACTTCCTCTGCAATCATGGGCAGGAACGCCTCCGAAGGATTCTTCGTGATCCGCAACTCGACCTGCTTGTGATCGAGGAGATCGTTGGTAAAACCTTCGGGGATCTCGATCATGGCCGAGGCTTTGCCCTTTTGCATCATCTCCAAGCCAACGGCCTCCTCCACCGGGACAAGCTCTATCATCTCCGCCAGCTCACCCTGCTGCATCCCCGAAGCCAGGAAGTCACCGAAGAATCCCTGATCCTTGTCAAGGAGGAGCACCTTGATACGGGGAAGCTCGACGGTACCCGACCGCCCGAAGACGAGGCCGATGATCAGTGTTATTACCAGTGGGATGCACATCATAAGGATCACAGCAAGGGGGCTGCGAAGCCTTCTACGCACATCGTTTGAGAGGAGGAGCAGAATGTACCTCAATGCGGTTACCTGCCTAATCCCTGAGCTCCCTGCCGGTGAGCTTGATGAAGACACTCTCCAGGCTCGGTTCCTTTATGGAGACCTCACCCACGCTCACTCCGGCCGTGAAGAACCGTTCGAGAAGCCTGCTGATCGCGCTCGACTCCGAGACGAGCACCCTGACCATATTATCCTCGAGGTGATCCACCGCCACACCCTCGAGAAAATTCCTTGCCTGATCACTGGTGAAAGTGCCGTTTATCGTAACGAGATCCTTCTCGCCGACGAGCTGGGTAAGCTCACCCAGTGTACCTTCCGCCTTTATCTCACCATCATCGATGATCGCGATCCGCTCGCAGAGATTCTCGGCCTCCTCCAGGTAGTGGGTCGTATAGATAACGGTCTTTCCCTGTGAGACCTCGCTCTTGATTATACCGAGGATGTTGATTCTGGCCTGCGGATCGATACCGAGTGTCGGCTCGTCGAGCAATATGATCTGGGGGCGGTGAATGAGCCCGATGCAGAGATTGATACGCCGCTTCATCCCTCCCGAATACTGACTGACCGGATCATCCGCCCGTTCGCTCAATCCAACCATCTCGAGTACCTGTGTCGATGCATCATGCAGCTCTCTGCCGGACAGGCCGTAGAGACCACCCCAGAAGTGGAGATTCTCCCGGGCGGTGAGCTCCTCGTACAGTGCGATCTCCTGGGGAATGACACCGAGAATGTTGCGGATCTTCCGGCCTTCCTTGCGAATATCCATGCCGGCGATCGTCACCGAACCCGAATCGGGGAGCAACAGCCCGGAGATAATCGATATTGCCGTCGTCTTGCCTGCACCGTTCGGTCCGAGAAAACCGTAAATCTCCCCTTCCCTTACAGTGAAACCGATCCCCTTCAGGGCCTGCACGTCACCGAACGACTTCCTGATATCCTTTACCTCTATCATTCAATTCCTCCAGGGTGGAGCTATGACGGCGTAGTATTTCGATATGTGTATCGGATCGCGACAACACGGTGCAACCATACTACATGAATCCATACGAAATGCAAGCCAGCTACACGTCACATAGAGATTGCACCCCTCTGCTTCTTTCCCTACAATACGCCCGTCGTTCCATAGATGTTTCGGTATGTGTACTGATCAAATAATACCTTCAACGAGGAGGACTCGGATGAAATACTCCGTTATGACCGCAATGGTGCTCATTGCAACGATCGTATCTGCGCCGGCCTTGCTCACAGCGGACGAGCCACACGCAATCACGTTTGATGATTTTATCTCGCTCGGTCGTGTGGGGAGTTTTGAACTCTCCCCCGACGGCCGCTGGATCGCCTTCGAGGTTACCTGGCTCTGCAAGGAGGAGAACTCCTCGAACACCGACATCTATCTGGTGCCTGTGAAAGGAGGCGATGTCTGGAAGTATGTTCGAAGCGATGGTAACGACTACTCACCTTGCTGGTCGGCTGACGGCAAATACCTTGCATTCATATCCGACCGTGAAGGCACGCCGCAGATATGGATGATACCTACAGACGGCGGCGAGGCGCAACGAATCACTGATTTTCCGACCGGGGCCTCCGCTCCCCTCTGCTCACCCGACGGGAAATGGATCGCCTTTACCTCCCGGGTCTACCCCGGATGCAGTGAATCCGATGAGGGATTCGTCGAATGCAACCGTGAGAAGCTCGATGAATACGAAAACGGTGAAGTGAAGGCCCGTCTCATCGATCACCTCATCTACCGGCACTGGAACCATTGGCGAGAGGGTAGATGGAGTCATCTCATCCTCACGGATGTAAAGGGCACGGTGTTTTTCGAGATCAACAAGGGTTATACCGATGTACCCCCTATTTCACTCGGGGGGGAGCGCGATTACGACTTCTCGCCTGACGGCACGGAGCTGTGTTTCACGATGAATCCCGATCCGGTCGTCGCTGTTTCTACGAACAACGACCTCTTCCTGATGGAATTGCCCGACGGCAAGCCGAACGCCATCACCAATGGAAACCGCTCGAACGACAACAATCCGCGATACTCCCCCGACGGTCGCTACATCGCCTATCGCGCCCAGATGCGGCCCGGGTTCGAAGCTGACCGGCACCGCCTGATGCTTTATGACCGGAGGACCGGAGAAACGAAGAATCTGACCGAAGATTTCGATTACAGCATCGGGCGCTTCGCTTGGGATCCGAACAGCCGTATCCTCTATTTCAGTACGGCCGACAGGGGGCGATATTCGATAGGTAAGGTTTCGATACATGCGGACGATGCTGCATTCATCATAACCGGAGGATACGACACGAACCTGCGTGTCACTCCGGACGGCAAACATGTCGTCCTGGCCAGGCAGAGCGTCCGGGCTCCCGTAGAACTCTACCGCGCAACGACGAAGGGTAAAAAGGTCGAGCAGCTCACGGATATCAACGGGGAGGTGTTGGAAAACCTGGTGATGCACTCGGTCGAAGAGTTCTGGTACGACGGCGCGGGCGGAACCCGTGTTCACGGCATGCTCGTGAAACCACCCACATTCGAGGAGGGGAAACGATACCCGCTTATCCTCCTGATACACGGCGGGCCGCAGGGGGCGTTCGGCGACGACTTCCACCCGCGCTGGAATGCCCAGATGTTCGCCTCCCCGGGCTATGTCGTAGCGATGCTGAATCCGAGAGGCAGCACCGGATATGGTCAGCAATTCACCGATGAAATCAGCGGCGACTGGGCGGGGAAAGTCTACGTTGATATCATGAATGGCGTCGACTACATGGTCACGCACTTCCCCTTCATCGACTCCGACCGGATGGCCGCCGCCGGTGCGTCCTACGGTGGTTATATGATCAATTGGATCGAGGGGCACTCCCAGCGGTTCTGCTGCCTCGTTTCCCACGCCGGTGTGTACAACCTGACGAGTATGTACGGGGCCACGGAGGAACTGTGGTTTCCCGAATGGGAGTTCGAGGGAACACCATGGACAAATCCGGAGATGTACCGGATGTTCTCACCTCATAACTATGCGGCGGATTTCGGGACCCCGTGCCTGGTCGTCCACGGGGAGCGGGATTTCCGGGTACCCTACACGGAAGGACTCCAATTCTTCACGGCGCTGCAGCGGCGCGGCGTACCATCGAAGCTCCTATTCTTCCCCGATGAGGATCACTTCGTCCGGAAGCCGCTGAACGCTGAGCTCTGGTGGAAGACCCTCCACGAATGGTTTGCCGGCTATCTACGGTAAGCGGACCGGTGGGAATGTAGAACGAAACGGTGCTGCCCGGCGATGGATCCGACAATCCGATGCTATAGGCTGGTGTGATTCACCACCGGGCACACATAAAAAAACCGGAAAAGAAATCCAACAAGGGGTCACGCGGGCCACCTCCTCAGATCCTTTCCCGGTTATAACTTGCTTTCTTTTCTCGGCTTACGAAAGCGCCTTTCAAGCCCTTCCCAGCCATCCTGTACTAGTATATCATATCGCCGATCTACTTGAAAACCATTTTCCTTCAGGAAAGAACAATTGTACCCTCACCGACGCGCACTACCTGTCCCGAGACGGTAACACTGAAGACCACACCACGCTCGCACCGGACATCGACCTCTATCGTACTCGGCCTGCCCATCTCTTTGCCCTGTTCGATCCGAAGCTGTAGCTCAGGTGGAAACTTGAGTATCCGTGCAAGGTAGCCGCCGAGAGCGCCGGCCGCCGACCCGGTAGCGGGATCCTCCGGAACCCCGAGTGTCGGCGCAAAGAAACGCGCATGCACGAGAAGCTTCTTTCCCTCGTTGCGCGAGAAGAGATAGATGCCCACTACCCGGTGCCTGTTTACAACGATACTCGCTTCCTCGAGGTTGAGTCGGGCGCGCTCCACCGCTTCATCGTTCTGTACCTCGACAATGAGAAAATCGAGGCCGTTCGAGACAACGCCGCCTCCGAGGATATCGAACCGCTTGACACCGAGAGCACGGGCGGCCTGTCCCCGGTTTTGAAGCGCAGAGCCGAAACGCGGGACATTCTGGTGCATCCCGAGCCGTCGTATCTTCCTGCCGGAGTATTCGATATCGACCTCGATCTCCCCGATCCCGAGCTCCAGCACGAGCTTGTCCGGCCTCTTTCCTTTCCACCTTGAGGCAAGGACATAGGCGGTCCCCAGCGTGGGGTGACCGGCGAACGGTAGCTCCTCGAACGGTGTGAAGATCCGGACCTTAGCAGCCGCTCCCGACACTCTCGAAGGGTAGACAAAGGTTGACTCGGAGAAGTTCATTTCACGGGCTATGAGCTGCATCTGGCTTTTTGTCAGTTTGCCCGGCGTGTGGAATACAGCAAGCTGATTGCCCCTAAGTGGTTTATTTGTAAAGACATCCACTTGTTCATACACATATTTGCGGCTCATTTGCGTTCCCCCTGATTATTCGGATCGCTCTCAGTATTTCCAATGGACAAATGGTACCAGACCGGACAGGAATTGGAAAAGCGAAATTTCACGTGCTATTTTTCTTTCTATTTCAGTAAGGAATCTTTATACTTACTGACAGTAATCACTGTAACCGATTGCTTACAAACAGGAGGTGATTCAACAATGCGAGTTACCCGGATCCTTTATCTCATGCTTTTTCTGTGTGTTACATGCTACTTCGTAACACCTTGTTCTGCAGAGGAGAAGGAGAAACAAACAAATCCCATGGTACTATTCGAAACGAACGTCGGCAATTTCACGGTGGAGCTCTACCCGAACGAGGCCCCCATAACCGTTGAGAACTTTCTGAACTATGTCGACAAGAAGTTCTACGACGGAACAATCTTCCACCGTGTCATACCGACATTCGTTGTCCAGGGCGGCGGTTTTACACCCGATATGATGAAGAAAGCCACCGCCCCACCGATAAAGAACGAGGCCACAAATGATTTGAAGAACCTCAAATACACACTCTCCATGGCGCGCACCAATGATATAAACAGCGCAACGAGCCAGTTCTTTATCAACCTCAAGGACAACACCGCGCTCGATCACAGGGATACGAGCGCCAGGGGCTATGGTTACGCCGTCTTCGGTAAGGTCGTCGAGGGTACGGAAGTCGTCGAAAAGATCAAGAACGTGAAGACCACGACAAAGAGCGGTTACCGGGATGTGCCGGTTAAACCGGTCATAGTAAAATCGGCTCGTACGATCGAGAAAGAGAAAATCCCTCCGAAAAAAGTGGAAAAAGTCGAGAAGAAGACCGACAAGATCGAACAACAATAATCGCTTAGGCATCAACCTGGATCAAAACAAGGTATAACGGCGGCACCGGACATGAGCCGGTGCCGTCCCTTATGTACGCGCCCATCCCGAAGAAACGGTCGTCCCGCAGGAACGTGTTCCGTCGTTTGGCCGTGTATTATTCGTTCAGGGGAAGCCAAATCGAGAAGGTTGCACCCCGGTTCATATCGCTTCGGCAAAATAATCTACCGCCATGGCCGAAAACGATACGCTGTGATACCGAAAGTCCGATCCCCAACCCCTTCACATTCGCGAGTGTCGAGTTCGAAGCCTTGACGAACGGTTCGCAGAGAAATCTGATCTCATCGGCGGGGATACCGATGCCGTCGTCTGTAATGCGGACAACGAGGTAGGAGCCTATAGTGCCGATGGACCCTTGATTCAATGCCGAACCGTTGCGTGTTCCGACACAGGATTCACTCCCCCACTGAACGACCTCGCTACCGTTGTCCTGCGTACTGCGAGCGCCGATCTCCGTCCCTTCCTCGGTCCCGGGCTCTTCGTTCGAGATATACGTGGTTATGGAGATCTTCCCTCCCTGCTGCACAAAGTTAATGGCGTTCTCGACGATGCTTCTCAGGACGATCTTGATCTTCGCCGCATCAACATTGATTTCCCGGTACTTAGCGCCGTCATCGACATCGACGGTGATCTGCTTCTCCTCGAGCTCTGGAATCACTTCCCGCAGACATTCCTCAATAAGCGATGAGATGCAGTATCGTCTGAAGTCGAAGGCGGTCTCATTGAGCTCGATATCGTTCAGTGAAAGGAGGCGTTCGATCCTGCTCTCGAGGCGCAGTATCGAATCCTTGGCCATATCAACGAGAATGCCGCCGTCGGGTTCGTCCGTATCGATTGACCACAGCGCACTCTTGAGCACCGTCAAAGGCGTACGCAACTCGTGCGAAGTATGGTTGATGAATTCCTTCTTCGCTTTCGAGAACTTCTCGAGCTCCATCTTCGACCGAACGGCGGCCTGGTACAACCATGCATTCCTGATGGTTATCGACGCGACCCGAGCCAACATCTGGAGCAGTTCCATATCGAAATCGGTGAAACGTTCCTCCGTAACCTTCCCGCTGAAGAAGATAACTCCCACCAACTCGTTTTGGTCCTTGAGAGGCAACGCCATTGCGAATCCCTCATCCACGATACATTTCAGAAAACGTTCCTCACTACAGAGAGGTTCGGTGTTTGTTGTATAGAAATCGTCGATATGCAGGGGATTGTCCGTCTTAACGAGCCAACGGGCAAACACAGAATCCGCATCGAGCGGCTCGAGCTGTGTCTCCTTACCGAAACCCAACATATGATAGACGTCGAAGCAGCCCCGTTCGGGGATCCTGAGATACAGCACCACCCGTTTCAGTTTCAACTGGCCTGCCAGTGTCATGAGAAACAGACGCACGATCTTCTTGAGATCAAGCGTTGTCCCGAGACGCTCGAAGAGCCTGAAGAGCGCATCAAAAGTGATGTTCTTCCTCTCCAGAATCTCCTCGATCTCCCGGCGCGACCTCTCGGGGGCACATCTATTTTCAGACGATGTTCCGCCCACTCCGAACACCTTTCAGACAACGACTAGTATTCGATGATGGACCCCTCGAACTCCTTGATCGCGAAAAAATCATCGAGGTTCAGCAGGCGCAGCACCGATATGATCTTCGGTGTGACGTTGATAAATTTGACGTCCCCGCCTTCGTCACGAAGCGAAGAGACCATACCGAGGAGCATGCCCACCCCGGCACTGGATACGAACGGCACCTTCTTGAAGTCCAAAACCACGCTATACATCTTCTGCTCGAGAAGCTGCGTAAGGAGATCCTCCATGACGAGGGCTCCCTTCGTGTCCAGGTCGCCCTCGAGTTCGATCATGTAGAAACCATCCTCGAGCCGCCTGGGTTCACCTACCACAAACTGTTCCATCTCGTCCTCCTTCCCTATGTCAGGGATCGAATAGTCATTCGGTATCTCTTTTTCGAATGTTATTCTGTTGAATCCGTACTCCCTTTCGTAAAGCAGTTTCCCGGAAATCTTCCGCGTCATAATCAAACCCAGTCCCCTCCGTTTTCCCGATTCCAGATAGCTATTCAAATCGAACACCACGTCCCCGGTCGGATCAAATTTTGTCCCTTTGTCGACAATCGTTACCTCGATCGTGCCCTCCTTCCTCGACAGGACGACTTGGATCCACTTGCTGTCATCCGATTTCAAGCCATGCTCGAGTATATTGTTGAGAAGCTCATAGACACAGAACCGGATCTCGAACGCAAGCATGCTGGGAAGCCCGAAAACATCGGAGATGATATACGCACACCGTGATGCAAGATAGACATTCTGCCCAGTGGCGGCTATATAGATCGAGTACGTATATACATCTCCCGCATCTCGCAGACAGAGAAAACCTCTGTCCCGGCCGATCAGGTAGAAACCGAACTCGTCGCCCTCTATCTTGCACGCCTTGCCGTCGCCGTACCGTACATTCCGAACCCGCTCGACAAGCTCACGGACCGATCTGGCGACCGCCCGTGGCAGGTTGCCTGCACTTTCATGGACGATCGTATTTGCCGCACAGTCATGCGTGACCAAAAGTAGACTCGTGAGCCGCCTCAGCAATCGCCAGCCGTGCAATTGTCCGTAGTTGACTCCGACGGTCAATGGATGCGTATCGATATACTCAATCTTCATATCTCTCGAACCGTTATGCTCTCAGTCGAACACCACGCCATCCAATTTCTCCATACGATCCTCGGGTGCACGCCTCATTCCGGCGGGAAGAGCGCTGATAGCGAGTAGCGTCAGATCGTCACTCTGTGCCGCTCCGTTACGGAACGCATTGAGTTTCCTCAGTACCGTCTGCAAAAAGTGGCGCGCCCCACCGGCGGCTTCATCGACAGCAACCTGCATGACGCGCTCGAGACCGAATTCTTCGTCCTTCGTATTGCGCATCTCGTTCAATCCATCCGTGAATTGCATGAAGAGATCTCCCGGCATGAGCCTGATTCGCTGTTCGGTAAGTCCTTTCGTGAATATCTTGTCGGGAAAAAGGCCCAGAGGTTTCGCCTGCGTGGAGATCATGCGTACGACATGTTCCTTGCTATGGAACAGCAGTAATGGCATATGGGCCGCACTGGCGAAATCCAAGACACCCTGGCGGCTGTCGAGTAATCCACAGAAAAGGGTGACAAAAAGGTTCTTCTTCATGTCCTTCCTCAGGAGCATATTCATGTGTCTGAGGAGTTTTGCCGGACGCTCACCCCTGAGAGCGAGATCCCTGACTAGAATCCGAACCATGGCCATGACTACCAGACCGGGTACACCCTTTCCGGCCACATCACCGACCACCACCATGAGGTGGTTGTCGTCGATTACAATGAGATCGAAGTAATCCCCGCCGACCTGGGAAGCCGGATGATAGTACGCATCGATCTCGAAATCTTTGAGATGAGGGAGACCGGAGGGAAGCAGCGTAGCTTGGATATCGTGCGCGATCTCGAGCTCCTTTTCTATGCGCTCTTTTTCCACTATTGCGATCCGGTTTTCAGCCAGGCTCTGCGACATCCGGTTGAATGTCGATGCGAGAATCTGAAACTCACGTACGGACCGGACACTGATCCTGGTGCCGAGCTCTCCACGACCGATCGCCTCGACTCCCTTTGTAAGAACATTCACGGGTCTCGTGATATGAAAAGCGAGCATCAGTGAAATCAGGGCACCGCCTACAAGTGCGATAATACCCGCTTTGAGGATGCGTCTGTTGATCCAGCCAACGACCTCGTGAATCTTCGCTTTCGAGTATTGGAGATGAACGAAACCGATTACCTCATTCTGGTCGGTTACGGGCACGGAAACCTCCAGAACCTCATCGTTCTCACGCAACCGCTCCCCCCGGGAGATGAACTCGCTGCTTTTCGTCGGTCGCAGACCCGGCGGTGGATTGTAGCGCTTCTCTATTTCCATGACATTCCTGTGCCCCCGGATTACCCCATCGCTATCGACGATGACGATGGAGATGATATCCTGTTCCGTTTGCAGCACCCGTTTGATGAGTGGATGGAGTTCGAACTCGGGATCCGTGTGCAGGAGCGGCTTGGATGAACTCAGGGCGAGATTCCGTGCCTGTAAGGTCACCCGGTGTAAGACCTCGGACATGATCATCCGTTTCTCGCTGCTGGCGATCGTCCAGGAGAATACGGAAACGAGGCCCGCTACCAGGAGGATCACCAGGAAGGTTATCTGTATCTTGAGACTGATCGCTTTCATTTTCTACCAACCATGCATGCGTTGCTCGTTACTACGCCGGGAAACAGGTCCCGCCGAAGCATCAATCGCTGAGCCCTTCGAGCTTCGCCAGCTCCTCCTTCGTCCGATCGATATACCGCAGCGCCTTCTCGTTGTCGGGATCGACCTCGAGGATCCGGCCCCACACCTCGAGGGATTCCTCGTAACGGTGGCTCGTGTAGAGCTCCATGCCGTAGTACTGATACGCCTTTATGAGATAGTCAGCAACCTTCTCGAATCGTGGGTATCGCTTCCAGACCTTTTCCCACTCCCTGATCGCACCGCTGAATTGACCACGCTTGAAATACTCGTAACCCCGCTCGTATGCCGGCCGTAACGCCTCAATCTCCTTTTGAGAGATACTCGGAGCACGTCTCGGTGCCGTTACACGGGCTTCCCGCTCGGCCGCCGCCAGCGCCCGCTGAAGCTCATTGATATGTGCGACACGACGCTCCAGCGCCTCGTCGCCCGGATACCGTTCGAGCCCCTTCCTGAGCTCTTCTAGAGCCGCACCGTATCGCTTCTCCTCTACGAACCTGTCAGCCCTGGTGAGCATCCTCTCATACGATTCCCGGATCCGTGTACGTGTCCTGTTGAGGTAATCCTTCGCAAGGGCATGCTCGGGAACGAGATCGAGCACCTTCTCGAATCCCTCCGATGCCTCATCCCACTTATGTTCCGTATAGAGCTCGAGAGAACGGGATAGAATCCTTTCGACTACTCCATGGCGGTTGGACGCATCCTCTATCCGCTTCTCACACTCGGCAATCCGGCTCTCGATTTCGGGCCTCTGCAGCTCCTCGTAGGCCCTCCGGTACGAGAAGAGGGCTTCGGCAAAACGCTCCTGTTTCACGAGTGAATCGCCCTCGAGCATCAGCAACGATCCTCTCGCAACGATCGAGCCATTCTTGGCCATCTCGTTCTCAGGTGACCAGAGTAGTACCCCCTGGAAGTACTCGAGCGCCTTCGCATAATCGGCCTGTTCGAGGCTCTCCTGCCCTTTCGCAAGCGAGGAGGAAACAAACTGATCCTCGAAGTGACTTACCTGTGCATCGATCTCTTTCTGGATGCCTTCCAGCTGTTTTCTTCTCCGTTCCGCCAGGCGCTCCGTTCGCGACGAGCCGAATCGGTAGATGAGCGAGAAGAGGTGGTTGTTCCCGAGATCGGTGCTCCGGTATGCATAGTCCAACTGGATGAATCTCACCCTGAAGCCGCATCCGAGGGTCGGGATCCCGGCGTCCCAACCACCGCGCACGGCGAAGAAATCATAAATGCTGTACTCGCCGCCGACATGCAAATGGGTATCGGAGTATCGTGCCCGATCGAGATCGATTGCGAGAAGCAACCGATCATTCATCCGCTGGGAGATCGATCGCCAGAGGGAAAATCCGAACCGGACCGCGCGGGGATCGCCCGACTCTTCCGAGACGAGGTTGATCTTCGGCTCGAGCAGATTGGAAAGTGAAACTCCAGCAGCCAGTCCGTCGATGAGATGCGAAGAGATATCGGATTCGAACCCGATACCGGCGTCCAGCCCGAATCCGTTCGCCACATAGGAGCCCTGAACGTAGCGGTCGAGTTTCAGTCTCACCCCCCCCGACAGCCCCCGGTAGAGGCTTCTGGCAAAACCGAGCATATACCGTGTCTGTCTATTATCGAGCTCACCATCGAGGAGCCTGTTCTCCCGGTCCCGCTGTTCGATTCCACCGATGTCGAGATGTATCACGCCGAAGGAGACCACGCCGATATCGAGAAAGGAATGTGACAGAAACAGGGAGGAGTAGCGTGTCGATTCATCGAAGAGAGTGGTGTGAAAGAGGTTCGCCTCGCTCCTGTCGACCCGATAGAGGCCTGCGGGATTCCATAGCTGGGCGTATGAATCTCCCCAGACGGCGGCAGCCGCGCCACCCATGGCAATACCTCTCCCGCCGGCACCGAGTGTAAAAGGACCGGACGTTCCCGCATCCTCGTCACCAGCAAGGAGCGATGCGAGGGGAACAACGAGCAAGGCTACAACCGTTATGATCGTTTTCATATACACGATCCCCAGTCACACTTCAAACACTCAGCGCACTACAGCCACCTTACGCTTGAATGAGTGCTCCATTCCATTGACCTTCATGGTCAACATCAGGTAGTAAACACCGTTGAGTACCGTCTCCCCCTTCCCGTTCCGTCCGTCCCAACTACAATCCTCATGCAGTCCCGCACTTCGAGTTGTATTCACTAGCAGCGTTCGTACCAATCTGCCGGTGATGGTGTATACCTTTATGGTCACCAGGCCTTCATCGGGCAGGTAGTAGGTGATTTTCGTTACTTCGCTGCTTGCGATAAAGGGATTGGGATAGTTCGTGAATGCCGCCCGGATATCCCGTCGCAGAAATGCAGCCCGCCCCGAGTTGAAGGGGAAGGAATGTCCCGGGCTCGGGCTGACGGCTACGCCAGCTTCGCTCATGGCATCGGTGCAGGTAATATCTCCTGCATCCGTAATCTGCATACTGAAGATCTCGATCCCCGCCTCCTGAACGAGCTCGATCACCATTACGAGGTCGACCGATCCGCCGGCCTCGATGGCAACCGGCTCATCGAAGCCGACCACCAGCCGATTCCCGACAACGTCGGATGTCACGGAGACCTCAGCCCCGCCGTCCATGATCTTGAGATCCGCAACGAGGCGTGCCGGATCGACCGGTTGGTTCATCCGATCGAGAAGATCGAAGGTAATACTATCGAGAAGGGCGGTTGCGCTGCCGGAGCCGCTTTCACGCTCGAAAGAGAGGGCGAAGACCTCTACCACCGAACCACCCGTGACGTTCGCCGGGAGCAACCCATCAGCATGGAAGAGTACCTCATCGGCGGGAAGGATGATCTGCGTTAGCCCGCTCACGAGGGGGAACTCTCCCTCGAGTGAGACGACGGGGGTGCCGTCCGTTGCATCCTCGATCTCCAATCCCTGCGGCCCGATATGTAGCTGCAGGTACGCAGATTCGGAGGCGGAGTCGAAATCGAGCAGAACGGTCAATGTATCCCGCTCACCGTATCCGGTTAGAACCGGTGTCGTGAATGGAAGCGAAAGATCAGACGTATGTGCCGCGGTTATGAAGACCGTGGCGAGCGCTATCCCGCCGGACTCCACCCGTACGGCGTCCAGTAATCCGAACGGTGTCACACCCTGGCCGGACTGATCGAGGATCCGTACCGTGAGCCCCAGGCACCTCGCCGCGGACTCGCCTGCGCCACCGCTATGCTGCAACACGGCGGTGATAGCCGCTACATCATTGCTTCCCACGGTCACCTGCCCGGGCAAAAGGCCCGTGCCCGTTACTGAAATATGATTCAATGGATCCAGGAACTCGGCGGCACCCGTACTCATCGGAAATACTCCGCCTTCCGTTGTGTCGGCCCGCACCGTGACACTCTGACCCGAGTTGATGTCCCGTGCGGTCACATCGAGGGAATCCCGCAATGTGATGGTGAAGCCGCCGGCGCCGGGATCGGTCAGGCAGTCGAGAATTGTATGCAATGTGACGGGTATCTGCGGCGATATTGTTATCGCAGGCTGGAACCGGCAGGATACCACGGTTACATCCGGGAAGGTCTCCGTCTCGAAATAGGTATTCGGGCCACCGTCGGTGATCCTGAAGAACCTGAACAGCTCCCCCGCATCAAATGCATCTCCAACCTCGTCCCCTGTCTCGAAGACTATCTCCGAAACACTTATGTCCGCCGTCGAACCTTCCCCGTCGTTCATCAACACCAGCTCGAATGCTTCAACACCTTCCTGCCCCTTGTTGACCTGCGCCGGAAGCACTGTGTTCATACGAACAACGAGCGCCGATGCAGGATCGTTCAGCACCACCGAATTAGTCGACCAGGGAAACGACACACCCGAAAACGGGACCGTCTCCCGGTTGTTGCGATCCTCGAGCGAAATGTATCCGGGATCCTGGACATAGATCCTGAAATCCCCCACCTGAGCGGAATCCGAAACGTCCATCGTGATCTTGAATGCCTTTGTTTCGCCCGGAGCAAAGAAGATCGGCGCCGGAGGCTCGAGGGTTACGATTGAATCCTCCACATCCACTGTCGGCAGGGTCACGAGCACCATCGACTCGTCCTCGAGACCCATCTGCGAGGCTATCGCCCGGGCAGCAACCGGCGACCCGGATCCATCCGTGAGGAGAAGATCGAGCGAACCGAACTCGACACCGGCGCACCCCGAGCACGACACATCATAGTCCAGTGTCATCTCTACGAGTGTAACCTCCTCGGCCCCCCTGTTGAGACTCACCGGCGAAAGGTCGAGTAATGTAACGGTAAAACCGCTGGGATGCTCCTGCACCGTCAGGGTATCCGATGTTGCGAATTGGCTGACCTCGGTGCCGCCGCCACAGATTGCCCGTCCGCGGAAAACGACCGTCCCTGTGGATTCGGCCCGGTAACTCCAGACAAAGACGACCTCCCCGGAACCGGGTAAGTCCGCCGACGGTGGAGCCGGACCCGATAGAAGGACTACGTTTCCGCTTCCTGCATGGGAAAAACTATCAGGTGCCACATTAGGGAGCAGCGTATCACCGGCATTGTAAACGGTCATGGATACGTCGAAGATCTGCTCCCTGGTGACGAATCGTGGTGCGCCGATTGTGCGCACGATCAGAGGATCGGTTGTAATCTCGATCGTCGCCGGCGAAACGATACTCGTATCGATCGGACCGTCGTTTCCGGAGGCAACCGTGATACCGCCCTCGGGCAGCACGAAATTCATCGTCCGGCCGTCCACCGCCCCCGAAGCGACGTCAGCAGTCATATGGAAGGTCATTTCCGTGCACGGAACGGCTTCATTCAGCGGTGTCAGGTTACTCCAGTATTGCCCGTCATAGGCAAGGAACGCGACGAACTCGTCCTCCATCGGATCGAAGGTACCATCCTCACCGCCGGTCTCCCGCCACAGCTTGAGTAATACGATATCCTCCGTTTGAAGCGCCGATCCGTTGTTTTCCAACTCCAGGCGCACGAAGGTATCGTCGTACCGTCCGTTGCAGGGGATGCCCAGAGAGAAGACATGCACATCAGTCTCACCGGGAGGAATGCGCCCTCCATCGATCCCCGGCACCATGATCTGTGCGGCGATCATTCCGTCGGTGAAATCGATGCCCGCGGAGTTCAACGAGGACTCCCCCTCGATGACTACGTTCTGCTCCTTGAAACCGAGGGATGCTCTCTGGGCTTGAAAATCGATACCAACGGAATCCGTGATGCCGTGCAGCACGGTGTTGTAGGTAATGAAGAGGTAGCTGTTTTTATACGGCTCGAGGACTATCTGAAGATCGTCGAAACGATAGTTCAGGCCGTCGAAGGTGGCGGTCTCGAGGAGATGGTCCACCGCGGGTTCGAACAGCCCGTCGCTGTCGAGATCGGAAAAGGCCGAGATACTCGTGATCTCGGTTTCATCGGCGCTCTCCATGTTCACTACGGCCAGCGACTGGAGAGTCTTTGGCTCCTCGTAGCTGTTGTAGGCCCCGATAACCATATTGAGCACGTATTTCTCGCCGGGATGGACACGCTTATTGTTCAGGATGCTCGTGAAGAACGTCACACGGTCCGGAACGGGGATGATCAACCTGTCCCCGGAAACGACCGCCCGGTCGATGGGACCGGCGTTACCCGAGGTGACCGAAATACCCATGACCGGAATACCGGGTATGATAACCGCAGCGGTCTCGATCACTCCCGCTAGATCGACGGAGACGAAAAGCCTCTTCCCGCTTACTTCCGGAAGGGGTACCGAGAGACCGGAGAAGGTATAACCGCCCGTCTCCATATGAACGGGCAGGTGCTCGGCGAGTGAATCATCGGTAAGGGGATCGAAGAGACCGTCGCCGTCATCACCCCAGAGCACGAGGCGTTCGATGTAATCCTTACCCGGTGTCCCATAGTTGATGATGGAGAGCTCTGTGAGCGTATCTCTCGAGCACCCGTTCGACGGTATCTGCATATCGAGCAGCAGGAGGTGGCTGCGCTGATCGGCCACGGTGCTATCGCCGTGTGCGTAGAGAACAAGCTGGTGTGCGAGCATGCCATCGGTAACGGCGCCGCCCGCACTCACCACGGGAAAGGATGCATCGATCTGAAGAAAATTCTTCCTGATCTCGGCCCCAAGCAGGAAGCTGATATCCTGCTTGGTCTCGAGCCATACTCGAAGCGTTTCACCGTCGACGGTCTTGAAGGAATCGAGATCTGTAGAAACGAAATAGGTATTTGCGGAGTCTTGCGGAATGGCGGAACCGACACCGCCGAAGACAGCCGCCCCCGTCTGCCAGAATGCAGAGGCGACCTGAACGTCATCCCCGGGATCGAACGAAAGGTTTCCATTATCGAGATAGAGAGCCATCGGTTTTCCGGATTCACATGAGAAGAGCGCAGGATTGCCGCTTACCCGCAGTGAATCGATTGTTACCGTACCGAGTGTGTTGTTGGTAATCTCGAATGCGAAGAGCTCGACATCACCCGCACCCGGGTGAACCGTGCCCTCCGCACCGTTCGGTAGTGCAGAGATCGAAATATACTCGCGCCTGATGAGCAGCTGTGGGATATTCGAGATAACGTCTCCGTCGAGCGGCCCGTCGTTACCTGATTCATACCCGACTCCGTCCACCGGAATACCGAACCGGACCTCGAGCTCGCGATTGAATTCCTCTCCGAATTCTGCTGTAACGAAGAACAACGTTCCGTCCTCGAGGCGGTGCGAAAGCCCGGAGATCTGGAAACGGTCGCCGGTGTAATAGAGGTCTCCGAGCAGCGTATCCACAGACTCCCCGAACATTCCGTCACCATCGTCCGCCCACAGGTGCAGGCCGGAAACGACCGCATCGACCGCCCCGTCTCCGTAGTTCTTCACGGCGAGTGATATGAGACGATCCGGGGCGTAGCCGTTCGCCGGGAGCATGACGGCGAGTACGGGCCGTTCCGCATCACCTGAATAGAGTGTGTCGGGAAGTCCCCCGGCGGTGGCGAGCTGAAACGTCATGCAACCGTCGATATCCGCCCGTCCTTCGGAGTTCAACGGTTGCGCATCGAACGTTACGGCGGTATTCCCGGTCACAAAGAACGAGTCGGGCGAGAGTATCGAGATATCGACCGAATCACCGTCGCAGGCCAAGAATGAATCGATATCGGCAAGCACATAGTAAAAGAGCGACTGCCCCGCCGGGAGGAGTTCACCATCGGGAAGCACGAATCGCGTAGTTCCATTTGCCAGCTTCGCCGTTGCTACGAGCGAATCGCCCGCACCAAACGGCCTCGACATGAGCTCCGCCCCTATGTCGTTCCCGCCGCTGGGATCTCCATCGGTCGCCGCAGGGATGGTGGTAAGCGGTGTATCGTTTCTGATCCCATCGCTTAGTATCGATGTAGCACCATCACCCTGCCGGTAGAGATAGAGGGTACTGATATCGACATCGTTTGCCGGAACGGGGGCCGATCCCCGTGTCTCGTTCGAGACGGCCAGGCTGTCGAACCCGATATCGGCATACCCGTCATTGAAGACCTCGAGGCGCAGGAGCTCGACGGCCGCCCGGCCCGGATGGACGGATCCGGTTGGAACGGCGTGGGCCTCGACATGTACGGCGGGAGGCTCGGGCACGAGGAAGGTATCCCCAGAAGAGACGGCGTGATCGATAGGCCCGTCGTTACCGGACGCTACCGTAATCCCCATAAGCGGTATCCCCGGCACGATCGTCCCCTCGACGGAGTTGTTCCCGGTGCAACTGGCCGAGAGGAACAGCTGTTTCCCTCCAGAACCGGCGACCGGCTCCGCGAGAGTAGAGCTTACGAACCGTCCTTCGGCCGTATCGGGAAGCAGCACGCCGAGCGAGTCGTCCGTATCCGGATCGAACTGCGCATCTCCGTTATCGCCCCAGAGCACGAGATGCACGATATGATCGGTTCCCGCCGTACCGGTATTCACCACAGCGAGTGCCGTCAGTGTGTCATCGGTGCATCCGTTGCCGGGTACCGTGCAATCGAGGATAGGGATGCCGGTGCTGCCTGCATGGAGAATACCGCCGCCGAGCCGCGCACAGGTGAGCTGGTGAGCGAGCATACCGTCCGTTACCGTAAGGCCGACGCTCATGACCGGAAAGCCGCCCTCGATCTCGTAGGAGGTACCCGATTGAGCCGTGAGATATACATCACCCGGTGATCCGAGTGCGAGTGAGAGCGTGTCACCGTCTACCGTGAGATGGGAATCGAGATCAGCTTCCACGAAGAGTACCGCCTCCGCATCCGGCGGGAGGGCCGGATTCCCGGTGCGGAAGAGGACCTCGCCCCCCAGAAAGCCGGATGTCGCCACGAGCTGATCGCCGGCGGAGCCGAAATCCATATCCCCGTCGTCGATGTAGAGCCGCATCTCCCTCGATGGCTCGCAGGCGAAGAGATTACTGTCGCCGGTCACCCTGAGTGAGTCGATCAGCATCGATGTGAGTGTGTTGTTGTGGATCCCGAATGCGAATAGCACGACGTCCTTATCCCCCGGACGTGCCGTACCACCGGGAATGGAAACAGGAGAGAACGTGACGATCTCTCGCCTGATAAATACCTGTGAGGAATCGGGAAGGGCGTCGCCATCGAGCGGCCCGTCGTTACCGGATTGCACGACGACGCCGTCGGCCGGCAGCCCGAAACGGATCGTATGTTCCTTGACTGGACTCTCGCCGAGGTCGGCGGTCACAAATACCCTTTGACCTCTGCTGTATGGATGGGAGAGACCCGATATCTCGAAGCGATCTCCCGTAAACCCGAGCTCGCCGAGCAGGCTGTCCGTCTCGTACGAGAAGACATCGTCACCGGTGTCGGCCCACAGCCGCAGCCGGATGAAGGCAGCATCCGCCGCCTGGTCCCCGAAGTTCTTTACCGCTATCGCATTGAGAATATCCGGCCCGTATCCGTTGGAGGGAAGAACGGCCTCGAGAGCTAGTTTGTCCGTTTCACCGGAGTAGACGGTATCCACGACCGGCTCCTCGAGTACGAGCTGATGGAGCAGGAAACCGTCCACAACGCTCTTCCCCTCGGAGTTACAGGACGCTTCCGTGAAGGTTACCGGCCTCGCCTCGGTGATGAAGACCGAATCGGTTGACGGTATCGAGAGATCGAGCGAGTCGCCGTCACAGGCAAGAAAGGAATCGATATCGGCGAGGACATAGTAGAATACCGGCTGCTCCGGCGGGAGGGTCCACACGTCCGGTAGCCGCAGTGTCACGGTTCCGTCTTCGAGCCTTCCCGAGGTGAGCAGTGAATCGTCCTCGCTGAAGGGCCTGCCCGAAAGGCCGGCATCGCCTCCGCCCCCCTCTTGGCCCGGTCCTGCGGGACCCTGGGTATCGATGCCTCCTATCACCGCATCCGGACCGGTATCGTCGCTCCCCGGTACCGGGACGGGTGCGGAGTATGGCTCACCCTGCACGAAGAGATAAACAGTAGAGAAATCGGCATCACTGATGGGCGGGCTTCCCGTTCCCTTCGTGACGTTTGCAACAGTGAAGCCTTCGAGATGAACCTCGTCGGGGCCTTCGTTTGTAACCTCGAGCCTGAGCAGCTCGATACCGGCGGCACCCGGATGCACGCTCAGACCGGCGACGGCATGCGCCTTGAAACGTACCTGCGGCTCCTTGATCACGAGCCTGTTTGTTTGCGAGGCGCGCCAGAGCTGGTGGTAGGGATTCCCGTAGTAATCCTCACCGTACAGCTCGATGACCAACTCCATCGTATCGGGCGCCGAGAAGTCCGACGGGACCTGCACCGGATTGAAGGCGACCGGAACACCGGTTGCGTACGGGTCATTGAAGAGCCATGTCGGATTACCGAGGGTGGTAATGACCGTATGCACGCTGTCCGAGAATGAGATCGTCGATGTATCATAGATAAACATCGAGAACGGCATCGGGTTTGTGAGTCCGATATGAAGCGTTACGCTGTCCTCACCAGCATAGACGGCCGAGGGATAGAGGGAATTCGGCTCATCTACAATGTATGTCATGCCGACCACCTGAATGGTCTGTATACTGCTCGTCGAGCAGCTCCTGTCGTCTGGATCCCCTCCATCGGAATCGTCATCGCAGGCGACGACGGCGTAGAGGATCTCCTCACCGGCCGCATGGGCGGGTAGGGAGTCATCCGTCTCGTAGTATCCCCCGCCGACGGCGGACATCTGCACTTCGTAGGCACCGTCGATGAGGCTCCCGTCGTCGTCCCAGAGAAGATAAACACCCTGCCCGGCGGACCCGGTCGCATCGTCGTAGACGCCGCTCTGATCCCAGATGAAACAGGTGACATGGAAATCGTCGCCTTCGGGGGTGATCTCGGGCGAGAAATCGCCGAAGAGGGGTCCGACCGTATCGTCGTCCACCATCCTGAAGAGCATATGCAGCTCATCGATGTTGCCCTCCCCGGCACTTCCGTCTATATGGAGGTAGATGTCGGCCAGATCGCCGTGCATCAAATCGAGATCCGGCTGGAACCAGAACTCGTAGAAGTAGTACCTATCCGACTCGCACTGGCCGGTGACCTCCCAGTTCTCCGATCCATCCACACAATCGACGATCCCGCCCAAGGCCGGACTGATCGATCCATATTCATGCACCTTACTGTCGTCAACAACCGGATCGGTCCACGGGTATGTCGACATGCCCCATGGTATGGCGGGATCGGAGTTGCGTGTCGCACCGACGACGACATCCACCGAGTCGTCACTCTCGTCGGCAACGGCAAAGTCGGTGAGGAGAAACTCCTTTACTCCGGGATTGGGAGCGGTGAACCGGCCCATTGCACAATTAAGAGGAGTGAAAGCGAGGTAGCCGGCTATCCCACTATCGGGCTTGTAATCCCAGTCAGAGGAGGGATTCAGCTGCACGACCAGGCGGTAGAATTGCCCTGCTCCGTAAGGTATCTCTGCCAGCACCCTCCCGCCGTTCGTATAGTAGATCTGATCCAGGGCAAACGCCTCGCCGGGGACCAGGCACATCAGGCTGTCATCCGCCCGCTCGGGCGTACCCCGCGTTTCATAGAGCGCGACGATCGTATTGATTGCACTCGAGAGAACGATCCATCGGTGGGATCGGTAGGGAGCATAGTATTCTATCAGGAAATTGTCGAAGTAGATGTATCCCTCCCCGTCCAAAGCGGTGATCACGCGCACCTGTGTCATGGGGGAGATGAACGGTGTTATGTCGTACATGGATCTATTCGGCATGAGATCCATACCCTCGGGTATCGTCTCGAGGGTCGTCCAGTTGCCGCCGCCGTCGTTCGACACCTGGATCAGTGCGCTGCTGCTTCTGAATCCCATGACCGGATCGCGCTGCCAATCGATTGATATACCCGCATACGATGCGAGAGAGAGATCCACTTCACGGCCCGCACCCCTATCGAGATGAAAATTCAATCCGCCTATCATGAGGGAGTTGCCGGTACTGGGCAGGGGGCTCGGAACAACCTGTACCTCGCCGTCCTTGGGACCGTCTATCTCACCGTTCTCCCGCCAGTCCCCGCTCCACGCGACGGTTCCGTTGTTACCGCTGTAGGAGACGTCATCGAACCTGTCCGCAACCCTGTCGAATCCGCTGGAGTCGGAGACGGCCTCGAAGGTATCGAGGCGCTGGCCGATAACCGCAGCATCGATCATGATACCGGTATCCAAGAGCGCGCCGGGATTGACGGTGACATTGAAGGAAAACATCCAGATCTCCCCCGGAGCCATGACGACATTGGGCATGGCATCGCCCGACACACTGTAGTCACCGTTCCGGTCGCCGAATAAAGACGAAGAGAAGATGGGATGTATCAGCTGGATTAAGATCGATGTCTCGCTGTGGTTGCCGACATAGATGTAGAGGGGAATCTTCCATTGCGCCTCGGAGACGATCGTATACGGCGAATGGACCGCTTCGATCCTCAGATCGCTCACCACAATCGCCTCCTGAGGTGCACCCACCCCGGCGGGAAGACGATCGACGGGGCCGGCGAATGCAGGCACCCCTCTGAGGTACGGGTAAACGATCACAAACAGCAGAATAAAGAGGGAGCGACGGATGCGGTTGAAATCGAACCAGATTGCATGCTTTTTTCTCATAATGCCGCTGTCTAGGCGTTTCGGCGCCAGAACACTCTAATTCGTTATAATACAAATAGTTGTCACACTACGGGCACCGTCCGTGCATCCATGCGATGGCGTAATAATCTTTGCTGCAATGTCTTACAACCATCATCCTTTCGGGCGATGATCCGATCACCGGAGATTTAGCAAGAACTATTCACAACGATAGGTAACGATAGGCCATAACGGGAAATCGAAGACCATCACCGAGAAGAGGGAGTGGCAGGGCTGCAAGCGATGTGAAGGAATGACATTGATACCAAGGATCTGTGATGCCCCTCATGTATGTACCCGTACCATAGCCACTGCATTGGCTTGAGGTGGCTGATACATACCGTCCGGTGGGTAAACGGGGCAGTATTCGGTGGTTATCCGCCGGGCTCCAGCCGGTAGAGGGTGACCGTACCTCCCGTCGCCTTGGAAAGGGATGTGATCCTGGTAAGCCCCTCTATCTTCGAATCGCCGAGAAGTTCGACGAGTGTCGGACGGAATGTCCTGAAATAATCCTCATCGACTAGCAGATACCGATAGCCGTGTAACCGTGCGTAACGCAGAAGTCCTGTTGGATCCGTCCATGGGATGAACGTCGCTTCCGGCTCTCCCGCATAAAAGCTCACCGAGCATCCGGAATGGGCGAGAATCCTTCCGCCCCCCGCCTGATCACCGATTACACGTCCGACCTCCGCATAGACGAGCGGTTGGCCGCGCCGTATCGATGCATACCTGCGGACCGTGACGGGTACGAGACTGAGAAAGACGATAGACAGGACTATGCTCCCGACAATCGGCCGTGGGCTCACGTTCTCACGGAGCCAGTCCACGATCACCTCGCATCCACGTGCACCCCATATGAGGTAGAGCGGAAGAAAGGGAACGAGGTAGCGGATCTCGATACGGAATACCGCATAGAGGAAAAAGGGGAATGAAGCGAGAACGAGCAGCAGGAACTCCATGGCGCGGCCCTCCGGGGACCACCTGCGCCCGAAGAGACCGAGTGGCACGAGAATGAGCAGGAAGGGAGTGGCCATGAGAAACGGAATGAGCGTTACCCCTTTGTTCAGCTTAGGCAGGTACCGCGAGAGGATAGCGCGCCGCTGCCGCCACAGCACCGATGCAGCACCCTCCTCCCCTATCTCCTCGACCCTTCTTCGTGTCCCTTCCTCGTTGAGGCTATACACGTACCGTTCCCGCTCGAGACCGTCCTCCCAGATAGCTGGCGAGCTCAGGTTCACCGCGGCCTTCGAGCCGGTTGTCCATCGCCCCGTCTTCTGATGCATCAGTGCGAGGTACGGTACCAGCGCGACAACGAAGAGGGCCGCCAGGAGCGCAACGTATCCGACACGTTTCACGATCGGATGCCGGAGCCCGGGTCCGCCTCTTCCGAGAAGTATCACCAGCGCAAATATGATCAAGATAAACTGTGCCTCCTGGCGTACCTGAAAGGCCAGGCCGAGAAGGAGACCGGCCAACAACGGTGGAATCCATCCCCCACGTTCCATGAGGTTGATCATGGAGAGGAGCGCGAACAGCACGAGAAGCGTGTAGAGCGATTCCGTCATGGCTGCGGTCGAGAAGGTGATCAGAGTCGGTTGAAGGGCGATAAGCACTCCCGAAAAGAGGGCAACGCGTCGTCCGTGGAGCCTTGCAGCGATCAACATGACCGGCACGAGAACCGCCGCTCCGGAAATCAACGAGACGAGCCGCAGCGCCGGCTCGACGTTTCCATAGAGATGCCCGAAGGGTACCGCGACGAGGGGATAGAGAAACGACCAGTAATCGGAAAGGCCATCGATGAAACGGCCGGCCATGAAGTGGTGCAGGGATTCTGCGTAGTGCACCTCGTCACCGCTCAACACCAGCCGGGCGTGTACGAAAAGCGCCCTAAGAATAAGGGCACCCCCGATGAGGATGCCCCAAACGATGTACATTCGCCTGTCGGAATGCAACGTTTCAGATCCCGAATGCTCCATGAACATCTCAGGAACCCGTCTCCTGAGCCTCCCAGCCGGTACGACCGGGTATCTCGAAAACACGTCCTGCCCTACCGGCTCTCTTTGCCGCTATTCCATCTTCTCGAACTGGTCTTTCCCGACTCCACAGTCAGGGCATACCCAGTCATCGGGAAGCTGCTCGAAGGGTGTTCCCGGATCGATTCCACCTTCTGGATCACCCTTTTCGGGATCGTAGATATATCCACATACCGAGCATTTCCATTTCTCCATTACATCTCTCTCCTTTGTTCGGACTCGAACACCGGCCGCCGTTCGACGTTTCGGTGCACGGTCCCGGATACCATACCGTTCCCACCGTCAGTCTTCAAGAAAAGAAGTTGAATCCATGTCGAACCAGTAAAAGCCGCCGATCAGCGCGTTACGCTCAGCCTCGAGGAGCTCGTGGTGACCGTTCTCCTCCTCTGCGAGTGCCAGAAACAGTGCCTTGAGATCGGGATCATCGGCATGGTCCGCCTGCATACGGTAGAAGTTGTTTGCCTGCTCCTCGGTTTTGATGGCGATATCGAGTGCCTCGAGGGCTCCGCTGTGCCTTTTCAGCGATACACCTGCGATCTCGGATTGCTTGATCCCCTCGGAGCTCATCGTAAATGCCGTTCCGAAGAGCTTCTCGAACCACTTCTCCAGTTTGATCCGGTGCCCTTCCTCATCTTTCGAGAGGCGCTCGAAACGCTGCTTTCCCTCAGGATTCGAAATCGTGTCGGCTATCGTTTTATACAAACCACTGGCGCCGATCTCCCGATAGATCGCCAGCTCCAGAGCCTGTCGCATTTCATCCCCGCTATCGACCACCGTTCATGCCCCTTTCGATCTGATGACAACTATGGAGATCTCGTCCTTGATCTCTTCGGCCACGTTGTATCGCTGCATGCCATCAAGAAGATCACGGATTACCTGTTCCGGTTCGTCGCGCCAGCTCCCCTCCAGGATATCGGCGATCCGTTCACGACCGAAGATCTCGCCGTCCCCGTTCTCGACCTCGACAATGCCGTCGGTGAATATACACAGGAGATCACCATCGTCGAACGGAACCTTGTACTCCCGGTACGGATACTCTCGATCGATCCCCGCCAGTAACTGTGTGTACAGTAGCGATCCAACCCGACCCCCCTCGTGCACCAGAAAGGGAGGCTCGTGTCCTGCACAGGTATATACCAAGGTCTTGTTCCGGGAATCGAAAAATATGCAGAGCACGGAAAGAAACACTCCCTCTCCCTCGTAACGCTCATTGATCCGTTGGTTCAGAAGGCGGACGATATCCTTCGGACGGAGCAGCTCCGAATCGACCCGCCCGACGGCGGATTGCTCGAAATATTCCCCCAGCACACGGGCAGCAAGTGCGTTGATATCCGTCGTCTTGATGCCGTGTCCCATGGCATCGTAGAGAAGCAGGATCGTTCCCGTCTCGGTTCCGTTGTGACCCGTTACGATCCTGGAGAGGATATTATCACCCCCGACAAGCCTGCTCGGCAGAGATACGGCAGATATTTCCAAGTCCTGCGAACTCTCTGTGGTAAAGAAGGGAAGCTCTTCTGGAATTACATACGAGAGGGCATGCTCACTCTCATCCGGCTGCTTATCCCGCCACCCCCGCTCAACTCCCCTGTATTCGTACATGAGAGTCTGGCGGTGCTTGCGCTCCTCTTCGGCGAGACGTGAAAGGACACCCTTGACACCCGGCGGCATCGCTGGATCCTCGCTTCCCTTGTAATAGTAATTGAAGGCGTTTGTCTCCTTTATGATCGCCCGTGCCAGCACCCGCAGTATCTGTTCTTTCTCATCCATGCTCATCGTTCACCGCCGTGTATCATTCGTTCGGGTGTATTCATATCCCAGTCCCTGACAACCTGTACCATATTGGCGTGTGATGATGTGTACTGCCATGCGTAGATCAAGCGCCCGCTATCCTATCCGCTGTCCTTCATCTGATGATAATATTCATAGGTCATTGGTTCCTCGTTCTTGAAGACACCGCCCCCTACGATCTCCCCCACGAATATGCTGTGGGTTCCTGCATCGACGGTCAGATCTCCAAGCAGCGCACACTCGACATAGCCGATAGCATCCTCGAGTATCGGGCAGCCGGTCCGGCGGGTCCCCACCGGTATGCCCTTGAACTTGTCAAACTCCCTCCCCGACCGGTACCCGAATCTCCGTACGATCCGTTGCTGATCCCGGCCGAGTATGGAAGCGGCGAAAACCTCACTTGCGTCGATATATTCGTGTGTCAGGTTCTGATGACTGATTCCAATCGCCATGCGTGGCGGATCACTCGTGATCTGAAAGAGGGTATTACAGATCTGACCGTTCATCTTACCATTCTTGATCGAACTGACCATGTACAGCCCATAGCTCACCTTCCAGCAGGCTGCGATAACCGCTTCGATCTCTTCTGGGGGAAATTTGTATTCGTGTTCCGTCTTGAAAGCCGTTCGGTTGCATTGGCACTTCGGGCATCTTTCCGGAGGAAAAAGGCCGACAGCAACGTAACCACAGTCGGAACACTTCCACCGTTGGGCGATCACTCGTATGTCTCCTTATCGGCAGTCCTTGCAGGTGCCCTTGAAGAAGAGCTCGTAGGAATCGACCAGATGGCCGTCGATCTCCCCAGCGTACACCTGGATACCTTCCGCCTGCTCGAGAAATATGTCGTGTACCATGTCACACTTCGAACAGAGGAAGTGAATGTGCGGCTCCGTATTGGGATCGTAGTTGAGGTGATCGTCGAAGACATGTATCGATCTAATCTCATCGATCTTCTGGAGCATGTTGAGCGTGTTGTAGACAGTCGAGAACGAGAGCGTCGGATACCTGCGCTTCAACTCCTTGTGGATGGCCAGGGCAGACGGATGGCTTTTGTTTCCAATCATGTACTTGATCACCGCCAGCCTCTGAGGAGTTAGCTTGAACCCTTCGCTGCGTAGTTTTTGGATCGTGTTTTCAAAAGAGTGCATAGACTAATCCTTCCGTTAACACATCAGTGGCACCTGGTTTACCCATGCTACACCAAAATTAATTATAAGTCAATAATTATTATTAATAACTCCGTAGTTTTTCATTTCAGTGTAAGTTACTGAGATAACTTCCTATTCTTGTGATCCGAACCCTCGATCTCCACGCTGCATCGCCCAAGAAGGACACAGCCCTCGCAGCTCGGTCTCTTTCGGCAGTGACACTTGCCATGTTCCACGATCAATGCGTGGTATTCCTTGTAGATATGCACATCCCGGGGAAGATTACTCTGAAAGATCGCCTGTACCTCATCGTATGGTGCCCCCGCATCGATCATGGCCAGGCGGTCGAACAGCCGCCGGGTATAGGCATCGACGACGAAGATGGGGTGATCGAACGCATAGAGGAGAATCGAATCCGCAGTTTCCGGCCCGATGCCGTCAAGGGTTAGGAGGTTATCCCTGTTTACATCCCGTCCGGATGTAAAGAATGCTGCAAGCGCCTTGAGCCTTTTTGCCTTTTGATTATAATAACCGGATGGCCTGACCAGATCGGCCAGTCTTCGTTCATTGATACGGTAGAGTGATGTGGGGTCGAGGATTACGGTTCTGTTCAAATTCACGATAGCCTCAGCTGCATTATTCCACGCCGTGTTCTGTGTCAGGACTGCCCCGACAGCCATCTCGAAGCGTTGCTGCCTCGTCCTCGGTCCACCGATATACTCGGGGCGGGTCCCTCCAGGAGGTGTTACCGGCCACCAGCGTCTCGGACCGTACTCCCCGGCTAACGCCTCGTAAACCTCCACGAAGCGTCCGTCGCGGCCCATTTCGGATGTCTGACGTTTGATGCGTTTCGCCACGATAGTGGTCCCTTCCACGTATCCGGGCCACTATACAATAAACAGGTTTTTACAGCAAGCCGGTAAATGGGGTAGCAACAATTTTTTATTCTAAAAGTGTTGACCCGGGCTCCGGCAAGGGATAGATTTAAGTGTTACTAAATAAAAAATGATAACACCTTTGGGGGGTGTCGATGCACATTCCGGACGGATATATCTCTCCTCACACTTCCGCCTTCTTCTATGCGGTCTCGATCCCGCTCTGGTGGCTCTCGTTTCGTAAGATACGTAATACCTTGAAAAAAAGCCACATACCACAGCTTGCCCTCCTTGCGGCCTTCTCGTTTCTCATCATGATGTTCAACATTCCGCTTCCCGGGGGAACAACGGGGCATGCGGTCGGAGGGGTCCTTACGGCTGTGCTCGTTGGACCATGGCCGGCGCTCTGTGCGATTACCCTGGCACTTGCCGTCCAGGCACTTTTCTTCGGCGACGGCGGTGTCCTCGCCCTCGGGGCCAACGCCTTCAACCTCGCCTTCATCATGCCGTTTGCCGGGTACCTCTTCTTCAGGGTGAGCGCAGGATCCTCGAGGCGCTCCCATCGGAGAACCGTCATCGCTGCCGCACTGAGCGGGTATATAGGAATCAATCTCGCCGCCCTGTTCGTGGCGCTCGAGCTCGGTATCCAGCCGTCCCTGCATCACCTCGCCGACGGCACCCCGCTCTACTGCCCGTTCGGTCTCCGGGTGACGCTGCCGGCCATGCTCATACCCCATCTGAGTGTCGGGGGCCTCATCGAGGCGCTTGTCACGGGAGGTGCGGTCGGTTTTCTGTCCAGGTACCATCCGGAGCTCTTTATCGACAGATCCGTTACTGGAGAGGAGAGGGATCGTCGGGAGGCGGACATATGAGATACCGGAAGGGGTGGGTTGTTCTCGTCGTCATGGCGATCCTCAGTCCACTGGGGCTGCTGGCGATCGGTAGTGCCTGGGGCGAATGGGGTCTCGACGACATCAAAGAGATGATCGGATTTGAGCCCGGAGGGATGCGCGAGATCAAGGAAAAGCAACCGGACACTGTGTTACCCGACTACGAGATCCCGGGTTTCGCAGAAAGCGGATGGAAGGTCGGCCTCTCTACGATCCTCTCCGCACTCATCGGGGCGGGGCTCACCGCCGGGTTGACGATAGCCATCGGAAGGTTCGCACGGTATGGCAGGCTTTCTTGAAAAGAATATCACTGCGGCCGTCTCGGTTCTGCACAATGCCCTCGTGACGGAACGATGGGCCGGCAAGCGGGGCCTCCTGCAGCCGATCGATGCACGTATCAAGATCGTCCTCACATTTCTCGTCATACTCGGTTGCTCCCTGACGACCCGGCTCTCCGTCCTCGTCTCATGCTATGTGGCCGCATCGATCCTCGCTGCCTTCTCGGGTATAGGCTTCACGGATTTCACAAAGCGGGTATGGTTCTTTATTCCGCTCTTCTCAGGCCTGATCGCCGTTCCCGCACTCTTTCTCACGCCGGGCATACCGATCGCCTCATGGGGATCCATCGCTATTACGCGGCAGGGTGCGGTCACGGCCCTGTTCCTCCTACTGCGGGTCTCGACGAGCATCTCCTTCACCGTTCTTCTGATCCTCACGACAACCTGGAACGGGGTCATCGATGCATTCGTGCGAATGAAGCTCCCGGCGGTCTTTGTTTCGTTGCTCGCCATAACATACCGCTATCTCCTGCTTCTGATCCGTACCGTTCTCGAGCTGTTCCTCGCCCGGAAGAGCCGAGTCATCGGCGTTGTTACCCACCGGCACGATCTCAGGTTCGTCTCGCGGAGCGTCGGGTACCTCTTCATGAAATCGCTGCACCTGGCCGACGGAGTCCAGATGGCGATGACATCGAGGGGCCAACGGATTCATGAGGGCTGTGACAAGGAGAGCACGTACACAAAGCAGCCGGCACCCGCATTCGAGCTCAAAGATGTACGTTTCACCTATCCCGACGGAGTGCCGGGCGTTGCGGTGGAAGCCCTCGATATCCCCGCAGGATCCTGCAACATCATCATGGGACCGAACGGTTCGGGAAAGTCCACATTGCTCAAGATCCTCGACGGCCTTCTCTTCCCGCAGGAGGGCGGGATCAAGACCTTCGGCGAGATCCTCTCGGAAAAGCGTCTCGATAATCAGGAATTCCGGCATCGTTTCCGCTCGCAGGTCGGCCTCGTCTTTCAGGATCCCGACATACAGTGTTTTTCACCGACCGTCCGTGACGAACTCGCCTTCGGACCTCTCCAGAAAGGCCTGGACGAGGAGTCGGTTGCGCTCAAGGTGGATGAGGTAATGAGACTCTTGGGAATCGAGGGAATCGCCGAACGCTACCCCTACCGGCTGAGCGGCGGGGAGAAGAAACGCGTCGCCCTTGCATCGGTCCTCACGGTCGATCCGGAAGTATACCTGATGGATGAACCGACCGCTAATCTCGACCCCGCAACTGAAGGGATCCTTATCGACTTCATGGCCGAACTAAAACGGAACGGCCGAACGCTTATCATTGCGACCCAGGATACCCTGCTCGCCCGGCATATCGGCGAACGGGCCGTCATTCTCGGACCCGGAAAGGAACTCATGACCGTCGGTTCGGTCGAAACGGTACTCACCGATCGTGGGTTGCTCGAACGGGCAGGCCTCGCCCACATACATCGGACTCCGCATCAGACATCGCTCGCAGGACACGAGCACACCCACTACACGGAGGAGATGAACGAATGAAGACGAAAAGATTCGGCGTTTCCATGGAGGATGAGCTGCTCGAGAAACTCAACCGTATCGTCGAGCAGAAACGGTACCCGAACCGATCGGAGGCGATCAGGGATCTGATCCGCTCATCACTGGTCGAGGAGGAATGGAAACGTACCGAGGAGGAGACCATCGGTGTGCTGGTAATCGTCTTCGATCATCACCAGCGCGAGCTATCCTCGCGCCTGCTCGAGAAGGAGCACATGCGCTCCGGTGAAATCCTCGCCACATTGCACCTCCATCTCGACCACCACAACTGTCTCGAGGCCAAGGTGATCAGGGGCATCCCGGCGCAGGTGCAAGCGCTCGCCGACGAGCTCATCGCGATGAAGGGTGTTAAGTTCGGTCGGCTGATCCCCGCAACGATTGGTAAAAACCTGCGGTAACATACTGCGATCCCCGTACACAAACGGCAAAAACCTGCGGTAATCACCGCTCGGGAAAAGCCTTGCCAGCTTCCGCCCGTCCATTTATCCTCTCTGGAACACATCACGGCACTGACGTTACAGGAGCTGCCTCCCGATGAACGAAAAGAACACCGGACAAACCACATCTAGAAAGCGCTCCCTGGCGCTTCGCCTCCTCGATCGGATCGAGAGAGTAGGAAACAGGTTTCCCCATCCGGCCGCACTCTTCGCCATCTTTGCGCTGATCGTCGTCGTCGTCTCGGAGATAGTCCATCGCGCCGGTGTCACGGCCGTGCATCCCGGGACCGGGAAAACGATCGAAGCCGTGAGCCTCCTGAACGCAACCGGCCTGCGGTTCATCTTCTCCCATGCAGAGCAGAACTTCGTCTACTTCCCGCCGCTGGGGATCGTGCTCGTCGCCATGATCGGCATCGGTGTGGCCGAGGGATCGGGATTGATCTCGGCGTTGCTGAGGCACCTCGTACTCGCCGCACCGCGCCGCCTGGTCACCGCGGCCGTCGTCGCCGCCGGCATACTTTCACACCTGGCCTCGAGTGTCGGTTACGTCGTTCTCATTCCGCTCGGAGCCATGGTCTTCATCGCCTTCAAACGGCATCCCATGGCGGGGCTCGCTGCAGCATTCTGCGGCGTCTCGGGCGGCTACGGCGCCAACTTCCTGATCGGATCGATCGATCCGATCCTGGCAGGGCTCACCGAATCGGCGGCAAACCTGGTCGATCCCAACATGCAGATAAATCCCGCCGTGAACTTCTATTTCATGCTCGCCTCGGCGTTTGTTCTCGTCATACTCGGTACCTGGGTCACCGAGAAGTTCGTGGAGCCGCGGCTCGGAAGCTACGAGGGAACAATCGAGGAGATGGACACCGTCTCCGAACACGAAAAGCGGGGGCTGGCCTGGGCCGGGATCGCACTCGCCGCGGTAGTGGGGATCCTGCTGCTCTTGACCATCCCCGAGAACGCCATCCTTCGCAATCCGGAAACAGGTTCGCTTCTGCACTCCCCCTTCATGGACGGCCTGATAACGGCGATCCTCGTCTTCTTCCTCGTACCGGGTATCGCCTACGGCATTGCAGTGGGTACTATCAAAAACGACAAGGATGTCTTCAAACACATGACGAGCTCCATGAGGGGACTGGCAGGTTACATCGTGCTCGTCTTCTTTGCCGGGCAGTTCGTCTACTACTTCAAGAACAGCAACATGGGGGTCCTTCTGGCGATCAAGGGAGCGGAGTTTCTCAGGGCGATCGGCTTTACCGGTGTGTGGCTCTTGATCGCCTTTGTTGTCGTCTCGGCCTTCATCAACATGTTCATGGGAAGCGCCTCGGCCAAGTGGGCGATCATGGCGCCGATCTTCGTCCCGATGTTCATGCTTCTCGGCTACCACCCAGGTATCACACAGGCGGCCTATAGAATCGGAGACTCGATTACCAACATCATCACACCCATGATGAGCTACTTCGCGCTGATCGTCGCCTTCGCCCAGAAATACGACGAGCGTTACGGTATCGGAACGATCATCGCGACCATGCTTCCCTACACGGTCGTCTTCGGAATACTCTGGACCGTGGTTCTTGCAATCTGGATGCTTCTCGGGCTTCCGACAGGACCGGATGCGCCACTGCACATGCCGTAAACGTTGATCTCTACACCACCGGTAACGTACGAATACTCGGGGGATTAGCTGTTCTTATAGACGTTCTCTTCTCTTGCATGCTATTGCTATTACCCGGTTTTCTTCTTGAACTCAGCACCCAGGCCTGATATATTTATAAATGTGAGACACACACCCGCTAATATCGCCATGTACTGAAGAACGGGACTAATAACAAATCTCCACACAACCATTACTTAGGAGGTTTGCATAAATCACCATGTACGGGTGTTTCTGCCACCACCCGGCGTGGAGAAACGAATGCGGATTTTGTGAAAATCGGAAAAGGGGATACTCATGGAGAGCATTCATACGATCGAACAATTGAAACAGAACCTGCGGATCACCCCCGAAGAGGAACGCATATTGCGGAAGATCGTACAAAAGCATCCCATGAGGATCACCCGGAGCTACATCGACCTGATCGACCGCCACGATCCGAAAGACCCGATCAGGAAGATGGTCGTCCCCACGATCGAGGAACTGAACCTCGCAGGGGAATACGATACAAGCGGTGAGGGTGAGAACACGAAACTACCCGGCCTCCAGCACAAGTACACACAAACGGCCCTGATTCTGGCCACCAACCGGTGCGCCACGTACTGCCGCTACTGCTTCAGGAAGAGGATGGTCGGCCTTCCGACGGATGAAATTCTCGAAAGATTCAGCGAGGCGGTCGCATACATCAGAGAGCACAAGGAGATCAACAATGTGCTCGTGAGCGGCGGTGACCCGTTCGTACTGCCCACCGAGGTCATCGAACAGTTCATGAAAGAACTTTCAACGATACCGCATCTCGACTATATCCGATTCGGCACGAGAATTCCGATCATGAGTCCCGGGCGTATTATCGAGGACGAGAGGCTGCAGTCACTCCTCGAACGATACTCGGGCTCGAACCAGAGGGTATATATCATCACACAGGTGAACCACCCACGGGAACTTGCGGCGAGACCTATCGAGGCATTTGATACACTCCTCAAATGCAAGATGATTATCAACAACCAGAGCATTCTTCTCAGAGGAGTCAACGACAACCCTCGAACACTCGCCAGACTGCAGCGCAAACTGGTCAACACAGGGGTGAATCCGTATTACATCTTCCAGTGCAGGCCGGTGAAGAGTGTGAAGGCCCACTTCCAGGTACCACTCATTCAGGGTTACAAGATAATCGAGGATACAAAGAAGATGCTCGACGGTCACAGCAAGCGGTTCAAATACGTGATGTCGCACTGGACCGGAAAGGTAGAGATCATGGGTGTCATGGACGGGTACATGTACTTCAAGTACCACCAGGCGAAGGACCTTCGTAACGCGGGCAGGTTCTTCAAGCGAAAGCTCAACAATACCGCCTGCTGGCTCGACGATATGGAACCGGTCTCACACTGACCGGGCCGGATTGCACGCACACACCCCACACAACACGTCCCCTCTGAACATGCAAGTACTCCGTACCGGCCCAGGGCTCAAGAGACGATTTATAAGGATTACCGTATCAATAGTTCGTTCAGTCAGTTACGTGGATACTTATAATAATTATTAATTGGAACTTTTTCCCGTTTTCATATTTATAATTATTATATGTGAGCAATTCTGTCGGTTATTATCAATATGCGGCGGTGGATGGCACCTTGAATAGGTCATGACTCTACTATTACATCGATTGGCATATTGTACAATGTACCATGTCTCATAATGACAGGGATCCTTATTTCGAAGGGGAAGCGATGTTAAGAATAATTCAATCGATAGCCCAGAGCACACCCTTTCGTGAAATCCGCAGCACCTGTGCAATAATACTCGTTGTCATAGTTGTAACCGCGTCTGTATCGGCATTCGAAGCACAGGCCGGAGGCAACGAGAGAGCCTTCGACCTCGCCGATTCTCTCGAACATGAGTACCGGCAGGAACAGATCGCATTGCGAGGTTTCACACTGAAGGATTATCTGACCTACGCAGCACTGAACAATTCCGGCCTGAAGGCCTTCTTCTACAATTGGAAGGCCGAATTGGAGAGGAGTACAAAGGTTTCATCACTGCCGGATCCCGTATTCACATACAGCTACTTCATCGAACATGTGGAAACGAGAGTAGGGCCGCAGAACCACAAGTTCACATTGAAACAGGCCTTTCCATGGTTCGGAACGCTCGGGGCGAAAGGCGACGTAGCTCTGGAAACCGCCAACGCCGCGTATGAAGAATTCCGGTCGGAGAAGCTGAAACTGTTCTATGATGTCAAGCGGGCCTACATCGACTACTACGTTCTCGGCCGCGAGATAGAGATCACAAGAGCCAACATAACGCTCTTGAAATACTGGGAATCTGTTGCGAGGACCAAGTACAAGGCGGCATTGCAGAAACACCAGGACATCATCAAGGTACAGGTCGAGCTGGGGAAGCTCGAGGATAGGCTCCTGACACTGGAGGAGATGAAGATTCCGACCGCTGCCAGATTAAGGCAAGTTCTCGATCTCTCCGGCACAATAGAACTGCCTGTTCCTGAGAAATTAGAGGATGTCGAACCATCTATTAACTTCGACAATCTGAAATCCGATATTATCCAGAACAATCCCATCCTGAAAGCGGTGGCTCATTTGATATTCAAGGAGGAAGCTGCAGTAAAGCTCGCTGGCAAGGAGTCACTTCCCAAATTCATGATAGGAATCGATTATATCCAAACGGGCGAATCCGTCGATCCGGCAATGATCGACAGCGGCAAAGATCCATTGATCCTGAATGCAAGCATCACATTGCCCATATGGTTCGGAAAGAACAAGGCCAACAAGGATCAAGCGAAAGCACGCCTGGAGATGGCACGATATAATCACAGGAACAAGAAGAACGGTCTCCTCGCTCTGGCTGAAAAGATCATCTTCGAATATAGAGATGCTGCCAGGAGAGTCGAACTCTACCGCGACGGTCTCATCCCCAAAGCTGAACAGTCCTTGAATTCCTCATTCACCGCCTACCAGGCCGGAGAGACCGACTTTCTAAACGTTATCGACGCACAGCGGCAGCTGATCGATTTCCAGCTTCAGCTTGAATACGCACTCACGAACAAGGCTACAAAGCTCGCCGAAATAGAGATGTTGGCGGGCAGGGAGATGTTATAAGAAGCGCTCGGGAAAGGAACATGAACATACACGTAAAACGGCGACAATACGCACAAGGGAGTAGGTCATGTCCTCGGATTGGATAAAGGATATTTTCGGATTCATTCCTCGAAGTGGACCGAGACTCGTGGTCTTCATTGTAATAATCGTTCTGGCATTTTCTATCGGGTTGCTATTGGATAGAGGCGAAGATTCCCCTCCCCAGGTCACTATATCGGATGAGAGTTCGGTTTCTCTCGACCAGGAAGCCAGGTCGGCGCTCTGGACATGCTCCATGCACCCGCAGATCAAACTACCGAATCCGGGCAAATGCCCCATCTGCTTCATGGATCTGATACCCCTTGTAGCAGACGATGGCGCGGAAGAGCTCGGAGAACGCCAGTTGAAAATGTCAGAGGCGGCGGTGAAGCTCGCCGGAATCCAGACAGCCCCGGTACAACGTCTGTTCGTCGAGACCGAAATTCGTATGGCAGGAACAATCACGTACGACGAAACAAAGGTGGCCTATATCACCGCCTGGATTCCGGGGCGTCTCGAACGGCTCTATGCCAATTACACGGGCGCCGCTGTCAAAAGAGGCGATCGGTTGGCCGACATCTACTCGCCCCAGCTTCTCAGTACCCAGGAGGAGTTGATTCAGGCCAAGCAGTCGGTGGAAGCGCTGTCCGGCAGCTCGAACAAGGTATTGAGAAGCACGGCAACCGCCACCCTGGAAGCGGCCAGGGAAAAACTACGGTTATACGGCCTGTCGGAAAGGCAGGTCCGGGATATAGAGACATCAGGCACAGTTTTCGACTACCTTGTTATTCACGCCCCGATAGGAGGTGTCGTCGTCAACAAGAACGCCAAAGAAGGCATGTACGTGAAAACAGGCACGCGGCTCTACACCATTGCCGATCTCTCAAATCTGTGGGTCATGTTCGATGCGTACCAATCGGACATTCCCTGGCTCGCCGAGGGACAGAGTGTCGAGTTCTCATCCCTGTCCTTTCCCGGAGAGACATTTTACGGCACGATCACCTTCATCGATCCCGTACTCAACGAAAAGACCAGGACGGCGAAGGTTCGGGCAGTCGTCGATAACAGGGAAGGTAGCTTGAAACCCGATATGTTCGTAAGCGGTATTGCTAAGTCCCGTCTCGACAGACATGGTAGCGTGATCAATGAAGCCGAATCCGATCTTTCGCAGGCTCCGCTGGTCATTCCCGCCTCGGCACCCCTTCTGACCGGTACAAGAGCCGTTGTCTATGTGCGTGTTCCCGGCGCAGCGGAGCCCGTCTTCGAGGGGCGTGAGGTCGGATTGGGTCCTCGGGCTGATGAACACTACCTTGTAAAATGGGGGCTCCACGAAGGTGAACTTGTCGTCATCAACGGTGCGTTCAAGATCGACAGCGAGCTGCAGATCCGTGCGAAACCGAGCATGATGAATCCGGAAAGCGGTACGAGCGGCTCTCTCCACCAGCACGACCACGGAGCCTCTCGGCCCCGCAAACAGGTCGAAGAGCCAGAAACGCACCACCATGGCATCCATGCCGAAAAGAAACGACAGCAGGAAGAGCACGAAAGGCACCGGGCAGGAGAAATGGGGATCGGTCATGCGGTCCCAAAGGTGCTGACACAGCTCTACAGCACCTATTTCGACATACAGATGGCCCTGGCCGATGACAACCACGGGAAAGCAACTGAAGGCTATAAGAAGCTGATCGACACCCTGAAAGATATCGATATGAATCTATTCAAAGGAGATGCGCACACACGCTGGATGAAGCTTTCGGACAGAATAGATAAAACAGCGTCGACGGGTGCATCCGCAGGAGACATCGGTTCTAGCCGGGAGGCTTTTCGCCTCCTGTCGGAAGCGATGATCGAGCTCCACGACTCCTTTGGCCACGAAGATGACAGGAATTACTACCTGGCCTTCTGCCCCATGACAGACGGCGGCAAGGGTGCCTACTGGTTGCAGCCAGTGGATACGGTTTATAACTCCTTTTACGGTGCTTCCATGCTCCGCTGCGGTTCAATAGAGAAAAAACTGGCCCCTCTGGGACGTGAGAGTAAATGACATGACAGATGATCCGGCCAATCAAGACATGAAATCACTCTCTCTTCTCGACAGGGTGATCCGCTTCTGCCTCGATAACAAACTCGTTGTCAGTCTTGTTACGATTGTGATTATCGGGTGGGGGATCATGGTCGCGCCTTTCGATTGGGAGCTGGGCAACTTCCCGCGCGATCCCGTCCCCGTCGATGCCATACCGGATATCGGTGAGAATCAGCAGATCGTATTCACCCAGTGGATGGGCCGTTCACCTCAGGATATCGAGGATCAGATAACGTACCCCCTCACGGTATCACTTCTGGGCATTCCCGGAATTAAGACCATACGCAGCTACTCGTACTTCGGTTTTTCGACCATATACGTGATCTTCAAGGACGATGTCGAATTTTACTGGTCACGATCGCGCGTTCTCGAAAAGCTGAGCTCCCTGCCTGCAGGCACCCTGCCTACAGAGGTTCAGCCCACCCTCGGCCCTGATGCCACAGCACTCGGCCAGATATTCTGGTACACGCTCGAGGGACGGGACGAAAACGACAAGCCTACGGGAGGGTGGGATCTACACGAGCTGCGATCGATCCAGGACTGGACGGTACGGTACGCATTGATGGCCGCCGATGGCGTCGCCGAAGTGGCATCGATCGGCGGTTTCGTGCAGGAGTACCAGGTGGATGTCAATCCCGATGCACTACGGGCTTACGGGATATCACTGACGGATGTGTTCCAGTCGGTGAAGATGTCCAATATCGACGTCGGTGCTAGAACGATCGAGATCAACAGGATCGAGTATGTCATCCGGGGGCTCGGATTCATCGAGGAGATAGAAGATATCGGCAGCAGCGTCATCAAGGAGAAAAATAACGTCCCCGTCCGCGTGAAAGACGTCGCCACAGTCTCATTGGGTCCCGCATTGAGGCGCGGGGCGCTGGACAAGGGGGGCGCTGAAGCCGTGGGGGGTGTAGTAGTCGTCCGGTTCGGCGAGAACCCGCTTGCCGCTATCAAGAACGTCAAGGAGAAGATCGCTGAGATCTCCCCGGGACTTCCGAAGAAAACTCTATCGGACGGTGTCGTTTCACAAGTAAGGATTGTACCTTTCTACGACCGTACGGGTTTGATTTACGAAACACTCGGAACGCTGAATACGGCTCTCATCGACGAAATTCTGGTAACAATCATCGTAGTTATCATAATGGTGATGCACCTGCCCAGCTCCTTGCTCATCTCGGGACTTTTACCGCTGACCATCCTGATGGTTTTCATTGCCATGAAATACTTCGGGGTGGATGCGAATATCGTGGCACTCTCCGGTATCGCGATAGCCATAGGTACGATCGTGGACATGGGAATCGTCATAACGGAGAATATACTGAGACACCTCAACGCGGCCCCGCCCGGATCGAACAAACTCGAAGTCATCTTCGGGGCCACATCCGAGGTTGGCAGCGCAGTATTGACCGCCATATCCACGACAGTCGTATCATTTCTACCGGTATTTACAATGATAGCCGCCGAGGGAAAGCTTTTCAAACCTCTCGCCTATACTAAGACCTTCGCGCTCATCGCCTCGGTAATCGTGGCACTGGCCATCATCCCGCCGTTTGCGCATCTGCTTTTCACCAGAACAATGCGTTCCGCCGCGCAGAGAAGGTATCTCCCGTTCGGGCTCCTGCTTGCCTCCGCCGGGGCGTTTTTCCTTTCGCTCTGGCTGGTGGCAATCGCACTCCTCGTCATTGCAACCTACATGCTGCTTGAGAAAAGGCTACCCGAGAGGATCACGGCCCACACTCCAAAGATGCTCAACTACCTTGTGGTGTTCTTCGTCGGACTACTCCTGACGAGTCACTGGCGACCGTTTGGACCGGGAAAAGCACTTATCCTTAGCTTCATATTCGTCCTCGTGCTGCTGGGAGGATTTCTCTACCTCTTCAAGCTCCTCATGAATGTGTATGAACCCGTTCTCCGCTGGTTCTTAGATCACAAGAAGCTGTTCCTGCTCCTGCCGGCACTCCTTGTAATCTTCGGATGCTTTATATGGCTCGGCTTCGATGATGTAGTTGGATTCGTACCGGACCGGATAAAATCCACGCGACCCTACTCGATTCTCAATCACGCCTTCCCCGGTTTGGGTAAGGAGTTCATGCCGGCACTGGATGAAGGCTCGTTTCTCTACATGCCTACAACGATGCCTCATGCCTCGATCGGTGAAGCCTTGGACGTGCTCCAGACCCAGGACAAGGCCTTCAGCGCGTTACCGGAGATCGAGTCGGTCGTCGGCAAGATCGGCCGTGTCGACAGCCCCCTGGACCCCGCCCCCATCTCCATGGTGGAAACGGTTATTAACTACAAACCGGAGTATATAACAGACAGGGACGGCAAGCCGCTCAGATTCAAATACAACCGGAACGAGGGAGAATTCGTCCGTGATGGAAACGGGGAGCTGGTCCCGGACAAGCGGGGCAGACCATACCGCAACTGGCGCGATCATATACACTCCCCCGACGATATATGGAAGGAGATCGTAAAGACGGGGAAGCTGACCGGTACCACATCGGCACCCAAGCTTCAACCCATAGAGACCCGCATCGTGATGCTGCAGTCCGGAATGAGAGCGCCAATGGGGGTCAAGGTAAAAGGTCCCGACCTGGAGACGATCCAGCGTGTCGGCTTCGAAATCGAAAAACATCTCAAGGACATTCCCCAGGTTGAGCCCGCAACCGTTCTTGCCGACCGCATCGTCGGCAAACCGTACCTCGAGATAGAGATCGATCGCGAAAAGATAGCAAGGTACGGACTACACATCCGACACGTTCAGGACATTATAGAGGTCGCTATCGGGGGTAAGCGTGTTACGTCGACCGTCGAGGGGCGTGAGCGGTATCCCGTGAGGATCCGGTATCAGCGTGAGCTCAGGAATACTATCGAGATGCTTGGTAAAATCCTCGTTTCCGCCCCGGGCGGGGCGCAGATTCCACTCGCCGAGCTTGCCGAAATACGGTTCGTCCGTGGACCGATGGTAATAAAGTCGGAGGATACCTTCCTCGTCGGCTACGTCATTTTCGACAAAAAACCGGGGTACGCCGAAGTCGAAGTCGTCGATGCGGCGGATGCATACCTGAAAGAGAAGATACGAAACGGCGAACTGGAAATCCCGGCTGGTGTCAGCTACTCGTTTGCGGGAAGCTATGAGAACCAGGTCCGTTCCGAAGCGAAGCTCAGGGTCGTGCTCCCCCTGGCACTCATGATCATCTTCCTGATCCTGTACTTTCAGTTCAAGCGGGTGCCCATTACGTTGCTCGTTTTCTCGGGAATATTCGTTGCATGGGCGGGCGGCTTTATTATGCTGTGGCTCTATGGACGGGAATGGTTTCTCGATTTCTCCCTTTTCGGCACGGACATGCGCGAGCTGTTTCAGATCCGCCAGTACAATTTGTCCGTCGCCGTCTGGGTTGGTTTCCTAGCACTCTTCGGAATCGCCAGTGACAACGGGGTCATTATCTCCACGTATCTCAAGCAGGTATTCGCCTTACGCAAGCCATCGACGGTAAAAGACATACGCGAGGCCACCATCCACGCGGGAATGCGCCGCATCAGACCGGCGCTCATGACTTCAGCTACAACGATTCTCGCCTTGATACCCGTGCTCACCTCCAGCGGGAGAGGATCCGATATCATGGTGCCCATGGCAATACCCTCCTTTGGGGGAATGATGGTGGTGCTCATCACGGTTTTCCTCGTACCGGTCCTCTACAGCGCACTTGCTGAAAGGCGTCTGAAGAGAACACCCCCTGATTCACCGAATGCCTAGTCTACGCATCTAGGGTGCAGGAGTGTATATCCGCCAGCGAGTTCCGCAGTGAGTCGGCCCTGCCTCAGCAGGGCCGACGAGCGAGGACTGTCTGAGCGGGAGGATATACACTCCTGCACCCTAGATGCGTAGACTAGGCATTCGGTGAATCAG
>CP070727.1:0-16060 GCA_020350885.1 bacterium | reverse complement strand
CATATAAAATGTATATATCAGTAATATACACTTGTCAAGGATATTTTCGACTCTTCGCCAAAGACTTCCACATTAGTACTCATCCGCCCCGATGTCGTACGCACTGCCCTTCGGCCGCTCCTCGCAGTAGAAATCGAGCTCCACCTCCGTCAGGCTCTGTCCCAGATCGACTGCCGCCCCTATGGAGTCGGCGAGGCACAGGTCGCCCACCGCCGGATCGACGAACCAGGATAGCTCGGCGTTCGTAACATTCGTCTCCACGACCCCGGTCGCCCCTTCCCGGCCAAGGATCTGGGCGTTTGCGAGATTATTTATAATCGATGCATGCTGTGTGCTTGCCCAGCGATACTCGATTGCCGCAAAATAGGCTTCAACCCAGACGGTGTTGTTGTAGACCGATGCCGAGACCGCCGACTGAAGACCGATCCCCACATCCATCGTCGTGTGAACCATGTTGTTCCGGATCATGCCCCCCGTGTGTTGACCTGCAGTGCTCCCCAGACCGAAACCAATCCCACGGTCGCAGTTGTAGATCGTGTTGTGCTCAATGATCGTATTGCTCGACTCGTCCCAGAACAGGATGGCATAGCCGGCAAGTTCGCCGGCCGGCCCCTTGAACCCTCTGAAGACATTGTGATGCACGATCCAGCCTTCCGCCTGGTGCCCGATAATCCCCCCCGTGTACGCCTGCGGCGCCTCGCCGGCGGTGTACTCGAACAGGCACCATTCGACAGTTCCCCGCTCGGTGCGTGAAGGTGCTCCTGAAGAACTGGCTATCCTTATCATGAACTCGCTCGCATCGACGAATCGCACATTGTGCACCAGAGCATCATCCGAATCGTGATAAAGGTTGAGAGCCGGTCCGTTCACCCAGCCGATCGTCACATCTGCTATTGTAAAATTCGTTCCATTGACCTCAACAAGATTATCTTTGTTCCCCGTCATCCCCTGATGCCTGATGATAACACTCTCCCTGTTCCCCGATCTGCTCCGTATCATCAAGTCATCACAATTCACGTAAAGTGCCGAATTTAATTGATAGATGCCATTGGCCATCATGATCGTCATACTGCCACCGTTGCTGTTGGCTCTTTGGACCGCGTCCCTTAGTTCATACACCGAACCAACCCGCTGCACAGTATTCCCCTGTACGGGGAGCGGCTGAATCTCGCAGTACGACGGCACCTTTTTCGGGCCCGTCGTCGAATCGCAGTATACCAAGACAAACGGCAGACTCATCATCAGCAGCACTGCGATTCCGATACGTGCCCGTGCGGGCTTTCGAATCATTTCCGATAGAAATCTTTTACGCATGATCTACTCCAACTTCTTCGAGCAAAGGGCTTTATAACAAGAATCCATATCATTATAGGCGAGCGTATGCCGCTCTCTCCCACCTGTCAAGCCGGATCGGCGCTATTCTAGCGGAAAGGTCATCGTCCCCTTCCTGCTGTGCTCCGGCGTGTGGCTGCATCCATTGCGCTTATACCAACAATGCTATGGAAATTTTAATTTTATTATGCTACAACAGACAAAGATGGCGGACTTGACGATCATTCCAGGACGAATCTTGACTACAATCGTTGTTATCATCGTTGCGTATGCGGTCATTCTGGTACTCGGTTACCTGGGCCAGGAGAAGATGATCTATTTTCCGACGAGATACACACGTGCGGTGGCGGACGAGCGGGCTGGACGGCTGGGCCTTGCCCTGTGGCCGGCGGATGCCGAGGACTACTTCGGCCTCGTGAGCGCCGAGCATCCCGGCCTCGTGATTGATGAGTCTACCGGTCTTGCTAGCAGTGAATCTCCCGGTCATGCAAACGGCGACCGTCCCTGCCTTGCGAGCAGCGACACTCTTGTCCGGTTGAGAGGCGTGGTCCTGATCTTCCACGGCAACGCCGGCTCAGCCACGGACCGGTTCTATTACGTCCCCGAGATCCAGCGGCTGGGGTTCCGGGTGGTCCTATGCGAATACCCCGGCTACGGCGCACGGCCCGGCTCGCTGCGGGAGGCCGCCCTCGTTGTGGATGCAGTCCAAGCGGCACGAGCGGCGATCGAGCAATTTGGCGAACCGTTATATGTATTGGGCGAATCACTGGGCTGCGGCGTCGCTACGGCTCTCGCAGCAAGGGATGATATAGACGTGAGAGGTGTCGTCCTCATCACGCCATGGGATAACCTTCCGAATCTGGCCCAGGCCCTCTACCCGTATGTTCCGGCCCGGTTACTTCTAAGGGACAGGTATGACAACATCAGGAACCTGCGTCACTACAAGGGACCCATAGCGGTCGTCATGGCGGGCGAAGACGAAATCATACCGGAAAAGCGAACGATGCATCTCTTCGAATCGCTGCCGGAGAACAAGAGGTTGTGGACACTGCATGGCGCAGGGCACAACAATTGGCCTGCGGTGGTCGATGTAACCTGGTGGAGAGAGGTTATGGATTTCGTCTCGGGCGGTGGTGGCCGCGACAACTGATTGATAGATCTTTGGGAAGCAGACCCACCATAAGTGAATATGAGATGCCAACTCAGCATCTCAAGGTGTCTACAGCCCGCGATGAAGTTGGCCGTTATGTTGTCAAATCAGATGGGCTTTACTGGTTTACGCTAGAGATTCCACTTGTGTCGATCGAATGACTTTCGGATAACTCAGAACATTCCGAGAAAGGGTTACACGCGGGGAGCCGGGCTACTCGACGCTTTTACCATCCCACCAACTCAGGGTAACATGCTCGGCAAGTTTGAGACTCCGCCGTTCAGACACTACCGAGATAACGATGTATTTGCCGTCGGGAGAAACTCCGAGAGACTCCGTGACGAAATCCTTTGAGAAACCAGCCAGCGGCATTCTCGATCCCGACGTGTCACGTCCTGGGACAAAATCCTGCACGTAGATTCCGAAGTGTCCCTGCTTGTCCTGCCCCACAAAGACGATTGCATGGCCGTCGGATGACCAGCGTGCCCTGCCAAGGACGATATTCTCATACAGCATTCTTCGGGGAAGCTCTATCTCGAATGGAACCATTTCGCAACTCTCGATCTCAGCAACTCGCATAACACGGTTAATCCCGCGAATACACGAAAACAACGCGTAACGACCGTCTGGCGAAACCTCGGGGAGAATATAGGAACCTGCTGCGAGGAGAGTTTCTTCCGAACCGTCGGGACGGATCTTCCAAATACCGAGCTTTTCATCGTTAAAGCTGCCGTACACGATCCATTTCCCGTCGACCGTCATAGTCGGATTCTCAGCATCCACGCCGTCGTTTGTGACTTGACGCGCCCGGCTGCCATCTGCAGCAGCCATCCAGATTTCTGGATTACCGCTGCGCGTGGACGTCCACAGCACGTGCTCACCGTCGGGGGTGAAAACCGGATCAAAATCGATGGCAGGATCATCCGTCAGTTGGCGGAGAGCTCCCGTAAAACGGTCGACGATCCAGAGATCCGTGTTCCCGCTTCTATTGGACGAGAAGATGACACGAACTCCATCCGGCGAGAAAGCGGGCTGGCGATCTCGTCCCAATCCGTGTGTGAGCGTTCTTTCTGGCTCAGTGTCACTCTTTCCAGTCCATGAAACTTCGATGAGCACTGACCGGATGATATGTTCATCGAGGACGATCTGGCCTGTACCGAGAACGGTAATCGTTGAGAAGCTTCTTCCACCAAACGGCAACTTGACAGGCGACCAGAATAACGGGCGCCTGGCTTCCGATTCAATGTCGTACTCCATGATCTGACCGGGGAAATCCGCAAATTGCGCAAGATCAGTTGCAGCCTGACCGGCTAGAATCGTTCGGCCGGCCGGACCCCATTCACTTGCCGTATAGGGTCCAACCCAGTCGGTGAGCGCTTTACGTGTTAATTCGCCCGATGTGGTGTTGACCAAGTTGATATAGCTGTACCCGGTGGTCGCGGGCGTTTGCTGTGTCTCGCTCAAGGCAATCCGACGGCCATCTGGCGACCATCGAATGCCGTAAAGGACACGATTCTCAACTTCCGTTAGAACGTGTTCGTCGCCCGTTTGAACTTCTGCCACACCGATGACGCCTAGGTTTTCCTCGCCCACAGGTTTCGTTCTGAGAAAAGCCACCCGTGTCCCGTCCGGTGACCAGTCAGCCTCCAGCACATCCTCCAGGATCCGGCGCGGCTGGGCACCGACTACCGACGTGCGGTATAGATCCCTAGTGCCGCCCCGTTCACGGACGAAGAGAATCTGCGATCCGTCGGGTGAGAAGCGAGGAAGGTCATCGGGTCCTTCCGTAATGGGCGCCTCGCTGCCGCCTTTCACCTGTTTCAACCAGATCCGGGACACCCCGTCGCGATCTGAGGCAAACGCGATCATGTCCCCCGCCGGTGAAGATGATGGTGCCCAGTCTCGACCGGAGTAGGTGAGCGTACTCAGCCGCACGGGGGTTTGGGATGCAGGGACGCGAAATAAAAGTATGGCCAGAAACACAGCGGCTGCCAGCCAGCCGAGTCCAGCAGCCCAGAACAGCAGCGAACGGTGCTCCCACTGGATCCCGCCCTCCCGCCTCGGCGATTTCAGTTTCGGTTCACCGCTCAGAGATGGCCTCAGACCGTTGAGATCGACAATGAGATCCTCGAGGTGCTGATAACGCCCAGCAGCATCTTTCGCAAGGCACTTGTCTATGATTCTTTCCAGCTCCAGGGGAACACCCGTCCGCAGTCCAGTCACTCGTGTGGGATCTTCGTTGAGGATGGAGTAAACCATCGCCTCTGAAAACTCTCCTCTAAACGGTAGCTGGCCCGTAACCATCTCATAGAGAACAACACCTAATGACCATACGTCGGACCGGCTGTCGACCTCTGCTCCCCGGGCTTGCTCCGGGGACATGTAAGAGACCGTACCTAGGGTCGATTCAGGCAGTGTCAGCTGCGTTACTCCGGAGAGCTTCGCAAGCCCAAAATCCAGGATCTTCACGAGGCCGCTGGACGTGAGAAAGATATTCGCGGCTTTGATATCTCTGTGGACGATGTCCTTCTTGTGAGCGGCCGAGAGTCCCTGTGCGATCCGGATGGTAATGTTTACAGCATCGTCCAAGGGCAGAGGACCACGGGAAATCCTCTCTTTCAGCGCCTCACCTTCATAGTAGGCCATAGCGATAAAAAACTGGCCCTCTTCGGTCTCGTCGATCTCGTATATTGTGGAAACATTGGGATGATCAAGTGCGGAGGCTGCTCGTGCCTCGCGGAGGAATCGTGTCTTGGCTGCGGGATCACGAGTGAGATTGAAGGGCAAGAACTTGAGCGCAATGTCACGATCTAACGCAGTGTCCCGTGCCCGGTATACCACACCCATCCCGCCCTCACCGAGCTCTTCGAGGATCTCGTAATGGGAAATGGTCTTGCCGATCATGAGGATTCTCCTGACACGTCAAACATACTATATCATACACAAATAAGCATACACTAGTAATAAACCAGAACGTAAAGGGACGGATCATATTTACATAACAACCTCTTCCGGCCAGGGTTCCTGCTTTAAATCGCCCCACAATGTATTGATGTAACTTATCGAGAATATATCCTCGAGCGCGTGAAGCCAATATGTGCCTTTATCGGAGAGCACTATTTCATCCCCTGTGTCTTTCAGGAATCCGAGCAGAGACAATGGCTTGACGAACCTTCCGTAGATTTCGTTGAATTCCCTGCCGAATCTCGCTTTGAAGTCCTCTTTCATGAATCTCGTTTCATAGATCCGCCAGTAGAACCAGCCTGCCATCTGCATGGCTTCTGATAGATCGAGGGACAGAGCGATCGGCATCCTTCCACCTTCAAGAGCTTTTATGTACTCGGCAACACGGAATGTATTGAGATAGAAGACGTCTTTCAAGTAAGAGCCTCCACTTCCACCGAGACCGAGGTAGAGGGGAACTGTAACTGAGCAGTACTTGGGTACGCCTGATCTGGTAAAGGCCCAGACAGAGGTTCTACGGTACTCTGCACTATAAAAGATATCCTCGAGAATTCTGAGAAACTTTCGTCTCTTCAAGATGCTGGAGAATTTGTATTTGCTATTCTTGAGTGTCTTCCCCAATTGGGTGTAACGAAAAATAAAAAGGGGATACGCGGCAATCTGGTCGACACCCATTTCGACGAGAGCATTCCCCGCTTGTTCTATCTCGTGATAGGTCTGACCGGGTAACGAAAATATGATATCTACATTTACACATGCGAAGTTTTTGTTTACAGCCCGTTCGATAGTTCTCTTCACACCTTCCACGGTATACGGTCTATTGAGTGTCTTCAGATGCCTATCCTGCAGGGCCTCGACGCCAATGCTCAAATGCCTTATGCCCATGGAGACGATGGCATTGAGATTGTCCGAATTCAGATGGTTGGGGTGGCTTTCCATGTGTATATCACACTGTATATTGAATCTCTTATGGGCATGTTCCAGAATTTCAGCCAGTCCGCTGTAAAGCATGGTAGTGGGAGTTCCGCCGCCTATGTAAAAGGAGGTCACCGGCTTGTTCCTGATCAAACCGGAATAGCGGTCGATCTCGGTTTTCACGGCCTTGGTGTATCTTCTAGCCACATCGGATTTATAAATCTCTTTATTGTATGGACAGTAATGACATATTTGCTCGCAGAAGGGGATATGAAGATAGATCCCAAGCTCATTAATTTCCTGATAACACTTATCGAGTGATGGAATCTCCCGCTTGAGCGTAATATTTTTCTCTTTTGTGAATACTCGTCTGAGATTCGATCTGACAAGACGTTTGAACATAGTAACTCGCAATAGATTAATTCAAAAATATTTCAGTGCATTTACGATAGCCGATGGTTTCAATTTCAGTGTCTGGTCTATCTCGGTATAACTCAGATATCCACAGTTCCGGCATAATTCTGGATTGTCGGGGTATCTGCAGCACGTATACGTTCTTCCTTTTTCATAAACACGACAGATATCGAGCGGCCGCATCCAGTCGTTTTGTAACGCTGACTTCAGGCCCGCTCGTGAATTCAATATTTTGTATTTCCTTTTATACTTCATCAATGTGAGCAATATTTCGTTTCTTTCATCGGGTCCGATGTATAAGTTGTCATAGCCATAGTACGGAGTATGAAAGTAAAAGAATGTTCCACGTACTGTTTCTATGGTTTCAATAAATTCGCAAAACTCGCCGATTCTGTCTTTATTGATACTATTTATCGTGAAATTTATGTAGAGGGACGGATGGCTGGAATCCCGTACATTATCCATGATTTTGTCAAATGTAGCTCCCCGTAATTGATCGTGCGTCTCTCGAAGTCCATCTACACTGATGAACACGGTGTTGGCCGAAGTGTTTATTGGAATAGTCCCATTGGTATATATAATAACCGAGTAAAAACCGATATCACGTGAATATGTAACAATGTCTTCGATGGTATAAGATCCGTCACGCCATAGTAGCGGTTCACCGCCTTGTAAGTAGAGGGTGCGACCGCCCTCTTTATAGAATGCATTGCATGCATCGACCGCTTCCTCGAAGCTGAGATCCGGAATCCCGCGATTGGCCAACCTGCAGTGACGGCACTGCAGGTTACATCTGTCAGTGAGGACCAATCCACAGATAAGGGGGTGGCGTTTATTGAAGAATTGATGATTTATTACGTACTTGATTCCGAATATGACATGATTGATATGCGCCATTTTTCCTTACCATTATTTATAGGAACTCGGACTGCCCTTGCTCTTTCCTCGACAATCGCACCTGTCGTTCCTATTAATTCCATCCACTGCGCAACACTTGTATGTACCCTCAAGGGCAGGAATTCCGACCCAGAAAGTGCTGTCCTCTGGGTGCTCCCACTAAATCCTGCCGATCATACAACACCCAATTACCCCATAACAATATGTATTATCTAACAAAATCCGGTTCGTAAAGCATACCTCGAAGCCCGCACGTTCCGTTTTTTTACAAACCGGGATTCACTAGTTCAATGTCATAAGGCAACCCTCTTTGAAAAAGCTGCTCGCTTACATGCACATATACTTCAGCTACCGATGCGCTACCTTTACATTTTCGTGATTTAAAAATCGAGACGCTGAACCGCCAACACTTTATAAATAAAGTAAAAAAATGCGGCACCAGGGAATCGAATCCCAAACCTACTGATTACGAGGCCCTTGAGGTGGTAGGCCAACTGATACAAGTTTAATTGTACTATGTGTAACTGCCGCCCTCTCACTTAATAAGAAATACTTACCTGAGCAGCACCATCTTCTTCGTTTCTCTAAACGTCCCTGAACGTAACTGGTAGAAGTACACGCCGCTCGCAACTGCATTGCCGCCGTTATCTATGCCGTCCCAAACCTCATCGTACACGTTGGCTTCCCGCATCTCATCAACCAGCACGCGTATGAAGCGTCCCGCTACGTCGTAAATCCACAGAGATACATGTCCGGTTTTCTCGAGCCCAAAGTGAATGGTGGTTGCAGGATTGAACGGGTTCGGTACATTCTGCTCAAGGAAGCTCGCAAGCGGCGCTTCTGGTGTTTCACCGCCCGTGACATCCTCAGGCCTCAGCAATGCAAACTGGCTTTCGTTCCCATGGACATCGATTGACGAAACCTTGTAGTAGCGGTGGTTCCACAACTGATAATTATCCGAGTAGGTTGTATTGCATGGGGAGCTTATGAGGTTTCCTGGACCTGGAACGAACGATACGCTGTCGCCTCTGTATACCGCATAGCATGCGATGTCTGGCTCCGAGTTCGGCTCCCAGGTGAGTGTAAGACCCGGTGGTCCGTAAATCGCCTCTCCTGCAAGACCCTCCGGCTGGCACGGCGAGAGGTTGTCTACCGAGTAACCACTATCCACGGGAGAATCGTAGTAGACGACCGGATCGTTTGTGTGGGCTGAGATCATAAAATACTGCCAGCCGGGATCCGTTCCCATCGAGTCGTAAAGGCTCTGAACGGTGAGGGCATAGGTTTCGAAGTGGCGTGCGGGAACGTTGGCCAACCATTCCCATGCGGAATCCCCGCTCGACGAATAGAATCGTATCGCCGGGTCGTCGAAGTCCACGGTAACACCAAGCGGCCATGGTTCCTGCGCTTCCCCGGCGAACAAGCTGACTGCCGCCTTTGGAACCCGTCTCCATACCGAATAGCGGCTTATCTCTGCGGACGGCATCGTATCGACGCTGCTCCGATCCCATTGCAGGAGTATCTTTCCTCCATGATCTTTCGGAACATCCTGGATGAAGGTACCGGTTATTTCGTACAATGTTCAGCCGAGATTCCCTGGATCGGGGGAGAACGCCTTGCTATCGCCCCGGTAAATCGCACGACATGTGAGATTGGACTCCGAGTCCGGCTCCCGGGTGAGTGTAAGACCTGGTGGTCCGTAAATCGCCTCGCCTGCAAGACCCTCCGGCTGGCACGGCGAGAGGTCATCCACCGAGTAACCACTATCCACCGGGGAATCGTAGTAGACGACCGGATCGTTTGTGTGGGCTGAGATCATGAAATACTGCCACCCGGGATCCGTTCCCATCGAGTCGTAAAGGCTCTGAACGGTGAGGGCATAGGTTTCGAAGTGGCGTGCGGGAACGTTGGCCAACCATTCCCATGCGGAATCTCCACTCGACGAATAGAATCGTATCGCCGGCCCGTCGAAGTCCACGGTAACACCAAGCGGCCAGATATCCTGCGCTTCCTCAGTGAACAAACTGACTTCAGTTTTCGGAATCCGTCTCCAGACCGAATAGTGGCTTATCTCTGCGGACGGTATCGTATCGACGCTGCTCCGTTCCCATTGCAGGAGCATCTTTCCCCCCTGATCCTTTGGAACATCCTGGACGGCGGTGATCGTCGGGGCGGGATAGGTACCCCAACGCCCGTCCCTTTCGATCCGTTGTGCATAGATGTCGTATCCCCCGCTGCGATTGTCCATCCATGTAGTAATCGCTCCTCCTGAACCATCGGATGCGATTCTAACCAAGCTCTGGCTGTTTGGTGCGGTCGATAGTGCGACTCCATTGTCTGTCCAGTGCATGCTTCCCGATGCACCAACCTTTTGCGCATAGATGTCTGTGTTGCCGTTCCTGCCGTCATTCCAAACAATGATCGCTCCCCCAGAGCCGTCGGGAATGATGACCGGATCACCTTGACTGTTCGGAGCGACACATATCGCGGCTCCATCAACCGTCCACCGAACAGACCCGCTTGTATCGATTGCTTGAGCGTAGATGTCAGAATCCGCTGTTCGCAAGTCCATCCACGTGATAATTGCTCCTCCCGAACCATCGGAGCAGCTGCCTCGACAGTACTTATCACCTGACACGGTGCATATCGGAACTCCGTTGGTAGGCCACGGCCTGCTTCCTGATCCGGTAATCCGCTGTGCATAGATATCGTAGTGGGTACCGCTCCTATAGTCATCCCAAGCAATGATCGCTCCCCCTGAACCATCGGAGGTGATGGCGATAAACCCTGTTTGTTCATCCGGTGCGGTGCATATAGGAATTCCATCGTCCATCCACTGCACTGTGCCCGATGAGTCCACCCTCTGTGCGTAGATATCGCCCTGAACGTTACGGAAGTCAATCCACGAAATGACTGCCCCACTTGCTTCATCGGATGAAATGGCAGGCCCGAGCTGGCTATTTAAGGCAACGCATATCGCGACTCCGCCCGCTGTCCACAGTTCTGTTCCCGATGAATCAATCCGTTGCGCATAGATATCGGCGCCCCTCTCCCACGCGATGATCGCTCCACCAGAGCCATCAGAGACCATACAGGGGTCTCTGCCTGTACCTATCAAGATTCCACCGGTTGACCATTTCACATTGCCCCAGTGATCCACTCGTTGCGCGTAGACGTCGTTGTCGCTCCGGTAGTCGTCCCAAGTGATGATCGCCCCACCGTGACCGTCAGAAAGTATGACGGGATCATCCTGACCCCCGGATGCTATGCATATATCGATTCCATTGGCGATCCACTGAACGTTTCCTGATGCATCCACACGCTGCGCGAAGATGTCATAGTTACCATTACGGTTGTCCTTCCACGTGATGAGCGCTCCCCCCAAACCATCAGGGGCGATTTCAGGAATTATCTGATCATCTAACGCTGTGCAGATCGCAACACCGTCTTCCACCCAATGCGCCTGCAGTGCAGGAATCCCCAGAAGAATCATAAGCAGTCCGAGAACCATAGCGGAATTAGACCATCGTCGCATGACCTACCCTCCCTCATGTTAAGGACAATGTTGACGAACTTGGCGTTATCGGCCCAGCACACAGCACGGTCGAAGTTCCCTGCTTCCCTTTCCGATCCAGTCAAGGTTTGTAAGAGAAACCGATTTAGATCTATTTACATAAGAGAGAAATGATGATGATGAGTAGTGGGTCGTAGCAAGTCCCATCCCCTCTATTAATCTTCTACCGAATAGCTTTAAAGATAAGCCACGCAATATCTATATTATCATAAAGCACACGTAATTTACAGACTGGAATGAAACAATACCTCTTCGTTTCTACAAATGCCCCTCTGCATCGAGACTGTATCGAGGCCGCAAGAGCACATTCCGCAAGCAAGCACCTGCCACCGACAATTGTCCATTTTTTATGGGGCAACAGAACGACTCTACATGCTTGCACCAGTATACCCATTTCAGGGCAGGAGTTTCTTGCTACCGACGTGCTACTTTTCATTTTTCGGGATTTAAAAAACGAGACGGGGAACCACTAACATATTACAAATAAAGCAAAAAAATGCACCGCCAGGGAATCGAACCTGAGAACCTACTGATTAAGAGGGTATTGAGGTGTTAAACATACTGATTAAAATACTAGTTTAACTTCAGTAGGATCCAAGGTATAGAGGTTAATAACGAATATTAGTAGTAGTAAAACTTGCAGATGTTTCTACAACCCAGTTTTCCAAGTTATTTTATATATCTAAGTAATGTGTAATATCAAGCTTTGTCTCATTCTAAAATATGAAAAGAAACTGGGTAAATCGTGTTACCTGAGCAATACCATTTTCCTTGTTATTGTCTGCTTTCCAGTTTTCAATCTGAAGAAATATATTCCAGAAGCAACCGAGTTCCCGTGATTATCCTTACCATCCCATTCTACTGAATTAAACCCCATCTTCTGCTCTTTGTTTACAAGACATGCAACACGCTTGCCCGAGATGTCATAGATCCCCAAAGTAATCCTGCTGTTTTCCGGCAGGTAATAACGTATTGTTGTTACAGGATTGAAAGGGTTCGGTGTATTTTGAAAAAGAGTCAACGGTAATTCTGGAACAATGATTGGATCCGTTTCAAATAAAATGTAGTGATCATCTGCGTCTAATACTCCTATACGATACATACAGATATCTCCTGGCTTGCATTCTTTATCCTCGAAGGTAAAAGAAAGATTATCCTTAATAATCTCAGGAGAAGGTAATTCCTTGAAGATTTCGTCAGAATTCTCAGCTTTTTGAATGAAGAACTCTATATTTTCTGGAACTTCGGACAGGGTCCATCTGACGATAACCGCTGATTCTCTAAAGTGGGCAGTATAGCTTTGTAAAAGAGTCGCCACTGGAGGTTCAACAGCATCTATGTAAAAGATCACACCAACGTCGGAGCTACCACCGATGCTGGTCATGCCGTACAAGCCACCATCTATATAGGTCAGTGAACCAAAGGGCAAAGATCCATCAGAGGGAGCGCCGCCGAAATTGTGAAAAACATTATAGCCTGATCCATCCGGTTTGACGCCGAAGATCGCTCCGACGTTATAAATACCACCTAGCCTGGTCATACCGTACAAGTCGTAATCTGTAGAGGTCGGCGAACCACTTGGACAAGCTCCATCATCGGGAGGACCTGAGAAAGTATGAATAGGAAGAAAGGAGGGCCATTTAAAATTACAACCATCCGCTGACCCTACCTGTAAAAATATCCCAAAATTACCCTTAGCATTAAAACAGCCATCTCCTAAAAATGCGAAATTTTTTCCTTCGGGGCCTATGGTCAGTGAGCCGATGGGGATTTCTGGTTCCTCGGGAGTACCACCAAAACTAATACTACAATAGTCAGATCCATCCTGTTTGATGCCGAAGATCGTTCCACCGCCATACGTCCCGCCTCCGCTGGTCATGCCGCACAAGAGACTATCTATGAAGGTCAGCGAACCAGAGGGGGTGATTCCATCGTCTGGAGCACTTCCAAAATGATACAGAACATCGTAGCCCGTTCCGTCCGGGTTGATATAGAAGATTGTTCCGCTGGCAGATGTCCCACCATCGGCCGTCATCCCGTATAATAAACTATCTACATAGATCAGTGAACCAACGGGTAAAACTCCATCGTCGGGAGCACTTCCAAAATGATACAGAACATCGTAGCCCGTTCCGTCCGGGTTGATGCAGAATATTGTTCCGCCGGCAGATGTCCCACCTTCGCCCGTCATCCCGTACAGCTTGCCGTCTGTTTCGGTCAGCGAGCCACGGGGCGAGGATCCATCATTGGGAGTACTGCCAAAATGATAAAGAACACTGTAATCCGATCCGTCCTTGTTGATGCTGAAAATCACACCATGGGAATAAGTGCCACCAGCGCTCGTCATCCCGCACAGCCTGCCATCGCTCAATTCGACCAGCGAACCGTACGGCTTAGCCCCATCATCTGGTCCATCTTCGAAACTATGAAGAATATCTGTTGGCACCTCGCCACTGACCGGAAGGGAACATAGAGAGATCACGATAAAGATGAACAATGCCAACTTTCTCATGACTGCCTCCTTTCATAAGAGCAAAACACGTCACTGTACATAAAATGGAATAAAATAAAAGAGACCGTTTCGCATGAGGATTGTGCCCGATTCCAACCTTTTGGATATCCACGGCATCAAACATTACAATGTCGTCCACGTAATGTACGAAGCACAGTCCGTAGACACGACCCATGTCATGCATCAGGATGCTCAGACAATGGAGATTAACCATCCCAAACGATGCGTAACGACAGATTAATAAATGGTCAGTTTAGAATTTTCCTCAAGAAACGTCATATATTATAATACCGATTTCTTCAAATGTCTATGATTTAGTGATCCTCAAAAAAACCGCTGTGGCTTCAAGAAACCCCGGTCGCCAGGGAATCGAACCTGAGAACCTACTGATTATACATCAGTTGAGCTAAAGGAACTCAAGCTCCACAGTGTGCTTCAGCTCCGTATCCCCCGCCTTGCAGACGACGCCCATGCCGCCCCGGCCGAGCTCCTCGAGGATTGTATAGTGCGAGATGGTCTTACCGATCATGTTGTCATTTTAAAGTCTATCGAAAATGCATTACCAAATGATTTCACCGATCACTCTTTAATCCGATCTTTTTGAGCAGCTCATCAAAGCGCAGATCCGATCGAAGGGTGTTAAGCGCCGGCTCGACACCGATAGTTATTGTATATGGCGCACGCGCATCATACGCCTTTTCTAATTCTTCAAACGCTTTATCCTTGTTATCAATCCGTGCATACGCCATGGACCTATAGATTGGGTAGTTATAGTCATGGAACGACCATTTGTCCATGCTTTCGATTACCCATGTATTGTAGCCTTCGAATCCCGATGTTTTGCAGACATGGTCGAATTCTTCCACATATAAGATTGCTTTTTCGTCAAGAATTATCAATTGCCTGAATGCCTCGAAAGCTTCCTGAAACATTCCTTTCTCTATGTAGCACTGGTGCAAGAAATAATAAACGGCAAAGAAATTCTTATCCAGCTCGAGAGTTTTCCAGCTCTGCTCGATCGCTTCATCGTAGTGACCTGCATAATAATATTTAATAGAAAGGGCCAAGTTTATGATAAGGGACAGTGGATCGAGCTGAAGCGCCCGTTCTGCCTCTTCCATTGCTTCTTCGTGCCGCCCCGAAAAGGACAACAGCTGCGAATACCATTGGTGAGCAGTAGCATAGTTCGGGTTCAGCTCTATCGCTTTTTTAAAATATTCTTCCGCAGCCTCCCAGTTATACTCATATTCGAGAGATTCCAGGCCAAGAACCGAATACGCCGACGACGACTTGCTGTCAATCGAAAGAGCCTTGTGGGCGTATTCCTTTGCTTTTTGATTGGCTTCCTTTGCCGGGTAAAAACCCCAGTTTCTGAGTATGGTGAAGGCTTCCGCAAGACCCGCATACGCCTGAGCGTAATCGGGATCCATGCTGATCGCCTCTTCGAAATATTCGATGCTTTTCCTGAGATCCCCCTCCATCCTCTTGTTCCAGTGGTAGCGCCCCTTGAGGTACGCTTCATGAGCGCGGGGATCGATCCGGCGGGCAGCGGTGTCTTCATCTTTTTCCCTCGGGGCCAGCGTAACATCGATCTCCCGGGCGATCGCGCGCGCCACCTCACGCTGCAGCGCCAGGACATCACGCAGGTCACGCTCGTAATGCTCCGCCCAGAGATGATGATCCTCGTCAGCCTCGATGAGCTGGGCAGTGATGCGCACACGGTCGCCTGCCTGCATAACCGATCCCTCGACGATTGCATCTACACCGAGCTCGTTCGCAATCTCCGGCAAGGATTTGTCTGTATCTTTGTAGCGCATGACCGATGTGCGCGAGATCACCTTGATCGTGCCGATCTTCGCGATCTCAGCGATGAGCGCCTCGGTCATCCCGTCGGCGAAGTACTCCTGCTCTGGATCCTTAGATAAATTCTCCAGTGGTTTAACCGCTATCGAATCGATCGCTTCGCTCTTTTCGGGAAAGAGATAGAGTCTTGCAAGCACGAGAGCTGCGACGATAATTATTACCGAACCGAATATAAAACCGATATGCTTTCCCGTGAATCCTTTCTTTCGAGGACCCTTTGCTAAACCGGTGGTTGTTATCTCAGCCGATAAAGTTCTCAGATCCACCAGCAGCTCATCTGCATGCTGGTATCGATCACTCGCGTTCTTTGCCATCGCCTTGTTAGCGATCCTCTCGAGCTCAACCGGCACGCCGGTTCGAAGCGCCGTCACCGGCTCGGGATCCTCGTGCAGGATCGAGTAGATAACCGCCTGCTCATAGTCACCCCTGAACGGCGCCT